>CAWIFT010000001.1:0-21369 GCA_963835455.1 uncultured Actinomycetes bacterium
GCCGAATGCGAAACGCGGAGGTTATTGCAGGTCGGGCGGACCGTGCGACCGTGCACACGGGGACGCGCACGGTCACGCGATCACTGCTGGTGTGCGCGCTCTTCGAGCTCGTGGCCCTTGGCCTCGGCGCGCGCCTGCTCGGCCTGCGCTTCTCGCTGCGCGACCTCGCGCTGCGACGCGGCCTTGTCCTGCTGCGCCCGGCCTTCCTTCTCGCGCTCTTCGTTCCCGGTGACTCGGCCGGCAACCTCCTTGGCCTTGCCCTTGACGTCTTCGACGACGCCTTCCACCCCGGCGCGCGGTCCGCTCTGCTTGTCAGCCATGTCGATCTCCTCGTTTTTTTCCGGTGAACCCGAGAGGTACCCGCCATTTCGAGTGTGCAATCGCGACCGTACGGCTGGTACCGGTTTGGCCGGATCCCCGGTTCAGTCCGGCAAGAAACTCCACCAACAGTTGTCGGAGTTTCCAGCACATAGCGCTGATTTCTCCGACAACTGTTGGTGGAGTCTTCGCGCTTCGGGGTCAGTCGGTGCCGACGAGGACCGCGCACGCGCCGCGCATCTGCATGGTGAAGAACGCGTCGTAGTCGTGAATGACGTTGTGCAGATGGCCGAACATCTCGAGATTGATCGTGCCGAGCACCTGGGCCCACAGCGCGAGGCCGCGTGACAACACGGCATCGGGCACCGCGGGCGCCGCGGTACGACGGAGCTGCGCGAAGTCCGCGCGGATGGTCCGCGTCGTCGCCGGCGACTCCCCCGCTGCGATCTCGCCGCGCTCGACGCCGTCGGCCAGGAGCCGCAGTAATACGAGCGGGACACGGCTCGCGGGGACGATCGTGGCCTCGGGCGCGGCGTAACCGGGGACGGGGCTGCCGTAGATCAACGCGTACTCGTGCGCGTTGGCGACCGCCCACGCGCGCACGGCCTCGCAGACGGCCAGGGCGCGCGCCGTGACGGTCCGACTGCGAGCGCCGCGTTCGGCCGCCTCCACCCGCTCGCCGACGGCGTCGTAGGCGTCGATGATGAGGGCCGTGAGCAGGTCGTCGCGGCTCGGGAAGTAGCGGTACACGGCGGACGACACCATGCCGACCTCTCGGGCCACGGCCCGCAGGGACAGGGCCGCCGCTCCCTGTTCGGACAGGTGGCGGCGCGCCACCGTCTTGATCTCCTCGGTGAGCTCGATCCGCGCCCGGTCGCGGGCGGTGCGGGATACGCGGGGGACGGTGCTCGTCATGCGGCCATCCTGCCCGAAATCGAGAGCAGTGGCAAGGTTCGAGAGCAGTGCTCTTGACACGCAGACCGGGAGGGTGCAGGATGAGCTCACGAAACGGAGAGCAGTGCTCTCGTAAAGAAGGAGACCTCACCCATGCCGAGCTCAGACCCCGCCCACACCACCCGCTACCTCGAGCCGGGCTGGTTCACCCGCAATATCTTCAACTCGGCCATCGTCCACCTCACCCGTCTGGGGATCAGCGTCTGGGGCTCGCGCGAGCTGCGCGTCCGGGGGCGCAAGACCGGCGAGTGGCGCACCGTCCCCGTCAATCTCCTGACCCTCGAAGACGACCGCTACCTGGTCGCGCCGCGCGGTGACACGCAGTGGGTGCGCAACCTCCGCGTCGCGCAGGCAGGAGAGCTGCGTGTCGGTCGCCGGGTCGAGGCGTTCCGGGCGTCGGAGATCGCCGACGACGACAAGGTCACGGTGCTCCGGGCGTACCTGCGGCGCTGGAAGATGGAGGTCGGCGTGTTCTTCGAAGGAGTCGGCCCCGACGCCTCGGACGAGGAGCTGCGGGCCGTCGCCGACCGGCACCCGGTCTTCCGCGTCGAAGCCGCCTGATCAGACGGTCCCGTCGTTCCCGCCGGACGGCGGCATTCGCCCGAATGACGGTGATGTGCGCCGTAGTGCACCGTCACAGCCCAGCGGCAGCCGCAACCCCCGTCGCACCTGGATCCGGACGCGCACCGCGGGATTCTGCGGACTTCCACGTTCCGGTTCGCGCCCGGATTTGGTTGATTCCGGCGGTTCCCAGCCGATCAGTCGCGCACAGGGCGGCCGATCGAGGAAGACATCGTGCGTCGAAACCGCGTGCGGGACGCGGCTCAAGCGAGCCGGGCGGATCTCGGTCCAGACGACCCGACGACGACGATCCAAGAGTTGCGCGGGCTCGTTGAGGGCGCGGACCCGAACGACACCGAAGGCGACGCGCCGGTCCCCCCGTTCGAGGTACCGGACGCACCGCAACACAAGGGAACACCGCTCGGCGCGCTCCTCGTCGGGCGCGGCATCCTCTCCGAAGATCAGCTCGGCGAGGCGCTGACTGCGCAGAGCTCGCGCGGCGAGCGACTCGGCGACGTGCTCGTGGAGTTCGGGCTCATCTCCGAGCGTGAGCTCGCCGGTGCGCTCGCCGAGCAAGCCGGCCTCGAGACGATCGACCTCTCACGCGCGGAGCTCGACCCGGAGCTGGCGGATCTCCTGAGCGAAGAACTCGCGTGGGAGCTCCGCTCGATCCCGGTGCGCCGGGACGGCAACCGCGTCGACGTCGCGACCGCAGACCCGTTGCGCCCCGACCTGCTCGCGCGCCTACTCGACGCGGTACGCGCCCCCGTCCGCATGCTCGTCGCGACCCCCGGCGAGATCGAACAGGCCATCGTCAACGCCTACGCGCCGACCGCGGAGATCACCGACGCGTTGCGGCAGTTCGAGGCCGACAGTGCCGCCCGGCAGCTGCACCACCCCGAAGAAAGTCAGCAGCGGGTGTTCGTCGACGAGAACGCCCCCGTCGTCAAGGTCGTCAACCTGATTCTGGAAGCCGCGGTACGGGCGCGTGCTTCCGACGTGCACATCGAGCCGCAGAAGGACCGCCTGCGCATCCGGGCCCGCACCGACGGTGTGCTGCACGAGATCCTCACGATGCCCGTGTCGATGGGTCCGTCGCTCATCAGCCGCATCAAGGTCATGGCCGACATGAACATCATCGAGCGCCGCCGCTCGCAGGACGGCCAGCTCGAGATCATGGTCGGCGGCCGGCGCCTCGACGTGCGCGTCTCGACCGCGGCGACCGTCCTCGGCGAGAAGTGCGTGCTGCGACTGCTCGACGGCAGCCGCGCATTCATCGGGCTCGAACAGCTCGGCATGCTCGACAACACGTTCGCCGATTTCAGCGAGTTGATCCGCTCGCCGTTCGGCATGGTGATCTCCGCGGGGCCGACCGGCTCGGGCAAGACCACAACGCTGTACGCGACGCTGTCGGCAATCAACGACGACGGCGTCAACATCGTGACGATCGAAGACCCCGTCGAATACCTCTTCCCCTCGATCAACCAGATCCAGACGAACGAACAGGCGGGCGTCACCTTCGCGAACGGGCTGCGCTCGATCCTGCGCCAGGACCCCGACGCGATCCTCGTCGGCGAGATCCGTGACGTCGAGACCGCACGCATCGCCGTGCAGGCCGCGCTCACCGGTCACTTCGTGATGTCGTCGCTCCACGCAACGGACGCGCCGGCCGCGCTCCAGCGCTTCATGGACATGGGTCTCGAGGCGTTCCTGATCGCGTCGTCGTTGCTCGGCGTGGTCGGTCAGCGGCTGATTCGCCGCGTGTGCCCGCACTGCGTGGAGCCGTACGAGCTCACGCCCGACGAAGCGGCCTTCTACGACAGCTCCGGTGGCGACCCGAACAAGTCGGTGTTCATCCACGGCGCGGGCTGCAACTTCTGCGGGCACACCGGCTACTTCGAGCGCATCGGGGTGTTCGAGGTGCTGCGCGTCACCGACGCGATCCGGCGCGCGATCGTCGAGAAGGCATCGCACGAAGAGCTCCGCGAGATCGCCGTCTCGCAGGGGATGAAGTCGCTGCGCGACCAGGCCATCCGGCTCGTCGCCGAAGACAAGACCACCGTCGCCGAAGTCCTCCGCACGGTCTACGTGCTCTAGACGGATCGAGGACCGATGCCGCACTACCGCTACACCGCAACCGACGCCGCCGGGTCCACCGTCAAGGCGAAGGCCGAGTCGCGCAACGAACGCGAGCTGCGGGACGCGCTCCTCCTGCAGAACCTCGATGTCCAGAGCATCAAGGAACAGCACCGGCTCGGCGACATCGAGCTCGGCAAGTCGCGCGTACCGCCTATGGAGATCATGCAGTTCTCCCGGCAGATGGCGACCTTCGTGCGCGCCGGGATCTCGATTCCCGAGGGGCTCGACGTCATCATCGACAGCACTTCGAGCAAGCGCTTCCGCGTCATCCTGCAGGATGTCAGCGAGGCCATCGTGCGCGGTGTCCCGTTCTCGGACGCACTCGCCGAACACGAGAACCTGCTCCCGCCGTACTACATCGGGCTCTGCCGCGCCGGTGAGCTCACCGGGCGCATCGACACCGTGCTCGAGCAACTGGCCGAGTACATCGAACGCGACCTCGACGCCCGTTCGAAGGTGAAGGCCGCGTTGACGTATCCCGCGATCGTCATGGGCATGTCGGTCCTGACCGTCGGCGTGCTCATGATCGTCGTGCTGCCGAAGTTCTCCAAGTTCTTCAAGGAGTTCCACACCAAGCTGCCGCCGACGACACGCGCGCTGATCGCCGTGTCGCATGTCGCGACCAAGCTGTGGTTCGTCCTTCCCTTCCTCGTCGTGGCCGGCTGCGCCATGCTCCTCTGGATGCGGCGCACGCCGCACGGGCGCAGATTCCGTGACCGGACGCTGCTGCGGATTCCGCTGATCGGCGAAGTCGTCAAGTACGCAATCCTCGAGCGCTTCTGCCGGGTGTTCGGTTCGATGACGCGGGCCGGCGTGTCGCTCCCCGAGGCGATCCAAGCCGCGTCCGACAGCACCAACAACACGGTGTACGAAGAGACGCTGACCGAGGTCCAGGAGCGCATGCTCGCGGGCGCGGGGATCGCGGAGCCGATCGCGATCAGCGGGAAGTTCCCCCGGATCGTCGTGCAACTCCTTCGCGTCGGCGAGGCGACCGGCTCACTCGACCATCAGCTCGAGAACGCGGCCAACTATTACAACAGCCAGCTGTCCTACAAGCTGAAGAAGCTCACGACCTTGATCGAGCCCGCGGTCGTGATCTTCATGGGCGCGATCGTCGGTTTCGTCGCGCTCGCGCTCGTCTCGGCGATGTACGGCATCTACCACGCTCCGAGCCTGGTGCACCCGTGATGTCCACGTCCTCACGCGCGCGGGCGCGTTCCGAGGCCGGCTTCACCCTCGTCGAGATCATGGTCACCGTGACGATCATGTCGCTCGCGTTCGTGACGATCCTCGAGGGCGAAGCGGTGTTCTTCCACTCCACGACGGTCCGGCGCGCGACCGCGTCGCTCGATACCGCGTCCCGCAGCTACTCGACGGCATTGACCAACGCGGCGTATGTCGACTGCGCGGCGTCGTACACCCCGGTACCGCAGGCGGGGACAACCGCGGCCGTCGCGATCGACTACTGGAACGGCGACATCTCGCCGGCAACGTTCACCAACCGGGCGACATGCCTCGCGAACGGTGATCACGGCGCGCAGCGGCTGCAACTCACCCTTACCGACACCGTGACGAGCCAGAAGGACCAGCTCACGATCGTCAAGAGAAAACCGTGACGCGGCTCGCGGGCGCGCACACGGAACACGGCTTCACGCTCGTCGAGATGCTTCTGACGATCACGATCCTCTCGTTGATCATCGGCGTGCTGACCGACACGCTGATCCTCGGCCTCCGCACGACGGGCGACACCCAGACGCGTATCGCCCAGTCGGACGCGCAGCAGTTCATCGCGCACTACGTGTCGAAGGACGTGCTGGCCTCGGCCGCGGCCACCCCCGGGGGAACCGCGTGCGGCATTGCCAATGCGGCGCTCGTGACCACCGAGCAATCGGTTCCGACGCTCGCCGCACCCGACCAAGCGGTCGCGTATTCGGTTGCGCCCGGCGGGCTGTCCCGGTCGACGTGCGCCGTCGGCGCGGCGTCGGCCGCGACCGTCAGCGTGATCTCCGATGAGGTCACCGCGTTCACCGCAACCTGCGGCTCTCCCGGCGCCTGCGGGACCGTGCACGTCAACGTGCAGACGGCCGCAGGTACCAACGTTCCCTCCAGCGCTTTCACGCTCGACGTGAGTCGGAGGCAGTAATGAGCAACTGGTCGAACAGTGTCGTTACCAAGAAGGAGAAGACAACCATGCACACGTTCCTCGAAGGGCGGCGCGAGGGGACACGTTCACAGCGCGGTTTCACGCTCGTCGAACTTCTCGTTGTCGTATTGATCCTCGGCGTCCTCGCGGCCGTCGTCGTGTTCTCGGTCGGTGGCATCACCAGTCGTGGGCGGAACGCCTCCTGCGTAACCGAGGTGCGCGAGGTGCGGACCGCGATCGAGGCGTACAAGGCGCAGAGCGCCACGAACGCCAACCCCGCCAGCCTGAACACACTCGTGACGGCCGGCCTGTTGGAAACCGCGCCCAGCGCGGCGACCCCCAGCGGTGCCGCCGGTTACAAGTACAACGCGGCGGCCGGCACGTATACGGGACCGGCTTGTCCGGCCGGATAGTGCGCGACTCTCGAGTCGCGTAGAAGCGAGGAACGTACGTGCATCGGTTGATGAGATCGTCGCCGATCGACGGCGAGCAGGGAAGCGCAATCATTCTCGCGCTCATCGTGCTCACCGTCATCGGCGCGATCACCGCCGCATCACTCTCGTACCTGCGTACGAGCCTCGCGGCAACCACGATCGCGACGCGGCCGGCGCGCATCTCGAGCACGTCCGCCGACGCCGCGATGCAGACGCAGATCGCGTATCTCCGTGAGCACCCCGAGGTCGGCCGCAATCTCGGTTTCACCTGTCCGGCTTCGACGATGACCTTTCCCGGAGCCGCGGGAACGGTCACAGTGAGCGTCTGCCCCGAAGCGGGCTCGTTGGTGCCGACCAAGACCCCGCTCGCGCAATTCCTGACCCTCGGCGCCAACGCTGCGGAGACCGACGTCACCACCGGCGCGCCGGGCGACCTCGTCGTCTACGGCGACACCTTCTCGAACGCGGCGATCACGGCGAACGGCGCGAGCCGCCTCGTCGTCCACGAAGGTCGGGTCTGGGCCCGCCAGGCCTGTACCGGCACCATCGTCGTCGACACCGGTTCCATCCCCCCGAAATGCAGCCTGGCGGGCGCGGTGCCCCGCGTCGGCATCAACCCGGCCTACACGCCCTCGGTCGCGGTGAAGCCCGCGAACGGGGTCGGTGCCTGCGCGGCCGGCGTCGCCACCATCGGGCCCGGCACGTACACCGTGGCGCAACTGACGGGTGCGATCGGCGCGTGCACCACGGTGTGGTTGAAGCCCGGATTCTTCTACCTGAACTTCGGCAACACAGTGTGGAACGCGGCCGGGCTCAAGATCATCGGCGGCACGCCCGTCGCCGGTCCGCTCCCCGCGGCGCCGTTCCCCGGTGGGTGCAATCCCGCCGGGCCCGGAACCCAGCTTGTCTTCGGCGGCGCGAGCCAGATCGCGCTGTCGGCCGGTTCGAAGCTCGATCTGTGCGGCCTCGACACGGTCGAGGGTTCGACGACGGTCAAGCTCGCGATCCTCGGCCTGAACGCCGCGGTCGGCGGCATGGCGACACAGAGCGGATGCGTCACCACCATCAACAGCTGCGCGGCACTGCTGGCATCGGGCGCCGGAACCGGCATCCACATCACGGGGACCGTCGAAGTTCCCCGCGCCAAGCTCGACCTACGGCCCGCAGGTGGCCACTACGCGATCACTGACACGCTCGTCGCCCGCGCGATCAACGTGGCGCCCGCGTCGGCGAGTCCGGCGGTCGTCATCGGCACGACGAACACACCCCGATCCGCGGGAAGTGTGGTGCTCCAGGCGACCATCGGCGGCACCAACTGGCTCGCGGCGCGCGTCGCTCTGCCGTCGGGTCCGAACCCCACGCCGGCGATCTCGGACTGGGTGATCCAGCACTAAGCACCGGACGGTGTGCGCAGCAGCCGCGCCGCCGCCTCGGCCGCGCCCCGCGCCGCGCGCTGCGAGTCGAACCCGAGCCGGACGAGCTTCGGGATCCGCCACGGCTTGGTGAGCAGGTACTTGACGGACGCGCCGACGTTCGGCGTGCCGTCGGGATTGGCGAGGCTGATGACATCGCCCGGAGTCACGCCGACGAGATCGCTGATCGAGCGCACCGCCGACCAGCGCACGCCCCGCCGTTCGCACACGCCCGCCACCGCCGCGGTTTCCATGTCGACCACGATGAACCCGTCCGCGACGAGCGCCGCGCATTCGTCGGGTTGCATGTCGAAGTCGTCGTGCGTCACGAGCCGACCGCGCGCCGCGACGTCGCCGAGCGGAGACGGGCGGTATTCCGCGCCCGACGCCTTGTCGACGACGACTTCGGGGAAGACGAGATCGCCCACCCTGCTCGGTCCCATGCCGCCCGCGATCCCGACCACCATGACGTGATCGAGCGGACCGCGATCGAGCAGTCGTTCCGTGGCCTCCGCCGCGAGCCGGGTGCCGATGCCGGTCTTGCCCACGACGAGCTCGAACGAGGCGAAGCGGGCGCCCCAGCCCGACTCGGTGCGTTCCAACGCGCACGCCTTCACGAGCGGCGAGAACTCGGACGGCATCGGCGCGAGCAGACCGACGCGCTGCGGGCTACCCATTGGAGTACACCCGATCGGGGCCCACGAATACGACGACCCGCCGGTCGCTCGCCATCACCCGGTCGTACTCGTCCCAGTCGTCATGCGTGCCGCCGGCCGCGACGAAGACCGCGCGCAACAACTGCCGCAGCCGTTCGGCATCGACGCCCGCGGCGGGATCGTCCGGCCCGATCAGCTCGACCGCACCCTCGACCGCCGCCCATTCCCATCCACGCGCGCGACGACCGTCGCGCGCGGCCGGGCCCGGACGTGTGCGATCTTGGCCGCGCCGCCCCGGGCCACGAAGGCCACGACCTCGCCGGAACCGGAGGGATGGGTCATCACGCCCGCGTTCACGAGGGAGGCCTGCACCGAGCCGTCGGCGCGCGTCGTAGCCACGATGCACAAGAAGGCGTCGCCGGAGGCGATACGGCGGAAGTCGGCCAGGTCGGTCATTCGCCAGTTGTACCGCGCATTGGGCCCGCGCGTGTGGTGGAATCTGCCGACCGTCAGCCGCCACGAAATCTTGGGAGATCGCCGTGATCGCCACCTACGCCTCGGGCCTGTACAAGACCCTGCTCGTCCTGCACATCCTGACCGCGATCGTCGGGCTGGGCGCCGTGATGTTGAACGGGCTGTATGCCGCTCAGGCGCAGAAGCGCCCCGGGCCGCCGGGACGGGCGGTATCCGAGGCGAACTTCGCCGTCTCGAGCATCGGCGAATACTTCATCTACGCCATCCCCGTGTTCGGAATCCTCCTGGTGATCGTCGGCCACCCCGTGTGGAAGTTCTCGCAGGCGTGGATCTGGCTCGCAATGCTCCTCTACGTCGTCGCGATCGGGATCTCGCACGCGATCCTGATTCCCGGGCACAAGAAGATCAACGCCTTGCTCGCCGAGATGGAGCAGGGCCCGGCGACCGCGGGCGGACCGCCGCCGCAGGCAGTGGAGCTGCAGGCGATCGGGAAGAAGATGGCCGCGGCCGGTGCGACGCTCAACGTCTTCGTCGCGATCTTCCTGATCCTGATGGTCTGGAAACCCGGGTACTAGATACTCAGCGCGCGCCGCGCAACAGGCGGCCGGGGCGCGCGCCCTGGTCGTCGCCGTCGCACAGGATGACCTCGCCCGACTTCACCGTGGTGAGATAGCCGCGTGCCCGCTGCACGAACCGCCGGGCGTCGCCGGGCAGGTCGTGCACCATCACCGGCGTCTCGAGCTGCACGTGGTCGAAGTCGATCACGTTCACGTCGCCGATCTTGCCCGGTTGCAGCACGCCGCGATCGCCGAGGCCGTAGAGCGACGCGGTGTCGGCCGTCATCTTCTTCACGATCCACTCGAGCGGCAAACGGTCGTGCGCGCGGTCACGCGCCCAGTGGGCGAGCATGTACGTGGGCGTGCTCGCGTCGCAGGTGGTGCCACAGTGCGCGCCGCCGTCGCCGAGGCCCCACGCGCTGCTCGGGTGCAGCAACATCTCCCGCACCGCGTCGAGGGAGAAGTTCGTGTAGTTGAGGAGCGGGCGCAGCACGAGACCGAGGCCGTCGTCGGCCAGCAACGCGTCGTAGAACACTTCCATCTCGCCGCGGTTCTGGCGCCGGGCCAGTGCGGCGACGCTGTCGTCGGGTGACGGTTCGTAATCGGGAACCGCGCCCATCGGGAACGCGCGCGCCGGGTCGAGGAACTGGCGCATCGGCGCGATCGCGTCATCGACCTCGGCGAGCAACTTCTCGCGCAGCGCCGGATCCTTCATCGCCGCGACCTTCTCCGCCAGCGAGGCCGCGCCGATGGGCGCCCACGACGGGCAGTACGCAAACGGGTGGAAGGTCTGCAACCCGAGCAGGAGACTCACGGGCCGACCGGCGACCTGCGGGCGCACCTCCGCGCCCTCGGCCGTCGCCTGCGCGCACAGGTCGAGCATGAGCTTCCACGACTCGGGGTCGTGGTCGTTCTGGGTGAGAGCGAACGTGACCGGGCGGTTGATCGCGGCCGAAAGCTTGCGCATCCACGCCATCTCGCGCTCGGGCGCGGCGAGGTCTTCCCCGAGTGCACCCGCGGGCGCGAGCTCGAACACACCGGTGCCGAGCTCCCCGAGCACACGGCCGATGCCGAACAACTCGTCTTCCGCCGCGAACGTCCCGGGAACAGGCTCGCCGTCGATCGCCATGTGCGCGATCGTGCGGCTGGTCGAGAAGCCGAGTGCGCCGGCCTCGATGCCTTCGCGCACGATGCGTGCCATCGCCTCGATGTCGTCGGGTGTGGCCGGCTCGTTCTTCGCGCCGCGCTCCCCCATCACGTAACCGCGCACCGCGCCGTGTGGAACCTGCGCGCCGACATCGAGCATCTTCGGGGCGCGGTCGACGGCGTCGAGGTATTCGGGGTAGTGCTCCCAACCCCACTGGATGCCCTCGGAGAGCGCGGCGCCCGGGATGTCCTCGACGCCTTCCATCAATCCGATGAGCCACGAGTGCTTGTCGGGGTGAACCGGTGCGAAGCCGACACCGCAGTTGCCCATGACGATGGTGGTCACACCGTGCCAACACGTCGGCGTGAGCATCGGGTCCCAGGTGACCTGCCCGTCGAAGTGTGTGTGCACGTCGACGAAGCCGGGCGTGACGAGCGCGCCGTCGGCGTCGACCTTCTCGCGCGCTTTGCCCTTGACGGTGCCGACCTCGGTGATGACGCCGTCCGTGATCGCGATGTCGGCGGTGCGGCCGGGAGCGCCCGTGCCGTCGACGACCGAACCGCCCTTGATCACGAGATCATGCATGCTTCACCTTCGGTTCGGGGCCCCTCAGGTCAGGGACGAAAAGAACTCTTTGACATCTTGCACCAGGAGGTCGGGCTCTTCGAGTGCGGCGAAGTGCCCGCCCCGGTCGAAACGGTTATAGCGCACCAGGTTGAACCGGGTTTCCGCGTACGCCTTCGGGATCCGGAAGATCTCCGCCGGGAACACCGCGGCAGCAGTGGGGACCGTGATGTACTCGCCGGTAGGCCCGAAACGACCGGTACGCGACGACTCGCAGTAGAGCCGGATCGACGAGTTGATCGTCTTCGTCACCCAGTACACGGTGAGGTTCGTGAGCAGCTGGTCGCGGGTCACCGCGTCGTCGGGGCTGCCGTTGTTGTCGGTCCAGACGAGGAACTTCTCGACGATCCAACCCGCGAGACCGGCGGGCGAATCGGTCAGGCCGTAGCCGAGCGTCTGCGGATTCTTGCCCTGGATCTCCTGATACGCGGCACCCTTGGTCATGAACTCGCCGGCCGCCGCGAGGTCGGCGACCTCTTCGTCGGTGAGCGCGATACCGCTCGCGTCGTCGGGGAAGGCGAGCAGCATGTTGGAGTGCAGGCCGACCATGTGCTCGGCGTCGATCGCGGCGAGCCGGGCCGACACCATCGCGCCCCAGTCGCCGCCCTGCGCGCCGTAGCGGTCGTAACCGAGGCGCGCCATGAGCTTGGCCCACGTCTCGGCGACGCGCTGCACGTCCCAACCCGCCTCGGTCGTGACCCCCGACCAGCCGTAGCCCGGAAGCGAGGGCGCGACGACGTGGAAGTCTTCGCGCAGCGGCTCGATGATGTCGAGGAACTCGGCGACCGAACCCGGCCAACCGTGCGTGATGACCAACGGCAACGCGTTCGGGTTGTCGGAACGGGCGTGGATGAAGTGGATCTGCTGACCGTCGATGTCGGTGAGGAAGTGCGGCCAGCGGTTGAACTTCGCTTCCTCCGCGCGCCAGTCGTACTTGTTCTGCCACGTGTCGCAGAGATCCTGCAGGTACACGAGATCGGTGCCGTAGTCCCAACCACTACCGGGGATCTGGTCGGGCCAGCGCGTGCGGCTGAGCCGCTCGCGCAGGTCGTCGAGCACCGCTTCGGGCACGTCGATGCGGAAGGGCCGGATGTCGTCGCTCGCCATGATGGCGACGCTACAACAGCATCTCGCTAGATTCCCAGGCCGTGACGCTCGACCCGTTCACCCCATTCCGGCTCGACGGCAAGGTCGCGATCGTGACCGGCGCAAGTGCCGGTTTGGGTGCGCGCTTCGCGCGGGTGCTGGACGCGGCCGGGGCGCGGGTCGTGGTGGCCGCGCGCCGTGTGGACCGGCTGGACCTGCTGGCGTCGGAATTGCGCGACGCGCACGTCGTGGGGTGCGACCTGTCGGAGGACGGCGCGCCCGAGGCGTTGGTCGCGGCCACCCTTGCGCACTACGGGCGCGTCGACGTGTTGGTCAACAACGCGGGCACGTCTGCGCCCACGCCGGCGTTCGACGAGACCACCGACAAGTTCACCGCGACACTCCGCGTCAACCTCATCGCGCCGTTCGAGCTCGCGCGCGAATGTGCGCGGGCGATGATCGCGGACGACACGCGCGGCGCGATCGTCAACGTCGCGTCGATCTGGGGCCTCGTCGGAGTGGGTCAGATCCCCGAGGCCGGGTACGCGGCCTCCAAGGGGGGTCTGGTCAACCTGACCCGCGAGCTCAGCGCCCAGTGGGCCCGGCGGGGCGTGCGCGTGAACTGCCTCGCGCCCGGATGGTTCCGCAGCGAGATGACCGACGGTCTGATGTTCGGCGACGACAACGCCGAACGTTGGATGCGCCAGCGCACGCCCATGGGCCGCGGCGGCGAGGAGCACGAGCTCGACGGCGCGCTCCTCTTCCTCGCCAGCGACGCGAGCAGCTTCCTCACCGGCCAGACCGTCTGCGTCGACGGCGGCTGGACGTCCATTTAGGCGGGAAAACCTCGCAACAGTTGTGAGGGAAAACCGTCCGTACGACGGATATCGCGCACAACTGTTGCGAGAGTTTTCGGGGTCCTTCGCCGCTTAGAGGGCGGACTTCTCGAGGATGTGGACGGCGCAGGCGGAGCCGAGGCCGATGACGTGGGTCAGGCCGACCTTGGCGCCCTCGATCTGACGGTCGCCCGCCTCACCGCGCAGGTGCGTGGCCACCTCGTACACGTTGGCGATGCCCGTCGCGCCGATCGGGTGACCCTTCGAGATCAGACCACCGCTCACGTTGACGGGGGTCTGCCCGTCGCGCCAGGGGCCGCGCTCGTCGATGAACTTGCCCGCTTCGCCGGGGTTGCAGAGCATCAGGTTGTCGTAGTGGATCAGCTCGGCGGTGGCGAAGCAGTCGTGCAGCTCGACGAGGTCGAGGTCCTGCGGCGACACGCCGGCCGTCTCGTACGCCTGCTGCGCGGCGTTGCGCGTGAGCGTGTTGACGTCGGGCTGCACCTGCGCGTGCTCGGTCCACGGGTCGGTGGTGAGCGCCGACGCGCTGATCTTCACCGCGCGCTTCTGCTGTTCCTTCGACAGCGTGCGCAACTTCTCCTCGCTGACCAGCACAACCGCGGCCGAGCCGTCGGTGTTGGGGCAGCACATGAGCAACGTGTTCGGGTAGCTCATCATGTCAGCGGCCATGATCTCGTCGAGCGAGAACTGCTTCTGGTAGTGCGCCAAGGGGTTGAGCGTGGAGTGCGCGTGGTTCTTCTCCGCGACCTTGGCGAACTGCTCGAAGTCGACACCACCGTGCTCGTACGCGTACTCCATGCCCGCCTGCGCGAACACACCCGGCATCAGGCCGGTACCGAGGATGCCCTCGACCTGCATGACCGAGCCGTAGCGTCCGCTGGGCTCGTACACCTTGCGGTCGCGGTCGCCCTTGCCGCCGACACCGAGCAGACCACCCTTGCCCATCTGCTCCACGCCGACCGCGAGACCCATGTCGGCCTCGCCCGCCTTGATCGTCAGCAGCACCGTGCGCAGTGCGGTCGCACCCGTGGCGCAGGCGTTCGCGACGTTGTAGACGGGGATGCCCGTCTGGCCGATCTGCTTCTGCAACTGCTGACCGACTCCGGCCATGGCGTTGAAGAGACTGCCCGCGCCGAGCACCTCCATGTCCTGGATCGTGACGCCCGCGTCGTTGATCGCGCCGAGCGCGGACTCGCTCGCGAGGTCGATCAAGTCCTTGTCGTTGTGACGACCGAACTTGGTCATGTACGTGCCGAGGATCCAGACGTTGTCGCCGGTGTCGCTGCCGTTCTTCGCCATGATGCAGACGCCTTTCAGGAAGCCGGCTCGAAGGCGAACGCGATCGCCTCGGTGCCGTCGTCGTCGGTACCCGCCGTGAACGTCGTCATCTTCACGGCCATGCCGAGCTTGACGTGTTCGGGGTCGGGCGGGATGTTCGAGAGGTTGGCCTTCACGGTGCCGCCGCCGTCGAGATCGACCAGTGCGGACACGTAGGGCACGGGAATGCCGGGGACGCCGCGGCTCACGATCGTGAACGAGCGCACCTTGCCGGTGGTGTTCAGCTTGCGCCGCTTGAACTCGGTGCCGCCGCTCTTGGCGTCGGCGTTGCGCCGGTCGAAGTAGAGCGCACCGGAATCGACCGCCTCCCAGGCGACGAGATGCGGCGCACCGTCGTCGATCGCGAGGTAGTCGACGATCGGGATCTGCTTGCCCATAGGGACCTCCACCAGCGAACTTCCAACTCCGACGAACTTCCGACTCCAGCGGCCGCAGGATAGCCCTGGGCCCCTTGCCGCTCCCAAGTGCGAAGATGGACGCAGGCGAGCGTGGCGGAATTGGCAGACGCGCCGGGTTTAGGTCCCGGTCTCGAAAGAGGTGGGAGTTCGAGTCTCCCCGCTCGCACCGTGAAGAACGCGCCCGGGCGGCGAAAGTGGGTCTGCACACTCGGTTGGGCTGTCGTCGTGCTCGTCGCGGGCTGTTCGGCGTCGAGCAAGCATTCCGCGGCGTCCGGGTCGGCAACGAGCGCGCCCACGACCACTACGACAGTGCCGGTCGTGCTCGGGCCTCTGCACCGGACGTCGGAGCAACCGGTCTCGGCCGTCTACGCGCAGGGCGTGGCGCGGATCCCGAACGGCTGGATCTTCTCGGGAACCGACAGCCTGTGGCGCACGGACAATGCACTGAAGGAAGTGCGATCACTCAATCCCGCGATCCCGGCCGCGCTCACGGCTCGCGGCTTCGACCACATCGGCGACATCGACGTCATCGGCCGCTACATCTACGCGCCGTTGGAGCAGCCCGACTACGCCAAGGGCTTCCAGGCCACCGCGCGCTTCGATCGTGACACGTTCCGCTTCATCGACGCGGTGACGCTCCCCCAGCACGAGAACTCGTTCGTCAGCATCGACCCCGCGACGATGACCGCGTACTCAATGGACCACTTCGACGGCAACGCGGTCTTGCGGTACGACGTCGCGCACGAGTGGAAGAGACTCCCGCCGCTCCACCTGAGCACGACGCTGCATCACACCCAGGGCGCGGACGTGTTGCACGGGGTCCTCTGGATATCGACGAGCGACCCCGCGAACGACCTGTACGGCGTCGACCTGGCGACGGGAAGGGTGCGCGCGAACGGATCGATGGGCCACAAAGGTGGGGAGGGCGAAGGTCTCGACGCGACAGCGCTGGCCTCCGGCTCGGTCCACACCCTGTGCGTCGACCCGAAGATCAATCCCGTGTGGTTCGAACACTGGCGCATCGCGGCGAGGTGAGCGTCGCGATGCTCAGGTGCTGAATGCGGCGATGCCGATGACCGGTGAGCTGGGCGGGTTGCTCGCGAGACTCCCCGCGAACGGCTTGTTCGAGAACGTGAACACGCCGCCGTCCGACGCCACCATGAGATAGCCGTTGCCGTACGCGACCAGTCCGTTCACGCTCTGGTTGAGATGGATGGCGCCCATCGAACCCCGGAACGGCGCGTTGAACGCGAACACGCCGCCGTCCGATCCCACGAGCCAGTAGCCGTGGTTGTCGGCCGTCGGCGCGATGCCGACGACCGGCCGGTTGAGATGAATGCCGCCGGTCGAGCCGTGGAAGCGGGCGTCGCCGAAGCTGAACACACCCCCGTCGGAGCCGACCATGTAGTAGCCGTGACCGGTCGGCGTCGCGACCGATGCAACGATCGGACCGTTCAGCGCCGCGGCCGACATGTCGCCGAAGAAGTGCGCGTCGCCGAACGAGAACGCCCGTCCGCGGTTCGTGAAGAGCCAATAGCCGTTACCGGTAGGGGTGGCCGAGATCGTGCTGACCCGCTCCCCCGCCCGCAATGCGGGCCGGCCACCATGCGCGCCCGCAGCACCGAAGTGCGAGACATTCCCGGCCGCGTCAACCGTCCAGTACCCACCACCGTCACGGCGCGGAGCGATCGCAACCGCCGGTCCCGGGGGCCGATCCGAGTTTCGGGGCATTGCCGAACGCGTACACCGCGCCGTTCGAGCCCAACATCCAATAGCCGCTCCGCGCGACGTGTTGCGCAACGACCGCCGGCGATACCGATACCGAGGCGAACGCGACCGGAAGCCCGTCCGCGATGACCGAAACATTCACGTGATGGCCCGTGCCCGCGCTCGCCGTCTTCGCTGTCGGGACGCTCGCGCGGAACTGGCCGCTCGCCGGGTCCCAGGCCGCACAGACAGGCGCGCCTCCGTCGAACGACGCGGTCGCCGTGCATCCGAGACTCGCGGCAACGGAAGCCGGGATGGGCAGCCCGTCGGAGCCGGTCAACGTGAACCTCACCGGAATCTTCGCGCCCGGAGTGAACGCGGCGTGCGGGTGCGGGGAGAGGTTCGACACGGCGTACCCGACCAAGAAGCTGCGGTCGACGGGCACCGCCGGGTCCCATTCCGCGTTGCCGGGCTGCGTCGCTTCGATCGTGCATCGCCCCGCGGCGACGACGGTGACCGTCGATCCCGAACGGTGCAGACCGTGTTCGTCAACGACGCAAACGAGACCGGCAGCCGAACGCCGGATAACGAGAACGCGTGCACTGCAACGAAGGGAGTCGGGGAACCGGGCGGTAGTGCTGCAGCGTTACACGCGAGCGCGACGAGTGTGTCGACACCCAAGATCGGAAACTCGACTGTCGCCAATCCGGAAGCCTCGGTAAAGCTCACGTTCGACAAAGCATCGACCGGAGTCCACACCGTGTCCGGCAGTGCCACCGTCTCGATCACGGGATCCGCAGTCTCGTCGCCCGAGCCGAGCAAGCCGTCGGGATCGTGGAAGTGAAGCGTGACGTCGATGGGTATCGACGCGTAGACGTGCGAGCCCTCAACGGTGTTCGACGCGGCGACGGTGATCTGCACGGTCGCCGGAATCACCTGACCGTCGGTCACGATGCCGAGGATGAAACCCTTCAGGAACAGGTCCGGCGTCAGCGTCACCGACACCTGGGTGCTCGAGAGCGTGATGGCCTGACCGAGGTGCGGCTCCGGCGTAGCGTCGCTCGAGATCTCGATCGGAACGGTGACGACGCTCGGCGGCAACACGGCCGGCGTCGACGTCGACGTGCAATCGTTCGTGTTGGTCGCAGAGCCGTGAACCGTCGACTGTGCGGCGCCGGTCGCATTCGTCGCGGCCGAAACGTCGAACGGCGCGGCACCGAAGAGCTTGTTGCTCAACGGTCCGAACGTGATCGTCTGGGGACTCGCCGCGTACGCCGTCGCCGCCGCGAATCCGACCGCTACACACGATGCCAGTAACCCCGTCCCCACCAGTCGCAGCAGTCCCGTCCGCATTCCTCGTCCCCCAGCGCCGACGCACACGGTCTATTACCAGCGTGCCTTCTGTCAATGTTGCGGATTACTACGACCGGGCGGAGTCACGGACGTCGGGTTCGATGAGGCTAAGCACCGCAAGCACAGTGCTCAGGTGCTGAATGCGGCGATGCCGATGACCGGTGAGCTGGGCGGGTTGCTCGCGAGACTCCCCGCGAACGGCTTGTTCGAGAACGTGAACACGCCGCCGTCCGACGCCACCATGAGATAGCCGTTGCCGTACGCGACCAGTCCGTTCACGCTCTGGTTGAGATGGATGGCGCCCATCGAACCCCGGAACGGCGCGTTGAACGCGAACACGCCGCCGTCCGATCCCACGAGCCAGTAGCCGCGGTTGTCGGCCGTCGGCGCGATGCCGACGACCGGCCGGTTGAGATGAATGCCGCCGGTCGAGCCGTGGAAGCGGGCGTCGCCGAAGCTGAACACACCCCCGTCGGAGCCGACCATGTAGTAGCCGTGACCGGTCGGCGTCGCGACCGATGCAACGATCGGACCGTTCAGCGCCGCGGCCGACATGTCGCCGAAGAAGTGCGCGTCGCCGAACGAGAACGCCCGTCCGCGGTTCGTGAAGAGCCAATAGCCGTTACCGGCAGGCGTGGCCGAGATCGTGCTGACCCGCTCCCCCGCCCGCAATGCGGGACGGCCACCATGCGCGCCCGCAGCACCGAAGTGCGACACATTCCCGGCCGCGTCAACCGTCCAGTACCCACCACCGTCACGGCGCGGAGCGATCGCAACCGCCGTTCCGGGGGCCGATCCGAGTTTCGGGGCGTTGCCGAACGCGTACACCGCGCCGTTCGAGGCCAACATCCAATAGCCGCTCCGCGCTATGTGTTGCGCAACGACCGCGGGCGATACAGAAACCGATGCCGACGCAACCGGAAGACCGTCGGCCATGACGGCAACGCGAACGGGATAGCTCCCGTGCACGCTCGCGTTCTTCGGAGTTGCAACGCTGGCGCGGAAGAAGTCGGTGACGGGATCCCAGACCGCGCACACCGGCGCGCCGCCGTCGAACGACACGGTCGCGGTACAGCCCAGGTTCGCCACCACGGAGGTCGGAATCCGGCTTCCGCCCGCACCGGTCAACTTGAACTTCACGGGAAGCTTCGACCCGGGCGTGAACGTGCCGTGCGGAGGGGGCGACAGGCTCGACACGGTGTATCCGACGACGAAGCTCTGTTCGAACGGCAGCGCCGGATCCCAATCCGCGTTGCCGGCCTGGGTCGCTTCGATCGTGCATCGCCCCGCCGCCAGCACCGTGACGCTCGAACCCGCAACCGTGCAGACGGTGCTCGTCAGCGACGCGAACGAAACCGGCAGTGACGATGTTCGCGTCGACGTCGACGAACGGTACGGCGCCGGGCGCGGTGCAGTCCTGCTTGGCCACGACCGGCGTACCGAAGACCGTCACGACAAGCTGGGCGGAGCCGGACTTCTCCGTGAAGCTGACAGGCGCGGAAGCGTCGACCGGGTGCCAGGAGGTGTCCGGCAGCGACAGGGTCAGGTCCAGGGGCACCGCCGTCTCGTCGCCGTTGTTCGGGATCCCGTCCGGGTCGACGAAGTGGACCGTCACCGTGGCGGGCACCGCGGCGTACGCGTGCGTTCGTTCCGCGGTGTTCGACGCCGCGACCGTCACTTGCAGGCTCGCGGCGAACACCTGCCCGTCGCTGATGAACCCGAGTTGGTAGCCCAGCAGGAGGAGGTCCGCCGGCACCGTCGCCGTGATCTCCGTGTTCGTCAGCGTGATGACTTGACCGAAGTGCGGCCGCGGCGACGCGTCCGCGCCCATGCCGATCGACAACGTCGTACTGGTGGGCTGCTGGATCGGCGGGGTGAACGTCGCCACACAGTTGTTCGCATTGGTTGACGATCCGTGCGCCACCGGCGGCTCGACCTGCGTTGCCGTGGTCGTGGCCGAAACGTCGAACGGCGCGGCGCCGAAGAGCTTGTTGCTCAACGGTCCGAACGTGATCGTCTGGGGGCTCGCCGCGTACGCCGGCGCCGTCCCGAGTCCGACCGCGCCGACCGTTGTCGTCGCGATGATCGCGGCCAACCGAACCGGCCCGAGCCTCACTGGCGCCCCCAACTTCATCCCCGCGAGATCCATCCCCCGCGTCGCCCAGAGTCCTTCATTACCGGCACGATTGTCCAGTCGCGGGCCGCTCAGGACGGTGGCACGGGGTCGGGGACGTCGTGCTCGACGTGTTCCAGCTCGGGCCCGCGCGTCACGCCCCACAACGAACCCACGACCACGGCCGAGCCGACGCCCTGCAACAGCGTGATCGACTCGCCGAAGAACACCCACGCGCCCGCAGCCACTAACGGCGTCTCCCCGAGCAGCATGGGCGACGACACCGACGTCGGCACGTGACGGTGCGCCCAGATCATCATCACGTGCGCCGCGGTCCCGGCGACCATCACGCACGCCGCGAAGAAGAACCCGCGCCCGCTCATGGAGAGGCTCCCGTGCACCACCAGCGTGAGCGGTGTCAGCAGGAGCGCGGCGGCGGTCAACGTGCCGAGCATGAACGCGAACGGGTCGACGACGATGCGCGTGCGCAACACGCGTCCGTAGAGGAACCAGCCCGCGTTGAAGATGAGGCTGAGCACTGCGAGCACATCACCCCAGAGGCTCCACGTTCCGCTGCCCGACGCCGCGGCCGCGACCATGATCGTCCCCGCAATTGCAACCGCGGCGCGGATCAGGTGCGTGCGCGCGACATGCTCCCCCAGGAACGCGACCGCGAAGCCGATGATCAGGATCGGCTGCAGCGAGCCGATCAGCGTGACGTCGAGCAGTCGCGTCAGCCCCAGCGCGGCGAAGGTCGTCGCCGCGCCCGCGATGAAGAACGCGCCTGCGCCGAGGAGCAACGCGAGCCAGCGCAACCGCGGAACGTCTTCCGGCCAAAACGGCGCGCTGTCGGTCCGGCCCGAACGCCACGCCACGACCGCGAGCAACGGCGGCAGCGCGAACCAGAGGCGCCACGTGGTGAACACCAGTGCATCGGAGTGCCCGGCGCGCACGAACAGCGAGGTGCCCGACCACAGCACGACCGCGACGAGGATCGCGATGACGGCGCGCCGCTCGACGGGCATGGCGCGCGAGCGAGCCGCGAGATCGACCACCATCGAAACCTAACCGGGGACAGATCGGCCGGGTCAGCGCTTC
>CAWIFT010000002.1:0-380000 GCA_963835455.1 uncultured Actinomycetes bacterium
GCAAGGAGAACACCCTCAACTGCGTTGCGTTCTTGGCCCGGGCCGTCGGTGTGGTTCGCGGAACGCGGGGCATCGCTATTCTCGAACGCATCCTGACCGACAACGGCAACGGCTAGTGTCAGCCGCAAAGTGGAAACAGCTCTGCGCGGAGCTCGGCATCAAACACACACGAACCCGGCCCTACCACCCGGCCACGAACGGCAAGGTTGAACGGTTCAATCGCACGCTGGCTCGACGAATGGGCGTACGCACGCTCTTGGACCTCAGACGCCCAACGTGCCCCGGGCGCTTGACCGCTGGCTACATCGCTACAACCATCACCGCTACCACACCGCCCATCGGCGGACCACCCGCACGGGTCGAGTCACCAACCTCGCCGGGCACAACAGCTAAGACTAGGGCATTATGCGCTCTCTGTGACTGACGATGAACAGGTCGCCGAGGTGCGCAAGTGGTTCGCATCAATGGGCTTCGACCTTCGGGTCGAGGAGCGCGACATGAGCGCCGAGGTGAGTGGACCGGATGCGAAACACCGCTACTGGGTCGACCTCGTTTCGCGCCGCACCGGTGACGTGTCGGTGCGCTCGTACGGATCCGGACCGTCAGAGACGCTTGCCGTCGTCGTCACAGAGCAGCGGTGGCTCGCGGAGCAGGACGGAACTGGGACCACCACCGGTGTCACCTACGTCGACAAAGCCCAGGAGCGCCTCCGACGCGGGCGGGATGCGACGCCCTAACTGCCGATCGGGTACTCGCCGCGCTAAGCGCGAGATCGGACATCATGCAGGCCGCGTGGATGATTCAACCGTCGATGTCTGGGAAGATCTGAGCGTCGGCGATCGCGGACGTCTGCACCCTCCCGGGAGGAGCGATGGCAACCCGGATGTGTTCGACGTGATGGAGCTTCGGCCCGCTGAGGACGTGCTCTCTTCTGGAGCGTGCTAAGCGATCGCCGTCGTGCGGTGGCCCGAACGGCGAGCTTCACGCGGTGAATGCCCGCATGCTTCGGAAGGTCACGTAGCGCATAACTGCCGATCGGTGCGGAGGTGTTCGCGTCGGTTAGTCGTGCGACGCAGCGCGACGATGGGGCCACGAGAACCAGGCGGCGGCAAGCGCGAGCCCAGCTAATGCGATCGTGAGCGCCTCCCACCGATGACGGAGAGCGTCTGACAACAACGGCGGGTACCCAAGCGCGAGATCGAGGGCTTCAAAGGCTGCTGCGACAGCGATCACGACGAGCGTGACTGCGAGAGTGATCCGAAGGCCCCGCATGGCGCAACGCGAGGTCGTGTTCCCGTGACACGCCATAACCGCCGCTATGTGCTCGCCGACGAGTGTGCGATCGGGCAACATGTGCGTGTGTCGAGAATCGCACGGTGGGGTGTCGTCGGCGGCGTCGCGGCGCTCGTTGTCTTGACCGCGCTCGTTGTGCTGAACGCATCCTCGTCTTCGAGTCCCGAGCAGGATCTAGGTGTTGTGCATACACGACTCGGCGATGCCTCGGTCCTCTGTGGCGGAACGAGCCGGGCGTGCTGCGGCGACTCCAGTTCTGCGGTGTTCGGCAAGTGCTCGGAAGCGTTGACGAGTTACTTCCGCGTCACCCCATCGACGGACGCCGCCTGCGTCGTACGAACGACGCAGGCTCGGATGCGCGGCTCTTTTGGAGGCCGCCTTCCGGGAACCGATGGGTTGAATGGAGTTGTGGGCAGCGTTCGGCCACGTGAGGGCTTCGGCTCGAGAGCGACATAACTGCCGTATCGTGTACTCGCCGAGCGGCGCTGGTGATTGGGCATTATGCGTGGCGTGTGGGAGTCGTGTGACTCGCAGCCGACCGAGCCGGGATGGTGGCTCGCATCGGATGGTCGTTGGTACCCGGCGGCGGCGCGTTACGCGACGGAAACGCGGCGGCGGTTCTTTGAAGCCGACGAACGGCCGAGCGTGGTCCTGCTCGTAGGAGTCTTCGCAACCTCGCTGCTGGCCTCATGGCTCGCCTTTGGTTGGGACCTCTCGACCGTGGACGCGGAAGGCCATCCTCTCAACCGCTCGTTCCCGCCGTCGGCGTGGATGTTCGTGCTGGGTGTCGTACTGGTGTTGATGGCTCACGCGTCGGCGGGTTGGCTGCATCCGAGAGGGTGGAAGTGGATTGGAGCTACTGGCGCTGTCGCGAACGAGGCCTGGTTCCTCTGGCGCTCGTACTCCGGCCGCGTCGACGGCGTGGACCTCGCGGGTGCCGGAGCAGTGTTCATGTTTCCTGCTGTCGTGCTGGTGACCTTCCTGCCCGCCTGGCTGTCATAGCGCCAATCGGGGCGCACCGAAGTGAGAACTGGGTGACGCCATAGCTGCCGATCGGGTACTCGCCGCGCCCGGTGCGAGATCGGGCAATATGCGTGCGTGCGGTGGCACGCGGTCTCTTCATCGCCTATGGCGTCCCGACAGGGCTGGTACTCATCTCGTTCATCGCGAGCGTCGTAGGTCGTGACTCGGCTCCGACCTTCGCCTCGCTGGTCGTCGTTGCGCTGACCTCGCCGTTGTGGGCATTCCTGGCTCTGCGCATCGACCATGGCGACGAGCACCGGCGGGAACTGCTGAACGCCGTCGACTTCCAACTCACAATGCTCTGCGGCTATCCGGCGGGCGCCCTCCTACTTCTCGTCTTCGTCGGGATGCTGGTGATCTTCGGCGTACTGATCGTGCAAGGCAGGCTTCGGCGCTGACGCGGTGTGGAAAGCCGCGCACGGCAGGCCTCGTCACCGAGCCACGGATCAAGATGATCTCCTTCACAAGCCGCCTGGGCATCGCCTAGACGCGACGCCATAACTGCCAGTGAGACTGGGGTCGTCGTTGTTCACGGTTCGCGGGTGACGGTAAGCGTTGTTTGATCTGAACTGTCGAAGTGCTCGTTTGATGGGAGTGCGTGTCGATCGGACGGTGCTGGAAATGGGCACGCCCCGTTCCGGAGGGTGACCGAGCCGGCTGCGCAAACAGCTGACTCGACACGGTCTCCTTCACGGGACGTGCGTGCCATCCCCCAACCGTTGAAGAGAGAAGGGATGGCAATGACCATCGTAGATTCGTCGCGCCCGATCACGGGTGGAGTCGACACTCACCTCGACAATCACCTCGCGGCCGCGCTCGACGCGAATGGTGGGCTGCTCGGCGTGGAGTCGTTCCCGAACAGCACTGTGGGGTTCGTTGCGCTGCACGACTGGCTGTGCGGGTTCGGTCCGATCGCTCGCGTGGGCGTCGAAGGCACCGGCGCATATGGCGCGGGCCTCTCGCGCTATCTCCAATCGCGCGGGCTGGTCGTGATCGAAGTTGATCGCACCAGCCGTCAGGTTCGCCGCATGCAGGGCAAGTCAGATCCGGTCGACACAATCGAAGCCACACGTGCCGCGCTGTCGGGACGGGCGTCCAGGCTCGCGAAAACCGGGGATGGGAACGTCGAAGCGATCCGGGCGTTGTTGGTCGCGCAACGTTCTGGACGCCAAGCCCGCGCCCGGTGCCTCAACCAGATCCGTCATCTCGGCTTCACCAGCCCCGATTCACTGCGGGAACGGTTCCGGGACGTCCCGAAGGCCCGTCTCGGCGAACGCGCCGGCCCGCGCTACGCCCTCGAGCGGACGGTGACCCGGTCTTGCACACGACGAAACTTGCGATGCGGATCCTCGGACGTCCGCGGTTGCGATCAGCGACGACATGCACGACCTTGAGGTCGTTCTTACCGAGCTCGTTACCGCGACCGCGCCTGCGCTGCTCGCTTGTCACGGAGTCGGCGTCGACACCGCCGCGAGTTCCACCGCCATCCCCGCACGACCGGCGACGCCAAGCTCATCGCCCACGCCCGCTACGCGTTATGGAAGAACCCCGCCGGGCTCACCGGCCATCAACGACACCAGCTCACGTGGATCGCCAAGGCCGACCCGCACTGTGGCGCGCCTATCGCCTCAAAGAAGGGCTCCGCTACGCGTTCGCGGTCAAAGGCGACGAAGGCAAACACGCGCTCGACCACTGGATCCAATGGGCCCGTCGATCGCGCATCCCCGCGTTCGTGCAACTCCAACGCCGCATCGTCGCCCACCGCGCCGCGATCGACGTCGCGCTCGCCCGGCCTCTCCCAAGGCCTCATCGAATCGACCAACACGAAGGTCCGGTTACTCACGCGTTTCGCGTTCGGGTTCCACGGACCCCAACCCCTCATCGCGCTCGCAATGCTCGCGCTCGGCTCACACCCACCCCAACTTCCCGGCCGACAATGACCCACAGAAACGACAGGAGAGCCCCATAACTGCCGCTCTGCGCTCGCACTCAGGCGCGCGATCGGAGAGGATGTAGTCGTGTCCGTCTCGGGGCGACCGAGCCCGCCCGAGGAAGCGTCGAATCTCGGGCGTTGGGTCGTCCAGTACATCGGCCCGCCCTCGGACTCCCAGCAGTTCGTCGATGCCGTTCGTGATGAAGGTCTCACTGCCGAGTACTTGCCGCTCATGTCTGCTCGCCGCGGTGAAGAGATCATCGAGGTCGGCGAGGTGACGGTAACGGGGGCGGATCTCTGGGACCGGACAGCTCGGGCGATGAATCGCGTGCTGCAACGGTTCCCTGTTGGGCACCTGGGC
Organism: uncultured Actinomycetes bacterium; assembly: GCA_963835455.1. Classification (GTDB taxonomy): domain Bacteria; phylum Actinomycetota; class Acidimicrobiia; order IMCC26256; family PALSA-610; genus PALSA-610. The sequence goes on from CAWIFT010000002.1 coordinate 4,611, forward strand.
TTCGCGGCTGGTCGCGCATCCAAGGACTCGAGCCAGCATGAGATGGATCTCCACGGGTTCATGAGGGTGCTGCCGTACTCGGCTCGCATTGTCCTGGAAGTGAGCGACCAATCCGGCGACACGGACGGTGTGTAGCACGCCAGATCTGCCGATCGGTGTGCTCGCCGCGCCGACGCGAGATCGGGCAATCTGTGCGGCTTGCGGGTTGAGACGGCGGTCCTGGTCTCGTGTCTGAGTCCCGGTTAGTGTCCGTTTCGTTTCGCGTTTGCCGCGGGGGAGGTTCATGGTGGGCAGGCTGCGTCGGGTTGTGATCTCCGTTGGGTTCGTGGGTGTGTTGGCGCTTGTGGCCGCAGCTTGCAACACGTACCCGTATGTGCCGCCCGTGTCGGATCCGGGGACCACGGCCACAACGACGACGACAACGCTTGCACCGACGACGACGGTTGCGCCGACAACCACGAGCACGACGGTTGCGCCCACAACCACGACGACGACCGCTACTACGGTGCCGCCGTCTACGACGACTACGACGACCGTACCGACGACTGCCACGCCGCTGTCGCTGTTGGTATCTCAATCCAGCGCGTTCGCGATCCTCGGGCATTCATGCGGCGGTATCCAGGAACAAGCGTTCGCAACGGGATTCGATGTAACGAGTGGCTATCCGACTGGCGATGTGTACGTGCAGACGCGCTGCGGAGGCAGCGGTCGTGGCGGCGGTTACACGGTCACCACCTACTCCGCGTGGATTGCGGTGACGTGGGACTTTGCCGGTGGCGCGATCTCGCAGACCACGCTGTCAGCGGCTCCGTTGGGCCTCGACCCGACGTTCTCGACCGTCGACGCGGCTGGCGACCGGCTCTACAACGTGCTGAACGCGATCAACGTGCTGCCCGCGAACTGCACCGTCGGGAATACCTCCTACTGCACCTACCACGCGTATCTCACAGTCGTCGTGCCTCCCGCCCCGACCGGTGTCACCGCCGTCCAAGTGGGAGACCAGTTCACCGTTGGATGGGTGCCGGATCCGTTGACGGCCGCGCTGGTCACCTCGTCGACCATCACGGCCACCCCCGTCGGATCCACCGCGTCCACGCTCACCGCGACCGTCAATGGGACCGCTGCCAGCGGCCTCATCGGTCCGCTCCAACCGCTCACGACCTACCAGGTGACCGTCGTGAACACAGACGCTGGAGGGACGAGCCCGCAAAGCAGTCCGGTCACGGTCTCAACGCCGACAAGCACCATCGTGCCGTCTGCGCCCACCAACATTTCCGCGCTGTGGACCGCACCACAGATGCCAGGCGACACGCTGCAAGCGAGTTGGGCTGCAGCAGTTCCGGGTGACAGCCCCATTGACCAATACCAAATCACCATCACCGTCAGCGACGGCGGCACCGTGGTTCCCGGCCCATTCACCCAGACACTGTCGGGATCCACGCTCAGCGCAGGATTCGTCGTCGCCGACGCGTTCGACTGGACCATCCAAGTTCAGGCACATAACGCGGCGGGTTGGGGCCCTCCATCGACACCGATCGTGCTCCCCGCCGCATGACCGGCAACCCCTAAGGCGCCGTCAACACCGAGCGACACAAGCGCCGCCGCGCGACCGGCTCTACCCGCGCCATATCTGCCAGTGAGACTGGCGCTGTCGTTGTTCGTGGTTCTCGACCGAGATGTGGTTGGGGTTCGTGTTCGGCGGTGAGCACGGTCGGATCTGAACTGTCGAAGCACTCGTTTGCTCGGAGTGCGTGTCGATCGGACCGTGCTGGAATAAGGGCACGCCCCGTTCCGGAGGGTGACCGAGCCGGCTGCACGAACAGCTGACTCGACACGGTCTCCTTCACGGGACGTGCGTGCCATCCCCCAACCTGTTGAGAGAGAAGGGATGGCAATGACCATCGTAGATTCGTCGCGCCCGATCACGGGTGGAGTCGACACCCACCTCGATAATCACGTTGCGGCCGCGCTCGACGCGACTGGCGGTGTGGTCGGTGTCGAGTCGTTCCCGACAGCCGTCGGGTTCGTCGGTTGCAGATGGCTGCCGCGTTCGGTCCGGTCGCACGGGTCGGTGTCGAAGGAACCGGCGCGTATGGCGCGGGCCTGTCGCGTTATCTGCAGTCGTGTGGGCTGGTCGTGATCGAGGTCGATCGCACCAACCGTCAGCTCCGTCGCATGCAGGGCAAATCCGATCCGGTCGATGCGATCGAAGCCGCGCGTGCGGCGCTGTCAGGTCGCGCGTCGGGTATCGCGAAAACCGCGGATGGGAACGTCGAAGCGATCCGGGCGCTGCTCATCGCGCAACGTTCCGGACGTCAAGCCCGAGCCCGCTGCTTGAATCAGATCCGTCACCTCGGTTTCACCAGCCCAGACGCACTTCGCGAGCAGTTCCGAGACGTGCCCAAAGCACACCTCGCCGGACGAGCTGCAGGGCTGCGTCCTCGAGCGGACGGTGACCCGGTCCTGCACGCCACGAAACTCGCGATGCGCACCCTCGGCCGACGCGCTCTCGTGATCAGCGCCGACATGCACGACCTCGACCAGGTCCTCGCGGAGCTCGTCGCGCGGACCGCGCCCGAACTCCTCGCGTGTCATGGTGTCGGTGTCGACACGGCTGCGATCTTGTTGGTCGCGGCCGGCGACAATCCCGAACGGATCCGCAACGAAGCCGCGTGGGCACACCTCTGCGGCGTCGCGCCCCTCGACGCGTCATCGGGGAAGCATCGTCGGCATCGGCTGAGTCGCGCCGGGAACCGTCAAGCGAACCATGCGCTGTGGCGGATCGTGTTCACCCGCATGGGACACGACCCCCGCACCCGCGTCTACGTCGCGCGACGCACCGAAGAAGGCCTCACGAAACGCGAGATCATGCGCGTCCTCAAGCGTTACGTCGCACGCGAGACCTACCAGCTCTTGCCGCGCCGCTGACGCCGTTCTGGGTTGGCGGCCTGACCCGATATCTGCCCGACACCCTTACCGGTTGTCTTGCGAACGATTCGTCGGCCGCCAACCCAACCCATCACGACCCGACACCGCCCGGCCTAATAAGAGCTCGCCCTCACCCGAGTGGCCCATCACTGGTCTGCCAGCAACGTCGGAAGCACCTTGACAACACATAGGAGCATCGATCGGCGCTCGCGGTAGCCGCGCCCGACGCGAGAATGGCGGCGTGCACAACCATGCTCGAGTCGGCTACAGGTGTCCGTTCTGCCGCAACATCCAGACGGGTGAGAGCGACCGTCCCCTTGAGATCCTCCGCCGGTACGACCGCGTGTGGGTGAAGATGAATCCGCGGTGGTGGCCCGGCAACGAAGGCGGAGCCCTCGTCATCCCGGTTCTGCATTACGAGAATGTCTATGACCTGCCGCCCGACCTCGGCAGCGACCTTCAGCAGGCCATTCGCGATACCGCCCTCACCATGAAGGCAGCGTTCGCGTGCGATGGCGTCTCGACGCGGCAACACAACGAGCCTGCCGGCAGCCAGGACGTGTGGCACTATCACGTCCACGTCTTCCCGCGGTACGACGGCGACGACTTGTACGGATCGCACGCGCACTGGGCACCGACCGATCAGCTCTCGGTTCGGGCGGGCATGCTCAGAGAGGCCTGGCCAAACTCACCCCAACTGCCACTCGCGGGAGCTCCATAACTGCCAGTGAGACTGGGGTCGTCGTTGTTCGCGGTTCGCGGGTGACGGTGAGCGTTGTTTGATCTGAACTGTCGAAGTGCTCGTTTGATGGGAGTGCGTGTCGATCGGACGGTGCTGGAATTGGGCACGCCCCGTTCCGGAGGGTGACCGAGCCGGCTGCGCAAACAGCTGACTCGACACGGTCTCCTTCACGGGACGTGCGTGCCATCCCCCAACCGTTGAAGAGAGAAGGGATGGCAATGACCATCGTAGATTCGTCGCGCCCGATCACGGGTGGAGTCGACACTCACCTCGACAATCACGTCGCGGCCGCGCTCGACGCGAATGGTGGGCTGCTCGGCGTGGAGTCGTTCCCGAACAGCACTGTGGGGTTCGTTGCGCTGCACGACTGGCTGTGCGGGTTCGGTCCGATCGCTCGCGTGGGCGTCGAAGGCACCGGCGCGTATGGCGCGGGCCTCTCGCGCTATCTCCAATCGCGCGGGCTGGTCGTGATCGAAGTTGATCGCACCAGCCGTCAGGTTCGCCGCATGCAGGGCAAGTCAGATCCGGTCGACGCGATCGAAGCCGCGCGTGCCGCGCTGTCGGGACGGGCGTCCGGGCTCGCGAAAACCGGGGATGGGAACGTCGAAGCGATCCGGGCGTTGTTGGTCGCGCAACGTTCTGGACGCCAAGCCCGCGCCCGGTGCCTCAACCAGATCCGTCATCTCGGCTTCACCAGCCCCGATTCACTGCGGGAACGGTTCCGGGACGTCCCGAAGGCCCGTCTCGGCGAACGCGCCGCCGCGCTACGCCCTCGAGCGGACGGTGACCCGGTCTTGCACGCGACGAAACTTGCGATGCGGATCCTCGGACGGCGCGCGGTTGCGATCAGCGACGACATGCACGACCTTGAGGTCGTTCTTACCGAGCTCGTTACCGCGACCGCGCCTGCGCTGCTCGCTTGTCACGGAGTCGGCGTCGACACCGCGGCGATCTTGTTGGTCGCCGCGGGTGACAACCCCGAACGGATCCGCAACGAAGCCGCGTGGGCGCACCTGTGTGGTGTCGCGCCCCTCGACGCATCGTCAGGGAAACATCGCCGGCATCGCCTCAGTCGCGCTGGGAACCGTCAAGCGAACCATGCCCTGTGGCGGATCGTGTTCACCCGCATGGCCCACGATTCCCGCACCCGCGTTTACGTCGAGCGGCGCACCGACGAAGGACTCACGAAGCCCGAGATCATGCGCGTGCTCAAGCGTTACGTCGCACGCGAGACCTACCGGCTACTCCCGCGCGCCTGACCACGTTCTGGGGTCGCGGCCTGACCCAATAACTGCCCGACACCTACCACGGGTTGTCTTTCGAACGATCCGTCGACCGCGACCCCAACCCACCGCCGACACGCATGGCCTAATAAGAGCTCGCCCTCAACTCGAGTGGCCCATCACTGGTCTGCCAGCACCGTCGGAAGCCCCTTGACAAACATAGGAGCATCGATCGGGTCGGCGGATCATGTTGGTTCGACGATCGGTTCGCGGATCATGCCCGGGCTCGTCATCAAACCCCGCGTAAGGACGGGTGGTGTTTGCTGTGAGCGAGTTGTACGTTCCCAGGGTGGATCAAGTCGCCGTGCCCATGAGCGACTGGCGTGGGAGCGGCTCATGAACGACATTCCGAATCCGAATAGTGAGGCCTTGTTCGATGCGGCATCGGGCCGTATCAAACAGCACGTCGTCACGTTCGAAGAAGCCATCGAGAACTTTCAAGACACCTCCCAAGAGTGGCGTCGCCTGTTCTCCGAACTGCTCGGCACGTTCTTCTTGGTGCTCGTCGCAGCCGGTGGCGGCATGATGGGCCAAGCATTCCCGAACACGATCAGTCGCACCGCGGCGGTCGTAGCGCCTGGCCTGATGGTCCTCGCGATCATCTTGTTCATGGGCAAGGTCTCGGGCGCGCACCTCAACCCTGCTGTGAGCATCGCGTTCGCGCTACGGCGAGACTTCCCTTGGGCGCGCGTCCCCGGCTACATCCTCATCCAACTCGCGGGCGCTGCGCTCGCCGCTTGGTTCCTCCAAGCGGTCGTACACGTCTCCGCGGCCTACGGATCGAACTACCCCGCATCACACTTCTCCAGCGGCGACGCTGTCTTGATGGAAATGGTGCTCACCTTCGGATTGGTGAGTGTGATCCTTGGTACCGCCTCCGGCGCGCAGAACCTCGGGATCATCGGCGCGTTCGGTGTCGGTGCGTACATTGCACTCGCTGGTCTGTGGGGCAGCCCGATCTCGGGTGCCTCCATGAATCCAGCCCGTACCTTCGGACCCGATCTCGTCGCCGCAGATTTCAGTCACTACTGGGTCTATATCGCGGGACCGCTCGCCGGAGCGGTCATCGCAGTCGGCACCGCTTTCGTGCTGAGAGGCCAAGGCGGCGGTCACGCCGGATCCGGCGCTGCGCAAGGCGACATCAACACCCGAGTGGTAGAACCCGGCAAAGCCTGAGCCAGTTCTGCGCGCGTACATAACTGTTTCTCCTGCTGGATCCGTGGGTTAGTCGCGGCCGGGGAGGTGGGGTGGGTGTGATCCGAGTGCGAGCATCGCGAGGGCGACGAGTGGTTCGTGTCCGTGGAATCCGAACGCGACGCGGGTTAGGAGTCGGATCTTGTTGTTGGTCGATTCGATGAGCCCTTGGGAGAGGCCGGTATCGAGCGCGACGTCGATCGCTTCGCAGTGGGTGCGGATCCGGCGTTGGAGTTGCACGAACGCGGGGATCCGGGATCGGCGCGCCCAGCTTGCCCATTGGTCGAGCGCGATCTTGCCGTGTTCGCCTTTGACCGCGAACACGTAACGCAACCCTTCTTTGAGTAAGTACGCGCGCCACAGTCGCGGGTCGGTTTTGGCGATCCAGTCGAGCTGGGCGTGTTGACGGCTGGTGAGATCGCCGGGGTTCTTCCACAGCGCGTAACGCGATTTCGAGATGTGTTGGGCGTCGCCGGTCGAAGCGACCATCACCCCATGCGTCCGACACCGAACCCGTGACGCAGCCGCCTCGAGGAACACTTTCGTCGTGCCCAGATCCAACGCCCGCCACCGCCGACGCCCGTCACCAAGGTCGTAACCCGGCGACCGACGACCACACGCTCCGCACCGGCTGCGCGCTCGCGCCACCGGCCGCACCGACACCACGATCGCGTCCGCGCCCTCGTCGAAAGCAACATCTTCAACAACCGTTCGCGTGAGTCCACACGCGCGTTCCCATACGCTCTTGTTCCGCACCCCGCCTTACCTCCTGATTCGAAGTCGTTAAGCAACTCCGAACCTAGGAATTGGGCGGGGTGCAGTCGCGGACCAACCCCACACGCACCCACGGAAGCAGCAGGAGGACCCCATAACTGCCGATCGGGTACTCGCCACGCCGGCGCGAGATCGGGCAAACTTCCCGCCGTGGCAGTTGATGTGACTAGCGAGTTGGTCATTGCCGCGCCGGTCGAGGCCGTTGCCATTTTCGCAGCCGACCCGTCGAACGTGCCCGCGTGGTACAAGAACATCACGTCGGTGGAGTGGCTGTCGCCCAAACCGGCGCAGGTTGGCTCGAAGATCGCGTTCGTGGCGCACTTCATGGGCCGGACGTTGCGCTACACGTACGAGATCGCCGAGCTGGTTCCGAATCAACGGCTCGTTATGCGGACTGCCCAGGGTCCGTTCCCGATGGAGACCACCTATACCTGGCAGCCGCAAGGCGGCGGCACGTTGATGACGTTGCGCAATCGTGGCGAACCCAAGGGCTTTTCACGACTTGTAGCGCCGTTCATTGCTTCGATGATGCGGCGCGAGAATCGCAAGGATCTGCAGCGGCTCGCTGCGGTCGTGACGGTGAATCAGCGCCGCCCATAACTGCCGATCCGCGTCTCGGGACTCCTCGTGGTGCAGCCTTGGCGAACCATCGCGAACAACGGAGGATCATGACCTACGCCTTTACGCAGGACGTTCCAATCGACGCTGCCTTCTACGCCCGGATCGTCGAGCAACTCGGCTCCGAGCCACCCGAAGGGCTGATCATCCATCTCGCGATGGAACGAGCCGACGGTGGCCTGCGCTACATAGATATCTGGGAGTCGGAAGAGCAATGCGAGCGTTGGACAGAGGAGCGACTCCACCCGGTAGTGCACGGCCTGTTGCGTGAGATCTTTGGTGACTCGCTGCCGCCCGAACCCGAACGGACGCCGCTCCCGTTGGTCGACGCTTGGGGCCATGGAGGTACAACACGCCGCTGAGATATGCCACCGTCGAAGCCAGAACTGCCGATCGATGCTCGCCGACGTGCGTGTGACCCGGTATTCTGTGCGCGCGCAGGGCTATGGCGATCGGCGCGTGACGGCGAATGCTTTCCATGTTCCGGGAACGCCGTTGAGGTCGTGTTCGCCTCGATCGCCGAGGGAATAGCCACCTCCACCGAGCAGGTCAGCGACGGTTCTTGAGACGAGAACTTCGCCGGGATCGGCGAGCGCGGCGATGCGGGCCGCGATGTGCACGCTGAGACCGCCGAGGTCGCCATTCTCTCGCCGCTCGACCTCGCCGGTATGGATTCCGGCACGTAGGTTCACGCCGAGTGTCGGTGCGTCTCGACATAACGCGAGCGCGGCGTCTGCAGCGTCGCTCGGACGACTGAACTCGACAAGATGGCCGTCGCCGGTCTGCTTGACGACGCGACCAGCAAACCTTTCTGCTCGTCTTGTCACGAGCTCATCCATGAAGTCGAGCGTGCGTCTCCATTCCTCATCGCCGACCGCGACCAACTCGCGCGTTGAGGCGACGACATCGGTAAATAGCACGGTTGCTAAGTCTCGAGCACCGCGACGGCGCTCCCCAACGAACCAGTCGTTGATCTCATCGAAAAGTCCGCCACCCCAGTAGAAGCTCGACGACTCCGCCTCAAGAAAGCGGGCGCCCGGGATCCGGTCGGCGAGATACCGCGACTCTGCGGACGTCGCGGTGACAATGTCACCGGAATACACGACGAGCGTCGGTGCATTCACGGTCCCAAGGAGCGTGCGGACGTCGGCGCGACCCAGGTTGCGGATGAGTGCTGCGGCAACACTTGGACGGGCACCGAGTCGCTCGAAGCGTGCTGCGAATGCTCGATCGTCAGCGAGATGCGGAAGCGCCGCTGCGAGAACGGCACCGGTACCCCACGCAGCGCGCGCTCGCTGAGCGAACCGATCAAGTTGTTCGGAGGTGATGCCGTAGTCGTACCCGTCACCGCGCGAGCCTTTGGCGGCGCCATTCACCAAAATGACGCGGTCAACGCGCTCTGGAAACTCGACCGCGAACTTGATCGCCGTGCGAGCGCCGTCGGCCTCGCCGATCACATTCACCTTGTCCATTCCGACAATGTCAAGTACGGCGAGGCAGTCTTCAATCCGTTCGTCGAGGTTGCCCAGTCGGTCCTCGGGAACGGGATCCGAGACACCGCTACCGCGATGGTCGAGCGTCGCGATCCGAGCGCTCTCGGTCACCATGCGCCAATGACGCAGATGACCGGCGTGCTCCCAGATGGAGTCCACCGAGCCCAGCCACCCGCCGAGATGCAGCGTTGACAGCGGACCTTCGCCGAACACCTGATACGCGACGCGCTCCGCTCCGACGTCGACATATTTCGTTTCCGGCTGGTCCATCTTCATCATCGTAAGACCTGCCGCGAATACGGGCGTAGTGCGAGTCCAGTTCATACGCCATAACTGCCGATCGGGACTCGGCACGGTTTCGCGTTCGCGCAAGATCTCGCGACGCCGTGACCTAAAGCGTCTTCGACATTCGCGTGGACACGGCGGTGAATCCAAGACTGTCGTACAGATGTCGAGCGACCGGGTTGTGTCCGAACACGGTCAAACCAAGACGGGTCGCGCCCCGCTCTGCCACCTCGCGTTCGGCCAACAACATGCATGTCTTCCCCAGCCCGCGGCCACGACACGAGGACTCGATCACGATGTCCCACACCCACCATTCGCCGGGTCGGTCATCGGTTGGGGGGCCGAGCCACAACGAACCTACCGCGTGCCGTCTTCCACGAGCGCATACACGAGGTGACCCGGGCCGGGCTTGTCGTCGGGGAACAGGCCCTGACTCATCGCTTTCACCGCGCGAGCTGCCTCTGCGGCGTCCTCGCCAGAGGCGATCCGCTCTGCGATGTATCCCTCCCGCGAAGCGACGAGGAACTCCGAGAGTTCGGACCCGTCCATTGGTCGCAATTCGACTGCCATCCAACGAGGGTACGCGCGCACACGAATCCGGGGGCGCACCGAACTGCCGATCTGCCCGCCCCGAGACGTTTAGCATCTTGTCCATGGCGCAATGGATCGGGATCGGCCTCGCCGGGGTGAACCGAGCACGCCGCGCGCCAGCGCATGTGCACAAGAAGTTGCGCGAACGTTGGCCGTTCCGCAAGCGCAAGGAATCACCCGCACCGCGCGAGGACACCCAGCAGCGCGACGACGGCGACACGCCATAACTGCCGAGATCGGGTACACACCACACCGATGTCTGATGGGGCATTCTGTGCGGCTGATGGCTAGCGACGCAGGTGAGATCAAGGTCACGAGCGGGCAAGCGATCTTCGTGTCTTGGGTCATGGACGTACTGATCTACATCGTGGTTCTCGGTCTGTTCGTCGAGTACGCGCCCAGCGTCATCTCCGAGTCGTTCATCATCACCATCTTCACCGCGGCGGTCCTGAAGCTGTTGATCGAGGCGATCGCCCGGCTTGAGCACCGCGTCGCCGATTGGTTCAAACGGCGTGAAGGGTCAGGGTGGCGGATTCTTCGGCTGGTAACGATGTTCTCCATCCTCTTCTTCTCCAAGTTCGCCGTCCTTGAGATCATCGACATCATCTTCGGTGACCGCGTCACGCTCGGAGGGTTCGTCGGCGTCGTCGTGCTCGTGTTGACCTTGATCCTGGCGCGCCTCGCGCTCATTTCGACGTACCGCCGCCTCGGGGAACAGCGCTCGCGCTAGGTGGTGCGAGATCGGCGTGGAGGTCCGTCCGAGCGTGAGGCGTCTGGTCAAGCGCGTCCAGAGCTGCCGATCGGTACTCGCCGAAGTGCGCCTGATCGGGCAATCTGTGCGGCTTGCGGGTTGAGACGGCGGTCCTGGTCTCGTGTCTGAGTCCCGGTTAGTGTCCGTTTCGTTCGCGTTTGCCGCGGGGGAGGTTCATGGTGGGCAGGCTGCGTCGGGTTGTGATCTCGGTTGGGTTCGTGGGTGTGTTGGCGCTTGTGGCCGCAGCTTGCAACACGTACCCGTATGTGCCGCCCGTGTCGGATCCGGGGACCACGGCCACAACGACGACGACAACGCTTGCACCGACGACGACGGTTGCGCCGACAACCACGAGCACGACGGTTGCGCCGACAACCACGACGACGACCGCTACTACGGTGCCGCCGTCTACGACGACTACGACGACCGTACCGACGACTGCCACGCCGCTGTCGCTGTTGGTATCTCAATCCAGCACGTTCGCGATCCTCGGGCATTCATGCGGCGGTATCCAGGAACAAGCGTTCGCAACGGGATTCGATGTAACGAGTGGCTATCCGACTGGCGACGTGTACGTGCAGACGCGCTGCGGAGGCAGCGGTCGTGGCGGCGGTTACACGGTCACCACCTACTCCGCGTGGATTGCGGTGACGTGGGACTTTGCCGGTGGCGCGATCTCGCAGACCACGCTGTCAGCGGCTCCGTTGGGCCTCGACCCGACGTTCTCGACCGTCGACGCGGCTGGCGACCGGCTCTACAACGTGCTGAACACGATCAACGTGCTGCCCGCGAACTGCACCGTCGGGAATACCTCCTACTGCACCTACCGCGCGTATCTCACAGTCGTCGTGCCTCCCGCCCCGACCGGTGTCACCGCCGTCCAAGTGGGAGACCAGTTCACCGTTGGATGGGTGCCGGATCCGTTGACGGCCGCGCTGGTCACCTCGTCGACCATCACGGCCACCCCCGTCGGATCCACCGCGTCCACGCTCACCGCGACCGTCAATGGGACCGCTGCGAGCGGCCTCATCGGTCCGCTCCAACCGCTCACGACCTACCAGGTGACCGTCGTGAACACAGACGCTGGAGGGACGAGCCCGCAAAGCAGTCCGGTCACGGTCTCAACGCCGACAAGCACCATCGTGCCGTCTGCGCCCACCAACATTTCCGCGCTGTGGACCGCACCACAGATGCCAGGCGACACGCTGCAAGCGAGTTGGGCTGCAGCAGTTCCGGGTGACAGCCCCATTGACCAATACCAAATCACCATCACCGTCAGCGACGGCGGCACCGTGGTTCCCGGCCCATTCACCCAGACACTGTCCGGATCCACGCTCAGCGCAGGATTCGTCGTCGCCGACACGTTCGACTGGACCATCCAAGTTCAGGCACATAACGCGGCGGGTTGGGGCCCTCCATCGACACCGATCGTGCTCCCCGCCGCATGACCGGCAACCCCTAAGGCGCCGTCAACACCGAGCGACACAAGCGCCGCCGCGCGACCGGCTCTACCCGCGCCATATCTGGCTCTCCTGTCGTTTCCGTGGGTCATTGTCGGCCGGGAAGTTGGGGTGGGTGTGAGCCGAGGCGAGCATTGCGAGCGCGATGAGGGGTTGGGGTCCGTGGAACCCGAACGCGACGCGCGTGAGTAACCGGACCTTCGTGTTGGTCGATTCGATGAGGCCTTGGGAGAGGCCGGTGTCGAGCGCGACGTCGATCGCGGCGCGGTGGGCGACGATGCGGCGTTGGAGTTGCACGAACGCGGGGATCCGCGATCGACGGGCCCATTGGATCCAGTGGTCGAGCGCGTGTTTGCCTTCGTCGCCTTTGACCGCGAACGTGTAGCGGAGCCCTTCTTTGAGGCGATAGGCGCGCCACAGTCGCGGGTCGGCCTTGGCGATCCACGTGAGCTGGTGTCGTTGATGGCCGGTGAGCCCGGTGGGGTTCTTCCATAACGCGTAGCGGGCGTGGGCGATGAGTTTGGCGTCGCCGGTCGAGCGGGGATGGCGGTGGAACTCGCGGCCGTGACGGCGGCCCTTGGCGGCGTTCCACGCTCGACGCCGTTCGATATCGAGCGCCTCGATCGCCCACGCCACGATGTGGAACGGATCGGCGCTGCGCACCGCGTTCGGGGCCCGGTCCGCGACGACGCGGGCGATCCAGTCGGCCATGTCCGCCGAAACATGGGTCAACAATGCGGCTCGTTCGGCGCCGAGCGCGTCGAAGAACTCCTCGAGTGCGGTGTCGTTGCGGCCCGGGCCGGCCCACACGAGGCGACCGGTGTCGTGATCGACGACCACGATCAGATACCGATGCCCGCGCTTGTAGGAGATCTCGTCGATCCCGATCCGCCGCAACCCGTCCAGGCGATCGACAGTGGCGTCGATGTCCGCGTTCACGTGGGTCACGATCGCGCCGACCGTGCGCCACGCCACTCGTAACAGGTCCATCACTGCGCTCTTCGACGTCCGGACCGCCAACCAGGCCGCCATGTCATCGAAGTCGCGAGTGTGGCGGGCACCGTGCCGCGCCCACGGCACGGCCGCGACCGTCACCCCATGCGTGCGGCACCGAACACGAGGCGCGTTCGCCTCGACGAACACTTTCGTGGTGCCGAGGTCGAGCGCCCGCCACCGCCGGCGGCCGTCACCCGCGTCATATCCCGGTGCGCGACGACGGCACCGGCCGCAACGATTCCGTTGCCGCGCAACCGAGCGCACCGACACCACGATCGCGTCCGCACGCTCGTCGAACTCGACACGCTCAACGATCGTGCGCGTGAGCCCACACGCGCGTTCCCATACGCTCTTGTTCCGCACCCCGCTTGCCTCCTCGATCGAAGCCCTTAGACAGCTCCGAACCTAGGAATCGAGCGGGGTGCGCTCGCGGACCCACCAAAGAGGACCCACGGAAACAGCAGGAGAACCCCATAACTGCCGATCGGGGACTCCCGCGGACAGCCCGGAATCCCGCGTTCAGGCGCTCTTGGCACTCGGCCGATAGGACAACATGGCGAAACTGGAGATCCGCAGTACACGGCCGTGGATCACGCTGAACGCACTCACGTATTTGCTCGATCCTCCGCCTCAGTTCGTGGTCAACGGTCGCGAGTACGAGGGGTCGTGGCGACGAGATGATCCTCTTGTCGTTGACGTGGAGTCCGGGAGCGCCCATGTCGAGGCGTACCGCGGATCGCGCTCATCCCTTATCGCGCTACTTGCGACGTCGGGTGGCGTTGCGTCGTGCGGAAGCAAACGTGAGTGTTCCGCCGGAGTGCGATCGGATCGTCGTCGAGTTTCGAGCAAGTCGCTTGTGGTCGCTCCCTGGCTCGATCCGTTTCGACCAGGTAGGCGCATAGCTGCCGATCGGGGCGCGGCCCGATCGAGTACCCGTTCACCCTGCGACGCTCAGCGACGTGAGGACTTGCGGACCTCGCACCATCGCCGCAGTGGTGCCGGTTGTGTATTGGGCGTTCCGAACAGTCCTCCGACACGTTTGGTTCGGTGCTGGGGGACTCCTCGATCAGCTCACCGGGAAGATCGGGCCGCTGTAGTCGGGTGCGGCGACCGGGCCGATCGTCCCGGTCCGGCTCACTTTGTACAGCTGCTGCTTGTTGCCGGCGAAGCGGTAGGTGCCGTCCGGACGCTGCACGAGGCGGTCGGCCACGACGAGCCAGCCGCCCGTCGGGATCGGGACGAAGTGCTTGAAGATGTAGTCGTTCTTCGACTCAATGGGCGTCGCAACAAGGGCCAGTGTCTTCGTGTCGTAGCGGTCGATTGCGTTCGTCACTCCGTGTTCGAATTCCATGCAGCACTCACCGCTGTCGTCGATCACGAAGAGGCCGTCGTTCGTCCACGTGATGTCCTGTGCCTCCGTCAGTCCGGCCGGAGTCGTCATCGGTCGTGCCGAGAGGTGTGCTTCGGTGATCGGCGCGCCGATCACATCGGGCACCGTCCAGACGCGCGTCGTGCATCCGGTCGCGCACGTCATCACCGCGACGTGGGTGCCGTCCGGGGACCACGCGCTGCGACGAGCGTTCGCGAAGCCCGCCAACAACGAGTTGTCGTTCGCGTGGGAGACCCACCTCGAGGTTCGACCCGACGCCAGATCTCGTACGTTGATCCGCGTCGTGGTGTCACCATTCGTACCGTGGCATACGCCCTGAGCGTCGACACGATCTGCGGTCGCGAGGTGTCGCTGATCGGGGCTGATCGCGAAGGAGTCGCCGGTCGCGACCTCGTCGCGTTTGTTCGTCACCAGGTCGAGATGCACAAGTGTGCCGCAGACGTTCGGTCCGCCGCGCTCGAGGTACCAGATGCTGTGGTGATCGGCGGCAAGCTGCACTTCCAGGACTTCTTGATCCGAGAAGACGGTCACGAGCGTCCGTAGACGGCGCCCCTCGGCGTCGACCGCGACGATCTTGCGGCCGTCGACGATGAGCGCAGCCGCCGCCGCCGGCACCGGCGATGCCGGCCCCGCGGTGGTCGTAGTCGAGGGAGAGGTTGAAGTCGTCGTCGGCCGGGCGCTCGACGTCGTCCGTGGCCCAGCCGCCGGCTTCGACGACGAACCACACGCCCCGAGTGCGAGCGCGGCGGCGATCGACGTCAGGAGTGCCGCGCTCGCCCTCAAGATCGTCCGCTTCGTGGTCACGTGTCCCACCCATTCGCGTCAGGCGACCTCGGCCGCGAGTCGTATACGACGACAATGCACGGCAACAGCTCACGCTGACAGGGACCAACGCCCAGGCGAACGACGCCGGAGGTCCCGTACGCGCCATGAGCGACGCCGCATAGGACCACGGCCTCGACCGCCGGTGGGCTTGGGAGTCCTCTGCTCTCCGACACACATGTTGATCAGTACAAGCATTGACGCCGGCAGCGTCGGAGACTGAAGGGGTGGGTGAGCCGGTGCTGACCATCGAATACGGGTTCGGCAGCGACCCGACTCGCGACCGGGAGTCGACAAGACGCGCCATCTTCGGCGTCATCGGCGGTTCGTGACGCACCCGGTGGTTGCAGCGTTGGCTGACCGCGTCAGCGCAGCAAGGAGATGAGGCCGGAGACGGCGAACGCGCAGCCGCCGAGTCCGAGCAGCCGGCGCCAGGGGTTCACGCCCCGGAACACCTCGTCGACCGCCCACCACGCCAAAGACGCCGCGCCCACTCCATCGAGGATCGTGCGAGCAACTCCATCGGTGCCGACCATCCATCGCAACGCGACGGTGCCGAGGAAGATCCAGAGCGCGAGATTCGGGTACTGCGCGATCACAATGCGCCCCGTTCGGCGGTCCCGAAAGCACCAGTCGAACGCCGAAGCCGGCCTCGACTTGCGCACGTATGTCGATGGAGGTCGAGCCATCACGTCATCCTGAGACGGAGGAGCTCGCGCTCGCTCACGGTCACGCCGCGGTGGGGTGCGCGTCGGAGTCGAAGCCGGCCGGGTGTGCGCCGAGCGGCACGCTCTGTGAATCGCGCACCTGGACCGAGGCGTCCGCGTCGAGCCATCGTTCGAACGCCGCAGTAGATCCGAGCAATGCGACGGCAAACGCCGATACGGCTCCGATCGTGGTCAGCAGATACAGCGCAGCCTGCATCACGGTGTTGACAGTCATCGCACGACCACGGTCCGACGTTCCTTCGGGTATGGATTCTGCGCGTTCCACTTCACGTTCACTGGACGAATGCCCCGAGGTGTTCGTACATAAACGTCCGGCGTAAACGATGCGCGGGTTTCGACACGAACGGTCTTGGGAACCTCGGGAGTATGAGCACAGGCATCTGGATCGTCATCGCGGTCATAGTCATCGCCCTCCTCGCAGTAGTCGCGCTCGCGATGAACAGGCGCAAGCAAGCAGCGCTCGACGCGCGCCGGCATGAAGCAAAGGAGACTCGCGACCTCGCGAAGGTCAGCGAGCTCGAGGCGGATCGGCACGCAGCGGAAGCCGAGGAGCGCGCGGCGCGCGCCAAGCGTGAGCAGCTGACTGCCGAGCAGCATCAGCTCTCGGCGGCGGCGAATCGATCGACCGCGCAAGACCTGCAAGCTCGCGCCGATCAGCTCGACCCTGACGTCTGAGCCCCATCGACCAAGAACGAATCGCCGTCGTTCTCGAGGCGCAACTCGTTTCGTTGATCGCAGATCCGGACCAGCTTGGTGCACGGCCCGGACAGGTTCCGGACGACGAGCCGATGATCGGTGTCGACCGCATGCGCGTTCGCTTCGACGACCGCGCGATATCCGGACGAGTCCATGAACGTCACGCCGGAGAGGTCGATCTCGACGATCGCGCCGTCGGCACGGTCGATACTTCGGTAGAGGCCCTCGCGGAATGCTGCGACTGTGGAACGATCGATTTCACCGCAGAGTGCGGACAGGACGTTGGCCATCATTGAGCCCCTTCGCTCGCTCACGAAAGAGGCGGAAGGGCCGGGTAGGTCGGAAGCCTGGAAGGCCGACCCGAATCAGGCGTCGCTCACCGTAAGGGTGTTCAGCGAGCCGGGGTCCGGAGCTCAGGTACGGATGGAACGTACACCCGTTCGGCGAGATCGTCGAGTCGGTCAGCGCCGCATCAAAGCAACGACAACGACGACGATCAGAATCACGACGAGCAATCCTCCACCGATGTACATGATTGGCTCCCTTTGTTGTCGACGGGTCAACCGTCGCCGTCGTGCGAGATCCAGGCGGTGTTACCAGTAGTGGGCGCGACCGCCTACCTGCCGGCCGGTGCGGCCCATCAGCATGAGTACCAAGCCCACGACGAGCAGGATGATCCCGACCGTCCAGAGGATCGGAACCCCCAACAGAAGACCCAACAACATCAGTACGACGCCAAGTGTGATCATGTCTTCACTCTTCCCCTCCCGACACCGTCGCCAACCGAGCAGATCGTCCCGTCGGGCGGGTCGATCGGAACGAGGGGACTATCGCCTCTGTCGAGGTTCGAGATGTCTGCGCGACATTGGGGGCGTGGTTACAGCCAATGGTGGGAAGAGTGGTACGCGATGAGTGGAAAATCTGATCAGGTGAAGGGCCAGGTCAAAGAGGCCGCCGGGGTCTTGACCGGCGACGAGGACCTCGAATCCGAGGGCAAGGCTGATCGTCGCGCCGGTGAGGCGAAAGAGAAGGTCGACCACGCGAAGGACAAGGTCAAAGCCGTGGTCGACGATGCCGAGAGCAAGGTCGAAGACGTCGTCGACAAGGCCAAGGACGCGGTGCACCGGAAGTAGTTCGCGGCAGGAAGCCTCGTCCTCAACAGGCTTGCTGAATCACCAGGTCGAAGCAGGTGATGATCGGCGACTGGAAGGTTCCGTCCGCACTCTGCGCCTGGTACTGCATCGTGACCTTCGTCGCGTTGAACGTCACCTGGTCGCGCGGGATTTCGGCTCCGTTCGTACCGAGAGACTGGAAGTTCGATGCAACCGCGTTCTCCAGGGTGATCACGAGATAGTCGGTTCCCCCCTTGCTGAGGCTCAGCGTGATCGTGCCGAGATGCTGGCCGGTCACCACCGCGAGCATGAGTTTCGGCGACGCCTTGTCGAGGCGTTTGACGATCGTCACGTCGTTCAAGGTCGAACCCGACCCGCCACCGGTTGACCCCTGGCCGGCACCGCACGAAGCGCGTCCGCTCGCGCTCGCGCTCGCGCCCCACGACCACGACAGGACGTCGATCTGCCCGGCGTGGCGGCTGTCGGTCGACTCGCCGGGAATGTTCGGCACGTCGAGGAAGCCAGCGGCGCCGGCGGTGGGATCGCCGCTCGGTGCGGGCGGAGTCGGACAGTTCAGTGCGGCCGCCGGCGCGAGCGCGACGACGCTGGCCTGTCCGACCGGGCCCTGCGCGCCGGTGGGGCCGACCGCGTTCCACGACGTGACCGCGTAGCCGGTGGGGCAGGACGTCGGCGGTGAGTTGACCCGGATCGTCGACGCTCGCACGGTTCCCGTGGAGTTCGAGCACGCGTAGAAGGTGCTCCCGCCGCCCGCAGCGTCAGCCACCGCATAGCTCACACCGCCGACGACTCCCGCCGTCGCAACCGCGGCCATGAGCGCAATCGCCCAACGCGATCCGAGAATGCGCATTCGTCTCCTTACGGCGCGCCGGGCAAGGTCTCGCCCGACTCGACGATCAGATCGTCGAGGCTCGTGGTCTCGATCTTGAGAAAGGCTTGCCCTTCGGCCTTCGCGAACGCCTTGTCGAACGCCTTACTGAACGAACTGCCGATGTTCTGGGCGAATGCGGTCTCGACGGCGTCGACCTTGGCCGACTGCCCGAGTTGTCCGAGTACCGCCGGCGCCGCGCTCGCGAACGCCTGCTCGGCCAGCGTGTCGAAGGTTCCGGCCGTCTCGGTGGCGAAGATGGCCGCGCCCGCGGCGGTGAAGCTCTTGCGCGCGGCGGATGCGCCTTCGGTGCCCAGGTTCGGCGCGAGTCCGGTCATCGCGCCGGACACTGCACTTTCGCCGGATGCCGTCGCGCTCGCAGCCGAGTCCTTGTCGAAGGAAGTCCCGAGCGCGGCGTTGGTCAGCGTCGTGGCCTGGGTACCGAGCTTGGCTCCGAGCTCCTTGTGGAACGTCTGGCCCTCGATCTTGAGGAACGTCGCGCCGGCGACCGTCTCGAAGGTGCCGGCGGCCGAAGTGTCGAACGCCGGCGGTGCCTCCTTCATGAACGCATCGCCGACGAGACTCACGAACGCCTGCGTCTCGTACTTGTCGAAGGACGCGCCGGCCGCGTCGGTGACGGTGTGGCCGAGGAGTTTGTCGAACGACTGCATCATCGGCTTGTCGAACGAACTGCCGAGTGCGCTGAGCACGGGGGGCGCGTCCTGCGCGAACACGGCCTGCGCGTCCTTGTCGAACGTCTTGCCCGCGTCGCGGCGGAAGGTCGCCCCGCCCCACTTCGCGAATCCGCGACCCCCGAAGTCCGCGAGGCTCGCGGCGCCCTCCTTCGAGAACGTGTCTTGGGCGAACTGCACGAGCGCGTTCCCCGCGTTCGTCTCGAAATCGGAGGTCGCGATCGCCTCGAACGACTGGAGCGCGGCCGCCGCGGCCGCGGGGTCGGAGAAGTGTTTGTCGAAGGCCGCACCCGCGGCCGTGAAGAACGCGGAGTCGGCATCCTTGAGGAACGAGTTGCCGAGATCACTCTGGAACGTGGGCTCCATGATCTTGCCGAACGCCCCGGGATTGCTGTCGACCGTTGCCGGCCTCGGCACCGCGGCCTGCGCGGCGGGCTGTACGCCCATGGCGAGCGCGATACCGGTGAGGGCCGCGGCCGCGATTCCGGAAGGTCGCCGACGCTTGGGACTCATGTCGTCTCCCGGGGTTCGTCGCGCCCGGGCAAGGCGCGACTCCGGAGAAGTGCCTGTGCACGCCAACGGTAAGCGAATCACCCGGGGGAGTCAATCGATGTCGACGAACCCCGCGCGCGCCAGATCCAGCACGATCTGCGTCGCCGCATCCGGCGTGACTTCTGCGGGAAGCGCGTCCGCGTCGTGCAGGTCGCGCACGATCGTCTCGATGTCGTCCTCGCCGTTTACTGCCAGGACGAGCGGAAGGACGGACGGCGCAATCTCGGCCTCGACGCCGAGACCGTCCGGAAGGACCACATGGATGTCGTCGGCTACGTGCACGCCGTCGACGAATCGCAGCCGTTGCCAGAGCTCGTGTCCCGGTGCCAACGTCGGCACCGCGCGCCGCGCCGCGTCCGTGGTCAACTCGGCGGCGCGCACCGAGTTCTCCAGCATCCGCGCGAGCTGGGCACCACCCGGTCCGCTGGTTTCCTGCGCGGCGACGAACGGCCACCACCTGTCCGGAGTCGGGTCTGCAGTCGCCCTCGGGGTCATCGCCACTGCGCCGAGGACGAGCTCCTCGATGCGCAACTGTTCGTAGTACGCGAGCCAGGACTCCACCGCGGCGGCCAACCGTTTCGGCGAGTCGGCCAGCGGCGCATTGAAACGGCGGGCGTAGTCGCGCGGCGGCAGCGCGGCGAACTTGATGGCGATGCTGTACGCGTCGACATCTCCCAACCACCGCGCGGGAGTGTCGGCCCACGCCTCGCCGACGCGGCGCGCCCAGTTCACCAACACCACCGCCAGGCCCGAGTCGCGCAGGACTGCCGGCATGGCCGAGAGCAACCAGCCGCAGAGCTCGTCGCCCGGTCCGCCGTCTCGGTACACGAGATGACGTTCGGGCGAAATGACGTAGGGCGGATTCGCGACGACGAGATCGAACGCATCGTCCGCGACGGGCTCGAACCAGGAGCCGGTTCTGGCTTCGATGTTCCCGGCGTCGTTGAGGCACGCCGAAACGGTTGCGAGCGCGACGGCCCGCGCGTTCACGTCGGTCGCGACGACCTGGCGGGCATGACGCGCGGCGAGCACCGCCTGCAGGCCGCATCCGGTACCGAGATCGAGCGCGCGGTCGACGGGCCGGCGCGGCGTGAGATACGCGAGCGTGCGACCGGCGTTCGTGACTCCGTGCACGTATTCGGCCGCGTCGCCGTGTTCCGGCCAGTCGCACGCAACCAGCACGTCACCCCACCGCTGGATCTGGAACGCGGCGTTCACCCGCGGGCCGTCGACACGCATGAAGCCGGCGCGCACCAGCGCATCGAGGTCGACGGGTGCGAGCGCAGCGGCCGCCGCCTTGGCCGCGATGGTTGCCTGGCGCGAGAAGAGCCGTACCAACACGTCGTCGTTGTTGTGGGCGCGATCGCCCGCGCCATCCGCCCGCGTCGCGGACACGCGTCGAGGAACGTCGGCGAACGGGGCCGAGGCCGACTGCGGATACGAGGCCGCGCCGGCGACGAGCGTCCCCAGGTCTCGCCACGCCGACCGGGCACCCGGATCGTCGGGCCGCAGGACGGGGAGCTTGCTCACCCGGGCACGTCGACTCGCGGGGCAGCCCGGTGGGGCGGAACGGTCACGGCTCCTCAGACTACGCCGGCGCGCCCGCCGATTCACCGGGCGTTTACGGCGGCGTTCGAGTGGTCGGGTGGTGGTCCGGGTCCACGACAACTTGGTAGATTTTGGTAGGCAGGCGGTTCTTCGTGGTTCGAGGGGGCAGGGTGCGCGGCCGGGCAGGCAAGCGACTCGGGTTGGTCGCATCAGGTGCGTTGCTCGCGGTTTCGGCGTTGGCGCCCGGCGTCGCGGCAGCGCAGCCGTCGCGTCCTGCTTCGCTGAGCGAGATGAGTCAGAGCGATCCCACGATCGGTCACCGCTATCGGCACGGCGTCGAGCGCCGCCGGGCGCTGACCGCGTTTGCGGCGACCACGACTTCTCGCAATCTGGTCTTCGGCGGGGGGACGTCGGCCGCCGGGTTCACGGGTCCGGTGGGTGTGACCACGGGCGCGCCGAAGGTCTACTTGGTGTATTGGGGTTCGCAGTGGGGCTCGCAGAGCACCGATGCGAACGGGTACGCGCATCTCTCGGGTGATCCGTCGGGTATCGCGCCGATTCAGCAGGCGTTCTTCAGTGGCCTGGGCACCGGCGGCGAAACCTGGTCCGGCGTGATGACGCAGTATTGCGACGACGCGATCCTCGGCTCGATGAGCTGCGCGGGCTCGTCCAGTCGGGTCGGCTATCCGACCGGCGGCGCGCTGGCCGGCGTGTGGGAAGACGCATCGGTCCCGGCGCCGGCCGGGGCGACGGGACACGCCATCGCGGCCGAAGCGGTCGCGGCCGCGGGGCACTTCGCCAACCTTGACGGCACCGCGAATCGCAACGCGCAATACGTCATCGTGTCGCCGACAGGAACGAATCCCGACGGCTGGCGCGATCCCCACAGCGGTTTCTGCGCGTGGCACGACGACACGGCGGACCCGACGCTGATCGGGGGCGCCGCAGCCTCGCCGTACGGAACGCTCGCGTTCACGAATATGCCCTACCTGCCCGACGCCGGCGCCGCGTGCGGAGCCGGCTTCGTGAACTTGCCCGGCCTCGACGACGGCGTCACCCTCATCGGTGGGCACGAGTACGCGGAGACCATCACCGATCAGTTCCCGGCCGGCGGCTGGACCGACGCGAGCGGCGCCGAGAACGCGGACAAGTGCGCGTGGCTGGTGTCCGGAGCGGGCGCGTCGGCCGACATCACGCTGACGACCGGCACGTTTCCCGTCCAGGGCACGTGGGCGAACGATGCCGCGTTCGGCCGGGGCGCATGTGCGATCTCGCACCCGATCGGAGTTTCCGTCGGCCCCGCGTTCAGGACGATCGCCGCGGCCTCGTTTACGTCCACCACGCACCAGTCGTTCGTTGTCAAAGCCACCGGCGGCTCCGGTACGACAATGACCGAGTCCGGCGCGCTCCCGCCGGGTGTGACGTTCACCGCCAAACCCGGTGCGGCGATCCTCGCGGGCACGGTGCCCGCCGGCAGCGAGGGCTCATACCCAATCGTGATCACGGCGTCGAACGTCGTCGCCGCGACCAGCCAGGCGTTCACGCTCGTGGTGACCCCGACGCGAATGTTCACGAGCCCGGCGACGGTCACGTTCACTTCGGGAGTGGCCAAGGTCTTCACCGTCGCGACGCGCGGCAACTTCGCCAAGAACACCACCGGACCACCGCTCACGCCCGCGGTTTCGGAAACCGGTCCGCTGCCGGCCGGCCTCACCTTCACCGACAACGGTGACGGCACGGCCAATCTCGCCGGCACCACGACCGCCACCGGCACGTACACGCTCACGATTACGGCGAGCAACGTCCGGAAGCTGACGCAGACGCTCAAAGTCACTGTGAATTAGCGCTCTGAGGGCGGTCGCACGCATATGCCTCGTGTCGGGGCGATTTTGTGCCGACAGGATGAGGTACAGCCCGTCCGTTTCGGACTCTGCCCGAAGGGGCACGCCCGTATGGCACCCACGCCGAGTCTTTCGAAGCTGCTGCCTGCACTGGGCAACGCCATGGTGGTGTACCACCGGGGGACTGCCCAGCACTCGGAACGGGTCGGCGCGATCGCACGTGCGATCGGCGTCGAGTTGGGATTGTCGGACTCGGAGATCGAGGTACTGCACTGGGCCGGCTTGCTCCACGACATCGGCAAGCTCGCGGTGCCCGACGAGATACTCAGTAAGCCCGGTCCGCTCACTGATGACGAATGGCTGGTCGTGCAGCGTCATCCGGTCGTCGGTTCCGAGCTACTCCACGCGATCTCTCCCGGACTCGATCCGGTCGCGGAAGCGGTACGCGCGCACCACGAACGTTGGGACGGCAGCGGATACCCCGACGGACTCGTCGGGGCCGACATCCCGCTGGCCGGGCGTGTCATCGCGATCGGAGACGTATACGACGCGCTCGACGCACCCGCGCTCGTATCGTCCGAACGCGTTCCCGGCCGATACCGCGATCGAGCACCTCATCACCGGCGCCGGCCGTCTCTACGATCCGGACGCGGTCGCGGCCTTCTGCCGCTCTCACGCACGCGCGCCGCGATAGCCGTCCTGCCCACCGGCGACAATCCGTTACGCGGTCGCGCCGCGCAATCCGCGTTCGGGGGTCGTCACGCGGGCGAACCGGACGGCGGCGGCACACGCGGCCGCCATCGCGATGACTCCGCCGCTCAGGAAGAAGCCGGCGCCGTGATAGCCGAGCGCAACCTGGTCGACGCCGTAGGCGACGAGGCCGATCGCCGCCAACCCGAACGCCACCGCGGCGACGGTCTCCGCGAACGCGACCGGCAGCAGATCGGCGCGCAGCAGATGCGGGCGTCGACGGCGAAGGAGCAGACACGCAGCGAGCGCGAGGCCGCCGAGCACTCCGACGATGACGCGATACCACACGACCTCGGTGAAGTGATGCTCGGTCGCGGCCTGCTCGCACGTTGCGGCTCGGGGTACATATTCCAAGAAGTCGGTGCACGCCGTCGTGCTGTAGTGGACGCTCGGCGGGTCGCCGGCAACGAACGCTTCGCCGAATGCTGCGCCCGCGCCCGTGGCGACGACACCGCTGAGACCCACGGCGATCATCGCCAGTGCCCCGAGGATGACGAACCGACCGATCACTTGCCCGAGAAGATGGCGCATGTGTCCAGACAAAGCGACGCGTCCGCGGAGGTCAATCACCTTCACCACATCTCCACCGGACCTGCAGGAATACACGGGTATTCGCTCGCGCGACGCGCTCGGCCGGGGGCGGCGACGAGCCTTCTCGATCCGCGTCCCGAGCGAACCGCACGGCGCGAGGAGGCCTGACCGTCGCGCGTCGACCCCGGTACGTCGCCGTGGTCTTCAGTACCGACGGAGGGATCCATGCCATTCGCATTTCGGACCGCGGCCCAAGGCTCGAGAGACGTCGCGGCGCTCGCCGGTCAACTCGGATACACGTACTCGCGGAACGACCCGGGCAACGTGCTCGGGTTGCCCTTCCGTCTCTTCGGGCAACGTGACCCCAACGTCAAGGTCCGCGACTTCGTCTCCGGTCGACACGGCGGACAGCCGGCGCAACTCTTCGAGCTCGACGGCCGCACCGACGAGGCAAGCCCTGTCCCATCCTCGGTGGGGATGTGAGCGAGGCGGTCACGTGACGGTGAACGCGTCGAACATGCCCGGTTCGCGTTCGTGAACCGCGGAAGGATGACCAGCTCGTGCGCATCACGGCAGTGCGGGAACCGGCTCCGGAGCCCGCGCGCGCGTGGACGCCGTCCACGTCCGGTAGCCGCCGTCGAGGTTGCGCACGCGGAACCCGAGCTCCTGCAGCAGCGCGGTCGCGGTGTGACCGCGCTGGCCGACCTCGCAGTACACGACGATCGGGTTGCCCCCGAGCGCGGCGAGCTCGTCGCGCAGTGAGTCGACCGGGATGCTGATCGACCCCGGGATGGCGCCGGCGGCGTGCTCCGCGGCCGTGCGCACGTCCACGACGGTCCATCCGTCGCGGACGAGAGCGTCGAGCTCACGCGGGTCGACGACATTGCAGTCGCCGTTCAGCACGTTCTCGGCCATATAGCCCAGCACGTTGACGGGGTCCTTGGCGGACGAGAACGGCGGCGCGTACGCGAGCTCGAGGTCGGCCAGACCGTCGGCGGTGATGCCGGCGGCCATCGCCGTCGCGATCACGTCGATCCGCTTGTCGACACCGTGACGACCGACGATCTGCGCGCCGAGAATCGTCGCGTCGTCCGGGTCGAAGATCAACTTCGCGGCCATCCGCGTCGCGCCGGGGTAGTAGGTGGCGTGATCGAAGGGATGAGAGTGGACCGCTCGGAATCGCCGACCGGCCGCGAACAACCTGCGTTCGTTCCAACCGACCGTCGCGGCAACCAGATCGAACACCTTCACGATCGCGGTCCCCAGCGACGCCACCGGGCGAGATGGGCGCGCCGCGATGTGATCGGCCACCCGCCGTCCCTGACGATTGGCGACATTCGCGAGGGCGATGAGCGAGGTCGCGTGAGAGACGGCGTCGGGCTTCTCCACCGCATCGCCGACCGCGTAGATGTCGGGATCGTTCGTCTGGTTCGCGTCGTTGACCGCGATCCCGCCACTCGGGCCGAGGTCGAGACCGGCAGCTTCCGCGAGCCGCACGTCGGGGCGCACACCGATCGCGCCGACCACGAGGTCGGCGGCGAAGGTCCGACCATCGGCCAGAGTCACGGTGGTTTCCTCCACCGACGCGACCGTTGCGCCGACCTCGACGCGCACACCGTGCGCGGCCAGCTCGTCGGCGACGAGGATGGAGAGCTCGGGATCGAGCGGCGGCAGCACCTGTGGGCTCGCCTCGACGATCGTCACGTCGATTCCCTGACCGACGAGATTCTCGGCCATCTCGAGGCCGATGAACCCGGCACCGATCACGACCGCGGTTGCCGGCGCGATATGAACGTCCGACGCGAGCCCGGATGCATCTTCAACGGTGCGGAGGGTTCGCACGCGGTCGTAGCCCGGGATGGGCGGACGCACCGGCGCGGCGCCCATGCTGAGGACGAGGCGGTCGTAGCCCACCCGGGTCTCCGCGCCGGTGACCGTCGAGCGGGCCGTGACGGTGTGCCCGATGCGGTCGATTGCAACGACCTCCTCGTCGACCCGGACATCGAGGCGAAAACGGTCGAACAACTGCTCCGGCGTCTGCAGGGTCAGATCCTCCTCGTCTTCGATCAATCCGCCGACGAAATACGGCAAGCCGCAGTTGGCAAAGGAGACGTGACCCGAACGTTCGAACACGGTGATGTGCGCGTCCGCATCGAGGCGGCGCAGACGGGTCGCCGTCGACATCCCTCCCGCGACCCCACCGACGATGACCACGCGCATCGGAAATCACTCCTCGGCTCAGCGGACACCCCGAGCATGGGCGCCACCGGCGCGCACGGAGAAGGGCACTAGTGCCCGAGTTGCACCGGGCGCACGTCCCGCCGAACGGGTGTCAGCGCTTGCGGGACGCGTTCAGTGCGACCGCGGCGCGCACGAGCGCCTTCAAGGCCTTGGTATCGATCTTGTCGCCTTCGTGGAAGTCGATGGCGCGCCTCGTGTTGCCGTCGAGGCTCGAGTTGAAGAGGCCGGAGGGATCGTCCAGCGATGCGCCCTTGGCGAAGGTCAGCTTCACGGCGTTCTTGTACGTCTCGCCGGTGCAGATGATGCCGGCGTGCTCCCACACCGGAACGCCTCGCCACTTCCATTCCTCGACCACTTCGGGGTCGGCCTGCTTGATGATTGCTCGGGCCCGGGCGAGCGTGTCGCCCCGCCAATCACCCAGCTCCGCGATCCGCGCGTCGATCAGCTGCGCGGGGGAGTCTTCGCTCTTCCCGGCGCTCACCACTGGGGCCAACCGGCCGGGAGGCTGCCCGACGGGTTGCCGTTCGAGATGCCGCCGGGCGCGCCGAGGCTTTGCAGGAACCGCGAGAAGTTGTACCCGAACGCCGTCGGGTTGCCGCCCCCGGTTTGGCCGTACGACCGTGCCATCGCGTTCGGGATGCGCGAGCCGTCGGCCCACCCGATCTCGATGCCGTTCGGCCCGCCGTACATCTGCCCGATCACGGTGTTCGCGGTCACGGTCGAACCGACCGACACCTGCGGGTTGAGGTCTTCGGCGGTGTAGACGACCAGTCCCGTGGCCGGGCCGTCGCTGAGTTGATACGCGATGAAGGTGCCACCCGGCCAGTCGCCGGCATACACGTTCAACACCACGCCGTTGCCGACGGCATATACAGGTCCGGTACCCGCGAAGTCGACGCCGGCGTCGATGCGTTCGGGAGACAAGCCCGCCACCGACCGGAGCGGATTCGCGTAACCGCCGCCCGAGACCGGTCGCGGTGGCGGCAGCGCGATGGTCGGGCGGGGGGCCTGGCTCGCGGACGCTCGAGGTGCACCGGTCGGCGCGGCGTCTTCCTTCTGCGTCGACGCGGCGAGCACGGCCGCGATCGCGCGCTCCGCCGACTGCCGCGCCTGGGCTTCCTTCTGATGCTGTTGCGTGATCAACCGCGACGTGAGATCGGCGCGCACGCGCGTGATCGTTGCGTTCTCGGCGGTGATCGCGGCGGTCGCGCCGGCCCGCGCGCGCGTCAGCTGGTCGAGCGCATGTTGGGCATCGTCCTGCTGTTGGACGAGTTGCTTGTGATCAATGGCGGTCCGGCTCTTCGCGAGCTCGAGCTGTGCGATGGAGTCGTCCCAGTGCGCGTTGATGGAGTTGAGATAGTGGCGGCCGCTCGTGATCTGCATGATCGACGACATGTCCTGGAACATCGCCAACTCGGGGCCGCCTCCACTCCCGCGTCCGACGTACGCGACGACCGCGGCCTTCCGCACCAACGTCTCCGCGGCGCGCTGGAGCTGATTGTCGGCGGCGAGCAGCTGCTCGTCGCGTCCGATCTGCACGTGGAGCGCGTCGAGACGGGCGCGGGCTTCGTTCGCCTGCCCGACGAGCGACTCGATCTCGGCGCCCTTCGTGGCGATCTGCTTCTGGAGCTGTGCGATCTGGGCCTTGTCGGAGTCGACGCTCGCGCCCTGCGCCGCCGGGGCGACGAGACCGGTCGCGACGAGGGCGACGGTTGCGACGATCGCGCCCAGCAACGGGGCGCGGCGCGGCGCGGCGGGAAAACGGAGCAGTCCGAGCACGGGAACCCAAGGCTATCGAGTCGGGTTGCGATGGTCACTTATCGCCCGCCGGGCCCAGACCAGTCCTTGGCCACAGCCGGACGCGGCGTCGGTGCGGCATCGACGGCGCGCCGCTCTACGCGTCGGATCGGGTCAGGACCACGAGCCGACTCGCGGCTGTCCCGCCGGCTTTCTTCTGTATGTCCGTCAAATCTTTCGTGAGGAGATCGACGACCACGGTGAGGGTCTTGTCGGCGTCGTTGCGTTTGCTCGACGACGTCTGCACGTCGAGCCCGGTCGGCCCCACGCGGACGTCGAACTGTGCGGCGCCTCCCGCCGCGACGACCTCGCGCCCGAAGGTCCGGGTTCGGGCGACCGAAGCGAGGACGGGGCCCAGGGTCGAGCTGGGCGCCAGCGGGTTCGGTATCAGGACGGCGGACGGATGTTGCGACGGCGCCGGAGACGGCCGGGGTTCGTCAAGGATCAAGAGGCTCGCGGAGGCGTGCTGCTGATGGTGGAACGTGCACTGCGACAGGCCCAGAGTCGCAACCAGGACGAGAGCGACCAGCGGTGCGCGCCCTCGTGCCGACCGAGCTCTCGTGGACGGTTCCATCGGACGGAACGGTATTGCGGACGGCACGGGCCGTTGTCGGCGTAACCGGGAGAACGCATGAAGATTTCGCGCGGGCGCCGCGTGCCGATGTCGACGGCCCTAACTCGCGGCGATCCCGACGAAGCTGTCGTTGATCGGCGCGCTCCCGGTCGAGCCCGCGAACGCCGCGTCGCCGAACGTGAAGATGCCGCCGTCGGCGGCCGCGAGCCAATAGCCCCGACCGTCGCGCGTCAGTGTCATGCCGACGATCGGCGCGTTGAGCTTCACGTTGCCGAGTGAGCCGTAGAAGCCGCCGCCGTCGTACGTGATGACGCCGCCGTCACTCCCGACGAGCCAGATTCCGTGGCTCGTCATCTGGATGCCGACGATCCGACCCTGCAGCCCGAGGATCTCGCGGGTCGCGGACGGGATGACGGGCGGGCCATTGATCGCCAACAGTGATCCGGTCTGACTCACGAGGACGTAACCCGGAGCGCTCCACAGAGGCGCGATGCCGATCCAGATCTGGCCCGGGCTCGCGCCGACCCCGGACCCGCGGAACACGGCGTCGCCGAACGCGAAGACGCCGCCGTCTCTTGCGACGAGCCAATAGCCGAGCCCGGACGGGGTCGCGGCCATGCCGGCGATCGGTGCGTTGAGCTTCAGGTTGCCGAGGGAGCCGTAGAACTTCGCCCTTCCGAACGCGAACACGCCGCCGTCGGCGGCCACCATCCAGTAGCCGTCGCGGTTCGGGGTGGCGGCAATGGCGACGACGGGAGCCTGGAGTCCCTTGATCGTGCTGGCCGGTCCGAAGAGTGAGCTCGCGCCGCCGTACGGATAGACCGCACCGTGCGCCGTCGCAGCCCAATAGCCGCTGGGTGCGGTCGCACCCGCCGCGGTCACGCCGGCCGTCAGACCGAGCGACGAGAGCGACAACGCGAACACCGCGCCCACGACTATCCGGTTCACGGACACAATCCCGCGCATGACCACCTCCACCGAAACCGTGCGTTCTTCCACGTTCGTCATTGTTCGCGCGCACGGCGTCTCGCGGTCAGAGTCCTTAGCCCCTTTCGAAAACTCTGGGGTCGATGCGCAGAGGCCGCAGGATGAACCAGAGACTCGGTGCGATGAAAGGGCGGCCGTGCTGAAGCGACCACAGTGCGATCTGTCGGCCGGGAAGATGCCGGGGTGAATCGGGCATCCCGACGGCTCGCGGGGACCTCACTCCTTGTGTGGGTTCGGTGGCATCAGACACACTTGCAGTAGCCAATCGGTGCTTGGGGTGACGGGAGTGGGCGCAGTGTGGACGGGCAGTGGTCGGTGGTCGCGGCGTGCTGCGCGCCGGGTCCGGTGGGCCGGGGCCGCGGTGCTGTCCGGCGTGCTCGTGATCGCGCTCGCGGCGCCGGTCGGCGCGGTGGGATCCGACCTCTGGTCCCGCCGTTACAACGGCCCGGCCGACAACCATGACGGCGCCAACGCGATCGCACTCAGCCCGAACGGAACGTCGGTGTTCGTCACCGGCTACAGCACCGCCGCGAACCTCCACTCCGACTTTCTGACGTACGGGTACCGCGCGTCGGATGGCGCCGATCTGTGGACCGTGCGCTTCAACGGCAGCGGCAACGGCTCCGACATCGCGAAAGCGATTGCGGTCAGTCCCGACGGGACGAAGGTCTTCGTCACGGGTCTCAGCGCCGCGCCGGGGGGTTACCTCAACTACGTGACGTTCGCGTACCGAGCGTCGGACGGCGCGGTGTTGTGGGGACGCCGTTACAGCAGCGGCGCCTTGCACAACGACGTCGCGACCGCGATTGCGGTCAGCCGAGACGGGACGAAGGTCTTCGTCACGGGCTACAGCGACGGGTCGGGAGCGGGGAGCGACTACATCACGGCCGCGTACGGCGCCGCGAACGGTGCGGCGCTGTGGATTCGCCGTTACGACGGCACGGGTCACGGCAACGACACGCCGAGTGCCATCGCGGTGAGTCCCGACAGCACGAAGGTCTTCGTGACCGGCTACAGCACCGGCGGGGACGCCAACGCGGACTATTTGACGTACGCGTACAGCGCGTCGAACGGCGCGAGTCTGTGGAGCCGCCGCTACAACGGAACAGGGAACCGCGACGACTACGCCAGTGCGATTGCGGTGAGTCGGGACGCGACGAAGGTTGTGGTCACGGGCCGCAGCGCGGTTCGCGACAACACCGACGACTACGTGACGTTCGCGTACCGCGCCTCCGACGGCGCGATCTTGTGGGGCCGTCGTTACAACGGCACCGCCAACCGCGACGACGCGGCGAGAGCCGTCGCGATCAGTCACGACGGGACCAAGGTCGTGGTCACGGGACGGAGTGCCGGGGTCGGCAGCAACGACGACTTCTTGACCTACGCGTACCGTGCGTCGGACGGCGCGAGCCTGTGGAGTCGTCGCGACAACGGCACTGCGAACAACGTCGACATCGCAGTTGCGGTCGTCGTGAGTCTCGACGCGACACGGGTCGTACGTGACCGGCCTCAGTGACGGAGCGGGATCGGGGGTCGACTACCTGACGCGCGAGTACCGCGCCTCCGACGGTCTGGCGCTTTGGGGACGCCGCACCAACGGCACCGGCAACAGCCTCGACGCGGCCAGCGGTATTGCGGTCAGTCCGGACGGGAAGAAGGTGTTCGTCACGGGTGAGAGCGTCGGGCCGGGTCCGAACTTCCGGTTCGACTTCCTCACGTGCGCGTTCAGCGCGGTCTGAACCGCCGCTGAACTGCGAGCGTTGTCCGCTCAGCGGCGCGGGATGCGTTCGCGCTCGAGCAACAACGCGACGGTGGGACAGGCTTCGGCCGCGCGGCGCGCGTGCTCTTCGAGCTCCGGGGTGATCGGTGCCGGGTCGATGATGGGGAAGCCCCACTCGTCGAGTGTGATCCGTTCGGGGAAGAGCTCCGCGCAGAGGCCGTGCGCGACGCACATGATCGGGTTGACGCGCAGCGTCGTCCGGGTCCGGCTCATCGCCACGACGCTTCCGGGCGGGGCACCGGCAGCACGGCCGGGCGGGAGAACGCGGCGCACGGACCGTGCGCGGCGTGGTCGGCGATGTGATCCGCGAACACGGTGAGGCCGCTGGAGACGAAACGCACCGCACCGTCCGGGAGCTTGCATGCGCCCCGTCCGGCGATCATCTCGAGGCCGTGGCGGGCCGCGGCTTCGGTCGTGCGATTGCGGTCGGGCCTCTTGGCCATGTTCTCGACCGTCGCCGCGAGCGCGGGGAGACCGAGCGCGCAGGGGCCGCACTGACCGGCCGACTGGCTCGCCAACCATCGGGTCACCCGGGCGAGCTCGGCGAGCGGGCACGTGTCGTGGTGCAACACCGCGATCGCGCCGCAGCCGAGGCCGGCGCCCATCGCCTTCATGTCGTCCGCCGAGAGCGTGACCATCGCCGCCTGGCGGGGCGTGAGCCACGTGCCGAAGTATCCGCCGACGAGCACGCCGCGCACGTCGTGGGCCTCCGCGTTGCGGAGTACGTGACGCAGGGGGGTTCCGAGCGCGACTTCGTACACGCCGGGGCGAACGACTCCGCTCAGGCTCACGAGCATCGTGCCCGGGTCGGTGGGTGTCCCCGCGGTTCGCCACCAGTCCGCGCCGAAGCGTGCGATGAGCGCGACATGGGCGAGCGTCTCGACGTTGTCGACGAGTGTGGGTCGTCGGTTGACGCCCCGCTCGAAAGGACGGGGCGGGGTGAACGTGGGCTTGGCGTCGCCGCCGTTCAGCCAGTTGACCAACGCCGTCTCCTCGCCGACGACGTAACGCGTCGGCGTCGTCGCCACGCGCAACAGGACGCCGTCGGTGAGGTGTCGACGTTCACCGATTGCACGTTCGAGCGCACGGATCACGGGTGTCGCGCTCCGTTCGACGCACACGACGGCCTCGTCGGCGCCGACCGCACGCGCCGCGGCGACCATGCCGTCGAGCACGAGGTGGGGTGCGTGCACGAGGAGCGTCTTGTCCTTGGTGCTCAGGGGTTCGCCCTCGGTGCCGTTCGCGACCACGATCGGCGTGCGGCCGCGGACCGCTCGCGCACCGTTGGCGCGCACGGCTTCCATCTTGATCGCGGTGGGGAAGCCCGCACCGCCCCGGCCCCGCAGTCCCGCCCGCTCGACCTCGCCGATCAGGCGGCGCGCGGCGTGGGGCTTGGGGGGAGGGCCCAGCCGGGCGAGGTGATCGGCAAGGCGAGCGGCCGGAAGTTGCGGGAGCAGGCGGAACGGGGCCGTGGTTTCGGCGGCGACGGGTTCGGCGGCCGTGGTCATCGTGCGACTCCCGGGTACACGACTCGACGGGTCGAGTCGCCTTTCGAGTTCTCGACTACTGCCGCGATGACCCGCCACCCGATGCCGGCGACCACCAATGCTGCGCACGTGATGTACACCGCGTGCGCCCAGGAGGCGGATGCGTCAGTGCCGGACTTCAGCCCGTGCAACATCGCGACCGGCCAGCAGGCGTATGCACTCCAGTGCACCGCCCGCCAGATCCGATAGCCGATCCGCTGCTTCAGCAGGCTGGTGATGACCAGTGCGGCGAGGAGATCGACCGCAACGACGCCGAGACCGATACCGAGCGGGCGGTACCTCCCGGTGAACGGCACGATCGCGTTCATGAGGTGCACCGGCGAGACCGGATCGAAGAGTGTCGTCGCGATGTGGGTTGCGAGGAACACCACTGCGAGCAGCGAGAGGTTCTTGTGCAACGCCGACGTCACGAATCTCGGCCACCGCGGCGCGCTCCACCGCACCGAGGTGAGGATGCCGAGCGCCACGCTCGCGGTAAGCATGATGACGGCGACGAACCCGGTTCCGCGGGCGGTGTACCAGAGCGCCTTGTTCGAGACGAGGGCGCTCACCATCACGACGCTCCGGAAGTGACGATGAAGGGCGAGTTCGACGCCGCGACCGGCGGGGCGACGATCGCCGGCGTCGTCGCGGGGGTCGTGGCCGGAGTGGTCGCCGCGACGCCCGAGGTGTTCGAGTTGCTCTGCGAGTCGTCGGATCCGGCCACGGCCGCCGGGGTGGTCGTGGCCGGGGACGCGGTCGTCGACTGCGTGGTCCGTTGGGTCGCCTTCGTCGCCGAGGCCGAGGCGGAGATGGTGTGGGTGGCGGCCAGGCCTGCGAAGAGCCCGGTTCCGGCGACTGCACCCGCGAGCGACCAGTTGGTCAGCTGCTTGATCCGAGCCAGGCCGGCGTCGCGGTCTTTGCGGCTGCGGGGGGTGACTGCTCGTGTGCTCATGACCGTTATCGTCGTCCACGGCCTTGAGGGCTCCCTACGAGGCCGGTAAGGATTGGGACAACGTTGGTACAAGAGCGTCTTAAGGGCGCCCCCGCCTCCAGTCGCGCGTCGGGCGGACGGTGAGTCCTGCCCGACGGCCCCCGCCATCAGCCCCCGCCATCAGCCCCCGCCATCAGGTCGAGTCGAGCAGATCCCGGATCCAGGCGCCGGACGCCGCGGCCGCGACGGTCTTGCCGTTCGCGTCGACGTCCGTGGGACGCGCGCCGTGCTGCAGGAGCAGGACGATCACGCGACGCTGTTGGTCCCTTGCCGCGGCCGAACCGGAATTGCTGCGCCCCGTGTCCTGTACGGCGAGGTGCAGCGGCGTCGAACCACTCTTGGTCTTCAACAGCGGGTCCGCGCCGTGCTCGATGAGCGTGCGTACGGCCTCCGATGACCGAGTCCGCACGGCGCGATGCAGCGGCGCGACGCCACTGTTGTCGCGGGCGTCGGGATCCGCGCCGGCGCCGATCAGATGCCCGATCACCGCGCCCTGCGCGACCGGATCCCAGAACTCCGCGCCGGGACTGCCGTCCGCGGCGTAGTGGAGCGGTTCGGCTCCCCGGCGGTTCCGAGCCCGGGTTCGGGCCCCGTACGTGACCAGGGACGCGGCGAGCGCAGGTTGATTCGCGGCGGCCGCGACATGGAGTGCGGTGTCGCCGCGGTAGACGTAGTGGCGGATCGCGGAGAGGAAGTATTCGGCGGACCCGTTCCTGGTCGCCCCGATGCGGATCGCGTCCGTCGCCAGACCGGCCGACGAGCCCAGTCGGCGCGCGGCCTCGACGTGATCGCCCCGCGCGATTGCGCGGAAGAGCTCGAGCAGGGCCCCGTCGCCGGAGGCTGCGCCGCCAACCGTCGTCGCCACCCCTACACACTGCCCGCGCCGCGGGCCGACAGGCGAGCGATTCCCGGGGCGGATGTTCGGGCGGCTGTCGCGCCAGAGCGTCTACCTCCGGTTCTTCTCACCGATCGCGGAGCTTCCGCGCGCGATGGTGCTGCGGCTCGCTACGACGCGCTCCCGGGTTCGGGGAATACGGCGCGCGCCGCGCCGAAGTCCCGGGCCGGCGAACGGGGCTACGACGAGTTCGTCGCGCGGATCCTGCCCGAGAACCGGGCCGCGCTCGGCCTGGTGCGCAACCTCGTGCCGGACGCGAGCGTGACGTTCAGTGGCGGCGACTACGAGGTCCGGCTCCCGTTGACATTCGCGCGCGCGCCCGTGCCATGCTGCGTCGGTAGGAAACGGACCGCGCGGCCACGCGCGGCGACGAACGCCCCGAGGAGCATCGATGACCGACAAGTCCGCGTTCACTGAGACCGAATGGCATGCCCTGACGGACGCGCCGTTGCTGGTCACCGCCGCGATTTTCTTCGCGGGGGAGCACGGCCCGATCTCGATGATGAAGGAAGCGAGCGCGAGCGCACGGTCGATTTCGAAGCCGGGGGAGCGTGGCGTGGCGAACGAGCTCATCGGGCAGATCGTCGCGGAGGCGAACAACAAGGAAGCACGCGCGGAGATGAAGGAGCACCGCGGCCCGACACCTCAGGCCGCGATCGAGAGCGTGCTGCACGACCTCGAACCGGCCGCGGCCGCGCTGAAGAAGCTGCCGCCCGACGAGGCGGCCCAGATCGCGGCGTGGTTCGTGGCCATCGCCGAAGCCGTCGCGCAGTCGGCGAAGACGGTCAACCCGGACGAGCAGGCGACGATCGCGAAGATCGCCGCGTGCTTCGGCGTCGCCACCGCCTAGCGCAACGACGACGAGGCGCGGCCGTCAGCCCGCGGCGGCACCGTTGACGATCGGGGCCGGAAGGTGCATGCCGCCTTCGCTGCCGAAGAACGGACCCTTCGAGAAGTTGAAGATCCCGCCGTCGGCGGCGACCATCATGTACGCGCCCGCGTACGGCACCATCGTGACGACGGGCTGGTTGAGCACGAGTGCGCCCGTCGACCCGTGGAACGGAGCGTTGAAACTGAACACGCCCCCGTCGGACGCGACGAGCCAGTAGCCGGAGTTGTCCGGCGTGGGCACG
Organism: uncultured Actinomycetes bacterium; assembly: GCA_963835455.1. Classification (GTDB taxonomy): domain Bacteria; phylum Actinomycetota; class Acidimicrobiia; order IMCC26256; family PALSA-610; genus PALSA-610. The sequence continues at coordinate 41,201 of CAWIFT010000002.1, forward strand.
AGGCCGACCACGGGCTGGTTGAGCCGGACGTTGCCCATGGAACCGCGAAAGCGCGCGTCGCCGAACGCGAACACGCCGCCGTCCGCGCCGACCATGTAGTAGCCGTGGCCGGTGGGGGTCGCGATCGACCCCACGATACGGCCGTTGAGGTGCATCGAGTGGAGGTCGCCGAACAGTTGCGCGTCACCGAACCGCAGCGCACGGCCGTCGGCGGTGAAGAGCCAGTAGCCCTTGCCCGTCGGTGTGGCGGAAATGCTCGTGACGCGTTGACCGGCGAGGAACGCCGACGGGTCCGCGCCGCCGAGATACCGCGCGTCTCCGAACGCATAGACCTGCCCGGCATCGTTCACGATCCAAGAGCCGTTACCGGTCGGGGTGCGCTCGAGGTCGACTGCGTGGGTAGTGGGCGCGTCGCCGAGATGATCGATTCCACCGAAGGCGTACGTCCGTCCGTTCGTGTCGAGCATCGAGTAGCCGACGCGCGTCGTGGCCGACGACGTACCCCGGAACGAGAAGGACTCGGTGCCGACGCTGCCGTCGGGAACGATGTGCAGCGCCAACGTGCCGGTGAACTCGAGCCGGGCGCCGACGAGATCACGGGTGCCGTGGGTGAGCACGAGGTCGAGCGCAAGGGAGACGGGGTCGGCCGTGCACGACTCGAGACCCGTCACGGTTCCGCTGACCACGGCGCCGTCCGATCGAGTGAGAGAACCCGTTCCGTTCAAGCCGATCTGGGCGCCGTGTGTGCAGGTGCTCTCGCCGACGGCGAGTTCGAACGCGTACCTGCCGCGCCCGAGCTGACCGGTGGACGCATAGCTGCCGGAGTCCGATTGCCGCGTCGTGGGAGTCAGGATCACCTGCGTCCCGCCGAATGCGAGGCCGGTCTGGCTCTGCACGACCGGGGCCACGGGCGCCGCGGCCGCGGCCGTCGGCCCGAACGAACCCGAAAGGGTGGCGGCCGACACGAGGCCCATCGCTACCCACATTCCGAACGATCGCGTGGTGATCACACCCTCCATGACGCGTGGGCCGAGCGAGAGGTTCCGAGCGGACGCGGTCTAATCGCGAATCGCAGCGGGCGTGGGCGCGTCGTGGTGTCCGAACACGACTTCCGCGGTCACCGGGCGGGCGAGGTCGGAGAGGTCTCCCGCCAGATCCACCAACAAGTCGTCGATGGTGATCATCCCGACGAACCGGCCCGCGCGTACGAGGGCGAGCCGACGAACTGCGTGCGTTCGAAACATCACGAACGTGTCGTGCAGTTCGGCGTCGGCGTCGATCGTGACCACCGGCGCGGACATGACGGCATCGACTCTCGCGCCGGCCGGAAGGTCGCGGCGCAAGGGCACGACGCACGAGGTCGCGGTCGGTCACGATCCCGACCAGCGCCTCCCCGTCGATAACCGCGAGCGAGCCGACACCGGCCTGTTCCATGATCTGCGCGGCTTCGCGGATCGTCCGGTCCGGCCCGACACCGACTCCCGAACGGCGCACCGCGTCGATGGTACGCATGATGTGCTCCTCTCAGTTGCGTGACTTCGACGCGTGGTCGAAGTGCTGCACGGTGGCATCAGAACCGGGAAAGAACAGTGTCTCGTGCCCGCTGTCGCCCCAGCGGACCACGTACGGCGAATTCCCGTCGGGACCTTTCACTTCGAGCACTTCACAATCACGGTCGGGCTCGCCGACGCGATGTCCACGAATCACGATGCGATCGCCGACGCTCGCTCTCATGACGTTCTCCTCTCTCGGAACCCGATCCCATCGTCGGCCCGTGGGTGCTCCCATCGGTAGGGTCGAAGGTCACCGCGGACGGTGGACGGCGGACTCGCGCCGCGGTCGGTGACGCGAGCACGACGCCCGACGCAGGTCGTACGCTTCGGCGCGTCCGACGAATGGGGGAGTCAGCATGCGGCGACGTCGGTGTCTGGTTGCGACGGCGTTGGTACTGCTCGTCAGCGCGTGTAGCAGCAGTGGCGGAGGTAGCGGCAAGGCGTCCCCGGGTGGTGACGGCCTCGGAGGAGCATCGTCGACGAGCGTGGCCGGCGCGGGGAAATGCGACACGGTCCTGAAGGCCAGCGAGGTCGGTATCTCTCCGACCACCATCACGGTGACCGTCGTCGCCGACGTGAACAATTCGATCCGGCCCGGGTTGTTCAAGGGCTCGTGGGACGGCGTGAAGGCGTGGGGCGACTTCGTCAACTCCCAGGGTGGACTCGCGTGCCGCAAGGTCGTGGTGAAGCAGGGTGATTCCAAGCTCAGCCCGACGGACGCGGCCAATGCGGTGGCCGCGGCGTGTAGTGACTCGGTTGCTCTGATCGGCACGACCGCACTCTTCCTGCAGGACGTGAGCGGCATGGAGGCCTGCAAGGACAAGGCCGGCGTCGCGACGGGAATCCCCGACATCGCGGTCACGCAGACAGAAGCCGCCCAGCAGTGTTCGAAGATCTCGTTCGCGGCGCTGCCCACCGGTTCGGGGTGTCCGTACAGCGGGACGGGCCCCCGGACGTTTCAGGTGGGGCACACGCAGTACGACTACTTCTTCAACAAGTTCGGCGCGAACGCGTTGCACGGCGTGTTCGTGATCCCGAAGGATCTTCCTTCCACGATCGCGGCGACGATGCCGCTCTTCCGGGCCGCGAACATGATGGGCATCAAGAGCGATGCGGAGTTCGGTCAGAGCGGAACCGCGATCCAGACGGATTACACGCAGGTCGCGCAGGCGCTCAAAGCGCACAACTCCACGTACGGTCGGAACGGAGTCGACTACAAGGGCACCGTTCTGATGCGCAAAGAGGCGCAGGTCCAGGGGGTCAGCACCGTGAAGGTCTGGGACTGCCAGGTGCAGTGCTACGACAAGCGGCTCATCCAAGAGGGCGGCAACGCGGTCGAGGGCCAGTACGTGTGGGTGAACTTCCTGCCGTTCGAGGACAAGGGCTCGAACGCGACGCTCGACGGTTTCCTGAAGTACGACAAGAGCCCGGACGGTTTCGGCGCTTCCGCGTTCGTCGCCGGGGAGGCGTTCGCCCGCGCGGTCAACGACACGCTGAAGGCCCACGACGGCGATCCCAACTCGATCACCCGGGCCAACCTGCTGACGGCGATCCGCAACCTCCACGACTTCGACGCCGGGGGCATGGCCCCACCCGGCACCGACATCGGGCGCAAGGTCTTGAGCACGTGTCTCGTGGGCATGCAGGTCCAGAACGGCAAGTTCGTGCGAGTCGATCCGGTGAAGCCGGGCACCTTCGACTGCGACAACAACAAGCCGCCGCTGGAGTTCACCATCGACGCGGCCAAGGAGTACCACGGCTGAGCGCGCGGTGGGTCTTCCCCCGGGCGAGGGAAGACCCACCCGCTCATGTCCGGATGCTCAGCGGGGACCGTCCTCGACGCTCGTGACCTTGAAGCTCGCGTCGACCTTCACGGTGACGTGCGATCCGTCGGCCTTCGTCATGTGCGCTTCGTACGGGGATCCCTCGGCGTCGTTCTCGACGCGTTCGATCGTGCCGCCCGGCACCGCGGCGGTCGCCGCCGCCTGCACCTTGGTCGCGGTGTCACCGGTCAACAGCTTCTCGGTGATGCCGTTCGCGGTGTGACCGCCCCTCGACGGATCGAACGGCGCGCCGCCGTTCGGGGGCGCTTGCGTGGACGAGGCCGCGGTCGTGCTCACCGTGGCGGCACTACCGATCGACGGTGCGAGCACGGTTGCGCCGAACAGTCCTCCGGCGGCCATCGCACCGAGCACGGACGTGGCCAGGATCGCCTTGCGGGGGGTGTTCATGGGGGGTTCCTTTTGGTTGAGCCTGAGGCCCCGAGCGGTTCGGGACCACCTCACGATCGCCGCCGCGCATGTGGCGGCCGTGGCCATCGCTCAAGAAGGAGTGAAGAACCGGCGTCCCGCCCGCTTCTTCGGGTTCGAGCGCCTACACCGCGCCGCGTAGCGTTGCGGTATGAGTGCGAGTGGCGCCCGCGCCCGCGAGGTGGCGTTCGTGCTGCTGCGTCACGGTCTGTACTCGCTGGTGGACGTGCTCGACCTGCGCGCGCTGCTTCCCGGAAGCCATCACCCGGCACCCGGAGGGCCGCACGCTGGGCCGGTTCAGCTCCGGCTCGCCCTCGAGGATCTCGGGCCCACCTTCGTGAAGCTCGGTCAGGTGCTGTCGACGCGACCGGATCTCGTGCCCCCGGAGTACGAGGCCGAGCTGGCTCGACTTCAGGACGCGGCGCCGACCGTGCCCTCGGGCGAGATCGTTGCGGCGGTCGAGCGCGCGATCGGCAAGCCCGTGCGCGAAGCCTTCGCGCGGTTCGAGCTCGAGCCGATGGCTGCGGCGTCGATCGGACAAGTCCATGCCGCCACGCTGCCGGACGGTTCGGATGTGATCGTCAAGATCCGGCGACCCCACGTCATGGAACAAGTGAACATTGATCTCGAGCTGCTCAATCGCCTCGCCGCGGTTGCGGCGCGTCGATCGGCGCGCGTGGCGCGGTACGACCCGGTCGCGCTCGTGGGCGAGTTCGGGTCCACGCTCTTGGCCGAACTCGACTACGTCCACGAGGGGCGGAGCGCCGAGCTGGTCGCGTCCGGGTTCGCCGGCGACGAAGGCGTGCACGTACCGAGAGTGTTCTGGGACCTCACGCGAGCCGACGTCATCACCGAAGAACGCATCCGCGGCATCAAGATCGACGACACCAACGCCCTCGAGGCCGACGGTATCGACCGGCGCGAGGTCGCGCGGCTCTTCGTGGAGGCGTACTTGTCGATGGTGTTCGTGCACGGCCTTTTCCACGCCGACCCCCACCCCGGCAACATCTTCGTCGAGTCCGCGGACCGGATCGCGCTCGTCGACTTCGGGATGGTCGGTCGGGTCGCGCCCCAGACCCGCCGCGGCCTCGGAACCATCCTCATCGCGCTGGTCACGAGCGACGCGGCGCGGATGGCCGACGGTCTGCTGCGGCTCGGCATCGCGTCCGACGGCGTGAGTCGGAGCCGACTCGAGCCCGACCTCGCCGACATTCTGCATGAGTACATCGGGTATTCCGCTCGACCAGCTCCGCATCGGACCGCTTCTCACGAAGCTGATGCGTGTGGTGCGCAGCAACCGCCTCCGATTGCCGAGCGATCTCGCCCTTCTCCTCAAGACGGTGATGATGTGCGAGGGTGTCGCCGCACAACTCGATCCCGGCTTCGAGATCGTCCCGATGCTCGTCCCGTACGCAACCGAGCTGATCCGCGACGAACCCGGCCGGTGAGGCCGTCACCCGAAACAGGATGGCGTCAGCCGTGGATTGACTCCGCGAGTTTCGCCGTTGAGGGGCAACGCGATTTCAGACAGAGATCTTGAGCCCGAACACCCGGAAGGTGCCGAACCGCTTCGGGCGCTCGGCTTTGACCCATTGGCGCGCGCCACGCGCCGTCGTCGATCCGACCTCGTAGCCGGCGGAGCGCATGATCTCCTCCGCGACGCGTACGCGCTCGGGGCGGTTCGTGACCCAGCTCGGCTCCGCGTTCGCGGCTTGCATGAAGCCGACCCATCCGCCGAACGACTGCTGGGCCTCGGGCACCCGGGTCCAGACGTCGACGTAGGCGTCGAGCGTCTCCGGCCGTTGGTTGAAGCGGTCTCGGTAGTTGTCCCACGGCGGCATCGGGCTGATCCTTGTGTGTTGTGCCTGATCACCAGTGTTCTCGGCAACCGCCCGCCTCACCTGGAACGATTTCCGCGACCGGCCGGCGGCGTCACCTCCGGGGCGGGGCGCACTGTGACCGGCGCGCTGTTCAGAGCCGAGTCGGCGCGGTCGAAATGAGGAGTGCGGGATGTAGCGAAGGAGTGAAGCTTGAGCCTCGATGACCGTGATCCGTTGACAGGTGTTGGTCGGGCCGGGTTCTTCCAGCAGCGCCTCGACGAGTGCGATCGCGCGGCGCGGGCGCAGTTGGAGGAGACCGATTCGTCGGACCTGCCGCCCAATGCGCCGGGCGCGGGGCTGGTACGCGGTCGTCATCGTGGACGTCGTCGGCTTGCGAGACATCAATGAGAAGTTCGGGATCGGGGCGGGCGACGAGATCCTTCGGCAAACCGCGGATCGTTTGGCGACGAGAACGTACGGAAGTGTCGCCGTCGCCCGGGTCGGCGCGGACGAGTTCGCGGTCCTGGTCCAACCAATCGCGCGGCTCGGCGCCGGGCAGCTCTGCCGCGCACTTCGTTGGAAGGTGCTCGACGAGCCGATCCCGTTCGATCGCGAGCTGATCGAGGTGAAGTATCACCTCACGTCGCGAGTGGGACCGGCCCTCGGTGACTGCGCGCTCGACGGCGAGTGGCCGGAGGGCGCGAACCTGCTCTGGCGGGTACAACGCGCGGCAGTGCAGGACGCGCGCCGCGAGCTTCGGCAGCGTCTGCGCGCTCTGGAAAACGCGTATTCCGAGACAATCGGAGTCGGTCTCGACGAGACGCTCGGGTTGCGAAATCGGATTCGTCAGCTGGAACGCGTTGCGTACCGCGATCCACTGACGAACCTGCAGAACCGCCGCGCGATCCGCGACCGGCGCGACGGGCTCGGTGACGGCTACGTGCTCGCCTTCATCGATCTCGACGACCTGCGCGCGCTGAACGGCGCCGACGACGAAGCCTGGAAGAACGGTGACACGGCGCTGAGTGGGCTCGCGCGACTCCTCAGCGACGAGTTCGGCGACGACAACGTCGGCCGCTGGGGTGGCGACGAATACATGGTGGTCGTCCCGGACATCACCGCGACGGGCGCGGTGGTCGAGCGGCTCGAACGCGTGCTCGCGCGCAGTCGGGCCGAGGTGATCGTCGCGGGACGTCCTGTGACCTTCTCCGGCGGGGTCGCGTCGAGTGGACCGCATCGACCGGAGGACGACGTACTTCGCGACGCGCATCGCGCAACCAAGGTCGCGAAGCTCACGAAGGCGACGATCATCGACGCCGATTCGTTGACGCCGTAAGGGAGTACAGCTTTCGCGACTAGCGCACGCGAGTCATCGCCGCCGGACGCGTTGCAACGCGGGGCCGAGGTCGCCGCGGCCCGTGACGTCGATGCGGTCGAGCTCCAACCACGTCGCCATGAGGTGCAGTTCCTCCATCAACTCCGCGGCGACCGCACGTTCGTTCACGCCCGGTTCGGCCCATGCGCTCTGTACGAGGAGCGCGCCGCCGGCGCGGTCGGCCTTGAGGTCGACCCGACCGACGATGTCGTCGCCCAACAAGAACGGCAGCACGTAGTAGCCGTACTGCCGTTTCGGAGGCGGCGTGTAGATCTCGATGCGATAGTGGAACCCGAATATCCGCAGCGCGCGATCGCGGTTCCACACGACCGGGTCGAACGGACTCAGCAACGCCCGCGCGTTCACGCGCTGCGGCCGCCGCGCCTCCGGATGGAGGTACGCGGGTCGATCCCATTCGCGTACGGTGACGGGGAGGAGTCGCCCCTCGTCGACGAGCTCCGCCAGCGCCGCCTTGCATCGCGTCGGCGTGAGCCGGTGATAGTCGGCGAGGTCCGCCAGCGTGCCGATCCCGTGATACCTCGCGGCGAGCACGAGCAGCTCCTTGCGCGCCTCGTGCGCCGGCGGCCCGGGACGGTCGAGCGCGTCGCCCGGGATCATCCGCTCGGGGACGTCGTACAGCCGAGCGAAGTCGTTCGGCCGCCGGCGCGCGCTGACCCGGCCGACGAAGAACAGGGCCTCGAGTGCGGTCTTTCCGTCGTCGTGGTCCCACCACGTGCCCTTCCGGCCGACACGTGCCTTCAGATCTCCGGCGACCAGTGGACCTTCGTCGACGACGCGCCGGTACACCTGCTCGATGTACTCCTCCTGTCCCTCGATACGGCGCCGGAAGCCGGCCCACGGGTGAGGTTCGCGCATCCGCCAGCGGTAGAGGTGGTACTGCGCCGTCGGGACGAGACTCGCTTCGTGCACCCAGTACTCGAACAGCTCGCCGGCGCGCGTTGCGTCGTCGAGCAGGGTGCGCGGGTGTGGTCCGAGTCGTGCGAACAGCGGGAGCTCTTGGCTGCGCACCAGCACGTTGACCGAGTCGATCTGGATCAGGCCGATCCGGTCGAGCACCCTGCGCAAGTGGCGCCGGTCGACGCGCCCGGTCGGGCGGGGGTCGGCGAAGCCCTGCGCGGCGAGCGCGATCCGTTTCGCCTGCGCATTGGAGAGGGTGGACGGCACGCTGCGGTCCTACACCGGTTGCCGCTCGTTGAGCCAACGCACTCGCCGCGGCCCGGCGGCGGTGGCTCGACGGGGAACCGCTCGAAAGGAGAGAGTGGTCGCGTGTCGAGCGGGCCCGAGTTCCGAACGGATCTCTATCGTGGCACGGCCGAGTTCTACGACGCGTTCCGGCTTGCCTACCCGGAGGCTCTGCTCGCGGACCTGTGTGCGCGCGCCCGGATCACCGGCACGGGGCGGCTGTTGGATCTCGCGTGCGGCACGGGCCAGGTCACGTTCGGGCTCGCGTCGCGCTTCACCGAGGTCTGGGCCGTCGATCAGGAACCGGAGGCGATCGACTTCGCCCGGTCGAAAGCGCGCGCGCTCGGAACCGACAATGTCCGCTGGATGGCCGGGCGCGCGGAGGACGTCGACACCGACGCGCAGTTCGAGCTCGTCACGATCGGGAACGCGTTCCACCGATTGCCCCGCCGAGTCGTCGCCGAAGCGGCGATGCGCCAACTCGTTCCGCTCGGGCACCTGGCCCTGCTGTGGAGCAACTCGCCGTGGGACGGACACGAGCCGTGGCAACGGGTGTTGGCCGATGCGCTCGAACACTGGTCGCACGTCGCAGGGACGACCGGGAGAGTGCCCGCGCAACTCGACCAGTACCTTGCCGCGGAGCCGCACGCGACAGTCCTCGAGGCCGCGGGATTCACGGTCGTGGGCCGGTTCGCCTTCGACACGCCCTACGTGTGGACGGTCGAGACGTTGACAGGGTTCGTGTATTCGACGTCGATCTTGTCGCAACCCGCGCTCGGCCCGCATGTGGAGGACTTCGCGCGTGATCTCCGCGAGCGGCTGCTGGCCGTCGAATCCGCGGGGATCTTTCGCGAGCAGATCAGCTTCAGCTACACGCTCGCAGCGAAGCCGTAGCGGGCGTTATCGCAATCGAGTTGACAACTGTTGTGCGCGCTTTGCGAGTTCGTCTGTGTTCGATGACGGCGCGACGTCCCGGAGCGCGTCCGCGAGGTCACGCACCAAGTCCGCCAGGACGGCGAACTCCTCGCTCGGTTGCTCGACCCGGATCTGCGAGAACGGAAACGCGACATTCACTCTCGTGGTGACGACCTCGGCGTTGGGGCCGGGTTTCGTCAGCTCGCCACTCTCGGGCTCGGTCATGCCTCGCACCTCCACGTTCAACGCTCGAGCAATGAACTACTTCTACCTGCGCGAGGCCGGGCCTTGCTAGCGGTCGTCGTCTTCGTCGTCGGGGCTGTTCGGCTCGAGACTTCTGTGTGCGTCGAGATACGCGGGGTAGTCGTTCCAGCGCAGGTCCTCGGCCGGGCAGTGGTCGCCGAGTTCGCACAACCCTTCGCCGGGCGCGAACACAATGACGAGGCGGTCACACACGATCGGTTCGGGGTCGGTGTTCATGTGTCGAACCGGACGACGCCGGCGATGATGAGTCGCGCCGTGTCCGGAACGGTGCGGCTGATCGCGGCGGCCCGGTCGCGGATCTTGTCGATCGCGTCATCGGTCGAACAGGCCGTTTGTTCGACCACGATCGCCGCGGCTGAAGAGACGATCGCCTCGTCTGCAGTGCCCCGCCAGGACATACGGGAAACACCGTAGACGGAGACGGCGAATCCACACGCGCGCTTGCGCGGTCAAAGGCGCTGGCCGTCGCCCGCTCCGGAGTCGGGAGTCAGCGTGCCGCGGGCCGCTTCGATGATCAGGCGGACCACGACCGCGATGACGATCACGTCGCACACCATCTGTGCCGTCACCGCCAGGCGCGCCGCCTGGGTCCGGGCCGCGATGTCGCCGAACCCGACCGTCGTCAGGACCGTCACCGTGAAATACAGGGCGCCGACGCGATCGAGGGGTTGCGTGAACGAAAGCGGCGCAGATTTCGCCATCGTCAGGTACGTCCACGCGAACACGACAACGAAGATCGGGATGACCAGCGCCATCGCGTCGGCGGCGCGCAACATCGGGCGATCCGCCTTCAGGATCGCCCGGACCTCGTACGCCAAGACGGCGGCGAAGAGCGCGAGCCCGACGGTGAGGCGCACGAGGATCGAGCCGTGAGGTCGATCGCTGATCGGCACGACGAAGTACACGACGAGCACGAGAATGCTGGTCGCGACGGCTCGGACGCCCGTGAGGAACACGTGCCGGCGCTCGATGTTCTCCCAACCGGCGACTACCACTGCGATGAACGGTAACGGCGCCGGCGTGGCCCGCTGTGGACCCTGCGGGACTCGGGCGCGGCGTCGATCTCCCGGGATCGGCCAGCCGCGCGTGCCTGGGCGACGAGATCCGGATCGCGCGTTGCGTCCGGCGACGTCGACGAGCGACTCCGCGTCGGTCAGGGCTTGTAGGACACCCGGGGGCCGTCCGAGGTCACCGAGGAGTGGGCGCGGTTCGGACGGGGGAGCGGCGGCGCACGCGCTCAGACGCCGGCGGCGGTGACGATCGCGTCGGTGAGGAAGCCGGCCAGGAGGCCGAGAAGGATTCCGTACGCGAGCAGGTCCGGTCGTTTCGACTTCGCCGCGACCCCGATGAGTTGGATCACGACGTAGAGAATCGAGCCCGCGGCGAGCGACAGGAACAGCACCGAGAGGGCCTCGGAGGTGAACGCGTGCCCGATCGCCGGTCCCGACGAACGTCGGGCCGCCGCCGATGGCGCCCAGTGTCAGAAGGAATCCCCAGCTCGGGACCGTGTGCGTTCCGTCGGGATTCGTCTCGCTCGCAAGGGGCGCGACGATGCCGAAGCCCTCGGTTGCGTTGTGCAACGCGAATCCGACGACGAGCAGCGTCGCCAGTGCGATCTCGCTGTTCGCGGCGGCCTGGCCGATCGCGAGGCCCTCGGCGAAGTTGTGCAGCCCGATGCCGACCGCAATGAGCAACGCGAGTTGCCGCCCCGGAGACCACGAGGCCACGACCCGCGGGTCGCGCCGGGCACGGACGTCACGCGATTCATCCAGTTCTCGTAGGCGACGAGCGCGAGCAGGCCGACGGCGAAACCGCCCGCGAACAGCACTCCGTAACCGGCCGCGCTCGCAAGCCCGCCGTTGCCCGCGTGGAAGTCGCTCAGGGCGATGTCGATCGGTTCCCACGCGGCCGACAGCACGTCCCAGAGCAGGAAGAGCAAGATGCCGACCGCGATCGCGTTGAGCATCATGCGCAACGTCGGCGCGGGCCGCTGCAGCCGGCCGACCGGCAGGCCGAGCAGGATCGTCACCCCGGCGATGAACCCGAGGAGCAACGTCTTTTCGAGGCTCATGCCGCTCCGCTGAACTAAGGGAAACCTGACCTTAGTTTAGGGCGGATCCGGGGCGTCGAAACGAGGATGGGCGGCACAACCCGGGGATCAACACGTCCGGGCCATCTGTTGGAGTGCCGACCACTCGGTGGGCGTGGCGGTCAGGTGCCACTTGGCCTTGATGTGATCCCAGTCGAGCGCGTAGCGGCACCACGCGCTCGTTGCGGGCGGCTTCCATTGATCCGGCCCGTCGTCGCCCTTGGCTTCGTTCTCGGCGGAGAGGATCGGCACCAGGTGGTCCGGGTCGGCGAGGTCGTTCGTGTAGGCGACCCGTTGGTCGTGGGTCCACGACCACGCGCCCGATCTCCAGGCGTTGGCGAGCGGCACGGTGTGATCGATCTGGAGATCGTGGGCGACGGTCGTCACCGCACCGGACCACGGATCGAGCCACTTCCCGGTCTTGACGGTGCAGTTCGTTGGCCGACGTGAACGTCACGGGCACTGCGGACGCCCGGATCAACAACACCGCGCGCGTGTTCCGGCAGCCGTCGATGTCGATCCAGTCGCCGAAGTCGGTGTCGCGCGAGTAGCTGGTTGCGTGTGACGGCGCGGCGATCGCGAGGGGCAACAGGCGTGTGGTCGGTGTCGCGGCCGGGCCGGTCGTCCGCGGCGCCGTCCGCGGCACCGTCGTCCGCGCGACAGTTGTCGGTCGCGCCGGTACCGAAGTCGGCGCCGGCGCCCGGGTCGTGGTCGAGCGGATCGTCGTGGTGGTCGCCGCGGTCGAGGTGGACGTCGACGGCACCGCAGCCTTCGACCCGGAGTGGCGCGTGAGCGCGCCGATGAGCGCCGCGACCAACAGCCCGATGACGATGGCCAGGCCGATCTGACCTGCAGTCGGCCAGCCGCGCCCGCGTCGCCACGACGAGAAGCGTGCGCTCAACGGACGTCGCGCACGCGCTCGGTCAGGCGTCCCACGCCGGGAGCCTCCCACGTCAGTTGGTTGGTCGACGGCATTTCCCACGGCACGCGAAACTCCATTGGTGACGGATTGGGTGGGGATCACGCGGCGGAATGCCCGATCGGTGCAGACGACGATCGGCTGGATCTTCTGGGACCCGGGTGCAGTCGAGCGCTTCGAGCACCTCGGCCTGCCCGGTCCGCTCGGCTACATCGCGTCGCGGGCCGCTCCGCTCGCGCCCGCAGGCCCGGACGCGACGACTGCGGCGTTCGGTTCGATCAGCCCCGCCGCCATCCGGCTCGCCTTCGACCTCGTCGCCCAACGCACAACCTTCGACGCGGTGTGGCAGCGCGCGCAACGAAGCCGTGCTCGACGGGCTGCGCGCCTACGCGCCGGCGATCCTCGAACCGCTGGCCGCGCTCGGCCCCCGCCTGTGGTCCGTCATCGAGACACTTCCGACCGTCGGTCGGGTGCTGTTCGCGGCCCATCTGCGCATGCCGCGCCCCGACGATCCGGTGCTCCGCGGCTGGCACGCGGTGAACTGTCTGCGCGAGTGGCGCGGTGATCTGCACTGGGCGCTGGTCGTCGCCGCCGGTCTCGATGGTGTCGAAGCCTCGATCCTGCACAACGCCTGGCTCGGTTACGAAAAGGACTGGCTCGCGAAGTCGCGCGGCTCGGATGCGGAAGCGATCGAACGGGCGTGGGCGTCGCTCGAACGGCGCGGCGTCGCCCGCGCCGGCCTGGTGACCACCGACGGCATCGCGCTGCGACAGCACATCGAGGACGAAACCGACCGCCTCGGTGTCCTGCCCTGGCAGCTCCTCGGCGAGGAAGCCGCCGTCGGGTTCGCACGCGACTTCGAACCGCCGTGCGAAGCGTTGCTCGCCCGCGTCGACGTCACCGCCGGTCCCAACTACCAGCCGGCCTCACGCATCCGGTAGCGCAGCGCTACTGCGCGTAGGTGCGCACGAGGCGCAGTACGGCCGTTGCGTCGGGGCCGGTGCCGACGAGATCGGTTGCATCGGGGTCGACGCGCCGCGCCGCGACTTCGCAGAACTCGGCCGCCGATCCGGTGATGGTCGTGAGCGCCGGCGCGTCCGGTTCGTAGCGCCACTCTTCGCCGCTCGGGCCGGTCAGCTCGAGCGCCACCGGACCGGTCATCGTGATGTCGGCCCGGGCGAACGCGTAGGGGAGCGTGCGCCACGCGAGCCGGGCAATGTGCCGCAGCCGGTCGGTGGGCGGGAGGGTCATGCCGAGCGCGGACCCGATGTCGTCCGTGTGGATCCAGCACTCCGAGAGCCGTGTGGTCGCGAGCGTCTGCAGGGAGAGTTGCCCGGATACCCACGTGACGCGCCGGTGCGGATCGCCGTCCGCGAAGGCCGCACGCATCTCGCGCGCCGCACGGTGCCAGCGGTCGCGGATTGCGTCGCCACCCGCGGCCCGTTCGAGATCCACCTGTGCGGCCGCGGCGTCGTCGACGGAGACGGTCTGGGTGTCGCGGTCGCCGAGGAACCCATCGAGCAATTCACCGAACTCGCCGTGCGCACTCCGCGTTGCGATCTCGTCGGTCTGCGCGAGGTGTACGAGGACCGCGGCGACGTCCCACCCCACGCAGCGCGTCGGTCGTTCCCAGTCGACGGCCTCGCAGGCATCGATGATCCCGGCGAGCTCCGCGTGTTGCGCATCCAGCGCGTTCAGGATGTCGTCCACCACTCCAGATTACGGCGATCCGTCGGTGCATTCCGATGGTGACGAGGCCCCGGCTCCGTAACTCGAATCCGTAGCCACACGGAGGTCGGGCGCGTCGGCGATCCGTACCTTCGAGTGGTACCCCGGCCCGCAGTGCCGACCCGATGCGGATGGAGAACGACATGGAAGCCTTGGTGATCATGACGCTCGTGCTCTTCGAGGTCGCGCTGTGGCAGTGGCGCGTCGCCATCACCGTGCGCGGCAACCTGCTCGGCGGGGTCGTCCCCGCGCTGACGCGACCGCGGCTGGCCCGTTACCGCCACCCGGGGGATCGGTCATCGCGGCCCGGTCGAAGTGCTGTTCATCGCGATCGACCAGCGCCGGACCGCGGACCTCGAGAACGCACTCCGGTCGCTCGCGCCGGAAGCGAGCTGGACCATCGAGCGGATCTCCTCGAGCCGCGGGCTCCTTGCCGTCGCGGCGTGAGCAGGTCAGGAGTGCGCGATCCCGACGACGGGGACGGACGGGTTCGTCGCGGAACCGAGCGGGTTGGCGTCGCCGAGGTTGTAGACGCGACCGTTCGCGGACGCGATCCAGTAGCCCCCGCCGTCGTTGCTCGCGGCGATGCCGACCACCCGGCTCGACGGACCGCTCACCGAGCCGTACGCCCCCGCGTTCCCGAACCGGGATACGACCCCGTTCGCGGCGACGAGCCAGTAACCGCCGCCGTTCGCGGTCGGCGCGATCCCGACGACCGGCGCGGTCGTAACACCGACCGTGGGCAGCGACCCGTGGAACGTCGCGTTCCCGAACCGGAACACTCCACCGTCGGCGCCGACGAGCAGGTAGCCGCCACCGTTGGCGGTGGCCGTGATGCCGACGATCGGCTTGTTCGGGTGAATGCCGAGCGAGGGGAGTGAACCGTGGAACGCGGCGTTGCCGAAACCGAACACGCCACCGTCCGCGGCCGCGAGCCAGTAGCCGTTCGACGTGGCCGCGATCCCGACGATGGGTTTGGTCGGATGAATACCGAGCGACGGCAGTGATCCGTGGAATGCGGCCGTGCCGAAGCTGAAGATCGCTCCGTCGGCACTTGCGAGGCGATAGCCGGTCGGAGTGGGGTCGATGCCGACGATCGGCGACAACGGCACGACGTCGAGTGCCGGAAGCGATCCCTTGTACTGCGCGTTCCCGAAGTTGGCGACTCCGCCGTTCGCCTCACCGAGGCGGTAGCCCTGGATCGCCGAGACCTCGACCGCGCCGATGTCGCAGTTCAACCCCTGCGGGCGCGTGACCCCGCGCTGGTCGATGTTCTTGCTGCACTGAACCTTCGGGATCTTGTTGACCAGCGGACTGTTCGCGGCCGGGAGCATCGTCGGTGTCAATCCACCGTTGTTCGCGATCGGGCCGACGTGCGGATCGCCCCCGTGGCTGCGGTCGGTCGTCTGGTGGAACCCGCAGGTGCCATCACCGTCGAAGTTGTAACCCTGCGACGTCTTCGCGACCAGGTTGCAGTCGGCGCCCGGTCGAGTTGGCGATGACGGATGCGTTCGCCACCAACATGTTGGCCTGGACGCCGGTGCCGTTGTGCACGATCGTCGCGAACGACAGCGTGACGGCGTTGCCGGTCACGATGCCGTTCGCGCTCGCGTTGGCGATCGTCGAGTTCGTGAGGACGACGTTGCCGCCGGTCGTGATCCCGTCGGTGCAGCCGGAGATCGTCGACTGGTCCAGCGTGACGTCGCCGCCATTGGTGATTCCCTCACATGCCGCGTTGCCGACCGAAGAAATCCGGGATTGCGTCAGCGACACCGCTCCACCGCTGGTGACGCCGTCACCGCCGGTACCCACACCGGTGATGTTGGAGCGGGTCAGCGACACGGTCGTTCCGTTGTCGACCGCGGCGGCCGAGCCGGTGTTGCTGATGGAGGAGTCGACGAGAACGACCCGCGCGCCCGCGGAGACGGCGTCGAAGTTGGGCTTGGCCACGGTGATCAGACTCTCGAGCGTCACCGTGCCGACACCGCTCTGGTCGAAGGTGATCGCGGCGCAGTTCTGGCGGATCGTGTGTCCCTTGCCGTGAATGGTCACCGCGGTCGCGCTGCCGCGCGACACGTGCCCGGCGCCGCAATTGGTCAGCGTGATGTTGGCGGCGAGCGTGATCGAGGTCTCCGACGCATTGCCGAACGCGGCGCGCAGCGCGGCCTCGGACGACACCGTCGTCGCGGCGGCGGCCGGGTTGGTCGCGACGAGCGCCGGCGCCGCGACGAGCGACGAGCCCGGCGACGGCCGGTGCCCACTTCTTCATCTGCTTGATCACTGCGACTTCCGTTCTCACGGCGGCTGAGCGTGGCACCATCAGACAGTCCTGTGAGTCAACTGTCAAACGGTACTGTCGTCAGCGTACCGTGACTGTCTACGTGCCGGGGCGAACGGCTTCCCGGCGCCGGTCGTGCACAACAAGCGCAGGCTCTCGAGGTAGTAACCCCAGTTGAAGTTGTAGACGCCGTATGCGTCGTCGCTGAGCTCGACGGCGTAGTCCTGCCAGAACCGGAGCTTCGTGCGGCCGTCGTCGAGCGGTACGAGCTCGAAGCGGAACGTGCCGTCGCTCCACGGTCCGTGTCCGGAGACGCAACGCCACTCGAGTTTCCGCGGTGCTTCGATCGCGGTGATCTCCATCACCGGATTGAAGTCGCCGGCGAACGTGAACTCGATGCGCTGCACCGACCGCGGCCTTCGTCGTGCGCAGCTTCGTCGACCACCAACCCGCGAGTTCGTCGGCGTCGGTGATCGCCGACCAGACCGCGTCGGCTCCCGCCTCGATGTCCAGGACGTGATGGATCGTCTTCATTTCGTCCGTCCTCGGATCATGCGCCGGTTCGGGTGACGAGGCCGAAGCAAGCGCGGCGACGACAACACCGCGACACATCGAGGCGCCATGACCGCGTCACCGCCGCCCGAAGACCTGAATCCGAGCGCTTCGGGGTCGAGAGCGTGGTTCATGTCGCTCCTCCAAAGGCTCCGTGCAGTTGGTGCATACTGCACGGTCCGGCGCCGCGGGGCACGCGGCCGGGCCGGTGCCCCGGCGCAGGGCACCCGGCGAGCCCCAGCCGACCCGGAACTCGGCGATCTGACTACGTCGCCGTCGAACGGTCGATGACGTCGGCAATGGCCCGCAGCGTCTGCGCGAGACCCGATCCTTCGCCCACACCGTCCACTTCGAGCGCGCGCCATTCGAATCCGTCGGCGTCGTCGAACGTGTGCGGCTCGGCGACGAAGCGAACAGTGACCGCCCGGCGTTCTCCGAGTTCGTCGAGCAGTGCGTCTCGCCGTTCGAGCATGGGCGAGTCGTACGCCCAGGAAACGCTCAACGCCCGGCGAAAGCGGAGGTCGTTGCGCGCGAGGCGCTCGATGCG
Organism: uncultured Actinomycetes bacterium; assembly: GCA_963835455.1. GTDB lineage: Bacteria > Actinomycetota > Acidimicrobiia > IMCC26256 > PALSA-610 > PALSA-610. Next base: position 58,693 of record CAWIFT010000002.1, read on the forward strand.
GGTCCAGAGTGGCGCTTCGTGACCCTGATGGAACAGCGCCTCGAGCGGTCCGCTCCCGACCTCCATGATGAGGTCGAAATCCGGCTCGGGCGTGGAGTGCAGCGCGGTGATGATCGCGTCGAGCGTTTCGATCGGGTGAGCTTCCGCCGAGCGGAGTTTCGATCCGGGCCGCACGATTCGGGGTGTCTGTCGTCATTGCAGAGTGTTTCGGCAAACGGGCGGGCGTCCTACAGCGGGATTATTGCCCGGTCGGGAAGTCGGCGAGGATGCCGTCGATGCGCGCCTCGAACACGGGGCGTTCGCCCGGGTGCGTGATGATCCAGAACCGGCGGGCGCGGATGGCATCGAGCACGCGCGCCGCGACCTGCGCCGGGGTGAGCCCGGTCGGGCCGGTGAACGAATCGCGGATCGCGAGACGAACGCTCTCGGCCAGCTCGGTGCGGTGTTCGGCGCCGAGGGTCGACGGCCGGCCGCGCTCGGATTCCATCACCTTCGTGTCGACCGAGCTCGGGCACAGCACGCTCACGCCGATGTCGGTGCCTGGTCGATCGCGAACTCCTGCGCCGAGCGTCTCCGAGACCGACACGACTGCGACCTTGGTGGCGCAGTAGGGGCCGATGAACGGCGACGCCGCTCAGGAGTCCGGCGATCGACGCGGTGTTGACGATGTGGGCCGGCGTGCCCTGGCTCGCGCATGATCGGGACGAAGCTGTGCAGCCCGTGGACGACGCCCCAGAGGTTCACGGCGAACGACCCAACGCCAGTCGTCGAGCGTCTGGTCGCGGAGCAGGTTGAACGTCGACACGCCGGCGTTGTTGCACAACACGTCGACGCGCCCGAACCGGTCGAGCGTCGTCGCCGCGAGCTGGTCGACGGCGGCGGCGTCGGAGACATCGACCGTGCACCGCCTCGGCTTCGCCGCCGGCGGCGCGGATGCCGGCCGCGACCACCTCCGCTTCGTCACCGTCGAGATCGGCGACGATGACCGCCGATCCTGCCGCGGCGAACGCCTCGGCGAGCGCGCGGCCGATGCCGCTCGCGGCGCCGGTCACGACGGCAACGCGGCCCGCGACCGATCACGTCGTCGGTCATCGTCATGTTCGTTCTCCCATGGTCGTGCTCAGCCGCCGTCGAGCGTGATCAGCTCGCCGGTCAGATACGACGACGCGTCGCTCGCGAGGAAGAGCGCGGTCCCGACGATCTCGTCGGCGTCGGCGATCCGGCCCGAGGCTGACGTTCGCCGCCATCTGCGCCTGCAACTCGTCGGTCGGTATGCGACGCGTGCAGGCTGTCGGTGTGGAAGGTGCCGCACACGATCGCGTTCACGCGGATGCCGCGCGGCCCGAACTCGTTGGCGGCGGCCTTCGTGAGCGCGTTCAGCCCGGCCTTGGCCGCGGCGTAGACGACGGTGAACGCCGTCGGGTGAAGCGACGCCTTCGAGCTGATGTTGATGATCGAGCCGCCGGCCGGCATGTGCTCGGCCGCGAGCGCGGTGAGGCGGAGCGGCCCCTTGAGATTGACCGCGATCGTCTTGTCGAACAGGTCGTCGGTGACGCCGCGCAACGACGGCGGCACGGGCGCGATGCCGGCGTTGTTGACGAGCACGTCGATGCCGCCCGAACTCGGCGACGGTCGCGTCGATCAGGGCGGCGCACTGCTCCCAGTCGCCGACGTGGCAACGCACGGCCAGCGCGCGGCGGCCCCGGGCGCGGATCTCGGCGGCCACCGCCTCGCACGGCTCGAGCTTGCGGCTCGCGACGACGACGTCGGCGCCGGCTTCCGCGAAGCCGAGCGCCATCGCGCGCCCCAGGCCCTTGCTCCCGCCGGTGACGATCGACGACCTTCCCGGTCGCGTCCAACGTGGGGATGCTCATCGACGGGTCCTCCGGCGGGGTGCGGGTGCCGCTCGGCGGCGTCGCGGCGATGCCCTCGATCAGGTAGCGGATGTGGATGTCGAACAGCGTCTCGGCGTCGGCCGCGGTGACGCCGCCGGGGTCGCCGCCGGGTCGCGCTCGTGCGCCGGCCGCGCGGCGGCGGCTCGATACCGCTCTCGATCGCACCGAACCCGACCGTCGCCCACGTGAGCAGCCGGCAGGCCTGCACGGCGGCGTCGGCGGCGAAGCCGTCGCGGCGCATCGCCTCGACGCAGCGGTCGCGACGCCTCGACGTAGGCCTCGCGGCCCGGCCACAGCAACAGACGGCTGTCGCGGGCGCGGCGCTGAGCGGACGCGGAGCTCGCGCGCCCACCGCTGCGCGTACTCGTCCCAGCGGCTCGCCGGCCTTCGGCCGGCGGCGCGAGGTCGGCGAGGAGCCGATCGGCGACGGCGTCGAGCAGCGCGTCCTTGTTGCCGACGCGGCTGTAGAGCGGGACGGGCGACACGCCGAGTCGGGCCGACGACGCTGCGCATGCTCACCGCGTCGAGCCCGGACTCCTCGAAGATCTCGACCGCGGCGGTGACGATCTCCTCCGCGTCGAGCTCGAAGCTCGGACGACTTGGGGGCGGACGTCACGGCACCATCACCAGCTTGCCGACGACGCGCGCGGTCGGCCATGTCGCTGCAGCGCCGCCGGCAGCTCGTGCGAACGGCACCTCGGCGTGCACCGCGTTGCGCAGCCGGCCGTCGGCGACGAGCGCGGCGAGCTGCGCGTGGATCGCGTCGAGCTCGTCGCGCGTGTAGCCGCCGGCGAACACGCCGACGAGCGACGTGTTCGTGACGACGAGGTCGTGCGCGGCGAACTTCGGCCAGCGGCCGCTCGCGAAGCCGACCGCGAGCAGCCGGCCGTAGCGCGCCAGCGCGCCGGCCGCGTCCTCGGCGAGCGCACCGCCGACGGGGTCGTAGATCGAGGTCGACACCGTGCGCCGCCGGTCGCGTCGCGGAACGCGCGGCGCGAGCGGTCCGTCGCGGTGGTTGACGGTCGCGTCGGCGCCGAGGTCGCGGCAGAACGCGGCGCGCTCGTCGTCGCTCACGACCGCGATGACCGTGGGCGCCGAGCGCCTGGCCGAGTTGGACGGCCGCGATCCCGCTGCCGCCGGCCGCGCCGAGCACGGCGAGCCAGTCGCCGGCCGCGATGCCGCCCGCGATCGACGAGCCCGACCCACGCGGTGAGGTGCGGGATCCAGAAGCCGGCCGCCTCCGGCGTCGGTGAGCCCGGCGGGGATCGGGAACACCGAGTCGGCCGCGACGAGGCACTCCTCGGCGAACGAGCCGTGGCCCATCCAGAACGCGGTGACGCACATGACGCGCGCGCCGATCGTCGAGGTCGACGCCTTCGCCGACGCGCGGTGACCGACGCCCGTCGCCTCCTGGCCCGAGGTGAACGGCAGCGGGGGAGTGAGCGGGTAGGTGCCGCGGCACATGAACACGTCGGGCAGCCCGATGCCGGCCGCGGTCACCCGGATGCGGACCTGGCCGGGGCCGGGCTCCGGCGGCTCGACCTCGACCTCGTGGAGCACGTCGATCGGCTCGCCCGTGCCTTGCACCTGCCACGCGCGCATCAGCGCTCTCCTCGCCGTCGATGATGCCGCGGTCGCGCGTGTCGAGCAGCAGGTCGACCTGCGACCCGAAGAACTCGTGGATCGGCTTGTCGGACTCGCCCCGCTGGAACTTGGCGTAGCTGCCCTCGAGGACGATGGCCAGCTTCCAGCGGGCGAACACGTCGTACCAGCCGATCGCGCGTCGTGTCGCGCCCCGACCGCTGCGCGTAGCGCTCGACCAGCTGCGCCGCGGTCGGAAGGTGCGTCGACCGCGAACGTCGGCTCCTTCGTCATGCCGAGCGTGCATCGTGCCCTCGGGTCCGGGGTGGAAGATGAGCGCCCACGCGAGGTCGACGAGCGGATCGCCGATCGCGGCCATCTCCCAGTCGACGACCGCGAGCAGCTGCGGCGGCGCGTCGGGCGCGAACAGCACGTTGTCGAGCTTGTAGTCGCCGTGGCACAGCGCGCGTCGGCTGATCGGGCGGGCGGTTGCGCGTCGAGCCAGTCGCGCGATGTCGCGCGCGGCGGGCAGCTCGCGGCCGCCGTACGAGTCGAGCTGGCGCGAGCCAGCGCGGCGAGCTGCCGCGGCGAGGTAGTCGCCGGCGTGGGCGAGGTCGCCGAGCCCGCACGCCTGCCAGTCGACGGCGTGGATCGCGACGAGCGCGTCGATCAGCTCCTCGAGGGCGCGGCCGCTGGGTCTCGGGCGCGGCCGCCCAGGCCGCCGGGAATCGGCTGCAGGATCGGCTTCCCGTCGATCCGCTCCATCACGTAGAACGGCGCGCCGAACACGTCGGCGTCGTCGCACGCCACGACCGGCCGGGCGATGCGCACCGGCTCGTCCTTGATCGCGTCGAGGATGCGGAACTCGCGGAGCACGTCGTGCGCGGTCGCCGAGCTGCGCGTGCCGCGGGCGCCCGCCGCAGCACCCAGCGCGCCGCGTCCGCGGTCGATCGCGAAGACCTCGCACGATCCGCCGCCGGTCATCGGCGTCGACCGTCGATCGCGGCCGCGATCACCGAGCGCGTCGTCGAGGAACGCGCCGCGAGCGTCGCGCGGTCGTCGCGATCCGAGCTGACGCCCTGCCGCGGCTGCGCAGCTCGGCCCACTTGGCCTCCGCGGCGGGACGGCGGCTGGGGAGGTGCTCGGTCGGCCAGCCCTCGACCGGGCGAGTAGTTCTTCAGCAACGTGCGGGCGAGCACCGACTTGTGCAGCTCGTCGGGCCGTCACCGATCGGGCCGAAGCGCGTCGACCGGTACCACGCCTCCACCGGCAGGTCGCTCGAATAGCCGAGCGCGCCGCAGACCTGGATCGTGCGGTCGAGGACGGCGAGCACGACCTTCGAGACGTGCGCCTTGATCATCCCGAGGTCGGCGCGCACCGCGGCGGCGCCGTACTTGTCCATCTTCCACGCGGTCTGGAACGTGAGCAATCGCGCGGCCTGGATCTCCATGTGCGACAGCGCGACGTAGTCCTGCACCATCTGGTGCTGCGCGAGCAGCTTGCCGTGCGACGTGCGCGACACCGCCCGCTCGCACATGATGTCGAGCGATCGTTGCGCCTGACCCGAGCCAGCGCATGGCGTGGTGGATGCGGCCGCCGCCGAGCCGCTGCTGCGCGAGCACGAACCCGTCGCCCGGGTTCGCCGATCAGATGGTCGGCCGGCACGCGGCAGTCGTCGAAGACGATCTCGGCGTGGTTGCCCGACGCGCCCGTACTCGACGTCGGGGTGCGCCATCGTCGCCGATGTCGCGGACGATCTCCATGCCCGGGCGTCCCGCGCGGCACGACGAACATCGACGCGTGCCGGTGCGGGCGGCCTTCGGGGTTCGTCTCGGCGAAGACGAGCACGATGTCGGCGACCGACGCGTTGGTGATGAACCACTTGTGCCCGTTGATCACCCACTCGTCGCCGTCCTTCACCGCGGTCGTGCCGATCACCGTCGGGTCGGCGCCGGCGAAGAACGGCTCGGTGAGCGCGAACGCGCTGGAGATCTCGCCCCGCAGGTTGGGCCAGAGCCAGCGCTCCTTCTGCGCGTCGGTCGCGCCGTGCGCGAGCAGCTCCATGTTCCCGCTGTCGGGCGCCTGCACGCCGAAGATCGTCATCGACATCATGCAGCGGCCGATGATCTCCGACATCAGCGCCAGCTTCATCTGGCCGAAGCCCGTCGCCGCCGAGCTTCGGGTCGAGGAACGCGCCCCACAGCCCCTGCGCCTTCACCTGTTCCTGCAGGTGACGCTTGACCGGCTCCCACTCGTCGGCGGGCAGCTCGTCGAGGATCGGCTCGAGCGGGATCAGCTCGTCGGTCGATGAACGCGCGCATCCAGACGAGCTTCGCTTCGAACTCGGGCTCGGTCTCGAAGTCCCACGCCATGTGCGGCCCCTGTCGCCCACCGTGAATGCGGTGTGATCACACCGTAATCCCATTCCCGGCACAGCGCCGGGATGCCGCGTCGGCCTCGCTAGATTCACCCCTCGCAACTTGCGAACCCGTCGACGTCAACGAACAGGGAGAAACCATGCCGGCCAAGGGAAGCGCGGAGTGGAAGGGTGACCTTCCGAGTGGAAGCGGCACATTCACGGCCGGCGACACGATCACCGGGGGTTACACGTTCAAGTCGCGGTTCGAGGACGGACCGGGCTCGAACCCGGAGCAGTTGATCGCCGCCGCCCACGCCGCATGCTTCTCGATGGCGCTCGTCGAACATGCTCTCGAAGGCCGGCAACCCGCCCGCGTCGGTGCAGACCAACGCCACGGTCACGCTGCGCCTGATCGACGGTGCGCAGACGATCGCGAAGATCGACCTGGTGACGGTCGGCAAGGTGCCCGGCATCGACCAGGCGACGTTCACCGAGCACGCGCTGGCCGCGAAGGCCGGTTGCCCCGTGAGTCGCGCGCTGGCCGCGGTTCCGGAGATCACGCTCGAGGCGACCCTGGTCGAGTGATCTCAGGGGGCGACGCACTTCCGCCCGCAGCTATTCGGGCGCGAGGTCGTGCTGCTCGATGTACGTCGCGGAAGTCGCGGCGGATCGACGACGGGGTCGATGCCGAACTCCTCGGGCGTGTAGTCGTGCACGCCGTGCTTGCCCTTCGGGTTGTCGGCGATGAACGCCTGCATCCGCGCCGCGCCCTCGTCGGTCATCGGCAGGCCCAGCGCTGCGTAGATGTCGCTGACGACCGCGAACTGGTCGGCGACGAAGTCGGAGAAGTGCATGTCGTAGAAGGTCGCGTCCGGGGTACGACCCTCGTCGCGCACGTCCATCACGTGCTCGAGCACCCGCTTCAGGCGGGCGGTCCAGTCCTGCGGCGACCTCGAACGGATCGACCTCGTCGCTGCCCATCTCCCGCACCAGCGTCGTCAGGCTCGCGTACGACGTCACCGACTTCACCGGGTCGCGGTGGGTGAAGACGATCCGCGCGTCGGGATACGTGCGGAGCAGGTGCTCGAGGCCCCACATGTGCGCGCCGGTCTTGAGCACCCAACGGTCGCGCGTGGTTGTGCCACTGCAAGTGCTGCAACTGCTTGTAGTGGAAGTCGTAGACGTGCGACCAGTCGGCGTCGTGGTCGACCCAGTCCTCGTAGCGTCGGCACGCGGAACTGGTTGTGGAACAGCGGCGTGCACATCGCCTCGCCCATCATCGTCACGCATTCCTGCGAGAGCTCTGCGCCCATGGGGTGCATCGCCTTGAACGACGGTCGCGCTCGGTCTCGGTCTCGGGCGTCGGGCAGGAACGACGCCGCGCAGCGCGATGCGCGGATCGGTGTCGAAGGTCGCGGCCTCCGGCGGCGGCGACGGGAACATCGTCTCCCAGGTGAGCGGCGCGCGACTGTCGGGGTCCTGGGCGAGGATGTCGTGCAGGATCGTCGTGCCGGTGCGGGGGAAGCCGATGATGAACACCGGCGCGCACGATCTTCTCGTCGGCGATCTCGGGAAACTGCTTGCGGTCGTTGACGTAGTTGAGCCGGTTGACCGTGTGCCCGAGCGCGCGTTCGCTCGCGATGAGGCGGCCGATCTCGTTCAGGCGCGCTTCTCGCTCCAGCGATTCGAGGAACAGCGCCAGCGGTTCGACGAACGGCCCGTCACCGAGATCGTCGAGCCCGCCCGTGCGCCGACCGGCTTCGGCGAGGATCGTCTCGACGCGGAACTGTTCTTCGGAGGCCCATCGCGCGTACTCGGGCGTGACGCCGAGATACTCGGCGATGCGGCGGAGCATCTTGTCGTCGAGCTTGTGGTCTCGCAGCAACATCTCCTGCGTGAGGAGCACGCCGAGGCGGCCGTCGCGGCTGCGCAGCGATCCGCTGTACACACCCCGCGACCCGCTCGCCTTCAGCGGCCAGAGTTCGAGCAGCATCCATTCGTCGGCGCGGATCGGGTCGTGGAACCACAAGCTGTGATCGATGCTCGGTCCGCCCGCGGGGAGTCCCGGTACCTCCACCTGACCGAAGCCGGAGCCGAGGTCGGAGACGTACGCGACCGCGCACGCGTGGATGAGCGGATCGTCGGGCAACGGCGCGGACGCGCGCACCCACAAGCGAGTCGGAGTGACGCACCTGGCCGCCTCCGATCCGCGTCGGCGTCACCTCGCGGGCCTCGATGAGGAACGGGGTCGGGCGCGGCGCGAGCGACTCCGGATCGGGCCCGCCGCGCGTCGGGACCGCGTCGAAGGTCGCGCTGTCCTCGCGTGCGTGGAACGACGCGACCATCGAGAAGATGACTTCACCGTCCTGCACGGCCCGCACGTGCCGCGCCGAGAACGAGCCGCCGTCGCGATCGCGATCGACGTGCAGGAGCACCGGGCGCTCGACCCGCCCCGGGCGCAGGAAGTAGCCGTGCAACGAGTGGGGCATCCGCCCTTCCGGCACCGTCGCCCCTGCCGCGCGGAGTGCCTGCGCGGCGACCTGACCGCCGTAGAGCGACAGGCGCGCGCCCGCACCCGGCTCGTTCTGGCCGCGGAAGAGATCGCGATCGAGGACCTCGAGGTCGAGGAGCGCGGCGAGCCGGCTGGTCGGCGCGGCGCCCGCTTCCTCGGCTTCCTCGGTCGGCGCCACACGTGCTCCCGTCAGGTTTCGGGTCCGGCACTGCGGACCATAATCTCGGTCACGGTCGAGGCGTAGGAGGAACCATGTTGCTCGCCGGCGTCAATCATGTCGCAGTGATCACCGACGACACCGAGCGGTTCGTGCGGTTCTATCAAGAGGTCTTCGACGCGACGGTCTCGCACCGCGAGCAGATCGGCCCGGGGTCGTTGACGATGGTCGACATCGGGCCGCGCTCCGAGCTCAACGTCTTCGAGGTCCACGGCGACGACGCGCCCGAGGTCGTGCGGGGTTCGATGTTCGGGCACGGTCCCATCGACCACATCGGGCTCCAGGCCGCCGACCGGGAAGCCTTCGTCGAGATCCGGCGCCGCCTGGTCGCCCACGGTGCCAGCGACGGGTTCGTCACCGACTTCGGCCGGGCCCACAGCGTGTTCTTCACCGATCCCGACGGGCTCGAGGGCGAGGTCCTGCTGTGGATCTCGCACGACGCCGCGGTGCGCCCGCCCGGTACTCCCGCCACCGGCTACGAACCGCTGTAGACCCCCGCCGCCGTGCCTGCGGATCGGCGTAGCTTTCCCGGGTGATCAACGCGGAGCTCGCCCTCACCGCGCTCGCGGCGATGCTCTCTCCGACGACCCTGTCGTTCTCGATCCTTGCACTCGTGCTCGGCGACAAGCCCCGCCGGACCGGCGTTTACTTCTATATCGGCGCGATGGGCGCGACGCTCGCCGTCGGCGTGCTCGCGGCGTTCGTCCTCGGCAACAAGGCCGCGTCGCACAACACGTCGACGCCGAAGACGTGGGTCGCCGTCTTCGACATCGTCGCGGGTGTGTTGCTCCTCATCTGGGTGGCGCGCGTGGTGCGCCGGCCGCGCGATCCCCAGAAGGCCGAGAGCATGGTTGCGCAGATGAGCAAGGTCGCGTCGTCGCCCGCGATCGCGATCGTCGGCGCCGGCGCCGCGCTCGCGAATCCGGGGGGATTCATCCCGATCGCGTTGAAGGAGATCTCGCAGACGAACCCGTCGGCCACGCAGTACATCGTCGACTGGCTCTTCTTCTCGATCGTGTCGCTCCTTCCGCTGCTGGTCGCCACGGTGCTGCTCTTCGTCAAGTCCGACTGGACGCTCCGCAAGCTGCACACGATTCGCGACTGGCTGATCCAGAACGCGCGGATGGTCGCCGCCGCGATCGTGGTCCTGCTCGCACTCGCGCTCCTGCGGAACGGCATCACCGGCCTACTGTGACCGCGGTGGGCGCACTCGACGGCAAAGTCGCACTGGTCACGGGCGCGGCCATGGGCATCGGTCGATCGTCGGCGGAGATCTTCGCGCGTGAGGGGGCGGCCGTCGTGGTCGCCGACATCGACGAGGACGGTGGACGGGAAACGGTCGAGCTGATCGCCGGTTCCGGCGGACAGGCGGCGTTCGTGCGTGCGGACGTCAGCGTGAAGGCCGAGGTCGAAGCCATGGTGCAGTTCGCGGTCGACACGTTCGGTGGGCTCGACTGCGCGCACAACAACGCGGGGATTGCCGCACGCATGGCGCCGTTGGCCGACTACTCGGACGACGTCTGGGACCGGACCCTCGCGGTGATGCTCACCGGCGTCTACCTGTGCATGAAGGCCGAGATTCCGCGCATGCTCGAGCGGAGCGGCGGCGCGATCGTCAATACCGCCTCCGGGGTCGGTCTCGTCGCGTACCCGAACCAGGCGGCATACACCGCGTCCAAGCACGGCGTGATCGGCCTCACGAAGGTCGCCGCGCTCGATTACGGCGCGCGCGGGATCCGCGTCAATGCCATCTGTCCCGGGACGGCCCGCACCCCGATGGTCGATGCCGCGATCCGTCACGACGCGTCGATCGACGCGCAGCTGAAGGCCCTGCATCCCATCGGCCGGATCGGGGAGGCCGCCGAGATCGGTGAAGCCGCGGTGTGGCTCTGTACACCGGCCGCATCGTTCGTCCTCGGCGTCGCGCTCCCCGTCGACGGCGGCTACGTCATCCCCTGAGCGAGGAGGTTCGGCCGTGGTCGTCGTGCTGGTCCTGCCGTTCATCCTCATCGGCGTGGTCTGGCTCGTCTCCTCCGTGTTCGTGCGGCGGAGTTCACTGCGCATCACGGACGAAGGCGTCGAGGTGAAGAACTATCCGCAACCGCCGCGGTTGATCCCGCTCGCGCAGGTCGGCCGGTTCGAAGCGACTCCGCGGAGCGGCAACTTCAAGAGTCTCCGGCCGGAGACCGCGGTGCTCGTCCTCGTCGACGGCACGCGGGTTCCGGTCCGGAACCTGTACGCGCCCGATGCGGGTCACGGCGTCGATGCCCTGAACCGGCGCGTCGAGACCCTGCGCCGCGTCGACTGAGGATCCCGGCGCGTTACCGGTCGGTGTCGGGAGTGCTTGCCAGGGCGGGTGCCTCGTGTTCGACGAGGTCGGTGATCTCGTCGACCGGGCGGGGCTTCGAGAACAGGTAGCCCTGCACGTAGGGACATTGCAGCTGCAGCAGCACCGCGAGCTGCTCCTGGGTCTCGACCCCTTCGGCGACGACGCTGATGTCGAGGTTCTTCGCGAGTGCGAGCACTGCGGACACGATGGCGGTGTCCTCGCGTTCGGTACCGATCGTGCGCACGAACGACTTGTCGATCTTCACGACGTTGATGGGGAAGGATCGGAGGTAGGTGAGCGACGAGTAGCCCGTCCCGAAGTCGTCGAGCGAGAGGTTGAGTCCGAGGTCGCGGATCTCCTGCAGGATCGCCTGCGTGTTGATGGTGTCGTCGATCAGGGTGCTCTCGGTGAGCTCGAGCGTGAGGCGGTTCGGGTCGAGCCCGGTGCGCTCGAGGGTGGCGCGCACGAGATCGACGATGTCGTGGTTCGCGAGCTGGCGGCTCGACACGTTCACCGAGACGCCGAGGTTGCGGCTCGGCCACTGCTCTGCCCACAACGCCGCGCGCTGACACGCCTGGTCGAGCACCCACGCACCGATCTCGATGATCAGGCCCGTGTCCTCGGCGGTGCGGATGAACTCGTCCGGACCGACGAGCCCGAAGCCCGGCCGTTCCCAGCGCACCAGCGCCTCGAACCCGCGGATCACTCCGCTGTCACCGGCGATGATCGGTTGGTAGAAGAGGCGCAGCTCGTTGTTCGACACCGCGAGCCGCAGCGCGCTCTCGAGCGTGAGTTGTGTCGTCACCCATTGCTGCATCGCCGCGTCGAACAGCTCGTAGCAGTTCCGGCCGTTCTCCTTGGCCCGGTACATCGCCATGTCGGCCTTGGCGATCAACGCATCCGCGGTTTCGGTCCCGTCGGTGGACAGGGCGATGCCGATGCTCGCGCTGAGCTGCGCCGTGTCGTCGCCCAGCCGGAACGGAACCTGCAGCGCGCTGATGATGCGTTCGACGACGTCGGCGCCGTGGTGCACACCGTCGAGGTCTTCGCACAAGACGACGAACTCGTCGCCGCCGAGCCGCGCCACCGTGTCGGTCTCGCGCACGCCGGCTTGGATCCGGGCGGCGGCCTCGACGAGGAGCATGTCGCCGGCCGCGTGGCCGAGCGTGTCGTTGACGGTCTTGAACCGATCGAGGTCGACGTAGAGCACGCCACACATGCGGTGGTTCCGGCGCGCACGCGTCAACGCCTGGTCGATGCGGTCGATCAACATCGTGCGATTGGGCAGACCCGTGAGCGAGTCGTGCAACGCCTGATGGGAGAGTTGCTTCTCGAGCTGCTTCTGTTCGGAAAGGTCACGCACGAGACACGACGTGATCGGCGGGAATCCGTCCACGACGATCGCACTGGTCGACACGACCATCGGGAACGGCGTGCCGTCGCGTCGCGCGCCCGTGACCTCCCAACTTCCGTGCTGGGCCTCGCTGTGGCCCAACGAGCGAACGGTTTCGAGGTAGACGTCGAGCGAGTCGTGCAGGTCGGGAGTGAGCGTGATCGAGCCCGGCTGTCCGACGATCTCGGCCGCCGACCAACCGAAGATCGCCTCGGCCGACGCATTGAACGACAGGATGCGGCCGTCGGACCCGATGGTGAAGATTCCCTCGGCCGCGTTCTCGACGACGGCGCGGTGTATCGCTTCGCTGCGCGTCATCTCGTCACTCGCGTGAGCGAAGAGGTCCTCGGCCTCCTGTTTGCCCTCGCCGATGGCGCCGGCCATGACGATGACGATCCCGAACGCGAACGCGCCCAGGAATCCGAGCGTTTGCGACGACGTTCCGGGCAGGAACGAGGGCGCCCACCCCGCGAGCACGAGCATCTGGCCGGCGGTGCAGCAGATCAGCGACCATCCGAGCACTGCGCGCCACGACGCGGGGCCGGACTGTTGGAGGTCGACCAACGCGGTGTACACGAAGCACACGCCGAGGGCCGGTCCCCAGCCCGTCAGGTAGATCACCGACATGACCGTGAGCGCGTGGACGAAGACCCGCACGTGCAGGCGCCACGAGCCGCGGGGTGCGTCGATCCACCGATCGAGTCGCTGACTCAGCACCGATGACCCGACGATCGCCAGCGCAAACGCCCACAGGGGCTCGTTCGCGACGAGGCCGAAGTGGCGCAGGACGACGACCACCATCAACGCCGACGCCTGGACGGCGTAGAGCAACACCGTCAGGCGCAGGCGGCCGGGCCTCTCGTCGCGCTCGCCGTTCACCAACGCTGGTTCGACCCGCCAACCACGGGCCTGAAGGCTCTCTCCGGCGACCGTGACGTCTCGATCAATCGGGTCGAACAGAGGTCGATCGATCAGGTGGTGCACAGGTTCCGCAGCCGCGCCCGGATTGCCCGCAAAGCGGCGATTCCGCGACCCTGTCCGCCGGGGCACGAGCGGGAGGATCCGCGGTGACGGTTCGGCGAGTGGTGACCGGTCATACGCCGGAAGGAAAGTCGATCGTCGTGAGCGACGACGAGGTGCGCGCGTTCCCGATCGGGGACCGGGGCTCGAGCGCCACCCTCATCTGGGGGCGTGACGACACGGCTTCCTTCCCCGACGATGGCACTCCACGGCCAATGGCGGCGGGATTCCCGGAACCCGGCGGGTGCGCGCTGGCGATCATGGCGATCGCGCCCGACGGCGCGGAGTTTCACGAGTTCGTGGTCGGCGCGCTGACCCCGTGGGCCGATCCCGACGCACCGGGGATGCACCGCACCGCCACGCTCGACTACGACGTGGTCCTCGACGGGGTCATCGGCCTCGAACTCGACGACGGTGTGGAGATCACGCTGCGCCCGGGCGACATCGTGGTGCAGAACGGCACGCGCCACCGCTGGCACAACCGCGGTGACACGGTCGCCCGCATGTTGTCGGTGACGGTCGGGGCGAACCACCGCGTCAAAGGCGGCGGTCCGGTCTGATTCCGTGCGAAGCTGATCCATCGTGGCATCGATCCGGACGACAGGGCGCGCCGCGCTCATAGCCGTGCTGACGATCACGACCGTCGGATGCGGCGGGAGCTCGCGTTCGTCGAGCGAACCGGCGGTTCCGATCAGCGACGCGGTCGTGGCGCGCGCGGCGCTTCCGCTGCTCGCGCCGTTCGGGCTGAAGGTGCAGCGTTCGTCGATCGGGGAGAAGGCAGGCCCGCGCCGCGGTACCGAGCTGAGCCTGTACGTCCAGCCGCCGCGCACCGAATCCGTCGACACCTACGCGACGCGCATGATGCCGCTCGCCGCGGCCGTCATCCCGGAGCTGTACGCGAAGTATCCCGGAATCGACTGGATCGACCTGTGTCAGGAACCGGCGAAGTCGTCCGGCGCCTGGGAGACGGTGCCCCTCACGCGCCTCGAGCTCACGCGGTCCGGCTCGCGGAGGATCGACTGGAAGCGCGCCGATCTCGCGCAACTGCTCGCGTTGCAACGGATCCACCCGCTCGAGTTCTCCATGGCATGGGACCGCGGTGTCGGCGGGACCCGCGTGTGGCGCGCGGCCACCGAGCGAGCGAAGACGCTCGCCGGGTAGCTCAGCCCGTCAGCGCGGGGGAGGCAACGACCGGTGCGGCCGGGGTGGCGGCGGGGACGACGGCGACGGGCGGAACCGTGGTCGTCGTGGTCGTTGCCGCGGCGGCGGCGACCGTCGTGGAGGTGGTCGTCGTCGTCGCCGGAGGCGCGGTCACGGTGAACGAGTTCTCGTTGTAGACGACCTGGAACTCGCCGCCGTCGCAGTGGGCGGTGATGACGTAGTCGCCCGCAGCCGCGTTCGCCGGGACCGTCAGGTCGACATCCCAGATCGAGTCGCTGTTCACGGTGGTGTCGGCGGACGCGACCGTCTGCTCGCTCACGGAAACGAGCTCGAGGTGGATCTTGGCGTCGATGCTGTCGCACCCGAAGTTGTGATCGCCGGCGTGGATCACGGTGCCGGGAGGGCCGGAGCTCGGCGTGCTGACGAAGTTGGGGTTGTTGTTGCCGGCGCCGGCCGGGACTGCCGCCCACACCAGACTCAATCCGGCAATTCCCGCGATTGCGATGACCTTGCGCATGTGCCCGCCTCCCAGCGTTCCGATACACGTGACTCGGATCCGAGGAATCCTACTGCGGAGAGTCTGTGAGTGCCACCCTCCGCGCGAATTTTTCGGGCGGGGTGTGCGCGAAGCGGTGGGCGCCCGGCATCTACGCTGGACCGACCATGATCCGCCGACCCGCATGGCTCCTCATTGCCGCGGTCGCGCTCGTGGCCTGCGGAAACGGCAGCGGCCATTCCGGGTCCGCGGCGCGGCCGGCCGTGAGCACGCCGACGACCCATCGGGTCCCGTCGAGCGTCGCGACGCCGACGACGCAGCCGCAGTTGCCGGCGTATGCGTCACTCGTTGCGGTCGCGGTCGGGCCGCAGGTCGTCGTCTACCAACAGCCGTCGCCGTCGGCCGCGAACCAGTCGTTCCCGAACCCCTGGTCCGTGGATCCGCAGCGCCCGGCCGCGGTCGTCGATCAGGTGTTCCTCGTCGAGGAACGGCGGCCCGACGGCTGGATCAAGGTGCTGCTCCCCGTGCGCCCGAACGGGAGCTCGGGCTGGGTGCGGGCGTCCAACGTCACGATCCACGAAGTGGCGTACTCGGTGAAGGTGGAAAAGAGTGCGCACCAGATCACGGTCTTCGACCGGGGCGCAGTGCTCTACCGCGGTCCGGTCGCGGTCGGGAAGCCGTCGACGCCGACGCCGACCGGCAGGTACTACATCCGCGTGCTGATCCAGGCGCCGAACCCGAACACCGTGTACGGCCCGTACGCGTACGGCTTGTCGAGCCACTCGGACGCGCTGTCGAACTTCGACGGTGGCGACGCGGAGATCGGCCTGCACGGCAACGACGACGCGTCGGTGCTCGGCCATGACGTGACACACGGCTGCATCCGCATGGACAACAACGAGATCGCGCAGCTCGCGGGAGTGCTGCCGCTCGGCACACCGGTCGAGGTCGCGGCCTAGCGCGTTGCGCTACGACGCCGCCTCCTTCGGAGTCGCCGCGATGCGGTACATCGAATCGACCGAGCTCACCGCGATGAGCCCGTCGCCGATCTCGCCGGTGGCGGCACCGGACGAGATCGCGGCGACGGCCTTGTCGATCTCGTCGTCCTCGACGAACAACGTGATCTGCAGCTTGTGCGTGACGAGCATCTCGTAGCTGTGGCCGCGGTACTCGCCGGTGCGTTCCGGCGCACGGCCGTGGCCACGAACGTCGCTGATCGTGAATCCGCCAAGGTGCGCCGCCTCGAGACATGCCGCCACCTCACCCAGGCGTTCCGAGCGGATGATTGCTTCGACCCGCTTCATTTCGATCCGACCTCCATCCGCGCGCTGGCCGCGCTTGCCGGCAGCACGTCGACTGTCGTCGTGCCGTCCGTCGTGTAGAACACCGAGCCCTGCGCCTCCAGGAAGTCGGGGTAGGCGAGCGCGCCCATCTCGGGCATGTCGAGCCCGGCGATCTCCGCGTCCTCGTCCGAGCGCAATCCGATGGTCTTCTTGCACACGACGAAGAACACGATGCAGGCGAGCGAACACCAGGCGACCAGCACGATGATCGAGGTGATCTGCGCCCAGAGTTGGCCGGTGCTGCCGTAGAACAGGCCTTTGACCGGGCCGGCCACGCCGTTGAAGCCGTCGCCGTAGTGGCCGTCCGCGAACAGTCCGAGCGCGAGGAGTCCCCACAATCCGCACGCGCCGTGGACCGACACCGCGCCGACCGGGTCGTCGACCTTGAACTTGTGTTCGACGATGACGACCGAGACCACGACGAGCACGCCCGCGATCGTCCCGATGAGCGCCGCCGCCCAGGGAGCGACGAACGCACACGGGGCGGTGATCGCGACGAGCCCGGCGAGCAGGCCGTTGCACGTCATCGACGGATCCGGTTTCCCGTACTTCCAGGTCATGGTGAACATCGTCGCGAGGCAGCCGAACGCCGCCGCGAGGATCGTGTTGACGATCACGATCGTGAAGCGGAAGTCCGTCGCGGCGAACGTCGACGCGCCGTTGAATCCCATCCACCCGACCAACAGGACCATGGTGCCGAGGAACGCCATCGGGAGGTGGTGACCCGGTATCGCACGCGGTTTGCCGTCGCGGTCGAACTTCCCGATCCGGGGCCCGATGATCTTCGCGCCCCAGAACGCCGCGACCCCGCCCATGGCGTGCACGACCCCCGAACCCGCGAAGTCGAGCGCGCCGTGGCCCCATTTCGGACCGAGCACGCCGAGTTGCGACAACCAGCCGCCACCCCAGACCCAGTTCCCGTAGAGCGGGTACAGGATCATCGAAGCGAACAGGCCCCACATCAAGAACGCCCGCCACTTGAACCGCTCGGCCATCGCACCGGTGGGGATCGTCGCGGTGGCGTCCATGAACACGAGTTGGAAGAAGAAGAAGGCGAGGATGCCGACGTCGTAGGCCTTCCCGGTCAGGAAGAACCCGTTCTTCGAGAGCACGTTCCAACTGCCGAGGTGTATCGGGTCGCCGAGCTTGGTGATACCCAGCCCCGGGTTCGAGATCGAGCCGAACATCAGGGCGTATCCGACCGTGAACCACCCCACGGTGCCGAGCGCGAAGATGACGAGGTTCATCATCATCGTGTGCGCCGCGTTCTTGGCCCGCGTGAAGCCCGTCTCGACGAGGGCGAATCCGGCCTGCATGAAGAGCACCAGGACTCCGCCGACGATCAGCCAGGCGTAGTTGATGGCGAGGTGGTCCTTCGCCAGCTGCTCGGTGATGACCGAGGTCGAGTCCTTCGCGGGAGTGTCAGCGGGGTAGACGCTCTCGACCTGTGTGGGCGATATACCCGTCTTGGCGCCGTTCGGATCGCCGTTGTCCGCCGCCGCGACGCCGGCGAGTCCGACGACGAGGAGAAGTGCCGAGATCGCGAGTACCGCGGTGAGCTGCCGGCCGAGGCGTTGCTTTGCCGCGGAACGAGAGAACAGCGATCGCATGAGTGCCCCCCAAGTGCCGCGCGATGCCTGCGGCAGAGCCGGCGCGGCGGTCGCGCCGGGGGGAACGTATGGCGAGAGTGTGTCCCTATCGTGAGCGGTCTATGAACGGTATGTTTCCGATTTCTTTTCCATGGCCACGTGCCCCGGGCGCGGTCGGGGCACGCGTCGGCACCACGGAATCCCGGACATTTGGGCGATATCCGGGTCCGGGGGAGGGGACTACCAGCTCCGGGCCCAGGTGGAAATGATCGACGGGTCGGTCGTGCAAGGGTCGGTCGCGCTCTTCGTGTAGAAGGTGCCGTCGTTGGCCGCGCCCGTCGAGTTGGCCACGTCACCCACCGCGAACCACGACCCCGACTTGGAAAGTTCTGACAGGCAGACCGTGTCGTTCGGGTCGGCATTGGTACCGACCTGGACGAGCAGCTTGGTTCCCCACGCCAGTGTCGGTTCGGCGGCCTTCACCGCGGTGGAGTCGACGTAGTACTTCTGCGTGTCCGTGTAGACGACCTTCTCCGCGGTCAGACCGTTGCGCAGGTCCGACTGCGTGGCGCGGTCGTTGGCTCGAACCCGGGCACCGATGAACTGGGGTATCGCGATGGCGATCAGAATGGCAATGATCAGAACGACCACCATCAACTCGATGAGCGAGAAACCCTTTTCACCGGTATCCGCGGCGCGAGCATCGAGATGCTCACGTTGCATTCCCGTGCAACCTCCTTGCTGGAGCACCGGCACCGAGGGCAATACGAGCGCCGTCTTCACAGGAATATCGGAGCTTGAGGTCTGCGCCTGTAGCGCGGTGGTCGGCCCGACGGGCGCGTCGGCCGGGCGCGGGCGTGGGAAGCTTGCGAAATGCGCTTCGGGAGCGAGTCGACGACCGACGACGTACTGCGGGGCGTCGATCTGTCGGGCAAATGGGTCCTGATCACGGGGGCGTCGGCCGGCCTGGGTCAGGAGACGGCCCGCGCGGTCGTTGCCCATGGGGCCAATGTGGTGCTCGGCGTGCGCGACCCGGTCAAAGGCGAAGCGGCAGCCGATGTCGTGCGCGCGGCCGCCGCGAGTCGCGGTGCGACCGTCGAATTGCACGAAGTCGATCTGGCCTCACTCGCGTCGATTCGCGCCTTCACCGACCGCGTGCGTGCCGAGCATGATCGCCTCGATGTGATCATCGCCAACGCGGGCGTGATGGCGACACCGGAGAATCGCACCGCCGACGGCTTCGAGCTGCAGTTCGGAACGAACCACCTCGGTCACTTCGTGCTCGTGAACCGGTTGCGGCCGCTGCTCGCGGGCGGACCGGCGCGCATCGTGAATCTCTCCTCCGCCGGCCACCGATTCAGCAACGTCGTGCTGGACGACGTCAACTTCGAGCGCACGCCGTACGACCCCTGGCAGGCATACGGAAGATCGAAGACGGCAAACATCCTGTTTGCCGTCGAGCTCGACCGACGCGGACGCGACGCGGGAACGCGCGCGTGCGCGGTGCATCCCGGCACGATCCTCACCGAGCTCGGGCGTTACATGACCAAAGAGACGTTCGCGGCGTTGCCCGCGGCACGCGCCGAGGAAGAAACGGTGTGGAAGTCGGTTCCGCAGGGCGCGGCGACGAGCGTTTGGGCCGGCTTCGTCGCCGACGCCTCCGTTATCGGCGGGCGGTACTGCCAGGATTGTGCTGTCGCCGATCTGATCGAGAGCCCGGAGAGTCGTGGTGGCGTACTCCCCTACGCGCTCGACCCCGACACGGCGCGCGCGTTGTGGACGCGGTCCGAAGAGCTTGTCGGCGAGACCTTCCCGATTTAGCGTGCGGCGCGTGGCGGGGACGAGGACGGCCATCGCGGTCGCAGTCGCAGTCGTCATCGCCGCGTCCTGCGGCACGTCGAGCAAGCGCGTCGTCGAGCCGCCAGTCGCCCAGAGCCCGCTCGAGTTTCGTCAAGTCTTGGCGACGTTCCCTTGTCCCGGCGTGCACACGACCACGACGGCTCCGATCACGAGCCCGCCGCCGTCGGTCGTTCGGGCGGACAGTACGACGAAGACGTGTTACGCGCTCGGGCCGAGCCTGATGCCCGGCGCGAACGTCGCGGGAGCGCAGGTCGATCTCAGTGCGTTTTCCGGCGCATGGGAAGTCAACGTTCACTTCGGCAACGACGACTTCGTGCGCAAGGTCGCGACGCCCTACGTCGGCAAGCAGATCGCGATCGTTCTCGACACCGTGGTGCAGTCGGCACCGACGATCAATGCCGGGATCACCGGTCGGGATGTCACGATCTCCGGCGAGTTCGACGAAGCAACCGCGCGCCGCGTCGCCAAGGAGATCGCGCCGCCCGGTACGTCGATCGACGCGCCCACCTCGACGACGACACCGCTCGAGGCGATGCGCGCGACGTACAGCAAGCGCTGCCGTGCGGTTGCCCCTCGGCTCGGCTGGGCTCCGAACGACGTGACTGGCTCGAGCCTGACGATCGGAACGATGCGGGCCGCGTACGAGCACGCTCGACAAACCTTCCCTCCACAGCTCGCGCAGTACGGCGATGCGGAGCGGCTCGCGGTGTGCGCGCTCGTGCCGACCGTGATGCCTCCGCCCGCGGGTTCGCCCACCACCGTGTGCCCGAACGGTGACGTCGTCGATACGGGCGGGTTGACCGCGACCGGCACCGAGGTTCAGTACGCGGTCGACGCGGACCTGGCCGCGACCAAGTTGCCCGACATCAAGTACTTCCTGCCGGAAGGGGTGACCGTTCCCGGGCCGCTCGATCCGTGCGCCGTCCTCTCACCCTGACTTGGTGCGGTGCAGGTCGGCGGCGAGGTGGTGCGTGAGGGGTAGGCCAACCGCAGCCATGCGCAAGCTGTATGTGAGCGCGTCGGCGCCGGCGAACGTGAAGTCGCGTTCCAGTGCGGTCACCGACTTCGCGGTACTCGTTCCCGCGACGACCGTCGACTGCAGGCGAAGCGCCGCACCGTCGACCGTCCCTTCGCTGACCTCGACGATCCCGTTCGGGTGCGCGATCACCAACTCGATGCGACCGGGACGCGGCACCCGCCAATAGCCCGTCTCCGCGTGCAGCGGCCGGCCGTCGGCGGCATGTGTCGTGCGCTGCGCGTACACGAGGAAGGGCTTGCCGATGTGGTGAAACGTGATGGTCTCGTCGTAGTCGAACGGCTCGATGGTCGGGTAGACGCCATGGCCGCGCCCGGACCAGGTCCCGAGGAGGACTGCCAGCGATTCGACGTCGGGGTGTATCGCTACGGCCACTGCCGGTCACGATACCGAGCCCGCCTCATCCTTCGCGGGGGAGGCGGGGTCAACCGTGGCCCGCGACGATGGCGGTACCCGACCAGGAGCAATCTTCGATGTCGCGGACCGCGGACGAACCCCGAGTGCTGTTCCTGTACTACACGTTCACGAAGCAGGCGCTGAAGGTCACCGAGGACATGGAATCGGTCCTCCGTGAACGGGGCTGGGTCGTCGAGCGCTCCGAGATCGAGTTCACCGACCCTCGATACGCGCCGCGCTTCGCGACGTTCCCATTCAAGCATCGCTATCTCGACATCATCCGGCTGCTGCCGGCCCAGCTCCGTCGAGCGACGGGCGAGATCCGCATCCCGCCGGAAGCCGAGACCGGCGAATACGACCTCGTGGTCATCGGCTCGCCGACCTGGTGGCTCACGACGTGCATGCCGATCCGCTCGTATCTGAAGTCGGATGCCGCCGCGAGGTTCCTGAAGGGCAAGTCGTTCGCGGCGTTCGTCGTGTGCCGCCGCTACTGGAAGAACAACATCGAGACGGTGCAGGAGCTCGGTGAGAGCCACGGCGGCAAGTGCGTCGGGACGACTCACTTCCAGTATCTCGGCGGACAGGTGCGTTCGCTGCTCTCGCTGATCAGTTACCTCGGTACCGGGGAGTACCGCGAGCGGTACCTCGGCATCAAGATCCCGCCGACCAACCTGCAGCCCGACGGCGACGAGGCCGCGCGCCGCTTCGCGGCCGAGCTCGCTGATCAGTTCGCCTCGGCCTAGCGCGGATCGATGCAGGTCACGCGGCAATGAACCCAGCTCTCCTCGCGGTCGACTCGGTGCAGTGGGCGCGTTCGCAGATGGCGTTCACGCTCGGCTTCCACATCATTCTCGTTCCGCTCGGAGTTTCGTGGGCGTTCATGACGCTCATCGCCAACTACCGCGCGATCAAGTACGACGACGCCGACGCGTTGCAGCTGGCGCAGCGTTGGTCGAAGTACATGGCCGTCACGTTCGCGGTCGGCGCGGTGACGGGAACCGTTCTCACGTTCGAGTTCGGCCTGTTGTGGCCGACGTTCATGGGCCGGTTCGGCGCCGCGTTCGGTATCCCGTTCACGATCGAGGGCCTGTTCTTCTTCACCGAGGCGATCTTCGTCGCGATCTACATCTACGGCTGGCGCCGGCTGAAACCCTGGGCGCACTTCTGGACGGGTGTCCCGATCGTGATCGCCGGCATCGGGGGTGCCGTTTCGGTGGTTGCCGCGAACGCGTGGATGAACGAGCCGCAGGGCTTCACCCTGAACAGTGCGGGCAAGGTCGTCGACGTGAGCCCGTGGAGCGTCATCTTCAACAAGGCCTTTCCCTACGAAGGTGCGCACATGCTCGTGGCGGCGTATGTCGTCGGTGGGTTCCTCATTGCGTCGGTGTACGCGATGGGGATGCTGCGCGGCCGTCGCGATCGGTATCACCGGCTCGGCTTCATCATCCCGTTCACGGTCGCGGCGATCATGACGCCGATCCAGATGGCGGTGGGCGATTCGCTCGCGCGGTTCGTCTACAACAACGAGCCGGCCAAGTTCGCGGCAATCGAGTTGGTGCCGAAGACCAACACGGACGTGCCGGAGACGCTGTTCGGTCACCTCAACTCGAACGACACCGTGAGCGGCGGGATCCGGATTCCCGGTCTGGCATCGTTTCTCTCCGACCCGCGCGACGGGCAAGAACACGATTGTGCCGGGACGAGAGGCGAACCCGGCGCTGGGCACGAACGGGGCCGCGGCGGTGAGCCCGATCGCGAACGGACCGACGATTGCGCAGGCCAATGTCGTGCACCTCGCGTGGGACGTCATGGTCGGGCTGGGCACGCTGCTGGCGCTCTTGTCGGTCTGGTACGGGTTGAGTTGGCTGTTCAAACGCGACTACCCGAAGACGAAGTGGTTCCTGCGGATCGCGGCGTGCACCGGGGTGCTCTCGGTCGTCACGATGGAGGCGGGTTGGGTCGTCACCGAGGTCGGTCGCCAACCGTGGATCGTGCACAACTACATGACTGTGACGTCGGCCGCGACGACGAACTCCGGGGTGTGGCTCACCTTCGTCGTGATCCTGGGCATCTACGCGGTGGTCGGCGTGACGACGATTCTCGTGCTGCGCGGCATGAGCCGGCGGTGGCGCGAGTCGGGTGACGTTGCCGATTCCGACGTCCCCTACGGTCCGAGCGACCCGGGCATTCTCGGCGGCGACGCGCCGCAGGAGGTGCCGGTCGGGTGACGAACGCGACCGCAGTGGTGTTGTTCTTCGGGGTCACGGCCTACGCGTTGTTCGGAGGCGCGGACTTCGGCGCGGGCATCTGGGATCTCGTCGCCGGTGGCGCCGAGCGCGGCGAGCGCCCGCGCGCACTCATCGATCATTCGATCGGTCCGGTGTGGGAGGCGAACCACGTGTGGTTGATCTTCTGCCTCGTCGTGTTGTGGACCGCGTTCTCGACCGCGTTCTCCTCGATCATGCTCACGCTGTTCGTACCGCTCACCCTCGCCGCGCTCGGGATCGTGCTGCGCGGCTCGGGCTTCGCCTTCCGCAAGGCGGTGACGCGCACCCGCGATCGCCGTAACTTCGGTGCTGCGTTCGCGCTCTCGTCGGTGCTCGTTCCGTTCTGCATGGGGGCCGTCGCGGGCGCGATCGCATCGGGGCGGGTCCCGTCAGGCGGCAAAGCCGGCGACCCGTGGTCGAGCTGGATCAACCCCACGGCGATCGTCGGCGGACTGCTCGCGATCTCGGTCTGCGCGTATCTCTCGGCCGTCTACCTCGTCCGGGACGCACATCGCATCGGTGACGCCGGTCTGAGCGAGTACTTCCGCCGGCGGGCAGTGGTCTCGGCCGTTGTCTCGGGCGTCATCGCGTTCGTCGGGATCTTCGTCTTCCACGCCGACGCCACCTATCTCTACGACGGTCTCACCTCGCGCGCGCTCCCGCTCGTGGTCGTCTCCGCGATCTGCGGACTCGTTTCGCTCGGGATGCTGTTGCGCGGCTCGACGATGTGGGCGCGACTCTTCTCGATCGGTGCGGTGGCGGCGGTGGTCGTCGGCTGGGGCGTCGCGCAGTGGCCGTACATGCTCCCGGAATCGTTGAAGGTGGCGCAGGCCGCCGGCCCGACGGGAACGCTCGAAGCGGTACTGGTCGTGTTCGTGTTCGCAGCCGTGGTCATCGTTCCGGCGCTCGCACTG
Organism: uncultured Actinomycetes bacterium; assembly: GCA_963835455.1. Classification (GTDB taxonomy): domain Bacteria; phylum Actinomycetota; class Acidimicrobiia; order IMCC26256; family PALSA-610; genus PALSA-610. The sequence continues at coordinate 83,061 of CAWIFT010000002.1, forward strand.
CTGTTCACGCTCGACCAGAAGAGCCTGCTCGCCGGTGAGGGCGGGGCCGACCAGCCCGTGGCCGCTACCGGGGAGCCCGGCGGGCCGCGATGAACGCGCTCGAGTTGATCGCGGCGTGCACGATGACGGGCGCGAGCACGCTCCCACTCCGCAGTCGCAGCAGGGAGAAGCCCACTCCCGCCGCGGTCGTGGCGGCCACGGTGCCCGCGACGACGCCGAGCTTGTGGGTCGCACTGTGATCCCCGTCCTCCGGCGGATTCAGGGCGAGCGATTCCAGAGTGGGGAGCACGTGCCACATTCCGAACAGCAACGAACTCGCCGCGACGGCGGTGACGGTCGAGTGCCTGCGGCCGAACAGGCCCAAGAGGGCGCCGCGGAAGATGAGCTCCTCGCCGAGTGCGGTTGCAATCGGGATGCGGAGCGCGGCTTCGTACGCAGCCTTCCGCGGCGTCGCGCCGCGCACGCGCGCATCGTCGAAGTAGTCCGAAGTCGCGCCCGCGCGCGATGCCGCTGCGATACCGGCAACGATCGGCGCGCCCACGGCGAGCCCCACGCGCGCACCTGTTCGCAGTCGGTCGGACGCGAGCCCGAGACCGGCAACCGACACGCCCGCGCGGCGCGCCGCGGTCAGCCATGCCGCCGCCGCAGTGAGGCTCGCGGGAATGTGCACGGCTTCGGGCAGCAGGCGGTTCAGAACCGCGCCGTATGCAAGGGTCGCGACTCCGGCCGCAGCTTCCGCGCGATAGCGCCGTTCTCGCCGCCGTATCGCCGCGCTTTCCCGGTTGCTCATGCCGGGCGGAACGTTATGCGTCGGCTCGACGCCGGGCCCGGGTGGATGCAACGCTGCCCGGCGACGAACACCTCTGGAGGTTCCCATGGCCCGCTCTCGTTCCCGTAGCTCGCTCGGCCACCGCGCGGAACAGACGGGGCTGCTGCTCGCGACCACGAACGGACCGCTGACCTTCCAACGCACGCTCATGCCGAGGACGACCACCGATCAGGCGCTCATCACCGGGTTGTCGTTCGCGTCCAACCATGCGCTCGCGAGCCTCGTGCAGGAGTCGCTGCAGTCGGTCGCGCTCCTCCTCGCCGGTGGCGCGACTCAAGGCGCGGTCGACGAGAGCCGCTGGGGCCGGGCCGCGCTCGCGGTCGATGCGGCGGCGATCCTCGCCGGTCTCGGTGTGCAGCGCGTCGCCGCGCAGCGACCGAACGAGCGCCTGACCCGCGCCGGCACCCGGGCCGGTGGATTCTTCGCGGCCACGACCGGCGTCGGTGGGCTGGTCATCGGTGGATTGCAGGAGGTCCTCGACCGCCGGGGCCGCGGACGCGCCTCGCGTTTCGTCGTGATACCCGCCGCGGCCGGGCTCGCGGTCGCGGGCGAAGTGCTGCGGCGGCGGCGCGCCCGGGCCGACGATGCCCCGGCCGCCGCGAGCGAGATCTCGCTCGGGAAGGCGCTCGGAATGAGCGTCGCGGTCACCGGCCTCACGGCCATGGTCTCCGCGGGCGAACGGCGACTCGCCGATCGCGTCGCGCGTGTCGCCAGCACGGTCCTGCCCGGCAACGAATCGCTGTGGCGGCCGATGGGGCACGTCGTGTCGCTCGCCGCCATCTCCGCCGGCACCCGGTACGCGATGCACCGCGGCTTCGGGATGATCGAAAACCGCGAAGAGGCGGTGGAGCCCTCGTTCGACCTGCCACCGCTGTCGGACAATCTCAGCGGCAGCCTCGAGAGCGAGGTGCCCTACGCGACACTGTCGAAACAGGGTCGCCGCTTCGTCTGGAACGCGCAGGCCGCGGCGATGATCTCGGGCGTCATGGAGGAGCCCGCGATCGAAGCGATCCGTGTGTACGTCGGGCTCGAGAGCGCGAAGACCGACGAAGACCGGGTGGCGCTCGCCCTGCGCGAACTCGATCGGACCAAGGCATTCGAGCGCGCGTGGCTCATGATCGACCTGCCCACGGGAACGGGCTACGTGAACTACGCGGCCGTCGCAGTGCTCGAGATGCTGGCGCGGGGCGACTGCGCGACCGTCGCGATGCAGTACGCGGCGCGTCCGTCGCCGTTGTCGCTCGACCGCGTCGATGAAGGACGCGCGCAGGCGCGCCTCCTGATCGAGGCAATCGCGGCGCGTCTGCGCGCCATGCCGGCCGACGCGCGCCCGAAGGTCGTGCTCTTCGGCGAGAGCCTGGGCGCGTGGACGAGCCAGGACGCGTTCATCGGCCGCGGCACCCAGGGCCTCGTGGACGCGGGGATCGACTACGCGATCTGGATCGGAACCCCGCACTTCAGCCAGTGGAAGGAACAGGTGCTGCGCGACCACCGGCCCGATGTCGTCCCCGAGCTGATCGGCGTGTTCAACGACATCGGCGAGTGGGAGGCAACACCGGCGGCGGCGCGTGAGCGGATGCGCTACGTCATGATCACGCACCACAACGACGGTGTCGCCCGCTTCGGACCGGGGTTGCTCATCCAGGCGCCGGAATGGCTCGGCGCGCCCGCGACGCGCTGGCCCGAGATCCCGAAGGGCATGCGCTGGGTGACGAACACGACCTTCTTCCAGGTGCTCGTCGACATGAAGAACTCGGCGAACGTCGTGCCGGGCGAGTTCGCGGCGACCGGTCACGACTATCGCGGCGACCTCCTCCCGTTCTTCCGGGCGGTCCTCGGTTTCAAGTGCACCGACGAGCAGATGCGCCGGCTGACCAAGTGGCTTCAGGATCGCGAGCTCCTGCGCAGCGCATGGGTGAAACGCCACGGAACCGCCGACACGAGTCTCGCGGCATCGCTTCTGACGTCATGGCTGCGCGAAGACCCGGAACGCGCGACGCAGGCGATCACCGAGCGCGTCCGCGAGTTGGCGCTCGAGGACTTCGTCGCCGCGGGTGGTTCGGTGGACGAGGCGCCGATCATCCGGTCGACCCCGGACAGCTGATCGGGCGGATCAGCTCTCGGTCGGCGCCGGCAGCTGCCGGTACGCGGCGACCGCGTCGTCGACAGTGGGGTAGATCGCATCGGCGCCGAGCAGCTCGGTGAGACCGTAGCGATCGAGCTCGTCGCGGACGGCCGCCATCGGTTCGGCGATGACGAGTTTGATGTCGTGCTCCCGGAGCTCGCCTTGGATCTGGCGGATCGTCTCGCCGCCGCTGTAGTCGATGTCCGGGAGCGCAACCGCGTCGATGACGAGCCAGCGCGGCGGCTGCGGACTGTCCACGAACGCGTTGAGCTGCTCGAAGAAAAGGCTGGCGTTGGCGTAGTAGAGGCTGCCGGCGAAGCGGTATACGACGAGGCCGGGAAGGCTGCGGGCATCGGGCTCGACCGGCGAGCCGTGCCAGCTGACGCCGCCCGCTCCGGGCGTGAGCACCGCCGTGCTGGGTCGGTACGACTTGCGGAGGTGGTCGACGAGCGACGCGACGATTGCGAGCAGGATGCCCTGCTCGACCCCGACCACGACGACGGTCAGCGCTACGAGCGCGGCGACCACGAACTCGTCGGGCCGCAGCCGCAGCACCTTGCGCATGCCGAGGTAGTCGACGAGCTCGACGCCGATGAGGAACACCACCGACGCGAGAACTGCTTTGGGCATGTACTGGATCGGTGCGGTCAGGAAGAGCAGCACGATCGCAACGAGGACGGCAGTGGTGACCTGCGCGACCTGGCTCTTGCCGCCCGCGCCGTCGACCATCTGCGTCTTGGTCGGGCTGCCGTTGACGACGAACGTGCCGGAAAGTCCCGCCATCACGGACGCGGCGCTGAGGCCGACCAGGTCGACGTTCTCGTCGAAGTGGTCGTTGTACTTCGCAGCGTAGGCGCGCGACGTCGCCGCACTCTGCGCCAGGATCAGGACGAAGATCGATACGGCCGTGCCGACGAGCGGGGGGATGTCGGACCAGCTGACGGCCGGAATACCGAGTGAGGGCAGCCCACTCGGGAGCGGGCCGAGCGTCGCCACCCCGTGGGCGGCGAGGTCCCAGTTCCAGCTGATGAAGATCGCACCGATGACCGCGATCAGTGCGCCGGGGATCTTGCCGGTGATCAGCTTGAGCCCGAGGATCGTGCCGAGCACGCCGACCGAGACCGCAACCGTGGCCCAGCTGATCTCGTCGAAGTTCTGGAACGTCGAGATCAGCTTGCCGATCGTGTTCGTGAAATAGAAGGGGCCGACGGTGATGCCCGTCCCACCCGGCACGCCGAACATGCCGGCGACCTGGCCGCACGCGACCTGGATGCCGACGCCGGTGAGGAAGCCGATCAGGACGGTGCGCGACAAGAAGTCGGCGAGGAAGCCCAGGCGGATGAGGCGCGCGACGATCAGGAACACGCCCGCCATCAACGCGAGCAGCCCGGCCAGCGCGACGTACTGCGTGGTCTGCGCGGTGGCGAGGCCCGCGAGTCCGGCGGCCATGACCGCGGCCGTGGCGGAGTCGGCACCGACGACGAGGTGGCGCGACGATCCGAAGACCGCGAACGCCAGTACGGGCAGGAGGATCGTGTAGAGGCCGGTCACGACCGGCATGCCCGCGATGCTCGTGTAACCCATGACCTCGGGGATGGCCAGCGCCGCGAGCGTGACCCCCGCGATCACGTCGACCGGGATCTTGGACGTGTCGATGGGGAGGAGGCCCTGGAAGAGGGGCAACCGCTTCTTCGGCTCCGGCGGGGCAACGGTCGGTGCAGTCACCTACGGACAGTGGGGTCTCGTGGGCGCAGACCGCCTCATCCCGGGCGGGTGATCTGGGTCACGTACCCCGGGGTTTCATGCCCGCGGCGACGTAGATCGCGTCGAGGACCCGCATGTTGGCGATGGAGTCGGACGGCGGCGTGAGGGTCGGCTCGCCCCGCAGGACAGCGGCGCAGAAGGCGTCCAGCTGGTACTCGTAGGTCGCCCGGCGCGGGAACTTCTCGCTGCGGCTTCCGCGTTCGGTCTTGACGCGCATGCGGTGCCAGATCTGCGGCGCGGTCGGGTTGATGACGTGCAACTCGCCGCGCGAGCCCGTGACGCGGGCCGTCGTCTGGATCACCCAGTGTGACCACATCGAGCACGTGATCCGGCCGGTGTGCCCGCTCGGAAACTTCAGCTCCGCGCGCATCGCCCGGTCGACGTCGGGCGTCCGCAACTTCGCCGCGGCCGAGACGACCTCCGGTTCCTCGAGCCCGAGGAGCCGCGCGGTGTGCACGGTGTACGTGCCGACGTCCATCGTCGCCCCACCCGCGAGGTCGTACTGGTAACGGATGTCGGAGAACTTCGGCAGCGGGAAACACAGTGCGGTCTCCACCCGCCGGATGTCGCCGAGCTCTCCGCCTTCGACGATCTCCCGCATGCGGCGCGCGAGCGGGTGATATCGGTAGTGGAACGCTTCCATGCAGACGAGGCCGGTGCGGGTCGCGACCGCGGCGACGAGTTCGGCTTCCTGCGCGTTGGCGGTGAACGGCTTCTCGCACAGCACGTGCTTGCCCGCCTCGAGCGCGGCGATCGTCCACTCCGCGTGCAAGCCGTTGGGAAGCGGGTTGTAGATCGCGTCGATCTCGGGGTCTTCGACGAGCGCGGTGTACGAGTCGCGCACGTTCGGGATCCCGTGCTTCGACGCGAACGCATCCGCGCGGCTGCGATCGCGCGCGGCCACCGCCGTCACCACCGCTTCCGCGTTCGCCCGAGCCGGTTTGACGACGGCCGCGGGCGCAATGCGCGCCGCGCCGAGGATCCCAATGCGCACCGTGTCCATCGCGCGCACTGTAAACGCGAACCCCGACAACTGTTGGCAGAGAAAGTGGCGCCTGGCGTCGAAAACCCCGACAACTGTTGGCAGAGAAAGTGGCGCCTGGCGTCGAAAACCCCGACAACTGTTGGCAGAGAAAGTGGCGCCTGGCGCCGAAAACCCCGACAACTGTTGGCGGCGTTCTCGGTAGCGTGGATCGACATGACGGTCGTGCTGGTCGAAGGGGCCAGCGATCAGTTCGCGCTCGAGACGTTGGCAGATCGCCGCGGCTGCGATCTCGGGGCGGCGGGCGTCTCCATCGCCGCGATGGGCGGCGCGACGAACATCCGCAGCTTCGTCGAGCGCCTCGGACCGCACGGGCTCGGGCTCCGGTTGGCCGGGCTGTGCGACGCGGGCGAAGTGGCCGACTTCCGGCGCGCCCTCGAAGGTGGAGGCCTGGGCGCGCACCTCGACCGCGACGGTATGGAAGCGCTCGGCTTCTATGTCTGCGACGTCGATCTCGAGGACGAGCTCATCCGCGCCCTCGGCGTCGATGCGGTGCTCCAGGTCGTCGAAGCACACGGCGAGCTCGGATCGTTTCGCACCCTGCAGAAGCAAGCGGCCCAACTGGGGCGACCGGTCGAGTCGCAACTTCGCCGCTTTCTCGGGAGCAAGAGCGGACGGAAGCTGCGTTACGCGCGGCTGCTGGTGGAAGCGCTCGACCTCACGAAGGTGCCGTGTCCACTCGACGGCGTTTTGTCGTTCGCGTCAGCCGCAGCGACAGGCGACGGTCTGGTCGAGGGCCTGCCAACGGAATTGCACGAGGGGTGAAGCCTCGCCGCAACCGGTACAGCTGATGCGCCACGCATTCCCGATGCGGGCGATCTCGATCGGCGCCTGGCCCGTCGACATGCGCTTCGGTTCCACCCGGGGCTTGGCGATCGTCGGCAGGTTCGTGAGCGCGAGCTCGAGGTAGGGCCGTTCCGCGGGCTCGGGCCGGGGGAGCAGGTCGCCGAGCCGGCGGATCGCGGCGTCGCGGCGCGCATCGGTCTGATGCAATCGGGCAAAGCTCAAGAACCCGTACGCAACCTCGACACCGAGAGTGTCCGCGAGCGCGTCGATGGCGTCGTCGGTGAGCGCGTTCGGTCCCGCGGCCACTTCGTACCGCTCCAGCCGTTCGGGTTCGGGCACGGTGTCGGGACCCGGCGCCGCGAGGAACGCGTCGAGCTCGGCCAGCTGGGTGGCGTCGAACACGCGGGTCGCTTCTGCGATGACCTCGATCTCGTCGAGGAAGCCGTCGCGTTCGATGCGGAACGCGGGATCCTCCAAGGTGTCCTTCGCGAACATGATCACGAACCGCGCCGCGACTCCCGGACGCTTGCGCCGCAGGATGCGGCCCATGCGCTGGATCATCTGTCGGCGCGTGCGGCTCGCGCTCATGACGATCCCGAGATTCGCGTCCGGAACGTCGATGCCTTCGTCGAGCACGCGGGGGGCGGCGACGGCGTCGAGCCGGCGGACCCGCAGGTCGTCGAGAATCTCCCGGCGTTGCCCGCGGGCGGTCGACCCGGTGATCAGGTCGATCGACACCAACGGGTCGAGCCGGTTGATGGCGTGGTTCGCGGCGCGCACCGTCTCGGTGAACAGGAGCGCGCCGTCGGCGTCCTTGATCGCACTCGCGAGACTGCCGAGCAATTCGTACTTGCCGCTCGACTGGGCCACGATCTGGCGGCGTTTCGAGAAGGCGTCGAGGTACTCGCGCGCGGCCCGGCCGTCGGCCCCGGCGTCGCGTTCGGCCAGGTGGGCGACCGCGGCGAGGAAGTCGCCGAAGTTGTCGACCGGCATCCCGGGCACCGACCGCAGGTGGCTGCGGGCGTTGACGAGCTTCTGTTCGGTCTCCTGGTATTCGGCGCGCTCGTCGACCGTGAGCTCCACCCCGACGAAGGCGACGCGCGGTCGCGCGCACACGCCGTCGGCGATCGCGTCCTCGAAGCCGTAGCGATGGCAGATGCCGCCGAAGTAGGGGAGGAGGAGGTCGGTCACGGCGTCGTCGGAACGTTCGAGCGTCGCGGTGAGACCGAGTCGTTCTTCGTACTGCGGGAGCAACGCCCGGCGCAGGATCCCGCCGCCCAACCCGTGACACTCGTCGGCGATGAGCAGACCGCCCCGTGGGCCGGGCACCGGCTTGTAGGACACGGCCGAGTGCCGCGTCGCGACGAGAACGTCACAGGATTCGGGGTCGTCGCGTCCGCTGTCTCCGAGGCGACCGATCCGGGCGGCGGGAAGCGCCGCCTGCAGGCGGCCGAACCACTGCTCCATCAAGACCCGTGACGGCACGAGCACGAGGACGAAGCGACCGCGCCGCAGGGCGTCGGCGGCCGCGGCGATCGCGACGTCGGTCTTCCCGGAGCCGGTGACCGCTTCGATCACGCCGCGCCGGCCGCAGCGCAGCCAGCTGACGAGGGCGTCCAGCTGCCAGCGGTAGAGCTCGCGCGCTTCCGAACCCTGATTCGTGAGCACCATTCAGTGCCGAGACCGTCCGGACATGAAGAAACAACGGTACCGGGCCCCGGACCGCCCCCGGATCACCCGACGGGAGCGTGCGGCGTGAACCACCGGGTGAACCGGCTGGGCAGCACCGCCACCCGGTCGCCCCAGTCGTAGACCTCGATCGTGCTCGCGGCGGCGTCGTGCAGGGCCCGCCGATCGCGGCCGAACACGATCGGGAGGAAGCCGAGCCCGAGGATGAAGCTGAACGGGAACACCAGGACGCGTATCAGCGCATGGCCGGCTCCGACCTGGCTGCCGTCGAGCGCGACCACCCGGAGCCCGAGCAGGCCCTTGCCGATCGTGCGTCCGACCAGCGCGAGGCCGGTCCAAAAATAGAGGCCGGCGAACCCGACGCTGAGTGCGGCCCACAGCGGACCGCTGTGCTGGGTCGGATCGAAGTTGTTGGTGAAGAAGAGGTTCGCGAGATACGTGATGAGGAACACGCTCAACCCGAAGAGCAGGGAGATCATCGCGATGTCGATGAGGTACGCCGAGAGCCGCGTGAATGCGCTGGCCGGCGTGTGCGAGATCGCCTGCGGGGTCGTGGTCGCGCCGGGTCGTTCGTCGTGCTTGCCGATCACGCGCCGGCCGATGCCGGCGGTCATCGCGTCGAGGCCGTTCAGTTGCGCGCGCCCGAAGTCGAGCACCGAGGTGGCGCTGTCGGTGACGACGTTGCCGATGTTCGCGTCGGCGACCAGCCGGGCGACGTCGACCCGGCTGATCAGGTTGTCGACGTCGATCCGCTGCAGGAGCGCGTCGATGTCCACCCGGGTGAGGATCTTGTCGACGTCGACCCGGTCGATCAGGCCGTCGACGTCGATGCGGGAAAGGAGCCGGTCGACGTCGACCCGGTCGAGGACCTCGTTGAGGTCGACGCGTTCGAGCACGGCGTCGACGTCGACGTTCTCCAGCACTTCGTCCATGTCGACGGCATTGACGACGGGCTGCACCAGCGACCCGACAATCCGGTTGACACTCCGCCGTGCACTGTCGCCGACCACGGCGCCATCCTGACAGATCGGCCCCGGGACGGGCCGTTTCAGGTCGCTTCGACGGTCCCGACGAGCACGCGGCGGCCGGACGGCGCTTGCACGTTGTCGGTCGACTCGATCGTGACCGTGAGCGTCGGGAAGTCCTTCGGCGAGACGCCCGACCAGAGGGTTACGCGCCCGTCGCCGGAACTGAAGGAACCGATCGGGACGAGCGTGCCCGCGGCGTTCTTCAACCAGGCTTGGTAGAACTCGCCCGCCGCCAACGCGGGGAGACCGTGTGCGTCGAGCGAGACCCGGAAGCCCGCGGCGTTCCGGGTCACCGCGGCCGAGGCCCCGGCGCCGGGCGCGAGTGCGGTCGCGCGGAGTTGCGCGGTGAAGTCGCTGCTCGACCGCTCGCGCAGGACGGCAAACGCGCCGAGGGCGATGACGATCGCCGCCGCGGCCGCGAGCACCGCCGACCACGTCCGCCGGCGCCGACGGCGCGCGGCGAGGTCGTCCACCGCGGGTTCGGGCTCGGCCGCGCCGGCACGCATGACCGCGTCGACCACCGAGTCCTCGAGCGCCGCCTCGGGTTCGGCCCACGTCGACGGGTCGGCGAGCAGATCGGCGAACAGCGAGAGGTCGGCGGCCGCTTCGGCGTCGAGCGCGCCGGCCCGATCGCCGGCGATCAGCGCTTCTCGCTCGCGCTTCGTGGAGTCGTCAGTCATTGCCCGCGCTCCGGAGATGGCCGAGCCGCGCCGCGAGCTTCTGGTGCGCGCGGTGCGACCTCGATTTCACGGTGCCCAAGGCGATCCCGAGGTGATCGGAGATCTCGCTCTGGGACATTCCTTCGAGATGTTGCATGCGCACGATGGTCGCTTCGTCGGGCGGAAGCGCATCGATCGCGCGGCGCACCTGCCACACCGCGTCGAGCGTATCCACGTCGGGGGGCAAAGTAACCACCGCGCGGTCGTCCGTGGGCACGTCGTCGAGCGCGCGGGTGGGGCGGCGCGCCTCGCGTCGGTAGATGTCGATTGCCGCACGTTTCGCGATGGTCGCGAGCCACGAGGCCGGGTCGCGGTCCACGTCGATCCGATCGGCGGCCCGCCACGCGTTCACGAAGGTCTGCTGCGTTGCTTCCTCCGCGAGCTCGTGCCGACCGAGGACGCGATGCGCCACCGCGTACACGAGGCGGCCATATTCGCGATAGAGCGCGCGGACGGCACTCTCTTCGCGGCGCCGGAACGCGAGGAGCACTGCCGAGTCCACAGGTGCAGACCGTACGACGAACACCCCGCCCGGCGTCGTTGCCGAGCGAGGTGTTCGCATGCCGGTCACGAGCGACGGCTGGAGTCACCGCTACCCGTCATCGGGTCAGATCGCTGCCGGCAGGGGGTTGCGACATCGCTCACGAGTGACTCCAGGGCTCGAGAGACCGGCCCGCCGACGCGGGTTCACGGATCAATACGCCGGCGGACCCGTTCCGGTTCGCGGGGGTATCCGGGAGTCCGGTCCGGGGCTTCGACAGTTCTGCCGGTTGGTTCGCACCTGTGTCGGTCGACCTACCTACTCTCCGCGACCTCCAGAACCGCCCGCCCGGTGATGCCGCGCAGGCCGACCTGCTTGACTATGCGCCACCACGACCTGAATCGGGTCCGGGCACGAAGCGGGGGAAGCGAGGGGCAGGTGTTCACTCATCCGGTCGGCCAGGACGAAGTCGCCGACGTGCAGAAGCACAAGACCGCGGGTCTGCGACCGTCGAACGCGGCGACCGTCCACGTGCGTTTCGCATCGGTACCGCTCTTCGCGGAGTGCTCGAAGAAGGAGCTGAAGATGATCGCGAAGTGCGCGGTCGTCGAGGCACGCGCGACCGGCGCCACCCTCGTCAACGAGGGTCAGCCCGGGACGAACGCGTTCATCATCCTGCAGGGCAAGTGCCGCGTGCTGCGTCACGGCCGGCGCGTCGGCGAGGTCGGCGCGGGCGGCGTGGTCGGAGAGCTCTCGATGCTGAATCGGAGCCCGCGCAACGCGACCGTGATCGCCGACTCCCCCCTCGAGGTCGCGATCCTCGAACGGCGAGACTTCCTGCAACTGCTCGAAGCCTCGCCGTCGATCTGTCACAAGCTGCTCCTCCGCCTCGCGGCGCGGGTGCAGGAGCTCGACGCCCGAACTCCCGCCTAACACCGCGGCGCGGATCGCACCGGTCCCCGTCGCAATCGCGGGATATCCGACTAGGCGATGACGACCCGAGCGATGGCGACGTAGAAGAGCAGTCCCGCGGTGATCACGAGCGCGTGGAAGATCTCGTGATAGCCGAACACCTCGGGGACCGGATCCGGCCGGCGGGTCGAGTAGACGACCGCGCCGAGTGAGTACACGATCCCGCCCGCGAGCAGCAGCGAGAACGTGAGCACGCCGAGTTCGCGCCACAGGGTCGGCGCAAACGCAACCGCGGTCCAGCCCAGGCCGATGTAAAGCATTGCGACCAACCAACGCGGCGCGTTCAACCACAGCAGTTGCAACACGACACCGACGACCGCGAGCGTCCAGACGACGGAGAGCAGCACGCGCGCGCTCTGGTGAGTGAGCCCGATGACCGCGATCGGCGTGTACGTCGACGCGATGGCGACGACGATCATCGCGTGGTCGAGGCGGCGCAGGCGGAGGCGGGTCGGGTCGCTCCAGTCGCCGCGGTGATAGGTGGCGCTCGTCGCGTACATCGCGGTGAGGCCGACCGTGTAGACGAGGACCGCCCATTTTGCCGCGGCGCCGTCGGCGACCGCGACGAGCGCCAGCCCGAGGAACGGGAACGCGATCGCCGCGATCTGGTGCGAGACGCCCCGCAGACGGGGCTTGACCGGAGCGTTCACCCCGACATGATTACCCGTGATCGTGCTGCATCCGGCCGCTGACGGCCTGCCAGCGGTTTCCGTCCCACGTGTTGGGGTGCCCGCCGTCGGGACCGCCCCGGTTGCAGTGCCGGACCTCGTCGGTCCGGGCCGGGCTGCCGTCGAACGTCGCGAAGCAGGTGTCGGTGATGCACGATTGCCGGTCCGTCGATCCGTATGCATGTCGCGGGTTCGCACCGAGCGTTGCCATGATGAACCTTCCGAGAAGTGGTGGGATCACGGAAGAGGCGGAGGGCTCGAATCGAGCGAAGACCGGACAAGCTCGAACTCGGCGTCGCTCCCGAGGGAAGCTGAACGCCCACGGTACACCCGGGGTGTTGATCGCACGTTCAAGGGGCTCCGCGGCTGGTCGGGCAAGCCTGCGCACCCACCACTGACGGACATCCCCGTTGCGCGTACGTCTTCGTCGCCGCACTCGTGGTGATCGACATCGTGTTGCGGCTCAACGTCTACAGCACGCGCACGCATCCCAGTGTCGCGATCCTCGCACTCTCGTTGCTGATCGCCGGATTCGTCGCGCTCGGCGCGACCTTTGGGGGTTCGCTCGTGTTCGACCACGGCTTCAACGTCGAAACCGCGGTCGACGGTCCGGTCTGGCACACCTCGCAAACCGATGTGATGACGGGCGATCACGGCACCTGATCCTTGCCGCGGGTCGCGCCCCGCGGCGTGCGACACTGACGCCGCGCATGACTGCTCTCCGTCGTCTCCTGGTCGTGATGGCCCTCGGCGCGCTCGTCGGTACCGTCGCCGCGTTCTTCGCCCCGTGGCAGCTCGCCGTCCTGTTGGGTTGGGACGCCGCGGCCGCCTCCTACGTCGGTTCGGTCTGGGCCAGCGTCGGCTGGTTCACGCCGGAGGAGACCCGAGATTTCGCGACGCGCGAAGACAACAGTCGCGTCGCCACGTCCGTCCTGCTCCTCAGCGCGAGCGTCGTGAGCCTCGTCGGCACCGCGTTCGACCTCACCAAGGCGAAGGAGGCGCACACCGGCGGGCGCTTCCTCCTCACCACGATCGCGGTCCTCACCGTCGCGCTGTCGTGGACGCTCGTGCAGACGGTATTCGCGCTGCGCTACGCGCACGAGTACTACACACCACCGGAGGGCGGCATCGATTTCAAGAGTGCCACCGAGCATCCCGACTATCAGGACTTCGGCTACGTCGCGTTCACCGTCGGCATGACGTTCCAGGTCTCCGACACCGACATTCAGGCCCGGCGCACCCGCCGGACGGTCATGCGCCACGCACTGCTCGCCTACCTGTTCGGCGCGGTGATCCTGGCGGTCGTCATCAACGTCGTCGCAAGCCTCATCAACAGCTGACCGCGCGCGGCCATGAGCCTGGTCGACCCGGGCGCGCTCAGTCCGCCGGCGCCGCGACTTCGTCGAGGCGGGCACCAGCGCCGCAGATCCGAAAGCAGCGCGACCCGGCTCGGTCTCGCCTGACCGGCGGGCTCGGCGTCAGGGTTCCCGGCCGAGTGAGGCCCTCGTCTTCTGGCGGGGACGAGGGCCTCTCTCGGTCAAGTTTCCTTCAGTGCCGACGCCGCCCGGCTGTGCTGACGGCGTCACTGCGATCATGGACAACGCCGGCCCTCACGTCGAGCACCGACGCCGAACTGTGACGTATCTCTCGCCGACGAGATCTCGGCGGGGCCGCGGCTCAGCGATTGCGCCGGCGGACCGGACGCAGCTTCGACGGGCGCGGTACCAGTGCGGAGGCCTCCCGGATGACGGTGGCCGCCTGTCCCTCGGTGAACCCGTGCTGGCGCCGGAGCTCGAAGTTGATCGCCTCCCGTGCCACCTCGAGGAGCAGGAGTGCGGTCGCGGTGCGGACGGCGCGGTCGTGCTCCGCGAGCGGGCTCGCGCCGTATTTCTCCGAGAGATCAGGAGATCCGCCGTTCATGAAGCCATCATCTCCCGACGCAACTCCGGCGGGAAGCTCGGCCGTGCATTCGTGGCGGATGTCACCGCCTCCACCGCGCTTTCGGAGTGGTGCGATTACGTTCGCGCCATGACAATTCGGGCCACGCCGGTCCGGCCGGTTCCCGGGCGGACGGTTCCCCTGCGCGTCGTGCAATGGACCACGGGCAACGTCGGCCTGCGCGCCGCGCGGGCGATCATCCGCCATCCCGGCCTCGAGCTCGTCGGGTGCTTCGCGTGGTCGGCCGACAAGGTGGGGACCGATGTCGGCACCCTCGTGGGCGGCGCGCCCACCGGAGTCGTCGCGACGGACGACGTCGACGCGCTGCTCGCATTGCGGCCCGATTGCGTGAGCTACAACCCGATGTGGCCCGATGTCGACGAGATGTGCCGGATCCTCGGCGCCGGCGTCAACATCGCTTCGACGGCCGCGTTCGTCACCGGCCGCGCGCTCGGACCGGAAGCCGTCGAACGGCTGCGCGCGGCCGCGCACGCCGGCGGCGCCACGCTCTTCGGAACCGGCGTCAACCCCGGGTTCCTGAATTTGTTCGGTGTCGTGAGCGCAGGCATCTGCGATCGCGTCGATCAGGTGCGCGTCCTGGAATCGGTCGATGCGACGGGGTACGCGTCCGCGGAGACGCAGCTCTCCGTCGGCTTCGCGCACGACCCCGATGCGCCGGAGACTGCCGCGCAGACCGAACGGGCGTCGGCCGTGTTCGGCGACGCGGTCGCGTTCATGGCCGACGCGTTGGGGGTCGAGCTGCAACGCATCGGCTTCGAAGCCGAGTACGCCCGAGCCACCGAGCCGATGGACCTCGGGTTCATGACGATTCCGCAGGGTTCGGTTGCCGGCATCAGCGGTACGTGGTTCGGCGAGACCGCGGCGCGGCGGGTGATCGAGTGTTCGTTCCGTTGGAAGATGGGCTGGGCGATGGATCCCGACTGGCCGTTGCGCCACGGCTACTTCGTCGAGATCGACGGCGAGCCGAAGGTGCGCAGCCGGTTCCAGATCCTCCCGCCCGACGAGTGGAGCGAGCCCGACTACATGGGCCTGGGCATGATCATGACCGCGATGCCCGCAGTGAACGCGATCCCGGCGGTGTGCGCGGCCGCGCCCGGGATCGTCGGTTACGCCGACCTGCCGCTCATCACCGCCAACGGCTTCGTGACCCCGTAGGAGCGCGAGCGACCCATCAGCGATTTCAACGGGCCTTCCACTCCGGGGAGCGACGTTCGGCGGCGGCGCGCCCGCCCTCGGCCGCGTCCTCGGTTGCGCCGGCAACCTTGCGCATCGTCTCGCCGAAACGGATCGCCTCGAGCATCGGCAGATGCTGGGCGCGCACCGCGACCTCCTTCGTCGCGCGTTGCGCGAGCGGCGCGCCCGCGAGCAGACGGTCCGCGAGCCGCCGGGCCTCGTCCAGGAGCTGATCGGGGGGAACCACCCAGCCGACGAGCCCGATCTCCTTCGCCCGCGCCGCGCCGATGCGTTCACCGGTGAGGAGCAACTCCATCGCGTGCTGCCAGAGCAGTCGCTGCGGGAGCCGGATCGCGCCCACGATGGTGGGCACGCCGATCCGCACCTCCGGGAATCCGAACTCCGCCTCCTCGCTCGCGACGACGAAGTCGCACCACGTCACCAGCGTGAGCCCGTACCCCAGGCAGTAGCCGTTGACCGCGGCGATGACGGGCTTGAAGATCTCCCAGCCGCTCTCGAACGAGTTGATCGTCGGCTTCTCCCAGAACGTCCCCGCGAATTCGCCGGCCGATCCGGCGCCGTCGCGCATGTCCGCGCCCGAGCAGAACGCCTTGCCCGCGCCGGTCACGATCGCGATCCACGCGTCTTCCTCGTCGCGAAAGCGCGAGAACGCCGCGTTGAGATCGTCGCGCATCTCGCCGTTGATCGCGTTGAGCGCCTCGGGCCGGTTGTAGGTGATCGTCGCGACGTGCCCGTCGAGGTCGTACCGAACCGTGTCTGCCACGCCGTCATTCGTAATAGCTCGGCCGGGGCGGCCGCAACGCCGGTACTTTTGCCGCCATGAGCACACACTCCGAGAGATGCGAGACGTTCCTCGCGCTCCACCACGGCGCCACCCCGCTGTTGTTGCCGAACGCCTGGGATCGCGGCACCGCGAAGCTGTTCGCGTTCATGGGCTTCTCCGCGATCGCGACGACCAGCGGCGGGCACGCCGCCACGCTCGGGCGCCTCGACGGTGGTGTGACCCTGGACGAGGTCGTCGAGCACGCGGCCGCGCTCTCCGGCGAGGTCGACATCCCCGTGAACGTCGACTTCGAGAACGGGTTTGCCGACGATCCCGCGGCGGTGGCCACGAACGTCGCGCTCATCGCCGCGACCGGCGCCGCGGGCGTGTCCGTCGAAGACTTCCGGCGCAGTGACGACGATCCGATCTACGAGGTCGCGGCGGCCACAGCGCGTGTCGAAGCGGCCGCGGCGGCCGCGCACGGATCGACCGGATCGGGCGCGCGCCTCGTGCTGACCGCTCGCTGCGAGAACTATCTCCACGGCCGACCGGATCTGGCCGACACGATCGCGCGGCTGCAGGCCTACCAGGGCGCCGGGGCCGACGTGCTCTACGCGCCCGGGGTGCAGAAGCTCGACGACATCCGCACGATCCTCGCCGCGGTCGACCTCCCGATCAACGTGCTCGCGCTGGCGAACACTCCGCCCGTGGTCGAGCTCGGCGCCGCGGGGGTGCGCCGGATCTCGGTCGGCGGGGGATTCAACCGAGTCGCGCTCGGCGCCACCGTGACCGCCGCGAAGGAGTTCCTCGAACAGGGAACGTACGGGTTCTGGTCGGTCGCGGCCGCGGCCGCACCCGTCCGCGACGCTTTCATGTGAGACGCGCGACTCGCGTCAGTCGTGGGCGATCGCGACGGCAGGCGCGCCGCTCGTGAGTCCGGCCGCCGAGCCGTGGAACGGCGGACCGAACGTGAACACGCCGCCGTCGGACGCGACGAACCGGTAGCCGGACGCCTGCGACTCCATGCCGACGATGGGGGAGACGAGGCGGATGTTCCCGGTCGAGCCCCGGAACACCGCGTCGCCGAACGAGAAGACCCCACCATCGGACGCGACCGTCCAGTACCCGTTGCCCGAAGGCGTCGCTCCCATGCCGACCATCGGCAGGTTGAGATGTCGGCCACCCATGGAGCCGCGGAAGCGCGCGTCGCCGAAGGAGAAGATCCCGCCGTCGGACGCAACGAGCCAATAGCCGTTCCCCGAGCGCGTCGGCGCCATCCCGACGATCGGTTGATTGAGGCGGATCGCTCCGGTCGAGCCGTGGAAGCGCGCGTCGCCGAAGGAGAAGATCCCGCCGTCGGAGGCAACGAGCCAATAGCCGTTGCCCGAGTGCGTGGGTGCCATTCCGACGATCGGTCGATTCAGGTGATGGCCTCCCATCGAACCGAAGAACTTCGCGGTACCGAAGGTGAACACGCCACCGTCGCGCGACACCAACCAGTACCCGGGGTTCGTGCGGCCGGCCATGCCGACGATCGGCTGCGTGAGCGGGATGCCGGCGAGCGAACCACAACTCGGCGCGTCGCCGAACGGGAACACGTTGCCGTCCGTCCCCGCGACCCAGTAGCCGGTGTGCTGGGTCTGCGCCCGGCACACGTTCGGGGCGTGCGGCGGCACCCCGCCCGGCCCGGCGAACGCGGTGATGCCCGCCAACGTCGGCACCAGGACGAGTCCCAACGCCGCCGCCGGCGCGGCGAAGTGCGCGACCGGTCCGACGGAGATCGTCGTGCGGACTGCACCGTTCGCGGGGTTGAGCACGTAGAGAAGTCCGGCGGACGGATCGATCGTCCACAGACTGCCGTTGGCGAGGATCGGTGAACCGGAGGCCCCGACCCCCGGACCGACCCAACCCAATGACATCGTGCGGTGCGCCACGTCGATGTTGACCTGTTGAATGTGATTCGAACACGGCACGTACACGTGCGAGCCGTCGAACGCGTTGGTACCGAAGGCTTCGACGCCGTCGCACATGTGCAACGACTGCGCCCGCGTCATGGTCGTGGTGTTGATCAGGTACCCGGTCTGTTGCTTGCCGATCTGGAAGATCAAGTCGTTCGGCAGGATGGACGGCGCGACCGACGCAATGTCGGCGTCGCCACCGGGGAAGGTCTTGAACACACCGCTGCGATGCATGCCGGCCGTACCGTCGAACTTGATGACGCTCTCGCCCAGGTTGACCGTGCCACTGGGATCGGGATCGGGGTTGCCCGTGGCGACGTACACGTTGCCGTGCACGTCGATGGTCGCGCCGCCTGTCGCCCAGATCGCGCCGAGTCCCGACGTGGGCGTGACGTTGTACGCGACCTTGCCGTTTCCGGCCTCGTCGAGCGAGACCAGCCAGCCGTGGTACGGGCCGCAGTCGCCGTCGAAGCCGCCGTAACCGATGTACACGCGACCGTTACCGAGCGCGAGGCCGGCGCGTTGCTGAATGTTGAGCGGGTTCTGCGGCGCGCCCGGATCGGCGTTTGCGTCCACCTTCCGCGCCCCGGTGAGCGTGTCGAGCCCGATGAGCTGGTGGTGGATGTTCTGGAACGAGCTCTCGATCGTGGCGACGACGTAGATCGTGTGTGACTTGGTG
The DNA here is from genome assembly GCA_963835455.1 of uncultured Actinomycetes bacterium. Classification (GTDB taxonomy): domain Bacteria; phylum Actinomycetota; class Acidimicrobiia; order IMCC26256; family PALSA-610; genus PALSA-610. The sequence continues at coordinate 101,717 of CAWIFT010000002.1, forward strand.
TCGATCACCGGCGTCGACAGGATTCCGAGCGGGTCGACGTTGCCACACCCGGTTTGGGCGCTGACGTTCGTCATCGGAGTCCCGACGTGCCGCGACCACAAGATGGCGCCGTCGTGCGCGTCGAGCGCGTACACCGTGTTGTTCTCGGTCACGGTGAACACACGCCCGTCGAACACCAGGGGCTGGGCGTAGACATGAGCGTCGAGGTTGTGCGACCACGCCTGATGCACGGGCAGCAGCGCCGGCTCCGACGTGTCGTTCCCGGTGCGCTGCGCGTTCCCGTTGTACACGGGCCACGTCGCACCACCGAAGGCGGGCGCGGCTCCGGCAACGAGCACGAGGGTCATCACGGCCGCGAGGATCGGGACTCTGCGAGAGATCATCTGTGCAGTCTTACCATCGCGGGGCGGCGGAAACCCGGCCCCGGGTACCCTCCGCGCGGAAACGTCGAATCGAGGTCGTGATGCCCAGTCCTGTGCCGTTGTCCGGCGAAGATCACTACACGATCATTTCGTCCGATTGCCATGCCGGCGCCAGCCACGAGACGTATCGGGAATACCTCGAAGCGCGGTATCTGGAGGATTTCGACGCGTGGCGCGGGAAATACCGCAACCCGTTCTCGGATCTGCGCGGCAACCGCCGGACCCGCAACTGGGACGACGAGCTGCGCAACTCGCAACTCGAGGCGGACGGGATCGTGGCCGAGGTCGTCTTCCCCAACACGGTCCCGCCGTTCTTCCCGAGCTTCGTGTTGTTCGCGCGACCGCCGAAGCCCGACGAGTACGAGCACCGGCTCGCCGGGATCCGCGCGCACAACCGCTGGCTCTCCGACTGGTGCGCGCGCTTCCCCGAACGCCGCGCCGGCATCGGTCAGATCTTCCTGAACGACGTCGACGACGCGATCGAAGACGTCCGCTGGATCAGCGAGAACGGTCTGCGCGGCGGCGTGTTGATCTCGGCGATCCCGCCCGACGTCGACTACGTCAAGCCGTTGTACGACCCGGTCTACGAACCGTTGTGGTCGGTGTGCGAAGACCTCGGCGTGAAGGTGAACAGTCACGGCGGTACCGGTCTCCCGAACTACGGCAAGTACGCGGTCGCCGATCTGCTGTACATCACCGAGGTGTCGTTCTACTCGCAGAGACCGTTCGTGCAGCTGCTGCTCTCGGGCGTGTTCGAACGCCACCCGCGTCTGCAGTTCGTCATGACCGAGATGGGCTGCGCGTGGCTGCCACCGCTGCTGGAGCGTTTCGACTCGTTGATCAAGAAGATCAACACGACCGGATCGACCGGCGAGCTCCGATACACCGACGAGCACAAGCTGCCGCAACTCGCGAGCGACTACTTCCGCCAGAACTGTTGGGTCGGCGTGAGTCAGCCCGGACCCGACGATGCGCGCGCCCGCAGCGCGATCGGTATCGACAAGTTCATGTGGGGTTCCGACTATCCGCACGACGAGGGAACGTGGCCCTTCACGCGCGAACACCTGCGGCAGTTGTTCCACGACACCGAGCCCGCGGAACTGCAGCAGTTGCTCGCGGGGAACGCGGCCGCGCTGTACGACTTCTCCCTCGACGCGCTCGCGCCGTTGGCTGCGGAGTTCGGTCCGACCGTCGCGGAGCTCGCGCGTCCCCTGGACGCGCTGCCCGACGAACCCAACGAAGCATTAATGAAAGCTGTGGGCGGTACACGGCTCTGACCAGCGCCGACGCGGCTGACTGTTTCGGCGCGTCGAAACGTGGCAATACTCTCGCCCATGCCCGAGCGGAGCGGATCTCTTCTTCGTCGTGTCGCGGTCGTCGCTGACCGCCCTCACTGTGACGGCCGCACTCGCGGCGTGTGATCCAGTGGTGCGAGCGCACACGACCGGCGGTTCGGCGAAGAGTGCGCCGCCGACGGCGGCCGAACATCAGGTGATCGACTCCGTGAACCGTTACCGCAGCGCGCATCATCTCGGCGCGCTCGGGTGGAACGGCAACATCTCGGACAAGGCGAAGTTGTGGGCCGCGTGGATGGCCGGCGGCAACTGTGGTCGCGGCGCGAACGGCGTGCCCGCGATCTGTCATTCGAATCTCACGAGCGGGATCACCGTGGGGTGGTCGTTGCTCGAGGAGAACGTGGGCGCGGCGGCGCCGCAGTCGAACCTCGCGGGAATCCTGAGCGGCTTCGAGCACTCGCCCCATCACGCGGCGAACATGTTGAACCCGAAGATCACCTCGATCGGCGCCGGTGTCGCCTATGCGGGCAACGTGGTCTTCGTCGCCGAAGAGTTCATGGCGTCGTAAGCGCGACCCGCACCGCGTCGGCTTCGACATCCAGACGCCGGACGAGCCCGGGAACGATCTTCCGTTCCGCGGTGCCGCCGACCAGCGGCACCTTCACGAAGAGGTCGCCCGCGACGGTTCGTCGCGTCTGCCCGCCAGTCGATCGCAACGAGCGCAACGTCCGCAGACCCGTACAACTTCTTGGGGTCGGCCTCGGCCGAGAAGGAGAGCGTCCCGGCCCCCGAACCGGAGTCGAGCCGCAACTCCTGAATCCAGGTGAGCTTCCGCCCCCCGATCACCCGCCGCGCAATCGGATCCAAAGACCCCACGAACTCATACCGCAACTTCAGTATGTGCTCCGCACCCTCCGAGGTGTGTTCCAGCACCTCCGGCAAGGAGAGATCCGGAAGCGCAAGCGCGCGATGAAACGACGGATCCAGAAGCACGCCGGTCACCGCAGCAACCGACCCCGGGAACACATGCTCCACCTCAAACCTCATCCCACATTCTTGCCGAAGAGGAGAGTGGAGCGGCGACATGTGCACGGAGGTGAGTTGGAACCCGAACCGGAGTGTGCATGTCGCCGCTCCACCGCACGGACACGCGGTATCCACAAGGAGCGCAAGCAATCCACAACGAAGACCTACTTACGATCCACAACCCCAACGCCGTACCGTCACGACATGAGCTTCGTAGTGCACTTCGAAGACGACACGACAACGATCGTGAACGACGCCGACTCGTACGAACAAGAAGGCCCACTCACGACCTTCTTCGACCGCAACGGCGGCGGTCGCCTCGCATCCGCGTTCGCGGTGCGCGTCGCGAGCTTCCGCACGAACAAGATCGTCGAAGTGCGGCGCGAGCTCCCCGAGCTCGGTCAGTCGTCGACGAGGTCGTCTTCGTCGACCACGACGTCCCACCGCTGCGCGCACTCGCCGCAGAGGTAGACGACGCTGTCGCCGGGCTCGAAGTCGTCTTCGGGACCGATGGGCTGGGCGAGGTGTGCGGTGCCGCCGCACTCCATGCAGTCGATGTGTTCCGCGATCGGCATGCGCCGACCGTAATCCTCACGCGCTCGGCGTCAAGTTCCGGTTTCGGTCAGCGGACCGTACGTCTCGGGCCGGCGGGTGCGGATGAGCGGGAACAGGTCGAGCCAGTCGCGACTCTGGTCGAGGTCGAGGTCGGCGACGAGCACGGCGGGCTCCCGCGCGGCGCCTGGACGAGCACTCGCCCGTAGGGGTCGCTGATGAACGACGAACCGTAGAACGTCAGGACGCCTTCGGTGCCGGTGCGGTTCACCGCGATCATGAAGGTGCCGTTCATCGTGCCCTGGGCGCGGATCACCTGTTCCCATTGCGGTTCGGTGTCGAAGTCCGGGTGGTCGGGCTCGGACCCGATCGCGGTCGGGTACACGAGCACTTCCGCGCCGGCGAGTGCGAACGCGCGCGACGTCTCGGGGAACCACTGATCCCAGCAGGTGGGGAAGCCGAACGCCGCGGTCTCGATCGGGGTCACGGGCCAGCCGGAGTCGCCGGGTCGGAACCAGGTGTTCTCGTAGTAGCCGGCGGTGATCGGGATGTGGGTCTTGCGCCGCCGGGCGACGAGGTGCCCGTCGGGTGCGACGACGAATGCGGTGTTGTAGCCGAGGCCGCCGTCGCCTGCATCCTCGTAACACGAGGCATGCACGTACGCGCCCGTCTCGGCGGCGCACCGCGCGACGAGCTCGTACGTCGGTCCGCCGGGGAGCGACTCGGGCGCGGCGAGCGGGTGCTGCGGATCGCGCGGCTCGACCGCGAAGTAACGGGAGCGTGTGAGCTCGGGCAGGCACACGAGCCGGGCGCCCTCGGCGGCCGCGGTCCCGATGCTCTCGGCGATCGCGGCGTCGTGCGCATCCGGGTCGGGGTCCCAGGCGAACTGCACGACGCCCACGCGCAGCGGCGGGCGGGTCGGCGCATGGACCCGCGCGGGCGACGGGAGCACTTCGAACGCGGTCTTCACGATCATGCGGGAACCTGCTGGGTGATGCAGTGCACGCCGCCGCCACCCCACGCGAGCACGACTCCCGGCACCGGGATGACGGCCCGACCGGGATACTGCGCGCCGATGAGCGCGCACGCGTCGTCGTCGAACGGATGTCCGCTGACCGGGACCGCCACGAAGCCGTTGCCCGCGTAGACGTTCACGTACGGCACCGGAAGCTGCCGGCCCGCATAGTCGGCGTAGGGGAGTACCGGCACCTCGACGATGTCGAAGCCGGCGGTCTCCAGGCGCGCTCGGTTGGCCGCGGCGATGGCGGCGTTGGGATTCGCGGGGTCGTCACAGCCCTGGAGGAGCACCGTGCCGCTCGGCGTGAACGCGACGACGTTGTCGACGTGGCCGTCGGTGCCGTCGTCCTCGGCGATGGCTTCGGCGAGCCAAACGATCCGTTCGACGCCGAGCGCCGATCGGAGCGCAGCCTCGATGTCGGCCCGGGTCCACGTCGGATTGCGATTGGGATTGAGCAGGCAGCGCTCGGTCGTGACGAGCGCGCCGCGCCCGTCGACCGCGATCGAACCACCTTCGAGCACCATCGGCACCTCGTGCACCGGCAATCCGAGATGCGCGCCGACCGCCGCGCCGACCACCGCGTCCGCGTCGTGCACCTGCTTGTCGCCCCACACGTTGAAGCGGAAGTGCAGCGCGTGCACTGTGCCGTCGGCGGCGCGCACCCCGACCGGACCGTCGTCGCGGATCCAGCAATCGTCGATCGCCAACGGGAGAATCGCGGCCTTGGCGCCGAGGTGGTCCAGCGCGCTGTCGACATCGCCGGGCCGCACCACCAGCGTCACCGGTTCGTGCTCGGCGATCGCCCGCACGACCTCGGCGTGCGCCGCCCGCGCGGGGTCGAGCTGATCGGGCGTGTAGATGCATTGCGGCACGTCGGGCGGCCACGCGACGAGCGTGCACCGGTGCGGATCGGTCTCGGCGGGCATGCGACCGCCCGCGGGTAGCGACACGACCGCAAGGTAGCGTGCGCCCATGCCGCTCAGCGCCGATCTCGAGCAGTTGGCCGCACGCGTTTCCAATTGGGGTCGGTGGGGTGCCGACGATCAACGCGGCACACTCAACCTGATCACCCCCGCCTCGGTGCAGCGCGGCACCGCCGCCGCGCGCCAGGGCCGGACGTTCTCGCTCGCACTCCCGTTCGACCGGACCGGGCCGCAGTGGGACAACGTCCACATGCCCGAGCGCATCAACCCCGAACTGCGCACCCACACGGTGAACGTGGCCTTCACCGGTGACGAGCGCGACTTCACGACCAGTGACGACTCGTTCCGCATGGGATCGCAGGCCGTCACGCACTGGGACGCGCTTGCTCACGTCGGTTACGGCGGCAAGCTCTACAACGACGTCCCCAACACCGTCGTGACCGCCGAGGCGGGCGCGGCGAAGCTCGGTATCGAACACTTCGGCCCGGTCGTCACCCGTGGTGTCCTGCTCGACATCGCGCGCGTCCGCGGCGTGGAGCACTTCGACGACAACTATGCGATCTCCGGCGACGATCTCGATGCCGCGGCTGCACTCGCCCGCACCGAGGTGGAACCGGGCGACGCGCTCCTCGTGCGCACGGGGCAGATGCACTTCCTGCGCGCCGGCGACCGGCAGCGGTACTCGTATCCGTCCCCGGGCCTTTCGACGCAGTCGATCGAATGGTTGCGCGATCACGACGTCGCCGCGCTCGCGACCGACACGATGACCTTCGAGGTCTACCCGTGTGAGGACCCGAGCATCTTCATGCCCGTGCACATGATCCACCTGCGGGACATGGGTCTCGCGCAGGGACAGAACTGGAACCTCGACGATCTCGCGGCCGACTGCGCCGCGGACGGCCAGCACGACTTCCTCCTCGTCGCGCCGCCGCTGCCGCTCACGGGTGCGGTCGGCGCGCCCGTGGTTCCCGTCGCGATCAAGTAACGGGGTCGACGGGCGGGTTCGGCTGCACTTCGACGATCGGAACCCACATGTGCACCGGCGCGGTCACGACCGTCACCACCGCGCGCGCCACGTCTTCGGGCTGCATGGTGTGGAAGTGGCGCTGGATGCCGAAGCGCTGCCAGCGCGGCATGAGCTCGTCGAAGATGGCGAGGTCCCAGTCGTCGGCGAATCCGGTCAGCGTCGGCCCGACCCGGACGATCGACGATCGGATGCCGACGCCTTCGCATTCGAGCGCGAGCGTCTGGGCGAAGGCCTCGACGCCGGCTTTGGTCGACAGGTAGGTCGCGAGGCTCGGACGCATGTGCACGGTCGCGTCGGACGAGATGAAGATGACGTCGCCCGGCGCGCCGTCGGCGCGGAGCTGCGCGACGACGCGGCGGGTCAGGAGGATCGGCCCGAGCAGATTCGTCTCGACGATGCGCCGGTGATCGGCGTCGCTCATGTCGTGGATTGCGCCCGGCAGTGCCGTCCCGGCGTTGTTGACGAGCACCTGGATTGCCCCCGCGTGCGCGCGGACGGCGGCGCAGAACGTGTCGATCGAATCCGGGTCGGTGACGTCGAGCGGGTGCACGAACGGTGTCCCACCCGCGTCGGCGACGAGCTTCGCGGTCTCGTCGAGCTGCGCGACCCGCCGGGCGCCGACGGCTACCGTCCACCCGAGCCCACCGAGCGCGACCGCGATCGCACGACCGATCCCCGCCGACGCACCCGTGACGACCGCGACGCGTGGCGGCGCGGCCCCGAGATCCGGCCCGTCAGGCGCCAAGGAATTCGCCGCCGTTGACGTCGAGGGTCTGGCCGGTGACGACCCACGACCACGGCGAAACGAAGAACACGACGCTGTTCGCGATGTCGTCCTGCGGCGGGATGAGCCGCAACGGGATACGGCCCTCGATCTCGGCGCGCACTTCGTCACGCGTGATGCCGCGCGCCTCGGACTCCCAACCGATGAACGTCTCGACGTTCGGTCCGCCGATCCAGCCGGGCGCGACGCAGTTCACGCGCACTCCGGTCGGCCCGAGCTCGACCGCCATCGTCTTCGCCGCGGTCTGGATCGCGGCCTTCGACGAGGAGTAACCGCCTTCGAGCGGACGGATGTTGCGCATGCTCATCGAGATGATGAACACCACCGAGGCGTCGCCGCTCTCGGCCGCGGCCTTCTTCAGGTGGGGGAGGCACGCCTGCGTGAGCCCGAGGGCGCCCCACACGTTGACCTCGAAGATCTTGCGCCACTTCACGAGGTCGACGGCCTCGAAGGGCTCGAAGGTGTCCATGCGGAACGCGTTGTTGACGAGGCCGTCGAGGCGCCCGAACGTAGCGATCGTGCCCTCCACCAGCGCGGCGACCTGCTCGGCGTCGACGAGGTTGGTCGGCAACGCGAGGGCGCGCCCGCCGTCGGCCTCGATCTCGCCACGGACCTGGCTCAGGTACTCGGCGTTCCGGGCGGCGAGCACCACGGTTGCGCCTTCCCGGGCGAGTGCTTTGGCGTTGGCCTGCCCGAGGCCCGGCCCGACCCCCGACACGATGACGACTTTGTCCTGCAGCAGCATCCGCCCATAAGAGCGACCGCAACCGTCCCGGCGCAACCTGGAGGCGGGCATTTCCGGGGCGCCCGGGCGCGGGCCCGGAGGTGACGCCGGTCACGCCCCGTGCTGTCCGGGCTCAAGCGGCGAGGGCGCACATGTCGATGCCATGGGTGGGCGGGTCGAGGTGACCCATGTTGGTAACCGGAGTGCAGGCGGCCGGCTCGAAGGGCGTGTCCGCGGTCCAAGGGACCGTTGTCGACACGAACCGGGGGATCCCGCGTTCGCCCGATGAAGAGCCGGGTGAGACCAAGAGCACCGCCGGACGCCGCATGAGGGGCGACCCGCAGCCCGTCGTGTTCCAGCGCAACGGCGTGGACAACCGCCCGATTGCGCTGCGCCACGAGAAGGCGGCGGCGCGGTACCGCGCCGACGGCGATCCCGACCACGACGAAGCCGCCTGACCCGGGTTTCCGTCCCGACCCCGAACGGCCGGCCGGACGGGGCTCGGTCCTAGAAGTTCGGTTTGGCGCAGCGGGCGCGTACGAGCGGTTCGAAGTGCTCGAGCGGCAACGTGTCGTAGTCGGGGTCGAACGCAACCTGATCCCAGTCGTCGGCGAAGCGCGCGGCGAGATCGAACCACGGCTCGCCCTGGTACTGGTCGCGCGCGTTGGGATCGCCGCCGAAGTGTGCGTAGTAGTGGCGACCCTGGAAGTCCTGGTGCGCGCGGATCATGTTGTAGACGTCCGCGCGGACGTACGGCTTGATGATCGCGGCTGCGATCTCCGGATGATTCGGCACGCTCACGGCCTTGCCGATGTCGTGCAGGAGCGACGCGAACACGACTTCCTCGTCGGCGCCCGCCCGTTCGGCGCGCGTCGCGGTCTGCAACGAGTGCGTCAACTGGTCGACCGCGAAGCCGTCGGTGATCGCCGCGAGCGAACGCAGCAACGCCAGCACGCTCTCCGCGACCCGGTCCTGGTGCTCGTAGGTCTCTTTGCCGATGACCGCCCACTGCTCGGCGGTCGAGGCGTCCATGCGGGTGAAGGTCTGCGCCATGCGCAAAGAGTAGATCAGGGTTGGCCGAGGAGCAGCGCCGCACCCTCGAGGAGGAAGTCCATCCCCGTGCCCTTCGCGTCGTTGGAGGCGCGCATCGCCTCGTACGTCAGGCCGGCGCCGAACGGATACGCGGCGAGCTTGCCCGTGCGCCGGCCGGCGTCCCACGGTGCGACATAGAGGTAGGGCTCGCCCACGATCTCGTCACCGGGGGACGCGCCGTAGGTCGCGCGGGTTCCGGCCGCCTCGTCGCCGATCACGCACGCGAGATCGAAGTGCTCGGGCCAGAGCGTCGCGGTCGTCGGCTCGTGCGCGGCGTAGGTCTCGCGCAGATCGACGAGCAATGACTCGCCGAACGCGACCCACGCGGCCAACGCACGCGCGGTGTCGACGTCGAGCGCGATCGAGAGACCGGCCGCGCACGGAGTCTTCGGCGCGTAGACCCCCGTCGGTTCACCCAACGTGACCCCGACGAACTGGGCCGCCGCGCCGAGCGTCGTGATCCCGACCCTCGTCGTCGTCCCGGGACGCTCGTGCACCAGTTCGATGCCGTCGACGCGGACGCGCTCACCGGCTCCGAACGACGGCGTGCCGAATCCGCCGGGGGTCGGGACGAGCCCGATGTGGCCGTCGACGCGATGGCGCGCCGGCGCCAGCACGTGCTCGGCGAGTGCGTGCATTGCGTTGCGTCCCGCGACAAACGTTGCGGGCAGCGGTTCGAGCATTCGGGGATGCTAAAGCAAAGCGCTCAGGATCTCGGCAAGTTCGAGCGGCTTGTCACCCTGGACGCTGTGACCGGCGCCTTCGACGACGACGACCCGGGCATTGGGGTTTCGCCGCAACAGTTCGGCGACGTCTTCGTCGTCGACGACGGGCGACGTCGCGCCGCGCACCAGGAGGAGCGGCACCTTGACGCGCTCGACCGCGTTCCAGAGCTCGTCGATACCCGGCATGACCTGACCGTCGTCGCCCTCGCCCGAACCGCGGCGGGGCAGGTCGTAGCGCCACTTCCAACGTCCGTCGTCCGCTTCGATCGCGTTGTGCAGGATGCCGCGTCGCAACGATGACTCACTGCGCGTCGGGTTGAAGAGCACGGTGCGTTCGAGGATCTCGTCGAAGCTCTCGAAGTACTCCGGCCCGTCGATGAACTGCGCGATCGCCGAGGACTTCTCGCGGTTGACGCCCGGAGTCACGTCGACGAGCACGAGCCCGCGCACGAGATCGGGTGCGCGGTCGGTGAGCGCGAGCGACGAGAGTCCGCCCAACGACATCCCGACGACCGTGCGCGCGTCGGGCGCGAGCTCGCGCACCGCCTGTTCGAGCGCGACCGCGTTCTCCGCGGGCCAGTACGCGTGGTCGTCGCGGTGCGCGGAGTGCCCGTGGCCGGGAAGGTCGATCGCGACCAGCGGGCGGTCGAGTGCGAGCGCGACGGTGTCCCAGGTGTGCGCGTTCTGGGCACCGCCGTGGACGAGCACGATCTCCGGGGCGCCGGTTCCCCATGCGAGTGCGCTGATGGTTCCCGCGCTCGTCGCCACGTCGACACGCCGAACGGTCGGCGGCTTCCAAGGGATGCCGAATTCCTCCGCGTTCTCGTGAAAGAGCGCGAACTCGTCGTACGCCGGGGCGGGGGCCATGCGCCGTAGTCGACCCCAGCGGGCCCGGTCGGTGCAACCGCACCGGGCATTCCTACACTTGGCCGATGCGCGGGCCCTCTCTGTCGTCCACCGCGCTGCGCCGCCTGACCCTCGTCAACGTGGTGTTGCTCGCGGCGATCATCGTGAGTGGCGCGGTCGTGCGCCTCACGAACTCCGGGCTCGGCTGCGCCGACTGGCCCAACTGCAGTTCGACCAAGCTCGTCGACGTCTCGACGCACCACGCGGCGATCGAGCAGCTGAACCGCATCTTCTCCGGGGCGATCGGCATCCCCATCGCGCTGGCGCTGATCGGCGCGTATCTCGTGCAGCCCCGCCGCAAGGATCTCATCACCCTCGCGTGGATCCTCTTCGGGCTGTTCTGGGCGGAAGCGGTGCTCGGCGGCATCTCGGTGAAGGTGCGACTCGCGTGGTTCAGCGTCACCGGACACTTCCTCTTGGCGATCGCCCTGATCGCGGTGGCACTGGTCATGCACAACCGTGCGAGCAATCCCCCCGGTCCCCGTCGCCTCGTCGTCCCGCATCAGGTTCTGCTGGCGGCGCGCGCGGTCTACGTGCTCACGATCTGGGTGCTCGTGATGGGCACCCTCGTCACCGCGGCCGGCCCGCACGGCGGCGACGGCGAGGCGCGCCGGCTCGGATGGCCTCTCGGCGACGTGGCGCGCGTCCACGGCGCATCCGTCGACCTGCTCGTCGCGCTCACGCTCGTTCTGGTCGTGCTTCTCGTTCGTGCCGGTGCGCCCCGGCGCGTCCTCAACATCGCTTCGCTCACGGTGCTCGTGATGGCCGCGCAGGGAGTACTCGGCTACGTGCAGTACTTCAACCAGATCCCGGCGGTGCTCGTGGGGTTCCACGTGTTCGGCGCGGTGTGCGTGTTCATCTGTGTACAGCAGCTGCTGCTCGAGCTGCGGGTCACCGACGATCCCGTCGCGATCGACGGGCGCGAGTCGCTGCCGCCGCGCGATGTCGCGGCGGTGCGCTGAAACTTCTACGAGCGGCGGCGACCGGTCGCGTTGTGGCGGGCGGCCCGGGTGAGACGCGAGTTGATGTCGCGGGCGTACTCACGGGTGCGGGCCGTGCTCATGAGGTGGACCTCTTCGAGGCGGGGGAGGAGGATTGCCCGGGTGTCGGGCGACAGGCCCTCCCACAACTCTTGGCGCACGTCGTCCGGCAGGTGGCAGAGCGTGACGACCACCTCGAGCGCGTCACGGCGCGCGACGCGCTCGAGCACGTCCACGACGCGTTGCCGCGGTTGCGAGGCGACCGGGTTGAACGGGCAGTCCTTGTCGTCGTGGGCGGCCGGACGCGGGAACACCACGCCCCGGCGCACCGCGGCGACGAGCGCCCGGATCGCCTCGACCCGCGCGTGGTCGCTGGCCTCGCGCACGCGGGCGATCCCGTCCCGCAGGCGCTGGCGCTCGGCGATCGACAGGTGGTCGTTGACCGCGTCGGCGTAGCGGACCGGCAGGAGGCTGTACGCCAGCGCGGCGCGATCGATGCCCGAATCCGGAAGCTGGTGCCCTCGGCTCACTCTGAAGTTCTCGGCGCGTCGACGGCCCGGATGGACCCCCTGTGACCCCGGGCACGCTGCCGGGAGCGTGACCTCGGTCACATATGACAGGCTCGGCCGGTGCGGGTCCACCTCGTCGACGGGACGTATGAGCTCTTCCGGCAGTACCTCGCGCCGCGTCCGGGCCACCTCGACCCCGACGGCATCGAGGTCGGCGCGACCCGGGCGGTGGTGTCGTCGATCCTGACGATGCTCGAAGACGGCGCCACCCACCTCGGCGTCGCCTGCGACCACGTGATCGAGTCGTTCCGCAACGACCTCTGGGAGACCTACAAGGACGGTTCGGGGGTCGAGCCGCTGCTGAAGAACCAGTTCCCGCTGCTCGAGGACGCTCTGGTCGCCCTCGGGGTGACCGTGTGGCCGATGATCGAGTTCGAGGCCGACGACGCGCTGGGCGCGGCGGCCGCGATCGGGGCGGCGGACGCCCGCGTCGAGCAGGTGATCATCTGCACCCCGGACAAGGACATGGGCCAGTGCGTCGGCGGGAAGGTCGTGCAGCTCGACCGCCGGCGCGACGTGCTGCTCGATGCCGAAGGAGTGCGCGACAAGTTCGGGGTGCTGCCGGAATCCATCCCCGACTGGCTGGCGCTCGTCGGTGACACCGCGGACGGGTTCCCCGGACTCCCCGGCTTCGGCGCCAAGACCGCAGCGGCCCTGCTCGCACGCTTCGGTCACATCGAGGCCATCCCCGACGATCCGCGCGCCTGGGACGTCCCCGGCGTGCGCGGCGCCGAGCGCCTCGCGGCGACGCTGGCGGCCGGACGCGAAGTCGCGGCGCGCTTCAAGGTGCTGGCCACGCTGCGTCTCGACGCGCCGGTCGGAGCGGTCGACGAGTGGGAATGGCGCGGACCGCGCCCGAGCTCGGCGATTGGTCCGATCGCTTCGGATCACCGAGACTCGTCGAGCGCGCCGCCAAGCTCGCGGCGCAGAGAGGATTCGCGTGAGTCATGAGTGACGCAGTTCTCATCGAGCACGTCCGACCGGGCATCGTGGTGATGACACTCAATCGGCCCGAGCGGCTGAACGCCATGAACTACGAGCTCGTGCGCGGCCTCTACGACGCGCTCGACGAGCTGGAAGACGATCGCACCTGCCGGGTCATCGTGTTGACCGGCGCGGGCCGCGGCTTCTGCGCCGGTCTCGACCTCACCGAAGGCGCGAGCCCACCTTCGAACGCGGGCCTGGCGCGCGTGCAGGCGGGTATGGGCGTGCAGAAGATGATCGCCGGACTGGTCCCGCGGATGCGATCGGCGCCGCAACCCATCATTGCCGCGGTGAACGGCGCCGCGTCCGGCGGCGGGCTCGCGCTGGCGCTCGCGAGCGACGTACGCATCGCCGCGCAATCGGCGCGGTTCAACGTGGCCTTCATCCGCGTCGGTCTGTCGGGCTGTGACATCGGCGTTTCGTGGATGCTGCCGCGCCTCGTCGGCGCGTCGCGGGCATTCGAACTGCTCCTCACCGGTCGTCTCATCGATGCCGCGGAAGCCGATCGCATCGGGCTCGTGGCGCGGGTCGTTCCGGACGGGTCGGTGCTCGACTCCGCGCTGGCGACGGCCGAGCTCATCGTCGGCAACAGCCCGTTCGGTGTGCGGATGACGAAGGAGGTCATGTGGAGCCAGCTCGAGATCGGAAGCCTGCAGGCCGGCATCGATCTCGAGAACCGCACGCAGGTGCTGTCGAGCTTCACGGGTGACCTCACCGAGGCCATGGCCGCGTTCGCAGAGAAGCGCCCGGCCCGGTTCACCGACGGATAGGGGAGCGTTCATGGGTCCGACCGGACGGGTAGCCCTCGTCACCGGCGGCGGGCGGGGGATCGGCAAAGCGATCGCGCTCGGGCTGGCAGAAGACGGCGCCGACGTCGCGATCAACTATCGCCGCGACGAGGACGCGGCGCGCGAGACCGTCGCCGAGATCGAGAAGCTCGGTCGGCACGCGGCCGCATACGCGGCGTCGGTCGACGACTTCGCGCAGTGCGAGACCCTGGTCGCCGCCGTGCTGGCCGACTTCGGTCACGTCGACATCCTCGTGAACAACGCCGGGAACGCGACTCGCGGACAGACCGTCGCCGACAGCGATCCCGCCGAACTCGAACGCACGATGCGGACGCACGCGTTCGGTGCCTGGTCGTGCAGCAAGCTGGTCCTGCCGTCGATGCGGACGCAGCCCCGGGGCGACATCGTGATGATCTCGAGCGCGGCGACGGTGCACATGGCGGGGAACTCGGCGCCGTACAACATGGCGAAGGCCGCACTCGAGGCACTGGCGTGGACGCTGGCGAAGGAGGAACGCCGCAACGGCATCCACGTGAACGTCGTCGCGCCCGGCCTGGTCGACACCGAGATGGGCCGCCGCCTGGTCAAGGGCGCGATGGGCGTCGACGACATCCGGTCGATGGACGCCCGCGCCGCGTTCGGTCACGTCTGTTCGCCCGAGGAGGTCGCCGACGTGGTGCGGTTCGCGGTCTCCGAGCAGGCGTCCTACGTCACCGGCCAGCGCATCGGCGTCGACGGCGGCGCTTTCTAACGCCACCGGGCGCGGGGCTTTTACGACGGCGCTCGTCGCTACGCTCGCGGCGTGGCGATCTTCGCGCTCCTGTTCATCGTCCTGCCGCTGGTCGAGATCTACGTCGCGGTGCAGGTCAGCCACGTCATCGGCGTGCTCGGGACGCTCGGCCTCCTGTTGGTGCTCTCCCTCAGCGGCATCTGGCTCACGAAGTTCGCCGGCTTCGGCGTGATCGCGCGGATCCGCAGTCAGCTCGCCGCGGGCCGGATGCCCGGCAATGAGGTCATCGACGGTGGCCTGGTGCTCACGGGCGGTGTGCTGCTCATCGTGCCCGGATTCGTCACCGGTCTCGCCGGGTTGCTGCTCCTCTTCCCGCCGACGCGCCGGGTCGCGCGCAACGCCTTCAAGCGCCGCTATCTGGGCCGCGTGACCTACTACGGCCCGAGTGCCGGTCCGGGCACCGGGCGGATCGACCCCCCCGACATCATCGACATCTAGCGCGCCCGCCCCCGACCGCGGATTTCCCTCCCAACAGTTGTCGGGGAAATCCGCGCAGAGCGCGGAGAACTCCGACAACTGTTGGGAGGGTTTTCGGGGGCGCTAGGTCAGCGGGCGGAGCAGTTCGGGGACCACGGGGCAGTCGATGCGGCCGACCGCGTCCGACGGGCGTTCGATCCCGCGTGGTCCGGCGATGCGGTCGAAGCGCTGCAGGGAGATCTCTTCGTACGACGACTCCGCGGGCAACGACGAGACGATCATCTCGTACACGCGCGCCGGCAACACGCGCCCGACCCCGCCGACGAGCCACGCCTCGCGCGCCCCGGTACCGACCGCCTCGAACACGGCGGCGGTGCCGGCGGGAACGAGCGCGCGCTCGGGCCCGATCGCGCTGGCCGACACGAGGAGCCGCGCGGTGCGTTCGAGTACCGGATCCCACTCGTCGACGACGCGCACGACGTGATCGCTGCGTCGGCGCCGGAGCGCGACATACGGGTCGTCGCCGTCGACGCGGATCGCCACCGCGTCGAGGTCGAAGCGCTCGAGCAATGCGTCGTCGATGGTCGCGCTGTAACCGACGATCGCCACGACTTCACCTTCGTCGAGGAGCGGCAGCGTCGCGCCGAGCCGGTCGCCGGTGCGGTCGCCTTCGAGTTCCTGCACCGCGGCGTACGCGGCGGCCGCGGCATCGGCCGCGGCGAGGATCCGCGAGCACACCCACCACAACTGACCGTGTGCGGGGTGATGCGCGAGCACGCGCCGGCACGCGACGACGAGCGACGCGGGTTCGTCGGAGAATCCGGCCAGCGCGTCGGCGGCCGCGGCCGCGAGGCGGTCGTCGTCGACGTTGCGGCGGGTGACCGAGCGCAGGCGCTCCGCGGGTGTGACCTCGCCCCACATGGTTCGCGGATCCTATGGCGACGGGTAGGTCGTGTTGCCCCGCAGGGTCGCGGTGGCGTCGTCGAGCGCGCCCAGCGCGTCCGCACTCCGCACCAGCGTGTCGATGTTCCCTCCCAGCCGCAACCGTCCCCGAGCCAGCGCGATCTCCGCGTTCTCCCGGCCGAGCGCGATCGCAACCGCGGTCTCGTAGTCGGTGGTGAGGCGGACGTCGGCGCGTTCGTCCGCCTCACCCGCGATCACCCTCGCACCACCGGCGTCCACCCGGAACCGGTAGCGCACCTCGCCGCGGCCCGGCACGTCGCGCACGACCTGCTCGATGACGATGGGAGCCAGCGTGGAGACGCCCGTCGCGTCCTGCACCGACCGATCGAGCTCGCGCAGCCATATCTCGGAAAGGAACTCGGGCACGACCGCAGCGTAGGCGGCTCGCGTTCGGATCTCGCCGCCCGTCCGACTACCGTCCGACCATGACCTCGATCGGGCCGAAGGAGGCGATGTTCCCCGCGGCGTTGATCCCGTTCGCCTCGCGGGTCGAACGCCGAATCGACGATCTCCTCACCGCCGAGCTCACGCGCTGGCGCGCGGTCGACGACCGGCTGGCCGACCCCATCGAAGCCCTGCGCAGTTTCGTCGCCACCGGCGGCAAGCGCCTGCGGCCCGCGTTCTGTTACTGCGCGTTCGTCGGAGCCAACGGTGACGACGGCGACGCGCGTGTCGTCGACGCCGCGGCCGCCCTCGAGCTCGTGCACACCTTCGCCCTCGCGCACGACGACGTCATGGACGGTTCGGAGATGCGCCGCGGGAACGACGCAGTGCACACGCGCTTCGCCCGCCGCCACGCCGGCGCGGGGTGGCGCGGCGAAGCCCGTCGCTTCGGCGAGGGCATGGCCATTCTCGTCGGCGATTTCGCGTTCACCTATGCCGACGTGCTGATGCGCGGGATGCCCGACGCGGCGTACGTCGTGTTCGACGAGCTGCGCGTCGAGTTGTGCGTCGGCCAGTCGCTCGACCTCGCGGGAACCGCGTCGGCGAGCACCGAGCCCGAGCTCGCCAACCGGATCGCGGTCTACAAGTCGGGCAAGTACACCGTCGAGCGGCCGCTGCACCTCGGGGCCGCACTCGCCGACGGGCTCGGGCCGCTCGGGCCCGCGCTGTCGGCCATCGGGCTGCCGCTCGGTCACGCGTTCCAGCTCCGCGACGACGTGCTGGGCGCGTTCGGCGATGCGGAAGTCACCGGCAAGCCCGTCGGTGACGATCTGCGCGAGGGCAAGCCCACTCCGCTCGTCGCGCTCGCGTTCGCCCGGGCCGGCGCCGCGGACCGCGAGCTGCTGCAGAATCTCGGTGATCCGGATCTGTCCGCGGACGCGGTCACCGCCCTGCAGGGCGTCTTCGTGCGCACCGGGGCCCTCGACCAGATCGAGTCCGACATCGAACGACTCGTGGCCGAGGCCCGCGACGCGCTGGCGAACGCCCCGCTCATCGACCCGGCGCGCACCTGGCTCGACGAGCTTGCCGCCTACGTCGCGTGGCGGGACCGATAACGGCCGCTCCGGCCGCCACTCGTAGAATCGAAAGGCCATGCCCGCCGCTGACTCCGACCCGGCCATCTCCGTCGCGGGGCTCGAGAAGCACTACGGCGACGTGCGCGCCGTGGACGGCCTGTCGTTCGACGTGGCCCGGGGTGAGGTGTTCGGGCTGCTCGGGCCGAACGGTGCGGGCAAGACGACCACCGTCGAGACCCTGGAGGGCTACCGCACACCCGATCGGGGGACGGTGCGGGTGCTGGGCCTCGATCCCGTGCAGGACGCGGCGGCGCTGCGCCCGCGCATCGGCGTGATGCTCCAAGAGGGCGGGATGTATCCCGGACTCAAGCCGCTCGAGCTCCTCCGCCTGTTCGCCTCGTACTACGACGACCCGGAGTCGCCCGACGGATTGCTCGACACCGTCGGGCTGCGCGACGCGCGCGGCACCTCCGTCCGTCGCCTCTCGGGCGGACAACAGCAGCGGCTCTCCCTCGCCTGCGCGCTCATCGGCCGCCCCGAGGTCGTGTTCCTCGACGAGCCGACCGCGGGCATGGATCCGCACGCCCGCGCGACGACGTGGCAGCTCGTCCGCGACCTGCGCGACCGCAACGTGACGGTCCTGCTCACGACCCACGCGATGGACGAGGCCGAGCAGTTGTGCGATCGGGTCGCGATCGTCACCGGCGGCAAGCTCGCCGCGCTCGGCTCCCCGTCGGAGCTCACCCAGCACGCGGTCGCCGACGAGATCTGGTTCGCGGCCGCGCCGGGCCTCGACGTGACCGCGATCGCGGGCGCGCTCGGGCTCGCGCCCGGCGGAGTCGTCGAAGACCGCGCCGGTGAGTACGTGGTGCGCGCCGCCGGCACTCCGGGTCGTATCGCCGACCTCGCGTGCTTCCTCCGCGACGCCGACGTCACCCTGGCCGCGCTGCAGGCCGGCCGGCGTTCGCTCGAGGAAGTCTTCCTCCAGATCACCGCGGAACAGGCTCGCTAGCGTGCGCCGCCGAGCGCTCGTCGCCCAGACGCGAGCCGAGACGACCCTGCAGTTGCGCCGGGGCGAGAACCTGGTCGTGACGCTCGCGATCCCGCTCGGCATCCTCGTCTTCTTCGCCAAGGTCGACACCATCTCGACCGACCTCCCCGCCGTCGACTTCCTCGTGCCCGGCGTGTTGTCGCTGGCGGTCATGGCCTCCGCGATGGTGTCGCTCGGTATCGCCACCGGCTTCGAACGCCGCTACGGCGTGCTGAAGCGCCTCGGCTCCACCCCGTTGTCGCGCGGCGGCCTGCTCGTCGCGAAGACGGCGACCGTGCTCGCGTTCGAGATGCTGCAGATCGTGCTCATCGTCGCGGTGGGCGCCGCGATCGGCTGGAACGTCCCCGGCGGGATCCTGCCCGCCATCGGGCTGTTGCTGATCGGCACGGTGGCGTTCGCGGGAATCGGGCTCCTGATGGCCGGCACGCTGCGCGCCGAGGCGAACCTGGCCGCTGCGAACGGCCTGTTCCTCGTCCTGCTCTTCCTCGGCGGGATGGCCTACCCGCTGTCGAAGCTGCCCAACGCGGTGCAGGACTTCGCCAAGCTGCTCCCGGCCGCGGCGCTCTCCGAGACCGTGCGGGGCGCCCTGTCGACCCAGCCGTTCCCGATGGGGGAACTCGTCGTGCTGGTCGCCTGGGCCGTCGTCGCGCCTCTCCTCGCGGTCCGCTACTTCCGCTGGGAGGAGTAACCCCCCGAAAACCCTCGCAACAGTTGTGCGCGATATCCGTCCTCCGGGCGGTTTTCCCTCGCAACTGTTGCGAGAGTTATCCGCGGGTGGGGGCGAGAAGGCGGGCAACGGCGGACTTCAGGTCGGTGGAAGTGGTCGGGCCGAAGATGCGGTCGCGCACGACGCCGTCGGCATCGATGAAGACGGTGTCGGGCATGGAGTTCACGTCGTAACGCGCCGCGACGGGATTGTCGGTCGAGTCCTCGAGCAGGGTCGGGAAGGTGACGCCCAGCCGCCGCACGAAGTCGCGCGTGTCGTTGGGAAAGTCTCGGTAGTTGATCCCGACCACCGCGATGCGATCGCCGTTGTCGTGCTGGGCCCGCTCCAGGATCGGCATGTCCTGTTCGCAGGGATTGCACCAGGAGGCGAAGAAGGTCAGCACGACGGGACGGCCCCGCAACCCCGACAGCGTGACCGGCCTGCCGTCGAGGCCGGGCAGCGTGAAATCGGGGGCGGCCTGGCCGACCTTGGCCTTTTTCGGGGTGATCAGCGGACCCGCGGTCGCGGCGACCGACGACGAGCCGTGGGCGCGCAGGATCAGCGCGAGCAGACCGACCGGGATCGCCAGCGACACGACGATCAACGCGACGATCGCACCCCGGGAGAGCCGGCGGGTCTCCGGAGCGTCAGCGGACGAGAGCGTCGACCGCAACGGCGACGAACACCAGCATCAGGTAGACGTTCGACCAGCCGAAGAACCGGATCGCCCGCTGCGGCGTGGGTTCACGCACGAGCGCGAAGGCCCGGGTCACGAACATCACGCCGAGCACGAACACCGCGGCCGCGTAGACCCGGCCGACGTCGGGCGTGAGCGTCATCGCGAAGGTCAGCGCAACGGTGATCGTGGCGTAGGCCGCGATCCGGCGGGTGGTGCGCTCGGGGCCGTAGACGACGGGGAACATCGGCACACCGGCGGCCGCGTAGTCGTCGCGGTACTTCATGGCCAGCGCCCAGAAGTGGGCGGGCGTCCAGAAGAAGACGATCGCGAACAGCAACCAGGCGGGTGCGGCGAGGCTGCCGCGCACCGCGGCCCAACCGACGAGCGCGGGCACCGCGCCCGCCGCGCCGCCGATGACGATGTTCTGCACCGTGCGGGGCTTGAGCCACAGCGTGTAGACGAAGACGTAGAACAGCGTCGCCGAGAGCGTGAGCGCGGCCGCGAGAAGGTTCGCGACACTCGCCAGCAGGACGAACGCGACGACGTTCAAGATGATGCCGAACGCCAGCGCCCGGCTGGGCACGATCTCGCCCTGCGGCAACGGCCGCCCGTGCGTGCGCTTCATCAACTGATCGCGGTCGCGCTCGATCCAGCAGTTGATGGTGTTCGCGCCGCCCGCGGCCAGCGCGCCGCCGATGACGACGGCCGCGATCAGGCCGACCCCGGGCAGACCGCCCTGCGCGAGGAACATCGGCGGCACGGCGGTGACGAGCAGGAGCTCGATGACGCGCGGCTTCGTGAGCCGGACGTACGCGCCGAAGGTCGTCAGCAGCGGCCGGGGCCGGACGTCGAGAGGTATCGCGGACTGCACCATCAGCGTTGCGAATCTACCGGCCGGAAGCCCTGGTCATGCGACGACGATCTGGCCGTGCATGCCCGCGGCGGCGTGGCCGTCGAACGAGCACTTGAAGTTGTACGTGCCGGGCTTCAGCGTCACCGTGCCGGAGGCCTCCGGTGCGCTCGGCGTCACCTTGATCTCGAACTTGGGGTCCTCGATCGTGAACGTGTGCGTCTGACCGCCCTTTTCGTGGAGATTGATCGTGAGCGGACCCGGTGACGCCTTGATGGTCTTCACGTCGAAGTGGTACGGGTCGTACGCGTTGACGTCGATGGAGCCGTTCGTCGCCGTGCGCGTCTGGTCCGCACTGCTTCCGCCACCGCCGCCGCAGGCGGCGACGAACAGCGCGAACCCGGCCACGAGGGCGAGCGGGACGCGTCGATTCCAGCGGCGGGACATTGCGGGGCCTCCTCCGAACGCCATCTCGCAAAACTTCGTCAGGCACGAAGATAGCTGCGGGGCCGCACGGGAGCCGGTATCGAACCTCACCGCTAGCCTGCGGCCGATGTCCGACGGCGGCGAGAACAAGCACTCGATCCGGATGGTTGCCGACCGGTTGCTGGTCGTGGAATCGAAGGAGGCCGGGGAGCGCAAGTCGCGCGCCGGCATTCTCATCCCGGCCACAGCCGACGTCTCCCGGCGCCTCGTGTGGGCCGAGGTTGCCGCCGTCGGTCCGACCGTGCGAACGGTCGAGGCGGGCGACACGGTGCTCTTCTCGCCCGACACGGGCTTCGAGGTCGAGATCCAGGGCGAGGAGTACCTCATCCTGCGCGAGCGCGACGTGCACGCGGTCGCCTCGCCGCGCAGCGAGGGCGGTACGGGGCTGTACCTGTGATCGACCCCGCGACCGCGCTGCGCCTCGACGGCAAGGCCGTGCTGGTCACGGGCGGGACGCGGGGGATCGGCCGGGCCATCGCGGAGGCGGCCGCCGCCGCGGGCGCCGACATGTGCCTCGTGGCGCGCAAGCCGGCCGAGCTCGACGAGGCGTCGGGTGCGATCGAGGCGCTCGGGGCGCGGGTGCTGACCGTCGTCGGTTCGGTCGGAGACGCCGACGTCGCCGACACCGCGGTGCAACAGATGATCGAACGGTTCGGGCGCTGCGACGTGGTGGTCAACAACGCCGCGATCAACCCCGTCTTCGCGCCGCTGATGGACGCCGACCTCGGCGCGGTCACGAAGGTGTTCGACGCGAACATCACCGCGCCACTGCGCTTCGTGCGCGCGGCCTGGCACGGGTACATGCGCGAGCACGGTGGCGTCGTGCTGAACGTCGTGTCGGTCGGCGGATTCCGTCCCGGCCCGTTCATCGGCGCCTACAACGTCTCGAAGGCCGCGCTGATCCACCTCACCCGTCAGCTCGCGCAGGAGCTCGCGCCCGGTGTGCGGGTCAACGCGATCGCACCCGCACTCGTGAAGACCGACATGGCACGTGCACTCTGGGAGCCCAACGAAGCGGCCATGGCCCGCAGCCACGCGCTCGGGCGCCTGGGCGTGCCGGACGACATCGCCTCGGGGGCCCTGTTCCTCATCTCCGACGCGTCGTCGTGGATGACCGGTGAGGTCCTGGTCGTCGACGGCGGCGCCGGCGTCTACTCCCGCGGCTAAACACCTGCCATCAAATGGCAGGGTTTCCGGCTATTCGTCGGCGTCGTCGTCGGGGTCGACGTAGCGGATGCCGACGTGATGGCGACGAGCGAGCTCGGCGTACGACTCGGGGTTCGTCTCGACCCAGACCTCGGCGCCGGTGCCCTTGACCGGTCGCTTCAACGTCGCCGGCGCACCCGCGTAGAGCATCCCCGCCGGCACCGTCGTCCCCGCGGCCACCACCGACCCCGCCGCCACCAACGCCCCGGCACCGATCGTGGCGCCGTCGAGCACGACGCTGCCGTTCGCGACCAGGCATTCGGCCTCGAGGATCGCCCCGTGGACGACGCAGTTGTGCCCCACCGTCGCGCCGGGGCCGATGTCGGTCGTCAACCCGGGCGGACCGTGGATGACGGCGTTGTCCTGCACGTTCGCACCGTGGCGGACGATCACCGGCGCGTAGTCGGCCCGGATCACCGCGCCGTACCAGACCGACGCGCCGTCTTCGACGATGACGTCGCCGACGAGGGTTGCGGTCGGCGCGACGAACGCGCCCGGGTGCACCTGCGGCGTGAGGCCCTCGAATGAGAAGAGCGGCATGGCGTTGGCCCCTTAGAGGAACGCGCGGGCGACCGCGATCGCGGCCCGAGCGGCGTCACCTTCGATCACCAGGTTCGTATCGGCAGCCGGTGTCCGATGCACGAACACTCGGCAGTATTCGCCTGCCGTTCCGGTGATGCGGTCGGGGACGCCAACCGGGCCGTTGGCCCAAATCGCCCCCGAGGGGAGCGTCAGTTCGACCCGGATCGCGGCCGGGGGCGCTTCGCGCCCGGCGACCGAATACGCGTACGGCAACGCCCGGGTGGCGAGCCAGGCGACGTGGGCGAGGCGATCGGTGTCGACCGCCGGGACGCCCAGCGCGGCCCGCACGTCGAGACCGTGCGCCCACGTCTCCATGAGGCGCGCGGTCGCGAACGACGGGGCGCGCATCCCGATGCCCCAGGGCACGCGCCCGTCGGGTGGGAGCGCCGACAGCATCGAGCGTTCGGCCGCGGAGGTACGTGTCCACCATGCGGCCACCTCGCGACCGGCGAGGCGGCGGCCCTTCAGCACTCCGCGGTAGGTGACGTCGGGGCCCGACGCCGCGCGCGCCGCGAGATCGTTGATCGCGTACGGGCCGCCCTGCGCGGTGTCGATCGCCATCTCGTCGGTGTCGGCGAGGTGCGCGATCGTGTCGCGTACGTCCCAACCCCATGCGGGGGTCGGAGTGAGCCACGCGTCGTCGTCGATGCCGCCGACGACGTCCTGGAGCTCGCGTTGCTCGGCTTCGAGATCGCCGACGATCGCGTCGAGGGTGTCGGTCACGGACGCCGGAGGCGCGTGCGACCGAGCGAGACGGGAACCTCGGCCGGGTGCGGCATCGGCGGCGGGCCGGAGGTCATGCGAACATCCATGTACTTCGCGACCTCTTCGTACACCGCGTCGCCGAGCATCTTGCGCAGCTCCGACTCCATCGACTTGTACACCGGCTCGCCGCCGGTGAACGCCTCTTTGGCCTCGGTGCACCACCAGGCGAACTCCTCGCCGCCCTCACCCCAGCCGTCGCGGCCGAACTCGGTGAGCACGGTCGTGACCGACTCGTCTTCCTCGTCGCGGTCGACCGCACGCAACGGCAGCTGCCAGCACACCGTCGGCTTCGTGTCGCTGAAGTGCTTGCCCGTGTTCATCGCGTGGAGGTGCAGCGCGCAACCCGGACCGGCTTCGAAACCGGGACGGTTCAGGAACACGCACGCGTCCTCGTGCAGGCGCGTGCGCCACTCGTCCTTACCCGCGTTCGCCCAGACACCCTTCTTCAGGCCGATCTGCTTGAACTGCCACTCGTCGTCGCCGAGCTTCTTGGCGAGCTTCTCGACCTTCTCCTTGACCTTCTTCTCCGACTCGTACGCGCCGTAGGAACAACAGCCCTGCACCATCTCGGGCGCGGGCTCGGTGAGCACACCCTGGCAACCCTGACCGAAGATGCAGTGCCACGACGACGCCAGGAACGTGACGTCGATCTGGAACTGGCGTTGCTCCTTGCCCGCTACCGGGATGGTGATCCATTCGCGTGTTGGTCCACTCATGACCTTCGACGCTAGTCGGTAGCATCCCGCGTATCGCGCACTCCGACCCCTCTCACGACCACCTGCTCGACGATCTGCTGCGCGACCTTCGGCTCGCGGTCGGTGCGGATCGTGTGAGTGCCGAGCCGCTGGAGCTGGCGCTGTACGCGCGTGATGCGGGTGTAGCGGTCGGCCGGGCCGTCGCGGTGTGCTTTCCGCGGTCGGGCGAGGAGGTCGCGGCCGCGGTTGGCGTGGCGCGCCGGCACGGTCGGCCGTTCGTCGCGCGCGGCAGCGGCACGGGTCTCGCGGGCGGCGCGACGCCGCTCGACGATCCGGTCGTCATCGTCACCACCCAGATGAACCGGGTGCTCGAGATCGATGCCGAGGCGCGGGTCGCCTGGGTGGAACCCGGCGTCTTGAACCTCGACCTGTCGCGGGCCGTCGGACACCTCGGGTTGCACTACGCGCCCGACCCGTCGTCCCAGCAGGCGTGCACCATCGGCGGCAACGTCGGCACCAACGCGGGCGGTCCGCACTGCCTCGCCGACGGCGTGACCTCGGCGCACGTGCTCGCGGTCGACGTCGTGCTGGCCGACGGCACCATGACGCGGCTCGGCGGCCTCGTTCCCGATGCTCCGGGCTACGACCTGCGGGGGTGTTTCGTCGGCTCCGAGGGAACGATGGGCATCGCCACGCGGATCGCGGTGCGGCTCATGCCCGACCCGCCGGCGGTGGCCACGATGCTGTGCGCGTTCGACTCGGTCGAGGCCGCGGCCGCGACGGTCAGCGGGGTCATCGCCGCCGGAGTGCTGCCCGCCGCGCTCGAGATGATGGACGCGCGTATCACCCGGGCGGTCGAGGACTTCGTCGGCGCCGGATATCCGCGCGACGCCCAGGCGGTGCTCCTCGCGGAGGTCGACGGGTTGGAGCACGGTGTCGCCGAGCATGTCGAAGCCATCGCCTCGGTCGCACGCGCCAACGGCGCGACGCTCGTTCGGGTCGCGGCCGACGACACCGAGCGCGCGTTGTTGTGGAAGGGGCGAAAGTCGGCGTTCGGCGCGATCGCGCGCATCGCGCCCGACTACTACCTGCACGACGCGGTGGTTCCCCGGACGAAGTTGGTCGACGTCCTGCGCCGCGTCTACGAGATCGCCGAGCAGCACGATCTGATCGTGATGAACGTGTTCCATGCGGGCGACGGCAACCTGCATCCGCTCCTCGTCTTCGACCGCCGCGAACCGGGCGTGTGGGACCGCGTGTACGCGGCGGGCACCGAGATCCTCGACGCGTGCCTGGAGGCCGGGGGCGTGCTCACCGGCGAACACGGCGTGGGGATCGAAAAGCGCGACCTCATGCCGCGTATGTTCACCGTCGACGACCTCGACGCGCAGGCCCGCTTGCGCGACGCCTTCGATCCCGACGGCGCCGCCAACCCGCAGAAGGTCTTGCCGCGCGGGAGTCGCTGCGGCGAGATGCAACGGGTGCCCGAGGGCGCATGGATATGACCGGACCGGCGACGCGGGCCATCGCGCCGATCGGGGCGGGAACCCACTGGGGGGTCGGCGGGCCGCCGCCCGCGGGCGCGACCGAGGTGCGCGCGCCGGCGGGGGTGATCGCCTACGAGCCGGCGGACATGACGATCACGGTCGGCGCGGCGACCACGTTCGACGAGGTCGACCGGATCCTCGCGGAGCACGGCCAGGAATGCGCGCTCGATCCGCGCTCGCGCGCCGCCACGATCGGCGGCATCCTCGCGTGCGGCTTGTCGGGTGTGCGCCGGCTCCGGCACGGACCCGTGCGCGACCACGTCCTGGAGGTCCGGTTCGAGACCGGCGACGGCCGGATGGTGAAGGGCGGTGGCCCCACCGTCAAGAACGTCACGGGCTACGACCTCCCGCGACTGTTCGTCGGTTCGCTGGGGACGATCGGGGTGCTGCACCAGGCGACGTTGCGCTGCCGGCCGCGGTTTGCGTGCGCGCGCTGGTTCACGGCCTCGGAGGCCGGCGCCGCGTACCGGCCGTCGGCGCGCCTCTGGGACGGCGATCGCGAGACCGCGCTGTTCGAAGGCGTCGACGCCGACATCGAAGTGCAGGGTCGGGGAATGCAACCGGTCGCCGCCGCGCCCGCGCTCCCCGAAGGAGAACACCGCGGCCGCATCTCGGTCGCGCCCGGACGCGTTGTCGCGTGCGCCCGTGCGCTGGCCGCCGACGTACGTTGGTGCGCGGAGCTCGGCATCGGCACGATCCACGTCGCCGCCGACTCCGCGCCCGCGTTGCTCTCGGCGCGTGCCGCCGCTCATGCGCACGGCGGCTGGATGCTGCGGGAAGCGGGCGGGCCGACCGACGACGACGGCTACGGGATCCCGCTGCCGAACGCGCCGGTGATGCGCCGCATCAAGGCCGCATTCGATCCCGAGGGGAACCTGAACCCGGGCCGGCTGCCGCTGGGAACGTCGTGAAGCCCGCCGCGGGCGTGCTCGGACTCGATCCCGACACGTTGAACGCGTGCGTGTCGTGCGGCCTCTGTCTGCCGCATTGCCCCACCTATCGAGTGACCGGACGCGAGATCGCCTCGCCCCGCGGCCGCATCGCGGCAATGCGCGCCGTCGAATCCGGCGCCGCACCGATGGACGACGAGTTCCGCACCGCGATGGAAGAGTGTGTGTCGTGCCGCGGCTGCGAGGCCGCGTGCCCGTCGGGTGTGCACTTCGGCGCACTGATGGAGTCCACGCGCGCCGCGCTGCCTCCGCCGCGATCGTCGCTGCGCCGCGCCGCGGAGTGGCTCGCCTACGCCGTCGTGCTCCCGCGCCACTGGCTGCTCCTCGCGTGTACGTGGGCGGTGTGGGTCGCGCAGCGACTGCGTATGGTCCCCGCCCGTCTCGGCGTGCCGCGGCTTTCGGGCCGATCGCTGCGCGAGCCCCTCGACGTGCCGGTCGGTGGTGCGCCCGATGCGTGGTTGTTCACGGGTTGCGTCATGGACGCGTGGATGCGCGACACCCACCGATCGGCGGCGCGGGTCATGCGCGCGACCGGCGCGCACGTCGCCCGCCCGCCCGCGGCCGCGGGGTGCTGCGGCGCGTTGCATCTGCACGCCGGCCGAACCGGACAAGCGCGTGCACTCGCGGCGCGCGTGATCGCGTCGATGCCGGGCGACGCGCCCGTCGTCGTCGACAGCGCGGGCTGCGGTGCCGCGATGAAGGAGTACGGGCAACTCCTCGACACCGCGGCCGCGCACGCGTTCAGCGCCCGGGTGAAGGATTTCTCCGAGTGGCTCGTCCGACGGCCGGCACTCCGACTGCGGGCGATGAGCACGCCGGTCGTCGTCCAGGATCCGTGTCACCTCCGCCATGTCCAGAAGGAACACGGCGCGGTCCGTACCGTCCTGGCGCCGGCGTACGACC
Organism: uncultured Actinomycetes bacterium; assembly: GCA_963835455.1. Classification (GTDB taxonomy): domain Bacteria; phylum Actinomycetota; class Acidimicrobiia; order IMCC26256; family PALSA-610; genus PALSA-610. The sequence goes on from CAWIFT010000002.1 coordinate 129,582, forward strand.
TGGTCGAGACGGCCGACGAAGGACTCTGCTGCGGAGCCGGGGGCGCGTACGCGATCGCGCAACGCGATCTCTCGCAGCGCATTCTCGATCGCAAGATCGCCGCGCTCCGCGCCGCGGCCGGGACGCCGGGGCCGATGGTCGTCGCGTCGGCGAATCCCGGGTGCATGGTGCAGCTGCGCGGTGGAGGAATCGACGCCCGCCACCCCGCCGATCTGATCGCGGAGGCTCTCGATGACTGACCGTTACGAACACATCACCGAACGGCTGGTGGCGATCGAAGAAGAGTTGCGCGACCTCGCCTACGAAAACCTGCGCGAGGTGGCCCGATCACCCGACAGCGACGAAGCGGCGGTCGCGGCCCGGCAGGAGAAGCGGCTGCTGCAGGCCCGGCGTGCGATCGCGAAGGCGATCGGCGCATTGGCGCCCGCGAACACCGACGACTAAGCATCGCGCCATGGTCCGTCCCCGCTACAAGTCGCTCGTCTACGACAGCGCCCGGTGGGAAGGATTCGCCTTCCGGCCCGACGACATCATCATCAGCACTCCGCCCAAGTGCGGCACCACGTGGACGCAGATGATCTGCGCGCTCCTCGTGTTCCAGACACCGTCGTTCGACACGTCGCTCGACCTCATCTCGCCGTGGCTCGACATGCTGACCCGCGATCGCGCATCCGTCGTCGCCGACCTCGCCGCGCAGACCCACCGGCGGTTCATCAAGACCCACACTCCACTCGATGGTCTCCCGTGGGTTCCCGGCGTCACGTACATCGGCGTCGGGCGTGACCCGCGCGACGTGTACCGCTCGTGGGACAACCACATGGAGAACATGGACATGTTCGCGATGATCGGCGCGCGCGAAGCAGCGGTCGGTCTCGATGACGTCGCGGACATGCTCGCGGAGGGTCCGCCACCGCGGGCCGAGACCGAGATCGAACGGTTCTGGATCTGGGTCGACGACGACACGCCGCCGGTCGACGCCATGAACCTGCGCGCGGTCATGCACCATCTCCAGGGATTCTGGGACGTACGCGACCGGCCCAACGTCGTGATGCTCCACTACAACGACCTGCAGACCGACCTCGAGGGCGAGATGCGACGCCTGGCGACACGCCTCGCCATCACCGTTTCCGAGGAACACTGGCCGGCGTTGGTCGAGGCCGCGACCTTCGAGAGCATGCGGGCGCACGCGGACGTGATCGCCCCCGATACCACGCACGCGATCTGGACGGACAACAAGCGGTTCTTCAACCGCGGCCGGTCGGGCCAGTGGCACGACATCCTCGATGACGCCGCGCTCGAGCGCTACGAGCAGCGCGTCGCAACCCTGGCGACACCCGAGGTCGTGAGGTGGGCCCACTCCGGCGGCCGGGTATGACCGACCCGGAGGAAGGAGACCGGCGATGACCAGCCTGACCGACCGTCCGAACACCGCGTTGGTGGTGGTGGACGTGCAGAACGACGTCGTGGCGAACGCGTACAACCGCGACGAGGTGATCGCGAAGATCCGCGCCCTCGTCGACCGGGCCCGGGCGAGCGACGTGGCGGTGGTGTGGGTACAACACTCGAGCGACCACCTGGTCGAGGGCAGTTCGGGTTGGGAGTACGTACCGGAGCTGGCGCGCCGGGATTCCGAGCCGGTCGTGCACAAGAAGTACGGCGACGCCTTCGAGGCCACCGACCTGGAGTCCGCGTTGGCGCAGCGCAAGGTGGGCCGGCTCGTCGTCACCGGCGCGGAGACCGACGCGTGTGTCCGGGCGACCCTCCACGGAGCGTTCGTGCGCGGTTACGACACCGTATTGGTTGCCGACGCGCACACCACCGAGGACTTCAGCGAATACGGACTCCCGCCCGCCGACAAGGTCATCGCGCACACGAACATGTACTGGACGTGGCAAGCGGGCCCCGGACGCACCGCGAGTGTGGTCGAGGCCGCCGCGGTCGACTTCGGCACCTAGGTCTCGTAGTTCCCGTACCGGATCGGTACCCGAAAGCGCGGTACGTCGGGGTGTTGTTGGGCCGCGGCCCCGCGCGCCCGGTTCCCCATGCTCGCGATCATCTCCCCGATGGCGTGCGCATGGTTGGGGGTGTCGAGGCGTCGGATCTCGGGACCGAACTCGACGATGCTCGGTTCCTCACGATCGCCGTAGTCGCCGAAGATGGGAAAGATCGCGGCCCCGGCCTGTGACGCGAGGTACAGATCCTCTCGGGTCCCGGTCGCGAACGGCTCCATCACCACGTAGCCGTGCGCATCCTTCGCGTCACGGGAACCACTGCCGGCCTCGATGACGATGTGCCCGTGGTCGGAGGTCATGAGGTTCATGAACTCGCTGCGCGTCCGGGCGTTCTGGCGCTTGCGGAAGGTCTTCACCCGTCGGTTGAGATCCTCGTCGGTGATGTCGCCCTCGTTCACGGCCTCGCCGCCGCTCACCGGGAACGTCTTCAACACGTTGGCGGCCTTGCGGAGGATGTCGTCGATGACGTTCAGGCCCATCACCTCGAGGTAGCCCAGCAGCCGGCCGATCATCAGCGTCGTACGGGTGTCGACGCGATCGAAGCCGACCTGCTGCGCAGCGCGGGTCAGGTAACCCAGATTGAAGCCGACGTCTTGGAACTCGAGGTGTGATCCCACGAAGATGAACGACTGGCCGCCCGCGAGCCGCTTGAACACGTTCTCCCGTTCGGCGAACTCCACGAAGGCTTCGATGTTCGGTGCGACGAAATCGCCGTGCAGGATCTCGAGCAGCCCGAGGGCCGCCTCGGTCTCCGCCGCCGACATGGGTGACGATCGCAGGAACGCCTGATCGTGGTTGATCGCGTCCATGCGCGGCGTGGCGGTCAGCGCTTCGGGCGAGATGGGGTTGAAGATGCTCTCGAACTCGACGCCACCGACGCGCTGAGCCGACTCGTAGAGCACGTGGTCGAGCTGTCGGTGTACCCCGAACATCTCGTGAAACTGATCGGCGGCGTGGAACACCTTGCCCTCCGCTACTCGGGAACGTTCAGACGATCGATCAGCTCGCGCAGGCGGGAGTAACTCCGGCGGTCGAAGCGCATGCTGATGCGGGCGAGGTCGGGAACATCGTCGTCGCTGATCTCCGCCTTGCTCGTGGCCGCGGGCTCGATGCGGCCGCTCGCGACGATGTCGGCGAAGTCGGCGTTGAGCGCCTCGATCCGCGCCGCGCTCGGGAGCTCCTTCATCCGTAACACGAGGTTGCCGTCGACGAATCGCAGCGAGTGATAGTTGCGGTAGAAGCCGGTGATCTCCGCGAGCGCGACCGACGCGTCGTCGGTGATCTTCACGAGCCGCATGTCCTCCGGCGAGATGTAGCCCCGGGCGCGCAACTCCCGTTCGACGAACTGCAGCCAGCTCAGCCAGAACGTCCCGCCGGGCACATCGAGCAGCACGATCGGCGCGGGCGGCGCCTTCCCCGTCTGCACGAGCGTCAGCAGCTCGAAGCCTTCGTCGAGCGTACCGAACCCGCCGGGCAACAGGACGAACGCGTGCGCCTCCTTCACGAACGTGACCTTGCGCGTGAAGAAGTAGCGGAAGCTGACGAGCTTGGGGTCGTCGGCGAGGAACTGCGTGGTCGCGGCTTCGAACGGGAGCCGGATGCTCACGCCGAACGAGTTGGCGGCGCCCGCGCCCTCGATGCCGGCTTCCATGATCCCCGGGCCCGCGCCGGTGATCACCATCCAGTCGGCGTCGGCCAGTTCGCGCGCCAGGGCTGCGGTCTGCGCGTACAGCGGGTCGTCGCGGCGCGTCCGCGCCGATCCGAAGATCGCAGCCTTCCGCGCGGCGCGGTACGGCTCGAAGACCGCGAACGCGTAGCGCATCTCCTTCAGGGCCGCATTGGCGATCTTGAGGTCGCCGCGCGTCGCGCGGTCGCGCGCGAGCCGCACCGCCGATACGACGAGCTCGAAGACGAGGTCGGCGTCGTTGACGTCACCGACCTTCGCGATCAGCTTGTCGATGTCCTGGTCGAGCTCGGCATCACCCGTGCGATACCGCGGGAGTCGGGCCACCGTCGGATCAGGCTCCGAGCAGCGGACGCGCGAGCTCGGCGAGCGCCACCGCCGGACGGGCGCCGAGGTGCGAGATCACCTCGGCCGCACCGAGCGAAGCCAGCTGCCCGCAGGTGGCGAGATCGCGTCCGTGCGTGAGTCCGTACAGGAATCCGGCCGCGTACAGGTCGCCGGCGCCGGTGGTGTCGACGACCTCGGCGGGATGGGCGTCGATCACGTGCACGTCGTCGCCCGCGACGATCACCGACCCGTGCGGACCGCGGGTGAGGGCCGCGATCTCGCAGTGGCCGCGCACGTGGTGCAACGCCTCGTCGAACGTGTCGACCTCGTAGAGGCTCGTGATCTCGTCCTCGTTGGCGAACAGGATGTCGATGTGACCCTCGATCAACTCGAGGAACTCGGCCCGATGGCGATCCACGCAGAAGGGATCGGAGAGCGTGAGCGCGACCCGCTGATCGGAGCGGTGTGCGATCGCCGCGGCGCGGCGGACTGCGTCTTTGGCCGCGGGCGGGTCCCAGATGTAGCCCTCGAGATAGGTCACCGCCGCACTCGCGACGATCGCCTCGTCGACGTACGACTCGTCGAGCTCCGCGCCGGCTCCGAGGAACGTGCACATCGTGCGCTGGGCATCGGGGGTGACGATCACCAGACAACGACCGGTCGGCGATCCCGTGGTTGCGAACGGTGCATCGAAGTGCACGCCGACGCTGCGCAGGTCGTGGGAGAAGACCTTGCCGAAGGTGTCGTCGGCGACGCGCCCGATGTACGCACCTTTGCCGCCGAACGACGCGACACCCGCCGCGGTGTTCGCGGCCGACCCGCCGGAGGCCTCGATCGCCGCGCCCATCTCCGCGTAGATCTCGTCGGAGCGGGCCGCGTCCACCATCGTCATCGCGCCGGGCTCGACGCCCGTGCGGGCGACGAACTTGTCGTCGGCGAACGCCAACACGTCGACCAGGGCGTTCCCCATGGTCACCACGTCGAATCGACTCACTTCTTCGCCCCCAGCGTGAGCTCGACCGGCTGCGCGCCCACCGGATGTTCCTCGACCGGCCGGAGCCGGCGGCCGACCGTCTGCGTGCGGCCGTAGAGCGTCGTGCGCTGCGCGAGGGTGCGGCCGATCGGTTCGACGATCGCCCGGAACTCGGCTTCGTCGAGCTCCTGGCCGTGGCTCGCACCGGCGGCGCGGGAGATGTTCTCGTCCATCAACGTGCCCCCGAGATCGTTGGCGCCGGCCTGCAGGATCTGACGCGTACCGCTGATGCCGCACTTCACCCACGATGCCTGCACGTTCGGGATCGTGTCGCGGTACGCAATGCGCCCGACAGCATGCATCAACAGCACCTCGCGGAACGTCGGGCCGCGCCGCGCCTTGCCCTGGATGAAGATCGGCGTCGCCATGTGCACGAACGGGAGCGGAACGAACTCGGTGAACCCGCCGGTCTGCTTCTGCAGATCCCGCGTGCGCACCAGGTGACGCGCGACGTGCACCGGCCGCTCGACCGTCCCGTGCATGATCGTGACGTTCGACTTCAAACCGACTTCGTGCGCGGTGCGGTGCGCGAACAGCCATTCCTCGGTGTTCACCTTGTCGGGGCAGATGACGGCCCGCACCTCGTCGTCGAGGATCTCGGCCGCGGTGCCCGGAAGGGTGGCGAGGCCCGCCTCCTTCAACCGGAGCAGGTAGTCGTGCAGCGGCATGTCGAGCCGGCGCGCGCCCTCGGTCACCTCGAGCGCGGTGAACCCGTGCACGTGGATGGACGGCGCGACCTCCTTCACGGCCCGGGCGACATCGACGTAGTAGTCGCCGTCGAAGTCGGGGTGGATCCCGCCCTGCAGACAGACCTCGGTCGCGCCGCACTCGACCGCCTCCACGACGCGGCGCTGCATCTCCTCCATCTCGACGAGATACGGCTGGCCCCGGAGGTTCAGCGACAGCGGTCCCTTCGAGAACGCGCAGAAGCGGCACTTGAACGTGCACACGTTCGTGTAGTTGATGTTGCGATTGCGGACGAACGTGACCTCATCGCCGACGATCTCCTGCCGGAGCTGGTCGGCGACCTCGGCGACCCGCGCGACTTCGGGGCCCCGGGCCGAGAGCAGCGTGACGATCTCGTCGATCCCGACTTCTTCACCGGCGAGCACACCCGCGAGCACTTCGCCCACGGCGCCACCGGCGTACGCGCGCGGCGCCGGAAGCAGCTGCGGCGGTTCCAGATCGTCACGACCGGGCGCCCATGAGGTGTCGCGGGCGAGACCTTCGAGATCGGAGGCCACGAGCACCGCGGTGCGAACGTCGGGGTGCAGCCACTCGTCCGCCCGCTGCACGTACTCCGGATACACGGTGAGGCGCGGCGCGAGCACGAATCCCGCGGCCTCGGTGGCGGCGCGGAGTCGTTCGAGGGCCGGCCACGGCCGCTCGGGATTGACGTGATCGATCGTGAGCGGCGACACGCCGCCCCAGTCGTCGATGCCGGCGGCGAGCAGCGGCGTGAGATCGTCGCTCAGGTTCGGCGGGGCCTGCAGGTGCACGTCGGCGGGCAGGATCAGACGCGCGACCGCGATCGACCACAGGAACTCGTCGGTCGGGCACGGATCGGCGCGGTGCATGGCGGTGCCGGCCTTCGGCAGGAAGTTCTGCACGATCACTTCCTGGACGTGCCCGTGTTCGACGTGCGCGTTCGCGATCGCGACGAGCGCTTCGATCCGTTCGGCGCGCGTCTCGCCGATGCCGATGAGGATGCCGGTGGTGAACGGAACGCGCGCGCGGCCGGCCGCGTGCAGGGTCGCCAGGCGGCGAGCCGCGGTCTTGTCCGGCGCGCCGAAGTGGGCGCCGCCGGGTTCGTGCAGACGATCCGCCAGCGTCTCGATCATCATTCCCTGCGAGGGGCTCACCGCCCGCAGACGAAGCAGCTCCGCTTCCGACAACGCGCCCGCGTTGGCGTGGGGGAGCAGGCCGGTCTCTTCGAGCACACGCCGGGCGACCGACACGAGATAGTCGACGGTGCTCGCGAAACCGTGCTCCTGCAGCCAGGCCGCCGCCTGCGGGTAGCGCGCCTCGGGCGCCTCCCCGAGGGTGAACAGCGCCTCGAAACACCCGAGCGCGGCGCCGCGCGAGGCGAGCTCCACGACCCGATCGGCGTCGAGATACGGCGTGTCGAGCCGGGCCGGAGGCTTGGCGAACGTGCAGTACCCGCACCGGTCGCGGCACAGCATCGTGAGGGGGACGAAGACCTTGGGCGAGAAGGTGATACGTGTCCCGGTGCGCGCATCGCGGCGTGCGGCGGCCGCCGGCATCAGCTCGGTCAGGGACGCGTCGAGCAGCTCCCGGAACGACGAGGCGCTGAGCATGCGGCGACCCTAGTCGGCAGCCAGTGCAGCCCGGTCTCCGATCCAGAGCACCTGGCGGGCCCGGATCCGCGCGCCGGGGAGATCTTCACCGGCGCGGATCCGCATGATCGGGTCGCGCTTCTCCTCGCCTTCGACGGTCACGACCGCGAGCGCTGCGAGCGCGATCGCGGGAAAGGTGAACGTCAGGCGCGGGTACGGATGCAGATCGTCCTCGGTCTCGACGACGAGACGGTCCCGCTCGTCGAACGCAGCCGTGCCGGGGAACAGGGACGCCGTGTGACCGTCGGGCCCGAGGCCCAAGTGGACGATGTCGATCGGTGGCGCGGCGCGCACCAGGGCGTCGTACGCGTCGGCGCCCGCGTCGACCAGCGAATGGACGGCCCGTGGCGCGACCTCGTCCAGCAGCGTCCGGCGGGCCATGCCCTCGTTCGATTCGTCGGAATCCACCGGCACGACCCGCTCGTCGCCGAAGAACACTTCGACCGACGACCACACCAACGTCTCCCGGCGCAACGCGGCGTAACAGCGGTGGGCGAGCTCACCGCCGGAGAGCGCGATCGACGACGGCGTGAGCTCGGCGACGAGCCGCGCAAAGGCGCGGGGGACGTCCTCGACGATGCGAACCTGCCCGGGAAGCTCCACGTCTGCCATTCTTCCCGACGCATGGATCGCGAGACGGTCAATGTCTACGAGACGAACGTCGACGACTGGATCGAACACCGCCGGCGGGCGCGACCGCGCGGGATCGACGCGTTCGCCGCGCGCGTCCCGCCCGGAGTGCGCGCCGACGTCGGCTGCGGCCCGGGTTGGCACAGCGCCGATCTCGGTGCACCCGTTGTCGCGTTCGACGCCGCGATCGGCATGGCGGCGCAGGTGCGGACGTTCGCGCCCGACGCGTGGCCACTCGTCTCCGATCTCGAGCACCTGCCGTTCCGGACGGGCGCGCTGACCGGCGCGTGGGCGCACCGGTCGTACATGCACATCCCGGCCGAGCGATTGCCGATGGCCCTCGCCGACCTGCACCGCGCCGTCGATCTCGGCGGCGCACTCCACCTCCAGGTGACCTCCGACCGGAACCGGGAGAACGAGGACGACCGGTTTCCCGGGCGGCACTTCACGTGGTGGCCCGCCGAGCGGCTGCGCGATGTCGTGGAAGGCGCCGGCTTCACGATCGAGGAGTTCGTGGACGACGGCGAGGAGTGGATCGACATCGAGGCCAGCCGCGCCCGGATGCTCGCCGACACGGTCGGCCCGGGTATGCGCGTGCTCCTCGTCGGCCTCAACCCCGGCCTCCTCTCGGCCGAGGTCGGCGTCAGCTTCGCCCGGCCGGGGAACCGGTTCTGGCCCGCGGCGCTGGCATCCGGACTCGTGACCCGCACCCTCGATCCGTTCCACGCGCTCCGCGCCGATCGGGTCGGGATGACGAACATCGTGCGCCGCGCCACGGCGCGCGCCGACGAGCTGGATCACGCCGAGTTCGTCGCGGGCACCGAACGTCTGGAACGCCTCGTGCGTTGGCTGCAGCCCGCGTCCGTCTGCTTCATCGGCATCACGGGCTATCGCGTCGCGGTCGACAAACGCGCGGTGCTGGGTTGGCAACCCGAGTCGTTCGGCGGCGCGCGTACCTACGTGATGCCGAACACCAGCGGACTGAACGCGCACGCGAAACCGTCCGATTTCACGGACCACTTGCGTACCGTCGTCGACGCGACGGCACACCCGGCTACTTGAGGTCGGTGGCCTTCTTCGCGAGCGAGTCGAGTGCGTCGTGGAACGACTTCGCGAACGACGCGACTCCCTCGCGCTCGAGGGTCGCGGTCACGTCGGCGAAATCGACACCCGCGCCCGCGAGATCCGCGATCACCTGACGCGCGCCGTCGACATCTTCCAGGATCGCGTCCGCGCGCAGATCGATGTCACCGAGACCGAGTACGTCGACCGAAGCCTGCGCCAGCGTGTTGACCGTGTCCGTGCCGATCAGGTCGTCGACGTACAACGTGGGGGAGTACGCCGGGTTCTTCGTGGAGGTCGACGCCCACAGCGGACGCTGCACCCGCGCACCGGCGGCGACGAGGCTCTCCCAACGCGGACCCGACAGCCGCTCGCGGAAAAGCTGGTACGCGAGCTTGGCGTTCGCGACCGCGGCCTTCCCCCGGAGGGCGTGACCCTCGGGCAGGCGCCGATCGGTCTCCGTGTCGACCCGGCTCACGAAGAACGACGCGACCGAGGCCAGATGCCGGATGTCGCCCCCGCCGGCGACCCGCTGCTCCAAACCCTCGAGAAACGCCACGATGACCTGGGCATATCGTTCGAGGCTGAAGATCAACGTCACGTTGACGTTGATGCCTGCGGCCAGCGTCTCGGTGATCGCGGGGATGCCCTCGAGCGTCGCCGGGATCTTGATCATCACGTTGGGGCGGGCGATCCGTTCCCACAGTTCCCGTGCCTGGCGCGCGGTTCCGGCGGCATCGTGCGCCAGATCCGGCGAGACCTCGATCGACACGTACCCGTCGGCCGCATCGAGGCGGTCGTAGATGGGGCGCAACACGTCGGCCGCGTTTTCGATGTCGCGGGTGACGAGATCCCAGTACGCGGTCTCGGTCGACGCGCCGGCCGCGGTCACCTCGAGCAACTGCGCGTCGTAGTCGACCCCTTCGGCCATGGCCTTTTCGAAGATCGTGGGATTCGACGTGACGCCGCGAATGTCGTGCACGTCGATGAGCTTCTGCAGACCTCCCGTCGCGATCGCGCGCGTCAGGTTGTCGTACCAGGCGCTCTGCCCGAACTCGGCCAACAGCGGGATGGCGCTCCCCATGTTCAGGTTCCTTCCGCTCCAATGGCATCGAGCAGCGCAAGTGCGCGCTCGACAGTGTGTTCCGGCGTGATCCCGAGCTCGCGCATGACGACGTCGCCGGGCGCGGATGCACCGAACCGATCGATGCTCACGACATCGTCGGCGTAACGCTCCCAACCGAAACGAACCCCGGCCTCGACCGCGAGCGCCGGCACGCCCGGCGGCAACACGTCCATGCGGTACTCGACGGACTGCTGTTCGAACAGCGACCACGACGGCATCGACACGACACGCGCCGCGATGCCCCGGGCGGCAAGCAACTCGCGCGCCGCGATGCAGACCTGCACTTCGGAACCGGTCCCGATGAGCACGACGTCGGGGCGATCACGGTTCTCCGGTGCGAGCACGTACGCGCCGGCGGGTACGCCGGCGGGCGCGCGTTCGGCGGTGCCTTCGAGGACGGGGATCTTCTGCCGCGTGAGGATCGAGCGCGGTGGGACCGTCGCCGTCGAGGTGGACCTTCCACGCGGCCGCGACCTCGTTGGCATCGCCGGGGCGGATGACCCGGAGTCCCGGCATCGCGCGCAGGGACGCGAGTTGTTCGACCGGCTCGTGTGTGGGGCCGTCCTCGCCCACACCGACCGAGTCGTGCGTCCACACGAAACAGACCTTGGTCTGCATGATCGCCGCGAGCCGCGCCGTAGAGCGCATGTAGTCGCTGAACACGAAGAACGTGCCGACGCACGGCACCAGACCCGACGCGGCCATCGCGTTCGCGGCCGCACCCATCGCGTGCTCGCGGATACCGAAGTGGATCAGGCGGCCCTTGGCGTCGTCGGGCGCGAACGTGCCGAGGCTCTTGACCTGCATCCCGGTGTTCCCGGTGAGGTCGCCCGACGCGGTGAACAGACCGGGAACGACGTCGACGACGGCGGTGAGCACCTCTTCGATCGCGGTGCGCGTCGCGAGCGACGCCCCCGCCTGCCACGTGGGCAGCTTCTGCTCCCAACCGTGGAGACCGGCGCCGGTGAGGCACGCCTCGTACTCGTCCGGCTTCGGACGCGCGTCCCAAGCGGCGCGGGCCGCGGCGCCGCGGGTGCCCGCTTCGCGGTACCAGAGCCGCACGTCGTCGGGGACGAAGAAGTCCTCCGGCGGAAGACCGAGGATCTCCTTCACCTTCGCGACCTCGTCGGCGCCGAGCGGATTGCCGTGCGCGCCCGCGGTGTCCTGGACCTTCGGCGAGGGATACCCGATGTGCGAGCGGAGCACGAGCAGGGTCGGCCGGTCGTCCTCGGCGACACCGGCACGGAGACCGGCCTCGAGCGCGTCGCAGTCGTTCGCGACCTCGCCGAGTTGCACCACGTGCCAGCCGTACGCCTCGAACCGTTTCGGGACGTCGTCGCTGTAGGTCAGCTCGGTCGGGCCGTCGATCGTGATGTGGTTGTCGTCGTACACGCACACCATGCGGCCGAGCTTCAAGTGACCGGCGAGCGACGCGGCCTCGTGGCTGATCCCTTCCATGAAGTCGCCGTCGCTGCAGATCGCGAACACGCGGTGGTCGCACAAGTCCGTGCCGAACCGTTCGCGCATGTGCTTCTCGTTGATCGCGAAGCCGACCGCGTTCGCGATGCCCTGCCCGAGCGGCCCGGTCGTCATCTCGACACCGGTCGTGTGCCCGTACTCCGGGTGGCCCGGTGTACGCGAACCCCACTGGCGGAACGCGCGGAGGTCGTCGAGCTCGAGCCCGAACCCGGTGAGGTACAGCATCGAGTACAGCAACATCGACGCGTGCCCGGCCGAGAGCACGAAACGATCGCGGTCGGGCCAGTCGGCCGCGGTCGCGTCGTATTTCATGATCCGCGTCCACAACACGTGCGCGAGCGGCGCGAGCGCCATCGGCGTACCGGGGTGCCCCGAGTTCGCCTTCTGCACCGCGTCCATGGCCAAACCGCGGATCACGTTGATACCGCGCTGCTCCAGCTCGTCAGCCACATCGGCCCCTTTCTGCGCCCGGCTTCAGACTATGTGTACCCATCCCTCCCGCCCGGCCATTGCCGGGAGAAGAAATCGGGCGCGTCAGCGTTCGAAGACGGCGACGCTCGCGGTGAAGCTGTGCAGAAAGTTTCGGCCGCCGATCGGCCCGATCTCGCCCGCGCAGAACGCGCCCGCGAGGGGGACCGTCCCGAGCATCTCCTCGACCACGCCGGCGTCGTGATTGGGTTCGGGGAACAGACGCCGGCCTCTCCCGTTGCACGTGAAGAGCAGCGCGGCGTCGCCGTTCACACCGGAGACGAGCGCGCGCAGGTCCTCGTCGGCGGAGGCCGCGTCGCGCACCTGGAACTGCACCGTCGTGCCGACGTCGACCCGATCACCGACGGCGATGGAGCCGGTCCGGCGGTCGGCGCCCAGCACGTTGCGGACGAGGAAGTCGCCGCGGGAGAAATCGAGCTTGTGCTCGTCGACCACCACACCGAGGTGCAGGCCGTCGCGCATGAGATCCCGCTCGGCGTCGGTCGCGGCCTGCACGAGCTCCTGCAACCGTGCCATCGCGGGCTGGCCCGCCAGCTCGTGCACGAGGTTGCGCTCGGCACTCGTGACCGTGAGCGGCATGCCGATCGGGCGGCAGCCCTGCGACACGACCGGGCGCAGCGGCACATCTTCGGAACACACGAGTGCGACGGCGCCGTGATCGACGATGCGCTCGTCGACCGCCAGCCGGTTCGCGCCGGCGCGGGTCCCGGCCGAAGCCATGCCGCCCATGACGGTCACGCCCGGAACCCGGGCGTTGCAGACGCTGAGGAAATCGCCGACGGGGAACGAGTACGGCTCGGCGAGCATCAGCATCGTCCCGCGCGCCGGCACCCAGTCGGGCCAGCCGAGGATCTCGTAGCCGTCGCCGGTCTGGCGGGTCTCGAGCGCGATCGCGTCGACGCGGCCCGCGCCGAACGATGCCGCGAGCACGGAGAGGCCCGGGCCGTCTTCGACCTCGACGCCGCCCCCGGCCACTCCCACCATCGTGCAGCCGATCGCGGCCTCGGGCTCGAGCAGCTTGCGGACCCCGCCCATGATGTCTTCGAACGCGCCCGCGTGGTGCGGTGACGCGAAACAAACGAGCAGGTCAGGGCGCGCACCGTCGAATTGCTCGAGGATCTCTCCCGCGACCTCTCCCACTGCTTCGACCGGGGTGGGATGGCGCGAGAGCGCGGACGCGTACCGGTTCACGAGATCCATTCTCTCCGAGCGTCGACGCCCAACGGGGTCGGGTTGAGCGCGGAACGCGCTTCAGGGGAGCGGGAGTGCCGTCAACGGGACCGTGACGGCCGAGCCGCTCTCCACGATGGTGCAGCGGGCCTCCACGGTGCCCGGACCGGGGAAGTCGAGCTCACCCCGCACCAACCGGTAGCCGAACTTGCCCGGCTCGACGGTGAAACTCTGACGATTCCGCCCGATCTCCTCGCCGCTGTCCCGGACGAAAACGGTCTCGAGCGTCGCGTTTGCGTCAGTTCCGGCGGCGGCGCGCACGAGCACCACCAGATGCGGGGTGAGCTGCGCCGGATACGCGGGGACCGCGGTGGAGAAGAACGCGCCGGTGATGTCGATCCGGGTGGCGGGCCCCTCGACCTGGCGAAAATCGATGGCTTCGACGAAAAGGGCGGCGACGATCTCCATGCCCGCGGACCTTACCCGTCGGGCCCGAACGCTCAGGCGACGAGTACGACCTCGACCACACGCGGTCCGTGCACACCGAGCGTCGTGATCATCTCCAGGTCACCCGTTCGGCTCGGGCCGCCGATCCACGTGAGTGCGCTCGGCAGGTCGCCGGCGGCGATCGTTTGCATGGCCTCGGCAAGCGTCGGGATCACGTCGGCGACGCGCACCACGCAAATGTGCTCCGGCGGCACGAGGCTCGTTCCCCGCGGGGAACCCGGCGCGGCGGCCAACGCGATCGCGGCCGGCTCCGCCACGGCCAGGCGCGCGCCGGTGATGCCCGTGTCCGCGTCGGCGAGACGCGTCGCCCATTGCGGATCGCGCGGGTCGAGCACCGCGATCCCCAGACGCGCCACAGCCTCGACCAGGCCCGGGATCGGGACATCGTCGTTGCACGCGACGAGCGCGTGACCGGCGACCCGACCGACGATCGCGGCGCGCGCATCGTCGACACCCATCGGTCCCGACACCGTGCAGGTGTTTTCGCGCAGGGTCGCGATGAGCGTGTCGATCACCCGCGCTCCTTGGCCCAACGGTCGCGGAACGGCTCCCGGGCCGGGCGGGGGAGCTCCCGGCTCGACGTCCACGCGCGCAACCCGGGCACACGTCCCCGCGACACGCGACCGAGCGCGGTCGTGAGCCGGTACCCGCGCGGCGTCGACCACGCGCGTGCCCACACACTCCAGAACACGCGCCGCCGCCGGCGCAGCGCGCTGTGCGCGTCGGGAACATCGGCGCGCAACGAGAGGATCATGTCGCCGAGCGGGATCTTCACCGGGCACGCGTCGCTGCACGCGTGACACAACGTCGAGCCGTAGGGGAGATCGGCGCCCTCGGCACCACCGGAGAGCAGCGGCGTGAGCACCTTGCCCATCGGCCCGGAGTACACCGCGTCGTACGCGTGGCCGCTCACGTTGCGGTACACGGGGCACACGTTCAGGCACGCACCGCACCGGATGCACGCGAGCATCTCCTCGTACTTCGTGCCGAGCAGCGTGCTGCGCCGGTTGTCGAGGAACACGACGTGCAACTCGTCGGGGCCGTCGACCTCGCCTTCGCGCCGCGGACCACTGATCATCGTCACGTAGTTCGACAGGGCCTGGCCGGTGGCATGGCTCGTCAGCAACGGGAGCATGATGCCGACGTCGGCGAGCCGCGGGATCACCTTCTCGACCGGCATCACCGCGATGTGCACGCGCGGCACCGTCGTGCAGAAGCGGCCGTTTCCTTCGTTCGTGACGAGCACGAGCGTGCCGGTGTCGGCGGCCGCGAAGTTCACTCCCGTGATGCCGATGTCGGCGCGGAGGAATTCGCCACGGAGCCGCCCGCGGGCCCACAGGGTGAGCTCCTCCCGATCGACCGCGAGGTCGGTCCCCGCCTCCCGGGCGAGGACGTCGCGGATCTGCGGCAGGGTCTTGTGGATCGCGGGCGTGATCATGTGCGACGGCCGTTCGCCCGCGAGCTGCACGATGTATTCGCCGAGGTCCGTCTCGACGCTCGTCATGCCCGCCGCTTCCAGCGCGTTGCCGAGGTCGATCTCCTCGGTGGCCATCGACTTGGATTTCACGACGGTCCGGGCGCCGCGCGCCCGGGCGAGGTCGACGATGACGCGTCGGGCGTCGGCCGGGGTGGACGCCCGGTGGACCTGCACGCCGCGCGTGGTGAGCGAGTGTTCGAGCCGATCGAGCCAACCGTCGAGATCGAGCAGCGTCTCGCGCCGGATGGCCGCCGCGCGGTCCTTCCAATCGGGATGGGCGGCCGCGGACGTGCTCGCGGTGCGCAGGCGCCGGTCGAGGTTGTGCAGCGCCTTCTGGAGCACCGGGTTCGCCACCGCGTGCGCGGTGCGCTCGTGGAAATCGTCGCCGGGAGTCGCGATCGCGTGCCCGTCGCTCATCGCCGTCCCGGGAGGCCGGACGCGAGCAGCTCCGCGATGTGGATCGGTCGCGGTGCCGAACCGGGACCGACCTTGCGCCGGCGACCGTCGAGGTGCATCAGGCACGCGAGGTCGCCGCTCACCAGGAATTCGGCCGCCGTGGTGGCCGCGTGACCGATCTTCGCGTCCGCGAGCCGGGTCGAGACCTCGGGGAACCCGAACGAGAACACCCCGCCGAACCCGCAGCACGTGTCCGCCTCGGTCATCTCGACGAGCGTCGCGCCGGTGGCGGTGAGCAGCTTCCGCATCTGGTGCCCGAGCCCGAGATTGCGCAGCCCGTGACACGCGTCGTGCACGGTCACCGTGGTGTCCAGGCGGGCACCGATGTCGTCGACGCCGACCACGTCGACGAGGTATTGCGTCAGCTCGAACGTGCGTGCGCCGACCGCGAGCGCGTCGGCGTGCCGATCGGAGACGAGCTCCGGATAGTGGTGACACACCATCGCGGCGCACGAGCCGGAGGGCGTGACGATCGCGTCGCAGTCGGTCGCGTCGAAGACGTCGAGATGATGACGGGCGAGCCGGATCGCGGCCTCGGGTTCGCCCGCGGTGAGGGCCGGTTGGCCGCAGCAGGTCTGCAGCGGTGGGAACACCACTTCAACTCCGGCCGCCTCGAGTACGCGCACCGTTGCCTCGGCCGTGTCGGGAAAGACCTGATCGGCCACGCACGTGACGAACAGTGCGACCTTGGGCATCGATCGACGTTACACGGGCCTCCCGGCCACCCAGACGGCCCGGACCGCGAGCGACGTCGGGTCGAGGGCGACGAGATCGGCCCGTGCGCCGGCGGCGATACGGCCACGATCGCCGAGCCCCAGGACGCGCGCCGGGTTCGCGGTGAGGTGCCGGACGACCTGGGCGACCGGCAGGCCGAGCGACGCGACATTGCGCAGCACGGCGTCCAGCGTGAGCGTGGAACCGGCGAGCGTCCCGTCGGGCAGATAGGCGGCGCCGTCCCGTTCTACGACCGGAGGCTCGGTCGCGACCGCGTCGGTGACGAGCACCGCGTCGGCGCGCGCGTGCAGCGCGAGCTTCACGAGCGCGGGGTGCACGTGCACGAAGTCCGCGATCAGCGACGGGACGAGCCGCGCGTCGTCGAGCGCCGCCCCGGGCAGCCCCGGCGCGCGGTGGTGCAGCGGCCCCATCCCGTTGAACAGGTGGGTGACCATGCGGGCGCCGGCATCGGCCGCGGCGCGCGCCCCGGCGAAGTCCACGGTCGAATGACCCAACGCCACGACGACACCGGCGTCGGTCAACGCACGAATCGCCCCGAAACCCGGGTCGGCCTCGGGGGCGAGCGTCACCAGGCGCAGGAGGTCACCGTACGCACCCGCGGTGCGCCGCAGGAACGCGAGGTCCGCGGGCCGGAGCAAGTCCGGGGGATGCGCCCCGGGCGCGCCACCGAGGAAAGGCCCTTCGAGGTGCACGCCGAGAACGGCGTCGGGTCGCGCCGCGCGCACGCGCGCCGCGCGTTCCAACATGATCTCGTACATCTCGAGTGGCGCGCTGCAGATCGTGAGCAGCAGACCGGTCGTTCCGCGCGCGACGAGGGTGTCGACGGCGCTCACCATCTGCTCGACCGGCGCGCTCGCGAAGTCGACCGCGCCGGTTCCGTTGACCTGCAGATCGACGAGACCCGGGACGAGCAGCGCGTCGCCGAGATCAACGGCGCCCCGGGGTGGGGCACCGGATCCGGTGGCAACGACCCGGCCGTCGGCGACGGTGACCCAGGCCGGAGTCGACGATTGGCCGCCTTCGCCGTTGACGATGCGCGCGGCGGCGAGCGTCAGCGTCTCCGGGATTCCTTCCACAACGCCCAGCGGAGTCTGCACAGTCCGCGCAGCGTACGCGGCACGCGGGTGATGAAGGTGCTCCGAGCGGGGCGAAGCTCACGTACGTCCACGGGAATCTCCGCGGTGTGCAGGCCCGCGCGCTCGACGCGCAGGATCAGCTCGGTGTCGAACAGGTCCTGACCGAACGTGCAGATCCGCGCGTACGGCTCGACCGCGGCCCGGCGCATCGCCTTGATGCCGTGGGTGTCCGAGACACGGAGTCCGAAGACGACGCGCAGAATCGTCGAGAACACGAGCGTCGCCAGCTTCCGAATCGGGTCGCGGTTGTCGGTGGCGCCCTCGCCGCGCTTCGAGCCGACGACGATGGCCGGACCGTCGGGCGCCAGCACCTGCGTCACCGCGGCCTCGAGGAAGTCGAGATCGAAATAGTCGGTGTCGAAGTTCACCACCGCGTCTCCGCAGGCGGTGAGCAATCCCGACCGCAGCGCGCGCCCGTAGTCGGCTTCGTCACGATGCTCGACGCGGACCTCGGGGAACTCGTCGGCCAGACCCTTGGCGATGTCGAGGGTCCGGTCCGTGGAACCGTTCTCGACGATCAGCAGCTCGAAGCTCTCGTCCCGGCCGCGAAGACCGTCGACGACACTCTTCGCCGACGTGCCCAGGATCTCGGCCTCGTTGAAGGCCGGCATCACGACCGAGACGCGCGGCGCGGTCATGGCAGCCGGCGATCGGAGAACGGAAGGGCTGCGCCCGCGACGATGCGCGTGGTCGCGGGGCCCTGGCTCATCGTGATGACAGAGCCCCGACCGTCGAAGGACCCGTCGGCTGCGACGGCGCGGTCCTCACCGTCGACGTCGACCCGGAGCGCGAACGTGGACGCGTCGATTCTCCACTCGTCGTAGGTACCCAGCGCGAGCCGGCACAAGCCGTCGATCGCGTTCGCGTCCTCGCGCAACGCCGCCCGCGCGTCGAGCGCGGGTGAACCGTCGGCCATCTGGACGACGGGTGTGTAGATGGCAAAGCGCGGGCCGTACACGACCCTTTCATCGGCACGAGCGCCCTTCCACACATAGAGAACCGCGAACGCGGCATGCATGGCCGCCTCGGGCTCGGGGCCCACAACCCGCCCCCGACCCGACGGATCGACCACCGCGACGGGGCGGCTGGCCTGGATGAGCCGGAGCGCGGCCAGCCCGGCCTCGGCCGCTCTCCGGGCCGCGGTTGCCCACGGCCCGACCTCCGCGGCCAGGGGATCGTCGGGACCGGCGGATTCGGGGAAGGCCTCGGTGAGCGCGCGGGCGGCCTGCAACTCGGCACGGAGCGCGGCAACCGGCGCGACCCAATCCGGCCCGCGCACGGCGTCACCGAGCGCCCGCACCCGGGTCGCGAGATCGAGCGTGGCCGGTTCGGCAATCGGGCTGTCGGCGCACGCCCGCGCCAGCACCGTGAGGGGCTCCACGCGTTCGCCGCCCACGGCGGCGAGGGCGCTCGACCACGACGCGGTGCAGTCGTAGCCGTCGGGATCGCGGAGAAAGTCCATGGCAGTGGCGAGCGCGATCTGCGAGGCGCGGGGTTGGGTCATGGGGTTGCACAGGACTCCGCCGACCGCGTCGACGAGATCGGGGTCGCGTCCCGCGTACGGACCCAGGTGCAGTGACGCGGTCATCAGCGCGTCGTTGACGGGGTAGTTGTCCCAGACGATCACGCGCCGTTCGCCCAACGCCTCGGTCCAACCGCGAGCGTCGCCGGCGACCAGGAACGGTGAGCACACCGTCGGCCCGGTCCACATCACGTCCACCTCGGGTGGCATCCCCGTGCCGAGCTCCGACAGGTACGGCGACGGATGAGTGCCGACGTATTCGGTGGGGCACATCGTGAGCGCGGCGCCGTCCAGCGCGGAGTGCAACCACGTGGCGAGCGCGGCCTGACGCGGGGCGAGCCCGGGTTGCATGGGGATGTCGTCGAGCAGGAGCAGGAACCACGAGACTCCCGCGTCCCGTAACGGCGTCAGCTTGGCGAGCAACGTCGACCGGTCGCGCGCCGATTCGTACTCGATGTCGAGCCCCGGAGAGATCGCGAAGCCGAACTGCACGCCGTGCCCGCCGCCGTGCGCGGCCAGCTCACCGAACCGACCGAGCGCCGCGGGGTCGTACGGAACCCGCCAGTCGGCCCGGTGCCGGGCGTCGTCCTTCGGTGCGTACGCATACGCGTTCATGCCCCGTGCCGCGAGAAACGAGATCACTTCGAGGCGAGCCTCGTGCGTCCACGGAGTCCCGTAGAAGCCTTCGACGACTCCGCGCACGGCGAACGAGCGCAGCACGGGCACGACACTACCGGCGCCGCGTACGCTCCGATCCATGAACGCACCCCTCGACGCCCTGGCTGTCCACGCGCAGAACGCGCCCGACAAGGTCGCGGTGATCGTCGACGCGAGCGGTGGTGCGACTCCGTCGACGACGTCGTTCGCCGATCTGAACGCGCTCGTGAACCGCCTGGGGCACGGCCTGCTCGCGGCGGGCGCGGAATCGGGTGAACGACTCGTGTGGTGCGGACCGAACTCCCTCGAGGTGCTGGCGACGATCCACGCCGCCCGGAAGTGCAATCTGGTCGCGGTGCCGCTCTCGTACCGGTTCAACGCCGAGGAGATGCAGTACGTGATCGACAACTCCGACGCGACCGTCGTCGTGATCGACGCCGAAGAGGCGCCGCTGGTCGCGTCCGTCCGGGAGCAGCTCCCGAAACTCCGGGCGGTCGTGGTCTTCGGCGGTGAGGTGCCGGCCGGGAGCGGGTTCCTCGCGTGGGACGACGTCTGCAACGGTCAGTCCGAAGCCGAGCCCGACATCGAGGCGACGAGCGAGGCGGGTGCCGCGATGATCTACACGTCGGGCACCACCGGCAAGCCCAAGGGCGCGCTCCGGACGCGCACCGACCGCCAGATCGTCTTCGCGCTCCTCGACGCACTGCGGTTGTTGCACGAGAACTCGGTGCACCTCACGACCGGCCCGCTGTACCACTCCGGTCCGCTGGCCTTCGCGTCGCTGTCACACACGCTCGGCGCACCGATCATCGTCCTGCGCAAGTTCGACCCGGTGCGGTGGATCGCTCTGGTGAAGGAGCACCGCGTCACCAACTCGTTCTCCGCGCCCACCCAGCTCAAGCGCATCGTGTCCCTGCCCGACGCGGAGCTGGCCCGGGCCGACCTCTCCTCGATGATCTGCCTCATCGCCAACGCCGCACCCGTGCCGTACGCGCTCAAGCAGGAGATCATCGACAAGCTCGGCGACGGCTTCCTTTTCGAGGTGTACGGGTCGACGGAGCTGGGGGTCGACACCGTCCTGCCGCCCGAAGATCAACTCCGCAAGCCCGGTTCGTGCGGGAAGCCGTACGGCGGCATCGAGATCCGGATCGTGAAGGACGACGGCACCGTCGCGGGGACCGGTGAAGCGGGGGAGCTGTTCGTGCGCACCGGTCTGGCGATGGACGGTTACCACCACAGCGAGGAACAGCTCACCGAGCTCGCCGACGACCACTGGAAGTCGGTCGGCGACATTGCCTACGTCGACGAAGAGGGCTACGTCTTCATCTGCGATCGCAAGAAGGACATGATCATCTCGGGCGGCGTGAACATCTATCCGGCCGAGATCGAGGCCGTGCTGCACGCGCACCCGCAGATCCTCGACGCGGCCGTGTTCGGCGTGCCGAACGACGAGTGGGGCGAGAGCGTGTACGCGATCGTACAGCCGAAGGCCGGCGAGACGATCGACCTCGCCGAGCTGCGCGCGTTCGTGGAGTCGCGCCTCGCCCGCTACAAGCAACCGCGCGAATACGAGATCCGCGCCGAGCTGCCGCGCACCGACTCCGGCAAGTTGTTGAAGCGCGTCCTGCGCGACGAGTACTGGCGCGATCGAGACACGGCGGTCTGATCGTGTCGCCTCCGGCGCGCCTCAGCCTGGTCACGATCGGCACGCGCGACCACGCCCGTATGCGCGCCTTCTACATCGCCCTCGGCTGGCCGGTCGGGGTCGACATCGAAGGCGACCTCACGTCGTTCCTGCTCGGCGGGGTCGTGCTCGCGCTCTGGCCGCTCGAACTGTTGTCGGCCGAAGCCGCGCCCGGCGCACCCGCACCCGGCGCCTGGACGGGGATCGCCCTGGCGTGCAACTGCGACACGCGCGAGGAGGTCGACATCGCGTACGCGGCCGCGCTCGCGGCGGGCGCCGCCGCGATCATGGAACCCGTCGACCGTGATTGGGGCGGCCGCTCCGGCTACTTCGCCGACCCCGAGGGCAATCGCTGGGAGATCGCGTGGGCGCCGGGGATGCAGTTCGACGAGCGGGGGAGCGTCACCGGCTTCGGGAGTTGATCGACGGTTGCCGATCGGCGTGGGGAGGGGTGGGCGCCGGTAGCCTCGACCGCCGTGCCGACCCTCTCGGAAGCTGCGTCGAAGCAGCTCCTCGCCCAGTACGGCGTGCCCGTGCTCGACGAACGGACGGCCGCCGATCCCGACGGCGCGGCGCGGGCCGCCGCGGATGTCGGCTTCCCCGTCGTGGTGAAGCTGTGCGGCGATGCCATCTCGCACAAGACCGAGCGCGGGCTCGTGCGGCTCGGACTGGCCGACCCGGCCGCGGTCGAGGCCGCGGCCCGAGAGCTGCTCGCCGCGGCGCGGCCCGACGACGGTCCGGTCGAACTGCTCGTCGCGCCGATGGTGCGGGGCTCCCGCGAGCTCATCGCCGGGCTGGTGCGCGATCCCCAGTTCGGACCGTGCGTCATGTTCGGCGTCGGGGGAGTGCTCGCCGAGGCGATCGGCGATGTCGCGTTCCGGCTCGTACCGCTGGGCGAGCTCGACGCCGACGAGTTGCTCGACGACCTCGCGACCCAGAAGCTCCTCGGGCCGTTTCGGGGCGAACCCGCAATCGACCGTGCGGCGGTCGCCGCGACCCTCGTCGGCCTCTCGCGCCTCGCCCGCGACCGACCCGACGTCGCGTCCGTCGACCTCAACCCGCTGATCGTCGTCGACGGCAAGCCGATCGCCGTCGACGCGCTGGTCGAGCTCGCAGACCCGTCGACCACCGCCCCCGCCGCGCCGAACCCCGCGCGCGCCCGACCGACGAGGGCTTCCGTGCGCTGTTCGAGCCGCGCGGCGTGATCGTCGCGGGGGCGTCCACCCATCCCGGCAAGTTCGGCTTCGTCGCGCTCCACAACATCGTCTCCTCGGGGTTCGCGGGCGCGGTCGGGGCGACCAACCTCGATGCCACTCCGGTGCTCGGCGTCGAATGCGTGCGCACGATCGACGAGCTTCCGGACGCGCCGTGGGACCTCGTGTTCGTCTGCACGCCGGCCGGCGCGAACACCGAACTGCTCCGTGCGTGTGCGCGCCGCGGCGTGCGGGCGGCCTTCCTCACGAGCGCGGGCTACGGCGAAGCCGGAGTCGATGGGGTACGGGCGCAACGCGAGCTGGTCGCCCTCGCCGACGAGCTCGGCATAGTGCTCGCGGGCCCGAACGGGCAGGGCGTCGTCTCCACGCCGGTGCGGCTGTGCGCGCAGATCGTCGCGCCGTATCCGCCCGCGGGCCGGATCGCGATCGCGAGCCAGTCCGGCAACTTCGTCTCGTCGTTCGAGAACTGGGCGGTGCAGACCGGAGTCGGCGTCAGCCGCGCGGTGTCGGCCGGGAACGCGGCCGCGCTCTCCGTTGCCGACTACCTCGACTGGTACGCCGACGACGACGCCACCGCAGTGAGCCTCGCGTACGTCGAGGGGGTGGAAGACGGGCGGGCCCTCTTCGACCGCCTCGCCGCCGTCGCGCGCCGCAAGCCGGTGGTGCTCGTGAAAGGCGGCACCACCGCGAGCGGTCAACGGGCCGCCGCGAGCCACACCGGCAGTCTCGCCGCCGACGACCGCATCTTCGACGGGATGTGCCGCCAAGCCGGGATCACCCGCGCCGCAACGGTGGAGGAGGCGTTCGAGGCCGCCGCCACGTTCGCAACGCAACCGCGGCCGCACGGGCCGCGCACCGCAGTGCTCACGACCGCCGGGGGTTGGGGAGTCGTCACCGCCGACGCGATCGCGCGTGCGCCGGGCCTCGAGCTCGCGGCGCTGCCCGACGACCTGCGCGCCGCCATCGACGAGAAGCTGCCGCCCCGCTGGAGCCGCAACAACCCGGTCGACTTCGCCGGCGGCGAGACGCGCGACACCATCCCCGAAGTCATGGAGCTCGTCGCGCGGCACCCGGAGATCGACTCGATCGTCTATCTGGGGCTCGGCATCCAATCGAACACGGCCCGGCTGCTGCGCGACGGCGTGTTCTATCCCGATCACGGCATCGAACGCATCGTCGCGTACCACGAGCGTCAGGACGCGCGTTTTGCGGAGGCCGCGGCGCAGATCTCGGCCGCGACCGGCAAGCCCATCCTCACCGCGACGGAGCTCGCGGTCGCGCAGCCCGACAATCCCGGTCCCGCGACGGTGCGCGCCACCGGCCGGCTGTGCTACTCGAGCGCGAACCGGGCCGTGACCGCGCTCGCCCACCTCTGGTACGACGCCCGATTCCGGATCGCGCGCGGGTTGTCCTGAAGTGAGCCGCACGAAGCTCACGGCACTCACGTTCGTTGCCATCGCGTGCGCGGCGGCCGCGGCAGTCCTGATCGTCGGGCTCCGGCCGACGCCGCCCCGTCCCGACGCGGTCGGATCGAACCCGCTCCGCACCCCTTTGTGGTCGGCCCGCCGCGTTCCCGCCGTGCTCGCGCGCAGCGTCGAGACCGCCGCCCAGGCGCGCGCCGCCGAGAGCCTCACGAGGAGCCTCGCCCCGATCGTGGCGCCGTACGCCGCCTGCGTCGCCGTCGACGGTCCGGCCGGCGCGCTCGCCCGCGTCGACGCCGACACGCCGCTGGCACCCGCTTCGACCCTCAAGCTGCTCACCGCGACGGCGGCGATCGATCGGCTCGGACCGGCTCACCACTTCACGACCCGGGTCTACTCGGAAGACGGCAACCTGGTGCTCGTCGGCGCGGGGGATCCGCTGCTCGCCACCCCCGAGTACATCGCGTTCCGCCATTCGCAAGCCCGGTACCGCGATGCGCCGTTCACGCCGCTCCGCGGTCTGGCCGACGCCATCGTCGCGGCCGGCGTGCACGAGGTGACCGGGGCGCTGCTCGTTTCCGACGCGCTGCACGACACTCTTCGCTACCTGCCCGCCTGGAAACCGAACTACGGCGTCGACGGTGACATCGGTTCACTCGGCGCGTTGAGCGTCGACGGTGGCTTCTCCCAGTCGAACGGTCAGGTCCCCGCGCCCGACCCGGCGCTCGTGACGGGTCAACGGCTCGCGGCACTCCTCGCGGCGCGCGGGGTAACGATCGCGGGCGGCGTGCGGCGCGGCGAGATCACAGCCCCGGACGCGCACGAGGTCGCGCACGTCGATTCACCCGCGCTCTCCGACATCGTGGGGGAGTTGCTCACGGGCAGCGACGACTACACCGCCGAGGAACTCGCGCGCGATCTCGCAAACGATCCGCACGGCACGACGCCGGCCACGACCGCGGCCGGCGCGGAGATCGTCGAACAGGAGATGAAGCGACTCGGCGTGACGACCGCCGGCCTGGTCATGCACGACGGCTCGGGTCTGGCGCGCGCGGACCGCGCCTCGTGCACGACCCTGCTCGAGCTCATCGAGGTCACGAGCCAACCCCGGTTCGCGGCGATCGACAACGGACTCGCGATCGCGGCCCGCACCGGCACCCTCGCGACCCGGTTCGTGGGTGACCCACTCGCGGACCGGCTCCACGCCAAGACCGGTTCGCTCGACGGCGTCGTCGGTTTGGTGGGGCACGTCGACGGTCCGAGCCGCCTCCACTTCGCGTTCCTCGCCAACGGCAACTTCGGAACGGCGACGGGCGAACGGCTCCAGGCCGAGATTGCGACCGCCGTGGCCGCCACCCCCACGGTCCACGTCCCGGCCGACCTCGTGCCCGCGCCGTGAATGGCCGGGAAAACGGCGCTGCGCCTTGCACCGTGAGCCGCAGCACGGCGAAACTGCTCCGCTGATCCCCGAAAGCCTTCGCTGATCCCCGAAAGCGTGTGCGTGGCCGACAGTCCGCAACAGACGATCCGAGAGCTCAAAGAGCTCATCATCGCCTACGTCAAACAGGAGACCGTCGACCCGATCAAGGGTCTCGGTCGGTATCTCGCGTACGGGATACTGGGCGCGCTCCTCACCGGTTTCGGCGTCCTGTTCCTCGCGATGAGCCTGTTGCGCGGGTTGCAGGGCGAGAGTGACGGTCCGCACTTCACCGGGAACTGGTCGTGGGTGCCGTACCTCATCACCGTCGTCGCCCTGTTGATCGTCGTCGCGATCGCGTACTTCGTGGGTATGAAGCAGAGGAAGAGGAAACAGGCATGAGCGCGAAGCCGAACTCATCCGCGAAGCCGGCAACCCCGATCACGCGCGCCGATATCGAAGCCAAGTTCGGAGAGCTCCGCGGCGAGGTCGATCAGCAGACCGAGGCCGCGAAGCCTCCGGCCATCGCGATCGCGGTCGCAGTCGCGGTCGTCACGGTCATGGTCGCGTACGCGCTCGGCCGGCGGCGGGGCAAGAGGCGGCAGATGGTCCTCGAGATCCGTCGGATCTGACGTGTACGCATCCCTTCTTCGCCGCCTCGTGGGCAGTGGCCTGCGCAAGGGCATGTCCGGTTCGACCCCGTGGCTGATCGTCGGCATCGTCGCGGGTGGCCTCCGGATGCTCGGGCGACTCGCCCGGGAGGACGACGCCGTCGTGTACCGCACCGCGATCAAGGCGGGCGACGTGTTCGAGATCATCACCCGTCCGAAGCAGTAGCCCGGCCGGCCGCCGGTACTGTGGGCCTTTCCATGAGGGTCGCACCATGAGGGTCGTCTTGCGCAACCCCAAGCGCGAGCTCGACGTGCCCGCGCCGCGCAACATCGGCATCCTGCTGCGTGATCTCGAGATCGTCCCCGAATCGGTGCTCGTCATCCGCAACGACACCCTGGCGACACACGACGAGCGCCTGCGCGACGACGACGTCGTCGAGATCCGGCCGGTCACTTCGGGGGCGCGGCGTGAAATGCGGTCGGTGCCGCGCGCCGGCGGTCATCGAGGTCCGGCGCCACAACGCGGGCTACTGCCGCGACTGCTTCCTCCGCCACTGCGGTGAGCAGGTCCGGCGGGCGATCGACCACTTCGACATGGCCGGGCCCGGCGATCGAATTCTCGTAGCGGTGTCGGGGGGCAAGGACTCACTCGGGCTCTGGCAGCTGCTCCGCGACCTCGGGTACGAGGCGGACGGCCTGTACCTCGGGCTCGGCATCGGCGAGTACTCCGACGAATCGGCACGGTACGTCCGCGAGTTCGCGCACGACCGCGACTGGAAGCTCATCGAGATCGACCTCACCACCGACTACGGGTTCGATGTCGAGAGCGGATCGCGCGCGGCCAAACGGGCGCCGTGCTCGGCGTGCGGATTGTCGAAGCGCCATATCTTCAACGACGCCGCGATCCGCCACGGCTACGACGTGCTCGCCACCGGTCACAACCTCGACGACGAGGCCGCGGTGCTGTTCGGCAACGTGCTGCGCTGGGAGACCGAGTTCCTCGGGCGCCAGCATCCCGTGCTCCCGGCCGCGCCCGGATTCGTGCGCAAGGTGAAGCCGCTGATCCGGTTGAGCGAGCGGGAGCTGGCCGCGTACTGCGTGCTCACCGGGATCGACTACATCGTCGAGGAGTGCCCGATGTCGGGCGGGAACCGGCACCTCGGCTACAAGAACATGCTCAACGAGATCGAGGAACGCTCGCCGGGAACGAAAGCCGCCTTCGTGTTGGGATTCCTCGAACGCGCCCAGGAGCGGTTCACCGGCGAGGTCGAGGTCGCCCGCGACGACCTGCGCCCGTGCACGGTCTGTGCTGCACCGACGCCCGGCGACATCTGCGCGTTCTGCCGGATGCGGGCGCGCGCCGTCGGCGAGCCCATCGGCGTCCGGATCAGCTCGTGAGCCGCGTCTTCGCCGCGGACGAGCGCGTCCTGCTCGTCGACAACCGCCGGCGGCGGCACCTCGTCGTGCTCGTCGAAGGCGGTCAGTTCCACACCCACGCGGGGATCATCGCCCACGACGACATCATCGGCCACCCCGACGGGAGCACCGTGCGCACGACGCGCGGCGCGCGCCTCACCGCGCTGCGGCCGACGCTCGCGGAGTACATCCTCGAAATGCCGCGCGGCGCGCAGGTGATCTACCCGAAGGACATCGGGCCGATCCTCATCCTCGCGGACATCTTCCCCGGCGCGCGCGTGTTGGAGTCGGGTGTCGGTTCCGGCGCGCTCACGAGCGCGCTCCTGCGCGCCGTCGGCCCGACAGGTTCGGTCACCGGCTACGAGATCCGCGACGACTTCGCCGATCGCGCGTTGCAGAACGTGCACGGGTTTCTCGGTACCGACGTGCCGCTCGAGGTCCAGGTGCGCGACGTCTACGAAGGCATCGACGAGCGCGAGGTCGACCGGGTCGTGCTCGACCTCCCCGAACCGTGGCGCGTCGTGAAGCACGCGGCCGAAGCACTCGTCCCGGGCGGGATCATGCTGGCGTACCTCCCCACGATCCTCCAGGTCGGCCGGCTGCGAGAGGAACTGGTCTCGGCGCCGTTCTCGATGATCGAGTCGCTCGAGGTCCTGCAGCGCGGGTGGCACGTCGAAGGCCAGTCGATTCGCCCCGATCACCGCATGGTTGCGCACACGGGATTCCTGACCGTGGCGCGGCGACTGGCCGACGACGGAGGGCAACCACCAGCCGGAGGCGGATGAACGCACTCGATCTCGTGATCATCGCAGTCGCGATCGGCGCCGGATTGGGAGGCTGGCGGCTCGGGCTCATCGCCCGGGTCTTTGCGTGGGCAGGTGTGTTCACCGGTCTCGCGATCGGTATCAATTTCGTCCCGAAGGTCGTCACGAATTTCGGCGGGAGCAGCGTCGACGATCGCATCGGGGTCGCGCTCCTGTTCCTTCTCCTGGTCGCGTCGATCGGGCAGGCGTTCGGCCTCATGGTCGGCCTCCTCGTCCACCGGGTGTTCCCGATCGCGAACCCGCTACCCCTCTGGGACCGCATCGCCGGGGCGGCGGCGGGAGTGCTCGGCCTGTTGGTCCTCGTCTGGCTCGTCATCCCTTCGTTCGCCACCGCGCAGGGCTGGCCGTCGCGGTTGGCACGCGACTCGTGGCTGGTCGCGGCGATCCAACGGGTCGCGCCGAGTCAGCCCGCCCAGTCCGCGGCGTGGGGTCTCGCAATCTCCGAAGCGCCCTACCCGTCCGCCCTCGACCCGCTGGCCACGCCCCCCGATCCCGGAACGGTTCCGACGGCAACGCTGGCGCCCGCGGTCGATGCGAGGGTGCGCCGTGCGATCGTGAAGGTGACGGGCGAGGCCTGCAACCAGATCCAGGACGGCAGCGGTTGGGTCGCCGAGCGCGGCACCGTCGTCACGAACGCCCACGTCGTGGCGGGGGAGCGCTCCACCAGCGTGATCGACGACGCGGGGGTTTCGCGACGCGCGGTCGTGGTCGCGTTCGATCCGGTGCGCGATCTCGCCGTGCTCTCCGTCCCCGGGTTGCCGGCGGAACCGCTCACGATGGGGAACGGTCTCGTCGGGGTCGAAGGTGCCGTGTACGGCCATCCCGGTGGTGGATCACTCGAAGCCGCGCCGGCGCGCATCGGCGAAGAGATCGTGGCAGTCGGGACGAACATCTACCGGACGTCGACGAGCCGCCGCCACGTCTACGTGCTGGCGTCGAGACTCGCGCCGGGCGACTCCGGCGGCGCGCTCGTCAACCGCAGCGGCGCCGTCGTCGGTATCGCGTTCGCCATCGACCCGGGACGCTCGGGAACCAGCTACGCGCTGACGAACCAGGAAGTGATTCCCACCCTCGACGCGGCGCGCGCCCGCGCCGGCGCGGTCGCGGACACGGGTGCGTGCCTGGTGGAGTAAGGAAGGCACGGCCGGACCAACGGCTGCGGCAAGTTGCTTGCTTGGTCGCATCCGTACTTGCGTGGCTCGCTGCGCTCGCGATTGCGAAGTACGGCTGACTCCCGCGAGCTTCCTGCGCACCCTGCTTCCGGTCTCCGACGTAGCTGTGTGGCTCGCTGCGCTCGCGATTGCGAGCTACGTCTCCGACGGCGAGCTTCCTGCGCACCCTTCGGGCTGCTCCGGTCGCCGCATCACACGCGGCGATGAACCGCGACGCGGTGGCCGAAGCGATGGGCGCAGCGCAAGCGCAGGGCACTCGCCGGAGTCAGTCGCAACTCGCGAACGCGAGCGCAGCGAGCCTTACAGTTGCGGCTGCGACCAAGAAAGAAGCGAGCCGCACAGCTGCGGCTGCGACCAGATCACTCAGCTTCGATGAAGATGCACTCGCCGGGGCACTCTTCGGCGGATTCGACGACGGCGTCGAGCATCCCGTCGGGGATGTTGGCGAGGCCCTCGGCGCCACCGGGCTCGGAGAACACCTTGTCGCCCTCTTTGACGTAGGCCAGACCATCGTCGAGCAGGGTGAATACGGCGGGCGCGATCTCCTCACACAGCCCGTCACCGGTGCAGAGATCCTGGTCGATCCAGACCTTCATCGGAGGTCCTCACTTTTTGGCTCGGAGAGTCGAATGAACGTCAAACGGTTGAACACAATTTATCACACCGGAGAGTGAGAAATCCACACCCGGATCCGAAGCCGGAACCGGGACGGAATTGTCTCCGAAGCAACGTATCGGATGCGCGCAGTCAGGCCTGAACACGGGACTAGGGTCGCCATCGACCGAGGAGGTGTCGCTCAATGGCTTCCGAGCACGAGCGGCGACTGACCGAGTACGAAGCTCAGGTCGATCAGCTTCAGGAGAGCATCAAGGGCTTGGAGGAAGAAGTCGTCGTTCTGCGACGGCGCCTCCAGGACGCGCCCAAGCGGGTGCGGACGCTCGAAGAGCGGCTGCTCGAGACCAAGGGTCAGCTCGCCCAGGCGGTGTCCCAGAACGAAAAGCTTTCGGCCACCCTGCGCGAAGCGCGCGAGCACATCGCCGCGCTGCGCGAAGAGGTCGAAAAGCTCACGATGCCGCCGTCCGCGTACGGCACCTACCTCGCCACGAACGACGACGGAACCGTCGACATCTTCACCGCGGGCCGCAAGATGCGCGTCGCCGTCCATCCGGAGCTCGAGGCGAAGGAACTGCGGCGCGGCCAAGAGGTCGTCCTCAACGAGTCGTTGAACGTCGTGCTGGCGCGCAACTCCGATCTCGCCGGCGAGATCGTGACCTTCAAGGAACTGCTCCCCGACAAGACGCGGGCGATGGTCGTCGGACGCGCGGACGAGGAACGGGTGTGCGAGCTCGCCGACGAGCTGCTGCACGAGAAGCTGCGCGCCGGTGACCACCTCCTGATGGAAGGCCGCTCCGGGCTGTTGCTCGAGAAGCTGCCGCGGCCCGAGGTCGAAGAGCTCGTGCTCGAAGAGGTGCCCGATGTCTCGTACGACGACGTCGGCGGCCTCGACGACCAGATCGAGATGATCAAGGACGCGGTCGAGCTCCCGTACCTGTACGGCGATCTCTTCAAGGAGCACGACCTGCAGCCGCCGAAGGGCATCTTGTTGTACGGCCCGCCCGGCTGTGGCAAGACGCTGATCGCGAAGGCCGTCGCGAACTCGCTCGCGAAGCGCGTCGCGGAGAAGACCGGCAACACCACTGCGCGTTCGTACTTCTTGAACATCAAGGGCCCCGAGCTCCTCAACAAGTACGTCGGCGAGACCGAGCGCCAGATCCGCCTCATCTTCCAGCGGGCTCGTGAGAAGAGCGAAGAGGGTTACCCGGTCATCGTGTTCTTCGACGAGATGGACTCGCTGTTCCGCACGCGCGGCACCGGCATCTCGAGCGACATGGAATCCACGATCGTCCCGCAGCTGCTCGCGGAGATCGACGGCGTCGAGGCGCTGAAGAACGTGATCGTGATCGGCGCGTCGAACCGCGAAGACCTGATCGACCCCGCGATCCTGCGACCCGGCCGTCTCGACGTGAAGATCAAGATCGAGCGCCCGGACGTGGAGAGCGCGAAGCAGATCTTCTCGCAGTACCTCGTGACCGGCCTGCCGCTCGACGAGCGCGAGCTGAAGAACGCGGGTGGCGATCCCGACCGTGCGGTGAAGTCGATGATCGACAAAGCGGTCGAGGCGATGTACTCGGTCGGCGACGAGAACAAGTTCCTCGAAGTCACCTACCAGAACGGCGACAAAGAGACGCTGTTCTTCAAGGACTTCTCCTCCGGCGCGATGATCGAGAACATCGTGCGGCGGGCGAAGAAGCTCTCGATCAAGCGCACCATCGCGGGCGGCGATCGGGGCATCGGCGCCGACGACCTGCTCGAGTCGATCAAGCAGGAGTTCCGCGAGCACGAGGATCTGCCGAACACCACGAACCCCGACGACTGGGCAAAGATCTCCGGCCGCAAGGGTGAGCGGATCGTCTACATCCGCACGATCCTGAGCGAGGGCGACAGCGAACAGGGTGGCCGTCAGATCGAGCGCGTCACGACCGGGCAGTACCTCTAGCGCCAGCGATGGATGTAGTTCGGCGTCGGTAGGATGACACCGTGGCCGTGCCGAAGATCGTCGGTATCGAGACCGAGTACGGCGTGGCGCTGCGCGGCGCGCCCGAACCGAATCCGGTCGTCGCCTCCAGCCTGCTGATCAACGGCTACGTCGAGCAGCGCCGCATCGGCTGGGACTTCGAGGACGAGTCACCGGGTCGCGACGCGCGCGGATTCGCACGCGACGGAGCGCAGCCGCCCGAGATCGAGACCCATCTCGTCAACGCGGTGCTCACGAACGGCGCGCGGTACTACGTCGACCACGCGCACCCGGAGTACTCCACTCCCGAGTGCGCCGACCCGCTCGAAGCCACGCTGTTCGACAAGGCGGGGGAGCGGATCCTCGCCCGCTCGATGGACGCGGCCCGCCGGCTCCTCCCCACGGGGCAGGAGATCGTCGTCTACAAGAACAACAGCGACGGCAAGGGCAACTCCTACGGGTGTCACGAGAACTACCTCGTCGACCGCAACGTGCCGTTCGCCGCGCTGGTCCGCAACCTGATCCCGTGGTTCGTCACCCGCCAGGTGTTCACCGGGGCCGGCAAGGTCGGCTCCGAGAACGGTGCCGACGCGTGCGACTACCAGATCAGTCAGCGCTCCGACTTCTTCGAAGAGGAGGTCGGTCTCGAGACAACGCTGAAGCGTCCGATCGTCAACACGCGCGACGAGCCCCACGCCGATCCGCAGAAGTACCGCCGGCTGCACGTGATCGTCGGCGACGCGAACTTGTGCGAGGTCGCGACGTTCCTGAAGGTCGGCACGACCGCGATCGTCCTTGCGATGATCGAGGACGGCTTCATCGACAAGGACCTGTCGATCTCGGCGCCCGTTGCGGCGATCAAGACGGTGTCGCACGACCCCACGTTGCAGGCGACGGTCGACTGTTCCTCGCTCGGTCGCTGCACGTCGATCGAATTGCAGTGGGAGTTCCTGCGCCTCGCGCGCAAGTACGCCGACGAGACCGGGCTCGAATGTTGCGGGCCCGAGGCGATCGGGACGCAGGTCCTCGATCGTTGGGAAGCCGTGCTCGGCGCGCTCGAGACCGACCCGGCGTCGCTCGACGGTCAGCTCGACTGGGTCACGAAGCTCGAGCTCCTGCGCGCGTACGCCGACCGCGACGAACTGCGTTGGAACGACCCGAAGCTCGAGCTCCTCTCGGTGCAGTACCACGACGTGCGGCCGGGCCGATCGCTCTACGAGAAGCTCGTCCGCGCGGGCCGGATCGAACGCCTGCTCGACGAGGACACGGTGCTGGCTTCCATGGCCGATCCGCCCGAGTCGACCCGCGCGTATTTCCGGGGCACGTGCCTCGCTCGCTGGGCAGACTCGGTCGTGGCCGCGAACTGGGACAGCCTCGTGCTCGACGTCGGAATCGATCCACTGCGGAGGATCCCAATGATGGAGCCCACGCGTGGTAGCAAGGAGCACGTCGCCGAGCTCTTCGATCAGGTATCGACTCCCCGGCAACTCGTCGAGCGACTGACGGCGAGCTGAGGCGACGCAGGAGGACTCTGGTCATGGCCGAACGGGAACGCAAGCAGAAACCCGCACCCAAAGAGCGCGAGGAAGTCGCGGCCGAAGAGGTCGCGGCCTCGTCCGAACGCGGCGAGAAGCTGAAGGAAGACATCGACGATCTGCTCGATGAAATCGACTCCGTGCTGGAAGACAACGCAGAGGAATTCGTTCGTTCGCTACGTGCAGAAGGGCGGGCAATAAGTACTACGTCCCAGCGGACGTAAGTGTCACACGATCCTCGTACTGTCGGCGGGTGAAACGGTGCAAGGTCTGCGGCGAGTCGAAGCCGCTCGAAGACTTCTACAGAGCCGCCGGCTATGGCGGACGGACATCGGTCGGACTGCAAGCCGTGCAATCTCGCCGCCAAGAAGGCGAGGACCGCACTCGACCCACAGGCGAACCGCGACCGCGTGCAAGAGGTGGCAGCATGAGAATCCGGAGCGCTACAAGGCGAAGCAGCGCGAGTACGTCGAGACCGGCAAGAAGAAGTTCTGCGAGCCGCCGTTATCACCTGAAGCGGAAGTACGGGATGACGCTCGAGGACTACGAGCGGATGCTCGAAGCGCAGAACGGGGTGTGCGCGATCTGCGGTGAACCTCGCCCCGACGAGCGCACGCTGCACGTCGACCACGATCACGAAACCGGTGTCATCCGGGGGCTGCTCTGCTTCCGTTGCAACCAGGCGATCGGCAGCTTCCAAGAAGATCACGACATCTTCCAAGCTGCCGCGGACTATCTCGATCGGGACGATGAGCTCGACGTTCTTGTGCGCGCCCGGGTTGGTGCGCT
This sequence comes from uncultured Actinomycetes bacterium, assembly GCA_963835455.1. Taxonomy (GTDB): domain Bacteria; phylum Actinomycetota; class Acidimicrobiia; order IMCC26256; family PALSA-610; genus PALSA-610. Next base: position 164,099 of record CAWIFT010000002.1, read on the forward strand.
GACGGGCTGAGGGGCGGCGGTAGGCTCCCGCGCCGATGTCCGAATCCAGCGCACTACCGCTCTTTGGCCCACTCGTCGACCCCGGTCCGTCGTTCGCCGACGTGCTCCGTCGACTCGCGCCCCATCAGCTTCCGGGTGCAGGTATCACCGCGCCGTCGACGCTCGACATCCCGCACGGCACGACGGTCGTCGCGATCCGTTTCGCGGGCGGCGTGATCATGGCCGGCGACCGGCGCGCCACCGCGGGCTACATGATCGCGAGCCGTCGCATCGAGAAGGTCTTCGCGGCCGACGACTACTCCGGCGTCTCGATCGCCGGCGCGGCCGGGCCTGCGATCGAGATGGTGAAGCTCTTCCAGGTACAGCTCGAGCACTACGAGAAGGTGCAGGGCGAGACGCTCAGCCTCGAGGGCAAAGCCAACCAGCTCGGCCAGTTGGTGCGCGCGAACCTGCCCGCGGCGCTGCAGGGATTCGCGGTCGTCCCGCTCTTCGCAGGCTTCGACACCGCGCGCGACCGCGGCCGGGTCTTCAGCTACGACGTCACCGGCGGGCGCTACGAGGAGCTCGACTTCCAGGCCCAGGGCTCGGGCAGCATCCACGCCCGCAACTGGATCAAAGCGGGCTGGAGCGAGGGCCTCGACGCCGACGAAACCATCGGCCTCGCGATCTCGTCGTTGTTCGCGGCCGCCGACGAGGACATCGCCACCGGCGGACCCGACCTCGTGCGGCGCATCTTCCCGACCGTCGCGGTCATCGACACGAACGGCTACCGAGCCCTCGCCGACGACGACGTCGAGGCCCGCAGCCAGTCTCTCCTCCAGGGTGCCGAGCGAGGAGGGCAGGAATCATGAGGGCCAGGCGCAGATCCGGAGGCCCGGTCTGTCAACCGACGAAGCGTGGAGTTCGAGGGCCGGAGGTCGTAGCCGCATGAGCATGCCGTTCTACGTGTCGCCGGAACAGGTGATGAAGGACCGCGCCGACTACGCGCGCAAGGGCATCGCCCGGGGTCGGAGCCTCGTCGCGCTGGAGTGCCCGGCGGGCGTCCTGATCGTCGCCGACAATCCGTCGCGCACCCTCTCGAAGATCAGCGAGATCTACGACCGCATCGCGTTCGCCGCGGTGGGCAAGTACAACGAGTTCCAGATGCTGCGGGTCGCGGGAGTGCGCCACGCCGACATGAAGGGGTTCTCGTACTCGCGCGAGGACGTCAGCGCGAAGGAGCTCGCCAACGCGTACGCACAGACGCTCGGCCAGGTCTTCACGCACGAGATGAAGCCCTACGAAGTCGAGTTGCTCGTCGCCGAGGTCGGTTCCCCCGACGACGACCACGCCGAGATGTACCACGTGCTCTACGACGGCGTGGTCATGGACGAACAGGACTACTCGGTGCTCGGCGGTCAGGCCGAGCAGATCACCGAGGCGTTGAAGGAGCAGTACACCCCGGGCATGGGCCTCGGCGACGCGCTGAAGCTCGGGGCCAAGGTGCTCGGCAACGACGAAGGGTCGCTCACGGCCGACCAGCTCGAGGTCGCGTTGCTCGACCGCTCACGGCCGCGCCGCGCGTTCCGGCGCATCAAGAACGCCGAGCTCGACTCGCTCCTTACGTAAGAGGGTCAGTACCAGCGGATCAAGAGCGCGATCGGGCCCGCGAGCAACACGAACAGGATCAACGCCGACACCCACACGACCGGTACCGGACGCCTCCGCACCGGCGGGCGGTCGTCGTCGAGGATGTCGTCGGCTTCGTCGACTTCGGCAACGAGCAGCACGAGGCTCGCCTGATCGAACTGCTCGTCGGGAACGTAGAGGTCGACCCGGGCCATGTCACCCACGGTGAGCCCGTAGGGGCTGTCGAGTGCACCGCGGAGTTGCACGTCGAAACCCTCGTCCTCGAGTCGGGCTGCCACCACCCGGGCCCGGAACGACCCGTACACCGACGTCAGCCGGGTCATCGCCATACCGACGGCTCCCTCGCTGCGACGCACCCTCCGGTGTGTCTCCGCTGCGTCCGCACAGAAGCCGACGGCTCCCTCGCTGCGACGCACCCTCCGGTGTGTCTCCGCTGCGTCCGCACAGAAGATGATTGTAAGGCGGCGGCGCATCGGCGCGACCGGGGCCCCGTACACTCCTCGCCAGTGGACCGCCGCATCTTCGGCCTCGAGAACGAATACGGCGTCACCTGCACCTTGCGCGGCCAGCGCCGGCTGAGCCCGGACGAGGTGGCCCGCTACCTTTTCCGCCGGGTCGTGTCCTGGGGCCGGTCCAGCAACGTCTTCCTCGAGAACGGCGCCCGGCTCTATCTCGACGTCGGCAGCCACCCCGAGTACGCCACCCCCGAGTGTGACTCGATCCGCGACCTCGTCATCCACGACAAGGCCGGAGAGCGCATTCTCGAAGGCCTCGTCCAGAGCGCCGAGCAGCGCCTGCGCGAAGAAGGCATCCGGGGTGAGGTGTTCCTCTTCAAGAACAACACCGACAGCGCCGGCAACTCCTACGGCTGCCACGAGAACTATCTCGTCGAGCGCGAAGGCGACTTCTCGAAGTTCACCGACGTCCTGATCCCGTTCCTCGTCACCCGCCAGATCTACGCGGGCGCCGGGAAGGTGCTGCAGACGGCGCGCGGCGCGATGTACTGCATCGCGCAACGGGCCGAACACATCTGGGAAGGCGTGTCGTCGGCGACCACGCGTTCGCGGCCGATCATCAACACGCGCGACGAACCGCACGCCGACGCCGAGCGGTTCCGTCGCCTGCACGTGATCGTCGGCGATTCGAACATGAGCGAGTACGCGACGTTCCTCAAAGTCGGCGCGACCTCGATCATCCTCCGCATGCTCGAGGAGGACGCCGCACCGTGGCGCGACCTCACGCTCGAGAACCCGATCCGCGCGAATTCGCGAGATCAGTCACGACATCACCTGCCGGCGGCGCGTGCGCCTCGCCAACGGGCGCGAGTTGTCGGCCGTGGAGATCCAGACGGAATACCTGAACCGCGCGTTGCGCTTCGCGAAACGCCGCGGGCTCCCGCCGCTCGAACAACGTGCGCTCGAGATGTGGGAGCACGTGATGACGCATCTCGAGGACGACCCACTCAAGTTGCGGACCGAGGTCGACTGGGTGATCAAGCACCACCTGATCGAGGCGTACCGCAAGCGCGGTGATCTCCCGCTCACGCACCCGCGCGTGTCGCTGCTCGACCTCGCGTACCACGACGTCACGCGTTCGCGGTCGCTCTACTACCTCCTCGAACGGCGGGGTCAGGTCGATCGCATGGTCGAGGACGACGAGATCACCGACGCGATGAACAACCCGCCGCAGACCACGCGCGCCCGGTTGCGCGGTGCGTTCATCAAGCGGGCCAAGGAGCGCAAGCGCGACTACACGGTCGACTGGGTGCACCTGAAGCTGAACGACCAGGCGCAGCGCACCGTCCTGTGCAAGGACCCGTTCAAGTCGCGCGACGAGCGCGTCGAGCGACTCATCGCTTCGCTCTAGCGCGACGGTTCCGGTGCCGTCGTTCCGATCGGGTCAGATCACCGAGATCACCGAATCGCGCGACGGGCTGCAGCGCGTGCTCGTCGACCTCGGCGCGGGGCCGGAGCCGGCCTACGCGCTCACCCAGCTGACGGGGCCGGTGGAGGTCGGGGATCGCGTCGTCGTGAACGTCACCGCGGTCGAGCTCGATCTCGGCACGGGCGGGTGGCACGTCGTGCACTGGAACCTGGAGCGCACCGAGTGGAACCCGCCCGCCACCGGCTCGGGGATGAAGTTGCGGTACACGAGCCTGCAGGTCGAGGTGGCGAACGCCGAGCCCGCCGACAGCGCCGACCTCGCCGCCATGCCGGTGGTGGTCGCCGGCCTGCACAGTCAGGTCGCGGCGATCGCGGCCGCGTTCAAGCACGCCCGGCCCGGAGGCCGGCTCGTGTACGTCATGACGGACGGTGGCGCGCTCCCGATCGCGGTCTCGGACCTGGTGGCGAAGCTGCGGGAACGGGGCCTGATCGACGCGACGGTCACGTGTGGACACGCGTTCGGCGGCGACCACGAGGCGGTGTCGGTACCGGGTGCGCTCGCGGTGGCGCGGCACGCCGCGCGCGCCGACGTGGTCGTGGTGGCGATGGGCCCGGGCGGCGCGGGCACCCGCACCCGGCTCGGGTTCAGTGCCATCGAGGTCGGACCCCTGCTCGACACGGCCAACGCGATGAACGCGTACACGATCGGGACGCTGCGGATCTCCTTCGCCGACCCGCGGCCGCGTCATCAGGGCGTGTCGCACCACAGCATCACGTCGCTCACGGTCGCGACGAGGAGCCGGGCGCATGTCGCGGTACCGACCGTCGGCGGCGACGAGGAACGCCGGATCCGCGCCGATCTCGCCGCCGCCGGTATCGATACTCGCCACGACCTCGTCGACGTGGCGCCGGTTGGCGTGCTCGACCTCTTCGCGGCCCGCGACCTGCAGGTGGAATCGATGGGCCGACCCGCAGCGGACGATCCCGTGCTGTTCGAAGCCGCGGCCGCCGCCGGGATCCTCGCGGCGCGGGCCGTCGCGCAACCGACCGGACCTTTGGATCTGCGCCTGCCCTAGGCTGAACCGATGCCCGACGCGCCGTCGCGGGTCGAACGCGTCCTGAACCTCCTCGCACTGCTGCTCGACACCCGCCGGGCGCTCACCCGGGAAGAGATCGTTCACGACGTCGCCGGCTATCCCCCGCAGATCACCGCGTACCGACGCGCCTTCGAGCGGGACAAAGAGACGCTGCGGGGTATGGGCGTACCCCTCACGACGGAGTCCATCGGTGACGGCGCCGAGCTCGGCTACCGCGTGCGACCGGAGGACTACTACCTGCCCGATCTCGGCCTCGACGCGGAGGAGGCGGCCGCGCTGCGGGTGGCCGTGAGCGCGGTCTCGCTCGGCAGCCACGCGGGGGAGGGTGCGCTGTTGAAGCTCGGCGGTCTCGCGGACGAGGCCGTCGCGCCGATCGCCTCGCTGCCGATCGCGCCCGCGCTGGCGACGCTGTTCGAGGCGTTCCGCGCCCGTGCCGTGGTGCGGTTCACACACCGGGACCGCCTGCGGACGGTCGAGCCGTGGGGACTCTCGTCGAAGCGGGGCCACTGGTACGTCGTCGGATTCGACCGCGACCGCGCCGCGGTCCGCGCCTTTCGCGCCGACCGCATCGAGGGCGAGGTCGAGATCGGCGAGCCCGACGCGTTCGCGGCGCCCGCCGATTTCCGTCCCGATGATCACGTGGAGTCGCGCGCGTGGCTGCTCGGCGACGAGCCCGCGGTCGCGGTGCGCGTGCGCGTCGACGCCGACCACTGCGACGGGATGCTCGCCGAGCTCGGGAGCGACGCGACCATCGACGAGGCGGCGAGCGACGCCGAGACCTCGGTCATCGAGGTGTCCATCACGAACCAGGCCGCGTTCCGCACGTTCGTGCTCGGGTTCCTCGAGCACGCAGAAGTCCTGGAACCGCCCGCACTGCGCGCCGACATCGTCGCGTGGCTGGAACGCGCGGCGGGCGGCGCATGAGCCCGCGCGCGCTCGCCGGTCCGGAGATCCAGCGCATCCTGGCATTGGTGCCGTGGATCGTCGCGCACCCCGACTCACCCAAGCGCGAGATCGCGCTCCGGTTCGGCATCACGGTCGACCAGCTCGACGACGATCTCTCGCTCGTGTTGATGATCGGCGTCCCGCCCTACTCGCCCGGCGACTACCTCGACGTCGAAGAAGACGAAGACGGTCACGTGTCGATCCGCCTGGCCGACTACTTCCAGCGCCCGCTGCGCCTCACGCCGGCCGAAGGTCTCGCGCTCCTCGCGGCGGGTCGCGCCCTGCTCGCGGTACCCGGCTCCGACCCGAGCGGACCGCTCGCGACCGCGCTCACGAAGTTGGAACACACGCTCGAACTGCCCGGCCTCGTCGTCGACGTGGGGGAGCCCGGACAGCTCGAGACCATGCGGGCCGCCGTCGCCGGTCACGCACGCGTCGAGATCGAGTACTGGTCGGCGGGTCGCGACGAGCTGACCACGCGCCGCATCGACCCGGAGGTGGTGTTCTTCGCGACCGGCGAGTGGTACGTCGGGGCGTACTGCCACCGCGCGCACGACGAGCGGATGTTCCGGGTGGACCGGATCCGCTCGGTCCGACCCACGGGGGAGACCTTCGAGCCCGGTGCGACCGGTTTCGAGACCGGCGACGTCTACACGCCCCGGGACGACGACACGCGGGTGACGCTCGAACTCGCACCCGCGGCCGCGTGGGTCGCGGAGGCGTATCCGACCGAAGCGGTGACCGAGCGCGCGGACGGCTCGCTCGAGATCGTGCTCGCGGTGAGTGAGCGGCCCTGGCTGGAACGACTCCTCCTCCGGCTGGGCCCGGACGCCCGGACCGTGGCCCCGCCCGAGTTCGAGGCGCTCGCGGCCGACGCCGCGCACCGGATCCTGCGCCGGTATCGCGATACTGAGGGTTCAGAAGGTTCAGATCGCCCCTCGGGTCGCCGACCTGACACCGAAGCGCGCGGGCGCGCATGAGAGGATGCAACCGGTGAACCCGTCCACGAGCGCCGAAACCCCGTATTCAGGGCCGCCGGTCGGGACCCGGGAAACGGACGACGGCCTCACGGCGCCCCCGTCCCCGCCCGCCCCGCCGACGCTCGCCAAGCAGAAGTCCCCGTGGGCCGTCGCGCTCGAGTGGGCGGTGCTCATCATCTGCGCGCTCGCGATCGCGCTGCTCATCAAGTCGTTCCTGTTCCAGGCGTTCTACATCCCGTCCGACTCGATGGTCCCGACGCTCAAGACCGACGACCGCGTCATCGTCAACAAGCTGGCCTACAAGCTCCACCCGGTGCACCGAGGCGACATCATCGTGTTCAAGTCGCCACCGAACGTCGACCCGTCGATCAAGGATCTGGTGAAGCGGGTGATCGCCCTTCCCGGCGAGACGGTGGAGGGTCGGAGCAACGGGCACATCTACATCAACGGGAACGTGCTGGCCGAGAAGTATCTCCCCAAGGGCACCCAGCCCGGCCCGAGCTTCCTCCCGATCACGGTTCCCCCGAACTCGTACTGGGTGATGGGCGACAATCGATCGAACTCGCGGGACTCCCGCTTCTTTCCCGAGCACTTCATCCGCAAGAAGGACATCGTCGGACGCGTGTTCCTGCGCATCTGGCCCCTCGACCGCCTAGGAATCCTCTAGTTCGCCGCGCCGACGCGCCGAACGCTGAACTGACACCCGTGGACGAACACCCCCGCACGCCCATCGACGAACCTGCTGTCGCGCCCGCCGCCGACGCGCCCGAAGTCGGCGACGCAGGCGCGCCCGCGGACGCCGAGTTGGACCCGGTGCAACCGGATACCGGCCCGGGGTCGCAGACACGACCGGCACCGCGCCAACGCAGCACGACCAAGACGGTCCTCGAGTGGGTGATCCTCATTGCGAGCGCGCTGATCATCGCGCTCGTCGTCAAGGCGTTCCTGTTCCAGGCGTTCTACATCCCGTCCGACTCGATGGTCCCGACGCTCAAGACCAACGACCGCGTCATCGTCAACAAGCTGTCGTACAAGGCGCACCCCGTGCACCGCGGCGACATCATCGTGTTCACGACCCCGAAAGGCCCGGACGGAAAGCCGATCGACCCGACGATCAAGGATCTCGTCAAGCGGGTGATCGGCCTGCCCGGAGAGACGGTGAGCGAGAAGAACGGGCACGTCCTCGTCAACGGCAAACCCATCGACGAGTCGTACCTCCCGCCCGGGACGGTGAGCGACTGTGCCGCGTTCGTCCCGAACTGCTTCCCGAGCGGTCCGCTCCCGGCCAACCGCTATTGGGTGATGGGTGACAACCGCACCGGTTCGCGCGACTCGCGCAGCTTCGGCGCGATCGACAAGAGCTCGATCGTCGGCCGGGTGTTCCTGCGCATCTGGCCGCTGAACCGCCTCGGCATTCTCTAGCAAGCGGCCGTATCGGCTACTCGGAGGTCCATTCGCTGACCGTCGCGACCATCCGGTCGGGCCGGTCGCAGTACACGGCGTCGATCCCCATCGCGAGCACGGCTCGGATGTGGCGCACCTCCTGGGTGTCCCACGCGAACGCCTTCACCTCGAAGCGGTGGAAGAGCGACACGAGGCCCGCGGTCCATTCGGTGTGGTGCAGGTTCATCGCGTCGATGCCGGCCGTCGCGAGCTCGAACGCATGGCGCTCGAGCGGTTTGCCGATCGAATGGCGCCGATCCGAGTGCACGAGCTTGACGCCCTTGTCGCCCCGGGACGACTCGTCCCGCAGCCGGATCAGGAGCTCGACGTCGGGTGAGCACACCCACAGTCGCTCGGAGGCGTCGTGCGAGCGCGCGACGGCGAGCAGGCCCTCGGCGGCCTCGGCCGTCTTCACGTCGACGGAGCAGTCGAAGCCCGTCCCGAGCTCCTCGTACACGTCCACGAAGCGCGGAATGCCCGAGATCGCCAGTTCTTCGGCGGTGAGCGACGAGATTTTCCGGCGCCGCAGACCCCCGGCGACGACGGGGTCGTGCGCGCAGACCACCTGGCCGTCCGCGGACAGCCAGACGTCGGTCTCGATTCCGGTAACTCCCTGGTCGAGTGCCACGCGGAACGCCGGAATGGTGTTCTCGGGCTCGAGGAGCCGCGCGCCACGGTGGGCGAAGGTGATGACGGCCACGGCCACTCATCGTGCCACGTTCGCAGGCGTTGCGGCCCAATGTGACCAGGGCCTCAGTGCGGGAGCCTCAAGCACCCCGGGGGGCCTGCCGAAGGGTGTAGCAGCCGCCAGTACGGCGGTTGTTGCGGGACTCCGAAGCGGACCAGGGATGGGTGACGCGGTGACAACGATCCGGGCCAACTGCCCGAGCTGTGGCGACGTACAGCTCACCGCAGACGACTTGACCGTCCGCGTGTGTGCCGATGACGAGCGCGGCTCGTACTGCTTCCGGTGCCCCGACTGCCGCCAGGCGGTGGCGAAGGAAGCAAGCCGGCGCATCGTCGACCTCCTGGTCTCGAGCGGCGTGCGTATGCAGGTGTGGCGCCTGCCCGCCGAGCTCAGCGAGTCGCGGATCGGACCGCCGCTCACGCCGGACGACCTCCTCGACTTCCACCTGCTCCTGGCCGGGAACGCGTGGTTCGAGCAGTTGGCCGCGCAAGTGCGCCGCTCGCTCAACCGGTAGGGTCGACTCGTGCTCTTCCTCCTCCCGCTCGCACTCGCCGTCGCCGGTCTCATCGTGCTGACGTTCCTCGCGAACCGGGTACTGCGGGAAGCGACGCCGACGATGACCGCGGTCGACCGCTTCGGACGCGAGCACCGCGTTGCGTTGAACGTGGCGCTCGACCGTCTGCGGGCCGAGACGAAGCAGACGCGCCGGCGACTTTCCGGCGACTGAGCGCTCGGCCGATCGGCGCGGGCGACGGTAGGATCAAGCTCGTCGGCACCACTTCGCCATGAGCCTCGGACCCGAAAAGATCATCCTCATTCTCGTGGTCGCGCTGATCGTCTTCGGGCCGCAGCGCCTCCCGGAAATCGCCCGCCAGGTCGGTGCGGCCATGCGCGAGCTTCGCCGGATGCAGGACACGGTGCGCGACGAGCTCGAGCACGTGATGCACCCGGATTTCATGGCGCCGAACCCGGTCAACTCACAAGAGGCCGTCACGATCGAGGACACCGATCACGCGGCGCTCCCCGCGGGACCCGCGAGCGACATGTCCGTCGACCCGTCGACCGAGTGGCCGAGCGCCGGCGCACCGGACGACTTCACCGACGACGGCTTCGCCGGCCCCCGATCCTTCAGCTGACACCGAGCGACTGCCGAGCCTGAACGATGAGCGCCGACGCTGACGAAGGGCGGATGTCGCTCGTCGAACATCTGACCGAGCTCCGCCGGCGCGTCATCACCTGTGCGGTCGTGCTGGTCGTGCTCACCGTCGTGGTGTTCGTCCTCTACAACCGGCTGCTCCATTTCCTGTCGGGACCGTACGAAGCGGCGACCAAGGGCGTGAACTCGGACGGCACGCCGAAGAATGCGGCGTGCGGGGCGACGGCGACCCAGGGCTGCCGGCTGATCGCCACCGGTCCGCTCGAACCGCTCCTCGTCCGGGTCAAGGTGTCCACCTACGCCGCGATCGCGTTGTCGGTGCCGGTCGTGTTCTGGGAGATCTGGCGGTTCGTGACGCCCGGGCTCAAGAAGAACGAACGGCGTTACGGCTGGGTCTTCCTCATCGCGATCGCCGTGCTGTTCGCGCTCGGCGCCGTCGTGGCGTGGTTCGCCGTCGAGCCCGCGATGCAGTTCCTGCTGAACGCGGGCGGGTCGAGCATCCAGCCCTTCATCTCCGCCGACAAGTACCTGACCCTGGTCGCACTGATGCTCGCCGCGTTCGGCGTGGCCTTCGAATTCCCGGTCCTGTTGGTGTTCCTTTTGCTGGTCCGGGTCGTGACGACCAGCCAGCTCCGGGCCGTGCGGCGGTACATGATCGTCGGAATCGTGATCTTCTCGGCGGTCATCACCCCGAGCTCCGACCCGTTCTCTCTATTCTTCATGGCTGTTCCCATGTACCTCTTCTACGAGATCTCGATCGTGATCGGACGGGTGATGAAGCGGTGAGGCACTCATGAGCGCGGCGCGGAGTCGTAGCCAGTTCATCGCGTCCAGACCGAGGTCCGAGGTGTTCACCGCGGTCGCCGTGGGCGCCTCCATCGTCATCGGCGCAATCCTGTTGGTCTGGCTCATCCGGCCGGGTCCGGTCGGCGTGCCGGGCAAGGGCGGGCTCCTGAGCCGTCAGCCCCGGATGACCCTGCTCGTCATCCTCGCCGTTGCCGCGCTCGGCGGTTGGGCCGCCTACATCATCCGCCGTCGCCATGATCCGCCCCTCGGACGCCGGCGCGCGTTTGCCATCGGCGCGGTGATCGTGATCGCGCTCGCGGTGATCGGCGGGATCTTCTGGCCCGGCGGCGTGATCCGGCACTGGCCGAAGGCACCCAAGACCGTCAACACCCCGGCGAGCACGCCGGCATCGGTACCCTCGAGCCCATCGACCGGAACCGGATCGACCACCGCGAAGCCGAGCACCTCCGTGAAGCCGAACACCTCGGCGAGTTCCCCGACCACCAAGGCCGGGTGACGCCCGCCGAGATTCGGGCGGCGTTCACGGCGGAACGGCCGTTCCCGCTGGACCAGTTCCAGTCGAGCGCGCTCGACGCGCTCGATGCGGGCCGGTCGGTGCTCGTCGCGGCCCCGACGGGGTCGGGCAAGACGCTCGTGGCCGAGTACGCGATCGCGTGCGCGCTCGCCGCGGGCACCAAGGCGTTCTACACGACGCCGCTCAAGGCGCTGTCGAACCAGAAGTACGGCGACTTCGTGCGGGCGTACGGCGCCGATCGCGTCGGCCTGCTGACCGGCGACAACGCGATCAACGGTGACGCACCCGTGGTGGTGATGACCACCGAAGTCCTCCGCAACATGATCTACGCCGGGTCGCAGACACTCGAGGGCCTGCGCTACGTCGTGCTCGACGAGGTCCACTATCTGCAGGACCGGTCACGCGGCGCGGTCTGGGAGGAGGTCATCATCCACCTCCCGGCCGACATCGACATCGTCGCGCTGTCGGCGACCGTGTCGAACGCGGAAGAGGTCGCCGCGTGGATGCAGACGGTGCGGGGCGCAACGGAAACGGTGATCGAGGAACGGCGGCCGGTCGACCTGGTGCACCTGTACATGGTCGGCGACCGGGGTGCGCCGAGCCTGCACCTGCTGCCGACGTTCGTCGACCACGACGGCGAGTCGAGACCGAACCCGGTCGCGACCCGGCTCGACGGCCGCAACGTTCCCGACCGCGGGCAGCGCCGGCGCCGGCTGTACAAGCCGTGGCGCACGGAGGTCGTGGAGCGACTCGCCGACGAACGCATGCTCCCGGCGATCGCGTTCGTGTTCTCGCGCACCGGGTGTGATCAGGCGGTCGAGCAGTGCCTCGCGTCGGGGATACGGCTGACCGACGCCGACGAGCGGCGCGCGCTGCGCGCGATTGCCGAGCGCCACGTCGAGGCGTTGTCGGACGCCGACCTCGACGTCCTCGGCTACGACACCTGGCTGTCGGGAATGGAGGCGGGGGTCGCCGCGCACCACGCGGGCCTCGTGCCGCCGATGAAAGAAGCCGTCGAGGAGGGGTTCTCGACCGGGCTGTTGAAGGTCGTGTTCGCCACCGAGACCCTCGCGCTGGGGATCAACATGCCGGCGCGTTCCGTCGTCATCGAGAAGCTCTCGAAGTTCACGGGCGAGCACCACGAGTTCCTGACCCCGGGGGAGTACACCCAGCTCGCGGGACGGGCGGGCCGACGCGGCATCGACGACGTCGGCTACGTGGTGGTGCTGTGGGATCCGTTCGTGCCGTTCGAACAGGTCGCGGGGCTGGCGTCCCGGCGCACCTACGCGCTGACGTCGTCGTTCCACCCGACGTACAACATGGCCGCGAATCTCGTGCAGCGGTATCCGCCCCAACAGGCGCGCCACTTGTTGAACCTGTCGTTCGCACAGTTCCACGCCGACCGCGACGTCGTGGCCGTCGAACGCGACCTCGAGCGCCGGCGCCGGCAGCTCGAGCAGGCCGAAGCCGGGGCGGTGCATCCCGCCGGCGACGTGCACGAGTACCGCCGGTTGCTCGCCGCGCTCGACGCGGCGCGGCGGGCCGCGCACGGCCGGTCCGACCGGCGGTTCGAGTCGTTGCGGCCGGGCGACGTGGTGATCGTCCCCAAACGCGGCGGCAAGGTCGTGGTGCTGAAGCAGGAGCGGGGGAGCGGTGCCAATCAGCGGATCCTGGCGCTGACGCAGGGGAAGTCGCTCGTGCGCCTCACGCCGAACGACTTCCGGGGTCAGTTCCGCAAGGTCGCGACCATCGACCTGCCCCGGCCGTACGCCCCCAAGAGCCAGACCTTCCAGAAGTCGGTCGCGGCCACGCTGCGACGCCTGAAGGTCGCCGAGGCCGAGGTTCCGGTCGACACCGACGGTGACGTCGAGGAGCTGCAGGCCGCGATCGCCGCGCATCCGCTGCACGACGCCCCGGGCGCCGACGGCGCGTTGCGCGCCGCGTGGCAGGCCGACCGGATCGCGCGTGACATCGCCCGGCTCGAGCGCCGGATCTCGTCGCGCAACGAGAGCCTGGCCCGGCAGTTCGACCGGGTGCTCGGCGTGCTGCGCACGTGGGGCTACGTCGACGAGTGGACGCTCACGGATGCCGGACGGCTGCTGACGCGCCTCAACAGCGAGGGGGAGCTCGTCGTGGCCGAGGCGCTGCGGGAAGGCCGCCTCGACGGGATCGACCCCGCGACGATGGCCGCGGTGGTGTCGTGCTTCACGTTCCAGCGCCGGGGCCCGGAGAGCAACGACCCGCTGCCGCCGCGCCGCTGGCCGAACCAGGAGGTCGCGCGGCGCAGCCGGGCGCTCGACGCGGTGTGGCGAGACCTGCACCTGGCCGAACGCGAAGCGCGACTGCCCGAGACTCGGCGGCCCGATCCGGGTTTCACCGCGGCGATCCACGCGTGGGTGAAGGGCGAGGACCTCGCCGACGTGCTGGAGGACGAGGAGATGACGGGCGGCGACTTCGTCCGCAACGTCAAGCAGACCATCGACCTCTTGCGCCAGATCGGCGACGTGGTGCCGAACGAGGCGACCGCGGCGACGGCCCGGGCCGCGGCCGATCTCTGCCTCCGGGGCGTGATCGCGGCGTCGAGCATCGTCAAGGCCCCGGCGGCATGATCAAGCCGGGCGAGGAGTGGGGCCGGCCCACGGCCGCCGCGGCCGACCTCGAGGTGGCCGGGGGCGACGCCGACCTCGCGACCGTTGTGGCGGCGCACCCGGGGGCCCTCGTGCGGTTCCGGCCCGACTCGACGTCCGACTTCGCCGGCGCGGTCGGGCTGGGGGTCACCGAGCCCGGGCGGGATCTCGGTCCGCCGCAGGGGACCGAGGTGACGCTCGACCTCCTCCGCCTCGACGACGGTCGCGCCGCGGTGAACATGCTCGTGTTGGGTACGCCCCCCGACTCGTCGCGGAGATTCGTCCGGAGAATCGGCGCGAGTGTGCGCGTCGACGAGCGGACGGTGTTCCTCGGGCCCTGCACGGCCGTCGTCATCGCGATCGGTCAGTTCCGCAGTGGCCTCGACCTCGTCCCCCGCGGCCACCCCGGAGACGGGCGGGCCGAGGTGCAGATCTACGCGGTTCCCGGGCGCGAACGGCGCGCGCTCCGGGCGAGGCTGGCCACCGGAACCCACGTCCCGCACCCCGACATCACCCAGCGTTCGGGCACGCGCGTCGCCCTCACCACGGACCGTCGCGTCCCCTTCGAGATCGACGGCCGGGCGGCCGAAACGGTCGACGTCCTGAACGTCGAGGTCGTCCCGAACGCCTATCGCCTGCTCCTCTGACCTGCCCCGATCGGCAATTTCGACCGGACCGACACATGCGCGATCGCCGGGTCCGCCGTCGCTACCATCGCCAGTCCCATGCTCTACGCGCCGGAGACGTTCAGCGACAGCGAAGCCGAGCGCCTGCGGCCGTATTTCACGAATCTCGACGAGCCCGTCTTCGCGCTGACGAATCTCCCGGAGGTCGTGAAGGGCGCGTTGTTCGCCCGCTACTCGCGCTCCGACAAGAGCCTGCGGCGCCTCTTCCTCGACGAATTCGTCGGCGATCTCGACCTCACGGGCGACCTCACGGTCGACGCGACCGTCGGTCTGAAGCGCGCCGAAGATCTCTACGAGCGCGTCTTCTTCGAATACGGCGACGACTCCGTCGCCCAACTCGGTGGTGTGCACCTCGCGTGCGAACAGGCATCGAACCTGCTCACGAAGGTCCTCGAGTGGGGTCGCCTGATGGCCTACCTCGAACAGTCGACGCGCTACATCCCGTACGACTCGCGCTTGCAGGGCCGCTACCGCTACCTGCGCCCCTCCCAGGTGTGCGCCTCACCGCTCGGTACCCGCTACATCGCCGACCTCGACGCGATGTTCGACACGTACAGCGCCGCGCTCCCCGCGATGATGGACTGGGCCCGCGAGCAGTACCCGAAACAGCCGAACGACTCCGACTTCGTCTACAAGCAGACCATCAAGGCCAAGGCGTGCGACACCGTGCGCGGACTCCTGCCCGCCGCGACGCTGTCGAACGTCGGCATCTACGGCACCGGTCAGGCGTTCGAGGCGCTGCTGCTCCGGATGCTCGCCCACCCGCTGCCGGAGGCGCAGACGTACGCCCGGCTGATGCTCGAGGAGCTCCGCAAGGTCATCCCGTCGTTCCTCACGCGCGTCGACCGCCCCGAACGGGGCGGCGCGTGGACGGCGTACCTCGCCGCGACCCGCGACGACACACAAGCCGTCGTCCAGCGCCTGTTCGCCAACGAGCGCCCGGAACCCACGAACGAGGTCAGCCTGCTCGACTGGGATCCCGACGGCGAGGACAAGGTGCTCGCCGCGATCTGCTACTCGCACACGCGCCTGCCGGAAGCACAGCTGCTCGAGCGGGTCCGCAACCTCTCGGCCGACGATCGTGTCGCGCTCATGCGTGCGTACGTGGGGGAGCGCGTCAACCGGCGGCACAAACCCGGCCGCGCGTTCGAGCGAACGTCCTACCGATTCGACGTGCTCGGCGACTACGGCGCGTTCCGCGATCTCCAACGTCACCGCATGATGACGATCGAGTGGCAGCAGCTCACGCCGTATCACGGCTACGAGATGCCCGCGCCGGTTCGTGAGGCCGGGCTCGCGCACCGCTACGACGAGGCGATGGAACGCTCCGCCGGACTCTACGGCGCGATCGTCGAGGCGTTTCCGGAGCAGGCGTCGTACGCGGTCTCGCTCGGATACCGCATGCGCTACGTGATGCACATGAACGCGCGTGAGGCGATGCACCTCTGCGAGTTGCGTAGCTCACCGCAAGGCCATCCCACGTATCGGCGCGTCGCCCAGGAGATGCATCGTCAGATTGCCGAACGCGCAGGCCATCGCGCGATCGCGGAAGCGATGCGATTCGTCGACCACGGAACGTACGATCTCGAGCGTTTGGACGCAGAGCGCGCGGCTGAGATGCGACGCGCGTTGCCGAGCTGAAACAACCTCGATTTTTTGCCGAATCGTTGACCAGCAACGACGCGCGTCCGTGCTGGTCAACGCGTTCCGCTTGCGCTTGACATCGTTGCGCCGTTGAGGCTCACTACTCCCCGCCCTCCGTCGCGGTGTCGATGACCCGGGCCGCGCGAAGGCGAAGCTCGCTGGGAGCGCAGTTGCGGGGGCGATGGCGTTACGAGGGGGTTGGGCGGTCGTCAGGGAGTCTCGTTAGAGAACGTTGCGATAACCCGTCTGCTGCGTGCAGGCCGGGCCAACCAGCGGCCCCAACGGGCTCCCGACCGGTCTACCCAACCCCCTTTGCCGCCCTCCGCACACGGGCCCGACGGACGGCGCGGGGTGATCACCGCACCCAACTCCGGCGGCGTTATACTCCCGCGCCCCAAACCGGAAAACGTGACCGGGAAGGCCAACCGCCAGGTGACGGGAAGGATTGTCACCGCCCGACGGTTACACGCCTGCTCAGCGTTTCCTCCCCCCGCAAGAAGGCATCCTGAATGAGCGACGACGACTTCGAGGACGAGCCCACGCTCGATGACGACGACCTCGACGAGGACGTTCTCGAAGAAGACCTGACCGACGACGACGAACTTCTCGACGACGACCTCGTCGACGACCTCGACGAGGACATCGTCGCGGTCGTCGCGGTTCCCGGCGTGCTCGTCGAGCCCGTGGCGGCCGTCCCCGAAGAGGAAGAGGACGACGTCGTCGACCTCGACGAGGAACTGCACCCCGACGACGTCGAGGAGGCCCTCGACGTGGTGCTGCGCGAGCGCACCGTGGCGCAGGGTCTCGAAGAGGACGAAGAAGAAGACGACGAGCCCGACGAGCGCGGCGAGACCGGCACCAAGATCGTGCCGCGCCGCGACAACGAGTTCCTGTGCAAGAGCTGCTTCCTGGTGCTGCCGCGCCATCAGCTCGCGGACGAGAAGCGCATGATCTGCCGCGACTGCGCGTGAGACGCCCGCGGCCGGATTCGGTCGCCCGCGTTCTCGCCGCCGCCGCGTCGGGCGCGCTCCTCGCTCTCAGTCGCCCACCCGTCGACCTCGGTCCACTCGCGTGCGTCGCGCTCGTGCCGCTGTTCGTCGCGTGGCGCGGACGATCGGTTCGGAGCAGCGCCGGTCTCGCGTTCGTCGCGGGCGTCGTCTACTACGTGATCGTCTGCTCGTGGATCTGGTACTTCGGCGCAGTTGCGATCGTGCCGTTCACCATGGCCGTCGCCGCGTACTGGGCGGCGGGCGGCGCGGTCATCGCGTGGCTGCGGCTGCACAAGGTCGCAAGCCCGTGGCTCACCGCCGCGGTGTGGGTGTGCGCGGACGCCATCGTCGCCCGCTGGCCGTTCGGCGGCTTCTCGTGGGGTGAGGTCGGCTACGCCTTCCACGACATCGAGCCGGCCCGGGCGGTCGCGAGCGTGGGCGGTGTCGCGTTGGTGACGTACCTCGCAGTCGCGCTCAACGCGCTCCTCGCCGATCTCGTCGGCGGTGACCGCCGCGCGCGGGGCGAGTACGTGCGGACGCAGGTGGGCGTCGCGGTCATCGCCGCGGTGGTGGTCGTGGCCACGGTGACGCGCGCCGAGCCGCGCGTGATCGGTCCGCTGCACGTCGCGCTCGTCCAGGGCAACGACAAGAACCGGGATCTCACCGACGCGGAGATGCAGGCGGACTACCTGCCGAACAGTCACTTCGATCTGGCCCGGCAGATCACCGATCCCGTGGACCTGATCGTGTTCCCCGAGTCGAGCATGAACACCGCGACCGACTCCGACCCCCGGACCGATCCGTACGTCCGCCGGAACCTGTCCGCGATCGCGGTCCGCCACGCCGCCTGGGTGCTCGCCAACGCGACGGTCGCCGCACCACCCGACGGCTCCCGGCTGCTGAACCTGGACGTGATGTTCGAGCCCGACGGCACCGTCCAGGGCACCTACACGAAGCGCCACCTGGTGCCCTTCGGCGAGTCGGTGCCGTTTCGCGCCGCGTTGAACCACGTGATCGGGGGAGTGCTCGCCCAGGTGCCGCGCAACTTCATTCCGGGGCGGAGCCCCGGGATCTTCGAGGTCGCGGGGATGCGGGTCGGGACGCTGATCTGTTTCGAATCGGCGTTCGGCTATCAGGTCCGACCTCTCGTGCGCGACGGCGCGCACGTCCTGATCCTCTCCACGAACAACCGCTCGTACCGGCGGTCGGCGAACTCCGAACAGCACGTGGCCATCGGCCAGATGCGTGCGGCCGAGACGGGCCGCCCGGTCGTCCAGTCGGCGATCTCGGGTATCACCGCTGTGATCGACGCCGACGGGGTCGTCCACGAGCGCACGCGGCTCTTCGAGCGCACCGTCCTGCAGACGACCGTCGCCGCGACGAGCGGCGAGACGCCGTACGTTCGCTACGGGGAGTGGGCGACGTTGGCGTCCGTCGCGGGTCTCGCAATCGCGGTAGCGGTGGCGCTCGCCAGCGTTCGTCGGAAGCGTTCGACCTCCGTAGACTCGGAGCCGCTATGACCGAGAAGCCCGACCGGATCGAACGCACGCTCGAGGTGCTCCTGTACGCGCCGGTCGGATTCGGCGCCTACCTGCTCGACAACGGTCCGTCGCTCGTCGACATGCTCGTCACGCGCGGACGCGCGGAGATCGATCGCCGCCACGAGGACGTCCAGCGGCAGGTCACGACGGCGCGCAGCCTGGGCGAGGTCGTGCTGGCGTTCGGCCCACCGATCGCGCGCCGGCGCGTCGAACGCCACATCGACGAGGCGCGCCGCCGCGCCGAAGAGCTGTTCGGCCCACCGACAACGGAAGCGTCGCCGACCGAAGTCCCGCCGACGCCCGCGCCCGTGGTCGCGGTTCCCGACCCGGCGCCGATCGCAGAAGCTCCCCCTGTTGCGCAGACCGTGCCGGAACCGCCGCTGCGGTTCACGAGTGCGGCCGCGACTCCGCCGGTGAACGGCAACGGTGAGCGCGCGAGCAGCGCCGCGCTGCCGATCCCGGGTTACGACGCACTCTCGGCCTCGCAGGTGGTCGAGCGGCTCATCGGTCTCACGCCCGACGAGCTCGACGCCGTGCACGCGTACGAGACCGCACACCGGCAGCGCCGAACCATTCTCGGCAAGATCGAACAGCTCGCCGGATAGCCGACCCTCGTGGAGCCCGCCCGCGCGGCCACCCCGAACGACATCCCGGAACTCGTCAAGCTCGCGCGGGACCTGCGGGCCGAGATGAACGAACAGCGCGGCGGCGTCTTGTGGACGACGCGTGAGGCGCGTCCGGAGCCGCACGAGGAGACGCTCGCTTCGCTCCTCGGGCGCGACGACGCGTACGTGGTCGTGGGCACGATCGACCGTTCGATCGTGGGCTTCGGCACCGTGGAGATCGAGACACTGCGCGACGGCACCCGCCTCGGCGTCATCGGCGACCTCTTCGTCGAACGCGAAGCGCGCGCGGTGGGGGTGGGGGAGTCGATCGCGGAGCTCATCATCTCGTTCTGCGCCGGCGCGGGCTGCGTCGGGATCGACGCGTACGCGCTGCCCGGCGCCCGCGCCGCAAAGAACTTCTTCGAGCGCTCCGGATTCACCGCACGCGCGCTCGTCATGCACCACAAGCTGTGAGCCCGGACGCCGGGTCCCGGACCCTGGGTAGTGTCGGCGCATGACTGCCACCGACGCCGACCTGACCGCTGCCGACGTCGTCTGGGACCTCGGACCGCTGCTGCCCGATCCCGGCGACGCCGGCCTCGACGAGCTCCTCGACGCGGCCGACGCGCGCGCCGACGAGCTCGCCCGGATGCGCGGGAAGGTCGCGGATCTCGACGCGACCGGACTCGCGGGGTACATGACCGGCCTCGCGGAATTGCTCGACCTCATCGGCCGCGCCGGCAGCTACGCCGGACTCGACTTCGCGACCGACACGACCGACCCCGCGCGGCGCCCGCATGCAGCGCGTCGAGGAACGGTCGACCGCGATCAGCACGAAACTGTTGTTCTTCGACCTCGAGTGGGCGGAGCTCCCCGACGACCGGGTCGAGACGCTGCTCGCGGACGACCAGCTCGCGTTCGCGCGTCATCACCTGCGGTCGGAGCGGCGCTACCGGCCGCACCTCCTGAGCGAGCCCGAAGAGGTCATCCTCACCGAGAAGGCGATGACCGGGCGCAGCGCGTGGGAGCGGCTGTTCGAGGAACAGGTATCGAGCATCGCCGTCGAACTCGACGGGGAGACGACCACTCTCGAGACCGCGCTCGCCCGGTTGCACGCGCCCGAGCGTGAGGTACGGCGGGCCGCGGCGGCGGCCGTGACGGCCGGGCTCGAGCCCGGGCTGCGCACCCGGTCGTTCGTCTTGAACACGTTGCTCGCCGACAAGTCGGTGGACGACCGGTTGCGGCACTTCGACAGCTGGATCGCGAGCCGCAACCTCTCCAACGAAGCCGGCGACGCGTCGGTGCAAGCGCTCGTCGACGCCGTGCAGGGCCGTAACTCGATCCCGCAGCGTTGGTACGCGCTGAAGGCGCGGCTCCTCGGCATCGACCGTCTGGCCGACTACGACCGCATGGCGTCGGTCTCGGACGTCGAGGCGCACATCGGGTGGGACGGCGCGAAGGAGCTCGTGCTCGACGCGTACGGATCGTTCTCGGGTGAGCTCGCCGACACCGCCCAGAAGTTCTTCGACGGCGCGTGGATCGACGCGCCGGCTCGACCCGGGAAACGACCGGGCGCGTTCTGCGCGTACACGGTTCCGTCGCACCACCCGTACGTGCTGTTGAACTGGACGTCACGCCGGCGGGACGTGCTCACGCTCGCGCACGAGCTCGGGCACGGCATTCACGCGTACCTCGCGCGCGGGCAGGGCGTCTTCCACCAGACGACCCCGTTGACGCTCGCGGAAACCGCGTCCGTGTTCGGCGAGACGGTCACGTTCGGTCGGTTGCTGGAGGAGGTCACCGACCCGAACGAGCGCCTCGCGCTGTTGGCGTCGAACCTCGAAGACCAGATCGCCACGGTGTTCCGGCAGATCGCGATGAACCGTTTCGAGCACGCGATCCACACCGAGCGGCGCGAGGCGGGGGAGTTGTCGATCGAGCGCATCGGCGAGCTGTGGGCTGCGTCGCAGGAACACATGCTCGGCGACTCCGTCGAGATCACCGAGGGCTACCGCACGTGGTGGTCGTACATCCCGCACTTCATCGGCACACCCGGCTACGTATACGCATACGCGTACGGGCAGCTGCTGGCGCTGTCGGTGTACGCGCAGTACGAAGCGCGCGGACCGGGCTTCGTACCCCAGTACCTCGACCTGCTGCGGGCCGGCGGATCGATGGCGCCCGAGGAGCTGGGCAAGCTCGTCGACGTCGATCTCGCCGATCCGGGATTCTGGGACCGCGGCCTCGACATCATCGAACGCCGACTGGACGAGACGATCGCGGCCGCCGAGGCCTCGGGAAGGTTGTCATGACGTATCGCGTCATTCAGTGGAGTACCGGCAACGTCGGGGTGGCCGCGCTGCGGTGCATCATCCGCCATCCCGACCTCGAGCTCGTGGGCGTGTGGGTGCACTCCGACGCGAAGGTCGGCAAGGACGCGGGGGAGTTGTGCGGCCTGCCACCGACCGGCGTGCTCGCAACGAACGACGCCGACGCGCTGCTCGCGCTCGAGGCCGACTGCGTCTCGTACACCGCGACCGCCGACCTACGGCCGATGGACGCGATCAGCGACATGGCGCGCATACTCGCATCGGGCAAGAACGTCGTGTCGAGCTCCGTCGTGGCCGCGATCTATCCCGCGCACCTCGAACCCGCGCTGCGCAAGCCGCTCGACGACGCGTGCGCGGCGGCCGGCGTCTCGTGCTTCACGTCGGGCATCGACCCGGGTTGGGCGAACGACGCGCTGCCGCTGTTGCTCGCCGGCACCTGCGAAGACGTCGAGACGCTGCGCGTGATGGAGATCGTCAACTACAAGGACTACGAACAGCCGACGGTGCTGTTCGACACGATGGGTTTCGGCAAGCCGCTCGACGCCCAGCCGTTGCTGTTGCTCCCCGGCGTGTTGACGTTCGCATGGGGCGGCGTGCTCAAAGTCCTGGCCGACGGCCTGGGCGTGGAGATCGACGAGATCGTCGAGATCCACGAGCGCAAGCCCGCGCCCGCCCGGATCGACCTCGGCTTCGGCGTGATCGAAGCAGGCACGACGGCGGCGTTGCGCTTCGAGGTCCAGGGCGTGATCAACGGCGAGCCGCGCATCGTCGTCGAACACGTCACGCGCCTCGACGACGCGCTTTGCCCCGAGTGGCCGCAGCCCGTCGGTGCCGGCGGCTACCGCGTGGTGGTGACCGGAACGCCGAGCTACCAGTGCGACGTGCAGATGACGGCGCGTCCCGGCCAGGGCGACCCCGGCGTGATCGGGACCGCGGGGCGCCTCGTCAACGCGATACCGGCGGTCTGCGCGGCCGCACCGGGACAACTGTCCGTGCTCGACCTGCCGCTCGTGTCGGGCCGCGGACTGATGCGGTAGCCCGGTATCCGCGTCCGCGGACGCGAGCGTCTCTACGATTTGTCACTGTGACGCAACACGCATGTCGGTGGTGCGGTCGGAAGTTCGCGGTGGCGACCAGGGTCGGGCGGCCGCGGCTGTACTGCAAGCAGTCGTGCCGCCAGCGCGACTACGAAGCCCGGCAGAGAAGTGTCGAGCTCGGACTCGGCGAGCACGAGCTGGTGGTGACGCGCCAGGAGCTCGAGTCGATCCGCGACCGGCTGTTCCTCCTCGAACGCACCGTCGAAGACGCCGAAGTCGACCTGCAGCAACCCGAAGCCAAACGGCCGAAGGAGCTCCTCCGCATCATGGAGTACGTGCTCGACACGGCCCGGGAGTGCGTCAGCCCCTGACCGCGCGCGAGCGGGCACCCGGTCGCTTGTGGTTGTGCCCCAGGAATGTGTCCCTCAGACGAACTGCTTCGTGAGTTCGGCGACCTCGTCGAAGTTCTTCTTGATGTCGGGCAAGGACTGGCTGCCGTCGCGGTAGGCCTGTTTCGACATGTCCTTGTCTCCGAAGCGAAGTCGCCCGGAGTCGCTGTCGATGACGTCGGCGACCAACAGCGCGCCGGTCTCGTGGTCGAAGCCGCATTCGATCTTGAAGTCGAAGTACGTGCCGCCGAGTCTCGCCCACTCGTGCTCGACGATCTCGAATGTCCGGACGGTGAGGTCGCGGAGTTGGTCGAGAAGCTCAGCGGTGACCGTTGCATACCGACTGCGTGACAGCGTTTCCTCGCGGATGAGGTCGCCGGCGTGGACGTCGCCGATCCGAAGCGCCGCCTTCGTGTTGGGCACGAACCGCCGCAACACGTCGTGCGCGAAGTCGAAGTCGAGGAGCGGATCATGGTTCGCGTCGTCCTTCTCGAAGACCTCGAAGACGAGATCGGCGAAGACGGTGCCGTCGGCGACGTCGGCATTCCGGTCCAGAAAGCTGCCGGTCGCGATCCGGCGCGCGACGAGTTCGAGAGGGATCATCTCGACCTGGCGTGCCCGAAAGGTGACTGCGTCGAACTGCTCGACAAAATGGGTCGGCACGCGATTGTTGTCGAGGAGTCGGAAGATGTTGCAGGTCGTCGTCGTCGACGACGCCGCCTTGCCCTCGATGACATCGTGCTTCGCTCCGTCGCCCGCCGTGATGTCGTCCTTGCTCCGGATCAACACGGTGCCGTCGCCCGCGTCGATGATGACCTTCGTCTTGCCTTCGACGACCTGCATGAGCTTCTCCTTCTCTCGGGTCAGTACGGTCGACGTCACCTCGGGGATCGTCGTCAGCCGGTCGGGGCGCACCGAACGGATCCGGTCGATCTCGTCCACGCCGGCGCGCAGTCGGCGTCGGGTGCGGTTCAGCCGTGACCGCACCGTGCCGACCGGGATGTCGAGCGCGTTCGCGATCTCCTCGTAGGTCAGCGCCTCCCACGCGTGGAGCAGCAACACGTCGCGTTCGCCGGGTGGGAGCTCCACGAGGAGTTTCGCCATCGCTCGCACCTGAGCTCGAGCGTCGATGCCGTCCGCCACTGCGTCGACGTGATCGTCCGGCTTCGTCTGCGCGCCGAGGCGGTCCAGCATCCGGAGTTCGGCGGCTCGCCGCCGAAAGTGCTTCCGCAACCGGTTGGCCGCGATTCCGTACAGCCACGGCAGCGCCGTCGAGAAGTCCGAGGCGTAGCGGAACCGGGCCTCGAACGCGGCGACGAATACGTCGGCCAGCAGGTCGCTCGCATCGTCCGGACCGATCCGCCGAGCGAGATACCGGAAGACCGTCTCGGCGTGCCGATCGAAGATCTCGCCGAACCGAGCGGATTCGTCCCACGATTCGATGATGAGTTCAGCATCCGACCGACCGATCACACCTCATCTTTACCGTCGAGCCCGACTTCGGTTCGCGGGATCGTGCGCACGTGCCCAGTGCGACAGTCTCAGGCTCTTGACCGTTACGGCTATATGAGTAGAGTTAACTCGGTGCAGCGCAACCGTCCTCCGTCGAAGCAGACGATCAATGTTCTGTTGGCGCTCGCCGCCGATCCGGCCCAGTGGCGCTATGGCTACGACCTGGCGACCGAGGTGCGCCTGAAGTCCGGATCGCTGTATCCGATCCTGGTCCGACTCGCCGACCGAGGCCTGCTGGAGACTTCGTGGGAACCGGGTGTGGGGAGCCGGCCGCCCCGGCATCTGTACCGGCTGAACCCAACCGGTCGCGAGTATGTGGCGGCGTTGGGAGCCCGAAGCGCGCGGGTCGACAATGCGGTCCCGCGCCTGCGTAATCGTTTGCGTGAGGCATAGAGCCCGCTGATGTTCATTCCTCTCTTGATGCTGCTCGGTATCGGGGTGGCCATGTTCCGGCGTTCCCCGCAGACGTTCCTGGACGGCTCGACAGAGGACGCGCCCCTGCGGCTACTGCGGTGGACGGCCGGGTTGTTGTCCGCCTCTTCGCGTGACGAGTGGGGTCAGGCGATGCTCGGTGAGTTGGACCACATCGAGGGCCGGAGCCGGCGCTGGCGCTTCGCGATCGGCTGTCTCGGCGGCGCGGTGCTGCTGCCACCTTGGGGACGGGCCGCCGGCGGGGTGCTGGCGATGGTCGCAATGGCGGTCGGCAGCCTCGGCCTGTATGCCAGCGTGGTCGTCCGGTACGGGCTGGGCACGGGAAGCTGGGTGGGGGCGGCGATCGTGTTGGTTATCTTGATCAGCTTCATCTTCGCCGCAAGCGCACTGCTCCGCCGCCCCGGCGTCGCCGTTCCGGGTCTGCTCGGCGGCCTGTTCGTCGCGCTGGCCTGGCTGGGGATGGCCGGGTTCACCTTCTCCGGCGTCATTGCTGGCATACCTCGCACGGGAGAATTCGTGCTGGTGCTGGTTGTCGTCGTGCCGGCGATGGTCGGGGTGGCGGGCACGCTGTCGGGTGGCAGCGCCGCGGCTGGACGCCGAACGGCCCGGCTGGCCGCGGTGAGCGCGGGCGTGGGACTCTATCTATACGGGACCCTGGCGGTCGCGGTGCTCGGCGCCGGCGGGCCACCCGAGGACACGACCTTCACCGTCCGCTACATCGTCGGCGACCGGCTCGGCACGAACCTGATCTTCGACCTGATGGTTCTCCCCCTGGTCACCGCGACTGTCGGATGGGGTGCCGCGGCCGCCACCGCCCGCATCCGGCGGCTAGCCACCGACACCGATTCAGTCGTGCTCACGGCGGCAGGTCCAGGACGACAACCGATGACAACGCCGGAAATGGTCGGATCAACGGTCCCGCTGCACAGCCGGCACCGGACCTCCCGCATCATGCTGCTGGGCGCGATCACGGCGGCGATCGTGCTCCTGTCCGCGGCGACTTGGTTGAGGACCTAACCGACCGCCGATAATGCCCGTTATGTCAAGTCGCCTGGAATTGCGTGTCCCGGGTCTGGCGGCGAGCCTCGCCCCCATGACTCCTGACGACCTCGTAGAGATCGAGCTGATCAAGCGGCTCAAGTACAAGTACGCCCGCTGCCTCGACCAGAAGCTCTGGGACGAGATCGCCGAATGCTTCACGGCCGATGCGCATGCGGCGTACAGCGGCGGCGGATATTCGTTCGAAGGCCGCGACGCGATCGTCGATTTCCTGCGCCGTTCGATGGGCGCGGAAACGTTCCACTCGAGCCACAAGATGCACCACCCGGAGATCGATCTCACGGGCCCGGACACCGCCGTGGGCGTCTGGGCGCTCGACGACGTCGTCATCATGACCGACTTCCACCTGACGATCCGGGGCTGCTCGTTCTACAACGACGAGTACGTCAAACAAGACGGCGCCTGGCGTATCAGCAACACGGGTTACAAGCGCATCTACGAGGAGATCCAACCGCGCGGCAATGTGGAAGGACTTCGGCTGACGGCGTCATGGTGGGCAACCGGCGGTCGCAGCGAGCTCCCCGCCGGCTGAGTCAGGCGCGTGAATACGTCACTGTGACGTAATCGCGCAGGTCCGCGGCCCGACCCGTACTGCATTGCTACGGTGCAGCGGCTGAGTGTCCGGTGTGCGACAAGGGGTACGTCGATGTTGCGTCGAGCGGGCCGGGCCTCCATCGCCGCTGTTCTCCTGCTCGTCGCGGTCGTGGTCGTTCCCGGACGGCCGGCGCGCGCGTTGGGCCCGGTGTTGGTGCTGACGCATCCGTCGACGCCGGCCTTCGCGCCGGTTTGGGCGGACACCGCCATCAAGCAAAATGCTCCGGACCCCGACGTCGTGCGCTTCGGGGCGACGTACTACGCGTACACGACCGGAGCCGCCTGGGGCTTCCACATCGGGATTCTCCGCTCCTCCTCCCCCGACCGGGGCTACACGACGGTCAACGGCACCTCCTTCGGGTCGTCGGCGTTCCCGGCCAACCAATCGGTGCCCTGGCAGGTGGACAACACGCAGCACACGCCCGGGGTCTTCCAACCGTCACCGGGCCACTACGTCATGTACTACAGCGCCCAGACGGTTGCGGGTCACGGCGGTCGGTACTGCCTGTCGGTCGCCACGGCGTCGAGTCCGGCCGGACCGTTCATCGACCGAACCACCGGCCCGTGGTTGTGCCGGGACCAGGACTGCGGCGCCATCGACCCGAGTCCGCTCGTATCGGGTGGTCGCACCTGGCTCTACTTCAAGACCTATGACGACGCGTGCAGTTCGACGGAACCGGCGCAGATCTTTGCCGTCCCGCTGAGTGCCGACGGTCTGAGTCAGGTCGGTGCGCCCGTTCCGGTCCTCTCGCAGCGCGATCTCTCGAGCCCGTTCGAGACCGTCGAGAACGCGCAGATGGTGCAGGTCGGCACCGGCTTCATGCTGCAGTTCTCCCGGGGCCAGTGGAATTCGAGCAACTACCGAATCGGATACGCGGCGTGCGCGTCGGTGATCGGTCCGTGCACCGAACGCGGCACCCTCCTGACGTCGTACGGGCGGGTGCTCGGCCCGGGCGGTGCGACGGTCTTCAACGACCCGAACGGTCGGTCGTGGCTCGCCTACCACGGTTGGAACGGCGCACCCGGTTGCACCGACTACAGCGGCAACTCGTGCGGCCGCAAGCTCTACGTCGCCGCCCTGCAACTCAAACCGATTCCGGTGCAGGTGCCGTGCCACGCGGTCGCTCCCATCCGTGGGTATCGCTTCGTTGCCTCCGACGGCGGCCTGTTCACCTTCGGCAACGAACAGTTCTGCGGGAGCACGGGTTCGATTGCGCTCAGCGGTCGGATCGTCGGGATGGCGGCCACACCGAACCAGGGCGGCTACTGGCTCGCCGGCTCCGACGCCGAGGTCTGCGCGTTCGGGAACGCGTACTTCCACGGCTGTACCGACCCGCTCGTCCTGCATCAGCCGATCGTCGGCATCGCCGCCACGCACACCGGGAAGGGCTACTGGCTGGTCGCGGCCGACGGCGGAATCTTCTCCTTCGGCGACGCGCGCTTCTACGGATCGACCGGCAACATCAAACTCAACCAGCCCATCGTCGGGATGGCGACCACCCCGACCGGCAAGGGCTACTGGTTCGTCGCGGCCGACGGCGGAATCTTCTCCTTCGGCGACGCGCGCTTCCACGGATCGACCGGCAACATCAAACTCAACCAGCCCATCGTCGGGATGGCGACCACCCCGACCGGCAAGGGCTACTGGTTCGTCGCCGCCGACGGCGGAATCTTCTCCTTCGGCGACGCGCGCTTCCACGGATCGACCGGCAACATCAAACTCAACCAGCCCATCGTCGGGATGGCGACCACCCCGACCGGCAAGGGCTACTGGTTCGTCGCCGCCGACGGCGGAATCTTCTCCTTCGGCGACGCGCGCTTCCACGGATCGACCGGCAACATCAAACTCAACCAGCCCATCGTCGGGATGAGCTGACCGTCCCGAACCGGGCAGCGGACCGGACCCGGGTACGCGTTACCGTGCTCCTGTGTCGTTGACGGCGTCGGAGGTCAGAGCGGGGCTCGATCATCCCGTGATCGACGCGGACGGGCACGGCATCGAGTACCTGCCCTGGTTCCGCGACCTGCTGCGCGACGAAGGCGGGCCGGGCGCGGTCGACGCGTGGGACGTCGTCGAGAACGGGGCGCGGCTCACTCGCACGCTCGACGTCGACACGAAGCGCGCGCTCGGTTTGTTCCGGGTCTCATGGTGGGGTCTGCCGACCGAGAACACCGAAGATCGCGCCAGCGCGATGCTGCCCGCGCTCCTGCACGACCGGCTCGACGAGCTCGGCATCGACGTCGCGGTCTGCTACCCCACCTACGGGCTCACGGTCATGGGGCTCGACGACCCGCACTTGCGCGTCGCGGCCGCGCGTGCGTTCAACGTGTACTACGCGCAGGCGTACGCAGGCCTGCGGGACCGGCTCGAGCCCGTGGCGATCGTGCCCACCTACGCACCCGACGAGGCGATCGAGGTGCTCGACCATGCGGTGGAGACCCTCGGGTTGCGTGCCGTCATGTGCACCGGCCTCGTCCACCGCCCGCTTCCCGGCGAGAACCTCCCGCGCGGCGCCCGCTGGGTCGACGCGCTCGGACTCGACAGCGCGCACGACTACGACCCGTTGTGGCGCCGGTTCGTCGAGCTCGACGTGACCCCGACCTTCCACTCCACTGGCATGGGCTGGGGCAGCCGCACGTCGCCGTCGAGCTATGTCGCGAATCACGTCGGTTCGTTCGGCGCCGCGGGCGAGGCGCTCTGCCGCTCGCTGCTGCTCGGCGGTGTGATGAGTCGCTTCCCGGCGCTGCGGTTCGCCTTCCTCGAAGGCGGCGTCACGTGGGCCGCAACGCTGTGCAGCGATCTCGTCGGACATCTCGAGAAGCGGCAAGGTGACGCGCTCGGTCGGTACGATCCCGCCCGGCTCGACCGCCGGCGGCTCGCGGTCCTGGTCGAGCAGTACGGCCACGCCGAAGTGCGAGCCCGCGCCGGCGACCTCGACGCCGCACTGCACATGTTGAGCGAGCCCGACGAAGACCGGGCCCGACTCGACGAGTTCGCCGCGAGCGGGTTCCGCTCCCCCACCGACATTCGCAACGCGTTCGCCCGCCAGTGCTTCTTCGGGTGCGAGGCCGACGATCCCACGTGGGCGCTCGCGTTCGCACCCGAGCTCCACGGCACGCGCCTCGGCGCGATGTTCGCGTCCGACCTCGGGCACTGGGACGTGCCCGACTCCACCCGGGTGCTCCCCGAAGCGTGGGAGCTCGTCGAGCGCGGCCTCGTCACCACCGACGACTTCCGCGCGTTCACCCACGACCATGCCCTCGAGCTGTGGGGACCGAAGTTGTTCGCCGATACGGTGCTGGCAACCTCGTGAGCCACCGCTGGCGCGCCGCCACGGTGGAGTCGGGCGGCGAGAACATCTATTACGAGGTCACGGGCGCGGACGACGCCTCGGAGACCATCGTCCTCTCCCACGGCGCGGGCGGATCACACGCGGCCTGGTTCCAACAGGTGCCGGTGCTCGCGGACGCGGGCTACCAGGTCGTCACCTGGGACACCCGCGGCTTCGGCAACTCGACTTTCACGAGCGGCGTTCTCGGCACCGACGCCGCGGTTGCGGACCTCACCGCGGTGTTGGACGCGCTCGATCTCGCGCAGGTGCACCTGGTCGGTCAGTCGATGGGAGGCTGGTGGGCAACCGCGTTTGCGGTCGCGCATCCGCAACGGCTCCGTTCCCTGACGTTGTCGAACACTGTCGCCGGGCTCTGGACGGACGCGCTCGTCCGACACTTCGCGACGTTCATGCAGCACGTGCCGGACTTCGACGGCGACCGGCTGGGCGTCCACAGCGCCATATCGGCGTCGTTCGCCGCGCGCGATCCCGCCGGTGCGTTCCTCTACCAGCAGCTCAACACGTTCCATCACCCGCCCATGGCCGCCGTGGGCCGCGCCCTCACCGGTGGCCACGTCGAGCACGCCGCCCTCGACGCGCTCGGTATCCCCATCCTCGTGATCACGGGGAGCGACGACGAGCTGTTCCCCGCGCCATTGATCATCGAGAGCGCGTCACGCCTCGCGACCGCGACGGTCGTCGAGATCGCCGACGCCGGCCACTCCCCGTACTTCGAGCGGCCGGACGAGTACAACGCCGCGCTGGTCGCGTTCGTCGCCGCGCGCTAGAGCGTCTGCGGGCGCGAGGAGACTTTGTACGTGAGCGTCGCGGTTGCCGCGAGCACGCCCGCGCCGCTGCGGACCTCGGCGTCGCAGTACACGATCTGCCGACCGCGTCGCGTCACCCAGCCTTCGGCGACGAGGTCGTCGTCGACGATCGGCGCCAGGAAACGCAACTGGAAGTCGATCGTGAACAGTTGCCGGGGCTCGTCGTAGCCACCGCCGACCGCGGGCACCACGACGGTGTCGACCATCGACGCGATCACTCCCCCGTGCACGACCCCCGCCGGCTGGCGGAATTCGGGCCGGAACGGCAGGCGCATCCGCGCGTAGTCCTGGCGGAGCTCCTCGAGCTCGATACCGAGAAACGTCGGAAACCAGACCGTGTCCCACTTCCCGAACCGCGACCAGATCGCCAGGCGATTCGGCGCCATCGGGGGGAACTGTTGGGAGCGCTCGGTCACGGCCGCGCACCTCGCGGCGGCCGGCCCCAGATCGTCAGGCCCTCGACGGGCGCGGCGCGGACCGTCATCGTTTGACGAAGGGAAGCGGTACCACGGTCGCGTCCAGCAACCGGCCCCGGACGTCGACCTGCACCGCGTCGCCGGGCTGAAGCTCGGGCGGCACGAACGCGAGCGCGATGCCGTGCCCGAGCACCGGCGAGAAGTTTCCGCTCGTGACGACGCCGATCTCGGCGCCGTGGCGCAGCACCCGTGAGCCCTCCCGTGGCGGGCGGCGGCCGTCGACCCCGAGCCCGCGCAGGCGCCGCCGGATGCCGTCCTCCAACTCGCCGGCGAGCACGGCCCGACCACGGAAGTGCGCCTTGTCCCAACCCACGACCCAGCCGAGACCCGCCTGGAGGGGCGTGATGCCCGCACCGAGCTCGTGGCCGTGGAGCGGCAGGCCGGCTTCGAGGCGCAGCGTGTCGCGCGCGCCGAGCCCGGCGGGCTCGATGCCCGCGTCGACGATCGCGTCCCAGAGTGCGGGAGCATCGGCCGCGGCGACGTGGAGCTCCACCCCGTCCTCCCCGGTGTAGCCCGTACCCGCGACCACGAGGTCACCGATCCGGCGCACTGCGAAGCGCGGCACCTCCGAGGCCGCGCGGTTGACGGTCTCGAGCAGCGATCGCGCCTCCGGACCCTGTACCGCGAGGACGGCGCGCGAGCGCGTGACGTCGGCGAATTCGACCTCGCCGTCGGTGTGACTCAGCCCTTCGGCGAAGGCGGCGAGCATCTCGTCGGTGTTCGAGGCGTTCGGCATCACGAAGAACCGGTCGATGTCGACCCACCACACGATGATGTCGTCGACGACGTGCGCGTCGTTCGGGTCGAGCAGATGCGTGTACTGGGCCCGGCCGGGTTCGATCTTGCGGAGGTCGTTCGTCAGTAGCCATTGCAGGAGCTCGAACGAACCGACGCCGCCGCACTCGACCGTGCCCAGATGCGACACGTCGAACACGACGGCCCGCGTGCGGCAGGCGCGATGTTCGTCGAGCACGCTCCGGTACTGCAGTGGCATGTCCCAACCGCCGAACGGCACCATCCGCGCGCCGAGCGCCCGGTGTTGCGCGTCGAGCGGGCTGTGCCGCAACGGTTTGGCGTCTTGGGGTTTGCCGTCTTGGGGTTCGTCGCTCATGCGCTCTCGGCCGCAGAGCCGGGCGCGACCGATCGCGGCCGGCGCCCGAGGTCGAACGGCAACGCCGCGTCCGCGGGCGCGTTCGCGTCGATGCCGGCGTCCACGAGTTGCGACGGCGGCTCCAACCCGTACTTCACGAGGAGGTGCAGATAGTCCCGCTGGTAGAGCACGCGGATCGAGACCTCGGGATGCTGCTCGACGAGCCGGCGCGCCTTGCGGTTCTTCTTCGTCACCAGCTTCTGGTTCAGCGTGGTGATCTCGATGTAGAGGTCGTAGGCGGGCAGATAGAAGTCGGGCGTGAACGCCTGCACCGGGCGGCCGTCACGATCGTGTTCGAGCGTGAACGTGCGCGGCTCGTACTCCCACACGATCCCGTAGAAGTCGAGGAGCTTCGCGAACTGCCGCTCGGAGTTGTGCGCGAAGCGGACCTGTTCGTGTGGGAGCACTTCGCTTTCGATGACGCGCTCCCGGGTTTCCTAGCGCGCGGCCGCGCGCGGATGGCCGTCGGTGTCGAAGGCGAGCTGCACGGCTTCGGTGATCGTGTTCTGCAACGGTTGGAGCTCGAGCACCATGCTCAACACGCCCTGGCCGCCGCGCAACAGATCCATGACCTGTTCGTCGCTCTGCGCGAGCACGACGTTCGGACCCTGCAACACGATGCGTACCGACGCGAGGTCCTGGTCGAAGCCGCGCAGCGACTCGACGGCCTTGCGCGCCGACTGCAACGAGATACCCGCGTCGAGCATCTGCTTGATGACCTTGAGTTCGACGAGGTCGCGGTACGAGTAGAGGCGTTGCGTGCCGCTGCCGTTCGCGTCCATGACCGACGGGCGAACGAGTTCGGTGCGGGCCCAGTAATCGAGCTGTCGGTAGGTGATCCCGACGATCTTGCAGACCTGCGGACCGCGGTACCCGGGCTCCGACATCGACACTCCCTCGCAGCTACTTCTTGGTGACAAGAGTGTAGTTACATCGGGGTCGAACCGTAAACCTGAAGCTTTTCCACAGGTGGACGGGAAGACTGGCAGTTCCTGGCGGTCGCGACCCGCCGTTACTGGATGAAATCCTCGGGAGTGATGTTGTCGAGGAATTCGCGGAACTGCTCGACCTCGTGCTCCTCCTCGTCGGCTTCGAAGAGCACTCCGGCTTCGTCGAGCACGCCCTCGTCGGCGTAGATCGGGACCTCGGCGCCGAAGCGCACGGCCAGGGCGATCGCGTCCGACGGCCGTGACGAGATGCGCGAGCGCTTGCCGTCGCGTTCGAACTCGATCTCGGCGTAGAAGGTGCCGTCGTGCAGCGCCGTGATCTCGACCCGCAGGAGCTTCACGTCGAGGCCGTCGAGCACGGTCTTGAACAGATCGTGCGTCATCGGGCGGGGTGTCTCCATGCCCTGCAGCGCGTAGACGATCGCGGTTGCCTCGGGTGATCCGATGAAGATCGGGAGGAAGCGGGTTCCGTCCTCCTCTTTGAGCAACACGATCGGCTGGTTCGTCGGCACTTCGACGCGCACACCGATGAGCGAAAGACGGATCACGGCTCCTCCGTGGGGACGGCGGTCACCCTACCACCGGCATTCCGCGCCGATTCCTGCCCCGGATCCGCCGCCGAACCGGCGTGCCGATACAGGTCGTCGACGTACGCGTCGGGCCGGTTCACGAGGGTGTCGCGGTCGGCGGCGACTACGTACGGGACGTTGCGGTAGAGGTCACGCACGTGCAATCCGTAACCGAGGACGTACTCGGTTCCGAGCTCGAACCCCCGGTAATCGAGGACCTCCGGGACGATCCGCCGCACCGGTCGGTCGAGCATGGCGCACGTGGAGAGGCGCCGCGGACTGCGCGCCTGCAGCTGGCCGACCAGGTACGCCAGCGTGAGGCCGGTGTCGACGATGTCCTCGACGAGCACGACGTCGCGACCGCCGATGTCGGTGGCCAGGTCGTGCAGGATCTTCACCCGGCCGGAGTCGGGTGCGAAACGCGAGATCGACATGAAGTCGACGGTGACGTCGACGTCGCGCACCGCGCGGACGAGATCGGCGAAGAAGATGAGCGCACCCTTGAGCACACCGACGAGCACGACGCCGTCGGGATGATCGTGCGCGATCTCGCGGCCCATGCGCTGCACGTGTCCCTCGATCGCGGTCTGATCGAGCAGGACGGTCGCGCGCGCTCGGTCTCGGGCCACCTCAGTTGAACGTGCGCCGGACCGTCTGCCGCAACAGCGCCGTCCGCAGCCGCCGGCCGAGCCCGGCGAGCTCACCGAGTGTCTCCGCCGTGCGGGCCTGGGCCTCGGGATTGCGCTGGCGGCGATACGGCAGGAGGACCTGCTCGAACAAGCTCGCCTCGCGCTCGGCGAACGCGCGGTACATCCGGAGGTGGCGAGGCTCGATGCCGTGCCGCATGAAACCCGCGCAGACCCGGGCAACGGTGAGCGATTCGTCGTCGAACAGCACCCGGTCGCCCGTCGACTGACTCGGCGATACCAACCCGTACTCCTCGAGGCGGGCGAGGTCCTCGTCGGTCATACCCGCCGCCCGGACCAGCTCGGCGCGCGTCAGGCTGACGCCACTCTCGGCCGCCGCGAGATCCTCGGGGCCGTCGTCGTCGCGCACCTGCGCCGACGCGGACTGCGCCGCCGCACTCTGGGCGGCGCGACGGGTCTCCTCGAAGAGCGCGTCGACGGTGGCGGGATCGACCGTGCGCTCCGCCGGCGGGTTCTCGCTGCCTTCGGGCACGGCAAAACCCCCACTGCGATCGATCTCGTCGAGACGTTCCTTGATGACCTTCAACGGCAGGAAGTTCTCCCGCTGCTCGCGCAGGATGAAGCGGAGGCGTTCGACGTCGGCCGGATAGAACTTGCGATACCCCGACGGCGTGCGCTCGGGATCGACGAGACCCTGGCTCTCGAGAAAACGGATCTTCGAGATCGTGATGTCGGGGAACTCGTCGCGCAGCTGGTTCAGCACGTCGCCGATCGAGGAGTGCGTGCGCTTCGCCATCGTCACGTGTCCCGTTCGCCACCGAGCACGAAGGTCAAGCGGAAGCGCCCGATCTGCACCTCGTCGCGATCGCGGAGTTGCGCTTCGTCGACACGCTTGCGGTTCACGTACGTGCCGTTGAGCGAACCGACGTCGCGCAGCGTGTAACCGTCGGCGTTGCGGTCGACGACGACGTGGCGGCGGGAGACCGTGATGTCGTCGAGGAAGATCTCGGAATCGGGATGCCGGCCGATCGCGGTGGCCGGCCCCTCGAGCCGGTACGACGACCCCGCGTTCGGTCCCTGACGCACGACGAGCAGGCCGACACCCGGGGGGAGCCCGTCGAGATAACGCTCGAGCTCGTCTTCTTCGGTCGCGGCCTCGACCGCCGACAGCGTGAGGGTCGTCTCCTCGTTCTCGCCCGGCCCGAGGGGCGCACCGCACGAGGAACAGAACCGTGCGTCCTCCGGGTTCTGATGTCCACAGCGGGCGCAGAGCACGGTGGTCACCCTACCGGCGAGATCGAGAGCCGACAAAGGCCCGCTCGACCTCAACCCGAGGGTGAACGTCGAGGGTTCTCGGGCCCGGGCTCAACCCTCGGTCAGCGCGCGGTAACCCGCCGCGTCCAGCAGGGCGTCGAGCTCCCCCGGTTCGGTCAGCTCGACCTCGAACATCCAGCCCGCGCCGTAGGGATCGGAGTTCACGAGCTCCGGCTGTTCGGCGAGCGCATCGTTCACCGCCGTCACCGCGCCGGTGACCGGCACGTACACATCCGAGACGGATTTCGTCGACTCGATCTCGCTGACACTCGCGCCGGCGACGACGTCGAGGCCGACATCCGGCAGCTGTACGAACACCACGTCGCCCAAGCTGTCCTGCGCGAAATCCGTGATGCCGATGCGCGCCACACTGCCCGCGACCCGGACCCATTCGTGCTCGGCGCTGTAACGAAGATCTTCGGGAATGTTCATGGGGCGGGAGCGTAGCTAGCGCGTGAGCTCCGCGACCTGACCGGCGTGGATCGCGACGAGCCGCCGCGCGTCGGCGTCGCTCGCGCCCTCGGCCCAGACGTGGGTGATCGCGAGCTCGGGATCCGGCAACACGAGCGCCCAACCCTCCGGGTAGACGATCTTCACGCCGTCGACGAGCACGGTCGGGAAGTCCTTCGCCCGTTCCAT
The DNA here is from genome assembly GCA_963835455.1 of uncultured Actinomycetes bacterium. Taxonomy (GTDB): domain Bacteria; phylum Actinomycetota; class Acidimicrobiia; order IMCC26256; family PALSA-610; genus PALSA-610. Next base: position 200,587 of record CAWIFT010000002.1, read on the forward strand.
GACTCCGCGCATGACCGTTCCCTTGCGCTCCCACGGTGTCGGCACGACGTCGTGGGCGACGTGCGTCTCCGGCACCTCGGACACGATCGACGACAACGCCCGGCCACTGGACGCGAGCAGGTCGAGCAGGTGCACGAGCGTGGCAACCGCGTCGTAGGCGGGCAGGAACGAGGGCCAGATGAATCCGCCTTCCTGCGATGCCGCGAAGTCGACGGTCCCGCTCCCGGCCACTTCCATCAGGTGGGACGCGGACAACTTGGTCCACGTGATCGGGACACCGTTGCGCTCGCCGACACGCTCGGCCTCGCGGCTCACCGACACCGGCAGTGCGATGCGCGAACCCGGCCGCTGCTCACACACGAGCTTCACCAGTGCGAGCAGCGCGTATTCGGACGACAGCGGCACACCTTGATCGTCGATGATCGTCGCCGTCTCGCCGTCGGGATCGAAGACGTAGCCGAGGTCGGAGCCCGACGTGCGTACGAGATCGCCGATGACCTTGATCCGCGTGTCGTGGTCGTCGCCGGTACCCATCGCACCGCTGGTCGCCGCGAACGGATTGACGGCCAACACACTCGCACCGAGCTTGGCGAGCACGTTGGGCATCAGGATCGACGTGGCGCCGAACGAGTAGTCGAGCACGACCTTGAACGCGCGCCGCCGCAGGCGCTCGGGTTGGACGCTCGATTCGAGCGCGGCCGTGTAGAACTCGATCGCCCTCGGCGGGAAGACGATGTCGCCGATGTCGCCCGCGAACGCGCGCCGGAAGTCCTCCCGGTAGAGCAGCCGTTCGATCTTGCGCTGCGCGCCTTCGTCGATGTCGGAGCCGTACTCGTCCATGAACCGGATCTCGATGCTGTCGGCGTCGCCCGACGCGAGCCGCACACTGATGCCGCCCTGCGCCTGCTGGGTACGCACCTGGAAGCGCGTCAGCGGCACGGTCGACAGCTCGAGGTCCATGACGTGGACACCGCTCAGATTGAGGCCCGCGATCACCGCGCGCTTGAGCGCGCGGGCCGAACGGCTCGTGTCGCGGCTCGTGCACACGACCGAGCCCTTCTTGAGCGCGCTCCCGTACGCCATCGCGAGCCGCACTGCGACCTCGGAGGTGATGTCGACGTTGGCCAGACCGCGCACACCGCGCCGGCCGAACAGCGTGCGGGCGCCCTTGCTCTCCCACACGATCGAGGACGTGATGAGCGCGCCCGGCTCGACCATCTTGAACGGGTAGATCTTCACCGACGGGTTGATGATGGCGTGCGCGCCGACGAAGCACTCGTCGCCGATCACGACGTTCTCCTCGACCCGTGCGCCGTCGCGGATGTCGCTCGCACGGCCGACGACCGCACCGCGCAGGCGCGCACTCGGGCCGATGTACACGTGGTCGTGCACGACGCAGCGCTCGAGCTCCGCGTCCGCCTTCACCACGACGTCCGCGCCGAGCACGGTGTACGGGCGCAGGACCGCCCCACCCTCGACGCGGGAGTTGTCGCCGATGAGGACGGGGCCGTAGACCTCTGCGTCGGGAGAGAGGTCGGCGCCTTCGCCGAGCCACACACCGTCGCGCACCTCGAAGCCCGGCATCTCGAAGTGCATGCGACCGTCGAGAATGTCCTCGTGGGCGCGCCGGTAGGCCTCCAGCGTGCCGACGTCCTCCCAGTAGCCCTCGATCACGTGGCCGATGAGCTTGCGGCCGCGCTCGAGCACTTCGGGGAACACGTCGCTCGAGAAGTCGACGACCTCCCCGCCGGGGATGAAGTCGAAGATCTCGGGTTCCAGGACGTAGATGTTCGTGTTGATGGTGTCGGAGAACACCTCGCCCCACGTGGGCTTCTCGAGAAAGCGGTCGATCGTGCCGTCCTCACGCGTGATGACGATGCCGAACTCGACCGGGTTCTCCACCCGCTTCAGCGCGATGGTCGCGAACGCATCGGCGGCGCGGTGCGCCTTCATGACCTCACTCAGGTCGATGTCGGTCAACGCGTCGCCGGCGACGACGAGGAACGTCTCGTCGAGCTCGTCCATTGCGTTGCGGACCGAACCGGCGGTGCCGAGCGGCGACTCCTCGGTTGCGTACCGCATGCGCACGCCGAACTCCGACCCGTCGCCGAAGTAATTGCGGATGTGATTCGCAAGGAACGCGACGGTCACGACGATGTCGTCGAAACCGTGCTTCGCGAGCAGGCGCACGATGTGCTCCATCATCGGCGCGTTCGCGATCGGCATCATCGGCTTGGGTTGATTGCTCGTGAGCGGGCGGAGTCGCGTCCCTTCGCCCCCGGCCAGGATCACAGCCTTCATGAACGAACCTCGTTTCCGACCAGTTGGGCCGCCCGGCCCTCCCGCAGCGCCGCGCGCGCCGCGGGCACGTATTTCAGCGCGGCGAAATATCCGAGGATTATCCCGCCGATCGCGAATCCCCAACCCATGAAGCTGAAGAGGAAATGCACCGACGGCGCCGCGTCGGCGATCAGGAACATCGGCAGCGCGAACATGATCGCGAGCGTTCCCGCCTTCCCGGCCCACACGACATCGATGCGCCGCGCACCCGCGAGCGCGAGCGCGATCGTGGCGACCGCGATCAGCACCTCGCGGGCGAGGATGACCCAGAGGATCACGTCCACGGCGGTCGGCAACCCTTCGCCGAGGAGCGCGATCGCGGCCGCGACGAGGAGAATGCGATCGGCGGTCGGGTCGAGGATCTTGCCGAGCTCGCTCCCCTGGTCGTAGCGGCGGGCGATCCAACCGTCGACCCAGTCGGTCGCGCCGAGCACCGCGAGCAGGGCCGCCGCACCCCTTCGGGCGGGATCAGGCTTCCAGAGCATCCACAAGAACACCGGGACGCACAGCAACCGGCCGAGGGAGATGACGTTCGGGACCGTCAGGATTCGAGAACGCGCGGTACCCATCGCGGCCCAGCGTACGGGCTGCAGTGGGACGGTGCCGCCCATCCGGTCGGCTCCGCTGCCGCTCCTACAAATGGGTCGCTCGCGCTGCGCCTCCCATCCGGTCGGCTCCGCTGCCGCTCCTACAAATGGGTCGCTCGCGCTGCGCCTCCCATCCGGTCGGCTCCGCTGCCGCTCCTACAAACCGGCGGCGCCACCCTCGGCGCGCGGATCGGAGCCGCAGAGGTAGCCCGGCGTCGTGCACTGGATGGCGTGCGCGATGCCCGGACCGTGCCGGTACCCCCGAACGAGGTCGATCTCGTGGCCCCGACCGCGGAGGTCGTCGATCCAGGCCGGGTCGAACCGGTCCTCCATTGCGATCCGCCCGGTCGCCGGGTCGATCGTGAAGCGCGGCGCACTGATCGCGCGCTGCGGATCGTCGCCGTCGACGAGCATGCGGACCAGCAGCTGCGTGTGGGTCTGCGCCTGACCGTGCCCGCCTTCGGTGCCGAACACCATCCAGGGCCGGCCGTCGCGCATCGACAGCGCGGGGATCAACGTGTGCAACGGCATCTTGTGCGGCCCGATCCCGTTCGGATGCGCGTCGTCGAGCACGAACGCCGAGCCACGGTTGTGGAGGTTGAGACCCCACTCCTGCACGCGGAGCCCCGACCCCGCGCCGCTGAAGTTGGACTGGATGAGGCTCACGAGCATGCCGTCGCGGTCGGCCGCACACATGTAGATCGTGCCGCCGTCGGGTTCCGAGTGCGCGGCCGCGACCCGAGCGCGCCGCGGATCGATATCGGCGCGGCGCGACGCGATCCAGTCGTCGCGGAGCAGGCGCTCGGGCGCGATCGTCATTGCGTCGGGGTCACCGAGGTACGCCCGGCGATCCGCGAGCGCGAGCTTCACCGCCTCGATCAGCAGGTGTTCACGGTCCGGCCCGTCGGCCCCGAGGTTGAGACCGTCGGCGATGCGCAATGCCTCGAGCGCGGTGAGCCCCTGCGTCGGCGGCGGCATCTCGAGGATCTCGACGTCACGGAACGGCGCCCGCAACGGTTCGACCCACGCGCCCGCGTGCGCGGCGACGTCCGCCGCGGTCATGCAGCCCCCGGCGGCCTGCAACCGTTCCGCGATCGCGGCCCCGATCGGCCCGTGGTAGTACGCGTCGGGACCGTCCTCGGCCAGCGTGCGAATCGTGCGGGCCAGTTCGGGCTGGCGCACCCAGCTCCCGGCGCGCACATCGCCGTACGCCTCGTGGAAGTCGGTGAGACCGAAGTGGTCGTAGAGGATCGCGCTGTTCTCGAAGAACCACGCGCCGCGTTTCGTGACCGGGAAACCCTCCTCCGCGTAGTGCAGCGCGCGTTGGACCAGCTCGCCGAACGAACGGGTGGCGAACTTCTCGATGAGCGTGAACCACGCCTCGACCGCGCCGGGAACGGTGACGGGATGCGGACCGAACACCGGCATCTGCGAGTCGCCCGATTGGGTGCGCACGAAGTCGGCGGTCGCGCCCGCGGCGCGCGGCCGACGCCGCGATACGCGTGGAGCCCGCCGTCCCAAACCATCGCGAGGAGGTCGCCGCCGAAGCCGCACATGTACGGGGTCACGACCCCGAGCACGAAGTTCGCCGCGAACGCGGCGTCGATGGCGTTGCCGCCATCGGCCAGCATCGCGGCACCGGCCGCGGACGCCAGATAGTGCGGCGTGCACACCACCCCGTCGGGGTAGGCCCGGGCCTCCTGCAACCACACGCTCACGGCGGCGGACGTTACTCTCGCTCCAATGGAATTCAATCTTGCCGACCTCTTCGAAGCCGTCGCCGATGCCGCGCCCGAGCGCGTCGCCCTCATCGCCGGCGATCGCCGCCTGACCTACCGCGAGCTCGACGAGCGCGCGAACCGGGTCGCCCACTATCTGCGCGACGTCGGGGTGCTCCCGGGCCAGCACGTCGGGATCTATTCGTTCAACCGGGCCGAGTGGATGGAGTCGATGCTCGGCTGCTTCAAGGCCCGCGCGGTGCCGATCAACGTGAACTACCGGTACGTGGTCGAGGAGCTGCGCTATCTGTTCGACAACGCCGACCTCGTCGCGCTGATCTTCGAGGCGGAGTTCGGCCCGCACGTCGCGTCCGTGCTGCCGGGAGTGCCGAAGCTCCGCCACCTCCTGCAGCTCGACGACGGCACCGGCACCGTCACCGCCGGCCTCGACGCCGTCGACTACGAGCACGCGCTCGCGTCGGCCGCCGCCGGCCGCGACGGACTCCTCCCCCGCTCCCCCGACGACCTCTACATCCTGTACACCGGCGGCACCACGGGGATGCCGAAGGGCGTGATGTGGCGCGCCGAGGACATCTTCTTCGCGGCGATGGGCGGCGGCAACTACGGCGGCCCCGGCATCGAACGCCCCGAGGACATCGCCAAGAACATCAGCGCGACTGCGGGCGTGAGCTTCGCGCTCGCGCCGCTGATGCACGGGAACGCGCAGTGGTCCGCGTTCGTGGCGCTCTTCGGCGGCAACTCGGTGACACTCAACGCGAGCCGGCGGTTCGATGCCGACGAGATCTGGGACCTCGTCGAGCGCGAGAACGTGAGTGTGATCTCACTCGTGGGCGATGCAATGGCCCGCCCATTGGTCGACGCACTCGCGCACCGCGCCGCGCCGCCGTCGCTCTTCGCCCTCGTCTCCGGCGGGGCGATCCTCTCCCCCTCGATCAAGCAGGAGCTGAACGACCGCGCGCCGAACGTCGCGATCATCGACGCGTTCGGCGCCTCGGAGACGGGTGCGAACGGCGCCGTCGACGTTACCGACAAAGGTCCCCGCTTTCACATGAACGAGTGGACGACGGTGATCACCGAGAAGGGCGAGATCGCGCCCGTCGGCGAGGTCGGCCTGCTCGCGCGACGCGGTCATGTGCCGGTCGGGTATTACAAGGACGCGGAGAAGACGGCCGCGACGTTCACGGAGATGCACGGCGTGCGGTGGGCGATCCCCGGTGACCGCGCGGTCATCGAGGACGACGGCACGATCACCGTGCTCGGGCGGGGTTCGCAGTGCATCAACACCGGCGGCGAGAAGGTCTTCCCCGAAGAGGTCGAAGCCGTGTTGAAGAGCCATCCCGACGTGTTCGACGCGATCGTCGTCGGTGTGCCCGACGAGCGCTGGGGCGAGACGGTTGCCGCGGTCATCGCGCCGCGCTCGGGTCACGCGGTGACGCTCGACGCGCTGACCGACCACTGCCGCACCGCGCTCGCCGGTTACAAGCTGCCGCGCCGCATCATCGTGGTGGAGACGGTCGAGCGCACGCCGGCGGGCAAGCCGAACTATCGCTGGGCGAAGGAGACCGCGCTCGCCGCGTCGTAGTCGCCGCGACGACGGACCGCGGCGGACCGGCTCATTCCCGCCAGATCACCCCGTAGGCCCGGGTGGGTTCGGGCATCCCCTTCAGGCTGAGCTCACCGCGGTCCTCGAACCGGAACGATTTCCCGATGCAGAGCTCCCGGACGGCGACGGACACGGCAATGTCGCCCGGGGACGCGGCGCCGCAGAGTCGCGCCGCGAGCTGCACCGCCGCGCCGAACAGATCGTCGTTGTCGTCGGTGACCGGCTCACCCGCGCTGATACCCACGCTCACCTCGAACGGGGTCGTTGCCACGGCATTGCGCGCATGGAGGCGCCGTTGTACCGCGGACGCGAAGTCGACGGCGGCAACCACCGACGAGAACGCGGCCATGATGCCGTCGCCGGTGTGTTTCACTTCGCGGCCGTCGTGTGCGGTGAGCTCCTCGCGGACGATCCGGTCGTGTTCGCCGAGCAACAACATGTGCCCGTCGTCGCCGAGCTCGTGGGTCTGGGCGACCGATCCGCACACATCCGTGAAGACGATCGCGCGCATCGCCGGCGCGGCGTAGGCGGTGCCCACGGGATGAACGGGCAGGGACCCGAAGAAATTGTTCAGCGGCGCCGACGGGTCGAGCTCCAGGATCACGCTCGCCGCCAGACCGTGCGCTTCTCGGTGGACGTCGTCGATCGCTTGTCGGCTCGGTCCTTCCGCCAGGCAGAAGACCGACCCGTTCTCCGGGTCGAACCAGTAGGTGTGGTAGCGAACGCCGTGTTTGTCCTGGACGGCGACGTCGAGCGCGTGCGCGTCCGCCAGCTCCTCGGGCGACACTCCCGGCGCGTCGTGGCGGTCGATGTACATCGGCACGACCGGTAACCGTACACACCGTGGCCGAGCACGATCCACCGGCGCACCGCGCCCACGATCGGGACGACGGTCAGAGCATTCCGTAGGCCCGGTTCGGGCGGAATCGTACGATCACTCGACGATCGGTGACCATCGACGCGCGGTATTCGTCCCAGTTCTCGTGCTCGCCCACCGCGGCCTTGTAGTAGTCGACGAGCTCGTCGACGGTCGCGTCGTCGGTACGCGTCGCGATCGGCGTCAGCTCCACCTCGCCTTCGAGCACCGTGTACGCCCAGAAGTCCGGCTGCGTGATGTGCAGCGCGGCCCAGGGTTCGCGCGCGAGGTTCTTGTACTTGGCCCGATCAGCTGTGATCGAGATGCGGATGATCCCGTCGTCGCCGACGTGATGGAGGACGTTCGACATCTGCGGCCGGCCGTTCCCACGCATGGTGACCAGCACCGAATGGGTGTTGACCCGGGCGAAATCCATGGCGCGGCTGAGTTCCATTTCTCTCCTAACGCAGTGCGGCTCTCATCTGTTCCTCGTGTTGTTCCCACCAGCGGCGGCGGTTGTCGAAACGAACCTGTCCGCCCATCTCGTTCCACATCTTGATGAAGTTGGGATCGCCCGCCTCGACCCGCCGCCGGACGAACTCCCCACCGCGCGCCATCGACGCGGCCATGATCTCCGACAGCTCGCGGCGACCGGGGGCGTCCAGACCGTAGGCGTCGGCAACCAGTCGGAGGCGCGTCGCCCGGTCGGCGGGCTCCCATCCGAGGCGGGCCGCGTTGACGTCGTCGTCGATCGGCACACACATACGCGCCATCTCCGCGAGGTCGTAGGTCGGTCGGCCCGGTGCGGCGAAGTCGAAATCGAGCAGACCCACCGCCACACCGTCGGCGAAGACCACGTTCTCGAGGCAGACGTCGTTGTGACAGATGATCGTGCCGCCCTCGGGATCGGCCATCTCGTCGCTCCACGACGCACCGCCGACCGCGAACGCGCGGGCGGCGCCGTGAAAGCGTCGCATCAGCACGGCGATCGACGCCAACGCGGCGTCGCCTCGAGCCCACGCCGGATACGGCGGAATCGGCACGGCACCGTCGATGTACACGAGGCGTTCACGGCCGTCGGGGTCGATGCCAACCGGCTGTGACGCGCCGTCGAACCCCGCGTCGCGCAGCGCGTGGAGGAAATGGTGGATCTGGGCCGAGTTCTCGTTGCCCGGCCGGAGGACGTGATCGCCGACGCGCGTCACGCGGCCGGCGTTGGCGACTCCGCCTTCGAGCTGCTGCTCCCCGGTCATTCCCTGGTCATTCCCCGGTCATTCCCTGGTCATTCCCCGGTCATTCCCCGGTCGTTCCGTCGAGCAGCTCGCGGGTCGCGTCGGTCGCTGTCGCGCGCGGGCGCGGTACGCGCCAACCGTGGCGGCGACGGTCAGCTCCGGACCGGGGCGGTACTCGTCCGGGCTCTTGCCGACCTCGTTGCCGAGCATGTGGCCGTCGATCCAGCGCCACTCGACGTTGGTCAGGTGATCGACGATGCCGAGCAACGAGATCAACCGACCGTTAGATCTCGTACTGCGCGGCCGTCCGGGCCGCGAGGATCGGCGTGATCAGCTCGGCGATGATGCGCCGGTGTTCGTCGTCCTCGCGATACGCGATGTACCCGTCGACGTCGTCGAAGTCGGCCGTCACCGCGAACGTCGCGTTGGCGTCGTTGAGCAACAGGTCGCGACCGATGGCGTACGCCTTCAGCGCCGGGAGCCGGGCGGGAAGCTGGGACAGCGCATCCTCGACCGCCTGGATCTGCGCGTCGGTCGCGGTCTCGACGAAGGTCAGCAGGACGACGTGGCGGATCACAGCAACGCTCCGTAGGCGCCGCCGTCGACCTGAATCGCGGTTCCGGTGAGGTAGCGCGCGTGCTCGGAGCACACGAACGCACCGATGGCGCCGAAGTCGGCCGGGTCGCCGATCACTCCCGCGGGGATGCCGGCGGCCGCCGCCTCCGGCGAGGCGTGCAGCGCGGCGACCCGGTCGGTGGCGTGCAGGCCGGGCAACAACGAGTTGACCGTCACACCGTCGCCCGCCACCTCACGGGCGAGCGTGCGCAGGAACCCGGTGAGGCCGGCGCGCGCGGTGTTCGAGAGGATGAGCGTGGGAATCGGCTGGCGAACGGCGATCGACGTGATCGCAACCACCCTCCCCCACTTGCGTTCACGCATCTCCGGCACTGCCTCGTAACACATCGCGATCGCGCCGTGGCAGTTCAGTTCGAAAGCGGCGCGATACTGGTCGACGGTGGTGTGGGCGAAGTCGCCCGGCGGCGGCCCGCCGGCGTTGAGCACGAGGATGTCGATCCCGCCGAGCGCCGCCCGAGCGTCGCGGACGAAGCCGGTCGCACCGTCGACGGTCGAGACGTCGGCGACGATCGCCACCGCGTCGGCACCGAGCCCGGCCGCGGCGCGGTCGACGGTGTCGCGATTGCGGCCACAGATCGCGACCTGGGCGCCTTCGGCCGCGAGCGCCTGCGCGACTCCGAGGCCCAGACCCTTCGATGCCGCGGCGACCGCGGCCCGCTTGCCGGCAATTCCGAGATCCACGCGAAAGACCTCCCCGACTACACGGAATGCAGTCTGCGCTCAGTGAATGGGACCTGCAGTGTCGCGCAGTGACTGCGCCCGCCGCCCGGTACGGAGGCCGATGATCTCGGCGCAGATCGCGACGGCCGTTTCCTCGGGTGTGCGCGCGCCGATGTCGAGCCCGATCGGCGACATGACCCGATCGATCTCCGCGTCCGTGAGGCCTGCATCCCGCAGCCGGACCTTGCGTTGCTCGTGCGTGCGCCGCGACCCCATCGCGCCGAGATAGCCGACCGACGTGCGGACCGCTCCCGCGATGGCCGGGACGTCGAACTTGTGGTCGTGGGTGAGCACGCAGACCGCGTCGCGCGGGCCGAGGTCGGCGCCGACCTTCGCCAGATAGCGGTCGGGCCAGTCGTTGACGACCTCGTCGGCCATCGGGAACCGGAGCACCGTGGCGAACACCGCGCGCGCGTCGCACACCGTGACGTGATACCCGAGCACCTTCGCGACCTTCGCCAGCGCGGCCGTGAAATCGACCGCGCCGAAGATGACCATCCGCGGCGGGAGCGCGAACGACTCGACGAACACGCTGACGATCTCCTCGCGTGCTTCGCCGTGCGCGCCGTAGTGCCGGGTCGACGTCAGCCCGGCTTCGAGTTCGCCGCGCGCGTCGCGCGCGACCACTCGATCGAGGTTTTCGTCGCCCAGCGAACCTGTGGCGGTGCCGTCCGGCCGGACCAGCAGCTTGGCCCCGAGGTTCGGGCCCTCGATCACCGTCGCGAGCGCGACCGGCTCACCGGCGCGCAACGCGTCGCGCAATTCTTCGAACCGGCTCACCAGTCCAGGGGCTCCACGAAGAGCCGGATCGTTCCGCCGCACGTGAGCCCGACCGCGAAGGCCTCGTTGTCGGAGTACCCGAAGGTCACGATGCCACGCGCTTTGTCGCCCGCGAGGATGGCGAGCGCCTCTTGCACGACCGCGCCCTCGACACAACCGCCCGAGACCGATCCCGCGACCTCGCCCGCGTCGTTCACCGCCATCGTCGCCCCCGGATCACGGGGGCTCGAGCCCTCGGTGCCGATGACCCTCGCCACCGCGACCCGGTGCCCGGCCGCCTGCCACCGTTCGATGTCGTCCAGTACTTCCTTCATTGCGCGATCACCCGGGTCAGCTCTTCCAGTGCGGCCAGCGAATGGCCCTCGACGAACTCGTCAACGTACGGCAGGGCCGCCGCCATTCCTTGCGCCAGCGGTGCGTAACCCGGGCTCGCCTTCAGCGGGTTGACCCACACGATGCGATGGGCGACGCGGGCGAGGCGGGCCATCTGCTCGGCGAGCACGCCGGGTTCGCCTCGATCCCAGCCGTCGGAGAAGATCACCACGACTGCGCCGCGCGCCACCCCGCGGATCCCCCACTCGTCGTTGAACTGCTTCACGCCCTCACCGAGCCGGGTTCCGCCCGACCAGTCGACGACCCGGCGCGCGGCGGCGAGGACCGCGGCGTCGGGATCGCGCGACGTCAGTTCGCGCGTCACTCGGGTCAGGCGCGTGCCCAGCGCGAACGCCTCGACGCGCGACCGGCTGATCACCGCCGCGTGCAGGAAGCGGACGAAGGCGCGCGCGTACGGCTCCATCGAACCGCTGACGTCGAGCAGCAACACGAGCCGACGGTTCCGTTCACCCGGCGCGAGATACGCCCGCGCGGCCGGTTCCCCGCCCGCGCGCAGCGACCGCCGCACCGTTCGCCGGAGATCCGGGGCGCCGCGATGCGCGCGCGACGGCTTGCGCCGGCGCGACGGTCGGGCCGCGCCCACGAGCCGAAGATCGTTCATGAGGCGGCGGGCCTCGACGAACTCCGCCGGCGTGTACAGCGCGAAATCGCGCTGCCGGAGGATCTCCCGCGGACTCCAGCGCAGCGTCACCACCGGTGCGTCCGCGCTCACGTCGTCGTTCGCGTCTCCGCCCTCGTCGGCGTCCGGGACGTCGAGCGCGATGATCACCTCGTCGGGCGGGAGCTCGACCGAGTCGAGGGTCGCGGCGCGCCGATCCCAGAAGACCGCGAACGCGCGATCGAACCCGGCGATGTCCTCGGGACGGTGCACCGTCGTCGCCCGCGCCGCCCAGTACACGTCGGCCCGACTCGAGAGACCGACACAACCGAGCGCTTCCGCGAACGTGAGCGTTGCCCCGACCGGCACCTCGATGCCCGACCGCCGGAGCACGCGCGCGAACGCGACCGCCATCCGCTCGGGCGGCGTGTCGACGAGCGTTTCAGGCACCGCGCGCCATCGCGGTGCGCACGAGATCGGCGACGCCGTGGGCCCGCACCCGTTCCTGGTCCTCGCGGTACTTGAGGATCGTCCCGAGCGTCGCGTCGACCGCGGCGTCGTCCAGACGGGCACGCCCGAGCGTCGCCAACGCTTCGGCCCAGTCGATGGTCTCCGCGACGCCGGGCGGCTTGTAGAGCTCGAGCCCGCGCAACGCCTCGGCTGCGGCCGCGACGTCACGCGCCAGCAGCTCCGGCACGTGCGGTGCCCGCAGTCGCACGATCGCGAGCTCGCGCTCGAAGTCGGGATGCGCGATCCAGTGGTACAGACAACGACGCTTCAGCGCGTCGTGCACGTCGCGCGTGCGGTTCGACGTGAGCACCACGACCGGCGGTACGTCCGCGCGCACGACCCCGAGCTCGGGCACGGAGATCGACCAGTCGGAGAGGATCTCGAGCAGGAACGCCTCGAATTCGTCGTCGGCCCGATCGATCTCGTCGATCAGGAGCACCGGCGGAACGTCGCCGTCGTACGCGAGCGCGCGGAGCAGCGGGCGCTTGACGAGAAATCGCTCGGAGTAGAGCTCGTCCTCGTCGACGCGTTCGTGGCTCGCCTCGACCGCACGGAGGTGAAGCAGCTGACGCGAGTAGTCCCACTCGTAGACGGCCTGGGATGCGTCGATGCCCTCGTAACACTGGAGCCGGACCAGCTCGCCGCCGGTCCAGCGCGCGAGCACCTTGGCGACCTCGGTCTTGCCGACCCCCGCCTCGCCCTCGAGCAGCAGCGGCCGTTGCAGCCGGAGCGCGAGGAAGATCGACGTCGCGAGCCCGTCGTCGGCGAGGTACTCGTGGTCGGCGAGGCCCTTGGAGACCTCGGCGACCGTGTCGGGAAGAAGCGGGACCACGTCCCAAGGTTACCGGCGGGCGGGGAATCCTCTTATCCTCCTCGCATGCATGATCTCGTGATCCGCGCCGGCACCGTGGTCGACGGAACGGGCGCGCCGCCGGTCGCGGCCGACGTTGCGATCGACGGCGACCGGATCACGGTGGTCGGACCGGTGCCCGAAACGGGTCGCACCGAGATCGACGCGCGCGGCGCGTTCGTCACTCCCGGATTCGTCGACGTGCACACGCATCTCGACGCGCAGATCGCGTGGGATCCCGACGCGACCTCGTCGTGTTGGCACGGCGTGACCTCGGTCGTGCTCGGCAACTGCGGCGTCACGTTCGCGCCCGTGCGCAAAGGCCAGGAGCGCTGGCTCGCCGAGCTCATGGAGTCGGTCGAGGACATCCCGGCCGACGCGATCCTCGACGGGCTCGCCTGGGACTGGGAGACGTACGGCGAGTATCTCGGCGCGATCGACGCGCTCCCGAAGGGCGTGAACGTCGGCGGCATGGTCGGTCACTGCGCGGTGCGTCACTTCGCGATGGGCGAGCGCAGCCTCGACGAGACACCCGCCACCGACGCCGACATCGCCGCCATGTGCGACCTCGTCGACGAGGCGATGGCGGCGGGCGCGCTCGGCTTCTCGACCTCGCGCACGCTGCTCCACCGCGTGCCCGACGGTCGACCCGTACCGGGGACGTGGGCCGACGAACGGGAGCTGCTCGCGATCGCCGATGTGCTCGGCCGCCGCGGTCACGGCGTCTACGAGGTCGCGCCGCGCTTCGAGCGTCCCGGAGCGAACTACGAAGCGACGCGCGCGGAAGTGCACTGGATGGCCGAGATCAACCGCCGGACCGGACGACCGGTCACGTTCGGGCTCGCGCAGAGCAATGCCGGCCCGGAGTTGTTCCGCAAGATCCTCGAGCTCGTCGACGAAGAAGGCGACAACGGTGGCGAGCTCCGGCCGCAGACGACCGCGCGCGGCATCGGCCTGCTGTTCGGTCTGCAACACCGCACCTTCTTCGACCGCGCCCCCGCGTGGGCGGCGCTTCAGCCGCTGGCCCTCGAGGAGCGGCTCGCCGTACTGCACGACGCGGGCCGGCGCGCGGAGCTGCTCGCCGCCGCCGAGGACGGCAACACGCCGCCGCTCGACTGGCGCGGCGTGTACGTACTCACGCGCGATGCCGTCGACTACTCCGCCGATCCCGAGACCTCGCTCGCCGCGCACGCGCAACGTCACGGCGAGACGATCGCGGAGGCATTCGTGCGCATCTCGCTCGAGACCGACGGTCGGGCGCTGTTCAACTTCCCGTTCCTCAACCAGCGGATGGACGCGGTCGAGGAGTTGCTCGACCACCCGCGGATGGCGATCGGCCTGGGCGACTCCGGCGCGCACGTCGGCCTGATCATGGACGCCTCTCTCCCCACGTGGTTCCTCCTCCACTGGGTACGGGACCTCGGGAAGTACACGATCGAGGACGCGGTGCGGCGCATGACGTCCGACACCGCGGCGCTGTTCGGCGTCTCGGATCGCGGGGTACTGCGCGCGGGTGCGTTCGCGGACGTGAACGTCGTCGATCTCGGAGCGCTCTCCCTCCAGCTGCCGGAGTTCGTCCACGACTTTCCCGCCGGTGCGGGCCGGTACGTGCAACGTGCGGACGGCTACCGCGCGACCATCGTCAACGGCGCACAATTCGTCGAGCCAGGGCGACCCCACCGGCGCGCACGCAGGCCGTACATTGCGGTCTTCCGTCTGACAGAACGACCGGCGGAGCTTCCCGAGATCTGACGGTCGCGGCCGCTAGCATCGGAGACTGATCCTCGGCCGTTCCGTGCTGCGCTGGGTGGGAATGACGAATTGACGCCTCGGCCGCCTCGAACACCATTCGGCCTGTGACCACACCTACCACCGACACGCGTCCGACGACGCTCCGCTATCTCCCCGGGCTCGACGGCCTGCGCGGCATCTCCGTGATGGCCGTCGTCGTGTTCCACCACTACCTCGTGGGCGGGCACGAGGCGGGCTGGGCGCCGGGAGGGTTCCTCGGCGTCGAGGTCTTCTTCTGTGTCAGCGGCTACCTCATCACCTCGCTGCTCCTGAGCGAGCGCCGCGACACGGGTCGCGTCTCGCTGCGCGGCTTCTACCTACGACGCGCGCGGCGACTCCTGCCCGCGCTCTACGTGCTCCTCGCCGTGGTCGTCGCGTACTCGTTGCTCTTCCTCCCGGACGCGATCGGCACGCTGCGCTCGGACGTGCTCGCCGCGCTCACCTACACCAGCAACTGGTGGCAGATCATCGCGGGTCGCTCGTACATCATCGAAGCCGGACGCCCGGAGCTGTTGAAGCACCTCTGGTCGCTCGCGATCGAGGAGCAGTACTACCTGGCGTGGCCGTTCCTGTTGATGTTCGGCCTCCGCAAGCTCGGCCGCCAACGCATGCTCGGCACCATTGTGGGCGTCGCGGTCGCGTCGACGATCGCGCTCGGGTTCTTCGCGCACGGCAGTATCGACTTCGCGTACTACTCGACCTTCACGCGCCTCTCCGGCCTGCTGCTCGGTTCCGCGTTCGCGTTCTCGTTCGCGCCGTACCGCATCCGCGGAGAGCCCGGCCGGGGTGCGCGCCTGGCCCTCGACGCGGTCGGCGGATTCGGACTCTTCGTGTTGCTCGCCTCGTTCGGCATGTTGCACCGGTTCGGGATCAACGGCTTCTCGTTCCCCACCTCGATCCACGACAACCTTGCCGTCTTCCACGGCGGATTCCTGCTCATCGACATCGCGACGATCATGGTCATCGCGGCCGCAGTGCACCCCGCCTCGGACGTCGGCCGGGCGCTCGGATGCCGGCCGCTGCAGTGGCTCGGCCTGCGCTCCTACAGCCTCTACCTCTGGCACTATCCGATCTTCTGCGTCACGCGGCCGGGCCTCGACATCCACCGGCTCGGCATCTGGTTCGTCTCGATCGATTTCGCGGGCTGGCCGGTGTTCGCACTGCGTCTGCTCCTCTCGTTCGGCGCGGCCGAACTCTCTTTCCGGTTCATCGAGACGCCGATCCGCCGCGGCGCGATCGGGCGCTACCGCGAGGTCGTGCGCGACTCGGTCGGGGCCCGCCGGCAGCGACTCATCCGGCGCGGTGCGGTCATCGGGAGCACGGGGCTGCTGCTCGCCTTCATTCTGGGAACCGGTTTGGCCACCGCGCAGGCGCAGGCGCCGAACATTCCCGGGGTCAACGACACGGGTTCGCAGAACGGCGCGCACATCGATCAGAACGCACTGCGCGCGCTCCAGGATTCGACCTCGACGACGGTGCGCGGTTCAGCAACGACGAAGCCCGTCACCGGCACGACCGTCAAGGGCTCGAAACCGACGACGCCGACGACCAAGCCGAAGACCGTGCCCGCGCACGTTCTCGGCATCGGCGACTCGGTGATGCAGGGCGCGGCGCCGAGTCTGGAAGCGACGATCCCCGGTATGGCGGTCGACGCGGTTCGCAGCCGTCAGTTCGCGCAGGCGCTCGACGTCGTGCGCACCTACGAGTCGTACGGTGCGCTCCCGGCGACGGTCGTCATTCACCTCGGAACGAACGGGCGCATCACGAACGATCTGTTCGACCAGATCATGCGCACGATCGGCCCGGGCCACAAGGTCTACTTCCTGACCGCGCGCGTGCCGCGCCTGTGGGAGGCCGAGGTCAACAGCACGCTGCATCAGGGCGTGAGCCGGTGGCCGAACGCGCGCATCCTCGAGTGGCGCGACTTCGCCGGCTGTCACGACGACTGGTTCGTCAACGACGGATTCCATCTGCGCACCCAGGGCCAGCACGCGTACGCGGGCTTCGTTCGGGACGGTCTCCTCGGAAAGGCGCCGAAGACCTGCACGAAGTAGGCGCGACGGCGCGCCGCCGCGCCGGGACGACGCTCAGCGGTGCAGCAACCAGTCGATGAGCTGCAAGAAGCGATAGCCGAGGTAGATCGCGACCCCGGAGCCGAGCAGCTTGAGGTGCCACGGGACGGCGGGCGGTGCCTCGTCGGCCGGGCGGGTCATCCCGGGGATCAGGCCCCGTTCGACGATCCGTCCGCACTTCGGGCACGTGGCGTCCGGGAGCACCGTTGACGGCGTCAGGAACTTGTTGCAGCTCACGCACCAGGGCATCGCTGTCCATTGGAGCACCCGGCGGCCGCGAACGGGCAAACCGCCGTTCCTACCAAACCTTTGCCTTTCTCCGACCGCCCGCTCAGGGCCGCGGCCGAGAGTGGTCGGTATGGCGCCGACACTCCCCCCGGACCTCCCCGAGCCCGTCCGGTTCCGCGCGCTCGGCACCACCGCCGTGGTCGCGGTCACCGACCGCAGGGCGCGCGACGAAGCGGCACTGCTGCTCGCGCTCGAGGTCGACGCGATCGACCGCGCGTGCAGCCGGTTCCGGGACGACTCCGAGCTCGCCATCGTCAACGCTTCGCCGGGCGACTGGGTCGACGTGAGCCCGCTCTTTCTCGCCGCACTCGATGTCGCCCTCGCCGCCGCGCAGTCGACCGACGGCCTGGTCGACCCCACGATCGGTCGGGCTCTGCGCGTCCTGGGCTACGACCGCGACTTCGCGAGCGTCGCCGCCGATGGCGGACCGCTGCGGGTCCGGGTGGCGCGCACCGCCGGCTGGCGGGCCGTCGACCTCGATCACGCGGCCCGTCGGGTACGCGTTCCCCGCGGCGTGGAGCTCGATCTCGGCGCAACCGCCAAGGCGTTCGCCGCCGACCGGGCCGCCGAGCGCATCGCCCGGATGACGGGCAGTGGCGTCGTCGTGAGTCTCGGTGGCGACTGCGCCATCGCCGGGCCCGCGCCCGCGGGCGGATGGACGATCCGCGTCACCGACCGCCACGACGCGCCCGCGGACGCGCCCGGCGCCACCGTGGCCCTGACCGAAGGCGGGCTCGCGACCTCGGGAACGACCGCCCGCCGCTGGACACGGGGCGGGCGCGAGCTCCACCACGTCATCGACCCGAATACGGGCTGGTCCGCGGACCCGGTGTGGCGCACGGCGACGGTCGCCGCGCCCCGCTGCGTCGACGCCAACGTTGCGGCCACTGCCGCGATCGTCCTCGGCGAGGGTGCCCGCCCGTGGCTCGAAGCCCGCGGACTCCCGGCCCGGCTCGTCGCGCCCGACGGCACCGCCTTCGGCCTCGCGGGGTGGCCCACCCGGGAGGCAGCTGCGTAGGCCCTGTGCGGGCCGATGCCATCGGTCACACGACGGGCATCGTGTATCTGGCAGGCACTGTCAGCTGCCGATCATTTCGACCGTGACCGCCGCAACCGCACGAGCACTCTCCGTACCGGGATCGCGTCCGATCCGGGTCGGCGCGTGGGCGCGGGTCGAGCTCGCGGGCGGCGACGTGTGGGCCGGTCGGGTCTCCTACGTCAGTGGCGAGCTGGTCGGGCTCAAGGCCTCGACGATCGTCGACGGCCAGGTCCGGGCGGGCGACACGGTCACCCTCGTGATCGGCCAGGGCGAATCGATGGTCGCGGCCCAGGCCCGGGTGCTCTCGGCGTCGGGTTCGTTCATGCGGCTGACGCGGCGCGAGTCGTCGGAGGGGCTCGAGCGCCGCAGGGCGCTGCGGGTCCCGATCGAACAGCGGGTCGCGGTGACCTACGCCGCGCCGGGCGCGACGACGTTCCTCGGTTGCGACGCCCAGCTGACCGACATGTCGGCCTCGGGGTGTGCGCTCCGGGCCGCCAACGAGCTCCCCGTGGGCCAGCTGGTGTCGATCGACGTGCGCATCGTCGGAACCGATCTGACCCTTACGGGCAAGATCGTCCGGGCCTGGCGGTCGGACGAGACCTGGGGTGAGCACGCCGGAATCCAGTTCGACCCGGTTCCGGCCGAGACCACGAACCTCATCAACCGGTACCTGATGGAACAGCTCCGGGAGACCTCCAGCCCGCGGACGAACTGCGCCCGGACTTCCGTCGACGCCTAGCCCGGCGGCTCAACTCCCGCCCCCGGGGGCCGATCGAGGACGCATGAGCAGGCGTGGTCGCAGATGACGCAATTCGACGAGGTCCTTTCGTCGCCGGAATGGGCGTTCGCGGTCGCGGCCGCGCTCGAGCAGCAGCTGGGCGACGACCGGATCCTGACGGTCGGCTCGGCGCGCGCCAACGTGGCCGAGCTCGTCGGCGACGAACCCTCGCGCACCGTTGCGGTCCGGTTCACCACCGGTGACGGCCAACAAGGATCGATCGCGTTGATCGCCGTCGCCGCGTTCGCCGAGGCCCTCGAACGGGCCGCTTCCGACGAGATCCTCCTGACGTCGTGTGTCGCGGCGCTCGAGGCGGGCACGCGCACGATCAGCGAACAGGCGGTCATCGACGTCGAAACCGAGCCCGGCTACGAAACCGACCCCGAAGCCGCGGGCGACGAGCGCGACGGCGCGGATCTCGCGGTGTTCCCGCTCCTCGACGGCAGCGACCTGTTGGGATGCCTCGTGCTGCGGGCGAACTCGACGCAGACATCGTCGACGCCGGCGCCCGCGCCGACCGACCACCCGACCGAGGACCCTGGCTCCAGCCCCGCGTCCACGGGCGCGTCGTACGTGCTCGCCGATGTCGAGATGGGCGTCACCGCCGAGCTCGGCCGCTGCCGCATGACCGTGCGCGAACTGCTGTCGATCACGCCCGGTGCGGTCATCGACCTCGACCGCGCGGCCGGCGCACCCGTCGACGTGCTCGTGAACGGCACGTTGATCGCACGGGGCGAGGTCGTGGTGATCGACGAGGAATTCGGCATCCGCATCTCCGAGCTCATCCCGCAACCCGCCGCGGCGCGGTAGCGCCGGTCGCGATCGGACGACGATCATGCCGACGCACTATCCCGCACCCACCGAACAGGACGTCGAGGCCGTGCTCGGTGGCCTTTCGTCGGCCCCGACCCACGTCGCCCGCCAGCAGTCCGCCGATCCCGAGCGCGAACCGACCGGCGTGATGCTGGAGTACGTCGGCCCGGACGACTCACTCGCCGCGATCGCCTTCTGCGACCACGACGTCGTCAACTTCATGGGTGGCGCGATCGCCGCGGTCGAGTCCACGACCGTCCAAGAGGTGAACAGCGGGTCGAAACTGCACGACGCGGCGGTGGAGAGTTTCCGAGAAGTCGCGAACGGTCTGGCCACGAGCCTCAACGGCCAGTACACGCCGCCGCTCCGCCTCGCGGAGGTGCACCAGTTGCCGGGAGAGCTGAGCGAGGAGATCAAGCAGCTCTGGCGCAAGCCCGGTGGCAAGCGCGGGTACCGCGTGACCGTCGACGACTACGGCGCGGGCACGCTCATCCTCTACCTGAGCTGAGCGGCTCGGTCGGAGACCGCGGGCCCGGACCTGCCGTGCGCGCCCCGGTGCGGCGCGGTAGAACCGTCACCATGTACTCAGCTGAAGAGCCGGTCAGCCGGCGATCGTTGTTGAAGGGCATGGCGATCGCGGGCGCGGGCGTCGGGGTCGCGGGGCTCGCGGGTTGCTCGTCGTCGTCGAAGAACAGCGCACCGCCGACGTCGACCGCCGCCACGAACACCACGTCGACCCCGTCGACGATCCCGAAGGTGTTGCGGCGCCCGGGCTCTCGCCCGAACCCGACGCTGCCCGAAGGCACCGAAACGATGCCGAAGATCAAGCACATCGTCGTCGTGATGATGGAGAACCATTCGTTCGACGGACGCTTCGGAATGCTCGGGCGCGGCGACGGTTACAAGCTCGACGCCGGCGGCAAGCCGCTCGACGCCAATCCGACGGCGGACGGAACTCTGTTGCGCGCGTTCCACATGCCGTCGACGTGTCAGCTGCAGAGCCATCCCGGACAGAACTGGGTCGCGAGTCACCTGTCGTACAACGGCGGCCGCAACGACGGCTTCGTCCGGGCGAGCGGACCCGTGGCGATGGGTTACTGGGACGAGACCGACATCCCCTTCTACTACGGCCTCGCGAAGACGTTCCCGTTGTGCGATCGCTACTTCTGTTCGACGATGGCCCAGACCTATCCCAATCGGCGCTTCCTCATCGCGGGAACGGCATCGGGCGTCGTGACCACGAACTTCTCGAACATCACCAAGTTCGCGCCCGCGAACGGAACCATCTTCGATCGACTGCATCAGTTCGGCATCAGCTGGCGCAACTACGCGAGCGATCTCCCCGGCGTCGCCGTCATCAGTGCGACCGCGAACACGTACGGGAAGAACATCGCGCCGATCGCACAGTTCTACGCGGACGCCGCCGCGGGCACACTGCCGTCAGTGAGTTACGTGGATCCGAGATTCGAAACCGATCCCGCCGAGTCCGAGGAAGATCCCGACGACATCGCCTACGGCGAGAACTTCGTGGCGAAGGTCGTCAACGCGGTGCTCCACAGCCCGAACTGGGAGAGCACCCTGCTCGTCTACACCTACGACGAGCACGGCGGCTACTACGACCACGTTCCGCCGCCGCCCGCGGTGAAGCCCGACAACATCGCGCCGGGTGTCGACTCACCGGGCATCACCGGCGCCTACGACCGATACGGCTTCCGCGTTCCCACCGTGATCGTGTCGCCCTTCGCCAAGAAGAACTACGTGTCGCACGAGGTGCACGACCACACGTCGATCCTGAAGCTGATCGAGACCAAGTGGAACCTCGGCGCGCTGACATACCGCGACGCCAACGCGAGCAACCTGCTCGACACCATCGACCTCCAGGCGCCGCCCGCGTTCATCGAGCCGCCGAAGCTCCCGGCACCGGGCAAGTTGGCAACGTGCAAGCCGGGCGTACCCGGTGGACCGATCCCGCCTCCGGGCGCGGTCGTCCCCGCGAGCCAGGCGTCGTCGCTTCGCGTCGGCGCGACGGCCTAGCGTGGTGGCCATGGCGGTGGACGTACGGTCGCGATTGGACGGTCCCCGCACCGAGCTCGATCCCGCGTCCTTCTTCGACGACGAGCTCCCGGCCCGGATCGACGAGCACGGCGGCGCGATCGTGCCCGCGCTCGCGTTCATCCGGCCCCGGCCGTTGTCGGTCGTCGTCGACGGCGAGTCGTGGACGCTCACCGCCGACGATCGCCGCGTCGCGATCACGCGGGGTGCGACCCCGGACGCCACTGCGAGCGTCACGCTCGGCCGCGAGCAACTCGCCGACCTCGTCGACGATCAGCAGACCTTCATGAGCCTCTGGGCCTCCGGCGGTCTCGACCAACAGACCGGGACCGTCGGCCACCTCCTCGACTGGTGGCTGGTCTGGCGCGCGGCGCTCGACGGCACGCCGATCTACACGCCGGGATCGATTGTTCTCGACGACCCGAACGGCCGCCCGCTCGATCTCACGCGTGCGTTCCACGCCGACGACGACCGCGCCGAGATGCAGCAATTCCTCGAGACCGCGGGGTTCCTCCACATCGAAGGGCTGTTCTCGGAGTCGGAGATGGCCGACATCTCCGCCGACATGGATCGCGTCGCGCCGAACTACACCGAAGGTGACGGCCGGTCGTGGTGGGCGCGCACCGCGGAAGGTGAAACGCGACTCGTGCGCATGCAGGGATTCGACCGCGAGAGCGACGGGGCCCGCGCGATCACCGAAGACGCCCGGTTCCTCGATCTCGCGTCGATCGCCGGCGCCGGGCACCGGTTCGGCACCAAACGCGCGAACAACCGCATCGAGGCGCTCTTCAAGCCGATCGCGGTGACCGAGGGCATCTCCGACATTCCGTGGCACAAGGATTGCGGTATCGGCCGGCATTCCTACGACTGTTGCGGCCTCACCGTCGGCATCTCGGTGACGGGGGCCGACGCCACATCGGGCCAACTGTGGGTCATCGCGGGTTCACATCGCGCGCTCGTGTGGTCGGGTATTCGTCAGCCCGACCTCGATCTGCCCGAAATTCCGCTTCCGACACGCACGGGCGACGTGACGCTGCATCTCAGCTGCACGATGCACATGGCGCAGCCGCCCGTCGAACGCGAGCGGCGCGTCATGTACAGCGGTTTCGGCCTTCCGCCGCTTCCTTCGGCCGACGCCGATGCGATCGCGGCCGGCCGCGCGCGTCTCGGCGCAGTGCGCGAGGGCGCGCCTCTCACCGTTCTCGATCGTCACTTCAAGAGTTAGGAAACGCCAACGTGCTCGAGTTCGACCCGCTCGACGAATACCCGATTCACCAGGTCCCGTTGCCGATGCGTTACGTCGCGAGCAGCGACCGCAACGTGTACGACCGGTGCATCTACCAGGGCGTCGATCACGAGGCCGACGCGTACTTCATCACCGGCATGGGCGTGTACCCGAACCTCGGCGTGATGGACGCGTACGCAACCGTGCGCCGGGGCGACAAGCAGTGGGCGATCCGCGCATCGGGTGCGCGTCCCGACGACAAGATGAGTCAGCAGGTCGGCCCGTACCGCATCGAGGTCATCCGACCGTTCCACGAACTCCGACTCATCTGCGACGCCGACGAGCACGGCATCGGATTCGACCTCGTGTACCGATCGGAGTACGGACCGATCTCGGAACCGCAGCACATTCGCCGGCAGGGTGATCGCATCCTGCTCGAGGCGTCCCGGTTCGCGGGTGTCGGCACGTTCGAAGGCGAGCTGCGCGTCGAGGGCGACACGATCGCGGTCACACCCGATCGCTACACCGCGACGCGCGATCGCTCGTGGGGAATCCGGCCGGTGGGCGAAGCGGAGCCGGCCGGGCGACCGAACGACTTCACCGGGATGTGGTGGTGCTGGATCCCCCTGCGCTTCGACGACTTCGCCCTGCACGTCATTCTCGAAGAAGACCGCAACGGGCTCCGCAACACGAACTTCGCGGTGCGCGTGTTCCCCGAAGGGTCGGGCCGCGCGCCCGAGCAGCTCGGCTGGCCGCTGCCGGAGATCCGTTACGAGTCCGGCACGCGGAACCCGATCGGCGCGTCGATCGAGCTCACGAACCGCGAGGGCAAGAAGTCGACGCTCGAGATCGAGCCGCTGATCGGCATCTCCTTGAACGTAGGTTGCGGCTACGGCGCCGACCCCGACTGGACGCACGGACTGTGGAAGGGCGAGGGCTGGGTCGAGGGATCGGTGTACGACTACAAGGATCCCGCGGTCACGGGCCGAGCGGCCTACTCACTGTGGGATCACGTTGCCCGCGTGACGTTCGAAGGACACGAGGGTTACGGCATCTTCGAACACGGCGTCATCGGTCCGCACGCGCCGAGCGGTTTCGTCGACTTCGCCGACGGCGCGAAGTAGCCGACGCCGCGGGAGCGGCGGTGCGGTGCGGTGCGGTGCGGTGGGGTGCGCGGCGGCCCCGCCGGCGGAGCGGCTGGGTCAGTGCGGCATCAGTGCGGCACGAGGCCGCCATCGACCAACAGCACCTGGCCGGTCATGAAGCTCGAGGCGTCGGAGGCGAGGTAGAGCACGGGTCCGACCATTTCGTCGGGACTCGCGGCACGGCGCATGAAGCTCGCGTTCGCCATCGACTGTTGCGCTTCGGGCGTGTTGGCGCGCACCATGTCGGTGTCGACGGTGCCGGGCGCGAGCGCGTTGACCCGGATGCCGCGGGGCGCGAAATCCGCAGCCATTGACCTCGTGAACGACATCAACGCCGCCTTGGCCGCGGCGTACATCGCGACATTGGCGGAGAACAAGAACGCGCCGGCCGAGATCACGTTGACGATCGCGGCGTGCTCGCTGCGCTCGAGCTGCGGGAGCGCCGCCTGAATCAGGAACACGGGACCGCGGAGATTCACGTCGAACGACTTCTGCCAGGCATCCGCCGTGAACGAGCCGATCGGTTGCGTGAGCGCGTTGGCGGCATTGTTGACGACGATGTCGACGCCGCCGAAACGGTCGACGGCGAGGTCGACGAGCGCGGTCGCGGCGGCGAGTTCACCCATGTGCGCCGGGATCGCGACCGCGGCTCCCCCACTTTCGGCGGCGAGCTGCGCCAGATGCGCCTCGGTCTCGCGGCACGCGTCCACCTTCCGACTCCCGACGACGACATTCGCTCCGCCGGACACGAACCCCTCGGCGATCGCACGGCCGATGCCGCGGGTCCCACCGGTGACGATCGCAACGCGACCCCGCACATCGAACAGCTTCTCGAGCGCCGCCTTGTCCATTGCGAGAACTTAACGCGGCGCCGTCTCAGGGATTCGTCGGAAGATTCTCTGCAACGGTGCGCAGGCCCGGGTCGAACCAGGAGTCGGGAAGATCGAGAGCAAGGCCGGCGCTGTGCCCGCCGTCGAGCACGAGCTCCGTTCCCGTCGTGAAGCGCGATTCGTCCGAAGCGAAGTAGCAGACCGCCTCGGCGATCACCGAAAGGTCGGGTAGCGCGCCCTTCCCCACCGGCATCGGGCCGGAGCTCGTCCCGACGATTTCGGGGTGCATCTCCGGGTTCCCGAGCATCGGACACACGATGTTGGCGCGCACGCCGCGCTTGCGGTTCTCCAGGGCGACGACCTTCGTCAAACCGCGCAGCGCGAACTTCGACGCCGTATACGCGCCGGTCAGCGCGGCGCCCTGCACCGAGTCGATCGATCCCACGTTCACGATCGCACCCGCGCCCGATGTCCGAAGCAGCGGCAAACAGGCGCGGATCCCCAGGAACGGTCCGAGCACGTTGACCCGCATGACCCGTTCGAATGCGTCGGTCGCGGTCGCGTCGATCGTCGCGAGATGGAGTACGGCCGCGTTGTTCACGAGGATGTCCAGCGCGCCCGCGGACGCGCCGATCCCGGCGATCAGCTGCTCCCAGCCGGCCTCGTCGGTCACGTCCAGGTGCTCGAACCGGACCGCGTCCCCGAGGTCGGCGGCGACGGCTCGGCCCCGGTCGTCCCGTACGTCGACCAGGACCACGCGGGCTCCCTCGTCGACGAACTTCCGGGCGATGGCCGCCCCGGTGCCCCGCGCCGCGCCGGTAACGAGTGCGATCTTGCCGTCCAATCGATGCATGACCGCAGTCTGCAGCACAGTCAGCACCCCGATCTGCTCGGCCGGGGCGGCCAGCGATCCGCCCGCGGACGCGTCCGGGCTCAGGCGGGACGCCGATATGTGCCGATACAAGGGTGATGGAACTGCACCCCACGCCCGAGAGCTGGCGCATCGCCCTGCTAACCGCCTTCGGGGCGTTCGGCATCGGGTTGGCCGGCGCCATCCTGGCGGACGTCTTCCACGGTTCCGGCGCGCTGCTCGTTGCGTGCGTGCTGATCGGCGTTGCGGCGCTGGCAACACTCGCGCCCGCGGTCGGCACGCTCACCGCCACGGTCGACGCCGACTCTCGCGGCGTTGCGATCCGCCGGTTCGGCCGGACCGCGCGCTACTCCTGGAGCGACGTCGTCGATGTCCGTGTGATCGAGCGCCGCGCCAACGTGCCCGACGGAACCGAGTACCACTGGGTTGTTCCGAGGCGCGCGCGCACGTTGTCGCGGTGCCGTGTCTCGCACTCGCTGACGGACGTGTCCGCGAGCTTCCGGCGCTCGCCGCACCCGCGGCCGGTCCACGCAGTGCGGCGGCGCGTGAATACGCGGCGCTCCTGGAACGCGTCCGCGTTCTCACAGCGGCCGCACCGGACGCGCCCACGGACGCACCTCTCAGCCGCTCGGCGTAACAGCCCACGGCCGAATCTTCGGGTGCGACCTACCAGGTGCGCGCCGAGAGCATTGCAATCGCGAGCGCAACAACTGCCGCGGTCATCCAGCGCAGCGCGGATTCGATCGGCGCCAAGAGTACGGCCTTGTCGATCGGTCGCGTCGTGCCGTCGGACAAGGTCATGGTTCCGGCAACGCTCATCGCGCGCCGACGAACGAGTCGAGCCTGCGTGCTCAGGGACCGCTGCGCCAACGACAGCGCGAACGCAGCGGCGGCGGCAAGTGCGGCGGTGAGATCGAGGCGCTCGGCCTGTACGAAGTAGGCGGTGAGCACGGGGAATGCACCCCATGCCGCGGCGAAACCCGCGTCGGTGTGCACGATCCCGCCGAGGATCTCGAGGTTGTACCCCAGCACCAGGACCGGCCCGACAACGATGAACACTACGAGACCGACGCCGACGCGGCTCACCCCGACCACACCGAGCGCCAATGCGGCTCCCAATGCCACCGCGGCAACAGTGACCAGAACCGAACTCGGGATCGCGGTTCGCAACGGCCGGCCGTGCAATTCGTCGAGGGCGTGCGCCGCGACGCCGACCGCGAGGAAGAACGCGAGCAACGTCGCCGCAAGACGGGGCCCGTCGACTCGGGGTGCGAGGGTCGCGCCAATGACGACATAGGAAAGGTGCCACGCGGTGTACGGCGGGTGGAGAATCGTCCACCAGTCGCGGGTGCCGCCGGGCCGGGCTGCGTAAAAGGCAGGGCGCGTCGTCGTCATAGCCCGGGCTTGTTGGCCCACATGACAATTCCGCCGCCGAGGCTCATCTTGCGGACGCCGACGTCGGTGAGGCCGGCCTGCTTCCAGGCTTCGACGGTCCACGGCACGGGGTAACGCCGGTAGTGCGCAGAGATGTTCGGGCCGAGGAATCTTCCGACTTCGAACCACTCCTTCCCGCCGGTGACGTAACCCGCGACGGGAAGGACGAAGCGCGTATACGCCCACCACCACGCCCGCCAGAAGGCACTGTCGGGGACGGCGAACTCGAGGCTCGCGATCGTTCCGCCGGGTTTGAGTACACGCGTGAGTTCCCGGAGCGTCGCCGAAGGGTCGGCGACGTAGCGCAGCAGATACGTGAAGGTGAGGGCGTCGAAAGTCGCGTCCGGGAACGGGAGCCGCTCGCCTTGGCCGACGACGAGCCGAATCCGATCGGAGACCCCGGCCTGTGTGACGCGCGCCCGCCCGCGGTCGAGCATCGCCCGTGTGAGGTCGATGCCCGTAATGTGGCCGTGGGTGCGTTGTGCCAATTCGAGCGCCACGCCGGCCGTGCCGGTGGCGACGTCGAGGATGGAACCGGGGCGCACCCGCGCGATGTGGTCGACCATCTCGCGCCGCCAACGACGGTTCTGCCCGAACGACAGCACTTCGGCGAGGGCGTCGTACCGACGCGGGAGCCCGTCGAACAGGTCCTGCGCGAACTCATTGGGATCGCGAGTGACCACTTCCACGGGGCGCCTCCTGAAAAGCGACCGTACCCGTCACAAGGCGCGATGGAAACACGATTCCCAAAACCTTCAGTGCCGCCGAACCAGCGCTAGTGGATCTGCGGGCGGCCCGCTGACGGGTACCCGAATCGTGAAGGTGCTCCCGGCCGGCGTGGACAGCACGTCGATGCGGCCGCCGTGCAGCTCGATGATCTGCTTCACGATGTACAGCCCGAGCCCGGTGCCGGCCACCTGTTCTTCTTTCGCTCGCGTCGCGCGGAAGAATCTCGTGAAGAGATGCTCCTGCTCCTCGCAAGCGATGCCAGATCCGCTGTCTCGCACCGAAAGCGCGAAATCGTCCCCGTCGAGGCAACTCGAGATCTCGATCTCGCCGCCCGGCGGAGTGAATTTCACCGAGTTCGAGACCAGGTTGAGAAGCGCGCGTTCCAGCTGATCGGCGTCGCCCGTGAGCTCGACCACCGAATCAAGATCGACGATCAGCCGCAGATCAGCCTTCGTCATCGCGGGTGCGGTCGTCTCCGCGACCCGCTCGACCAGCTCGCGTGCGTCGACTGGGCCAACCTCGAGTTCGAAGGTTCCGGCTTCGACCCGCGACATCGTGAGCAAATCCTCGATGAGCGCAAGCAGACGACGACTGTTCCGGTCGATGATGGTGAACATCCGGTGTTGCTCCTCGCTGGTTTCGCCCGGACCGCCATCGATGAGGAGCTCGATGTACCCGATCACGCTGGTCAGTGGACTGCGGAGCTCGTGGGAGATCTTCGAGACGAAATCACTCTTCGCCCGCCCCAGCTGCTCCATGCGATCGAGCATCTCGAGTTGGAACGCGAGCGCTTCCGCGGAGCTCGACGCCGCCGCCCGCAACCGCTGCGCGCATTCGCGGAGCTCGAGTGTCCTCGCGAATAGATCCACGTACGTCGTGACCTTGCCTTGCAGTACGACGGGAAGAATCGGCTCGACGATGAAGTCGACGGCACCCAGCGCGTAGGCCACGGTCATCTCCTGCTCGGACCGCTGGGCCGCCGCGACGAAGATGATGGGTGTATCCCTCGAGGACTCCCGTGAACGAATGAACGCTGCCGTCTCGAAATCGTCGTCGTTCGCCGCACGGATGTCGAGAACGACCACGGCATACTCGTCTCGCGTCAGGTAGCGCCGCGCGTCCGCCCCGGACGGGGCTTCGACAATGCGATGACCGGGCGCCTCGAGAATCGAACGCACCCTCGAACGCTCTGCCGAGTCGCCACCGACGATCAGGACGCTCGCCGGTCCACCGCTCACGTCGCAATGCTCTTCCTCGACGCGTCACCGCATCGTCACGACCCGTTCGGGTCCGTTGCGTGCTTCACTCCGGACGATGGCGCGCGCGGTGACACTCCCAGCAGCGAAGGTGGATTTCGTCCACAACCGAATGATGACTCACGTCCCAGTCGGGTTCATGGTCGTATTGCAGAAACTCCGACGCGCCGCAGTCGATGCACACGCGATCGCGCGCCTTGACCACCCTACGTTGACGAACCGTCGGATGGCGCTGGCGACCGGAGGCGTTGATCGGGCGGCTCTCGGCATCGTGGACAAGCGCGCGCAGGAACGCGCCCGGTGCAATCCGTTCGACCACCGAGTCTGTGATCGGAGTGCCATCGTCGAGGCTGCACCCGTCGCCGCGTACGTGCATCACGATCTCCGTAGTGATCGCGGCACCGCCGCCTCGAACCAACTGAAGGAACGCGTCGGCGCGCTGTTGGGCGATCGAAGGCCAACGCCCGGTCCTCCGGGAACACGCGTCCGCGGACGCGTTTTCGCGCTCTCGGGCAGCCCGGCCTCGCACCACGAGCGCTTCTACCGGGTTCACAATCTCACTTCCCACCGTGGGTGGGAGCCGAAATGAGCCGACCAACATCCCGTCGAGGTCGATACGCCACGTGAAAGCTCGGGCCGTATCGTGGCGGGCGTCGGTCTCTTCCGGCGTTTCACTGCGCGCCAACCATGCGGCCAGTGAGTGAGCCAGCCGGGCCGCAGGAACGCGCTGCGCCAAGGCGCACAGCTCGACCTGAGTCTTCGGTGTCGCGATCCGCGTCAACGCCCGCACCTTGCTGTAAGACAACAAACCCTGTTCGAATGCATTGTCGATCACGTCGAGTTCGACCAAGGCTCGACCGATACGCACCCATTCACGGGCGGTGCACATCTCTACGTCGACGGCATTCGCGACCCAGGCTGCGCACGATGACGATCCGTCAAGCGCCCACTCCTGCGACCGGTCCAGTACCCCAACCAAACGGACGAGTCGCCGTTGACCCGCTGACCACCGCACTCCCGCGGCGATGACCGCGGCCCGTAGTGATCCGCTCGCAGCGTCTCCTACCGCACTGATATCAACCACTGCAGACACTTCACGCTCCGACCTGTCACCCCTTCCGAAGGTCGGCCATCGCAGCTGGCTGACGCGCTGTACCCGCCACGGTAGAGACGGGGTGCGACACCAACGTCGAGGCGGCGACACGCACGACGCGTCGCGGAGCTCTCCGCCGGCGTGTAGGCGACTTCGCTGATTGCGCGCCCGCGGATGCGTGAGTGCAACGCTCAGTCGGCAGATGGCCCGCAGAGGACATCGGCGTCGAAGCCATCGCTCCCGAGATACTGGGTCATGCGCACCGGCCCGCCGGTGAAGCCGGCGTCACCGCACCCGCGGGCCGCGGCCGCGTAGGACGCATAGCCGGCCAGCCACTGTGGCAAGCCGGCGAATCGGCCCCGCGTCACGCTTGACCCGCCGGTGATCTGGCCCCACTGAAAGGCGGTCGAGTAGATACCGACGGACTCGACGTGCGCCATGCGCAGCGCGTCGACCTCGCCCTGAATTGTCGCGACATCGAGACGTTGGTCGGCGACCACAGGCTGATCGTCGAGCGCCTGCCAGCTGTTCATCGTCTCCACGTCGAGCCACCATTCGACGTTCGCGGCGCGATGCCTTGCGTTGGCCCGGTCGACGTGGTGCAAGCGCTGCGCTGCATCCGTCGCAACGCTGTACGAGTGCCACGCCGCGTTCCAGCCGTAGTCGTAGGAGCATCCGATCGAGTTCGGATCGGATGCCGTGCACACTTGGGGCGAGCTCTGTCCGATCGGCCAGTGCGTCGCGTGGCGCGGACCGGGGTCACCCGTATTCGCGTAGAACGCGGGGGGTAAAGCAAGGCTCTTCGCCCACGCAAGCTGTTGGACGAGGCATGGGTTTCGGGTGAACGAGATTCCGTTGTTCGTTCCCAGCACACCGAGGGCGGCGTTCGCTCGGAGCGGCAGCGAGCCGCTGCACTGCGGGAAGCTCACGTCGCGGGCGACTACGGCATCGCCGGCCGGACTTGCCACTCCGATCGAGTTCGTCGCCGCGCCCGCGGGCGCGTTGTCTTCCGAAGCTGCCGGAAGCGCGGTGGCGGTCAACACGGCGATCGCCAGCGAAACCGTCGCGCCGACGCGGGTAAGGCGATGAACCTGCACTGACGTACCTCGATACGTAGGTCCGCCCGGGCGTATGCCGTTTGCAGCGTATCGAGCGACCACATGCGCAACGCAAGCGATCTTCAGCCCCATCAGACACAGAATCTGCGGGAAGAGGGGCGAAACTGAGTGACGACGACATGCGAATTTCGCGCCCGCGGACGCACCCCGCCGGCCGCCTATCGCAGAATGCGCTGCATCAGCACCAGGTCCAGCCAGCGGCCGAACTTGTACCCGGTCTCCGGCAGCCGTGCGACCTCGACGAATCCGAGCCGTTCGTGAAACCGGATCGAATCGCCGTTGTCGGCGTCGATCCCCGCAACCAACACATGGAGGCCGTTCCGGCGCGCCCGTGCGATGAGTTCCTCCATCAGCAACCGACCGACCCCGTTCCGGCGTTGGTCGCCGCGCATGTGGATCGAGAGTTCGGCCGTGAACCGATAGCCGGGCCAATGGATGCTGTCGCGGAAGTCGCCGTAGCTCGTCATCCCGACGACCTCGTCACCGTCGACCGCGACCAGCGAGACGAACCCGCGCCGTTGCTGCTCTTCGAACCACTCGCGCCGTTCGTCGAGAGTTTGCGGCCGCTCGGCCCAGGCGACGGTCGTCGACGTGATGAGCTCGTTGTAGATGTTCAACGTGGCCACGAGATCTGCGGCGGTGGCATCCCGGATCTCGACCATCGCGACTGGATCGTATCCAGCAGCCACCTGCTAAGAACCTGCCATGGCCCGCGACAATCCGCACGCCGGACTCGCCATCACCGACGACGATGACGCGATCGCCGCCGCACTGGAAGACGTCAGCATCCCCACACTGATGCTCTCGCTCGTCCACATGACGGGCGATCCGGCGCTCATCCGCGGCGAGCTGAAACCGCAAGGCCTGTTCCTCAACGAGGTGCAGGGTTACATGTCGGAGCCCGACAAGGCCGAGGTGCGCCGCATCGCGCTCGACGTCATCGCCGAGTTCCGCGACGCCGGTTGCGTCCTCCCCCCGCCGCCCAGTCCCGCGCTCGTCCGCGAGATGATGAGCTGGCTCGTCTGCGAGGACGTCCCCGAGGAATACGTCCCGATGATGCTCGAGGAAATGGAGCTCGACGGCCGGGACGCGCGCAAGATCGAGATCGGCGGCGGTCCCGACGCGCGCGCCGAGTTCCCGGTGGTCGTCATCGGTTGCGGGCAATCGGGTCTGCTGGCCGGCATTCGCCTCCAGGAAGCCGGCATTCCGTTCACCATCATCGAGAAGAATCCCGACGTCGGCGGGACCTGGTTCGAGAACTCGTATCCCGGGTGTCGCGTCGACGTCGGGAACCACTTCTACTGCTACTCGTTCGAGCCGAGCGATCAGTGGACCGAGTACTTCGCACAGCAACCGGAGATCCAGTCGTACTTCGCCGACGTCATGCACCGACACGGCATCGATCCGCACATCCGGTGGAACACGGAGGTCGTGTCGGCCACCTGGCGGGAGGACACCGGGACCTGGGACGTCGTCATCAACACGCCCGCGGGCGCGTGGGAAACGATCACCGCCCGCGCGGTGATCTCCGCGGTCGGACAGCTCAACCGTCCGAACCTCCCCGACATCCCCGGCCGCGACGAGTTCGCGGGCGCGTCGTTCCACTCCGCACGCTGGGACCATTCGGTGGATTATCGGGGCAAGCGGGTCGCGGTCATAGGGGCCGGGGCCAGCGGCTTCCAGATCGTGCCCACCATTGCCGCCGACGTCGCCGAGCTGACGGTGTTCCAGCGCACGGCGCAGTGGATGTTCCCGAATCCCAACTACCACGAGCAGGTCGGGCCGGGTGTGCAGTGGGCGTTGCGCCACCTTCCGTTCTACGGCCGCTGGTATCGCTTCTTGTTGTTCTGGCCGGGATGCGACGGTGGGCTCGCCGCCGCGAGGGTGGATCCGGAGTGGCCGCACTCGAACCTCGCGGTCAGCGCGACGAACGACATCACCCGGGAAATCTTCACCGCGTGGATCGCGGAGCAGGTCGGCGACGATCCGGAGCTGCTGGCCAAGGTCATCCCCGACTACCCCGCGACCGGCAAGCGCACGCTGCAGGACAACGGCAGCTGGCTCCGCGCGCTGAAGCGCGACAACGTCGAGCTCGTGCGCGAAGGAATCGACCACATCGACGCGCGGGGTGTCGTCACCGCGTCGGGCGAGCGTTACGACGTGGACATCATTGTCTACGCGACCGGATTCCAGGCCAACATGTTCCTCTGGCCGATGGACATCATCGGCCGTGACGGCGTCGTGCTGTCCGAGCAATGGGGCGACGAACCGAAGGCGTACCTCGGGATCACCGTGCCGAACTTTCCCAACCTCTTCTGCATGTACGGTCCCGGCACCAACCTCGCACACGGCGGGAGCCTGATCTTTCACTCCGAATGTCAGATCCGCTACATCACGGGCTGCATCAAAGCTCTCGTCGAGGGCGAGCACCGGTCGATGGAGCCGCGTCCGGAAGTGCACGACGCCTACTACGAACGAACCCAGCGCGAGCTCGAGGGTCTCGTGTGGTCACACTCCTCGATCCGACACTCGTGGTTCAAGAACAAAGCGGGACGGATCCACGTGCTGAGTCCGTGGCGCCTCGTCGACTACTGGATGTGGACGCGCGCGCCGAACCTCGACGACTTCGTCATTCGCTGATCTCGCCGAGCGCGCCGAGTTCCGTGATCGGGTCGAGTTCGACGACCTGCTTCGCCGTGAACACTTCGCCGAAACGGCCCAGCAGTGCGCGGCGCCGGTCGTCCGCGAGGTAGGCCGCGAACGCATCCCGACTCGGGAACCACAACAGGTGCACCTCGAAGGGAAGCGCCGCATCCTGCCCCGACCTGCGCCGGCCGCGGTACAGCACCCGGGCGCCGTGGTCGGCCAGGAGGGGCAGGACCGCGTCCTCGAACGCCGCCGCCTGGTCGGCCCGGGCATCGGTCGTGTAACCGACGAACGCGAGCGTGAACGGCTGTCCGTGATCGCTCGGCATGCCCCAATCTCGCGCGTCTACGGGATGCGCTGCATCCAGAAGAGCGCCGCGCCCGCGGTCAGCACCGCGAGCAGCAACGCCAGGCCGAGGAACCACTCGGTGAGATCCGTCTTGACCGAGTCGTAGCCGACCACCTTGCGGATCTGGTCGTAGACGGAGTTGAGCTCGTTGCCGTTCTTGGCGGTGAAAGACTTGCCGCCGCTACCCGACGCGATCGTCTGCATCGCCTGCGGATCGGCCGGAACGGGCACCGACTCACCTTGGATGTTGACCGTGCCCGTGGCCGTCCCGAATGCGATCGTGTCGACCGGGACCTGCGCCGTCTTCGCGGCGGCGACCGCCTGCGTGAGCGTGTCCTCGGGCGACTGGCCGTTCGCACCGATGGTCGGCGAGCCGTCGCTCATCAGCACGATTGCGGCAGGCGCCTTCTGTCCGTTCGCACCGGGCGGCAGGGCGGCGATCGACGAGAGCGCAGTGTTGATCGCGACGCCGGTCGCGGTTCCCCCGCCGACGGTCAGCGAGTTGACGCCGGCCAGCACCGGCGCGTGGTCCGACGTGGGCGAGACGATGACACGGGCGTCAGTGTCGAACGACAACAGACCGACTTTCAGTCCCGACGGCAAGCCGTCGATGAACCGACGGGCAGCCGCCTGTGCGGCGACGAGACGCGAGGGCGCAACGTCGGTCGCGGCCATCGAACCCGAGGTGTCGATCGCGAGCATGATCGTGCCGCGCTGCCGCGCGACCTTTCTCGTGCCCGTCGGTTTCGCGAAACCGAACACGAGTGCGGCGACGGCGGCGAGCATCAGCACCGCCGAGATGTGGCGCTGCCAACCGGGACGGCGCGGCGCGACCGACGCGAGGAGATCGACGCTCGTGAAGCGCAGCGCGTACTTGCGTCGCGCTCGCTGCGCGATCACGTACGCAATCAACAACGCCAGCGGCGCGACCAGGATTGCCAGGCGCCATGGTTCTTCGAAGCTCACGAAACACTCCTCAAACGGGTCGCGCGGACGCGCTGCTGGTGCGACAGCGACGTGTGCCGGCGCAGGGTCTTTCGACTGGCGATGAATCGCACGATCTCGATCAACCAGTCCGAGTCGGTGAAGAGGACGAGTTGCTCGCTCCCCGCCTCACGAATGGAGCGCGCGATCGAGTCGTGGCGTTCCTTGGCGGCCGCGGCGTAACGGTCACGCAACGACTGTGAGTTCGACTGCACGTGAATGTCACGGCCCGACTCGGTGTCGACGAGCGTGAGCATCCCCGCAGCGGGCAACGTGAGCTCGCGGGGATCCACGACCTGTACGCACAACACCTCATGGGCTTGCGCCAGGCGGGCGATCGCGTGCTTCCAGTCGGTGTCGTCGAGGAAATCGGAGACGACGATGACCTGGCCGCGACGTGGGCGCGCCCGCTCGAGCGAGATCAACGCGGCCGTCAGGTCGGCGTCGTCATCGGTGCGTTGCGTGACCCGCGGCATGTCGTAGAGCTTGGACAGCGATGCGAGCAGCTCGGGTCGGGTCGATGTCGGCCCCAGCCGCGTCACCTTGTCGGTGCCGGCGACGAGCATGCCGAAACGGTTGCCGTGCCGGGCGGTGAGAAATCCGAACGCAGCCGCCGCCGCGAACGCAACTGCCGACTTCTCGCGCTCGCCCGTACCGAAGTTCATGCTCGCCGAACGATCGACGACGGTCCACGTCTGCAATTCGCGATCGGCCTCGGTCGTGCGCACCTGCGGACTGATCGAACGCGCGGTGAGGTTCCAGTCGATCCACCGCGAGTCGTCACCCGCTTCGTACGCACGCGCGCCCGAGACCTCGGAGCCCGGACCGCTCGCCAGCCCGAGGAACTCACCACGCAACATGCCGTCGAGACGGCGCGTCACGAGGAGTTCGAGCCGGCGCAGCTCGGCCGCCTTGCGGGCGACGGGCGCGACGCCTTCGCTCGTGGGTCGCTCTTCGGTACCGCGGCTCATGCCGTTTCCTGGAGGCCGCTTTCCTGCCGGGGGGTCACCTGCGGCACCGGCATCGTCGCCAGTACCCGGGTGACGACGTCGTCCGTGGTGATGCCCTCGGCAAGTGCGTCGTACGTGAGGATCAGGCGGTGGCGCAGGATCTCGGGCGCGACATCGGCAACGTCTTGCGGGACGAGGAACCGACGACCACGCAACAGCGCGAGCGCGCGACCGGCCGCGAGCAGTCCGAGCGTCGCCCGGGGGCTGGCACCGAGTCCGACGTGGCCCGCGATCTCGGGAACGCGCCAACCGATCGGGTCACGCGTCGCCATGACGAGCCGCACCGCGTAGTCCTGCACCGCGTGGTGCACGAAGACCTCGTCGACCGCGTTCTGCAACTCGACGAGCTGCTCGATCGACAGGATCTGCGCCGCTTCCGGTGCCCGCACGCCCATGCGGCGCGCGATCTCGAGCTCCTCGACGTACGTGGGCTGCCCGACGACGATCTGCATCAGGAAGCGGTCGCGCTGGGCCTCCGGCAACGCGTACACGCCTTCGGACTCGATGGGGTTCTGGGTTGCGAGGACGAGGAACGGGTTCGGCGTGGGGCGGGTCTGCCCTGCGATCGACACGTGCCGCTCGGCCATGACCTCGAGCAGTGCCGACTGCACCTTGGCCGGCGCACGGTTGATCTCGTCGGCGAGCACGAGGTTCGAGAAGATCGGGCCCCACTCGATGTCGAAGTCTTCGCGCGACGGGCGCCAGACCCGGGTGCCGACGATGTCCGCGGGGACGAGGTCGGGGGTGAACTGCAGGCGTGTGAACGTGCCGCCGACGACCTGGGCGAGCGTCGAAACGGTCAACGTCTTCGCGAGACCCGGTACGCCCTCGATGAGGCAGTGACCGCGGGCCAGCAGACAGATCATCGCCCGCTCGACCATCCGGTCCTGACCGACGATCACCTTCTTCACCTCGAACAGCGCCTCTTCCAGCCGGTCGGCGTGGTGCTTGTTGTCCGCCGGGGCGGGTTCGGGCGACGACGTACTGAAATCGGGACCGCTCATGCGCAGAGCTCCTTCGGAAGGTCCGGACCGGGAACGAGAGTGATGATGCCCATCGTTCCTGAGAACCGCATGCGGACCCCCGCCCAGGTTCCTGAGAGCCGTCCGAGAGAACCGGACCGCACCCGCGCCCGCGGGCGCGTCCCCCGCTCGCACCCCGCCCGGACGCGGGGTCCGCTGCAACCGGGTTCGACTGGGTTCGCCCCGAGGGCTTTACGAACAGGTCATTGCGTGCAGCACGAGCCCCGACCCTGGCGCGACGCGCGTCCTATCCCAGATCCCGGGGAGACATGCGGTGACAACCACGATGGCGCGGCCGACCCGAGTCCTCCTGATCACTCACGCGTCCGCGGACGCGGATCTCGTCGGCGCCGTCCTGGAAGCGGCGGCACCGGCTGCCTTCGCCGTGACCCGCACGACATCCGTCGCCGATGCCACGGCCTACCTCGGACGTGAAGCCGCCGAATGCGTCGTCATCGACCTCGATCTCGCCGGCGACAATGGCCTCCAGGTGATCGACACCCTCACCGCCACGTCGCCGGGTCTGGCCGTCGTGGCGCTGACCAGCCGAGGGGAAGACGAGATCGGCGTCGCCACCGCGCACTCGGGCGCCGTCGACCTCCTCGCCAAGCGCGCGTTGCAGGGAACATCGCTCGTCGGCGCGATCCGCCACGCCATCCAGGTGAAGCGCATCGAGGCGTCGCGGGACGAGGCCCAGAGCATCGCCCGGCTCGGGAGCTGGGAGGTCGACCTCGAAACCGACACGGTGACCTGGTCGCACGAGCTGTACCGCATGCTCGGCTTCGGGTTGCGAGCAGCAGCCCGGCTACGACGAGCTCGTCGACCGGATCCACCCCGACGACCGCGAGGCAACCGTCGAGGCGCTGCGGGCCGCAATCGAGGAGTTCCGGCCCTTCGTCGTCGAACATCGCAACGTTCTCCCCGGCGGCGCCGTGCGCTGGATACGCGCCCGCGGGCGCGTCGAGTTGGGCGCCGACGGTCGGCCGGAACGTCTCCTCGGCACCGCCCAGGACATCACCGCCCAGAAGGCTGCGGCCGACGCGCTGATCCATCAGGGACTGCACGACGCACTCACCGGTCTCCCGAACCGCCGCCTCCTGGTCGATCGCATCGACCAGGCGCTCGTCCGCCTCACGCGCGCTCCGGCGATGGTGGGCTTGATCCACCTCGACATCGACCGCTTCAAGGTGGTCAACGACAGTCTCGGTCATTCGGTGGGCGATCAACTGCTGGTGGCGACCGCCGAACGCCTTCGCGAACTCATTCGTCCCGAGGACACACTCGCCCGCATCGAGGGCGACGAGTTCGTCGTGTTGTGTGAAGGACTCTCGGATCAGGCCGAAGCGGTCCTGATCGCCGACCGGATCTGCGCGGCGATGACGGAGCCGTTCGCCTGGTCGGGCGGCGACCTCGTCCTCTCCGTCAGCGCGGGCATCGCGCTCACGCTCTCCCCCACGACCGATGCCGGCGCGCTCCTCGGCGAGGCCGACGCCGCGATGTACCGCGCCAAGGCGTCGGGCCGCGCCCGCTCGGCCGTGTTCTCGGAAACGATGCGACCCACGGGCGTCGGACGGCTCGACACCGAGACGTCGCTGCGGCAGTCGATCGTCAACGGCGATCTGCGCGTGCACTACCAGCCGATCGTGAGCCTGACCGACGGCCAGGTGCTCGGCCACGAGGCACTTGTCCGCTGGGCGCATCCCGCCCGCGGGATGCTCGGTCCGGACGAGTTCATCACCGTCGCCGAGGAGTCCGGCCTGATCGTTCCGCTCGGCGCGTGGGTGTTGCGCGAAGCGTGCAAACAGGCGAAGCGCTTCCAGACCCGCGATCCGCGGTGGCCGCGCCTGATGATGTCCGTGAACCTCTCCGGCGCCCAGCTGCTCCAGCCGGATCTCCTCGAGCTGGTCGCGTCCGCACTCCACGACGCCGATCTGAGCCCCGAAGATCTTCAACTCGAGATGACCGAGAGCGTGCTGATGGACGACGCGCCGTCGACGATCAACGTGCTCCGGAGCCTGAAGGACCTCGGCGTGCGCCTCAGTATCGACGACTTCGGGACCGGCTACTCCTCGCTCGCGTACCTTCGCCGGTTCCCCGTGGACGTCCTCAAGATCGATCGCACCTTCGTCGGCGGGCTCGGCAAGGACCTCGAAGACTCCGCCATCGTCGCCGCGGTGGTGAGCCTTGCCGACACACTCGGCTTCGCGACGATCGCCGAGGGCGTGGAGACGGAGTTGCAACGAGATTGTCTCGTCGGCCTCGGGTGCTCGCGCGCCCAGGGCTACCTCTTCGCCCGGCCCGTCGCGGCCGCCGACGCCGAACTTGCTCTCGATCGCGTCGCGGGCGCTGTCGCCGCTCGCTGATTCGCACCACCCCTGGAGACATCGATGACCGCGCCGGCAGTTACCCGCAACGGTTCGAACGACGATTCCTTCGACGAATCGGTGGATGCCAACGCCCTGTTGCAGTTTCTCGAGCAGGCCAAGCGCGGCGATTTCTCCGCGCGGATGCCGCTCGGCTGGACGGGTCTGGCCGGCAAGGTCGCCGACGGCTTCAACGAATTCGTCTCCGTGAACGAGACCTTCTGCGCCGAGCTCGCACGCGTCAGCGATCTCGTCGGCAAGCAGGGCAAGCTGTCGCAGCGCATCGAACGCGGCGGCATGACCGCGAGATGGTCGGGTCCGATCGACGCGGTGAACAGCCTGATCGACGACCTCGTCCGCCCGACGAGCGAGATGCAGCGCGTCATCGGGGCGGTCGCGGACGGCGACCTCACCAAGAAGGTCTCCATCGACGTGCGCGGTGAGATGCTCGACCTGAAGAGCACCATCAACGCGATGGTCGACCAGCTGAACGGCTTCATCTCCGAGGTGACGCGCGTCGCGCGCGAGGTCGGCACCGAAGGCAAGCTCGGTCAGGCCGCCGCCGTCACCATCGAGGTCGGCGGCGTGTGGAAGGACCTCACCGACAACGTCAACCTGATGGCCCGGAACCTGACCGGCCAGGTGCGCAACATCGCCGAGGTGACCACCGCGGTCGCGAACGGTGACCTCAGCAAGAAGATCTCGATCGACGTGCAGGGCGAGTTCCTCGAGCTGAAGAACACCGTCAACGCGATGGTCGATCAGCTCAACGCGTTCGCGGGCGAGGTCACCCGAGTCGCCCGGGAGGTCGGGGTCGAGGGCAAGCTCGGCGGCCAGGCGCAGTCGACCGAAGTCAGCGGCGTCTGGAAGGACCTCACCGACAACGTCAACCAGCTGGCCGCCAACCTGACGAACCAGGTGCGCGCCATCTCCGACGTGGCCACCGCGGTGACCGAGGGCGACCTCACGCGCCAAGTCCGGGTGGAGGCGAGCGGCGAAGTCGCGGTGTTGAAGGACACGCTCAACGAGATGATCCGCAACCTCGGCGAGACGACGAGGGAGAACATCGAACAGGACTGGTTGAAGACCAACCGCGAACGCTTCACGCGCATGCTCCAGGGTCAGCGGGACCTGGCCGAAGTGTCGAGCATGATCCTCTCCGAGCTTGCGCCGCTCGTCTCCGCGCAGCACGGCGTGTTCTATTCGATGACCAGTCCGACCGACGGCACCGAGCCCGTCCTCGAGCTCACCGCGGGGTACGGATACGAGGAACGCAAGCACCTGTCGACGACCTTCCGCGTCGGGGAAGGACTCGTCGGGCAGTGCGCGAAGGAGAAGACGCGCATCCTGCTCACCGACGTACCCGCCGACTACGTGCGCATCAGCTCCGGGCTCGGCTCGTCGCCACCCCTCAACATCATCGTCTTGCCGGTGCTGTTCGAAGGAGCCGTGCGGGCGGTTGTGGAGCTCGCGTCGTTCTCACCGTTCAGTGTCACCCATCAGGCGTTCCTCGAGCAGCTCCCCGAGAGCATCGGGCTCACGATGAACACCATCGAAGCGAACACGCTCACCGAGAACCTGCTGCGCCAATCCCAGTCCCAGGCCGAAGAGCTGCGCTCGCAGCAAGAGGAGCTTCGGGAGTCGAACGAGGATCTCGAACGGCAGGCGAGCCTGCTGGCCGACCGCAACAGCGAGGCCGAGCAAAAGAACGACGAGGTCGAACAATCCAAACTTTTGGTCGAGGAGAAGGCGGCGGAGCTCGCGGTCTCGTCGAAGTACAAGTCGGAGTTCATCGCGAACATGTCGCACGAGCTCCGCACGCCGCTCAACAGTCTGTTGATCCTGGCCGAGCAGCTCGCCGACGACCCCGAGCACAACATGACCGACACGCAGGTCGAGTACGCCGGAGTCATCCTCGCGTCGGGACGGGACCTGCTCGGCCTCTTGAACAGCATCCTCGACCTCGCCAAGGTGGAGTCGGGCACGGCGACGATCGGGCTCGCCGAGGTCTCCCTCCCCCAGCTCCACGACGACATGATCCGCGAGTTCGATCACGTCGCACGCGCCAAGGGGATCGGATTCTCGATCGAGATCGCACGGGACACCCCGGTCACGATCGTCACCGATCCGCAGCGCGTACGGCAGATCCTCAAGAACCTGATCTCGAACGCGTTCAAGTTCACCGAGCGCGGCGACGTGCGGCTCCGCGTCTCGCTCGCCCCGGCCGGATGGAGCCACGAGTCGGAGTCGCTCGTCGCCGCGACGTCGGTGCTCGCCTTCGCCGTGCGCGACACCGGCATCGGAATCGAGGAGCAGCAACAGCGCCGCATCTTCGAAGCATTCGCGCAAGGCGACGGCACGACCGCCCGCTTGTACGGCGGCACCGGACTCGGACTCTCGATCAGCCGCGAGCTCGTCGGATTGCTCGGCGGCGAGATCACGTTGGTGAGCACACCCGGCGAAGGCAGCACCTTCACGGTCTTCCTGCCCATGGACCAGACCGCGACGACGACCACGACCGACGACGACTCCGCTCCGCCCCCCGAGCGCGCGCTCTCACTCGTCGCCGCGAACGACTGGGCGGCAATCAGCTCGAACCCGCCGAAGCCCGACCGCAACCGCCACAACGACCTCGACGACGCCCCGTTCGCCGGCCGCCGGATCCTGGTCATCGACGACGACTTCCGCAACGTCTTCGCCCTGACCGCGCTCTTGGAGCGGGGCCGGGCCGACGTGTGCGCGGCCGAGAGCGGCATGGCGGCGATGGAACTGCTCGCGTGTACGCCCGATGTCGACCTCGTCCTCACCGACATCATGATGCCCGGCATGGACGGCTACGACATCATGCGCGCGATCCGCGAGATCGAACAGTTCAAGACGCTGCCGATCATCGCGGTGACGGGCAAGGTCGTGCCCGGCGAACGTCAACGCTGCATCGACGCCGGCGCCAACGACTACGTGCCCAAGCCGGTGAACACCGACGAGCTGATCGCGGCGATCGGGCCGTGGCTTCCGTCCACGCCCGCGTCTGCGCAGGCACTGCGCCACCCTTCGACACCGTGAGCGCCACCCCGGTCGATTCCGATACCGCCGAACCGCCGATCGGGTCGGCGCCGCAGAGCGTGCCCATCCTCGTCGTCGACGACAACGCGGCCAAGCGCGTCGCGTTGAAGGCGGTCCTGCACCCACTCGGGCACACCGTGATCGAGGCGGACTCCGGTCTCGCCGCGTTGCGGTGCGTCATGGCGCAGAATTTCGCTGTCATCCTGCTCGACGTCCGTATGCCGATCATGGACGGATTCGAAACGGCCGCGCTCATCCGCAAGCGGCAACAGTCGGAGCTGACACCGATCATCTTCATCACCGCGTACGGCAGCGACGAGATCGTGACCACCGATCTGTACGCGCAGGGAGCCGTCGACTTCATCTTCGCGCCGGTGCCGCCGGACCAGCTGCGCTCGAAGGTTGGCGTGTTCGCGAACCTCTTCCTGAAGGCCGAGGCCTTGGCCACGCAGGCACGCGCGGTGCAGACGTCGGCCACGGCGTTGCGTGTGCTGAACGCCGAACTGATCGCACTCGCACGCCAGGATCCGCTCACCGGTCTCGGCAACCGACGTGCCTTCGAACAGGATCTCGATCTCCTCGAGGCGCGGGTCCAGCGCTACGCGCACCGGTACTGCATGGCCGTGCTCGACATCGATCACTTCAAGTCGTACAACGACACGTACGGCCATCAGGCGGGTGACATCGTGCTGCGGACGTTTGCGACCCAGCTGCAGGACCAGGCGCGCGCGGGCGACGCCTTGTATCGCTTCGGCGGCGACGAGTTCGTCTGCGTCTTCCCCGAACAGTCGCTGACCACGGGCGCGAAGGCCGTCGAGCGGATGCGACTCGGAGTCGAACGGCTCGCGATCCCGCATACGGCAAATGCGCTCGGCGTACTCACGTTCAGCGCCGGTCTCGCCGTTCTCGATCCCGGTCACGTCGAATCGGTGAAGGAGGTCCTGCAGGAGGCGGACGCGGCGTTGTACCGGGCGAAGCAACTGGGCCGCAATCGGGTCGAGCAGGTCGTTGCGAACCGCGCCTGACGCGGTCGGAGTCGCCAGGCAGCGGGTCCGACCGAGCGCCGCCGACACTGCGGCGGGCAAGCGCGGGCGAGACGAGACGTTTCGCCGAGCACGAAGGAGGGGTAGGCGGACGCTGTGACCCGATCCGGCTCGTCGTGCTCCCATTTCGGGATCGACTTCGATTACCAGGTCGGCACCGTCTTGATCTCACCACACGGCGAGCTCGATGCACTGAGCGTTCCCGCGTTCCGCGGGGCGTTGCGTGCGCTCGCCGAGCGCGGAACGCGGTCGGTCACGATCGACCTCTCCGACCTCAGGTTCTGCAACGTCGGAGGACTGCGCGTCATGGCCGACCTCGCGGCCCAGTTGAACGCGATCGACGGCCGGGTCGAGATCCGCTCCCCCGCGATCCTCACGCGCATGCTCGAGATCAGCGAACTGCACTCGCTGTTCGTCATCGTCGACGACGACCATGACGCGCGAGTGGTCGGGCGCAGAGCGGTCGAGCACGTTCCGATCTCACGCGTCGCCCACGTCGACGCGATCCAGTCGTCCGCGCACCGGCGCGCGGCATCGATTGTCGGCGGGTCCGTAGGATCCGCGTCGTGCGATCCGCGGGTATCGCCGCCGCGAGCGCGGGACCGGGCGTTTCGGGATTCCGGCACGAGGCGCTGCTCTATTCCACCGATGACGAGTTCATCGAGCAGACCACGACGTTCATCGCCCAGGGACTCGCGCACAATGAAGCGGTACTGACGGTCGTCGAGGCATCCAAGCTCGCCGCGATTCGTGCCGCGCTGGACGGCGATGCCGA
Source organism: uncultured Actinomycetes bacterium (assembly GCA_963835455.1). GTDB lineage: Bacteria > Actinomycetota > Acidimicrobiia > IMCC26256 > PALSA-610 > PALSA-610. Next base: position 245,219 of record CAWIFT010000002.1, read on the forward strand.
TCGAGCGTTCTTCGCGGACATGCAGCAGCTCGGGCGCAACCCCGCTCTCATCATCCAGGCGTGGCGCGATTTCGTGAGCGCGCACGGCGGCCGCGGCCGTGCAGTACGCGGCATCGGCGAACCCGTCACGGGCGCACGCGACGCCGCGGCACTCACCGAGTGCCACATTCACGAATCACTGCTGAACCTCGCGTTCGCCGACGATCCCGACTTCTGGCTGCTGTGTCCGTACGACGCGGCATCGCTTCCCGCCCATGTCGTCGACGACGCGCTGGGCACACATCCCCTCGTCTGCGATCGCCACGGCCATCGGCTCGGCGACCCGCTCGCCGCCGGGATCGACGCCGGGTTCGCCCGGCCGCTCCCGGCCCCGGACACGCACGCCGAAGTCGACGCGTTCGCCTTCGACCTCGACGCGCTCGCCGCGCTGCGCCGGTTCGTCGGAAGCCGCGCGCTCGCCCTCGGTGCGCCGAGCGGCCGCATCAGCGAGCTCACGGTCGCGGTCTCGGAAATCGCGACCAACGCGATCGTGCACGGCCACGGCGGCGGAACCGCTCGGATCTGGGCCGAAGGGACCCAGGTGCTGTGCGAGGTGACCGGGCCGGGACGGATCACCGATCCACTGATCGGCCGGCTGCGCCCCGCGCGGTCAGCTGCACGGACACGGGATCTGGCTCGCGAACCAATTCTGCGACCTCGTGCAGATCAGGTCCACGGACCGGGGAACCACGGTACGTATGCACGTGGGCTCTGCGGATCACCCGGCGGTTGCAACTTCCGAGTGAGCTGCGTCAGCTCGGCGGTTCCTGGGTAGAGCACCCGGTTACAGCGAGGAACCCGCGGACGAACCCAGGGGTTGAACGGTGACGATTGCATGCGCGTTCGGTCTTGTTCTCGTGCTCGGGTTCGTCGCGTGGGCAATCGTCAAACGACGAGCCGCCACCCTCGACATCGTGCGCGCGCCGCCGACCGCGACGGTCGCCCCGGCGACCTCGGCCTCATCGGCGGACGCGATCGTCGTCCACCTCGACGCATACCGGTATCGCCGCGCCCGGGCCGCGGGCTACCACCACGAATCACACTCCGCGTCCTGACCGGGGCGACCCTCAGGCGGTGAACGGCTCGAGCCCGAGCCGGCTCCGCACCTCCGGCCGCCGCAACGGCGGCAGCTTCGGCGGCGGTTGCCGACGCGGTGGCGCCTCCGCGAGGAGCCGCTGCGTGATGTCGGCGATCTCGAGCGCCGCGACTTCCATCGCGCCGGCGACGTCGATCCGCGGGCGGGTGATGCCGGTGACCTTCCGAACGTATTGGCGCGCCGCGGCCTCGATCTCCTCGCGCGTCGCCGGGGGTTCGAGACCGCGTAGCTCAGTGATGTTTCGGCACATGTCGCCAGCGTAGATCGCACCTTCGACCGGTCTCGATCCGTTCCTCGCGATCGAAGGACGCGCGACCTCGTCGACGACGCCTCTCCGTCGGCGCCCATGCCGCGTGCTCCGTGCGTGAGGTGACCCTTCAGGGCGCGGGCTCATTCGGCAGGCGGCGGCGGTAGCTCACGACGCACGGGTAGGCGCTCCGCGCCACTCCGCCGATCTGGGCGGGCAGCGGCACGACTTCGGTGAACTCGGGCGTCATCGCGAAGCTCGACAACATGCGATCGACCGTGCGGACGATCGCGGACACCGAGAAGCGCTGGGCCGGACAGCGGTGCGGGCCGTGCCCGAACGTCGTGATGCTCACGTCATGGTGCAGCGCGCGATCGCGCCACCGTTGCGGTTCGTAGCCGGCGCCGAGCCGCTCGGAGTTCGTCAACGGCAGCATGGTGGCAAGCTGCATGCCCCGCTCGACCGGATACTCGTGCTCACCGTCGTCGAACACGAAGGGGCGGAGTACCTCCCGCAGCATGATCGAACGCTGCCCGAGCCGCACCGCTTCGAACACGCACTGTTCCAGCGGCGCGTCGCTCGGGTGGAGCAACGCCTGGGCGAGCGACCAGGCCAGCGCCGCGAACAGGTTCGTCATCGTCGCGATATGGAGGAGCACGACATCGCCCGCGATGCCGGGCGCGGGATCATCGACATCGGCCCAGCGTGCCGCGATGTCGTCGAGAAAGCTCGGTGCTCGATCCGCATTCGTCAAGAGTGTGCAGATGACGTTCTCGACGCGCAGCAACGCGGCGCGTTCGTCGTCCTTGGTCGCGCCGCGCGACCGTTCCGGATGCACGAACGCCTCGGCGCCGTCGAGGATCTCGAACTCGGGAACGAGTGCGGCGATCGGCGCTTCCCGACCGATCCAACACGCGAGCCCGAGAAGATGCCCGAGGTGGCGCGCGAACGCGAACACCTCGAAGGATCCCGACTCGCCCAACTCGTCGACGGCCGTGCCGATGGCCCAGTCGAGGTTGCCGAGATAGCCCTGTACCTCCTCGGCTCCGAAGAGATCGTGCGCGAACGTGCGGCGCTCCGCGAAGAGCTCGTCCGGGAGCTTGCGGACGAGCATGCGATAGTCGGCGATGCCCTTGCTCGCGTCACGCTCCTCGACGGCGTAGAACGAGCGCAGCCCGGCCTCGCTGAACGTGAAGAGGTAGGTCACCCCGCCCGACTCGACCGTGAACGTGTCGCCGAGCCGCCGGCGCGCATCGGTCAGCGCGACGACGGGATCGTCGACGTCAGGCGAGTCCCAGGGCAGGGCGAAGTCGGCGCGCGGCGGAATTCGGTCACTCTAGGTGTGTCGTCGGCCGTGACGTCCCCACGTCACGACCGCACCGGGACGCCGATCGCCTGCAGTGCCCGCGTGATGTCGGTGGGCGAGACGATGCCCACGACGGAGTCGCCGTCCAGGACGAGCACACGACCTCCGCCCCCGGGCTTGGTCCGGCGCAACACTTCGAGCACCAACTCGTCCGGAGTCGCGATCGTGAGCTCGTCGAGAGGCCAGGACACGACCGCGACGGGAGTCGTGGTCCGCAGATCGGCCGCGACCGATCGCATGCGGCCGAGCGTGACCAGTCCGTCGCACCGACCTTGGGCATCGACCACCGGAAACGACGAGCAGTGCGCGCGCGAGCACGTAGTCGTGCAACACGTCGTGCACGCTCAACGTGTCGGGCACGGTGATCGGGTCCGGCGTCATCAACTCACGCACGCGGGTCGTTCCGAGATCGCGGGTCAGGCGCGCCTGTACCTCCTCGGTGTGCGATGCCGACAGCAGGAACCAGCCGAGCAGGATCAACCAGATTCCCGAGATCTCCGCACCGAAGAGGAGCTCGGCGAATCCGAGCGCGATGAGGGCAAAGGCAAACGTGCGGCCCGCCCGCGCTGCGTCGATCGCGGCGCGGGTGCGATCGCCGGTCTGGCGCCAGCGAATCGCCCGCAACACCCGACCACCGTCGAGCGGCGCCGCGGGCACGAGGTTGAACACGGCCAAGATGATGTTCACCGTTCCCAGCCAGACCGCGCAGGCGCAGACGAGGTTGGACGCCCCGGCCACGGCGAACACCGCGGCGGCACCGAGCGCGGCGAATCCGAGCGCGAGGCTCATCGCGGGTCCGGCGATCGCGATGCGCAGGTCGGCGGACGGGGTCGCGGGTTCTTCCTCGAGCACGGAGACGCCACCGAGGAGCCACAGCGTCACATCGCGGACGTGGATGCCCTGGCGCCGGGCGACGACACAGTGGCTGAGCTCGTGGGCGAGCAGGGAGCCGAAGAACGCGGCGGTCGTCACGATGGCCGCGACCCAGTACGCGGCGGTGCCGTACCCGGCCGCGAGGTTCGGGAGTCCCGCTGCGGCCAGGCTCCAGGTCAACAACCAGAAGATGACGAGGATGCTCCAGTCCAGCTTGATCTCGAGCCCCGCGATCGAGCCGACCCGGACCGCCTTGGCGAACATGGCTCGATTGTCGTTCGGGCGCGGCATCCCGAGTCAGGGCCGAGAGGCTTCAATGCCGAAGGCCCTTTGCCCCTCGTTCCGCCGCTGTATCCCGGCCACGATGGGGGTCATGAAGATCATTGTCGGAGTCGACGGGTCCGTTTCGTCCGCCCGGGCCGTCGAGTGGTGTGCGAGGTATGCGCCGCCGCTCGCGGCCGAGGTGATTGCCGTGTTCTCGATCGAGATCCCGGTCTTTGCGGCGAGCAGCTTCGGCGCCATCGCGGTGCCCCCGCCGTACGAGCCGGATCGCGACCAGGTGCGCAAGGTCGTCGAGACCCAATGGTGTGCGGCCCTCGCAATGGCGAAGGTCGGGTTCCGGGTGGTGCTGATGGACGGCTCCGCGGCATCGGCGATCATGACGCTCGCCAAACGCGAGTCGGCCGACCTGGTCGTCGTCGGTCGTCGGGGACGAGGCGGGTTCGCGGAGCTCCTCCTCGGGAGCACCAGCCATCAGCTGTCGCATCACCTCGATCGTGCGCTCGTCATCGTGCCCTGAGCCGCCGCGATGACCGATGCCGCCGTCGCCGAGCAACGCGTGGCTTTCGGCGAATGGCTGCGGCGCCACGCCGGCGACGCTCCGCTCGTGCACCGCGAGACCCACGTCTCGCTCCTCGCCCTCGGCGAAACGCGCGTCTGGAAGCTCAAGAAAGCCGTGCGCTTCCCCTTCATCGACCTCTCGACGCCGGAGCTACGCCGCGCGAACGCGGAGCGCGAGGTGATGCTCAATCGCCGGTTCGCACCCGACGTCTATCTCGGCGTGCTCCCGCTCGAGACTGCGGCAGGCGCGATCGTCGACACGGTGGTCGAGATGCGACGAATGCCCGACGCCCGCCGGCTCGAGTTCCTCGCCCGCACCGCCGATCCGACCGCATGCATCGACCGCATCGCGCTGGAGCTCGTGCGGGTGCACCGCGCGGCGCCGACGGGCTGGGCGATCGATCGCGCGGGCTTGCCGACGAGCCTGTTGCATCTCTGGGCCACCAACCTCGACGAGCTGGCCGCCTTCACCGGCACCGAACTGGATGCGACGCTGCTGGCGCGCGTCGACGAGGACGGGCGGCGCTACCTGACGGGCCGCAAGCCGTTGTTCCGTCAGCGGATCGCCGACTCGCGCATCCGCGACGGCCACGGTGATCTCCTCGCCGAGGACGTGTTCTGCCTGGACGACGGCCCGCGGTTCCTCGATTGCCTCGAGTTCGACGACGAGCTCCGGTTCGGCGACGTCCTCGCCGACGTCACGTTCTTGGCAATGGATCTCGAACGACTCGGACGGCGCGACCTCGCGGCCCGTCTGCTCGATCGCTACCGCATCGAAAGTGGCGACGATTGGCCCGCGTCGCTCGCCGACTACTACATCGCATGTCGGGCGCTCGTTCGGGCGAAGATCGCGTGCCTCCGCACCGACGGCGATCCGACCGCAGGGGCTTCCGCCCGTGCCCTCCTGACGCTCGCATCGGGGCATCTGTCGCGGGGTTCCGTGCGTCTGGTGCTCGTGGGCGGTGCACCGGCAAGCGGAAAGTCGACGCTGACGCGCGAATTGGCGCGGCGCACCGGCTGGCCGGCGTTGCGCACCGACGAAGTGCGCAAGCGCCTTGCCGGCCTGGAGCCGACGACCCCGGCGGCGAACGAGCTCGACCGCGGCCTCTACGCCGCGGACTGGACCACCCGGACCTACGACACGCTGCTCGATACCGCACGCACCCGACTCGCGGCCGGGGAGAGCGTCATCCTCGACGCGTCGTGGAGCGATACGCGACACCGCGTCCACGCGGCGCGTCTGGCCGAGGAGACGGCGAGCGTCCTGGTGGCCTTCGAGCTCGACGTGCCCGCGGCGGTCGCCGACGCGCGCGCGCATCGGGTCGTGCCGCATCGGGTCGTGCCGCATCGGGTCGTGCCGCATCGGATCGTGCCGCATCGGGTCGCGCCGCATCGGAGCGCGACGCGTCGGACGCGGGGGCGCCCGCGCTCACCGCAGCACTGCGCCGCCGTTTCGCGCCGTGGCCCGAAGCCGTCCGTCTCGACGGCACGCAAGCGGTTGCCGCGCTCGCCCGGCGCGTCCTCGATGAGATCGGGCCTGCGCCCGACGTCGATCAACCGAGCGCCATCGCGTAGAACTCGCGCGTCGCCTCCTCGGCGATCTCGATCTGGAACCCCGTCTCGTCGTGGCGAATGCGCAGATTCGGGCAGAACCAGTCGCGCGTGCCGACGACGAAATGCGGCGAGCCCTTGACCCCGCGCGCGCGCCCGCGCTCCCAGTCCGCCGTCACCGCCGCGGTTGCCGCGTCCGGCGCGAGCGGCTCGACTCCGTAGCGGTCACCGATCTCACGAACGACCCGCGGATCGGCGACATCTCGGCCGTGCTCGAAGAGTGCATCGCGTAGGCCCAGGCTCACGGCCTCGCCGACCGCGTCATCGACGCCGTACGCCGCGGCGGCGAGCGCGAACGCAGGCATCGAAGACCGCGGAAAGCGGTCCGGATCGAATCCGGCGAAGAGCTCGGGCGCGACGCTCTTCCGCAACGCCTCGATCTCGCGACCGACCAGATCTGCCGTGATGGGGGCGCCGTTGATCCATTCGAGGGGCCACGCCCGCACGCGCAACGCGGTCGACTTCCCGGCGGCGGCGCGCTTGTCGACCAGACGCCGCAGGCCGACGTGCGTGAACGGACACATGACGTCGGCAAACACTTCGATGCGGGACACTTCGTGACCTCGTGTGAGAACGGACGTGCACCTCGTACTGTGATGCGCCCGTGGATCCGCCGGTAGGGTCGGAAGTCATTCGTCCGGAACGGCGGCGTCGTGCACGCCGGCGAAGGGCCGGACAACGAGGGCCGAACGTCCCTGTCGCAAGCCCGCGCCGCGGCGCAGGATCACCGCGTGACATCGACCCCCGCGCGAACCGCGACCATCGTGCTCGTGCTCCTCACCGGTCTCGCCGCAGCCTGTGGCGGCAGCAGCAAGCGGGAGACGACGGCCACCAGCACCACGTCGACCGCGGCGACGACCACCAGCCCGTCGACGACGGCCTCCACGACGACGGCTCCACCCGTGCTCGACACCTCGACCGCGGTCTGGCCGACCGCAGCCGGTACCCGGCGATTCACCGACCCGGTCGCTGCCGCCCGCTCCTTCGCCACTGACTACCTGAAGATGGTCGCGCCCGTCGTCGGCGCGTTCCGCGCGGGCGACACCGCCTCGGGGGAGGTGCCGGTCCAGGCGACGGCCCGCGGCCCGGTGACGACGGTCATCGTGCGCCGCCTCGGACCCGGCGCGTCGTGGTGGGTCCTCGGTTCGGCAACCCCGAACATCCGCCTGACCGAGCCCGCCGCTCTGGCGACCGTCTCGTCACCGGTCCGGCTCCGGGGTGAGAGCCGCGCGTTCGAAGCCACGGTGAATGTCGCCATCCGTGAGGACGACAACGCGCACGCTCTCGCCGAGGGCTACACGATGGGTGGTTCCCTACAGATGGGTCCGTTCGACACGTCGGTGACGTACGCTCCGCCGAAGATGCACTCGGGCGCGATCGAGATGTACACGATCTCGCCCGAGAGCGGACACGTCCTGGAGGCGACTGTCATCCGCGTTGATTTCTCGGGAGCCTGACCCGAACTCACTTGCCCGGCTGCGCTCGGCCGGATCGAATACACCCCGGGTAACGGAGGCCACGTGGACAAGTTCTGGTCCTGGCTCGGACTGAACCTCGGCAAGCATTGGATCGCCGTGCTGCTCGTGGGCGGCGTCATCACGCTCGGGCTCGGGTACGGCGCGACCAAGCTCGAGTTCTCGACCGACCAGAGCAACTACCTCAACCGCAGCGACCAGGTCTACAAGGACAACGTCGCGTACCAGGATCTGTTCGGCGGCGAGGCGATGCTCACGCTCGTCACGATGGATCCCGGCCACACGGTTGCCGAGCTGTTCTCGCCGGCCGACATCGCGCAGTGGAATGCGGTCGCCAAGAAGATCAAGGCTTCGCCCCACGTGCTCGGTGTGGTGTCTCCGCTCACTGCTCTGCAGTGGAACGACAATCTGGTCACGGGTCCGAACGGCGACGTCACGCAAAGCGTCGCGGGCAAGGTCCTCGCCGGCGATCTCGCGCGGGAGAAGTCGAAACCCGGTCTGGCCGCGCGCAACGCGTCGGCGCTCGCGACGATTTCCCGCATCAACGCGATCCCCGTTGCGCAGCGCAAGCTCACGAATCCGAAATACGTCGACTTCCTGCTCTACGACAATCCGCTGCCGAAGGATCCGAAGCCGATCCGCACACCGCTCCTTCCCATCTTCCCCGACAACCGGCACGCGCAGATGGTCGTGCGCCTCGTCGGCAACCAGTCGATCAAGGACGAAGGCGTCACTGCCGACCTCGTGACCGCCGCGGCCAAGTCGCTGCACTTCCAGACACGCACGGATCACCACGACCGGTGCGCCCGCGTTGCTCGAGAATCTCAACAACTACCTCACCGGCGGCATGGCCACCCTCGCGCTGATCGCGATCGCGATCATGACCCTGATCCTGCTCGTGCTGTTCAACGTGCGCTGGCGCCTCCTGCCGCTCGGGATCGTGCTGATCGGCGTCGTGTGGGCGTTCGGCATCGCGGGCTACCTCGGTGTCCCCCTCACCATCGTCACCATCTCCGGGCTTCCGGTGATGCTCGGCATCGGTATCGACTACGCGATCCAGATGCACGCGCGTGTCGAGGAGGAGGTCGTCATCGACCGGGCGCCGCACCCGATCCAAGAGACGTCGCGCAACCTCGGGCCCGCGTTGCTCGTGGTCACGTTCGACGCGATCTTCGCCTTCGCCGCGTTGCGCTGGGCGAAGGTGCCGATGCTGCGCGAGTTCGGTGTGCTGCTGATCATCGGCGTCGCCGCGATCTGCGTGAACAGCATCCTGGGAACCCTCGCGATCCTCGGTATCCGCGAGTACCGGTCGCCGACGAAGGCGCACGACTTCCGCTCCGGCCCGTTGGGTCGCATGACCGTGGGGCTCGGCTCCTTGTCGAGCACGATCGCCCCGGTGTTGGCCGTGGTGAGCCTGATCGTGTTCGCGGGCGGCATCCTGGTCGAGGACAAGCTCGTCCTCCAGACCGACCCGACGCAATGGGTCAACCAGCACTCGCAGGTCATCAAGAACCTGCACGTCCTCGACCGCGAGGTCCACTCGTCGAGTGAGCTCGGGGTCTACGTGCAGTCACCCGACGTGTTCAACCAGCCCACCGTCACGTTCGTCGACACGTTCACGCCGCGCAGCTGGCGAAGTTCCCGGCAACCCTGCTGACCGCGTCGGGGCTCGTGAGCACCGTCAGCCAGTTGAGCGACGTGCCGGGCGCATCGCACCTGATACCCACCGCGGCCAGCGTGCGCAGTGCCTACGAAGTCGCGCCGCCGGACATCCAACTGTCGATGGTCTCCGCGGACGCCAAGGCAATGAACATCGTCTTCCGCACGGGGCCGAGTGGGCTCGACGCGCGCGCCGAGGTCGTTCGCTACATCCGCGCGACCGTGAGCCCGCCCGCGAACATCCACGCGACGCCGTCCGGCCTGGCCGTCGTCGGAGTAGGGCTGCTCGACAATCTCAACGCGAACCGCGTCGTGCTCACCTACATCGCGATTCTCTTCGTCTTCTTGTTCCTTGCCGTGCGGCTGCGCAGCATCGTGCGGGCGTTGCTCTCGCTCGTACCGGTGTTGATCGCGGTCGGCGCATCGTCGCTGATCGCCTACGCGCTCGACCTCAAGCTGAGCCCGATGACGGCGGTCGGCGGTCCACTGGTCGTGGCCGCGTGTACGGAGTTCACGTCGTTGCTCCTTCTGCGCTTCATCGAGGAGCGGCGCCGCGGTCTCACTCCTCGGGAAGCGGTCAACGAGACTGCGTCGAGAACCGGTCGGGCGTTCATCGTGTCGGCGCTCACCGCGATCGCCGGTGTCGCGGTGATCGCGACGTCGTCGCTGCCGTTGCTGCACGATTTCGGCGAGATCGTCGCGCTCAACGTCGCGATCGCCTTGCTGAGTGCGCTCGTCGTGCTCCCGCCGATGCTCGTGTGGGCCGACCGGCGCAACTGGGTCTCCCGCGGGCTGGTTCCGGCCGACGTGCTGGCTCGCAGCGCGGCGGGACTGCCGTCGATCGATCCGGAGCCGGTCAACCTCTGAACCGGAGGACAGACAGATGTTCGCACGAATCGTCGTCGGCGTTTCCAAGGTCCCGAGAGCGCAAGCGGCCGCGCGCCAGGGCATCGAACTCGCCCGCACCCTGGGGGCGGAACTGCACCTCGTCATGGCGTTCGAGGCCGGTGACGTGAAGACGGTCGGCCGGCAGCGGGAGAATGCCGAAGGGTTTCTCGAAACGATGGCACTGGAGTCGCCGATACCGGTGCAACCGCACGCCCTCCCCGGCGATCCCGCGGATGCAATCCTGCAGGTCGCCGAACAGGTGGCGGCCGATCTCATCATCGTGGGCAACAAGGGCATGCACGGCGCCGGTCGCATCCTCGGCAGCGTTCCGAACACGATCGCGCACAAGGCGCCGTGCTCGGTGTTGATCGTGGACACCACCTGAGCGACCGCCGGAACGGTGGGTCAGCGGCGTCGATGCTCCGCCAGCAGGCTCGGCGGGTCGAAGCCCGCGTCGCCGGCGTCGAGGTTGACACCGGGCGCGACGATGGCGTCGATCGCGTCGAGGAGCTCGACCGGCAGCTGCACGTCGGGTGCGGAGAGTTGGGTCTCGAGTTGTTCCATCGTCCGCGGTCCGATGATCGCCGAGGTCACCGCGGGATGGTTCAGCACGAATGCCAGCGCCATGTCGATGACGGTCAGGTCGAACTCCTCCGCGAGGTCGCCGAGCTGAACGGCTGCGGCCTGCTTTCCTTTCTCGCCCGGCGACTCGGTTGCACCGCGGGCGGCGCGGAGCCGGTCGCGGTGCGACGGCTCGGGCGTGACCCCGGCGCGGAAGCGGCCGGAGAGAAAGCCGCCGTTGAGCGGACTCCACGGGATGACGCCCATGCCGTACTGCTGCGCAACGGGAAGGACGTCGCGCTCGATGCCGCGGGCGAGGATCGAGTACGGCGGTTGCTCGCACACGAAGCGACCGAGGTTGCGGCGCTCGGCGACCCATTGCGCCTCGACGATCTGGTACGCGGGAAACGTCGATGAGCCGAAGTAGCGGATCTTGCCCGCGCGCACGAGGTCCGTCAGCGCCGACAGCGTCTCGTCGATGTCGCAGGTCGGGTCGGGCCGATGGATCTGGTACAGATCGATGTAGTCCGTCCCGAGCCGGCGGAGGCTGTTCTCGACCTCGGCGGTGATCCAGCGCCGCGAGTTCCCGCGCGCGTTGCGATCGGTACCCATCTGCCCGTGTGCCTTCGTCGCGACCACGACGTTGCGCCGGCGCTTCCCGTCGGAGAGCGCCTTCCCGACGATCTTCTCCGACTCCCCCGCCGAGTACACGTCCGCGGTGTCGATGAAGTTGATGCCCTCGTCGAGCGCGCGATGAATGATGCGCACCGACTCGTGATGGTCGGGGTTTCCCCAGGCGCCGAACATCATGGCGCCGAGGCAGAGCTCGGACACCTCGACGCCGGTCCGGCCGAGCGTGCGGTACTTCACGACGACCTCCGCACGAGTCGTCCGGGTCGCGCGCCGGTGTCCACGTCGTCGGCGCGCGTCTGCACCCCGGCAACGACGGTCGCGACGTAGCCCGACACCGGCTGCAGGTAGCGCTGCCCGCCCGCGGGCAGGTCGTGGTGCACGACGGGCCGGCGCACCGTGAGGTTCTCGTGATCGATCACGTTGAGATCCGCGCGCCGGCCGACCTCGATCGTGCCCCGGTCGTCGAAGCCGTACAGGCGTGCGGTGCGCCGCGTCTGCTGCTCGACCATGAATTCGAGCGGGATGGTCTCACCCCGCGTGCGATCGCGGGTCCAGTGCGTGAGCTGCGTGCTCGGGCTCGATCCGTCACAGATGAGCTTCACGTGCGCGCCCGCGTCCGCAAGACCCACGATGGTTGCCGGATGGACGATCATCTCGCGCACCGCGTCGAGGTTGCCCTCCATGTAGCCGGCGCCGGGCAGGCTGATGATGTTGGCGCCGTCCGCCTCCGCGAGGAAGTCGTAGATCGCCTCGAGCGGTGTCACCCCGCGCGCCGCCGCACGCGCACCGAATGTGCACTCCGGGCCCGGTTCGTAGTCGACGATCTCGTCGAGCGCGAACAAGAAGTCGGCGACGTTCTGCATCACTTCCGCGAACATCTCCATCGACCCGGCGTTCTCCGGCGCGACGTCGTGCTCGGCGAGGATGCGCGCCTTGACCTCGGGGTCGCGCATCCGCTCCGCCTGCGCGGCCATCGGCAGGTGCGCGATCGCGAGATACGACGGCCGGCGCATGAACGGGTGGTAGCAGGTCAGACCGCCGAGGATGCCGACGGGCCGCGACGCGATCTGGGGATACAGCTGCGCCCCGGCCGCGTTCTGCTGCACCGCGAAGTCGAGGACCGCGCGCCACGCCTCGGGATCGTCGACGTGTTGCACCGTGGTGAACGTGATCTTCTGGCCGGTCGCCCGCGAGATGTCGGCGAGCAGGTGCAGCTCGGAATCCTGGCTGAAGCGCTCGCCCCCGAGCGCCGTCATCAGGCCGAGCGACGACGACGTGATCGCCTCGAACACTCCCCCGCCCCCGTCGGCCATCCCGTGGATCAGCTCGCGCAACTCGACATCGCTCGCATAGGTCCCGGGCACCGCGCCGCCGCCGATCGACCGGTGGAAGATCGTGCGCGACGTGGAGAAGCCGACCGCACCGGCCGCGCTCGCTTCCGCCACGAGCTTGCGCATCGCCGCAATGTCGTCCGCGGTCGCGTCCTCGTTCTCCACACCCCGCTCGCGCATCACCTGGAAGCGCAACGAGCCGTGCGCGAGCTGGGCCGCGATGTCGAGTGCGTACTCACGCGAGTCCAGGAAGTCGAGGTACTCGGGAAAGCTCTCCCACTTGCCCCACGGCACCCCTTCGTGCAGCGCGCTGCCGGGGATGTCCTCGACCCCCTCCATGAGCTCGATCAGCGTCGACTGCTCACCCGGCGGGCACGGCGCGAAGCCGACGCCGCAGTTGCCCATCACCAGCGTCGTGACGCCGTTGCCGAACGACGGATCGAGTTGGTCGTCCCAGGTGGCCTGGCCGTCGTAGTGCGTGTGCACGTCGACCCATCCGGGGGTGACGATCGCGCCGTCGGCGTCGATGACGCGCTCACCTTCGAGGCGCCCGCCGACCGCCGCGATCACACCGTCGTCGACCGCGACGTCGCCCGAGAACCGCTCGGCTCCCGTGCCGTCGACGATTGCGCCACCCCGGATGACGAGATCGTGTGCCATGCCAACCCTCCGCATCGGTCCCCGGCCGACGCCCCGACGCACACCTCACCGGTGAGTTCGCAACGGCGTCGCGGTCGTAGTTCTCGAACCGAACCATAGGGCCGACGACGGGGAGCAGGCGATGAAGGCAATCGTGGTGCGTTACCGAGCGAAGCCCGAGCGGGCCGACGAGAACCAGAAGCTCATCGAGGCGGTGTTCGCCGACCTCGAGCAGCGGTCGCCCCGCGGGTTCACCTACAAGGTCTTTCGTCTCGAGGACCGTGTGAGCTTCGTCCACGTCGTGATCGAGCACGATGTGGAGACGCGCGATTCGCTGAGCGACGTGCCTGCGTTCCAGGCCTTCGTGGCGGGCATCGGCGACCGGTGCGACGAACCGCCCGTTGCGATGGGTGCGACCATCGTCGGCGACTACAACTGATCGGCGGTCCGTCCGCTCCCGGTCCGGGTTCCGGGCCCCGGACCGGTGGTAGAAAGCCGCGGGTGGAATGGGACGTCCTCGCACACGGCTACGGGCTCGCCGAAGCACCGACGATCGACACGGACGGTTCGCTGGTGTTCTCCGACGTGCTCGGTGGCGGTGTCCATCGTCTCGACCCGTCCGGCGCGGTGACGACGATCGTCCCGAAACGCCGCGGCGTCGGCGGTATCGCGATTCACGCCGACGGCGGCGTCGTGTGTTCCGGCCGCGACGTGATCCACGTGCGCGCGGGCTCCGAGCCGCGCACGGTCCTGCACGTCGACGGAGTGTCGGGCTGGAACGACCTGTGCACCGACGCCGGCGGGCGCGTGTACGCCGGCGCGCTGCGCTTCGCGGTGTTCGACCCCGATGCCGAAGCCGTTCCCGGTGAGCTCTGGCGCGTCGGGTTCGACGCCGGTCCGGATGTGGTGTTCGGTGATGTCGTGCACGCGAACGGGGTGGTGTCCACACCGGACGGTGGCGTCATCTACATGAGCGACACGCGCCGGCAGTGCGTCATCGTCTTCGACACGCAACGGCGGGTGCGCCGGGAGATCGACGTCGCTGCGCTCGGCCACCCCGACGGCATGGCGCTCGACGAGTCCGGCGCGCTCTGGGTGGCGCTCGTGCGCGGTGGCATCGCGCGCCTCACGCCCGGGGGCGACGTCGATCTACGGCTCCAGCCGCCCTCGGCCCTGACGACCAGCGTCTGCTTCGACGGCCACGACTTGTACGTGACCACGGGCGGACACTCCGAGCGGCCCGAACTGCGTGGGTGCGTGCTCCGGACGACGGTGGACGCGACCGGCGCGCCCGTTGCACCCGCGCGAGTCTGAAACCCGCCGCCGTTCGGGTCCACGATCGAAACTCGTCGAGGGACAATGATCATCGGGTGACCGACGGACCCACGGCGCCGAAGAACGGCAGTGCCCGGTCCGCGGCGGATGCCGAGGCGCTGGCCCGGTTCGACCGTCGGATGGCTTTCCCGCTCGTCGTGTCGGCGCTGCTCCCGCTCTTCCTCCTGCCCGGCGGCGCGCATGCGGCCCTCGCCGCATTCGTCTTCATCGCGTCGTGGCTCGTGTTCCTCTTCGACCTCGTCGTCCACGAGCGCCGTCTCGTGCGGTACCTGAGCACGTGGCTCGGTCGGTTCGACCTCCTCGTGGTGGTGCTCACCGCGCCGTGGTTCCTGATCGTCGGACCCGTCGACTCGAAGTTCGTGCTCCTCATCCGCCTGGCGCGCATCGCGCGCCTCCTCATGGCGACGAGAGGCGCGCGGCGCCTGTTCGAGCGCATCGGGAGCGTCGCGCTCGTCGCGGCGGCCGTCGTGATCGTCGGCGCGGCGGTGGCCTATCGCGCCGAGCACGCGACCAACCCGGGCTTCGCGACCTTCGGCGACGCGCTGTGGTGGGCGATCGTGACGCTGACGACGGTCGGATACGGCGACATCGTCCCGAAGACCACGGCCGGTCGGGCCGACGGCGTGATGATCATGGTCGTCGGCGTCGGCGTGCTCGGCGCGCTCGCGGGCTCGATGGCGAGTTTCTTCCGTCGCGGTCCCGACCCGACCGACCCCTCCGACCCCGCCGGCGCGAGCGACGGGCCCGGGACGCGCGACGCCCTCGTCGCCGAGATCGCGGACCTCCGGGTTCAGGTCCAGCAACTCGTCGATCAGGTGACGCGGCTCGTCCCGCCGACCGGCGAGGGGACGAACCCGCCGTCCGGATGAGCGCGAGCCCGTCGTCGATCAGGCGGGATGGGTACGCACGGCCGGCACGAGGTACCGCACCACGGTCTCGGCCAGGAGCACGACGATCTGGACTGCGAGCAGCGCAAGGAATTCTTCCACGGCCACGTCTCCGTTCGATCGGTCCATTGCCTCCGCCTACCCCGGATCGTGCCCGACCCGGGTGAACAGCCGGTGTGTTGCCGGTGGGCTCGGTGTAAACGTCTGGCAACGGATGGGGCGAGGGTGAAAAGTGCGGTCAGATTCCCGTCGGGCCCGACCACCGATTTGGCTTCCGCCCGCGACGCGACCAGGGTCATGGGAGTGCCGTCGCTTCCCCTTCGAGTCCCGGTCGACCTGAACCCGGTTCCGCGCGTTCGGGGAGTGCTGGGCTGGCTGGGCAACTCCGAAGGGCGACGGGGCCGGCGCGCTTCGGTGTCGGCCGACGGCCGGCGCGCGCACATCGAGGTGCGCGGCGCGCACCTACCCGAGCGCGGCGGACTCGTCCGCGACGTGCAGCGCGCCGTGGAGGAGCTTGCCGGCGTCGATTGGGCCGAGGTCGACGTCGTCGTCGGGCGGGCGATCGTGTTCTTCGACCCCGAGTCGATCGGCGCCGACGATCTGATCGCGGCGATCGAAACGGTCGAAGAGTTGCACGGCGTCACGGACGAGCGCTTCCCGCACGACCGACCCGATCATCCGGCCGATCGCGAGCCCCTCCAGCGCAACGGCTACGCGATCGTGGCCGACGTCGTCGGCATCGGGTTCGCGACCGGCGTCCAGGCCTTGCGGGTCGTGCGCCTGCCCGCGGAGATTCCCGGGCTCGTCTCGCTCGCGGACGCCCAACCACGCGTGCGCCGGTTCCTCGAGAACCGACTCGGCCGCCCTGCGACCGACGTGACGTTGGTCACGGCGAACGCGCTGTCGCAGGCACTCGGTCAAGGCCCACTCGGACTCGTCGTCGACATCGCGCACCGGGTGGGCCTCGTCGGCGAACTGCAGGCGCGCAACGCGGTGTGGGACCGGCGCGAGCTCGAGCTCGTGCACAGCCGCGAGAGCACGCAGCGCGACGCCCGCGCGTTCGCGCCGCGACCCGTTCCCCTTCCTGCGGGCCCGGTCGAGCGCTACTCGGATCGGGCCGCCGTCGCCTCCCTCGGCGCCGTGGCGGCGACCCTCGGCGTCACGCGCAACCCTCGGCGCGCCTCCGACCTGCTCCTCACCGGGATCCCGAAGGCCGCGACACTCGGACGCGAAGCGTTTTCCGCCCAGCTCGATCGCGGCCTCGCCGCGCACGGTGTCGTCACCATGGACCCGACCGCGCTGCGGCGACTCGACCGCGTCGACGCGCTGGTCCTCGAAGCGCGGATCGCGATCTCCGACGTCTGGTCGATCGACGAGATCGTTCCGGTCAGCGAACAGATCGATGCAATCGAGTGCACGCTGCGGGCGCGCCGCCTGTTCGATCCGAAAGATCCCGGCCGCGCCCACAACCGCGGGGCTTGGACCCTCGCGCCGCTGGCGGACGAGCACGTCATGCCCCCCGGCGCGGTCGCGCGCGGCCGCCGCATCGGCGCGGGCGGACGTTGCGTGCTCGGCCTCTGGCGCAGCGACGAGCTGCGGGCGTTCGTTGCGGTCCTCGAAGAGCCGGCATCACTCGCCGGCGAGCTCGTCGCCGATCGGTGAGGGTGCCGGCCTCGAGGTCTTTCTCGCCGGGGGCACCGACGCGTTCGCGCAGCGGTTGCACGTCTCCCGGCACCTGAGCTCACGACTGGTCGACGAGCTGCACGCGTTGCAGATTTCGGGCCGGGTGACGCTCCTCGTCGCCGGACCCGATCCCGGACCGCTGCGCGCCGCGGACGTCGCGCTCGGCGTCGAGGTCGCCGGTGAGCCGGCGCCGTGGGGTGCGCATCTCGTCGTCGGCTCGGGCCTGGCGAACGCATGGCGGGTCGTCAACGCGGTCGAACCGGCGCGCCACGTGAGCAGCCGCAGTGCGCTGCTCGCGCTCGGCGGGGCCACGACAGGGGGCATCTGGGCGCTCGCCGGGCCCGGCCCGCACCGCGGCCCGACGCGCGCTCCTGCCGATCAACGCCTCGGCCCTGGTGTCGATCACCATGGGCGGCATCGCCGGCTATCAAGCCGGGAACCGGACTCCACCGCGGCCGGGACCGCGCCATCCGTGGCACGCGCTGGAAGCCGACGAGAGTCTCGACCTCGTCGAAAGCTCGCGCGCCGGGCTCGGGTCGAAGGAGCGGCGCCGGCGGGGCGCGACCAGCACCGCGCGCGTGATCGCGGCGCCCATCGGGCTCGTCCAGGCCGCGGTCGACGAACTCGCCAATCCGCTCACTCCCGTACTCGCGCTCGGCGCCGCGCTGTCGGCCGCGGTCGGATCGACCACCGACGCGATGCTCGTCGGCGGCGTCGTCGTCGTGAACGCGCTGGTCGGCGCGACGCAACGAGTGCACACCGAACGCTCGCTGCTGTCGCTCGAGGAGTCCGGCGAGGTCGCGGTGCGGACGCGCATCGGCGGCGAACTGCGACGCGTTCCCGCCGAGTCGCTCGTGGTGGGCGACGTGATCGAACTCGAGGCGGGCGAGACCGTGCGCGCCGATTGCCGGCTGCTCGAAGCCGTCGCGCTCGAGGTCGACGAGTCCGCGATCACCGGCGAATCGCTCCCCGTCACGAAGACGATACGGCCCCAACCCGGCGCAGCTATCGCGGAACGCAGCTCGATGCTCTACGACGGGAGCGCGATCGCGGCCGGACGTGCGGTCGCGCTCGTGGTGGCCGTCGGACGCGACACCGAAGGCGGGCGCGCCGCGAACGCGGCGGCCGAACCGCCACCGTCGGGCGTGGAACGCCGGCTCGCCGCGCTCACGCGCCTGACGGTGCCGGTGACGATCGCGGGCGGCGCGATCGTCACCGGGCTCGGATTTCTCTACCGCCGACCGGCACGGGACGCCGTCGGTGCGGGTGTCGCCCTGACCGTCGCCGCCGTACCCGAAGGCCTGCCGACACTGGCGACGATCACCCAGGTCGCGGCGGCCCGGCGCCTGGCGTCGCGCAACGCACTGGTTCGCAATCCGCGCGCACTCGAAGCGCTCGGCCGCGTCGACCAGATCTGTTTCGACAAGACGGGCACGCTGACCCACGGGGAGATCGCCCTCGCCCGGGTGTCCGACGGCGCGCACGCGGAGCAGGTCGACATGTTGACCGAGCGCGGCCGCTTCGTGCTCGCGGCGGCACTGCGCGCCACGCCGCACCTGAACGGCAACGACGTGCTCCCCCACGCGACCGATCAGGCGATCATGGCCGGTGCAGCCGCGGTCGGCGTCCGGGAGGACGAGGACTTCGGCGCGTGGCAACGCCGCGAGGAGATTCCGTTCGAGTCCCGGCGCGGGTATCACGCGGTGCTCGGCGCCGACGCCGAGGGCCGAAGCTGGACCACGGTGAAGGGTGCACCCGAGGTGGTCCTCCCGCTCGCCGGGACGTGGCGCCGCGACGGAACGACGGTCGATCTCGACCGGTCGTCGCGTCACGCGCTCGATGAACACGTCGAGCAGCTCGCGCAGAAGGGGTTGCGGGTGCTGGCGGTCGCCCAGACGCGCACCGAACCGTCGGTCGAGCTCGGTGACGGCACCGACCTCGGCGGCCTCGAGCTCCTGGGTTTCGTCGCCCTCGCCGATCTCGTCCGCCCGACCGCCGCCGCCGCGGTGCGCGATCTCGCCGCCGCCGGCGTGCGGGTTGCCATGGTGACCGGCGACCATCCGAGCACGGCCGAGGCGATCGCCGCGGAGCTCGGGCTGTCCCAAGAAGGTCGCGTGCTCACCGGCGCCGACCTCGACCAGATGAGCGACGACGAGCTGAACGACGTGCTCGACGACGTGACCGTGTTCGCACGGGTCGCGCCGTTGCACAAGGTCCGCATCGTCGAGGCGTACCAACGCGCCGGGCGAACGGTCGCGATGACGGGAGACGGGGCCAACGACGCCGCGGCGATCCGGCTGGCCGACGCGGGCATCGCGCTCGGCGGGCGCGGCACCGCCGCGGCGCGCGCGACCGCGGACGTCGTCGTCGTCGACGATCGCATCGAAACCATCGTCGACGCGATCGCCGAAGGGCGCGCGATGTGGGACTCGGTTCGCGACGCGATCGCGATCCTCGTCGGCGGCAACCTCGGCGAGCTCGGCTTCATCCTCGTCGGCTCGGCCGTGACCGGTTCGTCGCCGCTCAACCCGCGACAGCTCCTCCTCGTGAACCTCCTCACCGACATGGCGCCCGCACTGGCCATCGCATTGCGCGAGCCCCCCGACCGCGACACCGAGACGCTGCTGCACGCCGGACCCGATGCGTCGCTCGGCACTGCACTCACGCGCCAGATCGCGATTCGGGCCGGGGCAACGGCGGCCGGCGCGACGGCCGCGTGGACGATCGCACGATTCACCGGGACACCGACCCGGGCGCGGACCGTCGCCCTCGCCGCGCTGGTCGGCACCCAGCTGGGTCAGACCCTCGTGGTCGGGGGCAGGAGCCCGCTCGTGCTCGGCGCGACCGCGCTGAGCGCGGGCGCACTCATCGTCGTCATCCAGACCCCCGGGCTCAGTCAGGTCTTCGGCTGCCGCCCACTCGGACCCGTCGGTTGGATCACCGCCGCGGGTGTCTCCGCGGCCGTGACCGGCGCATCGATCATGGCGCCGTGGGGAATCGCGCGCATCGGCGCGCGCATCCCCCGCCGGGCGACGACCGAGATCGACTAGCTCGTCGAGCCGTGGCGGGCGATCAACACTCCGGCACCCACGAGGATCCCGAGCGGCGGGTCGACCGCACCCAGCGCGACCGCCCCGACGAGACCGCCCCAGAACGCGACGTTCACGACCTTCCCGGGGAGATGGACCCCGACGACCGGCAGCACGTAGCTGTCGCCGCCGGATCCGTTGCTCGACGCTTTCGGCTTCGCCTTGGTGGTGGTTGCTGCGTCCGTCACGGTGTCATCCCTTCACGACTGTGCGCGGTCATCCCTTCACGACTGTGCGCGCCAGCCTAGGGGTCTGCGCCGGGTCAGACTTCCTCGATGACTTCGCCGAGGGCTTCGAGGCCCGGGCGGTTGGTCAGACCGATGAGCAGGTGCCCGACGGCGAGCGTCAAGGCGACCGGCAACTCGACGAGGCCGACGCCGACCAGCACACCGATGCCCGCGTAGAAGACCAGGTGCTCGATGGGCGGCGATTCCAGGGCCGTGCTGTCGATCTCGAGGTGCACCCGGTGTCCGCCGCGTTCGGTGACGATCGAAACACTGCATTCAGCCATGCGACTCATCCTTCCCGAGATCGCCCGTCCCCGAGATCGACCCCTCGGCTGGCGGTCTCTCGACGCTACCCCCCGGTTCGGGTCCCGGCCGGGTGAGCACAGCCCAGATGCGCCCGAGCCGATCGCCCAGGATCGGGAACCCGACGACGAACGGCGGGGGCGGCAGCGGCAGGTGGTTCCGCCGGCTCCACAGCGCGAAGTTCAACGCGGCCCCGGCCGCCATGAGTCGACCGAGCAGATACGCCCACAACAACAACGCGAGTGCGGAACCGATGGTCCCGTAGATCTCGCTCTTGGAGGCCATCGCGTGCGGAAACCACAGGATCGTCGCGAGGTGCAGCGCTTCGCCGCCGATCGCGAACACGACGGCGCCGGGCACGAGGCTCAACAGGTCGCAGTCGCCGTGCGGCAGCCACCACGAGACGAGCCACCACACCGCGAAGGCAACGAGCATGTACAGGATCAGCGCGACGACGCCCCCGATGAGGAAGTGCTGACGGAGCGCGTCGATGAGCGCGGCGAGCACGATCGCAACGGTGACGACGCCCATGAAGACGAAGGTCGCGCGCGTCGGGTGTCGCAACCGGCTCGGGGTTGCCCGCCAGATGAGCATGTGCACGATGCGCAATACCTTGAGGAACGAGCGGGCCGAGAGGAACAACGCGTACGCCACGACGACCAGCGCCGAAAGGCGCGCACCTCTCCCCCAGTCCTGCGTCGTCGTGATGCCACTCGCCGTGAGCGCCGCAATGCCGCGACCACTGAAGAGTTGCGTGGCGTCACGATGGAAGATGTCGGACACGTAGCCCGCGATGATCAGCAGGAAGCACACGTACGGAACCAGGAACAGGAACACACGAAAGCCGAGCGCGGCCGCGAGCACCGATCCGCCCGCCTCGGTGTCGTGGCCGAACGCGTCGAACGCGATCGAGACCGTCGTCGACGTCTGTCGTTTCGCCTCGACCCGTTCGCGGGCCTGCTCGACCGCGGCACGCATGCGCTCGCGCCGAGACGGTGGCGGGTCGGGCGCACCGGCCGGTGATGGAACGTCGGGCGGATCGGCCACGCCCCATCTTCGTCGCTGGGTCGCAGATCCGATGCGAACCCGCCCGTCTTTTCCGGCGCCGAATAACGCGCGTGTAGTTCGCGCGTTTGCGTTTCCTGAGTGTTACCTCTGTTGTTCCTGTTGCCGGTGGGAGCGAGAACTCGTACTGTTTCCGCCTACGGAGAGGGAAATGACCGCATTGCGGGGGCGACACGGTCAGTCGACGACTGGCAATCGCACGAGGGTGCCGGAGCGACGGAATGCAGGGCTGGCAATACGCAATCCACCTGGTCGGACGGTTTTCGCTCCGGCGCGGACCGCAGCCCGTGAAGGTGCCGATCGGATCCGCGCGCGTGCTCGCGTTTCTCGCCCTGCACCGGAACCCGCAACCGCGCTCGTACGTCGCGGGAAACCTGTGGCCGGAATTGTCGGAGGCGCGCGCTCGGGCCAACCTCCGCAACGCCTTGTGGCGAACCCAGCCGTTGGGCGACGACCTCTTGATCTGTCACGCGGACTCGATCGAGCTCGGTCCCGATGTCGAGGTCGACGTCGACGTCGTGCGCGCCGCCGCGGAGACGTTGATGGCCCCGGCCGGCCTCGCGCAACCGTTTCCGCACGCCGAGAAGTTCGGGCACGAGCTGCTCGCCGACTGGACCGACGACTGGGTCCTGTACGAGCGCGAGCGCCTCAACCAGCTCTGCGTGCACGCGCTCGAAGCGTTGTCGACGCACAACCTCCGCGCGGGCAACTACGCGAGCGCGATCGACAGCGCGCTCCTTGCCGTGCGGCGCGAGCCGCTGCGGGAGAGCGCGCACCGGGCGGTGACGCGCGCGCACCTTGCCGAGGGGAACGTCGCATCGGCGCGCCAGCAGTTCGATCGGTACGCGGCCTTGGTGCACGCCGAGCTCGGCATCCAACCGTCGGACGAGTTCGTCGACCTCGTCACGACCAGTCCGCGCGAGGCGATGCTCGCCTGAGGGCGCACGGGCGTCACGGCCCGGCGCGTTGACGGTCGATGATCGAGCGCGTGAGATCGATGTACCGGCGCCCGTACTCGACGGTCTCGGCGATCGCGCTCGCCTCGTGGATCTCGTTCCACGTCTCGATGGCCACGAACGGCCGCCCCGACTGCACGGCCGCGGTGAGGTTCCGGCGGTAGTAGGCGCCGCCGTCCCGGTTCACGTGGGTCCCCCGCCGACCCGCGATCTGCCGTTCGTCGTAACCCGGACCCGCACTCGCGACGAGCGGCGTGACCTGAACGCCGTCCTGCGCCGTGCCCCACACGTAGCTCGCGTCGGTACGGACGGGTTGCGCGCATCCGGCACCCGTGTTCGGGCAGTCCCAGCCGGTCGCCCGCACGATGTACGGGCGCACGCCGAACTCGCGGTCGAACCGGGCGTAGACCTCGTCGAACACGCGCTGGTCGAAGCGATTGTCCTGCGGAAGGAAGAGCCACACGACGGGCCGGCCCGCGACCAGGGCCCAGTCCCGCTTGGGCACGGCCCGGAAGAACGACTCGATGTTCGCGTAGAACGCGGCCATGCCGTCGTCCGTGGTGAGGTCGACGCCGCGTACGGTCGTCGTGTCGTAGAACATGCCGATCGTCGGCGGCTTCTGCCCTTGGGCTGCGAGCTGGTCGCGCGCGGCGACGAGGTGCGGCAATCCGCCCGCGCTCCAGGGCTCGTCCGGGCGGTCGCCCCAGTACACCGGGAGGGCGACGTCGATGCCTGCGGCCTTCATGTCGACGAGCTGACGGCGGAACCAGGTGTCGGACCGCCACGACGGCGGCGGTGACGGCGGGAGGTGGACGGGCAGGCCGTCCTGGGGTCGCAGGTGCAGCTCCGTCGCCGCGTCGTACCAATAGAAGAAGTAGGTGAGCAGCAGCGGAGGTCGGGCGCCGCGCGGCAAGAGCCGGCTCACGACGGCCGACGACGGCGGCGCCACGGTGGTCGTTGCGGTGGAGGGGAAGCCGGACGAGCTCCCGCACGCCGCGGCCAGCACGACCGCCACGCTCGCGATCGCGAGTCGGGTTCTACGTGCGGGCATGCCTACACGCGGACATCGAGGCGGTCCGTCACCGCGCGGTACACGGCGACATGATCCCGTATACACGGCTCGGCGCCGAATCGGGCGGCGATCCCCGGCGCGGCCGCGGCCGCGGCCGCCCGGACGGACGGGTCGCAGGTCGCGCGCGTGATCGCGGCCTCGATCGCGGCCGGATCGTGCGGATCCGCCGCGACGCACACCGGTCCGACCGTTTCCGCGAAGACGGCGAGCGTCGAGACCACGACCGGGATCCCGCACGCCGCGGCCTGGATCGGCGGGAGCCCGAGCCCTTCCGCGAAGCTCGGGAAGACGAGCACGCGGGCGTGGGTGTAGAGCGCGCGCAGCACCGGCTCCGGAACATCGTGGACGAGGTGCACGCGTTCGCGACACGCAAGCGTCGCGAGGAGCTGGTGTACCGCGGCGGCGTGGCCCGACTCGGCTTCGGTCACCACGACGAGGTCGAGTTCGCCTCCCGCGGCGACGTAACGGTCGAAGGCGCGCAGCGTGCCCACGAGGTTCTTGCGCGGCTCGTACGAACCCACGTAGAGCACGTACGTCTCCGGCACGCGCCGCGCGCGCAGCTCGGTCCGGTCGTGGTTCGGTGCGAAGTCGACCGCGGACGCGACGACGTCGACGTCCGCCTCCGGAACACCCGCCCAGTGTGCGATCTCGCGGCGGGCCGCGTGCGACACCGTCAGGACGCGGGTGGCGGCCCGGGTTCGCTTCAGGTTCCAGCGGTAGAACGCACGCGTGCGCGCCGGCAACGCGCGGCCGTAGTAGCTGAGCGGAATCGCGTCGTGGAGGGTCACCACCAGCGGGCACGACACGCGCGGCACCGGCGGGAACGACGGCCGGACCTGTACGGCGGGGACGTGCACGACGTCGAGGCCGTCGCGCGTCACTGCGCGCGGCATGTCGATCACCCGGCTCAGGATCGCCGCCACCTTGGCGGCCCGCGGCGTTCCCAGCGGCCGCCACGCCACCGGCGCCGGCAGCCAGTCCGGCCGGGGTTCCGCGGGCGCCCCGTACGCCACGACCTCGATCCCGTCGACGGTCGGCAGCCCGCGCAGGAGGGCCGCGGTGTACTGGCCCATGCCGTTGAAGACCCCGCGGCCACTCATTCCCCAGGCGTCGATGCCGACGCGCAGCCCGGCGCTCACCACGAGACGGCGGCGCCGAGCTCGACGCGGCGGTACCCGTCGAGGTGGTCGTCGAGCGGGTCGACGAACGCCTCCCAATCGAACTCGAGCGCGCGGCGGCGCGCCGACCGTTCCATGCCCCGCCGCTGCGGCTCCGGCATCTCCGTCAGAGCCCGCATCGCCGCCGCGAACGAGCGGGCATCGCCGTCGACGAGCAAACCCGTACAGCCGTCCACGACCGTCTCGGTCGGACCACCGCGGCGGGGAGCGACGACCGTCTTCTCACACGCCATCGCCTCGAGCGGCACGAGCCCGAAGTCCTCGCTCGGCGCCGAGAACAACACGCCGAAACAACGCTGGTAGAGGCAACACAGCTCCTCGTCGGTCGGCGATTCGACGAACTTCACGTCGGGCCGCCACGCGACCGAACGCCGGAGGCCGTCCACGTACGCGCGGCTCTTCGCGTCGACCATGCCCGCGATGACGAGCTGCATGGCGTTGTCCGACGGATGGGGCTTGAAGAACCGCCACGCGTCCAGCGCCACCTCGATCTGCTTCTGCCACATGACCCGACCCGGCAACAAGAAGTACGGCTCCGACTCCCCCGTCGGCCGGAACCGCTGGTGGTCGACACCCGGGTACACGACGTCGATGCGGCGCTCGTCGACGAGTCCGTTGTCGACCAGCCGGCTCTTCACGCCGTTGCTGATGCAGAACACGTGGTCGTAGTGACTCCACGTGCGCCGATCGACGAATCGGTACGCCGCGAACGCGGCCCGGTAGTGGCGGCGGGGCGCGTCCTTGAAGAAGCGTTCGTTCGTCACGACGTCGTACGCAACCTTGAGCGGCGTGAGGCACACGCACGTCGCGGGCACCCGCGACCGGGTCGCCACGAGATTTCCGAGACCTTCACTGAAGACCACGAGCCGGTCGTGGTTCGCGAAGTCGACGCGCTGGGCCGCGACGCGCACGGCCGCGCCCGCCACTGCGGCAATGCTGCGTTTGACCGGAACCGTCGCGAGCTGGACAACGGGCAGGTCGGCGAACTCGGGGAACGTCCCCGCGCCGTCGAAGTGGTTGGTGTAGATCGTCCAGTCGTGACGGCTGTGCACGATCGTCTCGAGCAACGCGCGTTCGGCGCCGCCTTTGAGATAGATCCACGGGTAGTAGACGGCGATGTTCACGCGATCTCCTGGTAGATCTCGATGGTTTGCGCGGCCACTGCGTCCCAACTCAGGGTGCGCGCGTGAGCGGCGCCGGACACGACGAGCTGCGAGCGCAGCTGATCGTCGGAGAGAACTCGGATCATGGCGTCGGAGATGGCATCGGTCGCGCCCGGATCGACGAGCAGCGCGGCGTCGCCGACCGTCTCCGGGAGCGCGCCCGCATCTGAAGTGACCACCGGCGCGCCGCACGCCATCGCTTCGACGGGCGGCAGACCGAACCCCTCCGACAACGACGGGTACACGAACAACGAGCAACCGCTGTACGCGGCCGCGAGCTCGTCGTCCGGGACGTACCCGAGGACGCGGATCCGCGACCGGACGGGCGAGCGCTCGATGCGCGCGAACACGTCGTCGTTCTTCCAGCCGGAGCCGCCGCACAACACGAGAACGTCGGGCGCACCGGTGGACCGCACCGCCTTCTCGAACGCGTCGACGAGCCGGGCGAGGTTCTTGCGGGGTTCGAACGTCCCCACGAACAGGATGTACCGCTCCGGGAGCCCGTAACGAGCGCGGAATGCTTCGACCTCCGCGGCCGGACGGGGCGTGAACGACCGACCGACGCCCTCGGTCACGACGCGGGCCCGGTCCGCGACCGCGGGGAAGTGCTCGACGAGCTGATCACGGGTATGGCGCGAGACACAGATGACGCGATCGGCCTTGCGGACCGCGAGCGCGGTGAGCGCGGAGAGGTAGAGGTGCGACCGCATGCGATGCAGTGACGCGTCGAGGAACGCGAGATCGTGGACGGTCACGACCGTCGGGCACCGGAGCGCGAGGGGAAGGATGTAGTTCGGAGAGTGATAGACGGCGGGACCGAGCCGTCCGACCTCGAAGGGCACGACGGACTGCTCCCAGGCCGCGCGCGCGTATTCCGTACGGGTGCGGAACGGCGCGCGGACGCGGCGTACCGGAATGTCGTCGAGACCGTCGTCGGCCCGAGTCACGAAGACCGTGAGGTCGTCGGGCATGCGCGCCGCGAGCGCGGTCACGAGCTCGTGCGTGTAACGGACGACGCCCGACATGCGGCCGCGCAGCGAGCGTCCCATGACGGCGACCTTCATCGTCGGGCCCATCTCGACTGCGCGACGTTCGTCAGCACCTGCTCCAGCGCGCCCGCGCGCTCGGGCCAACTCCACGCGTCCTCCACGTGGCGGCGCGCGGCCTCGCCGTACGCCGCGAGGCGCACCTGATCGCGCAGCAGTGAGTCGAGCTGCGCGGCGAAGACGGCCGGGACCCGCGGCGTCAGGATGCCGGTCTCACCGTCCACGACGGTCTCGGTCACGCCCCCTTCAGCCACGGCCACGACCGGGGTGGCGCACGCCATCGCTTCGAGCGGCGCCAGGCCGAGCGCCTCGTGGTGCGCGCCGTAGACGAATGCACGCGCCCGCCGGTACAACGCCGTCAGCGCCGGTTGTGACGGGTCGAACACCACCTCGACGTCGACCCGGCGCGCCCGGGCGGCGGCCGAGATACGTTCCTGCTCCACCGGGTTGGCCCGATGGGCGGCGATGCGCAACGCGGGCCGGGACGGCGCCGGGATCTCGCCGAGGGCGTCGACGAGGAAGCCGAAGCCCTTCCGGGGTTCGATCTCGCCCACCGACAGGACGTAGTTCTCGCGCGCTTCCGCCGTGTGCGGGGGAACGTCGACACCGGGCGGGCAGACGTCGGCGTCGACGCCGTACGCGGCACGGACCCGGCCGGCCGTGTGCACCGAGTTCGCGACGACGCGCGTCGCCGCCGCGCGCTGCGTTGGCTTGCAGCGCTGCGAGGCGCCGGTCGTAGGCACGCTCGAGCGGCGCGTGCCATCCGGAGCGCAGCCGCGCCCACGGGGTGCGGGCACTGGCCCAGGTTCCGGCTTCGAGCCGGGCCGGACCGTTGTGCACGTAGGCGACCGAGGGCGTCGCGAGGGTCGACAGCACGGGCGGCACGAGCGTGAACTGACACACGTCGACCAGCACCACGTCGTACGCCCCGCCGTCGATGCGGCGGGCGATGTCGCCGTACACGCGTTCGAGGTCGCGGAGGTCCCGCCCACGAGCAACGTCGTTGAGATACAGACCCAGACGGATCGGCCGGCGCGGACGGAAGGGCGACCGGTACGCCGCGTCGGCGATCTCGGCGTCGTCGAGCCAGGTTTCGTCCGCGGTTTCGAGCGTGTACACGTCGATCGAGTGCCGGGGGCGCCACTGCGCGCCGAAGCCGTGGAGCGCGCGCCGAGCGCCGCCCGACGGCTGGTTGTGCACCACCGCGATCCTCATCGCGACCCTCGCGTAGTCGGCGCGGCGGTCGGTCTCTCGGGCACCGACCGCGATCCCCGCGAGCAACCAGAAGGCCATTGCGACGACGGGCACTTCCCACGCGTGCAGCATGTTGCCGACGATGAAGAAGCCGACGCTGCCGCCCGCGGCCGCGAGGCACACCCGCGCCAGGGCGAGGTCGCGGACCCGCAGGAACGAGACGAACGCCTCGGCCGCGACCACGAGCGAGATGAGGACGAACAGGACTCCTTGCACCACGCCCATCTCCGTGGCGATCTGCAGGTACCAGTTCTCCGTCGTGATCGCCTCGCTGCGGAAGACCCGTTGCCCGATCGTCCCGACGGTGCCGAGACCGTGACCGACCGGATCCTCGTCGACCAGGGTGAGGCCGGTGCCGATCGCGCCCTGATGCGCCTGCACCGACGCCTCGTGCGGGTTCACGAGCGCGTGGATCGCCTCCGTCGAGATGACGCCGCTCGCCAGCGCGACGAGCAGTCCGAGCGCGAGCACGCCGCCGACCGCGAGCGCCCGAGCGGGCCGGCGGGTCGCGATCGCCATGACCACCAGCACGACTCCCGCGGCGAGCGCCGCGCTGCGGGTGATCGAGAAGCCGATCGACGCGATCGCGAGCGCGCAGACCGCGCCCGCTCCCAGGCGCGTGATCGTGCGCCGCGCGGTCAGGAGGATCGCGGCGGCAACCGCGAGCGCGAGGATCGAGAAGAACGCGAGCGCCAGGTCGCCGAGGAGCAACGAGCTCGCGCGGGGCAGGTTGACGCCCGAGATCCCGCGGCTCTTGATCGCCTCGACGTCACCGAAGCCGCCCTGGCCGTTGATGAACGCGGTGAAGCTGAGCTTCTCGAAGAACGCGTTGAACCAGCTCGGCCACGCGAATTGTGCCGCCGCGATGACCGCCACGATCACGGTGCCGGGCAACAACGACAACAGCAGCCAGCGCAGGTGCCGGCGCTCGAAGAACACGAACCGACCGACGAAGTACGCCAGCAGGAAATAGCTGTCGGCGCGGAACCCCAAGAGGCGGTCCATGAATCCGACGCGTCCGGTGTTCCCCGGATAGAAGAGGTAGAGGATGCTGATCGCCATGAACGCGATCACCATGATGTCGACGTAGTGCAGCTTGGGTCGGCGCCGGGCGATGATCTCGTCGATCCCGCGGGCGAACAGCACCAGGATCAGGAGGTCCTTCCACAGCTGCGACAGTGTGGTGATCGACTGCGAATGGCCGTAGTGGAAGACGAGCAGGATCAAGAAGCGGTTGATCGGGACGAGGGCGACGAGCGCGACCGCCGCCCACGCCGGGTGGCGCCAGGCGAGCACCGTCGAGATCGCCATCAGCACGAGGACACCGAAGACCGCGCCGAGCGAACTGGTCGCGGCGACGAGGAACAGCGCGGCGAGCACCGTGGAGAGCGTCGGGCTCCCGAGGCGCGGCCGGCGGAGGGTGATCGTCGCGGTCACGACACGACCGGATCCGGTCCGAAGCGCCCGAACAAGAAGTCACGCACGGCCCGGGTCCGTGCGTGGTACCACGCGTCGTGGCGGAACGCCGGGGACGCGACCTGACGCAGGGAGATCTTGGCCAGCGTCCACACCAACTCGCCCGCCACCATCACGCGGGCCCAACCCGCATGCCGGAACGCGAGCCGGAAGTGGTTTCGGTACGCGTAGTAGCGGATCGTGGCCGACGGCAGCTCTCCGGTCGTGCGCGACACCTCGTGCCGCACGACCGCGTCGGGAATGATCCACGTCTGGATCCCGGCGCGGCGCGCCCGCAGGCACCAGTCGACGTCCTCGAGGTACAGGAAGAACTTCTCGTCGAACGGGCCGATGCGCTCGAACGTCGACCGCGAGAAGAACAACGCGCATCCCGTCGCCCACTCGACCGGGTGCGGCGCGGTGTAGGCCGACCGCGGGTCGCCGAGCCCGAGATGATGATTGCGCACGCACGGCGGTTCCAGATACCCGCCGGCCGACCACACCTCGTCGGGGGCGTCGGTGTACACGATCAACGGCGCGAGCACGGATCCCGGACGCGCCCGGTCGGCCGCGACGAGGCGGTCGAGCGCGTCGGCGGCGAGCTCGGCGTCGTTGTTCATGACGAGCACGTGGTCGGCGCCGGCGGCCTCGGCCGCACGCACCCCGGTGTTGCACGCGGCCGCGTACCCGAGGTTCGCGGGAAGGCGCAGCACCGGGGTGCCGGGCCGCGCGGCCCGGACGGCGGGCGTCGGGTCGTCGTCCGACGCGTTGTCGACGAGGATTGCGAGCACGGGCTCGCGGGCCTGCACCGAGCGGAGCGCGCGGATACTCGCCGCCGTATCGTTCCAGTTCACGATCACGACGGCGATCATCGGGTCACCGCTCGTTGAACACGACGCCCAGGAGGTGGACCCCGAGCAGATCGAGCTGGGCGCGGATCTCGGCGTGCATTCCGGACAGCTGGCTGTCGGAGCGGGCGACGTAGATCGCGCAGCTCGCCATGCGCGCGACCGCGAACGGGATGCTGCTCGACTCGCACGGCGGCACGTCGACCACGACCGTCGCGCCGCCCTCGTTCGCCCGGTGCAACAGCGTCCGGGTCGCGCTCAGGAAGTCACCCTGGTTCCGGAACAGTTCGCGCCCGAGCGTCAGCACCGCGTAGGTCGGCCCGCTCGAGGGATCGTCGACGAGGTCGAGCGCGATCTCCGCGTCCTTGACGGTCGAGTGGAACGGGTCGGCGTCCAGGAGTCGCACCGGCGGCCGGATCTCGCTCAACGCGAGCGCGAGGAGCTCGGCCGTGAGCGAGCGCCCGTCGCCCGATTGGGCGCTCAGCACCACGACCGAACGGAGATCGGACTCCTCGAGCAGGCGGTCGACGGTCAGGGCCAGCGTGCGGAACGCATCGGCCGCGGCGGTCGAGGGGCGCCGGTGCCCGAGGCCGAAGGCGTCGACCGTGGTGGCCGGTGCGTTCGGCGACGGAAGCACCAAGGGCGCCCGGAGGGCCCGCGCGTCCTGCGTTGACTCGGACGACCATTGCATCACTTCACCTCCACTACCGCGCGTCGGGGGATGCGGCCGAGAGTCGGCGCGCACAACGCGGTGATGACGTGCTCGGTTCCTTCGCGGCTGCGGAGGCGGTTCGCTTCGAAGTAGATCGCGCCCATCGCCGCGAGCAGACCGACGATGAAGCCCAGGAGGTACACGAGGATCTTCATCAGGGCCTTGCTGTCCATCGTTGCGTCGTCGAGGGACTTGATCTGGTCGTTGATGGGCTGCGCGGCGTTGGCGGCGAGCGAGGCGTGCAAGGCGTCGAACTGCTGGACCGAAGTGCGCGCGGTGCTCAGCTCCGACGCGAGGTTCTCGTATTGCGGTTCCAGGGCGGCGAGCAGCATGAGCTGAGCCCGGGTGTCGTTCAGCTGGGACAGGTACGCGGCCACGCGGGCATTCGCCGCACCCAGGCCGGCGCCGCCGCTCACGCGCTGCACGGTCTCGAGATCGGCCTTCGCCTGCGCGAGGTGGTCGCTCACGGTCGCGAACTCGGCGCGCACCGTGCTCAGTTGCGTTCCCACGTCGCCGCCGTGCGCGGCGTTGAACGCGTTCAGCGCCGAGGTCGCGTGCGCGAGGTCGTTGCTCGCCTGCACGCGCTGGCGATCGACACTCGTGAGCTGGCTCGACCCCACCTGGTTGAGCTGGATGTACAGCTTGCGCGCCTCGTCCACGGCGGTCTTGACCATCGTGAGCGCGCGCTTCGGATCGGTGTCCTGCGCCCGCACCACGTACAGCGGGCTGATATTGATCCCGTTCGAGGGGATCATCACCTCGACGCTCAACTTGCCGGCGACGCTCGGCGTACCCGGCCCCATCGCCTTTTGCACGTTCTCCGCCAGGCGATCGCTCTTCACGATCGCGTCGAAGGACACCTGCGCGGCGGTGTAGGCGCCCGGGTTGATCGTGAGCGGATCACGCACCGACACCGAGGCCTTCGCCGTCGGCGGTATGCGCTTCTGCACGTACACGTACGAGCCGAAGACCGCGGCCAGCATCAGCAACAGCGCGGCCGGCCACGCATGCCGCAACGCGAGCTTGAACATCTTCATATCCATCAGAGCACCACCGATCGATGACGAACGCTGCCGACGACGAGCGCGCAGAACGCAACGCCGTCCCGCAGCACGTGCAGGCCCGCCTTGACCACAGGCGCGCGTCCGCGCAGTCCCCGGGTCCGGGCGAAACTCACGACGTAGGGAACAAGGAGCACAGGGCCGATCCGTCGGCGGCCGAGTGCGGTGGCCAGCGCGCCGACGAGCGCGAGATCGAACCATGCGTGCATGGGATCGACCCATACGCGCAGGAACAGGGTGCGCCGGAACTCCGGGTAGCGCGCCGCCTTCGCGGGCCAGTTCGCGTACCGGCGCGGCCAGAGCAACCACTCGAGCGCCGACTGCGAAACCACCTGGTGGAACACGAGCGCGTCGTCCGCGAACGCGGCGCGCCAGCCGTCGGACCGCACCCGGAACCCGAGGTCGGTGTCCTCCCAGTACGAACAGCGGCGATCGAACCGGTGCCCGTCGAGCGCGACGCGCCGGTACACCACATTCGACGTCGAGAACGACGAGTCGAAGCGTCGGGTCTCGATGAAGTGACTGAACATCGGGCTGGTCTGCTCGTAGCACTCCGTGCGTCCCTGCACGATCCCGACCGCATCGTCGCCCGCCGCGAACGCACCCACCGCCGCGTCCAGCCATTGCGCGCTCGGGACACAGTCCGAGTCGGTGAAGGCGACGAACTCTCCACGGGCGCGTTCGAGGGCTGCGCTGCGCCCGACGGCCGGGCCGTGGTCCGCGGTGAAGCGGAGGTACGTCACGGGCCGCGTCGTGCGGTCGAGGAACGCGCGTACGACGGACTGCGTCTCGTCGGACGAGGCATTGTCGACGAGCACGAGCTCGAGGTCGCGCAGCGACTGCGCCTCGATCGCGTCGAGCGTGTCGCCCAGGTACCGGGCGTGGTTCCGCGTCGACACCACGACCGAGACCGCGGGCGCGTCGCCCACCGCGTTGGCCGACAGCTCGAGCGCGAGGGCGGGCGTCACAGGACCACCCGCCGGTAGCGAACGCTCGCGAACGACAACACCAGCGCGTCGCCGAAGCCGGCGTGCACCTTGGTGGCGAGGTAGACGGCACTGGCCCGCGCACCGCCCCGCCGCCACGACGCCTTCAGGGTCGGCGTCAGCGACGAGATCCACGGCAGGGTGAGGAGCAGCGGCGCCCGGCGCTTCGTCACCGCCGCGGCCGCAAGCCCGACCATCGCGACGTCGAACCGGAAGTGCTCCTCGTCGACGAAGTAGCGGTTCCACATCCGCGTCTCGCGCAGCTCGGGAATCGAGCGCAGCAGGCGCGGGAAGATCTGCAGGATCACGGGCCGCATCAGGAGTTGCATCGCGGTCGGCTCGGGTGCGATCTGGTGACCGACGCGCGCGTCATACGCCCACTCGACGCGCGCGCCGGCGCGCCGCACCCGCCACGCGAAGTCGGTGTCCTCCCCGGCCACGAGGCCGCCCCACGGGTAGATGCCGAACTGCTCGTCGAAGCCGCCGACGGCCTCGAACCATGTCCGCCACAGGATCACGTTGCCGGTCGGATAGGTGCCGTCGTCGTGGAAGATCTGCTTGTGCTGCACCAGCCCGTCCGACGCGCGGCGGAGCCCGATCATCGGGCCCGCGACCATGCCGGCCCCCTCGTTCAGGCGGCGCACTGCGTTCACGATCCAGCGCGGATCCGGGATGCAGTCGCTGTCGGTGTACGCGAGTACGTCGCCGTGCGCGAGTCGGGCGCCCACGTTACGCGACGCGGCCGGGCCGTTGTTCTCCTTGCGGTGGTAGCGCATCGGGAACGGCAGCGCCCGTGCCCAGGCGTCGACGACTTGTTCCGTGTCGTCGGTCGACGAGTTGTCGACGACGATCACCTCCATGCGATCGGCCGGGTACACCTGCGCGCCGAGCGCGGCGAACAGGTGCGGGAGGTACCGCGCCCGCTGGTACGTCGGCACGACCACGGTCACCCGCGGCTGATCGGTGAGCGGGTCAGTAGACAACAAGGGATCCCTCCCGGCGCGCCCGTTTCGTGGCCCACGTCGCCGCGTACAACCCGAACGGGAGCGCGAGGATCGCCATGACGCAAAGGATGAAGACGGGCCCCGCGATGGTGCTGAACGCGGCGCCGTCGAGCGCGAGGCGCAGCCCGCGCAACGCGTGCGTCAACGGGAGCAACTGCGCGACCGCCTGCACCCATCCGGGCAGCAGCGCGACGGGAATGATCGTGCCGCCGAGGAGCCCCGACAGCGCCATGTACCCGCCGACCACCGGGTCGCCCTGTTTCACGACCATCGTGAACGCGGCCGCGAGCAGGCCCAACCCGAGGAAGGTGGCGAACGCGGGCACGAACACCAGCACGACGCCCGGGACGTTCGCGTTGTGCCAATAGCCGAGGAACACGACCGCGGAGAAGATGAAGAACGCGGTGCGCACGAACGCGAGCAGGGCCTGGAACGCGCTCGAGCCGATGATGAACTGCCAGGTCCGTACCGGGGTCAGCAGGATCGGTTCCAGCGTCCCCGAGGTCTGGCCGTCGCGCACCGCGCGGGAAGGGCCGGTGAGTCCGGCAAAGAGCGCGTCGGTGAAGGCGAGCCCGGCGAGCACGAACGAGGCGAAGTCCTTCGACCCGTTGAAGTCGGCCGCCTTCGACACGAGCGTGTTGCCGGCCAGTGCGACTCCGGCGACGACGATCCCCACGACCATCACCTGCCAGAGCGCCGCGAACCGGTAGCTCGACCAGACCAGCCAGTCTCGGCGCAGGTACGCCGCGGTCACGTCACGCATGCGCGACCTCCGGACGACGACTCACGACCGCGCGGAACACCTGGTCGAGCGACACCTCTTCTTTCAGGCAGCTGACGATCTCGAGGTGCGCGTCGACGAGCAGCCGGATGATGACGGGCAGCACACCGGCGCGACCGTCGAACGTCACCACGATCTCCCCCGCGTCGACACCGTGACTGTCGACGCGCAGTTCGTGCACACCGTCGATCGCGCGGATGGGGTCGAGCGCGGCGTCGATCGGCCCTTCGACGAGGAACCGGTACACCGTTTCGGGTCGCAGCGCGGCGCGGAACTCGGAGACCGTCCCCGTGAGCACCTGCCGGCCGCCGTCGATGAGGAGGAGCCGGTTGCACAGCGTCTCCGCTTCGGCCATCAGGTTCGTTGCGACCAGTACCGTGCGCCCCTCCGCCGCGATGCGATCGCGGATCAGGGAATGCAGCTCGAACGAGCCGATCGGATCGAGCATGCGCGTCGGCTCGTCCATGAGGAGGACGGCGGGGTCGTGCAGCAGCCCGCGGGCGATCGACGCGCGTTGCTTCATGCCCGAGGAGAACCCGAGCATCCGCCGGTCGGCGGCGTGCTCGAGACCCACGAGCCCGAGCAGCTCGTCGATGCGGGCGTCGGCCTGCGCGCGGCATCCGATACAGACGGGCGAAGAACCGCAGGTTCTCGCGGACGGACAACCGCCAGTGGAAGCTGCGTTCGTCGCCGTACACCACCCCGATCGCGCGCCGGGCCGCGCCGTCGGTGACGTCGAGCCCGGCGATGCTGACCTCGCCCTGGTCGGGGATGATCAGGCCGCAGAGGATCTTGATGAGCGTGGTCTTGCCCGCGCCGTTCGGGCCGAGGAGCCCGAAGATCTCACCCTCGTCGATGCTGAGGTCGATGCCCGCGAGCGCGAGATCGTACTGCGAGCGTTGAAAGGTGTCGCGCAGGCTGCGCACCCGCCGGAACGACTTGCGCACACCGCGCACGTCGACGGCCTTCACAGCACCACCCGCCGGGCGCGTATGGAACCGGTCGTGAGGCCGGCCAGCCAGACTCCGTTGCGCAGGACGATCCCGCGGACGTTGCGCGTGGAGGTTCGCCATTCCGCGGGCGGCCAGAGATCGACGTACTCGATCATCGTGCGGAGCCACGGAACCGCACCGACGACTGCGTACGCCGGCTTGCGGCGAACGACGGCAACGGCGACCCCGACGAGTGCGATGTCGAAGCCTCGCGTGCGTGGCGCGGCGAAGTACCGGCGATGCAGCGCACTGCGGCGCAGGCTCGGGTCGCGCCGTACCGCGAACGGGATGTCGCGCGCCCGCTCGAACTCCTCCCGGATCCACGACCGATCGGCCGGATTCGGATACATCCGGAACACGAACGCGCTCTCGTCCTCGGTCGTCGGATAGCCGGCCGCCCGGAGCCGCACGGCGGCCGTGCTGTCCCAGCCCCACGCCGCGTCGACGCGCTCGTCGAAGCCGCCGACCGAGAGCAGCGCGTCGCGCCCGTAGAACGAGTTCGCGGCGAGGAAGAGGCCGTTCTCGCCGACCCGCAACCTCCGGTCGGGCAGCGCGAGGAACGGCACCGCGCTCCCCTGCTCCGCGAGCACCCCACCCGCGAGCGCGGCCGTGTGCTCGCCCATCGCCCGCACGCCGCTCTCGAGCCAACCGGCGGGCGGACGCGATTCATCGTCGGTGAACGCAACGATCTCGCCGCGCGCCGCGCGCACCGCCGCGTTCGCCGCGGCCGCACCCGGCACCGCGAACTGCACGTCGACGCGCGCCTTCGGATACGTCTGTTCCTCCAGCGCGCCGATGGTTCGCAGCGCGCGATCCGGATCGTCACCGACGACCACGACGGTCACCTGCGGGAGGTCGGGCCCGTAGCCGTCGCCGACCCGGGTCCCGGCGAACGGCGTCAACGTCGCGACGAGGGTGTCGCGGAGCGCGGGAACGGCCCGCTTCGCCGCGTACGAGACCTGGTCGCGCAACCACCGCGAGAACGGCAGCGCGTCGACGCCCGCGGTGGCGTTCGCGTCGACCACGCGCTCCGCGACCTCCATGCGGAAGCCCGCGGTGCGCGCCGCGGCCCGGAGCGCGTCCGTGTCGAGCAGGCGACGGGGCGCGGCGCTGGGCCAACTCCACGAGTGCCGCAGGTCGGCGCGCGCCGAGAGCACCGAGCGCCCGGAGAGCGCGCGGAGCCGGGCGTCGAGCGCACCCGCGTGCCGGAGCGCCACGATCACGCGACCGTCCGGCGCGGTGTGTTCGCGCAGGGCGGAAAGCAGCGCCGCGGGCTCGGCCGCGGCCGCGTCGAGCACGAACGGCAAGACGATGACATCGAAGGGCCGCAGGTCACCGTCACCGTCGCCGACCGCGCCGATCAGCGCGTCGAGCTCGCCGACCCGGGTGACATTGGGACGCAGGTTCTCGGTGATCGCGACCCCGAGGACCTGCCAGATCTCGACCTCGCGCCCGTCCCGGACGAGCGCCTGCGCGAGCGCCACGTTCGGGCCCACGAGGAGCACGCGATCGGACTGCGGCCGGTCGGTCACGGCCGCGTAGAGGCGCGCGATCAGGGGCCGCGCGTGCGCGAGGTCGTGGAAGACGGTGTCCGTCACCGCGAGCTCGTCCAGCACGTCGAGCACGATCGTGTCGGTGGCGCTCATGCCGACCGCTTCTGGCGCGCGCGGCGCGCGCCGACGATGGACGACAACATGTCTTCGGCGTGCGCGCCGATCCGCTCGAGGCTCCATTGATCGGCATGCGCCCGGCACGCGTCGACGGTTTCCGGCTGCCGGGAGAGATCGATCGCCGTCAGCAACGCGACCGCGAGATCGTCGACGAGCTTGGTGTTGTCGAGGTCCGACCAGTCGCGCAGCGCGACGGTGGCGCCGATCCGCGGATCGGTGACGATCTCACCCGGGCCGTCGAACGAGCTCGCGACCACGGGGGTTCCGCAGGCGAGGCTCTCGACGAGCACCATGCCGAACGCCTCTTCGACCGAGGGCAGGACGGTCACCGACGCCTCGGCGTACCAGCGCGGGAGACCGTCGCGGTCGCCGGGGCCGCGGAAGTCGATCTGGTCGCGCGCCTTCGGGTCCTTGACCAGCTGCAACTGGCCGAACAGGCGCTCGCCCCGGTCCTGGGAGTAGCCCGCCATGCCGACCGGACCGGCGAGCGCGAGCACCGCCTCGGGACACTCGGCGTGCACGCGGTTCCACGCCTTGAACAGCAACGGCCCGCCCTTGCGCGGATCGGCGAGATCGGCCGGGAAGAGCACGACCGGGTTCGTCGTGTCGCGCGGCACGACCGGCCGGAAGTGCCGGGTGTCGACCGGCGGCGACAGCACCTCGCACGGGACGCCGTGCTCGGCGGCGATCGCGTCGGCGCCGCCGCGGGTCAACGCGAAAACGATGTCGGCGGACCGGATCAGATTCGCGTACGCGAGCCGCTGGTACCGCGTGCCCCAGTAGTGGTTGCGCATGATCACGTGGAACGCGAACGGCATGTCGAGCATCGTCCGCAGCAGCGGCGCCAGGTTCACGTACGAGAAGCTGAGGAGATGCGCGACGTCCGGTCGCTCGCGCACGAGATGACGCGACGCGTCCATGCCGTACGCAGCGATGCGGAACCGCGGAATGTACTGGTACATCAGCGGGTGGCTGATCTGGCGCAGGTACGTGACCTTCACGTCGCCGTCGTACGCGACCCTCGGCCGCCCCGGCGTCGACGTGATGATCTCGACGTCGTGACCTTGGCCGGCCAGGTAGCCGGAGAGGTCGTGGATGCAACGCTCCGCGCCGCGCCGCACGTAGGGCCAGTACGACGGATACGGGTACGCGATCTTCACGCCGGCTGCTCCGCCGCGCTCTTCCACTTCGGGAGTTGCGTCAAGGCCCACTCGCGGTACGCCCGCAGCCAGAGCGGGTCCGTGCTCGTGCGTCCGCGCAGCACCACCTTGTGGATCTCGTCGTCGCCGCGTTCGTCGAGCACGAACCGGGACACCTCGTCGATGTCCTCGCAGCCGGCCACGCTCATCATGGCGTTGAGCGTCTTGACGTTCGGGAGCCACCACGTCTCGCCCGGCGCGGTGTACTGCGCGAACGGGAGGTCGGCGAGACCCTCGAGGCGCGGATCGAACACGTCGGCCACGACCATCTCGCCCCGGCACACCGATGCCGCACACTCGAGCGCGCGCTGCGGACACCGCAGGTGCACG
The DNA here is from genome assembly GCA_963835455.1 of uncultured Actinomycetes bacterium. Lineage (GTDB taxonomy): Bacteria > Actinomycetota > Acidimicrobiia > IMCC26256 > PALSA-610 > PALSA-610. The sequence continues at coordinate 284,773 of CAWIFT010000002.1, forward strand.
AGCAGATCGCTGATGAACACCAGATCGAACTCGCCGTGCACCGCGGGATCGAGGTCGTAGATCGTCCCCTCGACGCGTTGCACCTTGGAGCCGAGCACCTCGTGCGCCAGCGCGAAACCCCGGCCCATCTGGTGGCCGAGCCCGAGGTCCGCGGCGTGCGGGAGCGTGCGCTGCGGCAGGTCCCAGTCGGCCCACGTCGCGACGTCGAGCGCCACGACCTCGGCGCCGCGGCGTTCGAACTCGAACGCCCAGAACCCGTCGAAGGTCCCGACGTCGAGCACCCGCTTGCCCGCGAGCGACGCGGGCAGGCGGTAGTACGGAAGCTGCGCACGATGGTCGACGCGACCGGGCGTGACCACCCCGTGGCCGAGATCGATCGTGTGGTACCAGTCGATCTCGCCGACGCGCGGTAAGAGCGCACGGCCTTCGGCATCGAGCGCCGCGGTCGGCCCCGGAACGGCGCGCGGCTTCGAGCGCCGGGATCGGACGGGCTCGACGATGCGTCGGTAGGGCGTGCTCGCGCGCAGCTTGTCGGCCATCTCGACCGGGATCGCGACCGTCACCGCGATCGGCCCCGCGTGCAGCGTGCGTTGTTTGCGCAACCAGGTATCGGTCATTCGTCGCTCCCGTTACGCCGGTACCGGCGCGGTCTCGGTCTTCAGGGCCGCGGCCTTCAGGGCCAGCGCCTCGCCGATCCAGTCCGGCTGATCGGTGACGCCACCGCGCAGCACGACCTTGTGGATCGTGTCGTCCGAGCGCGCCTCGAGCGCGAAGCGCGAGATCTCGTCGATCGACTCGAAGCCGGCGGTGCGCATCATGGCCCGCAACGTGGCGACGTTCGGCAGCCACCACGTCTCGCTCGGCGCCGTGTACAGCGCCAGCGCGAGGTCGCCCATGCCTTCGAGGCGAGGCGTGTACACGTCGGCGACGAGCACTTCGCCCCGGCACACGGAGTACGCGCGCTCGAGCGCGAGTTGCGGGTCGCGGAGATGCACGAGCAGATCGCTGATGAACACGATGTCGAACGTGCCGAGCACGTCGGGATCGAGGTCGTACACGCTCATCGGGATGCGCTCGACCGCCGAGCCGAGAATCTCGTGCGCGAGCTCGAAACCGGTGCCGGTCGGGCGGTCGAGGCCGAACGCCGACGCGTGCGGCAGCATGAGCCGCGGCACGTCGCAGTCGGTCCAGCTCGGCACGTCGAGCGCCACCACCTCGGCGCCGCGCCGTTCGAATTCGAACGCCCAGAAGCCGTCGAACGTCGCGACGTCGAGCACGCGCAGTCCCGCGAGCGACGACGGCAACGCGTAGTACGGCAGCTGGTCGCGGTGATCGACGAAGCCGGGCGTGATCACGCCGTGCCCGAGGTCGATGGAGTGGTACCACTCCTGCCCGGAGATGCGCTCGATGATGGCGCGGCCCTCGGCGTCGATGTCCTCGGGTCGTGGGGCCTCGACCGGAACCGCGGGCAACAGGTCGGAGGCCTCGAGATCGATGACCGCGTCGCCGTTGCCGTTCCCGCCGCCGCGGTGCAACACCTTGTGCACCGTCGGCTTGAGCCGCCGGTAGACCGCGTTGGTCCGGATCTTGTCGGCGAGCTCGGGCGGCATGCCGACGGTCACCTCGACCGGCCCTACGTTCACGCGCTTCTCGCGCTGCAAACCCTCCATCGTCATATCCCTTCCGATACGAGTTGGTACCGCTCGACGAGCCAGTCCGGCGCTCGGTCCGGACCGTCGTAACCCAGCCGCTTGTCGAGCCCGGACGAGTAGGGGGTCCACAACCCGTCGAGCTCCTGTTGGTCCTTGAAGGTGTCCATCGAGCGCCAGAACCCGAAGTGCTCGTGCACGTGGAGCGTGCGGCGATCGGCGAGCGCGGGGAGAACGTCGCGCTCGAGGTTCTCGCCGGCCGCGCTCTCGTAGGCGTCCCGGTCGAATACGAAGAAGCCGGCGTTGATCCACCGGTCCGGCAGGACGGGCTTCTCGACGAATCCGACGATCCGACCGTCATCGTCGGTCTGCACAATGCCGTACTGCGAGCGGAGCTGGACCGTGGTCATCGTCGCGCCGCCGCGAGCGAGGTGCGCACGAGTCAGCGCGTGCAGGTCGACGTCGCCGAGACCGTCGCAATAGGTCGCGTGGAAACGATCGCCGACGTGGTCGAGGCAGCGCCGGACGCGCTCGCCGGTGTCCGACGCGTCACCGGTGTCGACGACTTCGACGTTCCAACGGTCGCGGGCCACGAAGTACCGCGCGATGTCGTCTTGGAGGTAGCCCCCCGCGAGCACGAACTCGTCGAAGCCCTGGTCGGCGTAGATCCGCATGACCTGCTCGACGATGGGCAGCCCCGCGACCGGCATGAGCGCCTTCGGTATGCGCGTCGTGTACGGGTAGGCGCGCGTGCCCATCCCGCCGCACAGGATCACCACCTTCACGCGGTCACCTCCGCCCGCGTCCGTTCCAGAAACTGCTGGTACCACTCGACGGAGCGCCGCAGTCCTTCGTCGAGGTCCACCGCCGGCTTCCAACCGAGCCGCGTCGCGGCCTTGCCCGAAGCGAGCGACTGGCTGTCGATCTCGTTGCTCGCGACACCGAGCACGCGCGGCCGCACGCCGCTCACACCGGACACCGCGACGATGCGTTGCACGACCTCGAGCACCGACACCGGGAGCTCGGTGCCGAAGTTGAACGCTTCGCCGCTGACGTCGGGCAGGTGCGTTGCGACGGCGAGGTACGCCTCGACCGCGTCGCCCAGATACAGGTAGTCGCGTTCGAGGCTTCCGTCGCTACGGATCAGCGGATCAGTGCCTTCGAGCACCGATCGGATCGTTCCCGGGATCAGCCGGTTCCAGTTGAGGTCGCCGGGCCCGTAGATGTTCGCACAGCGCACGACCGCGACCGGCAGGCCGAACGAGGTCGCGTAGCAACGCGCCAACACGTCCGTGCACACCTTCGACGCGTCGTACGGGTAGATCCCTTCGAGCGTCGTCTCCTCGGTGTACGGGAGGATCGCCTGGTTGCCGTACGCCTTGTCGCTCGATGCAACGACGACCCGCGTGACCGACGGCGACCGGCGCGCCCCTTCGAGCACCTGCCAGGTGCCGAGAATGTTCGACTCGAACGTCGACACCGGGTTCGCGTTGGCGACCGTAACGATCGCCTGCGCGGCGAGATGGAAGACGGTGTCGACCGAGTACTCGTTGATCGCGCGCTCGGCCAGGCCGGGCTCCGCGATGCTGCCACGCACGATGTCGATCCGGTCGTGGATCGCCCGGTGTTGCAGCAGCTGCGCGCCGGGCGAGTCCCGCAGGATCCCCACGACGTGCGCGCCGCGCCGGAGCAGCTCCTCGGCCAGACCACTCCCGACGAACCCACCGATCCCCGTGATCAGGACCGTCCGCCCGCGCCATTGCTCCCCGTTCACCATCAGCACGCTCCTCTCCGCGTGAGTACCGCCCACGGTGTTCGGGCGAGAATCCCGAGGTCGCGGGCAATCGACCAGTTGCGCACGTACGCCAGGTCGAGCGCGACGCCCTCGCGATACGACAGCGCGCTCCGCCCGTTCACCTGCCACGGTCCGGTCAGACCGGGCCGCATGTGCAGGCGCCGGCGTTGGCGGAGCCCGTCCGCCCGCACCTCGTCCGGGAGCGGGGGCCGCGGACCGACGAGGCTCATGTCACCGCGCACCACGTTCCACAGTTGGGGAAGCTCGTCGATGCTCCAGCGCCGCAGCACGCGCCCGACGCGGGTGACGCGGGGATCGTCCGCGAGCTTGAACAACGGGCCGGCGCCGGCGTGACGACGGATGAGCTCCTCGCGCTCGGCCTCCGCCGACGCGCGCATGCTCCGGAACTTCCAGATCCGGAACGGCCGCATCTCGCGCCCCGCGCGCCACTGCGCGAAGAACACCGATCCGCCGGAGTCGGCCCGGATCGCGATCGCCACGATCAGGAACACCGGCGCCAAGACCACCAACAGCGCGAGCGCGCCCACGCAATCGATCGCCCGTTTGACGTGTCGCGCGGCCGCGCGCCGCGTGGTCGCCGCGAACGACGGGCACGTGGTGGTCATCGGCGAGACCACCGGCACCGGACGAAGATCGGTGATCTCGGCTCGCGTACGAAGCAGCGTGGGCGCGGACGGCACGGGTCAACTCTCGGGTACCGCCCGTCCCGTGACCGTCGACACCGCGCGACGATCCCGCCGCGGGCGCGTCCTGCGATCGACCGCGATCGGGTCGCGTCACCGTCGCGCGCGCGTCACCACACCGCCGTCACCGCGTCTCGCGCGCGTCTCCGCTCCGACGTATTCGCCGAGGGGTTGCACGGTGGTGCAATCTCTTGTCGAGCCGGAGTCGAAAGGATTCGCACATGCACCGCGCCAGGATCGTCGTTCTCTTCGTCGCTGTCACACTCGTCGGCGCGGGCTGCGACTGGACGCAGTGGGGAGCGAACTCACTGCGCACGGGGACCACGGGCGCAACCGGTCTCGCGCCGGCGACGGCTCCGCAGCTCACGCCGGACGTGTTCAGCAGCGACACGGCGACCGGACAGGTGGTCACCGGCGGCGGCTTCGCGTTCGTCACGACCGCCGGCACACTCACGGCCTACGACGCGACGACGCACACACGCGCCTGGTCGGCCACGCTGCCACCGGGCTCGACGGTCGGGTCGGTCGCGACGGTCGACCTCGACGCCACCTCGAACACCGTGTTCGTCATGGTCGGGGGGGCGCAGCCGGTGCTCGTCGGCTACGACGTCGCCGGCACGCGCAATTGCTCGCCGTCGACCTCGACCTGCAACCCGGTCTTCGTCGCGTCGGTCGGCACGGCACCGGTTGCGCCGTCGCCGCCCGTCCTCGCCGACGGTCGCATCTACGTCAACGGCGCGGCGGCGCTGTACGCGTTCGACGCCGCCGGGAGCAACGGCTGCGCGAACTGGTACGGCATGCAGGCGTGCGCACCGGTGTGGACGGCGCTGACCGGGCACACCGCGCCCGGCGTCGGGCCGGTCGTCGCGAACGGCATCGTGTACACCGCCGCCGGGAACGACTCCGACAACGGCCTCGCCGCCTTCGACGACGCATCGGGCGGACCATTGTGGTTCGTTCCGCTCCACGACGCGCCGATCACCGCGACCCCGAGCGTCGCAATCAACGGGTCGGTCGTCGTCCCGACCGAGCACGCGGTCGTGGTGATCCCCGGTTCCTGCCCCGCCGGGTCGTGCGCCGCATCCTCGATCCTGAGTTCGGGCGCGAACGACACGTTCGCAGCCACACCCACGATCACCGACTCCACGATCTACGCCACCAGCACCAACGGACACATCTACGCGTGGCCGGCCGCCGGCTGCGGGAACACGATCTGCGTCCCGACCGCGGGCGCGGTCGTCGACGCCCCCGCGGCGGGCGCGACGGACGCGGCGCAGACGGCCGCCGTGGAGAACGGCGTGCTCTTCCTGCTCGGGCGCCGAGCCGCGGCGACCGGCGACAATGTCGTCGTACAGGCCTTCGATGCGGCCACGCTCGGATCGATCGCCACCTGGGACCTCGGCGCACGCGGTCTCGCACCGGGCCTCACCAGCGTCTCGATCGCGAACAGCGTCGTGTACGCGCCGACCGGCAATGCGGTGCTCACGCTTTCGCGGCGAACGACGCCGACCGTTTCGGTGTCGCCCCTCGCGCTCACACCCGCCTTCTCGCCGACCACCACCGACTACGCGCTCGCGTGCGCGGCCGGCGTGAACACACTGACGGTGAATGCCACCGCGGCTACGGGCGGAACGGTGCGCGTCGTCGCGCCCACTCCCACCGATCCGGCGCCGAACCTCGACACGAGCGTCGACCTCGCCGAGAACGCCGCGCTCGTGATCGAAGCGGCGTCGCCGACCGGTGCGACCACCCAGTACTGGATCCGGTGCCTCCCCCACGACTTCCCGACCGTCACCTTCCATCCGCACCCCGGCGCCGACGCGGCGACGCCCGGCTGGTATCTCACGGGCACGCTCGCGCTCGGGAGTACCACGTACGGCAACTACGCGATGATCCTCGACTCCAACGGCGTGCCGGTCTGGTACCAGCGCACGACGCCGGTGGGTGCGATCGACGTCACGTCGCTCGGCCACAACTCGATTACGTACGCGACCGCACCCGCGCGCCAGGGCTACGGCATCGATCCGAACGGCGCGTTCACGCAGTACGACCTGGCGAACGGAACGACGAGCGCCATCCGGGCGGTCGGCGCGCCGACCGACTTCCACGAACTGCTCACGGCTCCGAACGGCGACCACATCGTGCTCGCGTACCCGCTCAAGCGCGGGGTCGACCTCACCGGGTTGAGCGGGACGCCCGCGCCCGGACCGAACTCGACGATTGCGGACTGCCAGATCCAAGAGCTCGATCCGCAGGGCAACCTGGTGTGGAGCTGGACCGCGAGCGATCACATCGATCCCGTCACCGAGTCCGTCCTACCGTCTCCTGCCGTCGTGAACGGCGAGACGGTCTACGACGTGTTCCACTGCAACTCGGTCGACGTCGACGCGAACGGCAACGTGCTCGTGTCGGCGCGCAACGCCAGCGCCGTGTACGACGTCAACCGGGCGACGGGGACGATCGTCTGGAAGCTCGGCGGCACCCCGAACAACCTGGACGGTGCGCGCATCATCAAGCTCACGAATTATCCGTACGCCAATCTCGGCGGCCAGCACGACGCGCGCTTCCTGCCCGACGGCGAGATCAGCTTGTTCGACGACCAGTCGTTCGGGCCCGGACCCGCGGACGCGGTCCAGTTCCGCGTCGACGCCGCGAACGGAACCGCGCAGCCGACGTTCCAGTTCAGTGCGCCGAGCGGCAAGAACAGCGTGGCGACCGGAACGTTGCGCCTGTTGCCCGACGGCCATCGGGTGATCGGGTGGGGCCTGACGGCGACCTTCGACGGCTCACTGTTCACGGAGCTCGACGCGAGCGGTAAGGACGTGCTCGACGCGACGTTCCCGGCCGGAAACGGCGCCTACCGGGTTGTGAAGTTCCCGCTCGATCAGTTCGACCTCGGCGTGCTGCGCGCCACGGCGGGAACCGCCCCCGGCAGCCTCCCGACGTGAGTCACTGCCCGGCACCGTCCCTCCCCACCGCAAGGTGGCGCACGAACCAGTCGCGGGCCAGATCGGCGGCGCGCTCGAGTGTGCCGGGCTCGTCGAAGAGATGCGACGCGTGCGGCACCACCGCGACCTCCGTCTCGCAGCGCATGTGCGCGCGGGCTTCTCGGTTGAGATCCAGCACGACACGGTCCGCGCCACCGACGATCAGCAGGGTCGGCGCGCGCACCGCGGCGAGACGTGATCCGGCCAAGTCGGGCCGGCCGCCGCGCGAGACCACGGCCCGCACCCGCGCCGCCGGCTCGGCCGCGGCCCACAGCGCTGCACCCGCACCAGTGCTCGCGCCGAAGTAGCCGACCGCGAGATCGCGCCCCGTCATCTCACCGCGCACCCATTCGGTCGCGGCGGCGAGCCGTGCGGCGAGGAGTTCGATGTCGAACACGTTCGCCCGGTCGCGCGCCTCCGCCGGGGTGAGCAGGTCGAACAACAACGTGCCGAGACCCGCGCGATCGAGCACCCCGGCGACGTACTGGTTGCGCGGGCTCCGGTAACTGCTCCCGCTGCCGTGGGCAAAGAGCACCAGCGCGTTCGCGCCCGCCGGTACGAACAGATGGCCGGCGAGGTCCCGCGGCCCGGCCCGCACCGTGGTCTCCTCGTCGCGTTCGCTTCTCGTCGCACCCGACCGCGCGAGGATGCCCACCACGTCCTCGTCGGTCAGCTGCCCGAAGTCGTCGTAGAACTCACCGATCGCGAGGAACGTCTCCGGGCTCTCGAGCACGATCACGGCGTCCGCCTCCCGGCGAAGATGCGCGACCGCGCGCGGTGACGCGATCGGCGTCGCGACGATCACCCGCGCCGCGCCGTGGGCGATCGCCACGCGGCACGCGGCCTGCGCGGTCGCGCCGGTCGCGATCCCGTCGTCGACGATCAGAGCGGTCCGGCCCACGAGCGACGGGCGCGGCCCCGTTCCCCGGAACCGCTCGGCCCGGCGCCGGAGCACCTCGCGTTCCGCCGACTCGACCCGCGCGAATGCGGAATCGGTCACGCGCGCCCCGCGCACCACGTCGTCGTTGACGACGAGGACGCCGTCCTCACCGATGGCACCCATCGCGAGCTCGGGCTGCGCCGGAAGACCGAGTTTGCGCACGAGGATCACGTCGAGCGGGACGCCGAGCGCGGTTGCCACCTCGGAGGCGACGGGAACTCCACCGCGGGGAAGACCGAGCACGACGAGCCCGTCGCGCGGGAGGTCCGCGAGGCGCGTCGCCAGGCGGCGGCCGGCGTCGGCTCGGTCGTGGAAGCGCATCAGCAGAACCTCCTGTCGGCCGTCGGACCGGTGCACTCCTCACGATGGCCGCCGCGAACCTCCGCGTCGAGGGCCGTCGGTCCTGACTTCCCGGAGTAGCGTCCGGGGGGCGTGACGACCGACGGCGGCTTGGCGCCGCTCTCGCAAGAGACCTGTTTGCAACGTCTGCGGGAGGGATCCGTCGGCCGGATCGCGTTCGTCGCCGACGGCGACCCGGTCATCCTCCCGGTGAACTATCGCCTCGCCGAACCGTCCTCGGGCCCGCTGCTGGCCGTGCGCACCCGACCCGACACGGTCATCGACCACGCACCGACCAGCGTCGCGTTCGAGATCGACGCCATCGATCCCGTGCATCACGAGGGATGGTCGGTGCTGGTGCGGGGCGAACTGCTCCACGCCACGCCCACGTCCACCGAATTCCGCGAGCTCTACGACCCCGGGTCGTGGCTCGCCGACCGAACGTCGTGGCTGCTCATCGACCCGTGGGCCATCTCGCGGCCGCGAGGTCCGCGGCGGCGATTCGGTCTGGCAGTTCCGGCCCGGCGAATACGTCTAGCCCGGCGAATACGTGTAGATCGTCACGCCGGATCGTCGAGGGCGAAGAGCGCGACCGGGATCGAGCCGCGCTCGAGCATCTCCCGGACGAGACGACCGTGTCCGCCGGAAAGGTCGCGGTGCCACGCCAGCACGACGAGATCGGCGTCGAGTTCGAGCGTCGCGTCGCGTAGCACGTCCGCGGCATCGCCGACCCGCATCTCGAATCGGACCTGGGAGGCGTCGGTGAGCAGACCGCTCGCCACCCGGATCCGGAACTCGCGCTCGAACGCGTTGGCCTCGTGCACGGGACTGTCCGCGAACGGAGGAACGTCGGACGGTTCGATGACGTGCAACGCGATCACCTCGGGCAGCGGTCGATCGCCGAGATGGTCGAAGAGACGGCGCAGGCCGGCGCTCTCCCCGTCTCCCTCCACCGCGACGAGGACCCGGCGCAACCGGCCGTCCGTTGCATCGGGGGGAACGACCACGACGGTGTCCTCGAGCGACTGCACGACGTCCAACGCGACGTGACCGGCGGGCGCCGCGCCGGGCGGACCACTCGCGCGCGCCGATGACCAACGCCATCGCGTCGTGCTCACGTATCGCGGAACGCAACTCCGACACGACGTCACCCTCCCGCACGTCCAGCGGCACCTGCGCCGCTGTCGGCGACCGCGGCCGCGACCGCCCCCGTACCGGCGCCGCGCACGTGCACGGCCTCCACCCGTACGCCGAGCAGGTTTGCGACGCGCTGCGCGGTTTCCAGGACCGGTCCCGCAGCCGTGCTGTCGTCGAGGGCGGCGAGGATGATCATGATGCACCTCGTTGCTGGGAAAGCGGAACGCGCGTTTCGCCGGCCGCGCACGCGACCCGGCGACCGTCGACGATCACGAGCACCGGCTCCGAGGCCCGGACCACGACCGCGCGTCGTTCGAGCCGCAGATGCAGCGGGACACCCCGGAACTGCGATGCGTATCTCGAACGCGGGCCAGCTCGCGGGCAGGCAGGGATCGATCACGAGTGCGTCACCGAGCGGCCGCAGTCCGGCGAATCCGTAGGCGAGCGCCTGCCACAGACTCCCCATCGCGGCCAGATGCACACCGCCGGCGCCGGTGCGGCCGACGTCGTTGGTGTCGATACCGGCGGTGACCCGCAGCATGGCCAGCGCGGCGTCCGGGCGACCGGCCCGGGCGAGCAGAGACGCGTGGATGCCCGGCGACAGCGAGCTGCCGTGGGCGGTGCGCGGCTCGTAGAAGTCGAGGTTCGCGCCGAGCGATCCCGCGGCGACCTCGTCGGGCAGCAGGTGATGGAGCATCAACACGTCCGCCTGCTTCACGATCTGGGCGCGATGCACCTCGTCGGGTCCGAGGAGGAGATCGGCGACGATCGGCCGGCGCGGCGCGATGTCGCGGATGACGAGCGGTTCCAGCGCGGAGAAGCCCGCGAACTCCTCGTAGAGACCGGTGATCGGGTCGAAGCCGTCGACCAGCGCGTCCGCGAGGCGCCGCCACCGCGCCGACTCCTCCCCGGTCACGGCGCCGTCGTCGACGAGTCGCGGCCGCCGCGACCGCGCGCCGAAGGTTCCAGCGGGCGAGCACGTTGGTGAACGCGTTGTCGTCGACGGGTTCGTGGTACTCGTCGGGTCCGATCACGCCGTAGAGGTGGGCGCGCCCGGAAGCGTCGACGCGGATACGCGAGGCCCAGTACCGGGCGGTCTCGATGAGGATCTCCCGGCCCACACCGCGCGCGAACTCCTGATCGCCGGTCCACTCGACGTAGCAGCACGCGGCCCACGCAACGTCGCCGACGATGTGCACCTCGTCCTCGCCGGTACGGATCTGGGTCACGTTCCCGCTCTGGTCGCGTCCGGAGCGCGGCGTGACGTCGAACCCGGTAGCGGCCGACTCCCACGGGAACCGCACGCCCTCATGACCCTCGGCTTCCGCGATCGCCGCGCGCCGCCGGAATCCGCCGGCGCCGGTACTCGAGCATCGCCCGCGCCGCCGCGGGATGCGTCGCCGCGAGGAACGGGAGGACGAACAGATCGGCGTCCCAGAAGACGTGACCGCGATAGGCGTGACCGGTGAGCCCGCGCGCGCCGACTGCCGCCTCGCCGCGGTCTGCGACCGACGCCATCAGATGGAAGAGCGCCAGCCGCACCTCGAGCTGGAGTTGTGCGTCGCCGCCGTCGATGCGTGATGTCGGCGCGGTCCCAACGACTCGACCACGCGCGGCGATGCTCGGCCAACAACGCGTCGATCCCGCTCGCACGCGCCGCGCCCGAGGCGCGCGACGGCACGCTCGGGCTCTCCCCCGCCGTCGCTCACCACGTACGCGGCCATACGATCGAGCCGATCCGCATCGCGGTGTTGCCAGCCCGCGGCGGTGATCGAACCGCCGTCGCCCTGCGTGGTCATCCACTCGTATCCGTCGATCGCGCCGGTGCCGGCGTTCGGCGCCGGCGCGGCGAGGGCCGGGGACTGCTCCGGTGGATCGACGTCGGCACGCAACACGGCGACACCCGGCCGCGCCAGCGACGAGAAGCGCACCGATCGCATGCGGCTGTCGCCGCGCACGTCCTCGCCGAGGAGGCCCGTGCGCAGGTCGAGCACCCTTCGCACCCGGTCATCGGGCGCGATCGGCGCGCGCCAAGCGCGGCCCACCGCGGACCGGCGAGAAGATCGGTGCGCGGCCCGTCGCCGTCGTAGACGCCCGCCGCGACCAGTTCGGGCCGCGCCGCCGGATGGGTGAACAGGGGCGCGCCGTTGGTGCCGATCACGCCGTCGGCGATCGTGAGCAGCGCCTCGTTCGACCGCCCGGCCTCGGGATCGAATGCGTCGACGACCAACGCCCAGCCGTCGCGCACGACCACCGCCGGAAGCTCGGCGCGGCGTTCCAACTGATCGCGCAGCAGCTCGAGGAACCGCGCGGGCCCTCCGGCGAGATGCACGACGCCCGCGGGGACGCCGTTGGGTTCGATCCCGACCGAGCACACCACCGCGCGCCCGGCCTCGGCGATCATCATGAACGAGTCGCTGCCGCGGCATTCCGCCGATCGCGCCGAACTCGTCGCCGCCGATCACCACCTGCTCCGGCCAGATGCCGTCGGCCCAGAGCTCGGCGAAGACCGCACGCGCCGAGTCGGTCTTGTCGGTGAGCCCGATCTCGACGTGCTTGGCGTCACTCGTCACCCTCGGATCGGCGATGCCCGCTTCTCGCGCCGCTTCCGTCGCGAGCTCGGCCACCGCGGCGAGATTTGCGACGCCGGCGCGGTGCAGCCGGTCCTCCACCGCGACGAGCAACCGATCGATCTCGGACTTGGGCGGGTCCGCCCACTCCGGCTCCGGGATCAGGTCGATCTTCCGGCGGTTCAATCGTTGCGACACGATGCGGGTCGTCAGCCCCTGGGCCGCGAGCCGCGCGACCGTCAGCTCGGCCGCCCGCGTCAGCGCCGCGTCCTCCGCACCGGTCGCCTGGCGGCGCGCGAGCAGCCGCGGACCATCGCGTCCGACCTCGAAGAGCTCCGAGCCCCGATTGAGCGCCATCAGCAGGCGACCCGGCCCCGACGGCCGCGCCCCGAGCTGGCCGTCGACATTTTCGAGATGAGTTCCACTGACGATCGCGACGTCGACGCCGCCCGCGCAGAGCGACTCGACGACATTGCGCACCGCACTCGCGTCGGCGTCGCGGTCGGCGACGGCCGTGCCGTCCCAGTCGAACATCGCTGCCTCGAAACGACGGTCGAGCGACACCGGCATGCTCGACGATCGTGCGTTCGTCACCCCGTTGACGGTACCCATCTCTACCGCGGGATCGACGCTCGGCCGGCGCCTCCTCGGCCTCCGGTGTACCGTGGCCGGCAGTGCGGAACCCCGATCCGCCGGTCGATGATCCGGTCGCCCAATGACCTCGCTGGCGCCAGAGACCGAACCCGACGTCGATCCGCGCGGTGAAGTCGAGCTGGTGCTCCGGCGGCTCGCGTTCCCGAACGGAAGGCCTCGACGAGCGCGAGGCCGCCCGCCGGCTCCTGGCGCACGGGCGCAACGAGCTCGAACAACGGGCGGGTCGGTCGTGGGTGCGCGAGCTGCTCCGCCAATTGGTCCACCCACTCGCGCTCTCTGCTGTGGCTGGCCGCCGGGCTCGCCGCACTGACCGGTTCGACCGCGGTGGCGATTGCCATCGTCGCCGTGATCGTGCTGAACGCGGTCTTCGCGTTCGTGCAGGAACAGCAAGCGGAAAAGGCGGTCGAGCTCCTGAGCCGCTACCTCCCGCCGCGCGCGACCGTCATCCGGGCCGGGAAGCGAAATGACGATCGCCGCGGCCGAACTCGTGACCGGTGACATCCTCGTCGATCGACCGAGGGTGACCGCGTCTCCGCCGACGCCCGGCTCCTGCAGGGCAGCGTCGAGGTGGACACGTCGACGTTGACCGGCGAGTCGGTGCCCGGTCGTGCGCGCCGCGCGGCGCCGACGACGAGCGGCGGCGGATTCCTGGACGCGACCGACCTGGTGTTCAGCGGGGCGACCTGCACGGCCGGCGACGCGCGCGCGGTGGTGTTCGCGACCGGCATGCGCACACAACTCGGCCGCATCGCCGCACTGTCACAAGCACGCGAGACCGACGAGAGCCCGTTGGAGCGGGAGGTCCGACGGGTCGCGTGGATCATCGCCATCGTCGCGGTCGCCATCGGTCTCGCGTTCCTTCCGCTGGGAACGCTCGCCGCGGGCTTGTCGTTCTCGGCCGCGACGGTGTTCGCGATCGGCCTGCTGGTGGGCAACGTGCCCGAAGGGCTCCTGCCGACGATCACGCTCGCACTCGGCGTCGGCGTCCGCGTGCTCGCGCGCCAGGGCGCACTCGTCAAACGGCTCAGTGCCGTGGAGACGCTGGGTTCGACGACGGTGATCTGTACCGACAAGACCGGGACGCTCACCGAGAACCGCATGCATGTCGTAGCGCTGTGGACCACCGCCGGCGACGTCGACTTCGAGGCGACGCGCGGCGACATCGCCGACGAGGGTCGACTCGTCGCCGGTGCGCTCGCGGTCGTGCTCGCGCGTTGTACCTCGGCGGTGGTCGACGGCGCGGACGCGGGTTCCGCCGTCGGCGACCCGACCGAGACCGCGATGCTGCTCGCGGCGCAGCGGCTCGGTGCCGACATCTCCCGGGTGACCCGCGAGCAGTCGTGCCGATCGGTGTTCCGTTTCGACCCCACGCTGAAGTTGATGTCCACCGTCGACGACCTCGACGGCACCGTTTGGGTGCACACCAAAGGCGCCCCCGAATCGGTGCTGGCTCGCTGCACCACCGTTCTCCAGCCGGACGGAAGCGAGTTGCCCCTGAACGACGTGCGGCGGGCGTCGGTCGAACGACACGTGACCGACCGTGCGGCCGCCGGCCTGCGCGTCCTCGCCGTCGCTCGGCGCAAGCTGCTCGAGCCGCCGCCCGCGGCCCGCGCCGAAGCCGAGAGCGATCTCTGTCTCGTCGGACTCGTGAGCCTGCTCGACGCACCCCGGCCCGAAGTGGCCGACGCGGTCAGCCGCTGCCATCAGGCCGGCATCCGCGTGATGGTCGTGACCGGCGACAACGGTCTCACCGCGCAAGCCATTGCCCGGCGCGTCGGGATCGACGCCGACCTGATGGTCACCGGCAGCGAGCTCGACGAGATGAGCGACGCGGAGCTCGACCGCGTTCTCGGCGACCATCGAGAGATCATCTTCGCCCGCAACTCCCCCGAGGCGAAGCTCCGCATCGCCGATGCCCTGCAAGTCGCTCGGCGAGGTCGTGGCGATGACCGGCGACGGCGTCAACGACGCGCCGGCCTTGAAGCGCGCCGACATCGGCATCGCCATGGGCCGCTCGGGCACCGACGTCGCGCGCGACGCGGCCACGATGATCCTCACCGACGACAACTTCGCCAGCATCGTCATCGCGGTCGGCGAGGGACGCCGCGTCTACGAGAACGTGCGCAAGTTCATCTTCTACATCTTCGTGCACGCCACGCCGGAGGTCGTGCCGTTTCTGCTCTACGCGCTGAGCGGCGGACGGATCCCGCTTCCGCTCACGGTGCTGCAGATCCTCGCGATCGATCTCGGGACCGAGACCCTGCCCGCGCTCGCGCTCGGGCGCGAGCCCGCCGAACCCGGCCTCATGGACCGTCCGCCGCGGCCGCGCGGCGAAGGAGTGATCCAGCCCGCGATGCTGTACCGGGCCTGGGTGTTCCTCGGGCTCTTGTCGGCCGGGCTCGTCATCGGCGGCTACTTCTTCGTCCTGACCCGCGCGGGCTGGCACCTCGGCGATCCGGTCGGTGCCGGCAGTCCACTGCACCACGCGTACATCCAGGCCACGACCACGACGTTTCTCGGAATCGTCGCGTGTCAGATCGGCACCGCGTTCGCGGCGCGCACCGACCGGGCATCACTGCGCGAGGTCGGGGTGTTCACGAACCCGTTGCTGCTGTGGGGCATCGCCTTCGAGATCGCGTTCGCCGCGGCCGTCACCGTCGTTCCCGGGTTGCGCGCCGTGTTCGGCACCGCGCCGCCCCCGCTCGCGGTGCTGCCCTTGTTGATCGTGTTCCCGATCATCGTGTGGGGGGCCGACGAGACCCGCCGCGCGTTCATCCGGCGCCACGACCGGGGCCGGGCCGCGCCCGTCCGTCCGCCGGCCTCGCTTACGATCCCGACCGCATGACGGCCGCCGCAGTCTTCGCCGTCACGTCGCTCCGCGACTTCGGTACCTGGGCGCGCAGCAACGGGCTCGAGATCATCCTGTTGGTGAGCGGCGCGATCCTCCTCACCCGGTTCGTCACGTGGTCCGGCGCGAAGATCACCGCGCGCATCGACGCCCGCGACCGCGACCGCGACGCCCTGGTTCGCTCCGAGGACGCGAAGCACCGGCACTCGGTGGCGCAGGCCGTCACGTGGTGCACGCTGGCGCTGATCTACTTCGTCACCGGGGTCCTCGTCCTGGCCCGGCTCGGCGTCCCGATCACGACCCTCGTCGCCCCCGCGGCGATCGCCGGTGTCGCGCTGGGCTTCGGCGCACAACGGGTGGTGCAGGACATCCTCGCCGGGTTCTTCATCATCACCGAACGCCAATACGGCTTCGGCGACCTCATCCGCATCTCCAACATCGGTTCCACGATGGGGGTCACCGGCACCGTCGAGGAGGTCACGCTCCGCGTGACCAGGATCCGCACGGTCGACGGCGAGATGGTGATCATCCCGAACGGGCAGATCAATCAGGTGACGAACCTGTCGCGCGACTGGGCGCGCGCCGTCGTCGACGTACCGCTCCCGGCGACGGCGGACATCAAGCGCGTCAACGAGATCCTCGAGGCCGTCGGCGAGGGCGTGTACGGCGACGACGCGTTTCGCCCGCTGATGCTCGATGCCCCGACGGTCATGGGTGTCGATCGCATCGAGGTCGACAGCTTCAGCATCCGCGTCGTGGCCCGGACGCTTCCCGGCAAGCAGTTCGTCGTCAGCCGCGCGTTGCGGGCCCGTTTTGCAACCGCGCTGCAGGGCGAAGGCATCACCCTTCCGGCCGAGATGGACGCCGACGGCGTGGCGCCGCCGACGTGACGTACGGCCGCGTCCGTCGTTCCACCGTCGTCGTGACGCTCGTGTTCGTCGCGACGCTCGTCCTCTACGTGCTCGTGCGCCCCGCGCCGCCCCCCGACCCGACAACCCCGATCACGAACCGGGCTCCGACGACCGAGCGGTCGGTTCCGTCGACAACGCTCGCGCCCGCAACGACCACCACGTCCCGAGCCCTCACGACGTCACCGACCTCATCGGCACGGACGACCACGACGTCGCGATCCACGCGAACCACGAGACCGACGACACCCACGTCGAGATCGTCGACGACATCGCTCCCGGGCGCCGCGACGACCTCGACCGCGTCGACGGCATCATCGACGCCCGGCGCGACCTCGACGACGCCCTAGTGGGATGATGCCGGCCGGTCACGCGCCGCGTCGACGACGATGCGGCGCTCGGCGGATCCGATCGCGGCGCGGGCCCGACCGACGGCGTCGGGGTTGACCGAGATGGACGTGATGCCCTGGCGAACCAGGTGCTCCGCGAACTCGGGACGGTTCGACGGCGCCTGACCGCAGAGCGACGACGTGATCCCGGCGTCGCGTGCCGCGGCGATGATGCGGTCGATCGCGTCGAGCACCGCGGCGTCCGACTCGTCGAACAGCTCCGCGCACACCTCGGAATCGCGATCGACACCGAGCATGAGTTGCGTGAGGTCGTTGGATCCGATCGAGACTCCGTCGATGCCCAGCGCCGCGTACTCCGGAATCCGGTAGACGACCGACGGCACCTCCGCCATCACCCACTTGTGCAGACCGCGCTGGCGGCTCAAAGGGCTCCGGTCGACGAGCTCGAGACACGCCTCGAGCTCCCATCGCGTCCGTACGAACGGAATCATCATGTGCAGGTTCGGTGTCTGCTCGCGCACCCGCGCCAGCACCTCGAGCTCCAACGCGAAGAGCTCGGGCTCACGGACGTACCGGTAGCAGCCGCGGTAGCCGATCATGGGGTTGGCCTCGACGGGCTCGTATTCGGCGCCGCCGGCCAGGTTGGCGAACTCGTTGCTGCGAAAATCGATCGTGCGGTACACGACCGGCCGGGGCATGAACGGCGTCGTGATGCGCAGGAGGGCCGTCGCCATGCGGTCGACGAACTCGTTGCGATCGTCGGCGACGACCGCCCGCGGGTGGCGGCCACCGAGGGCATCGGTCAGGAGGAACTCGGCGCGCAGCAGGCCGACCCCGTCGACGCCCGGGAGCGCCGCGACCCGCTCGGCCTGATCGGCCAGCGCGAGATTGACGTAGAGCTTCGTCGCGAGCGGCTCGACGAACACCGGCGCGACCGTCGCGGGCGTCGTCGGCGCCGGGGACTCGGTGCGAGCGCCGGCGTCGGTGTCGGCGTCACCTTCGCAGACGACGCCCCTCGTTCCGTCGACGGTGACGAGCTCGCCGTCGCGCAGCAGCTCGGTCCCGCGCCGGGTTCCCACGACGCACGGCACACCGAGCTCACGACTCACGATCGCGCCGTGACACGTCATGCCACCGCCGTCGGTGACGAGGGCCGCGGCCCGTTGCAACAGCGGCACCCAGTCCGGGCTCGTCATCGTCGCGACCAGCACTTCACCCTCTTGCAGCGCGGCGCCCTCGGCGGGAGAAGCGATGACGCGCGCGCGACCGGTCGCACGGCCCGGCGACGCGCCGAGTCCCCGGACCAGGACCTTCCCCGCGGTCGGAGCGGGGACCGGAGCCGCCGCGGTGTCCGGCGAGCCGCCGATGGTCGTGATGGGACGCGACTGGACCAACAGGATTCCGGATCCGTCGATTGCCCACTCGATGTCCTGCGGCTTGCCGTAGTGACGCTCGACGCGCAGCCCGAGCTCGGCGAGCTCGAGCACCTCTTCGTCGGCGAGGACGCGCCGGCCGCCCTCGGCCGGCGACAACATCAACTTCCGGTCGCCGTGCTGCAGGTCGGCGACGATCATGAACGACTGGATGCCGATCCGCAGGTCGACGAGCCTCGGACCCTCCTTGGCGACGCGATACGTGTCGGGCTCCACCTGGCCGCCCACGACCACCTCGCCGAGCCCGAACGCGCCCTCGATGACGATGATCGACGGATCGCCGGTCGAAGGATCGGCGGTGAACATGACGCCGCTCCGATCCGATTCGACCATCTGCTGCACGATGACCGCGATCGCGGGCTCGGCGTCGATGCCGCGCGCCCGCCGATAGGTGACGACGCGTTCGCCGAACAGCGACGCCCAGCAGTCGACGACGCGGGTGCACAGATCGTCGTCGCCGCGCACGTTGGTAAAGGTCTGATTCATCCCGGCGAACGAAGTATCCGCGGCATCTTCGGCGGTCGCCGACGAACGCACCGCGACCCGGACACCGGGGCCCAGCCGGTGAAACGCGTCGAGCAGCTCCGTGCGCAGGTTCGTCGGGAGACCCGCGGCGTGCACGAGCTCCTGCAGGCGGGCCGCGGCCACCGCGACCTGCTCCGCGTCGCCGACATCGACGCTCTTTTCGAGCCGCACCAGCTCGGCGCGCACTCCGCCGGCGTCCATGGCCTCGAGATAGGCGGGAGCGCCGATGACGAATCCCGGGGGCACCCGGAACCCGGCGCCGCAGAGTTCGCCGAGATTTGCGCCCTTGCCTCCTGCGACCGCGACATCGGTGATCCCGAGCGCATCCAACGGGACGATCTGGGCAGTCTGCGATACGGGCATGCGCCGACTCTGCTCCCCGACCGATGCGCGTCCCAGGGGCGGAGGTCCCAATGTCGCCGGTCCTCCGGCAAGCCCGGCCCTCGTCACGAACAGGACGAACGTCCGCGCGGTGCAGGGCCCCCGGCACTGGCCGTCGCCGCCGCCGGCACCGACGCTGGATGCACACCGAGGACGCGAGAGGGGCGAAGGAGTTGACGTTCGCCGGGCTGATCCTGCACAACGTGGCCAGCCGCCGCCTGCGCGCCGTGGTGACCGCGGTCGCCGTGGCCATCGGCGTGACCGCCGTGCTCGCGTTGGGAGTGTTGACCACATCGCTGCGGGAGACGGCCGTTGCCATCCTCCGGACCGGGAACGCGGACTTCAGCGTTTCCCAAAAGGGCGCCTCGGACGTCCTGTACAGCACCCTGTCCCAGGACGACGTCAACGCGGTGCGGGCGACGCCGGGCGTGGAATCCGCGACCGGCGTGTTCGTCTCGACCGCAAAGCTCAGCGCCAAGCACCCGTTCTTCATCGAGATCGGCATCCGACCGTCCGACCAACCGGAGTTCGGGGTCACCGTTCTCGACGGCCGGTCCTACCGCGCCGACGCGTCCAGCGCGCACGGACCGGGCGAGATGATGCTCGGTTGGCGCGCGGCGAAGGACTTCGGCGTCCACGTCGGCGACACGTTCAAGGTCGAGGAGCGCCGGTTCCGCATCGTCGGCATCTTCTCGACGAAGAACGTCATCGGAGATGCCGCGGGAATGTTTCCGCTCACCGATCTCCAGGCGTGGCACACCGAGCCCGGCATCTTCACGCTTGCGTTCGTCCGCGTGCAGCCGAACGCGTCGATCGCCGTTGTCCGGGGCCGCATCGAACGCGCGAACCCGCGACTCGCCACCGCCCGCAGCGAAAGCGACTACGGCCGGGTCGACCGCAACCTCGTCCTGATCACCGCCGCGAACGTCGGTGGATCGATCCTCGCGCTGTTCATCGGCGCGACCGGCGTGATGAACACGTCGCTCCTGTCGTTCTACGAGCGCCTCCGGGAGTTCGGGCTCCTGCGCGCGGTCGGCTGGACCCGCCGCCGACTGTTCCGTCTCGTACTCGGCGAGGCGCTCGTCGTCAGCTTCATGGGCGCCGCGTTGGGCATCGTGGTCGGGATCGCCGCGGTGCAGGCGCTGACGCACGTGGACGCGCTGGTCGGCGTGTTCCAACCCCGCTACGAAGCCTGGATCTTCGGACGCGCGTTGCTCTTCGCGTTCGCGATGGCGACCCTCGGCGCGTTGTATCCGGCCGTGCGGGCCGCACGGCTCACCCCGCTCTCGGCGCTGCAACATGAGTGACCCTGCACTCGAGCTGCTCGACGTCGTCAAGACGTACGGCGGTGGCCGCGGCATCGTGCTCGACCACGCGTCGTTGTCGGTCGCACCCGGCGAGTTCGTCGTGCTCGTCGGACCTTCGGGCAGCGGCAAGTCGACCACCTTGAATCTCGTCGCCGCGATCGATCACCCGACCGGTGGTTCGATCCGGGTGCACGGCCGCGACCTCGCGCACGCCCATCGCATCGACCGTTACCGCCGGCAGGAGATCGGGCTGATCTTCCAGCTCCACAATCTCCTCCCCCACCTCGATGCGCAACAGAACGTCGAGATCGCGATGCTCGGCACCGGTGTCCGCCGGCGGGCCCGTCGCGCGCGCGCGATCGAGTTGCTCGACCAGGTCGGGCTGGGCGTGCAAGCACACGTTCGGCCGCCCGAGCTCTCCGGTGGCGAACGTCAGCGCATCGCCGTCGCGCGCGCGTTCGCCAACCATCCCTCGCTCGTGCTCGCCGACGAACCCACGGGCAGCCTCGACGACGAGAGCGGCGCCGCCGTCATCTCCCTTCTCCGCTCGTGTTGCTCCGCCGGTGGCGCCGTGCTCGCGGTCAGCCACGACATGAGGCTGACCGCGGCGGCGGACCGCGTCGTCCGGCTCGCCGACGGTCGCATGACTCCCGTGATCCGCGCGCCCGAACGCATCGCCGGACCGTGAAGCGATCCGATCGGGGAGTTCACGCCGGCGAGTGCGCGGTGACGTACGTGACGCAGCTACCGAACGTTCGGACCTGCCCGTAGTCGGACTCGGGCACGTGCACGCCGGTGGCCTCGCCGAGCGCGATGAGGAAATTGAGGAAGTCCATCGAGTCGAGATCGAGTTCCTCCTGGAGGTCGACGTCGGGCGCAAGGGCGTCGAGATCGGCCTCGGGGGCGATGCCCGCGAGCGCGTTCCGGGTGGCCGTCGTCGCGTCCATCATCACAAGTCCTCCGGTTGGTGCAGCAGCCGTTCGACCAGCGCCAAGAAGCGCGCCCCGATGTGCCCGTCCGTGGCGCGGTGGTCCGCGGAGAGGGTGACCGAGACCACCGGCCGTACGGCAATCGAGCCTTCGTCGGCGCAGACGCGTTCGGTGATCTTGCCGAAGCCGACGAGCGCAACCTGCGGCGGGTAGATCACGCCGAAGACGGCGCGCACCCCCTGATCGCCGAGGTTCGTCACAGTGATCGTCGCGTCGGTCATCTCCGACCCACGGAGTCGCCCACCGCGCGCCCGGGCGGTGAGGTCGCGCAGGCGGGTCATCACCTCGGCCAGGGCGAGTCCGTCGGCGTCGCGGATCGCGGGTGCGACCAGTCCGCCCTGACGCAGCGAGATCGCGACACCGAGATGCACTCCCGCGCCCGGCACGAAGGCGTCGTCCTGCCAGAAACCGTTGAGCGCCGGGACTTCGGCCGCCGCCCGCGCGACCGCTTTGCAGAACAGGGCGGCCGGCAGCACGCGTGCTTCCATCGGGACGCCCTCGTTGTGCCGCTGCAGCCAGGCGAGGGTGTGCGTCAGCGAAATGTCGTGCTCGAGGTAGTAGTGCGGGATCTCGCGCTTGGAGCGCGCCATCAGATTGCCGATCGCGCGCCGCATCGCCGCGGCCTGATCGACCGACTCGACCCGAGCGGCGCGCGCCCCGGCCGCGCCACCGGTCGCGGCTGCCCGTTCCACGTCGGCCGCGGAGATCGGATGCCCGGGTTGCGACGGGACGATGGTGTCGAGGTCGACGCCGAGCTCGGCGGCGCGACGACGGGCGTAGGGCGAGACCCCGACGCGCGGCGCCGGAGCGGAGCGGGCCTCGACGACCGGCGCCGGCGCGGGTTCCGGCGGAGGCGGCGGCAACGGGGCCGCGACTGCGGGCGGCGGCAACGGGGGCGCGACTGCGGGCGGCGGGCCGGCCGCGCCGACGAGCGTCGCCAACGGGGTCCCGACGTCGACCTCGGTGCCTTCGGGAACGAGCAGCTCACCGATGACGCCGTCTTCGAAGATCTCGACCTCGATATCGGCCTTGTCGGTCTTCACGACGGCGACGAGATCGCCGCGATGCACGGCGTCCCCCGGGTGTACGAGCCACTCGAGCACCGTGCCCGAGTCCATGTCGGCGCCGAGCGACGGCATCCGGAACACGCCCGTCGACTCAGACACGCGCGCGCGTCCGGTTCACGGCGGCGACGACCGCGTCGACGCTCGGGAGCGCCGCTTCCTCGAGGTGTTTCGCGTACGGCATCGGCACCTCGGCGCCGCACACGCGCTCGACCGGTGCGTCGAGGTCGTAGAAGGCCTGTTCCATGATCCGGGCGCTGACCTCGGCCGCGATCGATCCGCTGCGCCACGCCTCGTCGATCACCACCGCGCGGTGCGTGCGCCGCACCGAGCCGATGATCGTCTCGTCATCGAGCGGCCGCAGTGTGCGGAGATCGACGACCTCGGCGTCGGTACCGTCCGCGGCCAGTCGCTCGGCGGCCGCGAGCGTGACGGGCAGCATCCCCCCGTACGTCAACAACGTCACGTCGGCCCCGGGTCGGCGTACCGCGGCGCGGGTGATGTCGAAGGGGTCGCGGCCCATGACGACCCGGCCGGTCGTGTTGTAGAGCCCGGCGTGTTCGAAGATCAGCACCGGATCGGGATCCTCCAGCGCGGGCGCGAGCATTCGGCGCGCGTCCTCGACCGTCGCGGGCACGAGGATGCGCAGTCCCGGAATGTGCGCGAACCAACCTTCGAGACTGTGCGAGTGCTGGGCCGCGACCTGACGACCGGCGCCGGTCGTCATGCGGATGACGAGCGGAACGTTGCACTGGCCGCCCGACATGTGCAACAGCGTGGCCGCGTTGTTCATGATCTGGTCGAGCGCGAGCAGGCTGAAGTTGACCGTCATGATCTCGACGATCGGGCGCATGCCCGCGAGCGCGGCACCGATTCCTGCGCCGACGAACGCGGACTCCGACAGCGGCGTGTCGCGAATGCGCTCGGGTCCGAACTCCTCGAGGAGACCGAGGCTCACTGCGAAGCAGCCGCCGTAACGGCCGACATCCTCGCCCATCAGGAACACCCGCTCATCGGCGCGGAGCGCGTCCCGCATGGCCTCGCGCATCGCATCGCGATAGGTGAGCTCGACCGGTTCGGCGCTCATGTCCGGCCCAACTCGCTCGTCACGAACCGGGTGAGGTCTTCCACCGGCTCCGGCGTCCCGGCCTCCGCGAACGCCACCGCGGCGTCGACCTCGTCCGCGACCGAGCGTTCGAGCTCCTCGAGGTCGTCCGGCGTGAAGGCGTACCGCTCCACGAACGTCGCGATCGGGTCCCGCAGTTTCCACTCTTCGACTTCGGCCCGTTCCCGATATCGCTCGGGGTCGTACATGGAGTGCGCCCGGAACCGGAACGTCCGCAACTCCAGGAAGTGCGGGCCGCCGCCCGCGCGGATCGACTCCACCGCGCGCCGCGTCGCGTCCCGCACCGAGACGACGTCCATGCCGTCGACCGGCCACGCCGGTATCTCGTAACTCGTCGCCTTGAGGACCAGGTCCGTCTCCGACTCCGACCGCGCCAGCGCCGTTCCCATCGCGTACAGATTGTTCTCGCAGCAGAAGAGCACGGGCAGCGACCACAGCGCGGCCAGGTTCATGCACTCGTGGAACTCTCCCTCCGCCATCGCGCCCTCGCCGAAGAAGCACGCGACCACGCCGCCCCGACCCTGCATCTTGCGCGCCAGCGCGAGCCCGACGGCGACGGGCAGGCCGCCGGCCACGATCGCGTTGCCGCCGTAGAACCGATGACCGACGTCGAACAGGTGCATCGACCCGCCGCGCCCGCGGCTGCACCCTTCCTGCACGCCGTACATCTCGGCCATGATCGCGGTCGCCGGCACGCCGCGCACGAGCGCGTGTCCGTGGTCGCGGTACGTGGCGACGACGTCGTCGTCGGCGGTCAGCGCGGCGAGCACACCGACCGCAACGGCCTCCTCGCCGATGTAGAGGTGCACGAACCCGCGGATCCGCGCCGCGCTGTAGAGCTCCACGCACCGTTCCTCGAACCGCCGGACGCGCACCATCTCCCGCAACAGCGCGAGGGCATCCTCCCGATTCACGACGTCACTCATGACCCACCTTCCAGCATCGAGAGATCGCCCTCGGGGAGTCCGAGCTCGCGCGCCCGCAGGAGCCGGCGCATGATCTTCCCGCTGCGCGTCTTGGGGAGTTCGCGGCGAAAATCGATCTCCTTCGGCGCCACCGCGGCCCCGAGGCGCTTGCGACCGAACCCGATCAGTTCGAGGCGCAACGCCTCGCCGGCCTCGTAGCCCGCGTTCAGCACCACGAACGCTTTGACGACCGCGCCGACGATCGGGTCGGGCTTGCCGATCACACCCGCCTCCGCGACCGCGGGGTGTTCCATCAGCGCGCTCTCGACCTCGAACGGGCCGATGAGATGGCCCGCCGACTTGATGACGTCGTCGCCCCGGCCGACGAACCAGAAGTATCCGTCCGCGTCGCGGCGCGCGAGATCGCCGCTCAGGTACCAGCCGCCCCGGAAGCACTTCCGGTAGCGCTCCTCCTCACCGAGGTAACCGCGGAACATCGACGGCCAACCGGAGCGCAGCGCGAGCTCGCCCTCCTCGTCCGCTCCGGCCTCGTCGACCGCGCCGTCGTCACGAACCACGACCGCACCGTGTTCGTCGCGGCGCAGGATCGCGGCCTCGATACCCGGCAGCGGTCGGCCCATCGAGCCGGGCTTGATGTCGGCCGACAAGAAGTTGGCGATCATGATCCCGCCGGTCTCGGTCTGCCACCAGTTGTCGTGGATCGGGAGACCGAGTGCTTCGAGTCCCCACTGGACGGCTTCCGGATTCAGCGGTTCGCCGACGCTCGCGACGAATCGGAGGGCCGAGAGATCGTGGCGACTCGTGTCGATCCTCGACGCCCGCATCATCATCCGGATCGCGGTCGGCGCGGTGTACCACACCGTCACTCGCTCACGCGCGAGCGTCTCGTACCACCGCTGCGCGTCGAACTCGGCCTCGTCGAGCACGAGGGTGGCGCCGACGGTGAGGGGTGCGATGATGCCGTACGAGGTCCCGGTCACCCAGCCGGGATCGGCGGTGCACCAGAAGACGTCGTCGGGATGCAGGTCGAGCGCGAACCTCGCGGTCGCATCGTGCGCGACGACCGCCTCGTGAACGTGCATCGCGCCCTTCGGGGTCCCGGTCGTGCCGCTCGTGAAATGCAGCAGCGCGAGCTGCTCGGGATCAGTCGGACCAACCGTGAACTCGTCGGACGCGGCGCGCATGCGGGCATCGAAGTCGTCGCTCCCGACCAGCAGTACGTGCGTGAGCCCGGGAACGTCGGCGCGGATCGACTCGACCTTGCGGCGATACAGCCCGGGAGTCGTGACCAGTACCCGTGCGTCTCCGAGGAGAAGCCGCTGCTTGATGGGTTCGGGACCGAACGCGGAGAACAGCGGTGACACGACCGCACCCAACTTCAAGGCACCGAGCACCGCAACGTGCAGCTCGGGCACGCGCCCGAGCAGCGTGTAGACGCGATCGCCCGTACCGATGCCGAGTGCTCTCAGCGCGTTGGCGAAGCGGTTCGTCAGCGCATCGAGATCGCGATAGGTGAGATCCCGGGCGCCCCCGTCCTTCCCGCGCCAGCGAATGGCGACGTGATCCCCGCGCGGCCCGCGCGCGTGACGCACGAGAGCTTCGTGCGCGATGTTCAGCCCGCCGTCCGCCGGGAGACCGTCGAGGGCGCGGCGGGCGGCGCCCCAGTCGAACGTGCGCACCGCCGCCGCGTAGTCGCCGAGATTCGGCGCCGGCGACGCCGTCGCCAACTTCTCGATGCGTACTTCGCGAACCGACACCACGGCACCTCCTGTGCAACCCTGCCGGTCGTCACTCGGCTCCGTAAAGGGCCGAACGTCCGCGTTCGGAGGGGCACCCGACCCCGCCCGTAGCTCACCGACCGCTGGCTGCGGCGTTCCCGAGGGCGGGTCGTTGGTCACATGCGTGACCTGTCCTGCGGCACTGCCCGCCAACGATCCGCGGCGTCACGATCGACGGCAGGAGGCAGGAACCGAGGTAGGGCCTGCGCGAAAGGACGGAAACGATGACGGTCGCCGAGGCCATGCTCATTGTGGTCGCCGTATTCGTGCTGATCGGTCTCGGGACCGCGTTCGTGATGGGCCGCCGCGGGAACGATCCCTGGATGTG
Source organism: uncultured Actinomycetes bacterium (assembly GCA_963835455.1). Taxonomy (GTDB): domain Bacteria; phylum Actinomycetota; class Acidimicrobiia; order IMCC26256; family PALSA-610; genus PALSA-610. The sequence goes on from CAWIFT010000002.1 coordinate 311,511, forward strand.
GGGTGTCCTCGGCGCGCTCTTCGGGCCGCTCGTGGTCCCCTTGGTGGTCGTCGGCCACCGCCGCGACAAGGCCCCGGCGGAAGTTCCGATGCGATCGGGTGCCGCGGGCGCGGGCGATGTCGCGGTGCTCGTCGGTATCGACGGCTCACCGGAGGCGATGACCGCGACCCGGGCGGTCGTCGATCTCCTCGCCGATCGGCTGGGGTCACTGACGCTCGCCACGGTCGTCGACCTCGACGCCGTCGACGCGATCACTGCTGACCGCACGGAGCAGAGCGTGTTCGCACGCGACGCGCAGGCTCTCCTCGATGCGGCTGTCGCCGAGATCCCCCGAGCAACTCCGGCGACCGTCATCTTGGGTGGTCGGCCGGACGAGGCACTCGCCGGCTACGCCCACCGGCACGGTGTCGATCTGATCGCCATCGGCGCACGTGGCCGCGGTTTGTCCGAAGCGGTGCTCGGCAGCGTCGCGCACCATCTCGCCCGCAAGCCGGGAGTACTCCTCCTCGTCGCGGGCCGGGAGGACACGCACTCCCACGCCGAGACGTCGGTGGCCTGACCGAACTCCTACAGCGCAGGGGCGACGTTGGCGAACGCATCGACCCGGTCACGCGGGGCACGGTTCGCCTCCGAGTGGTCTCCCGTGACGACGTAGTCACCGACGAACTCGGCTCGTACCGCTCCGGTCTCGTCGAGCAGCCACACCGGCGCCATGCGACGGGGGACGGTGACGACACCCGGCTCGTCATAGGTACCCCAGATTCGATCCCAGACAAGGGTGGTCACGCCGAAGTTCCGCGATGGCGCGCCGAAATGGTGGTGCATGTGATTGCGGCGGGCCCAGCGCCCGTAACGGTTGCGCGGTGGGTGCGTGTGCGTGCGCCGGTGCGCGACCTCGTAGCCGAAGTACGCGGCGATCAGCCCCGCGGTGAACGCGGTGGCCCAGCGCCGACCGGCCACTGCCGCCGCGACGGGATACGCAACCGCCGCCGCCGCCGCAGCGGACGCGATCTTCTTGGACGCGGGTGCGTAGTAGGTCACGTCGGCGTGATGCTCGAGGTGCTCGGCCGACGCCGGTCCACGACCTCGCATCTCGTGCATCGCAAATCGGTGGAGGCCGTACTCGGTCGCGGTCCACGATGCCGCGCCGACGACGGCGGCGAAAACGCGCGACCCCGAGACCTTCATGACCCAAGGATCCCACAAATGATCGGTGCGCCGGTCAGCGGGCGTCGGCCGCCGCCTGCGCCCGGGCGCCGATGCGTAAGAACCGGGTGTCGCCGAAGGGCGTTCCTGCGACCCGGTTGCACACGAACGCGACCGCGAGGTTCCGGTCGGGGTCGGCCCAGGCGCCCGAGCCGCCGAAGCCGAAGTGACCGAACCCGTTCGGGATCACCCCGCGCGTCGTCGCGGCCAGGTGGTAACCCAATCGCCAGCGCATGGGAAACCCCACCACGAGATCGAGCCCCGTCGACTGGATCTCGGTCGCGCGGCGCAGGGTTTCGGCGGAGAGGAACCGCTCGCCGTCGAGCACACCCCCGCCCGCGAGTGCCGCGTACATACGGGCGAGGGAACGAGCGGTGAAGCAGCCGTTGACCGCGGGTACGGCGGCATCGAGGATCTCGGTCGAGGCGAAGAGCCGGTCGGACCGCGGCACCATGAACGTGTCGATCGCGGGCGCGAGTCCCGAGAATCGCGACGCACGACGGGCGAAGCGCTCGGCGCGTTCGGCGTCGCCGAAACGCACGATGAGCTCGGCGAGGCGGCCGCGTTGTTCGGGCGGCGCACCGATCGACATCCCGTCGAGTCCGAGGGGTGTCACGATCTCGGCGTTCACCGCTTCGTTCACCGTCGTGCCGGTGACGCGGCGGATCACCTCGCCGACGAGGAAGCCGTAGGTGATCCCGTGGTAGCCGTGCCGGGTGCCGGGCTCGTAGCGCGGCGCTTCGGCGGCGAGGCGGGAGCACACGAGGTCCCAGTCGAGCATCTCGTAGGCGTCGGCGATCACGCCGCGCAGCTGGTGCAGTCCGGCGGAGTGGCTGAGGAGGTGACGCACGGTGACGCGTTCCTTGCCCGCCGCCGCGAACTCGGGCCAGTACTGCGCAACCGGATCGTCGTAGTCGAGCAGACCGCGGTCGACGAGGCGGTGCATCGTCGTGGCGATCACGCCCTTCGTCGTCGAGAAGCTCATGGCCATCGTGTCGGAACACCACGGCGTGCCCCGGGCGTCTCGGGCGCCCACCCAGGCGTCGACCACGAGTTCGCCGTCGTGGAAGACGGCCACGGCCGCGCCGCCGCCGCGCCGGTGCGTGGCGACGCGCCGCAGGCTCTGGGTCACGCCGCCGAAGTCGGGATGCACGAAGCCGGAGATCACGGGTGCACGCTCATCCGGTCCGGATCCCGAACGCGTCCTCGACCGAGGTCGGGGAACCGAGGTCGGCCGCGGCCAGAAGTTCGGTCAGGGCGTCGGAGACCCCCGCCGCGAGGTCCCACGGCGCGCTCACGAGGTCGGGATCGACGTGAATGCCGAAGTCGACCCGATCGTTCAACGAGAAGACCGTGAGGTTCACGCCCATTCCTTCGAGGATGACGCTGGCCGAGAAGATGCCCGTGAGGCGCGCGCCGGCAAGGTAGAGCGGGGAGGTCGGTCCGGGCACGTTCGACACGATCGTGTTCATCATGCCGGGAACGTACGAGAGGAGATGCGACTCGTACGCAAGGCGCATCGTGGCCGCGAGAACCCACGGCGGCGCGGTCTCGCCGATCGAGCCGATGGGATGCTCGCGCAGCGCCGAGGTCATCTCCTTGGCCGCACGCGTGTGGCGATGGATGGCGCGGAGCCGCTCGGTCGGGTCCGCGACGTCCGTCGCGAGCGGCACCACCATGTAGGAGAGCTGATTGTCGAGGGAAGGGTCTCCCTCCGTCCGGGTCGACACCGGCACCCCCGCGGTGAGCGTGCGCGTCGGCAGTTCGCCGCGATCGTCCAGGTAGATGCGCAGCGCGCCGGAGCAGAGCGCGAGCACGATGTCGTTGATCTTCACGTCGTAGTGGTCCCGCAGCGCTTTCACGTCGCGGAGCGCGACGCTCGTGAACGCCATCGAACGGCGCGGGCCGATCGAGCGATTGAACGACGTGCGCGGCGCCTGCAACATCGCGCTCACGTCGGGTTTGGGTCGCGGCGAAACGGCGTAACCGATGGCGTCGATGCCGCGCCGCACGAGGCGAACGCCGTACCGCGCGAGTTGGCACGGCACCGCCGCGCTCGCCGCGACGCTCTGCACGAGGAACCAGGTGTCGCTCGGCTCGGGCTCGGGCGCGGGGAGCGCCGGAATCGGTCGCTCGGGCGGCGACGGCTCGAAATCGAAGAGCAGCGCGGCCATCCCGCTCCCGGCCACGCCGTCGAGGAGACAGTGGTGGTATTTCATCAAGAACCCGACCCGGCCGTTCACCAGTCCCTCGAGGTACCAGATCTCCCAGAGCGGGAAACGGCGGTCCAGCTGCGTGCCGAGGATCTGTCCGACGGTCTCCGCGGTCTCGCGCGGGCCTCCCGGCGCCGGAACGCCGATGCGCCGGACATGACGGCGCACATCGAAGCTGGGGTCCGCGATCCACACCGCCCGGTGCAGCCCGAGCGGTACCTCCCGCAACTTCCAGGTGAGCTTCGGGATCAGTGGCAGCCGCGCGCCGATGCTGCGCACGACCGCGTCGTACGAGAAGTCGGGAACATCCGTCGGGTCGATGATGCTCAGCCCGGCAATGTGTTGATGCCACGCCGGCGTCTCGCCGGCCAGGAAGAGGGCATCCGTCCCCGAGAGCCGATGCATGTACGGACCTCCAGCGTCCGTCGCAGTCTCGGTCCGTTGTGCCGACTGCGGACAGGGGCCGGGGTCCATCCGCTTTGAGCCCAATGGCACTAACGGCGACCCGGGCCGACGGCCTTACGCTGCGACCGTGACGACATCCCTCGAACTGCGCCACATCGACATCCACGGCCACCGGGTCGGGTTCCGCGGCGCCGGGTCGGGGCCGGTGATCGTCCTCGTCCACGGAATGGCCGGGAGTTCGACGACGTGGCGATCCGTGCTGCCGGCGCTCGCCGAGCGGTTCACCGTGATCGCCCCCGACCTCGTCGGCCACGGTGCGTCGGAAAAACCCCGCGGCGACTACTCCCTGGGCGCGTTCGCGAGCGGCGTACGCGATCTCCTGGTCGCGTTGGGCCACGAGCGCGCGACGTTGGTCGGCCATTCGCTGGGTGGCGGCGTTGCGATGCAGTTCGCGTATCAGTTCCCCGAACGGTGCGAGCGGCTCGTACTCGCGTCGAGTGGCGGCCTGGGCGACGAGGTGAACCTCCTGCTGCGCCTGCTCGCTCTGCCGGGGGCGGAATACGCACTCGCCGTCGGCTGCAACCGTTGGATCCACGATGCCGGCGTGAGCGTCGCGGGTTGGTTGGCCCACGTCGGCCTGCAGCCCACGCCGAACCTCGAACAGATCTGGCAGAGCTACGGATCGTTGGCCGATACGGAGACACGCACCGCGTTCACGCACACGCTGCGATCGGTGATCGACGTCGCGGGCCAACGCGTGAGCGCCGCCGACCGGCTCTACCTGGCCGCCGCAGTTCCGACGCTGATCATCTGGGGCGACCACGACAAGATCATCCCGGTCGATCAGGGACGCGCGACGCACGCCGCGATCCCCGGCAGCCGGCTCGAGATCTTCGCGGGCGCCGGGCACTTCACCCATTGCGATCAACCCGATCGCTACTGCGAGGTGCTCACCGACTTCATGACCACGACCCCGCCCGCGACGACGTCCGCGTCGGAATGGCAGGCCCGGATGATCGCCCGCACCACCTGAATCGCCGAGACGACCCGGCACACGGCGGATGCATGGCCAGGGCGAAATGGGAAGGCAGGGAGGCGTGAATCGATTCAGCTTGGCGTCCGCGCAGGCCGCGGCGGCCGCGGGCCGGACCGCGATCTGGGTCGGAGACTTCCTCGCGAGCCGGGGCAGCGACAACGTGGTGCTCGCCGCCGCGCTGGCGCAACGGCCGCATTGGTGGGTCGGCCCGATCCCGATTCCGCTCCGCGACCTCGAGCGGCTCGCCGGGCCCGAAGAGGACGTGCTCGTCCGGGTTCCTCCCGACGAGTGGGAGGACGACGTCGAAGCGATGCAGGAGCACCTCGAACACGGCTGGGAGCCGCCGCCGGTGCTCGCGGAGTATCGGGACGGCCGGCTCCTGCTCCAGGACGGCAACCACCGTTACGAAGCGCTGGCGCGCGAGCACGAGAGCCACGCATGGACGCTGGTCTTCTTCGACAGTCCCGCGGAACAGGAGTCGTTCCTCGCCGGCCGGCCCGACGTCAGATCAGATGCTCGAACAGCGCCGCCCACTGCTCGAGGTGACGATCCCCGAGGAAGTGGGTGAGCGCCCGGTTGCGGCCGGCGGCACCCATGCGTTCCGCGCCGGGTGCATCGCGCAACAGCGAGCACACCGCCCGCGCGTAGTCGTCGAGATCCTCCGCCTCGACGAGCCAGCCGGTCTCACCGGAGACGATCTGGTCGACGATGCCGCCGACCGCGCTCCCGACGACGGGGCGCGCCTTCCACATCGCCTCGGTGACCGTCAGGCCGAATCCTTCGGCGAGGCTCTTCTGCACGACGACGGTTGCGTGCCGTTGCAGCGCGTTGACGATCGCGGCGGCCTCGTCCCCGTCGGCCATCGGTACGCATGCGAGATGGATGCGACGACGAAGATGCTCCGGCAGGCGCTCCCAGTCATCGCGACACTCGCGCAACACCCGGTCGGCCTCCGGATCGTCGGCCACGCCGGTCGTCTCCGGGCCCGCGAGCACGAGGTGCGCATCGGTGTCCGCGGCGACGAGGTGGGCGAAGCCCTCCATGACCCCGCGCATGTCCTTCATGGCGTCCCAGCGCGACGCCTGCAGCACCATGGGCACCGACGCGGCCGGCAGCGGCCCGGTCGCGAGCAGATCGACGCGCCGGGCGATCGTTCCCGTCGAGCCGTCCCGCCGGGTGAAGCGCATCGCCCGTGCGCCGTCGCGACCGGCGACGAGACCCACCGCCATCAACACGTCCTGTACGAGATCCGGGTCCATTTCCTCGTTCTTGGCGGAGAAGGGGTCGATCGACGGCGAGATGATCGCGAGCCGCTCGCGCGGTATCCACGGCGGCGCGAACTGCTCCCGGGAGAACACGAACGCGTCGACGTCTTCGAGGTACGGGCGGAGGAACGCCCACGCGCGTTCGGAATGCGCGTTCTGGTGGTCGAGGCCGACGTGGCATCGCCACACCACGAACACTCCCGCGGGCATCGCGATGCGTGCGAGCGCGGCCGTCTGCGGATCGTGGAGGATCACGATGTCGCCCGAACGCAGGAACGCACGGAGGGCATCGGCGTTGCCCGACGTGACCTCCTCGTAGTGCTGGTGTTCGTCCGCGCCGAGAGGGCCGCCGTCGCCGGCCGTCCCGTACAGGTGGTTGTGGATCCGCTTGGTGATCTCGAAGAAGCCGGCGTCGCCCTCGATCACGACCCATCGGGCATCGATCCCCGCACCGCGGGCGTAGGCGAGCAGGGTCTGCAGGAGCTCGGCGACCCCGCCTCCAGTCGCAGTGGAGTTCACGTTGACCACGCGGCGCTCGCCCAGGCGGCCGCGGGCGTCGGCGGCCGCGCGCTCGAACCGCTCGACCCGTTCGGGGCCGATCAGATGCGCCAGCCGCTCCAGCGCGATCGGCTCGACCTCGACTTCGTGAATTCCGGCTCCGCTCATGCGAGCATCAGTCGTCGGCACCGGAGACGCCGAGCGCGACGACCTCGCGGAAACTCTCGCGCAGGCACTCCATCATCAGGTCGTCGTCGGGAATCGCGCCCGTGTCGACGTTCACGCCGACGAAGCAGGAACCGTCGTACGACACGAGCGTCGCGTTCAGCGCCGACCCGATCGTCGGACCGAACGCGTACCACTCGGCGACACGCGCGCCCGCGAGGTACACGGGAACGTCGATTCCGGGCACGTTGCTCGCGAGGAAGTCGACGTGCTTGAGCATGCCGCCGACCACGCCCCGCGGCAGCACGTTGAGCGCCGCGGCGATCGTGTTGGTGTACGGGATCGCCGCTTCGTGGCGCGCGTTCAGGCACAGCTGATGGATCCGGCGCATGCGCTCGACCGGGTCGTGCAGCCCGGTCGGAACCTTGAAGCGCATGAGCGTGATGCGGTTGCCCCCGATCGGGTCGTCGGGGGTGCGGATGCTGATCGGCATGGTGAGCCGGAGCTCGTCGACCGGGAAACCCCGGCGCTCGTGGTAACGGAGCAGGCCGCCGCTGATCGAGCCCAGGAAGATGTCGTTGAGGGTCAGACCGGACGCCCGGGCGGAGCGGCGGAGCGAATCGAGCGACACGGTGAACGCCTCGTAGTGCCACGCGAGCCGGCGGTCCTTCATGATCGGCGACAACGTCGACCGCACCGGTTGGACTGTCCGCGCGACCGAACGGACGAGCTCCACACAGTTCTCCACCGCGGTCACCGGATGGCGCAGCGCACGCAGCGCGGCCCGGTTCGTCTCGATGATGTTCCGCGGGATGTGCGCGATCCGGGACACGTTGTGCCAGAGCGCGTCCCGCGCGAGATCGACCGACGACCACTGCTCGGCGTCCGGCGCGTCGGGCATGGGGCCGAGCGTGGCCGGATCGGGCTCGAGATCGAAGAGGTACTTCGCCATCTCCATGCCGCCGATCCCGTCGGTGAGCGCGTGATGCATCTTCAGGATCAAAGCGGCGCGACCGCCCTCGAGCCCGTCGACCAGCGTGAACTCCCAGAGCGGCCGGTCGCGATCGAAGCCGGCCATGCCGGTCTGGCACGCGTACTCGAACAGCTGCCCGAGCGTGCCGGGCGCGGGAACTCCGAGATGGCGGGTGTGGAACTCGAGGCTGAAGTCGCGGTCGACCGCCCACCGCGGGTTGGCGATGCGCCACGGCGCCTGCAGGACCCGGTGGCGGAATCCCGGCGCCATGCGGGTCGCCCGGTCGATCCGCTCGAACATGCGCACGGGGTCGGGTGAATGGTCGAGCACCACCACGCTCACGACCGTCGACCGCAGGAGCGGGTCGGCCTCCATGTACCAGGAGAACGCATCGCTGTCGCTCATGTACGCATTGGTAGGTGCCATCGGCAGCCCTCTCTCGTATATCCCTGATCCTGCGACCGGGGCGCTCGGTCTGCCAGGGCCGATGGGCCTTGTCCGCACCGACTTCGAGACCGAACTCATGACCTCCGGCCCTATGCCCCGACACCGGCGGCGCCGTACGTTCGCGACCCGAAGCTCCCTTGCGAGGTCGCCATGAGACTCAACGGTTCACACGTCTATCCGGTACCGGTCGAAGCCGTCATCGCCATGCTGCGCGACAAGTCGGCCACGATCGCCAAGTACGAGAGCATGGGCCATCGCGACGTCGAGATCGTCGAGCTCGTCTCGGACGACACCGCTTTGCGCATCGTGTCGTCGCGCATCGTCGACGTGGAGCTACCCGGCTTCGCGAAGAAGGCGCTCAAGCCGACGAACACGATGGTGCAGACCGACGAGTGGCGGCGGCAGGACGACGGCTCGTGGGCCGGCACCTTCGACGTCGAGGTGCACGGCTCCCCCGCGCACATCTCGGGCACGATGACGCTCGAACCCGACGGAACCGATGCGCGCCACGACGTCACGCTCGACGTCGACGTCAAGATCCCGCTCATCGGCGGCAAGATCGCGGACTGGGTGGGCAAGAACGACGTGCGCCGCACCCTCGACGCCGAGTACGCGTTCAACGACAGCCGGCTGGCCGCCGCGTAGTCGCCCGTCGGGGCGTCAGTCGGGGCGCCAGTCGGGGCGTGAGTCGGGTCGTCATTCGTCGGAGTACATCTCGTCGATCAACACGCGGTAGTTCGTGTTGACGACGTTGCGCTTGACCTTGAGCGTCGGCGTCATCTCGCCGCCTTCGATCGTGAAGTCGTGCGCCAGGATCCGGTACTTGCGGATGTGCTCGACGCGCGACCGCTTGCTGTTGACGCGCTCGACGAACTGGTCGACCGCGGCCCGCAGGTCGGGATCCACCGCGAGCGCTTCCACGCCCGCGACCTTGTGATGGGCATCGGCCCAGCCCGCGAGCGCGTCACCGTCGAGGGTCAACAGCGCGGTGAGGTACCGGCGCCGGTCACCGATGACCACCGCTTCCGCGATCAGATCGAACTGCCGGAGGTCGGTCTCGATCTCCTGCGGTGCGATGTTCTGACCGTGGGCGGTGATGATCAGGTCCTTCTTGCGACCGGTGATCGTCAGGTAACCGTCGGCGTCGAGCCGGCCGACGTCGCCGGAGTGCAGCCAACCGTCCTCGTCGATCAACTCCGCGGTCGCGACCGGGTCGTGGAAGTACCCCATGCACACGTTTCCGCCCTTGGCGAGGATCTCGCCGTCGTCGGCGATGCGCACCTGCTCGCCGGGGATCGGCGGACCGACGGTCCCGACCCGGTTGGCGCCGGGCGGATTGCAGGTGGTCGGGCCGCAGGTCTCGGTCTGGCCGTAGAGCTCGATGACCGGGAGCCCAATGGCGTGGAACCAGTGGATGAGATGCGGATGGATCGGGGCGGCGGCCGAGATCAGGATGCGCGCCCGGTCCAGGCCCATCTCGTGGCGGATCTTGTTCCCGACCACGGCGTCGAGCGCCTCGTAGGGCAGCTTCTCCCAGACGGGCGACCGATCGACGCTCTCGTGCTCGGCCGCGACGTGCTCGCCGAGGCCGACGTAGCGATTGACGGCGAGCCGCTTGAGGCCGTGCGCGTCGTCGACCTTTGCGATGACCGCCTCCTGCAGCTTCTCCCACACTCGGGGCACCGCGAAGAAGATCGTCGGGCGGCAATCGCGGAGATCCTCGGCGATCGTCGACAAGCTGCGCGCGAACCACGTCTCGGCGCCGACCGCGAGCGCGGCGAAGTCGCTCATCATGCGCTCGGCGATGTGACTCAGCGGGAGGAACGAGATCAATCGCTCCCCGTCGCGGATCTGCACCAGTTCCACCGCGCTCCCGATGGTCCACATGATGTTGGCGTGGCTGACCATCGCCGCTTTGGGCAGACCGGTCGTGCCGCTCGTGTAGACGAGCGTGGCCAGGCTCGCCGGCGACACCGCGTCGGCGCGCGCCTCGAACAGGCCCGGCTCGCGCTCGAGCCGCGCCGCGCCGATGGCCCGCAACTGGGCGAAGCCGAGCACGAACGGGTCGTCGAGACGATCGTCGTTCTCGAACACGATGATCCGGTCGAGCTTGGGCAGGTCGTCGCGCACCTCGAGGATCCGGCCCGCGAGATCGTGGTCCTCCACGAAGCACACGATCGCCTCCGCGTGACCGAGGAGATGCGCCACCTGTTCGGGCGAGCTCGTCTGGTAGAGCGGCACGGTGACACTGCCGTTCGCGAGCGTCCCGAGGTCGGCCAGGTGCCACTCCGCCCGGTTGTTCGAGAAGATCCCGACGCACTGGCCCGGTCCGATCCCGAGCTCGGCGAGCCCGGCGGTCACCTCGGCGACCGCGCGGCCGTAGTCGGCCCAGGTCATGGTCTCCCAGCCGTGCGCGCCGCGGCTCCGCAGCGCGGGCCGATTCGGGATGCGCCGCACGTTGCGCCGAAATGCGGCGACGATGGTGTCGCTGTCGACGTGAACCGGTGTCGTGGTGTTCATCGCGATCAGACTCCTTCGGGCGTGCGGAGCGGCACTTCGGGCGCCACGTCGGGCGCGAGGGTGATCGTCGGTGCCGGTTCGTCGGGCGAGTTCGTGCGCCCGCGGCGAGCGCGGCGCCAGCCGATCAGGCCGACGACGAGCAGGATCAGGCCGACGACCGCCATCGTCCACGGCACCCGCACGTTGGCGAGGTTCGCCTTGCGGGCCTGGTCCTGGGCGACTTTCGTGACCGCGAGCGACGAGGGAACCGTCTGGGTGTACTGGTAGCTCTCTGCGACCTGCGGCGGCCGCTTGGCCAGCTTCGCCAATCCGTCGGAGAGCGCCTTCACCGACGGGATCGACGCGTACTTGGCGAACAACGGCTGCAGCACCGCCGCGCCGCTGAGGTCGGGCTGCACGGCCACGCCCTGTTGTTGGGTGTGGACGTCGATCAGTGCGCCGGTCTCGGGTTCGATCGACACCAGACCGTTGCTGAGGAAGAAGTACCGCAGCGGCACCGACTTGGCCAGCGTCGTGGTCACCAACGCGGACTCCGCGGGCTGCAGGCGCGGTCCGACGTCGGCCAGCGCCTGGTTGACGTCGATGCCGTCGGCGAGCAGTACGGGCGCGAGCTGCGCGGCGCTCACCTGCATGGGCAGGCCCATCGCCTTCAGGTGCGCGAGGTAGTACGGCGCCACCGGGCCGTTGCGCGTGCTCGAGAAGTCGATGACGGCGACGGGAGCGTCGGAGTGATGGTGCGGGCCTTCGACGAGATGCATCTGGCTGACGGCATCCTCCTCGGGGATGTACGCGAGGTACGAACCCTTGGCGTTGGTGCCCATCGCGAAGTTGACACGGTAGGCGCCCGCGGCGTGCATGGTGGCCTTCGGGTCACCGAAGGCGTATTGCCGCGGGTCGGACACCATCTGCATCGAGCGGCGGTCGATGACGTACTGGTACGTCTCGACGTTCGTGGTGCCGCCCGTGGTGCCGCCCGTGGTGATCGTGACGGTCTCGTCGATCACGGCCCGGCTGAACGTGCCCGACACGACCTTGACGTGGCGGCTGATCTGCACCGGTTCGCGTTTCGGCTGCGCCAGTGGCAGCAGCGTCGCCGGGTCCACGTAGGTCAGCGCGGTGCCCGTGTAATGGGCCGTCTGATCGATGTCGAGCGGGAACCGGACCAACGCCGGTGCGGCAAACGTACGGAAGGCGACCGAACCCACGAGCAATGCGGCACCGAGGCACATTGCGACAACACTCCAACGACCACGTCGCATCGGATCCCCCTTTCCACGGGACCGCCGGTTTGGCGACCCACTCGGATCCGTCACCTCTCATTGCGCACCTGTTGCGACGTCCGCGCCAGGGCCGATGTCCCCTGCCTGACTGCCAACCGACCTGCCCGCAGCGCGCGCATCCGGTCACCGCGGCGCTCAGCGCTTCTTTGCGGTCTTCTTCGCGCCGTTCTTTGCGGCCTTCTGCGCGGTCTTCTTCGCGACCTTCTTCTTCGCGGCCTTCTTCTTCGCCGGCTTCTTGGCGACCTTCTCGGCGCCGGCCTTCGTCGCCTTCTTCGCCTTCTTCGCGGATTTCTTGGCGACCTTGCGCTCGGCCTTCTGCGCGGTCGCCTTCTTCGTGGTCGCCTTCTTCGTGGTCTGGGCCCGCGAACCCTTCGTGCGCCGCGGACCGTTGCGGATCTCGCCCAGGCGGCGCCGTAACTGTTCGATCTCCTCACGGAGGCTGTCGATCTGGGCGCGCATTCCCTGCTCGATCCCTTTGATCAGCCGATCGGTCGCGGCCTCACCCCGATCGTGCAGTTCCGTGATGCGCTCGTCGAGGAGCCGAATCTGGTTCTCCGAAGCCTCGGAGATGCGTTCCAGCATGGCGGTCAGGCGACTGACCAGATCATCACTCACGTCGGAATCGCTCTTCTCGTCGTCCATATGCCCTCCTCGGGAATCGGGGTGTACTCGTGTGACTACTCGTCGCCACGGGGCGGTACAAGGGCACTACGTCCCACCGAGGGGACCCTTCTCCCCCGCGATCAGGCGTGCGGGGTCGTCGAAGTGAGGTGCCAGCTGCCCAGTTCGGTGTAGGTGACATGGTTGATCGGTGCCGGCGCGGTCGACACGACGTTGATGGCGTGTGACTCCTTCAGCGGCAGCGCGTCGGCGACCGCGAACCAGATGTCGATCTGCACCGAACCGGTCTGCCCGCCGCTCAGGCGCAGGTCTTCGTGCGTGTGCAGCGCGGGCACCCGGAGCGCACCGACCGTGACCGTCTCCCGTCCGACATAGGTCGCAGTGCCGGTCTGAGTGAACGTCGCCTTGGTGGTCTGCGAGCGTCCGGTGCAGTGCACGGGGGCGGCGGCGCCCGGCGCGGCGGACAGGTCGGCGACGAGGAACGGAGGCGCGCACACGGTGACGCCGTGTTCAGAAGTCTTGAACGCGACGAAGTCGAACTGTTGATCGGCGGTTCCCCCCGCCTCGTCGAGCTTGGTGCGGGTCGAGCAGCGCTCCCAGGTCTGGTGGTGGAACGAGTTGTAGTCGATACGGAATTGCCAGCAACCGTTCGGTCGCATGGTGACCGTGCCGGGCTCGGTCGGGCCCTGGGTTTGATGCGTCCCGAGGAACGACAGCGCTTCGCTGCCCGAGCCGGAGTACACGTAGACCCCGGCCCGCGGTTCCCACAATTGCGTCGAGGTCGCCACCGTCGACGAAGTTCGGAACCGGTCGATCGCGCCGCTGACCGACGCTCGGGCCGGACCACGATGCTGCAACCGCCACGCGACGGCAAGGCTGCCCAAGAGAATGAGAACGACACCGGCCGCCGCAACCCGTGATCGTCGCACGGCATCTCCTTTGCGGTCCGCCTCTTTCGAGATTCATCGTGCGACGCCGCGCGCCGGCCGGCCAGGGCCGTTGCGCAACGAACCGCGAGGACCTTCGGCTCTGCCGACGTCAGCGGGTCCGGCGCAGCTCCGAGCGGGCGCTCGTCTCAGCCGCGGCGATCGGTTCGGTTCCGCGCCTTGCGGCCGACAAGCCACGCGAGCACCGCGAGTGCCACGGTGGCGAGAACGAACGGCGCAACGCGCTGCGAGAGCCGCTCCACGGATCGCCCCGCGGCGGCTTCGAGCTCATCGAGATCGTGTCGAATTGCCTCGGTCTGCTGCTCGGTATCCACCGCCGAAGTGTGGCACACGACCGCGCGATCGGCCCGCGCGACGGGGGTGCCGGCCCTGCGTGGCACACTCGTCGGATGCCGATGCGTGAGGACTGCCGACACTTTGCGGCGCGGACCTACGACGACGGCGAGGTCGCCCGCTTCTGCATCCTCGACCTCGCACCCGAGGCACCCTGGCGCTGTCCCGAGAACTGCGCGAGCTACGAGGTCACGCTGATCGACGGAACCTTCGAACCGGGCTCGTTCACCCGGCCCGAGGTGGAGGCCGAGCCGGATGAGACCCCCGAGGCGATCGGCGATCTGCTCGATGACGCCGAACGGATCGTCGACGAAGCCGAACCCGACGTGCTGCGCGAGCTTTCGGCGCCGCGCGACGACCGGAAGTGGTGGCAACCGTGGAAGCGCCGCAAGCCACCGGACGACGGCGACGACTGGCACCTCAGCCGCCGATAACCCGCACGGCGATCGGCCGGAGTGCTGATCGTCACCGCGGCTACGGCGTGAGCGACGCGTGGCGCGTGGCGCTCGCGACTTTGCACGTGACTCCCGATGCGAACTTGGCCGTCGTGACGGCCTTCCACTGCGCGGTCTGTCCGGGTTCGACGTTGGTTGCAATCGCAACCGAAGAGTCGAGCTGCGTCCCCGACTGCGCGTCGACCACGACTTCGATGAGGTAGTCGGAACGTCCCGAACTCGTGTTGTGCGCGGTGCCGTCGACTTCGACGTCGCCGAGCGTGTCGGCCGCGCACGAAGTGATCTTCACCTCTTTCGCCACCTGCTTGTTCGTCTTCGTGATGTCGTCCGACACCTTCTTGGCCGCACCGCCGAGTGCGACGAGCCCGCCGACGACGAGCAGCCCGATCAAGGCGACCGCGCCGAGAACCGCGTACAGGCACCCGTGTCCACTCTTGGCGGGCGGCGCGGCCGGCGGTGCACCCGGCGCATAGTTCTCGGTCCACGTGGTGCCGTCGAAATAGCGCTGCTGACCCGAGCCGGCCGGATCCGGATACCAACCCGCCGGCCCTTGTGCGTCGGTCATTTCGAGTCCCCGCCTCTCGTTTGCGTACCTGTGCGTATCACCCATCGCGGGTCCACGTCGAGCGACTGCGGCAGACCCGCACTCACACCGAGACGTGATAGTTGATGAGTAGCAATGTTTGCTATTCTGCAAGGATTGTGTCGCGACGATCGACCTCGAGATCACCCTCGGCGGACTCCACCGCCGAGACCACACGAGCGTTGCTCGCGGCATCGCGAACGCTGGTCGGCGTCGCGGCCCGCTCGCTCGGCGCAATCGAAGACTCGATCACGCTGCCGCAGTACCGGGCGTTGGTCCTGTTGGCATCGCGCGGCGAGGAGAACGTCGGTGTTCTCGCGGACGCGCTCGCGATCCATCCCTCGACCGCGACCAGGCTCTGCGATCGACTCGCCCGGAAGGGCCTGATCGAACGGAGTACCTCGGTCGAGAGCCGACGCGAAGTGACGCTCACGCTCACCGACGCCGGCCGCGCGCTGCTGCGCGCCGTGACGCAACGCCGCGTCCGTGAGATCAACAAGATCGTCGAAAGGCTCGATCCGAAGGCGCGGCGCGCGGCGATCGACGCCCTGAACGCCTTCGCCGACGCCGCCGGCGAGGTCCCGGACCAGGCGTGGAAGCTCGGATGGACCTCGTGACCCGCGCTCGACTCCGAAGCGGCTTCACTTCTCGCAGCACCGAGCTCCGACAGCTCGCGACGCGCTCGAGAGAGGTCGTCGTGCTCGCGGCGATCGTCGGCGCCGCGACCGGACTCGCCGTTGCCGGCTTCGATTCCGTGGTGACCAAGGGTGTCGAGTGGGTCGATCGGCTTCCCCTCTGGCTCGCCGCGATCCTTCCCCTCGCCGGGCTCAGCATCGCCGCGGCATCGTTGCGATGGATCGGGTCTTCGGCTTCCCCGGCGACCGCCGACGAATACCTCCTCGCCTTCCATGATCGCGATCACAATCTGACGTTGCGCCCCCTGCTCGCGCGCATCGTCGCCGGTGTTGCGACACTCGG
Organism: uncultured Actinomycetes bacterium; assembly: GCA_963835455.1. Lineage (GTDB taxonomy): Bacteria > Actinomycetota > Acidimicrobiia > IMCC26256 > PALSA-610 > PALSA-610. The sequence goes on from CAWIFT010000002.1 coordinate 327,436, forward strand.
AAGTGGCGCGCCAATGGGACTCGAGGGTCCTTCGCTGTACATGGGCTCGAGCCTCGGCGACATGATGCAACGCCGGCTCCCGCGCGCCTTCACCCCGGAGCGCCGCCGCCTGCTCCTGGTTGCCGGCGCCGCGGCGGGTGTCGCGGCGATCTTCAAAGCACCGGCGACCGGGGCGGTATTCGCGCTCGAAGTGCCGTACCAGGACGATCTCGCCCGGCGCATGCTTCTCCCCGCGCTCGTCGCCGCCGCGAGCGGCTACCTGACCTTCGTCGCAATTCACGGCACCGCCGCACTCCTCACGGTCACGGGCACACCCCCGTTCACCTTCAAGGATCTCGCCGCGGCCGCCGCGCTCGGCTCGATCGCCGGAGTGGGAGCACGAGTCTTCGCGTGGATGCTCCGGACGGCGAAGCACATCGCCGCCCACGTCAGCGTGTGGGTGCGCGTTCCCGCCGCCGGAGCGAGCCTCGCCGGAATCTTCTGCCTCGCGCGACTCGTCAGCGGACAGAACCTCACCACCGGACCCGGCTACGACACCATCGCCTGGGCGCTCGACCCCACACGCGGACTCTGGATCATCGCCGCGATCCTCGTACTTCGCTGTATCGCGACCTCCGCCACGGTCGCCGGCGGCGGAGTCGGCGGCCTCTTCATACCCCTCGTCGTCGCCGGCGCGTTGGCCGGCCGCATCATCGGCGGAATGGCGAACGCGCTCGACACCACACTCTTCACCGTGGTCGGCGCAGCCGCGTTCCTCGGCGCGGGATACCGCGTCCCTCTCGCGGCCGTCGTGTTCGTCGCCGAAGCGACGGGCCGCCCCGGCTTCATCGTTCCCGGACTCATCGCGGCCGTCGTCGCCGAACTGATCATGGGCCGCTCCTCCGTCACGGACTATCAGCACGCGGCAACCGACGAGGACGAGACCGACATGGCCGCCGGTGAGCGAGCCCGGCCCGACGCGACCGGCTCGCCGGCATAGACCAGGGTTCTTCACGGACGCGACGCACGTCGCCCGGCGCGAGTCTCGACGTTGCGCACACGCCGATCCGCACGCGGTCGGCTGGTCGCCGAGACGACAGACCGGGTAACCGAACCACTGTGAGGACTGCAAGATGTCCGAGACAAACCGAATCCGGGGGAACCCCGGTCGTCGTGCTCGTCCACGGTGCGTTCGTCGACGCGTCGAGCTGGAACCGCGTCATCGCCGAGCTCGACCGGGCGGGCATCGACATACCAGGATGTGTATGACCGAAGCTATGGCCGCCTCAGCTCATGGGCGTGGGACCTTCATCACCTCGCCGCTCTCCGCCGGTCCCCGCGGCACCGCGGTTCCCTGTAGAGCCGCGTTGACTGCGTCGCCGTCGACCGTTTCGTGGGCGATCAGTTCGCCAACGAGCCGGTCGAGCGCGTCACGATGCCCGGTGAGCAACGAGAGGGCGCGTGCCTCGGCTTCCTTCAGCAGATCGGAGACCTCTTCGTCGATGACCCGCTGCGTGGCTTCGGCGTAGTCGCGGGAATGCACGGTCTCGGTCCCGAGGTACAGCGGCGAACTGCCCGCGAACCCGACCGGCCCGAGCCGCTCGCTCATGCCGTACTCGCGAACCATGCGGGTCGCGAGATCCGTCGCGCCGGCCAGGTCGCTCGCCGCGCCCGACGATCCCTCGCCCAACACGAGCAGTTCTGCGGCGCGCCCGCCCAGGCGAACCGCGAGCGAATCCTTGAGGTAGCTCTCGCTGTAGAGATGCCGTTCGTCCGCCGGCAGCTGTTCGGTGACGCCGAGCGCCTGACCGGCCGGGAGAATCGTCACCTTGGCGACCGGGTCCGCATTCGGCGACAGCGCGGCGACGAGCGCGTGACCGGATTCGTGCACCGCGACCGCGTGCTTCTCGCCCGGCATGAGCGCGTTGGTGGCCTCGCGGCGACCGAGCAGGATCCGATCGCGCGCCTCGGAGAAGTCGGCCGCGGAGATCGTGTCGCGGTCGTCACGTACCGCCACGATCGCCGCCTCGTTGAGCAGGTTGGCCAGATCCGCTCCCGAAAATCCGGGGGTTCCGCGCGCGACGACCTCGAGATCGACGTCGGGCGCCAGATGCTTGCCCTGCGAATGCACACCGAGGATCGCCGTGCGTTCCCGCAGATTGGGCAGCGGGATCTCGACCTGGCGGTCGAAACGTCCCGGGCGCAGAAGCGCCGGGTCGAGCGTCTCGGGGCGATTCGTCGCCGCGAGAACGACGACCCCCGAACTGGGATCGAACCCGTCCATCTCCGCGAGCATTTGATTGAGCGTCTGCTCGCGCTCGTCGTTCGATACGAAGGCGCCGCCGCGCCGTTGACCGATCGCGTCGATCTCGTCGATGAAGATGATCGCGGGTGCCGCTTTGCGGGCCGCGGCGAACAGGTCCCTCACGCGAGCGGCACCGACGCCGACGAACAACTCCACGAAGCTCGATCCGCTCAGCGCGAAGAAGGGAACGTCCGCTTCGCCGGCAACCGCACGCGCCAACAACGTCTTGCCGGTGCCGGGCGGCCCGACCATGAGCACGCCGCGCGGCGCGACCGCGCCCGCAGCCGCGTAGCGGTCCGCATGCTTCAAGAAGTCGACGACCTCGCTGATCTCGCGCTTGGCGCCTTCGTAACCGGCGACGTCGGCGAATCGCGTCGTCGGCCGCTGCTCGTCGTAGACCTTTGCCTTCGAGGCGCCGATCCCCATGAACCCACCCGCGAGCTGCTTCCGGGCGCGCCGGCTGATGTAGAAGTAAGCCACGAGCAACAAGATGAACGGGAGGAAGCCGGCCAGGACGGCCCACACGCTGGTCGAGGTCACCGTGCCGCTCGTGTTGACCTTGTGCTGCGCAAGCTCGGCCGACAGCGTGTTGTCGTTCAATGCCGTCGGGATGCGCGACTGGTAGTGCGACTGATCGTTGAGTTGACCGGTCACCTTCCCGGCCTGATCGATGCTCGCCGACTTCACGGCGTCGGCGTCGACCTTCGTCTTCCATTCCGAGAACGTCAGCGACGTCACCGAGGACTTCGAGCTCGGGGTGAGCAGGAGCAACAGCGTCGCGACCAGCCCGACGACCCACAGCGTGTGCAGCCAACGCGGCGCGGGTTTGTGCGCGGGAGCCACCTTGGGCGGGTCGTTCGGCGGACCCGGCTTCGCGGACGTCGACTGATGCCTGACGCCGGTTCTGACCATGATGTTCTCCTTTGGAACCGTCTCTCGAAGCACGATCGAGCCCTCGGCGGCCGATCGCGCCCGTGGAACGCCCTGGTCAGCCGGGTCGAGCGGAGCCACCCGGCCCTGCACCACGGGGCTCAGCGGCCGGTTGCGAGAATATCGAGCAGTGCCTCGTAGCTCGGGACGCCGAGGTCCGCGGCGATGGTCTCGCCCCAGGTCGCGTCGAGGTCGGTGACGAGCCGTTCCGAGAGTTCCACTCGGTGCGCCCCGACCTCACCGGCGCGCACCTTGCTCGAGTCGCTTCCGGGCGGAAGGTCACAGACGACCTCGCTGCGCTCGCGCATCATGAGGTCGTCGTACTTGTCGTGGTGCGCCTTCATGGATGCGAGCGACGACTCCTCGCACGCGATCGCGATCCGTTCATCGTCGTCGCCGAAGCCGATGAACTCGGCGACCCGGCGAACCGTTCCTTCGTGGTCGTCCTTCATGTGCTCATACGCGAGCAGCAACACGTTCGTGTCGTGACGATGCGGCCACCACGAAGCGAGGTGCGTGTAGTAGCTGCGGCCCTCGACGAAGCGCATCCGGCCGAGTGCCTCGATGTCGATCGAACCCGGCTCGAAGAACCATCCCTCGAAGAAGCGATACGCCGAGACGAGCGCGTCGCGTGGGTCGCGCACGGAGACGACGTAGCGCGCGCCGACGGGAACCTGGTCGTACGAGAGGTGACTCTTGAAGACGCGCGGCTCGCCGCGTTGGGTCCCGTCGAGATCGAGGCCGAGGTCGGCCGCCGTTTCGATCCACGGCACCACACGCGAGATGTCGTCGAAATCGAGATCGCCACCCGTCCGGAGACTGTGCACCATCTGTTGGAGCCACGTCGTTCCGCACTTCGCGTACGACGCGATGATGACGTCGGACGGACGCGGGACGAACCCGAGACCCGCCGCGAAGCCCGCCTCGGACACCAGCCGGCCCATCTTCACCTGCAGCTCCGCGAGCGTTGTCGCCCGCCGCCGTTCAGTCACCGTCATTGCATCGTCACCGCTCGATTCACGACGACATCATGCACCGTCCGGCGCGTCGGGGCGGCATAGCTCTTGGCAAGGATGTCATCCGCCGGGTCGTCGCGGCAGCGACTCGGGGAGGCCGAACCAGGGCAAGACGGTGTTCTCGAAGCGAACCAGCGACCGGATCCGGTCGCCGCTGAGCGCGACGACGACCAAGCCGATCGCCGGACGCGTCCCGTCGGGTGCACGGAGGTACGTGCCGAACGCGGGTTGACCGTTCGCGCGCGTCGCCAGCAGGTCGAAACTGCGGTCGGGGCGAATGACGTCCGCGAGGAACCGCGCCACGATGTCGCGACCCTCGTATTCGAACGGCACCGGCGGCATCGACATGAAGACGTCGTCGGTGAGGAGCGCGATGACAGCATCGATATCGGCCGCCTCGTAGGCACGCACGAACTCCGCGACGAGCGCCCGCTCCGACGCGCGAGTCCGCAGCGGGAGCCGGCACGTGGTCGCCCGTGTTTTGCAGACCGGCCCGCGCCCGTTTGAGCGCGCTGGTCACCGACTCGACAGTCGTTTCGAGCATGTCGGCCACCTCGCCGGCGTGGAAACCGAGGACGTCGCGCAGGACGAGCACGGCGAGCTGGCGCGGCGGCAACACCTGCAAAGCGGTCACGAACGCAAGCGAGATGGATTCGGTCTGTTCGTAGCGGGCCTCGGGACCGAGCGGCACACCGAGCGCGTCCTCGAGCAGCACGTCGGGAAACGGCTCGAGCCACGGGACCTCGCCGAGCCGGGTCGGCTCGGGCGGTTCGATACCGACAACGTCCCACGCCTTCGCGGGACGGCGGCGTGCCGAACGCAACGCGTCGAGACACTGATTCGTCGCGATCCGGTAGAGCCACGTGCGGATGGACGCGCGGCCCGCGTATCCATCGAGACCTTGCCACGCGGCCAACAGCGTGCCCTGCAGCGCGTCCTCCGCGTCTTGCAGCGAGCCGAGCATCCGGTAGCAGTGCACCTGCAGCTCGCGGCGATGCGGTTCGGTCAGCGCGCGGAACGCGTCGTCGTCGCCGGCTCGCGCCCGTGCGATGAGTTCGTCCGGCACCAGTTCCACTTCCCCGTCACCTCTTCCGTCACCTTTGGCTGCAGCTCGTCGCGTGTCCATCTTGTATGGACGCCGACCGACAACGCGAACTGGGCGGTCTCGGCGCGCCCATTTTCGCGAAGACCCGGCGTCGACACGGGTGGTAGCGGACGAGCACCGACACAGGAGAAACGGAAATGGGAAAGATCGTGATCTCGACGAACGTCTCGCTCGACGGAGTGAGTCCAGGACCCGGACGGTTCCGAGGGCCTCCCGTTCGGCGGCTGGTTCCGCCAGTACGGCGGGACGGACCTCGAAGAGTGGGGCAAGGTCATGTTCGACGACGCGTTGGACACCGACGCGTTGCTGCTCGGCCGGCGGACCGACGCGTGGTTCGCCGAACGGTGGCTGTCGCGGACGGGAGCATGGGCCGACCGCTTGAACGGTCTGCCCAAGTACGTCGTGTCCTCGACCCTCGACGCGCCGCGTTGGGGCACAGGTGCGGTTCTGTCGGGCGACGTGGTGACTGCGGTTGCGAAGCTGAAACGGGAGGTCGACGGCAACATCGTCATCTTCGGGAGTTGTCAGCTCGGACGCACGCTCATCCAGCACGACCTCGTCGACGAAGTGCGGCTGACCGTCTTCCCCGTCGTCCTCGGCGCGGGCGAGCGTCTCTTCGGCGAAACCGACGACCCGAAATCACTGCGACTCCTCGACTCCCGGACCATCGGTGACGGCCTCACGCACGTCACGTACGAGGTCATGCACGCGGCGCTCGGCGTCTGATCGAGGATGGCCTGCCGGCGGGGTGCCACTCACCCGTCGGCAGGCGACATCCCGCAGCGATTCGGCGCGGGCGTCCACCCTGCGTGGTCCGCGGGAGCGGCCTGTTGTCGCGCGGCCTTCCCCTGCGCCTTTCGTTCCTCCACGCTCGGGTGCACGACTGTCGTCACCATGTTGTTCCTTCGTTCGGGCCTACTCTGTGGCCACGACACGGCCGACAAGGCCACCCTGTGTACTCACGCGGGCCTTGCGAGAGTCAGCTGGATGGGCAGCCGGCCTTCAGCGCGGTGATGAGGGCTTGGCCGGAGGTCGCGACGTTGCGTGCAGCGGTTGCGACGTTGGCCATCCCGCTGATGCCACTGCCGCTGAGGTCATCGATGGCCTTCTGAAGATCTGTGATGGACGACTGCAACGCATCGACCTTCGGCTTGTCACCTGACTTCACGGTCGTGGCCAGGTTGTCGACGTTCTTCTTCACCGCGTCGAGCGCCGCTTGAACACTGCTCTTGCCTCCGACGAGGGTCGACGGGTTCGCGAGGGTGGAAATCGAGCTCTTGAGCTCATTCACGGACTGGCACACCGGACTCGTGCCCGCAGTCGTCCCCGAGGTCGTGCTCGGTGTCGTGGCCGACACCGCGGACGACGAAGTGTTCGCAGTCGACTTCGAACTTCCGCTCGAGCCGCAGCCGGCCAACGCGGACGCGGTCAGTGCAAGCGTTGCTGCCGCGATCCAGATCGAACGTTGCGACCCGAGCATCAGTTTCACCTCTCGTGATTGATTCGACCCGACCACATCTCCGAGTCGTCGATGTTGTTGGCCGGTCAGGCCGACACTTCGTTCTGGATTGCGTCCTCGAGCTCGATCGCTAAGCCGAGCGCAGTTGCGATCGCGCTGGCGGCCGACACCACCTTCGGCGTGCCGATGATCGGGGCGACGGCGATCAAGGCGCCGCGGACGTCTTCCGCGGTCAGACTGGTGTTGGCGGCCGCGGCAAGGTTCAGCAAGTAGGAACCAGGGGGCGCGTTCACTGCCGCGAGCGCCGTGAGCCGAACCATCATCAGGTCGCGGTTATCCAGGTTGGAACGTTTGACCGAGTCGGCCGTCATCTCGAGCACGGTGTCCAACAGGGGTCGTTCGTCACTCATTGAGAGCTCCTCGTGTCGATGGAATCGCCGCTCTTGCGGTGGCGCCCTCATCGAGCATCGTCGGGCCTGTCGGACGCGTCTATCCGCCATCGGCACGCCGGCGGATACCGGGTCGGGCCTAGGGACCAAAGTCCCGGATGCAACAATCGGGATGCTCTACGGCGGTCACGCCACCCCGGGGTAGAAGATGACCGTGGTCGTTGTACATCGTCGCGTCATCACCGATATCGATGAGCTGGTCGACACGATCGGTTCCGCACGCACGGCGCCGAAGACGCTGCGCCCCGGTGCCATCCGGGCCGAGGTGGCACACGCCGACCTCGGTGATGTTCTCGTCGAGGTCGGCGACTACTCGTTTCCGATCGCGACGGCCGGTCAGACGGCGACGCATCGCATTGGCATGTTCGTTCCACTCCGACGCGCCGTGTCCGGCCACTTCAAGGGCGAGGCACTGACGCCGGACGTGCTTCACGTGTGGGGTGAGGATGCCGAGATCGCAGGCGTGATCGGCGAGCCCGGACAGTTCGGGGTCGTGTCGTTCGCACCGGAGGCGCTGGATCGGACGGCCGAGGCGCTCGGAATCGAGCTCGACCTTCCGGGCCGCGGCGAGGTCCGCTCGGTCAGCGCGGTCGATTGGCCGCGCCTGGACGACGCGTTCGAGTTCGTGCTGCGCACGGCTCGCGACCGACGCGAAGGCAGTGTGAGCGACGTTGGCATGACCGCCCTGGCCGAGTTGCTGGTCGAGCTTGCGGTGCGATCGGTCGCCACTGAGAACACTGGGCCGTACCCACGGCGTACGCGCCTGAACAGTCTGCGCGTGGTGCGAGCATGTGAGGATCATGCGGCTCGTGCGCGTTACCAAGGCGTGACGCTTGCCGATCTTTGCCTGGCGTCGGGCGCGTCGGAGCGGTGGGTCCGTCATGCATTCCACGACTGCTACGGGATGTCGCCGACTTCGTATCTGCGTGTAATCGCGCTGCACGAGGTCCGGCACGCGTTGCTGCACGAGTCGCCGGGATACGACACGGTCGGCCGCGCCGCGTCCGAGTTCGGCTTCTGGCACCTGAGCCGTTTCTCAGCCCAGTATCGGGCGCTGTTCGGCGAGGCACCCAGCACGACGCTCGGTCGGCGGTTGCACGCGGCCACCTGAGCTTCCGGCCGCGCGCTAGGCGTTCTCGGAGGGGTGGCGAGTCATCGGCACCTTTCTCGACGACTCTCGGCAGCACTGCCGGAATGGGATAGCCACCGTTGCGTCGACGCGTGATCATGGAGAACGTCCGCCGCGAGGAGTTCCGTATACCGCACCCGCTCGACGGGTCAGCGACTCAGCCAAGGAGAATGTGATGTTGGCATATGACTACCCGTTGCTCTCAGTGTTTTGGAGCATCCTCATGTTCGGGCTGGCCGTCTTGTGGATCTTCATCGTCATCTGGGCGTTCATCGACAACTTCCGGCGCACGGACCACCACGGCGTCGCCAAGGCACTGTGGTTCCTCTTCATCGTGTTCGTGCCGATCATCGGAGTGTTCTCCTACATCCTCACCCGGCCGGTCGACCCCTATGTGGTCGTGACAACGGTTTAGCAAGCGGAGACCTCGACCATGGATCAGAAACAGATTGAGCAGCTCGAGACCGAAGAGTCGATGTTCGTGCAGACCGCGCGCGGCATCGCCAGCGATGGGGCGACACTCATGTTGCGCGACGTCACGTCCTCGACGCTCTTCTTTTCGGATCGGCCGCAGCGGGTCGTCGGGCACATGACGACGGCAGACTTCGTCGAGTTGTGGGGCGAAGGCGACAACAGCTTCGAGGCCGACCCGCCCAACGCAGTGCTCTCGTTCGTCGAGCCCGGCGCCGACGCGCCCACCGACGCCGTGGTCGTCATCAAGAATCCGACTCTCAAGAACGGTCAGCTCTCGTACTCCGTCGACCTCCTCGAGGGAGTCATTCCGATCGAGGCCGGGCCCGTCACCTTGTTCATTGACCCGTTCGGTCGGCCACTGTCGCCCGTCTCGGTATGCGGCGTGCGCCGCCGCGAACGCCGGCGAGACCGGCGATAGTTCCGAGGCTTGCTTCATCGCTCGTTCGCCGCAGGTTTGTTACTTCAGCCAAGTCACCAACGACTCGCAATCGAGGAGAGAAACATGGCGAAAGCAGACGGAGTGTTCATCTACGTCGGCACCTATCCGAGCGAAGTTGTCGCCCGCGACGACTACAACGTCGTGAAGGAGTTGCATGCCGTGGAGGCGATCGGAACGTACGACGCCGCGGTGATTACCAAGGATGACAGTGGGAAGGTCCATGTGAACAAGGACGAGACCGCGACTCGGCACGGCGCGTGGGGCGGCATCGCCGTCGGTGCGGTCGTCGGGTTGTTGTTCCCGCCCTCGATCATCGGGTCCGCTGCGATCGCCGGCGCGGTCGGCGGAGTCGGCGGCCACCTCTGGAAGGGCATGTCTCGCTCGGATGTGAAGGAGTTCGGTGAACTCATCGACGCGGGCGAGGCCTGCCTGCTCGTCGTCGGCGAGTCCAACGTCCAGGCCGCGATCGACAAGGCGGGACTGAAGGCCGAACGCCAAGTCGAAAAGCAACTCGATGTCGACGCCAAAGACGTTGACAAAGCGGTTCAAGAGACCGCGAAGGAACTCGGCTGAGCGGGTCGCGCCTTGCCCGCGCTTCCGTGGGCAAGGCGCGACCCCACCATGCACAGGACCGCACACGTGGCCAAATCCGACCCACTCTTCATCTACATCGGCACCTACAGCAGCGAGAGCGCCGCCCGCGCCGACTACGACGCCCTGCGAGATCATCTCTCGGCCATCGCGTTTCGCTTATATGACGCAGCCGTGGTCACCAAGGACACCTCCGGCAAGGTGCACGTGCACCACGACAACTTCATGACTCGTCACGGCGCCTGGGGCGGGGTGGTGGTCGGCGCAATGGTCGGCATCTTGTTTCCACCCGCGATGATCGCAACCGCTGCGATCGGCGGCGCCGTCGGGGCTATCAGTGGACACCTCTGGCGAGGACTCTCCCGCGCCGACGTCCAGCAACTCGGTGAGCTCATCGACGCGGGCCAGGCCGCGCTGTTCCTTATCGGCGGTACCACGCTCGAAGCAGCGATGGACAAGCTGCAACTGACTTCACAGCAGCACGTATCCAAACAGATCGATGTCAGCACCACCGACATCGACACCGCGATCAAGGATGCCGAAGCCGAGATCAGCTAAGACCTCTGCGGCTCTATTGACTGGAGTAGTGAGATGGGTGACGGGACATTTCCGCGTGACGTGGATTCGTGCCGGTCGGGGCTACGGCCGTGAGCGGGATCGTTGTCGGCGTCGATGGTTCCGAGGGTTCACGTGAGGCGCTGAAGTGGGCGGTCGCGGAGGCGGCCCGGAGGGCAACGACCATCACGGCTGTCTCGGCGTGGGAACCGTCGAGGTCCGCGGGCTCGGTCAGAAGACTTCCGCCCGACGACGACGAGTCGATCGCGAGGGCGGCACTCGCGGCGGAAACGACGGCACTCGCCAGCGCAGATCTTCCGATCGCGAGCGAGCTGGTGAAGGGCAAGCCGACCAAGGTCCTGACCGGAGCATCAGCGGACGCGGAGCTGCTCGTCGTCGGTTCCAGCGCGCACGGGCGGCGGTTGGGTTCAGTCGCCCTGCACTGCGTTCGCGAGGCGAAATGCAGCGTCGTGGTCGTCCGCACCTAATCACGAGATGCAGGCCGACGGATTCGAATCGCTCACGGAGACCACTGTTCGGGCTGTTCGCTCCGGACTGCCGGACGCACACGTTGAACGCGACGTGCCGATGATCGGCGAGGCGAGACCGCACCAGATCGACGCGGTCGTGCGCACTTCGGTCGGGCCACTGAACCTCATCACACTCATCGCGTGCGACGACGATCGCCGGATGATCGACGTAACGAAGGTCGACCGACTGCACGCCGCTGTGCGCGATCTCCGAGCGAGCAAGGGCATCATGGTCGCGCGCAGCGGGTTCTCTCGGACCGCGTTGCGAAGAGCGAAGCGACTCGGGATCGACCTGTTCCGCGCCGACACGGTGAGGAGCATTCCCGACCGACTTCGGGATGTACCGATTCATGTCCGAGAGGTCGCTCAGGAACGTTTCCGCGTCACCGGGTCGCTGTTCCTCGACGCGGGCGTCTCGATTGATCGTCGAGCGATTCTTCGACTCAACGACGGTGATCTCGCCGACTCGTTGCGGACGCAGTTGCTTGAAGAGCACGCACCGGTGACGGACGCGACGGGTCGACACATTTGGCAACCCGCCGGATCGCTGGCCCCGCCGTGGTTCATCCGCGACGTGAACGACAAGGCCTGGTACTTCGACGGGTTGGAGATCAGTTACACGCTGACCGAGCATCACTTCTTCGGCTACCTGCGAGATCTCGAGACCGTCTTGCTTCTTCGACACAAGGTGGGCGAAGGCTCGAACGTGCTCGTGCCCGCGGAGTCGCTGTCTTTCGACTACACGAAGCACTTCGCGCGATTTGATTCCGCAGCCGACCTTCCGGCGGAGCCGCTCATCTCGGTTGGTGTCGCGGTGCTGGCGGACGACGATGCAATCATCCACGCGGGAACACAGTTCAACCTGGTCAAGGAAGAACCATGACCGGCGCTCATCGACCCGGCCGTCGAGCGCGGTGTCGCGGAACCGGGCCCGAGGCGAGCCATCCACCGGCCGGGCGTGCGGGCGCACCCCCATCGGGGGCAGTATGCGCGGATGTCGCGCTCGCTCAGTTCCTCGCGTATGGAGGCGTTCAGCGATGGCGTCTTCTCCATCGCCGCGACCCTGTTGGTGCTCGACCTCGCGCTTCATCCGCCGGGAACACCACTGGAGCAAGTGCTGCACGCGTGGCCCGCATATTTGGGCTACGCGATCAGCTTCTTGACGATCGGCGCCGCGTGGCTCGTCCACAGTGCGATGACCGACCGATTGACCCGCGCCGACGTCTTGATGCTGCGCATCAACTTGTTGCTTCTGATGGTCATCGCGTTCTTGCCGTTTCCCACACGGCTCGTCGCGGAAGCGTTGCACGACACCGCGGGCGAGCGTGTGTTCGTCACCGTGTACGGCCTGACGCTGCTCGCGATCCGGCTTCTCATGTTCGCCTTGGACGCGTACGCCCGCCGCGAACACCTGTACTCCGACGACCAAGCGGACGCCGAGTTGCAGACCGAGCGGCGACAACTTTGGCCTGTCCTAATCGCGTACGTGGTCGTGATTCTCATCGGACTGGCTCTGCCGGCACTTGCTGTCGGGCTGTACTTTGCGCTCGCTGTGTTCCTCGTTGTGCCCTTCCGCGAAGTCCGACATCGCTTGTTCAGCCACGCGTCCTTGACAGAACCACAACCGAACGGAACCAAGCGGGAGCGGGGCGATGAACACCACGACGAGTAAGGGTGGAGCGGCGCTGATCGCGTTGGCGACCGCGCAGTTCCTCATGGTGCTCGACCAGTCCGTGATGAACGTGTCGATCAGTCAACTTGTCGCGGACTTCCACACCACGGTCACCACCATCCAGGCCGTCATCACCCTCTACTGCCTGGTGATGGCCATGCTCATACTCACCGGAGCCAAGATCGGCGACATCATCGGCCGCAAACGAGCATTCGTCATCGGCTTGATCATCTACGCCTGCGGTTCGGCGTTGACCGCCGCGTCGCAAAGTGTTGCCGTCCTCGCGCTCGGATGGTCGATCCTCGAAGGCATCGGTGCCGGCCTCGTCTTTCCCGCCCTCGCCGCGCTCATCGCCGGGAACTTCGAAGGCACGCGACGCAAAGCCGCCTACGCGGTGATCGGCGGCGTCGCCGGTGCGGGGATCGCCGTAGGTCCCATCGTGGGCGGCTGGGCCACGACCGAACTGTCATGGCGGGTCGTGTTCGTCGGCGAGGTCTTCATCGCCGCGTTCATCTTGTTCATGACCCGCAAGGTGAAAGACGCTCCCGGTCCCACACCTGTGCCGAAGCTCGATGTCGTCGGCTCCGTCCTGTCGGCGACGGGTCTGGGCCTGTTCGTGTTCGGCGTGCTCGAGTCGAGCACCTGGGGATGGCTCAAACCCAAGAACTCGCCCATCACGATCTTCGGCTTCTCGCTCACCCTCTTCGTCATCGCCGCCGGGTGCGCACTGCTTTGGGGCTTTGTGAAATGGCAGCAGCACCGCGAGGCAACCCACCGCGACCCACTCATCCACCTCTCACTCGCCCACATCCCGACGGTCCGGTCCGGAGTCATCGGGCTCTTCAGCCAGAACCTGATCCTGATGGGCACCTTCTTCGTCGTCCCGCTCTACCTCCAACTCGTCCTCGGGAAGAACGCCCTGGAGACCGGGATCAAGATGCTGCCCATCTCCATCACCATGCTCGTGACCGCCGGACTCGGCGCGAAGCTGTCGAACCGTTTCCCCGTGCGCACGATCGTCCGGACCGGGCTCGTCGTCACCATCGCTGGTGTACTCATCCTGCTCGCGACCATCCAGCCCACACTCTCCGACGCCGGATTCGCACTCGGCATGGCCGTCCTCGGCGTCGGAATGGGCCTGATGATCTCCCAACTCGGAAACGTCATCCAGTCCTCCGTCGACGAATCCGGACGCAGCGAAGCCGGCGGCCTCCAGTTCACCGGCCAACAGCTCGGCTCCGCCCTCGGCGTCGCCTTCATCGGCGCCATCGTGCTCGCAGGGCTGACCAACACGTTCGTCCGCACCGTCGAGCAGGACACGCGTATCAGTCAAGAGGTTGCCACCCAGGCGAGCACCGCAGCCGGAAACGGCGTCAACTTCGTCTCGTCCAGCCAAATCGAAAGCGCCGCCCAGGACGCCGGCATCAGCAAGTCCGAAACCGCCGCAATCGTCGACGACTACGAAACCGCACAACTCCGATCACTCAAAGCCGGCCTCCTCGGCGCCGCATTCCTCGCCCTCATCTCCCTCGCATTCACCCGCGAACTCCCCCACCAAAAACCCGACCCGCGCAAGGAACCAAACCCTGCAGCCGCGTCAACCTGACCCGTCGTGACATATCGCGAGTTCTTCTCCCACGTCGTCGACGTCGTCGAAGCTGTCGGGGCGACCATCCTGATCATCGGTGGACTCGGCGCCTTTGCTCGCTACGGCCGCGACATCATGGCACCGCGCGGTCAAGACGCCTTCGGCAACCTGCGAAAGAACCTCGGCCGCGTGATCCTGCTCGGCCTCGAAGTGCTCATCATCGCCGACATCATTCGCACCATCGTCGTCGACCAATCCGTCGAGAGTGTCGTCGTCCTCGCGACGATCGTGCTGATCCGAATCGTCTTGAGCTTCTCGCTCGAGGTCGAGATCGACGGAATGTGGCCATGGAACCGATGGCGCCTACCACCCACCAAACCGTCACTACCCGATGACTCGTAAGCCGCTCGCGAGATGAGGGATGTCGTCGTCCTACTCGGCGCAGGTTCGATCGGTCAGGCAACTCGCAGCCGATCGGTACGCGACCCCTTTGGCATGCGCAACCGTTCGCGCTGGTCGTTGCAATCTCTGTTGCGTACGAGTCCGCCGTCGCGCTCATTCCTGGATATGGAGAGCACCCGAAGCGAGCGCGGACCCCGCGGCCGTCGTTCCGATTCTGTCGTTCCAATTCTTAGGTAACGACTTAGCCACACAATCCGAGATTGACGAACAGTCCCTCTGACCTGGCCTTACGAGTCGGGCTGGCGGGATTCGAACCCGCGACCTCTTGACCCCCAGTCAAGCGCGCTAACCGAACTGCGCTACAGCCCGTGAACGGGGAGAGTGTATCGGGCGCCCTCTCCTAGACCGGAGGGACGGCGTGGCGCTTGGCCACGTCCTCGCGCACCCGGCCCGCAGCCAACCCGAGCCGGCGCACCAGCTCGGACCGCAGGTCTTCCGGCTGCACCACCGCGTCCACGACGAGCTCGGCCGCGAGATGCACGAGGTCGACGTCCTCCTCGTACTCGGCCTTGTGCTTCGCGACGAACGCGGCGCGCTCGTCGGGGTCTTCGATCGCGTGAATGCGGTTGTAGAACACCGCGTTCACCGCCGGATCGGGTCCCATCACCGCAATCTGCGCGGTCGGCAACGCGAGCACCGCGTCGGGATCGAACGCCGGGCCACACATCGCGTACAGACCCGCGCCGTACGCCTTGCGGACGATTACGGAGAACTTGGGGACGGTCGCCTGCGCCACCGCGGTGATCATCTTCGCCCCGTGGCGGATGATGCCGGCCCGCTCGACCTGCGAGCCGATCATGAAACCGGGCACGTCGGCGAGGAACACGAGCGGCACGTTGAACGCGTCGCACAACCAGATGAAACGCGCCGCCTTGTCGGCCGAGTCGACGAACAACACTCCCCCGAGATGCTTCGGGTTGTTCGCGACGATTCCGACCGGCTGGCCGTCCAGTCGCGCGAACCCGACGATCAGCTCGCGCGCCCACAACGGCTTCACCTCGAAGAACGAATCCTCGTCGACGAGCGCATCGAGCACCTTGTGCATGTCGTACGCGCGCCGCTCCTCTGCGGGCACGACGTCGGCGATCGGCAAGGCCTCGGCCACCGGCGCCGCGGCCGCCTCCGCCGGCGCGCGCAGCTGCCAGTTCGTCGGCAGGTACGAGAGGAAACGGCGCGCCTGGGCGATCGCGTCCTCGTCCGAGGTACACAGGTTGTCGCCGCAGCCGCTGACGGTGGCGTGCATGCGGGCCCCGCCCATCTCGTCGAGCGACACGTGCTCGCCGATCACCACCTCCGCCATGCGCGGCGAGCCGAGGTACATCGAAGCGTTGCCCTCGACCATGAACACCACGTCGCAGAACGCGGGAATGTACGCACCGCCCGCGGCCGACGGGCCGAACAGGCAACACACCTGCGGGACCTTGCCCGACAAACGCACCTGGTTCGCGAAGATCCGGCCCGCGCCCCGCCGACCCGGAAACAGGTCGACCTGGTCGGTGATACGCGCGCCCGCGGAGTCGACGAGGTACACGACCGGCAACTCGTGACTCAGCGCGTACTCGGTGAGCCGCACGATCTTCTCGACGGTCCGCGCGCCCCACGAGCCCGCCTTGACCGTCGAGTCGTTCGCCATGACGCACACCGGCCGGCCGTCGACGCGGCCGACCCCGGTCACGACGCCGTCGGCCGGAAGATCCCCGGCCAGCGCGTTGGCAAGAAGCGCGTCTTCGACCCACGAATCCGCGTCGAGGAGCCGCGCGAGGCGGTCGCGCACGAACAACTTGTTCTGCTTCGCGAGCTTCTCCCCTTCCTTGGCGAGGTTGCCCTGGAGCGCGCGCTCGTTGTGTTCGCGGACGCGGTCGGCGTCGCTCACGAGGCGTACCGCCGCGTGCGCGCACCGGCGTGCAGGAGTGCGCTCGGCAGCTCCCGTCCGACGATGTCCTGCGCGAGCGCCGCGCACCCGAGCAAGGCGTCGAGGTCGATCCCCGTGGCGATCTCCATGTCGTTCAGCATGTGCACGAGGTCTTCGGTCACCGCGTTGCCCGACGCGCCCGGCGCGTACGGGCAGCCACCGAGACCGCCGATCGACGCGTCGAACCGCGTCACACCCCGATCGAGGGCGGCGACGACGTTCGCCAGCGCGGTGCCGCGCGTGTTGTGGAAATGCAGCCCGACCCGATCGCTCGAGATACCGGCGTGCGCCAGCGCGTCGAGCAGATCGCCGACGCGTCGCGGCGTGGCCATTCCCGTGGTGTCGCCGAACGAGAGGCGGTCGGCGCCCGCGTCGACCAGATGCCCCGCGATCTGCGCGACGCGTTCGGGCGCGACATCGCCCTCGTACGGGCACCCGAACGCCGTCGACACGATCGCCTCGACGAGCACTCCCCCGCCGTGACCGATCTCGACCACCTCACGCGCACCCACCAGCGACTCCGCCACCGAGCGGCGCACGTTCTTCTGGTTGTGCGTCTCGCTCGCGCTCACCACGAGTTCGAGCTCGTCGGCCGCGGCCGCGATTGCGAGCGCCGCACCCTTCGGGTTCGGCACCAACGCGGAGTAGACCACGTCCGGATTCCGGGTGATCGCCGCCATGACCTCGCCCGCGCCGGCCATCGGCGGGATCGCCGCCGGCGACACGAACGACGCGGCTTCGATGAACCGCAACCCCGTCGCCGACAGTGCGTCGATCAGGCGCACCCGCTGGTCCACGGGCACCGGCGCCTCGTTCTGCAGCCCGTCGCGCGGCCCGACCTCGCGGACGTCGACGTGTGCGGGCCAAGAAGACATGCGCTCCACGTTACGCGCCTCCGGGGCCGTCCCGAGGAGCCGGGGCCGGTCAACCCAGTATCGCCCCGCCGATCAGCACGAGCCCGATCACGATGAAGACGACGGGAACGATCCGGTGGCCCCAGCGGTCGAGGAGGGCGACGATCGGCGGACGAGTCGCCAGGTAGCGGGCCGCCGCGATCCATACGGCGACGAGCACCGCGAACACGGCGATGTAGACGACCGTCCCCCAACCGGCGTGATGAAAGAGCGGCGTGAAGACGCTCACGTTGTCGACCCCGTTCGCGATCGTGACCCCCGCCACCCCGAACGTCGTCCGCACGATGACCGGATGCTCGGACCCGCGCCTGAGTCCCCGCACGCCCAGCCCCAGCGGAATGACGCCGAACAGGCCGACCCAGCGGTCCGGCACGATCACGAGCCCGACCGCGGCCACGACGCTGATCGCGACCAGCGACCAGCATTCCGAGGTACTGGCCGAGGACGATCTGGCGGTGTCCGACCCGGCGGGAGCCGAACAGCGCCGTGAGCACGACGAGATCGTCGATGTCGGTGCCGACGAAGACGCCGACCGCCGACGCGATGAGGGCCAGCACTACTCGACCCGTCCCGCCACGTGATCGAGCCTAGGACGGAGCCTGCGATCGCGATCGCGAACGGCGGCGTGGCCGCGCCGGTCGATCGTGCCTAGGCTCGCCGAATCCACCGGCGCCCCGCCGGGGAACGACGTTCGGGGAGTCTCACATGGCAGTTGTCCTGATCACCGGCTGCAGCACCGGCATCGGACTGGAAACGGCGCTGGCGTTCGCCCGCCGCGGCGACACCACCGTTGCCACCATGCGCAACGTCGCCAAGGCCGACGCGCTGAAGAAGCGAGCCGCCGACGAAGGCGTCGAGATCGAGGTCGTCGCCCTCGACGTCGTCGACGACAACTCGGTCGACACCGCGGTTGCCGGCATCCTCGCCCGGCACGGACACATCGACGTGCTCGTCAACAACGCCGGCGTCGGCTTCGGCGGCCCGGTCGAGACGATGCCCATCGACGCGGCGCGCACGCTCATGGAAACGAACTTCTGGGGCGCACTACGCATGATCCGCGCCGCGCTGCCCGGCATGCGGGAGCGGCGTTCGGGCGCAATCGTCAACGTCACCTCCACCGCGGGCCGCATTCCCGGCACTCCCTACGAGGGCCTCTACGCGGCGTCGAAGCACGCGCTCGGCGCGTTGAGCGAGAGTCTCGCGACCGAGCTCATGCCGTTCGGGGTGCGGGTGGTGTGCATCGAGCCCGGCTTCTTCTCCACCGCGATCAGCGAGACCTCGAACGCGGTCGAGCAAGGCGTCAACGGCACCGCGTACGAGGTCGACGGCACGTGGTTCCACGGCTTCATGACCCAGAGCGTCGAAGGCGGCGCCGACCCGAGCATCGTCGCGGACGCGATCGTCGGGGCCGCCACCGATCCGGACACGCCGTTGCACACGACCGTGGGCGACGACGCCGCACTCTTCGTGGATCTCGCCACGCAGGCGGGCTCGTGGGAGGGCTGGATCGCGATGTCGATGCCGATCGTCGAGGCCGCGGTCGGACCCCGACCGATTCTGCCCGCGCAGTAACCGTCGCGCGGTTCCGACGGTTCAGCTCGCGCGCGGCCGGACGCGGATCTTGATCGGCGTCGGGCCGAGATCGAACGACTCCCGCAGCTTGCGTTCGAGGTAGCGCAGGTACTGCTGCGACAACGGCCGGCTCGCGAACAGCGTGAAGGTCGGCGGGTCGGTCGCGCCCTGGGTTGCGTAGAGGATCCGCGGCCGGTGCTTCTTCACGACCGGAGCGGGGTGCGCGTTCTGCGCGTCGCGGATGACGCGGTTCAGCGCGGCCGTGGGGATCCGCTGGTGATACGCCGCTTCCGATTCGCGCAGCGCGGGCAACAGCTGGTGCACGCGGCGACCGCTGAGCGCGGAGATCGGGATCATCGGCGCGTAGCTGAGGAACGCGAGCATGTCCGCGACCTGGCGCCGCACCTTCTCGCGATCCTCGGCGTCGACGAGGTCCCACTTGTTGCAGATGATCACGACCGCGGTGCCCGCGGCGTCGATCCGCTCAGCGAGTCGCTGGTCCTGGTGCGTCACGCCCTCGGTTGCGTCGATCACGAGCAGCGCGGCATCGGCGCGGTCGATGGCCTCCAACGCGCGCACGAGGCTGTAGTACTCGGTCGGCTCGTCGATGCGGCTCTTGCGCCGGAGCCCGGCGGTGTCGACGAATCGCAGCGGGCCGTCCTCGGTCTCGACCACCGTGTCGATCGCGTCGCGCGTCGTCCCGGGCATGTCGTGCACGACGGAACGGTCCTCGCCGACGAGCCGGTTGAACAACGTCGACTTGCCGACGTTGGGCCGGCCGACGATCGCGATGTTGAAGATGCCGTCGTCGAGGGCGTCGGCCGCGTCGCGTGCTTCCCAGTCGTCATCGTCGTCGCGCGGCTTCGGGCAACGCCGCGACGATCGCGTCGAGCAACTCGCCGGACAGGCGCCCGTGAATCGCGGACACCGGCATCGGCTCGCCCAGACCGAGCCGTTGGAACTCCCAGATGTCGGCCTCGCGCCGATCGTCGTCGACCTTGTTCACGACGACGATCGCGGGCGTGCGCGCCTGCTGCAACAACTTCGCGACCTGCGCGTCTTCCTCGGTGATCCCGGTCGTGACGTCGACGACGAGGAGCACCACGTCCGCGGTGCGCACCGCCTCGGCCGCCTGCGCGCTCACCTTGGCCGCGAGCGCCGACTCCTCGCCGGTGAGACCGGCCTCGCCCTCGGCCAACCAACCACCGGTGTCGACGATGCGAAAGGCGCGGCCGGTCCACTCCGCGGAGAGCTCGCGCCGATCGCGGGTGACGCCCGGACGCTCTTCGACGATCGCGGCGCGCCGGCCGACGATGCGATTGACGAGGGTCGACTTGCCGACGTTGGGACGACCGACGACTGCGACGACCGGCAGTTCCGGCGTCACGATGCCGCGACCGGAATCGGGGCCGTTCGGCGCAGCGCCTTGACGAGCGCGCCACCGTCGGTGGGAACGATCTCGACGACGCGCGGCAGCTCGGCCGCGGTCGTGCCGTCGAGGAAGCGGCCGCGCGACAGCGCGACGTCGGGCAGCAGGTAGCGATCGTGCTCGGGCTGCCCCTCGAGTGCGGCCGCGATGTCGGCGCCCGTCAGGAGACCCGTTACGCCGATGTTGCCGCCGAAGAACCCGTTCTTCACCGGCAGCAGGCGCACGCGGCCGGGCAACTCGTCGAGCAGCGGTTCGAGCACCGCCGCCCCCATCTCCCCCGTGACGAGGACGTTGTACGGCTCCAACCCCCGCAACTCCACCAACTGTTGTCGGGGTTTTCCCTCGTTTTCGGGGGTCTTCTCCGACAACTGTTGGTGGGTTTTGCGGGGGCGCGGTAGCCGTCGGCGGGGGCGCCGTCGACCCAGGCGAAGAAGCCGGATCGCGGACCGGTACCGGCGACGTCGACGCCCGCGAGCGCGGCGCGCACCTCGGCCTCGAACGTGCGCGCCATCCCGATGCCGTTCTCGTGCTGCGGACAACCGTCGTACACCTCGAGCGCGGGGAACGGCCGCTCCGCGAGCAGGTAGTACTCGTCGGAGACGTACACCAGCCGGCGACCGAGGGCGGCGAGAAAACGCGACTGCCATCGCTCCACGATGTCGACGACGGCCTGCGCCTCCGCGAGCGTGTGCTCGCGCATCTCGTCCTCGTGGTTGTGCGCGCTCACCCCGAGCGGCACCACACCGACCGTCGCGAGGCCGGGGAAACGGTCGAGCACGCCGAGCAACGTGTCGTCGAGCACCGCGCCGTCGTTGATGCCCGGGCACACCACCACCTGCCCGTGCACTTCGATCCCCGCGTCGAGCAGGAGCTCGAGCCACCGCAAGCTCGTCGCGCCCCGCCGGTTGCGCAGGAGTCGGGTGCGCACGTCGGGGTCGGTGGCGTGGATGCTCACGTAGAGCGGACCGAGGCGCTCGGTGACGACGCGCTCGAGGTCGGCTTCGGTGAAGCGGGTGAGTGTCGTGAAGTTCCCGTAGAGGAACGACAGGCGGTAGTCGTCGTCCTTCAGGTACAGGCTCTTGCGCATGCCCTTGGGCAACTGGTGGATGAAGCAGAACGGGCAGTGGTTGTCGCAGGTGCGCACCCGGTCGAACACCGCGCTCGTCAACTCCACGCCGAGCGGCGAGCCCTCGGGCTTGTCGATCTGCACGACCCGTTCCATCCCGCCGCGGCGGAGGTCGAGCTCCACGTGCGCCCCGTCGACCTGGATCTGGTAGGCGATCACGTCGCGCACGACCTCACCGTTGACCGCGAGCACCTCGTCGCCGACGAGAATTCCCGCCCGCGCGGCCGGAGATTCGGGCGCGACGGCATCAACGCGGGCTGCGGGCATGAGGCCAGGATACGGGGTCACCGCCATTACTCTCGGTCCGTGCCCGTCGAAAAGGTCCTGTTGGCCGAACCCCGAGGGTTCTGCGCCGGGGTGGAGATGGCCATCAAGGCGCTGGCGTGGATGGTTCGGGTCTTCGAGCCGCCGGTGTACTGCTACCACGAGATCGTGCACAACCGGCTCGTGGTCGACCGTTTCCGAGAGCAGGGCGTGATCTTCGTCGACGACGTGAACGCGGTCCCGGCCGGCGCGCCCCTCATGCTGTCCGCGCACGGCAGCGCCCCCGATGTCGTGGAGACGGCCCGTGCGAACGGTCGCTACGTCGTGAATGCGGTGTGCCCGCTGGTCACCAAGGTGCATCACGAAGCCAAGGTGCGCGCCCGCAAGGGCTTCACGATTCTCTATGTCGGACACGCCGGTCACGACGAGGCCGTCGGCACGCTTGCCGTGGCACCCGAATCCATCCAACTGGTCGAGCACGACGCCGACCTCGACGCCGCCGCGGCGAGCGTCACCGACCCCACCCGCGTCGCGGTGCTCGCGCAGACGACGCTCGCGCAGAACGAGTGGGCCGGGGTTGTCGAGCGCACGCGCGAACGGTTCCCCGACGTGTGGACCGCGTCCCGCAACGATCTCTGCTTCGCGACCACCAACCGCCAGGACGCACTCACCGACATCGCCAAGCGCGCCGATGCGGTGGTCGTGATCGGGAGCGCGAACTCCTCCAACACGATCGCCCTCACGAAGGTCGCACGCGACGCGGGCTGTCCGATCGTGCTGCGCGTCGACGGGCCCGACGAGCTCGACGACATCGACGCGGCGCCCATCCACGCGGCGCGCATCGTGGGGGTCACCGCGGGCGCGAGCGCGCCCGAGGAGCTCGTGGAGTCCGTCATCGCGAAGCTGGCGCCGCGCGACGGCGTGGAGGCCGTACGCGTCACCGAGGAGGACGAGTACTTCCCGCCGCCGCGCGAGCTGCGCGAGCTCATCCCTGCGCTCGACGCCGTGGCGGCGCTCGTGCTCGGGGGCGACGTCACCGCGGTCCGAGCCGCCGGGGGTCCCTTCGCCGACGATCGCACCCTCGACGCATCGAACGTCCTCGCCGCGTTCGGCGACTGACCACCGGTTCGTACCCCGCGATGCTGCCGATCCACGTCACCACGGTTCGCCTGTTCCTGCACGTGCTCGGCGCGACGGTCTGGGTCGGAGGCCAGATCGCGCTCGCGGCGGTTGTTCCAGTGGTGCGCCGGCTCGGCGGACCCGACACCGTGCGCGCCGCGGCCCGCCGGTTCCAACAGGTCGCGTGGCCCGCGTTCGCCCTGCTCGTCGTCACCGGCATCTGGAACCTCTTCGCGGAAAAGGCCGCCGACCAGAGCTCCCAGTATCTGACGACGTTGTTCGTCAAGCTCCTGCTCGTCGGGGTCTCCGGCGCCGCGGCCGCGGGTCACATCGTGATCGCGCGTCGGCGGCCGGCGCTCGGCGGCGCGCTGGCGGGCGTCGCGTTGCTCGCCGCGCTCGGCGCGACGTTCCTCGGGCTGTTGCTCGGGACGAGCAGCTGAGCCGGCGCGCTAGCCGCGTCGGCGACGCTCGTTCGCGTCGTCGAAGACCGTCTGCAGGGCCTCGTGCAACTGCGCGGTCAGCGCCTCCACCTGATCGCGCGGCACCACACCGCCCCCCTCTCGCGGTGGGGTGACGATCGGGTCGCCGACCACCATGACGACCCGGCCGAAATGCGGGATCTTGCTGTCGTGGTCGCGCATGATCTCTTCGGTTCCGGCGATCCCGACCGGAACGATGGGTACGCCGGCGCGGAGCGCGAGGTAGGCCGCGCCGGGTTGCAGCGTCTCGATCTTCGGACCGCGCTGACGCGTGCCTTCCGGATACACGAGGAGCACCTCGCCGGCCTGCAGCATCGCCATCGCGTCGCGCAACGCCTTGCGGTCGGTGCCGTCGCGTTGGACCGCGAAACCTCCGAGGCTGCGGAAGAACGAACCCGCAATCGGGAGCTTGAACAGCGAGACCTTGCCCATGTAGCGCAGCGGCCGGCGCGACAACCACGCGGTGAACGGGATGTCCATCATCGAGCGGTGCGACGGCGCGAGCACGTACCCGCCCTCGGCCGGCAACTTCTCCCGTCCGACCATCTCGGCGCGGTACGCGACGGACGGGCCGCCGGCGACGACGAAACGAACGCTGTCGTACCAGAGCATCATGGCGCCTCCGCAGTCCGGACCCGGTTGACGATGTCGGCGACGACCGTGTCCACGTCGATGTCGGTGGTGTCGATCACGATCGCGTCGTCGGCCGCCCGCAGAGGCGAGATCGACCGGCCCGAGTCGATCGCGTCACGGCGGTCGAGCGCGGCCTTGACCTCCTCCACCGCCACCGCGCGAGCTGCAGCCATCTCGTCGCCGTGCCGGCGGCGGGCGCGCTCGTCGTCGCTCGCGACGAGGAAGACCTTGACGGTTGCGTCGGGGAACACCACCGTGCCGATGTCGCGCCCCTCCACCACGCCGCCGCCGTGACCGGCGACCCAGGCGCGCTGATACGCGACGAGGATCGCCCGCACGCCGGGATGCGCGGAGACGATCGACACCGCCCCGGTCACGAGCGGCCCCCGGATCTCCGCGCTGACATCGCGCCCGTCGAGCATCGTCACGCCGTGCTCGACCGTGATCGTGCAGTCGCCCGCGATCCCGGTCACCGCGTCGGCGTCGTCGAGCGTGACCTTCGCTTCCAACGCGGCCAGGGTCACCGCGCGATACATCGCCCCGGTATCGAGCACCGGCAGACCGAGTGCACCCGCGACCCCGCGCGCCACAGTCGACTTCCCCGATCCCGACGGCCCGTCGATCGCGACGACCACCGTCACGAGCCACTCGATCCGGTCAGCGACTCGAGATCACGTGCGAACTCGGGGTACGACGACGCAACCGCGGGCCAGCCCGAAACCGTCGAGTCGGTGCCCAATGCGTTGGCGGCGACGGCCATCGCCATCGCGATCCGATGGTCGGCGTGACTGTCGAACCCGCCGGCCCGAACGCTCCCACCCCGCACGACGAGACCGTCGCTGCGGCCTTCGACACCCACACCGAGCTTCCCGAGCTCCTCTTCCAACGTGCGGATGCGGTTGCTCTCCTTCACCACGAGCTCCGCGGCGTCGCGGATCTCGGTGACGCCGTCGGCGAAGGCGGCCGCGACTGCGAGCGCGGGGATCTCGTCGATCACGTTCGGGACCTCGGCACCCGCGATGGTCGTGCCGTGCAGCTCCGACGCGCGCACACGGAGATCCCCGAACGGCTCGCCGCACGTCTCCCCCGTCGGCGTGAGCTCGATATCGGCGCCCATACGTTTCATCACCGTGACGAAACCCAATCGGGTGGGGTTGCACGAGACCGATTCGAGCACGAGATCCGAACCGGGCGTGATCGCGGCCGCCACCGCAAAGAACGCCGCCGACGACGGGTCACCCGGCACGTCGATCTCGAACGACCGCGGCGCACCCCGGGTCGCGCGCACCGAGAGACCGTCGACCGATACGGGCGCCCCGAGCGCGGCCAGCATGCGTTCCGTGTGGTCGCGGCTCGCGGCGGGCGACACGACGACGGTCTCGCCGTCGGCCTGCAAGCCGGCCAGGAGGAGCGCGCTCTTCACCTGCGCGCTCGCAACGGGCAGTTCGTACTGCAGCCCGCGCAGTGCCCCGCCTCGGACCACCAGCGGCGCGCGCGTTGCGCCGTCCCGCCCGTCGACGTGCGCGCCCATCGCACGGAGCGGCTCCACGACCCGGCCCATCGGGCGCGATCGCAGCGATGCATCGCCCGTGAGCACCGACACGAACGACCTTCCCGCGAGCACACCGGCGAGCACGCGCATCGTGGTGCCGCTGTTCTCGCAGTCGAGCACGTCGTCCGCTTCCGCGAGACCGTCCACCCCTGCACCCCGTACGACGACCGCTTCGCCGTCGAAACGAACCTCCACCCCGAGCCGACTCAGGACGCGCGCGGTCGCGTGCACGTCGGCACCGGTCGCGAGGTTCGTGATGACGCTGGGACCTTCGGCCAGCGCCGCGAAGATCAACGCCCGGTGCGAGATCGACTTGTCGCCCGGGATCCGCAGCCGCCCGCGCAGCGGCCGCGCCCCACCGATCGTGAGCGCGAGCGGCGGATCGCCGTTCTTCACTCGATGTCCGTTCGCTTGGTGCGGTACCCGAGCTCGTGCAGCCCGTTCTCGAACGCTTCGGCTTCGGCGGCCGCCACGATCAGCACGAGCACACCGGCGCCACCTTCCTTCGAGTGCGCGATCTCGATGTCGGCGACGTTGACCCCGAGGCGGCCCGCGAGCGTCGTCACCTCCGAGAGCACACCCGGACGGTCGGGTACCGGCACGCGCAACTCGACGAGTTTCGTCGCCATCGAGATCCCCACCGGAAGGTTTCGCCGCGCCGCGCGCGCCCGGCCGAGCAGGGCCTCGAGCGCGTCGCGATCGCCCGCGGCGACGATATCGCGGGCGTGCTGCAGACCCGCGAGATAGACGTCGAGCGCGCCGACCACCGCGTCTCGGTTCGAAGCGAAGATGTCGAGCCAGATCGTCGGCTGGCTCGCCGCGATGCGCGTCATGTCGCGAAAGCCGCCCGCCGCGAGTCGCAGCAGCGCGCGGTGCTGCGCCTCGTGAGTGGTCGCGACGTCCATGAGCGTCGATGCCGCGAGTTGGGGCACGTGGCTCACGAACGAGACGAGCACGTCGTGATCTTCGGGCGTCACCGCAACGACCTCGGCCTGCAGTTCCCGCAAGAGCGTGCCCAGCGTGGCGTACGCGTCCTGCGCGGTCGCGGGCGTCGGCGTCACGACCCACGCCGCGCCCAGGAAGAGATCCGCCCGCGCGCCGTCGATGCCCTCCTGCTCGGACCCGGCCATCGGATGACCCCCGATGAAGCGCCCCGCGCGATCCGGCGCCCGGCGCGCGACCTCGGCCACGACCTCACCTTTCACCGATCCCACGTCCGTCACGAGCGGGACCCCCGCCGTGAGCAACCGCACGACCGCGTCCGCGACCACGCCGACCGGCAACGCGACGAACGCCACGTCCGCACCCGCGGCCGCGGCCTCGAGATCCGCCGCGATCGAACCCACCGCGCCGAGGTCCCGCGCCCGCTCGAGCCGATCGCGATCGCGGTCGAAGCCCACCACGTCGTGGCCGAGCCCCGCGAGCGCGAGACCGATCGATCCGCCGATCAGGCCGGTTCCGATGACTGCGATGCGCACGACTACTCGGGGAGATCGTCGCGGAGCGTTCGGGCACCCTCGAGGTACACGTGGTGAAGATCGCCGCGCGTCTGCTCACCGTAGAAGTGCATCAGCACGCGGATCGTGTGCTTCATGCCTCCGACGATGCCGAGCTCCCGGGCACAGAGCAACGGGACGTCGCCGAGGCCGAGGGCGCGGGCCGCAGTGGCCGGGAACTCCGCGGTCAGGTCGTCGGTCGCGGTGAAGATGATGCTGACGAGATCGTCGTGCGCGATCGAATTGCGCTCGAGCATCGCCGTCACCAGTGCCTGCGTCTTGGCGTTGATCTCGGCCTTCGTGTCTTCGGCGAAGGTCGTCGCGCCCCGCAGAGCCAGCAATCTCACGGGTCGGGAGGATACTCGGACGCGTCCGCCGCCTCGTCGAGTCCCGCCGCGATCCCTGCGTCGAGTCCGGCGGCGTAGAGCGCTCGGACCTCGTCGGTCAGCAGCGCCCGCCACGTCCCCGGCGCGAGGTGCGGATCGCGCAGCGGACCGATGCGCGTGCGGGCGAGGCGAACCACCGGGTGGCCGACCGCGGCGCACATCCGCCGAACCATCCGCTTGCGGCCCTCCTTCACCACGATCGTCAGCGCAGTGGTGCCGCTCCCCGACTCCTGCAGGATCTTGGCCTGCGCGGGACGGGTCGGCCCGTCGTCGAGCTCGACGCCGGTGCGCAGGGTGCGCAGCTCGGCCGGCGTCGGCTTGCCCTCGACCTCGACGTAGTACTCCTTCTCCACCCCGTGACGCGGATGCGTGAGCAGCTGCGTGAGGTCGCCGTCGTTCGTCAGGAGCAGCAGGCCCTCGGTGTCGAGGTCGAGGCGGCCGACCGGGAACACGCGCGGCTCGCCCGGCACGAGGTCGAGCACCGTCGGCCGGCCGTGTGTGTCGTGCGCGGTGGTCACGTAGCCCGCGGGTTTGTTGAGCACCCAGTGCACGAGCGTCGTGTCGACCACGACGGGAACGCCGTCGAGCGCGATCCGGTCGCTCTGCGCATCGACGCGCCGACCGAGGATCGCGACCTCGCCGTTGACGGTGACGCGCCCTTCCGCGATCAACGCCTCGTTCGTACGGCGCGAGCCCACTCCCGCGCGCGCGAGCACCTTCTGCAGCCGCTCGCCCTCCTCGGGCACCGGGTTACTGCTCGCCGGTGAGGTCGAGCGCGGGTTCGCCGGATTCGTCCGACGCTTCGGGAACCACCGGCTCCGACGACGTGAGCAAGAGTCCGCGTTCGAGCGCTTCCACGATCGACGACTCGGGAACGAAGTCGGCGAGCGCGGGCAGGTCGGCGAGCGAGTTCAGCCCGAGCCGTTCGAGGAACAAGCGCGATGTCGCGAACATCGACGGGTTGCCCGGCGACGGATCGTGACCGATCTCGTCGACGTAGCCACGCGCCACCAGCGTCTTCAGCGTCGCGTCGACGTTGACGCCGCGGATCGCCGACAGTTGCGCGCGCGACACGGGCTGCTTGTAGGCGATGATCGCGAGCGTCTCGAGCGCCGGACCGGACAGGCGCGCGGTCTGGCCGTCGAGCACGAACCGCTCGACGTACGCGTACGCATCCGGGTGCGTCTGGAACCGGTAACCGCCGGCGACGCGCGCGAGCTGGAACCCGCGGCCCTGCGCCTCGTATTCGGCGGCGAGCTGCGCGCACAACTCGTCGATCGTCTCGACCGGCAGCTCCAACAACTGCGCCATCACCGTCGGGTGCACGGGCTCGGTCGCGGCGAGGATGATCGCCTCGACCGCGCGCCTGGTCTCGATGTCGACGGACGTCTCCGACTCGCTCACACCTGCTCCTGCACTCGAGTGTCGACCCGCGATTCCGAAATCTCGTCGCCCCACTCTTCGAGCGACGAGAGGTCGAGCGCGACGCGTTCGCCGGCCGCGAGCGGGCGCACCATGAGGTCGCCGAAGCTCTCGACCTGTTCGAGATCGACGACACCCTGCTTGAACAACTCGAGCACGGCGAGGAACCGCACGATGACCTCGAGCTTCTCGCTCACCCCGTAGGTGAGCTCCCGGAACTGCACTGCACCGCGTTCGGGCAGGAGTGCGAGCACCGTCTCGATCGCGTCGCGCACACTGGCGCGGATCGGCGCGATGTGCGTGGTCTGGACCTCCTCGACGACCTTGGGCGCGAGGCCCTTGCGCGCCGCGGCGAGGAATGCGTTCAACGCGACCCGTTCGAGCGGGTCCGGCGCGAGCGATCGGAACGGCTCCTCCGGTCCGGCGGTGCGCGGCACCGAACGGCTCGCGGTCTGCAGCCGCTCGCTCATGACGCGCGCCGCGTCCTGGAACGTCTTGCACTCGAGCAGACGCGCGAGGAGCAGGTCGCGCTCCTCGAAGCGCATCAACTCTTCGTCGAGATCGACGTCCTCGCGCCCGGGCAGGAGTCGCCGGGCCTTCAACTCGACGAGCGTCGCCGCGATCAGCAGGAACTCGGTCGCGATGTCGAGATCGACCCGCTCCATGTGCTCGACCTCGGCGCAGAACACGTCGACGATGCGCGCGAGGGATATCTCCCAGAGATCGACCTCTTCTTTGAGGATCAGGTGCAGAAGGAGGTCGAACGGGCCTTCGAAAACCGGTGTCGAGACCTCGTACGGCACCCGCTCAGGTTACCCGCGGAGAATCACAGGCATGTGGTACAGCGGACCCACCAGCGCAAACGCCCCGGGGTCACTGTGGGCGGCCGGTAACGTGACCGGCCATGACGCGGGTCTTCTCCGGCATCAAACCCACCGGCGAGATGCATCTCGGCAATTACCTGGGCGCCGTTCGCCGCTGGGTCGACGCCCAGCCGGAGGTCGGGTCCGTTGAGGCCCGAGACCACCACGCGATCTTCTGCGTGGTCGACCTGCACGCGATGACGATCCCGTGGGATCCGGCGGAGCTCAACGCCTCGAGCCGCCGCCTCGCCACCCTGCTCGCCGCGGCCGGCCTGGGTGGCGACCGTTCCCTGCTGTTCGTGCAGAGCCAGGTGCGCGCCCACGCCGAGCTGACCTGGTTGCTCAACTGCGTGGCGTCGTTCGGCGAGCTGCGCCGCATGACCCAGTTCAAGGACAAGATCGCCAAGCAGGGCGACGAGAGCATCGAGTCGGTGAGCGTCGGCTTCTTCGACTATCCGGTCCTGATGGTCTCCGACATCCTGTTGTACGACACCGCCGAAGTTCCCGTGGGCGACGACCAGCGCCAGCATGTCGAGCTCGCGCGCGACGTCGCGATCCGGTTCAACGGCCGCTTCGGCGACACGTTCGTCGTGCCCAAGGCCACGTTCCCCGCGGTCGGTGCGCGCGTGATGGATCTGCAGCACCCCGAGAACAAGATGTCGAAGTCCGAGGACTCGCCCCAGGGCACGATCCTCGTGCTCGACCCGCCCAAATCGATCGAGAAGAAGATCAAGTCCGCGGTCACCGATTCCGGCGCCGAGATCCGCTACGACCGCGACGAGAAGCCCGGCATCGCCAACCTCATCGAGATCTATTGCGCGGTCACCGGCAACACCGTCGCCGGGGTCGAAAAGGAGTTCGACGGCAAGCAGTACGGCGGGTTCAAGGTCGCGGTTGCCGAAGCCGTCGTCGAGTTCCTCCGGCCGCTGCAGGAGCGTTACGCCGAACTCGCGGCCGACCCGGCCGAGATCGATCGCCGCCTCGCGGTCGGCGCCGACGCCGCCGAGACGTTGGCCGAACCCGTGCTCGCCCGCGCGTCGCTCGCCGCGGGGTTGTTACCGCGCTCCCGCTAGCTGTTCGACTTCTCGGCGCCTAGCTCTTCTTCCAGGGCGCGGGGTGCGTGAAGTCGTTCGGGCACGGGTACTGGCCCTGGACCTCACCGAGGTCGTGGCCGCCGAGGAGCAGCCGGCTCGCGGTCCCACCGCCGGACGCACCCTGGATCACGACCGCCTGCGGGTTGCACCAGTCGACGCTGACGCCCACGCCGATGCCGACCCCGGCGAGATCGCTCTCGCTCATGTTCGGGTACGCACCCGTGGCCGAGTACTGGCCGTTGAAGTAGCGCTGGGCCTTGGCGAGGTCGGGGTCGGAACTCACCTTGGCGACGTCGCCCCGTACCGAGGAGACCCAGCTGCTGACCGTTCCGGAGATCCCGCCGGGTCGTTGCTGCGCCCAATAGGCCCACGTGCCGAGGCCGACGAGCAGGAGCGTGAGGAACACGGCGCGGCCGCGGACGCCGCGCCGGCGCCGACGCTTGTGCGGCGCGCCGGACCCACCGAGACCCTCGCGACCGGTCGGCGGGCGGCCGCTCGGCCCGTGGCCGACGGGCGCGTCGCCTCCGATCTTGACGAAGTACGAATCGGTGGTCGTATACCGCACGGGTTTCGTATCGGCGCGTTTTGCGCCGGAGTTCACCGCCGGTCTGGTTCTCCGTCGGCCGCGGCCAGGATCTCGCAGATCTCCGGCGGGATGCCGGTGGCCGGCCACAGCGCGCGCCGGTGGTGCGCCGCGGCCCACGAGGCCGCCTCCGGGCGGGCACCGGCCGCACGGAGGCGTTCCGCACCCAGCTCGTCGTGGTTGAGATATCGCCCGATTCGCCCGGTCCACGTCCGGGTCCGGCGATGCCCGGCGATTGCGGCCATGACCGTCGCCGCCGACCGGCCGACGGGTCCGAGGTCCGTCTCCGCCTTGCCGACGTCGTGCAGGAGCGCCGTCGCGACCCACCGCGGCTCGGCGTCCGAACCGAGCGCCCGCATCGTCGCCCGCGCGGTCGCGACCGATTCGTTCCGATCCGCGGTCCCGAGCCGCTCCCAACACACGAGCTCCTCCGGCCGCAGGAGTGCGCGGACGAGCCCGAGCGCGGCGTCGTCGAGCGGCGCGGCGCGTACCGAGCCGAAGAAGCGCTGCGCGAGATGAGCCGCCCGGGTCATGCGAAGACGAAGCGGTACAGGTGATCGAGGAACGGTTGGAACAGGTTGCTCAGGATGGGCGTCTGGAACACCAAGAGGAAGAGCACCAGGATCCCGAACGGACGGAACTTGTACCAGCCCGGCAGCCACGTGCTCGGCAACACCCGTTCGATGAGCGCGGCGCCGTCGAGGGGCGGAATCGGGAGGAAGTTGAAGATCCCGAGGAACAGGTTCACCTCCGCGAAGAGCAGCGGCACGAGCACCGGGTACGGCAGATCGGCGATGTAGAACGAGCCGTGCACGTTGAACTGTGAGCGCGCCACGATCGCGGCCCCGATGGCCAGCGCGAAGTTCGTGGTCGGACCCGCGAGCGACACGAGGAGCATGTCGCGGCGCTGGTTGCGCAGCTGCGCCGGGTTCACCGGCACCGGCTTGGCCCAGCCGATCACGGGCACGTGCGCCAGCGCACCGAGCACGGGCAGGAAGATGGAACCGAAGGGATCCACGTGCGGGATCGGGTTCAGCGTGAGCCGCCCCGCCCGCTTGGCCGTGTCGTCGCCGAATGCATTCGCGACGACCCCGTGGCTGATCTCGTGCAGGATGATCGCGACGATCAGCGCGGCGAACCAGATGACGGTGCTGTGATCGACGTGCACGAAGGGTCGGGCGTCAGCGGCGCTTGGACGCGCACGACATGCACAGCCGCGCGGTCGGCATGGCTTCGAGCCGGTCCTCGGCGATGTCGTCGCCGCAGCTCTCGCACTGCCCGTACGTGCCGGCCTCGAGCTTCGCGAGCGCGGCGTCGACCTCGAGCAGCGTCTCCCGCAGCGATCCCGCGACCGCGTCGACCTCGCCCCGCTCGGCGGTGACCTGACCGGAGTCGGCGAAGCCCTCGTCGTACGAGTTGCGATCGACGCCCAGGGCGCGGAGCTCCGCGCTGACCCGCTCGTGTTCGGCAGTCAGCTGCGCCCGCCGGCTCGCATGGGTCGTCGTCTCGGTCATGGAGGAATCGTACCCCCGTGCTTGCGGCTCGATCCCGGGCCAAACGGCCCATTTCAACCTGCTCGTCGGCGGTTCGGACGAGGTTCGGGCGCAGTGTGGGCACGGGGATGCGCGGCGTCGTAGGCGGCGCGCAACCGTTCCGGCGACACCTTCGTGTACACCTGGGTCGTCGAGATGCTCGCGTGGCCCAACAGCTCCTGGACGACCCGCAGATCGGCGCCGTGATCGAGCATGTGGGTCGCGCAGGAATGGCGCAGCACGTGCGGAGAGAGGTGCGCGTCGAGTCCTACCCGCTCGCCCGCGCGGCGCACGATCGCCCAACACGACTGGCGCGAGAGGCGCCCGCCGCGTGCGTTCAGCACGACCGCGTCGCCGTCGCGGCTCGTCCGGCGCGCCTGCGCACGCCGGAGCGCGAGGCGCCCGTCGCGGAGGTACGCCTCGACCGCAACCCGCGCGCCCCTGCCCACCGGCACGACCCGCTCCTTTTGACCCTTGCCGAGCACGCGCAGCGTGCCGTCCTCGAGATCGAGGTCGTCGAGGTCGAGGCCGACGGCCTCACTGATGCGGATCCCGGTTCCGTACAGCAGTTCGAGCAGCGCGCGATCGCGTTGCGCGAGCGGGTCGTCGCCCGTGACCGCGCCGAGCAGGAGGTCGACCTCGTCCTCGTCGAGCGCCTTCGGGATCCCGGCCGGGACGGGCGGCGCGCCCACCTCCTGACTCGGGTCGTGCTCCACGAAACCCTCGCGCGCGCAGAAGCGGTGGAACGACCGGACCGACACGACCGCACGGGCGACCGACGACGCCGCGAGGGTGCGCCGACCATCGTCGTCGGTCAGGGTCTCGAGGTGGCGCACGTAGGCGTGCACGACGTCCTCACCGATGCGGGCCGGGTCGGTCTCGCCCCGGGCCCGGAGGAAGTCGGCGTAGCGACGGAGGTCGCGCCGGTAGGCGGCGAGCGAATTCACGGCGAGGCCCCGCTCGACGACCAGCCAGTCGTCGTGCTCCGCGAGCAGCTTGGCGAGTTCGTCGGCCATCAGGCCCCGACCATCACGAGGCGGCGGTCATGACCGTGCGGTCGTGACCTCCGAACCTCATGTCCCGAGCGCGGGTGCGGTCTCGGAGATGGGGAGCCGGGGCAGGCGACCCTCGGCGCGTTCCAACGCCGATTTCACGAACGCGGCAAACAGCGGATGCGGCCGGTTCGGGCGGCTCTTGAACTCCGGGTGCGCCTGCGTCGCGACGAAGAACGGGTGCCGCGACTTGGGCAGTTCGATGAACTCGACGAGGAGATCGTCGGGCGATGCCCCCGACAGAACCAGGCCGTGGTCGATGAAGGTCTGGCGGTAACGGTTGTTCAACTCGTAGCGGTGCCGGTGCCGTTCGTACACGACCTCTTCGCCGTAGATCTCCCGCACGACGCTCCCGGGCAGCAACTTCGCCGGGTACGCGCCGAGACGCATGGTGCCACCCATGTCGACAACGGCCTTCTGCTCGTCCATGAGGTCGATCACGGCATGCGGTGTGCTCGGATCGAACTCGGAGCTGTTCGCGTTCTCGAGGCCGCACACGTCGCGGGCGAACTCGATCACCGCGCAGTGGAGCCCGAGACACAGACCGAGGAACGGGATGTCGTTGCGGCGCGCGTACCCCGCCGCTTCGATCTTGCCCGGGATCCCGCGCATACCGAACCCACCGGGGACGACGATGCCGTCGAGGTCGTGGAGCCGTTGGTCGGCGAGCAGGCCTTCGGCATCGTCGGCCGCGATCCAGTCGATCAAAACGTTCGCGCCGCACGAGTAACCCCCGTGCTTCAACGCCTCGACCACCGAGAGGTACGCGTCGGGCAGATTGATGTACTTGCCGACGAGCCCGATGCGCACGTCGTCCTGCGCGGCTCGGACCCGGTTCACCAGCGTCGTCCACTCGGTCAGGTCGGCCTCGTGCTGGTCGAGGTGGAGCACCTTGCACACGTAGTCGTCGAGGCCCTCGTCGTGCAGCACGAGCGGGATCTCGTAGAGGATGTCGGCGTCGACGGCGGTGACGATGCCCGCCTCGGGCACGTCGCACAGCTGGGAGATCTTCTCCTTCAGCCGCTTCGAGATCGGCCGGTCGCTCCGGCAGACGATCGCGTCGGGCTGGATGCCGCGGCCGCGCAACTCGGTGACCGAGTGCTGGGTCGGCTTCGTCTTCTGCTCGCCCGACGGCCCGATGTACGGGACGAGCGTGACGTGGACGTAGAAGACGTTCTCGCGCCCGACGTCCTTGCGGAACTGCCGGATCGCCTCGAGGAACGGCAGGATCTCGATGTCGCCGACCGTGCCGCCGACCTCGGTGATCACGACGTCGACGTCGTCACTCGCGAGCGCCAGGATGCGCTGCTTGATCTCGTTGGTGATGTGCGGGATGACCTGCACCGTCTCACCGAGGTACTCGCCCTTGCGTTCCTTCGCGAGCACCGACTGGTAGATCGAACCGGTCGTGGCGTTCGAGCGACGCGTGAGCGGGACGTCGACGAAGCGTTCGTAGTGCCCGAGGTCGAGGTCGGTCTCGCCCTTGTCGTCGGTGACGAACACCTCGCCGTGCTGGAACGGGTTCATCGTTCCGGGATCGACGTTGATGTAGGGATCGAGCTTCTGCATCGTGACGTTGAGGCCACGACTCTTCAACAGTCGCCCGAGGGACGACGCCGTGAGCCCTTTCCCAAGGCTCGATGCAACACCACCGGTCACGAAGACGTGCTTGGCCAACGCACATGCCCCTTCGGAAGACGCCCGACACCGCCACGGCGACGGTAGCACCCGCCTGTGACATTTTCGGTGATCGACTCGAATCGAATTCTACCGACCGGAAATCCGGTCTTCGTCACGCTCTGCGTCCGAGTTCGTCGAGCTTTCGGAGCACCGGCACACGCTCGATCACGCGACTGAACGAGACCATCTCGCTGGCCAGGGTGCACGCGCCGAGCACCGCGAGCACGACGGTCCGGGTCGTGGGTGAGCACTCCAGGACCACGGCGAGACCGAGTGCGGCGCCGATCGCGTTCGCTCCGGTGTCGCCGAGCATGAGTCGTTCGTGCAGATCGTCGCCGAGGAGCCCGGCGAACGCGCCGACGACCGGCGCGATCGCGACACCGACGCTGTCGCCGCGCGCGACGAGCGCGATCGGAACCCAGGCGAGCACCGCGATCTTGATCGTGCGTCCGGGCGCGCGGTCGAAGAGATTCGCCAGGTTCGCCGCGAGCGCGACGAGCAACGCGTCCGCGATGACGCGCGCCCCGGAACCGTCGCTCACCGCGCTGACGAGCACCAGCGCGAGTGCGCCGCCGCCGACCATCTTCACCACGCCGGTCGTGACGCGCCCGCGGGCGAGCGCGCCGACATGGCCGCGGAAGCCCTTGTCGGACTGCGTGCCCACGAAGTCGTCGAACAGACCGAGCAGACCGAACCCGACCACGGCGAGCAGCACCAGCACGCGCGACGCGTCCGCGGACGCGTCGCCGACCCCGAGCGCGCCGAACAGGGCCCGGCCGCCCTCGACGAATACGACGGCGAGCACCGCCAGCAGTCCCATCGCGGTGGGCACCAGCCGTCCGTCACGGTTCGCCCGCTGGATCGCGGGCGCGTGCAGGAGCTCGCCCGCGGCCCCGACCAGCAGCCGGACCGTCAGGACCCCGACGACCAG
This sequence comes from uncultured Actinomycetes bacterium, assembly GCA_963835455.1. Lineage (GTDB taxonomy): Bacteria > Actinomycetota > Acidimicrobiia > IMCC26256 > PALSA-610 > PALSA-610. The sequence goes on from CAWIFT010000002.1 coordinate 364,158, forward strand.
CCCGAGCAGGACACTCATCCGGTACTCACTGTGAGAGCGACGGGATCGTCTCGCTCGCACCCTCGCCGTAGCCGTAGTGGCCAATCGTCCCGCCCGCGATCTGATCGAGCGCGATCACCGCGGTCAGCGCACCCTGGGGCAGCTCGGCGTCGTCAAAAGTGGTGACCAACTTCGCGAGCGGTGGGTCGCCGCGCACCGGCTCGAGCGCCGCGCCGCGTTTGGGCGCGGTCGGGCCGGCGCCCTTGGCGTCGTAGACCTCGCCGAGGACGGTCGGTGCGTCCGCCTCGACCAGCGATTGCACGAGGTCGACCATGGAGTCGGTGGCCGACAGCTGACTGTCGGTGCCGGTCAGCACGAGCACGCGGGCCGAGCGGGCCGGGAACGCGGCGAGCGCGGCGCGCTTGCCGTCGGTGAACTCGAGGAACCCGGCCGAACGCAACGGCTCGATGACGTCGCGCCGGCGCGGCGGAACGTCGCCCGCGGGCGCCGCGAGCCGCGCCGCGAGCACGCGCAGCGCGGCCTGGCGCGTTGCCGCGACGTTCCCGGTCACGCGCGCCGCGGTTTGCAACGCGCGCAGATCCTTGGGCGAGTCGAGCCGCCATTTGGAGTCGAGCCACAGGACCCCGGGCACCGTGGCGCCCGCGGCGCGCACCGACGCGAGCACGTTGCTCACCGCGGTGGCGTCGATCCCCTTCTCCGCGACGATCGCGACCGGCACGTCGGCCAGCCGCTGCTGCACCGCATACGCCGATGACTTGTGGAGGAAGTCGTTGAGCTGCGACACCTGATCCTTCAGCGCGCGGTTCTCGTCCTTCAGCTGGTTCGACTCGTGCGAAACGCTGCTGATCTCTCGATCGAGACGGTCGACGATCACCTGGTCGACGACCGTCGACCCCACGAGGATGCCGAGACCCATGGCCAAAAACACCGCGATGAGTGAGACCAGGTGAAACCGGAAGTTGATCATCGTCAGAACCAGCTGCGCACGCGCGCCCAGGTGTCGTCGAACATCAGCCGGAACCCGTCGAGGAACACGCGCAGCGAGTGGGAGGCGTAGACCATGGCCACCATCGCCGCGAGCGCGGCCACGACGAGCAGCACCATGTCGCGGGGACGGACCCGGCCCCGGTACAAGCGGCTGACGCCCTTCGCGTCGACGAGGATCGGGCCGAGCCGGAGGCGTGTCAGGAACGTCGACGCCATCCCGCGCCGGCCCTTGTCGAGGAACTCGACCATCGTGGCGTGCGTCCCGACCGCGACGATCAGGTCGGCGCCCGCCTCGAAGGCGAGCAGCAGCGCGGCGTCCTCACTCGTTCCTTCGGTGACGAAGCGCTCGAACTTCACCCCCGCGGCTTCCAACCGCTCGAGCCCGGCGCGCGGCCGTCGGGATGGACGTGGTGCACGAGCTCCGCGCCGCAATGGAGCGCGACCGGCGACAGCGAATCGAAATCGCCGATGATGATGTCGGGCGTGCGCCCGTCGTCGAGGAGTGCGTCGGCCCCGCCGTCGACCGCGATGAGCACCGGCCGGTACTCCCGGATGTACGCGCGCAGCGCGCGCAGGTCGTGCTTGTAGTCGAGACCGCGCACCACCACGAGCGCCTGCCGCCCCCGGATCTTCGTCTCGAGCGGTGGCAATACGAGCGGTTGGAAGCTCTCTTCGGCTTCTTTGTCGATGTACTCGAGCGTGTTGCGGGCGAACGACCGCAACTCCGTCCCGATGCGCAGGCGCGCCTCCTCCATGCGTTGCTCGACGTCGGCCGCGTCGAGCAGCTCCCCCGCCGCGAGCTTCTCGCCGTCGCGCCAGAGGGCTCCGTCGCGGAGCTCGACGACCTCGCCGTCGTGCACGGTGTCCATCACGGCGCTGCCCACCGAATCCAGCAACGGAACGCGGGCAGCGACGACGCGCTCCGGCCCACCGTTGGGATAGCGCCCCGAGATCGACTGGTCCGCGTTCACGATCGCCGCGACCCCGGCGGCGAGCAGGCTCTCGGCCGCGACGCGATCGAGGTCGCGATGGTCGATCACCGCGATGTCGCCCCGGCCGATCCGCTTGGCGAGATCCTTCGTGCGCGGGCCGACGCGGGCGATACCGACGACACGCGGAGCCGACGCGCGCGGACGCGAGCGCCTGCGCAACAACCTCATCGCGCGGTCCCGGTCGGGGTCGCGGCCCGGGCCTCGACCCGGAGCTCGCCCGAACGTTCCACCAGTTCGCGGGCGTGGCGGCGGGCGTGGGCCGATCCACCGACGCCGGCGAGCATGCGCGAGATCTCGTTGACGCGAGCGTCGTCGAGCAACAGCGAGGCGCCGGCGACGGTGCGCCCGTCGATCTCGTCCTTCGCCACCATCACGTGCGCATCGGCGAACGCCGCGACCTGCGGGAGGTGGGTGACGCACAGCACCTGGTGCTGTCCGCCCAGCAGTGCGAGCGCGCGTCCCACCGCGGCACCGGCCTCGCCCCCGATCCCGGCGTCGACTTCGTCGAACACGAGCGTCGGCGGCGCCTCCGACAACACGACCCGCAGCGCGAGCATCGCCCGCGACAACTCGCCGCCCGACGCCGCCTTCGCGAGCGGGCGCGCCGCTTCGCCCGGGTTCGGGGCGAGGAGGAACACGACGTCGTCGGCGCCGTCGTCGCCGATGGCGGCGGCGTCGGTTACCGACGAGGTGATGTCGATCGTGAAGGTCGCGGCGGGGAGCGCGAGCTCTCGCAGATGTCCGGTCACGGCCGTGGCGAGCCGGGGCGCGGCCGCCGTGCGCACCTTCGACAGCGCCCGCGCCGCCCGTTCGGCTTCCGCGAGCGCGTCGCGTCGCGCCGCTTCGAGCGCGGCCGCGCGGGCGTCGTGCGTTTCGAGCTCCTCGAGCCGGGCGCGCGTCTCGCGGGCGTACTCGACCACCTCGGCGAGCGTCGTGCCGTACTTCCGCTTCAGCTCCGCCAGCAGGGCCCGGCGCGTCTGCACCTCCTGCAGGCGCTGCGGATCGGCGACGATCGCCTCCTCGGTCGTGCGCACGTCGTGGGCGGCTTCCTGCAGGTCGGCCTGCAGCAGGCGGAGCCGCTGCGCGAGCGCCTCGAACGGCGCCCGACCCGTCAGCGCGGCGACCGCGGCGCCGAGTGCATCCTCGCCCGGACCCTCGAGCTCGCGGTACGCGCCCGCCAGGGCCTCCCGGTGCGCCTCCGCGTCGGCCAGGAGCTCGGCCTCGGCGAGCAACCGGTCGTCCTCGCCGCCGTCGGCGATGCCCGCGGCGTCGATCTCGTCCAGCTGGTACCGGAGCAGGTCGACCTCGCGGGCGCGGGCGCGCTCGTCACCGCCGAGCGTCGCCAACTCCTCCGTGAACCCACGCGCGGTCGTACGCGCGGTGCGCAGTGTCGCGAGCGCGACCGCCGCCTTCGCTCCCGCGAAACGATCGAGCAACGCGCGCTGTTCGGCCGGTGCGAGCAACGACTGGTGCGCGTGCTGGCCGTGCAGGTCGACGAGCCGGCGCCCGCAGTCCGCGAGCTCGGCCACGGTTGCGAGCCGCCCGTTGACGTAGCCGCGCGATCGACCGACGGCGGGAATGACGCGCGCCAACACGATCTCGTCGTCACCGTCGTCGAACCGACCCTCGACGCGTGCCTCGGCCGATCCTTCGCGCACCAGCTGCGGGTCCGCCCGTCCGCCCGTCAACAGGTCGAGCGCGTCGACGATCAGCGTCTTGCCCGCGCCCGTCTCTCCGGTGATCACGGTCAGCCCCGCGCCGAGTGTCACCGACAGCTCGGCGATGATGCCCAGGTTTTCGACTCGCAGTTCCGAGAGCATCGGCTATCGATCCGGCAACGAGAACTTGGTCTTGAGGATCTGGTGGAAATCGCGCGGCCGGATGCTCACGAGCCGCAACGGCTCCGGTGCGACCCGACAGCGCACACGATCGCCGGAACACAACTCGCCGAGCTCGTGGCCGTCGATCGTCAGCGCCACGTTGCGGCCGTTGCTCACGGCGAAGGCAACCTCTTCGTGGTCCGACAACACGAGCGAGCGATCGAACAGCATGTGCGGCGAGATCGGCGTGAGCACGGTGCACCGCAGGTCGGGCGACACGATCGGACCACCGGCCGAGAACGAGTACGCGGTACTCCCGGTCGGCGTCGCGACGATGAGGCCGTCGGCCGCGTACGAGGTGAACGGCGTTCCGTTGATCGAGACGTCGAGATAGATGAGGTGCCCCGAACGCAGCTTCTCGATGACCGCTTCGTTGAGCGCGTACCAACTCCCGCGCACCGCGCCGGCCGACTCCACATCGACGGACAGCATCATGCGTTCGGAGATCTCGAACTCGCCCGCGAGCAGGCGCGGGAGCCAGTCCTCGAGCTCCTCGGGTTCGAGCTCGCTCAGGTATCCGAGGAGGCCGACGTTCACGCCCATCAGCGGCACCGGCGACGGATACACGAGCTGCACCGCGTGCAGCATCGTCCCGTCGCCGCCGAGCGAGATCGCGAGGTCGAGACCGGGCGCGAAGTCGTCGGGTTCGGTCGCGTACGCCTCGAGCCCCGCCGCCGGTGCGAGCGCGGCAGGGACGCGCACCTCCACGCCCCGCTCGGCCAACCACGCGGCGCTGCGCTGCGCGAGTTCGTGCGCGACCGGCCGATCGCGGTGCGGTACCAGGCCCACGCACCGCGTCGGCGTGACGGGCGTCGGCGTGACGGGCGTCGGCGTGATCGGGGTCGTCACGACGCGTCCTGCGTGCGCTGCACGGCGTCGTCGAGCGCGTCGGTCGCGACGGTCGCGGGACCGCGCCGTGCGTGCACGAGGAACTCGACGTTGCCGTCCGCCCCCCGCAACGGTGACGGCGTCACCGCGCGCACACCCAAACCGGCCTCCGCGAGCCCCGCGACGACTTCGCGGAGCACGGCCGCGTGGACCGCGGGATCGCGCACGATCCCGCGCCGCCCGAGCCGGGCCCGGCCCGCCTCGTACTGCGGCTTCACGAGCAGGACGAAGTCGGCGGCGGCGGTCGTGAGCGCGAGCAGACTGGGCGCGACGGTCCGCAGCGAGATGAAGGAAAGGTCGGCGACGCAGAGATCGGGCGGTGGAACGAGGGTGCCCGGGGCGACGAGGCGCACGTTGGTGCGTTCCATCACGGTCACCCGCGCGTCCTGTCGCAACGACCAGGCGAGCTGCGAGCGCCCGACGTCGATCGCGTACACGTGCGTCGCGCCCCGTTGGAGCAGACAGTCGGTGAACCCGCCCGTCGACGCCCCCACGTCGACCGCGTACCGGCCGTGCGCATCGACCGCGAACGCGTCGAGCCCGGCCGCGAGCTTGTGGCCGCCGCGCGAGACGTACGCGGGCCCCTCGGCGGCGAGCAGCGCGATCGGCTCTCCCCCGTCGACCTGGCGCGCCGCGGTCGAGGCCGGCGCGCCGCCGACCAGCACCCGGCCCGCGTCGATCGCCTCCACGGCCCGCGTCCGGCTCGGCACGAGGCCGCGCCGCACGAGCTCGACGTCGAGCCTCCGCCGCACGCGGCCGTCAGCCTGCCTTCGGCGTCGTCTTGGACGCCGCCTTCTTCTTCGCGGGCGCGGTCTTCTTCTTGGCCGGACCCGCCTTCTTGGCCTCGCGGTTCGCGCGCGTCAGCCGCCGTTCGAGCGCGTTCAGGTCGGCCCGCGTCGCCAGACCGAGCGCGCCGAGCTGACGCTGCACCTCGTTCTGGACGACCTTGCGCAGGTCGTCGCTGCGCCGCCGGCTGATCTCGATCACCTCGTCGACCGCCGAGCTCATCTGATCGCGCCCGAGCCGGCCCTGCGCGACGAGGTCGGAGACGATGGCGCGCGCCTGCGAACGCCGCAGCTCCGTGAACTGCATGCCGGTCTCGAGCACCCGCTGCCAATCGGGGTTCGCCGGCATCGACGGCGTCGGAATCGTTGGCATCTTGGGCGGCATGGTCGGGCCTCTCCGTGCGGGCGGCATCGGGCACGCAGAACGGGTGGTTGGACGGGAAGCCTACGGCCTGGGCCGAGAAATCGAGCGCGAGAAGAAGTCCGGCCCGGATTACCGCGACGGGGCTGCGAACGCGGCGACGAGTTGCGGCGCGAGGGCGCCGAGATCGGGCGCGACGAATGCCGGGGCCGGATCGGGCACCGGTTCGTCGCCCGCAGTGCCGGCGATACCCGACAGCACGAGTGCGAACGGAACCCCGAGCACGGCCGCGAAGGCGCCGTCGGTCGAGGGCCGGTCGCCGATCATCACGACCGCGGCGCCGTACCGCGCGTGCACCAGGCCGGCCATCGCCGGTTCGGGCTTCCCCGCGACCTCGGGCCGGCGCCCGCCCGCGGTCTGGACCGCCGCGACGAGCGATCCCGCGCCGGGCAGCAGCCCCGTCGTCCCCGGATAGGTCGGGTCGAGGTTCGTGGCGACGAAGGGCACGCCCGACCGGACGCCGTCCGCGGCCCGGCGCAGACGTTCGAAGTCGAACTCGCGGTGCCAGCCGACCACGACCGCGTCCGCGGGCGCGTCGTCGACCGTCTCGAACCCGTGCGCGTGCAGCGCCTCGACCACCCCGGGCCCGGCGCAGGCGAGCACGCGGCTGCCGGCCGGCAGCGTGCTTGCGAGCAGCGCGGCCGCGGCCTGCGCGCTGGTCACGAGGTCGTCGGGATCGGTGTCGACGCCCGCCGCGGCGAGGCGGGCGACGTTGTCCTGCACCCGTCCACTCGAGTTGTTCGTGAGGAACACGACGCGCAGACCGGCGTCACGCAGTCGCGTCACACCGGTCGCCGCGCCGTCGATCGGCGTTTCACCGCGCCAGATCACACCGTCCAGGTCGCAGCAGACGACCGGACGGCTCGTCCCGCCCGCGCCGCTCACGTCGCCGCGGATCCCTCGTCGCCGGGGGGCTCGTCGATGACCTGCTCGAGCGCGGCCTGGTAGTCCGCGTTGTCGGGCCGCATCACCGTCGCGAGCCGCAGATGACCGCGGGCCTTGGCCCGGTCGCCGGCCTTCAACCGGCACAACCCCACGCCGTACTGCGCGTAGTCGTTGACCGGCTCGATGGCGAGCGTCGCGTTGAACTCCTCCTCGGCCGCCGCGAAGCGACCGGTGCGGAAGTAGGCCCGGGCCAGGGCTTCCCGCACCGAACCCTTGGCCGGCTCGAGCTCGCGCGCCTGCTCCAGCGCGATGACCGCGGCGTGGACGTTGCCGTCCGTGAGGAGCCGCATGCCCTCGGAGAAAGCCGTGTATGCGTCGTAGTGGCCTGATGCGGTCATGGGATTCGCCTCCTCGGCGACTCTGGGTTCGTTCATCGGTCGACGCATTTCGGTCGACTCGTTGGGGGGAAACACTGACTCCCTGTGGTACAACCCAAGCGCATTCCCGAGCACCCCCGGAACCCGGAGCGCCCCGTGGCCGACTTCTCGCCCTTTGCCGGTGTCCGGTACGCCGGCATTCAACCGCAGGGCCCGTCCGCCGAGCTCGCGACGCTCGTCGCACCACCCTACGACGTGATCGACGACGACCTGTGCGCCGCGCTCGAGGCCAAAGCCGAGCACAACTCCGTGCGCCTGATCCTGCCGCGCGACGTCGCCGCGGACGGCGACCGGTACACGCACGCGGCCGACACCTTCGAGCAGTGGCGGGACCGCGGCGTGCTCAGCGCCGATCCCGAGCCCCGCTTCTACGCGTACCGCATGGAGTACACGGACCCGCACGGCACCCGCCGGCACACGCGCGGCGTGATCGGCGGCCTGGCGCTTCCGGAACCCGGCGACAACGACGTCCTTCCCCACGAACGCACGCTCCCGAAGGCGAAGTCCGACCGGCTCGCGCTGCTCCGGGCGATGCGGGTCAACGTCGACCCGATCTGGGGCCTGACCCTCGGCTCGGGGCTCACCGCGCTGCTCGAGGGCGCGACCCCCTCGCGAGCTGCATCGATCCGGACGGCGTCCGCCACGAGATCGCCGCGATCGACGATGCCGCGACGATCGCCGCGATCCGCGCCGTGGTCGGGGGCTCACCGTTGGTCTTGGCCGACGGCCATCACCGCTTCGAGACCGCGCTCAACTACCGCAACGAGCTGCGCGCCGACGGTGACGAGCCGCAAGGCGCGGCGGCGATCATGACCTTCGTGGTGGAACTCGTCGACGACGAGCTCTGCATCGAGCCGATCCACCGCTTGATCGACGCGCCCGCGGACGCGGACATCCGCGCCCGGCTCGCGGACGCGTTCGACGTGCGCGACGCGGGCCCGAACCGGCCCGACGGTGTGGACGCCCTCACCGAAGCGATGCGCGCCGAGCACGGGCTCGGCCTCGTCGACGAACGCGGCCTCGCCCTCGCCGTCCCGCGCGCGGACGTGCGTGCGGCCGCCCTCGCCGACGAGCACCGCGCCGTTGCCGCCACCGATGCCGCGGTCATCGAGGCGCTCGTCGTCCCCCGGCTCCCGGACGCGACGTGGCACTACCGCGACGACGCCCAGAGCGTCGCCGCCCTCGTCGAGAAGGGCTCCGCGACCGCGGCCATCCTCTGTTCGCCGGTGTCCGTCGCCGACACACGTGCCGCCGCCGTGGATCGTGTCCGCATGCCGCAAAAGACGACGTTCTTCTGGCCCAAGCCGCGCACCGGCATGGTGTTCCGAACGCTCGACTGAGTGCCCCGGTTCCCCGGGACGGTGACCCCGGGGTCGGTCAGCTGACCGTCCACGTGGGCGCCGACCGCAGCAGCGCCGCCATGTCGCCCGGGCCCTGCCGCTCGACCGCGCTGACCAGCTGCTGCTGCATCGAAACGCCGTACGCCGGACGATCGACCGCCCGGAACACGCCGACCGGGGTCGGAGTCTCGGGGTGCTCGGCCAGCCGCGACAGCGCGAACGCGAGCGACGGGTCGGCGCGGGTCTCGTCGTGCACGACGAGCTTGTCGACGCCGACGTCGGCGACCTCGACGATCTTCGCCTCACCGAACTCGTTCATCACGACGCCGTGCTCGCCGTCGGCGCCGAAGCGTACGGGCTCGCCGTGCTTCAGGTCGATGAGCATGTCGGGCCGGGCGTCCTTGTTCAGGATCGTGTCGAACGCGCCGTCGTTGAAGACGTTGCAGTTCTGGTACACCTCGACGAACGACGCGCCCTGGTGCTCGTGCGCACGACGGAAGATCTCCGTCATGTGCTTGCGGTCCATGTCGTGCGTGCGGGCGACGAAGCTGGCCTCCGCGCCGAGCGCGATGGAGATCGGGTTGAACGGGTGGTCGAGGGATCCGAACGGCGTCGACTTCGTGATCTTTCCCACCTCGCTCGTCGGCGAGTACTGACCCTTCGTGAGGCCGTAGATCTGGTTGTTGAACATCAAGATCTTGAGGTTCACGTTGCGGCGGAGCGCGTGGATGAGGTGGTTGCCGCCGATCGACAACATGTCGCCGTCGCCGCCGATGACCCACACGTCGAGGTCCGGACGGGCGAGCGCCACGCCGGTCGCGACCGCGGGCGCGCGCCCGTGGATGCTGTGCACGCCGTACGTGTTCATGTAGTACGGAAGGCGCGCCGCGCAGCCGATGCCCGACACGAACACGAGGTTCTCGGGCTGGACGCCGAGGTCGGGCAACAGGAGCTGGATCGCGGTGAGGATGCCGTAGTCGCCGCATCCGGGGCACCAACGGACCTCTTGATCCGACTGGAAGTCCTTGCGGGACAGCTTCACGGCGGTACCGCCGTCGCCATTGCCGTTGCCGTCGGTCACGACTGCATCATCTCCAGGATCTTGTGCTCGAGCTCCGCGGCGTGGAAGGGCACGCCGGCCACCCGCGTGTAGCTCTGCGCGTCGACCAGATATTCCGCTCGCACCAACTTCGAGAGCTGGCCGAGGTTCAGCTCCGGCACCAGCACCTTCGAGTAACGGTGCAGCACCTCACCGAGGTCGCGCGGGAACGGGTTCATGTGCCGCAGGTGCGCGTGGGCGATCTTCTTGCCCCGGGCCCGGATGCGCCGCGTCGCCTCGGTCGCGGCGCCCCACGTGCCGCCCCACGACAACACGAGCAGGTCCGCACCACCCGGATCGTCGACGTCGGTCAGCGGGATGTCGTTCGCGATACCGGCGATCTTCGCGGCGCGCAGACGCGTCATCTTGTCGTGGTTCGCGGGGTCGTAGCTGATGTTGCCGGACCCGTCTTCCTTCTCGATGCCACCGACGCGGTGCATGAGACCGGGCGTGCCCGGGATCGCCCACGGACGGGCGAGGGTCTGCGGATCGCGCAGGTACGGCCAGAACTCCTCGCCGTGGTTCGGCTCGGTCGCAAACGGCACCGAGATGTCGGCCAGCGCGTCGACGTCGGGCAACACCCACGGCTCCGCGCCGTTCGCCAGATACCCGTCGGTCAACAGCATCACGGGCGTGCGGTACTTGATCGCGAGCCGCGCCGCTTCGAACGCGGCCGCGAAGCAGTCGCTCGGCGAGCTCGCGGCAATGATCGGCATCGGCGCCTCACCGTGACGCCCGTACATCGCGAGCATCAGGTCGGCCTGTTCCGTCTTGGTCGGCAGCCCGGTCGACGGACCGCCCCGTTGCACGTCGACGATGATCATCGGCAGCTCGAGGCTCACCGCGAGCCCGAGCGCCTCGGACTTCAGGTCGACACCCGGACCGCTCGTTCCCGTGATCGCGAGGTTCCCCGCGAACGCGGCGCCGATCGCGATGCCGGCGGCGGAGATCTCGTCTTCGGCCTGCAGCGTCTTCACGCCGAAGTTCTTCAACTTGGAGAGCTCGTGCAGGATGTCGGACGCGGGCGTGATCGGGTACGAGGCGTAGAACAACGGCAGCTTGGCGGCCTGCGCCGCGGCGACGAGCCCGTAGGACAAAGCGACGTTGCCCGTGATCTGGCGGTATTCGCCCGGCGCGAGCGGCGCGGGCTTGACCTCGAACGCATGGTCGAACAGCTCGGCGGTCTCGCCGAAGTTGTACCCGGCGCGAAACGCCGCCACGTTGGCCTCGAAGACGGCGGGCTTGCTCGCGAAACGCTTCTTGATCCAGTCGATCAGCGGATCGGTCGGCCGGGTGTACATCCAGCAGATGAGACCCAGTGCGAAGAAGTTCTTGGAACGCTCGGCGTCACGCGGCTTCACGCCGAGCGGCTTCGTCGCCTCGACGGTGATGGACGTCATCGGCACTTCGTAGACCCGGTACGCGGCGAGCGAATCGTCTTCCAACGGGTTCTGCGTGTAGCCCGCCTTGGCGAGGTTGCGCTCCTCGAAGGTGTCGACGTTGACGAGCAACGTGGAGCCCGGCGCGAGCTCGCTGATGTTCGCCTTCAGCGCGGCCGGGTTCATCGCCACGAGCACGTTCGGCGTGTCACCCGCCGTCACGATGTCGTGGTCGGAGATGTGGACCTGGAATGCGGACACGCCGGCGATCGTCCCGGCGGGCGCCCGGATCTCGGCCGGAAAGTCGGGCTGTGTCGCCAGGTCGTTGCCGAACAGGGCCGACAACTCCGTGAATCGGTCGCCGACGAGTTGCATCCCGTCGCCCGAGTCCCCCGCGAACCTGATTACGACCTCGTCGAGCGTCTCCACTCCACGGGCCGCGGTCGCCTCTACGGTCACCGTTGACCACCAGCTTTCTCAGTACCTCAGCGTCACGGGCGGCACCACGCCATCGGAGCAACGCCCACGCGTGTTCATCGGCCGCGCGCGTGGTCACTGTACCGTCGCGGTAGGCGGAGCCTGGGGTTGGGCGGACGAATTCGTTCGCCGCCGACCGCCGCGCGCGTCGCGACGGCTCGCGCCACGGTCATGCGTCGAGCGCCTCGAGCAGCTCCTCCACCCGCCGCCGGAGTCCGCGCGATCGCCGCCGATCGCGCCCGCGGCACACCACCTCCGCTTCGATCTCCACCCGCGACGCCGTGGCTCCGGCCGCCCGGAAGAACCGCCTCCGCACCGCGCCCAGCACCACCAGCTCGTCGCCGGCGTCGAGGTCCTCCAGCCAGGCCGGCGGATCGATCACCGACACCGGCACCGACATGGCCCGGCCGTCGACCCGGGTCGTCACCTGCAGCTGCGCGAGCCGCTGGTTCGACGGGAGGATCCGCACCTCCGGTGCACTCGAACACGCGCCGCGCACGATCGCCACGTTGAACGATTCCGCTTCCATTGCAACTCCCCGGTCACAGCGCCGCAGCGCCGGTTTGGACTCACGGGGAAGCGCTCGGGAAGTACGGGGCACGCTACGTGCGGGGTGTGACAACTCCCCGCCGCCACCGGCTCCTAGCCCAGCGACGCCAACCGCTCGGCGACGTCGGCGAAGCCCGCGTCGTAACGGCGGATGCGCAAGAACAGCTCGCGCGCCTTGGGCAGGTCGCCCGCGCGCTCGTAGAGGTCGGCGAGCGCGTACCAAACCCGCACGTGATGATCCTGCACCCGATTCGGCTGGCCACCCCGGCGGTCGAGCGTTGCGATCGCCTCGGTGAGCCGACCCTGGTCGGCGAGCGATCCGGCGAGGACGATCCGACCCTCGGTGACGAGCGCGCCCGACGGCGAAGCCGCGGCGAGCTCCTCCCAGAGCTCCTCCACGCGCCGGGGCCTGCCCAGCGCGCGGGCGCAGTCCATCAGCACCGGGTGCTGTTCGACCGAGTTCGTGAGGTCGACGAACGCCTCGAGCTCCTTGGTCGCGGCCGCGTACTGACCCAGCCGGTACTGCGACAATCCGAGGAGTTCGCGCACCGCGCTGGCATCGGGATACGCATCACGCAGCGGACGCAACAACCGCGCGGCGTCGCGTTCGCGCCCGGCTGTGAACGCCTCCGCGGCGCGGGCGAGCTCGGTCTGCGCGTGGCGGGCGCCGCGGCCGGCGATGCGGGCGAGCTCGTCGCCGGCCTCGGTCTTGCGGAGTTTGCCGCGCCGGGTCGGCGCGGTCGTACGGGCCTTGCGCGGGGCACGCCCGGGGCGCGTCGTCGTGTCCGCGGCCGGCCGCCGGACCTTGCGCAACGACGACTTCGCCTGCGCCGGCGCGGGGGCCGGCGCTTCGTTCTTGCGCCGGAACTTCTGGGACGGATAGTCGACGCTGCTGTGCGTCGGGTTCCGATCGTCACTGTTCTTCGACGTGCGCTTGCGATCGCCCGCGCCGCCACGCGCGGGAGCGCCCCTCCCCGTGCGCTTCTGCGGGCCGTCCCGGCGCATCTCCCGCCGGCCCGACCCCTCGCCGCGTGCATCCCGTTTCGGCGCGCCCGCACCGCGCGGCGCCCGCCGGGGCGATCCGTCGCTCCGCAGCGCACGCGTCGGCGCCCCGTCACGACCCGAACTGCGTTTCGGTGCACCGTCACGACCTGAACTGCGTTTCGGTGCACCGTCACGACCCGAACTGCGCTTCGGCGCCCCGTCACGACTCGAAGTCCGCTTCGGCGCCCCGTCTCGACTCGAAGTCCGCTTCGGCGCACCGCCGCTCCGGCCCGAGCCGCGCGGGAGCACCGTCGCCGCGCGTCGTGCGCCGGGCGCCGTCTCGTGCGCTCGGGGCGCGCTTGGTCCCGTCGCTCGGGCGGCGCGGCTTGCGTTCTGTCACAGTCGGATTCGCTTCCGTGGGGGGACGTGCAGCGTACGCGAAGACGCCCGCCGTAAAAGGCGGGCGTCTTCGGTCTTAGCGAAAAAACCCGGCGACGACCTACTCTCCCAGGAGGATTACCTCCAAGTACCATCGGCGCGGGCGGTCTTAACTGCCGTGTTCGGAATGGGAACGGGTGTGTCCCCGCCGCCATGGTCACCGGGTTCAAATGTCAGTTCTCGGAGTGACCCCGAAAACTCCATAGCGAGCACGAACGTTTCAGAAAGAGTGCGATCAAGCCCTCGGCCGATTAGTACCGGTCAGCTGAACACGTTGCCGTGCGTACACTTCCGGCCTATCAACCTGGTCGTCTACCAGGGGCCTTACCTGCTTATGCAGTGAGAGACCTCATCTCGAAGCGAGTTTCGCGCTTAGATGCTTTCAGCGCTTATCTCTTCCGCAGGTCGCAAACCAGCCATGCTCCTGGCGGAACAACTGGCACACGAGAGCTGCGTCCGTCCCGGTCCTCTCGTACTAGGGACAGCTCTCCTCAAGTCTCTTACGCCCACGGAGGATAGGGACCGAACTGTCTCGCGACGTTCTAAACCCAGCTCGCGTACCGCTTTAATGGGCGAACAGCCCAACCCTTGGGACCTGCTTCAGCCCCAGGATGCGACGAGCCGACATCGAGGTGCCAAACCTTGCCGTCGATGTGGACTCTTGGGCAAGATAAGCCTGTTATCCCCGGGGTACCTTTTATCCGTTGATCGACCACGCTTCCACATGCCATGGCCGGGTCACTAAGCCCTGCTTTCGCACCTGCTCGACTTGTTGGTCTCGCAGTCAAGCTCCCTTGTGTCTTTGCACTCGACGCCTGATGGCCAACCAGGCTGAGGGAACCTTTGGGCGCCTCCGTTACACTTTAGGAGGCGACCGCCCCAGTCAAACTACCCACCTGTCACTGTCCTCGATCCGGATAACGGACCTAAGTTAGAGCTCCAATGTCTGCAGGGTGGTATTTCAACGTTGTCTCCACCGAGGCTGACGCCCCAGCTTCCCAGACTCCCACCTATCCTACACAACAAACACCGAAACCCAATACCAAGTTGTAGTAAAGGTCCACGGGGTCTTTCCGTCCTTCCGCGGGAAACGAGCATCTTTACTCGTCGTGCAATTTCGCCGGGTCTCTGGTTGAGACAGTAGCCAAGTCGTTACGCCATTCGTGCAGGTCGGAACTTACCCGACAAGGAATTTCGCTACCTTAGGACCGTTATAGTTACGGCCGCCGTTTACCGGGGCTTAGGTTCAGAGCTTCGCTCCCGAAGGAACTAACCCTTCCCCGTAACCTTCCGGCACCGGGCAGGCGTCAGTGCGTATACATCGTCTTACGACTTAGCACGCACCTGTGTTTTTAGTAAACAGTCGCTTGGCCCTGGTCTCTGCGGCCTCCTCGAGCTCGGGACGCGAGGTCCGTCACCCTACTGAGGCCCCCCTTCTTCCGAAGTTACGGGGGCAGTTTGCCGAGTTCCTTAACCAGAGTTCTCCCGATCGCCTTAGTATTCTCTACTTGCCCACCTGCGTCGGTTTGGGGTACGGGCACCATGTCAACTCGCTAGAGGTTTTTCTCGACAGCGTAGGATCACTCACTTCGCCTGAAACGGCTCGGCATCGCATCTCGGGGTTAATGCCCGACGGATTTGCCTATCGGACCCCCTACATGCTTACCCCGGGACAACCAACGCCCGGGTTGAGCTACCTTCCTGCGTCACCCCATTGCTATCCGGCAAAGGACGGGTCGGTTCGCCCGAAGGCAGCCCCTTAGCAGTCCAAATAGGATTGGGCGCGGACACGGTGGTACTGGAATATCAACCAGTTGTGCATCGACTACGCCTTTCGGCCTCGCCTTAGCTCCCGACTAACCCTGGGCGGATGAGCCTTCCCCAGGAACCCTTGGGCATTCGGCGGAGGGGTTCCTCCCCCCTCTTTCGCTACTCATGCCGGCATTCGCACTCGACCACGCTCCACGACGGTTCACACCGCCGCTTCACAGCAGAGATCGACGCTCCCCTACCCATCTACGCAAAAGCGCATATGACGCAGCTTCGGCTCTGTGCTTGAGCCCCGTTACATTGTCGGCGCGAGATCACTCGACCAGTGAGCTATTACGCACTCTTTCAAGGGTGGCTGCTTCTAAGCCAACCTCCTGGCTGTCCAGGCAATCTCACATCCTTTGCCACTGAGCACAGAATTTGGGGCCTTAGCTGGCGTTCTGGGCTGTTTCCCTCTCGACCATGAAGCTTATCCCCCATGGTCTCACTGCCGCGTTCTGGAGTACCGGCATTCGGAGTTTGGCTGACTTCA
>CAWIFT010000002.1:385000-562437 GCA_963835455.1 uncultured Actinomycetes bacterium
GCGGTCGCGTTCGAGATGGGGAAGGCAGGCCCGGATCATGCGCGCGTGCGCGGTCAGGTTCACGGCGAGCGTGGTCGCCCACGCCGCTTCGAAGTCGTCGGCGCCGATCTCGACCGGGATGCTCACGCCCGCGTCGTTGACGAGGATGTCGACCGGGCCGAGTTGCCCCGCGACCTCGTCGACGACCTGGACGATCGCGCCCGGATCGGTGACGTCGAGCGTCCAACCGGTGGCCAACTCCCCGGCGGAGACGATCTCGCCGGCGACCGCATCGACACCTCGAGCGTCGCGATCGGTGACCGCGACCTTGGCGCCTTCGTCGGCGAACAGGTGCGCGATCGCGCGTCCCATTCCGCTCGCGGCACCCGTCACGATCACGACTTTGTCGCGCACGCTGCGACTTCGACTCGTCAAACGCGGCACGGTCGGCCAACCTATCGCCCATGAGCGACCCCTTTCGTGGAGATCCGCGCCCGGCCGGCCTCGGGTTCTGGCCCCTCGCCGAGGACGATCCGGGGGTCGAGATGCCCCGAGAGCCGGTGCGGATCGTCACGTCCGACGGCGGGCTCGTGCGCGGACTGTTCTGGACTCCTCCGGACGGGCGGGCCTGGCACACCGCGGTCGTGCTCACGCATCCGCGTGCCGACTTCTCCGTGCACTACGCGTGCCCGCTCCTCGCCGCCGCGGGGTTCGGCGTGTTCGGGTTCGCGACCCGCTACCTGAACAACGACACGGATTGCCTGCACGATCTCGCCGCACGCGACGTCGCCGCGGCGGTCGAGTGGGTCCGCGGACGCGGCGCGGAGGCGGTCGTGTTGTTCGGGAACAGCGGCGGCGGTTCGCTGTCGGCGCTCGCGCACGTCGAACACGGCTGCGGCGACGGTTGGGTCGGCGTCGCCGCACATCCGGGCGAGGGCGAGTTCATGCTGCAGTCGATCGATCCGTCGGTGGCCGACGAACACGACCCGTCGTCCGTCGTTTCCGAACTCGACATGTACGACCCCGCGAACGGCTGGCGGCCGTGGCCCGAGCCGTCCTCGTACGACCCGGAGTGGTTGGCGCGCTATCGGGTGGCGCAGCGGGAACGGGTCGCGCGCATCGACGCGCGGGCGCGGGACCAGCTCGAGGGGTCGCGGGCGGCGCGCGCGGGGCTGCGCGACGTCGACCGCGGCACCGACGAGTGGCGCCGGTTGCGCAAGCGCGCCGTGCACCTCGAGTACTTCACGATCTACCGCACGCTCGCGAATCCGACGTACCTCGACCCGACCATCGAACCCGACGACCGTCCGCTCGGGTCGCTGTTCGCGTTCCCCGATCCGTTCGACGCGAACTACGGCTGGGGCGGTCTGGCGCGCACCATGACGTCGCGGGGTTGGTTGTCGACCTGGTCGATCTCCTCGCCCGCTCGGCTCGCGGCGACGCTGCCCGAGGTGCACGTGCCCGCGTTGGTCGTTCACCCGACCGCGGACACGGAGATCCGGATCCGCCAAGCGCGCGAGATCGCCGACGCCGCGGGGTCGGACGACGTCACCTACGTCGAGATCAAGGGTGCGCCCCACTACCTGGAAGGCCACCGTCCCGAAGCGATGGAGATCGTCGCCGAATGGATCCGCAAGCGCTTCCCGTGACCGCAACCACCAACAGTTGTCGGAGGAAACAGCGCATAGCGCTGGAAACTCCGACAACTGTTGGTGGAGAAATCAGCGTGGGGGGCGGCTGATGTTCTCGTCGCCGGGGACGTAGAAGCGATAGGGCAGCTTCTCGCCCTTGCCGTCGGCGAGACCGATGCGCGTGGAGACGCCGGGATGCCGCGGCGGTGGGGTTCCGTCGTCGACGATGCGCAGCGGGCCGCGGCGCAGCGACGTGCCGTCGAGCGCGCGGTCGACCGCGAACGCCTCGCCGAGCCGACCCGGTCCGGCGGTCAGGTCACGGTCGCGCCGGGCTTTCACCCGTCGCTCGCGCATCGTGGCCAAGCCGGTGAGCGGCGCGGCCGCCCGGAACAGCACCGCATCGGCGCGCGCCCCGGTCCGCACACCGCGTTCATGCACCAGTGGTTGCCGTAGCTGAAATAGACGTACAACGTCCCCGGGGCTCCGAACATCGTCGCGTTGCGCGGCGTCCGGCCGCGGTACGCGTGACTGCCGGGGTCCGCGTCGGCCCGATACGCCTCGACCTCGACGAGCCGGGCCGAGACGCCGTGGCCGATCAACACCTTGTTCAGCAGATCGGGCGCGACCGCGAGGGAGTCGCGGTCGAAGAACGCCGGCGTCAGTGTGCGTGCGCGAGCCACGTCTGTTGGCGGTCCATGCGCTCGCGGGCCTTCTCGAACTGCAAGGCCATGGGTTCGGGTCCGGCACCACCCGCGGTCGTCCGGCGGCGGACCGCGCTCCCGGGTTCGAGGAAGACGAGATAGTCGGGACCGAGACGCGGATCGTTGGAGATCAACTCGTCGAGCGGAACGCCCCGTTCGACCGACTGGCGCACCACCGCGCCGACGATCGCGTGGGCCTCGCGGAACGGCGTCCCCTCCCGCACCAGGTGCTCGGCGATATCGGTGGCCGCGTTGAACGGGCTGTCGGCACCCGCGGTCATCGCGGTGTCGACGAAGGTCGCGGTCGACATCAACCCCGCGAGCGCGCTCAGCGAGAGCATGCAGGTGTCGAGCGCGTCGAAGAGCGGCTCCTTGTCCTCCTGCAGATCGCGGTTGTACGCGAGGGGCAGCGACTTGAGTGTGGCGAGGAAGCCGGTGAGGTCGCCGATGAGCCGGCCCGCCTTGCCGCGCGCCAGCTCCGCGATGTCGGGGTTCTTCTTCTGCGGCAGCATCGACGACCCGGTCGCGTACGCGTCGGCGAGCCGCATGAACCCGAACTCGTCGGTCGACCAGAGCACGATCTCTTCGCCCAGGCGGGACAGGTGCACCTGCGTGAGCGCGGCGACGAACAACGCCTCGGCGACGAAGTCGCGGTCGGACACGGCGTCGAGGGAGTTCTCGAACGGCCGGGCGAAATCGAGTGCGGTCGCAACCGACCCGGGATCGAGGGGCAGGCTCGAGCCCGCCAGGGCGCCCGCGCCGAGCGGCGAGACGTCGGCGCGCTCCAGGCAGTCGTGCCAGCGGTCGACGTCGCGCGCCAGGGCCCAGAAGTGCGCGAGCAGGTGATGCGAGAGCAACACCGGCTGCGCCCGCTGGAGATGCGTGTAGCCGGGGAGGGCGATCTCGGTCGACTCCCCCGCGCGCTGCAGCAGCACGCGCTGCAGCTCCTGGATGCGCAGTGCGACGGCTCGGCCTTCGCGGCGCAGGTAGAGGCGGATGTCGAGCGCGATCTGGTCGTTGCGGCTGCGGCCGGTGTGCAGCTTCGCACCGACCGTGCCCGCGATCTCGGTGACGCGGCGCTCGATCGCGGTGTGGATGTCCTCGTCGCTCGGCGCGAACGTGAACGTCTCGCCCGCGAGCTCCTCCTCGACGCGGTCGAGCGCGGCGATGATGACGGCGCGCTCGTCTTCGGTGAGCAGACCGACGCGCGCCAGCATCTGCACGTGTGCCCGCGAACCGGTGAGGTCGTCACCGGCGAGCCGCCGATCGAAGGGAAGGCTGACCGTGAACGCGAGGAGCTCGTCGGCCGGGCCCTCGCCGAAGCGACCGTGCCACAGGGGTTGTCCGGTCGCGCCGCTCCCCGGCGCGCCGGTTGCACTACTTCCGGAGACGTCGTGGTCGCTCACGAAGCCCCCGGGCCCTGGCGACGCGACCAGGTCTCGGCCGAGAGCCCCCACAGCCGCACGAACCCCTCCGAGTCCTGGTGGCGGAACGCGTCCTCGGCGTCGTAGGTCGCGAGGTCGTGGTCGTACAGGCCGCGCGGCGCGCGGCGCCCGACCGCATCGCACCGGCCGGGCTCGAGCCGCAACCTCACCTCGCCGGTCACGTGCGCCTGGGTCTCCTCGACGAACGCCGCGAGCGCGCGCATGAGCGGTGCGTGCCACATCCCGTCGTAGATGAGCTCGGCCACGCGGATCTCGAGTCGCTGCTTCTCGCGCGCGAGGTCGCGCTCGAGCGTGATCCCTTCGAGGTCCTTGTGCGCCAGGATCAGCGCGAGCGACGCGGGACACTCGTAGACCTCACGGCTCTTGATGCCGACGCGACGGTTCTCGACCATGTCGATCCGGCCCCAGCCGTAGTCGCCGACGGACCGGCCGATCGTCTCGATCAGCTCGACGAGACCGAGCGCGTTGCCGTTGAGCGAAACCGGTACTCCCTTGTCGAACGCGACCACGATCTCGGTGGGTTCGGACGGAGCGTCCTTCGTGCTGCGCGTCAGCGTGAACGGATCCTCGGGCGCGGCCGCCCACGGGTTCTCGAGGACACCGCACTCGATCGCACGCCCCCACATGTTCTCGTCGATCGAGTACAGCTTCTCCTTCGACGCCGAGATCGGGATCTCCCACTTGGCCGCGAGCTCGATGCAATCGGCCCGGGTGAGGCCCCACACGCGCACCGGCGCCATCACGTCGAGGTCGGGGGCGAGAATGCGCGACGACACTTCGAAACGCACCTGGTCGTTGCCCTTGCCGGTGCAACCGTGGCCGACCGCGTCGGCGCCGTGGCGGCGCGCGGACGCGACCAGGTGCTCGACGATGACCGGTCGGGACAGCGCGGACACCAGCGGGTACTTGCCCTCGTAGAGCGCATTCGCCCGCAACGCCGGCACGAGGAAGTCGCGCGCGTACTCCTCCCGGGCGTCGATGATCTCCGTCTCCACCGCGCCCGCGGCCGCGGCGCGCTCGCGGATCATCTCCTCTTCTCCGGGCACGAGTTGGCCGACGTCGACCGCGCACGCGATCACCTCGACGCCCCACTCCTCGCGCATCCACCGGACCGCGATCGAGGTATCGAGACCTCCCGAATAGGCGAGCACGACTCGCTTCGACACGATGCAACTCCCTTTGATCAGAGCCCGGCGAGGCCGGCGAGCTCACCCGCGACGACCGCGCCGCCGACAGATTCATTGCACACGACGACCACCGTGTCGTCGCCGGCGATCGTGCCGAGCACGGAACCGAGCGACGCCCGATCGAGGGCCGACGCGACGACGTGCGCACTTCCGGGGGGCGTACGCAGCACGACCAGGTTCGCGCTGTGCGCCACCTCGACGACGAATTCACTCATCAGGCGCTTGAGGTGATCGTCGGACGGCGCGCGCTCGCGCGTGTACTCCGGGATCGCGTACGCCATCGCGCCGCCGGGAATGCGCACCTTCACCGCGCCGAGATCCTCGAGATCACGACTCACGGTCGCCTGGGTCGCGACGATGCCCTCCGCCTCCAGCATCTGCACGAGCTGAGCCTGGCTCGACACCGGTTGGTCCTCCAGCATGCGCAGGATCCGGTGCTGGCGTTGCGGTTTCCCGAGGGTCGACATCAGTTCCCCTCCCGAACGAGGTCGACGAGCAGCGCCCGCACCGAGTGCATGCGGTTCCCCGCCTGCTGCCACACCACCGACTGTGGACCGTCGATCACTTCCGTCGCGACCTCCTCCTCGCGGTGCGCAGGGAGGCAGTGCATGAAGATGGCATCGGCGCTCGCGGCCTTCATCAGCGCGGCGTCGATCGTCCAGCCCGCGAAGGCACGGAGGCGCTGCTCGCGCTCCTCCTCCTGTCCCATCGACGTCCACACGTCCGTGTAGACGACGTCGGCGCCGTGCACCGCGTCGTACGCGTCGCCCAGGAGCTCGATCGCGCCGCCCAGGTTGCGGGCACGGTCGACCACGTGGCTGTCGAGCTCGTAGCCCTCGGGCGATGCGACCGCGAGCTCGGCGCCGGAGAGCGCAGCCGCGTACGCGAGCGACGCCGTGACGTTGTTGCCGTCGCCGACGTAGGCGATCCGGCGCCCGTCGATGTCGCCGAAGTGTTCGCGCACGGTGAGGAGATCGGCCAACGCCTGCGCGGGATGCGCGGTGTCGGAAAGCAGATTGACCACCGGAACGTCGACGACCGCGGTCATGCGCTCGAGCGTGTGATGATCGAACACCCGCGCCGCGATCAGCGCGCACATCGACGCCATCGTGCGGGCGACGTCTTCGACCGACTCGCGCACGTCGAGATCGACCTCGACGTCACGGATGTAGATGGGATGACCCGCGAGGGTCGCGATCGCGGTCTCGATCGAGATGCGCGTGCGCGCGGACGGCTTCTGGAACAGCGCGGCGACCGAACGACCGGCGAGGACGGGCGGGATCGCGCCGGGGTCGGCCTTCCAGGCGATCGCGTCGTCGAGGATCCGGCCGAGCCGGGCGGGGTCGAGGTCGTCGATCTCGAGCAGGTTGCGGGTCACGGCGTGCCCTCCGAAGCTCGCAGGGCGGCCGCCACGCGGGCGACCGCGTCGTCGATCTCGGCGTCGGAGACGAGCAGCGGGGGCGCGAACCGCAGCGCGGTCGGGGTGACGGCGTTGACGACGAGACCGAGGTCGAGGCACTTCTGCGCAACGTCCCGGGCGTCGCGCGGCGGCGCGAGCTCGGCCGCGATGAGCAGTCCGGCGCCGCGCACCTCGGCGATACCGTCGAGCTTGGCGAGCGACTCCACCAGCCGGGTACCGGCGCGGGCCGCGCGTTCGGGCACGCGCTCGCGCTCCATCACGTCGAGCACCGCGAGCGCGGCGCGCGCCGCGAGCGGCTGCCCGCCGAAGGTCGTGGCGTGGTCGCCGGGTGCGAACGCCGCCGCGACATCGGCGCGTGCCCAACAGGCGCCGATCGGCACACCGTTGCCCAACGCCTTCGCCATCGTGACGACGTCGGGCCGGACGCCGGAGTGCTCGAAGCCGAACCAGCGGCCGGTGCGGCCGAGCCCGGTCTGCACCTCGTCGATGATCAACAGCGCTTCGCGCTCGTCGCACAGCTCGCGCACGCCGTGCAGGTACTCGGTCGACGCCGGGTTCACGCCGCCCTCACCCTGCACCGGTTCGAGCAGCACCGCCGCGACCCGTTCGTCCATCGCTCCCGCCGAGCGCGTCGAGGTCGTCGAACGCGACCTGGCGGAAGCCATCGGGCAACGGCTGGAACGTCTCCTGCTTCTGCGGTTGGCCCGTCGCCGCGAGCGTGGTGAGCGTCCGGCCGTGAAACGACCCGTACGCGCTGATCACGTGAAAGCGACCCGGGCCGCCGTTGCGCTGGCCGTGGCGCCGAGCGAGCTTGATCGCGCACTCGTTCGCTTCCGCGCCGGAGTTGCAGAAGAACACACGACCGGTGCCCCCGAGCAGCGCGTTCAACCTCGCCGCCACCCTCGGTTGCACGTCGTTGTAGTAGAGGTTCGAGACGTGCAGGAGCGTGCGCGCCTGATCGGCGATCGCGTCCGCGACCTCCGGGTGCGCATGGCCGAGCGAGGTGACCGCGAGCCCGGTGAGGAAGTCGAGGTACTCGTTGCCCTCGCTGTCCCACAGCCGCGTTCCCTCACCGCGGACGAACGCGACGGGGAGCCGCCCGTAGGTCTGCATCACGTTCTCGGCGTCCAGGGCCTGCAATTCCGCGAACGCGCTCATGAGTCCACCATCGTTCCGACGCCCTCCCGGGTGAAGAATTCGAGCAGCAACGCGTGCGGGAGCCGGCCGTCGAGGATGTGGGCCCGGCGGACACCGTGCCGCAGTGCGGACACACACGACTCGAGCTTGGGGATCATGCCGTCGGAGGCCTTGCCCGTGGCGATCAGTCGCTCGAGACCGTCGACGTCGATGCGGGAGATCAACGACGACTCGTCGGGCCAGTCGCCGTAGACGCCGGCGACGTCGGTGAGGTACACGAGTTTCTCCGCGTCGAGCGCGCCGGCAATCGCACCCGCGACCGTGTCGGCGTTGACGTTGTACGCCTGCCCGTCGTCGTCGACACCGACCGTGGCGATGACCGGGATCAACTCTTCGCGCAACAGGCGCACGACCATCGTGGGATCGATGGAACGGACGTCGCCCACGAAACCGAGACGGGGATCGCGCTGGTCGACGCGGATGAGCCCGGCGTCTTCGCCCGACATCCCGACCGCGTACGAGCCGTGCCGGTTCACCATCGCGACGATCTCGCGGTTCACCTTGCCGACGAGCGCCATGCGCACGATGTCGATCGTTTCCGCGTCGGTGACGCGCCGGCCGTCGACGAACTCCGGTTCCTTGCCGAGACGGCGCATCAGCTCGGAGATCTGCGGTCCGCCGCCGTGCACGACGACGGGATTCATCCCGACCAGACGCATGAGCACCACATCGGTGGCGAACAACTCCGCGAGGGCGTCGTTCTCCATCGCGTGCCCGCCGTACTTGATGACGACGGTCTTGCCCGAGAACTCGCGGATGTACGGCAGTGCGTCCGCGAGGATGTGCGCCTTCTCCCCCGCGTCCTTCATGCGCGATGTGAAATCGGTGGTCCGGCTCACGAGGTCCGCCGGTTCTCGTCGATGTACGCGTGCGAGAGATCGGTCGTGAGCACGGTCGCTTCACCGTGTTCCAGGTGCAGGTCGCACAGGATCTCGATGTCGGGTTCCGCCAGCGCACGCGTGATCGCGGCCTCGTCGTGCGCGCAGGCCACACCCTTGCGGCACACGGTGACGCCGTTGTAGGAGATCTCGACCGTTTCGGGATCGATGTGCGCGCCGCTCGCGCCGAGCTCGGAGAGCACGCGGCCCCAGTACGGGTCGTTCCCGTTGAGCGAACACTGCACGAGCTGACTGTTCGCGACCGCGCGCGCGGCCGTGCGCGCCTCGGCCGCCGAACGGGCGCCCACCACCTGCACCCGGACGAACTTCGTCGCGCCCTCGGCATCGCGGGCCATCTGTTCGGCGAGTGAACCGCACACGTCCGTGAGCGCGTCGGTGAGCGCGTGCGGAGCGACCGCACCCGCGCGGCCGTTGGCGAGCACGAGCACGGTGTCGTTCGTCGAGCGGCAGCCGTCGACCGAGAGGCAGTCGAAGGTCTCCCCCACGGCCCGCGCCAGCGCGCGCTGCAACGTGAGCGGATCGGCCTCGGCATCGGTCGTGACGACGGCGAGCATCGTCGCCATCGCGGGCGACAGCATCGCGGCACCCTTGGCCATGCCCCCGACCGTGGCGGCGCCCGCGCGCGCCACCGCCTCCTTCGACTTCGTGTCGGTCGTCATCATCGCCCGCGCCGCCCGCGCGCCGCCGTCGCGCTCGAGCTCGCCGCACAGCTTCGGGACTCCGACTTCGAGCGCGTGCATGGGCATCGGGATGCCGATGAGACCGGTCGAGCACACGAGCACGTCGTTGGCCCCGAGGCGAAGACCGTGCGCGGTGAGCTCGCACATGCGGAGCGCGTCGCGCCGGCCCGGCTCTCCCGTCGCCGCGTTCGCGTTGCCCGAGCTCAACACGACGGCGGCCGCGCGTCCGTCGCCGAGGTGCCGCCGCGAGATCTGGACGGGCGCGGCCTGGGCGAGGTTGGTGGTGAACACGCCCGCCGCGCTCACCGGCACGGAATCGGCGGTCGCGACGAGCGCGAGATCGGGATCGCCCGACGGCTTGATCCCGCACGCGAGCCCGCCCGCGACGAAACCCGGAGCCGCGGTGACGCCCGACGTCACGGCTGGATCCCGAGCAGCGGCAGGCCGGTCGTCTCCGGCAGCCCGAGAAGAATGTTCGCGGCTTGAATCATCTGACCCGATGCACCTTTCACGAGGTTGTCCTCCGCCGCGATCGCGATCACCGTGTCGGTCCGCTCGTCGAAGCGCACCGTGACGTGCACCACGTTCGCCCCGTAGGTGGCCTTGGTGCCCGAGGGCTCGTCGACCACCACCACGCACGGATCCATGGCGTAGAACTCGCGGTAGTGCTCGAGCAGGCGGGCGGTCGACAGCCCCTTCGTCTGCGGTCGCGCGTAGCACGTGGCGAGGATGCCGCGCGTCGTCGGGACGAGGTGCGGTGTGAACAGCACGTCGACCGGCCGGCGCGCGACCTTCGACAGCGCCTGCTCCATCTCCGCGGTGTGGCGGTGCGTCAGGAGCCCGTACGCCGACACGTTCTCGTTCGCTTCCGAGAACAGGCTCGTCGTCTTCAATCCGCGCCCGGCGCCCGAGACCCCCGACACCGCGTCGGCGATCACGTGCGGCTCGACGAGGTCGAGCGCGAACAAGGGTGCGCACGCCAAGCTCACGGCCGTGGGATAGCAACCCGGCGCGGCGACGTGGGTGTGCGTGGCGAGGTCGTCGCGATACAGCTCGACCATGCCGTACGCGAACCGGCCGACGAGCTCGGGCGCGCGGTGCGCCTCGCCGTACCAGCGCGCGTACACGTCGGGCGGGAGCCGGAAGTCGGCGCCGAGATCGATGACATGGCCCACGTCGTCGAGCAGACCGGGCAGGAGGTCCTGGCTCGCGCCGTGGGGAAGCATGCAGAAGACGAGATCGAGCCCACGGAGGTCGCCCGCGTCGAGGGGGGCGAGGACCTCGTTCGGGTACGCGGGCGCGAGCGACGGGAAGAGGTCGGCCAGCCTCGTCCCCGCGTTCGCGGCTGCGGTGACGTGGACGACCTCGATCTCGGGATGGCCCGCGAGCAGCCGCAGCGCCTCGACCCCCGTATAGCCTGACGCGCCGACGACGGCAGCTCGATACGCCATGACGCATATAATACACGCGGGTGCATAGGGTGACGACAGCATTTGCCGATCTGGGTCCCGGCACCGTCCTCGGGCCGTTGCACCTGACCGTCTCGCCGGCCGCGAACGAGCGCTACTGGCGGGCGGCAGGCGTCGACCATCCCCTCCTGGCCGCGGGCGCGCTGTACCCGCCCATCGCCGCGAATCTCACCGTCTTGTGCTTCGCCCGGGTCTGCCCCGAGGCGATGATCCAGACCCGCCAGCACCTCCGGTGTCACCGCCGGGTCGAGGCCGGGACCGAGCTGATCACCACCGGCCGGATCTCCCGGCGCTACGACAAGCGCGGCCGCACGTACGTCGACGTGGAGACGACGGTCGTCGCCGCCGGCGCACCGAACGAACCGGTCTGGACCTCGGAGGTCTCGTTCACACCCGCGGCCACACTCGGATCGTCGTCGTGACCGAGTCGCGCACCCGCTCGCTCGCGATCACCGAAGACCTCGTGCGCGCGTACTCGCGCCGCGGCAACTTCCACTCCGACCCGACGCTGTCCGCGGATCTCGCGCTGCCCGGACTCGTCGCCCAGGGCGTGCAGGCGGCGGGCCCGGCCTACGGCGTGTTGCTCGACGCGTGGGGCGAAGACTTCCTCGCGCACGGCGAGATCGACATGCGCTTCGTCGGCATCGTTCTCGCGGGCGAAACCGTCGACGCCGCGGTCGAGATCGACACCGACGCTGCGACGTTCGTCGTGGAGAACACCACGGCGGGTCGCACCGCCGTCGTCGGCCGGGCCGTACGCCGCTCAGACCGGGCGTGAGGCCGACGCGACGCCGTTCGTGATCAGACCGAGATTGGAGCCCCACGTGCGCGCCCGGTCCTCTTCTTCGGGTTCGAGCCGGTCGCCCTTCGTGACGAGGAAGCTCTCGGGTGCCGCGATCAGGCGCGCGCCGTGCCGGCGAAGCTTGCGCGTGATGCCCTTCGACGCGCGCCCCGTGAGCGCGGCGGGCGCGTCGAAGCGGGTGTCGAACGCGGCGGCATCCACCGCGACCTGACCGAGGTCGCCGAGCCACTCCCGCAGACCCGGCCCGGGTGCGTCCGGGTCGATCGTCAAGGGGCTCTCCGGCTTCGCGGCTGCGGCGACGGCGCCGTTGCGGGTGCTTTCGTGGCTCATGCCGTGCGCGTGGGTCGGGCCGCCCACGACGATCAGATCCGCGCCGGCCGCAATGGCGTCACTTGCACCCTGCACGGGGACGACGACAGCGACTCCGTGCTCACGGAGTCCGGTCCCGATGGCCTCTGCGATCAGGTGGGTGTTCCCGTACATCGATTCGTAGATCACGACCGCCTTCATGGTGCACCTCCGTCTCGTGACAACCCGACGGTAGGCGGGCCCGCCCGGTGCCGATAGGGCCGAACGTCAGATCAGGAGTGAGGCACGCGGGATTCGAGCGCGGCGCGCACCTTGTCCGGGATCTCGACCGAGGTGTTCGCGCCGGGGATGACCGCGACGTACGTGATCGTCGCGTCGCACGCGGCGCGCCCGGCGACGGTCGCCGAGTAGCGGATGTCGAACGACTTGGTGCCGAGGCGCGCGGTGGCCACCCCGATGTCGACCCATTCGTCGAACCGGGCCGAGCCCTTCCACTCCAACTCGGCCCGTACGAGCATCACGTCGAACTCGACCGTCCAGAAGTCGGGTCCGAACCCGAACGACTCCATGAACCGCGTACACGCCTCGTCGAAGTACGTCAGCCAGTGCGCGTTGAACACCACGCCCTGCCCGTCGATCTCCGCATAGCGGACACGGATCCGGTGCGTGAACACGATGCCGGCTCTAGCTGCGGAGCTCGCCGCCGTGGGTCGAAACCACGGCATCGATGCACCGCTGCCGCAACGCACTCACCTCTTCGTCGGTGAGCGTGCGGTCGAGCGCACGGAACCGGAGTGCGAACGCGAGACTGACCTTGCCCGCCCCGAGCGCGTCCGACCGAAAGACGTCGAAGAGCGCAACGTGTTCGAGGAGCTCGCCCCCGGCGGACTCGAGCGTGGCCCGCAACGCGGCGGCGGGGACCCGGTCGTCGACCACGAACGCGAGGTCGACCGACGACGCCGGGAAGCGCGACACCGGCCGGGCCGCTCGATCCGTGCGGGTGCCCGCCAGCAGGGCGTCCACGTCGATCTCGCACGCGACCACCGGGCCGACCAGGGCGAGGGCGTCGACCACCGCGGCCGCGACCTCACCGACAGCACCGACCACCGCTCCGTCGACCAGGACGTGCGCGGCGCGCGTCGGGTGGAAACCGTCGACGGTGGCGGCGTCGAGCCGGAGGTCGGCGATGCGCAACTCCTGCGCGAGCGCGCAGAGCGCGGCGGTCGCGTCGTACACGTCGACCGTGCGGTCGGGTTCGTGGGGCGCACGGTGCACCTGGTGCGAACGGGCGAACGCGAGCGACCGGCGTTCCGCCGGCAGTGTGGCGCCGGCGGGGGGCGGCGCGAAGACCGTGCCGCTCTCGAAGAGCGCGACATCGGCCGACCCGTGCGCGGCGTTGTACGCAACCGCGCGCAACACCCCCGGCAGCAGCGCCGGCCGCAGGATCGACTCCTCCGCGCGCAACGGATTCTCGACCTCGATGACCTCGCCGGGCTGCACGCCGACGTTCGTCAGATCGGCGGGGGCCAGCAACGGGAGGGTGAAGACTTCGTCGTAACCCGCCCCGACGAGCACGTCGGTCACGGTCCGGCGGTCTCGCTGGCGCGCGCTCAGGCCGCCGATCTTGGCGGGATTCGACGGCACGGTCCGCACGATCTGATCCAACCCGACCCGGCGCGCCACCTCCTCGACGAGATCGATCTCCCGTTCCAGGTCGGGACGGAAGGTCGGCGCCGACGCGACCTCGCCCTCCATCTCGATGCCGAGCGGGTCGAGGTACGCCGCGATCTCGGCGGTGTCGAGTGTGGTGCCGAGCAGACGGTTGACGCGCTCGGTGCGCACGGTGATGCGCTTGCGTTCGATCGGATGCGGGTAGACGTCGATCGCGCCGGCGACCGGAACCGCGGCCGCGACCTCGACGAGCAACTCCATCGCGCGCGCCGCGCCGCTGCCCGCGTTGTTCGGGTCGACGCCCCGCTCGAAGCGAGCGCTGGCCTCGGAACGCAATCCCAACCGCTTCGCGGTGCGGGCGATGCCGCTCGGTTCGAAGTACGCCGACTCGAGCAGGATCTCGGTGGTCGTGTCGGACACCTCCGCGGCCGCGCCACCCATGATCCCGGCGATGCCCTGGGCAACCCGCTCGCCGTCACAGATGAGGAGGTCGGAATCCGCCAACGTGCGCTCGACCCCGTCGAGCGTCGTCATCTTCTCGCCCGCGCGCGGCGAGCCGCACCACGATCCCCCGCCCCGCGAGCCGGCCGAGATCGAATGCGTGCAACGGACGGCAACGCTCGAGCATGACGTAGTTCGTCACGTCGACGACGTTGCTGATCGGGCGCATACCGGCGAGCGTGAGCCGGCGCTTCATCCAGTCCGGCGACTCCCCCATCACGACCCGGGCCGCCAGCGCGACGAAGCGCGGACAGCGATCGGGGGCCTCGACCACGACGTGCGCGCCCGCGACCGAGTCGCTGATCGGTGCGGGTTCGTGCTCTTCGACCGAGAACGGCAGACCGAAGTGGGCGGCGAGGTCGCGCGCCACCCCGACGATGCCCATTGCGTCGGGACGGTTCGGGGTGATCGAGAGATCGAACACCACGTCGTCGAGGCCGAGCACCTCACGAACGTCGGCGCCGAGGGGCGCGTCGGCCGGCAGCGCCAGGATGCCGTCGTGGTCGTCGCCGAGCCCGAGCTCGCGGGTCGAGCACAGCATTCCTTCGGACACGATGCCGCGGATCTTGCGCCGCTCGATCTTGAAGTCGCCGGGCAGCACCGCGCCGACGCGCGCGAAGGGCACGACCATCCCGGGCTCGATGTTGGGCGCGCCGCACACGACGCGCAGCTGACCGTCGCCGAAGTCGACGTCGGCCAGGCGGATGCGATCCGCGTCGGGATGCGCGACGACATCGAGGATCTTGGCGACCACGACGCCGTTGACGTCGCGGCCCGGTTCGTCGATCGCTTCCACCTCGAGGCCGAGTTGGTCGAGGGCGTCGGAGATCGCCGCGACCTCGATGTCGTCGAGCGGGGTGAACTCACGAATCCATGACAGCGGTGCGCGCACGACCGGACCTCAGAACTGACGGATGAAGCGCACGTCGCCGTCCCACAGGTTCTTGATGTGGTCGACGCCGTACAGGAGTTGGACGAGGCGGTCGATGCCGAAGCCGAACGCGAACCCCGAGTACACCTCGGGGTCGATCCCGACCGCGGCGAAGACGTTCGGGTCGACCATCCCCGCGCCGCCGAGCTCGACCCAGCCCGTGCGCGAGCACACCGTGCAACCCTCGCCGCGACAGAACACGCACGACATCGCGAACTCGAGCGACGGCTCGGTGAAGGGGAAGAAGGACGGCAGGAACCGGGCTTTGATGTCGGTACCGAACAGCGCGTGGATGAAAGCCTCGATCGTGCCGAGCAGGTCGCCCAGCGTGATGCCTTCGTCGACCGCGAGCCCTTCGATCTGGTGGAACACCGGCGAGTGCCGCGCGTCGAGCGTGTCACGCCGGAACGCGCGCCCCGGTGCGACGACGTAGATCGGCGGCTTCTGCTGTTCCATCGTGCGCACCTGCACGGGCGAGGTGTGCGTGCGCAGCATCACGGTCTCCTGCGCGCCGAGGCGGACGTAGAGCGTGTCCTGCATCGCCCGTGCGGGGTGGCCGGGCGGGAAGTTGAGCGACTCGAAGTTGTACCAGTCGCTCTCGACCTCCGGACCCTCGGCAACCTTGTAGCCGAGCCCGACGAAGACGTCCTCGAGCTCGCGCCAGATGCGGGTGACCGGGTGCAGGTGCCCACGTACGTACTCGTGCCCGCCGAGCGTGACGTCGAGGCGGTCGCGCGTGGCGGACAACGCGGCGGCTGACGCCGCGAGCACCTCCCGGCGAGCCGAGAGCACGGCTTCCAGCTCGGCCCGCGCGCCCGCGACCGCCTTGCCGACGACCGCGCGCTCCGATCCGTCGACGCTCTTGATGGCCTCGCGGATCTCGTTCAGCGCCGACGACTTGCCGAGGTACTGCCGTTCGGCTTCGGCCAGGTCGTCGAGGGAACCCGCACCCGAGAACGCGTCGGCCCCCTCCCGGGCAACGGCCTCCGCCCGGACGACGAGCTCGGTGGCGGCCGTCACCGCGCCGCGCCGTCGACTCGGGGCGCCCGGCGCTGCCGCGCGGCCTCGAACAGCAGTGCCGTGCCCGCCATCGCGACGTTGAGCGACTCCCCCGCCTGCATCGGAAGGGTCACGATCGCATCGAGCGGCAACGAGGTGTCGAGCCCGTCGGTCTCGTGGCCGAGCACGAACGCGGTGGGCGCGCCGAGGTCGAAGGACTCCGGCGGGGAGCCGCCGCTCGCGGCCGCGCCGAGGCGTTGCACGCCCTGGGCGCCGAGCGCTTCGACGATCTCCACGGCAGCCCTGCCCTCCACGATGCGAACTGCGAAACACGCGCCCGCCGAGGCGCGCACGACCTTGGGATTGTAGGCATCGACCGATCCCTTCCCGAGGACGATTACCTGCGCGCCGGCCGCCGCCGCGCTGCGCATGAGCGTTCCGGCGTTGCCCGGATCGCCGAGTCGGGCGGCCACGAGCGCGAGGTCGGCACCGGCCAACGCCTCACTTCCGGCCCGGTGCATCGCGGCGATCGCGAACACGGGCTGCGGGGTGACGGTGTCGCCCACCCGCGCCTCGGCGTACGTGTCGAGACCGCGGAGCGGCACCCCCGTTTCCGCGACCCGGTCCGCCACCGCGCGCATGTCGTCGGTCGCATCGACACCGACGTAACACGCGAGCAGCTCGACGCCGTGATCGAGCGCGGCCGTGATGACGCGCGGACCCTCACAGACGAACACGCCCGCCTGGTCGCGGGCGCGCCGCTCGCGCAGCAGCTCCCGCAGGCGCTTGATCTCCGCCTTGGTCGCGAATTTCTCAGGCTGCGTCGAGGGCACCGCGTGCGGTCTCGACGAGCGCGGAGAACGCCGCCGGCTCGCGCACCGCGAGGTCGGCGAGCATCTTGCGGTCGACCTCGACCTCCGCGGCCTTCAAGCCGGCCATGAACCGCGAGTACGACATGTCGTGCTCGCGGCACGCGGCGTTGATGCGGACGATCCAGAGCCGCCGGAACTCGCCCTTGCGCGCGCGCCGGTCGCGGTACGCGTAGCGAAGCGAGTGCATGACCTGCTCGTTCGCCTTGCGGAAATGGCGGCTGCGCGCGCCGGTGTAGCCCTGCGCCTCTTCGAGGATCGCACGACGGTGCTTCTTGCCACTGACAGAACGCTTCACCCGGGCCATCGGGCTACCTCCCCAACATGCGCTTCACGCGCTTCTTGTCGCCGCCGACGACTTCGGCCTCGCGACCGAGCCGACGCGTGCGCGTCGTGGGCTTGTGCTCGAGCAAGTGGTCACGGTACGCGTGCCGGCGCATGACCTTGCCCGAACCCGTGATCTTGAAGCGCTTGGCCGCGCCGCGGTGCGTCTTCATCTTCGGCATTGAATTCCCTGTCAGTCGTTCAGACGTTCGCGGCCTGGGCGGCCGGTTTGGTCTTCGGCTTACGAATCGGATTGAGCACCATCACCATGTTGCGGCCGTCCTGCTTGGGAGCAGATTCGACGATCGCGATCTCGGCGACGCGCTCGGCAACCTTCTCGAGAATCCGCCGGCCGAGTTCCGGGTGGGCCATCTCGCGGCCCCGGAACATGATCGTCAGCTTGACCTTCGACCCCTCCTCGAGGAAGCGCTCGACGTGCTTCATCTTGGTGTCGTAGTCGTGCGAGTCGATCTTCGGTCGGAACTTCATCTCTTTGATGACGACATTCGACGCGCGTTTTCGCGATTCCTTGCGCCGCTGATCCTGCTCGTACTTGTATTTGCCGTAGTCCATGATCTTGCAGACCGGCGGGTCGGCATTGGCTGCGACTTCTACGAGATCGAGCCCGGACTCACGAGCGATGGCCAGTGCGTCCGGGAGTGCTCTCACTCCCAACTGCGAGCCGTCGGCGCCGATGAGGCGGACCTGGCGAGCGCGAATGCGATCGTTGATGCGGGCGTCGTCTGTGGCCAGTGCGGCATCACCTCGTGTCGTTGGGCCGCCTTCGCGAAAGCGACGGCGGAGCTTCGGGAAGCGTCCACCGTCGCGCCGAACTTCGTTCGGCTCCCACAACGGACCCGACGTGGACTCGAGCCGTGAGGTCGGGCCAGCCGGGCGGGGACACCACCGAATCCTGGGCGGATTGGGTAGCGTCCCACTTCCCTCGATTGTCGACGCGGGAGGATAGTCGAGCGTGAGCGGACTTTGGACACCTGGGAGCGGCGAGCCCCCCGAACCCCCGGCCCCGGGGGACGATTTCCCCGACCTCGGAGCGGTCCCGGGCGGCGCCGAACCGCCGCCCACGCCCGAGGAGCTGGAAGCGGTGCGCGAGCTGCACGAACGGCTCGCGGCCACCCCGGTCGCCGACGTGATCGTCAATCATGCGATCGGGATCTGGCAGCTGGCGCTGGTGCACCTCGGTGTCGTCACGCCGCCGGACGCCGAAGGCCGGCGCCCCACCCCTGACCTGGCCTCGGCCGGACTCGCCATCGACGCGCTCGCGGCTTTGGTCGACGGGCTGACCGATCGCCTGGGTGACG
Organism: uncultured Actinomycetes bacterium; assembly: GCA_963835455.1. GTDB lineage: Bacteria > Actinomycetota > Acidimicrobiia > IMCC26256 > PALSA-610 > PALSA-610. Next base: position 403,334 of record CAWIFT010000002.1, read on the forward strand.
GCGAGGAGATGCTGCGCGACGCGCTCCGTCAGGTACAGATGCTCTTCGTCGACATCGCCGACTCCCAGGAGCCGTGAACCTCCCGATCCCCCAACAGTTGTCGGACTTATCGCCGCCCTGTGGCGAAATCTCCGACAACTGTTGGCCGCGTTGGCGTCACGTCGCGGTGACTGCGGCTGCTTCCCAGCGGCCGAGATGGCCGGGGACGGCGTCGAAGGTCACCGTGGCGCCGACGGCGATGTTGCGGGTGCCGTCCGCGATCTGCGTGGAGTGGAACGAGTAGGTCACCCCGTCGTCGCTCACGATCTCACCGAGCCCGGTCGCGACGTCGAAGCGTTCGACCGTGCCCTGCAGGTTCGTCACCCGTCCCGTCATTGGACGATTTTGCTGATCGGCAGCTCGAGGATGCCGGTTGCGCCGTGGTCCTTCAAGGCGGGGATCAAGATGTTGATGTCGCTCTTGGCGACGACCGTCTCCACCGCGTACCCGTCCTCGCCGTAGAGCTTCGACACGGTCGGCGACTTGAGCGCGGGCAGCAGTGCGATGACCGCGCCGAGGTTCGCGTCGTCGACGTTCAGCTTGACGAGCACGCGCCCGCGCGCTTCGAGCGCACCGAGCAGCAGCGTCTGGAGTTGTTCCATCGCCCGGCGCTTCTCGTCGTCGGCGTGGGCCACCGGGTTCGCGATGAGCTCCGTGTAGGAGACGAGGATCGTGTCGAGGACACGGAGGCCCGCGGCGCGCAACGCCCGCCCGGTCTCGGTGATCTCGACGACGGCGTCCGCGATCTCGGGGATCTTCGCCTCGGTCGCACCGTACGACAGCGTGACGCGCGCATCGACACCGTGCTTCTCGAGGAACCGCCGCGTGAGCTCGGGGTACTCGGTGTGCACGCGGACGTCGCTCGGAAGATCGGACACCGACTGCCACGGCGAGTCGCCGCCGACCGCCAGCACCATCCGGATCGGACGGGCCGTGGCCTTGGAGTAGTGGAGCTCGGTGAGCGTCACGACGTCGACGCTCGTCTCCTCGATCCAGTCCCGGCCGGTGACACCCACGTCGAACAGCCCGTCGGCGACGTAACGCGGGATCTCCTGCGGCCGCAGGATCGTGACGTCGACGACGCGGGGGTCGTCGATGGTCGCCTTGTAGTCGACGTCGGATGCCCGCGTGAGTGCGAGGTCGGCGTCCTCGAACAGTTGGAGGGTCGCCTTTTCGAGCGAACCCTTCGGGAGCACGAGGCGCAGCACGGCGATCAGGATAGGTGGCCGGCGACCAGGAGCCGGTAGCCAATGTCGATCTCGCTCATCGACCGCAGTTCGCCGTGCCGGTCGTCCCAGGCGCCGGATTCCAGATCGCGCCGGAGCTGTTCGGTCCCGCGCCGCCGGATCTCCGGATCGAGCTGCGCGAAACACGACATCCCCTCTTGGACGAGCGGATCCAGATACGCCTCGGGCCGGTTCCAGAAGCAGCCGCCGAACCCGTCGCGGCAGTCGGCGGGCACCATCACGGGCTCGACGCGGCGCACGCCGAGCGTCGCGCCGATGCGCGCCGTGTCGGCGGCCGCGCGCTCGGACTCCAGGTCGACGATCTCCGGGTAGTACTCGGCGACGAGCCACAACGCCGACGACCACGAAGGCTCGAAGAAGAAGATGACCTGGCGGCGCGCGACGCGTTGCATCTCGTGCAGACCGCGCTCGAGGTCGCCCCAGTGATGGAGCGTCAGGACCGCGAGCGCCGTGGCGAACGCATCGTCGCGGAACGGCAGGGCCTCGGCCCGACCGAGCACCGCCGGCGCGGCGTCCGGCGCGCGCTGCTGCAACATCGTCAGCGAGGGGTCGACGCCCACGACGAAACGATCGTCGGGCTCGTAGCTCCCGGTTCCGGCGCCGACGTTCACCACACTCGTGGTGTCGCCGAGCGCGGCAACGATCCGGGCGGCGATACGCGGGTCGGCGCGGCGCGTCGCCGAGTACGTGCGGCCGATCGCGTCGTAGCGCGTCACGGCAACCCGCGGAGCAAGGAGGCCATCTCGATCGCGGTGAGCGCGGCCTCCTCGCCTTTGTGCCCTTCCTTCCCTCCGAGCCGGTCGTGCGCCTGCTCGCGGTCGTCGACCGTCAGCACGCCGAAGACGACGGGCACGCCGGTATCGAGCGCGGCGCGGGTGATCCCGGCCGCGGTCTCGCCCGCGACGTATTCGAAGTGCGCGGTCTCGCCGCGGATGACCGCCCCGAGACAGATCACGGCGTCGACGGTGCCCGATCCCGCGAACCGCTTCGCGACCAGCGGCGCTTCGAACGCGCCCGGGACCCACACGACCTTCACGTCGGCCGCGCCCTGCTTTTGCAGGATGCGCTCCGCACCCTCGAGCAACTGCTCGGTAATGTCGTGGTTGAAGCGGGCGACCACGATCGCGAACCGCATTCCGGTCGCGTCGATGTCGCCTTCGGTGGCGGAGTACTCCCCCATTGGATCAGCTCCCCCCGAGCTCCTGGTCGACGTCGTCGTCGGGATCGATACCGAGCAGGTGACCGAGCTTGTTCTGCTTCGCCCGGAGGTACGCGATGTTCTCCGCGTTCGGCACGACGTGCACCGGCACCCGCTCGACGATCTCGAGCCCGAAACCTTCGATGCCGCCGTACTTGGCCGGGTTGTTGGTCATCAACCGCATCGTCGTGACGCCGAGGTCGACGAGAATCTGCGCACCCACGCCGTATTCGCGCGAGTCGGCCGGGAAGCCGAGATCGAGATTCGCCTCCACCGTGTCGCGACCCTGGTCCTGCAACGAATAGGCGCGCAGCTTGTGCCCGAGGCCGATCCCACGACCTTCGTGGCCGCGCAGGTACACGACGACTCCTTGTCCTTCCTTCGCGACCATCTCGAGCGCCCGATCGAGCTGGACACCGCAGTCGCAACGCAGCGAGCCGAACACGTCGCCGGTGAGACATTCGCTGTGGACCCGCACGAGCACGTTCGATTGTCCCGCGACCTCGCCCCGCACGAACGCGAGGTGCTCGGTGTTGTCGAGCAGCGACGAGAACACGTGCGCGGTGAAGTCGCCGTACTGCGTCGGGATGCGGGCTTCCGAGACGCGTCGCACGAGCTTCTCGTGATGGCGCCGGAACCGGATGAGATCCGCGATCGTGACCAGCACGAGTCCGTGCTCCGCCGCGAACGCCTCGAGGTCGGGACGGCGCTGCATGGTGCCGTCGTCGTTGACGATCTCGGCGAGCACGCCCGAGGGATACCCGCCCGCGAGGCGGGCGAGGTCGACCGCGGCTTCGGTGTGGCCCGCGCGCTTGAGCACGCCGCCCTCGCGGTAGCGCAGCGGGAAGATGTGCCCGGGCCGGGCCAGGTCGGCCGGCTTCGTCTCCGGATCGATCAGCGCCAGGACCGTTGCGCAGCGATCGGCCGCGGAGATACCCGTGGTGGTGCCGACCCGTGCGTCGACCGACACCGTGAACGCGGTCCGCTGGCCCTCGGTGTTCTCGTTGCCCGACACCATGAGCGGCAGCTGCAACTCGTCGAGACGGTCACCTTCCAACGGAAGACAGATCACGCCACTCGTGTAGCGGATCATGAACGCCATCTTGTCCGGCGTCATCTTCTCCGCGGCGATGATGAGATCGCCTTCGTTCTCACGGTCCTCGTCGTCGACGACGACGACGAACTCGCCGCGCTTCACCGCGTCGATCGCGCGTTCCACAGCTTCGAACTTCATGACGGTCTCCGATCGGAAACGAGCAGACGTTCCACGTACTTGGCAATGAGGTCGACTTCGAGATTGACGCGGGCGGCCACGGCGCGGGCGCCGAGCGTGGTCACCGCGAGCGTGTGCGGGATGACCGCGACCTGGAATCCGTCGTCGGCAACCGCGGCCACCGTGAGGCTGATGCCGTCGACGGTGATCGAGCCCTTGTGCACGACGTAGCGCAACACGGCTTCGGGGGCGGCGAAGGTGAAGAGCTCCGAACCGTCGGGCTGCGGCGCACGGCTGCGCACCGCCCCGGTCCCGTCGACGTGACCCTGCACGAGGTGACCACCGAGCCGGTCGTCGAGGCGCACCGGCCGTTCGAGGTTCACCGGGTCGCCGGGCGCAAGGTCACCGAGATTGGTGCGGGCCAGTGTCTCGACCACCGCGTCGGCGGCCCAGTGGCCCTCGCCGAGCTCGACGACGGTGAGGCAGCACCCGTTGACCGCGATCGACGCGCCGATCGTCGCGTCCTCGAGCACCGTCGTTGCGTCGATCTCGATCCGCGCGCCGCCCGAAACCGGCGTGATCGCCCGCACCCGACCCAACTCCTCGACGATGCCCGTGAACATCAGCCCACCTCCCGGTGCGGCTCGAGGTCGAGGCGGACGTCGGCGCCGACGCGCGCGACGGCGACGAGATCGAAACGTGGGGCGCCGTCGATCGAGCGCGGTCCGGCGTACGCGAAGCCGGCGGCACCGTCGGTACCGAGTAGCACCGGCGCGACGAACGCGACGAGGCGTTGGGCGTGGCCACCCTCGACGACCGAGCCGAGCAGCGTTCCGCCGCCTTCGACGAGCGCCTGCAGCACACCCTCGCGACCGAGGACGGTGAACGCGGCGTCGAGATCGACGCCTCGGCCTCCGGCACCGGGCGCAACGGCTTCGACCTTGGCGCCGGCCACGCGCCAAGTGTCAACCGCCCCGGGCCGCGCCCGATCGGTCGTGACGACGAGCGTCGGGCCGAGCGCGGGATCGAACAGCGGACCGTCGGCACCGACGCGGCCGCGACTGTCGAGGAGCACGCGCATCGGCGCGCGCACGGGTGGGTCGGGAACACCGCGCACGGTGAGCGCGGGCCGGTCGGCGAGCGCCGTACCCGCACCGACGACGACCGCCTGCGAATCCGCACGGAGCTCGTGCGCTTCCGCTCGGGCCTCGGCTCCGGTGATCCACTGCGAAGACCCGTCGGCCGCGGCGACGCGACCGTCGAGGCTGAGCGCGACCTTCGCGACGACGAACGCGCGCCCGGTGCGGCGATGGTGGAGGTACGGCGCGAGATCGCGCTCGGCGGCCGCGGTACCGACGCCGGTGACGACCTCGATGCCCGCGTTCCGCAGGCGCTCGTAGCCGCGCCCCGCGACCCGGTCGTCGGGATCGCCGACGGCCACGACGACGCGGGCGACGCCGGCCGCGATGAGTGCCTCGGTGCACGGCGGCGTGTTGCCGTGGTGGTTGCACGGTTCGAGCGTGCAGTACGCCGTCGCGCCGTGGGCTCGTTCGCCGGCGGCGCGCAGCGCGGCGACCTCGGCGTGCGGGCCCGTGGGATACGGACCGGTCGCGCCCTCGCCGACGATGGCTCCGGCCTGCGTGATCACGCAGCCGACGGCCGGCCAGGGCGCGGTGTGACGGCGGCCGGCGCGCGCGAGTGCGATCGCCCGGAGCATCAGCTCGTCGTCGCGCACGTCGCCCATCGGGGCACGTTCCCCTTCCCGGATCCGGGCCCGCGGGGAGCGGTGTGCGCCGAGTACAGATGGAAACGGAAACGGCGACGCCGAACGGACGCGCCCAGGCGCGCACGATGGTGGTGGCCGACCCTCTCCCATCCGGACTCTCACCGTCGGCCCAGGGATTTCACCTGGTCGGCGCCGCACTGGCTGTGCGGCGTTCGCGGGCTTTCACCGCCGGTCGGGAATTGCACCCAACCCCGAGGGCTTCAGTTGTCAGTTGCTCCTCCGAGCGTACCGTCGGTCCGAAGGAATTGCAACGTGTTCTATTTCCGCGCGGACACCCAGGTCAGGGGACCTGAACCCCGCCAACTGTTGTCGGAGTTATCCGCGCCGGGCGCGGTTTTCTCCGACAACTGTTGGTGGAGTTTTCGGCGCTGGGCGCAGGTTTCTCCGACAACTGTTGGTGGAGTTTTCAGTGGGGGCGGCCGCCGGCGAGGAGATCGAGGGCGTGGGGGGCGACAGTGAGCACGATCTCGAGTCCTTCGAGGGCGCCGCTCGACGAGCCGGGCAGGTTGCAGATCAGGGCGCGGCCGCGGGTCCCGGCCACGGCACGCGACAGCATCCCGAAGCCCCGGCCGCCCGCGTCGCTCGCCCGGCGGATCGCTTCGACGATGCCGGGCGCTTCCCGTTCGATCACCGCCCGGGTTCCCTCGGGGGTCAGGTCGCGCGGCCCGAACCCGGTCCCGCCGGTCGTCACGATCAGGCCGGCGAACCCGTCGGCCAGTTCCGCCAGCGCCGCCGCGACGGCGTCGGTGCCGTCGCTCGTCACCCGGTGTGTGATCACGGCGTAGCCCGCGGCGGTGAGCGCCTCGTGCAGGGCCCGGCCGCTCGCGTCGTCGCGGGTTCCGTCGGCAACGCCGTCGGAGACCGTCAGCACCTTGGCTTCGAGCGTCACAACCCCGAACCGGACACCGGACCGGCCCCGGATCCGGCGGCGCGGATCGCGCGGGCCGCGGCCGCGGGGTCGTCGGCGCCGAAGATCCCGGTGCCCGACACGAGGATGTCGACGCCCGCCGCTCCGGCCAGGTGCGCGTTGTCGATCTTGATGCCGCCGTCGATCTCGATCTCCACCGGCAGACCGCGGCCGTCGATCGCGGCGCGCGCGGCGCGCACCTTGTCGAGCACGTCGGGGATGAAGGGCTGACCGCCGAACCCCGTGTGCACGCTCATCACGAGCAGCAGGTCGATCTCTTCGAGGTACGGCTCGACCGCGGCGAACGGCGTACCGGGTTCGAACGAGAGTCCGACCCGCATACCCAGCGCGCGGATCTCGTCGAACAACACCCGCGGATCGCCGAGCTCGATGTGCACCGTGCACCCGTCGGCGCCCGCGTCGGCGAACAGCGCGAGCAGCGCGCCGGGATTGTCGACCATGAGATGACAGTCGAGGAAGAGATCGGTGTGCTTGCGCAACGCCTTCACGACCGGCGGCCCGATCGAGAGGTTCGGGACGTAGTGGCCGTCCATGCAGTCGACGTGGAGCAGATCGCAGTCGTCGGCCACGCGGGCGACGTCGGCCGCCAGGTTCGCGAAATCGGCGGCCAGGATCGAGGGCGCGACCTTCATGCGCCGGAGGCTACGTCACCGCTCGCGGCGCGGGTGAAGCTGAGGACGAACATGCCGTCGGTGTGCGCGTCGGAGGGCAGGAGGATCGCGCCGCGGCCGAGATGGCGCCAGGGTGCGGGCGGCGGCGGCTCGGCCACGAGCCCGGGAAGGTTCGCGCGCGCCCACTCGTCGACCCCGAGCGTCTCCTCGTGCGACAACGTGCACACCGCGTAGACGAGGCGGCCCCCGGGCTTCACCGCGTCGGCCGCGGCCGCCAGGAGCAACCGTTGCAGCGCCGCGAGATCGCGCACGTCGGTGGGAAGGACCCGCCAGCGCGCGTCGGGTCGGCGGCGCAGGACGCCGAGCCCGCTGCAGGGCGCGTCGAGCAGGACGCGATCGAAGGCGTCGCGGCGAACGCCGGGATACCGACCGTCGGCGACGACGGTGACGACGGTGTCGCGCACGCCGATCCGTTCCGCGGCGCGTGCGACCGTGCGCACGCGTCCGGGATGCAGGTCGGCGGCGACGACGACCCCCTTGCCGCCCATGCGCTCGGCCGCCGCGGTCGCCTTGCCCCCCGGCGCCGACGCGAGGTCGAGCACGCGGTCGCCGGGCTGCGGATCGAGGACGGCGACGATCGCCTGACTCGCCTGGTCCTGCGGCGTGGCCCGGCCCTCGGCGATCGCGGGCAGCGCCGCCAGATCGCCGGTGTGGCGCAACAGCAGCGCTCCGGGCACGAGCGTTCCGGGTTGCACGTCGGCGCCCGCGGCGGTGAGCTCGGCGATCATCGACTCCGTCGTGCCGCGCGAACCGTTGACGCGCAGCGTCACCGGCGGCGGCGTGTTGTCGAGCTCGAGGGTCGCGATCGCGTCGTCGAGACCGAACTGGTCGACGAAGGTCGCGCACGATCCAATCGGGATGCGACGTGCGCAACGCGACCGACTCGACGTCGCGCCCTTCGGGCAGCGGGAACGGCGGGCCCTTGCGCGCCAGGGCCGCGCAGCACGCCGTTCACGAAGCCCCGGGCGCGGGTGTCGACGACCCCGACCGTCTCCCCCACCGCCGCGTGCGCGGGCACGCCGATCAGCAGCTGGTAGGCACCGAGGCGCAACGCCGCCCGCACCGGCGGATCGAGCGAACCGATCCCGCGGTTCGACACCGCGGCGAGCATGAAGTCGAGGGCACGCTGCATGCGCACCGTGCCGTACACGAGGTCGGTGACGAGCGCGCGATCCCTGGGTTCCAGCCGGGAGTCGCGCAGCGTTCGCGGCAAGAGGATGTGCGCGAACGCCCCGTCTTCGATGCGCAGCAGCGCGTCGAGCGCGATCCGGCGCGTCGATGCCGCGGGTGCGTCAGTCATCGACGTGCACGTCGCCTCGGGCCCCGGCTCTCCACGTCCGGCCGGGCATGGCGCGCTTGCCTTCGACCTGCACCTCGTACAACCACAGCCCGCCGTCCGCGGTGCCGAGCACCGGGCCGGTGTCGATCGCCCCGATCGCGAGCGGCCCGCGCTCGTCGTCGTTCGAGACCGCGATGGCGCGCCATACCTTCATGCGCCGACCACCGACGCGGAGCCACGCGCCCGGTCGTGGGTTCCCGGCGAGCACGAGACGTTGGAGCTCGATCGCAGGCCGGGCCGGATCGATCCGGAACTCGTCGACGGAGAGTTTGTCGGCGTAGGTCGGCTCACCGACCTGCGGCTCCGGCACCGAGTCGGGCACCGCCGGCAGGTACTTGCGCAGGAGCTCGGTTCCGGACCGGACGAGGTGCTCGCGCAACTGCCCCGCGGACTGGTACTCCTCGATACGCACGCGCACACGTGCGTAGATCCCGCCGGTATCGAGGCCCGCTTCGATCTGCATGAGATCGACCCCGGTCTCGGCGTCGCCCGCGAGGATCGCCCGCTCGACCGGCGCGGCCCCGCGCCAGCGCGGCAACAACGAGAAGTGCAGGTTCACGAACCCGTGCGGCAGTGCCTCGAGGAGCGCGACGGGAAGCAACTGCCCGAACGCGACCACGACGCCGAGCTCGGCGCCGCTCGCACGCACATCGTCGACGACCTCCCGCGCCCGCTCCGGGGTGAGGACGCGCAAGCCGAGCTCGAGCGCGGCTTCCTTGACCGGCGAAGGATCGGTGCCCTTGCCGCGCGAACGCCGACGGTCCGGCTGGGTGATCACGAGCGCGACGTCGTGACCATCCTCCACGAGCGCGCGCAACGGAGGGACTGCGTCGGCGGGCGTGCCGAGGAAGACGATGCGCACGGGGGGACGTTAGGCGTCAGAGTGCGTGCGTGCGGCCGCCGGGCGTACGCACGCCCATGCCCTGCTCGCGCAGCTCGCGCATGGCGATCTTGCGCTGGTCGCCGTCGAGGCGGTCGAGCATCAACACGCCGTCGAGATGGTCGATCTCGTGCAGGAAGATCCGGCCGAGCAGCTCGTCGCCCTCGATCACGACCTCGTTGCCGTCGAGATCGATGCCCTTCACCGTGACGAGCTTCGGGCGGACGATGTCGAACGCGAGCCCGGGCAGCGAGAGGCAGCCTTCTTCGTACTCCCACTCGCCGGCCGTCTCGACGACCTGGGGGTTGAGGAGCACGTGCGGCCCGCTCTCGTCCGGTACCTCGTAGACGAAGAACCGCTTCTGCACGCCGACCTGGGGCGCGGCGAGGCCGACCCCGGGCGCATCGTGCATCGTCTCGTACATCGCGTCGACGAGCTTGACCAGACCGCCGTCGATATCGGTCACTTCGGCCGTCGGCCGCTTGAGTACCGGATCGCCGAACACGCGGATGGTGTGAGTCGCCACGGCGAGCATGGTAGCGGCGCGTATTCGCGCCCCCGACACCCGGGGAACGCCTCAGACCGCGCGGCGGATCGACCACGGCCCGCACGCGTCCGAGGGCCCGGCCCGCGGGCAGGCTCCGGGCGAGCGCGCCCGCGAGCACGTCCCAGTCCGGCGCGTTGACCAGGGCGCGGTCGTCGGCGGGTCCGAACACCTGCACGCCGTCGGCCTGCAGGTCGAGCGCCGCGCAACGCCTCGATCGTCGCGGCCAGGGGTTCCGCGGCTCCGGCCAGCTCCGCGAGCGCGCCGAACGGTGGGTATGCCAGCGTGCGGCGATAGTCGATCTCGGACCCGGCCACCGCCGCGGGCTCGCCGCGCACCATCGCCTGCACCACGACGTGGTCGGGGATGCGAGTCTGCAGGAGCAGCAGCGTTTCGTGGCGGGGCCGCCCCGCGAGCAGTTGGGCACCGCGGGTCAGCAGCCAGTGCGCCTGCGCGGCCGCGCGGTACCGCGGCGCGAGCAACTCCTGATCGAGATCGAGATAGGCAACCAGCGCGGGCCGGCGGCGACGGACCGCGGCGCGATGCAGCACGGCCTCGGTGCCGATGAGGATGTCGGCGTCCGGCACCTCCGCGGTCGCGGTGTCGACCTCGGCCACCCGCGCGCTCGGCACCAGCGCTTCGAGCTCTTCGCGGACCCGGGCGACCCCCGCGCGCAACACGCGCAGCTTCGTGGCCCCGCACTCGGGACAGACCAGCGGTCGTTCGTCGGGCCGGTCCCAGCGGAGCAGGTGCTGGCACGATCCGCAGACGAGGAGCCGGAAGCGGCCGCGGCGATTCAACACACACACCGAGAGCCCGGCCGCATGATGCAGCGCGGTGGCGAGGGCCTCCGACAACAGACCGGACCCCGGCGGTTCCTCGCGGCGGTCGACGACCTGCACGCGGGGCCACCCGCCGGCCTCGACGTCCGGGGACGGAGCCTCGACCCCGTCCCCCGCGCCGCCGTCCGCGGTGGCGGCCACGGAAACGAGGGCCTCGACCGTCGGCGCCGGAGAGCACACGGTGAACACCACACCCGCCCGGCGGGCGCGCTCGTGCAACACGTCGCGTGCGTGCCAGGTGGGCGAGCGTTCCTCTTGCAGCGCCTCGTCCGCGTCGTCGACCACGACCACCGCACGCAGGTCCGGAACCGGCGCGAGCGCGGCGATACGACCACCGACGACGATGCAATTCCCCCGAGCGGCACGCCGCCAGCCGTTCGTGCGCTGCGCGTCGGACTCGAACGAATGCAACAGCGCGACCTCACGGCCCGCACCGACGAGATACGAGACGAGCGCGCGCGAGCGTCCGGCGTCCGCGACGCACACGATCGTGGAGCCGCGCTCGGGGCACAGCGCCGCGACCTGGGCGCGCCGATCGAGGAGCGGAGGTTGGCGGACGACGCGCCCGGCGTAACCGTCCGTGTCCTCCGGCGCGCCCGCGGGACCCGACGGCGCGGGGACGTTGTTCGGCGGGGATGCGGAGCGCAGCACGGCGACGCGCGGCCCCGACCACCGCCACGCGATCCATTCGGTCAGCGCGACGACCATGGCCGGCGGGCCGGCCGACACCACGGCCATCAGCTCGAGCAGACCCGACGCGCCCGAGATCGGCTCGACGTCGTCCTCGATCACCCAACCGCGCACCCGGCGACCGTGCAGCGGCACGCGCACGATCGTGCCGACGCGCACGGAGTCCGCGAGCGCGTCGGGAACCGAATAGTCGAAGGCGCGATCTACCGCGGTGACGTCCGGTAGGACGCGACAGGCGCGGGCCAACTGGTGGAGTCGGCTCGTGCTAGCCGGCCGCCCGGCGCAACTCGTCGGCGTACGGCGAAGTGTTCTCCCAGTTGAAGCCGTCGCCCTCGGTGCGACCGAAGTGGCCGTAGGCCGCGGTGCGCTTGAAGATCGGGCGCCGCAGGTCGAGGCGGTCGATGATCGCCGCCGGGCGCATGTCGAACACCTCGCGCACGGCTTGTTCGAGCTTCTCGGGCGAGACCTCGGACGTGCCGAACGTCTCGACCATGATCGAGACCGGGTGCGCGACCCCGATCGCGTACGCGACCTGCGCTTCGCAGCGCTTCGCGAGGCCCGCGGCCACGACCGTCTTGGCGATCTGGCGCACGGCGTACGCGGCCGAGCGGTCGACCTTGGTCGGGTCCTTGCCCGAGAACGCGCCACCGCCGTGGCGGGCCATGCCGCCGTAGGTGTCGACGATGATCTTGCGGCCGGTCAGGCCGCAGTCGGCGTGCGGGCCACCGAGCTCGAAATTGCCGGTCGGGTTCACGAAGACGTTGAAGTCGTCGTTCGCGAACTGTTCCGGGAGCGCGGGGCGGATGACGTGCTCGATGAGGTCGCCCTTCATCTTGTTGTCGATGTCGATGTTCGGGCCGTGCTGGGTCGAGATCAGCACGGTCTCGAGCCGGATCGGGACGCCGTTCTCGTACTCGACCGAGACCTGGGTCTTGCCGTCGGGGCGGAGGTAGTCGAGGATCCGTTCCTTGCGCACCTGGGTGAGGCGCCGGGCGAGCTTGTGCGCGAGCCAGATCGGCATCGGCATGAGGTCGGGCGTGTCGTCGCACGCGTAGCCGAACATCATCCCCTGGTCGCCCGCGCCGACCTCGTCGTACGCGTCGCTGCCGCCGGCGCGCTGCTCGACCGCCTTGTCGACGCCCATGGCGATGTCGGGCGACTGCTCGTCGATCGAGACGATCACACCGCAGGTCTTGCCGTCGATGCCGAACGAGGCGTCGGTGTAACCGATCTCGCAGATCGTGTCGCGGGCCAGGCGGGAGAAGTCGATGTGCGCCTTGGTGCTGATCTCACCGGCGACCACGCACAATCCGGTGGTGACGAGCGTCTCGCATGCGACGCGCCCGTACGGGTCGTCGGTCAGGACGGCATCCAGGATGCTGTCGCTGATCTGGTCCGACATCTTGTCGGGATGACCCTCGGTCACCGACTCGGACGTGAATGTGTGCCTGCTCACGAACTTCACTCCTCCGCCACTGTTGCCCACGCGAGATGTGCCGGCTGGATGCTAGATGGACGACCCGGGGTTCGGCCCACCCAGCAGCGTGATGACCCGTTCGAGCACCGCCCCGGCCAGCTCCGCTTTGGTCATGAGCGGAGTCTCGACCGCCGTTCCGTCGGCGTCGAGCAGCAGGGCCCGGTTCGTGTCGACCTCGAACCCCGCGTCGGCCGCACTCACGTCGTTCGCCACGATCAGGTCGACGCGCTTGGCCGCGAGCTTCGCCGCCGCGTGCTCGTGCACGCGCTCGGTCTCGGCCGCGAAGCCGACCACGACCTGGCCGGGCTGCTTCGCCCGCCCGAGCGCGGCCAGGATGTCGGTGGTGGGCTCGAGCACGATCTCGGGCACGCCGTCGGCCTTCTTGAGCTTCTGGGTCGACTGCAGTTTGGGCCGGAAATCGGCGACCGCGGCGGCCATGATCACTGCGTCGGCGCCAGGGGCACGAGCCATCACCGCGTCGTGCATCTCCTCGCGCGCTCTCCACCCGGACCACCTCGATGCCGGCGGCGATCGGTTGGTTCGCGGTGGTGACGAGCACGACGTTCGCCCCCAGGCCGGCCGCGACGTTCGCGAGCGCGTGGCCCATCTTCCCGGACGAGCGGTTCCCGACGAACCGGACCGGATCGAGCGCCTCGCGCGTGCCGCCCGCGGTGACGAGGACCGTCCGGCCCGTCAGCGGGTGCGCACCCGTGAGCAGCCCGAGCGCGGTCTCGGCGATACGGGCGGGATCCGCGAGGCGACCCGCGCCGGAGTCGCCGCCGGCGAGCCGGCCCGTTTCGGGATCGAGCACGTGCACACCCCGGCGGCGCAGCGTCGCGAGGTTCTCCTGTACGGCGGCGTGCTCCCACATCTCGGTGTGCATTGCCGGGCAGACGAGGACCGGCGCGCGCGTGGCGAGCAGCGTGGCGGTGAGGAGGTCGTCGGAGATGCCCGCCGCGTACTTGCCGAGCAGCTTCGCGGTTGCGGGCGCAACGACAATGAGATCCGCGCCCTGGCCGAGGCGCGTGTGCGGAATCGGTTCGGGCCCACCGAACAAAGAGGTGCGCGCGGGCTCGGACGCGAGCGCGGAGAAGGTCAGCGCGCCGATGAAGCGCTGGGCGTCATCGGTCAGGACGGGAGCGACGTGGACACCGGCGTCCACCAGACGGCGGCACACCTCGACCGCCTTGTACGCGGCGATCCCGCCGCAGACACCGAGAACGACTTTGGGCACCGGACGCCCCCTCGACAGGTTCGGGGACTCGACCGACCGAAGTTCGCCGACCGAAGTTCGCCGACCGAAAGATTGCCGACCTGGCTCGCTCAGGCCGACTCGTCGGGCGTCGAGTCGACGATCTCGACGGACGCGGCGTCGTCGGCGCCCACCTCGGGCTCTTCGACACGCTCGTAGACGATCTTGTTGACCGAGATCTCCTCGAGCGCGATCGACAGGGGCTTGCGCGAGATCGACGTGACCTGGGGCGGAACGATCCGGCCGAGGCCCTCGCCGAGTTGGTTGTAGTAGTCGTTGATCTCACGGGCCCGCATCGCAGCCAGCGTGACCAGGGTGAACTTCGAATCGACCTTGCCCATGAGGGTCTCGATCCGAGGCTCCATGAGCGAGGGGCGGCGTTCAGCCATCAGGTTCCTTCGGGGTTGCGGCGGGCTCTCAGGATAGCAGCGACCTCGGCGACAGCCCGGTCCACGTCGTCGTTGACCACCACGGCGTCGAACTGCTCGGCGCCGATCCGCTCCTCGGCCTCGGCCCGCCCCAGCCGGCGCTGGATGGATTCCTCGGTCTCGCTGCCCCGGGCCTCGAGGCGCCGGCGCTGTTCCGCCCGGCTCGGCGCCCGGATGAACACCAGGAGGGCCTCGGGCAGCGCCTGCTTCACCGCGAGCGCACCCTGCACGTCCACTTCGAGCATGACGTCGTGGCCGGCATCGAGCTTGGCGCGGACGTACTCGACCGGTGTGCCCTTGAGGTCGCCGTAGACCTCGAACCACTCGAGGAACCCACCGGCGTCGCGGAGTTGCTCGAACTCCTCACGCGTCACGAAGTGGTAGTCGACGCCCTCTTGCTCGTAGCGACGCGGCGCACGCGTCGTCCACGACACCGACCACTGCAGCGCCGGCTCCGCGGCCCGGAGCCGGACACCGATCGTGCCCTTCCCGGCGCCCGAGGTGCCGGCGAGCACCAGGAGGACACCACGGGGAGTTGTCCCGGGCCGAACTTCGCCGGGCCGAACTTCGCCGGGGGGCGAGTCGGGTCGCGAGTCGGCGTCAGCCGGCAAACTTCTCGAGCAGCGCCCGACGCTGGTTCGTCCCCAGCCCGCGCAGACGGCGGCTCTCGGAGATCTCGAGCTCCGACATGATGTGGCGGGCCCGAACCTTGCCGACACCGGGAAGCGACTCGAGGACACTCACGACCTTCAACTTGGCGAGCATGTCGCCCGACTCGTCACCGCGGTCGGCGGCGTCGAACAGCTCGCGCAACGTGAGCGAACCGATCTTGAGTTTGTCCTTCACCTCGGCTCGCTGACGGCGCGCGACCGCCGCTTTTTCGAGCGCGAGTTGACGCTGCTCCGGTGTGAGCGTGGGCGGGTTCGCCATGTGATTCCTCCGGCGCGACGGCGTGATGCGATGGTTCGATTCGAGCGGCAGGAAGCATCCCGAATCAGCAGCGGTGCAGCATAGCGAGACTGTGCCGACTCGCAACTGGGGTACGGCTTGCACAACCGCCGATCGCGCGCTAGTCGTCCGTGAGCTCGTTCACAATCGCAGTAAATACACGTTGTGCGGCGGCTCGCGGATCGTCGGCTCGCGTGACCGCGCGTCCGACGACGAGAACGTTGCCGCCCGCACGCGCGACCTCGCCGGGCGTTCCGACGCGCGCTTGGTCGTGGAGTTCGCCGTCGGCGAAGCGCACACCGGGAACGATCGTGACGAAGTCGGGACGCGCCGCGTGCACACGTGCGACCTCCGCGACCGAGCACACGACCCCGCCGCAACCCGCCTCGATCGCGCGCGCGAGGCGCTCGTCGAACGCGCGTGCGTCGGGGTCGCTCGTGAGCACGGTCACCGCGATCGGAATCGCCGGTCCCGCACCGGATTCGCGCGCGCCTTCCGCGAGTCCTTCGACGCCCGCGCGCAACATGTCGACGCCGCCCGCCGCGTGGAAGTTGAGATAGCGCACGCCCTGGCGACCCAGCACGCGTGCCGCGCGGCCGACGGTCGTCGGGATGTCGTGCAGCTTGATGTCCGCGAAGACGTCGAGGTCGAGCGCGCGCATCCGCGCGATCGCCTCGGGCCCGGCCGCCGAGTACAGCTCGAGGCCGACCTTGGCGACACCGAACCACGGCGCCACCTCTTTCGCGAGCTGTTCGGCCTCGTCGAGGTCGGGAACATCGAGCGCGAGCGCGAGCCGGGACCGCACGCTGCGTTCGTCGAGTTCGTTCTCGGTCATGAGCGGAGTCCTCCGATCAGGTCGCGCACACGGGCGACGTCGTTGCGCGCGCACCACGCGCCGAGCTCTTCGACGATGCGCAGGGTCGCACGCGGTTCACGAAAGGTCGCGGTGCCGACGCCGACCGCGGTGGCCCCCGCGAGCAGCATCTCGACCGCGTCCTCGCCGGTGCTCACTCCCCCGGTGCCGATGACCGGTACGCCGGGATGCGCCCGGGCCACCTCCCAGACCGCGCGCAGCGCGACCGGTTTGATCGGCGGACCGGAGAGGCCGCCTCCCCCCGCACCCAGGCGCGGCGCGCGCGTGGTGGCATCGATCACCAGACCCATCACGGTGTTGACGAGAGTGAGACCGGCGGCCCCCGCGTCGAGCGCCGCGCCCGCGATCTCGACCACGTCGGTGACGTTGGGTGACAACTTCGCGAACACGGGCGCCGAACCGCCGAGCGCTTCCACAACCGCGTGTACGGCCTCGCGCGTGGTGCCGGGCGCGTGCGCGAACACGTGCGCGCGCGCCTCCACGTTGGGGCACGAGAGGTTCACCTCGATGGCCACCACCCTGTGGGCGACCTCCTTCAACGCGCGTGCCGCGGCTTCGTAGTCGCCGACCGTGCGACCCCAGATCGACGCGATCACGCGGGCGCCGCGAGCCTCGAGCGCGGGCAGGTCGTGCTCGATCCACGCGTCGACGCCGGGACCGGGCAGGCCGACGGAGTTGATCATGCCGCCGCCGGATGCCTCGGCAACGCGCAGCGGCGCGTTCCCTTCGGACGCGAACACGGCCACCGACTTCGTGGTGACCGCGCCGATGCCGCGCGGATCGCAGAGCGCGGCGACCTCGGCTCCGTGCCCGAACGTTCCCGACGCGGCGACGATCGGATTCGGCAGGCGCAACGGCCCGAGGTCGACGGCGAGGTCGACGTCGAACGAGTGCGGTCGCCGTCTCATCGCCCCGACCACATTCCTTGTCACACCTCCAGCCGGAGCTGGCCGTCGGCGTGGTACTCCTGCAGCGAACGCACGTCGGGTTCGCGTTCGGCTTCCTCGGTGATGCCCGCCGCCGCGGCGACCGCCGCCGCGACCGTCGTGATGCACGCGACCCCGTGCACGATCGCGGCGCGGCGGATGTGCATGCCGTCGGCGCGGGGTCCGCGCCCCGGGGCGTGTTGATCACGAGGTCGACCTTGCCCGACGAGATCAGCTCGACCGCGTCGACCCCGACCTCCTCGCCCACCTTCGCCACGATCGTGTCGACCCGCACCCGGCTGCTCTCGAGCAACTGCGCCGTTCCGGCGGTGGCCGCGATCGAGAAGCCGAGGTCGAAGAAGCGCCGGGCCGCGAACGAGCCCTGCGTCCTTGTCGCGATCCGCGAGCGAGAGGAACACCGTGCCCTTGTGCGGAAGCTTGTTCCCCGCGCCGGCCTGGCTCTTGGCGAACGCCATACCGAAGGTGCGGTCGATACCCATGACCTCACCGGTGGAACGCATCTCCGGGCCGAGGATCGTGTCGACGTCGGGGAAGCGGTTGAACGGCAGCACCGCTTCTTTCACCGCGACGTGACGGCCGGGCGCGGGCGGTCGGAGCAGACCTTCGGCCGCCAGCTCCGCGAACGTGGCGCCGACCATGATGCGCGCCGCGATCTTGGCGAGGGGAACGCCGGTGGCCTTGCTGACGAACGGGACGGTGCGACTCGCGCGGGGATTCGCCTCGATGACGAAGACGCGCTTGTCCTTGACCGCGTACTGCACGTTGAGCAGCCCGACGACGCCGAGCTCCTCGGCGAGCGCCTCGGTATAGGTCTCGATGGTGTGCACGACATCGGCAGCCAGCGTGGGCGGCGGGATCGCGCACGAGGAGTCGCCGGAATGCACACCGGCCTCCTCGGTGTGCTCCATGACCCCGCCGATCACCACCGCACCGGTGCGGTCGCGCAGCGCGTCGACGTCGACCTCGGTGGCGTCCTCCAGGAAGCGGTCGATGAGCGCGGGCCGTTCGGCCGACAGACCCCCTCGCGCCCGAGGGAGCCGGTGTGCGCGAGCTCGGCCATGGCGCGGCGGACGTCGGTGTCGTCGTAGACGATCTGCATGGCGCGGCCGCCGAGGACGTACGACGGGCGGACCAACACCGGGTATCCGATCGAGTTCGCGACCGCGACGGCCTCGTCCGCGCTCGTGGCCATCGCGCCCTCGGGTTGCGGGATGCCGAGCCGCGCGCACAGCGCGTTGAACTGCTCGCGGTCCTCGGCGGCGTCGATCGACGCGGGTGAAGTGCCCAACACCGGGATGCCGCTTCGTTCGAGATCGTGCGCGAGCTTGAGCGGCGTCTGGCCACCCAAGCTGACGATGACGC
Organism: uncultured Actinomycetes bacterium; assembly: GCA_963835455.1. Lineage (GTDB taxonomy): Bacteria > Actinomycetota > Acidimicrobiia > IMCC26256 > PALSA-610 > PALSA-610. The sequence goes on from CAWIFT010000002.1 coordinate 421,999, forward strand.
CGCGCACGTCGCCCGCTTCCTGCAGCCGTTGGCAGATGTTCAGGACGTCTTCGTTGGTGAGCGGTTCGAAGAACAGCCGGTCGCTCGTGTCGTAGTCGGTCGACACGGTCTCGGGATTGCAGTTCACCATCACGGTTTCGTAACCCGCGTCGCGCAGCGCGAACGCGGCGTGCACGCAGCAGTAGTCGAACTCCACGCCCTGGCCGATGCGGTTCGGCCCGCTGCCGAGGATCACGACGGCCGGTTTCGCGAGCGGCTCGATCTCGTCCTCGTCCTCGTAGGTGCTGTAGTGATACGGGGTGAACGCGGCGAACTCGGCGGCGCACGTGTCGACCGTCTTGTACGTGACGCGCACGCCCGCGGCGAGCCGGTGGGCGCGCACCTCGGCCTCGGTCGTCTTCCAGAGGTACGCGAGCTGACCGTCGGAGAAGCCGAGCCGCTTCGCCCGGCGCCAGTCGGCGCGCGTGACGTTCTCCAGGCCCCCGTTCGCGAGCAGCGTGAGCCGGTCGCGCTCTTCGACGATCTGCAGGATCTGGTCGAGGAACCACGGGTCGATCCCGGTGAGCTCCTGTACCCGTTCGACCGACACGAACCGGCGCAGCGCGGCCTCGACCTGGAAGAGACGGTCCGGGCGTCGGCACCGCGGTGGAGAGCGCGAGCTCCTCGTCGGAGAGTGCGTCGAGCTCGCGTTCGGCCGGATCGCAGTTCAGGCCGAGCCTGCCGGTTTCGAGCGACCGCAGCGCCTTCTGCAACGACTCGCAGAAAGTGCGCCCGATGGCCATGACCTCGCCCACGGACTGCATCTGCGTGCCGAGCACGGGATTCGAGCCCGGCAACTTCTCGAACGCCCAGCGCGGGATCTTGGTGACCACGTAGTCGATCGACGGTTCGAAGCTCGCGGGCGTCTCGCGCGTGATGTCGTTCTGGACCTCGTCGAGGCGGTAGCCGACGGCGAGCTTCGCCGCGATCTTCGCGATCGGGAATCCGGTTGCCTTGCTCGCGAGCGCGGAACTGCGGGAGACGCGCGGGTTCATCTCGATGATGACCATCTCGCCGGTCTGCGGGTTGACCGCGAACTGCACGTTCGATCCGCCGGTCTCGACGCCGATGCGCCGGATGCACGCGAACACGGCGTCGCGCATGAGTTGGTACTCGACATCGGTGAGTGTCTGCGCGGGCGCGACGGTGATCGATTCGCCGGTGTGCACGCCCATCGGGTCCAGGTTCTCGATCGAGCAGATCACAACGACGTTGTCGGCGTGGTCGCGCATCACTTCGAGCTCGTATTCCTTCCACCCGGTGATGCTGCGCTCGATCAGGATCTCGGAGATCGGGCTCGCGGCGAGGCCGCGCTCGGCGAGACGGCGCATCTCGGTGCGGTCGTACGCAATACCCGTACCGCCGCCTCCGAGGATGTACGCGGGCCGGATGATGACCGGGTAGCCCACGTCGTCGGCCACCTTCAGCGCCTCTTCGAGCGAGTACGCGATACCCGACGGCGGCGAATGGAGCCCGATCTCCGTCATCGCGACCTTGAACCGCTGGCGATCCTCGGCCGTGCGGATCGCTTCGACGTTGGCGCCGATCATCTCCACGTTGTATTTCTCGAGCACACCGGCTTCGTGCAGCTCGATCGCGAGATTGAGGCCCGTCTGGCCGCCGAGGGTCGGCAGTAACGCGTCCGGACGCTCCTTGGCGATGATGCGCTCGAGCGTCGCGACGTCGAGCGGCTCGACGTACGTGGCGTCGGCGAACTCGGGATCGGTCATGATCGTGGCCGGGTTCGAGTTCACGAGCACGACCCGGTAGCCCTCTTCGCGCAGCACGCGACACGCCTGCGTGCCCGAATAGTCGAACTCGCACGCCTGACCGATGACGATCGGCCCGCTGCCGATGAGCAGGATCGTTTCGATGTCGTCCCGACGAGGCATCGACTAGCTCACCTTCATGAGTTGTGTGAACTCCTCGAACAGATAGCGCGCGTCGTGCGGACCCGGTCCCGCCTCGGGGTGGTACTGCACGCTGAACGCGCGGAGATGGTCACTGCGCACACCTTCGACATCGCCGTCGTTCAGGTTCACGTGCGACACCGCGCTGCCCTCCGGAAGCGTCGCGGAGTCGACGGCGTAGTTGTGGTTCTGACTCGTGATCTCGACCCGGCCGGTCGCGAGGTGACGCACCGGATGATTGCCGCCGTGGTGACCGAAGCGGAGCTTGAACGTCTCCGCGCCGAGGGCGAGGCTCATGATCTGGTGCCCGAGGCAGATGCCGAAGACGGGCACGTTGCCGAGGAGTTCCTCCACGCTCCGGCGCGCGGCCGTGACGGCCGCGGGATCGCCCGGACCGTTCGAGAGGAACACGCCGTCCGGCGCGCGCTCGAGCACCGCGGCGCCACTGGTTCCGGCCGGCACCACCTCGACCTGACAGCCGGCCGCGACCAGTTGGTCGAGGATCGAGCGCTTGATCCCGAAGTCGTAGGCGACGACGTAGAGGGTCGCGTCGTCGGGGCCGACGGTGTACGGCTCGGGCGTCGTCACGACGGAGGCGAGATCCTGGCCGTCCGTCCCGCCGTCCGCCTGCGCGGCCGCGAGCAGCGTGTCGCGATCCGCGGTGCCGAATGCTCCGGGGATCGCACCGGCGCGACGGATGTGCCGGGTCAGACGCCGCGTGTCGATGCCGGCGATGCCCGACACCTCGTGCCGCGCGAGGAAGCCGTCGATCCCGTCGGTCGCCCGCCAGTTCGACGGGCGGCGCGCGAGGTCGCGGACGATGACACCGCGACAACGCGGCACCCGCGCCTCGTCGTCGCGCTCGTTGACGCCGTAGTTCCCGATGTGGGGATAGGTGAAGGTCACGATCTGCCCCGCGTACGACGGATCGGTGAGGATCTCCTGGTAGCCGGCGAGCGCGGTGTTGAACACGACCTCGCCCGTCGCGACCCCGTCGCTCGGTTGGTACCCGACGGCGACGCCCTCGAACGTCTCCCCGTCGGCCAGAACCAACAACGCTTCCGTCACGCCTCTCCTTCGTTCCGAAGTTCAGCCAGGTTGCGAGACTTCTCCGTCGTCTGCGCGGATATCTCGCGCAACTGTTGTGAGGGATATCCGTGCTCTGGGCGGTTTTCGCGCACAACTGTTGCGAGGGTCATCGGGTGGGCTCGTAGTCGCGGGCGGTGGGGGTTCCGCGGTAGAGGGTGTGACGGACCTTGCCGGTGAGCTTCCAACCGTCCCAGGGCGAGTTGCGGGACTTGCTCGCGAGACGGGCGCCGTCGACGGACCAGGTGTACGCAGGGTCGATGACGCAGAGGTTCGCGGGCGCGCCGGCGACGATCGGGCCGCCGTGGCCGTCGGCGTCGAGGCCGACGACACGCGCGGGCTGCCAGGACAACGCGGCGAGGGCCTGCGCCAGGGTGAGGATGCCCGGCTCGACGAGCGTGGTGAGGACGACGGCCAGCGCGGTCTCGACGCCGAGCATTCCCGGCGGCGCGTCCTCGAAGGGGACGTCCTTGCTCTCGGGGGTGTGCGGCGCGTGGTCGGTCGCGATCGCGTCGATCGTGCCGTCGAGGAGTGCGCGCCGCAGCGCGTCGACGTCGGCCTGCTCGCGCAGCGGCGGGTTCATCTTGAACGCAGGGTCGAAGTGCGCACACGACTCGTCGGTGAGCACGAGGTGCTGCGGGGTGCATTCCGCGGTCACGCGTACGCCGTCGGCCTTGGCGGCGCGGACGAGGTCGGCCGACGCCGCGCAGGACATGTGGAGCACGTGGTAGCGACCCCCCGTGCGTTTCGCGAGCTGGAGGTCGCGCGCCACGATCGTGGACTCCGCCTCCGCGGGCCGGCCCGGGATGCCGAGCCGCGCCGACCACGCGCCTTCGTGCATGTGACCGCCACGGACGAGCGCCGGGTCCTCGGCGTGCTGTGCGAGCACCGCGCCCGCCAATGCGGCGGCGTACTCGAACGCGTGCTTCATGACGAGCGCGTCGGCGACGCAATCGCCGTCGTCGGTGAACACCCGGACACCCAGGTCGTACAGCTCCCCGATCGGCGCGAGCTCTTCGCCTTTGCGGCCCTTCGTGATGCAACCGGCGGGCCGCACGTCGCAGAGCCCGACGGCGCGGGCGCGGTCGAGCACCGATTGCACGACCGCGGCGTCGTCGATCGGGGGCTCGGTGTTGGGCATGCACACCACCGCGGTGCAACCGCCCAGCGCGGCCGCGCGCGACCCCGTCTCGATCGTCTCGCTGTCCTCGCGGCCGGGTTCGCGGAAGTGCACCTGGATGTCGACGAGGCCGGGCGCGACGACGCAGCCCTCGGCGTCGAGCACCGTCGCCCCCGCGCTCGGCGAAAGCGAACTGCCGATCTCGGCGATCACCCCGTCGACGACACGGACGTCGCCGGCGCGTTCGCCGGTGGCGTCCGTGACCCGCCCACCCCGGACGAGGACTTCGTCAGACAATGGGACCCCCCGAGCCGAGCAGCGACCAGAGCACCGCCATGCGCACCGCGACACCGTTCGCGACCTGTTCGGTGACCAGTGACCGCGCGGAATCGGCCACCTCGCCCGCGATTTCGATCCCGCGGTTCATCGGGCCGGGATGCATCACGAGCGTGTCGGGCTTCAGGCGCGCGGCGCGCTCGACGCTGAGACCCCAACGGGCCGAGTACTCCCGCAGCGACGGGAACAGCGCCTGGTCGATCCGTTCCCGCTGGATGCGCAGCAGGTAGATGACGTCGACGTCGGCCAGCACCTCGTCGAGCTCGCTCGTGACGGTGACGGGCCAACCGTCGAGCCGTTCGGGCATGAGCGTGGGCGGACCCACGAGCGTGAGCTCGCAACCGAGTGCATGGAACGCGGTGACGTCGCTGCGCGCGACGCGTGAATGCCGGATGTCGCCGACTATCGCGATCCGGCAGCCGTCGAGCGACGGCCCGCGGTGGCGGCGCAGCGTGAACGCGTCGAGCAGCGCCTGCGTGGGATGCTCGTGACAGCCGTCCCCCGCGTTCACCACGCGCGCCGAACTCCATGACGCGACGCGGTGCGGCGCCCCGGCCGCGCCGTGCCGTACGACGATCGCGTCGACGCCCATGGCGTCGATCGTCTGCACGGTGTCGAGCAGGCTCTCGCCCTTCTTCACCGAAGACGTCGAGACCGAGAAGGTCATCGTGTCGGCGGAAAGGCGCTTCGCCGCGGTCTCGAACGACAGGCGCGTGCGGGTGGAGTCTTCGTAGAAGAGGGACACGACCGTCTTGCCGCGCAGCGCGGGCACCTTCGGGATGTCGCGCTGCGTCACCTCCAGGAACGAGTCGGTGAGGTCGAGCATCGACTCGATCCCCGCGCGGCCGCCGAGATCGTCGATCGAGAGCAGGTGTTTCATCGGCGCTCGTCCTCCCGTTCCGGGACGCCCCAGAGGTCGACCCCGTCGTCGCCGTCGACCTCCGCGAGCCGGACGCGGACGTCCTCGCTCGACCGGGTCGGAAGGTTCTTTCCCACATAGTCGGCGCGCAGCGGCAGTTCGCGGTGACCGCGATCGACGAGCACCGCGAGTTGCACGGCGCGGGGGCGGCCCAACTCGTGCAGGGCGTCGAGCGCGGCGCGCGCGGTACGGCCGGTGAAGAGCACGTCGTCGACCAGGACCACGACCTTGTCGCCGATATCGGGCACTTCCGTGGGTCCGAGGGGCGCCACCGGCCGCAGGCCGATGTCGTCGCGGTAGAAGGCCACGTCGAGCGCTCCGATCGCAGGCTCGACCGCCTCGAACGAGGCGATCGCGGCTGCGAGGCGGTGCGCGAGTGCGACCCCGCGGGTGTAGAGGCCGACGAGCACGACCTGGTCGGCCCCGTGGTTGCGTTCGACGATCTCGTGGGCGATACGGGTCAGCGCGCGGCGGAGATCCGCGGCGTCGAAGACGTGCGTGCGCAGGACGGCGTCCGGGGTATCGGCCCGAGGATCGCCGGCGGCGGGAACGTGAGGATCGCGGCTGTCGCGCGCGTCTCGTTCACCGGCTTGCTGCGACGGCATCGCCTGCTCCTCCGTAGGGACCTCACAGGATCCCCTTCACGGTCTGAGCGAGGTTAGCACCGCATCCGCGTTGGCCCGATCCGTCTCGGACACTCCCTTGGCCGAATAGAGCGCGGCATCGAGCGTGTCTCCGACCGCGACCAGGCGATCGTCACCGATGCGCTGCGCCAGCGCGACCGCGTATTCGCGGGGCGTCTCGGCGGGGACGCGGACGCGGCCCGCCTTTCGGCCCGCCCGCTCCAGCCGGTGCAGCGCGCTCGCACTCCACGACGCCCGGCGGGCCCGCCGCCGGCGCACGGCCGCGAGCACCTGCGGACCCGCGACGAGGATCAGCACGCCGAGCGCACCCGCGATCGCGAGCGGCACCGCGTTGCGGCGGGCATCGGTCAGCCACGAGCCGCCGGGCTTGGCGTCGCCCGCGAGCGGAACCGAGGCCGTCGGGTCGAAGCCCTGCCAGCCGACGCCCGGGAAGTAGATCTCCGCCCACGCGTGCGCATCTCGCTCGCGCACCACGAAACGCCCCGTCAGCGCGTCACGGGCACCCGGCGCGAAACCGGTGACCAGCCGGGCGGGGATGCCCGCGCTGCGCGCCAGCACCACGAGGCTGCTCGCGATCTGCTCGCACCAGCCGAGTCGGGTATTGAACAAGAAGTCGTCGACGACGTCCACGCCCGGCGGGGAAAGTGGCGCCTTGAGCGAGTACTGCGTGTTCGCCCCGAGCCACGCCTCGATCGCCTGCACCTTGTCGAAGGTGGTCGGCGCGCCCGCGGTGATCGAGCGGCCGAGCGCGATCACGCGGTCGGAGGTACCGGGCGTCTGCGCGTAGAAGCCGGAGATGGCCGCCGGGATCGCCGTCCGGTCCGCGGCGCGGAGCGTCTTCTCGGTGACCGGATTGCTCCGGCTGGTGACCGTGTAGACCGCGCCCTTGCCGAAGTCGGAGCCCGACTGGGGCGCGACCCGCAACGTGCCGTCGGAACGCTCGTTGAGGAGCTTGTCGGTCTCCACCACGCGCGGGCTGGGCGCCGCGAACAACACGTCGGAGAAGCCGGCCTCGAAGTGGAACGTCTGGCGGAACTCCACGCCGGTCTGCGCGCCGATGTCGTACGGCGCGGGCGCGACCTGCACGTCGGTATTGTCGCCGTGCAGCAGCAGGCGCGGGTTTTCCGCGTCGGAGTTGGACCAACTCGATCCGTAGTACTTGTCGAAGGTCTCGCCCCGCCAGAAGTCGGCGTGCGCCGCGTCCACCGTGAACACGACCGCGTCGCTCAGTCGCGGCCTCGACGTCAAGCTGAGGTCGGCGGTCGACTGCAGCGACGACGGGGCGTTCAACTGGTCGGACTCGCCCGGCTGCTGACCGGGCCACACGTGGCGCCCGAGTCGCTCGGTCACCGTCGGCACGAGGGCGACCGCGGCGACGGCAACCACCACCGCGATCACCGCACCCACCCGCGCCGTCTCCGGGAGGCGGCTCCGCAGCGGGGTCCCGCCCGCCAGCGGGGGGACGGTCTCGGCGTCGGCCCGGTCGACCAGGACGAGCGTGAGCATCGTCGCGACCGCCCAGAGCAGGAGCAACCAACTGCGATCGGCGCCCGCGAAGGACGAGTGCCGCAACGCCGCGAGGCCGCCGAGCCCGAGGATGACGACGGTGGCCCGGCGGGTCGGGATCGACGGGAGGGCGAGGACGCCGAGCACCGCGGCGAGGGCGCCCGCGATCGCGCCGGCGATCCACGGGAGCCCGGCATGCTCGGCCGCGATCGCGCCGACCGAGCCGAGCGCGAACGCGGCGGGGATCGCGACGATCCGGTACGCCGGCGCGACCTGTCGCTTCGGGCGCGTGGACGGCTCGGCGGACGCGCTCATCCGTGCACGACCTCCGCCGGCCACTGATCCGGCGCGTCCGCGGGCGCGCCGGGCGTGGCGCGCGCGAGCCGGCGCCCGAGATCTCGTGCGTCGACGACCACTTCGCCGACCGCCTCGTCGCCTTCGCACGTGCCGCACCACACGACCCCACCGGCGGCCAGCGTCGCCGTGCCGATTCCCGCGGCGAGGCTCGCGGCGACTTCCGGGATGGCGCCGCGCAGGTCGACGACGAGCGCGATCCCGAGCGCGGGCGGCGGTTCGTGTTCGCGCACCACGATCTCGCCCCGGCGCGCGCTACTGGGCCAGTGCACGAGGCGGGCGGGGTCGCCGGGCGCGTACGGCCGCACGGCGCGCACCGTGTCACCGCCGCCGTGCACCAGCAGCGGCGACCCACTCGCGACGCGTTCGTCGGGAATCGGATGTAATACCGCGGGCGCCACACTCGGGCGCGGCGCGACCAGGATCGCCGCGGGCAGCGCGACGCGGATGGTCCTCGTGCGCACGAACACACCGAGCGGCGCCGAACTGCGGAGCTGGATGCGCACCGACCGGAACACCCCGCGGCGCGTGGCCGTGTGCGGGAGCCGCCCCTCGCTCGGCGCGGCGGTGCTCCACCACGTACCGGGTGGATCGAGCGCGCGCACGTCGACCCGCGCCGCGCGCCCGGTGATCTTGATGCGCAGTTCGATCGAGTCGCCGACGGTCGCGTCGGTCGGGGCGACCGCAGTGACGTCGAGACGCGCGAGCGACCAGACCGGCCACACGATCCCGACTGCGAACAACGTGAACGCGAACACCCCGACCGCCACCACGGCTTCCTGCCCGGTGGCCGCGCCCGCGGCCACGCCGTAGGCGCCCAACGTGAAGAGCACGATCGACGTGAGGGTGAGATCGCCCGGCCCCTGATGTCCGGGCGCGCCCCCGCGCAGCGCAGTACCCGGTCCGCTCCCTGCGGGATCCGGCGTCGGCTTCATCGACACGCGGCGCTCACCCCTGCGGGGCGGCGATGCGTTCGACGATCTCGCTGATCACGCGCGCGCCGGCCGCGACATCGACACCGCTCGCGAGCACGATGCGGTGCGCGAGCGACGCGGACGCCACGGCTTTCACGTCGTCGGGCGACACGAAGTCGCGGCCCGTGACGGTCGCGTGCGCCTGCGCGGCGTGCAACAAGCTGAGGCTCGCGCGCGGCGACGCACCGAGTGCGACGCCGGGGTGGTTCCGAGTGGCGTCGGCGACGTCGAGGACGTAGTCGAGGACGGAGTGCGCGCAGTGCACGTGCCGGACCGCGGTCATCGCGGCCGCCAGCTCCGCGGGGGTGGTGACGGGCTCGATGTCGGCGAGGGCTTCGACGCCTCCGCCCCCGCTCAGGATCTGCCGCTCGGCTTCGCGCCCCGGCCGGCCGATCGTGCACACCATCGCGAACCGGTCCAGCTGACTGTCGGGCAGTGGGAAGGTGCCGGCGTGACCGAACGGGTTCTCGGTGGCGACCAGGAAGAACGGATCCGGCAGCGCGTGGGTTTCGCCGTCGATCGTGACCTGGTGCTCCTCCATCGGCTCGAGCAGCGCGGCCTGGGTGCGGGGCGACGCCCGGTTCACCTCGTCGACGAGGAGGACGTTCGCGAACACCGGCCCGGCACGGAAATCCCACGCCCCGGTCGCCGGGCTGTACACCGACGTTCCGGTGACGTCGGCCGGAAGTAGGTCGGGTGTGCACTGGACGCGTCCGAACCGCCCGCCGATCGCGTGCGCCAGCGACTTGGCGAGGAGGGTCTTGCCCGTCCCGGGCACGCCTTCCACGAGGAGATGGCCGCCCGACAACAGCGCGACCACGGCCAGCGCCACCACGTCGTCGGCGCCGCGCATCGACCGGGAGACGGCGTGGAACACGTCGACCGCCACGGTTCTCGGGTCGCGCGGCTGATCGATGGGCAGGCTGGGCAACTGCATACCGACGTCAAGGGTAGGCGACCGAACGGGGTACTCCGGACGGGGGCCGGGCGGCACTCAGGCCGGGGGGTCGATACCGCCCGAGTCGTCGCTTCCGTCCGCTCCGATCTCGTCGAGCATCAGCGTGACGAGCTCGAAGTGGACCTGGGTCAGCCAGCTGTAGAGGACGCCGTACTCGAAGCGCGGATCGTCGGGGTCGTAGTCGGTGTCGGTGTCCTCGGTGACACCGAGCGCGGTCCCGACGACGAGCCGGGCGTCGTTCACCGCAGTCAGCCACTGCATCTCCTCTTCGGGTTGCAGCGTGATCTCGACGATGCCGCGGTTGTTCGGCACCGCATCCTCCAGACCGTCGACGATCACCGCGAACGCGTCGCGCCGGGCGCGCACGAGATCGTCGTGTACGAGCGCGTCGTACTCACCCTGCGCGGTCTCCTCGGTGGGGTCGAGATACGCGCGGGTACAAACGGTCGCGGACGTCGCCCTCGGGTGGGTCGACGACGATGCCCATCATGTCGCGCGCGGTCATGCCGAGCAGCGCGGCCTCTTGCTCGTAGAGACTCACGCGCAGGCCGTCGCGCTTGCGCTGGAACATGTGGCGCGCCACTCAGTCGTCCTTCTGCATGGTCGCCCAGAGGCCGTGCGCGTGGAGGCGCGCGACATCGGCTTCACACTTCTCCCGCGTCCCGCTCGCGACGACCGCCTTGCCCTCGAAGTGCACCTGGTTCGTCAGCCGGCTCGCCTTGGCCCGCGAGTAACCGAACAGCTTCTGGAAGACGAAGATCACGTACGCGAACGTGTTCACCGGGTCGTTCCAGACGAGCACGACCCACGGGACGTCGGGGCGCACCTCTTCGGCGCCGAGCAACTCCTCGACGGTGTCGGGGATCGTGATCTCCTGGATGTCGGGAGAGCTCATCACTCCTCCGGGCCCACCGTCTCGCGTTCGACATCACCGCCGCGTACGTCTTCGGCGATGCGGGCGAGCAACCCGTTCACGAAACGTCCGGAGTCCTTGGTGGAGTACTGCTTCGCGAGCTCGACCGCTTCGGTGATGATCGCGCCGGTCGGCGTTTCCGGCACCCACGCGAGCTCGTACGTCCCGAGCCGCAGGAGCGCGCGATCGATCACCGGCATGCGCTCGAGCGACCAGTGCTCGGAGAACTTCCGGATGAGCGCGTCGATCTCCTCGCGATGGTCGTCGGCACCGAGCACGATGCTGCACGCGTACTCATCGGGGGCGACGGGAAGTTCGGAGATGAGGTCGACCGCGGTGACGCCCCGCAGCTCGCTCTCGTACGCGAGACCCAGTGCCCGTTCCCGCGCAGCGCGGCGCGTCGCCACCGGCGTCTCCGATCCTCGCTCTAGGACCGGGACAGATACTCACCGGTGCGCGTGTCGACCTTGACGCGGTCACCGATGTTGACGAAGAGCGGCACCTGCACGACGAAGCCGGTTTCGAGGGTGGCGGCCTTGCGAGCGCCCGAGACGCGGTCGCCCTGCATGCCGGGCTCGGTCTCGGTCACGTCGAGCTCGACCGATGCGGGCAGGTCGACGCCGATGACCTCGTCCTCGTAGGTGGGCAGCACCGCGGTGTCGCCCTCCTTCAGGTAGTTGGCCGCGGTCCCGACACTGTCGGCCGGCACCTGGATCTGGTCGTACGTCTCGTTGTCCATGAAGACGTAGTCGGTGCCCTCGCGGTAGAGGAACTGCATCTCACGCTTGTCGATGGTCGCGGTCTTGACCTTCTCGTCGGCGCGGAACGTGCGGTCGAGCACTGCGCCGTTGCGCACGTTCTTCAGCTTCGTGCGCACGAAGGCACCGCCCTTGCCCGGCTTCACGTGCTGGAACTCGACGACGGTCACCAGCCCTTCGGGGAGCGCGAGGGCCATGCCGTTCTTCAGGTCGTTCGTCGAGATGCTCACAACACGAGATCCTTGGGGGTCAAAGTGAGGGGAACGGCTCCGGAGGCGCCGACAACGACAGTGTCTTCGATGCGGACACCGCCGACGCCGGGGAGGTACACGCCGGGCTCGACGGTGACGATGTCGTTGAGCAGCAAGGTATCACCGGCAGTCGAAGCGACACGCGGCGCCTCGTGGATCTCGAGGCCCACGCCGTGCCCGGTGGAGTGGGAGAAAGCGTCGGCCCAGCCCGCGTCGGCGATGATGTCGCGGCACACTCGATCGACCTCGGCACACTCCACGTCGACCGCGACCGCGGCTCGTCCTGCAGCCTGACTCTGCAGGACGACGTCGTAGAGGTGACGCGCGTCCGGTCCGGGGTCGCCGACGGAGACCGTCCGGGTCATGTCGGAGCAATAGCCCTCGACGATGCAACCGAAGTCGCACACGATGAGCTCGTTGGACTCGATGATGCGGTCGCCCGGAACGTGATGCGGCTTCGAGCCGTTCGGTCCCGACGCGATGATCGGATCGAAGCTGTTGCCGCTCGCCCCCCGCTCGCGCATGGCGAACTCGAGCGCGAGCGCGAACTCCTGCTCGGTAGGGCGCGCGCTCAGCATCGGCAACAACGACTGGAAGGCATCGTCGGCGATGGCGCAGGCGCGCCGGATGCGGTCGATCTCGCCCGCGTCCTTCACCCGGCGGAGCGCTTCGACGAGCTCCCCCGCCGGCACCAGCTCGACGCCCGCGAACGCGTCCTCGTAGTCGAGTTGTTGCGCCCACGTCACGTTGTGCGCTTCCAGGCCGAGCCGGGATCCCGTGGGTACCGCGTCGACGAGCACCTGCCGCTGCGCCGCACCCGTGAGCCCGATCTCGATGTGCACCCGTGCGCCGGCGGCGTCGAGCTCCTCGTGCGCGCGTTGGGTGTAGCGACCGTCGGTGACGAAGACCGCGTCCGACTTCGAGACGAGGAGCAGGGCCGCGGAACCGGTGAACCCGGTGAGGTAGCGCACATTGGCGAGCTTCGAGACGAGGAGCGCGTCGACGGACGCGTCCGCGAGTCCGGCTTGGAGCCGCCCGAGCCGAGAACCGATGTCGAGCGCGGCGAGCGGCTTCGTCGAGACGGTGGTGCTCATGCTCGTTCCTCCAACAGGGTTGCGGCCGCGTCGACGGCCAGTCGGTAGCCCGGGGCGCGCAGGCCGGTGATCGTGGCGTCGACGACGGGCGAGATCACCGAGTGGTGCCGCCACGACTCGCGCGCGTAGGGATTCGAGAGGTGGACCTCGATCTTCACGCCGGCGTACGTAGCGAGCGCGTCGGTGAGCGCGTACGCGTAGTGCGTGAAGGCGCCCGGGTTGAAGACGATCGCGGCGCAGCGACCGCGCGCGCCGTGGATGGCGTCGACGAGCACACCCTCGTGGTTCGACTGGACGTGCTCGACGTCGTGGCCCCACTTCGCCGCCGTCTCCGACGCGATGCCCACGAGGTCGTCCAGTGTCGTGGTGCCGTACTGCTCGGGCTCGCGCTCGCCCAACAGGTTCAGGTTCGGGCCCGAGAGCAGCAGGATCGTCGCCATTCGTCCTATCCCTCTATCCCCACCGCGGCGAGCGCCTTGCGCACCGCAGCCGGGTCGGGGTTGTCGACCCGCTCGATTCCGCTCGGCCCCGCGAGCATGAACGTGAGCCCGCCGGCCGACTTCTTGTCGCGGGCCATGATCGGCACCACGTCGTCGGCCCGGAGGCCGGGCGGCGCCTCCGTGGGCAGGCCGAGCCCGGCGACGAGGTACTCGTGGTGGAGCACCACGTGCTGGTCGATGCGTTCGAGGGTCCCGGCGAGCTGCGCGGCGAACACGAGCCCGATCGCCACCGCCTCGCCGTGCAGGAGCGCGTGGCCCGACGCGGTCTCGAGTGCGTGCGCGAGCGTGTGCCCGTAGTTCAGCGCGGCGCGGGTCCCGGTGCGCTCGAACTCGTCCGCACCCACGTACTCCGCCTTGATCCCGGCGGAGCGCGCAATCACGTCGGCGAGCACTGCGGGATCGCGCGCGAGCAACGCGGCCGTGTGTGCGGAGACGAAGTCGTCCCCCATCAACGCGTACTTCGCGATCTCGCCGAGTCCGCAGCGGTACTCGCGGTCGGAAAGCGTCGTGAGCGCGTGCGGGTCGGCGAGCACGACGAGCGGTTGGTGGAAGGCCCCGACCAGGTTCTTGCCCTCGGGCAGGTTCACGCCGGTCTTGCCGCCGATCGCGGAGTCGACCATCGCGAGCAGCGTGGTCGGCACCTGCACCACGTCGACGCCGCGGTAGTAGACGGCGGCGGCGAAGGCCGCGGTGTCACCCACGACGCCCCCACCGAGCGCGATCACGACGTCGCCGCGCAGGAGACCCCACTGCGCGAACCGGCGGCAGAGATCGTCGAGCGTCGTGAACGTCTTGTGGTCTTCGCCTTCGCCCATCAGGAAGGTCTCGTGCGCGACTCCGGCCCGGTCGCACACGGCGCGGACACCGTCGGCGAGCGCGCCCGGGATCGACGCCTGGGTGACGAGCGCGGCGCGCCGGCGGCCGGCGAGCACGTCGGCGAGCGCGGCGACGGCTCCGTCGCCGACCACGACGTCGTAACCCCGCTCGCCGAGATCGACCCGGATCCGCACCGTCATGCGGGCGCACCTTCGAAGACCGACAACACCGCGTCGGCGACGCCCGCGACGTCGAGGTCGTCGGTGTCGACCGACGCGTGCGCCGCGGCTTCGTACGTGAGCTCGCGCAGGCGACCGAGGCGCTCGAGCGCGCCTTCGGGATCGCCCTGCAGCAACGGCCGCGTCGACCCGTCGCCCACACGCGAGGCCAGCGTGCTCGTCGGCGCGCGCAGCCAGACGACCGTTCCCGCAGCGCGCAAGGCGCGCCGGTTGTCGGAATCGACCACCGTTCCGCCGCCGCACGCGATGACCAGCGGCATCGGCGACGCGCAGACGTCGGTCACGACGTCGCGCTCGAGCTGACGGAACCTCGGCTCACCGAGGTCGGCGAAGATCGCCTCGACGGTCATGTGCGCGGTCGTCGTGACGAGGTCGTCGGTGTCGACGAACGCGCGCTCCAGCCGGCGCGCGCATTCGAGGCCGACCGTGGTCTTGCCCGCGCCCATCAACCCGATCAGGACGAGATGCTTGCGGTTCATGCGAGGCTGGTCACGTGAGCGTCGCGCGGTACGCGTCGTGGTTGCGCACGACCTCGTCGAGCGAGTCGCCGCCGAACTTGCGCAACGCCTCGGATGCGAGCACGAGCGCGACCATCGTTTCCGCGACGACACCGGCGGCCGGGACCGCCGTGACGTCGGTGCGTTCCTTGAACGAGACCGTCTCCTGCTTCGTCTCGACGTCGACCGTCTTCAGTACCGGACGGTTCAACGTCGCGAGCGGCTTCATCGCGACGCGCGCGACCAGGAGGTCGCCCGTGGTCATCCCGCCCTCCACTCCGCCTGCGTGCGCGGTCTCGCGCCGGTACTCGCGTGCGTCGGCGTCCCACGAGATCGCGTCGTGCGCCTCGCTGCCGCGCACACCCGCGACAGTGAAACCTTCACCGATCTCGACCGCCTTCATGGCCTGGATGCTCATCAACGCCTGCGCGAGCAGGCCGTCGATGCGGCGGTCCCAGTGCACGTACGAGCCGAGCCCGGGCGGCACGCCGTAGCCGAGCACCTCGACCACACCGCCGAGCGAATCGCCGACCTTCGCGGCCTCCTTGATCTCGCGGACCATGTCGGCCTCGGAGTCGGGATCGAAACAGCGCACCTCCGACGAGTCGATCTGCGCGAGGTCTTCGGGGGTCGGACGGTGAGCGATGGAAGCGGTCGCCGCGCCGAGCTGCACCACGTGGCTCAGCAGCGAGATGCGCAGGTGCGAGAGCAGCGTCTTCGCGACCGCGCCGGCGGCGACGCGGGCCGCGGTCTCGCGCGCGGACGCTCGCTCGAGCACGTCGCGGGCATCGTCGAAGCCGTACTTCTGCATTCCCGCGAGATCGGCGTGACCCGGTCGGGGCTGCGTCAGCGGCGAGACCGTGCGTCCGGGCGCCGACGACATCTCCTCGGACCACTTCCCCGTGGCCCATTCGCTGTTGCGGATCAGGATCGCGAGCGGGCTGCCGAGCGTGCGGCCGTGGCGCACGCCGCCCAGGAACTCGACCTCGTCCTTCTCGAACCGCATGCGCGGACCGCGGCCGTACCCCAGCCGGCGCCGCGCGAGCTCCTCGGCGACGTCATCGATGAGGATGGGCAATCCGGCGGGCAGGCCCTCGACGGTGACCACCAACGCCGGTCCGTGGGACTCGCCCGCCGTCAGGAACCGCAACACGGTGCCTCCTGGGGCAGCGGCGCCCACGCGGCACCGCCGTCACGTCGGTCGGATCACGGTGATTCTACGGCAGGCCCGGACGAGTTCGTCGTTCCCGCTAGTTGTTCTGCACCCCGGGCGGTGCGCTCTGGCCGCCGGTCGGCGCCGGTGCGCCGGTCCGGGGCGTCGTCGAGGAACCGCTCGTGCTCGTACCCGTCGTGCCGGTGGCGCCAACGGCCGCCGTCGGCTGACTGAAGATGCGACCGGAGATCTGCGCCGCCATCGTGTCGCCGGTGAAGGTCGATCCCGGGTGTCCCTGCGGTGCCGCCGGTCCGCCCGCGGCGCCACTGACGCTCGGCGTGATCGACAGGTTGTCGAGGACGAACAGACGCTTCAATCCGGCCAGGCCGGCCACGTACCGGGCGACCTGGTCCTCGGTGCCCTGCAGCGTGATCGCGACGTTGATCGACGTGACGTTGCCCGCCGGCGTCGGGACACTCGGCGTGATCGACTGCCACTGGGCGCCCGAGGACACCCGCAGCGTGTCGACCGCGCGGAGGAACGATGCCTCCGCGGTGTCCGCCGGGACGGCCGCGAGCATCACCTCCGGCGCGATGTCCTTCTTCGTGTTCTTCCCCGCCGGGGCGGTGCCGTTGATCGCCTGCTTGAGGTTCTGGCTCGTGACGTCGGCTTCGTGCGCGGACGCCTTCGCCTTCGAGGCCTTGCTCTCCATCGGCGAATAGACGACGCGGAACCACACCATGCCGATGAGCAGCACCGCGAGCGCTCCGACGATCAGGTTCTTCGTCTTTACTTGCACGTCGCCCCCTTGAAGAAGGTCTCCAGCCGGTGACCGCGCGCCGTTGCGCCGAGCGACGCCGTGACGGTGAACGAGACGATCCCGCCGTCGTCGGCCTTCGCCGTCGACACCCAGAGCGTCGTGAGATCCGTGTCGGTCTTGAGCGACTCGAGCAACGCCGAGACGGCCGGCACGTCGGCGGCGACGCCGTTCATCGTGACCGTTCCGCCCGGCGCGACGAGTGTCGAGCACAGGTCGTTGGCACTGGCGATCGGCGTCACGGCTCCGGTTGCGCCGGCTCCGCTCGTCGCCCCGGTCGTCGCGGCCGCGGCCGGTGTGCCCGCAGCCGGCGGAGGCGCGGTGCTCGCCGCACCGGGTACGGCGACGTTCACCGTGTGGGTACCGGTGAACGACGTGAGGTACACGCCCGGCGGCAGTTTCAGGCCGATGTGGCCGACCACCGAAGACCACGCCACGTCTTGTCCGAGTACCGACTGGACCTCACTCTTCAGTGCGACCGCCGATGCCGAACCCGTCCGCGCCGGGCCCTGCTGCAAGTAGTACAGCTGCGAGCGCAGCTTCTTGGCCGCGGCCTGGGCGGCGACGTCCTTCTTCTGCGCGCTGCTCTGATCGCTGTGCGCCTTGTACGTGGCGCCGAGGAGCAGCACCACCGCGACACCGGCGGCGATGATCGCCCGCTGGTCGAGGCGGCCCCGCGTCTTCGTCCCCGAGTTGCGGTGCTTGGGCAGGAGGTCGATGACCGTGCCGACACCGGCACCGCCGAGCGCGAGGCCGACGGGCGCGGGAAGGTACGGCTCGAGCCGCGGCAACTCTTCGGGCGCGAACCCGATGTCACCGATGCGCAACAGGTCGTGCATGTACGCGGGCTCGACGGGAACACCCACCAGTGCGGAGAGCCGCTCCGGGAGGCCGGGCAACTGCGCCGAACCACCGGTGACGACGACGCGCCGCAGCTGCGCCGAACCCGGCTGGTTGCGGTAGTAGTCGATCGAGCTGCGGACCTCGTCGAGCAGCACCGAGAGCGGACGGTCGACCGAGGTACGCGCGCGGGCGACCATCTCGTCGGGCGCCGGATTCGCGAGCGCACGCTTCAACGCCTCCGCGGTCTCCGCGGGGACGCCGAGGTCGGTGGCGATCGCGTCGGTGAGCTCGCGGCCACCGCTGCCGAGCACACGTACGAACTGCGGGACGCCGGCTTCGTGCACCGCGATCGCGGTGACGCCGCCGCCGAACGAGACGATGCCCTCGGCGCCGGGTGCCTCGTCGGCATCCAGCGGACCGCCGGTGGCGGATACCAACGCACCGACCGGCCGCGCCAGGGCGCGCGTGAGGGCGAGGGGAATGAGGTCGACCGCACCGACTTCGAGACCGCCGGCTTCGATCGCGGAGACCAGCCGGACGACCGTCGCCTGGTACGCGGCGACGAGCAGCACCTGCATCGTCGGCTCGGCGCCGGAGTCGGGCGCGGGGGTGGTGGTCCCGAGGATCGCGAAGTCGAGGACCGCGTCCTCGATCGGGATCGGGATGAGGTCGCCGGCCTGGAACTGCAGCGCGCTCATCAACTCGTCGCGCGTCATCACCGGCATCTCGACCTGGCGCACGACGACGCGTGGGCTCGCGATGCCGACGCGAACCGGCACCTTCTTCAGGCCGACCTCGGCGCGCAGGCGCGCAACCGCGTCGGTGATGGCGGCCTCGTCGGCGACCTCGCCCTCGCGCATTGCATCGCGGGGCAATGCCACCTGCGCGAACATGTCGAGGCGCGGGGGCGTGCCGGCGGTGACCTCAGCGATCGTCACCGCGTTGGTGCCGATGTCGAGGCCGATCAGGCGGCGGGCCATGCGTCCCCTCCTCCAAAGGTTTGCGCCTCGAGGTACTCGTCGAGGTCGCGTGCGCGGATGCGGAAGTGCTTGCCGACTCGGATAGCCGGTAGTGCGCCGGCCCGGATGAGGCGGTAGACGGTCATGGTCGACACGCGCATCGCATCAGCGACCTCGCGAACCGTGAGCAGTTCGTGTTGGCGTTCACTCACGGTCGTCACCCCCTGTCCGGCCCGAACCGACTTCCCGAGCAGACTTCAAGGACAACAATCGACAACAACCCCATCGCGCTGTAACGCGAAATGCGACCTTTCCCGGTCGCAGCGGCGCCGATTTGGGCGCCGCGGCCGATTTGTCACTATCGGCCGAGGCTCCGGTACCAGTCGATGATCGGTTCGCCGAACAACACGAAGGTCATCGCCCCGGCCGCGAGAAACGGGCCAAAGGGGATCTGTTGCTTGCGGCTCCGCGCCTTCGTCAGGATCAGCACGACGCCGATCACCGCGCCGTAGAGAAAGCCCGCGAACAATCCGCCCGCGACCTCACCCCAGCCGAGCCACCCGAGGCTGAACCCGAGGAGGAACGAGAGGCGAACGTCGCCGAAGCCCATGCCGCGCGGCGACACGATGTGGATGACGAAGAAGATGACGAACGCGACCGCACCGGCGACGGCCGCGCGCACGAACGCGCCCCAGTCGCTCTCTCCCGCGGACGCGACCGCGAGGAGCACGATCATCGCGGCATCCGTCGGGTACATGATGCGGTTCGGGAGGAGGAAGTGCTCGAGATCGATGGCGGAGAGCGCGATCAGCGACGCGGTCAGCACGAGGTACGCGGGGAGCGCCCACGCCGAATGCGCGAAACGCGCGCCGACCGCGGCGAACAACACCCCGGTGAGGAGCTCGACGAACGGGTAACGCGCGGAGATCGGGTTGCCGCAGTTTCGGCAACGGCCGCGGAGCAAGAGCCACGACACGACGGGGATGTTGTCGCGGTTGGCGATCTTCACGTCGCACGCCGGGCAGTGCGACGGCGGCCGGACGAGCGACTCCTGACGCGGCACGCGCCAGATGACGACGTTCAGGAACGAACCGATGACGAGTCCGTACACGCCGCTGATCGCGGCGACCAGCGCGGTCACGACAGTCGAGGCTAGAGGCTAGGTGCAGCGCGAACGCGGAACGTGCCCCGCGCGGCGATGCACGCGAGGCACGATCCGATCGTTCGTCACTACCAGGACGGCTTCCATGCGGGGTCGCCCGGAAGCGGTGCGCCGTTTGCGGCACAACCACCCACACCGGGTGCCTTCGCGTAGACGGTCGTCCCCGTCGATTCGTCGTCGAGAACGTAGAAGCACGAACCCGACTTCGACTGGCCGGCGAGCACCAGTTGGTTCACGGTCGGAGGCGGCGCGAATACCGACACGGTGTTCTGCGTCGTCGGGTTGGTACCCGCACCGATGAACGTGATGCCACCGGTCTCCGCGGTCATGGCCGCAGGGGTTGCGGCGCTGTAGTCGGCCTTGGCGAGAAAGAAGGTCTTCGCTCCCGTCGTGGCTGTCGTCAGACTCGTTTGCATCGCACGGTCCTTCGCCCGAGTCGTTGCTCCCAGGAAGAGGGGCGTCAAGACGGCGATCAATATGCCAATGATCAAGATCACCATCATGAGCTCCAACAACGTGAAGCCATCTTCTTCGGGCTGGGCACCGTGAGCGCCGAGTTGCTCACGTTGCATGCTGTTGTGTTGCTCCTCTCCCTGAATGAAGAGGGGCCCGTTGGCCGCAGCCGCCGGGCCCCGACTTCATCGTCCGTGGACTACCAGCTGCCGGTCATGGCGCCGGTGATGCCCGCCTCGGTGGCCGCAGGACATGCGACCTTGCCGAAGTAGGTACCCGCGTTGTTACCGGCCGCGATGTCGGCGATCGAGAACGTCGTGCCCGACTTCGACTTCTCGTCGAGGCACACGATGTCGTTCGTACCGACACTCGAGTTACCAACCGCAACGTTCAACGCCGGCTTGGTGCTGATCGCGCCACCCCAGTTCAGGGACGACTCGACACCCTTCAAGCCTGCAGTCGACGTGTCGGTCGAGTAGACCTGACCGTCGGTGTACACCGTCTTCTCGGCGGTGAGACCGTTGCGGAGGTCGGACTGAGCCGCACGGTCCTGGGCACGCTGACGTGCACCCAAGAACGTCGGAATGGCAATGGCGATCAAGATGGCGATGATCAACACGACCACCATCAACTCGATCAGGGTAAAACCTTCTTCCTGATCGCGGCTCCGCGCGATGAGGCTCCGGGTGAAGCTCATTCTGATGCCCCTTTCTGCATCCTGGCGGCGCCCTACCTGCGCTTTCCGCCTGAGTCAGATATCGGCGGCCACGCTCAGCGACTTAAGCCGCCCGAAGCTCGCGCTGATCGTCGATTGAGAGCGCGTTCGAGAAACCCGCAACTTTCCGCGCGCTTCCGAGTGGGAACGCGAAAGGGCCCGGGGTTTCCCCCGGGCCCTTTCGGAGCATTGCTCTGCTCGACGTTGAGCAGTGACTACCAGCTGCCGGTCATGGCGCCGGTGATGCCCGCCTCGGTGGCCGCAGGACATGCGACCTTGCCGAAGTAGGTACCCGCGTTCGTTACCGGCCGCGATGTCGGCGATCGAGAACGTCGTGCCCGACTTCGACTTCTCGTCGAGGCACACGATGTCGTTCGTACCGACACTCGAGTTACCAACCGCAACGTTCAACGCCGGCTTGGTGCTGATCGCGCCACCCCAGTTCAGGGACGACTCAACACCCTTCAAGCCTGCAGTCGACGTGTCGGACGAGTAGACCTGACCGTCGGTGTACACCGTCTTCTCGGCGGTGAGACCGTTGCGGAGGTCGGACTGAGCCGCCCGGTCCTGGGCACGCTGACGTGCACCCAAGAACGTCGGAATGGCGATGGCGATCAAGATGGCAATGATCAACACGACCACCATCAACTCAATGAGGGTGAAACCTTGCTCATCGTCCCGACGACGGGAAGCAAGTGCGTGGGCAAACTTCACTTGGCATGACCCCTTTCGTGCGTCGGGGGATGTTGGGTAACCCGCAATTCGACGCTGAGGACTCATCGACCGGGCATGTTCATGCCTTGAACGCATTGCGTGAGTTCCGAGTACCGGAATCCGGCGAATCGGTCCAAGGTGCCGGAACGGTTACGCGGGATGATTCACGCGTGCGTCAGCCCGGCGCCGGCCGGGTCCGGCGCCGCGTGCGCGCTCTTCCCGACGGCCGGGCGACGGAAGAGGCGCCACACAGGCTCCCAGAGCAGCGCGACCGAGAGCGCGTATGCAGCCAGCCACCAGAGCTCCCGGTTCGGGTGAAACGGGAACGCGAGCAGCAGCGCGGAACTCAATATGACTTTCGTCACGACGCGCCCGCCTCGTATCCGTTCGCCGATCACGAGAAATGCGATCCCCGGCGCGAGGTAGTACGCGTGGACCGCGGGTTCGAACAAGAAGCGGCAGAACAGCACGATGCCGAGCGCGGAGACGATGAGGCCCGGGTCGCGCCGGTTGCGGAGCAGCACCGCCACGCCGGCCGCAACCACGAAGGCCCCGAAACGAGTCGGGACGTCACTGAGGTACTCGGTCGAACTCGACACCCAGAGCGCGGCGTGGCCGTAGAGGGGAAACGCGGGCGGGTGGAGCAACGCCTGGCTCGCGTACGTGTAGTCGGCGGCGAGGAACAACGAGAAGACGGCCGCGGGCGGCACGATGCACCGCACCGCGGCCCGGACCCGGGTCACCGGTGGGCACGCGACGACGAACAGCGGAACCGCGAGCAACGACCATTGCTTGAACGCGATCGCGACGCCGACGAGCAGCGCGCCCCGGAGCCCCCGCCCGGCGAAGACGTCCCGGAACGCGAGCAGGAGGAGGGTGAGTGCGATGACATCCTCGTAGTGGCCGTAGATGATCGCCATCGGCACGAAGGCCAGGACCAGCACGAAGAACTGGAGCAGCGTGCGCCCGGCCCGGACCCCGAGCTGCGTCACCAGCGCGCGGACCGCGTACAGCAGCGGGATCGCGGTGGCGAGGGCGTACGGCCCGTACACCAACCACACGCTCGGGTGCTGACGCGTGAACGGATAGCTCTCGTGGAGATGGAAGAGGTCGCTGATCGCGGCAACGGGCGCGAGTACGAGCGGGAACAACGGACCCGAGTCGTAGATGTCGCGGAGACTGCCCGTCTCGTAGATGAGCCCGTAGTTGCCCTGCGACACGTAGTGCGCGGCACGCAGCGATCGCCACGCGTCGCCGGGTATCCACCAGTGGTTGTGACCGAGCACCGGCGCAACCCACATCGCCGAGAGCATCCCGGCCACGATCGCGAGGAGACCCAGCGCGATCGCCGCTCGCCACGGATGGGGATCCTCGGCAGGATCCGCCGGCGTATCCATCGCGCTACTTGATGAGCTTGATGATGTTGAACATCGGCAGGTAGAGCGAGATGATCATGCCGCCGACACACACACCCATCACGACGATCAGCAACGGTTCGATGAGCGACGTGAGCGCGTCGACCGTGGCTTCGACCTCTTGGTCGTAGAAGTCCGCGATCTTGTCGAGCATCTCGTCGAGCGCACCCGTCTCCTCACCGACGGCCATCATCTGCACCACCATCGGCGGGAACACCGGATGATCCTCGAGCTTCTTCGACAGCGGATCACCCCGTTTGACCGCGGCCTGCGTCTCCCGCACCGCCTGCGCCACCACGTAGTTGCCGGCGGTCTCGGCGACGATGTCGAGCGACTCGAGAATCGGCACACCGGAGCGCACCAGCGCGGACAACGTGCGGGAGAAGCGGGCCAGCGCCGTCTTGCGCACGAGCTTGCCGAAGATCGGGACCTTCAACTTGATCGCGTCCCACTGCTTGCGGCCCTCTTCGGAGTTGATCCAGCGCCGGAACACGATCGCGCCGCCGATCTCGATCAGGAAGATGAGCCACCACAGCTTGCGGCAGACGTTCGAGATGTTGATGAGCAACTGCGTCGGCGCCGGCAGCGTTCCACCGAGTTGCTTGTAGATGCCCTGGAACATCGGGATGACGAACAGCAGCATCGCGGTGACGATGGTGAGCACGAGGATCGCGACCACCAACGGGTACGTCATGGCCGACTTCACCTTGCGGCGCAGCTCGACCTGCTTCTCGATCGTGTCCGCGAGGCGCAGCAGCACACTGTCGAGCGCACCACCCACCTCACCGGCGCGCACCATCGACACGTACAGACGGCCGAACGCCTTCGGGTGCTTCGTCATCGCCTGCGAGAGCGACGAGCCCTTCTCGACGTCCATCCGGACCTGGTTGACGATCGCGGCAAGCGCCTTGCTCTCGGTCTGCTCGGCCAGGATGTTCAACGAACGCAACAGCGAGAGGCCGGAGTTGATCATCGTCGCGAACTGGCGCGAGAAGACCGCGACCTCTTTCAGCGAAACCCGGTCCGAGAGACCGGGGATCTTCAGCTCGCGCTGCAGGCTCGCGCCGCCGCCCGACTGCTGGATCTCGATGGGCACGTAGCCCATCGAGCGCAGTTTGCTGACGACGAGCTGCGCGTTCTCGGCCTCGAGTGAGCCCTCGACCAGCTTGCCGTTCTTGTCCTTGACCTTGTACTGAAACGTTTCGGGCATTTTCGATCAGCCGTTCAGCAGTCGCCGGAGGTCTTCTTCGTTGGCACAACGCTCGAGCGCCATGTCGAGCGAGATCCGATGGCTGCGCACGAGTTGCGCGAGCGACATGTCCATCGTGACCATTCCGTAGCGGCCGCCCGCCTGGAGCATCGAGTAGATCTGGTGCGTCTTGCCCTCACGGATGAGGTTGCGGATCGCGGGGGTCGCGACCATCACCTCGCACGCGACCGCGCGTCCCTGACCGTCGGTGGTCGGGATGAGCTGCTGCGTGCAGATGCCCTGCAGCGCCGACGCGAGCTGCACCCGCACCTGCTGCTGCTGGTGCGCCGGGAAGACGTCGATCACACGGTCGATCGACTGCGGCGCGTCCTGGGTGTGCAGGGTCGCGAACACGAGGTGACCGGTCTCGGCTGCGGTCAGCGCAGTCGAGATCGTCTCGAGGTCACGCATTTCACCGACGAGGATGACGTCGGGGTCCTGGCGCAGAACGTGCTTCAACGCGTTGGCGAAGGAGTGCGTGTCCTCCCCCACCTCCCGCTGGTTGATGAGGCAACGCTTGTGCGCGTGGAGGAACTCGATCGGGTCCTCGACCGTCATGATGTGGCACGAGCGCTCGCGGTTCACGATGTCGATCAGCGACGCGAGCGTCGTGGACTTGCCGGAACCGGTCGGACCCGTGACGAGCACGAGGCCGCGCGGCATGTGCGCCCAGCCCATCACCGCGGGGGCGATGCCGAGGCGCTCGAAGTCGACGATGTCGTACGGGATCGCACGCATCACACAGCCGACGGAGTCGCGCTGCAGGAACACGTTGACCCGGAAGCGTCCCCGCCCGGGGAGCGCGTACGAGGTGTCGAGCTCGAGCTCGTTCTCGAACTTCTCCCGCTGCTTCTGGGTGAGGATCGAGAACACCATCTGGCGGATCTGCGATCCGTTGAAGATCGGCAGCTCGGTCACGGGGCGCAGGTCGCCGTGCACGCGGATGACAGGCGGCGAACCGGACGCGAGGTGGAGGTCGGAGCCGCCCCACTGGATGACGAGGTCGAGGAGGTCGTTGATGTGGAGCTCGTCCTCGAGCTCGTCACCGACCACGACGTTCGAGTTGAACTCGCCGGCGTCGCCCTCGCCCGCGCCGTAGATCATCGCGATCGCACGCATGAGCTCGCTGCGATCGGCGACGGCGGGGATGACCTCGAAGCTGGTCGCGTGACCGACCGCGGTGAGCGAGGCGTCGCTCGGCGGCTCCGCGAACGCGACGACGAGCTTCTGGCCCTCGAAGTCGACGGGAACCGCGACGTACTGACGGGCGAGCTCCGGCGACAGTGTCTCGGGCGCGTCCTGGTGGATCGGCGTCTCGAGGAAGTCGATGAACCGGACGCCCATCTGTTCGGCGAGCGCGGCCGTGAGGTCCTTGCTCCCGACGAGGCCCAGGCGCAACAGCACCGACGGCAGGGCCTGCTTGGTTCGTTCGGATTCTTCGATCGCCTGTTCGAGGTCGTCTCGTGACAACACGTGTCGTTCGACGAGCGTCTCGCCAAAGCGTCGCGCCTGGTTGGCCAGCATGGATGCAGTCCCCCCTCAGAGGCTCTCGGGCTCAGGAGATATCGGCGTCACATGGGCCACGCTGTAGAACTCACGCGACGACGCGGAAGATCTCCTCGAGCGATGTCATGCCTTTTGCGGCTTTCCGCAGCCCGTCGGCGCGCATCGACAGCATTCCCTGCATCAATGCGACCTTTTGGATGTCCTCGGACGACCGGCGCTCGATGACGCAGCGCTCGATCTCCTCCGACATCGCCATGACCTCGTGCACACCGAAGCGGCCGCGGTAGCCGGTACGCCCGCACGAGCCGCACCCGATGGCGCGGTGCAGCGTGGGCCACTCCCCCGCTTCGAGCTCCTCGGCCGGCCAGCCCGCTTCGATGAGCTCGGCCTCCGTGGGCTGGAACGGCTCCTTGCACTTGTCGCAGAGCCTGCGGGCGAGGCGCTGGGCGACCACGCAGTCGAGCGCGCTCGTCACGAGGAAGGGCTCGACGCCCATCTCGACCAACCGCATCGGCGTGGACGCGGCGTCGTTCGTGTGCAGGGTCGACAGCACGAGGTGACCGGTGAGCGCGGCCTCGATGCCGATGACGGCCGTTTCCTTGTCCCGGATCTCACCGACGAGGACGATGTCGGGGTCGGCCCGCAGGATCGATCGCAGTGCGCCCGCGAACGTGAGTCCGGCCTTCGGGTGGATCTGCACCTGGTTGATCCCGGGCAGTCGGTACTCGACCGGGTCCTCGACCGTGATGATGTTGCGGTCGGGAGTGTTCAGCTGATTGAGCGTGGCGTACAGCGTGGTCGACTTGCCCGAGCCGGTGGGACCGGTGACGAGGATCGTGCCGTACGGCTTCGTGTAACACGACTCGAACCGCGCGTGCGCTTCCGAGGCGAAGCCGAGATCCTCGAGCTTGAGGATCGCCTGGGTCTTGTCCAGGATGCGCATCACGACTTTTTCGCCGTACACCGTCGGCAGGGTCGCGACGCGCAGGTCGATGCTGCGACCGCTCACCTTCATGCTGATGCGACCGTCCTGGGGGACGCGGCGCTCGGCGATGTTGATGTCGGCCATGACCTTCAGGCGGGAGATCACGCCGGCCTGGATGCTCCGAGGCGATCGCATCACCTCGTGCAACACGCCGTCGATGCGGAACCGGATGCGCAGGTCGGTCTCGTTGGGCTCGACGTGGATGTCCGAGGCCCGGTCGCCGACGGCCTGATTGACCAACAGGTTGACGAACTTGACGATCGGCGCGTCCTCGACGATCTCGGACAGACCCGACAGATCGGTCTCCTCGTCGGCCTCGTCGGTCGCGGCCTGCATGACCTCGTCGACTTCGCCGTCGACGCGGAAGAACCGTTCGATCGTCTCGATGATCTGGCTCGCGGTCGCCACGACGGTGCGGACCTCGGCGCCGGCGAGGGCGCGGATGTCGTCGACCGCGAAGACGTTCGACGGGTCGGCCATCGCGACGATGAGCTTGCCGTCCTCCCACGCAACGGGGATGGCCTGGTACCGGCGGGCGAGGGACTCGGTGACGAGCGCGGCGACCGAGCCGTCGATCGTCACCTCGTTGAGGTCGACGAACTCCAACCCGACCTGGCGGGCCAGCGTCCGCACGAGCTCGGCCTCCGAGATCGTGCCCTGCTCGATCAGCAGGCGACCCAGGGGCTTGCCCGATCGGGCCTGCTCCACGACCGCCGCGTCGAGCTGGGCCTCGGTCAAGAGGCCTTCCTCGATCAGTAGTGAGCCGAGTGGCGTTCCGTCCGACAACTTGCACCGCCTCCCCTCCGCGCGAACGCTGGTGGTATCGGCACTGTGCGTGGTCGGCTGTATCAGGATCTCGCGGCCAGCGCGAGATCCGATCCGGCGGACCCGTTTCGCCGCAAACAGTGGGCACGCTCACGTACCCAGAGGTGCGTGAGCGTGCCGACAGTGGGCTCGGTTTTGGGGGCGCGGACTTGTGCGCCGGGCCGAGATCCGCGGAGAAACTATCCCTCGCGCAGACCGGAGAAGGCGCTGAGGTAGCGGCCCTTCTCGGCCGGGTCGACCTCGCGCTCCGCGTCCTCGGCCACGCCGTTGGGGCCGGGGTGGGGCGACTCGACGCCAGGCCCGTAGGGCGCTTCCGGCTCGACCGCGGTCTCGGCGACGGCCTTGACCTTGCCGTTCGTGCGGGCGGCGACCGGCGCGGCCGGCGGCGGGCCCACGTTGACGGCTCCGGCGTCGACCAACGCCAAGATGGCGTGGCAGACGTCGAGCACCGGGCGATTCGTCTTGCGGACGAGATCGCGCACGTTGCGGCGGCCGTCGAGCGAGACGATCAGCTGCCAGCGCTCACGGTCGACCGTCAGCTCCTCGACGCCGAGCTCGTCGGCGAGGCGGATGCGGCAGTCGAGCGACGGGATGACCGCCTGGATCTCGCGCCACTCCTCGACCAGGCGGCCGAGCTCGTCGACCGCGACCTCGAGATCGACCGGGTCGTCGCAGACCCACGACGGCTCCTCGCGTCCGAAACGGAACGAGCCGTCCTCGGCCCTTTCGACCGCGAAGCAGATGTCGATGACCCTCGCCATCAGGGCGGCCTCGTCGTGCAGTGCGTCGCCGGCCTCGCTCGACTCGGCCGCGCAACACCGCCCTTCGACGATGTAGAGGACCGCCGACGAGTTGGCGGCGTCGAGCCAGAGTGCACCGGTCTTGCGCGACGACGCGAGCAGGCCGAGCAGCTCCGGCAGTGCGAGTGTTTCCAGCGTTCCTTGGAGCACGGTTCCCCCGATGACACGGAATTCTCTCCGTCCATCGACCGGGAGGGCGGCTCTACTTGAGCGCGTGGACGGCGGCGGCCCGCATGGCCGCAATCGGGGCATCCCGTCCGGTCCAGCGCTCGATCTGGAGCCCCGCCTGGTGCACCAACATCCCGAGCCCGTCGACGACCGTCGCGCCCCGGTCGCGGGCACCGCGCAAGAGGGGCGTTTCCAGTGGGTGATACACGAGATCCGCCAGCACCTGGCCGGGGTGGAACACCGCTGCGGGCACCGGGAGCTCGGCCGGACCGTCCTTTGCCATCCCCACCGGCGTGGCATTGACCACGATTGCCGCCGCCGCCGCGGCCTCGCCCCGGTCGTCCCAGGCAACGCGGCGGCCGCCCGCGAGATCGGCCGCGACCTGCGCGGCCTCGGGCCGGCGCGCACAGACCACCACGTGGGCCCCGGACCGCCCGAGCGCCAGCGCCACCGCGCGGGCCGCGCCGCCCGCACCCAACAGCACGACCTCGGCGCCGGCCGGGTCGTGCCCGGCCTCCCGCAGCGAGCGCAGGAATCCCTCGCCGTCGGTCGAGTCGCCGAACAGCCGAGCGTCGCCATCGCGGCGAACCGTGTTGACACTGTGCAGCGCGGCGGCATCCGGCGAGAGCTCGTCGCAGCCGTCGGCGGCCGCGCTCTTGTGCGGCATCGTCACCGACAGCCCGGCCAACCCGAGGACGCGCATCGCCTCCAGCGCGGCACGCGTCGCGCCGTCGGGCACCTCGAACGCCACGTAGACCCAGTCGAGGCCGAGCTCTCGGTACGCGGTGTTGTGCAACACCGGCGACAACGAGTGGCGGACCGGATCGCCGATGATGCCGGCGATCCTGGTCGCACCCGAGATCGTCAAAATGCGCCGTTCTGCTTGGCGATGGCGATGTTCGCGTTCTGCTGCTCGAGCGTCGTGGCGAAGGCCGTGTCGCCCTTCTTGTCGATCACCACGTAGTACAGGTACGGAGTGTCCGCGGGTTGGAGCGCGGCCTTCAACGACGCCGCACTCACCATCGCGATCGGGGTGGGGGGCAGACCGGTGTGCGTGTACGTGTTGTAGGGCGAGTCGATCTGCTTGTCGGCGTCCGAGAGCGTGCGGTTGCGGGGATCACCACGCGCGTAGATGAGCGTGGCATCGATCTGCAGCGGCATCCCGCGTGCGAGCCGGTTGTAGATCACCGACGCGATCTTGGGGCGGTCGGCGTCGATCTTGGCCTCGGCCTCCACCAGTGACGCAACCTTCAGGACGTCGTACGCGTTGTGGCCCTGGACGTTGGCGTTGCCGAGCCCGAGCCCGAGCGCGCGCTTGTCGAACTCGGTGACCAGCGTCGACAGCACGGCGATCTCGTCCTCGTCCGCAGAGATGTTGTACGTGTCGGGCCACAGGAGGCCCTCCAGGTTGTTCGTACCCTGCGGTTCGAACGCGGATCGCACCGCGTTGTTGCGGGTTGCCTCCACGAACGGGTCGACCTCCAACCCCGGCAGCTTGCCGACGCGTGCGGTGACCTGTTGCAGCCAGAAACCGGGCGGGATCGTGAGCTTGACGTACGCGATGTGCGGTCCGGCCTTCAGCGACTTCACCGCCGAGCTCACGCCCATGTTCTTGTTGAGTTCGTAGGTGCCGGCCTTGAAGTTGGTGTTGCCGTTCAACCGCGAATACACGTTGAACACCCACGCCGGGCCGATCACGCCGCGGTGCGAAAGTTCGTTGCCGATGCAGGGGACGCCACAGCCGTGCGGGATCTGGACCTCGACCTTGGCGCCCGAGCCGCCCGGCGGATTGAGCTGCCACCAGAACCACGACACACCGATCGCCAGGAGACAGAGCGGCACGACGACGAGGAACAGCAACACGATTGCGGTGCGGCGGCGGCGACTCACGGTTGGGCCATCTCCAGCCACGCCTGCAGCATGACCGCAGCCGCGACCTTGTCGACCACCTGCCGTTGCGCGTCGCGCTTCATGCCGGCTTCGTTCAACGCGCGCTCGGCGGTGATCGTCGTGAGC
Organism: uncultured Actinomycetes bacterium; assembly: GCA_963835455.1. Taxonomy (GTDB): domain Bacteria; phylum Actinomycetota; class Acidimicrobiia; order IMCC26256; family PALSA-610; genus PALSA-610. Next base: position 452,693 of record CAWIFT010000002.1, read on the forward strand.
CGCTCGTCGTGCACGACGATCTCGATGTCGCCCGCAACCGCGCGCAACGCTTCGACCTCCGCGAGCGCGGCCTTGGCCGCGGGCCCGGTTCGCCCCGACAGCGACAACGGCAGCCCCACGACGATGACGCTCGCGCCCTCGGTGCGCGCCGCGTCGACGATCGCGCGCCGGTCGACGGCCGGATCACCGCTGCGCCGGAGCACGTCGTGCGGGCTCGCGACCGTGCGGGTCGGATCGGAGAGCGCCAGGCCGATGCGCCGTTCCCCGAGGTCGACGCCGAGGGCGCGGGTGCCGACGGTTTCGGTCACGACCCCCACTGCACCGCCAGCTCGCGCGCGACCGCGAGCGCATCGTCGATCCCGGCGACGTTCTTGCCGCCGCCGACGACGGCGTCCGCGCCGGGTCCGACTCCACCGCCCAGCTTCTGGACCGCGGGCTTGGCGATCGCGTCGGCGGTCGCCCCCCGCTCGACGAGGTCCTTGCTGACGGCGACCGCGATCGAAGCCTTGCCGTCGGATGCGCCCGCGACCACGACCACGCCGCTGCCCAGCTTGCGGACCGACTCCTGCGCGAGCTGTTTCATCTCGGCGGCGACGAGACCGTCGACGCGGGCGACGACGATGCCGCGCTCGGCCTGACCCGCGAGATCGCCCGCCGCGTTCGCGGCTTCCTTCGCGCGCAGGCCGCGCAGCTCGTCCTTCAACGCGCGCACCTCTTCCGAGAGGCGTTCGATGCGGTCGGGCACTTCCTTCGGCGTGGCGCGGAGTAGGTCGCCGGCCCGGCGGAGCAGCTGTTCCTCGAACTCGATGTACTCGAACGCGCCGTCGCCGGTCATCGCCTCGATCCGCCGGAGGTTGGAACCGATCGAACCCTCACTCACGACCTTGATCGGACCGATGAACCCCAGCGCGTGCACGTGGGTGCCACCACACAACTCCGTCGACGGTCCGGCCTCGAGCACGCGCACGATGTCGCCGTATTTCTCACCGAAGAACGCGATCGCGCCGATGCGTTCGGCTTCGGTCTTCGTCGTCTCGTAGTGACGGACGGGCGCGTCGGAGATGACCTGCGCGTTGGCCAGCCGTTCGACCTGCGCGAGCTGATCGACGGTCACGGGCTCGTGGTGCGAGAAGTCGAAGCGCAGTCGGTCGGGGCCGACGAACGAACCGGCCTGCTGCACGTGCGTTCCGAGCACCTCCCGCAGGGCCCAGTGCAGCACGTGGGTGGCGGTGTGATTGCGACGAATGCGATCGCGGCGCATGCCGTCGATCGCGGCCTCGGCTTCGTCGGCCTCCGCGACCGTGCCGACGCGGACGCGACCGCGGTGCAGGGTGACCTGGCCGGGGAGACCGTACTGCGTGTCGACGATGTCGACGATCGCGCCGGGCGCGGTCGTGATGGTGCCGGTGTCGCCGACCTGGCCACCCGACTCCGCGTAGAAGGGCGTGCGGTCGAGCACGACGTCGATCTCGAGCCCCTCGTCGGCCTGATCGACACGCTCGCCGCCGACGAGCAGCGCGAGCACCTTCGCGTTCGACGTGTACTCCTGGCGGCCCGTGAACTCGCTCGGACCGTGCGCATCGACGATCTGCCGGAACACCTCGAGCGGCGCAACGTGCGCCGCGCCGGCTTCGGCCGCGTCGGCGCGGGCGCGCACGCGCTGCTCCTGCATGCGCTCCTCGAAGCCCGCGAGGTCGACCTCACGGCCCCGCTCCCCCGCGATCTCACGGGTGAGATCGATCGGGAACCCGAGCGTGTCGTGGAGGAAGAATGCGTCGTCGCCGGAGACGTCCTTCTCGTCGACGATGTCCGAGAGCATGTCGACGCCGCGTTGCAGGGTGGCGCGAAACGATTCCTCTTCCCGTTCGACGATCTTGCGCACGACCTCGTGCGACGCCGCGAGCTCGGGATAGGCGTTGCTCATCGTGGCCACGACCTCGTCGACCACGGCGGGCAGCACGACGTCGCGCGCACCCAGCAGATACGCATGGCGGACCGCGCGCCGGATGATCCGCCGCAACACGTAACCGCGCTCCTGGTTCGACGGCCGAACGCCGTCATTGACCATGAAGGTCATCGCACGCGCGTGCTCGGCGATGATCCGCAGCGACACGTCGGTTTCCTCGTCCGTACCGGCGCGTGCACCGGTGACGCGCTCCGCCGCGGCGCGCAGCGGCACGAACACGTCGATGTCCCAGATCGACGTCTTGTCCTGCACGACCATCAAGTTGCGCTCGAGCCCCGCGCCGGTGTCGATGCTGGGCCGCGGCAACGGCACGCGCGTACCGTCGGCCTGCTGGTCGAACTGCATGAACACGAGGTTCCAGATCTCGATGTAGCGATCGGCCTCGGTGATCGGGCCGCCGTCCGGACCGAACTCGGGACCGAGGTCCCAGAAGATCTCCGAGGACGGACCGCACGGACCGGTGTCGCCCATGCGCCAGAAGTTGTCCTCGCCGAGGCGTTGGATGCGTTCGGCCGGGAACCCGACCCGCTCGCGCCAGATCTGCTCGGCCTCGTCGTCGTCCTCGTGCACGGTGACCCACAGGCGATCCGGGTCGAGCTTCAAGACGCCCGTGTAGAACTCGAACGCCCACGGGATCGCCTCGGCCTTGAAGTAGTCGCCGAAGCTGAAGTTGCCGAGCATCTCGAAGAACGAGAAATGCCGGTTGGTACGCCCGATGTCATCGAGGTCGTTGTGCTTGCCCCCCGCCCGGATGCACTTCTGGATGGAGACCGCCCGCTTGTAGGGGGCGGTCTCCTCGCCGGTGAAGAACGACTTGAAGGGCACCATGCCCGCCACCGTGAACAGCAACGACCGGTCGACGGGGATGACGCTGGCCGACGGAACGTGCACGTGGGCGCGCTCGGCAAAGAACTCCACGAAGGCGCGTCGTAGCTCGTCGGCGGTGGTCGGACGGTCGGGCATCGGCGCGCCAGGTTACTTGCCGCCGCTGCGGACGGAGACGCGCTTGAACGAAGCCTCACGGGCGCGCATGGCGTCTCTGCCCTCGTTCACAGCCGCCCGTACGTTGCCGCTCCACCGGTCGACGACGTCGGCCGGCGCGAGGCGGACCGCGACGCGCCGCACCCGGCGCATGAGCGTCCACGACGAGCCGACGCCGAGCAGGAAGCCGATGACGAGCCACACGAGACGCTTGATCACGACGCGGATCTCCGGCGCTTCGACGAGGTGCGGGTCCGCGCGCACGGGCGCGGTTCGCCTTCGCGTAACCGATGCGCGGCGCGCGACACACCGGTGCCGAACGCGAGCACCTTGACGACGGGCGTCGCGATCGCACGCTTGGTGTCGTCGAGGCGCTGTGCAGAGGTCACGAGCCGTTCCACGCGATCGATCTCGTTCGCGGCTTCCTCGACGGAGACGCGCGCATCGTCGAGCACGGCGAGCGCGTCGGCTTCGAGCACCGCGAGCGAGGCGCGCAACTGGCGCAGGGTGCGGGTCAGGAGCACGAGGACGACGGCGAGAACCGCGACGAGGAGGGTCACGATCGTTGCGGCGACGACCGCCAGCACGTCACCCGTCGACATCGTCACCCTCTCCGCGTCGTTCTCGCCATTGCTCGATGAGTTGCCGCTCGGCACCGTGCTCGCGGGCCCGGTAGAAGCGCTCCCCTGCCACCTCGACCGGCAGGTGCTCCTGCGGCACCCACCCGGTCGGATCGTCGTGAGGATAGACGTAGCCCTTGCCGTGGCCGAGCATCTGGGCACCCCGGTAGTGGGCGTCGCGCAGGTGCATGGGAACCGGCCCGGGCCGGCGCTCCCGGACGGCGGCGGTTGCGGCGCCCAGGGCCTCGATGACGCTGTTGCTCTTCGGCGCCAGGGCCAGGTGGATCACCGCGTGCGCGAGGTTGATCGCGACCTCCGGAAGGCCGACGTACTCGACCGCGCGGGCGGCGGCGTCGGCGGTGAGCAACGCCTGCGGGTCCGCGAGACCGATGTCCTCACTCGCGAGGATGACGAGGCGGCGCGCGATGAAGCGCGCGTCCTCGCCCGCCTCGAGCATGCGCGCGAGCCAGTACAACCCCGCGTCGGGATCGGAACCGCGGATCGACTTGATGAACGCGGAGATGATGTCGTAGTGCTCGTCGTCGCCGTACCGGACGCTGCGGAGCGCGAGCGCGGCTTCGGCGTCGCCGAGCGTGATGGTCGTGCGGTCGTCCTGAACGGTGAGCGCGTGCGCAACCTCGAGGACGGTGAGGAGGTGACGCGCGTCGCCTTCGCTCTTGTCGACGAGATGGTCGAGAGCTTCGTCGTCGATGACGGTCGGCTCGTTCGCCAGACCGCGCTCGTCGTCGCCGAGCGCGCGTTGGGCAAGCTGTGCGAGCGCGGCGTCGTCGAGCGGTTCGAGCCGGAAGAGCGTGCTGCGCGAGAGCAGCGGTCCGGTGAGCGAGAAGAACGGGTTCTCGGTGGTGGCGCCGACCAGGACGAGCAGCCCTTCCTCGACGAACGGGAGCAGCACGTCCTGTTGCGCGCGGGAGAAGCGGTGGACCTCGTCGAGGAAGAGGATCGTCCCCTGGCCGCGCTCCCCCAGCCGGGCGCGGGCGCGCTCCGCGACCTCGCGCACGTCCTTCACCCCCGCGCTCACCGCGCTGAGGGTCTCGAACGCCTTCTCGCTGACGCCGGCGACGAGCCGGGCGATGGTGGTCTTCCCCGTACCGGGCGGACCCCAGATGATGACCGACGAGAGCCGGTCGGACTCGATGAGCACCCGCAGCGGCTTGCCCGGCCCGAGGAGATGCTGCTGGCCGACGACCTCGTCGAGCGTCCGCGGCCGCAGCCGCGCCGCGAGCGGCGCCTTCCGCGCGAGCCGCTCCTCCACAGCCGTTGCAAACAAATCCGGAGCCCGTGCCACCCCGCCAGGCTAAGGCCCCGAAAACCCTCGCAACAGTTGTGAGAGATATCCGCCCTACGGGCGGATATCTCTCACAACCCGTCGGCGGTGCAGAGCTTCGGCGGTCCGTTCGACAATCTCGCGATCCGACGACTTGTGCGTGAAGACCAGCGGAAGCCATCCGGCGGCTGACAGAGCCGTCAGCCGTTCACTGTCAGCGACCACCGCGCTCGACCCCGGTGTGGAACGGTAAGCCGTAGTACTCGGCGAACACCTTGCAATCGGGCCACGCGAAATCGGGCCTGTACGTCTTCGCACCGATCGTCACCCGATGCTGCTGCACCGGCTCAGGGAGTTGCGCTCGCCGAAGTACGTGCAACACATGGAGTTCCGACCGGCTACCCCCCGGATCGAATCCAATCCCTCGGGCCGCGAGGACGGAGCGAATGATCGACATGTGGCGCCCGGGCCCCGACTCGAGTCGCTCGCAACACAAGCCGAGGCGCCGAAGCGACGCGACGCCACGTCGCAAGCCGTCGTCCAGCGCCCTGCCGACCTGGCGTTCGTTCAGCAACGTCGTGCAGTCACAAAGAGTTCGCTCGAAGGACGTACACGCGACGCCCGACCTCGTCACGATGTCGTTCGCGTCGAGCGTCACCGAGCTGTGAAGGGTGACACCACGCATCTCGACACGGTGCTGCCGCCCGAGAGTGATCTCATAAGTTGCTTCGGGTCGAGGTTCGAACATCCAGAGCCGGGCCGCCGAGGAATGCGACGCCACGGAACCTTCTGCCGACAGAACCGCCGCGAGGAGACCGCGCTCCCACGAATCGACCGCGCCGACGATCCCGAACACCCGAGGTCGGATCCGTCGCAGTACCCGACGCGAGACGAGTCCGTGTCGCTGGTCGTCGGTCAGATCGCCACCGCGGAGCTGATCGAGCGTCACCAAACCATGTTGGGCGGCGAGGAGAGATTCGAACGGTGCGAGCGTTGCCTGCATCCGTCGGAACGTAGGTGCGACGTGCGACAGCTTCCCCACGCCTCGCCCGGATGCGAGACATATCCGCCCCGGGGACGGTTGTCGCTCACAACTGTTGCGAGGGTTTCTGGGCGGCAGCTGGTCTTGGGGCTTGGGGCTTGGGCTTAGGGCTTGGGGGCTGGATCGGGGGTGAGGAGTTTCAGGCCGAGGTCACGGAGTTGGCGGGGGTCTACTGGACTCGGGGCTCCGGTCAGCGGGTCGACGCCGGACTGCGTCTTCGGGAACGCGATCACCTCGCGGATGTTCTCCTCGCCCGCGAGGATCGCGGTGAAGCGGTCGATGCCGACCGCGAAACCCGCGTGCGGCGGCGCGCCGAAACGGAACGCGTCGAGCAGGAATCCGAAACGCTCCTGCGCGTCCTCGGCGTCGATCCCGATCGCGGTGAAGATCCGCTGCTGCACGTCCGGGCGATGGATACGCACCGAACCCGAGCCGAGCTCCCACCCGTTCAACACCAGGTCGTAGGCCTGGGCGCGTACCGACAGCGGATCCGACTCCAGGCGATCGATGTCGTCGGGATGCGGCATCGTGAAGGGGTGGTGCATGGGCGAGGGCGCGCCGTCGTCGTCGGCCTCGAAGAGCGGGAAGTCGACGACCCACAGGAACCGCAGACCGCCTTCGTTGACGGGCGGCCGGCCGAGATCGAGACGCAGGGCACCGAGCACCGACTGCGCCATGGACCGCTTCCCCGCGACGATCAGGATCAGATCGCCCGCGACCGCGCCCAACGCGTCCACGACCGCGAGCTGTTCGGCTTCGGAGAGGAACTTCGCGACGGGCGACTCCAACCCGCCGCCGTCGCGCACGCGCATCCACACCAGACCCTGCGCGCCCAACGTCTTCGCCCGTTCGGTCAACGCGTCGAGCTTGGAGCGTGACATGTCGGCCTGGCCCGGCACGCAGATGCCCTTGATCGCGTCCGCGCCTGCGAACGCCCGGAACTCGGTGTCGCCGAACACGTCGGTCAGCTCGGCGAGTTCCATCCCGAAGCGCACGTCGGGCTTGTCGGAGCCGTACCGCTCCATCGCCTCGTGCCACGTCATCCGCGGGATCGACGCAGGCCCCTCTCCCGGGCGGGCAACCTCGGCCGCGGCGAGCACCGCCACCGAAACCGCGTCGAGCACGTCCGCCTGGTCGGCGAAGGTCATCTCGATGTCGAGCTGCATGAACTCGAACTGCCGGTCGGCGCGCAGGTCTTCGTCGCGCAGGCAGCGCGCGATCTGGAAATAGCGGTCGAAGCCGCCGACCATGAGCAACTGCTTGAAGAGCTGCGGACTCTGCGGCAGCGCGTAGAACGTGCCCGGCCGCAGGCGCGACGGGACGACGAAGTCGCGCGCACCTTCCGGCGTCGACGCGATGAGCATCGGCGTCTCCACCTCGACGAAGTCCTGCGCCGCCATCGCTTCGCGCATCGCGCGGTTGACGCCCGCGCGCACGCGGAGATTGTGCTGCATCGGCGCGCGCCGGAGGTCGAGATAGCGGTGCCGCAGGCGCAACACCTCGTCGACGTCGACGCGGTCGTCGAGCGGGAACGGCACCGGTTCCGATTCCGCGAGCACCTCGATCGCGGACGCGATGACCTCGACCGCGCCCGTCGGCAGGTCGTCGTTCACGGTGCCCGCGGGGCGTGCCGACACGGTTCCGACGACGCGCACCACCCATTCGTGGCGCAGGCGGTGCGCAACTTCGAGACCCGCCACCGCGGGGTCGACGACCACCTGCAACACGCCGGCGACGTCGCGCACGTCGAGGAACACCTTGCCGCCGTGGTCGCGGCGGCTCGCCACCCAGCCGCAGATTGCGACCGATTCGCCGATGTCGTCGGCGCGCAGATCGCCGGCCCGATGCGATCGCATCATGATCGTGCTTCGTCCTTCCGTGTTCGCAGCCACGCCGCGATCTCTTCGCGACGTACCTCGGATTGTGGCTGGTCGGAACGCAGGTCCTTGACCCCGACCACGCCCCGCTTCATCTCGTCCGCGCCGATGATCACTGCCCACCGCGCGCCCGACCGGTCGGCGGCCGAGAACTGCTTCTTCGGCGACCGGCCGCCGTACGCCCGGTCGGCCGCGAGTCCGGACTCGCGCAACTCCGCGAGCAGACGCGCCGTGTCGGCGATACCGACCAGATCGACGACGAACGCGTCGACCCGTGCCGTCGGCACCGGGAGGACCCCTTCGGCATCGCACGCGAGCAACAGGCGCTCGATCCCCGAACCGAATCCGATCGACGGCGCCTCGGGGCCGCCCATCTGCTGCGCCAGCTTGTCGTAGCGACCGCCGCCCCCGATCGCGTTCTGCGCGGCGTCGAGCGCGTCGCTCGCCAGCTCGAACACCGTCGCGGTGTAGTAGTCGAAGCCGCGCACGAGCCGGGGCGCGATCTCGAACGGGATACCGAGCCCCTGGAGACCCTCCTGGACACGCGCGAAGTGTGCCGCGGACGCGTCGCTCAGGTATTCCCCGAGCTGCGGCGCGTGCTCGAGCATCTCGCTCCAGTCGGGCCGCTTCGAGTCGAGGATGCGCAGTGGATTCGCCTCGGCGCGTTCCATCTCCGCGCCGATCAGCGACGCGTGTGCGTGCCAGTACGCGAGGAGCACCTCGCGATAACGCGCGCGCGTTTCGGCGTCGCCCATCGAGTTGACGAGCAGACGGATGTCGCGCAATCCGAGATCGCGGCAGAAGCCCCACAGGAGCTCGATGATCTCGACGTCGATGTCGGGATCGTCGATCCCGATCACCTCGGCGCCCAGCTGCCAGTGCTGGCGGTAGCGGCCGGCCTGCGGCTGTTCGGCCCGGAAGTTCGGGGCGAGGTACCAGACCTTCCACGGTGTGGGTGGCCGGTGCTGCACGAACGCGCGCACCACCGGCGCCGTGCCCTCGGGCCGCAGCGCCAGCCGGCGCCCGCCCCGATCGACGAAGTCGTACATCTCCTTGCGCACCACGTCGGTGGTTTCGCCGACGCGCGCGAAGACCTCGTAGTGCTCGACGATGGGCGTCAACAGCAGACCGAAGCCGAACCGTTCGGCGCGCGCCGCGAAGCGCGCGACCACGTCGATCCACCGTGCGGAGTCGGGCGGCAACACGTCCAGCATGCCCTTGGGCGCGCGCATGACGTCCCGATCCGCAGGCATGCGCGGCATGCTAGCCAGCAGCCCGCGCGCCACCGACGATGATTCCGAGCCCGACCGGCGCAGGATTGCCGCTCGGCGAGCGGCCGCTACCGATCCGAACTACGGGGTTTGCGTGGGCGCGATCTCCGCGTACGAGATGCGGATCCAGGCGGACTGTGTCGGGCTCAAGAAATACGGCGGGCTGAGGTACTTCAGCCGTGTGTCGTAGGAGTAGTTCTTGTTGTACCCGGACGTCAGCGTCGGCGGCGTGGTGCTGCCGTTGAACGTGCCGACCGGTCCGCGGAACTTCTGGGTGATGACGCCGTTGATGTTCAGGCTGTGCGCACCCGGGACCGCGCAGGGGTGCGCGCCCGTGCAGGCGTTGTTTCCGCCGGTCGACCAGTTCTGCACATAGAAGGAGTGGTTGAGCGACATGATGGCGGCATCGATCGTCAAGTCGTCGGCGACATTCGCCCCGTTCGCGTGAACCACCGCGACGTCGTTGTCGGCCACGAGACCGAGCACGTCGTTACCACCCGGATAGGTGTTGTACTTCACGTCACCGGTGATGTCGATGTCGTCCTCGGACGCGATCGTCAGCTGTCCTTTGAGTGTGCCGCTGATGTTGACGTCGCCGTAACACGCCGAACCGGAGCACGAAGAGTGGTTCGGGTCGGAGCTCGCGGCAGGAACGTTCTGCACGTAGATCACGCCGTTGCTCGGCAGGTTCAAGTTCGATCCCGGCGCGCAACCCGCGTTCGTCTTGATGGTCTTCGCACTGACCACGTTCATCTTGCCGGTCGCGAGCAAGGTGATCGTCGTCGGCCCCGTGTAGAGGCACCCGGCTCCACCCAGGTTTCCGTCGGCTTGCGACTTGATCGAGGTGTTCGCGGGCGGGAACGGCAGGATCGAGCCGCTCGCGGGATCACCGTTGCGCGCGTAGACGGGCGCGTTGGCACAGGCCAGCGGATTGAGCACCGAGCCCGGGCCGCCGAATTGCTTGCTGTGGAACGCGTTGTTGCTCGTCGAGGAGTTGTAGTACGAGTCCGTGTCGCCGTTGAAGGTCGGGTTGCCGCACACGTAGAGGCCGTCGTTCGAGTGGACCGGGCCGTTCAGGATCGACAATGACGACCAGTAGACGACCGAGCAGGCCGCAGGGTCGCTCGGCCCGTACTTCGAGCTGGCCGCGTTCCACTCCCACGCGTGGAACGTGCACGCGGTGGCGTTCGAGCCCGACAGGGCCGGGTCGGTGATCTCGTAGTCGGTCAGCCAGAGGTAGTCGAGGAATCCCTGACGGCGCAGACCCAGGCTGACGGTACGGACGACCCCCGGCGACGCACACCCCAACACACTGTTGGTCAGGCGCTTGCCCGACGAGGTCAGGTACACGATGCCGGTGGACGCCGTCTTCGTCGAGTCCGCCCGGTAGCGGTAGCACTCACCGTTGGTGCTCGGACCCGAGACCGTCACCCAACTCGTGAACGCCGGGTTCGCGGGAGTGGGCGGGTTGCTGGCGCTGTAGGTCCAGTAGTTGCTGTTCTGCGCGAGACGGTTCAGATAGTCGTCGACACCCGCCTCCGCCGCGGCCAACGCCGCCTCGTGGTCCTGGTCGTGCCGCGCGAGCGGCAGCTGGGCGATCGCACCCTGCACCAATGCGAGCGGGATGATCGTCATGAGCATCACGACGGTGATCGCGATGACCATGGCGAGACCGCTCTCGTCGTGGGAGCCGTCCGGGCGAGTCTGGAAGCGACGCGTGAAGAACTGGATCATGGTCTCAGCTGTTCGGGTTGTAGTCGACGTTTCGGACGTGAATACGCGTGGAGATCACGACGACGGGCGAGCGCGGATGCACCCTGATGCGCAACGTCACGCCCACCGCGTCGATGCTGCGCAGATTGGCGTTGCCGGCAACCGGCATCGCGAGCGCGTTCCCGGCGGCGTCGTAGTACGTGAAGATCGGCTGGCTGGTGTCGATGTACTCGCCGTCGAGGCGGTTCACGGGCGCGCCGGAGTAGCTGTAGTTGCCCGGCGACCCGCCGGTGTCGGGCTTGGTGGCATCCTCGTGGAACGCGTACACGTTGGTCCCCGGGACCAGCGACGTGTACGCGTGCAGGCGCGTCGGGCCGTTGCCCGTGTTCAGGTCGGCGAGGTTCGCGTAGAACACGACATCGGCCCCGTTCGCCGACGCGAACGCGGCGGTCGTGCTCGTGGGCGCGACCGCGGTGCGAAGGTCCTTTGTGATGCGGTCGGCGATCGTCTGACCTTGACCTGTCGCGGTGAACCGGTCGGTCGTCGCCACGGCCTGGTTCTGCATCACGATGACCACGCTGAACGCAGCTGTCACCACGAGCGACAACAGCGCCGTTGCGATCATCATCTCGATCAGGGTGTGACCCCGATCCGGGCGGGGGCGCGCAGCCGGCGCCAGAGCCGCTTCACGCGACCACCATCGTGATCGGGCCCACGTAGGGAACGGTTGCGGCGCCGGTTCCGTCGACTGCGTACACCGCGTCGGGCTTCACCCACACATTGAGACTCGCCGACGCGTTCGCGGCCGGACACGCGGCGGCCGGCTTGTTGCACATGGCCTTCAGTGTCCAGTGTCCCAAGGGAAGTGCGGTCACGCTGTCGCCGGTCGCGTTCAGTGTCGCGAGACCGAGCGTCGGCGCGGTTCCACTCGCCGTTCCCGTCGTACACACTGCCGTGTACGGAACGCCGAACGTGGTGGTTTCCGACGCGGTCGGCACCGTGGCGGTGACCGGAACCGCGGTCGCGTTCTGCACGTGGACGGCGACGTTGTACAGCGGCACCGTGGTCGCGGCCGAGCCTCCGGCCGGGACTGCGAGCGGCACCGGTGCGGCCGTCGGGTAGAAGAGGTTCTTGTTGGTGTCCTTCCCGAGCGGGTTGTTGTCGGTGCAGTTGCCGGCGAACACGGTGTAGCCGCTCGCATAGGGGAACAGGCTGGGCGAGGTCGTGACGTCGCCCGCGGCCGAGAACGAGAACTGCCCGTACGGCTGCAATCCGGGGTTCACCACCGAGATCGACAGGCCGCTCGCGTACGGCGGCGCACCGGGCGTGTTGGTCGGCGACGGCAGCGTGGCCACGATCGTCGCGGGATTGTCGTACTGGAACTGCACCGACGCGGTCTGGCCGACCGACACCGAGGCGGTCTGGGCGGGGACGGCCAGCTCCTGGTCGCCGACCCCGGTGCCCTCGATGACGCTGACGGTGTACGTGCCCACCGGCAGGAACGCGAAGTACGAGCAACCCTCGCTCGTGGTCTGCTGCGTCACGGTCGTCGGTCCGGTGACCTGGACGTTGATGTTCCCGGACACTGCGCCGGTGGAGTCGAACACCTTCGCCGCGATCGAGCCCGAAGAGGCCGAATACGCGCCGACCGGCGGCGCGAGCGTCGTCACTTCCTTCACCGTCTTCGTGCCGGCCATGCCCGGCCAGGTGACGAGCTCGTTCACCTGCATGATCTGACCGGAAGTCGAGCCGGGGCTGTCACACGTGCTCGTCGAGGAGCTCTGGCCGACGAACTGGACGTTCTGGGTGACGGTGTACTGCACACCGTTCACCTTCTGGTCGGGGCCTTTGTACACCGTCTGGCCCTGCGGGATCGTCGTGAACTTCGTCGGGTTCGCGGCGAGACCGCGCACGTTCTCCATTTGTTGGGTCGCGAGGTTCGCGGCGACCACCCGGTTGCGCGTGTTGCCCGACACGATGATCGCGTTCTCGAACAGCAGTGCGGCGCCGAGCATCGCGACGACGAGCACCGTGATCGCGACGATGACCTCGACGATGGTGAATCCATCCGCCGGTTGTGAACGCGGATCCACTGATGCAACCCCCTCAGGCATCTCAGTCCGTGCCCGGTGCGAATAGTCGGCTCTGGCCCTCGGAGGGAATCGGTCGCTCGGGCGCGCGGCTTGAGCAGAGGATTGGTGATTCGCGGTGGTTCGCGTACCGCTGTGACCGTTAAGGGACTTGACTTCCCTCAGGTCTTGTTACCGGGGAGCACACGTGCCGCCTCGTATACCGAATCGACCCGTTTGACCGCGGCGAGGATCGAGTCCAGGTGACCGGGATCGGCGAGCTCGAACTCGAATCGCAATCGGGCGATCCGGTCGGTCTGCGTTTGCGAAGTACACGAGATGATGTTGACGTGATGCTCCGACAGCACGTCGGCGATGTCGCGCAGCAGCTTCGAACGGTCGAGCGCCTCGACCTCGACAGAGACCGTGTAGTTGCCGGGGGCGTCGTTGTCCCACTCGACCTCGATGACGCGGTCGGCCTGACTGCGCAGGCTCACCGCGTTGGCGCAGTCGGTCCGGTGCACGGAAACGCCGCGTCCACGCGTGACGAAGCCCATGATGTCGTCGCCGGGAACCGGCGTGCAGCAGCGCGAGAGCCGGACCATGACGTCGTCGAGCCCTTCGACGTGGACCCCGGCGCCGGTGCGCCGATAGCCGCGCGCCCGGGGCGGGCGGGCGATGGTCGTCGGGAGTTGCTCCTCGGCCTCGCCACCGCGCAGCTCCCGCTGGATGCGCTGCACGACCGCCTTGGCCGAGACGTGGCCCTCGCCGATGCCGACGTACAGGCCCTCGAGGTCGAGATAGTGCAGCTGTTCCGCCACCGACGCCAGCGTCGGCGAGCCGAAGAGCTTCTGCACCGGCAACGCCTCCCGGCGCATCGCCTTGACCAGGTCGTCACGACCCTGGTCGATGGCGTCGACGCGGCGCTCACGCGAGAACCACTGCCGGATCTTGGAGCTGGCCCGCGGCGTCTGCACGAACTGCATCCAGTCGCGGCTCGGGCCCGCACCCTCGACCTTGCTCGTGAAGATCTCGCAGGTGTCGCCCGACTGCAACGCGGAATCGAGGGGCACCAGCCGCGCGTTCACGCGCGCCCCGATGCAGCGGTGACCGACCTCGGTGTGGATCGCGTACGCGAAGTCGACGGGCGTGGCGCCGGTCGGCAGCGTGATGACCCGGCCCTTGGGCGTGAAGACGAACACCTCGTCTTGTTCGAGGTCGATCTTCAGGCTCTGCATGAACTCGGTCGGGTCGGTCGTCTCCTTCTGCCAGTCGACGATCCGCTGCAGCCACACCAGATCCTCGGCCGGGTTGCGCTGCTCCTTGTAACCCCAGTGCGCGGCGACGCCGTACTCCGAGCGCCGGTGCATCTCGCTCGTGCGGATCTGGAACTCGACCGCCCGGCCCTGCGGACCGACCACCGTCGTATGCAACGACTGGTAGAGGTTGAACTTGGGCATGGCGATGTAGTCCTTGAAACGGCCCTGCACCGGCCGCCAGAGCGCATGGATCGAACCCAGCGCGCCGTAACAGTCCTTTACCGATTCGACGATGACCCGCACGCCGACGAGGTCGTTGATCTCGGCGAACTCCTTGCCCCGCACCACCATCTTCTCGTAGATCGACCAGTAGTGCTTCGGTCGGCCCGTCACCTCGGCGGTGATGTGGAGCTGTTCGAGCCGCAACCGGACCGCGCCGACGACCTCTTCGAGATAGCGCTCGCGCTCGCCCGCGTGCTGCAGCACCATCGCCTCGATCTCGGCGTAGCGCTTCGGGTGCAACACCGCGAACGCGAGATCCTCGAGCTGCCACTTCACCTCTTGCACGCCGAGGCGGTGCGCCAGCGGCGCGTAGATGTCGAGTGTCTCCTGCGCGATGCGCTTCTGCTTCGCTTCCGGCAGCGAGGCGATCGTGCGCATGTTGTGCAGGCGGTCGGCGAGTTTGATCAGCAGGACGCGGACGTCCTTCGCCATCGCAACGAGCATCTTGCGCATCGTCGCGGCCTGTTGCTCTTCGCGGGAGTCGAACTCGAGCCGGTCGAGCTTGGTGACGCCGTCGACGATCGCGGCCACGTCGGGACCGAAGCGCGCGCGGAGATCGTCGAGTGTCACCGAGGTGTCCTCGACCGCGTCGTGCAGCAGGGCGCCCGCGAGCGTGATGTCGTCGAGGCCCAGATCGGAGAGGATCATCGCGACGCCGAGCGGGTGCGCGATGTACGGGTCGCCCGAACGGCGAACCTGGTCACGGTGCGCGTCGCGCGCGACCTCGTAGGCATCTTCGATCAGGTCGGTCTCGCGTTGGTCGTCGCCTTGGCGGACCGACGCCAGGAGCGGACGCAACGCGCCGTCGACGTTCGGGTGACCGGACCGTCCCCGGGGCGGAGCGCTAGTCATAGGTCACCAGCGTGTGCACCGGGTACCCGTCGATCTGCTCGCGCCCGTGCAGGAACCCGAGGGCGAGCACGAACGCGAATCCGTGCACGACGCCACCGAGGCGCTCCACCAACCGGGCGGTCGCGGCGGCGGTGCCGCCCGTCGCGATCACGTCGTCGACGACCAGGACCTGCTCGCCCGGGGCGATCGCGTCGCGGTGAATCTCGAGGAGGTCGGTGCCGTACTCGAGCTCGTACTCCTCACCTTCGATCTCCCACGGGAGCTTGCCGGGCTTACGGACGGGGACGAAGCCGGCCTGGAGCCCGTACGCCACCGGTGCTGCGAACACGAATCCACGCGCTTCGATCCCGATGACCTTGTCGACCCGCGTGGCCGCGTACGGCTCGGCCAGCGCGTCGACACTCGCCCGGAACGCATCGGCGTTCCCGAGCAGCGGCGTGATGTCCTTGAACACAATTCCCGGCTTCGGATAGTCGGGAACATCACGCACGTGGGCCCGGAGATAGTCACTGTCCATCAGGTACCAAGCGTACCTATGCTTTTTGGTCGCAGACTCACCTGTGCGGCTCGCTGCGCTCGCGATTGCGAGGTGAGCCTGACTCCCGGCGCGCTTGCTGCGCACGCTTCGGGCTGCTCCGCGGCGCCGCAGGTCAAGGGCAGCTGGCGCATGCTCCGCCGATCAAGAACTCCCTACTTGCGCTTGCGGCCGCGTTGTTGGCGGGGGCGGGCTTGGATGGTGGCCCGGGGGACGGCGGGCGGGCCGGGGACGCCGAGCGGCGCAGCGGCGGGCTCTCCGGCGGTTGCCGCGACGGCGACTCCGACGGACGCAGCCGCGACCGCGACTCCGGCGCCCGCGCGGCGGCGCCGTTCGGCGAGCGCCCGGTACTGGGGCTCGCGCTCCTTCCACCACGCCAACAGCGGGGCGGCGACGAAGAGCGACGAGTACGAACCGATGAACAGACCGGCGGCGAGGGCGAGGGCGAAGTCCTCCAACGCGGTCGCGCCCATGATCCCGCTCCCGACGATCAGCAGCGACACGACCGGCAGCACCGCGACCAGCGACGTCGACACCGACCGCATCAGCACCGCGTTGAGCGCGCGGTTGACCATCTCGGAGTAGGTGGACCGGCCGGTTGCGGTCATCGAGCGTTGGAATTCCGCGACCTTGTCGAACACGACGACGGTGTCGTACAGGGAGAAACCGAGGATCGTCAGGAACGCGGTGACGGTCGCGGGCGACACCTGGAACTGGAACAGCGCGTACACGCCGATGGTGAAGATGATGTCGTGGATCACAGCCACGATCGCGGTGGCCGACATCTTCCATTCGAATCGGAACGCGAGGTAGGTCGCGAGCACCAAGAAGAAGATGACCAGCGCCTTCAGCGCCTTCTGACTCACTTCATGGCCCCAGGTGGGACCCACGGTCGTGATGCTCACGTCGTTGACGTTGGTCGCCCCCGCATATTTCGCGAGGTCCGCCGCAACCGCCTGCACCGGGCTGGCGGGCAGCTTGTCGACGGTGACCGTGACGTTGCGGCCGTCGACCTTGACCTGTGGATTCGTGATGCCCGTACCGGCGAGCGCCTTCGTCACGCCCTCGACCGTCGGCGTCACGCCGGCCTTGGTCGTGAAGGTGAACGAGCCGCCCGTGCCCACCGGGACCTGCACGTCGGCGTCACTCACACCGCCGTACTGCGCGAGTTTGCCCTGGGCGACCGTGATGGGGTCGTTGAGCACACGGGCCTCGACCCGAACCGTGTCGGTACCGCCGCCGGGCGGGGTGAGCACGCTCACCTTCGCGTCGTTGATCCCGAGCTTTTGGAGGATCGCGCGCACGTCGGCGACCTTGGCGCTCTTGCCCCCGGTCATCTGCACCGACCAGGCCGTCCCGCCCTCGAAGTCGATGCCCAGGTTGAGCCCGCGCACGCCGAACAGCACGAGGCTCACCACGACGAGCGTGCTCGAGATGATGAGCCAGCGGCGGCTGTGCTTGATGAACTGGAAGTTCGTCCGCTCGTGGTAGAGGTCCGACAACCGGTGCCGGCGCGTCACTCCCGGGATGTCCTCGGCGGGCGGCGTGGGCGGCGGCGGCGTGGTCACGGTCACGACTGCACCTCCGGCACGTCGAGACCCGCACCGATACCCACTCCGGCCATCGTCACGAGCGCCGGTCGGCGGGCGAGCACCGACACGAACGGCCACATGAAGGTGTACGCCAAGATGAGGTCGAGGAGCGTGGACAGCCCGAGGAAGAACGCGAAACCTCGCACCGAGGAGGTCGCGAAGAAGTAGAGCACCACGGCACCGATGATCGACACGAAGTCGGCCGCGATGATCGTGCGGAACGCCCGCCGGAAGCCGGTGTCGAGGGAGGAGCGCACCGTCTTGCCGGTGCGGACCTCATCCTTTAATCGTTCGAAGTACACGACATAGCTGTCGACGGTGACACCCACCGACACGATGATGCCGGTCACCCCCGCGAGCGTGAGGGTCAGGCCGTGATGCGTCGACAGCCACGACACGAGCGTGAAGAACGTGAGCGCGGTCAGCCCGATCCCGATCCACACGACCAGGCCGAGCAGCCGGTAGAAGAGGATCATGTAGAGCGCGACGAGGGCGAGGCCGATGAGGCCGGCGACGATGCCGGCGCGCAGCTGGTCCTTCCCGAGCGTCGGTGACACCGTCTGCGCGGTCTGCGGAACGAGCTGCACCGGCAGCGATCCGTACCGGAGCACCAGCGCGAGTTGATGCGCCTCTTTGCTGGTGAAGCTGCCGCTGATCGTGACGTCCTGGCCGGTGATGCCCGCGTTGATCGTCGGCGCGGACTGCACGACGCCGTCGAGCTCGATCGCGACCTGCTTGCCCACGTAGGGCTTCGCCACCTTCTCCACGAAGTCGTTGTTCTTGAAGTGGACGTTGACTTCCCAGGCGCCCGTGTTCGTGTTGACGATCGCGTCGGCCGAACCGACGTTGCGTCCCGTCATGATCGTCGGGCCGAGGAGGAAGCAGACGGTGTTCTTCGAGTCGGGCAGCACCACCTGTTTGTCTGCGGGGTTGCTCTTCGTGACCAGCTTGCCGTCCTGGCAGGTGCCGTCATTCTTCGGGACGGTCGTGGTGGTGGTCGCGCCCTTCACCGTGGTCGTGGTCGCACCCGCCGCGGTGGTCGTGGTCGCCGGCGCGGTCGTGGTCGTCGCGCCCTTCACCGTCGTGGTGGTCGCGCCCTTCACCGTCGTGGTGGTCGCGCCCTTCACCGTCGTGGTCGTGGACGAGGCGGACGAACTCGAGAACGGGATGGTCCCCTGCACCGGCCGGAACCGCAGCTCGGCGGTCTTCCCGACGAGTTGGTTCGCCTCCGCGGCGTTCTTCACGCCGGGCAGGTCGATGACGATGTTGTTGCCCTGGCGACTCACATTGGGCTCGGCGATGCCGAGACCGTCGACCCGGTTGCGGATGATCGCCACGGCAGTGTCGAGCGTCGACAGGTCGGAGCCCTTCACCGGAGCCAACACGATGGACGTGCCGCCCTGGAGGTCGAGGCCGAGGACGGGCCGGCTCGAGCCGAGAACGGTGGCGATGAACGAGCCCACGATCAACAAGACCGTGATCACGAGCATGATGACTTTCCGGCGCACGGCTCAGTCCGCCCCTGTCTCTCCGTCGTGGGGCTCGCCCGCGTGGGGCAGGGTCTCGGCCTCGACGCCCGACTCGACCCGTTGCCCGATGGCGCCGCGCGCGACGTGGATCACGGTGCCGGGAGCGATCTCGAGATCGGCGTCCGACTCGCCCAGCCGGGTGATCGTTCCGTAGATACCACTCGTGGTCAGCACTTCGTCGCCCTCTTGAATCGTGGCCTGCAACTGGCGCACCGAAGCGATCCGGCGCTGCTGCGGGCGCCACAGTAGGAGGTAGATGGCGCCCACCATGAGCACGGGGAAGATCGCCACCTGCACAGAACGCCCTTACGCCGGAGAAACGGGAACCGACGCTACCACCGTCGTTTGCCCGGGCCGCGTCAAGATGCGGGCACCTCGAACGATCGCCCCCGGTCGGCGGCGATGGCCTCGGAGAGTCGCCCCAACCGCTCGCCCCGGCACATCCTGACCTGGCCGCGGTATGCGTCGCGCGGGAGATCGGCCCACCGCCGAGCCTCGGTTTCGGCCGCGGCCGCGAGCGATTCCGCCGGTTCGACCGAATCGAGGAATCCGGCGTCGACCGCGCCGTCGGGGTCGTAGATCCGCGCCCCGACCGTGGCGTCTTGGACGTGACGCTTCGACAACCGCTCCTGGGCGAGCTCCACGGCCCACCGGGGCAGCACCATGCCCAGCTGGGTCTCGATCAGGCCGATCCGGAACGCGCCGCGCGCGCCGATGCGCGCGTCGGCACCGAGCAGCAGCAATGCCCCCGCCGCGATCGCGTGACCGGTGCACGCCACGACCACCGGCATCGGCGATCCGTACATGCGCGAGAACAGCTCGCCCCCGTCGGTGACGAGCCGGCCCGCGGCCTCCGCGCCGCTGCGCATGACCTGCAGATCGAAACCCCCGGACAACATGCCGGGCGCTCCCGAGATGAGCATGGCCCCGACCTCGGCCTCGCCCGCCTTCTCGGCGCGCGACAGCGCGTCGTCGAGTCCGGCGAGTACCTCGAACGACAGCGCGTTGGCTTTTCCGTTCGCGATCGTGACGTGCGCGATGCGGTCGCGCACTTCGTACTGCACGAGCTCCATGTCGACGCCACCTCGATTGGTCGACTCCGGCTGCGCCTCCCCTCCGGTCGGCTCCGCCGTACGTTTCCTAGAACAGCTCGGGAGCCTCGCCCGGCTTGGTCGGCGCACGCAAACCGATGTGCGCGAACCCGGCGGGGGTGGCCACCCGGCCCCGCGGCGTGCGCTCGATCAGGCCGCAGAGCAAGAGGAACGGTTCGTACACGTCCTCGACCGTCTCGGGCGCCTCGCTCACCGCGATCGCGAGCGTGCCGAGCCCGACGGCCCGCCCGACGAACGTGCGGCACAGCGCGTCCAGGATGGCGCGGTCGACCTTGTCGAGGCCGAGCTCGTCCACTTCGAACAGCGCGAGCGCGTCGCGGGCGACCGCGGCCGTGACCCGACCGTCGGCGCGCACTTCGGCGTAGTCACGCACCCGCTTGAGGAGCCGGTTGGCGATGCGCGGCGTGCCGCGCGAGCGGCTCGCGATCTCGTCGGCGCCGTCGGACTCGAGCTCGACCCCGAGAATCGACGCCACCCGCCGCAGGATCGCGGCGAGCTCGTCGTGCGCGTAGTAGTCGAGCCGGGCCACGAAGCCGAACCGGTCGCGGAGCGGTCCGCTGATGAGACCGGTGCGCGTCGTGGCCGCGACGAGGGTGAAGCGCGGGAGGTCGAGCCGGATCGTGCGCGCACTCGGGCCCTTGCCGATCACGACGTCGAAGCGGAAGTCCTCCATTGCGGGATAGAGGCTCTCCTCGACGACGCGCGGGAGCCGGTGCACCTCGTCGATGAACAGCACGTCGCCGTCGTCGAGGTTGGTGAGGATCGCGGCGAGGTCGCCGGCGCGTTCGAGTGCGGGCCCACTCGTCGGGTTGAGGCGGGCCCCCATCTCGTTGGCGATGATTCCGGCGAGACTGGTCTTGCCGAGGCCGGGCGGCCCGGCGAGCAGCACGTGGTCGACGGCCTGCCCGCGCTGCTTGGCCGCGGTCAACATGATCTCGAGGTGCTCGCGCAGCCGCGGCTGACCGACGAACTCCCCGAGATGCCGCGGGCGCAGCGTGGTCTCTTCCGCGACCTCGGCCTCGTCGGCCTCCGGGCTCAGCAGCTCCTCTCTCATTTGCGGCCGGCCAGGAGCCGCAGCGCCTCGCGCAACAGCTCTTCGACGGTGCCGTCCTCGCCCAACTGGCCGAACACGTCGCGCACCTCGTCGTTGCCGTACCCGAGGCCGACGAGCGCGTCGCGCACCTCGGCGCGCGCGTTCGGGGCGCCGGTGCCGCCAACCGCGGTGAGGTCGACGTCCGGCAGCTCGAGCCGGGCCTTCAGGTCGACGAGGAGTCGCTGCGCGGTGCGCTTGCCGACACCGGGCACCGCGACGAGCGAATCGAGGTCGTCCTCGGCCAGACAGCGGCGGAGGCTCGGCGGTGAGTGCACCGAGAGGATCGCCAGCGCGAGCTTCGGGCCCACGCCGCTCGCGGTGATCAGCGCCTCGAACGTGTCGCGCTCGTCGCGCGTGAGGAATCCGTACAACACCAGTGCGTCGTCGCGCACGTGTTGATGAGTGAACAGGAACACGTTCGCGCCCGGTTCGAGCTCCGGGATCGCGCCGACCGGAACGAGAACCCGGTAGCCGACTCCCGCAACCTCGACGAGCACTTCGCCGTTCAGGCTGCGCTCGAGCACGCAGCCGCGCAAGGACCCGATCAAGACGGGATCCGATCGAGCATCCGCGCCCGGCCGTGATGACAGCACGCGAGCGCGAGCGCGTCGGCCGCGTCCGCGGGCTTCGGGATCTCGCGCAACGACAGCAGGCGCGTCACCATCGTCTGCACCGCGAGCTTGTCGGCCCGACCGTCGCCCGTCACCGCGAGCTTCACCTCGTTGGGGCTGTACTGCACCACGGGAATCCCGGCCCGCGCCGCGGCGACGAGCGCGAGACCACTCGCCTGCCCCACCGAGATCGCGGTCCGCGCGTTGTTCTGGAACAGGACGCGCTCGACGGCCAGCGCGGACGGTCGGAGTTGCCGCACGAGCGCGGCGAGCTCCTCGTCGAGGGCGAGGAGGCGCTCGGGCAGGGGATCGCCGGGCGGGGTGCGGATCACGCCGCAGGCGGTGGCGCGCAGGCGGCCCGCGTCACGGACGACCGCGCCGTAGCCGCAGCGAGAAACTCCGGGATCGATGCCGAGGACGGGCCCGGCCGGGTCGAACACAGGTTCGATCCTACGGGTTGGACGGCGACTCGACGAGGATCGTGTCTCCTGGTCGCATCCGTACCTGTGAGGCTCGCTTCGCTCGCGATCGCGAAGTACGGCTGACTCCGGCGAGCTTCCTCCGCACCCTTCGGGCTGCTCCGGTCGCCGCACCGTGCGCCCTCGCGACGATTTATTTCCTGATGATGCGCCAGAGGATGAAGAGCACCAGGGCGCCGATCCCGATGGGGACGAGGCGCTTGGTGAGGGGCGCTCCGGCCACGTCGAGCAGGTCGACCGGCTCCACCTCGGCCGAGTCGATCTTGCGGGGTCCGCTCGAGACCGCCGCCGCCGCCGACACCGTCGTCGCCGACACCGCGCTCTCGAGCGCCTGCTCGTACGCGCCGCCCGCGTGCGAGGTGTCGCCGCCCCCGGCCGTCGTCAACACGTCGCGTTCGATGTTCTCGACGAACTGACCCATCAGCTTCGACGACACGTCCACGAGCACACCCCGGCCGAACTGCGCGACCTTGCCGGTGATCGACAGGTCGGTCGCCACGTCGACTTTGGTGCCGGCACCTTCGGGCGTCATGGTCACCACGATGGTGGCCTTCGCGTTGCCCTGCCCGCGGGTATCGCGGCCGGACGCGTCGATGACGAGCCGGTGGTTCGCCTCGTCGACCTCGGCCAGGCGGGCCGTGCCCTTGTACTGCGCGGTGATCGGCCCGACCTTGACCTTGACGATGCCGCGGTACTCGTCGCCCTCGACCTCTTGCAGTTGCGCGCCGGGCAGGCACGGTGCGATGCCTTCGATGTCGAGCATGACCTTCCAGGTCGCGTCGATCGGCGTGCTCACTCGGAAGCTGTCGTTGATCTCCATCGTGACTCCAAAACGGCTAAGTCGAGGGGGGTGTCGACATCGGATGGCGCGCCGGTGTCGTCGCACGGTACCGCGACCGCCGGATGGCGGCGGAAGAGGACCCGGGCGCCGACGTCACCGACCAGTTCCATGACCTCGGACCAGTGTTCGCGCCCGATCAGGACCGGATTGCCGCGCACGTCGGCGTAGGTCGCGTAGGCGAGGCGCGCGCCGCCGTCGTACGCGTCCGCGACCCGCCGGTACGCCGCCGCGCCCACGAGGGGCTGGTCGGCGAGGCCGACCACGACCGCGACGACCGTGGCATCGGGTTCGAGGTGACGGAGCGCGCACTGCAGGCTCGACGCGATGCCTCGTTCCGGCTCGTCGTTGCGCACCGTTTCGATCGGACCGGCAAGGGTTGCCGCCGCGGCTGCGACGCGATCGTCGGAGGCGACGACCACGACCGGTGAACACCCACTCGCGACCGCGGCATCGAGCGCGTACGCGAGCAACGGGCGGCCACGCAGTGGCGTGAGCGACTTGGGCGCGTCGCCGCCGAAGCGCAGCCCGCGCCCCGCGGCGAGAACGACCGCGGGAACCCGGGGGCTCAGATCGCCTCGAGCGCGCGCCGCACGAGCACTTGCGCGAGATGCGTGCGGTACTCGGGTGATGCGTTGAGGTCGGAGGGCGGCTCGGTGCCGACCGCGGCTTCACGCGCCGCGTCGGCGGCCGATGCCCCTTGCGCGAGCGCGGTCTCGACCGCGGTCGCGCGCAACGGGGTGGAACCCATGTTGACGAGCGCAACGTGCGTTCCGCCGTTCACGCGCGTCGCCACCGCGCCCACGATGGCCCAGTCCTGCGCGCGCCGGTTGAACTTCTCGTACGCGAAGCCGGCGGCGCCGCTCTTGCGCACCTGGATCTCCGTGAGCAACTCGTCGGGCGCGAGCGCCGTCTCGAGGAAGCCGTGGAAGAATTCCGTCGCCGCGACCGAACGGGAACCGCCCGGACCTTGCAACACGAACGTGGCGTCGAGCGCGAGCAACGCCGCGGGCAGGTCGCTCGCGGGATCGCCGTGGGCGACCGAGCCGCCGATCGTGCCGCGGTGGCGAACCTGGTTGTCGCCGACCTGCGCGGCGACGGCGCGCAACACTCCGCACTGCTCCGCGAGCACGGGGCTGGTCTCGAGATCGCGGTGCCGCGTGAGCGCACCGATCGCGACGTGGTCGCCCGCGTCGCGTACGTACGAGAGATCGCGCAGCCGACCCACGTCGATCAGCACCGTGGGTGTGGCGAGGCGCAGCTTCATCAGCGGCAGCAACGACATGCCGCCCGCGAGGAACTTCGCGTCCTCGCCGTGCTCGCCGATCAGCGCAATTGCTTCGGCGCCCGATTCCGCGCGCACGTAGTCGAATGCGGCGGGGATCACTTTGCGCCCTGCATCGTCTCGGCCGCGGCCAGGACCGACTTCACGATGTTGTGGTAGCCGGTGCACCGGCACAGGTTGCCCTCGAGGCCGAGGCGCACGTCCTGTTCGGTCGGGTTCGGGATCTCGTCGAGCAACGACACCGCGGCGAGGACCATGCCCGCCGTGCAGTAGCCGCACTGGAGCCCGTGGTTCTCGTGGAACGCGGTCTGCACCGGATGCCACTGCTCGCCGTCGGCGAGGCCTTCGATGGTGGTGATCGACTCGCCGTCGGCCTGGGCCGCGAGCATCGTGCACGACTTCACCGACTCGTTGTTGACGAGCACGGTGCACGCACCGCAACTCGACGTGTCGCACCCGATCTTGGTGCCGGTCAGGCCACACGCCTCGCGGAGGTACTGCACGAGCAACGTGCGGGGCTCGACATCGTGTTCCTGCGCCGCCCCGTTGACGCTCATCCCGATCTGCATGAATCGGGAGACTAGCGGGACGGGTGCACGAGTCTCTTGACCTGCCGTGAGCGAAGCGAACTGGCCGGAGTCCCGAGCGTCGGCGAGGCGGGTATCCCGCCGAGTAGCGAAGGCGACAAAGAGTTACAGCTTCTCCAGGATGGGAACCAGCTTGTCGATGGGGACGAAGGTGGCGCCGATGAGCTTGCGGTCGGCGAAGGCGACCTTGCCCGCGGGGTCGACCACGAAGACGGAGCGCCGTACTCCGATGACGGGCGCGCCCACGCCGTACGCCTCGATGGCCTTCTTCTCGACGTCGGCCAGCAGCGGGAACGTGAAGCCCTTCTTCTCGGCCCAGGTCTCGTGGCTCGCGATGTCCTGGGGCGAGATGCCGAGCAGCACCGCGCCGGTGGCCTCGAGGTCGCTCAGGTTGTCGCGGTAGGAGCACATCTGGCGGGTGCAGCCCGGCGTGTTGTCCCCGGGATAGAACGCGATCATCACCTTGCGCCCGCGGTACTCCGAGAGCGTGTAGTCGCGCTTTTCACCGTTGGCGATGCCGGGCAAGGTGAAGTCCGGCGCGTCCTGTCCGACCTCGATCATGTGCGTCCTCCCAATCGGTCCGCCGACTCTACGTTCCGTGCACGCACGCTGCCGTGAGCGAGAGCGAACTGGCCGGAGTCCTGAGCGTCGGCGAGGCGGGTATCCCGCCGAGGAGCGAAGGCGACAAAGAATTACGCGGTAACGGCCTCGAGGACTGCGTCGGGGATGTCGAAGTTGGCGTAGACGGCCTCGGTGTCGTCGTGATCCTCGAGCACGTCCATCAGGCGCAGGACCGTCTTGGCCTGGCTCTCCTGCGTCAGCTCGACAACGGTCGTCGGGATCATGGTGAGGTCCCCCGACTTCACCTTGAAGCCCGCCTCCTCGATCGCGGTGCGGACCACGTGGAGGTCGGTCGGCGGCGTGGTGACGTGCCAGGAGTCGCCACCGTCGCTCACGTCCTCCGCGCCCGCGTCGGCCGCAACCAGCATGAGCTCGTCCTCGTCCGCGGCCTTGTCGACCTCGATGACGCCCTTGCGCTCGAACTGCCACGCCACGGCACCGGGCTCCGCGAACGAGCCGCCGTTGCGGCTGAACAGGTTCTTGATCTCGGCCGACGTGCGATTCCGGTTGTCGGTCAGCGCCTGCACGATCACCGCGACGCCGCCGGGCGCATACCCCTCGTAGGTGACGGGCTCGTAGGTGACGCCTTCTTCTTCCCCGGTCCCCCGCCGGATCGCCCGCTGGATCGTGTCGACGGGCAGCGACGAGTCACGCGCCTTCTGCACCATCGAACGCAGGGTCGCGTTGGTCGCGGGATCGCCGCCACCGGTGCGCGCCGCGACCTCGATTTGCCGGATGAGCACCGCGAAGAGCTTCCCGCGCGCCGCGTCGGCCGCGCCCTTCTTGTGCTTGATCGAATGCCATTTGGAGTGACCGGACATCAGGACACCTCTTTGACGAAGAGTTGATGGAGACGAAGATCGCCCGAGAGCTCGGGATGAAAGGACGAGAACCAGAAGTTGTGGGCGCGGCCGAGCACGGCGGCGCCGTCGTATTCGGCGAGTACCTCGACCGCGGGACCGACGCGTTCGACCACCGGCGCGCGGATGAACACACCGGGGAAGTCGCCGTCGGCGAGCCCGCGCACCGCGAGCGGGACCTCGAACGACTCCCGCTGGCGCCCGTAGCCGTTCCGGCGGACGGTGACGTCCAGCACCCCGAGCGACCTCTGGTCGGGACGCCCGTCGATCACCTCGGTCGCGCAGAGAATGAGGCCGGCGCAGGTTGCGAACGCGGGCAGACCGTCGTGCAGCCGCCGCGCCAGAGGCGCGCGCAACTCGGACGAGTCGAGCAGCTTGTCCATCGTCGTCGACTCCCCGCCGGGTAGCACGATCGCGTCGACGTTTCCGAGGTGTTCGGGACGCTTGACGAGGCAGACGTCGGCGCCCAGCGCCGTCAGTGCTTCAGCGTGTTCGCGGAACGCGCCCTGCAGCGCGAGAACCCCGATCTTCACCTGGCGGCCTCCGCATCATGGCGCGGTCACCAGCCTCGCTCGGCGAGCTTCACGTCGAGCGTGTCGATCTCTTCGCCGCGCATCGCGCCACCGAGGCCGCGGGACACCTTGGCGACGATGTCGGCGTCCTCGTAGTGGGTGGTTGCTTCGACGATCGCGCGGGCACGCTTCGACGGGTCTTCCGACTTGAAGATGCCGCTGCCGACGAACACCGACTGCGCACCGAGTTGCATGACGAGCGCGGCGTCGGCCGGGGTCGCGATGCCGCCGGCACAGAACAACGGCACCGGCAGCTCGCCGCGCTCGGCGACCTCTTCCACCAGGTCGACCGGCGCGCGCAGCTCCTTGGCCCACGCGTAACGCTCCTCGGTGCGCCCGGCCTTGATCCGTTCGATGTCACCGAGAATGGAACGGAGGTGGCGGACGGCCTCGACGATGTTGCCGGTGCCGGCTTCGCCCTTGCTGCGGATCAGACAGGCGCCCTCGCCGATGCGGCGCAGCGCTTCTCCGAGATTGGTGGCGCCGCACACGAAGGGCACGGTGAACTGCCATTTGTCGACGTGGTGCGCCTCGTCGGCCGGGGTCAACACCTCGGACTCGTCGACGTAGTCGACGCCGAGCGCCTGCAGCACCTGCGCTTCGGCGAAGTGCCCGATCCGGCACTTCGCCATCACCGGGACGGTGACGGCCTTCTGGATGCCTTCGATCATCGAGGGATCGCTCATGCGCGCGACGCCGCCGTCGCGGCGGATGTCGGACGGCACCCGCTCGAGCGCCATCACCGCGACCGCACCGGCGTCCTCGGCGATCTTCGCCTGCTGCGCGTCGACGACGTCCATGATGACGCCCCCGCGCAGCATCTCCGCGAGTCCTCGCTTGACGCGGGCGGTGCCAGTGGTGCGTTCGTCGGCCATGGGCCTGAGTCTAGAACCTGGGGTTCGGCGCCCGGCTACGGAGTTTTCGTCACCACGTAGCCGACATCAGGGAGCTCGACCCAGGTCTGTCCGGGGGTGAGCGCGATCACGTTGCCGGCGGAGTCCGCGAGCTGTGCGGGCTGGTTCTTGTCGGGCCGCGTCCACGTCCCCATGATCTCTTTGCCCGCGGTGAACACCACCGCGGTGCCGTGTCCGGTGATCACGGCCTCCGCGCCCTCGTTGCCGTGATTCGGGTCGCCGCCGACGTACTGGACGAACATGACGACCACGTTCTTCGGCGCGAACTGCACGCCCGACGCGAGGAGCTCCGGGTTCCCGAAGATCGATCGCTTCCAGGTTCCGCTCGCCGCGTCCCAGTTCCAGGTCACGTCGAATCCCGCGAGGAACCCGACGTGGACCGACGTGGCCGGCGCGCCGGCGACCGCGGCGTGGGCGGGGCGGTACGTGAAGAGCGCGGGCGGCGCCCCGTACGGGCCGCACTTGCCGTACATGAAGTTGACGTGCGCGTAGAGATTCCACGGCCGGTTGCGCGAATGATCGCGGAACATCAGCGGACCCGAGCGCGTCTCGTCGAGCTGCACGACCGGCGCCGTGTTGATCGACGCGATGGCGTAGGGCGCGCCGCCCGAGTACGCGAACACTCCGTTGATCGGCCACACGAGGCTCTGGTCGGTCTTGCGCACGGATCGCACCGGACCGACGCGGTCGGGATCGTGCGAGTTGAAGATCGCCGCGAGCCGCGTGATACCGCCCTCGACCACTTCTTCGTAGACGACGTCGGCCTGATCGACGCCGTACTTCGGATGACCCATCTTGGTGTTGTCGATCTTCACGGTGACCGCGCAGCGCTTGAGCGACGCGCCCGTGGGATCCGGCAGTCCGGTGAGCCGCGCGATCGGGTACACCTTCGCCTTGGCCTTGGCTTTGGCCTGCGCCGCGGCCTTCTTGTCCGACGCCTTGGCCTTGCTGCCGCCGCCGCACGCGCTCAGCGCACCGAGCGCGATCACGGCCGCGAGCGCCACCACTGCTTTTCTACGAATCGGAGAGCGCATGGTGCGATAACCCTAAGGTCACATCTGCTCGAGGGCGTGGATCCGGTCGTCGATCGGCGGATGCGTGTCGAAGAGGTGGTTCCACTTCGTGTCGCCCTTGTTGGTTTCCTTGTCGAGCGGCTCCTCGATCCACAGGTGCGCGGTGGCCTTCGACGCGAAGTGCGTCGACGTGTGGTCGTCCTTCAGCTTCTCGAGCGCGGAGATGAGCCCGGGCGGATAGCGGGTGAGCTGCACCCCCGACGCGTCGGCGAGGTACTCCCGGTTGCGGCTCACCGCGAACTGCATGAGCGTGGCGACGATCGGGGCGAAGATCAACAAGACGAACCCGAGGATCGCGAACACGAACCCGAGCGGGTTGTTGCTGTTGTTGTCGTCGCGGCCGCCCCGACCACCGGTCCAGAACATGATCCGCAGGAAGAAGTCGGACAACAGCGCGATGATCCCGACCATCGTGACCGCGAGCGTCATCACCAGAACGTCGTAGTTGCGGATGTGGCTGAGCTCGTGCGCAAGCACGCCTTCGAGCTCGACGCGGTTCATCTTCTCGAGCAGACCGGTGGTGACGGCGACCGCGGCGTGCTTCGGGTTCCGGCCCGTGGAGAACGCGTTCGGTGCGGGGTCGTCGACGATGTACAGCCGCGGTTTCGGCAGCCCGCTCGCGATGCACAGGCCCTCGACGAGGTTGTGATAGCGGGCGTATTCGACGGGGTCGGCCGGCTGCGCGTGCGCCATGCGCAGCGCGACCTTGTCGCTGTTGAAGTACGAGACGAACGACGAAACCGCCACGATGATCGCGACGATCGACGAAGCCGACGACGCCGCCCTGCAGGAGGTAGTTGATCGCGAGCCCGACCAAGGACAACAACAAGACGAACAAGAAGATGAGCAAGACGGTCTTGCGTTTGTTCGCGGAAATTTGTTCGTACACCAACAGCCTCGAGACGCGTTGCGGAGCAGGACGGGAGCCGGGGCAGATTGCCTCAGCCCGTTTGCGGGATCAGAACTGGACCTTCGGCACCTCGGTCGATCCCTGCTCGGCCTCGAAGAACTCACGCTTGGTGAAGTTGAACATTCCCGCGATGACCACCGTGGGGAACGTCTGGATCCGCGTGTTGTACTTCTGCACACTGTCGTTGTAGAACTGCCGCGCGTACGCGATCCGGTCCTCGGTCGACGTCAGCTCTTCCTGCAGCTGCAGGAAGTTCTGGTTCGCCTTCAGGTCGGGGTAGCTCTCGGACAGCGCGAACAGTTGGCGCAACGCACCGGTGAGCACGTTCTCGGCCTGGGCCTGTTGCGCGGGACCGGCCTGCTGTGCCTGCACCGCACCGGTTCGGGCCGCCGTGACCGCTTCGAGCGTGGTGCGCTCGTGGGCGGCGTAGCCCTTCACGGTCTCGATCAGGTTCGGGATGAGATCGTGGCGGCGCTGCAGCTGCACGCTGATCTGCGACCACGCAGAGTCGACGCGGTTGCGGAACCGGACGACGCTGTTGAACGCGAAGACGAAGAACAGGACCGCCACCACGACGATGACGAGGATGAGGATGACTGCGGCCAACGGAGGACCTCCCAAAGGGGTAGGGCGTCAGTCTACGGAGGGCGTCTGCGGGAATTGGTCATCACGCCCGGTGGCTAACCGGTCGGCACCAGCGCCCGGGTGTAGAGCTCCAGGTAGCGCTCGGCGAGCCGCCGCATCGAGAACTGCTCGGCCCGCTCCCGGCCCGATACGACGAGGCGGGCCCGGAGCGCGGGGTCGTCGAGCAGCCGGAGCAGCGCCTCTCGCAACGCGCCGACGTCTCCCGGCGGGACGAGGAGCGCGTCGCGTCCGGACCGGGCCACGTTGCGGTAACCCTCGATGCCCGACGCCACGATCGGCGCACTGGCGGCCATCGCCTCCAGGAGGACCACACCGAACGACTCCCCCCGCAACGACGGTGCACAGAACACCGTTGCGCCGCGGAGCAGCGCGTTGCGCGGCGCGTCGGTGACGGTGCCGAACCACTCGACGTCCCCGGCTCCCTTTGCCGCGCGCGCCTTGAGCTCGTCGGTCTGCGGCCCGACCCCGACGACCTGGAGACGCGCCTCCCGGTCGATCCCGGCCCACGCGTCGAGCAGCACCTCGAGGCCCTTGCGCGGTTCGTGGCGCCCGATGAACAAGACCGTCGGCTTCGACGAGGGCGCGGGGACTGCCGAGGCGATGGGCTCGATCTCGACGCCGTTCCACAGCACCGTGTACTCCGCGCCCGTCCAGTTGCCGGCGGCGGTCTCGCGTGCGGATTCCGAAACCGCGACGCGATAGGTGAGCCGCATCATCAGCGAACGCAGCGCGGGCCGGAGCCACTGGTACGGCACCTCGCCGGCCGCGTGAAACGTGCCGACCATCGGTCCGTTGAACCCGATCAGCGCGCTCACGGTCGGTCCGGGAACGACCGGTTCGTGCAGGTGCACGACGTCGGGCTCCAAGGTGCGCAGGGCTTCCGCGGTTCGGCGTGCGGTCGCGCGTCCGGGCGAGATCGGCGCGATCGATCCGTTCGACTCCCACTCGACGGTGGGGCCGACACTCACGATCGTCGACTCGGGCGGCGGGCCGTCGCACGGTGCGACGATACGGACGTCGACGTCGAGTTTCCGTAGCTCGCGCGCGAGCCCGAGCACCTGGCCCTGCACGCCGCCGGGGCGCGACATCGAATAGGGACAGATCATCGCGACTTTCATCGGACGGCCTTCATCCGGGCCAGGCTCTCTCATTCACGATCGCTCGGCCAGTTCGGCTGCAGCAGGTGCCACTGTTCCGGTGCGATCCGGATCAGGCGCTCGAACTCGTGCGCGAGCGCCTGCGTGATGCGGGCGATGTCTTCGCGCAACCGACCGGCGCGCGCGGTCTCGAGCGGCGGGCACACCACACCGTTGTGCCCGCGGCCCTCGGTGAAGTACACCGCGACGGGGAGGAGCGCGGCGCCCGTGCGCAGTGCAAGCGTCGCGGGCCCGGCGGGCAGCGTCGTGCGCTCGCCGAAGAACTCGACGTCCACGCCGTCGCCGGTGAGGTCGCGGTCACTCAACAGACAGACGATGCGATTGTCCCGCAGTGCGCGCAACACCGCCGTCGACACGTCGGGCCCGATCGCGACGATCTCGAGCCCGATCGCTTCGCGCTGATGCGCGAACCACTCCAACAGCTCGGGCGGCTGGAGCGGCTCGACGACGGCCAGCATGTGGTGGCCCTGGGCGGCCATCCACGCGGCCGCCCACTCCCACCCTCCGAGGTGCGGAAGGGCGAGAATCACGCCCTTGCCGGCCGCGAGCCCGTCGGTGACGTGCTCGTAGCCCTCGATCGTGAAGTTCGGGATCACCGCGCCGTGACGCACGTCGGCGGGCAGGCGGAAGATCTC
The DNA here is from genome assembly GCA_963835455.1 of uncultured Actinomycetes bacterium. Classification (GTDB taxonomy): domain Bacteria; phylum Actinomycetota; class Acidimicrobiia; order IMCC26256; family PALSA-610; genus PALSA-610. The sequence continues at coordinate 484,958 of CAWIFT010000002.1, forward strand.
GAGCCAGTAGCGGCCGTACCACTGGAACACCGCGTCGACCGCGGCGGGGTCGGTGCGGCCCGTGACCCGGCGCTGGTGGCGGGCGCACATCTCGCGGTTCGCGCGCTGGGGCCAGCCTCCGATCCGCCCGCCCACGCGACCGATGCCGGGGAGCACCGCCACCGGCAGCAGCTGCGCGGCGCGCGCCGCGCCGCGATAGGCGAAGGTCGTGAGTTGTCCTCGTACCCCGGTCAAGAGGGCCCTGTCACGAACGCGCTACGGCCGGGCGCCGCGCCGTTCGGAGCGGGGACGCGATCGCGGCCGCTGGCCTTCGACCCGCCGGGCCGTCCACCACGAGCGCAGCGGGGTGGCCGGTCGTTCGACCCGAGTCCGGACCGGTGTGGTCTGGGGCGGGCGTCCGGCCGCGCGGTAGACGCGCACGAACCGTTGCACGGCAGTGAACGCCGTCAGCGCGAGCATCAGCCAGAGCATCGGGACCAGGATCGGGAACGCGAGGGCGATGCCGAGGAGCACGAATCGCTCGGCCCGTTCCATCAGGCCGCCCCGGGCCTCGAGGCCGAGCGATTCCGCCCGGGCCCGTTCGTACGAGATGAGCATCGAGCACGCCGCGACCGCGAAGGCGAGGATCGGGAGGTGCGAAGAGTCGCGCGCGAGGTACCAGGCGACGCCGCCGAACAGCAACGCGTCGGACGCGCGATCGGTGACCGAGTCGAAGAACGCGCCCCGGGGGCTGGCCTGACCACTGCCCCGCGCGATCGAGCCGTCGAGGAGATCACTGACGCCGGCGACGATCAGGCCGACGACGGCCCAGATGAAGTGGCCGGAGGCGATGAGGAACGCCGTCGCGACCGAGCACGCAAGACCGAAGACGGTCAGCGCGTCGGCGGTGATCCCGATGCGGCGCAATCCGTCGCCGATCGGGCCGAGGCCCTGCTCGACGCCCTTGCGCCAGCGCCGGTCGAGCATGCGTGCTCCTCGAAATGGACTGAGAAATGCCGCGCTCGCGTTCGCGAGCAGTCCGACCACGGTACCAAACGACTCCCTCGCCGCCGTGCAACACCCGGGCCGGCTCCTGGTGCTCCCCCGCCTCACGTTCGTACAATCGCCCCACCAGGGAGTTCAATCCGGGGGGTCGTCTTGAAGACGTTTCCGACCGCGAAGATCCGCAATGTCGCTCTCGTCGGCCACGGTGGCGCCGGCAAGACGTCGCTGGCCGAGGCCCTGCTCTTCAACGCCGGGGCGATCGTGCGCCTGGGCCGGGTCGAGGACGGCTCCACGGTGTGCGACTTCGACCCCGAGGAGCAGCGGCGCAACATCTCGGTCTCGCTCGCGCTCGCACCGTTCGAGCTCGAGGACTGCAAGGTGAACGTGCTCGACGCGCCCGGGTACGCCGACTTCGTCGGCGACGTCGCGGCTGCGATCCAGGCCGCGGACCTCGCGCTGTTCGTCGTCTCGGCCGTCGAGGGGGTGGAGGTCCAGACGGAGATCGCGTGGAAGCTTGCGGAACAGCGCGGGCTCCCGCGCGCGATCTTCGTCAACAAGCTCGACCGCGAGCGCGCGTCGTTCTCGCGCACGCTCGACGAGCTCAAAGCCAAGTTCGGCGCGGGCGTGGCCCCGCTGCAGTTGCCGATCGGCGAGGAGGCCGCGCTGACCGGCGTGATCGATCTCCTGAACGACGTCGCGGTCACGTACACGAGCGGCTCGGCCAAGGGCACCGAAGGCGCCGTGCCCGACGAGATGGAAACCGAAGAGCACGCGGTGCACGACGCGCTCGTCGAAGGGATCGTCGTCGGCGACGACGATCTGATGGAGCGCTACCTGAGCGACGAGAAGATCGACATCTCCGAACTCGCGCGCGCTCGCGGCGGGTGTCGCTTCGGGCAACGTGTTCCCGGTGTTGTGCGGCAGCGCGACCAAGCTCGTCGGGATCGACCGCCTGGCGACGTTCCTCGTGGAGGAGGCACCGGCGCCGGCCCTCGACGGCGGCCAGCCCGGGGCGCTCGTGTTCAAGACGATTGTCGATCCCTACGTCGGGCACGTGAACCTGTTCAAGGTCCTGCAGGGAACGGTCAAGCACGACGACGTGCTCACCAACGCGCGCTCCAAGGCCGACGAACGCATGCACCAGCTGTTCTCGATGCGCGGGAAGGAACAGGACGCGGTCGACGAGGTCGCCGCGGGCGACATCGCCGCGGTCGCCAAGCTCACCCACACCGCCACCGGCGACGTCCTTGCCGCCAAGGGCGCGTCACTCGCGGTCGACGTGTTGCCCGCGCCCGAGCCGCTGCTCGCCGTCGCGATCCGCGCCAAGAGCAAGGGCGACGAGGACAAGCTCGCCAACGCGCTGCACCGGTTGCAGGAGGAAGACCCGGTGCTGCGCATCGAGCGCAACCCCGAGACGCATCAGACCGTGCTGCGGGGCATGGGCGAGACGCACCTGTCGATCGCGACCGAGAAGCTGGCCCGCAAGTTCGGCGTCGAAGTCGAGACCGACGACGTACACGTCGCGTACCGCGAGACCATCGGGAACAACGCCGAAGCCGAAGGCCGGCTCAAGAAGCAGAGCGGCGGCCACGGACAGTTCGCGGTCGCGGTATTGCGGGTGGAACCGAAGGAGCGCGGCGCCGGCAACGAGTTCGTCGACGCGATCGTCGGCGGCGTGATCCCCCGCAACTTCATTCCCGCGGTCGAAAAGGGTGTCGTCGACACCGAGGAGCACGGCGGTGCGCTCGGCTTCCCGGTCGTGGACGTGAAGGTCACGTGCTTCGACGGGAAGCACCACCCCGTCGACAGCTCCGAGATGGCGTTCAAGACCGCGGCGGCGATGGGCCTGCGCGACGCGCTCGCGAAGGCCGGCCCGGTGCTGCTCGAACCGGTGAGCGAGCTCGTCGTGACCGTCCCGGAGATCAGCCAGGGCGACATCATGGGCGACCTCAACGGCAAGCGCGGGCGCATCCAGGGCTCCGCGTCGATCGGCGGCGGCGAGGTCGAGATCGTCGCGCACGTCCCCACGTCCGAGGTGCTGCGCTACGCGATCGACCTGCGTTCGATGACGGGCGGGCGCGGCCGGTTCACCATCTCGCACTCGCACTACGACCCGGTGCCCGCCCACCTCGTCGACAAGGTCGTGGCCGCGACCAAGAACGGTGCCTGAGCCGGGCGTCAGCTCGCGGCGCGGTCGCGCAGGAGATCGCGGATCTCCATGAGCAGTTCCTGATCGACGGTGAAGTCGGAGTCGACGTCGACGTCCTTGTCGCCTTCCGCCACGCTCTTGCGCCGCATGTTCTGCATCGCCTCGAACGCCTTCACCGCGAGGAACACCGCGAATGCGACGATCAGGAAGTTCACGAGTGCGGTGATGAACAGTCCGACGGCGACCCGGCCGTCGCCGACGTGGATCGAGACGTCGTTGAAGTTCGGCTGACCGAAGATCGCGCCGACGAACCCCATCACGACATTGGTCGCGAACGACTGCACGACCGCGTTGAACGCGGTGCCGACCACCACCGCGACCGCGAGATCGATGACGTTCCCGCGCAGGATGAACTTCTTGAAGTCGCTGAGGAAAGTCCGCACGACGAATTCCCTTCGAGTGTCCGGCGATGTGTGCCGGAGACCCTAACGGGGGTACTTCGTCCAGTCCTCGGGGTTGGTCTCGGTGTACTCGCCGAGCACGTGACCGTCGACCGCGTCGAGCTCGACGAGGCCGCGCACACTGGGCGGTTCGTCGGCGCTGTACACGAGGATGCGCCACGCGGGACGCGAGCGCAGGCCCCGCCACGCGAGCTGCGCCGACGCGTGCCCGACCGGGAAGCCGACGGTGCGGCTCGCCACGGTGAGCGCTTCGGTCTGATCGATCTTCAACGGCCAGCCCGCGAGGAAGTGGTACACCCCGATCGCGGCCAGCAGCACCGCGCCGAAGATCAACCCGCGGTTGTCGGCGGCGATGCCGGCCCACAACACGAGCGCGGCGAGCACGATGTAGATCGTCCCGGCAATGCGGCGGCGCTTGATGTCGGGGAAGACGTACGGGCCCGACGTACGCGGTGACGTCGAGATCTTCGGGAAGCTCGTCGCCCGCGTGCTCGTCCCGGTTCGGCCCGTCTCCGTTCGCGTCGTCGTGGTCGTCGGGGCGCACGGCGCGGACGTTACCCGGGCCAAACCGCTTTCAGCTTGTCGTAGCCGTCGCGCAGGCTCTCGGGAAGCACCCGGGCTTCCGCCACCGACGTCATGAAGTTCGTGTCTCCGCTCCACCGCGGCAGGACGTGCACGTGGAGATGGCCGGGGACGCCGGCTCCGGCCGCCCGCCCGAGGTTGGCGCCGACATTGACGCCGTCGGGGTGGTACGCGGCGCGGATGGCGCGCAGGGCGCGCAGCTGCGCGCGCGCGATGGCGACGTTGTCGTCGTCGCTCAGGTCGTCGTACGCGGCGGCGTGCTGCACCGGCGCAACCATGAGATGGCCCGATCCGTAGGGATAGAGATTCATCACCGTGATCGTCTGCGCGGTCCGTTCGAGCACGAGCGCCTCGGCGTCGTCCGCGGCGTCGACGAGGTTGCACATCACGCAACCGTCGTCGGCCCCGACCGTGCCGCCCGACACGTACGCGGAGCGCCAGTCGGCCCACAACCGAACGAGTCCCACGCCGTGCTACCGGTGCTCGAGCGCTTCGGCGGCGAGCCGTTCGATGAACGCGTCGACGGTGACGTCACGCTCCGGGTGCTCGCTCCCGCGTTGGTTCACGCCGACCGTGCCGTTGTCGACGTCGGAGTCACCGACGACCAGGATGTACGGAACCTTCTCGGTCTTGGCGCGGCGGATCCGCGAGCCGAGTTGGCCGGCGGAACCGTCGACCATCTCCGCGCGGAAGCCCTCCGCCTTCAGGCGGTCGACGATGCGGGCGCCGTACGGGTCGTGGCGGTCGCTCACCGGCAGCACGGTTGCCTGCACCGGCGCCAGCCACGCCGGGAACGCCCCCGCGTAGTGCTCGACCAGCACCGCGAAGAAGCGCTCGACCGAACCGAAGAGCGCGCGGTGGATCATCACCGGGCGGTGCGCGGTGTTGTCGGCGCCGATGTACTCCATGTCGAAGCGCTGCGGCATCTGGAAGTCGAGTTGGATCGTCGACATCTGCCACGTGCGGCCGATCGCGTCCTTGGCCTGCACCGAGATCTTCGGCCCGTAGAACGCACCGCCGCCTTCGTCGAGCACGAGTGCGAGGCCCTTGTCCTGCGCGGCTTCGCGCAACGCCTCGGTTGCCTCCTCCCACTCCTCGTCGGTCCCGACCGCCTTGCCCGGCGGCTTGGTCGACAGCTCGAGGTAGAAGTCGTCGAGGCCGTAGTCGCGCAGCAGGTCGAGCACGAAGTCGAGCAGCGACGAGAGCTCGCCCGCCATCTGCTCCTTCGTGCAGAAGATGTGCGCGTCGTCCTGGGTCAGACCGCGCACGCGGGTGAGACCGTGCACCACGCCCGACTTCTCGTAGCGGTACACGGTGCCGAACTCGAAGAAGCGCTGCGGAAGCTCGCGGTACGAACGGGTGCGGTGCTTGAAGATCAAGATGTGGAACGGGCAGTTCATCGGCTTCAGGTAGTAGGTGGTACCGGCGCCGTCCTGGCCGCCCTCGTCGAGGTGCATCGGCGGGAACATGCCGTCGGCGAACCAGTCGAGGTGACCCGATGTCTGGAACAGCCCTTCCTTCGTGATGTGGGGCGAGTTCACGAACAGGTACCCGGAAGCCTCGTGCCGCTGCCGCGAGTACTCCTCCATGATCCGCCGTACGAGCGCACCCTTCGGGTGGAAGACCGCGAGGCCCGAGCCGATCTCTTCGGGGAACGAGAACAGGTCGAGCTCGACGCCCAGCTTGCGGTGGTCGCGGCGCTCGGCTTCCTCGAGCCGATGCAGGTGCTCGGCGAGCGCGGCCTTCGACTCCCACGCGGTGCCGTAGATGCGTTGCAGCATCGGGCCCTTCTCGTTGCCGCGCCAGTACGCGCCGGCCACCTTCTGCAGCTTGAACACGCCGAGCTTGCCGGTCGACGGGACGTGCGGACCGCGGCAGAGGTCGGTGAACTCGACGTTGCCGTTGAGCACGTTGCGGTACACCGACACGCCCGCGCCGTCGCCGCCGGCCTCGCCCGCGTCCTCTTCGTCGGCCGCGCCGCTGCGCACCTTCTCGATGATCTCGCGCTTGTACGGCTGGTCGGCGAACAGATCGAGTGCCTGGTCGTAGGTGAGCTCCGACCGTTCGAACTTCTGGTCGGACTTCACGATCGCCCGCATCTCGGCCTCGATGCGCTCGAGGTCGTCGTCACTGAACGTCTGGCCGTTCGGGAGATCGAAGTCGTAGTAGAAGCCGTCGGCGATCGCCGGGCCGATCGCGACCTTCGCGCCGGGGAACAGCCGCGTCACGGCTTCGGCCATCACGTGCGCGGTCGAGTGCCGCAGCACCTCGCGGCCGTCGTCGGAGTCGGGCACCACGATCTGCAGGTCCACGTGGTGATCGAGGGGGCGGTTCAGGTCGACCCATTCACCGTCGGCCTTCGCCGCGATCGCGGCCTTTGCGAGGCCCTTGCCGATCGACGCCGCGACCTCGGCCGGCGTCGATCCCGACGCGTACTCCCGACTCGATCCGTCCGGGAGCTTGACCGTGATCTGCTCGCTCATGCTGTCTCTATCGTCGGTGCGGTCGGCGACCTGCGGAACGCCCTGCGAACGCCTCTGGAACGAATCGAGGCTACCAACGCCCACGTCGAGCGCAGAGCCGTTTTCCCGTACTGCGCGGCGGTCAGCCGGTGCCGTTGACGACGGGGCGGTGGAGGTCGACGCCGAGCAGCTGACCGAGCTCCAACAACACGGTGTGCGCGTTCGGATCGTCGCCGCCGCTCAGGATCGCGCTCGAGAGGTCGTCGAGCGCGTCGAGCGCACGCGGCGTGTCGAGGTCGTCGTCGAGCGCGTCGCGCACGCGCTGCGCGAACGGCGCCGGGTCGGGTCCGGTCGCGCGGTCGGCCGCGGCGAGGAGGCGGTGCAACAGCGCGGTGCCTTCTTCGAGATCGGTGTGATACCACTCGAAGCCGTGCCGGTAGTGGTGGCGCAGCAACGCGAGGCGGATCGCCCGCGGATCGGAGTGCTTCAGCAGCGCGTCGACGAACACGAGATTGCCGAGCGACTTCGACATCTTCTCGCCCTCGTAGTTGACCATCGCCGAATGCAACCAGTGCGTGACGAACGGCTTGCCCGTGAGGCTCTCGCTCTGCGCGATCTCGGACTCGTGGTGCGGGAAGATGAGATCGGTGCCACCACCGTGCAGATCGATCGTCGGCCCGTGCTCGTGCATCGACATCGCCGAGCACTCGATGTGCCAACCGGGACGGCCGACACCGAACGGTGCGCGCCACGCGGGCTCGTCGGGCAGCGACGGCTGCCAGAGCACGAAGTCGAGCGGCTGGCGCCGGTGCGGATCGTCGGGGTTCCCGCCGCGCGCGCGGGCGAGCCGGATCATCTGCTCCTCGGAGTAGTGCGACAGCTCGCCGTAGCGAGGGAACGACGACACGTCGAAGTACGCGGTTCCGTGCGTGAGGTAAGCGTGCCCGGACTCGAGCAGCTGGCCGATCAACTCGATGATCAGGTCGATCGATTCCGTGGCCCGAGGTTCGGCGTCGGGCGCGCGCATCTCGAGCGCGTCCATGTCGCTGTGGAACCGGGCCATCTCCGCTTCGGCCAGCTCGAGGTACGGCACTCCGAGCTCGCGCGCCTTGGGAAGGATCGAATCGTCGACGTCGGTGACGTTGCGGACGTACTTGACCTCGTGCCCGAGATCCTCGAGCCGGCGGATCAGGATGTCGTACGTGAGGTAGGTCGCGGCGTGCCCGAGGTGCGTCGAGTCGTACGGCGTGATCCCGCACACGTACATGCTGACGGTGTGGGGTGGCTCGAACGGCACGACCGCGCGGCGGGCGGTGTCGTAGAGGCGCAGAGTCACGGACGAACCCTACTGCCGGGTCAAACCGACGTGAGTCGCAGGCTCGCCCGCATCTTGTGCCGGATGTTGACGGTCAACAGCACCGCCGCGAACGTCTCCATGCCCGACCGCGTTGCGCAGCGAGCCGCCGTCGAGCGGGCGCAGGCGCGGGATGCTGCTCGTGATCTCCATCACCGTGCCCTTGGCTTCGTCGTCGTCGCCGAGCACGATGACGTCGCTCGACATCTCGTGGTCGATCTCGCCGAACTCCGCCGCGGGGACGAGGTGGAACGCGGTGCAGACACGCGAGCGCCACAGGAGCGCCTGGATCTCGGCCGCGACCGAACCGTGGGGCGGCAGCACCGCGTTGAACTCGTTGCCGTGCTTGACGAGGTTGTTCGCCATCGACACGACGATCTTGCCCGCGAGCCGATCCGCGTGCTCCTGCACGGTGGGGATCGCCGATTCCGCGTGCACCGCGAGAATGACGACGGGCGCGTCGCACGCCCACGCGTTGTCGCACGCGATCAGGCGGCCCGCAACGCGGTCGCCCCACTCCTTTTCGAGCTCGTCCACCGCGCTGCGCGCCTTGTCGACCGCCCGCGAACCGAACAACACCTCGTGCCCGACGCTCGCGAGCCGTGCGGCCAGGCCGCCACCCGCGGGCCCGGTCGCCCCCAGAATCCCGATACGCATCCGGACAGCCTACGTGTACGGGTCGCTCACGCTCCCGGGCCGGGGCGGGCGGTGACGTGGCTCAACCGATGCATTCGGTGCCGAAGAGGATCCTCAACTCGGCGAAGAGGCTGTTCCGGGCCTCGCAGCGGAACTCGTCGCCGAGGCGAAGATCCGTTTCCTTGTCGGGGCCGATCAGCGTGAGGAGCACCGGGCTGTCGCCGGGGTTCGCGGCGAGCACTTCGCGCAGTCGCTGCACGCGCTCGTCGGTGAGCGCGCCCGCCTTCACCCGCAACTTCACCGGCGGGCCCTTGTCGACGTGGATCTCGGGCCGCGTGATCTCCATCGCCATCAGCTTCGGCGTGTCGTCGCGACCGTCGACGCGGCCGCGTACCGTCACGATCGCGTCCGGAGTGAGCAGCTCGCCGTAGGTGAGCATCGTCTTGGGGAACACCATGACCTCGATCGAGGCGGCAAGGTCCTCGAGCACGAACGTGGCCATGAGGTCGCCGCGCTTGGTGTACTTGCGCGACAACGCGGTCACCACTCCCGCGACCGTCTTCATCTGTCCGTCGTCCATCTCCGCGAGATCGGCGATCGAACACTCCACGAGCCGGCGCAACGCGTGCTCGACCCCCATGAGCGGGTGGTCGCTCACGTAGAGCCCGAGCATGTCCTTCTCGGCGCGCAGGCGTTCGGCCTTGTCGAACTCGACGTCGGGGATCGGGATGCGATCGTCGAACACGGGCGAGTCGTCGGCCTCTCCCCCGCCCAGGTCGAAGAGGCTCATCGTGCCCGCGTCCCGCTCCCGCCGCCGCCGGGTCGCGGCGTCGACGATCGCCTCGAACACGTTCAGCAGACCCTTGCGGGGATGGCCGAGCGAATCGAATCCGCCACCGTTGATCAAGGACTCGATCGTGCGTTTGTTGAGCACGTTCGTGTCGACGCGGTCGCAGAAGTCGTGGAAGTCGACGAACGGTCCGCCCTGCTCGCGCTCCTCGATGAGCTGCGCGGACACACCCTCGCCGACATTGCGCACCGCCGACAGTCCGAAGCGGATGGCGTGACCTTCGCACGAGAAATCGCTGTACGACGCGTTCACGTCGGGAACGAGCACGGGGATGTCGAGCTGGCGGCACTCGCCGAGATACACCGCGGCCTTGTCGAGATTCGTCTTCACGCTCGTGAGGAGCGCGGCGAAGTACGCGACCGGGTGGTTCGCCTTGAGCCAGGCGGTCTGGTACGTGACGAGGCCGTAGCCGACGCTGTGCGACTTGTTGAACGAGTAGTCGGCGAACGGTTCGATCGTGGTGAAGTAGCGCTCGGCGAAATCCTCGGAGTGGCCGTTGCGCACGCAGCCCTCGACGAACTTCGAGCGTTCCTTCGCGATCAGCTCGCGGATCTTCTTGCCCGTGGCCTTGCGCAGGTTGTCGGCCTCTTCGAGCGAGTAGCCCGCGAGCTTCTGCGACACGCGCATGAGCTGTTCTTGGTAGATCATCAACCCGAACGTGGGCCCGAGGATCTCCTCGAGGTCGGGGTGGTCGTAGGTGGTCGGACGCCGGCCGTTCTTGCGCTCCGCGTACTCCGTGTGCCAGTTCTGAGCCATCGGGCCCGGTCGGTACAGCGCGATGACAGCGGCCACGTCTTCGAACGTGGTCGGCGCGAGGCGCAGCAGCAACGATCGCAGCGGTCCGCCCTCGAGCTGGAACACGCCGATGGTGTCGGCGCGGCGCAGGAGCTCGAAGGTCTTCTCGTCGTCGAGCGGCACGTTGTCGATGTCGGGCCGCGTACCCGTGGTCTGCTCGATGAGGTCGAGCGCGATCTCGATGACGTCGAGGTTGCGCAGGCCGAGGAAGTCCATCTTCAACAGGCCGAGCTCTTCGACGCCGTGCATCTCGTACTGCGTGACCATCGGCGCGTCGACGAGCTCGGTACCGGGCTCGGGTTTGCGCTGGATGGGCAGGTACTCGGTGAGCGGCTCGCGCGTGATCACCACCGCGGCCGCGTGGATGCCGTCTTGGCGGCGCAGGCCTTCGAGCCCGCGGGCGACGTCGACCACGCGCTTGGCGTCGGGATCGACTTCGTACAGCGCGCGCAGGTCGGCCGCCATCTTGTAACCGTCGGCGAACTTGTCGTTCGGGGTGAGGCACGCGTGCAGCGGCGTGTCGCGGCCCATGATGAGCGGCGGCATGAGCTTGGCGATCTTGTCGCCGACCGCGTACGGATACCCGAGCACGCGCGCCGCGTCGCGCACCGCGGCGCGCGCCTTGATCGTGGAGAACGTGATGATCTGCGCGACGTGGTCGTGGCCGTAGCGCTGCGCGGCGTACTTGATCATCTCCCCGCGGTAGCGGGAGTCGAAGTCCATGTCGATGTCGGGCATCTGCTTGCGGCCCGGGTTCAGGAACCGTTCGAACAGGAGGTCGTACTTGATCGGGTCGATGTCGACGATGCGCAGGCAGAACGCCACGCACGAACCGGCCGCGCTCCCCCGCCCCGGGCCGACGCGGATGTTGCGGGACTTCGCGTAGCGGACGAGGTCCCAGACCACGAGGAAGTACGCGGGGAACCCCATCGACTTGATGACGTCGAGCTCGAACTCGATGCGTTCGATGACGTGCGGCGCCGGAGTGGGGCCGTAGCGTTCCTTCGCGCCCTCCATCGTGAGCTCGCGCAGGTACGAGTTCTCGTCGTGACCTTCGGGCACGGGGAACGCGGGCAGGATCGCCTGCCCGAAGTCGATCTCGACGTCGGCGCGCTCCGCGATCAGCAAGGTGTTGTCGCACGCGTCGGGAACTTCCGCGAACAACGCGCGCATCTCGGCCGCGCTCTTGATGTAGAAGTCGTTGCCGTCGAACTTGAAGCGCTTCGGATCGCTCTGCAACGCGCCGGTCTGCACGCACAGCAACGCGTCGTGCGCTTCCGCATCTTCTTTGTGCGTGTAGTGACTGTCGTTCGTGGCGAGCAGCGGCGCCTTGAGCTTGCGCGCGATCTCGAGCAGCGGCTTGATGACGCGCGCGTCGTCGTCGATGCCGTGATCCTGCAACTCTACGAAGAAGTGCTCGCGCCCGAAGATGTCCTGGAACCGGGCCGCGGCTTCCAGCGCGGCGTCCGGCTCGTCCTTCAAGATGAACTGCGAGACGAGGCCACCGAGACAGCCGGTCGTGGCGGTGATGCCCTCGTGATGGCGTTCGAGCAGCTCCCAGTCGCTGCGCGGCTTGTAGTAGTAGCCGTCGAGGTACGCCGCACTCGTGACCTTGATCAGGTTGCGGTAGCCCTCGTTGGTCTCCGCGAGCATCGTGAGGTGGAAGATCTCGTGCTCGGACCGCTTCGGGCGATCGAAGCGCGACGTGTTCGTGAAGTAGCCCTCCATGCCGAGCACGGGCTTGATGCCCGCGTCGCGCGCCGCTTCGTAGAGCGGGAGGACGCCGTACATGTTGCCGTGGTCGGTGATGCCGACCGCCGGCTGACCGTCGGCCGCCGCCGCGGCCACGACCTCGCCGATCCGCGACGCACCATCGAGCATCGAGTACTCGGTGTGGAGGTGCAGATGGACGAACGAATCAGTCAGGACTCCGCCCCCAGATTTCGTATCCCGGTCGGCTCGTCCACAGGGCCTGTGGACAGGGCTGTGGATGAATCACACGAGTGTGATTACCCTACCGGGTTCGCCTTTCGCGACGCTAGAGCCCGGCCGGCGCCGGCGACGAGGGGCACGAGCATCTCGTCGGGCGTGAGCGAGCCGTGCCCCGAGCGCAGTTGGGCCTCGTTCGGCAGGGCCGGATCGACGAACGCGATCGCATCGCGCGCCGCGAGCACGACGTCGCCGATGCGGCCGGGCACGCTGCCGGTCGCGCCCGAGCCGAGCAACTCCTCGTCGAGGACTTCGGCACGCGACCACACCCACGCGGTTTCGCCGAGTTGCTCTCGTGCCGCGGCCAGCAACTCGCGCGCCGCGCCCTTGCGCGCGTGCAGGTAACGGAAGCGACCGTCGCCGGACATCGCCGTGGTCATCGGCGCGAGGTCGGGCACCGCGACCCACGAGTGGCGTTCGAGATGAACCTGTCCGTGATCGGCGGTCACGAGCAACGCGGCGTGCTCGGGCAACGCGTCGAGCAGCGAACCGACGAGCGCGTCCGCGTTCGCGAGCTCGCGCGGCCACACGCGGTCGCGCAGCCCGAACTCGTGCGCGACGGAATCGACGCCGGGGTAATACGCGTAGACGAGTCGTTCGCCCGCTTCGACTTCGCGCAGGCAGTGCTCGACGATCGTCGCGGTGGTGTGCCATCCGACGAACTTCCCACCCCGCAGATGGGCTTCGGTGAAGCCCGTAGTGCGGAACTCCGACTTCGTCACGACCGGGACCGGCCGCCCGAGGAATGCGGTGTGGCGTTGCACGTCGAAGGGTTCCGGCGGACGACCTCCACCCGGCACCGACCAGCGGAGCACGTTGAGCACCGCGCCGCCCACCAACATGCGGTAGCCGAGGATCCCGTGCTGCGCCGGGGCCAGACCCGTTGCGATCGAGGTGAGGGCGGCCGACGTGGTGGCGGGCACGACGGTGGTGATCGGCCCACCGGTCATGCGCCGCGAGCTCGGGCATTGTCGCCCGCGTGCTCCCGCAGCGCATTCCAGCCGAGGCCGTCGAGGACGAGCAGCACGACCGCGTCGGCCGCCCGGGCCGGAGCCGGCAGCCACGAGTCGTCGGTGACGCCCAACAGGGCCGGGACCAGGCCGGCGATCGACGCGCCGTCGTACGCGGGCCGGACCGCACCTTGCTCTACGAGCGTCATCGGCGGCAGCGTAGAACCTGAGAGGGCCGACGCCCCCGCGTGCTTCCGCGCGACGATGGGGGCATGAGGATGTCGACGCGCGGCGACTACGCCGCCCGAGCGCTGTTGTCGCTCGCGCTGCACGGAACCGAACGCCCGACCTCCGTGAAGGAGATTGCCGAGCGCACGCATCTGCCGCAGCCCTATCTGGAACAGATCCTGTTGTCGGTCAAGGGCGCCGGGCTCGTACGGTCGAAGCGAGGCGTCGGCGGCGGCTACGTCCTGGCCCGCGCGACCCACGAGATCACGCTCGCCGACATCGTCTCCGCGGTCGAAGGCCCGCAGATCATCATGGCCGAGCACCCGGATCACTGCGAAGGGCACTGCATCCTGCAGGAGGTGTGGGTCGGCGTCGACGACGAGTCGCGCCGCATCCTGGAACGGGTCACGCTCGCCGAGCTCGTCGAACGCACCCGTGTCGGCCACCCGGACGCGGTTCCCGAGACCAGTCGCTGAGCCCGATTCAGCGCCCGCGCTCGGCCAGGTCGTCGAGCACCGCCTGCAGCTCGGGAGGCAGCGCGTCCTCGAACCGCAGCCGCTCGCCCGTGCCGGGATCGTCGAAGCCCAGCACCGCCGCGTGGAGAAACGGACGCGCCAACGCGATCTGATCGCGGGAACCGCCGTAGGTGCCGTCGCCGACCACGGGATGACCGATGGCGGAGAGGTGCACGCGGATCTGGTGCGTGCGACCGGTCTCGAGCGTGCACTCGAGCAGGCTGCACACCGGGCGGGCGAAGGTCTCGATGACCTGGTACTCGGTGCGCGCCTGCTTCCCGGCGCTGCGGACGGCCATACGCGTCCGGCGCGCGCCGGAACGTCCGATCGGCGCGTCGATCATCCCGCGCGGCGACGACGGCCTCCCCCACACCAGCGCCTGGTAGACCCGCTCGACCGTGCGTTGCGAGAGCTGCCCCACGAGCGAGTCGTACCCGCGCGCCGAGAGCGCGACCGCGAGCAGCCCACTCGTGTCGCGATCGAGCCGGTGCACGATGCCGGGCCGCAACGGATCGCCGACCGCGCCGATCCCGGGGAACCGGGCGAGCAGCCCGTTCACCAGCGTTCCGTTCGCGTGACCCGCGCCCGGATGCACGACGAGCCCGGCGGGCTTTTCGACGACGGCGACGTCGTCGTCGGCGAAACGCACGTCGACGACGATCGCGGGATCGGGCTCGGGCCGGAAGTCGGACTCGAGCGGCGGCTCCTCCAACACCTCGACCACGCTGCCCTCGTGCAGGCGGTAGCTCTTGGAGACGACGCGGCCGTCGACCAGCACCGCGCCCGCGTCGACGAGATCCTGCACCGCGGCGCGTGGCCAACCGGTGAGGAAGGCGATCGCGCGGTCGACGCGGTCTCCGTCGAGCGCGGCCGGGACCGTGAGCGGCCCGTCGATCACGGCGCCGGCGCGGTCGTGGGCGCGACCAGCGTTCGGATGATCAGCACCGTCGCCCCGATCGTGATGCACGAGTCGGCGAAGTTGAACACCGGAAACCGGCCCACCGCGACGAAATCGACGACGTGGCCGCGCAGGAAGCCCGGCGACCGCACGAGCCGGTCGACGAGGTTGCCCAGCGCTCCGCCGAGGATGAGCACCAACCCCACGAGCATCCAGCGATCCGTTGCCTGGCGCACCGCCCGGGCGACGAACACCGCGATGACGATCGCAAGGACCGCCAGCACCGGCGTATAGCCCTGGAACCGGCTGAACGCGCTGCCACTGTTACGCGAGACATCGAACAGCAGGAAGTCGCCGATCAGGTGCTTCGGGCCGTCGGCGAGCGCGGAGACCGCCCACGCCTTCGTCAGCTGATCGATCGCGACGATGCCGACGAGCGCCGCGACAACCCACGCGGTGCGCGCCCGAGATGTGGTTCCGCCGCGCGCCTCAGCGACGCCGTTCGCCACGAGCCTTGCACTTCACGCACTGCTCGGCCCACGGGATGACTTCGAGCCGCGCGACCGGGATGCGATCGAGGCAGGTGATGCACACGCCGTACATACCCGTGGGAATGCGCTCCAACGCGCGGTCGATGTCGTCGACGGTCTGGCGCGCCGTCGCCGACAGCGAGAGGTCGCGCTCGCGCTCGACACTCACCGTGTCGCCCTCGCCCGACTCCTCGTCGAACTGCGTGTCACCCTGCTCGCGTTCCGACGCGAGTTGCTCGGCCGACGCCTCGAGCTCCTCGGCCTGCCGGGCGTGACTCGCGCGGGCCTCGTCGAGCAGCTCGCGCAACTTGTCGAGCGTGCTCTGCGCGAGCGGCGGCGGCAGCTTCTTCGGCGGCGGCTCCTTCTTGACGGGCGGCGGCTTCGGAGCGGCTTTCGGCGGCGCAGTCTTCATCGGGGGCTTCTTCGGCGCGACAGCCGCTTTCTTGACCGCCGACTTCGCGGGCGCGGCCTTCTTCGCGGGAACCGGCTTCTTCGCGACGGCCTTCTTCGCGGGCGTCGCGGCGGGCTTCTTCGCGGCGGGCTTCTTCGTGACCTGCTTCTTCGCGGGCGCCACCTTCTTCGCGGCGGGCTTCTTCGCGGCGGGCTTCTTCGCGAGCGGCTTCTTCGCGAGCGGCTTCTTCTTGGCGGCGGATTTCTTCGCGGTCGTCTTCTTCGCGGACGCCGCCGACGTCCGGGCGGGCGACGCCGTCTTCTTGGCCGCGGTGGCCTTCGCGCTCGCCTTCTTGGCGACCGGCTTGGTCGCCTTGCGCGGGGTGACCTTGGAACCTTGGGCCATGCTGACCTACTTGTTGTTCGGGGCTCGGAGGCCAGGGCTCGTCGCGTGGGACTCGGGGCTCGGCTCGAGGGCCCGGGACCGGGATGGACGGAGAACGGCTCCGGAAGGCGCCGGATTGTAGCGGTCGTTCGCGACCCCTTCGGTCATCCCCACCGCGGTCGGAAGCGATGGCCCACCGCGGTCGGAAGCGCGGGCCCACCGCGGTCGGAAGCGCGGGCCCACCGCGGTCGGAAGCGCGGGCCCACCGCGGCCGCAAGACAAGGCCCACGGCGACACGAAGGACACTCCCCGACCGCTCGGTTGCTCAGGGCTCCGTGGGCCCGAGGAACGGAGCGAGCAGGCGATCCGCGGCGGCGACGTCCACCCCCGCGACCCGCAACCGCTTGAGACGCGATCGCGCCCCACCGACGATCGTCACGGCCGTCGGAGCGACACCGAGTGCCGCCGCCAGCGCGGCCCGGGCGGCGTCGGTCGCCTTGCCGTCGACCGGCGGAGCCGCAACCCGCACCTTCAGCGCGTCACCGTGGCGCCCCACGATCTCGGTCCGGCCGCTGCGGGGCAGGACGTGCACGTGCACGACCACGCCACCGTCGACGGCTTCGACGATCCGGCCGGGCGCGTTCCGTCGCGTCTCAGACGTAGACCCAGACCCCCATGCCGATCGGCATGATGTTGTTGGCCCAGATCCAGTTCATCGCGTCCATCGACACGCGGGTGCACCCGTGCGACGCGGGGTACGGCGGCACCTCGGTGTAGCCGTGCACCGCGATCCCCGACCAGGTGAAGTACTTCGGTCGCCACAGGACACCGAGCGGACCGTGGTCGGGTCCGTCGACCTGGCGGATGACCGAGAACATGCCCTCGGGGGTGTGCGCGGAGTAACCGACGCCGTCGAGCGTGTACGGGTGATCCGAGCCGGTCGACGTGTTGAACGTGAACCGGACCGCACCGTTGGCGACCACCATGAGGATCTGGCGGGTCTTGTCGATCTCGATCATCGGGCCCGAGGTGGAACGGGCGCCGGGCCGCGTCGCGGTTCGGAAACGGGCCTGGGTCGCGGGGTCGACCGCACCGGTGCGCGGCAGCCCGTTCGCCTTCTGGAATGCGTAGACGGCCTGTTGCATGTTGGCGTCGAACACGCCGTTGATCCCGGGCAACCAGTAGCTCATCGCCACGAGGCGGTTCTGCACGTCGGTGACGGCCGCACCGGTTGCGCCCAGGCTCATCAGCCCGACGTCGGGCAGGTTCTTCAACGCGAGCATGCGGTAGCCGTTGCCGTCGGGCATACCGACGACCTGCACGACGTGACGGTCACTCGGGATGAGGCCGGACGCGCTGCCCTTGAAGTGCGCGCTCCCGAACGTGAACACGCCGCCGTCGGCCGCACCCAGCCAATAGCCGGTGCCCGCCCCGGTACGCGCCATACCCACGACCGGTGCGTTGAGGTGCATGCTGCCCGTCGAGCCGAAGAACGGCGCGTTGCCGAACGAGAAGATCCCGCCGTCGGTGGCAACCAACCAGTAGCCGCCGCCCGAAGGCGTGGCCGCCATACCGACGACAGGTGCGTTCAGGTGGATGTTGCCGGTCGAGCCGTGGAATCGCGCCGAGCCGAACGAGAAGACGCCGCCGTCGGCCGCGTACAACCAGTAGCCCTTGCCGCCGGGCCCGGCGATGAGCGACCGGATCGGCGAGTTGAGGCGCAGGTTCGAGAGCGATCCGTACCCCTTCGCGTCGCCGAAGGGAAACACCGAACCGTCGCCGGTGACGATCCAGTAGCCGTGCCCACTCGGGGTCGCGGTCATTCCCGTCACGGGTTGACGCAGCGGCCAACCGGCCAACGCGCCGTAGAACGGCGCGTTGAACGAGAAGATGCCGCCGTCCGACGCCACTTCCCAATAGCCCTGTCCGTTCGCGGTCGTCGCCATCGCGACGACCGGACGCGACAACGAAACCGAAGCGGTCGACCCGTGGAAGCTCGCGCTCCCGAAGGCGTAGACCTCGCTGTCATGAGTAACCGCGGCAACCGCAGGCTGCGCAGCCATGACTGATCCGACGGCACCTGTGGCCACGATCAACATGCTGCACGCCGCGGCGCGAAACCAACCTGAGCACCGGCGCATCCGTCGGAGGCTACCCGTACGACTGCGCAATCTCACAGCGGGGCACAAGTATCGTGGCCGCCATGTTCCAGCCGGTCGATCCGTCTCTTGATCTCGTCGCGCTCGAAGAGGCGATGCTGGCGCGCTGGCGGGACGAGGACGTGTTCGGGGCGTCCCTGCGCCGGCGGGAGGGGGCTCCCGAGTGGGTCTTCTACGAGGGCCCGCCCACTGCGAACGGCAGACCGGGCATCCACCACGTGTGGGCCCGGCTGTTCAAGGACCTCTATCCGCGGTTCCATACGATGCGGGGCAAGCACGTCGCCCGCAAGGGCGGGTGGGACTGCCATGGTCTCCCCGTCGAGGTCGAGGTGGAGAAGGAGCTCGGGTTCTCGGCCAAGTTCGAGATCGAGGACTACGGCATCGAGCGCTTCAACGCCAAGTGCCGGGCGTCGGTCCAGCGCTACGTCGAGGACTGGCAGTCACTGACCTCCCGGATCGGCATGTGGATCGACACGGCCGACGCGTACTGGACGCTCTCCAACGAGTACATCGAGAGCGTCTGGTGGCTGTTCCGCCGGATCTGGGACGCGGGCGCGATCTACGAGGGCTTCAAGGTGGTGCCGTACTGCGGCCGCTGCGGCACCGCGCTGTCGAGCCACGAGCTCGGACAGCCGGGTGCGTATCGCGACGTCACCGAGCCGTCGGTCTACGTCCGTTTTCCCCTCGTCGGGCGGGACGGTGCGTCGGGGAGTTCGGATCTCGACGGGGCCGACCTGTTGGTGTGGACGACCACCCCGTGGACGCTGCCGTCCAACGTCGGCGCCGCGGTCGGCCCGGAGATCGACTACGTACGCGTCCGGGCGCCGGAAGGCGGTCGCGATCTCGTGATGGCCCGGGCCCGCGTCGCCGACGTGCTCGGCGCCGACGCCGAGATCGTCGCGGTGGTGCCGGCTGCGGCGCTGGTCGGAGTCCGCTACGAACCACCGTTCACGATGATCGCGGCCGAGGGCGCGCGTGCGTACACCGTCGTCGCCGACGACTTCGTCACCATCGAAGACGGTTCGGGCATCGTGCACCTCGCGCCCGCGTTCGGCGAGATCGACCGTGAGATCGGCGAACGCGAGGGTCTGCCGATCGTGAATCCCGTCAACGACGCGGCCCGCTTCGAACCGAGCATCGGCAAGCAGTACGCGGGCCGGTTCGTCAAGGACGCCGATCCCGACCTCATCGACGACCTCACCGCGCGCGGCAAGGTCGTCGCCGTCGTCGACTACACGCACTCGTACCCGCACTGCTGGCGCTGCGACACGCCGCTCATCTACTGGGCCAAGCCCACGTGGTTCGCGCGCACGTCCGCACACAAGCGCGAGTTGCTCGCCGAGAACGAGACGATCAACTGGTACCCGGAGCACATCAAGCACGGGCGCTTCGGCGACTGGCTCGAGAACAACGTCGACTGGGCGCTCTCCCGCGATCGCTACTGGGGCACCCCGATTCCGGTGTGGCGTTGCCACGACTGCAATCACGACACGTGCATCGGCTCGGTGGAAGAGCTGGCACAGCTCGCCGGGCGCGACCTCGGCGCGATGGATCTGCACCGGCCGTACGTCGACGACGTCACGATCACGTGCCCGGAATGCCGGACGGGAACCGCGTACCGCATCCAACCCGTGCTCGACGCCTGGTTCGACTCCGGGTCGATGCCCGCCGCGCAGTTCCACTACCCGTTCGCGAACGCGGACGCCTTCGAGCACCGCTTTCCCGCCGACTTCATCTGCGAAGCGATCGACCAGACGCGCGGGTGGTTCTACTCGCTGCTCGCGGTGAACACGCTCGCGTTCGGCCGGACGCCGTACCGCAACGTCGTGTGCCTGGCGCACATCGTCGACAAGGACGGCGTGAAGATGTCGAAGTCGCGCGGCAACGTGATCGACCCGGTGCCCGTGCTCGCCGAGCGCGGCGCCGATGCGCTGCGGTGGTACATGTTGTCGTCGGGCTCGCCGTGGACACCGAAGCGCGTCTACGTCGAGGGCATCGACGAGGCGACGCGCCAGTTCCTGCTCACGCTGTGGAACACGTATTCGTTCTTCATCACGTACGCGAACATCGACGGCTGGTCGGCGTCCGGTTCGGCGAATGCGCCGGCCCACGTGCTCGACCGGTGGATCACGTCGCGGGTGCACCGCACGGTGCGTACGGTGACCGAGGCCCTGGAACAGTTCGACGCGTTGGCGGGGACGCAGGCGCTCGCCGACCTCGTCGACGACCTCTCGAACTGGTACGTCCGCCGCTCACGACCGCGCTTTTGGAAGTCGTCCGATCCGGCGGCACACGCGACGCTGCATCAGGCGCTGCTCACGCTGTCGCAGCTCCTGGCGCCGTTCTGCCCGTTCGTCTCCGACGAGCTGTTCCGCAATCTCGCGTCGACCGACGCGTCGGTGCACCTCGGCGACTGGCCGACTTACGACGAAGCCGCGATCGACGACGCCCTCGAAGCGGAGATGACGCTCGCCCGCATGCTGGTCTCGCTCGGACGCGCGGCCCGCGCCGACGCCAAGCTCGGCGTGCGCCAACCGCTCCCCCGCGCGATCGCACTGCTCACGGGGGGCGAGCAGTTGCGCGACGACGTCGCCCGGGAGATCAAGGACGAGTTGAACGTGAAACAACTCGAGGTCGTCGAATCACTCGAGGGTCTCCTGTCGTACCGCGTGGTCCCGAACTTTCGTGCGCTCGGTCCGCGTCTCGGGAAGCTGGCGCCACGCGTGAAAGCACTGCTCGAACACGTCGACGGCGGCGAGGTGAAGCGGGCGTTCGACGAACACGGCTCGTTCACCTTGAACGTCGACGGCGAGGACGTGAAGCTCGAGCCGACCGACGTGGAGATCCGCGCCGAACAACACGAAGACCTCACGCTGGCCCAGGACGGGCCGCACGCGGTGGCGCTCGACCTGACCCTCGACGACGACCTCCGCGCCGAGGGCAGGGCCCGCGAGATCATCCGAGCCGTCAACGATCGGCGCAAGGGCAGCGGGTTCGCGCTCGCCGACCGCATCACCGTCGTGCTGCGGTCGACGGCCCGCATCTGCGAAGCCGCGCGCCGCCACGCCGAGTGGATCGCGGCCGAGGTACTGGCGACGTCGTTCGAGACCCTCGAGGAGTCACTCGAGGGCGCGCCCGACGCGATGATCGACGGCGAGCCCCTCTGGCTCGACCTGAAGCACGCCGTTCTTGGTCGCAGCCCCAACTGAGCCGCTCGCTGCGCTCGCGATTGCGAGTTGCGGCTGACTCCGGCCAGTGCCCTGCGCTTGCGCTGCGCCCATCGCTTCGGGCCCAGCCGCGCGATCCCCCGCCGCGCATGATGCGGCGACCGGAGCAGCCCGGAGGGTGCGCAGGAAGCTCGCCGGAGTCAGGCGTACTTCGCAATCGCGAGCGCAGCGAGCCGCGCAAGTACGCCTGCGACAAAGAATTGAAGAACTATCTCCGGCGGCGGAAGACGTCGCGGAACGACGCGCGATCGGCGTCCTGGTCGAAGAACCGGTTCTCGCCGGTGATGTCGTCGCCTTCTTCGCGCGGGCCGAGCGGCGCATCGTCGTGCACCGCGTCGCGCAAGGTTGCGAAGAACGCGTCGTCGTCGAGGATGTCGGCATCGACACCCTCGGGACCGGCGAGATCGAGCGGAACGAATCCTTCCGGACGGACGGTCGCGGCGTCTTCGCTCGGCGCTTCGCCGGTCTGTTCGAAGAGCGTCCGCACGTCGACCTCACTGGTCTCGCGGTCGACGTTCGCGGCGGCGGCCGGGACCGCCGCGGCGGCCGCGTCGGCTACTGGAGGGTCGGCGGACGCCGCCGGTTCTTCGGGCTCACTCGCGGCCGCGGGGGCTTCCGCGGGTGACGCCTCCGCCGCGGCGACCTGCGTCGCCACCGCCGGCGAGGGGATCTCGACGTCGCTCGGTTCGGGCTTGGCCGGAGGCACCGTCGTGCGGGTCTTGAGCGCGGAGAGGTCGGACTCGAGCGCGCTCACCATCCGCTCGCGGTACTCGGCTTCGAAGCGCGTCAGCGCCTCGACGTCGGCGAGCAGCGTGTCGCGCCGCCCGGCCAGCTCGACGATCTCCTCTTCGAGCCGGCGACGTTCGGCGTCGCCCCTGCGGCGCGCTTCGGTCTCGGCTTCGGCGACGAGCTTGCGCGACGACATCTCGGCCTCGTCGACCATCTGGCGCGACTTGGCCGTTGCCTCCGCGACCGCTTCGTCGGCCGCACGCTGCGCGAGCAGCAAGGTGCGGTGGAGGATGTCCTCGGTCTCCCGGGTGCGGACCGCCTCGCTCTGCGCCGACGTCAGCCGGTCCTGCAGCTGGGTCACGCGCTGGTTGGAGGCTTCGATCGAGACGGCGGCCCGCTCGAGGAGGTCGTTGACCTCGTCGCGGCTGTAGCCCCGCATCTCGGAGTGAATTTCGATGTCCCGGAGCTCTCGCGGTGTGATCTCCATATCCACCTCATCGTAGACCTGGGGCTCGCCGAGGGGGGTGACCTCGACTCAGGGAAATATTCGGCCGGAACAGCCAATTGCTGTATGCGCGACCTCGATCGCGATGAACACGACGAGGAACGAGAGATCGAACATGCCGGCCGGCGGAATGATGCGCCGAACCGGGGCGAGCACCGGCTCGGTGAGCTGCATCAGGACCGACAGCACGCTCGCCAGACCCGTGCCGGGGCGGACCGGAAACCACGAGAGCACCGCCCGGGCGAGCAGGATCAACAGGTAGACGTTCAGCGTTGCGCAGAGGATTCCCATTCAGGGGCGAACGGTGCGATACAGACCCCGGGCCTGCAGGCGCTCCTTCTCCTCCTCGGACACCTCGACGTTCGACGGCGTCAGCAGGAAGACCTGATCCGCCGCCTTCGACATCGTGCCGTTCAGCGCGTACGCGAGCCCGCTGGCGAAGTCGATCAGCCGGCGCTGCAGATCACGGTCGACGCCTTGCAGGTTCAAGATCACGGGCTGGCCGTTCTTCAAACGGTCGCCTACCTCCTGCGCGTCGTTGAATCCCTTCGGATCCATCACGTGTACCCGCGTGGCCGGCATCGGGATCGGCTTGACGGCCGACGCACGCGGCGGTGCGGCCGCGGGGACGTCTTCGCCGCGGTCGCGCCGGCTGCGGATCACCGTGAGCGGACTGGGTTCGGCAACCGGCGGCGCGGCGGTGGCGGTGCCGGCCGTGGCGCGCGCGGGCTGACGCGCGGGCGCGCTGATCGGCTCGCCGTACTCGTCCGCGTAGTACTCGTCGTCCTCGCCGTAGTACTCGTCGTCGTCAACGAGGCCCAGCCAGACCATCGTTTTGTGCAAGACCGACATGCGGCGTCCCTTCTCGTCCGTGCTGTCTCGTCCGTGCTTCGTCCGGGCGCACTCGAGCGTGCTGAGGTGTCCGGACAGTGGCGCGCACGACCTCGACCACGCTGCGCAGCGCCAGGCTATCGTCGCGCACCGGCGCCGCTCTGCCGCGGACCGAAGATCGCGCTGCCGACCCGCACCATCGTGGCGCCCTCGGCAACGGCGATCTCGTAGTCCCCGCTCATGCCCATCGAGCAGACGCGAAGCCCCAGGTCGTCGGTCATGCGCCGCACCTGCGCGAAGACCGCACGGGGATCACCCTCGGCGGGGGGCACCGTCATCAGACCCTCGACCACGCACCCGTTGGCCCGACACGCGTCAACGAGCGCAGCCGCCGCCTCGGGCGCACAGCCGCCCTTTTGCACCTCACCCGTCACATTGACCTGCACGAGCACCGCGCTCCCGGGCGCCCGCGTGCCGACCTCGACCGCGAGCTCGACGCGATCGATCGACTCCCACAGCGCGACATGGCGCGCCACCGCGCGCACCTTGTTGCGTTGCAGACGCCCGATGAAATGCCAGCGCGGCGCGAATTCCGAGGTTGCGAGCGCGTCGGCTTTGGCGGCGAGGTCCTGGGCGCGGTTCTCGCCGAGATCGATCGCACCGGCGTGCAACGCGGCGCGCACGTCGTCGAGACCGACTTCCTTCGTGACGACGACCAGCGTCACCGCGTCCGCGTCACGACCGGAGGAACGGGCCGCCGACGCGATGCGCTCGCGTACCTCGGTCAGTCGTTCGGCCACCGTCACGACAGCACCGCGACCGTCGCCTGCCGGCCCGACTCCGCGCGCCGGCGGTACGAGAAGTGCTCGGCCGAGTCCGCCGTGCACACGCCGCAATCGTCGAACGCGACGACCCGCTCGCGTTCGAGCACCACCCGGATCGCGGCGGTGATGTCGAGCGCGGGACGGCCGGCGCGCGTGAGGCCGCGCACTCCCGGTCCGAACTGCTCGACGAAACGGGCGAGGTCGGCGGCGCCGAACTCGTAGCACTCCACCCGGATGCACGGCCCGAGGAACGCGCGCACCTCACCCGTGCCGATCTCTCGCAGCCGCGCGATCGCGGCCTCGATCACACCGGCGGCCAGGCCGCGGTGACCGGCGTGTACCACGCCGACCGCGTCGTCGCACGCGACGACGAGCGGCGCGCAGTCGGCGGTGACCACCGCGAGCGCCAGCCCGGGGACCGCCGTGACCACCGCATCGGCTTCCGGCACGCCGGCGACGCGGCCGATCGGTTGCCCGATCGGTTGCCCGATCGGTTGCGACGTGAACGGTGGCGCCGTGCACCTGCCGCAACCAGACCCAACGGCTCGGATCAGCGGCCCCCGTGGCCCCCAGTCCCGTTGACACGGCCAACTCGGCGCGATTGTGCGCGACGACCGCGGGATCGTCGCCGACGTGATCACCGAGGTTTCCGTGCCGGCGGTCCGAGCACCACACGCGTGCGGTTCCGAGCCGATCCTCCAGCAGCGGTGCGGCTGCGATCATCGGTCAGGCCGGGGCCCGTGAATCAACGCAGGAATTCGGGAACGTCGAAGTCGTCGTCGCCGAGGTCGAGCGCTTCCTCGCCCGCGAGCGAGTCCTCGTCGTTCAGTTCGAGCGAGTAGCTCGACTTGCGCGGCGCGCCCGCTTCGCCTTCGTAGCGGTCGAAGCCCGCGGCGATGACGGTGAGGCGCACTTCGTCCCCGAGCGCGTCGTCGATCACCGCACCGAAGATGATGTTGGCGTCCGGGTGCGCGGCCTGACCGATGATCTCGGCGGCCTCGTTGAGCTCGAACAGCCCGAGGTCGGACGGACCGCTGACGTTGAGCAGGATCCCGCGTGCGCCTTCGATACTCGCTTCGAGCAGCGGGCTCGAGATCGCGGCGCGCGCCGCGGAGACCGCGCGCCCGTCGCCCGATGCGTACCCCACACCCATCGAGCGCGGAACCGGCGTTCGTGAGGATCATCTTCACGTCGGCGAAGTCGGTGTTGATGAGGCCCGGCGTGGTGATGAGATCCGTGATCCCCTGCACGCCCTGCAGCAACACTTCGTCGGCCATCTTGAACGCGTTCAACATCGAGGTGCGCTCGTCGCTCACCTGGAGCAGGCGCTCGTTCGGGATGATGATGATCGTGTCGACCTTTTCCTTGAGCTTCGCGATGCCCGACTCGGCCTGCACCGAACGGCGGCGCCCTTCGAAGCCGAACGGACGGGTCACGACGCCGATCGTCAGCGCGCCGATCTGCTTGGCGATCTCCGCGACGACCGGTGCGCCGCCGGTGCCGGTACCGCCGCCCTTGCCCGCGGTGATGAAGACCATGTCGGCGCCCTTCAGCACCTCTTCGATCTCCTGGCGGTGCTCTTCGGCGGCCTGCTGACCGATCTCGGGATCGGAGCCGGCGCCGAGGCCGCGCGTGAGCGTGCGACCGATGTCGAGTTTCACGTCGGCGTCCGACAGCAACAACGACTGCGCGTCGGTGTTGATGGCGATGAACTCCACGCCTTTCAGCCCCGCGTCGATCATGCGGTTGACCGCGTTGCAGCCGCCTCCACCGACACCGACAACTTTGATCACCGCGAGATAGTGCTGCGGAGCACCGAGCATGGGTCCTGACCTCGTCCTTCTCCCCCGCCGCCCGAAAAGACTTCCGGACTGTGAAGCTCAACTTGAGGTTGACATTTATGTCAACCTGTGCTTCGCGTCGAGACTGTACCGGAGGACAGTCCCTGAATCAATGAATGAAGCGTTCCCCTGTGCGTCTGCGCACGCGTCAACACGCGTGGGAGAGCGGCCGATTCGGCGTCGACACATCGATGTAGGTGAAGCACGTGGCACCGAGATGCGTCAGCACCGCTTGCGCCGACGCGGTCTTGGCGTCGAGATCGGCGGTCGATCCGAGACGGATCTGGGGGCCGCTCGTGAGCACGAGCGCGACCCCGCCCCCACTCACGTCGATCGCCGCCACCTGTTGGGCGATCGCGTCCGGCAGCCGCGACACGATGCCCGCGGCGTCCGGCGGCGAGAGCAGTTGGCCGACTCCCGGAGCCAGACGCACGCCGCGCACCTCGACGGTGTGCGCGGGTGCGGCGGTTGCGTGCGTGATGACGTGACCGTTCGCCGCAACGAGCACCACACCACCCGTCGCGACCCGTACGAAGGCCGCGGGCGTGTACTCGGTGACCGTGATCTTCAACGTGCCCGGGAAGTCCCGTTGCACCGACGCGTGCTCGACCCACGGGATCTGTTCGACCCGGCGCGCGACCGCACCGGTGTCGACGAACAGAAGGTGATCGCGCGTGTGCACCGCAGCCGCGGCCCGAACCTGCGCGGGCGTGACGTGCTGCGCGCCCGCGACGGGAATGTGGTCGACGTCGAGCACGGGCGACGTGACGACCAGGAACGCGAGCCCGAACGCACTGAGAACGGACGACACGATGAGCAGGACGCGCAGACGCTTGCGACCCGCTTCGCGTTGCACCTCGATGCGGCGTTCGCGGATGCGCGGGTTGATGCGCGCCTTGGGTTGCGTCTGCGCCGGTGAGCGCGTCGGGGTCGTCGTCATCCTCGGGCCTCCTCGGAAGCGTCGGTGAACCCGACGAGCTGCAGTTCCGGAACCAACCGCACGCCGGTCGCGGCGAAGACCCGCGCCTGGACCAGACGCACCAGCGCGTACACGTCGTCGGCGCAGGCGCCGGGTTCGGCCACGAAGAAGTTGGCGTGCTTCTCCGACACCACCGCGCCCCCGACCCGCAGCCCCTTGAGACCGCACGCCTCGATCAGGCGGCCCGCGGCGTCGTCGGGCGGATTGGTGAAGACCGATCCCGCGTTCTGGCCTCCGGGCTGGTGCTCCCGGCGCCAGCGCACGATCTCGTCGATCCGCGCCGTGCAGACGTCGGGGTCGTCCGCGTGCCCGGCGAACTCCGCGCCGAGCACGACCTCTCGCGGCCCGAGCGCGGAGTGCCGGTACCCGAGACCGAGGTCGTCGACCTTCAGGTCGCGCGTGATCCCGTCGCGCAGGTCGAGGACCCGCGCGGAGACCAGCACGTCCTTCGTCTGCGCGCCGTGGCCGCCGGCATTCATGCGCAGCGCCCCGCCGACGCTGCCCGGGATGCCCACGTAGAACTCGAGGCCGCCGATCCCGGACCGCGCCGCCTGGCGGGCGAGCACCGGGAGCGCGGCGGCGCCGCCGGCGGTGACGCGGGCGGCGCCCGGATCGACCACGATCTCCTCCAAGTCGCCGCCGAGCACGATCGCGACCCCACCGAAGCCGGCGTCGGCGATCAGCAGGTTCGAACCCCGGCCCACGACCAGGACGGGAACGTCGGGTGCGCCGGCGAGCACGGCCGCGACGCCGCGCAGGTCGTCCTCGCGACCGGCGCGGACGAGCACCGCGATCGGACCCCCGCACCGATACGTCGTCAGCTGACCTCCGGGCGCCGCGCGCTCCACCCGGGCGCCGAGCCGGCGCTCGAGGGCCGTGGCCACCCCCTCGAGCGTCACGACGGCACCTCCAGGGTCACGGGGAGCACCTCGAGGTTCACGACGGCGCTCCGAGCCACACGTCGGGCATCGCGGTGAGGTCGCCGGCCCCCAGGGTCAGCACGAGGTCGCCGGCCCGGGCGTAGCGGCCCGGAACCGGCGCGAGGTCGGCCGGCCGCGGGAGATAGGCCACCGGCAGCGACGGGTGGTGATCGAGCACCGCGCGGAGGATGAGCCGGCCGGAGACGCCGGGAATCGGGGTCTCGCCCGCGGGATACACGTCGGTCAGCACCAGCGTGTCGGCCTCGGTGAACGCATCGGCGAACTGCGCACCGATCGACGCCGTGCGCGTGTAGCGGTGCGGCTGGAACACCACCACGACGCGCCGCCACGGACCCCGGCGGGCCGCGGCGATGGCCGAGCCGACCTCGGTGGGCAGGTGCGCGTAGTCGTCGATGAACGTCACGCCGTCGCGGACACCCCGGTACTGGAACCGCCGCGCCACACCACCGAAGCCCGCGAGCGCCTTGACCGCGGCCTCGATCCCGACGCCGAGCTCGAGGGCGATCGCGATCGCGCCCGCCGCGTTGGTCGATGCCTTCACGCCCGCGGGGACGGCGATCTCGGTACGAACACCGCCGTCGACGACGAGCGTGAAGCGACACGTCATCGTGTCGTCGACGACTTCGTCCACAATGCGGTAGTCGGCGCCGTCCGCGAACCCGTAGGTGCGGATGCCGGGCCGCGCCACCGCGATGCGCAGCGCGATCTCGTCGTCGGCGCAGGCAACGGTCGGTCCGGCGACCGAGGTCACGAACTGTTCGAAGGCACGAACGAGCGTGTCGAAGTCGCCGTAGTGATCGAGGTGGTCCGGTTCGATGTTCGTGACCAACCCGGCCTGCGGCGAGAGATGCAGGAACGTTCCGTCGCTCTCGTCGGCCTCGACGACGAGCCATTCGCCGTCGCCGAAGGCCGCGTTGCTGCCGACTTCGTTGACCTCGCCACCGATCACGAAGCTCGGCGACCATCCGGCGCTGCGCAGGATGAGCGCGAGCATCGACGCGCTCGTGGTCTTGCCGTGCGAGCCCGCGACCGCGATGGTCTTGCGGGTCGCGGCGAGGGCGGCGAGCGCGGCCGAGCGGTGCAGCACGGGAATCCCGAGCCGGCCGGCCGCGACCAGTTCCACGTTCCGGCGCGGGATCGCCGTGGAGTAGACGACGGCATCGGCGTCGGCGGGTACGTATTCGGCGCGGTTGCCGACGTGCACCTCGACCCCCGCGGCCGCGAGCCGTTCCAGCACCGCGGCGCTCTTGATGTCGGAGCCGCTCACCGTGTGACCCATGCGGGCCAGCACGAGCGCGATGGCACTCATCCCCGCCCCCGCGACACCGACGATGTGGACGCGTCGCGGCCGCGACAGGTCGAGCACGAAGGCGCC
Source organism: uncultured Actinomycetes bacterium (assembly GCA_963835455.1). Classification (GTDB taxonomy): domain Bacteria; phylum Actinomycetota; class Acidimicrobiia; order IMCC26256; family PALSA-610; genus PALSA-610. The sequence continues at coordinate 514,527 of CAWIFT010000002.1, forward strand.
GGCGGCGTCGACGTCCGGCGCGTCAGGCGGCACGGGCGTGCTCCTCGACCAGATCGGCGAGGCGCTCGGCGGCGTCGCGCCGGCCGAGCCCGCGCGCCGCGGCACCCATGCGCGCGAGCCGATCGGTGGCGCCGAGCAGTTCCGACACGACTGTGTCGAGCCGGGCGGGATCGCATTCGTCGTCGCGCAACAGCACCGCCGCGCCCGCGCGTTCGAGCGTCTGTGCGTTGCGCGTCTGATGATCGCTCGGCGCGCCGGGCAGGGGCACGAGCACCGCGGGGAGGCCGACCGCAGTGAGCTCGGCGATGGTTCCCGCACCCGAGCGGCACACCGCGAGCGCGGCCCGTTGGTACACCGCGTCCATGCGTTCCTCGTAGCCGACGAGCTCGTACTGCAGCGCATCGCCGCCGCGCCGGGCGGCCGCGAGCTCGGCCGAGCAGCGCTCGAGGTTCCGCGGCCCACACACGTGGTGCACCGCGAGATCGGTGCGTGCGCGCCACGCGTCGTAACAACCGAGCGCGGCCCGATTGATCGTGCGGGCACCCTGCGCGCCGCCGAAGACCGCGACCAAGGCGGGGTCGCCGGCGACCGGCGCAGGGCGATCGAGGTGCGCGAACGCGGCGCGTACCGGATTGCCGGTGAGCGTGGCGTTCGGCAGCGGGGTGTCGGGCAACGACACCGCGGGACGCGCGCCGAGCCGTACGCCCCAGCGGTTCGCGAGTCCGGGCGCGGCGTCCTGTTCGTGCACGACCACCGGTACCCGCAACAGGCGTGCGGCGAGCACGCAGGGGAACGACGCGTACCCGCCGAAGCCCACCACGACGCGCGGACGGTAGCGCCGCACGATCCCGATCGCCCGCACGAACGCCGACGCTGCGCCCCAGAGCGCGGCGACGTTCTGCATCGTCACGCGGCGCTGGAGCCCGCGTCCGGGCAACAGATCGATCTCGAAGCCGGCCGCGGGCACCACCCGCCCCTCGATGCCCCGCTTGCCGCCGACGAACCGAACCGCGTGACCGCGCCGTTCCAGCTCCTGCGCGACCGCGATCGCCGGATAGGTGTGACCGCCCGTCCCTCCGCCGGTGAGCAGCGCGTAGACCGGGGCGCTCACGACGCGCGGGCGCGTACCGGCCGCTTCGCGGTCCGTGGGCGCGTCCGGGCCGGCGTCGGGGCCGTCTGGCGCGCGATGTTGGCGACGACACCGACGCCGAACATCGTGATGACGAGCGAGGTGCCACCCACCGAGAGGAACGGCAGGGGAACCCCCGACACGGGGAGCAGCCCCACCACCGCGCCGAGGTTGATCGCGGCCTGGCCGACGATCCATGCGGTGACGCCCGTGGCGATGAGCATGCCGAAGCGATCGGGCGCGCGACGCGCGATGCGCAACCCGACCAGACCCAGGCCGACGAACAAGCCGAGCACGAGCAGACAACCGATGAAGCCGAGCTCCTCGCCGATGATCGCGAAGATGAAGTCGGTGTGCGCGTTCGGCAGGAAGAACCACTTCGCCCGGCCCGCGCCCAGGCCGACACCGTTCAGCCCGCCGCTCCCGATCGCGATCAACGACCGGTAGAGCTGGTACCCGGTGTTGCCGACGTCGTGACCGGGGTGCAGGAACGAGAACATGCGCGCCCGGCGGTAGCCCGCGAGGAGCGAGAGCACACCGGTGCCGAGCGCGGCGATCCCGATCATCTGCGCGAGGTGCCGGGTCCGCACGCCCCCGACGATCAACAACGCGGCGACGACCACGCCGAGCACGATCGTCGAGGCGAGGTCGGGTTCCTTCATCACGAGCGCGGCGAACACCAAGAAGATCGCGATGACCGGTCGCCACGCGCGCGGGTCGTCCATCCGGTCGGCGCGCTTGGTCAGGATCTCGGCTCCGCACACGAGCAGCGCCAGTTTGGCGATCTCGCTCGGTTGGAGTTGCAGCGGCCCGAGGACGAGCCAGCGCTGCGAGCCCGAAACGAGTTTTCCGCCGACGAGCACGACGGACAACGTGATCAACGCGAACCCGAGCAGGTAGGGAGCCGTGCGGCGCCATTTGCGGTAGTCGATCCGGGAGGCGATGAGGAACGTGGCGAGTCCGATGAGGGCCCACATGAGCTGGCGGTTGAAGAAGTACCACGACGACCCGTAGTCGGAGAGCGCGGCGACCGACGACGCCGACAGGATCATCACGAGCCCGACGACGTTGAGCACCGTGACCGTGGCGCAGAGCACGACGTACGCGGGCGGCCGCGGCAACTCCTCACGGCGAATGAGCCGTGCGATGAGCGCCTGGCGCGCCCGAGCGATCGGATTCCCTATCCCGCGCAGCCGCCGCAACGACACCCGGGGTGAGACCGCCGTCATCGCGACGTCGCCTCCTCCATCACCTGGACGCGAACCTCGCGCGCGAAATCGTCGCCCCGCGCGCCGTAACCGGAGTACGCGTCGAACGACGCGCAGGCGGGCGAGAGCAACACGACGTCGCCGGCGCGCGCCATGCGGGCCGCGGCGCCGACCGCGTCGTGCATGTTGGCCGCGCGCTCGACCGGAGTCGAAGACCGCGCGAAGGCGGCCGCGATCTCGGGCGCGGCCTCACCGAATGCGACCACACCGCGGAGATGCGACTCGTCGTCGGCCAGGACCGAGAGGTCGAGACCCTTGTTGCGGCCGCCGGCGAGCAGGACCACAGAAGTGAACGAGGAGACGGCGCGTCTGGTCGCGTCGGGGTTCGTTGCCTTCGAATCGTCGTACCACTCCACCCCGTTAGCTTCGCCCACCAGAGCGACGCGATGGGGCATGGTCGCGTAGGAACGGAGCGCGGCGACCACACCGTCGACGGTCGCACCGACCTCGAGCGCCGCCGCGGCCGCGGCGAGCGCGTTCGTGCGGTCGTGCGGGAGCGATCGCGACATGTCGGTGAACGCGGCGAGTGGTCGACCGTCGGGCAGCACGAGCCGATCGCCGACGACTCGGTAGCAGCCCTCGGCGTCGGCGCGCGCGGAGACGCCGACACGCCGCGCCGCGGAGGCGCGCGTCGCGATCGCGAACGCACGTTCGTCATCCGCGTCGTACACCAGGAGATCGTCGGCGCGCTGGAACGCGGTGATCCGGGCCTTCGCATCCGCGTAGCCGGCGAACGAACCGTGCCAGTCGAGATGATCGGGCGTGATCGCGAGCAGGATCGCGACGCGCGGGCGGAAGGCCTTCTGCGCGAATTGCAGTTGGAACGACGACACCTCGGCGACGACGACGCCCGGCGGTGTCCCGGGACTGTCGGAGGTGAACGATGGGTCCGCAACCGCGTCGATCAACGGTCGTCCGATGTTCCCGGCCGCGATCGCGGGCACACCCGACGCTTCGAGCATCGCCGCAACCATCGACGTCACCGTGGTCTTCCCGTTCGTCCCGGTGACGGCGACGATCGGCACACGGGCGCGCTCGGCCGCGAGGTCGATCTCGCTGCGCACTGCAATACCGCGGGCAACGGCTTCGACGATCGCGGCATGGCCCGGTCGCACGAGCGGGCTCGGAACCACGAGATCGACGCCGGCGACGAGTTCGCGAATCTGCGCATCGGTCGGCGCCTCGACGATCCGCGCCGCGATCGTGCGCACCGCCTCGACCCGCTCGGCGTACTTCGCGGTGGTGACGGGCGTGTCCTCGACCACGGTCACGTCCCAACCTTCGGCCCGCAGCGCCCGCGCCACCGCCACCCCGGTCTCGGCCAGGCCGATGACGAGAGCCCGACGAACTGCGCGCTCCCCGCTCATCCGAGGTTCACCCCGTGCCGGAGGAAGTCGGCATAGAAGATGCCGACGCCGAGCGCGACGCAGATGCCGGCGAACAGCCAGAAGCGGACGATGACCGTGAACTCGGACCAGCCCCCGACCTCGAAGTGGTGGTGGATCGGTGCCATCCGGAGCACCCGTTTGCGAAAGCCGCGGTACGAGATGATCTGCGCGATGACCGACAGCGTTTCGACGGTCGGGAGCCCGGCGAGCAACGGCAGGAGAAGGTGGGTGCGCTCGAGGAGCGCGAGCCCCGCCATCGCCCCGCCGATGGCGAGCGAGCCGGTGTCGCCCATGAAGATGCGCGCCGGGGCTGCGTTCCACCACAGGAATCCCGCGCACGCGCCGAACATCGCCGCGGCCACCACCGCCTGGTCGAGTGCCTGCGCGGAGAGCACGTTGTAGATGTCGGGGTGCCGGAACTCGGTGAAGCCGATGATCATGAACGCCGCGAACGTGAACGCCGAAGACCCGGCGGCGAGCCCGTCGAGACCGTCGGTGAGGTTCACCGCGTTGGCCGCCGCGTACACCACGAGGACGATGAACAAGAACATCCCGAACTTGCCGAGGTCGATGTCGAGCGGCTGCGTGAACGAGAGGTGCGTGTCGGTGTGCACGAAGTACACCGCGAGCCACGCGAACCCGGCGGCGACGAGCACGATGCCGAGCGTCTTTCCCCGTTTGCGCAAGCCCATGTTCCGCCGGGCGCGCACACCGAGGTAGTCGTCGATCCAACCCACGATCCCGAGCCCGACGATCAGGGCGAGGAGCGCCCAGCCCGGCGTGGCGAACGCGATGCTCTCGCGCCGCACGTGCGCAAAGAGGTACCCGACGACGGTCGCCAGCACGATCGCGATGCCGCCCATCGTCGGCGTGCCCGCCTTGGCCACGTGCGGGTGCTCGATGGGACCGTCGTCGCGGATCGCCTGCCCGATGCCGAGCAGGCGGAGACGCCGGATCAGGAACGGTGTGAAGAAGACGACCACGGCGAAGGCGGCGCCGGCCGACATGAGCATGGCGATCACGCGCGATCGCCTCCCACGCAACCGCTCCGGGCCCGCGCGAGCAGGCCGTCGGCGACGTGCTCGAGGCCGAGCGCGCGACTCGCCTTGACGAGCACGGCATCGCCGGTGCGCACCATCGGGGCCACGAGTGCGATCGCCGCCGCGGCGTCGCCCGCGACGTGCGCGTCGACACCGTTCGCACGCGCGGTCGCGGCGATGGCCGCGCCCCCCGCACCGACGCCGACCACCACATCGAGTCCGAGGGCGGCGGCCTGCTCCCCGACCGCACGGTGTGCATCGTCGTGATGGCGGCCGAGCTCGCGCATGTCGCCGACGACCGCGATCCGACGCGCCCCGGCGGGAAGGACCAGGTGCGCGAGTGCAACCAGCGCCGCTTCCATCGACGTCGGGTTCGCGTTGTACGCGTCGTTCAGCACGGTCACGCCCGCGTCGGTCTCGAGCAGCTCCATGCGCCAACGGCCGGGCTTGGCCTGCGCGAGCTCGAGCGCGATCTCCTCGTACGACAACGAGAACTCGCCGTGCGCGACCGCGATCGCCATCGCCGCGTTCACCACCTGGTGCGTGCCGTGCAACGGGATCGTGAACCGGTGACCGCCGAGTGCGAACGAGGGGTGCAGCCGCTCGTCGACGGACACGTCCGTGATCCGGTAGTCGGCGTCGTCGCTCGCCCCGACCGTCACCACGGTCGCGAGGGTCGCGGCGCGCAGCACCGGCGTGGCCGGATCGTCGGCGTTCAACACCGCGGTGCCCGTGGCCGGCAGCGCTTCGAGCAGCTCGGCGAGCACCGCGACCACGCCGTCGTGCCCGCCGAGGTGCTCGGCGTGGGCCAGACCCACATTCGTGATGACTCCGGTGTCGGGGCGCGCGATGTCGCACAGCTCGCGCAGGTCGCCGGCGAAGCGCTCTCCCATCTCGGTGACTACGACTCCGGCCGAGCCCGGGGCGTTGCACAACGTGATCGGGAGCCCGAACTCGTTGTTGTACGACGCCTCGTTCGCGTGACACCCGCGCGAGACGAGCGCGGCCGCCAGCAGGTCCTTGGTCGAGGTCTTTCCCGTCGAGCCGCCCACCGCGACCACGTGCAGTTCCGGCCGATCGAGCCGGAGGGAGCGCGCGATCTCCTGGAGCGCGCCGAGGGTGTCGCCGACATGCACGAGCGCCCGGCCGGGGGCGAGCTCCACCGAACCCGTGAAGTCGTGATCGACGAGCGCCACCTGCGCACCGGCGGCGAACGCGGACTCGACGAAGTCGTGTCCGTCGCGATCGCCGCGGAGCGCGACGAAGCACGCACCGGGCTGCAGCGTCCGCGAGTCGAAGGCCCAGGCGTCGACGGTTGCGCCCTCGTCACCGGCGATGCGACCCGCGGTGCGGTGCGCGATCTCGCGTGCGGTGAGCACCGTCACGGGCACGCTCCCAGTTCCTCGACCGCGACCAAGCGGTCGTCGAACGGAACCGTCACCCCGCCGGCGGTCTGGCCGGTTTCGTGACCCTTCCCCGCGATCACCACCACGTCGCCCGCGCCCGCGGCATGCAGCGCGGTGCGGATCGCGGTGCGCCGGTCGAGCTCGACCGCGGGGGCGGTGCGGCCGTCCGGGATCCCGGCGAGCACGTCGCGTGCGATCGCGTCCGGGTCTTCCGAGCGCGGGTTGTCGGAGGTGAGGATCGCGACGTCCGCGAGCCGGGTCGCGACCTCGCCCATGAGCGGGCGCTTCGAGCGGTCGCGATCTCCCCCGCACCCGAACACCACCACCAGCTTCCCGCCGTCGACGAGCGACCGGGCCGCACCGAGCACCGAGGCCAACGCGTCGGGGGTGTGCGCGTAGTCGACGAGCACGGCGAAGTCACGGGCGGCGGTGACCCGCTCGAACCGGCCGGGGACGCGTACCGGTGCGCCGAGACCGGCGAGCACGGCTTCGAACGAGAGGCCGACGACGAGCGCGGTCGCGGCCGCGGCCAACGCGTTGGCGACGTTGAAGCGGCCGACCAGCGGACTGCGCACCACGCCGTGGTGATCGCGGCGCGCGTCGACGAGATCGAACATCGTGCCGTCGCGCCGCAGCAGCACGTCGCGCGCGTACACGTCCGCCATCGGATCCTCGGCCGAGTACGTACACACCTCGAGGCCCCGCGCGACCGCGAGATCGCGCAGCACGCGTCCGTGCTCGTCGTCGATGTTGATCGCCGCGCGCCGCGCGAACTCCAGATCGAAGAGCCGGGCCTTGGCCGCGAAGTACGCGTCGACCGTCGCGTGGTAGTCGAGGTGCTCGTGCGTGAGATTCGTGAACGTCACCGCGGCGAAGCGGGTGCCGTCGACGCGGTGCTGATCGAGCGCGTGCGACGACACCTCCATGGCAACCGTCGCCACCGAACGGTCCCGCATCTGCGCGAGCAGCGCCTGCAGATCGGTCGCCTCCGGAGTGGTGTGCTGCAACGGGACCACCGTGCCGTCGATGCGCGCCTCGACCGTTCCGATGACACCTGCCCGGTCGCCGTGCGCACGCGCGATCGCCTCGAGCAGGTACGTGGTGCTCGTCTTGCCGTTCGTGCCGGTCACGCCCAGCACCCTCATGGCCTCCGACGGGCGGCCGTGAAAGCGCGCGCACAAGGGCCCGAGCACGCGGCGAACGGAGTCGACGCGCGCCTGCGGCACGGCGACGGCGAGGTCGCGTTCGACGAGGAGCGCGACCGCGCCCGCGTTCACCGCCGTGGGCGCGTAGTCGTGCCCGTCGGCGCGCGCGCCGGGGATGCAACAGAACAGCGCGCCCGGTTCCGCCTGCCGACTGTCGTGCACAATCGATCCGACGTCGATTCGGGTGTCTCCTCTGACCTCGAGGAGGTGGGCGCACAACTCGACGTCGTCGAGGAGGTCGTGCAGTAGCACGGTCCTCCTAGGGGTGCTGGGAAGGGTCGGGAGGCAGGCTATCGGTGGTCGATCCGGCGCCGGAACCGACCGTCGTGCCCGGCGACTGCGTCGTGTTCGTCCCCGCGTTCTGTGCCGGCGCGGCGGCCGCCTGGCGCTGGGCCAACACGGTCGCCAGCGCCGCACCGTGCGGCACGACACACGTGTTGCCCGCCGTCCTCGCCGTCGCCTCGGCTTCGCTGTATTGCCGGTTCGCGAGATCGGTGGGATTGACGCCGTACTGCTGCAACGCGAACTGCATGATCTCCGAGAACACCGGCGCCGCGACCTCACCGCCGTAGCTCAGGTTGTTCTCGTCGAGCGCGACGAGCGTGGCGAACCGGGGGTGGTCCGCGGGCGCGAACCCGATGAACGACGCCATCGTCGCCGCGGGCGCATAGCCACCGGTCGCCAACGCCTTCTTCGCCGTGCCGGTCTTGCCCGCGACGTCGTAGCCCTGGATCGCGGCGCAGGCACCGGTGCCCTTGGCCACGACACCTTGGAGCATCTGCGTCATGACCGCCGCGGTGTTCGGGGAAACCACCCGGGAACCCGCGGGCACGACCGCCGGGTGCCGCTTCCCCCTCGCGTCGATCGTCGCGTCGAGGAGGTGCGGCGGCCGTGTCACGCCGCCGTTCGCGATGGTCGTGAACGCGTCGAGCATCTGCATCGCCGGTGACCGCGACGCCGTAGCCGATCGCGGTCGAGTACTTCCCGGTCGCGTAGTACTGCCCCGGCGGGATCAACAATCCCGCGGGCTGGTACGGCCAGTCGACGGTCGTGGGCTCGCCGAGCCCGAACGCGCGCAGGCCGTCGGCGAGCTCCTGATTCTTCATCTTCATCGCGATCTCGATGGTGCCGACGTTCGACGACTCGCGGAGGATGTCGGCGGTCGTCCAGTGTTCGATGCCGTCTGACGGTGCCGACGTGCGGCTCCGCGTCGGTGTACGGGGCACGCCGACCTGGCCCGGCACCGTGATCGAGTACGGAACCTGGAACATCGTGCTCGGCGAGACGTGGCCGTGCTCGAGCGCCCACGAGAGCGTGATCAGCTTGTTCGTCGAGCCCGGCTCGAACAGATCGGTGAGCGGCGCGTTGGCGTCGCCGGAACCCGCGACCGCGGCCGGCGACGTCGCGGTCGCGCCGTGCACGGTGGCCATCGCGACGACGTCACCGTTGGTGACGTCGATCACCACGGCCATACCGCTCTTCGCGTCGGTCGCCTCGACCTGGTCGAGCAGCGAGTACTCGGCCTGCCACTGCAGGTCCTCGTCGAGCGTCAAGACCACGTCGGTCCCGCGCTGCGCGTCGACCCGCGTCCGTTGCGTGTCGGGGATGTCGTGGCCGAGCGGGTCCTGTTCCACGACGAGCTCGCCCGACTTCCCCGCCAGCAGGGAGTCGTACTGCCGCTCGACGCCGTCGAGGCCGGGACCGTCCGAGCGCACGCGGCCGATCACGGCCGCGGCGACGGAACCGGCGGGATAGCTGCGGGCCGACTCCGGGACGAATCCGATGCCCGGGAGCTTCATCGCGTGTACTGCCGCGGCCACGCGGTCGCTCACCGCATGCGCGAGGTACGCGAAGTGACGGGGCGAATCCGGCGTGCCCTTGGCGGAGAGTGCCCGCAGGAGGTCGTCCTCGCGCACTGGTATCACCCGGGCGAGCTTGGCGGCCTCGGCCAGGGGGTCGGTGACGAGCGTCGGGTCCGCGTAGATCGTGGTGAGCTCGATCGACATCGCGAGGTCACGGCCGTTGCGGTCGAACACACTCCCCCGCTGCGCGGTCAACGGGATCTTGTGCAGGGCGAGATCGACCGAGAGCTGCTTGTACTTGGATCCGTTGGCCAGCTGCAGTTGGCCCACCCGCGCCGCGAGCAGACCGAAGCCCAGGATCAGCAGTGCGCTACAGACACCCAGACGACGCGCAGCCCGCGGCGCAGAGGCCGCGGGCGGTCGGGGGCGAGGCGGCGGTCGGCGGGCCGTCACGTCACGGTGTCGGGCCGAGGGCTTGCTTCGTCCGGTCGTAGCTGTCGCCCGACGACGCGGTCACCGGCGAGGTCTGCGCACCGGTTGTGGGCTGTGCCGATGCCACCGACAACGTCACCACGCCCGGACCCTGGACCATGCCCAGCTTGTTCGCCGCGTCGATGACTGCACTCGCCGACGACAGCCGCGCCACCTGGTCGCGCAACCGCGCGTACCGCAACTGCTCGTTCGTGCGCTCCTTCGAGAGCCGTTCGAGCGTGAACGCCGACTGCGCCTCGAACACGTGGAACGCAACGAGCGTGAACAGCGACGCCACCGTGACCAGCGCGGCACCCCACATCAGCAACCGCGCGCGCAGCCGCCGGCGCGCGACATCGGGCGCGACGGTCAGTCGAGCACGCGCACCGTCCCCGCGGTTGGGGGACCCCGCACGCGTCGTTGCGTGCGAGGACGGGTTGGCCCGCGGGGACGGTTGCGCGCTCATGGGCGCACTCAAGCCACGATGTCGGGTACAGGGGTGATGCTGGACAGGCGCTCGACGGCGCGCAGGCGGGCGCTCTCGGCCCGCGGGTTCGCCGCGATCTCGTCCGCCGACGGTCGCAGCGGCTTGCGCGTGAGCACACGCACCAGCGCATTCGACCGGGGTGGCGGCACCGGCAGCTTGGCCGGCACGTCGCGCGCCGCGTCGTCGCCGGCCCAGCGCCCGAAGGTCTCCTTCACCATGCGGTCCTCGAGCGAGTGATACGCGAGCACCAGGACGCGGCCGTTCGGACCGACGACGTGCACCGATTCGTCGAGGCCGTCGGCGAGGTTCGGGAGCTCACGATTCACTTCCATGCGGATCGCCTGGAACGTGCGCCGGGCCGGGTGCGGACCGCGGCGGCGGGTGGCCGCGGGAATCGCGTCGCGCACGATCTCCGCCAGCTCGCGCGTCGTGCGCACCGGCCGCGCGGCCACGATCGCGTGCGCGATGCGCCGCGCGAAACGCTCTTCGCCGTACTGCGAGATGACGGCGGCGAGCTGCGCCTCGTCGTAACTGTTCACGACCTCGGTCGCCGTGAGCGCCTGCTTGGCATCCATCCGCATGTCGAGCGGCGCGTCGAACCGGTACGAGAAGCCTCGCTCCGGCCGGTCGAGCTGCGCACTGCTCACTCCGAGATCCATCAGGATGCCCATCGCCTGTTCTCCTTCACCGTGCCGCTCGACCAAACCGCCGAGCTGCTCGAATCGTCCGTGCACCACCTGCACCCGGTCGCCGAAGCGAGCGAGTCGGGAGCGGGCGGCTTCCACGGCGTCGGCGTCACGGTCGAGGCCGAGCACGTGCACGTCAGGTCGCGCGTCCAACAACACCGCCGAGTGACCTCCGCCACCAACGGTGCAGTCAACGATCAACCCTCCTGGCACCGCCGAGAAGAGCTCCACCACCTCCCGAGCCATCACCGGGAGATGCGAGAACTCCTCCTGCACGGTTGTCTCCTCGCCGCTTTCGCCGGAACCGCGTCGCCGCCGATCCCGTCTTCAGCTCCCCGGTCGACAGGCACCGCCCGGGATGTCTCCCCGGGTCGGCTAACGGCTGAAAGCGGGCGGAGTAGGGGCCAACAACCGCGCCGGCCGGGGAGCTGAAGACGAGCCCGGAACGTCGGGCCCCGTCGAGTTGTCAAAACCGGCGGGTACCCATCAACTGCGCACCCGCCCGGGTATGGATGTGTTGCGGTCAGAGGAAGTCGTTGATGCCTTCGCCCTCGACGATCGATGCGATGCCCGCCGCGTCGCGCTCGGCGAACATCTGCGCGTCCCAGATCTCGATGTGATCGAAGCTGCCGGCGACCATGACCTCGCGGTCGAGGTGCGCGTACTCGCGCAGGTGCTGCGGCACGGCGACCCGGCCCTGCTTGTCCGGCGTGATCTCGACCGCACCGGCGAAGAACGACCGGGCGGCGTGACGCTCCCGCGAGCCGCGCTCTCGGACTTCCCGGAGCTTGCGGGCCAGCTGGTCGAACTCGGCAATGGGATACACGGCGAGGCATCCGTCCAGTGCTCTCGCCATCACCGCACCCCCCTCGAGCTGGTCTCGAAACCGGACCGGGAGGATGACCCGGCCCTTTGCATCGAGGGAGTGCTGAAACTCCCCCAGGAACATTGCCGATGAACCCCTGTATCCGTTGGCTGTGTCTGTCGGGAGGGGACTCACTCCCCTTCCCTCCACTAGGCGCCACCTTATGACACAATCCTCCACTACGTCAACACTCTCCACCCCCAAGAACCTCACGAACCGCAAAAGTCACACCCGCGGCGCCTGAGCTCCCCGGCGCCGAGACCCTGAACTTCCAACGCACGGATGAATGCCCGGAGGTCAACATGTCGATCCGGTTCGGTTGGACCCGCCCTCAGGCCGGTGCACAAACGACCGATGATGACCAGGTGGAGGACGTGTCGTCCGTGCCGTCACATTTCGCCGCGCCATCGGACCCCGCGCCCGCGGGTTCGACGGACGCGCGCGGGCACGCCGGCGCGCCCAGCGACGATGATGTTCCGGGCGGACGTGGCCCGGGAGGACAAGGCCGCCCTCTTCCGGTTCCCGCAGGCCCGACCCCGACAGGTAACGCCGTGACGCCACCGAATCCCGAAGCAGTGCAAGCGATCTGGGATCTCCACGCACGCGTACTCGAGAGCGAGAAGAAGACGCACCGCCGCATCGGTGCGGCCGCGGCGCGTCGCGTGTACCACGAGACGCTCGTGGAAGAAGCTTCCGCGTTGAGCGACCTCGGCTTCGAGACCTTCGCCGCGTTCGCGGCGATGCACGGCGCCGACACCGCGAGCGCCCACATCACGAGCGCACCCGCCGGTGTCGTCACGCCTGCTGTAAACCCCACGCCCGCCGCGACGGGCGCCGGGTCGACGACGACGGAGCCGGCCGACGACGAACCGGAGACGGCGGGCGAGACACTCGGTCGCATCCGCGTGCTGCTGAACGAGCTCGGCATCGAACCGGGCGTCGATCCCCTCCAGGCCGCGAAGCAGTTCCTCGACGTCGTCGAGGGTCCCGAGGCCGCAAGCGCCGAGGCCCCCACCGAACCGGTGATGTCCGAGCACGCGTCGGCCCAGTCCGCGGTCAACGAGTTCATGCCGCCGCCCCCGCCGCCGGTCGTGCCGATGACGATCGACATCCCGACGCCGTCCGACACGCTGATCCCGGGCGCGAAAGCCAACGCGCCCGTGCCGCCCCCGCCGCTCGTCCCACCCGCGCCGCCCGTCTCGAACACTCCTCCACCGTTCGTCCCCTTCGCCGCGCCGGTTCCGCATGCGAAGGCGGAGCCCGAGCCGGAGCCGGAAGTCGCGGTCGAGACGCCCGCCCCGGCGGAGCCCGTCGAAGCAACGGTCGAGGCGCCCGTCGAGGCGACGGTCGCCGAGAGCGTCGCAGCGCCCGCGGCGGAAGCGGTCGAGCCGGCCCCGGCGACGAGCGCCGACGACGACGGCATCGAGCTGGCGCACGCGCGCGCCGAACGGTGGCACGCCGAGCTCGAACACGTGCGCATGGAGCTGGCCGCGACCACCGAGGCCCACGAAGCCGCCGAGCGCGACTCCGACGAAGCGCGTCACGAACTCGCGACCGTACGCGACGACCTCGAAGCGGCACGCGCCGCCGCGGAACACGACTCGGACGTTGCGCGCCAGGAGCTCGCAACGTTGCGCGACGACCTCGAGACCGCACGCGAAGCCGCCCGCACCGCGGATGCGGAGGTGGCACAGCGCGCGTCCGAGCGCGACGACGCCGAGGCGCGGTGCGTCGCCCTGGCCGCGGAGATCACCGCGGTCCGCGAGACGGCGGACCAGGCGCAAGCCGACGCCGAGCTCCACGAGCGCGAGCGCGACGAGACCACGGCGCAGCTCACTGCGCAGCTGGTATCGGCGCAGGAGCAGATCACCGAGATTCAATCCCGGCTCACCACCGCCGAGGAACTGCGCGCCGCCGCGGACACCCAGCTGGAGGAAGCGCTCACCCGGGCCTCCGAGCTGGAGGCGGCACGCGAGCAGCTGAACACGCGCATCGCCGAGCTCGAACAGGTCGTTGCCGACCGCTCGTCGAGTGATGAGCAGCGGGAACAGCTCGTTGCCGAGCTGCGCACGCAGGTGACCACCCTCGAGGCGACGCTCGCCGCGCGCGACGCCGCGCTGCAGTCGCACCAGGACGAGCTCTCCACCGCCGGCACGCGCGTGCACGACCTCGAAACGACGCTCACCGCCCGCGACACGGCACTCCAGGATCGCGAACACGAGCTCACCGACGCGACGACGCGTGTGCACGACCTCGAAACGACGCTGACCGACCGCGAGATCGCGCTCCGCGAGCGCGAGCAGGAACTCACCACGGTGACGGCGCGCGTCGACGAGCTCCAGTCGACACTCACCGACCGCGAGGCCGCGTTGCAGGCGCGCGAGCAGGACGTGGCGAACGCAACGGCACGCGTCGAGGAAATCGAGCGCGTCGCCGAGGACGAGAAGCGCCGGCGCGAATCCGCGAGTGCCGAGCTCGACGTCGCCCGGACCCGGGTCGGCGAGCTCGAAACGCAACTTGCGCACCAAGAAGAGGAATGGAACCGGCTCGGCAACGACCGCGAGGGCGTACTCCGCGAGCTCGACGAAGTCCACGCCCGCGTCACCGAGCTCGAAACAACCCTCGCCGGGGCGCAGGGCGCACGCGAAACCGTGCTCGCCGAGTTGCAGACCGCGCAGGCCCGCATCGACGAGCTCGAGGCGCAGTCCAACGAGCAACTCGACCGGATCGCGGCGTTGAACGAAGTGATCACGGCGAGCCGTCCGGACCTCGAACAGGCGCGCGCCCTCACGACCGCACTCGAAGCCGAGCGCGACGACGCCCGGGGCCGCCAGCAGCAGGCCGAAGCCGAGCGCGACGAAGCCCGGAGCCTGCGCCAGGCCGCGCTGACCGAACGGAACGCCGCGCTCGAGCAGCGCGACAGTGTCGGGCGCGAACGCGACGAGATCGTCCGTCAGCGCGACGCGGCGTTCGTCGAGCGCGACACCGCACTCGGCGACCGCGACAGTGCGCGCCAGGACGCGGCGGAGGCGATCGCCGAACGGAACGACGCCATCACCGCGCGCGACGCCGCCCGCGCGGCCCTCGCCGACCGCACGGCCGAACGCGACGAAGCCCGGACCACGCTCGCCCGCCGGACCGGAGAGCGCGACGACGCCCGGGAGGCGGCGGCCGGCAACGCCCGCGACCGCGACGAGGCCGCGATCCGGCTCGTTCAGGCCGAGACCGAGATTTCCCGGATGGACGCGCTCGTCGCCGCCCGCGAGGGCGAGCAGAGCGAGATCCTCGTGGAGCTCGGCGCAGCGCGCGCCCGCGTCGAATACCTGGAGAGCGCCCTCGACGATCAGGGTGCCGAACGCAACGACGCCGTCGCCCAGCTCGAACACGCCCGCGGCGAGATCTCCCGGCTCGAGGCGCTCCTCGACACGCGTACGGCCGAGCGTGAGGATGCGCTCACCCAGCTCGCGCAGGCCAAGTCGGAGACCACCCGGCTCGAGGCCGCCGTCGCCGCGCACATCTCGGAACGGGCCGAGGATCGCGACGATGCGCTCGCCCAACTCGAGGACGCCAACAACGAGATCGCCGGTCTCGAAGCCGCGTTCGCGCAAGAGGTCGCCGCGCACGAGACGGCTCGGATCCACCTCGAAGAAGCCCGGGCCCAGGTGATCGTGCTCGAGGCCGCAGTCGTCGAGCTCGAGGTCGCCCGCGAGGACACCCGCTCGGCGCTCGCCGACGCCCTCGCCCAGATCTCGCGGCTCGAAGCCGTCGTGTACGAGAGCGTCGCCGAGCGCGACGAACTGCGCCATGCCGCCGCGGTGGCGAACGAACGCGCCGAGACCCTGGCGGAACAGCTCGACGGCACCCGCGGCACGCTCGACGCGATGGCGGCGCACGCCGAGGAGCTCGAGATCGACCTCGCCCGCGCCGAGGCGGCGATCCCGTCCGAGGAAGCCCGGATCGAGGCCGACGTCATCATCTCCCAGGCCCGCACCGACGCGGAAGAGCTGCGGAAGCAGGCGATGCGCGAGGCCGAGACGATCCGGCGCGACGCGCTGACCACGGCCGAGGGCATCCGCCACATCGCGCAGGAGGACGCCCGCGACATCCGCAACCGCGCTGCGGACGTCGCCCTCTCCGACACGCATCGCGCCGATCTCATCGAGGGTCTGCTCGCGCGGATCGCGAAGCTCGAGTCCAAGCTCGCCAAGCAGCGCAAGCGCATCGAACGGGCCGCCGACCGCGTCGAGCGCAGTGAGCGCGCCGAGTACGCGGGCATGGAAGCCGACGACATCCTCGAACGGGCCGAGAAGAAAGCCACGCGCCAGCGCGAGTCCGCGGAGAAGTACGCGGCCGAACAGCGCGGAAGCGCCGACGAGTACGCGTCCGAGCTCCGGGCCCAGGCCGCCGAGGAGCGCGAGGCGGCGCTGCGCGACGCGGTCAAGGAACGCGAGGCCGCCGAGCGCAACGCACTGAAGATCATCGAAGACGCGCGCCGCGACGCCGCGCAGCAGGTGGAAGCCGCGGAGAAGGACGCCGCCCGCCAACGCGAAGCGGCGGAGAAGCACGTGGCCCAGCAACGCGAGGCGGCCGAGAAGCAAGCAGCCCAGCAACGCGAGGCGGCGGAGAAGGATGCGGCCCAGAAGCTGCGCACGGCCGAGCGCGAAGCCGCCGAGATCCGGGACAAGGCGCGCAAGGAGCGCCAGAAGGCGCGCGAGGAGCTCGCCGTGCTGCTCGAACGCATCGCGGGCGCCGAGAAGCCCGACGAAGACTGACGACGACTGACGACCGACCAGGTCCCGGTCAGGCCCGGCTGATCAGGCGCTGACGGCCTCGGCCCGCCCGAGGTACTTGTTCCACACGGGATCGATCGGCCCGGCCGACGCGATCAGCGACGTCGTGGCGTGCGGCGCGACCGGCGGCCGGCGCAGCACCATGCCGCACTCGTTCGGGAGTCGCGCTTCTTTGCGGGCGTTGCACGACCGGCACGACGCGACCACGTTCTCCCACGTGTGCGGGCCACCGCGTGAGCGGGGTAGGACGTGGTCGAGGTTCTCCGCGGCCGTGCCGCAGTACTGACAGCGATGCCCGTCGCGCGCGAACACGGCCCGACGCGAAAGAGGTGCCGTCGCCCGGAACGGCACCCGTACGAAGTGCACCAGGCGAATGACCGTTGGAACGGGGACGTTCCGGCGCTCGGAGCGGAACTCGGCGCCGTTGCGGTGCACGATCTCCGCCTTCTCCTTCAACACCAGCACGACCGCGCGTCGCGACGAGACGACGCAGAGCGGCTCGAAGCTGGCGTTGAGCAACAGGGCTCGGGCCACGGATCATCACCTCCCGTGCGGCCGAGATTTTCGAGATTGTACCGTCCTCAGCCGCGGCGCTCTTCGGCCTCAGCCGCGGCGCTCTTCGGCCTCAGCCGCGGCACCACTCGAGGTATCGCACCACGTCGGCCACCTGCGGCCGGCCGTGTGTTCCGTAGGCCGTCTCCAGCCGGAAGCGCACGTACGCGCGATCGGGCACCGGGAGGAACGGTGGCCGCGCCCACCAGCGTGCGGGGACCGCCCGGAGGAGTTGGCGAATTGCGGGAAACCACAAGTGCGGTCTGATCAGCACCGCGGCGACGCAGTGGAACCAAAATACGGCGCCGAGCGTCATGCCTGGGTCGCCGCGGTTGGTGCCCACGCTCAGCACGGTAGCGTGGCGGCGGTGGCCGGCGTCTCCCGGGGAGGGCGGCGGTTCGCCGTGGTCCAGGCCGCCCCCGACGGAGGTCGACAACGGTGCAAGCCGCGCCCCGCCCTGAGCAGTCCTTCAAGGATCTGTTCGACACGCTCGCAACCCAGATCGAGCGCGTGTTGCGCGGCAAACGCCGCGCCGTGCACCTGTCGCTCGTCTGCTTGTTCTCCGAGGGCCATCTCCTCATCGAAGACGTTCCCGGAGTCGGCAAGACGTCGCTCGCGAAAGCAATCGCGCGCTCGACGGGCGGTTCGTGGCGACGCGTGCAGTTCACCCCCGACCTGCTGCCGTCCGACATCACCGGCGTGTCGGTCTGGGACCGCGGCCGCGGCGACTTCGAGTTCCGTCCCGGCGGCGTGTTCGCGAATGTCGTGCTCGCCGACGAGATCAACCGGGCGTCGCCGAAGACGCAATCCGCGCTCCTCGAGTCGATGGAAGAGCGGCAGGTGAGCGTCGACGCACAGACGTACATGCTCCCGCGGCCCTTCATGGTCATCGCGACGCAGAACCCCGTCGAGCTCGAAGGCACCTATCCCCTGCCCGAGGCCCAGCTCGACCGGTTCTTGTTGCGGCTGCGGATCGGCTACCCGGACCGCGACGCCGAGATCGCGATCCTCGACGCGGAAGGCGACGATCCGATCTCGCCCGACGAGCTCGAGCCCGTCACGGATGCCGAGACCGTCGCCGCGTGGATCCACGAGCTCAGCCGCATCCACGTGTCGCCCGAGCTGCAGGGATACATCGTCGACATCGCCGAAGCGACGCGCCATCACCGCGACCTCATGCTGGGCGTGAGCCCGCGCGGCGCGCTCGCGCTGCAACGCGCGTCGCGCGCCCTCGCCGCGAGCATCGGCCGCGCCTATGTCGTGGCCGATGACGTGAAAGTCCTGGCGTCGGCGGTCCTCGAGCACCGGCTGCTGCTGTCGTCGGAGGCGATGATGCGCGGTGTCAATCCCGCCGACGTTCTCGCGGCGATCCTCGACACGGTCCCGGTCCCCGCGACGCGTGCCGACTGACCCCGACCCGCAGATGCCGAGGCCCGGATGCTGACCCGACGCGGATGGTCGTTCGTCGGGGCCGCGGTCGGCCTGTACCTCGGCGGGCGCTTCCTCGGTCTGGTACAGCTCGCGGTGCTCTCGGCCGCGACCGTGATCCTGCTCATCGGCGCGTACGTGTGGGTGCGAGTGAAGACCCCGGCCCTGTCGGCCCGCCGCACGCTGAAGGAACTGCTGCAGGTCGGGGTGGAGGGCCGGGTCGACCTGACGGTCACCGCGACCCAGCGCACCACGACCCTCGCGGTCGCCGATGCCTTCGACCAGGGCCGGCGGGCCGCGCGCTTCCTGCTCGCGCCCCTGGCCCCGGGTGAGGAGGCGCGGGCCGCGTACCGCTTCCCCACCGATCGTCGCGGCCGGTTCGAGATCGGTCCATTGCGCGCGACGCTCACC
This sequence comes from uncultured Actinomycetes bacterium, assembly GCA_963835455.1. Classification (GTDB taxonomy): domain Bacteria; phylum Actinomycetota; class Acidimicrobiia; order IMCC26256; family PALSA-610; genus PALSA-610. The sequence continues at coordinate 533,455 of CAWIFT010000002.1, forward strand.
GATCCCTTCGGGCTCGCCTCGGCGAGCCGGCGCTTGCTCGGCACCGAGCAGGTGATCGTGTATCCCCGCGTGCACGACGTCGTCCCGCCGCCCGACATCGGGGGCCTCGACCTCGACCGCGACCACCCCGCGGTCCGCGCCCGCGTCGAGTCCAGCGGCGACTTCATGACGCTGCGCGAATACGCCCCCGGCGACGACCTTCGGCACGTGCACTGGCGGTCGACGGCGCGCCGCGGACATCTGATGATGCGCCAGAACGAGACGCGTCGGCGCGCACCCGTGTTGTTGATGCTCGACGTTCGTCCCGCCACGCACGACCGCGCGTCGTTCGAACGCGCGGTCGAGGCAACCGCGTCGATCGCGACCGCGCTCGACCGTGCGGGCCGGCCGTTCGAGGTCGCGTGGAGCACCGGCACCACCATCGGCGCTCCGGGCCGTCGCCACCTCGCGTACATCATGGACGAGCTCGCCGTCGTGGAACCGCACGGCGCCGACCGCCTGATGATCGCGTCGACGCGGCGCCGCTCGAGCGCGCTGGTCGCGGTGACCGGCAAGCTGCTCGCCAACGACGCGGCGCTCGTCGGCATGCTCGTTCGTGACGGCGGGCTCCTCGTCACGGTCCCGACCGCAGAGCAGGCCGCCCCGGTCGCGCTCCGAGCCCGGCGCTTCCGCACCCTGGTCGTGCCCTACGACAATCGTCCTTTCGCCCAGTCCTGGAACGAGGCGGTGCTGCGATGGCAGCGCACCGGCAGTCTCCCTACCTCCCCTTCACCCGCACACTCCTGACCGGCGGCGCGACGCTCGCGCTCGTCCGCGTCTACTCGGGTGCGTCGTGGGTGTTGCCGTTGCTGCTCGCGGCCGCGCTCCCCGGCGCGCTGTTCGCGCTCGGAGAACGGCGGCGCTGGAAGACCGCCACCACCGTTGTCGTCGCGGTCGTGGTCGGCGCGTGGCTGGCCGTCGTCGTCGACGATCCGTCGGAGACGGTCGCGGGCCTGCCGTCGGCGAGTGCACTGGCCACGGCCGCGCACGACCTCACGCGCGCGCCGCACGTCCTGCGCTCCGCGATCGTCCCTGTCGCGCCCGCGGGCGCGGCGCTGATGCTCGCGGTGATCGCCACCTTCGTCGCGGCGCTTGCGACCGAGTTGATCGCGCGCCGCCTCGAAGCGCCCATCGGCGCGATCGGGCCGAGTGTCGCGTTGTTCGTCGCGATCTCGGCGCTCGGATCCGGCCGCTGGGCGCCGACGACGGCGATCTACGCGGTCGTCGTCGTGCAGTACCTGGTCGCGTTGCAGCACTCGGACATGGAGGCGCGGCGCACGTGGTTCCAGAGCGCCCGCCAACGCCGCTCGCAACTCGTCAGCGGGGGCGCGATCGCGGGGGTGCTCGTGGTGTTGGCCGCGATCGTGCTCGGACCGGGCCTCCCCGGCGCGCGCGGCAAGGCCTGGATCCAATACCGCTCGCTCGGCACCGGCAGCGGCTCGAACGTGCTCAACGTGACCTCGCCGCTGGTATCGGTGCACGCCAAGCTGAGCGGGAAGGAATCGACCCGCGAGGTCTTCACGGTGAAGACGACCGAGGCCAAGGGGAACTACTGGCGCGTGATCGCGCTCGACCAATTCCAAGACGACGGCTGGGGCCTGAACTCCGACCAGCGATCGGCGTCCAAGCTGCCGGGACCGAGCGGCGCGCCGGGTACGACGCTCGTGACGCAGCAATTCCACCTCGCCGACATCGACGCCCGGTGGCTCCCGGCCGCGTACCGCCCGGTCAAGATCGACGTGCCGGGCTCGCAGGTCCTGCCCGGCTCGACGTCGCTCTTCTTGGACGACCCGCTCTCCGGCCTCACTTATGACGTCCAGTCCGAGATCGCCAACCCCGACGCATCCGTCCTCGAGGCGGTGACACCGAACGACCTCGACGCAATGTCGACCGATCTCGCGCTGCCGGCCAACTTCTCCGGCCGCGCCCGCGGGTACGCCGAGGTGGTCACGGCCAACGCGCTGACGCCCTACGACAAGGCGATCGCGCTCATGCGGTCGTTCCAGTCCGCGCCGTTCACCTACGACACGAGCGTCAACCTCGGAACCACCACCGACGCACTCGACAAGTTCCTGTTCGAGACGCACAAGGGTTTCTGCGAGCAGTACGCGGCGGCGTTCGCGGAACTCGCCCGTTCGGTCGGCCTCCCCACCCGCGTGGCGGTGGGTTACCAGCGCGGGCAGCTCGGCGCCGACGGGTTGTGGCACGTGCAGGAGAAGGACGCGCACGCCTGGCCCGAGGTCTGGCTCGGCTCGACCGTCGGCTGGTACCGGTTCGAGCCCACCCCGGGAAGGACCGACCCCGTCACCGGCCTCGGGAGCAGCGGTCCGGCCGGACCGAACCAGACCACGACCACCACGACCACGCCGAAGAACAGTGCGACACCGACGACGGCCTCGCTCACGCCGACGTCGTTCCAGTCGCGGCTCCCGGAGCGGTCGTCGTCATCGACGTCGAAGGCGTCCGGAACGCGCACGCACGTGATCACCGGCGTGTTCGCGGCGATCGCAGTCGCGGTCGGCGGATTCCTGCTGTTCGTCGCGCTGATGCTCTTCCGGGCGTGGCGTCGCACCCGCCGCCGCCGCCACGATCCCGACGACCGCCGCCGGGTACTCGGTGCGTGGACCGAAGCGCTCGAACAACTCGACGCGGCCGGTATCAAACGCCGGCCCGCCACGACCTCGCTCGAGTTCGCGTTACGCCAGGCGCCCGCGCTCGGTGCGGGCGACGCCGGACCGCCGCTCATGGACCTGGCGCGCCTGCACACCGCCGCGCTGTACTCCCCGGACGCGCCATCGCCGGAAGAAGCGGACGAAGCCTGGGCCGGGGTCGACGCCATCTCCGCCGCGCTGCGGCACACCGTTCCGCGCTCGCGCCGCTGGAAGGCGCGCTGGTCGTCGATCGTGAGGCGACCGCAGCAGCGGCTGGCTACCCCTGCGCAGTGATCTGATCGACGAACGCCGCCCGCTCGCGTCGGAACGCGCGCACGTCGGCATCGACGTCGGCGGCAACCTGATCGACCGCGACGAACAAGGCGAGCTGACCGGCGCGGAGTGCGTCGAGGATCTCGCCGTCGTCGTGACAGGCCCAGACGTTGCGCCCGTCGGTGATGAGCCGGAGGCTCGAGAGATCGTGGCCGGCGTCGCGTACCGCGCCGAGCGCGACGCGGACTCGTGCGCTCGGGAGTCCGGCGTCGAGCATCGAGCGCACGATGCGCAACGCGACGAGATCGCGAAAGCTGTACGCACCGTCAGCCGCGCCCGGGGTCACGAGACCCGAGCGCGCCCAGTGCCGCAGTTGTGCGACCGTGCAGTCGGAGAGCCGTGCCGCTTGCGCCGGGGGGAAGCCCACCTTCGACGGTCAGGAATCGTCGCGGCGGAAGCGGTCGCGCCACTGCCGCCCACGGTCACCGAACATCCCGCGCAGGCCGCCCTGGGCGCGTAGCCCGCCGGTGAGGGTGTCGAGACCTGCCCGCCCGAGTTTGCGGACGTGGCGTTCGATCACGAGTGAGCACCCGAGCATCACCGCGAATCCGATGGCACCGACCCACACGTGCGACGCGAACGTGAAGACGAGGAGGATGAGACCACCGAGCAGACCGAGTGCCGCCCAGCGGATCATGCGCGCCGAATGGCGGTACAACGTGGTGCGCGAGACACGCTCGCCGAGCGCGGGATCGGTCGCGTTGAGTTGCGCTTCGATCTCGCGGAGGATCTTCTGCTCTTCGTCGGAGAGCGGCATGACGCCTATTCTCGCGCAGCCGGCAGGGGCCAACAACGCGCGGGCGCCCCGCCGCCTCGGCGCTCACCCTCAACTCACCCTTTTCGCGGCTGATCCGCCGATCTCCGCGGCACCCGGCTTCGGCGCACCGCCATCGGCGGCGGAGCGGTACACGAGGTCGACGAGCCGGTGTGCGGCGAGCGCATCGCCCGCATGGGGGTGACCGACGGATGACGGATCGGGCGCCCCGGGGGTCCCGAGCCGGGCCAGCGCATCCAGGAATGCCTTGGACGGCTCGGCGTACTGGACCAGCGCTTTCTTGTACACGTCGGGGAGCGTGAACCGCTCACCCCAGCTCGGCGGCTCGCCCTCGACGATCCGCTCACCGTCGTCGGTCTGGATGTGGAGCGGGCCGAGATAGTCGTCGTCGGTCCAGAGCAGCGCCTTCTCGCAGAACACCTCGAGCCGCCGGCTCGACTCCCGGGTGAGCACCTGGTGCCAGACGCTCGTGAGTTGCGCGACCGCGCCGTCGGCGTACGCGAACGTGGCCGCGGCGGTGTCCTCGATGCCGGGATAGCCGAACCGGCACGCGGTGCGGGCCGAGACCTCGACCGGGTCGCCGAGGATCCAGCGCAGGACGTCGATGTCGTGAATCGAGTGTTCGATGACGGTTCCGCCACCCGCGTGCGCGACGTCGCCGCGCCACGTCGATCCGTACAGACCCTGCACCGGGAAGTACTGGTCGTCGCGCATCACCGCCGCGAGCGCGCGACCGTACTCGCCCGACGCGACCGCGTCCGCGATGTTGCGGTACACGGGCGCCCAGCGGAGCACGAGGCCGACCTGGTGCGGGACCCGCTCGAGCGCGGCCGCGACCCGGGTCGCCGACGCGAGGTCGGGCGCGAGCGGCTTCTCACAGAAGATCGGCAGACCGCGGGCGGCCGCGGCCTCGACCGCCGCGAGGTGGGCGGCGGTCCACGTGCACACCCAGACCACGTCGACGTCGTCGAGCAACGCGTCGAGGGTGGCGTGCGGTTCGCCACCGTGACGGCGGGCGACCTTGGCCGCGCGCTCGGGGTCGTCGTCGAAGGTCGCGGTCAGACGGGCGTCGACGAGATCCGCGGCGGCCAGTTGTTGCAACGCAACCGCATGCACCGTGCCGATGTGGCCGCTGCCGACCAGTCCGATCCGGATCATCGTGTCTCCCGCAACCCCTCGTTCGGTTCGACGAGTGTCGCCGGTCCGACCGACCGCGAGCCGAACCGGCCGCGCACTTCGTCGACGGCGCGTTCTACCGCAGCCCGGCGTTCGGTGCGCGCGCGTTGCTCACTCTGCGCCTCGCCGGTGAGGTCGAGGACGGTCTGGGTAGTAGGTGCGTCGTCGAGCTGCGACAGCGAGACCCCGAGCAGCCGAACGCCCCGCCCGACCTCGAACTCCGCGAGCAGCTCGCGCGCCACGTCCAGCACGACGGTGCTCACGTCGGTCGGTTCGGCGAGTGTGCGGGCGCGGGTGCGGGTCTCGAAGTTGCCGAAACGGATCTTCAGGTTGACCGTGCGCGCGCCCAACCCTCCGGACCGCAGGCGCGCGCACGCCCGATCGGTGAGCCGGACCAGCTCGCGCTCGCACTGCGACACGGAGTGGAGATCGCGCGGGAACGTCTCCTCCGCGCCGATCGACTTCGCCTCGCGTTCCGGGACGACCGGGCGCGGATCGTCGTTGCGCGCCAGCGCGTGGAGGTGATGGCCGAGGCTCGCGCCGAGTGTGCGCACGAGCACCTGCTCGTCCGCGTTCGCGACGTCGCCGATGGTCCGCAGACCCATGCGTTCGAGCTTCGTCAGCGTGGCCGGGCCCACGCCCCACAACCGCGTCACCGGGAGCGGTCCGAGGAACGCGGGCTCGGTGCCGGGCTCGACCATCAGGACGCCGTCGGGCTTGGCCATGTCGCTCGCGAGCTTGGCGAGGAACTTCGTGGACGCGACCCCGACCGAAAGGCACAGCCCGGCTTCGTCGAGTACCCGGCGGCGGATGATGCCGGCGATCGCCCGCGGATCGCCGAGCATGCGGCGGGCGCCGGCCACGTCAACGAAAGCCTCGTCGATCGACAGTTGCTCGACGAGCGGCGAGACGGCCGCCAGAACCGCCATGACCTCGTGACTCTTTTCGACGTACCGGGCCAGGCGCGGCGAGACGAACGTCGCCTGCGGGCACGCCTGACGGGCGCGCGCCATGGGCATCGCGGACCGCACCCCGAACGCGCGCGCTTCGTAGCTCGCGGTGCTGACCACTCCCCGATTGCCGAGGCCCCCGACGATCACCGGCATACCGCGCAGGCTCGGATCGTCGAGCTGTTCGACCGACGCGAAGAAGGCGTCGAGATCGACGTGCAGGATGGTCGCGTCGAGCCGTGCGGTCATGCGCGCGCGGTCACTGCGTGGCGCGCACGACGCGCATGTCGTCGCGCGTGGTGCCGAAGACGTCGTAGCGGAAGTCGATGCCCGTGCCCGGAGCCCAGCGGTCGCGCAGCCACGCCTCCAGCGGCTCGCCGACCCACGGCGCGCACGACGCGAGCAGCGCCCCGCATTCCGTCGGCGGCACGAACGCGGCCTCCACGACGATGCCGTCCGGATCGTCGACGTGCACGTCGCCGTCGAACGCGACTGCGAGATGAACCTCGCAGCGCATGCGCCAACCCATGTCGGGCGCGTGGGCGCGGACCTCGTAGAGCGGACCGCTCCACTCGCGGACGCGCAGACCCGTCTCCTCCTCGACTTCGCGGGTCAGGCCTGCGAGCAGATCGGCGTCGTCGGCGTCGATCACTCCGCCGGGCGTGCTCCAGTCCTCGATGCCGCCCCGGCGTTGATTGCGTACGAGCAGGACGCCGTCGGGGGTCTCGAGCAATCCTCCGGCCACGGTCCACTCGCGCACGACGACAGTCTCGCGCTTCGGTCGGCCGCAGGCGGCGCCGGTACGATCGCCCGGTGCCTGCCGAGATCACGCCGGAGCACCCGAATCTCCCCCGCCGCGGCGCACTCGGGGCGATGTTCGCGGCGATCGCACTGTCGGGTTCGCTCGGAGGACTCATCGGGTACAGCCTGGTCGCGGCGACCTGCCCGAACTCCCCGACGCGGGCCGAGCAGCTGCTCGATCAGATCCGTGGCTTCCAGACCCACGTGCCGTCGTGTGCGTGGAAGGAGCTCGGCGCCGCGCTCGTCGGGACGATCTTCGCCGCGGTCGGCGCGGCGACGATCGCGATCCTCGTGGTGCGCGCGCAGTCGGAGTGGCGCAGCCACGCGCCGCGCCCGCGCGTCTGAACCCGGCGCTAGCCGACGTTGATGCGGCGAAACGCTTCGGCGTACTGCACGCCCGCGGCACGCCCCGCGTCGATCGCGCTCTCCCGCAGGTAGTCGCGGAACCAGTCGCCGGTCTCGACGAGCTGGCTCGCGTGACAGAACAGGGCCTCGATCTTGCGTTCGAGGGTCGCCCCGACGTCGACCCAGGCATTGGGCTCGAACGTGCCGGAGAGGAACAGCGCCCCCACCTGATGGGTGGCGAGCCCTTCGGTCGCGAGCTCGGGGAAGTAGTGCGGGTTGCCGGCCGCGGGCGACACCGCATCGAGCGTGGCCCACCCGGTCATGCGGTGGTCGCGGTGGTTGATGTACGCGTCGCCGAAGAACACCGCGGTCGGGTCGGGACAGCACACGATGTCGGGCCGGACCGACCGGATGAGGCGCACCAGCTCCCGGCGCAGCTCGCGATCGTCGTCGAGCTCACCGTCGCCGTGGTCGAGGTGATGATGTTCGGCGATGCCGAGGACCCGCCCCGCGGCGGCGGTCTCGTCGATCCGGGTGCGCACGAGCAGGTCGAGATCGGCGTTCGGGTCGTTGGTGCCCTTGTCGCCCCGGGTCGTGACGACGATGTGCACCTCCGCACCACCGTCGGCCCACCGCGCCAGCGTGCCCCCCGCCGAGATCTCCGGGTCGTCGGGGTGCGCGTAGACCGCGAGCACCTGTTTCGGGATCTCCTCGTACAGCATCGTCAGCGGGGTCCGAGCTCGTCGAACGCACGAATCGTTCCCGCGATCGCGTCGTCGTCGACGTCCTTGTGCGTGACGAGGCGAACCGTGCGCGGGTCGATCGTGCCGGCGCGCACGCCGGCCTGACCGAGCCGCTCGACGAACTTCTCCGGGAGCGCGCCGGCGTCGGCGCACACGATGTTGGTGCGGACGTGCGCGGGATCGACGCTGCCCGGCCAGCGGCTCGCCATCGCGTCCGCGAGCCGGCGGGCGCGCGCGTGGTCGTCGGCGAGGCGCTCGACCATCGTCTCGAGCGCGACCACCCCGGCCGCGGCGATGACCCCGGCCTGGCGCATACCGCCGCCCCACCGCGACCGGTACGCCTGCGCCTGCGCGATGACGTCGGCGGGGCCGCACAGCAGCGATCCGACCGGTGCGCCGAGCCCCTTCGACAGGCAGAACATCACGGTGTCGACCGCCGCGACGATCTCCGCGGGCGGAGTACCGAGCGCGACCGCCGCGTTCCAGATCCGGGCGCCGTCGACGTGCACGCGCAGGTTGCCCGTGCGCGCGATGTCGCACAACGTCGACATCTCCGCCGCGTCGATCGGTGCGCCCGACAGCGCCATGTACGTGTTCTCGATCACCAGGACCGACGGCTCGGGCAGGTGGTGGGCGACACCTTCGACCGCGGTGCGCACGCCGTCGGGCAGGTCCCACAGGGGGTGCATCTGCACACCACTGTTCACCGGCGCGGCCGCGGCTTCGTAGCGATACACGTGCGCGCGATCGGGACACAGGACCTCGGTGCCCGACGCGGCGAGCACACGGATCGCAAGCTGGTTCGCCATCGTCCCCGACGGCACGTACAGCGCCGCCTCCTTGCCGAGCAGAGCGGCGGCGAGGGACTGGAGCCGGTTGACCGTGGGGTCCTCGCCGTAGACGTCGTCGCCGACCTCGGCATCCGCCATCGCGCGCCGCATCTCCGGCGTCGGCTGCGTGACCGTGTCGGAGCGGAGATCGATCAGCGTCACGGCTCCCGCCAGCCCGGCTTCACCGGGCGGATGAGGCCTTCTTGGATGACCGTGACCGCGAGCGCGCCGTCGCGGCGGAAGATGAAGCCCTCGGCCAGGCCGCGCGCACCCTGCGCCGACGGGCTCTTCTGGTGGTACAGGAGCCATTCGTCGGCCGCCAACGGCCGGTGGAACCACATGGCGTGGTCGAGGCTCGCGATCATGAAGCGATCGTCGTCCCACGAGTTCGCGTGCGACATCACCGCGGTGTCGAGCAGTGTGAGGTCCGACGCGTACGCCACGACACAGGCGTGCAGGAGCGGGTCGTCGGGCAGCTTGCCGTCGGCGCGGAACCACACGAGCTGCTCCGGCTCGCGCGGGCTCGGATCGGGGTCGAGCCAGCGCGGGAGCCGCGCGGAACGCGTATCGATCGGGCGATCGCGCTTGATCCAGTCGACGAACTCGGCCGGGAACTGATCGGAGTACGGCTCGAGCCGTTCGCGTGTCGTCGGCAACGTGTCGGGATCCGGCGCGTCGGGCATCGGGTACTGGTGCTCGGGGCCCTGCTCGTCGATGTGGAACGACGCCGACAGGTTGAAGATGGGTCGGCCGTGCTGGATCGCCACCACCCGGCGGGTGGTGAAGCTGTGACCGTCGCGGATGCGGTCGACGTCGTACACGATCGGGATGCGCGGATCGCCGGGTCGCAGGAAATATGCGTGGAGCGAGTGCACGTGTCGGTCGGAATCGACGGTGCGACCGGCGGCAATCAGTGCCTGGCTCGCGACCTGGCCGCCGAACACGCGTTGGCGGTCCTCATCGGGGCTCACGCCCCGGAACAGGTTGGCTTCGAGCTGCTCCAGTTCGAGCAGGTCGATGAGATCGTCCAGCGCGCGCCCCATAACGGCGCCGATGCTACCGGCGGCGCTCAGCCGAAGAAGACGGCCGCGGTCTCGAAGAGGCGGTCGTCGACCGTCTTCAGCTGCGCCACACCGTCTTCGATGGGAACCCGCACGACGTCGGTCCCGCGCAACGCGACCATCTTCCCGAAGTCGTGTTCGTGCACTGCGTCGATCGCCTCGATCCCGAAGCGGGTGGCGATCACGCGGTCGTACGCGCTCGGGCTCCCGCCGCGGATGACGTGGCCGAGCGCGGTCGTGCGCGCCTCGTAGCCGGTGCGCTCCTCGATCTCCTCCGCCAGGCGCTGGCCGATCCCGCCGAGATGCACATGACCGAAGTCGTCGACTTCACCGGTCTGCAGCTCCATCGTTCCTTCCTTGGGCGTCGCGCCCTCCGCGGCGACGACGATCGAGAAGTTCGCGTCCTGTTGGTGCCGGTGCTTGAGGCGGTCGCAGATCTCCTCGATGTCGAACGGGTCCTCGGGAATCAAGATGATGTCCGCGCCGCCGGCCATTCCCGAGTACGTGGCGATCCATCCGGCGTGGCGGCCCATCACCTCGACGACCATCACGCGGTCGTGACTCTCGGCCGTGGTCTGCAGGCGGTCGATGGCGTCCGTCGCGGTCTGCACCGCGGTGTGGAACCCGAAGGTGAAGTCGGTGGCGGAGAGATCGTTGTCGATCGTCTTCGGCACACCCACGACCGACACGCCGTCGCTTCCGAGCTTCATCGCGACGCCGAGGGTGTCCTCACCACCGATGGCGATGAGCGCGTCGACGCGATCGCGGGCCAGGGTCTCCAGGACACGACGCGGCCCGTCATCGGACTTGTAGGGGTTCGTGCGCGACGTGCCGAGGATCGTCCCGCCCCGGGTGAGGAGTCCGCGTACCGACGCGAGGGGAAGGTCGATCGACTCGCCGTCGATCGCCCCGCGCCAGCCGTGGCGGTAACCGACGATCGTGTGGCCGTACTCCCCCACTCCCTTGCGCACCACGGCCCGGATGACTGCGTTCAGCCCGGGACAGTCGCCGCCACCGGTCAGCATTCCGATTCGCATCGCTGCCTCCTCGTTTGCCCTATCCTGCCGCGACTCCGCGGCCCCGGCGTCACTCTGATGGACCAACCAGCCCCCGACCCCTCCCCGACCTCCGCCCGAGCGCAGCGCCGCACGCAACGCCTGCAGTCGTTCGCCGACGAACCGCTCGTCGCCTGGACGCAGGGCTGGGTGTCTCGCGAGATCCGCCTGCACGGCGTGTTCGCGGCCCGTACGCTCGACTTCGCCGTGCTGACCGACAGTTCGCTCGCTCTGGTCTCGATCGGTTTCTTCTCGCGTCGACCGCGCCGCCGGGTCTTTTCGGCCCGGCTCGCCGACATCGTCGTCACGAACGAGACGGTCGGGCGCGGCCGCCGTATACGGATCACTTCGCCGGAGGCCCGCCCGTTGCGGCTCGAGTTACGCGACAACGAGAACACCGCGGCCTTCGCAGCCGCGCTCGTCGCCCGGGCCCGAGTCAACCCGCCGGACGACGTTCCCGCGGCCGGGCCGGAGCCGACCGGATGAGCTGCGTCATCGCGATCGACGCGGGCACCACCGGGGTGCGTTCGTTCGCCGTGGGCGACGACGGCGTACCGGTCGCGCGCTCGTACCGTGAGTTCCCGCAGCACTTCCCCCGCCCGGGGTGGGTCGAGCACGACGCCGACGACATCTGGCGCGCCACCGTCGACACACTCGCCGACGTCGTGCGCGAGCTTCACGACCGAGGGATTGCGATCGCCGCGATCGGCATCACGAACCAGCGGGAGACCGTGGTCGTGTGGGACCGACGCACGGGGGCACCGCGGGCGCGCGCGATCGTGTGGCAGGACCGTCGCACCGCCGAGCGCTGCGACGAGCTCCGGGACCAGGGCCACGAACCGATGATCCGACGGGCGACCGGGCTCGTCCTCGACCCGTACTTCTCCGCGTCGAAGCTGTCGTGGCTTCTGCATCAGGGCGGCGTGACGAACGACGCCGACCTCGCGTTCGGGACGGTCGACGCGTGGTTGCTCTGGAAGCTCACCGGCGGACCCGACGGTGGGGTGCACGCGACCGATGCGTCGAACGCGAGCCGCACGATGCTCTACGACATCGGTGCCGGCGACTGGTCGGACGAGCTCGGCGCGCTGTTCGACGTACCCCGCCGATGCCTCCCGCAGGTGCTGCCGTCGAGCGGCCGGTTCGGTGTCACCGCACCCGGAGTCGCGGCCGGCTTGACGGTGCCGGTGAGCGGCATCGCCGGCGATCAGCAGGCCGCGCTGTTCGGACAGGCGTGTGTGACACCGGGCATGACGAAGAACACGTACGGAACGGGTTCGTTCGTCTTGACGAACGTCGGCTCCGAACTGCCGGATCCCGTCGACGGGCTGCTCACGACGATCGCCTGGTCGCTCGCGCCCGGCGCGGTCACCTACGCGATGGAGGGCGCGATCTTCGTCACGGGCGCCGCCGTCCAGTGGTTGCGCGACGGCCTGGGGATCATTCGCGACGCGGCCGAGATCGGTCCGCTCGCGGCATCGGTCGCGGATTCCGGCGGCGTGTACGTGGTGCCCGCGTTCACCGGACTCGGCTCCCCGTGGTGGGACCCCTACGCGCGCGGGACGATCGTGGGTATCACCCGGGGCACGACCCGCGCCCACATCGCCCGGGCCGTCGTCGAGGCGATGGCGTTCCAGACGGCCGACGTCGTCGACGCGGTGACCCGTGCCAGCGGCCTCGACGACATCGCGGAGATGCGCGTCGACGGTGGCGCATCGGTCATGGACGGGCTCTGCCAGTTCCAGGCGGACATCCTCGGCGTGACCGTCCGCCGGGCCGCGATCCAGGAGACGACCGCGCTCGGCGCGGCGTTCCTCGCCGGCGTCGCCGAAGGCGTGTGGGCGTCCGCGGACGACGTCAACGCGCGCTGGAGCGCCGACGCGTCGTTCACCCCGACCATGCGCGCCGACGAACGCGCCGCCCGGCTCGCGTCGTGGCACCGCGCGGTCGAGCGATCGCGCGACTGGTCGCGCGAGCCGACCTGACCGTCGCGCTACGACGCGGCCGAGACCGGCGTGCGCGTCTCCGCGAAGCTCGCGACGCGTGCGGTCTCGGTCGGGATGTCCTCCGCCTGCTTGGTCGCGTAGGTGTCGACGTACTCGTAGCCCGAAAGCTCGTTGATCTCGTACATCACTTCGTCGGTGAGCTCCCGCAACGCCATGCGGTCGTGCTCTCGACCCGCGTAACGGGCGGGGTCGATGGGTTCACCGAACCGGATGGTCACCGGCCGGAACAGCCTGGGGAGCCGCGAGTCGATCGGCTGCACCTCGTCGGTGCCGATCAGACCGACCGGAACGATCGGCACGTTGCACGCCATCGCCAGCCGGGCCACACCGGTGTGGCCGCGGTGCAGCTTTCCGTCGCGCGTGCGCGTGCCTTCCGGGTAGATCCCGAAGACGTTGCCCGAACGCAGCACCTCGGTCGCCGACGCGAGTGCACGTTCGCTCGCGCTGCCTCCCTCGCGCCGGATCGGGATCTGCCCGCAACTCCGGAAGAACCACGCGGTCTTGGCGTCGTCGAAGTACTCGGCCTTGGCGACGAACGTCACCCGCCGGCGCATCACGAGCGGGATGAAGAACGAGTCGAGAAAGGACCGGTGGTTGGACGCGAGGATGACCGGGCCGCGCTTGGGGACGTTGTCGCGGCCCTCGACCCGCACGCGCACGAACACGACCATGAACGGCGTGACGAGATACTTGACGATCCAGTACAAGGACCGTCAGCGTACGCATGATCAGGCCGCGACGCGCTCCTTGTCGCTCGCGGCGGCGACGAGATCGATCGCGGCGGACTCGGCGCCGACCACCGGCTCGAGCCGTCCGGCCAGGGCGTCGACGACCGCGGTCATCCGGGCGAACTCCTCACGGTCACGGCGAGCGTTCTCGAGCGCACGTCCGGATCCGTACTCGTGCAAGAGGTTGGCGGGGGTCAGGCTGAGAAGTAGGCGCAACATCGTGTCCTCCCTCGACGTCGACAGTGTCCGCCGGCGACGTGGCGAGCCGGTTCCCGGGGTGTCACGACAACGCGAACAGCAGTTGACCGTCTCCTGACAAAGCGCCCACTTCGGGCACCCGCAGTGACGACCGGAATATTGACCGAGCGGTCAAGGGCGGGGGTACGCTCGCCCGGATGCGGCGGAAGCTCACTCCGAGAGGTCGTGAACGGCGCGACCAACTGATGGAGTGCGGGGCCCGCCTCTTCGCCGAACGGGGCTACCACCCCACGTCGGTGGCCGACATCGTGGCCGCGCTCGGGGTCGGCAAGGGCGTCTTCTACTGGTACTTCGCCTCCAAGGACGAGCTCCTCACCGAGCTGCTCAAGGCGTCGAACCACGACCTGCGCAAGCGTCAGCAGCAGGCGATCGGCGACGAGGCCGACCCGGTGCGCCGCATCGAGCTCGGCATCCGCGCCTCGCTCGCGTGGTTCGCCGAACACCGGGAGTACTTCGCGATCATCCAGTTCGCGGCCACCGACGAGACCTTCGCACCCGTGCTCGCCCGCAACCGCGAGATCTCGATCGCCGACACGATCCGGCACCTGAAGGACGGCATCGTCGACGGCCGCATCGCGCGATCGCGATCCCGCGCTGCTCGCCCACGCGATCCACGGCGTGGTCGCCGAACTCACGCGCCACGCCCTGATCGACGCCAGCCTCCCGGTCGACGAGGTCGCCGACCTCTGTGTCGCGTTCTGCCTCGAAGGCCTCTGCGGTCAGACGCGTGCGGTCCGAACCAGGTAGAGCAGGATGCGGCGAGCGAAGCGAGCTCGCCGGAGTCTCGAGCGTAGGCGAGGTGGGTATCCCGCCGAGTAGCGAGAGCGACAACGCGGAATTGCTCAGCCCAGCTTCGTGAGGCCTTTGCGGATCTGGCGGATCGCCTGTTGGATGCGCTTTTCGTTCTCCACCAGCGCGAAGCGCACGTAACCCTCGCCACCGGGGCCGAAGCCGTTGCCCGGTGAGAGCGCCACCTTGGCCTCTTGGATGCACATCGTCGTGAACTCGATGCTCGTCATCTCCGCGTAGGGCTCCGGGATCCGCGCCCACACGAACATCGTCCCCTCGGGCTTGGCGATGTGCCAGCCGATGCGGTCGAGCCCGTCGATCAGCACATCGCGCCGACCGCGGTAGATCTCGTTCTGTTCCCTCGGGAAGTCGGGCGCCTCGTTCATCGCCACGGTTGCCGCGATCTGGATGGGCTGGAACGAGCCGTAGTCGAGGTACGACTTGAGCTTCGCGAGCGCGGCGACGATCTCGGCGTTGCCGACGAGGAAACCCATGCGCCATCCCGCCATCGAGAACGACTTCGTCATCGTGTAGAGCTCCACGGCGACATCCTTCGCGCCCGGCACCTGCAGGATCGACGGCGGCTCGTAGCCGTCGAAGCCGAGGTCGGCGTACGCGAAGTCGTGGACGACGACGATGTCGCGTTCGCGCGCGAACTCCACGAGTTGGGTCATGAACTCGAGGTCGACGCACGCGGTCGTGGGGTTGTGCGGGAACGACGTGACGATCACGCGCGGCCGCGGCCACGCCTGTTCGTACGCGCCGCGCATGTTCTCGAAGAAGTTCTGGTCGGGACCCATGCGCACGTAGTGCACGCCCGCGCCCGCGAGGATCGGCCCCCAGATGTGGATCGGGTACGACGGTGAGGGAACGAGCGCCGTATCGCCCGGGCCGACGAGCGCGAGCATCAGATGCGAGAAGCCTTCTTTCGCACCGATGGTGGAACAGATCTCGGTCTCGAAGTCGAGTGTCACACCGAACTTGCGCTCGTACAGAGCCGCGACCGCTTCGCGCAGCTTCGGGATGCCCTTGCTCGTGGAGTACCGATGGTTGCGCGGGTTGCGCACCGCTTCGATGAGCTTCTCGACCGCGATGTCGGGCGACGGCAGATCGGGATTGCCGAACGCGAGGTCGACGACGTCCTCGCCGGCTCGCCGCAGTGACATCTTCAGCGCATCGATCTGCGCGAACGCGTACGGCGGCAAAGCGTTGATTCGGCGGAACTCCATCGATCAACGGTACCAGCCGGGTCGGGGACCCCCGATAGTTTTGGAGCCGTGCCCGAACCGTTTCCCTCCCCTCCGAAGGCCGTTCTGCTCGACGTCGGGGGTGTCTTCTTGGTCCCCACCCACGAGCGCATCCTCGACGCGTTCGCCCGGGCCGAGCTCGCACCGCCCGCCGATGTGCTGGACCGTGCGCACTACGCCGGCGCGCGGTCGTTCCCGATGACCGACGACGCCCAACAGGACTGGGCCACGAAGTGGCGGGCCTACCTCGACGGCTACATCACCGAGTGCCGCGTGCCCGACGACGCGCGCGAAGACGCGCACAAGCATCTCGACAGTGAGTTCGCCGACGCCGCGCTGTGGTTGCGCGAACTGCCGGGCGCACGCGCCGGCATGCGCGCGCTCGCCGACTCCGGGGTGCGGCTCGGCATCATCTCGAACGCCGACGGCTTGATCGGTCAGCGCCTGGCCGAGATGGAGATGCTGCAGGTCGGTCCGGGAATCGGTGTCTCCGTCGAGTGCCTGATCGACTCGGGCGCGGTCGGGGTCATGAAACCCGACCCGCGCATCTTCCGGATCGCGCTCGACGCAATGGCGATCGACGCGACCGACGCGTGGTACGTGGGCGACATGCCCGGCATCGACGTCGTGGGCGCCCGCGCCGCCGGACTGCTCCCGGTGGTGATGGACCCCTACGACTTCCATCTGGACGCCGACTACCACCGCGTCTCGTCGCTGACCGATCTCGCGGACATCGTCCGCGCGGGCTAGCGATCGCCGGAACCCGCCAGCTGCTAGCGCGAGAGGAAACCGCCGAGCAGCTTCGCGAGATCGTCGGGCCGGCTGAGGAACGGCGAGTGACTCGTCGGCATCTCGACGACGTCGTCGACCCGGGCCGCGCACGCGCGTTGCAACGAGACGGAGATCGCACGGTCGTCCGTGCACACGACGTACGACGCGGGCGTGTCGCGCCACGCGGCCGCGCGTGAGGTACCCGCCATCGCGGCCATCGACATCGGCTTCAGCTGCGCGGCGGCCGCGGCCGCGACCGGCGGCGTGCAGTCGTGGTAGAAGAATTCGACGACCCGTTCGGGGACGACGTCGACGAGACCGCCGTCGAAGGTCAACGCTTCGGCCAGTTTCGTGCCCTGGCCGCCGTGGAGATCGTTCTCCATGACGCTCTCGCCCACCTCGAGCGCGAACGCGGTGAGGTACACGAGCCGCTCGACGTTCGGGTGCGTGCCGGCGTCCGAGATGACCGCGCCGCCGTACGAATGGCCGACCAGCACCACCGGGCCGTCGATCGCGTCGAGGGCCGCCCGCAGATTGTCTCCGTCGGCCGCGAGGTCGGACCCGGGCTTCGTCACCGACGGATTGTCGACCGCCGCGGTGGCGATGCCGCCGGCGTGCAGTCGCTCGCGCACCGCGTCCCAGCACCAACTCCCGTGCCAGGCGCCGTGGACCAACATGATCGTCGTTCCGTCGCGCACGCCGGAATCATGCCCGCCGACGCGGCGCTACGCCACGATGGTGCGAACGAGGCGCGCGATCTCCAGGTCTTCGCGGGCGGTGACGACGAAGGTGCGGACCGACGCACCGGGGGCACTGATCTCACCGTCGCCGGTGATCTCGGCGTTCGCCACCGGGTCGACCTCGAGCCCGCACGCGGCGCGCACGGCGGGCGCGTGCTCCCCGACCCCGCCGGTGAACACACAGAGGTCGAGCCCGTCGAGGCCGGCGCGCATCCCGCCGAGCTCGCGCCGCAGGCGGTGGGCGTAGACATCGAATGCGAGCCCGCACGCGGCGTCGCCCCGCGCCCGGCCGTCGAGCACCTCGCGCATGTCGGCGGTGCCCGCCAGGCCCACGAGTCCGCTGCCGTGTTCGAGACCCTCCCGCACCTCCGCGGCCGTGAGCCCGCCCGCCTCGATCAACCACAGCACGAGCCCGGGGTCGATCGTCCCGGCCCGCGTGGCCATGACGAGACCCTCGAGGGGCGTGAACCCCATCGTGGTGTCGACGGAACGTCCGCCCCGCACCGCGCACAGCGACGCGCCCGCGCCGAGATGGCACGAGACGATCCGGAGGTCGGCGAGCGGGACGCCGGCGAGCTCGGCGGCGCGACGCGAGGCATAGGAATGCGACAGCCCGTGGAAGCCGAAGCGACGCACCGGCCAGCGGTCGCGCCACGCGGCCGGGAGCGCGTACACGCTCGCGGCGGCGGAGAGCGTCGCGTGAAACGCGGTGTCGAAGCACGCGACGTGCACTGCATGCGGGAGCGCGCGCCGCGCGGCGGCAATCGCGGCGAGCGCTCGCGGTTGGTGGAGCGGTGCCAGCGGCGCGAGCTCGCGGAGTCGTCCCACCACATCGTCGTCGACCACCACCGGCTGCGGAAACCCGAGACCGCCGTGGACGACACGATGACCCACGACATCGATCGCTCCGACATCGGCGGCGAACTCCCCGATGGGCCCGTCATCGCCGTTCCATTGCGCGAAGTCCCGCGTGGCGACGGCCGCATCGACGTCCGGCCCGTCCAGGACGGAGAGCTTGAGTGAACTGGACCCGGCGTTGACGACGAGCAGTCTCACGTCCGCGCGGTCCACTTCCAGTCCCGGATCTCCGGCAGGTCCTCGCCGTGGGTGCGCACGTAGATCTCGTGCCGGGTGCGCTCGTCGACCATGTGCTGGCGCACGTGCGCGGCCCGCGTCCCGAGGCCCGGGACCCGGTCGATCACATCCATCACGAGGTGGAAACGATCCATGTCGTTGCGCACCAGCATGTCGAACGGCGTGGTCACCGTCCCCTCCTCCTTGTAGCCGCGCACGTGCAGGTGCGCGGCGCCCGCGCGTCGGTACGCGAGCCGGTGGATCAGCCACGGATAGCCGTGATACGCGAAGATCACCGGCTTGTCGACGGTGAACAGCGAGTCGTAGTCGCGATCCGACAACCCGTGCGGATGCTCGGTGTCCGGCTGCAGCCGCATCAGATCGACGACGTTGACGACCCGCACCGCGAGATCGGGCAGGTACTCGCGCAGGAGCGTCACCGCGGCGAGCGTCTCGAGGGTAGGGACGTCGCCCGCGCACGCCATGACCACGTCCGGCTCACCGCCGTCGTCGTTCGAAGCCCAGTCCCACGACCCGATCCCCCGCGTGCAGTGCAGCTCGGCGTCGTCCATCGACAACCAGGCCGGCTCGGGTTGCTTGCCGGCCACGACGACGTTCACGTTGTTGCGGCTGCGGAGGCAGTGATCGATCACCGAGAGCAAGGTGTTGGCGTCGGGCGGCAGATAGACGCGCACGACCTCGGCCTTCTTGTTCACCACGAGGTCGATGAATCCCGGGTCCTGGTGCGTGAACCCGTTGTGGTCCTGGCGCCACACGTGCGACGTCAGCAGGTAGTTGAGGGACGGAACCGGTCGCCGCCACGGGAGGCCCCGTGCGACCTTCAGCCACTTCGCGTGCTGATTGAACATCGAATCGACGATGTGCACGAACGCCTCGTAGCACGAGAACACACCATGACGACCCGTGAGGAGGTAGCCCTCGAGCCAGCCCTGGCAGGTCGTCTCGCTCAGGATCTCCATCACCCGGCCATCGGTGGCCAGGAACTCGTCGACGGGGAGCACCTCGCCTTCCCACGCCTTGCCGGTCGCCTCGTACACGGCATCGAGGCGGTTGGACGCGGTCTCGTCGGGACCGAACATGCGAAAGTCGCGGGTGTCGGCGTTGAGCCGGAACACGTCGCGGAGGTAGCCGCCGAGCACGCGTGTCGACTCCGCGTTCCGCGCGCCCGGCACGTCGACGTCGACCGCGTGCTTCCGCAGGTCGGGCAGCCGGAGGTCACGCGTGAGCAGCCCGCCGTTCGCGTGGGGATTCGCGCCCATCCGCCGGTCGAGGGTCGGCAGCCAGTCGACGATCTCCGCGCGCGGGCGGCCGCGCTCGTCGAACAGCTCCTCCGGACGGTACGAGCGCATCCACGTTTCGAGCTGCGCGAGGTGCGCGGGATTCTCCCGCACCGCCGAGAGCGGGACCTGGTGGGCGCGCCACGTTCCCTCGACGGGCAGGCCGTCGACGACCTTCGGGCCGGTCCAGCCCTTCGGGGTCCGCAAGACGATCATCGGCGCGCGCACCCGCGTCCGCGTGGTGCCGACGCGTGCTCCGGCTTGGATGGCGCGGATCTCCGCGAGCACGTGGTCGAGGGTCGCGGCGAGCTCCTGGTGCACCGCGGCGGGATCGTCGCCCGCGACGAGGTACGGCTCCCAACCACACCCGGTCAAGAGATCCGTGAGCTCGTCCTCGGGGATACGCGCGAGCACGGTGGGGTTCGCGATCTTGTAGCCGTTGAGATGGAGGATGGGCAGGACCGCGCCGTCGCCGACGGGATCGAGGAACTTGTTGGAGTGCCAGCTCGTCGCGAGCGGACCGGTCTCGGCCTCGCCGTCGCCGACGACGCACGCAACGACGAGGTCGGGATTGTCGAACGCGGCGCCGAACGCGTGGCCGATGGAATAGCCGAGCTCGCCGCCCTCATGGATGGAGCCGGGCGTCTCGGGCGCGACATGGCTCGGAACGCCACCGGGAAACGAGAACTGACGGAACAGGCGCTCCATGCCTTCCCGGTCGCGCGTGATCGCGGGATAGGTATCCGTGTAGCTGCCCTCGAGCCAGGTGTTCGCGAGGATCGCCGGCCCGCCGTGGCCGGGCCCGATCACATAGATCATGTCGAGATCGTCGCGTGCGATCACCCGGCTCAAGTGCGCGTAGAGGATGTTCAGCCCGGGGCTCGTTCCCCAATGGCCGAGCAACCGCGGTTTCACGTCGGAGACGCGCAGCGGCCGGTCGAGCAGCGCATTTTCGAGGAGGTAGATCTGCCCGACCGTCAAGTAGTTCGCCGCCCGCCAGTACGCGTCCAGCCGAGCCAACTCCACCTCGGACAACGGGGTGGTCGAGAGCCGGCGCATAGATAACACCTCTACCCCACAATCGGCCCACCGACTCGTCAATCGCGGGGCGCGACAGCTTGGTCACGATGCGGACACGCCCGGCGAGCACCCTGGATCGCATGACGGATCGACAACGCCTGCTCATCTTCTTGCTGAGCAAACCCGACGCCGGCCCGGCCGATGTCGAGATCATGCGGCGGCTCGAGCTCGTAGCCGCGGTCGATCGTGTGGGACCGGACCCGGTTCTGCGAGCGTCGTAATCCCCCGGACGGCGGTCGTTCAAACCGTTTCGACGGACGTGCGCGTCGGTACAACGCACACGACCGAACGACCAAAGGGGAAGCGATGTACATCGGACTTGGGACCGTTGTCTTGATCTTGATCATTCTGTTGTTGGTCGGCGTCCTGCGCTGATCGGCTCCTGGCTGCGCGCGACTCGAGCGCGTCGCAGTTATTGTTCGTCGGCGGCCGGTTCGCGTGGAGGCCAATGACGGTTTCGGCAGATCTCACGAACGCGGCCGCCGCACGCAGAGCGCCGATCGATTCCGGCGTGTACGCACGGCGCTGGTGGATTCTCGCGGTTCTCTGCTTGAGTTTGCTCATCGTCGGCATCGACGGGACGATCGTCAACGTCGCGCTGCCGAGCCTGGTCCGCGAGCTCGGCGCGTCGTCGAGCCAACTCCAGTGGATCGTCGACGCCTACACACTCGTCTTCGCGAGCTTCCTGCTCGTCGCGGGCAGTACCGGCGACCGCTACGGACGCAAGCCGACCCTGATCGCCGGTCTCGTGATCTTCGGCGGCGGTTCGCTCGCGTCGGCGCTCGCAGGTTCGGCCGGCGTTCTCATCCTGACGCGCGCGGTTCAGGGTTTCGGCGCGGCGTTCATCATGCCGTCGACTTTGTCGATCCTCACCAACGTGTTCCCGCCCGCGGAACGCGGCCGCGCCATCGGGATCTGGGCCGGGATCTCGGGCCTCGGCGTCGCGATCGGTCCGATCACGGGCGGCTACCTGCTCGAGCACTTCTGGTGGGGATCGATCTTCCTCGTGAACGTCCCGATCATCATCGTCGCGGTCGGCGGAACTCTCGCGATCGTCCCGAACTCGCGCGACGAACATGCTCCGCCGCTCGATCTCGTCGGAACCGTGCTCTCGGTCCTGACGCTCCTGACGTTGCTCTACGGCATCATCGAGGGGCCGAGCCGCGGCTGGACCGACCCCGTCATCGTCGGTGCGTTCGTCCTCGGCGCGCTGCTCCTGGCCGCGTTCATCGCGTGGGAGCTGCACTCCGATCATCCGGTGCTCGACGTGACCTTCTTCAAGAACCCGCGCTTCTCGGCGGCGTCGGCCGCGGTGACGCTCGTGTTCTTCTCGATGTTCGGCGCGCTCTTCTTCTTGTCGCAGTATCTGCAGTTCGTGCTCGGGTACGACGCGCTCGCATCGGGGGTGCGGCTG
The DNA here is from genome assembly GCA_963835455.1 of uncultured Actinomycetes bacterium. GTDB lineage: Bacteria > Actinomycetota > Acidimicrobiia > IMCC26256 > PALSA-610 > PALSA-610. The sequence goes on from CAWIFT010000002.1 coordinate 555,619, forward strand.
TTACCGGTGGCGTTCGCGCTCGTCATCGCCGCGCCGCTCAGCTCGGTGCTCGTCGCGCGCGTCGGCACCAAGTTCGTCGTGACGGGCGGCCTCGTGCTCGTCGCGTTTGCGATGTGGCTGTTCTCGAACGTGACGACGACGTCGGGATACGGGCCCGTCGGGCTCGTGCTGCTCATCCTCGGCATCGGCATGGGCCTCGCCATGGCCCCCGCCACCGACTCGATCATGGGCTCACTGCCGCCCGAGAAGGCGGGGGTCGGATCAGCGGTCAACGACACGACCCGCGAGGTCGGCGGCGCGTTGGGTGTCGCGATCCTCGGCAGCATCACCGCGTCGTCGTACGCCGCGTCGATGTCGGCGTCGCCCGTCTACAAGGCCGCTTCGATCCAGTCCGCCGCCGCGGGCGCGGCCATCAAGGACTCCGTCGGCGGCGCGGCCGAAGTCGCGTCGCACCTCCCCCCGAATCTCGCGACCGCGGTGACGCAGGCCGCGAACACGGCGTTCGTCGACGCGCTCACCCACACGGTCGTCATCGCGGCGGTGATCGCACTCGTGGGCGCGGCGATCGCGTTGATCTTCCTTCCGTCGCGTCCGCTCGTCGCCGGCCAGGGCGTCGACGAGATCAGCGACATCGTCGTCGCCACCGCGCAGCGCATTCCTTCCGACGGTCGGCGCCGCGACGTCACGGGCGCGGTGCTCGACCTGCTCGCCGAAGCCGGATTCTCCAGCTTGACCTTCAGTGGTGTGGCGACTCGTTCCGGCGTGAGCACCGCGACCTTGGAGCGCTACTGGGGTTCGCGCATCGAGATGGTGGTCGACGCAGTGCGGGTGCAGCTCGCCGAGTATCCGATCCCCGACACGGGGTCGTTCCCGGGCGACGCGGTGGAGTTCCTCTACGAGGTCGCCGACGGGCTCACGGATCCGGAGAACGTACGCATCACCGGCGAGCTGATCGCCCAGGGCGCCCGCGACCCGGCCCTCGCGACGGCCTTGCGCACCCACCTGCTGGCCCCGCGCCGGGCGGCGCTGATCGGGATGATCGATCGCGGCGTCGAACGGGGCGAGTTGCCCGCCGACACCGACCGCCCCGTCCTCGCCGACCTGCTGGTCGGGCCGCTGTACCACCGGGCACTCGTGTCGGGCCAGCCGGTCGATCACGACATCGCGCGCCGCATCGTCGCCACCGTGATGGCGGGCCACAGACGGGGCGACACCCCGGTCGGTACGTGACGGCGGATCGCTTGCTCAAGTCCCGCGGGCTCGCGCCGAGGAGGAACGCGTGGCCTGGGTGATCGTCGTGGTGTGGTTCGCTGTCGCCGAAGGTTCGCTCGCGTACGCGGTAGGCATGCTCGACCGCGTCCCGGCCCGCATCTGGAGCAAGTAGCCCGTGAACGATCCGGGCGCGCGCCCTGCCGGTACCTTTCTCGCGATGAAGCGCGTCCTCGTCGCGTCGTTGCCGATCGCGTTGTGCGGGCTCCTGTTCGCGGCCTGCAGCGGGCGCGATTCGAACACGAGCGACCCGCAGCCCGGGGCGACCACGACGACGCTCTCCGCGACTCAGCTCGCGGTGAACCGGCAGGCCCTGAAGGAGGTCAAGATCACGGCGTGCGCACCGAACGCCTCGCACCACGTCGTGATCAAGGGCACCGCGCACAACCCCACGGCGGGCCGCGTCACCTACACCGTGCAACTCGCGATCAGTGAGAAGTCGGGCGCGCCCCGCTACGGAACCGCCGCCGCCGCCAACGCCGTCGCGCCGTCGTCGACCGCGCACTGGGACGCGGTGACGACGGCCCGCTACGAGCCGGGGATGAGGTGCAGCGTCACCGGCGTCTCACGCACGGCGTCGCCCTAGATCCCTACGGCGTGGCGTACACGACGTCGACGTAGTAGTTGGACTGCAGATAGCTCTGGTTCGGGAACGCGCTGGCGCCGTACACGAACACACCGTTGCCCGTCGTTCCACTCGCCGGCGCATGGAGCGGCGGCGCGTCGACCGCGGTCGTGAAGCCCCCGTGCGTCGCCGCGTAGTGGCCGGTGGTCGTGTGATACGACGCGATGTAGGTCGTGCCCGCGCTCACCGCGACCGGCGCCGAGAAGTTCACCGCTCGGCTCGCGCCGATCGCGGCATTCGACGGTTCCCGTGTAGCGCCATGGCACCTGCTCTCCGTCACGATCGGCAGACCGAACCGTGACCGACTGGTCCCGCGCTAGCCCACGAGCAGTCGTACCCATACAGCGCCCGGCCGAACCCGAAGAGAAGGCCGATGTGCCAAATGGTCGTGCATGACAGGACGAATGGACTGCCGTGCACGGCGCGCGTCCCGCACGCTTACGGTGCGCCGGCGCGAATCAGTCCGCCGGTTGGTACCGGAACATCGTCCACCACGCGGCGGAGATCGCGCCGATCGCGACCAGCAACGCGACGAGGCCGCGGGAGGTCTGCGGGCTCGACGGCAACGCACGCCCGGCGCTCGTCGTGTGCCGAACCGCGTCATAGCCGGGCCAGAAGCTCGGCAGATGGGCAGCCGGCACTCGGAAATAGACGATCGCGACTGCGACGCACGCGATCGCGAGGATGACGAGACCGACCGCGACCGGTGCCACCAAGCGACGGGGAACCACGGATCGAAGGCTACCGACCGGTGGTCTTCGGACGTATGCGCCCGCCGGTGTCACGTGCCGAGATCAGGCGCCGACCTCGTAGCGCTCCGCGGAGAACTGGCGCGCGATGCGGCGCGTGTCCGATCGCGGCCTAGGGAGAACCGCTGTCGCCGGTCGAGGTGTCGGTCGTGCAGTTCCCGAGGTCATCCGTGGGACAGCTCCCGAAACTGTCGCTCGCAGTGGTGTCGGTCGTGCAGTTCCCGATGTCATCGGTGGGACAGCTCCCGGAACTGTCGCTCGCAGTCGTGTCGGTCGTGCAGTTTCCGGAGTCGTCGGTGGGACAACTCCCGGAACCGTCGCCCGCACCGTTTCCGGTGCCGGTCGTGCAGTTCCCGATGGCATCAGTCACGCAACCCCCGGAACTGTCGGTGCTACCAACCGTGGTCCCGGGTTGGAAAGCGCCCCCGCAGCCGCTCAGCAGGATCGCGACACCAAGGGTCGCGGCAACGCGTCTGGGCGTAAGGCGTCCGGGCGTAAGGAGGGCCATCATTCGCCGCAAATAGTGCCCGATCGGACACGGTGACGGCGAGCACCGATCGGCAGATTCGGCGCTCGACTCGCGCCCGGCCGAGTTCAGCAGCCACGTCCGCCAACACCACCTCGACTGTGCGTATCGCGCCCGATCCGAACCCGATGCGGCAAATGGCGTCCGCCTAACGCGTGTGTTCCGACGACGAGCGGTGCCGGTCGGGGCGAGTCAGGAGGTAGATCAGTGCGCCGAGGGGACCGAGGACCGTGACGACGACGATCGACGCGGGCCAGCCCGACAGCTGATGCTGTCGGACCCTCTCGCAGCAACGTCAGGAGAATCCGCAACCACCAAAGGAAGATCGCGAGCCCGAGAGCGAACAGAAGGATCACCGCGCCCATGCCATCCATTCTGCCCGTTCTTCGCCGGACCGTCGAGGACGACCCGATCGGCAAATCTGGCGCGGCGCGCGACGTCGGGCGTCAGATTCAAAGTCCCAGTCGAGCGCACGCCGCCTAACGTTCGAAGTCGTGCACGACAAGTCATCGACTCGGCTCGTGCTGATATGCGGGCTCCCGGCCTCGGGCAAGTCGACACTGGCTCGCCGGCTCGCACCGAAAATCGCGGCGATCAGGTTGGACAAGGACGGGTGGGCGACGCAACTGGGCGCCGACTTGTGGGATGACGAGTTCCGGGTGCGGCTCGAACATCAACTGTGGGTTCTGACCCAGGAGCTCCTTGCCCATGGCCAGAGCGTGATCTTGGAGTGGGGCCACTGGGCGCGAGTGGAACGGGACGAGAAACGACTCGGGGCGCGAGCGTTGGGGGTAGGGGTCGAAATGCACTACCTCGATGCACCCTTGGAGGAGTTGATCGCGCGAACGGAGCGACGCAATACGTCGGGCGAGTGGACGGCCTCGCCTATCACGCGGGCGCACTTGGAAACGTGGGCCACGACCTTCGAACCTCCTGACGAGGCGGAGACCGCGTTGTTCGACAAGCCCATTGCCGAAGATTGATCTCGTATGTGCGGCCGAGGCGAGGACGAGGGCCCGTGAAGTCGCGCCGCGAATGTGCCGATTGATAGCACCGTGACTCAAACGGTGACGATGCGCTTGGCGGTTCTTGCGGGCGTGCTGACGGCGGCTGGCGGTGTGGTCTTTGCCTGCCATTTCGGCGCATCGTCCGGGACCCCGTCGTCGCCGAAGTCGACTCCGACCGACGTATGTCCCGCGCCTGCGGCCGATGCGTGCGCGACGACCGTGGCCGCGCGGTTCGGCCTCGACGTCGCAGAGGTGCCGACTGTCGGTGCGCTACCGGCCGGACTGAGATACGAGCGCGGTCGGGTGGTGAAGGCGACAAACGGCCGTGAACACAGGGCACTTCGGTTCCCCGAACGGGGGAAGCCCTCCTCGATGCCGTCCTGTTCAAGACCCGCCCGGTCGACCCGTAGCCGAATCGGCGCGGGTCAGCTACGACTTCGTAGGGCTCGGAGAAGAACTGGCTGATCGGAATTGCCGTACGTCGACGTCTCCGCCGCGGTTACGGGACGCGTGGCCGTCGTGTTGATCTCTGTGTGTGATTGGGCGGTCGTGTCGGCGCGGGGCGTGTTCATGGTGCGAGTACGACTTGTTCGATCGTTTGGGTCATCCATGCTTCGATCTTGGCGGGTGACCACTGGTATTCGTCGAGGAGGATCAGCGTGAAATGATCCGTCGGTGATCGCGGCGATCGTCGTGCCGGCTTGCTGTGCGGAGACGCCGGGCCGGAGTGCGCTGAGGCTGTCGATGCGGGCTGCAAGTTTGCGGGCGCCTTCGACATGGCGGCGGTGGCCTTCGTTGGCTATTGCTGCGAGCGTGGATCGGTCGACGCCGCGGTTCGGGCTGCCCGCATGATGTCGGCGCAGTGCTCGATGAGGGCGCGGGTGATGCGGACGGGTATGGCGGCGAGCGCGGCCTATCGTCGATAGTTGGGATTGTCATCGCGATCTGATCGATGCCGGCTTCGGCGTCGATGTGGTCGTTGAGCTGGCGCACGAGCTCGGCCTTGGAGCCGACGCTGTCGTAGACGGTTTGCACCGATACCTCGGCCCGGGCGGCGACGTCTTTCACGGTCGTGTTGGCGTATCCCTGGTCTGCGAAGAGCGCGGCGGCCGCTCCGAGGATCTCGTTGCGGGTTTGAACGGCCTGGCGGGCCCGGCGATCCGACACTTGACTTCCTCTCAAGTCACTGGAATAGTACTCAAGTCATCGGAACGTAAACCAAGTGTACAGAAGGAGGAGACGAAATGACAGCAACGACCTCAGCACCAGTGCCGACGAGGCGCGCCCGGCGGTCCGCGAGACGAACCGGCTCGGCGTGATCGGCGGTTTCGTGTTCGTGGCGACCCTCGTGGCACAGAACGTGACCCGGGGCATGAGCAACGTGTCCAACCGTGCCTCGGGCGCGGCGGTGATCCGTGACTACGCGCAGCACCGGAGCGTGCACTGGGCGCTGGCCGTCATGTTCGTCGTCGGCGCGTTCGGACTCGTGACGTTGGTCGCGACCCTGGAACCGACTGCGCGACGGCCGAGCGCTCTACCGATCGTGTCGGCGTCCTCGGCGTGGTCGGGATCATCGCGCTGTTCGCGACGACCGTGGGGATCGATGTCGCGCTGACGAGTTACGTGCACCTCGGGCACGCCACACCCGACGTCGCTCGGGGCCTGTGGATGCTCCACAACGGCGTGTTCTCGATACTCGAACTCATGATCACGATCGCACTGATCGGACTCACCTCGCTTCGGTGACCGGCCGCATGATGGATCCCTTGGCGCACAGTCGGCGCCGTCGGCGCCGCGCTGCTCTTGCTGTCACCGCTCGCGGCACCTGCAGTCACCGAGGGCAGCCCCCTCTTCGCAGTCAGCGCCATCGGATTCGTCCTCTGGCTCGCCGCCGACCTCGCATCTCAGTCGCGCTCTGGAACGACAAGCACTAACAGCCCGACATCGGCCGGACAACCAACAGCATCCCAGACCCTCTTGTTCTCGCACCCCGCCTTACCTCCTGGACCGAAGTCGTTCAGCAGCTCCGAACCTAGGAATCAGGCGGGGTGCACTCGCGGACCAACACTGCACGCACCCACGGGTGCAGCAGGAGGACCAGTTACGGCGCAGTCGACGAAGGGTGTCCGCCGTCGTTGACCGTCTCGCCTGCCTGCACGATGGATACGGCAGTCTTCCAACCGGACCCTCGCCGACGGGCGGGGGCCCGCGGGGGCGCGTGCCATCGTTCTAAACCGCGCCCGTGAATCCTCGACCGGTGGCTGCATCTCTCGATCGATCACCACCGCTCACACACTTCGCTCGCCGGTCACCCACCATGGGGCGCATCAACAACCTGCCAGGGCATCACAACTCGGTCTCGCGGACGAGGCCGGTCTCCTGGCCGTCGCGGCTCTCCGATCGAGCGGCCCTCCATGTCGGCACCGTCGAAAGGGAACGCCGAGGCGTCTTCGTCGGCCCATGAACTGCGCTTCCGCGCGGTGATATCGCCGAGATACACGTGTAGCGCCGCACTCCAGGTCGTCGATGGAGCGTGTACATCTGGTGGATCACATTTGCGTCCAAGACGAGCACCTCGCCGGGGTGAAACTGGGTGCACTCCGGTCTGCTCGATACCAAAGGCGGTCCGACGGAACAGATGGT
>CAWIFT010000003.1:0-1247279 GCA_963835455.1 uncultured Actinomycetes bacterium
CTCGTGACCTCGCACTTCATCTTCGGGTCGTAGCGAGCGGCGGTCACCGCCGTCCAGCGCGCGATCGAAGCCGGCGGGACACCGGGTGCGGACGCCGCGGTGTAGTACAGCGGCTTCCCGTGGGTGGAGCTGACACGCAGTTGGATCAGGTAGCTCGCCGGACGTCGTGCGCTGTTGTGCGCCGTTCCCGTGACGGTGAGAAGGGATCGCGCGCCCGCGCGACATCCGGTGATCTTGACCTCCCGCAAGCCGAGGGCGTTCGCGGCCGCCTGGGCGGCCGAGAGGGATGTCGTCGTCACGTTCGCCGACCCGCTGCCCGAACGGGCCGGCGACCCCCCGCTACCGCACGCCGCGACGACGAGCACGGCCGCAACGAAGAGAGCAACCCTCATCGCGTACGCAAGGCTCCGTGATCAGTCGTCATCGCGTCCGGGTCGAACGCCGGATCCGCGACCTCCTCCGTCGGGTCACGCGGCCGCCGCCGATCGTCAGCGCCAGCACCGCGGCGATCAGGAGCGAAAGCGTGACCATGACGCCGATCGGACCACCGGCGTTGGCTCGCACGGCGGCGATGAGGCGTCCGTGGATGGAGCCGTCCCCGCGACCGTCAGTGTGACCATTGTCGTGGCCGTCGCCGTGACCGTCGCCGTGACCGTCGCCGTGACCGTCGCCGTGACCGTTGTCGTGCCCGTGTCCGTCGTCGCCGCCGTGGCCGTCGCCGGGTGGACCGGAGTGACAATGGTTCTTGTCGTCATACCCGTGGCCGGGCTTGCAGGCGGGCATCGACGTCGTGGTCGTCGAACGAGGCACCGTCGTCGTACTCGTCGACGTCGTGGTGGTCGAACGCGGCACCGTCGTCGTACTCGTGGATGTCGTCGTGCTCGTCGTCGTCGGCACCGTCACCGTCGTGGTGGTCGTGCTCGTCGGCACGGTCACCGTCGTCGTCGTCGTGCTCGTCGGCGGCGCCGTGGAGGTCGTGGTGGTCTCCTGCGGCACCGACGTGAAGTGGGTGGTTGGGCACCGAAGTCGAAGTCGAAGTCGTGGTCACCTCGGGCACCGACGTCGAGGTCGTGCTGGACTCCTGCGGCACCGACGTCGAGGTCGTCGTCGTGGACTCCACCGGCGACACCGTGAAGCTCTGCTCCACGAACGGCGCCGGGTTGTACGTCGCGTCACCGGCCTGATCCGCGCGCACGCTGCACGTCCCCGCACTCACCAACGTGATCGTCGCACCGTTCGTACCACCGGCCGTGCACACCGACGGAGTCGTCGACGTGAACGAAACCGGCAGACCCGACGACGCCGACGCCGCCGCCGTCAGCGGCGAATCTGCCAACGTCACATCCGGCAGCGCACCGAAGGTGATCTGCTGATCCAGCTTCACCGGAACCGTCGTGGTCGTGGTCGTCGTCGGCGGCTCCGTCGTCGATGTCGTCGACGTGCTCGTCGAGGTCGACGTGGAGGTACTCGTCGTCGTGCTGGTACTCGTCGTGCTGGTGCTCGTCGAGGTCGATTCCGGCACGGACGTCGATGTCGTCGTCGTCGACACGACCGGCGACACCGTGAAGCTCAGCTCCACGAACGGCGCCGGGTTGTACGTCGCGTCACCGGCCTGATCCGCCCGCACCGTGCACGTCCCCGCGCCGACCAACGTGATCGTCGCACCGTTCGTACCACCGGCGGTGCAGACCGACGGGGTCGTCGTCGTGAACGACACCGGCAGACCCGACGACGCCGACGCCGCCGCCGTGACCGGCGAATCGGCCAGGTTCACATCGGGCAACGCCGCGAACGTGATCGACTGATCCAGCTTCACCGGAACCGTCGTGGTCGTAGTCGTCGTCGGCGGCTCCGTCGTCGATGTCGTCGACGTGCTCGTCGAGGTCGAAGTGGAGGTACTCGTCGTCGTGCTGGTACTCGTCGTGCTGGTGCTCGTCGAGGTCGTCGAGGTGCTCGTGGACGTGGTGGTCGTTGTCGACGCCACCGGCGCCACCGTGAAGCTCCGCGTCACGAACGCGGCCGGGTTGTACGTCGCGTTCCCGGCCTGATCCGCCCGCACCGTGCATACTCCGGCGCTCACCAGCGTGATCGTCGCACCGTCAGTGCCACCCGCCGCGCACACCGACGGAGTCGTCGTCGTGAACGAAACCGGCAGACCCGACGACGCCGACGCGCTCACCGTCACCGGCGAATCCGCGAGGTTCACGTCCGGCAAAGCAGCGAACGTGATCGACTGATCGATCCGGCTCACCGTGAAGCCCTGCAGCACGAACGGCGCCGGCGCATAGGTCGAGTTCCCGGCCTGATCGGCGCGCACCGTACACGTCCCCGCGCCGACCAACGTGATCGTCGCACCGTTCGTGCCACCCGCCGTGCACACCGACGGAGTCGTCGTCGTGAACGAAACCGGCAGACCCGACGACGCCGACGCACTCACCGTCACCGGCGACGCCGCCAACGTCACGTTGCCCAACGCGCCGAACGTGATCGACTGATCCAGTTTCACGGTGAAGACCTGCGTCACGAACGGCGCCGGGTTGTACGTCGCGTTCCCGGCCTGATCCGCCTGCACCGCGCAGGTCCCCGCGCCGACCAATGTGATCGTCGCACCGTTCGTGCCACCCGCGGTGCACACCGAAGGTGTCGTCGTCGTGAACGAGACCGGCAGACCCGACGACGCCGACGCGCTGACCGTCAGCGGCGACTGCCCCGACGTCACGTCCGGCAACGCACCGAACGAGATCGACTGATCGATCCGGCTCACCGTGAAGCTCTGCAGGACGAACGGCGCCGCGTTGTACGTCGCGTTCCCGGCCTGATCCGCCCGCACCGTGCACGTCCCCGCGCCGACCAACGTGATCGCCGCACCATTCGTGCCACCCGCCGTGCACACCGAAGGTGTCGTCGTCGTGAACGAGACCGGCAGACCCGACGACGCCGACGCACTCACGGTCACCGGCGACGCCGCCAACGTCACATCCGGCAGCGCACCGAACGAGATCGACTGATCGATCCGGCTCACCGTGAAGCTCTGCAGGACGAACGGCGCCGCGTTGTACGTCGCGTTCCCGGCCTGATCCGCCCGCACCGTGCACGTCCCCGCGCCGACCAACGTGATCGTCGCACCGTTCGTGCCACCCGCGGTGCACACCGAAGGAGTCGTCGTCGTGAACGACACCGGCAGACCCGACGACGCCGACGCACTCACCGTTACCGAAGATTGACCCAAGGTCACGTTGCCCAATGCGCCGAACGTGATCGACTGATCGATCCGATTCACCGTGAAGCTCTGCAGGACGAACGGCGCCGGGTTGTACGTCGCGTTCCCGGCCTGATCCGCCCGCACCGTGCACGTCCCCGCGCCGACCAACGTGATCGTCGCACCGTTCGTGCCACCCGCCGTGCACACCGAAGGAGTCGTCGTCGTGAACGACACCGGCAGACCCGACGACGCCGACGCACTCACCGTCACCGGCGACGCCGCCAACGTCACGTTGCCCAACGCACCGAACGTGATCGACTGATCCACCTTGGTGAAGGTGAACTGGTCGGAAGACGTGGCGCTGCTCACCCCACCGGGGCCCGAGACGATGACGTCGACGGTGCCCGCGCTGTGCGCCGGAGTGGTCGCGGTGATCGACGTCGGACCGTTCACCACGAACGAAGCCGCCGCCGTACCACCGAACGACACCGCGGTCGCGCCGGTGAAACCGCCCCCGGAGATCGTCACCGACGTACCCCCGAGGACCGGACCACTCGACGGGTTGACGGTCGTGATCGCCGGCGACGCGAGGAATGTGAACTGGTCCGAAGCCGTGGTGCTACTGACCCCGCCCGCACCCGAGACCGTGACGTCGACGGTGCCCGCGCCGTGCGCCGGCGCGGTCGCGGTGATCGACGTCGGACCGTTCACCACGAACGAAGGCGCGGCCGTACCACCGAACGACACCGCGGTCGCGCCGGTGAATCCGGTTCCGGAGATCGTCACCGAGGTACCGCCTGCCGTCGGGCCGCTCGTCGGACTCACGCCGCTCACCGAAGGCGGCGCGACGAAGCTGAACTGGTCGGCGCCGGATACGGCGCTCGTGCCATTCGGGCCCGAGACGGTGACGTCGACGGTGCCCGCGCCGTGCGCCGGCGACGTGGCCGTGATCGACGTCGGACCGTTCACCACGAACGACGCTGCCGCCGTCCCACCGAACGACACCGCCGTCGCGCCCGTGAAGCCGGCGCCGAAGATCGTGACCGTGGTGCCGCCGGCGGTCGGCCCGCTGTTCGGACCGACCCCGGACACCGACGGCGGTCCGATGAAGGTGAACTGATCGTTCGCGCTCACCGCGCTGGAACCGCCGGACGTGTTCACGGTCACATCCGTGACGCCGGCAACGTGCACGGGTGAGACGGCCGTGATCGAGGTCGGGCCGTTCACGATGAACGACGCCGCCGGCGTCCCCGCGAAGAACACGGACGAGGTGCCCGACAGATTCGTTCCCGTGATGGTGACGCTCGTGCCGCCGGCGGTCGGTCCCGAGTTCGGGGTGACGTTCGTGACGGTCGGCGGGGGCGGAAGGATCGTCAGGGTGAAGGCCTGCTGAGCCTGGGGGTTGACGCCGTTGTCGGCCGTGAAGCTCGGTCCGAACGTGCCGATCGCGGCCGTCGGACTGACCGAGAGCGTGGCGGTCCCGTTGTTGTTGTCGGTGAACGACACGCCGGACGGCAGCGACGAACTGGCCAACGTGGGGATCGGTACGCCCGTGGCCGTGACGGTGAAGGTGCCACCGCTGCCGTTCTGGAACGTTGCATTGTTCCCCGACGTGATCTGCGGCGCCGCCAGCGGCCCGATCGCGATCGGGGCCGGGGCCGGGACGATGTCGGACGACGTCGAGACGGTCAGGTTCTGAATCCCGTTGGTGTTCGTGTTGGTCACGCCTTCGACCGTGAACTCGACGTTTTGCCCGGCGCCGATCGCGACCCCGCCGTTCTTGTAGACGATGCCGGTGACCACGTTCGTCCCCGAAAGCGTGATCGGGCACCACTGGGCCCCCGTCGGGATGATCACGGGCTCACAACTCGGATTCGTGAAGACCGTTCCTGCCGGACCGGTCAGCGTGACCGTTCCGTAGCTGTCGGCCAGCGCGCCGGTCGCGCTGGTCGTGAAGTTCACGGTGTACGAGACTCCGGATTGACCCGGCAGCGTCGAATCCGAGCTCACGGTCAGACCGGAGACGGCGTGCGGCGCCGTCAGCGGGAACGAAGCCGTGCCCGCGGTCGTGTCCGACGACGTCGACACGCTCAACGTTTGCGAGCCCACCGTCGTGGTGTTCGTGACATCGTGCAGCGTCAACTCGAGCGCCGTGTTGGCGGCAATGACGGTCCCGCCCCCGCCGCTGTAGACGATGCCGGTCTCCTGGCGCGTCCCGTAACCCGACGTCGGACACCACTCGGTGCCGTCGTTCGGGACGGTGAACGTCACGCAATTCGACGAGAACGCGGTGCCGACCGGACCCGTGAACGTGACCGTGCCGATCCCGTCCGCGAGCCAACCGGACGCGCTCGTCGTGAAGTCAACCGTGTAATCGACGTGCGTCGCCCCCGCGGCCTGGGTCGACGTCGCGACCGCAACGCCACCGACGGCCAGCGCAGGCGTCAACGAAAAGGCCGCTGACCCCGGGTTGTCCGACGACGTCGACACGCTCAACGACTGCACGCCCGTCGTCGTGGTGCTGGTCGTGTCGCGGAGCGTCAGGTCGAGCGTCGTGTTCGCGGCGATCGGCGTCGTACCGTCGCCACTGGTGTTGAAGACGACACCGGTGATCTGGCGGGTCCCGGACCCCGACGTCGGGCACCACTCGACCGCGTCGTTCGGCGGTGCGAAGAACACACAGCCCGTGGCGAACGCGGTGCCGACCGGACCGGTGAAGGTGACCGTTCCGGTGTTGCTCGCCAACGCGCCCGTCGCGCTGGTGGTGAAATGCACCGCGTAGTTGACATGCGCCGCGCCCGCCGCCGGCGTCGACAACACCACCGCCACCTGAGTCACCGCGCTCGGTGCGATCAGCGAGAACGGGGCCGTGCCCGCGGTCGTGTCCGACGACGTCGACACGCTCAACGTCTGCGCGCCGACCGAGGTGGTGTTCGTGACGTCGTGCAGCGTCAACTCGAGCGCCGTGTTCGAATTGATGACCGTCCCACCCGCGCCGGTGCGCACGACGAGGCCGGTGACCTGGCGCGTCCCGGACCCCGATGTCGGACACCACTCGGTGCCGTCGTTCGGGATGGTGAACGACACGCAGCTCGAGGAGAACGCGGTACCCACAGGACCCGTGAACGTGATCGTCCCCGTTCCGTCCGCGAGCCAACCGGACGCGCTCGTCGTGAAGTCAACCGTGTAGTCGACGTGCGCCGCACCCGCGGCCTGCGTCGACAACGCCACGTTCACCCCACTGACCGCCAGCGCGGGCGTCAGCGAGTACGACCCCGACGCCGCGGTGTCGGACGACGTCGACACGCTCAACGTCTGCAAACCGGTCGTGGAGGCATTCGTGACGTCGCGCAGGGTCAGCTCGAGCGCCGTGTTCGCGGCGATCGGCGCCGTGCCGTCGCCACTGGTGTTGAAGATGACACCGGTGATCTGGCGGGTCCCGGACCCCGAGGTCGGGCACCACTCGACCGCGTCGTTCGGCGCCGCGAAGAACACACAACTCGAGGCGAACGCGGTGCCGACCGGACCGGTGAACGTGACCGTCCCGAAGTTGCTGGCCAACGCGCCGCTCGCGCTCGTCGTGAAATCAACCGTGTAGTCGACGTGCGCCGCACCCGCCGCGGGCGTCGACAACACCACCGACACACCGCTCACGGCGTGCGCCGCCGTCAACGAGAACGAACCCGTGTTCGCGGTGGTGTCCGACGACGTCGACACGCTCAACGTCTGCACGCCAGCGGTCGCGCTGTTCGTGGTGTCGTGCAAGGGCAGCTCGAGCGCCGTGTTCGCCGCGATCAGCGGCCCACCGCCGCCGACGCGCTCGACGAAGCCGGTGATCTGGCGGGTCCCGGACCCCGACGTCGGACACCAGACCGTCCCGTTGTTCGGGATGGTGAACGTCTGGCAATTCGACGAGAACGCGGTGCCGATCGGACCCGTGAAGGTGATCGTCCCGGTTCCGTCCGCGAGCGCGCCGGTCGCGCTCGTCGTGAAATCAACCGTGTAGTCGACGTGCGCCGCACCCACGGCCGGCGTCGACAACACCACCGACACACCACTCACCGTCGATGCGCCGGCGGGAAGGGCCGACACCACAACGACTCCGAACAACACGATCGTCGCGAAGAGCGCGGCTACGCCCCGCCCGAAATCGCGCCGTGCACGCCCGCGCCACGTATGCACCACAAGGAACCCCCGCTCCCTTACCCGCCAGTGGCGAAGTGTCTACACCAAATGGACACGGAGCGTGAAATGACATCCCGTCCCGCCGCGTGCAGTGGTCACACACCCGTCACCGAATCCAGCGGCGTTCCCACTCAGCGCGGTCGCAGGGAGCGGACCCCGAACCCGGTGCCCGAGAGCTCAGGCGAGCTCGACGCTCGGATGAGCGCACTGCGTGTTCGGCGGCGGCGTGAACGCGGGCAGCTCGAATGCAGCTCGTCGGGTACCGAAATCGAGTGCGTCCGCCAGGTTCTTGGCATTCGCGTCGCGCGCACTCATGGGCGCGAGCCCCCAGCGCCACTCGATCATCTTGAGGATCGAACAGTGCTCGTAGGGGCCGTTCGATTCGACCTTCTTCGGGGCGAACGGACCCATTGCGATGCACGGCACGCGGAATCCGAGTCGCGAGTAGTCGGGGTGCGGTCCGGGATTCGGATTGACGTTGTCGTCGGTCACCTTCGGCGGGACGACGTGGTCGTAGAAGCCGCCGTTCTCGTCGAAATTGACGACGAACACCATTCGCTCCCATTGGGGACTCTGGCGCAGCGCGTTGTAGATCTGCGCGACGTAGCCCTCGCCCACCTGAATGTTTCCGTGTGGGTGATAGTCGTTCGAGGTACCGAGGAACTCGGCGACCGTGCCGTAATCAGGCTCGACAAAGGTGACGTTCGGAAGCGTTCCTGTCTTCGCATCGGCGTAGAACTTCTCGATCGGGTGCGTGATGGCGTCGTAACGACCCGAACGGAACAGACCTGTCATCGGCTCGCCCCAGTTGTAGTAGCCGCTCGTCAATCCGGCGCCGTGCACGCGGTCGAAGATGGCCAGGTCGAGCTGCGACGGACGCGGCGCATTCGGCGCGGGGAAGTAGCCCGTGTCGTCGAGATCCGTCGCGGCACAGAGTTGGTACAGCCGATTCGGCCAGGTCGCGGCCATGAGCGAGCAGTAGTAGTTGTCGAAGAGCGTGTAGTTCGTGGCCAGCGCACCGAGGATCGGGACCGCCGAGTCTTCGTAGTAGCCGATCGGGAAATGGTCGCCGGTGGTCTGCGTCTTCAGGAAGCCGTCGCACTTCCCGCCGTTGTAGTGCCTGACCATTGCCTCCCAGTCGTGCGCGGGATCCTTGTCGCCACACGCCTGGTAGTCGTGGCCCATCGAGTAGGTCGACGCGGGCTTGCCGTGGAGGTCGGGGTAGGAGAGTCCGGCCTGCTTGCCGTTGGCGCCCGGAACCCATCCGAGCAACTGGTCGAACGACCGGTTCTCGAGCATGAGCACGACGACGGTGTCGAACGGCGCGTGCTTCGGATCGGGAAGCGGCGTCGTGGTCGGCGCGCCGACGGTCGGTGCGCGGCGGGCTCGGTTGTCCGAAGACGAACTACAACCTCCGAGCGCCAACCAGGCCGCACCCGCGGCCGATGCGCCGAGAAACGATCTACGCGAGAGACCCGTCACTGCTCTCCCACTCCGAGGATCGCTCATTCTGACCGAAGTTCGCGGGCCGGCGACCGATTCGCAGGAAGAGAGTGGCGAAGCAGTTCAGCGCGCTCGGAGGGAGTCGAACCCCCAACCTTCTGATCCGTAGTCAGATGCTCTATCCATTGAGCTACGAGCGCTTGATTCACGCCTCTGACCTGCGAATTCGCCCCGTCAGTCAGCCATTCTGGTGGTGCTCGAACGCATATGACCGGGGAATCACGCGGGCCGTGGAAGCGGCCGCCAGTGTAGGCGATCGGTCATCGCCGCGGCCGTCCCGCCCGGGCTCCCGGTACGCGAACCCGGGTGACCCGGCCGCGGTGGCCGGGTCACCCGCTTCCTTCGGATGTCGATGTTCGCCGCGCGTCGGCTACCAGGTCGCGACACCGGTGCAGGACACGACCGGTTTC
Source organism: uncultured Actinomycetes bacterium (assembly GCA_963835455.1). Classification (GTDB taxonomy): domain Bacteria; phylum Actinomycetota; class Acidimicrobiia; order IMCC26256; family PALSA-610; genus PALSA-610. Next base: position 9,301 of record CAWIFT010000003.1, read on the forward strand.
GTCGCGGTCGGATAGGTGTTCGACTGGTCGGCCCCGGAGCCGGCGCGGGCGCCGTCGTCCCAGACGCTGCCGCACTGGTAGTTCCCCGGGCCTTGCTTGGGCCACTGCACCGGATCGAAGTACGAGATCGCGTTCGATCCGCAGTTCCGGCCGTACTTGGTCGAGTAGTGCATGTTCGTGATCGCCACGTACGACGGAACACCAGGTCCGCCGGAGCCGCCGTAGCCGGGAGCGATGCAGTTACCCGCGCCGGACACGAGGTTGTGATCGATCCGGGCGTACGCGTTCGTCTGCAGATTGCGCGTACCGCTGTCGTTGAACATCGCAATCGTGTCGCTCGTGCAGCACAGCCCGTCCTGCCACAGCGTGTTGTTCTGCAACAACAACGACCCGGCGTTCCCGGACGTACCCGGCCCACCACCACTTTGGAAGTCGTTCAAGTGGTCGGTGTACGCCGAGCCGCCGTACTGCGACTGCGACGACAGACAATCGATGCTGTGCGTGTAGTCCCAGCACGTCTCGCCGTGAATGAAGTTGTTCGTCACGACGTCGTTGCCGTTTTCGACCTGGAAGTAGATCCCGGTCGAGAACCCGTGAATGTTGCAGTGATCGACCGTGATGCTCGCCGCCGCGGCCGGAGACGAGTTGATCCCCAACACACCGGCCATCGCCTTGCGCGACGTCGAGAACCCGTCGCTCGGTGCGGCACCCTGAATCTCACAATGGGAGATCGCGACATTGCGTGACCCCGCCGCGAGCGTGACTCCGGCCGAGTAGTTGCCGTGCACGCCCAGGATCTTCAGGTTCGTGATCGTGATCCCGTTCGTGGTCGACGGCACCCGAGCCGTGATCCCGTCCGCGAGCTCCAGGCCGGTCGTGGCCGACCCGACGTTCCCGGTGATCGTCACGCCACCCGAACAATTCGTTCCCGAACACGACCAGCCCGGACCCGACGTCGCCTGCGACGGAACCTGCGTCAACACGACTCCCGCCGGCACACCGGTGTTCGTCTCGTCCGGGAACCCGCACAAGTGTGGAGCCGGAGCACAGTTCAACGTCTGGCCACCGGACGGCGGGACCGTCGTGGTCGTCGTCGCGGGCAGCGTCGTGGTGCTCGTCGATGTGGCCGCAGTGGTCGTTGTGGCCGCAGTGGTCGTTGTCGTCGCCTTCGTCGTGGTCGTCGTTGCGACCGTCGTCGTCGGCGCCGGCGTTGTCGTGGGAGTGGTCGACGGCGCGAGCGTGGGCGGGACCGTCGTCGACGCAGTGACCGGATCCGTGGACGGAACGAAGACGAGATCGACGTAGTAGTTCGACGCCGTGTACGTCTGGTTCGGGAAGCACGCGGCACGCGCGTAACAGAACACGTCGTTCCCGGCCGCGGGAACGGTCAACGGACCGTTCACGATGGTGGTCGTGAAGTAGTTGTGCGTCGACGTGTACCCACCCTTGGGTGCGTAGTACGACACGACGTACGTCGTGGCCGCGGCGATGTCCACCGGCGAGGAAAGCGTCGCCTGCTGCCATCCCGACGCGGTCTCGTTGGAGAAGACGACCGAGGCGAGCAACTGACCTGTCGAACTCCACAAGTGGCCCGACTTCGTCGCTACGGGCGCGCCCGTCGCCTTGAAGTAACTGATCGCCGTCACCGTGCCCGCGACGGACGAACGGAACTTCATGCCGAGCTCGACCGCGTTGACGTCACTCGAGACGGTGTTGGGGGCACTGACGCCGGAGAACACACTGACGGGCGCCGCGTTCGCGGTTGCGCCGCCCGACACGGCCAGGACCAGCGGGATCGACATGACCACTGCAAGGATCGCCGACCCGAAAGTCTTGCGGACGCGGCGCTGACGAGCACGGGTATCACGCAGGCGCTCCGCACACGTTCGGCCGTCATGAATCAGCGCGCGATGCGCGAGAGGGGTTCGCATTCATTGGTCCTTTCGAGGGGTTGAAAGGGCCTCGCCGGCGCGTCGAACGAGGAGGAATCGCGTAACGCGCTGTCAGTGAGCTGTGTGTGATCGACCGTCCGGTCGGGGATTTCCCACAACCGCGCCGCGCACGTCACTCAGCGAGACTTGGCAACCTTTCGTCGGTGGCACTGGGCCACCCGCCGACGGCAGCTTCCATGACTCGCGCGCGTCCGACAACACTCGTTCGGGTGGTTCCGCCACGAGTTACGCGCACCTTCACGCGCAATAGACGGAATGTTCCCTTTACTTCCGATGGGTGTCAGAAGTGCACCGTGTCAGTGAGAACACCGAGCGCGACGACGTTGCACCAACCGAACACTCTCCGTTCGTCGAACACCGCGCACGCGTTCGTTCACTCGGCGGAGGTTCATTCGCTCCGCTCGCGCACTCAGTCGTCGTCGTCATCCTCGTCGTCGTCATCATCGTCATCGTCGTCCGCTTCGTCGATCAGGTAGCTGTAAGCCTTCGCGAGCGCCAGGACCTCCTGGGCGTCGGCACTGACCGTGTGATAGGCGATGCGCTCGAGCAACGCCGCCCGCACCTCGTCGGCTGTGGCCATGCGTGGTTCCTCCTCACCGGGACTGCGGGCCGACGTTAGGTGCACCGGGGGTGTGAATTGCGGCTCTCCGGGACCGGCAATTGCTCCAGGTTCGTCCCGGGCGGCCGATCGTCAGGTGTGGTCTCCGACGAGGGCTATGACGTAGCCACCCAAACTCCGCAAAACATCGAGCTCGCGGGCACGAACGCGCAGGAGATCGAGTCTCGACTCCAGCAGATCCTGGAGTCGATGCGGGTGAACCCGCCCGAGGACACGGAATCCGGCGCGATCGACAATCCGGACGACGGCGCCGCGAACGCCTACAGCACCCCCTCCTACGAGACGACTTCGCCCGACGACGGTGGCCAGGCCCCGGTCGGGTTCCCGCCGTTCATGCGGCTGCCCACGCAGAACCACTCCGTCACCCGTCTCGGCCAGGCGATGGTCGACCGCGGCATCATCACCCAGGACGACCTCGACCAGGCGCTCGACCACCAGCGCACGACGCGCAAGCGCCTCGGCGAATCGCTCATCGACATCGGCGCGGTCACGAGCTTCCAGCTCTCCCAGGCGCTTGCCGACCACCTCGGCGTCCCGTTCGTCGACCTCGAGACCCACCCGCCCGACGTGCTGCTCGCGGGCATGATCCCCGAAGAGGTCGCGCGCCGCTACTGCGCGTTGCCGGTCGAACGCTGGAGCGGCCAGATCGTCGTCGCGATGGCGAACCCGAACGACGTGTTCGCGCTCGACGACATCCGCGTGCTCACCGGACAGTCGATCCTCGCCGCGCTCGCCGACACCGGACACCTCCTCGCCGCGATCGAGAACGCCTACTCACGCTCAGACCTGATCGAGAGCTCGCTCGACGACGCCGCCGACGACTACGAGAACGAGGCGGAGATCAGCAGCGGCGCGCTCGTCGACGACGCGCCCGTCGTCAAACTGGTCAACGCACTGCTCGAGAAGGCCGTCGCGGACCGCGCGTCCGACCTCCACATCGAGCCCGCGTCGCGCAGCGTCATGATCCGCATGCGCATCGACGGCATCCTGCACGACACATCGGAAGCGCCGCTCAACGTTCTGCGCCCGATGGTGAGCCGCCTCAAGGTCATGGGCAGCCTCGACATCTCGCAGAACCGCCTCCCGCAGGACGGCCGGTTCTCGCTGAGTCTGTCGGGGCGGCCGATCGACGTCCGCATCGCGACCGTGCCGACCGCCGCCGGTGAGTCGGTCGTGCTCCGTCTGCTCGACCCCGTGCGCGGCGCGATGGATCTCGCGAGCCTCGGCCTCTCGCCCTACGAGAGCGAGCGCTTCGTCACCGCGTTCCACGCACCCCAGGGCGCGATCTTCGTGACGGGCCCGACCGGTTCCGGAAAGTCGTCGACCCTCTACGCACTGATCTCGTCGGTCAACACGCGTGACAAGAGCATCGTGTCCGTCGAGGACCCGGTCGAGTACCGCCTCGACGGCGTGAAGCAGATCCAGATCAACACGCGTGCCGGCATGACGTTCCCCAGCGCCTTGCGTTCGACCCTGCGCGCCGACCCCGACGTGATCCTCGTCGGTGAGGTGCGCGATGCGGAAACCGCGCGCATCGCCGCCGACGCGTCGATCACCGGCCACCTCGTGCTCTCGACGTTGCACGCGACTCGTTCCGCCGCCGCGCCCATCCGCCTCATCGACATGGGAGTAGAGCCGTACCTCGTCGCCTCCGCGACCTCCTGCATCGCGGCCCAGCGACTCGCGCGCCGGCTCTGCGACAGCTGCGCCGAGCCCGTCGAGGCCGACCTCGACCTGCTCCGCCGCCTCGGTGCGACCGACACGATCCTGGACGACGGCATCAATCTCCGCGCGGCCAAGGGTTGCAACAACTGCCGCCGGACCGGCTACCGCGGCCGCGCACCGGTGTTCGAGATCATGCCCGTCAGCGAGGACATCGCCCGCCTGATCGTGGAGCGGTCGCCGAGTGCCGACATCGAACGGATCGCGGTCGAGCAGGGCATGGACACGCTGCGCACCGCCGCCCTGCGGCGGGTGTTGAAGGGCGACCTCAGCCTCGAGGAGATGGCCCGGGTCGTTTCGTAACCACCGGGCGTCTACCCGCTCCGGCGCACACCTTCGATGTGCACGAAGCGCGGATGCTCACGCCCGTGACCCAGACGGCGCGCCCACGTCGTCGGGAGCGCCTTGGCTTCGGCGGCCGTCAGGTAGCGCGCGGCGTCGAGATCGATACCTGCACGCCGGAACTCCGGTTGGATCGCTTCGGCGACGTACTCGGGCGTCGGTACCGGGAGATCCTCGTAGCGCGCGGGCGTCGAGTCGAGCCAGATCTCACCGTTGAGGACCACCTGCACGCGCGCGCCGGCGCGCGCGAGCATCGCGATCCCCGCGACGACCGCAGGAGTCGCGCGCACGATCCCTTCGAGCAGTGCACCCCAGGGCAGCATCACGTCGACCTCGTCCGCGATCTGCGCCAGTTCGGTCGGCAGCGCCTCGATCGCGGTGCGCAGCAGCACCAGGTTCGGCCGGCCACCGCGAGCCGGCTTGCGCGAGGCCTTGTAGGCGATCTCACCCATCGGCTCGTCGAGGGCATCGAGACCGATCACCAACCAATCGGGGCGCTCGGACGCGAGGTGATACGCAAAACGCGCGTCGCCGGTACCGACGTCGACCGCGCAGCTCACGTACGAGTCGCGCCGGGCCGCCAGCGTCGGGCGACGGCATGACCGCGGTGCGGCCCTTGCCGACGACCTGCGTCAGCGTCACGCGCGTTCCGCGATCCCGAGGACGCGCGCGTACGCCTCCTTGTGACTCATCCCCGGCAACTCCCCCAACGCCTTCGCCAGCGTCTTCGGCGTCACACCCTGGTGCAGCAACGCGCGCACGAGCCGATCGAGTTGCTCGTCGGCGCCCGGGTCGACCGCGCGCGCCGCGTCGTCCGAACCGGTGGGCGGCGCGGCGACGATCGTGAACTCACCCCGTGCATCGTCGTCATCGTCCGCGAACTCGGTCGCGAGCGCACGCGCCGTGCCCCGCCGGAATTCCTCGAACACCTTCGTGACCTCGCGACCGATGCACAACTCCCATTCCGGGACCACGGCCGCGAGATCGGCCAGCAACCCGGCGACCCGACGCGGGGCCTCGTGCACCACGAACGCGTCGCGTCGTTCCGAGAGGCGACGGATCTCGGCTCGGCGCGCGGCCGATCTCCTCGGCAGGAAACCCACGTACGTGAAGCGATCGATCGCCAGCCCCGACGCGCTGAGCACCGCGAGTACCGACGACGCACCCGGCACCGGGCTCACCGCGAACCCTTCCTCGACGGCCCGGCTCACGACGACGTAACCCGGATCACTGAACAGCGGCGTGCCCGCGTCACTCACCGAGCGCGACGCGCGCGCCCCGTTCGAGCTGTTGCATGACCTCGCCGGCGCGCTCCGCTTCGTTGTGGTCGTGATAGCTCAGCACCCGGCCGTCGACGCGCAGCCCCGTCCGCTGGATCAGGTCGCGAAAGCGGCGCGTGTCCTCGGCGAGCACGACATCGGCCGCTTCGAGCACCCGGCGGGCGCGTGGCGACAGGTCGTCGTCGTTGCCGATCGGCACCGACACCACGAACAGCGCGCCGCGCCGGTCGCCGTGCCCCAGCTCTCGGACCGTGACCACGACCTCGGCGGCCGGATCGCGAACCGCGCGTACCAACTCGCGATCCACGTCGGCCGCGCTCTTCGTCGCGTCGTACGCCAGCGTCCGGCCGCGAAGACCCGGCCCGCGCCGGAACACGAGCGCATCGTCGGCGAGGAAGAAGGCGCTCATCGTCGCGGTGAACGCGTCGCGTGCGGCGCCGCACTCGATCGTGACCTCGACGTCGCCCCGCAACCGGCCGAGGTCACGGTCGTCGTGCTCGCTGCGCACCCCGAGCACGCAGGTCGCGCGGGCCGTCACATCCGGATCGCGCGTGAACTCGACCGTCTTGGTGTGGCTCCCCGAGATCCGCGGGTGCCCGTGACAGCGAAACGTCACCGAGGCTGTCGTAGGCCCTCGATCCGGCTCCGCCATCAACGGCGAAGCTACCGGAACGCGGGCGCGGTGGATCTCGAAGCCGACGAGGCCGTGATCGGCTCGAGCAGGGTGAGTGCGGGCGCCTCGTGTGCGAGGAGCCAACGCTTGTAGTCGAGCCCGAACGCGTAGCCGCCGAGTGCGCCACCCGTGCGGATCACGCGGTGACACGGGACGATCAGCGCAACCGGGTTCGACGCGTTCGCCATCCCCACCGCACGCTGCGCCTTCGGCCGCCCGACACGACGGGCCAACTCGCCGTAAGAAATGGTCGATCCCACCGGGATCTTTCGCAGCTGCGCCCAGACCTCTTGCTGGAACGGCGTGCCCTTCGCCTCCACCGTCAACGTGTCGAGCGCGCGCACCTCGCCCGCGAAGTACGCCTCCAACACGTCGTGGACCCCGAAGTGGTCGCGGCGCACGGGTTGAGGCGTCGGGTCGAACGTTGCGCCGCGCACCACACCGTCATCGACAGTCGCCCGGAACGACCCGAGCGGGAACCTCACTACTGCCTGTTCTGTCGTCATGCCTCCGTTCTACGCCGGTCCGCCGGCCGGATCCGGACACGCAGTACCCGTGTCCGGATCCGTCTACCGCGATGCCCTAGAACGGGGACATGGAGGAATTCACCGGGGTCGTCACGACCGGGATCTACTGCCGGCCGGGATGTGCGGGCGCGCCGCTGGCGCGCAACACCCGGCCGTACACGTCGGCGGCCGCGGCCGAGGCCGCGGGCTTCCGCCCGTGCCTGCGCTGCCGGCCCGATCGCGAACCCGTGGCCGGTTGGGTCGAGGCCCCCGAACTCGTGTGCCGGGCGCTGCGCGCCATCGCCGACGGCGCCCTCGACGACGCCACCGAGGACGCGCTCGCCGCCCGGCTCGGGGTCAGCGCGCGCCATTTGCGGCGCCTGTTCGACGTGCACGTCGGCGCCACCCCGGCCGAGGTCGCGCGCAGCCGGCGCGCGCATTTCGCGCGGCGCCTCCTCGACGACACCGATCTCCCCTCGGCCCGGGTCGCAACCGCGGCCGGGTTCAACAGCGTCCGCCAGTTCAACCGGGTCATGAAGGACGTCTTCCGGTTCACGCCCCAGGAGCTGCGGGCGCGCCGCCGCCGGCCCGATCGCCTGCTCACCGACGGCGGCCTCGAGTTGCGGATGCCCTACCGGGCGCCACTCGCCTGGACGTCGATCCTCCGGTTCCTCGAGCCGCGGGCGATGCCGGGCGTCGAGGCGGTCCATCTCGGGACCGGCGACCTCGGGTGCGGAGGGAGCTACCGGCGTGTCGTCGAGCTCGGGGGCGCCCCCGGGGTGATCGAAGTGTGGGACGAGCCCGAACGCGGCGCGTTACGCCTGCGGGTGCATCTCCCGGAGTTCGACGGGTTGGTGCACCTCCTCGCGAGCGTGCGCCGGCTCTTCGATCTCGACGCCGAACCCACCGTCATCGACGCAGCCCTCGCGCGTGACCGGACGCTGCGACCGCTGGTCCGCGCGCGCCGCGGGATCCGGGTCCCGGGCGCGATCGATCCGTTCGAGGTGAGCGTGCGCGCCGTGCTCGGCCAACAGGTCTCGGTGGGAGCGGCGACGAAACTCGCCGGACGCCTCGTCGAGCGCTACGGAACTCCCGTCCCCGGGATCGGCGCGCTCGGCCTCACGCATCTCTTCCCCGACGCCACGACGCTGGCCGAGGCGGATCTCACCGAGGTCGGCCTCACCCGCGCCCGGGCCCGCGCCGTCAACGGGCTCGCGACCGCGGTCGCGAGCGGTGCGCTGTCGCTGCACCGCGCCCGCGACCTCGATCACACGATCGCCGAGCTGCGATCCCTGCCCGGATTCGGGCCCTGGACCGCCCAATACGTCGCAATGCGGGCGTGCGGCGAGCGCGACGCGTTCCCCGCGTCCGACCTCGGGCTCCGGCGCGCGCTCGGTGACGGAGCCGAAGCCCGCGCCGAGGCGTGGCGGCCGTGGCGGGCGTACGCAGCGATCCAGGTCTGGCTCGGTCCGGTCGCGGAACCGCTTTCCCGGGTGGGTTGAAGTCGCGCGCCCCGGGTACGAAATAGTGGTCGTCGGCAGCGCATTTTCCCTGGTCAGACCTCATATTCCAGCTTGAGATCGCGTCCGGGGTCGGATATGATTGAGGACCGGCTTTCGCCAGCGGCAGCCTGAAATTCCCCCAGTGATCTCCCAGCTTCGAGGAACATCCTCCCGGTAGGCGAGCGTTGCACCTGGTGCAGCCCGCCCCGCTTTGGTGCTCGCCCGAGGCGTCAGATACTCGCCTCTCGAGGGCGTGAAGCCGATACTGATCGCAAGACCGACCCGACTCGAAGCTCAATTCCTTCGACTCCGAAAGTGAAGAGATGGCCAAGCCAGTGAAGGCCCGCCGCGAAGACCGCGATTACGAAGACCTCGTACGTCTGTACCTCGAAGACGTCGGTCGCCACAACCTTTTGACCAAGGACGACGAGAGCCGGCTCGCGCAGGCGATCGAGACCGGCACCGCCGCGAAGGAAAAGCTCGAGACCGCGAAGAAGCTCACGCCCACGCAGCGGCGTTCGCTCAAGCGCGAGATCCGTCAGGGCGAAGAGGCACACCGCCAGTTCGTGAACTCGAACCTGCGGCTCGTCGTCTCGATCGCGAAGAAGTACCAGAGCTCCGGCCTGCCGCTCCTCGACATCGTGCAGGAGGGCAACCTCGGCCTCATCCACGCGGTCGACAAGTTCGACTGGCGCAAGGGCTTCAAGTTCTCGACGTACGCGACGTGGTGGATTCGCCAGGCGATCCAGCGCGGCATCGCCAACTCGGCTCGCGTCATCCGGCTTCCCGTACACGCCGGCGACATGCTCACCGCGTTGCTCAAGCTCCGCGCCTCGCTCGAGGGATCGCTCGGCCGCACGCCGACGCTCGCCGAGCTCGCGGCCGAAGCCGAGCTGCCGCTCGAGAAGGTCGTCGAGGTGTTGCGGTATGCAGTCGACACCGTCTCGCTCGACGAACCCGTCCGTGACGACGGCGACGCCGAGCTCGGCGACTTCGTCGAGGACCGCAATGCGGTCGCGCCGTTCGAGCACGCGGCCACGAGCCTGCTGCCGAACGAGGTGGCGAAGGTTCTGTCGGTGCTCGACGAGCGGGAGCGCACGATCCTCACGCTGCGTTTCGGCCTCGACGGTGGTGGCGAGCGCACGCTCGAGGAAGTGGCCGAGCACTTCGGTCTCACCCGGGAGCGCATCCGTCAGATCGAGGCTCGCGCCATGTCGAAGTTGCGGCACCCGTCCGCCGACGTCGGCGCCCGCGAGCTTCTCGAAGCCGTCTAAGCGCTGACGAGATCCGGATCGACCCTGCGTTTCGGCGCAGGGTCTTTTCGCGTCCGGAGCACGAGCGCGACCCCCGTGCACGCGGCGACGAGCAACGCGAGCCCGATGCCGGTGAGGATGAGCCGGTGCCGGCTCTCGTGGACGCATGCGCCCGGGCCGTCCCTCCACGCCTGGTACGCCAGCGCCTGCTGCACCTCGGGGCGGGCCTGCCAGGCCTGGAACTGCGCGCGCCAGCGCGCCAGGGCCGCGGGATCGGCCCGCTCGGCTTCGGTCAGCGGTGCGAAGCCGGACACCGAGTCGGCGTTCGGGGCCGACTTCTCGGCCTTCCAACCGTCGGCGATCGCGAGACAACCGGTCTGGTGATCGGGCCCGGCCGAGAAGCCGCTGACCGACGGCCACAGCGCAACGCACCCGATCGCCGAGATCACCACGACCGCGAGCAGGCGCAGGTAGTAGCGGCCGGCGCCGGGGTCCTCGTCGCGTTCCGGATCGAACACCCCGTCTCAATCGGCACGAACCCGCCCTCCGCTGAGCCCCGGGCGGCGGCCCGGCTCCTACGAGCTGAAGCGTTCGAACAACTCGGCCAGCGCGATGTCGGTGCCCGCCTGGGGGAGTGAGATCCCGCCGTCGACGACCAACGTCTGCCCCGTGATGTAGCTCGACCGCCGCGACGCGAGGAACAGCACCACCTCGGCGATCTCGTCGGCGTGCCCGATGCGGCCCAACGGGATCTGGCGCGCCACCGGATCGAACACGTCGGGGAACTGCTCCCAGACCGCGGTGAGCGGAGTGCGCACGTGACCGGGCGCGACGCAGTTGACCCGCACCTCCGGCCCGTATTCGAGCGCGCCGCTCTTGGTGAGCGCGACCACGCCCGCCTTCGCGGCCGAGTAAGCGGCCTCGTTGCGGGTCGGGGTGAGCGCCGATACCGACGCGTTGTTGACGATCGCACCGCGCCCGGCCTCCAACATGATCGGCACCACTGCCCGCATGCCGTTGAAGGTGCCGGTGAGGTTGACGTCGATCAACCGGTGCCAGAGCTTGTCGTCGACGGTGTGCAGCGGACGCAGATCGCCGGAACCGGCGTTGTTGAACAACACGTCGATCCGGCCCGTCGCGTCGGCAACCGCACGCACGGCCGCCGACAACGCGTCGCCGTCGCGCACGTCGACCGCGTGCGCCTTGCCCCCGACCTCCTGCGCGACTCGTTCCGCGGCGTCGCCGTCACGGTCGAACACGGCGACGCGCGCGCCCTCCGCCGCGAAGCGGACCGCCGTGGCGCGCCCGATTCCCGATGCGCCGCCGGTGATGATCGCTACCTGCCCGTCGAGTTCGGCCACCGGCGGCGACGCTAGTGGTCGCTACCCGCGCGGGGCGAGAGCAGCCACCGCGCCGCGCGCGTACGCGTCCGCCTGCACCAGGTCGACCGGCCGGTAACGATCGCCGCACGGCAGGATGGCTTCGAGCAACGCCAGGACCTCGTCGCCCCGCCGCAGCGCGACCACGATGACGCCGCGGTCATCCTCCGTCACCTTGCGCACCGACCGGTGGTTGCGCAGCGCGTCGAGAGCCGCCGCCGTGTCGTCGGGTATCGACTCGCGGGTGGCGAGCAGGCGCTCGGCCGCGATCGGCACCTCGCCCGACGGCCCGAGCAGCCGGAGCCGGGTGCAGTCGGCGCGCACGACGTCGCCGAGACCTGCCGCGAGCCGCCCGGCCGCGCGACCGATGCCATCGCGCAGGTCGAGCAGCTCGCGATCGCCGGTGAGCGCGCCCGAGAACATCAACTCGTTGGCGACAACGAGTGTGATGCGCATCGAGTCTCCTCGCAGCAGCGCGAGCCGGCGGAGATGACGGTCCTTCTCAATGGCGTAGGCGGCGAACACGACCGACAGGGCGATCGCGCCCACGCGCACCACCCCGTCCGCCAGGTTCATCGCGAACAACGCCGCGAAGCCGCTCGCCGCGAGAACACCCGCGATCTGCAGGCGGCGGTGCGCGATGGCTCCGTCGGTCAGTGGCCGGCCGGTTGGAAGTCCGACCCGCTTTTCCTCTCGCGCGATCTCTCGATCGAGCGTCGTGATCGTTGCCGGCACAGCTCCCCCTCTCGAGCCGCCAGTCCGTTTTCCCCTCTCCTTCTACATCGAACGCTCGGTACCTCAGACTTGAGCGGGTACCTCGTAGATCACGCCGTGATCGCGGGCCAGCCACGCGATTCCGTTGTCGTCGGCGTAACCACGGCCCTGCACGTTGAAGATGCGGACGGACGGAGCGTCCAAGGGGTAAGGACCCCAGTGCCAGGTGCCCCGGTGCAGATGTGCACACGTGTGGCGCGCCAACACGAACGCCCGGACCGTGTCGAAGTGCGCCGGGTCGGAGAAGTCGACGGCACCCGGGGCGACGACCACGATCGAGTCGCCACTCATGGGCATCAGGGTCTGGGTGTGCGTGTCGTGGCGATTGAGCAACTCGCAGCGCAGCCGGCCGTCGACCACCTCGAGCTCGTCGAGCGTGTGCCCGATGAAGTTGACCGCACCGTCGTTCCAGAGGAACTCGAGATCGGCGGTCGGGTTCCCGTCGTTCTCCTCGGGCGGAATGACGCCGAACGGCGCGAACGACGCGCGCGTGGCCGGCAGCGCATCGAGCCTGACCGTCCGCATCGCTCCTCCTCTAAAGTGACGCCGGCGTCAGTCTTGCCGACCACGGGTGCGGAGGTCACGAAATGGACGTGCGGTCGATCGAGGACGTGGAGCCGGTCATCGAGCACAACGGCACCGTTCCCGTGTGGTGGCTGGTGAGCCCGCGCGAGATGTTCGACATCACCAAGGGCGGCCACCTCGAGCTCGTCAGCGAATTCGAAGTGGCCGGGGGCGGTTTCGTCGACCCGCACAACCACCCCACGCACGAGTTCTATTACGTCACCGCCGGGCGCGGGATCATGACGATCTCCGGCGAGGACCGCGAGATCCGCCAGGGCGACCTCGTCCACATCCCGCCGAACGCGGTGCACTCACTGCGCCCGGTGAGCGATCACGCGCCGATTCACTGCTTCGCGTTCGCGGTCGGCGTCGAAGGCGCCGGCCCGGTCGACTACACGAGCTGAGCGGTGGCTCGCATTCTGGTGACCCGGCGTCTCCCCGACGGCGGGCTGGAGCCGCTCGCGGGTCAGGGCCACGACATCGTCGGACCGAACGACGACGATGCGCCGTATTCGCAGGGCGAGCTCCGCGCGTTCGCGCGCGAATGCGACGCGATCGTGTCGCTGCTCACCGACCGGATCGACGACGACGTGCTGGCCGCGGGTGCGGAAGGGGGACGGTTGCGCGTCGTCGCCAACGTCGCGGTCGGGTACGACAACATCGACGTGCGCGCCGCGACCACCCACGGCATTACGGTGTGCAACACCCCTGGCGTGCTCGACGAGACGACCGCCGACACCGCCTTCCTGCTGATCCTCGCCGCGAGCCGGCTCGGCACCGCCGCCGGCGCGGACGTGCGTTCGGGGGCGTGGAAGGGGTGGGGCATCACCCAGTACCTCGGCCGCGACGTGCACGGCGCGACGTTGGGCATCGTCGGCTACGGACGCATCGGTCGCGCCGTCGCCCGGCGCGCCGCGGGATTCGCGATGCCCGTGCTGCACCACGCGCGGCGGCCGACCAACGAGCCGGGGTACGTCGCCGACCTCGACGACCTGCTCGCGGCGGCCGACGTCGTCTCGCTCCACACTCCCGGCGGCGCCGAAACGCACCACCTCATCGACGCGCGCCGGCTCGCGCTCATGAAGCCGACCGCGGTGTTGGTCAACACCGCGCGCGGCACCGTCGTCGACGAGCTCGCACTCGCAGAAGCCCTCCACGCGGGGCAGCTGTTCGCCGCCGGTCTCGACGTCTACGAGCGCGAACCGATCATCGAACCGCGGCTCCTGGAGGCACCCCGCACCGTGCTGCTCCCGCACATCGGTTCCGCGTCGCAGGCCACGCGGACGCGCATGGCGACGATGGCGACGGCCGCGGTCGCGACCGTGCTCGCGGGAGGCACGCCGCCCAACGTCGTGACGCCGGCATGATCGCCACGTAGATTCCCACGTCATGAGCGGACAGTCATGAGCGAACAGGTACGCGGCGTCGTGGCGACTGCGAAGCGAGCGCCGGTGACGGTCGAGACGATCGTGGTTCCCGACCCCGGCCCGGGCGAAGCGAAGGTCCGGGTCCAGGCATGCGGTGTCTGTCACACCGATCTGCACTACCGCGAAGGTGGCATCGGCGACGACTACCCGTACCTGCTCGGCCACGAAGCCGCGGGTGTCGTCGAGTCCGTCGGTCCCGATGTCACCGGTGTCGCGCCCGGCGACTTCGTGGTGCTCAACTGGCGCGCGGTGTGCGGCGAGTGCCGGGCGTGTCGCCGCGGCCGGGCCTGGTACTGCTTCAACACGCACAACGCCACCCAGAAGATGACGTTGACGGACGGCACGCCGCTCTCGCCCGCGCTCGGTATCGGCGCGTTCGCGGAGAAGACGATCGTCGCCGCGGGCCAGGCGACGAAGGTGGACGGGCGCGCGGACCCGACCGCGGCCGGGCTCCTCGGTTGTGGAGTGATGGCCGGTTTCGGCGCCGCCACGTACACGGGCGGCATTCAACGCGACGACACCATCGCCGTGTTCGGGTGCGGTGGCGTGGGCAACGCCGCGATCGCGGCGGCGCGGCTCGCGGGTGCTCGCACGATCATCGGGATCGATCTCGACGCGCGCGAAGCTCGAATGGGCCGTCGGCTTCGGCGCGACCCACACCGTCGACGCGTCGAAACAGGACGCCGTCGAAGCGGTGCGCGCGCTCACCGAAGGCAACGGCGCCGACGTGTGCGTCGAGGCCGTCGGTCGACCGGAAGTGTTGAAGCAGGCGTTCTACGCGCGCGATCTCGCGGGCACGGTCGTGCAGGTCGGCGTGCCCACTCCCGACATGGCGCTGCCCGACATCCCGATGATCGACTTCTTCGGCCGCGGCGGCGCCCTCAAGCCGAGTTGGTACGGCGACTGTCTCCCGTCGCGCGATTTCCCGACGCTCATCGACCTGTATCTGCAGGGCCGGTTCCCGCTCGACAAGTTCGTCTCGGAGACCATCGGCCTCGACGAGGTCGAGCACGCGTTCCACAAGATGGAACAGGGCGAGGTCCTGCGCTCCGTCGTCGTTCTGTAGGTCGAGCGCGCTCCGCTATTCGCGGTCGATCGGCGCGTCGTCGAGCGACAACAGTTGGAGCGTGGTGCGACCCGCGCGCAACTCCTGGAAGAAGTGCTCTTCCTTCTCGGCGCGTGCCCGGCCCGCGCCGAGCACGTCGTCGAGGTGCGCGTGGGGAACGACGGTGACACCGTCCGCATCGCCGACGATCCAGTCGCCCGCGGCGACTTCGACGTCGCCGACCATCGCGGCGCCGCCGACGTTGCCGGGCTCCTGTTTGGTCGCACCTCGCAACGCGATCATCGTGGAGAACACGGGGAATGCGTGCGCTTCGAGCGCATCGACATCCCGCACGCCGCCGTCGATCACGAGACCGCGCAGACCCCGCGCCTCGGCGCCGGTGGTGAGCACTTCCCCCCAATAGCCGCGCGCCGATTCGTGCCCGACGTTCACGACGAGCACCGAACCGGCCGGTGCTTCCGCGACCGCGACGTGGATCGCAAGGTTGTCGGCGGTACTGCAGTTGACCGGGAACGCCGGCGCGCTGACCACGCGCACCACGCCACACGGGCCGGACGCGCGGCGCCATGGGTCGACCGCCGGACTCCCCGAGGGTCGCGGAACCCAGCGCGGCGAAAGCGGCGGTGTAGTCGTCGGTCATCGAAGGAAGCTACTGGCGGAGGGCGAGGGATTTGAACCCTCGAGGGGGCTTATCACCCCCTACTCGCTTAGCAGGCGAGCACCTTCGGCCACTCGGTCAGCCCTCCGGAGACGACGAGTATACGGGCGCCTACGGGTTCCGGGCCCGGCCGAGGTACATGTAGCTCCAGGGCTTGGGACCCTTCAGATAGAAGTTGCGCACCGCCTCGATCTCGAAGCCGGCCTCGGTGAGCAGCGGCGCGATTTCCCGGTTCAGGTTGCAGCCGCCGGCGACCCGGCGCTGCAATCCGTTCAGCTGGTCCTGACGGTGCGCGACCCGCTCGTCGGGCGCGTGGCCGTGTTCGGCGAAGTGAAACTCGCCACCCGGTTTGAGCACGCGGCGCAGCTCGCGCAACGCGCCGGTGACGTCGGGGATCGTGCACAGCGTCATCGTGGAGAGTGCGGCGTCGAAGCGTGCGTCCGGCGCATCGAGACGCGCGCCGTCGAGTCCCGCGACGTGCAACGGAACCGAGGAAGCTGCGACGCGCTTCGCCGCGAGCTTGTGCGCGACGGCCGACGGTTCGACCGCCCAGAGGCCCGTGACTTCGGCCGGGAGGAACGGCACGTTCAGGCCCGAGCCGAATCCGATCTCGATGACGTCGCCCCGGAGTCCCTCGCACACCTCTCGGCGCAGCTTGGCGAACTCGCGGTTGCCGAGCAGCTTGTCGGTGGCGCGGGGCAGGATCTGCTCGCCGTAGAAACCCATGACGGGAGGGTACGGTCGGGAAATGACGCCCGTCGAGGCCCTCGAGCGCATCGCCGACCTCCTCCTGCGCGGCCGGGCGCCGGCCCACCGCCAACAGGCCTTCCGCCGCGCCGCGCGCGAGATCGCGCGCGTTCCGGAATCCGAGCTGCGGTTCCTCGCCGATGCGGACCGGCTGCAGGATCTGCCGGGCATCGGCGAGAAGACCGCGGCGGTCATCAAAGAAGCGCTCGCGGGCGAGACGCCCGAATACCTGAAGAACCTCCTGGCCCAAGCGGACGATCCGGGAACCGAAGCAGGGGAGGCACTCCGCGCCCGGCTCAAGGGTGACCTGCACGTGCACTCCGACTGGTCGGACGGAGGCGACACGATCCGCACGATGGCCGAGAAGGCCCGCGCCCTCGGGCACGAATATTTCGCGCTCACCGATCACTCGCCGCGTCTCAAGATCGCGAACGGGCTCACCGCCGACCGGTTGCGCGAGCAACTCGACATCGTCGCCGCGCTGAACGAGGAGATGCACCCGTTTCGCATCCTCACCGGCATCGAGTGCGACATCCTCGAAGACGGCGCGCTCGACGGGTCGGAGGAGCTGCTCGCGCGCGTCGACGTCGTGGTCGCGAGTGTGCATTCCAAGCTGCGCATGGAGCCCGCACCGATGACGCGCCGGATGGTCGCGGCGATCGCGAGCCCGCACGTCGACGTGCTCGGTCACTGCACCGGTCGGTTGTTGGTCGGGCGCGGTCGGCCCGAGTCCGAGTTCGACGCCGACGTCGTGATCGAGGCGTGCCGGGTGTTCGACACCGCGCTCGAGGTCAACTGCCGGCCCGAGCGGCTCGATCCGCCCAAGGAGATGCTGCGCAAGGCGGTCGACGCGGGCGTGAAGATCGCGATCAGCACCGACGCGCACGCCGCGCCCCAGCTCGAATGGCACCCCTACGGCACCGATCGGGCCGCCGAATGCGGCGTGACGGCCGAGCGCGTCGTCAACGCGTGGAGCGCCGACGATCTCCTCGCCTGGTGCGGATCGCACCCTTCATAGTGTGCCGGTCGCGCGCCTCGTCGTCAGCGGCGTTCAACCGTCGAGCCGGCGGCCGATCTCCCACACGTGACCGAACGGGTCGACGATCTTTCCGATTCTCCACCCGTAGGCATCGGCCATCGGATTGATCGCCGTGGCGCCGGCGGCGATCGCGCGACCGAAGACGATGTCGGGCTCGTCGACGGAAAGAATCATGTGCACCGGGGGCGTACCGGCTGCGGTCGGGCCCGCTTCCGGATCGGTCTGCACCCAGAAGTCGGCCCCACCGATCCAGAGTTGCGCGACCTGGAGGACCCCGTCCGGGTCGACGTGACTCTCGAGGTCCACCGCGCCGAACGCGGCGCGGTAGAACGTGAGCGCGGCGGCCGCGTCGGGTACGGACAACCAGGGCGCGATGCCCGTCATGCGTCCCGCCACACGATCGCGGCTTCCCACGGAGCGAGATGCAGCCCCGCGTCGACGCGCTCGTCGTCGCGCGTACGATCCGTGGAGACGCGGATCGCACCCGGGCCGACGTCGGCGATGTCGACGGGCGCGTCCGACAAGTTGCACGCGACGACGGTCCGTTCGCCGCGCAACCACGCCCACGCGTCGGCGTGCGGCGCCGGCAGGGTTCGGTACGCGCCGTCCCGGAGCTCGGGGAGCGCGTCGCGCAGGCCGATGAGGTCGCGCGTCAGCGAGAGGGTCGAGTCGGGATCGTGGCGCTGGTCGGCGACGTTGTACGCGCCGAAGTCGCCGTAGGGGAGCCAGGGCTCGACGCCCGGGCGTCGGAGAAGCCCGCGCCCGGATCCGACGACCACTGCATCGGCGTCCGCTCGTCGTCGCGCCCCATCCGCGCGCCGTGGAACACGCCGACCGGGTCGAGGATCCGGTCCTTCGGCACGTTGGTGTCGATCATGCCGATCTCGTCGCCGTAGTACAGGAACGGCGTGCCGCGCAGACCCATCAGCATGACGAGCGCGGCACGCGTGCGGACCGGGTCGTTCTGGCACCAGCGGGTGGGGAAGCGGTGGTTGTCGTGGTTGCCGCCCGTCCACACCGGCCACGCGTGCGCGGGCAGGAGCTGTTCGGCGCGCTCGACCGCGTCGCGCAGTTGCGCGGCGGAGAAGTCGGAGTGCAACAGCATGAAGTTGAACGCGAGGTTCAGCTCGTCGCCCGCGCCGTAGAAGCTGGCGAACGCCTCCGGTTCGAGCACGTACGTCTCGCCGATGAGGACGCGCGGCGGGTCGTAGCTCTCTGCGACCTTGCGCCAGCGGCGGAGCACGTCGTGCACCTCGGGCCGGCACGCGTTGTAGACCGACCGCTGGCCCATCATCTGGACGTACCAGTGGTCGTCGGGAGTGGCGGGCGGATTGTCGCGCAGCTCGCGGTCCTTGATGACGGAATGCGCGACGTCGATGCGGAACCCGGCGACGCCGCGGTCGAACCAGAAGCGCAGGATCGCGTCGAACGCGTCGCGCACTTCCTCGTTCCACCAGTTGAGATCGGGCTGCGACGGCAGGAACTGGTTGAGGTAGTACTGCCCACTCGCGTCGTCGAACGTCCACGCGGGCCGGCGCGGGTCGAACGCCATCGTCCAGTTGTTCGGGAACGAGCCGTCGGGCTTGGGGTCGGCCCAGACGTACCAGTCGCGGTGACGCGAGTCGCGCGCCGACTTCGCGTCGACGAACCACGGGTGCCGGTCGCTCGTGTGATTGGGGACGAGGTCGAGGAGCACGCGGATGCCGCGCTTGGAGGCTTCTTCGATCAGCGAGTCGGCGTCGGCAAGTGTGCCGAGCGCGGGATCGACGTCGACGTAGTCGGCGACGTCGTAACCCCAGTCGTCGTTCGGCGACACCATGATCGGGTCGAGCCAGATCCCGTCGACCCCGAGCCATTGCAGGTGGTCGAGGCGCTGGATGATCCCGCGGAGGTCACCGACGCCATCGGCGTTCGTGTCCATGTAGGAGCGGGGATAGATCTGGTACAGCACCCCGTCGCGCCACCACGTGCGCCCCGACCGATCCGCAGGCATCTCCGGCATCTGCCGGACGCTACAACCCCCCAAAACCTCACCAACAGTTGTCGGACTCTTCGACGCATAGCGTCGATATCTCCGACAACAGTTGGCAGGAAATCCGGGTCAGTTGGCGGCGGCGCTGGGGGCGCCTTCGGCGGAGGCCCACATGCGCGCGTACGCGCCCCGGCGGCCGAGCAGGTCGTCGTGCGAGCCGTCCTCCACGACGCGGCCGTGGTCGATCACGACGATGCGGTCCGCGAGCCGTGCGGTCTGCAAGCGGTGCGCGATGAGGATCGTCGTCCGGCCGCGCGCGGCCACACCCATCGCCGCCTGCACCTTCGCCTCGGTCTGCAGATCCAGGTTCGACGTCGCTTCGTCGAGCAGCAGGATCGCGGGATCGACGAGGTGCGCCCGGGCGAGCGCGATGAGTTGTCGTTGCCCCGACGACAGCGACCGGCCCCGCTCGCTCACCCATTGCAGGTACCCACCGGGCAGACCGGCGATGAAATCGTGCGCACCGACCGCACGCGCCGCGCCTTCGACGTCGGCGTCGGTCGAGTCATCATGGCCGTACGCAATGTTGTCGCGGATCGTGCCCGAGAACAGGAACGCCTCCTGCGGCACGACGCCGAGCTGCTGGTGGAACGCGGGTTGGTCGTAGGTGTCCACGGCCACGCCGTCGGCCTTCACGTGGCCCTCGGTCGGGTCGTAGAAACGCGCGACCAGCTTGATCACGGTGGACTTGCCCGCACCGGTCTCGCCGACGAGCGCGACCGTCTCGCCGGATCGGATGTGCAGATCGATGCCGCGCAGCGCTTCCTCGGTCGCGTTCCGATAGCGGAAGCGGACGGCTTCGAGCGCGACGTCGCCGGTGAGCTGCGGCACCGGAACGGGGTGCGCGGGCGGAGGAACCGACGTGGGCGTGTCGAGCAGCTCGGTAATCCGCGAGATCGCGACACTCGCCTGTTGGTACGAGTCGAAGACCTGCGACAGCTGCTGGATCGGCGCGAAGAACAGATTGAGGTAGAGCAGGAACGCGATGAGCGCGCCGACCGACAGCGAACCGTTCGCGACGAGCACACTGCCCGCGCCGAGCACGAGACACACCGCGATGTCGGAGAGGAAGTCGACGAACGGGAAGTAGATCGCGACCAGGCGTTGCGCGCGCACCCGCGCGTCGCGGTAGCCACCCGCGATCTCCTCGAAGTTGTCCTGGTTGCGCTCCTCGCGCACGAACGCCTGTGAAACGCGAACGCCGGAGAGACCTTCTTGCAGGTTCGCGTTCACCGCGCCCATGCGCTCGCGCGCGACCTCGTACGCCTTGCTCGACTGCGACCGGAACCACAAGGTGGCGATGATCAGCGGCGGAAGGATCAGCGCGCTCACGAGCGCGAGCTGCGGATCCATGAAGGCCAGGGCGATCCCCACCCCGATGAAGGTGACGAAGTTGACCATCGCGTTGACGAGCCCGTTCTGGAGCAGCGTCGACAGGGCGTCGATGTCGGTCGTCATGCGCGTCATGATCCGGCCGGCCATCTCGTTCTCGTAGTAGTCGACGCCGAGTCGTTGCAGGTGTGCGAAGACCTTGATCCGCAGCGCGTGCAGCAACCGTTCCGAGCTTCGCCCCATGACGCGGGCCTCGGCCCACATCACCCACCAGTCCAGGAGGGTGATCGCGAGGAACACACCGCAGGCGAGCCAGAGCTGGTCGGGGTCGTTCGCGGAGACGCCGTTGTCGAGTCCGTAGCGCACGAGCAACGGGCCCGCGAGGGTGCACACCGCGTCGAGGGCGACGAGGAACATCCCAACGAACAACCACGCGCGGTAGCGCTTGAGGAACCCGAGGAACGTGAAGTTCGGTGACGGCCTCGATTCGAAGACCACGTCGACATCGGGATCCGCGTCGGCGGGTTCGAGCGCGTCGACCTGCGCGAGGAGCTCGGGCGTCGGCGCGAGCGCGCCGCCCCAGGCCGCGCCGCCCGCGGCGCCACCACCGCCGCCACCGCCCGGGCCGCCGAACCGCATCGCGGCCGGGCTCGTGGTGCGGGTGCGATCGGCGATGAGTGCACTGCGGAGCTCGCCCTCCTCGAGGCCGCGCCATGCCGCGGGAGTGACGCCGTTCACGCGTGTGTCGTCGACGAACTGCTCCTCGATCGCGTCGATACCTTCCGCGTCGTCACCCGGACCGGACAGCAACAGTCGGTACAGCTGGCAGCGCTCGCTCAGCTCTTCGTTCGTGCCCGAGTCGACGACCTGGCCCTTGTCCATCACGACGATGCGATCGGCGAGGGTCAGCGTCGAACGCCGGTGCGCGATCAACAACGTGGTGCGCGTGCTCGCGATCTGCCGCAGCGTCGCGTGGATCTCCTCCTCGATGCGCGCGTCGACCGACGACGTGGCGTCGTCGAGCAGCAGGATCTCCGGATCGGAGAGCAGCGCGCGCGCCAACGCGACGCGTTGCCGCTGACCCCCCGACAGCGTGAGTCCCTGCTCGCCGACGACCGTCTCGTAGCCGAAGGGGAGCTGCATGATGAATTCGTGCGCTTCCGCAGCGCGCGCCGCGGTTTCGACCTCGGCTGCGGTCGCGTCCGGACGGCCGAACGCGATGTTGGCGGTGATGGAGTCGGAGAAGAGGAACGAATCCTCGAACACCACTCCGATACTGCGGCGGAGCGACTGCAGCGTCGCGTCGCGCACGTCGGTGCGGTCGATCGTGATCGCCCCGGCATGCACGTCGTAGAACCGCGGCAACAGGAGCCCGACGGTGGACTTCCCCGAGCCCGAACCGCCGACGAGCGCAACCGTTTCTCCCGGCGCGACGGTCAGCGTGAAGTCCCGCAGCACCGGCTCGGTCGACGTATAGCCGAATGTCACGTGATCGAACACCACCTCGCCCCGCTCGACGTGCAGGTCGCGCGCGCCCGGCTTGTCCTGGACGTGCGGCGTGGAGTCGAGGAGGTCGTAGATGCGCTCCGCGCCCGCGCGTGCGAGCTGGCCCACGGTCAGGATCGCCGCGAGCTGACGGACGGGCGGCGTGATGAGCAGCATGTACGACGCGAACGCGAAGAACGTCCCGTACGAGATGTCGCCGTGCAGTGCGAGCCAGCCACCGAGCGCGAGGACCGCGACCTGACCGAACGCGGGGATCGTCTGCATGGCCGGTTGGAGCCGGGCCTGGATGTTCACGAGCCGCACACGCGACTTGAACATCGCCTCCGAGCGTTCGG
Source organism: uncultured Actinomycetes bacterium (assembly GCA_963835455.1). Classification (GTDB taxonomy): domain Bacteria; phylum Actinomycetota; class Acidimicrobiia; order IMCC26256; family PALSA-610; genus PALSA-610. The sequence goes on from CAWIFT010000003.1 coordinate 32,009, forward strand.
CGAGTCGTTGCAGCTCGCGGTCTTCCTGGCCGAAACCCTTCACCACCCGGACGCCGGTGACGTCCTCTTCCACGACGTTGGCGACGTCGCCCGCCCGTTGTTGCGCGTCCCAGCTCGCCGGGAACACGGAGGTCCGCAGCTTCATCGCGGTGACGAGCAACAAGGGCGCGACCGCGAGCATGACGAGCGCCAGGGGCGGGGAGAGCACGAACATCACGGTCAGCGAGACGAGGAACAGGAGAACGTTGGCGACACCGATGGGCAGGAACTGCAGGAAGCCCTGGATCAGCGCGACATCCGACGACGCGCGGCTGACGAGCTGCCCGGTCGACATCTCGTCGTGGCGCGCGAAGTCGAGGCGCTGCAACTGCCGGAAGATCGAGGTGCGCAGGTCGTGCTGCACGTCGAGCGCGATGCGGCCGCCGCGGAACCGGCGGTTGTACGCGCAGATGAAGGTGAGGATGCCCATGACGATCATGAGCGCCAACCAGGGTGCGAGCGGCTTGTCGTGTTGCGTGATGACGTCGTCGATCACGACCTTCTGCACCAGCGGCAGCAAGGACTGGAGGAGTTGGCCGCCGATCGCCACGCCGAAAGCGATGTACGCGTTCTTCTTGTGCGGCTTCATGTAGCCGACGAGGCGGCGGATCCAGCCCTGCTGCTTCACCTTGTCGCTCACGACACCGTCGCCGGTCACGAGATCGACGGCGGTCACCGCACGACCTCGCCGCGCTGACGCGCCTGCATGCGCTCGGTCATGCGCGCGGTCAGCGCGTCGTCGAGGTCGAGCAAGGCGCCGATCAGAGCGTCGCGATCGCGGGCGTACCCGAAGATCCGGGCGAGCGTCTCGCTCATCTCCTCCTCCGCCGAGCGCAACGCGACCAGACCCGCGGGCGTGAGCGCGACCCGGATGGAGCGACGGTCGCCGGCCACGGCTTCGCGCGCCACGAGACCCCGCTCGACGAGACCGTCGACGACCGCCGTGATCGTCGGCTTGGCGACCGCGAGGCGCTCCGCGAGGAGCGACGACCGCTCGTCGCCTGCCGAGATGAGGGCGAGGATCCGGAACTGGGCCAGCGTCAGGTCGCGCTCGGACGAGGCGCGTTCGAGGGCGCGGGCGGCGAGCGCAAGGGCCCGGGTGGCCCGGAGCAGATCGGGATCGGGTTCCGTCACGTTCGCCAGGTTACCGAACCATTAGAGAGCCGAACTATTTACGCGGCTGGGCCCGGTCGGGCCCCGCCCGGCAAGACTGCGGAGATGGCCGAGGGTTTGGGATGCGCGCTCGGGATCGACGTCGGCACCACGAACGTCAAGGTCGCGCTGGTGCGGGCCAACGGGTCGCTGGTGGCGAGCGCCCAGCGGCCGCTGCCGATGACGCGGACCGGCGGCGTGGCCGAGCAGGACGCCGACGCAATGTGGGGGGCCCTCGTCGACGCGGTGCGCGAGATCACCGCGGAGTACCCGAGCGAGGCCGGCACCGTCGGGGCGGTCGGCGTCTGCAGCCAGTACTCCTCGATCGTCCCGATCGACGCCCGCGCCCGGCCGCTCATGCCGATGCTGATGTGGCAGGACTCGCGCGGCACCGACCACTCGTTCGAGATCATGGCCCGAGACGAGAACGCGTTCTTCACGTTCGTCGAGCGGCACGGCATCCCACCCGTCGGCGGCGGTCTCTCGCTCGCGCACATCCTCTACGTGCAGACGGACCGGCCCGACGTGCACGAACGCACCGCCGCGTACGTCGAGGCGATGGACTACGTCACCGCGCGGATGACCGGCCGCATCACGGCCAGCCAGCACAGCACGTTCATGTATCAGTTGTGCGACAACCGCTCGCTCGACCCGCCCGTGTACGACGCCGACCTCGTCGAGCTCGCCGGGGTGGACGCCACCCGTCTCCCGCCACTCGTCGCGATCGACAGCGCGGTCGGGACGCTGCTCGCCGACGTCGCCGACGATCTCGGGTTGCGCGCGTCGGCAACGGTGTTCGTCGGGACCAACGACACCGCAACCGCCGCGGTCGCGACGGGCGCATTCGCACCGGGCCGCGGCGGCATCTCGATCGGCACGACGAGCGTGCTGGTCGACGAGGTCGACGAGTTCCGCGTCGACCTGTCGCATCAGATCTTCTCGATGCCGGCGCCGTTCCCCGGCCAGTACGTGGTCTGCGCGGAGAACGGGCTCGGGGGCAAGGTGCTCGAGCACGTCCTGCGCAACCTCGTCTACGCGCACGACGAGCTCGGCGACCACCGCGCCGACGATCCGTTCCGCGCCCTCGACACCGCGTTGAGCGCGACGACCGCAGGTGCGGGTGGGGTCATGTTCCTCCCGTGGCTCGGCGGAGCCAGCGCACCGCAGAGCAACAGCGGCATGCGTGGCGGCTTCGTGAACATGTCGCTCGAGACCACCCGCCGCGACCTGACCCGGGCCGTCGTCGAGGGCGTCGCGCACAACCTGCGCGCGCTCATCGTCCCGGTCGAGACGTTCACGGGCCACGAGATCCACGAGATCGCGCTCGTCGGCGGCGCGGCCCGTTCACACGCCTGGTGTCAGGTCGTCGCCGACGTCCTCGACCGACCGGTGATCGCGCCCGCCGCGCCCGACGTCGCGATCGCGCGCGCGACGGCACTGCTCGCCCTGCAACGTTCCGGCGCCCGGACCCGCGCCGACCTCGACCACGAACCCGGTGGTCGCGTGCACCGCTTCGAACCCGACCCCGCGCACCGCAGCCTGTTCTCCGATCGACACGAACAGTTCGAGGCTGCCTACGCTGCCCTTCTCCCGATCAGTGAGGCGCTTTCATGAGCTCGGCTTACCCGTATGCGAACACCCACGACGTACTGCGCGGCATGCCTTCCGAAGGACGGTCGCGCGATTCGATCATCGCCGAGCTCGCGGGCTTCGCGCACGACGAGGACAAGATGTGGGAAACGGGCAAGTGCTCGGGAACGATGTACTGCGGTGACCACACCCACTACGAGTTCCTCGGGCAGGCGTTCGACCTCTTCGCGCACATGAACGCGCTCCAGCGCGACATGTGCCCGAGCATGACGAAGTTCGAGGGCGAGATCATCGCCATGACGCTCGACATGCTCCACGCCGACGCGATCACCGACGGCGAACCGGCCGGTCTCGTCACGTCCGGAGGGAGCGGGAGCATCCTGCACGCAGTCCTCGCGTACCGCGAGTGGGCCCGGAAGGAACGCGGCATCGACCGGCCCAACTTCGTCAAGCCCGAGACGGCGCACCCCGCCTTCGACAAGGCCTGCCATCTGCTCGCGGTCGAGCTCCGGCGCGCGCCGATCGACCCGAACACGATGACCGCCGACGTCGACGCGATGGCGAAGCTCGTCGACGAGAACACGATCGCGATGGTCGGCTCCGCGTGCAACTACGGCTACGGCACCGTGGACCCGATCGCCGCGCTGTCCGATCTCGCGCTCGAGCGCGAGGTCGGCCTGCACGTCGACGGTTGCCTGGGTGGGTTCATCCTCCCGTGGGGCCAGGAGCTCGGCTACCCGAACATTCCCGTGTTCGACTTCCGCGTCCCCGGTGTCACCACCATCTCGGCCGACACGCACAAGTACGGCTACGGGCTGAAGGGTGCGTCGGTGCTCGCGTTCCGTGACAAGCCGCTGCGCAACAGCCAGTACTTCCTGCTCACCGACTGGACGGGCGGCAAGTACGCGTCGCCCGGCATCGAAGGTTCGCGGTCGGGCGGCATCCTCGCGTCCACCTGGGCGTCCCTCGTCAGCATGGGGCGCGACGGCTACACGAAGTACGCCCGCGCCATCTTCGACACCGCGTTCAAGATGCAGGACTCCGTGCGATCGCATCCGGAGTTGCGGATCCTCGGCGCGCCGACGTTCTGCTTCAGCTTCACGAGCGACGAGTTCGACATCTACCACGTCAACGACTTCATGCGGACGAGGGGTTGGCGCTTCAACGGACAGCAGTACCCGAACGCCATCCACATGGCCGTGACCCGACCGCAGACACAACCGGGCCTCGCCGACGAGTTCGCGAAGGATCTCGCCGACGCGATCCCGTACGCGCACGAACACAAGGACGAAAAGCCGCTGAGCGCCGCGGTCTACGGCGGCGTCGAAGGCGGCATGACCGACGAAGCCGACGAGTTCATCCGCGCCATCATGGAAGACATGCTCGACAAGCACCAGGGCCTGCCGAGGCCGTAGCAACTTGCCCACGTTCATCGCGCTCCTCCGCGGCGTCAATGTCGGCGGGCGCAAGGTTCCGATGGGTGAGCTGCGGACGCTCTTCGACGAACTCGGTCACACCGACGTGCGCACGTACATCCAGAGCGGCAACGTGGTGTTCACGGCCAAGGGCCCACCGGCGCGGGTCCGCTCGACGATCGAGGAGGCGCTGCAACGCGCCTTCGGTTTCGAGATCACGGTTCTGCTGCGCACGCCCGCCGAGCTCGCGAAAGTGGCGAAGCGCAATCCGTTCGGAAGCGAGGGGTACGTGACGTTCCTGGACGCCGCGGCCGATCGCAAGCTTGTCGGGGCGATCGACCCGGGCGCGTACCTCCCGGACGAGTTCGACGTCGACGGACGCGAGGTCTACGTGCGTTGCCCGAACGGCTACGGGCGAACGAAGATCAACAACACGTTCTTCGAACGCAAGCTCTCGACCCGCGCGACCACGCGCAACTGGAACACCGTGACGCTGTTGCTGGAGTGGGCGACAACCGGAACGGGAGCTCGGTAGCAGTCAGGCGCGGAGCGCGTCGCGCAGCTTGTACATCTGCCAGACCGCGGCGAAGAACAAGCCGACGGCGCCGGCAATGACGGCGACATCCGCCACGTTGACGGTCGCCCACGGTGTCACGATGAAGTCACGGGTGACGCCGAAACGGAGCCGGTCGACCAGGTTGGCGAACATCCCGCCCGCGATCAGCGCGGGCAGCACGGGCGAGAGGCCGAGGGACGCGGCCCGCGGCGCGACGAACCGGAGGAACGCGACCAACACGACGATCATCCCCACGATCAAGAGGCGCGCGGGCCCGCCGACCACTCCGAATGCGAGGGCGGGATTGCCCGCGACGACGCCGCGCTGTGCGGCCAGCGCCTTCATGAACTGGTCGTCGACGACGACTGCGCCCGCAACGGCCACGAAGCACCACAACCAACGTCGTTCCATCGGCTACGTATCGACCCGGCTGCGCCGGGCTCAAGCGACCAGCCCCGAACCGTCCGAAATCTTCACGAACGCCGGACTCCGGGCTCCGGACGCGCTGTCGGGCTACGCCCGGGCGCGCAGTGTCTCGAGTCCTTCGCCCTCGCAGTCGGCCAGCGCGGCGGCGCGGCCCACCATGCCGAGGATCAGCGACATGCAGGGCCCCTTGACCTCCGGGCCGTCGCCGGTGGACCAGTCGGCATCGGTCGCCTGCAGCTTCAGGCCGGCGACGCGCTTCTTCCCGTGCAGCGGCGTGCCCGTCTTCTTGTACGCCTCGGCCAGCGCGACGAGGTGCGCCTCCGGGTGCTCGCCCTTCGCGCCGAGCGCGCGCCGGATGTCTTCGCCGTGCACCATCACCTCGCCGAGCGCGACGTACGCCGGGCCGGGCGGCTTTCGGTTGCTCGTGATGATCGCGTCGTAGCGCGCCTTCACGTCCGCGGGCGTGCCGGCGGAGTAGTTGCGCAGATCGGTGTCGACCGTCTTGTCGAAGTTGAAGCCGGCCTTGACGAACCCGGCGAAGAAGTGCGGGGCCGTGATGTTCCCCGCCGCGGTCAGGTGCGCGACCAGCTCCTGCACGTCCCACTTGTCGCACCAGGTCGGCGCGGTCCACTGCTCCGGAGTGAGGGTGTCGAGGTAGTCGCCGAGCGACGCGCGCTCGGCGTGGACCATGGGCATGAAATCGGCCATATCGGAAATCTCCCCTTGATTCGTTGCCAGCTAAATTAGACGACGAGCGAATCAGCGGGAAATCGACACAGGACCCGAAGAAGATGGCGAAATCCCACGACCCACGACGCCGCGGGACATGCAGAAGATCCTGGGTGCGCTGGGATCGCCGATCCGGCGCGAGATCCTGGCTCTCATCTGGGATCACGACCTCCCGGCCGGCGAGATCGCCGCGGCGTTCGCCGTGTCGGCGCCGACGATCTCGCAACACCTGAACGTGCTGCGCGAGGCGGGGCTCGTGACCCGGGTCTCGGAGGGCACCTTCCGGCGCTACCGGGCCGACCAGGACGTCCTGCGGGGGTTGCGCACCGCGCTCTGGGGAGACTCCTCGAAATGGACGCCGGCCGACGACCTGCCCGAGCGGGCGCTGGCGACCGCGCACACGAGCCGCGTCGTCGTCGCCGCGGTCGACGTGGAGGTCGACCCGGTCACCGCGTTCACTGCGTTCACCGATCCCGTCGTCTACTCGCGGTGGCTCGGCGTTCCCGTCAGCATCGACGACGGCCGGTTCGCGTGCACGATGGAATTCGGCACGCGCGTCCGCGGGCGCTACGAAGTGGTCGCGGCACCCGACCTCATCGCGATGCGCTGGGACTTCGAGGACGACAACGTGCCCGTGCCCGGGGGCGAGATGGCGGGCTACATCCGTTTCCAGCCCCACCCGGCGGGCACCCGCATCGAGGTGCACCAACTCGTGGAAACGGCAGCCCACGCCGAGTTCATGGAGGTCGCGTGGACGATGGTGCTCGGGCGGTGCAAGGCCGGTGTGGTCGCCGCGTCGAACCCCGCCGCGCCCGTACGAGCGCGTCCCGCCCGGGCCAAGCGGCGCCGTTCCGCCTGACCGGGGACGATATTCAAGCTTCCGCTTGACTATCTCGCCCACCGCGCAGATACTCAAGCACATGCTTAACCAAGGCGCCACGCTCGACCGGGTCTTCCAGGCGCTCGCCGATCCCAGTCGCCGAGCCATGGTCGAACGATTGAGCCGCGGACCGGCTTCCGTCAGCGAACTCGCGCGACCGCTCGACATGACGCTCGCGGGCGTGGTCCAGCACCTGCAGGTACTCGAAGCGAGCGGACTCGTCCGATCCGAGAAGGTCGGCCGGGTGCGCACGTGTCGCATCGAGCCGAGTGCGCTCACGCCCGCCGAGGAATGGATCGGCGAACGGCGCACGAGTTGGGAACGCCGCCTCGACCGCCTCGGCGATTTCCTCGCCGAGCCCGAACAAGGGAAGTAACACCGTGACCGATCGATCTGCCATCCACTCGACTTTCGTCCTCGAGCGCACCTACGACGCGTCGCCGGCGCGCGTGTTCGCGGCCTTCGAAGACCCCGAAGCCAAGAACCGTTGGTTCGTCAACGGCGACGGTTGGGGCACCGAGAATTACCAGGCCGACTTCCGCGTCGGCGGATACGAGAAGTACCGCGGCACCCACGACGGCATGGTCGTGTCGATGGAGAGTCGCTACTACGACATCGTGCCGAACGAGCGCATCGTGTTCGCCTACGAGATGTCGTTCGACGAGAATCGCATCTCGGTGTCGCTGACGACCATCGAGTTCTTCGGTGAAGGCAACGGCACCCGGCTCGTCTTCACCGAGCACGACACGTTCCTCGACGGTCACGAAGTGCCCGGCCCGCGCGAAGAGGGCTCACGTGGTCTCCTGGAGTCGCTCGCCGCCGAGCTCGAACGGGAAACGACGAAGAAATAGTCGACTCCCGATGAGTTTCGGACCGCCCGAAGGTCGGAACCATTGACCGAGAACAACGAACGTGGAACTGAGGAGCGACCATGCCGCTACGTGACACCGCCCCCGTCGGCGCCCCCTGCTGGATCGACCTGTTCACCTCCGATCCCGATCAGAGCCGGGCGTTCTACACCGAGCTGTTCGGCTGGAAGGCCGAGGAACCGAACGCCGAGTTCGGCGGCTACTGGAACTTCGTGAAGGACGACATCCTGGTCGCGGGCGGCATGCGCAACGACGGATCGACGGGGCAACCCGACTCGTGGTCGGTGTACCTGGCGAGCCCGGACGCGCAGGCCACGATCGACTCGGCGACAGCACACGGCGGACACGTGATCGTGCCCGCGATGCCCGTCGCCGACCTCGGGACGATGGGGGTGGTCACCGACGCGGGTGGCGCGGCCATCGGATTGTGGCAACCCGGCACGCACAAGGGCTTCGGCATCTACGACGAGCCGAACACCCCCGCGTGGTTCGAACTGCACACTCGCGACTACGACGCCTCGGTCGCGTTCTACCGCGACGTCTTCGCGTGGGACGCGCACGCCGTGAGCGACACGCCCGAGTTCCGCTACACCACGCTCGGCGAAGGCGACGGCCAGCTCGCGGGGATCATGGACGCGGCCGCATTCCACCCGGCCGGTCAGCCCGCGGCCTGGTCGATCTACTTCCGCGTCGAGGACACCGACGCGGCGCTGCGGCGCGTCGCCGAGCTCGGCGGCACCGTCACCGAACCGGCGCAGGACACGCCGTACGGTCGCCTGGCCGCGGCGCTCGACCCCACGGGTGCGCGCTTCAAGCTGATCGCCGGCGGCTGAGAGCGTTCGGTACCGTGGTTGACCCGGACCCGAGGAGCGGCCGCCCATGACGAGCACGACGAAGGTCGACGCCGATGCGGCCGCGCTCGGGTTCGAGCAGTACCGGCCGGAGCTGACCGCGTACTGCTACCGGATGCTCGGGTCCGCGTTCGAAGCCGACGACGCGGTGCAGGAAACCCTGGTGCGCGCGTGGCGCAGCTTCGATCGCTTCGAGGGCCGCGCCGCGCTGCGCTCGTGGCTCTACCGCATCGCGAGCAACGTGTGCTTCGACCAGTTGAAGGGCCGGCGCCGGCGCGCGCTGCCGATGGACCTGATGGAAGTCGGCCACGCCGACCAGCCCGTCGACCCGCCGACGAGGGAGATCCCCTGGCTCGGACCGGTGGCGGACCGCAGCATCATCCCGACCACGAGCGATCCCGCCGAGGCCGCCGAGATCCGCGAGTCGGTGCGCCTCGCGTTCGTCGCCGCGTTGCAGCACCTGCCCGGCGCGCCAACGTGCGGTCCTGATCCTGCGTGAGGTGCTGAAGTGGAAGGCGACCGAGGTCGCGGAACTGCTCGACACGACCGTGGTGTCGGTCAACAGCGCGCTGCAGCGGGCGCGGACGACACTCGCTGATCACAACGTCACCGCCGGGAGTGCGCCTCCCCCCGTCGACGACGCTCAGGAGGAACTCCTCGCGTCGTTACGTCGATGCGTTCGAGCGCTTCGACATCGAGTCGCTCGTCGCGTTGCTGCACGAGGACGCGACGATGCAGATGCCGCCGTATCCGCTCTGGATGCAGGGCGCGAACGAATACCGCGTCTGGTTGAACGGTCCGGGCGGTGGTTGCAAGGGTTCTCGCCTCGCGCGCATCGAAGCCAACGGAGTGCCCGCGTTCGCGCAGTGGCGCGTCGATCCCGCCGGTGGCTACATGGCGTGGGCCATCCACGTGCTGACGATCTCAGACGGCGCCATCGTCGCGCAGGACTTCTTCGTCGATCCCGATCTCTTCGCGCTCTTCGACCTCCCCGTCCACCGGGACTGACTCGCACACCACGAGCACGTCGGCGAGGCCGGCGATGTCGATCAGGTCGACGAGCCGCGGGCAGGCGTTGCGGATCCGGATCGTGCCGCCCCATCGGCGCGCCGTCAGCTGCAGCCGCGCCAGCGTGTCGAGCGTGGGCTCGTCGGGCGCCGCGATCAGGCTCACGTCGATGACGATCGGTTCCACATTCGACAAGACCGTTCGCGGGGTAGGAACTCACCGATGAGTTCGTGACGGCCGCCCGGTCGTATCGCGAAACGTCTTCGAAGGAGCACGCATGGGTCTTCCTCCGGTCGTGTCGAGGGTCGAATGGGACGAGGCGCGCAAGGCGCTGCTGGTCGAGGAGAAAGCGTTCACGCGGCAGCGGGACGCGTTGAACGCGGAGCGGCGGATGCTCCCGATGGTCGAGATCGAAAAGGACTACGTCTTCGACGGCCCGGACGGCAAGGTTCGACTGCTCGACCTGTTCGACGGTCGGCGCCAGCTGATCCTCGTCCACTTCATGTTCGACCCGAGTTGGGACAAGGGCTGCCCGAGCTGCACCGCCGGTGCCGACGAAGTCTCCGACGGTTTCATCCGGCATCTCAACGCGCGCGACACGTCGCTCGCGTACGTCTCGCGTGCGCCGCTCGCGAAGATCGAGGCGTACAAACAGGAACGCGGTTGGACGTTCCCGTGGTACTCGTCGTTCGGGAGCGACTTCAACTACGACTTCCACGTGACCCTCGACGAAGCCGTCGCCCCGGTCGAGTACAACTACCGCACGCAGGCCGAGTACGAGGCGCGCGGCGCGTCGCTCTACACCGAGAACGGCCAGTCCCAGGAGGACCCGGGCCGCAGCTACTTCCTGCGCATCGACGACCGAGTGTTCCACACCTACTCCGTGTACGCGCGCGGCATGGAATCCGTGGGCGGCTCCTACTACTTCCTCGACGAGACCGTCCTCGGTCGCCAGGAAGAGTGGGAAGAGCCCAAGGGTCGCGTCGAGAGTGCGCACGCGGCGGTGCCCGACTTCACGACGGAGGCCGAGGAACGGTGAGCCGCAGCGGGTTGTCGAAGGCGCGGCTCGGGCGCGTGCACGACGTCCTGGCCGGCCCCGTCGCGCGCGGCGACGTGCCCGGGCTCGTCTCCCTCGTGAGCCGGCGCGGTGAGACGCACGTGGAAGCGATCGGTACGGCCGCGGTTTCCGAAAGCGCGCCCATGCAGCGGGCCTGGACGTCGCCCCAACCCCCCGACATCTGCGTCGACTTCAACACGTCGGTGTACGCCGCGATCGACGACTGAGGCGTGCCGTCGTCGGTCAGGGCGTCACACCTTCGGGGGGCCAGCCGGGCAGGAGGCCGAGGTCGGCGCAGAGCTTCGGGGCGTAGATCCACTTGCCGGCGAAGCGGAGCGCCTCGTCGTGCGCCGCGAGCCAGGCGACGGCGAGGCCGGTCGCCTCGGCCGGAGCCGACCCGAAACCGCGCTCGAAATCGTCGTCCGGGTGCTGCAGCCGGCGCTTTTCGGTAATGACGTTCCCGGGGTCGACGTTGAACGCGCGGACACCCTGGTCCCTGAACTCGGCCTCGATCCCGCCCGCGACGCGACCGAAGGCCGCCTTCGAGGCTGCGTACCCGATCCCCCATCCGCCCGCTCCGGCCGGACCGGGCGGATCGTGTCGGGCCGATCCCGACACCATGTTGACGATGCGGCCGCGGCCGCGCTCGATCATGTGCGGCACGACGAGTTGGATGAGGCGGAGCTGGTGCGCGAAGTTGCCGCGCATCGCGTTGTCGATGTCGTCGAGCTTCATGTCGAGAATGCGATCCATGGTGCCGCGGCCCTGGTAGATCGCGTTGTTGAACAGGACGTCGATGCGTCCCCACTCGCGCAGAACGGTCCCCGGGGCGGCCTCGACGCTCGTCACGTCGAGGAGGTCCATCGGCACGATCAATGCGCGCCGGCCGTGCGACGCGATCTCCGCGGCTGTCGATTCGAGACTCCCGGGAAGCGAGACGACGGGATCGTCGCCGCGGACCGAGTTCGGCTCACTGCGCGCGTCACCCTCGTGGACGGTCCGGGCCGCGACGGCAACGTCGAAGCCGGCCGCGGCGAGCGCGATCGCGGATGCCTTGCCGATTCCGCGGCTCGCGCCGGTGACGAGTGCGACCGGTGCGTCGGTCATCGTGCGTCCTCTTTCGAATCAGAACCGAGCGGAGGGACTGGGATTCGAACCCAGGGTGCTTGCGCACAACGGTTTTCAAGACCGTCCCATTCGGCCGCTCTGGCACCCCTCCGGGTGCGAATCTACCGGCGCTACGAGTGCGGGGCGACGGTGGTGAAACCGGTGTACGGCCGCAGCACGTCGGGAACTTCGAAGCTGCCGTCGGCCTGCTGGTAGTGCTCGAACAAGAACACGAGCATGCGGCTCACGGCCACCGCGGTTCCGTTGAGCGTGTGCACGAGGCGGCTGCCGCGCTCGCCCTTCACGCGCGTCCCGAGCCGGCGGGCCGAATAGTCGGTGTAGTTCGAGCACGACGTGATCTCGCGGTACGCGCCTTCCGACGGCAGCCACGCCTCGATGTCGAACTTCTTCGCGGCCGCGGGTCCGAGATCGCCGGCCGCGATGTTCACGACGCGGTACGGCAGGCCGAGCCCACCGACGATCTCCTCTTCGATCGCGAGGATGCGTTCGTGTTCCTCGACGCTGTGCTCGGGCTCGCAGTACGAGAACATCTCGACCTTGTCGAACTGGTGCACGCGGAAGATCCCCCGCGTGTCCTTGCCGTACGTTCCCGCCTCGCGCCGGAAACACGTGGAATAGCCGCCGTAACGCGCGGGCAACTGCTCGGGCGTGAGCGTCTCGGCCCGGTGCAGCGCGGACAGCGCAACCTCACTGGTACCGAGCAGGAACAGCTCACCGGCGTCGACGTCGTACACCTGCGCGCGATCGGTCGGGAAGAAGCCGGCCTCTTCCATCGTGCGTTCCCGCACCAGCGCGGGGGTGATCACCGGCACGAAGTCGTGGCGGACGATCGCGCTCATCGCGTAGTTCACGAGCGCGAGCTCGAGCAGTGCACCTTCGCGCATGATGTACGCGAACCGCGATCCGCTCGCCTCGGCCGCACGGGGCGTGTCGACGAAACCCATCGCCTCCGAGAACGACGCGTGATCGAGCGGCGGGGCGCCGGGCGTGCCCCCGATCACGCGCACGACTTCACCGTCGTCCTCGCCGCCGTCGGGCACCGACGCATCGGCCGGGTTCGGCACCTGCAGTGCGAGCTCGCGCAACGCGGCGTCGAACGACTGGAACTCCTTCTCCTGCTCGGCCAGCTCGTCTTTCAGCCGGCCGGCGGCTTCGATCTTGGCGGCGCGCTCGTCGGACGCGGCCTTGCCGATCTCCTTGCTGGCCGCGTTCTGGCGCGCACGCAGCGACTCGACCTCTTGCGTGAGCTCGCGATGCGCGGCGTCAGCCGCCAGCACCTCGTCGATCAGACCGCCGCGCACGCGTTTTCGTTCGATGCCCCGCCGGTACTCCGGCTCGTCCCGCAGCCGCTTCAGATCGATCACTCGGTCTCGGTCTCCCGGATCTGGGCGCGCAGCGTCTCGACCCACGCCGCCGCGCTCTTCCACGCCTTGCCCGCGGCCTTCCGCTTCGCGACTCCGGCTTCGAGCGGGCCACCGACCGGATACGACCCGAGGAACTTCACCCGACCCTGCTTGGCCATCAGGTTCCGCAGCGCGTCGGCAACCACTTCGTCCGACACGTGGCCTTCGCAGTCGATGAAGAAGCAGTAGTCGCCGAGCCCGCGCTTGGTCGGACGCGACTCCAGCTTCGTGAGGTTGATCGCCCGGGCCGCGAACTCCTGCAGGATCTGGAGCAGCGAACCCGGTTGGTCCTCACGCTGGAAGCAGACGATCGACGTCTTGTCGTGACCCGTGGGCGCCGGAATGCCGCGGCCGACCAACACGAACCGCGTCTCGTTCTCGGGGTGGTCCTCGACGTCGCTCGCCAACACGTTCAGCCCGTAGATCTCCGCGGCGAGCGCGTTGCAGATCGCGGCCATGTCGGTGCGCTTCGACTTCGCCACCTCGCGCGCCGCGTCCGACGTGGAGTGCGACGCCCGCCCCTCCGCCGCGGGCAGCTTCTGCGCCAGGTAGCCGCGGCACTGGGCCAATGCGTGCGGGAAGGAAACCACCGTGCGGATGTCGGACAATCCGACTCCCGGACGCGCACACAGGTTGAGGGAGACGGGCAGGTCGATCTCCCGTTGGATCAGCAGGTCGCTGTCGAACGCGAGCGTGTCGAGGGTGACCGACACGGAGCCCTCGATCATGTTCTCGATCGGGACGACCCCGCCGTCGAAATCGCCCCGTTCGACCGCAGCGATCACTTCCGGTACGGGCGTGAACGGCGAACGCTCGGCCGCGGCGAGGTCGGGCTGCGAGAGCAGCGCCTCCTCGGTGAACGTCCCGGCCGGACCGAAATACGCGACTTGCACCGTCGAATGCTAAACGACGGCAACGGGCGCCCCTCGGACGCGAGGCGCTACCTTGGCCCACGTCACCCCAGGTCAAGCGCACATGTCTATCGCTCGGGCCGGACGTGCTCGGCGCAGGTCAAGAGGAGGAAGCCCATGCGGGCTGCAGTGTTCACCGAAACCGGAGGCCCGCTCTCGATCGAGAACATCGAGCCCGCGCCGCCCGGACCGCGCGACGTCGTGGTGCAACTGGGCGCCAGCGGCGTCTGTCACTCCGACCTGTCGCTCAAGAACGGCTACGTCGGCATCATGCCCGGCACCGTCCTCGGCCACGAGGGCGCCGGCACGATCGTCGAGGTCGGCAAGGACGTCGTGGGCCTCGCCAAGGGCGACCGCATCGTGGCGTCGTTCATCCCCGCGTGCGGAGTCTGCTACTTCTGCCTGCACGACCAGTCGCACCTCTGCGACACCGAATTCGAGGTCATGGTCCGCAACCGCGGCAAGCGCGCGGACGGCTCCGACTACACGACGATGACCGGCCTGGGCACGTTCGCCGAGGCGATGACGTGTGACCAGTCGTCGATCGTCAAGATCAACACCAGCGTCACCGACGATCAGCTCGCGCTGATCGGCTGTGGTGTCACCACCGGTGTCGGCGCCGCGCTCAACACCGCGCAGGTCCACCCCGGTGCAACCGTTGCCGTCATCGGTTGCGGTGGTGTCGGCCAGGCCGTCATCCAGGGCGCACGCATCGCGGGCGCGTCGCGGATCATCGCGGTCGACCCGGTCGAGATGAAGCGCAAGGAAGCGGGCCACTCCGGTGCCACCGACTTCGTCGACCCCGGCGAGGGTGACCCGGTTGCCCAGGTGCAGCAGCTCACCAGTGGTCGCGGTGTCGACTACTCGTTCGAGGTGATCGGTCTCCCCGAGACCACGCTCCAGGCGTTCAACATGATCCGCAAGGGCGGGACGGCCGTGATGGTCGGCATGACCCGTGCGGAAGCAACCGTGACGCTCTCGACCTTCGACCTGTTCTTCAACGAGAAGACGCTGAAGGGCTGCAAGTACGGGTCGGGTCAGGTTCGCCGTGACTTCCAGCGGTTCGCGGATCTCATCGAGACGGGGCGGTTGGACACCGAGTCGATGGTGTCGCGCACCATCAAGCTCGACGAGGTCAACGAGGCCTTCCGCGCCATGGAAGCGGGCGAAGTCATCCGCTCGGTCATCACCAACTTCTGACCTTCGACGCGTTGGCGGAGGAGGGCGACATACGCACTGCGGTTCGGGTTCCAACTCACCTCCGCGCGCACGTCGCCCTCCTCTTCTTTTCCTAGAGACTCTTATGTGGCCTGGTAAGCACGCTCTCGAACGCCCGTCCCATCTTGCTTATGTGATGGCGGGGTCCGGGGAAGCTGTTACGTACGCGCAGTTGAACGATCGGTCGAATCGGCTTGCGCAGTTGTTCTGGGATGCGGGGTTGCGGTTCGGGGATCACATTGCGGTTCTGATGGAGAACCGGATGGAGTACTTCGAGCCGTGTTGGGCGGCGCAGCGCTCCGGACTCTTCTTCACGTGCATCAACTCGCACTTCAACGCCGATGAAGTGGCTTACATCCTCGATGACTGCGACGCGCAGGTGCTCGTCGTCTCGGACACGCTGCGCGACGTCGCCGCCCAGCTGCTCGACAAGATGCCGCGCGTTCGCATTCGGCTGATGGTCGGTGATCCGATCGAGGGTTACGACGACTACGCGCTCGCGCGCGATCGGTATCCGGCGGTTCCGCTCGACGAGGAGCTCGAGGGGACACGGATGCTGTATTCGTCGGGGACCACGGGCCGGCCGAAAGGGGTGAAATACAAGATCGAGCGGACGGTTGTAGGGGAGCAACCGGTCGAGATGGGCATGATGACGGCGGTCTGGGGGATGAACGGCGAAGCCATCTACCTGTCGCCCGCGCCGCTGTATCACTCCGCACCGCTGTTCTATTCGATGAGCACCATGCGGCTCGGCGGCACCGTCATCACGATGGAGCACTTCGATCCCGAACAGACCCTGGCCCTCATCGAGAAGTACCGGGTCACGCACGCGCAGTTCGTTCCCACGATGTTCGTGCGCATGCTGAAGCTGCCCGACGAGGTCCGCAACAAATACGACCTCTCCTCGCTGAAGGTCGTGCTCCATGCGGCCGCGCCCTGCTCGGTCGAGACCAAGCGCAAGATGATCGACTGGTGGGGCCCGATCATCGACGAGTACTACGCCGCCACCGAAGGCACCGGCGCCACCTACATCAGCTCACCCGACTGGCTCGCGCACCCGGGGTCGGTCGGACGTTCGATGCTCGGTCCGCTGCACATCCTCGACGAGGACGGAACCGAACTGCCCGCGGGCGAGGTCGGCACGGTGTGGTTCGAACCGCTGCCGAGCCGGCCCGGATTCGAGTACCACAAAGACGTCGACAAGACGCGCGACTCGTTCAACGACAAGGGTTGGTCGACCGTCGGCGACATGGGATACCTCGACACCGACGGCTATCTGTTCCTCACCGATCGCCGCACGTTCATGATCGTGTCCGGCGGCGTGAACATCTATCCGCAGGAAGCCGAGAACCTGCTGATCGATCACCCGAAGGTCTACGACGTCGCGGTGTTCGGGATACCCGACGCGGAGATGGGTGAGCGCGTCCACGCGGTCGTGCAACCGACCGCGTGGGACGAGGCCGGGCCTGCGCTCGAACAGGAGCTGCTCGCGTACTGTCGCGAACACCTCGCGAAGTACAAGTGTCCGCAAGCCGTCGACTTCGACCCCGAGCTCCCGCGCGAACAGACCGGGAAGCTCTACAAGCGGTTACTCCGCGACCGTTACTGGGGTGACAAGACGAGTCGCATCGTCTGATGACCGACCGTCCGCTTCCGATCCTCGCGAGCGGACGCGACGGCGACATCTACGAGTTCGCACCGGGCCTCGTGTTGCGCAGGACGCGCGACGGCCGCTCGATTGCGCACGAAGCCCGCATCATGCGCTACGTCGCGGACCAGGGCTTCCCGGTCCCGCACATCGAGGACGTCCGCGCCGACGGCACCGAGATCGTCATGGAGCGCATCGACGGCCCGTTGATGATGGACGCAATGGTGCGGCCGCCGTCGAAGCTCGGTGATCACCTGCGCCTGCTCGCGGACCTGCACGATCGGCTCCACCGGATCGACGGGCCCGACTGGCTACCGGGCATGCCCGACGCCGGCGACAAGTTGCTGCACCTCGATCTGCATCCGCTCAACGTGATCATGTCGCCGAACGGTCCGGTCGTCATCGATTGGCCGAACGCACGGCGCGGCGATCCGATGGCCGACGTCGCGCTCACCTACGCGCTCATCTCGTGCGGACGCATCCCGTTGCCACGACCGGTCGCGTTCGCGATCGGCGCGATCCGCGCGCCGTTGCTGCGGCGCACGTTCGCGCAGCGGTATCTCGGACGGGCGTTCTACGGACGCGTCGCGGAGATGGCCGAGCTGAAGTGCTTCGACGCGAACATGGATGCGGGGGAAGTGCGCGCCCTGCGGAGGCTGGCCGAGCGAGCCGAGCGCCGTGCAGCGAAGGCTCCGGGATGACGGTTCCCCCCGGCCCCGTCATCCCAGTGCCTCTGCTTCCGAGCCGGCGCCCGATGGAGACCATCAGATCGCAGGCCGGCGCGGTGTTTCCCCTTCCGCGAGGTGAACGGTAGGTGTTTGAGGGCCGTGCGGTCAACGCGGCATTTTGTCCACTTCCGGGGCAGTACCTTCGGAACCCGTGAACCGAACCGATCTCGCCCGCCGCATCTACGCCGCCGCGCACCTCACCGGCACCTTCACCTTGCGCTCGGGAGTCGTGAGTCACGAGTACTTCGACAAGTACCGGTTCGAGTCCGAGCCACAGCTGCTCTCCAGCATCGCCGCCGCGTGCTCACAGCTGGTCCCGAGCGGAGTGGATGCGCTCGCCGGACTCGAGCTCGGTGGCGTTCCGCTCGCGACGATGATCTCGCAGGTGACAGGACTGCCGGCGGTCTTCGTGCGCAAGGAAGCCAAGACGTACGGCACCTGCCAACTCGCCGAAGGCGCGGACATCGACGGTCGCCGCCTCTGCATCATCGAGGACGTGGTGACCTCGGGCGGCGCGATCCTCGACGCGGCGTCGGAGCTGCGCGCGCGGGGTGCGGTGCTCGGTCCGGTCATCTGCGTGATCGATCGCGAGTCGGGCGGTCGGGAGAAGCTGGCGGTCGAAGAGCTCGAACTGTTCGCGCTCTACACGATGTCCGAGCTCAACGCGGCTGCAGCGGGAGCTTGACGCCGCACTTGGCGAGGATGTCCCGGGTCTTCGCGAGCTCGCGCTCGCTCGGCGCGGAATGCGACCCGAGCTCGTTCTCCGCGAACGTGTCGGTCAGACCGCGGGTGACGCACTGCGCCTGCGCGGGCGTTGTCCCGACCCGCACGAGCTCCGCCTCCAGCCCGCGTCGGGTTGTAGCCCGGGGCGGCGCAGCCGCACAGCGCGAACGCCGCCGCCGCGAGGCCGAGGAGGGTCATCGATCGTCGCCGGCGCACGCGGGGCCGAGAGTACGCGCTGGCCTCGGGGTTCGACCGAACGCGGGCCCTAGGCTGGCCGCGATGGTGTGCCCGAACTGCGGCTACAGCAATCAGGCGAACAACCGTTTCTGCGTCCGCTGCGGCGTCGACATCTCCGCGCCGCCGGCCCCCGACACCCCGTCGTTCGGCGCCACGCCGCCCCCGTCCGGACCACCTCCGTCCGGGCCACCTCCGTCCGGGCCACCTCCCGCCGCGCCGGGTGCGGAACCACCGGCCGCGCCCAGTCCGTGGGGCGCGCCGCCCCCGCCGTCTCCCTGGGCCGCCCCGGGCCCGGCACCCGCGCCGTCGCCGTACGGAGCACCGCCGTATCCGGCCGCGCCGCCCAATCCGTTCGCGCCGCCACCGCCCGCGGGACCGTACGCGCCGCCCGGCGCCTACGGTCAGTACCCCCCACCGCAGTACCCGCCGCCGTACCCGGGGTCCGGCTACCGACCCGCATCCACGAACGGCCTCGCCATCACCGCGCTCGTGCTGGGCATCGTCGGCTGGGCATTCTGCGGGATCGGATCGGTCCTCGCCATCATCTTCGGCTTCGTCGCCCGGGGCCAGATCCGGGCCACACAGGGCCGCCAGAGCGGTGACGGCCTCGCCCAGGCCGGGATCATCCTCGGCTTCGTCGGGCTGGCCTTGGTGGTCGGATTCTGGGTGCTCGCCATCATCGGGAACTCGAGCGGCACCTGATCCCGACGCCACTCCTGCCCCCAGCACGGAACTCGTGCCTCAGGAACCCCGCCGAACCCGCCGATAAGGGCAGCGAGGGGGTTCTCCAATGCAGACCACGCCGAGCGCGTACGTGTGGCTTTGGCCCCGCCCCGCGCTGACCGAACCGGAGGCACACGAGCCGGCTGCGATCGAGCCGGAGATCGAGGTGCCCGCGCGCGAGCACGACGCCCGGGTCGAGATCGCCCGGCTCCGCGAGGAGATCGAACAACTCGTTCGCGGTCGCGGCGACAACCCGCGCGACACGATCGACTCCGCGCTCGAATCGGTGACCCGGCTCCAGATCGTCACCGCCAACATCGACGCCTGCGGACCCCCGCCGGAGAGCTTCGTCGGCGCCGCGCTCGTCGCCCTCGCCGACTCCCGCCTCCGCGGCCACTCCGACGCCATCGAACGCGGCATGACCTACACCGCCGACAATCAACTGGAACTGTTGAAGGGCGAGAAGTAGCGAGTCGAGCAAACCCGATCGCGCGGTACTTGACCTGCGGCGCCCGGAGCAGCCCGAAGGGTGCGGAGGAAGCTCGCCGGAGTCAGCCGTAGCTCGCAATCGCGAGCGAAGCGAGCCGCACAGTCGCGGATGCGACCAGAAAGCAACGGCGCCGCATCACGTCCTCCGGAACTGCCCGCGAACAGCCTCTCCTACTAACTTCCCCGCCGTGACTACACGACCTGCCCCTCTTGCCGGGCTGCGCATCGTCGAGGTGTCGATGCTCGGGCCGGGGAATCTCACGACGCATCTTGCCGATCTCGGCGCCGACGTCATCAAGGTGGAGCCGCCGCAGGGCGACTACGGGCGCCGGATGACGTGGCCGATCGTCGAAGGCGTTTCGCTGCTGTTCCTGCACATCAGCCGGGGCAAGAAGAGCATCGTGTTGGACCTGCGCACCGAGACCGGGCGCGACACGTTCCTCGAACTGGTGAAGGACGCGGACGCGGTCGTGGAGGCGATGCGACCGGGTGGGCTCGAACGGCGGGGACTCGGATTCGACGCGCTGCGCAAGGTCAATCCGAAGATCGTGTTCTGCACGATCTCGGGTTACGGCGCCACCGGCCCGTACCGCGACATGCCGAGTCACGGCATCGCGTACGACGTGTGGGCCGGCATCGTGCAGCCGAAGGTCGACGACGACGGCTTCGCGTACATGCCCGAGCACGTGTCGATCGGCATCAACGTCGGTCCGGTGTTCGGCGCGCTCGGGTTGCTCGCGGGCGTGGTGCGGGCGCGGGAGACCGGCGAGGGCTGTCAGATCGAGATCGCGCAATCCGATGCCGCGGCGGCGACCGACTGGCTGCGCAGCGAGACGTGGCGCGCGTACGAACGTCCGGAGTCGGAGGTCACCGGCAACGAGGCCGACAACTTCGAGCGCCGCGCGCCGGGTACCGGCGGCATGGAAGCCGGAGTGCGCTACCAGTTCTACGCGACCACCGACGGGCACATCCTCTTCATGGCGTCGGAGCGCGAGTTCTGGAAGAACTTCTGCGAAGGCATCGGGCGACCCGAGCTGTTCGAACGCTGGCCCGGCTCGCAGTACGGCGACCACGCGCGCGGCAACACGGAACTCCGTGTGATCCTGCGCGAGGTGTTCGCCACGAAGTCGACCCAGGACTGGCTCGCGTTCGGGCTCGAGCACAACACGCCGATTGCGCCCGCGAACACGCCGAAGACCCTCTACGACGACCCGCAGTTCCAGGATCGCTTCGACCTGCTGCCCGCGAAGGAGGTCGGCGCCGACATGCTCGGCACACCGATCAAGTTCGTCGACGAGACACTGCCGATGCCGACGAAGGCGCCGACGGTCGGCCAGCACACCGAGCAGGTCCTGCGCGACGTGCTCGGCTGGGACGACAAGCAGATCGCCGCGGCCCGCGACGCGGGCGCGTTCGGCGACAAGAGCTAACCCGCACCGGCGAGGTGGTGCCTCGCGAAGAAGCCGAGCATCAGGATCGTCGCGTTGATCTGCTGGGTCGTATAGAGCGGACTCGCGGCCCGGCTCGCGCCCGGCCACGTGTGGCTCCCGCCCTTGACGGTGTACAGCTGCACCTCGGTTCCGCCCGCGCAGCGCGTCCACCGCGACACGACGATCTCGGTGCGAATCGTCGCGGTCGGCAGCTCCCGGCCGCAGCGATCGAGGCGCGCCCAGTCGGACATGTTGAGCAGCGTGCCGCGCACCTTGACTCCGGGGAGCGACGCGCCGATCGCACCGTCGGCGTACGGCACCGCGGGATCGTCGGTTCCGTGGAACGCGAGCATCGGCACGGGCTTCTTGCACCCCAGCTGGAACTCGACCGCGACGGTCGCGAGCGCCGCGATGCGATCCGGCCGCGCGCACGCGTAGAAGATCGCGAACGCCGCACCTTGCGAGAACCCGGCCGCGTACACGCGGTGCAGGTCGATGCACCTCGACTTCTCGGTCGAGGCGACGAGTCGGTCGATGGCCGCGGCGTCACTCCCGGTTCCACTCAACTGCCAGGTGTGGTTCGGCCCGCTCGGTGTGAGCACGACGACGCCACGCCTTGCGCCCGAGTCGGGCAGCTTCGTGAGGCGGGCGAACTCACGACCGTCGCTGCCGTAACCGTGGAACGCGAGAACGAGCGGCGACGGCGGGCCGGACGCACCGGCTCGACGGCAACCGCTCGACGGAGCCTCACCGGGCACGGTCGTCGTCGTCGTTGTCATCGCGGTCGCCGGTGAGGACGACCGCGACGCGGATGTCGACGACGAGCAACTCGTCACGCCGACCAGCGCGATCACGAACAGAGCTGCACCCGGCCGCCGCCTCATCGCCGGCAGTCTGCCAGTGCCGATTCCCGTTCCGCGCGTCAGCCGTTCCGCACGTCAGCCGTTCCGCACGTCAGGTCGTGCGCCAGCCCCGCTCGAACGGCAACCGCCATGCGTCCGGTGCGATCAGCTGGTGAATTGCGTTGGGCCCCCACGATCCGGGCGGATACGGCCGGATCGGCGGGGGGTTCTCGAGGAGCGGCTTCGAGCGCTCCCACAGCTTCTCGATGCCTTCCGCGCTCGTGAACAGCGTGTGATCGCCGCTCATTGCGTCGTAGATCAGCCGTTCGTACGCCTCGAGCAGGTCGGTCGTGCGTCCGGTCTCGTGTAGTGCGAACTGAAGGCTCTGCTTGTCGAGCGTCATGCCGGGGCCGGGGCGCTTCCCGTAGAACGAGAGCGAGAGGCGCGACGCGTCGGCGAGATCGAACGTGAGGTGGTCGGGCCCGTGCGCGCCGACCCCGGAGTTGGTAGGGAACATGCTCTTGGGCGGTTCGCGGAACGCGATCGAGATGATGCGCGCGCCCTCGGCCATGCGTTTGCCGGTGCGCAGATAGAACGGCACTCCGGCCCAGCGCCAATTGTCGATCTCACAGCGCAGCGCGACGAACGTCTCCGTATCCGAATGCGCGCGCACGCCCGCCTCGTCGAGGTAGCCCTCGTACTGACCGCGTACGACCTGGCTCGGTTCGATCGGGCTGAGCGAACGGAACACTTTGTTCTTCTCTTCGCCGATCGAGCGCGGCTCGAGCGCCGTCGGCGGTTCCATCGCCATGAACGCCAGCACCTGGAACAGGTGGTTGACCATCATGTCGCGGTACGCACCGGTCTTCTCGTAGAAGTCGATGCGATGGCCGATCGAGAGCGTCTCGGGGACGTCGATCTGCACGTGCGCGATGTGCTGGCGGTTCCAGATGGGCTCGAAGAGACCGTTGGCGAAGCGGAACGCAAGGATGTTGAGCGCGGCTTCCTTCCCGAGAAAGTGGTCGATGCGGAAGATCTGACTCTCGTCGAACGTGGTGTGCAGCGCGTCGTTCAACTGAACCGCGCTCGCGAGGTCCGTGCCGAACGGCTTCTCCATGATGATGCGGGCGCGCTCGGCCAGGCCCACTTCACCCAGGCTCTGCACCACCTCGGGGGCGGCCGCGGGCGGGACGCTCAGGTAGTGCAGGCGGGCGACGTCTCCGCCGAGTTCGTCCTCCAACTCGCCGACGAGCTTCGCCAGCGCCTCGTTGCCCGCGGACTGGCACACGTAGAAGAGGCGCTGCGCAAACACGTCCCACTGCTCGTCGGCCACACCGTGATGCGCGAAGTCGTCGAGTGCACCGCGCGTGAAGGCGCGGAACCCGGCGTCGTCCAGGTCGTCGAGCGACGTACCGATGATGCGGCACTCGGGGAGGAGACCCGCCTGGGAAAGGTGGTACAGGCCGGGCAGGAGTTTCCGCCGGGCGAGGTCGCCGGTCGCGCCGAAGAGCACCATCACCTGCGGCCGCAGCGGCGAGATCAGGCTGGAATTGATGTCGGTCGGATCCGATCCCACCCGTCCTCATCGGCCCACTTCGGACGATGTGAACCCTGCCGCCCGGGAGCGATACCGCCGTCCGGTCAGGCGCTGGTGCGGAACACGACCTCGGCTGTCGCGGCCGCGTCCTCCTCGGCGGTGACCGGCGTCTCGGCGGCGCGGATGGCGGCCACTTTCCGGGCCTTGGACAGGCCCCAGGCGCCCGCGCCCAGCGCGGCCGCCGCGCCGAGCCCGATCGCCCAGCGCGCCCCGAACTCCTGGGACACCCAACCGACGATCGGACCACCGATCGGCGTGCTCCCGAGGAACAACATCGCCTGGAGCGCGAGGACGCGCCCGCGCATCTCGGGATCCGACTCGATCTGCACGATCGATGTCGACGCGGTGAGGAACTCGATGCTCGCGACGCCGAGCAGCACACCGATCGGGAACGCGAACCAGACGCTCGGCGCGAACGCCATGAGCGTCATCGCGACCCCGTACGCCAGCGACGCGAGCGCAACGACACGCACGCTGATCGTCTTGCGCCGCGCGGTGCGCAGCGCACCGATCGAACGCGCCGACGCTCACCGTCGCGAACAACAACGTGAAGGTCGTTCCCGTGCCGCCGAGATCGCGCGTCGCGAACAGCGGGAACACGGTCTGGAAGTTGTACGACAGGGTGCCGACCACACCCATCATCACGAGCGGCACCCAGAGCTCGGGCACACTGCGCACGTAGCGGAGACCCTGGCGCACCTGGTGCTTGGCCCGCGCCGCCGGCTTCGAGGGATGCAGCTCCTCGGTCCGGATCAGCCAGAGGCCCGCGATCACCGCGGTGTACGACAACCCGTCGAGCAAGAAGCACCAGCCGAAACCGACCGTGGCCACGAGCAGCCCGGCCAGCGCGGGGCCGACGATGCGAGACGACGTCATCAACGCGCTGTTCAGGCTCACGGCGTTGTGCATCTCGTCGTGGGGAACCATCTCGACGACGAACGCGCGCCGCGCGGGGTTGTCGAACGCGATCGTCACGCCCCCGATCGACGCGATCGCGAAGATCTGCCACACCTGCGGGTGGCCGCTGAACGCGAGCGCCGCGAGGGCGAACGACTGCGCCATCGCGATGCACTGCACGATCAACAAGAGGCGGCGCTTGTCGGAACGGTCGGCGACGAGACCGGCCCACGGACCGAGAATCAGGACGGGACCGAACTGCGCGACCGCCAGCGCGCCGAGGGCGACGCCGTTGCCCGTCAGCTTCAGGACGAGCAGCGTCTGCGCGACGAGCGTGAGCCAGTTGCCGATCTGCGAGATCAACTGGCCCGAGAAGAAGAGACGGAAGTTGCGGACGTGCAGCGACTGGAACGTCTCGTTCGTGACCCGGCGCAGCGCCTTCATCGTGGGTCGGCCGCGATCGCCGGGTCCGCCGTGATCAGGTCGAGCGCGGTCAACGCGTCGGCGATGCGGCGGCGATCGTCGTCACCGAGCTTGGCGAGGCGGGCCGCGAGCCACTCGTTCTTGCGCTGCCGGATCTTTGCGAGCCGCGTGGAACCCGCCGCGGTGACCGACACCCACGCCACGCGCCGGTCGCGCTCGTCGAGGCGCCGCTCGACCAGGCCGGCTTCCTCCAGCTTGACCACGATCTTGGTGACGCTCGGCGGCGCGACCCGCTCCTGCTCCGCCAGCCGCCCCAACGTGAGCGGACCGTGCAGCTCGACACTCGTGAGGGCCGACAGCTGGCTCGGGGTGAGGCCCGCGTCGGACTCCTGGCGGAGCTGGCGGGCGAGCCGCGTGGCACTGACCCGCAGGCGGGCGGCGATGGCGGCGGCGTCGGTGGGAGCCGCCGGAGATGTCGTTCGGGAGCTGGTCGGTACGGCCACGGCAGATAGTTTACCCGACTAATTAGCTGAGGTAAACATCGTTCGTTCGCGACGCTGGGCTTCTCGGCGCTGCACGACAATGTGCCCGCGTGTCTCACCGATCTGCGGCGAACGTTCCTCGCGCATCCGGACCGGCCTCCGGACACTGCGAGGTGTGCGGCCCCGACGCCGCGCATCAGCTTCGTCGCTTCGGCGCCTTGACCGAAACGGGACGTCCAGATCGTGCGCGAGGGGGGACTTGAACCCCCACGCCCTTGCGGGCACAGGAACCTGAATCCTGCGCGTCTGCCAATTCCGCCACTCGCGCGAGTGAGCGAGTGATCGTACCAGCCGCTACCTGGCCTTCTCCGTCCGACGCGTCTGCTTGCGGCACGGGTCGCGCCGGTAGCATCGGCTCAATGGGATTGCAGCGGTTCGAGCGACGGCTTGAGCGGCTGGTCGAAGGGACCTTCTCGAAGGCGTTCCGCAGCGGCGGCCTGCAGCCCGTCGAAATCGGCCGCCGCGTCGGCCGCGAGATGGACACCGGCCGCACGCTCGGCGTACGCGGCACCGTCGCGCCCAACCGCTTCACGATCTGGCTGTCGAGCGAAGACCTCGAGCGCTTCTCGGGTTTCCACGACGCGTTGGCGCGCGAACTCGCCGACGCAGCGCGCGAACACGGCCGCGACGAGGGTTACCACTTCGAGGGCCTCATCGAAGTGGTGCTCGTGCAGGACGACAGAGCGCGGCGCGGCGATCTCCGGATCGACGCCGAGATCGTCGGGGGCGGGCCGGGCACGACGAGCACGCTGTTGCTCCCCGACGGCGGGCGGGTCGCGCTCGGCGACGAGCCCGCCGTCATCGGCCGCATGCCCGATTGCGCGGTGCCCCTGTCGGACTCCCAGGTGTCGCGTCGTCACGCCGAGGTCCGTCGCGACGACTACGGATTCCGGGTCGTCGACCTCGGTTCGACGAACGGCACGCAGGTCAACGGCGTGGTGGTCAAGGATCAGCTCCTCCAGGACGGGGACACGATCGTCGTCGGTGCAACCTCGCTCCGGTACCAGGAGTCGTAACGGGCACATGTCCGATTCGATCCTCACGGTCCTGAAGTTCCTGCTGCTCGCGCTGCTCTACGTGTTCTTGATGCGCGTCGTCTGGATCGTGACGCGCGAACTGCGCGGCAGCGCGTCGATGGAACCGCGTCCGCCGATGCCGATGCCGGTTCCGCAACCGTCCGGTGCGCAGCGCGCGGCGAAGAAGCGCGAATGGCGCTTCGTGGTGGTCGCGCCGGAAACCGAACGCGGCCGCTCCTACCCGGTCGAGGGCGACGCCACCATCGGTCGCGGCGGCGGTTGCGCGGTCTCGCTCACCTTCGACACGTTCGTGTCGCAAGTGCACGCGCGCGCCTTCGATCGGGATGGCACGCTCTGGGTGGAGGACGCGGGCTCCACGAACGGCACACTCGTGAACAGCAAACGCATCACCCAACCCATGAAACTGCGCAAAGGTGACAAGGTGCAGGTCGGCGAGACGGTCCTCGAGGCGCAACGGTGAAGCTCGCAGCGGCTTCGGCCACCCACCAGGGCCTGGTCCGGTCGAACAACGAAGACGCCTTCCTCATCGACGATCAGCGGGCGCTGTTCGCGGTCGCCGACGGCATGGGCGGTCACCGCGGCGGCGAGGTCGCGAGCCGCACCGCGATCGAAGCCCTGCGCGCATCCGTCGCGAACGGCTCGCCGCTGCACGAGGCGATCGAGCGCGCCAACACGGCCGTGCTGAGCCGCGCCGCGGGCGACGACGAGCTCACCGGCATGGGCACCACGCTCACTGCGGTCACCACCGTCGGCGGCCGCCAGCTGCTCATCGGTCACGTCGGCGATTCGCGGGCGTACCTGCTGCACGAGGGCGAGCTCCACCGCGCGACGGACGACCACAGTCTCGTCGAGGAGCTCGTACGCGAGGGCCGCCTCACGCCCGAACAGGCCGAAGCCCATCCGCAACGCGCGATCGTCACCCGCGCGCTCGGCGTGGACGAACACGTCGACGTCGACATCTACACGCTCGACGTCGTCGCCGGCGACCGGGTCATCCTCTGCTCCGACGGTCTGACCACGATGGTGCGCGAACGCGACATCGAACGGGTGGCCCGCACGGAGACCGACCCGCAGCGCCTCGCCGACGCACTCGTCGCGGGTGCGAACGGCGCGGGCGGCGAGGACAACATCACGGTCGTCGTGATCGACGTGCTCGAGACCGATCCGGCCGCCGCGCCCGACCCCACCGCACTGCTCGACACCGTCCCGGCCGCGGGGCGCTCGGCGGTCATCGCGCCCCCCGATCCTCCGGATCCGCCGGCGCCGAAGGAACCCCGAGCCCGGGGAACGCGTCGACGCGCGGTGCGCAACGTGATCCTCGTCCTGCTCCCGCTGGTCATCATCGTCGGCGCGGCCGCCGCCGCGCTCGGTTGGTACGCGCGCGGCTCGTACTTCGTCGGTGTGTCCAACGGTGAGGTCGTGATCTTCAAGGGCGTGCCGGGCGGAGTGCTCGGCTGGAATCCCACGGTGGATCAGCGCACGGGTCTGATGGTCGCCGACCTGCCGCCGCTCGACCGCGATCGCATCGAGACGAACAGCTCGCGCGGATCGCTCGGCACCACCCAGGGTTACGTCGACCGCCTCGCGTACGCGGCAACGAGCACCACCACGACGTCGACGACGACCACCACCCGCCCCAAGCGCACGACACCGACCACGAAGTCGACCCGGGCGACGACCACGACACTCGCGGGGAGATAGGCGATGGCCGTCGCCACGTTCGCGCGCAACCGTCGTCGGTCCGAGCTGTCGCTCGGCCTGCTCGTCATCGCGTTCACCGTGGGCGGCTACATCCTCGTTGCGCTCGCGAACGGACCGAAACTTCCGCCCAACGTCGGGATCCTGCTCGCGTGGGTGTTCGGGCTCTACTTCGTCGCCCATCTCGCCGTTCGTCGGTGGGCACCGGCCGCGGACGGCACGCTCCTGCCGATCGCGGCGATGTTGAACGGCATCGGCTTCGTGATGATCGCCCGGCTGGCGGGGGCGGGGAAGGACTACGCGCAACAGGCCCGCATCCAGTCGGTGTGGGTCACGATCGGCATCGGCGTGTTCATCCTCACGCTCGTCGTCGTGCGCGACGTGCGGATCTTCGCGCGCTACCGGTACATCGCACTGCTGCTCGGCATCGTGTTCATGCTGCTGCCGCTCGCGCCCGGCATCGGCCAGTCGATCAACGGCGCGCGGCTCTGGGTCGGGATCGGTCCGCTCAACTTCGAACCGAACGAGATCGCGAAGGTGTTGCTCGTCGCGTTCTTCGCCGCGTACCTCGCCGACAAGCGGGAGTTGCTGACGCAGGGGCGAATCCGGGTCGGGCGCTACTTCGTCCCGTCGCCGCGCGACCTCGGGCCGTTGCTGCTCGCGTGGGGCATGGCGCTCGTCGTGCTCGCCTACGAACAGGACATCGGCACGTCGCTCCTGTTCTTCGGCGTCTTCGCCGCGATGCTCTACATGACGACGAAGCGGGCCGCGTATCTCGTCGTCGCGTTCCTGCTGCTCGTCATCGGGGCCGTGGTCGCGTACAAGGCCTTCGGCCGCGTGCGTATCCGCGTCGAGAACTGGACCAACCCGTGGCCGAACTTCAGCGGCTCCGGTCTCCAACCCGTACAGGGCTGGTACGCGCTCGGATCGGGTGGAATCGCGGGCACCGGGCTCGGGCTCGGTCAACCGTGGCGCGTGCCGCTCGCGTCGACCGACTACATGTTCACGTCGATCGGTGAGGAGCTCGGCCTCGTCGGGTCGATCGGCGTCATCGCGGCATTCATGCTGTTCGTCGGCAGCGCCTACCGGATCGCCATCGACGCGGTGCGACCGTTTACCAAGCTGTTCGCCGCCGGCCTCGCCACGATCATCGCCCTGCAGACCTTCTTGATCATCGGCGGCGTGACGCGCGTCATCCCGCTCACGGGCATCTCGTTGCCGTTCGTCTCGTACGGCGGCTCCTCGCTCGTTGCGAACTTCGCGCTCCTCGCGATCCTGTTGCGGATCTCCGACGACTCGGTACGCGGCGAGCCCGTCGCGGGTGCGCCATGAACGTAGGGATCCGCCGCATGGGGCTGGCGATGATCGTGCTCCTCGTCGCGCTCGTCGCCCAGCTCACCTACCTGCAGGTGGCGCGGAGCAAGACGCTCGCCAACGCGTCGGGCAACCCGCGCAAGTACTTCGCGAACATCAGCCGCGACCGCGGGCCGATCGAGACGGCGGACGGCGCGGTCGTCGCGCTCTCGGCCCCCACCAAGGACGAGTTCAAGTACCAGCGCGTCTATCCGAACGCGACCGCCACGCAGTTCGCCGACGTCGTCGGATACCTCTCGATCCAGAACGGCTCGGTCGGGGTGGAGAGCGCCTACGCCTCCGACCTCGAGGGCCGCACGTTCAAGTTGCAGGTCAACAACCTCGCCGACGCGCTCGCGAACAAACAGCCCGTCGGCACCGTGGTGCTGACCCTGTCGAAGCTCGCGCAGGGAACCGCGGCCTTCGCGCTGCAGGGCAAGCGCGGCAGTGTCGTCGTGCTCGACGTGGCCACCGGTGGCGTTCTCGCCGCGTACTCGAACCCCACGTTCGACCCGAACCAACTCGCCACCCACGACGCGAAGAAGGCGCAGGCCGCGTACAGCTTCCTGACGAACGCGCCCGGCAATCCACTGCTCGCGCGCGCGTGGCGGGAGCTGTACCCGCCGGGGTCGACCTTCAAGACGGTGACCGCGTCGATCGCGCAGCAGAACAAGGTCGACCTCGACACCAAGTTCCCCGTCGTCGACCACATCATCCTCCCGCAGACGAACGGCGTCCCGCTCTACAACTTCGGCAAGGAGAAGTGCGGGGGATCGATGCTCGACAGCTTCATCGTGTCGTGCAACACCACGTTCGCCCAGGTCGGGTTCGACCTCGGGAACACGTTCGCCACCGGTATCCAGAAGTTCGGCGTGCAGACCCAACCGCCCCGCCAGAACGGGTCCGGGATCGACCCGCCGATGGTCGCGAGCACCGGGCCGCTGCCGGGCACGTTCGCCCTGAACCAGCCGAAGTTCATGCAGGACGCGATCGGTCAGAACCAGGTGCTGGTCCCGCCGATGCAGATGGCGCTCGTCGCCGAAGCGATCGCGAACCAAGGGGTCATCCTGCAACCGCACGTGGTCGACTGCGTGCTCGACCCCAACGACAAGGTCGTTTCCCGCGTCGGCGTGGAGCAGTACCAGCGGGCGATCGATCCCGCGACCGCGGCAACCATGACCTCATTCATGCTCGCAGTCGTGAACGATCCGCGCGGCACCGGTACGGCCGCGCAGATCCCCGGGGTCGCGGTCGCGGGCAAGACCGGTACGGCGGAGACGGCCCAGGGCGAAAAGCCGCACGCGTGGTTCATCGCGTTCGCACCCGCCGACCATCCGAAGTACGCGGTCGCGGTGCTCGTCGAGCACGGTGGTTCCGATCAGGCGGAAACGACGGGCGGACGCGTGGCCGCGCCGATCGCGAAGCAGATACTCCAGACGTTGCTCAGCACCCCGCTACCTGCGTCGCGGTGCAACAGGCAACCCGGCAGCCCGTGATACGGCAGATAGGGTTTTCGCCACCATGACGCTGGCCGGCAGGGTCTTTTCGAACCGCTACGAAATCCAGCGGGAGCTCGCCCAGGGCGGGATGGCCGAGGTCTATCTCGCGCACGACCAGCTGTTGAACCGGCCGGTGGCGCTCAAGGCTCTCTTCCCCGAGTACGCCCGCGAACCCTCGTTCGTCGAGCGCTTCCGCCGCGAGGCCCAGGCGGCCGCGAACCTGAACCACCCGAACATCGTCGCGATCTACGACTGGGGTCAAGAAGACGGCACGTACTTCATCGTCATGGAGTACGTCGAGGGACGCTCGCTGCGCGACCTCATCCGTTCCGAAGCACCGATCGATCCGGGTCAGGCCGCGGAGATCACCGCCGAGATCGCGTCCGCCCTCGCGTTCGCGCACCGCAACGGCGTGGTGCACCGCGACGTCAAGCCCGGCAACGTGTTGCTCACGCAGACGGGCACGGTCAAGGTCACCGACTTCGGCATCGCGGCGCGGGCACGAGCGACGGGCTCACCCAGACCGGTTCGGTGATGGGAACCGCCACGTACTTCTCGCCGGAACAGGCGCAGGGCCTTCCCGTCGACGGTCGCTCCGACGTCTACGCGCTCGGCGTCGTGTTGTACGAGATGGTGACCGGGGTCGCGCCGTTCACCGCCGACTCGCCGGTCTCGGTCGCGTACAAGCACGTGCGCGAGACCGCGGTGCTGCCGACGGAACGCAACCCCGACATCCCGCCCGATCTCGAGCTCGTCATCATGACCGCGCTCCAGAAGGACGCGGCGAACCGCTACCAGACCGCCGACGACATGCGCGCCGACATCCTGCGCTTCCGGCGCGGGCGCCCGGTGCTCGGCGCGCCCGTGACCGCCATGGTCATCGATCACCCCACTCCGGGCGCGACCGCGGCCGTCCCCGCCGCGGCGGCCGCGGCGTACGGCGCGACCGTCGCGACCCCGCGCGTCGACGAGCGCGGCCGCATCGCCGGTACCACCGCGGTACCGCGCAAGAAGCGGAACACCGCGCTGGTCTGGACCCTCACCCTGCTCGGACTCGCGGCGGTCGTCGGCGCGATCCTGTTCGCCGCGATCAAGCTCGGTGATTCGCAGTCGACCGTGAGCGTGCCGAACGTCGTCACCAAGAACATCGCCACCGCGCAGCAGGAGATCGAGGCCGCGCACCTTCGGCCCGACATCCGCCGGATCCCCGACGCGACCGCGGCCGTCGACACCGTCGTGCGCACCGATCCGGTCCCGGGCGCGGACGTCGCCCGCGGTTCGCAGGTCATCTTGTTCGTCAGTACCGGCGCGTCGCAACAACAGATCCCGTTCGACATCACCGGAAAGACAACGGCCGACGCGACCAACGAGCTGAAGCTCCTCGGTTTGGTCGCGGTGCCGAAGGAGCAATCGAATTCCGCGGCCACGGGAACCGTCTTCGACACCATCCCCGCGCCCGGAACCATGGTGGCCGTCGGTTCCAACGTCACGATCCTCGTCTCCTCGGGCCCGCAACCGGTCGCGGTGCCGCCGACGAAGGGCCTGAGCCTCGACCAGGCCACGCGCCAGTTGGAGCAGGCAGGCTTCACGAACCTGAACTCGCCGATCCAAGAGACGAGCAACTCGGTCGCGTCCGGGTCGGTGATCCGCACGGATCCCGCCGCGGGCACGAAGGTCACGCTCGACACGCGCATCAACATCTACATCTCGAGCGGCGCGGCAACCGTCACCCTGCCCGGCAAGATCGGGGAGACGAAGGCCACCGCCAAGGCCGAGCTCGAGGCGTCGGGCTTCACCGTGTCGACGTTGAACCGCGTCGACGACGCCAACGTCGGCAAGGTCGTCGACCAGAGCCCGGCCCCCGGCAGCCAGGTGCTCCCGAACAGCAATGTCGTGCTGACCATCGGCATCGCGTCGTCGGGCCCGGCGACCACCCCGAGTACGTCGGTCCCGACGTCGACGACCGGGCCGTGACCACCGCGCTCGCGCGCTGGTACCGGGAGCACGGCCGGCACTCGCTGCCCTGGCGTGCGTCGCGCGACCGCTGGACCGTGCTCGTGTCCGAGGTGATGCTGCAGCAGACGCAGGTGCCGCGCGTCCTGGTCGTCTTCGACGCATTCATGGCCGAGTTCCCGACGCCCGCGGCGATGGCGGCCGCGGGACCGGCGGCGGTGATCACCGCCTGGGGACGCCTCGGCTATCCGCGCCGCGCGCTTCGGCTCTGGGAGGCGTCGGTGCGGATCACGCACGACGGTTGGCCCGCCGATCTCTCCGAGCTGCCGGGCGTCGGTCGCTACACGGCCGGCGCCGTCGCCGCGCAGGTCGACGACGACGACCGCGTCGGCGTCGAGGTGAACATCCGGCGGGTCTGTGAGCGCGTCCGCGGGACGCGCCTCACCGACATCGAAGCCGAGGCGTGCGTCCGCGACCTCGGCCCGGGCCTACGGCCGCGCGACCGACTGCTCGCGCTGATGGATCTCGGCGCAACCGTGTGCACCGCACGCGCCCCCGAATGCGAACGCTGCCCGATCGTCGCCGCGTGCGCGACGAGGGGAACGCACGCGGACGAGACGAAGCATCGCCAGGGTCGCTTCGCGGGCTCGTTCCGTCAGCGCCGGGGGATCGTGATGGCGCAGCTGCGCGTCGGGCCGGTCGCGACGGCGGACCTCGACGGTGAGGCGCTCGCGTCCTTGCTCGACGACGGTCTGGCCGAAGTCACGCGCGGGCGGGCACACCTTCCGAACCCGCCGCGGCCGCGCCCGCCCCGGCCAGGAAGTTCGCCAGGAGCTGGTGCCCGCCGTCGGTGAGGATCGACTCGGGGTGGAACTGCACACCCTCGATCGGGAACTCGCGGTGGCGCAGGCCCATGACGAGACCGTCCTCGGACTCGGCTGTGATCTCGAGGACCGCGGGCACGGTCTCGCGCGCGACGACGAGCGAGTGGTAGCGCGTGGCCGTGAACGGGTCGGGCAGACCCGCGAACACACCGACGCCACGGTGACGGATCTCCGAGGTCTTGCCGTGCATCACGTGCGGGGCCCGCACGACGGAACCGCCGTAGAGCTCACCGATGCACTGCAGGCCGAGGCAGACCCCCAGCACCGGCGTCCCCGACTCCCCGAACGCCCGGATGGCGTCGTTGGAGAGCCCGGCATCGGACGGACGGCCCGGACCGGGCGAGATCAACACCGCGTCGGGCTCGAGCGCACGCATCTCGGAAAGGGACACGGCGTCGTGGCGGTAGACGACCGGCTCCGCGCCCAGCTCACCCAGGTATTGGACGAGGTTGTAGACGAACGAGTCGTAGTTGTCGATCACCAGCACGCGCGGCACGTGGTCATTGTCGCGTACTCTTGTCGCCATGCCCGAGAGCAAAAGCAAGCGGTCGCGGTACACGCCGCCCCCGCCCAAGAAGGCGCCGCCTTCGAAGCTGTGGGTGCCCGTCGGGATCACGACGATGCTCACGGTCGGGTTGTTGCTGGTCGTGACCAACTACCTGAACCTGCTGCCCGGACCGGACACGGAGAACCGCTATCTCCTCCTCGGCATCGCGCTGATCAGCGGCGGTTTTCTCCTGTCGACGAACTACCGCTGATTACCGCCTGACCAGGGGATACGAACGGTCGCTGACCGGTGCATGGACACCGGGTGACCGAATCGCAAACGTGTGATTCCCCACAGAGTTGTCCACAACCTGTGGGAAAACGGTTCTCGTGGGGAGACTCGCGGCCATGACCCAGATCGACGACCAGGGCCGACCGGAACCGCCCTTCGCGGCCGACGAAGCCGCCACGCTCCTCGGCTTCCTCGACTACCAGCGCGCGACGTTGGCGTGGAAGTGCGCCGGCCTCGACGCGGACGGCCTCCGGGCAACGGTCGGCGTCTCGTCGATGACGCTCGGCGGGATGCTCAAGCACCTGGCGTGGGCCGAGGACCTCTGGTTCTCGCGGTGGCTCCACGGCCGCGCACCCGAGCCGCCGTGGGACACCGTCGACTGGGACGCGGACCGTGACTGGGAGTGGAACTCGGCCGCCGCCGACTCCCCCGGAGAGCTCTTCGCGCTCTGGGGCGCAGCCGTCGACCGGTCGCGTGGGTTCGTCGCGGACGCGCTCGCCCAAGGCGCCGGCCTCGGACAGTTGGCACAGCGCGCGTGGCCCGACGGCGGCACCCCGAGCCTGCGCTGGATCGTGGTGCACATGATCGAGGAGTACGCCCGGCACAACGGACACGCCGACCTTCTGCGCGAATCGGTGGACGGCGCAACCGGCGAGTAGCGCTGCGGTCGGCGCTACTCGACCGGGGTCACCAGCATCATGGGCTCGCGGCAGTGCCGAGGAGCTTCGGGCATGTCGCCTTCGGGCGCGGCGAACAACACGAGTTGCGCGCCGCACACGATGCACCGGTAGCGGTAGTCGACGTCTTCGAGCGGGATCTCGGACGGGTCCGGCGGCGGCTCGGTCTTCGAGAACCCGGCGATGCTGCGCGCGCCCCACAGATAGAGAAGCACCGCCGCGACCAGGGCCGCGAACACCTTGAACCCGAACCAGACAACGTCCATCTCGGACCCGATGGTAGGCCCGCGACGGCCGCGGTCTCAGAACGCCGAACGGCGCTCGGTGCCTACAACCGCTCGATGATCGTGGCGTTGGCCATGCCGCCGCCCTCGCACATCGTCTGGAGGCCGTAGCGGCCTCCAGTGCGCTCGAGCTCGTTGAGCAGCGTGGTCATGAGGCGAGCACCGGAAGCGCCGAGCGGGTGACCGAGGGCGATGGCTCCGCCGTTCACGTTCACCTTCGACATGTCGGGGTGGTGTTCCTTCTCCCACGACAACACGACCGGCGCGAACGCCTCGTTGATCTCGACGAGGTCGATCTGGTCGAGGCTCATCTTCGCCCGTTCGAGCACCTTCGTGGTCGCCGGGATCGGGCCCGTCAGCATCAGCACCGGGTCGACGCCGGCGAGCGCGAACGTGTGGAATCGGGCGCGGGGCTTGAGGCCGAGCTCGTTCGCCTTCTCCTCGCTCATGATCAACACCGCGGCCGCACCGTCGGTGATCTGCGACGAGTTCGCGGCGGTGACCACGCCGTCGGGCTTGAACGCGGGCTTCAGCTTGGCGAGCGTCTCCATCGACGAGTCGGGCCGGATGCCTTCGTCCTGGCTGACGATCTCGTCGCCGGACTCACCGGGCACGGTCACCGGGAGAATCTCCCGATCGAAGCGGCCTTCTTCGCGCGCACGCGCGGCGCGGAGGTGCGACTCGACCGAGAACGCGTCGTTGGCCTCGCGCGAGATGTTCCACTTCTCCGCGATCAACTCCGCGGAAATGCCCTGCGGGACGAGGTTGGGGTAGCGACCCGTCATCATCGGCCCGAAGGGGAACCCGTACTTGCCGTCGGCGACCGACGCACCCATCGGCACCCGAGTCATGCTCTCGATGCCCGCCGCGATCACGACGTCGTACGCGCCCGCCATCACGCCCTGCGCGGCGAAGTGCGCAGCCTGCTGCGACGAGCCGCACTGACGGTCGATGGTCGTGCCGACCGTGCTCTCCGGGAACCCGGCCGCGAGTGCGGCGCTCCGGGCGATGTTGATGCCCTGCTCGCCGACCTGCATCACGCAACCCATGATCACGTCTTCGATCAGCGCAGGATCGATGCCGTTGCGATCGACGACCGACTGCAGCACGAGCGCCGCGAGGTCGACGGGGTGAACGTCCTTCAACGCGCCGTTGCGCCGTCCGAGCGGGGTGCGGATGGCGTCGACGATGACAGCCGTAGGCATGGGTGCCTCCAAATCGAGCGGTCGACGAACTTGACCGATGGGTCAAGTTTCGCGGTCCCGAGTGCCCGGGTCAAACCCGGTCTGCTTCACTGGGATTCCCATGCAACGCCTGCTGCTGCTCCGCCACGGCGAGTCGACGTGGAACGTGGAGCACCGCTGGCAGGGTTGGCTCGACGCTCCGCTGACTCCGGCCGGCGAAGCGCAGGCCGCGGCCCGGGCCCGAACCCTTGCCCACGACAGCTTCGCTCCCCGGGTGATCTACACGTCCGACCTCCAGCGTGCGGTGCGGACCGCCGAGATCATCGCCGCGCACGTGGAGTCGCCGGTGATCGCCGACAACGGTTTCCGCGAGCGCTTCGGCGGTGACTGGCAGGGACACACGGGCGCGGAGATCGACGAACGCTGGCCCGGGATGCGCGACGCCTGGCGACGGGGCGAGCTCCGCGCGCCGCCCGGCGGAGAGGAGGACGCCGACGTGCTCGCCCGTTTCGACGACGCGTTGGCGCGGGTGCTCGAACACGCGGGAACGGGAATCGCGTGCGTGGTGACCCACCACGGGTTGCTCCGGGCGGTCGCGACGCGCGCGGGCGCGGACGTGCACGCGCTGATCCCGAATCTCGGGGGTTACTGGTTCGACGTCGTGCACGGCGCACTGGCCAACGCCGAACCGGTCGGATGAATCCGTTCCGTCGTCTCAGTGCGATCGGCGCGATCGCCGCGCTGGCCGTGCTCGTTGCCTCGTGCGGTGGGAGCACCGCGAAGGACACCCAGGCGCTGGACGCGACCTCGGTGCCGAAGGCGCTCACGGTCACGAGCCCCGCGTTTGCGAACGGCAAGCCCATTCCGCGCGCGAACACGTGCGACGGACCGGGGACTCCGCCCACGATCACGTGGGGCGCGGTGCCCGCGGACACCAAGTCGGTGGCGGTCGTGGTCGACGATCCCGACGCGCCGAAGGGCGCGTTCCTCCACTGGCTCGTGATCGGCCTGCCCGCGCAGGCGGGCCGCGTGCCGAGCCACGCGCCGGGCGTGACCGAGCTCGACAACGCCGGCGGGACCACGGGCTGGACCCCGCCGTGCCCGCCGACAGGCGCAACCCACCACTACCGGTTCTCCGTGTACGCGCTGCGCGACTACGTCTGTGCCGACAACGGCGACACCTCGAACGGACCCGACTGCTCCGCACCGAGCTCGGCCCAGGCCCTGCCCCAGATCCAAGACTTCGCAATCGCGAAAGGCGTGCTGGTCGGCACGTACAACCGCTGATTGGCCCAGGCCTGTCACCGCCAACTGGCGCACATGCCGCGTAGGCTGCGAAGAATGGCAACGCCGAAGAAGCGCGGCCCCAAGGGCGGCACAACCACCTCAAGTTTCGGCGTCTCGCGCCGTGAGAATCACGACGCGACTCCGTTCTACGAGCGCTTCACGGCCCCGGAGCTGTCGAGCGCCACAGACGTCGCGAGCCGCAAGGACATTGACGACATTTTCGGCGACGACGCACGGCACATGGAGAAGGTCGACGACAACTCCGTGGCGCTTGTCGTCACCTCGCCACCGTATTTCGCGGGCAAGGAATACGAGACCGCTCTCGGTGAAGGGCACGTACCCGCAACCTACGCGGCATATCTCAAGATGCTCGAAGAGGTTTTCGCGGAGTGCGTGCGCAAGCTGGAACCCGGAGGGCGGATCGCTGTAAACGTGGCCAACCTCGGTCGCAAGCCGTACCGCTCGTTGTCCGGCGACGTGACTTGGATCCTCCAGGATCGACTCCGGCTGCTCCTGCGCGGTGAGGTCATCTGGCTGAAAGCGCGGGGCGCCGCTGGATCTTGCGCGTGGGGCTCGTTTCAGAGGCCGGCGAACCCCGTATTGCGAGATCTCACCGAGCGGGTGGTCATCGCGAGCAAGGGTCGCTTCGATCGCGGCATGAGCCGCGCCAGCGTTCGTCAGACAGCTGAACCTTCCATCGGAAGCGTCGATCTTCCGCGACGAGTTCATGGAAGCCACGACCGATCTCTGGGAGATACCCCCGAAAGCGCGAGTCGCGTCGACCACCCCGCGCCATTTCCAGTCGAACTGCCAGAACGCCTCATTCACCTTTACACGTATCGAGGCGATCTCGTACTCGACCCTTTCATGGGTTCGGGAACAACTGCCGTTGCCGCGATTCGAACCGAGCGCCACTACGTCGGATACGACACCGACCCGAGTTACGTCGAGCGGGCCAAGAAACGCATCGAGAACGAAGTGGATCGAGCTCAGCGCGGCTTCGGGATTCCGAGGTCGAACCTCATCGAGTGGTGTTGCCGAGCACGCCTGCCGCCGCATCAGAAGACGAAGACTTTCAGGCGCGCGCGTCGCGCGAGGGCTTGGCCGCGCAGGCCCTCGGTCGTGTAGCGCTCGAGCAATGCGGCTTCACCGACATCGACGCCAAGAATCAGTTTCCCGTCGGGGGCGTGGTCATGAATTTCGTGGCAAGGGACCAGGCGGAAAACAGTGGCTCTTCGATGTCTCGGGTGCCTTCACCTCGAACCGCCCCGGACTGCGTCGAACTGACACGCTATGGAAAGCCCTCGGGAGGGCGGCTGTCCTTCACCAAGCCGAAAAGGCCAGCCCGCTGATATTGCTCACGACGGACGCTGCCCGCACAAGGGCAGCTCGGGCGACGTGGCGCTGCGCAGATGGGGTCGAAGAACATCATGATGTCGTTGTATCGAGATGCGTTCGCCCGCGGGCTACGAGAAGCTGCGCAAGTACGCGGCGGGCGGGCACACGTAGTGGCCGGTCTCCGGACGACCGTCACCGAGGTCGGCAGGGTGGCTCGGGCATGTTGCGGCTACGCGACGTGGGTCCCGCTCGTCGCCGCCCCGGTATTGCTTGCAACCGATGAGGCCGTCCGACTCGAGGCGCTGTCCGCGCTCTGAAGGTCGTCGCTCGTCTCGATCCCGCAGATCTTCGCCGGCCGCGCTCGATGAACGCGCGAAGCCTTCCTCGAGGAGCGCTGGGCCGACGCAGTCGGCCCGTGATCGTGGATGGAAGGGCGCGCACCGCGCCGAGCGACGAGGTCGTGACGGCCGATCCGGATCGAGGACGTGTACTCGTCAGCTGCAAGTACTGTCGCGACGTCGAGAACGCGTCGCTGCATCAGCTGTGAGATTCGCCTCTCGCGGGCGGCACCGTCGACGACGGCGATGACTGGTTTCGGCAGGTCGCGCCCGCAGCCGCGCGTGTATCGGCGGTAGGGCCGCATCAGTTCGATCTGCCCGACGCAGTGTGACCAACTGACTCAAGCACGACAGGATCTCGGTCACGGCTGAAGGGGCTGGCCGGACGAGATGTTGCGACTGACGAACGCCGTCGCGCGTCGAGATCGATCGGCGTTGCGCTGGCGCACCGCGATCGGGCCGACCGGAGTCATCTGTGGCGGCTTTCGCATACGAAGGGCGCCGTACTTCGTGCACGGATCACGCCCGGGCTTCCTCCGAGCGCACCGACACGTTGGAAAAGGCGATCGCAAACGGTCCGCGCTTCTCGCAGCTGCAACCGACCGACATGCCTACGTCGTTCTCACGTCGCATCTCCCCGACGGAGGTTCTGGTGCTGCCATGCTCGTCGCGGGCACGTCGAGAGCTGGGGTAGGCTTGACGGACGTCATCTGCGAATCTATTCGAACACCGCAGCCGAGAAACGGCTACTTCTACTTGTAGCGACTACGTGTCGGCGGAGTACAGGTCGTTGTCGTAACCGGCGAGGTTGCGCAGCGAGCGCGCGAAGGAACCGTCGTGAACGGTCTCCGGCTCGAGCTCGATACCTGGCCGGATACGCGCGCCGATGCGTTGCGCGACGATGATCGCCAACACGGTCGCGATCATCGAGGCGAACGCGATCGGCCCGAAGCCGTAACTCGTGTTCCCGTCGATCGCGCGCTGCAGGACGAGAAACGACGCGCCGATCACCATCGCGACCGCGCGCCCGATCTCGCGCCCGCCGGCTGCGCTACGGCCGAGCCGGCCGAAGCAGCCACACGGGATGCTGCGTTGCACCGCTCGCTCCAGCGCGAGCAGGAATCCGACACACGCCACGAGCAACGCGCATGCGCTCGTGAAGCCCAACGGACCGCGGAACACCACCACGCCGATCCCGGCCATGAGCTCGTACAGGGCGACGACGAACGTCAGCCGGGTCGCGAGCGCGTGGCGACCGGCCAGCCTCGGATCGAGGCGTTGGAGCGTCAGCGCGAACACCTTCGGCCGCTGGAACTTGCGGACCGCGGCCGTCACCACGATCGCACCCAGCGTGAGTGCGACCCCCGCGTCGACCTGCGACCAGACCGGAGCATTCATGACACCTCAGAGTTTGGCCCGTTGTGCCCCCGACACTCGCCTTGGGTGGTAATCAGAGAATTGCGGCGCGCGCCTGGCGCCGCGCTTTCTCGTCAGATCGCCGCGAGGAACGTGACCGTAACGGTCGCTTGCGCACAGAGGTTCGTGGTGTCACAGATCTGGTAGTTGAACTTCAGGGTTCCCGAGTAGAGCGCGGCCACCTGAACATGGATCTGGCCGTTGACCACCGAGATCTGCTGCGCCCCGCTCGCGGGAAGCGACGTGATCGTGAGCCGGCTCGGATCGATGTTGCCGTCCGCGTCGGTGTCGTTCGCGAGCACGTCGATCAGGACGTCCTTGTTCAGCAACGTGCCCGTCGTGTCGTTGCGCGCCACCGGGGCATGACCGATGGCGGGCCCGATCGTGACCGGCGTCGGCACAACGGTGCTGCCGGGGGTCGTGACCGGCGCGGTCACGACCGGCGTGGGCACCACGGTGTTGGCCGGTGTCGTGTCGACCGGCGTCGTGTCGACCGGCGTCGTGTACGGCGGGGTGGTGTCGCCCGGCGTGGTCGTGACCGTCCGGCCGGGAGCCGACGTCGGCGTGCGCGTCGTGGTTCCGCCGACGCCGGTGCCGGCGCGCGGCTTGGGCGCGGCGGGGTCGACGTTGATCGGGGTAACCGGCACGGTATCGAGCGACGGATCGCCGTTGCGGGCCGCGGGTCCGGCCGGCGCGTTCGCGCTCGGCGAAGCCCCGACGCCCGGCAGCGCGATGTCCGCCAATCCGCTCGGGGCCGACGCACTGACGACGACCGCCCTCGGGTGTCGGTGCGCGGCGTTCGCGGCCGCGGGCGCCGCGAACGCAGACGCGGCCACCGCAGTCGCGGTCACGGTCGCCGCCGCACCGGACGCGACGCCGCCGACCGAGATCAGACCCGACAACCCGCTCAGCCACGCGAGCGGACCCATGACGAGCCGGAGCCGGCTGATCGAGATCGCGAGGAACGCCCGCACAACCTTGGCATCGAACTGCGTACCGGCATTGTTCGCGAGCTCGACGCGCGCTTGCGCGGCGGGATACGGCTTCTTGTACGAACGGGCGGCCGTCATGACGTCGAACGCGTCGGCCACCGCGACGATCCGTCCGGCGAGCGAGATGTCCTCGCCGCGCAGCCCGTTGGGATACCCGTCGCCGTCGTAGCGCTCGTGGTGCTCGCTCGCGGCTCGCGCCCAATCGCCCAGCCACGCGCGTACCGGGCCGAGGAAGCGATCGCTCGCCGCGGGGTGACCCCGGATGATCTGCCACTCTTCTGCCGTGAGCTTCTCCGTCTTGTTGAGGATCGCGGCGGGGACGTCGAGCTTGCCGACGTCGTGGAGCAACGCCGCCCAGTGCAACTTGTTGCGGCTCTCGGCATCGAGCCCCAGCTCCTCGCCGATCAAGTCGGCGTAGGCGCGCACGCGCTCGCAGTGACCGCGAGTGAGCCGGTCGTGCGAGCTCACCGCGCCGATCAATCCCACCACGAGCGCGGCCGCGTGTTCACTCGTCGAGAACTCGGTATCCGTTGTCGCGCGCGCGAGGGCGCGCTCCAATGCCTTGCCCGATCCGGTCTTGAGCGCAACCGCGAAGCGCGAGGGCGCGTCGTCGGGGAACACCAGCGACAGTCGCAGCATGGCCGCCATCGGGAGCAGGCGGCGCGAGGCCTTGTCGATCGTCCACATCGTCGCGCTCGGCGAGAACGATCAGGCCGAGCACCCACGCGCCGAGGAGCAGGACTCCTGCCGGCCGGGGGACGAGCCGCGCCGCGGTCTGTACGGCCGCGACCGCGGACAGCACCGGGACGACGAACGCCACGGCGACGATCGTGGCGCTCACGATCGGCCGCGGCTTCCAGGTGCGTTCGCGCAGGTCGTACAACTGCGAGCGCGCGGAACCGCCGGTTGCCGAGACCTTCTCCTCGACCTTTGTGTCGACCGACGTCACTCCGGCACATCCTCGGGTCCGGACGTAGACGAAATCCGGACGGAAAAGTGTCGGAACGGACGCGGCATCGCTGAAGGCGGCGACGTGTGACGTTCGCCACCCCGCGTCGGTCAGTCGACGCCGGGGTTGCCGCCAGGTGAACAGTTGACACCCGCCCCCGGTCGGCCCGCCGCGGCGGGGCCAGACTGACCGGTGATGACCGAGATCGAGATGTTCCGGCGGTCCCGCGACACCGTGCTCGTGCCGGCGGGCGAGACCCTGTTCCGCGAGGGCGACACCGGCGAAGTCATGATCGCCATCGCCGACGGAACGATCGAGTTGCGTCGGGGCGGAACCGTCCTCGAGACGATCGGACCCGGCGGCATCATCGGGGAGATGGCGCTGATCGACTCACTCCCGCGCAGCGCAACCGCCATTGCGGCCACCGATGCGCGCATCGTCCGCGTCGACAAAGACCACTTCACGTACCTGGTGCAGGAACATCCGACGTTCGCGCTGCAGGTCATGGCGATCATGGCCGAACGGCTCCGGCGCGCCAACGGCTGACATCCGGGGCTACGTGTCGGCGGAGTACAGGTCGTTGTCGTAACCGGTGAGGTTGCGCAGCGAGCGCGCGAAGGAACGGTCGTGAAC
Organism: uncultured Actinomycetes bacterium; assembly: GCA_963835455.1. Classification (GTDB taxonomy): domain Bacteria; phylum Actinomycetota; class Acidimicrobiia; order IMCC26256; family PALSA-610; genus PALSA-610. Next base: position 75,820 of record CAWIFT010000003.1, read on the forward strand.
GGTCTCCGGCTCGAGCTCGATACCGGGCCGGATACGCGCGCCGATGCGTTGCGCGACCACGATCGCCAACACGGTCGTAATCATCGAGGCGAACGTGATCGGCCCGAAGCCGTAACTCGTGTTCCCGTCGATCGCGCGCTGCAGGACGAGAAACGACGCGCCGATCACCATCGCGACCGCTCGCCCGATCTCGCGCCCGCCGGCTGCGCTCCGGCCGAGCCGGCCGAAGCAGCCGCACGGGATGCTGCGCTGCACCGCTCGCTCCAGCGCGAGCAGGAACCCGACACACGCCACGAGCAACGCGCATGCGCTCGTGAAGCCCAACGGACCGCGGAACACCACCACGCCGATCCCGGTCAGGAGCTCGTACAGGGCGACGACGAACGTCAGCCGGGCCGCGAGCGCGTGGCGACCGGCCAGCCTCGGATCGAGGCGTTGGAGCGTGAGCGCGAACACCTTCGGCCGCTGGAACTTGCGGACCGCGGCCGTCACCACGATCGCACCCAGCGTGAGTGCGACCCCCGCGTCGACCTGCGACCAGACCGGAGCATTCATGACACCCCAGAGTTTGGCCCGTTGTGGCCCCGGCACTCGCCTTGGGTGGAAGTCAGAGGATTGCGGCGCTCGCCGGGCGCCGCAAATTTCTCGTCAGATCGCCGCGAGGAACGTGACCGTCACGGTCGCCTGCGCACAGAGGTTCGTGGTGTCACAGATCTGGTAGTTGAACTTCAGGGTTCCCGAGTAGAGCGCGGCCACCTGAACATGGATCTGGCCGTTGACCACCGAGATCTGCTGCGCCCCGCTCGCGGGAAGCGACGTGATCGTGAGCCGGCTCGGATCGATGTTGCCGTCCACGTCGGTGTCGTTCGCGAGCACGTCGATCAGGACGTCCTTGTTCAACAACGTGCCCGTCGTGTCGTTGCGCGCCACCGGGGCATGACCGATGGCGGGCCCGATCGTGACCGGCGTCGGTACAACGGTGCTGCCGGGGGTCGTGACCGGCGTGCTCACGACCGGCGTGGGCACCACGGTGTTGGCCGGTGTCGTGTCGACCGGCGTCGTGTCGACCGGCGTCGTGTCCTGCGGAGTGGTGTCGCCCGGCGTGGTCGTGACCGTCCGGCCGGGAGCCGTCGTCGGCGTGCGCGTCGAGGTTCCGCCGCCGCCACCGGTGCCGGCGCGCGGCTTGGGCGCGGCGGGGTCGACGTTGATCGGGGTGACCGGCACGGTGTCGAGCGACGGATCGCCGTTGCGGGCCGCGGGTCGGCCGGCACGTTCGCGCTCGGCGAAGCCCCGCCGCCCGGCAGCGCGATGTCCGCCAATCCGCTCGGGGCCGACGCACTGACGACGACCGCCCTCGGGTGTCGGTGCGCGGCGGTCGCGGCCGCGGGCGCCGCGAACGCAGACGCGGCCACCGCAGTCGCGGTCACGGTCGCGGCCGCACCCGACGCGACGCTGCCGACCGAGATCAGACCCGACAACCCACTCAGCCACGCGAGCGGACCCATGACGAGCCGGAGCCGGCTGATCGAGATCGCGAGGAACGCCCGCACAACCTTCGGATCGAACTGCGTACCGGCATTGTTCGCGAGCTCGACGCGCGCTTGCGCGGCGGGATACGGCTTCTTGTACGAACGGGCGGCCGTCATGACGTCGAACGCGTCGGCCACGGCGACGATCCGTCCCGCGAGCGAGATGTCCTCGCCGCGCAACCCGTTGGGATACCCGTCGCCGTCGTAGCGCTCGTGGTGCTCGCTCGCGGCTCGCGCCCAATCGCCCAGCCACGCCCGTACCGGGCCGAGGAAGCGATCGCTCGCCCCGGGGTGGCCGCGGATGATCTGCCACTCTTCCGCCGTGAGCTTCTCCGTCTTGTTGAGGATCGCCGCGGGGACGTCGAGCTTGCCGACGTCGTGGAGCAACGCCGCCCAGTGCAACTTGTTGCGGCTCTCGGCGTCGAGCCCCAGCTCCTCGCCGATCAAGTCGGCGTAGGCGCGCACGCGCTCGCAGTGACCGCGAGTGAGCCGGTCGTGCGAGCTCACCGCGCCGATCAATCCCACCACGAGCGCGGCCGCGTGTTCGCTCGTCGAGAACTCGGTATCGGTTGTCGCGCGCGCGAGGGCGCGCTCCAACGCCTTGCCCGATCCGGTCTTGAGCGCAACCGCGAAGCGCGAGGGCGCGTCGTCGGGGAACACCAGCGACAGTCGCAGCATGGCCGCCATCGGGAGCAGCCGGCGCGAGGCCTTGTCGATCGTCCACATCGTCACGCTCGCGAGAACGATCAGGCCAAGGACCCACGCGCCGAGGAGCAGGAGTCCTGCCGGCCGGGGGACGAGCCGCGCCGCGATCTGTACGGCCGCGACCGACGACAGCACCGGGATGACGAACGCAACGGCGACGATCGTGCCGCTCACGATCGGCCGCGGCTTCCACGTGCGTTCGCGCAGGTCGTACAACTGCGAGCGCGCGGAACCGCCGGTTGCCGAGACCTTCTCCTCGACCCTTGTGTCGACCGACGTCACTCCGGCACATCCTCGGTCCGGACGTAGACGAAATCCGGACGGAAAAGTGTCGGAACGGACGCGTGATCGCTGAAGGCGACGACGTGTGACGTTCGCCACCCCGCGTCGGTCAGTCGACGCGGGGGTTGCCGCCAGGTGAACAGTTGACACCCGCCCCCGGTCGGCCCGCCGCGGCGGGGCCAGACTGACCGGTGATGACCGAGATCGAGATGTTCCGGCGCTCCCGCGACACCGTGCTCGTGCCGGCGGGCGAGACCCTGTTCCGCGAGGGCGAGACCGGCGAAGTCATGATCGCCATCGCCGACGGAACGATCGAGTTGCGTCGGGGCGGAACGGTCCTCGAAACGATCGGACCCGGCGGCATCATCGGCGAGATGGCGCTGATCGACTCCCTCCCGCGCAGCGCAACCGCCATTGCGGCCACCGATGCGCGCATCGTCCGCGTCGACAAAGACCACTTCACGTACCTGGTGCAGGAACATCCGACGTTCGCGCTGCAGGTCATGGCGATCATGGCCGAACGGCTCCGGCGCGCCAACGGCTGAGTCCGTCGTCGGCGACCCACTGCTCGGCGACGCCCTACGGGTCCCCCTTGTCGTCCTCGTCGTCGGTGCGCCGCGATCGACGCGGCGCGGTCGGTCATGCTGCGCGACTCACAACTCCGACGGAACGCCGTAGCGCGCCTGGTACGCGGCGAAGCGCGCCCTCGTCTCGGCGACATCGAGGCCGGTGTCGGCGAACTCGTAGTCGTGCCGGCCGTGTCGTGCACGGGGCCGGGCGTCGAGATACGCGCGCATCCGCGCCTCGGCATCGTTCGTGAGCGTCGCGCCCATGCGGTCGTAGACCGCGCGCAGCGTGCGCCACGGATCGCCGACGAGATCGTCGAACCGCACGTCGATGATCCGGTCGTCGGGGAGTGTTCCGTCGGCGCGCCATTGCATGACGAGATCCATCGCGATCGCCGTACCGCTCACGGCACTCTTCACGACCGCGTTCACGTCGACCGTGTCACTGTGCATCCAGCGCAGTGTCGCCATGATGCTCACGAGCGACGGCAGCACCTTCAGCGGATCGCGATGGGTCAACACCACGTACGCCTCGGGGTATTCGGCGAAGAAGCCCGGCAACTTCGCGAGATACGACGGCGACTTCAGCACCCAACGGTCGCCCGGGCACCGCCACTGGAGCAGTTGCAGGAATCGCCGGTGCGCCCGGAACACGGGCGCGACATCGGTGCGGGCCAACCAACGGCCGTAGCTCGGCACCGGGTACGAGCCCATGAAGTGGTCCGACGCGAACTCCAACATGTCGATGAGCGGGTCCTCGTTGGGGACGTCGCCACCGTTCTCGTGCATGGTGCGGTACTCCGGTGCGACGAGGTGCCAGAACGTGTACTCCTGATCGGCCGCGGCGATGCGCGCGTCGGTCGCGTACGACGCGCGCTCCGGCGGCGGGCACGGGTGCAGGAGCTCCCACGTGCGCGCGACGCGGTGCGCGGGGTCCTGGGCGAGGAGTTCGTGCAGGATCGAGGTACCGGACCGACCGGTTCCCACGATCAACAACGGCGCGGCGATGTCCTCGTCGAGGATCTCGGGATGGTCCGCGAGCGCGCGCCGCACCTCGAGCCGATTGACGAGGGCGCGGACGATCTCGTTACGGGCCATGATCCGACCGAGCAGGTTGAGGTCCGCCTCGTTCTCGAGCGAATCCACGAAGACGCGCATTCCCTCGCGCCAGCCATCGTCTCCCGGATCCCCGAAGTCGGAGAGCCCGGTCGCGGCGCGGGCCGCGTCGAGCAGCGACTCTTCGTCGAGGGAGACGATCCCCCGAGGCGACCCGAGATGGCGCCCGAAGGCGTTGAGTTCGTTGACCCACTGCGGACGCGGTTTCGGTGACCACGTCATGAGTCAGACGTAGCGGGCGAGCACGGAGATCTTCCGCCGCGCCAGTTGTTCGCGCCGGTCCCCCTCATCGACTACAGGGTGCGACGGCGGGAGGTGATCGCGCAACGCCGCGAGCGGTACGACCGCGGTCTCCGGGACCGGCCGAGACCGCGTGCCGATCGAGCGGTACACGAGCATCCCTTCCGGCCGGGCTTCGGTGTCGATCCAGTTGGGGACGCCGGGATCGGCGTGCGCGACCACGAAACGGATGCGCGCGTCGTCGTCGACGAACGTCTGTGCGAGGTTGAGGCTCGTCGAACGGGCCGCGAAGTCGCCGGAGTCGAGGCGGTACCGATGGTGCACCGTCCACCCCCAGTAGTCGGCGTCGGGAACGTCGGTCGTGACGAGCAGCGCCTCGTCGGCGCCGAGGTCCCACCAACCCGCGCCGTAGGCAATCGTCGGTGCGCCGCCGCGCGGCGTCGAGGGCGGTGCCACCGCGTTGTGGGGGAGCGTCTCGCGCGCCCGTTCCACGTACGTGCACCAGAATGCGATCGACCGCTCCACCCACGTCGCCGCGCGGTCGAGCGCGTCCGTGAACGTCTGCACCGCGGGCGGCGCGGGTGGCGTCCCGCGCGTGTCGATCCGCTCGATGGTGAGCGTTGCAGCCCGGTCGTGCTCCCAATCGCAGAGGTACTGACGGACGAGCAGCATCCGGGCGTCGCCGTGCGACTCCATCCAGTTGCGATCGTGACGGTCGGGCGAGATGACGATCTCGACGGTGCCGTCGGGTTCGACGACGAGATCGTCCAGCGTGCACTCGCTGAACACGCCGAACCGGCCGAGGTGCATGTCACCGTCGACGAGCGAGAAGATCGCGGCGCGTACCCCTTCGACATTTCCCGAGACGCGGTACGTCGCCGCGGGATCGATCGCCGCACGCGTGTAGACGTTGTCGGGATTCGGGCCGCCCCACTGCACCCACGGTTCCTCGTAACGGTGGAACGTCGGGTGCATCGCATCCGCGTGCTCGACCTCGGCCTGCAGGGCCATGACGATCTGGCGCGTGAGATGGCGCGTGCACCGCGCCCGTTCGTTCTCCGAAACCGGGAACGGATCGGCCGCGAGCACGTCGCCGACGGCCGACAATCGCGCACAGAACGCACGCCACGATCCGATCACGTCCCCGTCGTCGGCCATGCGCTCATCCTGACAGGGAACCCCCGCCCCGCACACGTGCGGGCGATGCGGCCGGGGTCAGCGTGGAGATCTTCTGCACGAGCGCGGAGAGGAGTCTGCGGCCACCCCCGGGTCGTTAGCGTGGCGTCATGTCCCGCGACGAGCTCTCCTATTGCCGCATCTGCGCGGCGGCCTGCGGGATCGTGGCCACGGTCGACGGTGATCGCGTCATTCGGGTGCGTGGCGACGACGAGCACCCGACGTCCCGCGGCTACGTGTGCTCGAAGGGCCGCGGCCTCGCCGAGTGGCACCACTCGTCGCGCCGGCTCGACCGTCCACGCGTCCGCGGCTGCGACGCGACGTGGGACGAGCTCCTGGTCGACCTCGCCGGCGAGGTCAACGGAGTCATCGCCGCGACCGGACCGGACGCGGTCGCGCTCTACCTCGCCACCGGCCTCGCGTACGACGCCGCCGGTCAGGTCGCGGCCGCGCAATGGCTCCCGTCGATCGGCAGCCGCTCGTTCCTCACCGCGGTGACAGTCGACAACGCGCCCGTCCTCGTCGCGGCCGAGCTCGTGAGCGGCGAACCCATGCTCAATCCGGTGTGGGATCCGACCGTTTCCGGTCTGGCGATCTTCGTGGGCACCAACCCCGTGATTTCGCACGGCTACGGCACCGCGCTCCCGGACCCGATCCGATACCTGCGGGAGTACCGCGCCGCGGGCGGCAAGGTGTGGGTGCTCGATCCGAGGCGTTCCGAAACGGCCGCGCGCGCCGACGGGCACCTGCCGGTGCGGCCCGGCGCCGACGTCGCGGTGCTCGCGGCCCTCGCCAACGCGCTGCTCGAACACGGCGCGGACGAAACGGAGCTCCGCGACCATTGCGACGCGACCGAGCTCGCCGCCTTGCGCCACGCGCTTTGCGGCTTCACCATCGAACGCGCGGCGCTCACGGCGGACGTCGATCCCGCCCTGCTCGAGCAGCTCGTCGCCGACGTGCGCGCGCACCCGGGCCGAATCGCGATGCAGTGCGGCACCGGTGTGACGATGGCGCGCGACGGCGTGATCGCGGAGTGGCTGCGCTGGGTGATCCTCATCGCGTCGGGGTCACTCGATCGCGCGTCGGGGATGTACTTCCACCGCGGCGTGATCAACCGGCTCCGCCGGCGCAGACCGCGCGCCGATTCCGCCGCGCCGATCGCCGCGCCGAGCCGGCCCGAGCTTCCCCGCGTGCTCGGACAGATGCCCGTGGTCGCGCTCGCCGACGAGATCGAAGCGGGCAACATCCGCGCGCTGTTCGTCGCGGGCGGCAATCCGTTGACGGCGTTCCCGCAGCCGTCGCGCCTACGGGCCGCGCTGCAATCCCTCGACGTCCTGGCGGTCGTCGACGTGTCCGAGACCGCACTTTCCGACATCGCGACCCACGTACTGCCGGCGACCGGTCAGCTCGAGCGGGCCGACATCACACTGGCGGAGCTCACCGCGCTGCGCTCCGGGCTGCAGTCGACGCGGCCCGTCGTGCAGCCGGGCGCCGACCGCCGGCCCGTCTGGTGGATGTTCGCGGCGCTCAGCCGCGCGATGGGTCGCGAGCCGCCGGGCGCAGTGAACCCGGACGACCTCCGCGACGAGGACTATCTCCGCGGTGTCCTCGCGCACGCGCGGCTCGCCGCCGACGACGTGTTCGCAGCGGGACCGCGCGGCATCGCCACGCCGGTCGAATACGGCTGGGTTCACGCCGACCTGCTGCCCGACCACCGTTGGTCGATCGCGCCGGCCCCGCTCCTCGAACGGCTCGCCGCGTACGTCGATCCCGTGCCCGCCGCGTTCGTGCTCGCACCCCGCCGGGAGATGGCGTGGAGCAATTCGATCGCGTACGGCGCGCACGCGGACGGACCCGTCGTGCGCATGAGCGCCGACGTGACCGCGTCCGACGGTGGCACTCGCGACCGCTCACGGCCAGATCACGGCCACGATCGCCTCCGACCCCACGGTGCGGACCGGCGTGGTGTCGATGACGCACGGCCACGCCGACGCGAATCCCGGCGACCTCACGAGCGAAACCGTCGCGGTGGACCCTCTGACCGCGATGCCACGCGTCTCCGGCCTCGAGGTCGAGGTCAGATTGCGTGCGTCGCCAGAAGAATGAGCGCGAGTGCGGCGATGCCGAGGCGGTACCAGCCGAAGATCTCGAGCCCGTGGCGCTGCAAGTAGCCGACCAGCCACTTGACCGCGATCACCGCGGCGACGAAGGCGAAGATGAACCCGACGACGGGCGCAACGACGCCGAACGTGTCGAGCATCTCCTTCCCGTGCTTCAGTGCGTCGTACGCAGTCGCGGCGCTCAGCGTCAGGAGCCCGAGGAGAAAGCTGAATTCCACGGCCGCGCTCACACTCAGACCCACCGCGAGCGCGGCGAGGATCGTCACCATGCTGCGGCTCGTGCCGGGCCACAACGCAATGCACTGGGCCGCGCCGATGACCAACGCCATGCGCACCGTGACCTGTTCGAGCGGCGCGCCGGTGGCGTGCCCGCGTTCATAGAACCGGCGCGAGAACCGGAGGCATGACGAGACGACCAAACCGAACCCGCCGCGACCGACCTGCGCTCTTGCGGTGGAGACGATGGGACTCGAACCCACGACCCTGCTTGCAAACTCGACTACGCAGAATGCGGACGTCGACGAACGCGAAACGCAGGTCAGCTCCTTGTGGGCGACGGCGAGAGCCGAATGACGGCGTCCGGCGCGATGGACGCGCGATGGAATCCGTTCGCGAAAGCGAGGTCAGCTCGCGGGACGGAGCTCGACGCTGATGTCGAGGTTCAGCGCGCTCGTGGCTCGCTGCAGCGTCGTGAGGGTCGCGCCGACACCACCGGCTTCGAGGTGGGCGATCGCGGCCTGGCTGGTGCCCATGCGCTGGGCCAGCTCGCGCTGATCAACTCGGCCGCTTCGCGGCGTCGCGGATCTGCTCGCCGACGCGGATCGCGAGCGCCGCGGCCGCGACGTCTCGTCGAAGTCGGCGCGCTCGGCCGCGCTCGTGCCGGCAAGGCGCCGGTCCTTCAGTTGCTTGATCGTGGTGCGGGCCATCAGTCCTCTTCCGTCATCTCCCACATGACATCAGAAATGATGTCAACCGCGCATGGAGTCGGTCCACGCTGTTGGCGTTCCGGCTCACACCGTCTATCGGATGAGATAGATCACTATCGGATTAGATATCGACCTATACTTTTCGATAATGGACCTGACCGATCCGACCCGCTCCATTACCGGCACGTTGGACGGACCGTACTGGCAGTGCTCGCGGAGGCCGGGCGGCCCCTGACCGTTGGTGAGGTGGCTGCGCAGAGCGCACGCGGATCGGAGATCGGCGTCAGGCGAAGCCTCGCCCGCCTCACCGAGCAAGGGGTGGTTCGAGTCACCGAGATGGGCAGGAATCGTGTCCACGAGCTCAACCGAGATCACGTCGCTGCTCCTATCGCGGACTTGCTCGCCGGGCTACGACTCGAACTCTGGAAGCGTCTACGTCAGACGCTTGCGAGCTGGAAACCTCCGCCGCTGTACGCGTGCGCCTTCGGCTCCGCAGCCCGCGGCGACGGACTCCGACAGCGACATCGATCTGCTTCTTGTCCACACTCCCTTTCCTGGCGAGAACGACCCTCGAAGAAAATCGGACAGCGTCTCCGAAAAGGTTTTCGGCTTCGCATCCGAGCTGGCCGCGGTAGCTCTCACTGAACGTCAGGTCTCGAAGTGGCATCGCCAAGACGACGACCTTCGTGTACACGTGCACGGATGGACCGGCCACACGCTCAAGTCGTAGAGATGTCTGCGTTCGAGTGGGGCGAGCATCGCCGCCGAACGACGGAACTGTTTCAGGAAATCCAACGCGACGCCGTCGAACTGAAGAGTCATCTGACCGTCGTGCAGAGCAAGTAAAGGCACGCATGGCGAAGACTGACCGAACAGCACCATGCGTGATCGCTGACGTGAGGGTGCGGCTCCGAACCGGCCAGGCTTACCTGGAGTGCTCCGCGCTCGTCTACGATGAGCAAGGGCGCGAAGAGTTGCTCACCTTGAGCGCCGGTCTCGCAGTCCTGGCCGGCATCGCGGCATCCGACACCATTTGCTGCGCCCGGCTCCACCGTCGGCATCGCGGCGACGATCACCGCGGAGCTGCGCACTTGCTCGAGACGGCAACCCCGGACGGGAAGGCGCTGGCGACAACACTGCTCCGTCTTCTCGATCTGAAGGACGCCGCACACTACGGAGTCAACGTCGTGGCGTCCCGGAAAGCCCGCGACGGACTGAAGTGGGCAACACGAACCCGTCGAACGCGGCCGGGAAGAAGTCGAGCGGTAGACACGTGCCGGCGCTAGCCCGATGGCGAGTCAGTGCTCGAGTCGACGGATGGCGTCATCGAGGTCGAGAAAGCCTGCGGTCGCCGACCAAAGATGATCCTCGGGGTAGATGCCGCCGCCGCGATGCTCGCGACGCCAGTCCCTATCGTGAAAGGACGCCGTCACCGTCTCCAGGTGGCGACGACCAACATCGCGTTCGACGATCAGCTCCGCAAGAAGCTCGTCGGTGTCGGCCGGCGTTTCGATCGGCGCACGATCGAGCCGGCCGGAAGCGAACGCCTCAAGGACGGACGGGTCCCTGCCATCTGCGGCGGTCCAGATCCGCGCCGCGTGTTCGATCTCGTGGTTCCAGACCGGCCACTCCGCCGGGCGCCACTTCCACGACACAGGCAAGTTCGTGAACCGCAACCCGGCGGCCAGCGCTTCGAGGTGCGTGGGTCGTGACATCCACGGCACAACCTCGGGTGCCTCGGTGACCACGAGCGCGACGTCTACCCGATCGAGGTTGGCAGCGCCATCGAGCGCCGCTCCAAAGACGAACGCGGCAGACAGGCTCGTTTCCGGCCACTGCACAGCACGATCAAGCCCATCAACGACGTCCGTGAGCCGAGCGACGGCCGTCGACAACTTCATGGCTCAATCGTCGCACAGACCGCAGGCGAAGACCGACCCGGCGACTCGCAGAAGCGTCCCAGAGGAGGCTGTCGCACGAATCTTGACTATCGCGCCGGGTTTTGGGCTGCGATGTGATCATGGGTCATGGCGTACAACTTCGTGGCGGGTGATCGCGATCAGTTGTTGTTGATGCCGCCGTCGTTGGCGGAATGGCTTCCGGCGGATCATCTGGCGTGGTTCGTGTTGGATGTCGTCGGCGAGCTCGACGTGTCGGCGTTCGTGGCCGCGTATCGGTCGGATGGTCGGGGTGGCGCCGCGTATGAACCATCGCTGATGGTCGCGTTGCTCGTGTACGCGTATTGCGTTGGTGAACGGTCCAGCCGGGTGATCGAACGTCGTTGCCGCGAAGACGTCGCGTTCCGGGTGATCGCGGCGAACCAGCTTCCCGATCACGCCACGATCGCTCGTTTCCGAGCCACGCATCAGGACGCGCTCGCCGAGCTGTTCGGTCAGGTCCTTCGGCTGTGTGCTCGCGCGGGACTCGTGAAGGCGGGACTCGTCGCGGTGGACGGGACCCGCATCGAGGCCAATGCGTCGCGAGCCGCGAACCGCACCGCGGAACAACTCGCGAAAGAGATCTTGGACGACGCCGCGAAAGTCGACGCGGACGAAGACGCACGCCTGGGAACCGCGCGCGGTGATGAGCTCCCCGCGGAGCTGACCGGTTCCGGTCGCCGAGCCCGCATCCGGGCGTTGTTGGACGAGCTCGAAGCCGACGCGGCGAAGCGGTCCCTCGAGGCGCGGCTCGCACGCCGCGCGGAGATCGAAGCCGCGACGGGGCGGCGGCTGCCCGGACGCAAACCGAGTCCCGATGCGCAACATCGTCGTTCCCGGCACTGGGCCAATCTGACCGATCCTGACAGTCGACTCATGCGGGTGCAGGGCGGTTTCGTGCAGGGCTACAACGCGCAAGCGGTCGCGACGGTCGATCAGGTCATCGTGGCGGCGGAAGTGACCAACGACGGCAGCGACGACGCCCAGTTCGTTCCGATGGTCGCAGCGACGAAACAGAACCTGCGGGCCGCGGGCGCGCGAACACGTGTCCGGACCGTGCTCGCTGACGCCGGCTATTGGACCAAGGACAATGCCGCCATGCCCGGCGTTGAGGCACTCATCGCGCCGGGCCGAACGCCGGACATCAAACGAGACGTTCGTACCGAAGCGAAACGAGCCGAAGTGCTCTCCCGCGTGGAACGCGGTGAGATCTCCGTCCTCGATGCTGTCAGCGAGCTGGGGGTCGGTCGATCCCGCATCGATCAACTCTTGTTGGCGCGGCGACGTTCACTGCCACCGACACCAGCGGTCGCGATGACCGCGAAGCTCGCAACACCACGCGGTCGACGGCTCTACAAGAAACGATCCGCGACGATCGAGCCCGTGTTCGGCCAGACCAAACACAACCGCGGCATCAGACGCTTCTCCCGTCGCGGCATGCCCGCCGTGAACAGCGAATGGAAGCTCATCGCCGCAACCCACAACATCCTCAAGCTCTGGCGGCACGCGAACCCCGCCTCCGCCTGACCCGAAACGCAGCATCAACCCCGCCGAACCCGACCCGCCGAAATGTTGGTGCGACAGCCTCCGAGCGGGCAATCTGGCGCGCCTGCCCGAGTCGGATGGCTGGAGCGAGTCTGTCCTTACCGGTCAGACTGTGTGGGTGATCGAGGTGCCGAGGACGAAGTATGTTGCGGCGGCGGACGGGACTACAGGTCGCGTACCAAGTCATCGGTGACCGCCCGTTGGATCTCGTCTACGTGACTGGCAAGATCAGCAACGTCGATATGCGCTGGGAGGATGCGGCGAGTGCCCGCTTTCTTGAGGGCCTCGCGTCGTTCAGTCGGCTGATCGTGTTCGATCGGCGAGGTGTAGGAGCTTCTGACCGACTCTCCGGTGGCGCGGTTCCGACCTGGGAAGAATGGGCCGAGGATCTGACGCTCGTCCTTGATGCTGCGCATTCGGAACGCGGCGGCGTTGCTTGCTGTGGCCGACGGCGGAACGATGGCGATCAGCTTCGCTGCTACTCATCCCGAGCGAGTCCGAGCTCTCATCCTTTTCAATTCCTTGGGCAACGCTCCGGGTTATGACGGCGATTCGGAGGGTAAAATGGGCGGACTTCGTGGCCGACTTCGAGGAGCAGTTCTGGGGCACAGAGGAATACGTGCCGGGTGCGCGCCGAGCGTCGACGCACGACCGGTGCAGGCTGCCTGGTGGGCCAAGTACATGAGGGCTACTGCAACGCCACGAGCGATCGCCGCGCAAACTCGTGCCGCAGGCAGAACGAACATGAATTTCGTGCTGCCGTCGCTTCAGATGCCGACCTTGGTCATGCATCGCACCCAAATCGGATCGCTGACGCTTCAGTCGGCGCGAGCGTTGACGAGATCGAATTCCTGGCGCGAGAAGTTCCTCGAAATCCCCGGTGCAGATGTTATGCCGACAGACCTAAAACGGGGTTATATCCTGAACGTGTCGGAGGAGTTCGTGACGGGTGTGCGTCCGTCGCAGCCACCGACCGATTATCAGGCGACCGTGTTGTTCACGGACATTGTCGACTCCACCCGGCTCGCCACCAGCGCTCGGGGACGACGCCTGGCGTGTACTTCTCGACGTGCACGACCAGATGGTCAGATCCGAGCTGAAGCGTTTTCAGGGTCGGGATATCGCGACGACGGGAGACGGCTTTCTTGCCACGTTCGACGTGACCGGGCAGGGCGATTCAGTGTGGCAAGGCAATCTGCGCGGGTGCTTGGGATCTCGACATCGAGGTCCGGGTGGGCCTTCACACCGGTGAAGTTGAAGCTCGTGGCGGGACATCGGTGGAATCTCAGTACACATAGGGGCCCGCGTAGCAGCGAAAGCCGCAGCAGGTGAAGTGCTGGTGTCGAGGACGGTGACCGACTTGGTCGCAGGTTCCAGACATCGAGTTCGAAGACCGAGGCGAACACGAACTCAAGGGCGTGTCCGGCACCTGGCGTCTCTTCTCCGTCACCGCATAACTGCCGATCTCGCGACCTCGCGTAGCGTGAGAACGAACGAGAACCGCGGACATAACGCGGGCTGTCGCGGCGTCGGCACACGCGTGTTCTGTGCGTCCCGAGCTGGTGGCATAACGCGCCCCGACCGGGCATTCTGTGCGCGTCGGACGAACCTTTCGTCCTGCAATCGCCCCCGAGAGGGTGACGCCTGATTGGGCGTCAGGTGCGCTCACGATTGTGGCTGAGCGAGCCGACAAGAGGTCGATGGTTACGTCGCAAGGCGGCTGGGGCGACAATGGTGGCTTTCGGCTTCCGGCCTTCCTGATCGCTGGGTTCACTCTCGCCGGCCTCGTTGTTGGCGTGTTCTTTGTCTTGGCAAGCGGTACCGGATCGCTGGTGCTCGTGTGGTTAGTCCTTGGCGTCGGAGTCACGGCGGTCAATGTCGCCTTCGTCGCTCGTTCACGACATCGCGAAATTGGCCGACGGGCATGGTGCTGTCCTCGCCATCCGAGCTCGTGGGGCCATTGGTAACAACTGGATCATCGCATGGGTTGGTGGAGCATGTGTCCCGCCCGTCTGGGACCGGTGAATGTCTCGGCTCCGCTCGCGTGCTTGAACTCGAGGCCGGGCAGCTAACGCTTCGTCTTCGCCCTGCGTTTCTGGCTCAGTGTTTCGGCGCCAGGCCGCAGTACGTAGCTCGGAGCGCCGACGGATTCGAGGCCTTTCCGGCGTGTGGAATGTTCGGTGCCAAGGGAATCGGGTTCCGACCGCCCGGGCGCGTCGCCGTGTACTTCTGGACGAGTCGACGTCATGACGTGCACGACGGCGTTGGCAGCTCATGGCTTCGCGTGAGGTGGGAAGAACAACGATTTCGCTACCGATAGGTCCACGCAGACCGCCGACCGTTCGCTGCAGGTCTGTCGTGTCACGGGCCGCGGAACACCGACCAGCTGCGCGACCCACGATCTCAAAACCAGCCGCGACCAGCGTCGATCGAAGACGTTTCGCTGTGAAAGGGCCGACGCGAAGCCGCATCACCTCCGGTCGCCCGTCGGGAGCAAAGTCGAATCCGGTATTGAGCTACGGCGGCAGCAGAGATTGTCGAATCCAACGCACCCGCCTGGTGCTCTGAACCAATTGCGGAACATCAAATCGTGGACCCGTTCGGCGGGGCGCAACCACGATCAGTCCCTGATAGACGCTGACCCAACCGGGAAGCCCGGGCATCCATTGCGCCGTCTCGATACTGACCGTGAAGGTTGGCGTGGTCGGGCTCGACGGTTGCGGCTGCACCTCAGAAGTGTGGCAGGCGGCACACACTTCGAGTGGTGACCGTCGATGTGAATCGCCCTGGGAAAGTTGGAGGCTCCTTACCTTGGAAACGAGGATGGAGTTATGCCAGGAGAGAAGTCACCGGGGAAGCCGACGACGCGTCGGTATTCCGATCAGGAGAAAGCAGCAGGCGGTCCGGTTGGTCCGTCAGCTCCGCGCCGAGTTCGGCACCGATCACGGGACGGTGTATCGGGTTGCGAAGCAGCTCGGTTACGGGATCGAGTCGGTGCGGGCGTGGGTCCGTCAAGCCGACATCGATGAGGGCGTGACCGCGGGCACGACGACCGCGGAAGCGGAGCGGATCAAGGCGCTCGAGCAAGAGAACCGTGAGTTGCGACGCGCGAACGAGATCCTGAAACGGGCGTCGGCTTTCTTCGCGGCGGAGCTCGACCGCCCACAGAAGTGATCGTCGCAGTTCATCGACGACAACCGCGACGAGTTCGGAGTCGAGCCCATCTGCACGGTGTTGCAGGTGGCTCCGAGCACGTACTACGCGGCGAAGTCCCGGCCGGTCTCGGCCCGGCGGCGCGCGACGCGGTGATGATCCCGGTCCTGGTCGCGCTCTGGACGGCGAACTACCGCGTCTACGGCGCGCACAAGCTCTGGAAAGCCGCCCGGCGTGCCGGTCATGAGATCGGCCGGGATCAGGTCGCCCGGTTGATGCGCCAGGCCGGCATCGAGGGCGTGTCCCGCAAGCGGCGGTTACGGACCACGCGACCCGATCCGACTGCGCCGCGGCCGGCGGATCTCGTGAAACGCGACTTCACCGCCGCGCGACCGAACGAGTTGTGGGTCACCGACCTGACGTACGTGCCGACGTGGGAGGGGGTCGCGTATGTGTGTTTCATCGTCGACGCGTTCTCGCGGATGATCGTCGGCTGGCGCGTCGCGTCGCACATGCGCACCGGCATGGTCCTCGACGCGCTCGAGATGGCCCGCTGGTCACGCGGCACCCAACTCGAAGGACTGCGGTGTCACTCCGACGCCGGGCAGCCAGTTCACGAGCATCCGCTACGGCGAACGACTCGCCGAACTCGGCGCGGTCCCGTCGATCGGCACGGTCGGTGATTCGCTATGACAACGCGCTCGCGGAAACGGTGAACGGCCTCTACAAGACCGAGCTCATCCGCGGGCCCGGACAAGGACCATGGAAGACCGTCGCCGATGTCGAGCTCGCGACGCTCGGCTGGGTGCACTGGCACAACACCGAACGCCTCCACGGCTACCTCGGCGACGTCCCCCCGACCGAGTTCGAAACCGCTCACTACGCTGCGCTCGCGACCACCAACGAGACGGTTGGAATCCAATAGCCCGAGCCTCCATCAAACCCAGGGCGATTCAGGGATCCAGATTCCGTCGTCGGCGCAAGGCTGATCGCGCGAACGCGCGGCTCGCGGTGGGGTTGATCGCGTCCTTCGTGCAGCGTGGTGCGGTCGACGACGATGAGCGCGCTCGCACGTCACGAGGAAGCGTATTCGGGACCGGAGCTGATCGGGAGGTACGCGTATCCGTCCGCAGTCGTTCGGGTCAACAACCCACGACCTCGATAGTGGCGCCAGCGCGTGCGAGCGTGCCACCTCGGGGAGCGTCTGCACGGACCTCGGCTGCTTCCGTTTAGCGGAAGCGGCATATCTGTGCCGATCTTGGACGGGGTCTCGGGTCTCGAAACGTTGAGGCTGCGACGACACGCTTGTTGAGCACGAGGAGGGGGTCGTCGGGGACTGTGCAGACGGGTCTGATGGTCACCGGTTCGACGGGCCGATTCGCCGAGAGCTGCCTCGCGATTCTTCGAATGCAAGTTCGTGCAGCCATTTCGCGAGGGTGTTTTCGACGGCGACGGCATCGGGATGCAACGTGTGTGATTCGCGCTCTGCGTCGCGATTTCCTTGTCGCGTTTGGCGATCGCAGCGCGCTTATCCAGAGCATGAGCGAAAACGCGAAGGAAAGGATCGAGCGAGCAGACGGGGTGTTGCTGTTGACGATCGTCGAGGCGGCACGCGTGCTGTCGATCGGACGCACGACGATGTACGAGCTCGTCGGCGCCGGCGAGATCGAGGTCGTGCACATCGGCCGATCGGCACGCGTACCCGTGGCCGCGCTCGAGGAGTACGTCGACCGCCAACGGCGGGCTCGGATTACCGTGAGCCGGTCGAAGGAGCACCGATGGCATCCGTGAACCGCCGCACGACCACCCGCGGCAACCGGTACGACGTCCGCTACCGGACGCCCGACGGCAACGTGCGCACCAAGACGTTCGCCACCCGCAAGGAGGCGGACCGGTTCGCGAACACCGTCGAGGCCGACAAGCACCGCGGCGCCTTCGTCGACCCCCGGCTCGCGCGCGATCACGCTCGACGAATACGCCACCAAGTGGCTCGCGACGCGACCCAATCTGCGGCCGCGCACCCGCGAGACCTACGAGTCGCAGCTTCGCCTGCACATCCGGCCCGCGACCGGCGACGGCGTCGAGCTCGGCAAGATCGAGCTCGGCAAGCTCACGCCGGCGACCGTGCGCGAGTGGCGCGCGCAGCTCTCGACGCGGCTCACGCCGAACACCGTCGCGAAGTGTTACCGGCTCCTGCGCACGATCCTCGAGACCGCCGTCGCCGACGAGCTGATCATCCGCAATCCGTGCGCCATCAAGGGCGCAGGCGTGGAACGGGTCGCCGAGCGGCCCGTCGCGACCGTCGAACAGGTCTGGGCGCTCGCCGATGCGACGCCACCCCGCTACCGGTGCCTGATCCTGCTCGCCGGTTTCCTCGGCCTCCGTCGCGGCGAACTCCTCGGCCTCGAGTGCCGCCACGTCGACCTCCTCCACCGGACCGTCCGGGTGGAGCAACAGCAGATCGAGCTGAACACCGGTGAGCTCCTCGTGGGCGCACCCAAGACCGAGGCGGGCGTTCGCACCGTCGCACTCCCCGCGTTCCTCGTTCCCGAACTGGAGACTCACCTCGGCCGCTTCGCCGCCCCCGGACGGAACGGCCGCGTGTTCACCGGTGAACGCGCCGACGTGCTCCGCAAACGAGCCGTCGATCGCAACTGGGCCCGCGCCCGCGCCGCGGTCGCCGATCTCCCGGACGGCTTCCACTTCCACGATCTCCGACACACCGCCAACACGATCACCGCCGGAACCGGCGCCTCGACCGCGGAGCTGATGCACCGGATGGGCCACGCGTCGAGCGCCGCCGCGCTGCGCTACCAGCACGCCACCCGCGAACGAGACGTCGAGATCGCCCGTCGCCTCGACGAGTTCGTCGCGCAACGGGACTCGACCACGCGAACAGAGTTCCGCGCGATGGACGCGCGATGGAGTCGCCAGCGCACTGCCCGGAGCGCACCTGCGACCGGTCGGCAATACCTCTGACCAGGCCGACTTGGTGGAGACGATGGGACTCGAACCCACGACCCCCTGCTTGCAAAGCAGGTGCTCTAGCCAGCTGAGCTACGTCCCCGGGGTTCGGCATTCTACGACGCCCGCGCCGGAACGCATCGAACAGCTCGGGGTGCGGCGGCGCCCGAACGCGCCTCTCGGCGAGGGGTGAGGGGTGTGCCGAGAGGCGCGTCCGGCGCTTGTGCCACCCTGACGATGACACCTCGCCCTTTCGCTCCGGTTTCAGGCCCCGGGCGTCCCCCTTGACGAGTTTGGAAAACTGACCGGGTGACCGAAACCTGCACGCACATGGACCACATCCTCGCCGTCGAGTCCAGCGGCAACGGCTGCGTCGAGTGCCTGCGGCTGGGGATGCACTGGGTGCACCTCCGGCGCTGCACCGAGTGCGGCCACATCGGATGCTGTGACCAGTCGCCGGGCAAGCACGCGACCGCGCACTTCCACGAGATCACGCACCCGATCATCCAGTCGTACGAACCCGGCGAGGACTGGTACTACTGCTACTTCGACGACATCGCGTTCGAGATCGCGGGCGAGGGACCGAGCCCGTCACACTCGTGACGTTCAGCCCCCGGTCTTCGCCGGAGGGGGCCCCGGCTTGGCCGTCACCTTCTCCGTCGCCACAGGCTCCACGGGCAACTGCCGCGGCCGTTCGCGCGCACTCGTCGGACGCCGGTTTGAAGAAGCGCCCGATGATCGGGATCTCGAAGAACGACTCCGCGCGCGCCACCGCGATCGACGCGCTCAACAAGTGCTCGGGGGAGTCGTACGCCGCGTAACGCGGGTGCCACTCGGGCTGGAACTTCTCGTTGAACGTCCACAACGACTCGATCTGCATCGAGTCGCCGACGCGTTCGAGCAACCACTTCTGCGCGCGTTGCGCGAGCCGGTCACCGGCTTCACTCGCGAGCACCGCGCGGAAGGTCGCGAAGTTGAGTGCGATCCCCACCGAACCTTCGCGGCGCACGTACTCGATGGTCTTGGCGACGATGAACTCCGTGATGCCGTTCGGCACGTCGCACGACTCGCTCCGGCGCATGAGGTCGAGTGACCAACCGTCGATCGCGCGGGCGGGAACGAACTGACAGAAGCCGGCCGGGTTGTCGGCGCCGTCCAACGCAACCGCGAGCAACAGTCCGCGGTCGTCGGCATCGAACACCCGCCCGAGCGTCATCGAGAAACCCCGCTCGACGTCGCCGCGCCGGCTCTCGGTCATCAACGCCCGGAGCTTGGCCTCCATCTCGGGATCGAGCCGGGACGGATCGAAGAACTCGACCCGGTAGCCGGCCTTCTCGACCCGCCCGACCGACTGGCGCAGGCTCTTGTTCTGCTTTCCCTCGAGGCTGAAGCGCCGCGCGTCGACGACCGCCTCGTCCCCGATGTAGAGGTCGTGCATCCCGCTCGCGCCGTAGACGGGAATCCAGTCCGCGGACGCGCCCATCACCGCGACCGGCCAACCGTGTTCGTCGGCGAACTCGCGGAACGCGTTCCACGATTCCGCCCGCTGTCCGACGGGCCCGATCGGATCGGGCGAGACGAGCGCCACTCCGTTGTGCACGCGATACGCGACGAGCGTGTCGCGGAAGCCGAACCATTCCTTGTCGTCGCGGAGGGCGAAGTACGAAAGCGAGTCGAGGCCGTACTTCTCCACGATGAATCGTGCCCGCTCTCGCGAAAGCGGGCGGTACGACGAGATGCGCGGTGACACCGCGGGGCGGAACAACAACCAGCACAACGAAAGCGCCACGACCACACCGACGGCGAGCAGTGCCGGCGACACGAGCCGGTCGATCCTGTTCGGGAGGGCCACGGTCTTCAGTCCGACGAGCCGCTCCGAGACCGCTTCTTCGATCTTCATCAACGACAACTCGGGGTGCCGCCACGCGACGCCGACGGTCGCGCCCACAATCGTGACCGCGAGCGCGAGCAGCGCGACCCCGATGCCGCGGCGCCACGACGACGGATTCGCGGGGGCGGCGAAGTCGTCACGGTGGATCACCAGGAATCCGGCAACCAGCAGGGCGACGATCGCCTCTTCGACGTCGAGACCCTTCGTCACGTCACCGATGACCGCGACGAAGAGCAGTGCGACCGCGAGGATCCAGGCGTGGCGCTGGCCGCGGCGCACGCCGCGCGCGAGCAGGAGCAGCCCGATGCCGCAGATCGCGACCAACGCGGTTGCGACCTCCGGGACCTCGATGGGCGCGAAGCGGCCGAGCGCGTTCAGTCGCGACGCCAACGGCAGGGTGACCGCGGACGCCAGACTCATCAATCCCGCGAACGCGATCGCAATCGCACCGATCCGGCGGTTGCGGCGGCGGAGTGCGGTTGCGTCTCCGACCGACGGCCACGTCACCGTGCCCGGATGTTCCGCGACCTCCGCGGGCGGCCAACACGAGCGCATGCGCTCGCGCGACGCTACGCGCTCGAGGAACGAGCGCTCGGGGAGATCCCGGGCGCCGTGCCAGAGCCGCGCGCGCAGTTCCGACCCGGCTTCGAGCTCGACCCACGAACACCGCAACCGGGCCGCGAACACCGCCGGGAGCCCCGCGTGGGTCTCGACGCGATCGACGCTGCGCCCCGCGGTCCCGCAGTTCGCGTAGAACGCACCGCCGCCGAGATCGGTCAGCTCGGCCCGCCCCGAGTGGCCCGTGATGAGCCCCGCGCCGCCGGCCGCGGCGAGCCCGACGCCGACGCCCCGAGCGGCGTCGTTGTCGCGCAACGACCGCGACAACCACGAGATCGAACCGAGCGAGTCGTGCAGTTGGACCACGACGAACGCGAGGGCCACCGCGACGAGCGCCGCTTCGATCGCGAACCCGGCCGCGAGCAGTCGGAAGAGGTGCACGAGCGTGTTCGTCGACCGGGCCGAGAACGCGGCGACGGGGAAGAAGACCGCGAGCAACGCCAGGACGGGCAGTGTGAGCCACGCGGCGCGTCGGAACAGACGGCGATAGGTGAAGCGCGACGCAACGAGCGCACCCATGTCGGCCGGGTCGGCGTCCTCGATGCCCTCCAACCACTTGTGCGATTCCTCGCCGACGTTCGCGAAGTTCGGCAGCACGTCGCGTTCGAGGTGAACGACGAGCGGATGATCGTTGGGGTCGCGCGGATCCGCGAACGCGGCGGCGGGATCCAGCTGGTGTCCGGGCTCGACCCGCACCACGCGCGGCCCCGACCCCGTGTCGATCTCGAGCACACACGCGAGTGCGACGGTCCACCCGATCGCCTGCAGTGCTTCGGCGGCGCGGGTGTCGGACGCGAGCGCGGCGTCCCGGATCCCGGGCAACACGACGATCTGCCGTTGCGGGGCCTCGAGGAACGTGGTCAGTGCAGCTGCGAGCCGGGGGTGCGCGTTGAGCGCGCTTTCGGGGTCGGGACGACCCTCGCGGAGCATGTCGAAGGTGTCGCCGGCGAACACCACGACCGCGGGCCCGGGACACCCTTCGACCGCGTGCGCGATCGTCCGCGCCACCTCTCGCGACGTGTCCGTTCCGCCCGGAACCAACCGGAGGCCGCCGAACACCAGGACCTCTCCGCCGCGGACCACCGCGAGCGGAACCTCGTCTACGACCGTGAGGCGGCGAGACGCGAGGTCGACGAGATCCGCGCCGGCCGGTTCGTCGGTCGGTTGCCCGGGCGGTCGTGTCGTGTCTTGTTCCGACCCATCCATCGTCACCGATCGCAATCCTCGGCTGTCCCCGGCCGTGTCCGGCCACCCCAAGGGCGCGCCGACACGGTACTGCCCCATCGGCCGATTCTCCTGCCGCAGGCAGCCAACCCGGCTCGATTGCGCCCGGTACTCAGGCGACGGCGACGCCCTCGAAGGCGGCCGCCCGCACGCCCCGCTGCGCGAGCTCGGCCAGGAAAGGCACGGGATCGACGAGGGCCCCGAGACCGTGTACACCGGGCCGGTCGAGCCGGGGCCCGATCACGCCCGCGAGCTGGGCCGCGACGACGGCGAGGACCGCGCCGGCAGCGACCGCAGTGCGCTCGACGACGCCGTACACCGTGCAGTCGAAGCTGCCGTCGCGCCGGCCCCACACCTCGACCCGGGCCGCGCCCCACTCGCCCTCGTCGCCGAATCGGCGGCGCAGCCGGGTTCGCTTCGGCGGCTCGCCCAGTTGCACGCCGATGCGAGCGACGTCGGGAAACGCGTCGACGAGCAACGCCGTGGCGCCGGTCACCGTGCGGCAGTCCCGGGCACCGATCGGCTCGGGGAACCACACGAGGCTGTCGCTGTGCGGATGGTCCTCTC
Organism: uncultured Actinomycetes bacterium; assembly: GCA_963835455.1. Lineage (GTDB taxonomy): Bacteria > Actinomycetota > Acidimicrobiia > IMCC26256 > PALSA-610 > PALSA-610. The sequence goes on from CAWIFT010000003.1 coordinate 98,379, forward strand.
GCCACGTGCCGTCGTGCCATGTGCGGACCGGCACCCGGCGTTCGTAGCGAACGGTGGCGACGCTCGCGGGTCCGGCCCAACCGGTGCGGGCGACCCGGATCTCGTCGACCTTGTCGAACATCGACGCCGCGTGGCGTGCGAGCGCGTCGACCAGCCCCGGCGCGAGCCCGCAGCCGACGCCGATCGCGACACCCGTACCGCGCGCGTTCGGATCGAGGGCCCGCAGCTGGTCGAGCGCCTCGTGCTCTTCCTCACTCGAAGCCACGGGCACACCTGCGGCGATGGCCGCGGTGACGATCGGGTGGTCGACGCCGGACGGCAGCGCCGTCACGACCACGTCGACATCCGTCGGGATCGGGTCGCCGGGCGAGAAGTCGATGCGCTGCGCGTCCGCCCCGAACACGGCGCACACCTCGGCGAGTTGTTCGGCATCCCGGTCCGCGAGCAGGACCCGGTCGAATCCGGGGGTGTCGATCAGTTGGCGCGCGACACGGGTACCGACCGCGCCGAGGCCGACGACGAGCGCTGTCGTCACGGGATCATCCGCTTCACCGAAATTCGGGCCCCTCGAGTTCTCGCCAACCGCCGCTGGTGGGCGGTACCCCGCCCTTGCCGCGCAAGCGTGCGAGCATCCCCACCGCGCCCGCGGCGCCGAGGACGAGGAGCAGACGCTTGAAGACCTTCACGACGCGGGAGTGTATCGACCGCGCCCGCTTCGCACTCCGGTGACCACTGCTACGCTGCTTCGCCTGCCCGGGGGCTATAGCTCAGTCGGTTAGAGCGCATCCCTGATAAGGATGAGGTCGCAAGTTCGATTCTTGCTAGCCCCACCCGGAAAGCCTGGTTCTGTCGGCCCGATTCGCTATTCGGAGCCGCTCAGCTCTTCCTGCTCGACGACGGTGACTTCGATCCCGCCGAGCAGTTCCGAGAACAGGTTGTAGAACGCGGCGGCCAACACGGTGATGACCGTGAGCAGGCACACGACCACCAGCCCGATGAGCGTCGTGGCCCGCAGCACCTCCCACGACAGCAGCCGGAAGTCCTTGTTGTTGACGAGCTGGCCCACGAAGCTCTCGACGCTCGACACGACGCCGGCGGCGGACGCGATCCACCAGAGCATCACGCCTGCGACGAGCATGACGATCAGCGCGCACAGGTAGAAACAGATCGCGACCTTGAGCACCGACCAGAGGTCGACCGAGCGAACCGTCTGGACATACCGGCGCTCGAAGACCTGACGAGGAGACGCGACACGCTTTCGTCGTGGCTTCTTCGGCGCGCGGGCCTGTGGCTTCGCGGGAACGCTCTCGAGCACGGCCTTGGCGCGCGCCACGGGTCAGTTCTCTTCGCCCTCGCCGGCAGCGCCGACCTCGTCGCCGGCACCGAGGCCTTCGCCGTCGGGAGCCGCGTTCTCGTCGTTCTGTTCACCTTCGAGGACGCGGGCCACGGCGACAACCGTATCTCCCTCGTCGAGCCGGGCTACACGCACGCCGGTTGCGTCCCGGCCCTGCTCGGAGATCTCGTCGACGCCCATGCGGACGATGTTGCCCGCGGAGGAGAACACGAGGATGTCCGATCCGGCATCCACCGTGAACGCCGCGACGACGGTGCCGCGTGATTCCGTGACCCGCATTCCGCGCACGCCCTGGCCCCCGCGGCCCTGGCGGTTGAACGCCGCGACCGGTGTGCGTTTTCCATGACCGCTCGATGACACGAAGAGGAGCACCGCGTCGTCGCGGGCGAGATCCGCGCTGACGACCGCGTCGCTCTCGGACCGCAAGCGCATGCCCCGCACTCCCGCGGTCGCGCGTCCCATCGGGCGCACGTCGTCCTCGGAGAAGCGGATCGTCATGCCGTTGCGCGACACCATGAACACGTCGTCGGAGCCGGTGGTCTGGATCACCCGCACGAGTTCGTCGCCCTCGTTCAGGTTGATGGCGATGAGACCGCTGCGCAGCGACGAGTCGTACTCCGACATGCGAGTCTTCTTCACGATGCCGTTGCGCGTCGCGAAGAACAGGTACACCCCGTCTTCGTAGGTACGGGTGTCGATGACCGCTTCGATGTGTTCGTCGCCCTGCAGCGCGACCAGGTTGACGAGCGCCGTGCCGCGCGCGGTCCGGTCCTTCATCGGGATCTCGTGCGCGCGCAAGCGGTACACGCGACCACGGTTCGAAAAGAACAACAGGTACGAGTGCGCAGTGGTGGTGAGGAGGTGCTCGACCCAGTCCTCTTCGCGAAGGTTGCCACCGCGCACGCCCTTGCCCCCGCGCCTGCGTACGGAACTGATCGACGGAGACCGTCTTCACGTAGCCCCGGTGCGTGAGCGTGAGCACCAGCTCCTCGTCCTCGATGAGGTCGAGGTCGGCGAGGTCGCCCGGATCGGTCGCGATCGTCGTGCGGCGTTCGTCGCCGTACTTGTCCTTGATCGCGGTGAGCTCTTCTTTGATCACCGCGCGCAGCTTCACCTCGTCGGCGAGGATCGCTTCGAGCTCGGCGATGGTCTGTGCGAGCTCGTCGTACTCGTCGCGCAACTTCTGGCGCTCCAGCGCGGCGAGGCGGCGCAGCGCCATGTCGAGGATGTGGGTCGCCTGCGTCTCGCTGAAGTCGTACGGCGCGAGCTGCAATGCCTGGCGCGCCGCGTCGGCCGACTCCGATCCACGGATCAACGTGATGATCGCGTCGATCATGTCGAGCGCCTTGAGCAGACCCTCGAGGATGTGCGCCCGGTCGCGGGCCTTGTTCAGCCGGTACTGACTGCGCCGGGTGATGACCTCGATCTGGTGCCCGACGTATTCCTCGAGGGCCATGCGCAGATTGAGCAGGCGCGGCACGCCGTCGACGAGCGCCACCATGTTCGCCGCGAAGTTGCTCTGCATCGGCGTGTGTTTGTAGAGCTGGTTGAGCACGACCTGCGCGTTCGCGTCGCGCTTGAGGTCGATGATGAGCCCGATCGTGTCGCCGGCCGAGAGGTCTTTCACGTCGCGGATGCCCTCGACGCGGTGATCGTCGACCAACTCCTTGATCTTCGCCGCGATCACTTCCACCGACGTCTGGTACGGCAACTCCGACACGAGGATCCGCTGCCCACCGTTGCGCTCTTCTTCGATCTCGGCGGTGGCGCGCATGCGGATCGAGCCCCGGCCCGTGCGGTAGTACTCGGCGATGCCGGCCCGGCCGAGGATCGAGGCGCCGGTCGGGAAATCGGGTCCCGAAACGAACTGCATGAGGTCTTCGACGGTCGCTTCGGGATTGTCGATCAGGTGGAGCGTGGCGTCGATCACCTCGCCCAGGTGGTGGGGCGGGATGTTCGTCGCCATGCCGACCGCGATACCGCCGCCGCCGTTCACGAGCAGGTTCGGGAACCGGGCGGGCACGACGAGCGGCTCGCGGTTGCGGCCGTCGTACGTGTCGCCGAAATCGACGGTGTCCTCGTCGATCTCGCCCAGCAACTCCATCGCGAGCGGCGACAGCCGCGCCTCGGTGTAACGCGCCGCGGCCGGCCGGTCGTTCGGTGAACCGAAATTCCCGTGGCCGTCGATCAGCGGGTAGCGCAGCGAGAAGTCCTGGGCCATGCGCGCCAGCGCGTCGTAGATCGACTGGTCACCGTGCGGGTGGTACTTGCCCATCACCTCGCCGACCGCGTTCGCGCATTTGCGGTGCGGTCGGTCGGGGCGCATCCCCTCCGCGTACATGCCGTAGAGGATGCGCCGTTGCACCGGCTTCAAACCGTCGCGAGCGTCGGGCAACGCGCGTGCGGTGATGACCGACATCGCGTAGTCCAAGAAGGAGCGTTCCATCTCCTCTTGGATCTCGATGGGTTCGATGTTGCCCAGTGTCTGCGGTTCGTCGGGCATCGGTGCCTACTCCGGTCAGATGTCGAGGAAACGCACGTCTTTGGCGTTCGTCTGGATGAACCCGCGGCGGGCGTCGACGTCGTCGCCCATGAGCGTCGAGAAGATCTCGTCCGCGATCGCGGCTTCGTCGACGGTCACCTGCAACAGCGTTCGGGTCGCCGGGTTCATCGTGGTCTCGCCGAGTTCCTGCCAGTCCATCTCGCCCAGGCCCTTGAACCGGCTCACTTCGAACTTGCGACCCGTGTGCTCGGCCTCGAACGCGGCGAGGGCGGCCTCGTCCTTCAGGTAGGCGCGCTCGTCCTTGCCGAGCTTGGCGCCGTACAACGGCGGCTGCGCGATGTACACGAAGCCACCCTTCACGATCTCGGGAAGCTGGCGGTAGAAGAACGTCAGCAGCAATGTGCGGATGTGCGAGCCGTCGACATCGGCGTCGCTCATCAGGATGATCTTGTGGTAGCGGAGCTTCGAGATGTCGAACTCTTCGCTGATGCCCGTTCCGGACGCGGAGATCAAGCGCCTGGATCTCCTCGTTGCGGAACATCTTGTCGAGGCGCGAGCGCTCGACGTTGAGGATCTTGCCGCGGATCGGGAGGATCGCCTGGAACTGCGGGTTGCGCGCCTTCTTGGCGCTGCCGCCGGCGCTGTCGCCCTCGACGATGAACAACTCGGCTTCTTCGGCGTTGCGGGTCGAGCAGTCGGCGAGCTTGCCCGGCATGAGCGCGGATTCGAGCAGGGACTTGCGCCGCGTGAGGTCGCGGGCCTGACGCGCGGCCATGCGCGCGTTCGCCGCCTGCGTGGACTTGCCGACGATCGCCTTCGACTCGGTCGGGTGCTCCTCGAGCCACTCCGCGAGCTTCTCGTTCGTGGCCCGCTCGACGAACGAGCGGATCTCGGTGTTCCCGAGCTTCGTCTTCGTCTGCCCCTCGAACTGGGGGTTGCGCAACTTCACCGAGACGATCGCGGTGAGGCCCTCACGGATGTCCTCGCCGAGGAGGTTCTCGTCCTTCTCCTTGAGGATCCCCTTGGCGCGGGCGTACTTGTTCACGACGTTCGTGAGGGACTTCTTGAAGCCCTCTTCGTGCATCCCACCTTCGGTGGTGGCGATGTTGTTCGCGAACGAGTGCAGGCCCTCGTAGAACCCGGTGTTCCACTGCAGGGCGATCTCGACCTCGCCACTGTCGTAGGTGTCGCTGATGTCGATGACGGTCGCGAACAACGGCTCCTTGGATGCGTTCAGGTGCGCGACGAAGTCGACGATCCCGCCGTCGTACCTGAACACCTGCTCCACCGGTTCCGTGGGGCGTTCGTCGCGGAAGATGATCTCGAGGCCCTTGTTGAGGAACGCCATCTCCCGCAGCCGCTCGACCAGGGTCTGCGCGCGGAACTCGACCTCCTCCATGATCGTCGGGTCCGGCCAGAACGTGACCGTCGTGCCCGTCCCGGCGGAATCACCGACGCGCTGCAACGGTCCGACGGGTTCGCCGCCGTCGACGAAGGTGATCTCGAACTTGCCGCCGTCGCGCTCGATCTCGAGCTCGAGCCGACGCGAAAGCGCGTTCACGACCGACACGCCCACGCCGTGCAGACCACCGGAGATCTTGTAGCCCTCGCCGCCGAACTTTCCGCCCGCGTGCAGCATCGTGAGGACGATCTCCGCGGCCGACTTGTCGGGATATTCGGGGTGGGGGTCGACGGGAATCCCGCGGCCGTTGTCGATCACCCGGCACCCGCCGTCGGGCAGGAGCGTGACGTCGATGCGCGTCGCGAAACCGGCCAGGGCCTCGTCCACGGCGTTGTCGACGACCTCGTAGACGAGGTGGTGCAAACCCGAGGGACCGGTCGAGCCGATGTACATGCCGGGGCGCTCGCGCACCGGCTGAAGACCCTTCAAAATCGATATGTCTTTGGCGCCGTACGCCACACGTGCGATCCCTTCTTGCAAGCCCGTCGTCGGCGTGCCCGAACACCCCGGCCTGGCACACAAAAGCCCTGGTCACAGGGGGTGTTTTACGTGCTCACAGTGTACCAGAAACGAGCGCTTCAGCGGGTCCTTCGCGGGCCCGTTACGACGACTCGAATCGAGGTCACCGAACCCTCGCCGCAACGCTCGTTCACGCGGGCCAAGAGGTCGTTCGATCCGTACCGGAGTTGGGTCGCCCACGCGGGCCCGTCGACCGCGATGACGCACTCCCCGTCGCGCACCGAACGCACCTGCGCGTGCGCGGCGATCGCGGCTCCGACGATGTCGCGCCAGCCCGCGTTGAGTGTCTCGAGCACGTCCGGTGCCGGCATCCCGAGCTCGCGGCCGACCGACGCGATCGCCTCCCGCAACGGCACCGGTTCGTCGCGGCGTTTCACGAACGGAGACGTTTCATGAACGGAGACGCCTCATCATTCGATGCGGCCGGCGTGCACGACGAGCGTGCGTTCCGCGACGACGTCCGGCGGCAGCGCCCCTGCGGTCGTGAGCAACGTCTGGCCGGGCGGGAGATTGCGCACGAGCGCCGCCGAGCGTTGCGCGTCGAGTTCGCTGAAGACGTCGTCGAGCAAGAGAACGGGCGCGGCGCCCGCCAACTCGCGCACCACGAGGTGACCCGCCAGGCGTAACGCGAGTGCGAGCGTGCGTTGTTCGCCTTGTGACGCCTGGTAGCGCGCGTCGAGCCCGTCGATCATCAAGTGCAACTCGTCCCGGTGCGGTCCCACGAGCGTCAGCCCGCGATCGATCTCGGCACGCCGGCGGCGGGCGAGCGTTTCCCGCAGGAGATCTTCCACCGCGTCGGCGTCCGCTGCCGTCAACGGATCGGCCGACGATTCACTTTCGTAGGTGCCCGTGATCGGGCGCGCGTCGAGCGCGAGCATCTCGTACGCGGACGCGACCGTCGGCACCAACCGTTCGAGGAGCCGCAGACGGCCGCGCACGAGTTCCGCGCCCGCGTGCACGAGTTGCTCGTCGAAGACCTCGAGCGTGAATCGTGCGTCCTCGTCACGGATTCCGGCCCGCAGCAGAGCGTTGCGTTGCTTCAAGACCCGCTCGAAATCGGCGCGGGCCGCGTCGTAGCGCGCCGCGAGCATGGCGAGGAGATCGTCGAGAAAGTCGCGCCGCTCGGCCGGCCCGCCCTTCACCAACGTGAGGTCGTCCGGTGCGAAGACTGTCACCCGCAACAGGCCGTGCAGATCACGAACGCGCGCCACCGGCTGGCGATTGCAGAGCACCCGGTTGCGGCCCGTGACGCGGATCTCCGCCTCGAACAACTGTTGGCGGCTGCTCGTGGTCACCTCGGCGCGCACGATCGCCTCGGTCGCGCCGGACCGCACGAGCATCGCGTCGTTGACCCCCCGAAACGAGCGCGTGCGCGCGATCCAGCCGATCGCTTCGAGCAGACTCGTCTTGCCCTGCCCGTTTGCGCCCTGCAACACGGTCAATCCCGACGCGAGCTCGACATCGATCTCGCGCAGGCATCGAAAATCGGCCAACCAGAGGTGCCCGACGCTGGTCGCGGGCCCGGCGTCGGCCGTCACGAGCAAGAAACTACGGCCCCCTCGGGCTCCGATGTGCCGCCCTGCGTACGCACGGTCAGGAAGTACGGACGGGCATCAGGAGATACAGGAAATCGTCGCCCCCCGCGGCCCGCAGCGTGGCGGGTTTCAACGGGTCGATCGTGTCGAGCACGACTTCGTCCGTGTCGACCGCGTCGACGCCTTCGCGCAGGAAGACCGGGTTGAACGCGACGGTCAGCTCGGTTCCCTCGAACTTGGCGTCGAGTGTCTCCTGCGCGTTGCCGACGTCTTGCGCCGACATCGCGAGCTCCAACCCGTCCGCACTCATCGAGAGCCGGACCGCGGCGTTGTCGCGGTTCTGCCCGACGATCTGTACGCGGTCGAGCGCATCCGTGAGCGCCTCGCGTCCGACGGTGAGCCGGTTCGGGTACCCGCTCGGGATGAGTTGCTCGTAGTTCGGGAAATCACCCTCGATCAGGCGGGCGGTCACTTCCGCGCGCGACGTGCGGAACACCACGTCGCGTTCGCGCAGCACGACTTCGATCTCACCGTCGCCGGCGAGCCGCTGTACTTCGGCAAGGCCCTTGGCCGCGACCAGAACGTGCTGGCCCTCGGAGAGCATGCTCACGCCCTTCAGGTCTCGCACCGCCAGCCGGTACGAGTCGGTGGCCACGAGCCGCAGTCCGCCGGCATGGGCGGTCATGAGGACACCGGTGAGGATCGGCCGCAGGTCGTCCTTGGAAGCGGCCCGCACCACCTGGCGCAACGCCGCCGCGAACGCAGCGGAGTCGACCCGCACGCCCTCGCCCTCGTTCGACGCCAGGCGCGGATAGTCCTCCGCCGGCTTCAACCGCAGCGAAGTCGAGAACCGCCCCGCGGTGATCACCGCTTCGTCGCCGGTGACCGCGACCGTGACCGGACCGGGTTCCAACTTCCGCACGATTTCGCCGAGCAGCTTCGGCACCACCGCGATCCCGGGCTCTTCGACCTCGGCCGGGACCTGCACACGGTTGGTGATCTCGAGGTCGGAGCCAATCAACTCCAGGCCGTCGGCAGTTGCCGAGATCCGGAGGTCCTGGAGCACCGGCAGCGCCCCGCTCCGACTCGCCACCGTCCGCTGCGCGGTCGCGACGGCATCCGCAAGGGTGTCACGCTCGCACCGGAACTTCACACTGTCCTCCTCGATGCCTTTGAATCTGAATTCTTGGTCTTAGTAGTAGTAGGGCCTGTGGATTGTGGACAACCACGCGTTCTCCCCCGTGGATGCGCAAACGCGTGCCCACTGCATTGTCCACCGATATGCACAGGGACAACGGGATACACCGCCCCACGATGCCGTTCTCCCCGGGCCCGGAGGTGTTGTTCGCAGTTCCGCGCGCAGCAATCCACAGCGTTATCCACTCGCGCCGTGCTTGATCCGGCTGATGAGCTCGTTGACCTGCTCGAACACGGCGCGCTTCTCCGCCATCTGGCCGCGGATCTTCTCGCAGGCGTGCATGACCGTCGTGTGATCGCGACCCCCGAACTCTTCGGCGATCTTCGGATAGCTGTAATCCGTGAGCTCCCGGAAGACGTACATACCGATCTGACGCGCGGTGACGAGCGGACGCCGGCGGCTCTTCCCGCAAAGGTCGTCGATCGTCCAACCGAACATCTTGGCCGTGGTCTCGAGGATGAGCTGCGGCGTGATCACCCGGGGAGTGCGGGCGGGGAGGAGGTCGGAGAGGATCTCCTTGGCGACGTCTTCGCTGAGCGGGACCCGGTGCAGGCTCGAGTACGCCGCGACCCGGATGAGTGAGCCCTCGAGCTCACGGACGTTGTCGACGACGTTGTCGGCGATGAAGGCCAACACGCCGTCGGGGATGCCGTCGAGGTGTTCCGCCTCGGCTTTCTTGCGCAAGATCGCGAGGCGCGTCTCGAACTCGGGGGGCTGAATGTCGGTGATCAGGCCCCATTCGAACCGGCTGCGCAGGCGATCCTCGATCGTCGCGATCGATTTCGGCGGGCGGTCGGACGAGATCACGATCTGGCTGCCTCGGCCGTGCAGGTCGTTGAACGTGTAGAAGAACTCCTCCTGGAGTTGCTCGGTGCGCTCGAGGAACTGGATGTCGTCGACGAGGAGCACGTCGACCTCGCGGTAGCGCCGTTTGAAGGCGGGCATGCCCTTCGAGCGCATCGCGTCCACGAATTCGTTCATCATCGTCTCGGTCGAGACGTAGCGGATGCGCTTGCTCGAAAAGAGCTCGCGCACGTGGTGGCCGATCGCGTGCAGAAGGTGGGTCTTCCCGAGGCCGGCGGGGCCGTAGATGAACAGCGGGTTGTACGAGCGGGCAGGGCTCTCGGCGACGCTGAGGGCCGCGGCGTGGGCGAACCGGTTCGAGGCACCGATGACGAACTGGTCGAACGTGTAGCGGGGATTCAGCTGGGTGCTGGGCCAGGCGTTGGCGGGCTCGGCGTCCGAGGTGCGGATCCGTTCGACGGCGACGTCGGCCGGGGCGTCGGCCGGGAGTTCGAGCGCTTCGTCCGCGTCGGCACGCGGGGCGGTGTCGACCGAGAGCTCGATCGCGTGCGGGACGCCGGTCAGGGCCTGGACTGCGTCGGCGAGGAGGCCGAGATAGCTGGTGCGGATCCGTTCGACCGCGACGGAGCTCGGCACCCCGAGCATCAGCGTCTCGTCGGTGCAGTCGAGGGCGTGGACTCCCTGAAACCAGGTGTTCCACGTAGCTTCCGACAATTGGGCCCGTACCGCTGCCGCGACCTTCGCCCAAAGGTCATCTGCCGCTGGAGTGCCCATCCCGACTCCCCGATTGTCCACAGCTATGTCCACACGTGTGGAGAAGCCCCCGTCCGCCGGTGCGGTCGGGGCTGCTCCTAAGGCCTGGTCGGATACGTCGCCCGAGATTGCGGCGGCGCGGCCACGGGGAAGTACCTCGAAGGCCGCGGCCAACGGTCCTCCGGGGGAGCGGCACGCTATCCGGTTGTGCCGACGCTCGCCACCGAGACGGACACCGCGCTCGTTTGCCGAGGTGAACGGCCTGTCCACCCGCCTCCGGCGGGCCGCAGGGGGTGGATTGCTGATGTTCGGGACGAGCCCATAGACTCCGCGTTTCCACTTGTGCGCGCGTGCTCGAAATTCATGCCGCGCGCCCGCCCCGGGGCCCCACACCTCGGCCCGGGCGTTCGAGGAGGCCATGGGTGAAACGGACATACCAGCCGAACAACCGCAAGCGGAAGAAGAAGCACGGCTTCCGTCTCCGGATGCGCAATCGAGCGGGACGCGCGGTGATCCGTCGCCGGCGCAGCAAGGGCCGCTCCAATCTTTCAGCCTGATCTGGCGCGTCCGTGGTCAAGCAGCCTTTCAAGCGCTCGCGCGCGGTAAGCGCCGTCGCGCCGGGACCCTCGAAGTGAGAACAGCCCTGATCGGGACGTCGTCCGAACCGCCGCGCGCGGCGTTCTCGGTCGGACGCTCGGTGGGCGGCGCCGTCACCCGCAACCGGGTCCGGCGCCGGCTTCGGTCCGCGCTGCGCGAGCACGCGGAGAGCCTGCAACCCGGTGCCGGGTACCTCGTGCGCGCGACTCCCGGCGCGGCGACGACGTCATATGCCGAACTTTCGAACTCGCTGCGCGCGATTCTGAGCGAGATCTCGGGTGGAAAAGCGTGAATCGGTCACGTACCGCGCGATTCCTGCTCGGTGGGATCAACGTCTACCAACAGTTGAGCGCACACCGTCCGTCGCCGTGCCGCTTCATACCGTCGTGCTCCGAGTACGCGCGTGAAGCGGTGACCACCCACGGTGCAGGTCGTGGTTCGTGGCTGGCGTTGCGCCGGCTGAGCCGGTGTCACCCATTGGGTGGCCGCGGTTTCGATCCCGTCCCTGAGCCGGCGCACGTTCACACGGCGACGAGGGCGGGCGTGGATGTGGGAGGCCACACGTGTTAGCGAGTAGCCCGCTCGACCCGCTCTATCGCATCGTCGGGTGGTTACTGGCAGTTCTGTACTACCCCACGCACAACCTCGGCATCGCGATCATCGTGCTCACGCTGATCGTGATGTTCATTCAGCTGCCGCTGATCGCGAAGCAGACCCGCTCGATGATCCTGATGCAGCGGGTGCAACCCGAGATCAAGAAGATCCAGCAGAAGTACAAAGACGACCGGGCCAAGCAGAACGAAGAGCTCCTGAAGTACTACCAGGAGAACAAGATCAATCCGCTGGCCGGATGCCTGCCGCTCCTGCTGATCCTGCCCATCGGTATCGCCGTGCTCGGCACCTTCCGTCATCCCGGGATCCAGTACCACATTCCGCGGTCGGGCACCTTCTCTCTGCTGTATTCGAACATCTGCGGCAACACCAAGATCGATCCCGGACCGTGCGGTGTGGCGATCAAGCACAGTCCGCCCGCGGCGCTGCACTTCCTCGGGATGAGCCTCAACCTGTCGGCCGCGAACGTCGTGCCCGACGGCATGGCGAAGGCGTATCCGTACTTCATCTTGTTGGCGATCGTGATCCTCACGGGCTGGTATCAGGTGCGCCAGACCCAGGCCCGCCAGGCGAAGTCGGGCGGCGCGGCCCCGAACGCGCAGATGCAGGCCGTCACGAAGATCATGCCCATCTTCTTCGGGGTGATCTCCTACGGATTCAGCGCCGCGACCACGATCTACTTCGCCGTTTCCAACATGTGGCGCATCGGCCAGCAGCACTTCGTGCTCAACAAGATGTACGAAGAGGAGCACGGCGCGAAGCCGGGTGCGAGCCCGCCGGCGGTGAAGGCCTCGGACGATCCTCCGCCCGAAACGCCGGGATCCGCGAACGGGGCGTCCAAGCCCTCGCCGAACGCGGCCCGGAAGAAGAAGAAGCGGAAGCGCTGACCCATGGATTGGATCGAGGTCACGGCGCGCACGGTGGACGACGCGAAAGAACTCGCGCTCGACCGGCTGGGGGTCGTCGAGGACGAGCTCGAGTTCGAGGTCGTGGACGAGGCGCGCAAAGGCGTGCTCGGCATGGGCCGCAGCGACGCCCGCATCCGGGCCCGCGTGAAGCCGATCTCCCGGGAAAAGCCCTCCGACCGCAAGCGCCGGCGCCGGCCGAACGAGCGCGCGCAACGCTCGGGTCAGGGTGGAGGTCGCGGCGGGAGCGGTGGTGGGAGTGGACGCGGTGGCGGCGGACAGCGCGGCGGCAAGGGTGGCGGCCGCCCGGCCGATCGTCCCGCCGTTGACGCCGCGCCCGACGCAGTCGCAGGAGCCTCGACCGAGCCGCGCGAGTCCAAGCCGGCGACCTCCAGAGCCGCAGGCGAGGGCCGGCGCCGCCGAGGTGGTCGAGGTCGAGGAGGCGGAGGCGGCGCACGAACCGCGGCCGCCGGCGAGATCGCGGTAGACACGGACGACAAGGTCACAGCGGAGGTCGATGTGCAGACGGTGCCGGTAGCAGATCAGGCGGACCATGCGTCGAAGTTCACGGACGAGCTCGTGCGGACGATGGGCTTCTCGGCCTCCGTCCGCACCGAGATCGACGAGGACGACGTGACGGTGCACATCGAGGGCGAGGGCCTGGGTGCCCTGGTGGGGCCGCGCGGCGCCACGATCCAGGCGCTCGAGGAAGTCGTGCGCGCGGTCGTGCAGCACCACGCGGGTGGACACAGCGCGTGGATCCACGTCGACGTCGCCGGTTACCGGGAGCGGAGGCGCCAGGCGCTGGTCGAGTTCGCGCAACAGGTCGCGGCCGAGGTCGTGGACACTGGTGAGGAGCGGGCGCTCGAGCCGATGGGTGCCGCCGACCGGAAGGTCGTGCACGACGTGATCGCCGACATGGCCGGCGTCGACACGACGTCGGAGGGCGAAGAACCCCGCCGGCGCGTCGTCATCTTCCCGGCGTAGCAATCCGGCGGGCTCGGTCCCGATGACCACTACGGCCCCGGAACTCCGGGAGGTACTGGAGCGGGCTCGCGCGGCCGGCTTCCTGGGCCCGGGCCCGGTCGAGGCCCATATCGTCCACGCCGAGGGCTTCGCGGTCGCCGCGGAGTCCGCGCTCGGTCACCCACCCCGGAACTTCGCGGACCTGGGAACGGGTGGAGGGATTCCCGGGCTCGTGCTCGGTGACCACTGGCGAGCCGCGCAGGGCGTCTTCGTCGAGACTGGGCAGCGGCGCTGCGCCTGGCTCCGGGAAGCGGTGGCGCAGTTGGATATGGAGGACCGGGTCGAGGTCGTCGAGGACCGGGCCGAAGCGGCGGGGCGGGCCGCCGCGTGGCGAGAACGGTTCGAGGTGGTGACCGCCAGGAGCTTCGCCGGCCCGGCGGTGACCGCCGAGATCGCGGCCGGACTCGTGGAACCCGGCGGAGTCCTGGTCGTGAGCGAGCCACCGGACCCCGACCCCCAACGGTGGCCAGCAGAACAGCTGGCGGAGCTCGGATTCGCCCCGGCAGAGCCCAAAGAGGTCGCTGGAGCCCATTTCGCGGTCATCCGGAAGATCGAGAGCGCCCCAGACCGGATTCCGAGGGCGGTAGGGAAGGCGGCCAAGCGCCCGCTCTGGTAGCCCGCCGCGATGTTCCACGTGGAACATGCTTCTGGGTCGCATACGCAACCGAGCGGCTCGCTGCGCTCGCGATTGCGACTTACGGCTGACTCCGGCAAGTGTCTGCGCTCGCGCTGCGCCCATCGCTCTGGGCCTGCCTGCACCCGTCCGTTCCGGGTGCGTTGGCCTCGCAAGCGCCAAGTATCCACGGAATTTCGATGTTTCACGTGAAACATTCGACTCGCAGGCCTGGTGCGCAATGGAGACCCTGAACTACGATGCGCCGGCTTCGCACGATGTGCCGCGCAGGCCGGTCAACGGCCGCCGGCACGGATGCGTCGGGGTTGTGCGACCGATCACGACCCTGTGGGAGAAACAGGTATGGCATCTGACGACGCGCTCGCCGAGGGTCAAGGCCAGGGCCGTAAGCGCTGGTTCGGAGGACGGGGATCGACGAGCGAGACCCCCACACAGGAGCGTGAGAGCAATATGGCGCCGACTGAACCGGGGATCGAGGAGTCCGTCACGACCACCGACGAGCCGGTGGTCGAGGAAACGGACGATATTCGGGTCGAAAAGGATGTCGTGGAGGCTGCGCCGCAGCCCGCCCCACTTCCCGCACCTCTGCCGGAGACCCTCGCCTCCCTTCGCGCCCGGGGCGGCGAGCAGTCCGACGACGAGGTCGTGCTCCCGCTGATCATCTCGATCGCGAACCAAAAGGGCGGGGTCGGGAAGACGACGACGGCCGTCAATCTGGGCGCGGCGCTGGCCGAGTTGGACTACCGGGTCCTGGTCATCGATCTCGATCCTCAGGGCAACGCGACCACGGGGATGGGGATCAGCCATCGAAACGTCGAGGGCTCCATCTACGACGTCATCATGAATGACGCCCCGATCGAGGACTGCACCGAGCCGACGAGCGTCAAGAACCTCTTCGTCGTGCCCGCCACGATCGACCTGGCCGGCGCCGAGATCGAACTCGTCCCGGCCTTTTCGCGGGAACTCAAGCTGCGGCGTGCCCTCGCCCAGATCGCGGGCTCGTACGACTTCACGTTGATCGACTGCCCCCCGTCACTCGGCTTGTTGACGGTGAACGGCCTCGCGGCTTCGGACGATGTGATCGTCCCGATCCAGTGCGAGTACTACGCGCTGGAGGGTCTCGGGCAGCTCCTCCGCAACGTCGCGCTCGTGAAATCGAACCTCAATCCCGCGCTCGATGTCCGGGGAATCGTCCTCACGATGTACGACGCGCGCACGAAGTTGGCGGAGCAGGTGGAGCGCGAAGTCCGAGCGCACTTCGGCGCCAAGGTGTACCGCACGGTGGTCCCGAGGACGGTGCGCATCTCCGAAGCGCCCTCGTTCGGGCAGCCCGTGACCGTTTTCGATTCCACTTCGCGGGGTGCGCTGGCGTATCGCGAGTTGGCCAAGGAGGTGAGTCGTGGCGCGACCCGGAGGTCTGGGTAGGGGACTCGGCGCCCTGATCCCGAGCGGCACCGTCGCGGAGCAAGCCGGGGGACTGGCTGATATCCCGACCGCGGACATTCGGCCGAACCCTCAACAACCGCGCCAGCACTTCGACGAGGAAGCGCTCGCCGCGCTCGCGGACTCGATCCGAGAGGTCGGCATTCTCCAGCCCGTTCTCGTGCGCGCCGGCGAAGACGGCGGGTACGAACTCATCGCGGGCGAGCGGCGCTGGCGCGCGGCCCGGCGCGTCGGTCTCCAGAGCGTGCCCGCGATGGTGCGGGTTGCCGACGACGCAACCATGCTCCAGCACGCGATCGTCGAGAACATCCAACGTGAGGAACTCAACCCGCTCGAGGAAGCCGCCGCGTATCAACAGCTGATCGAGGACTTCTCGCTGACCCACGACGAGGTCGCGGCCCGCGTCGCCAAGAGCCGGGCGACCATCACCAACACGCTCCGGCTGCTGCAACTCCCGCCGTCGATCCAACGCTGCCTGAAGGACGGCACGATTCGGATGGGTCATGCCCGGGCGCTGCTCGGCACTCCCGACCGCGCGTTCCAGGAGCAGCTGGCAAAGCGAGTGGTGGCGGAGGACCTCTCGGTGCGCGAGGTCGAAGAGGCGATCCGCAACCGTCAGGAGTCGCCGACCACGAAGCCGAGCGTCGCCGCGGCCGCCGCGGATCCGGGCGGCAAGTTGCGCCCACCAGGGCTACTCGAACTGGAAGAGCTTCTCGGCGACTACCTCGAGACGCGCGTGAAGATCACGATGGGCGCCCGCCACGGGCGGGTGCAGATCGACTTCGCGAACCTCGAGGACCTGGAACGCATCTACCGCGCGATGAGTCAGGGTCCGGTTCAGGCCTGATCCAACGCGGGCTGGTCGGGGGGATCCTCGACCCCTCGCCGCAAACCCTCGACCAGAGCGCTCGTCATGGCCGGGAGCTGTGCGGTGAGGATGGACCGAGCCGCGTGCTCGTCACGGCCGACGAGCTCGCACACCACCGCGGTCATGCGAGTCTCTCGGAGGAACCGGTACGTCCGGCCGATCGGCTCGTCGACATCGTCGACGACCTTGCGCAGCGACTCCGTCAACCGCAACGCGAGACTGTGCCCGCTCACGGATTGGAACGATCGGCTGGAGAAGTACGCGCAGCGTACGCCGGGATCGCCGCTGTTCGTCAGCGCGATGAACGCGCCGGCTCCGAACCGGTTGGCCTGCGCGGTCAGCACGCCGGGATCGTCTCCGGAGACGTCGAGCGCGACCACTGCTCCGAGGTTTCCCATCGCCCGGTAGAGAGAGTGCGCGAGGGCGCTCATCGCCGGTTCGGCGACGAGGAACACTCGTAGCCCGTCGAGCCGGCGCGGCTCGCGGCGAAGGTCCTCACGCTCGCGCACGCTCGCGACCGAGCCGGCTGCGAGCCCGCTCACGCGCGCGATCGCGGCCAAGGTCGAGGGTCCGCACACCCCGTCTGCGGTCGCGCCCGCGTTCAGTTGGAACTGGCGGAGCGCGGTCTCGGTTTCGGTGCCGAGGATGCCGTCCTCGCGCCCGGCGTCGAAGCCGAGCGCGTTCAGCCGGCGTTGCAACTCGGCCACGTCGTCACCGCGCAGCATCGGCCGCGCGAGATACAGCAGCCGGTCACCGAGTTGGAAGCCACTCTCGATCAGCGCGCCCCACGTCTCGGGTCCGCAGATCCCGTCGACGCGCAGCCCGCGCTCCTTTTGGAAATCGCGCACGGCGGCTTCCAAGGTGTCGTCGAAGACATCGAGGGTTACCGCCTTCGAACCGGCGGCGCCGAGCCGGATGCTGAGGTCGCGTACAGCGTTGCCGCGGTCACCCCGACGGAGAACCACGGAATCGCTCAATCGATGAACTCGGCGAGCTCCTCGAGCAGCTGGGGCTTGCCCTTCGCGCCCACCAGCCGCTTCTTCACCTCGCCGTCGGAGATGACGAGGAGCGTCGGGATACTCATGACTTCGAACCGACGCGCGATGTTCGGGTTGTCGTCGACGTTGAGCTTTGCGATCTGGATCCGCCCCGCGTGTTCCTTGGCAATGTCTTCCAGTACCGGCGAGATCATCTTGCAGGGCCCGCACCACTCGGCCCAGAAGTCGATGAGGATCGGGGTATCGGCGGCGCCGATGCTCTCGTCGAACGTCGCATCAGTGAGCGTCAGAATACCGTCAGACACAGGGGTACCTTTCTCTACTCGACAGCCGTGGCTTCGTCGCCGAGGGTCTCGAGGTAGCGCTCGGTCTCGAGCGCCGCCATACATCCGGAGCCGGCGGCGGTGATCGCCTGCCGGTAAGTGCGGTCCTGCACGTCGCCGGCCGCGAACACGCCGGGAATCGACGTGGCGGTGCTGTCCGGCCTGGTCACGATGTAGCCCCCGTCGTCGAGCTCGAGCTGGTCGGCGAACAGCTTCGTGTTGGGATCGTGACCGATCGCGACGAACAAGCCGGTGACGGGCAGTTCGCTGACGGCGCCGGTCTCACTGTCGCTCAGCTCGAGCGCCTCCACCCGGCCGGTGCCCTTGACGTCGGTCACGACGGTGTTCCACAGGAATTCGATCTTGGGGTTGGCGAACGCGCGGTCCTGCATGATCTTGGAGGCCCGCAACTCCTTGCGCCGGTGCACCAGCGTGACCTTGTCGGCGAAGCGGGTGAGGAAGTTCGCCTCCTCGAGCGCGGAATCGCCGCCGCCGACGACCGCGATGTCGTGGCCCCGGAAGAAGAACCCGTCGCAGGTGGCGCAGGTGGAAACGCCGTGGCCGAGCAGGTCGTGCTCGTTCGGGAGTCCGAGCATCCGGGCCTCGGCGCCGGTGGAGATGATCACCGTCCTCGCGAACTCGTCCTGGCCGCCGATGCGCACCCGCTTGGGAGACACGGAGAAATCGACCTCGTCGACGTCCGCGGTGAGGAACTCGGCGCCGAACCGCTCCGCCTGTTCGCGGAACTTCGCCATGAGGTCCGGTCCGACGATGCCGTCCGGGAAGCCCGGGAAGTTCTCGACGTCGGTCGTGAGCATGAGCTGGCCGCCGGCCCGCAGGCCCTCGATGACGAGCGGCTTCAGGTTGGCGCGCGCGGTGTAGATCGCCGCGGTGAGCCCGGCCGGGCCCGATCCGATGATGATGACGTCCCGAGCGTTCATGGCTGTGGTGTCCGTTCTGGCCCGAGGGGGATCAGGGATTGCGCTTGGTCCAGCAGAACGCCCCGGCGATCAGGAAGATTCCGCCGAGTGTGAGCCACGCCGCCCAGGTGTTCCCCTGTTCGATGATGACGAGGACGCGAAACGCCCCGACCGTGGCGAGAACGATCGCCGGAAGGGCGGCCAGGACCGCGAGGACGCCGTAGACGATGGCCTTGGTTGCGACGCGTGCCGGTTCGACCGTGCGGTCGCGCACCAGGGCCACGCTGCGTTCGATGACGTCGGTGGCTTCGGTGGTCCAGTCGCTCACTCGAGATCCTTGGCTCGTTCCCGGGTCGGCAGCGTACATGCCGCGACCTTCCGGCACCCGGGCCGGATCAGCGGAGCATCTGCAGATTGACGAGCTTGCAGTGGGTGTCTTCGATCACGACCACGTGCTCGGTGGCGTTCGCGAACACCAAGACCACGACCGGCTTGCCCGCGAGCGTCGCGGTGGCGCGCAGCACCGGAGCAGCGCCGGCCGGAACCCCTGGCGGAACGTTGCAGTTCGCGGCGCTCGCGGCGTCGTCGTACTGCTTCCCGGTCGAATTCCCGGTGCTCTTGTCCGCGGAACTCTTCGCCGGAGTGTCGACTTGCTCGGCCGAGGGGCTCGCCGCGTTCTGGCGCAACGCGGGCGCGGTCGTCGTGGCCGCGACGCGGCCGGCGGAGGCGCCGAACGTCGTTTGCAGCGAGCCCTTGGCGCGGTCGCGGGTGACGGCGTCCTGTTGGACGGCCGCAACCGCGAGCGAGCGAACGTCTGCGAACGAGCCGAGCGCGGCCGCGGCCGGAGTCGAGGGTGCGAGACGGCGCTCCGTGGGCGGGCTGGCGCTCGATGCACTCTTCGAGCTCGACGAGTAGTCCGGATGGAACCCGTTCACCCCGTTGGCGACCGCGACGATCGCCGCGATCGCCGCGGCGATCCCGCCCGCCGACAAGAGGATGCGATTGCGCCGCCGGCGCTCGGCTGTGTGTTGCGCGTGCTCGGCTTCGGCCGCGCGCACGGCCTTCGCTCGGAGCCGGGCCGCGAGCAGCTCGTCGATCGGAGGCGCAACGCCGAGCAGGGCCCGCGCTTGCGCGAGTGCGACGCGCCGTTCGTTTGCGCCCGGAGTGGCCCGGATGCGCGCTTCGGCGTCCTCGACGCTCAGGCCGAGCTCGCGCGCCGCCGCGGCGAACTCACCGTCGAGCTCGGCCGACAGGAGGTCGTCGAGCGGTTCGGGTGCGAGGGAAGCGGCTTCGCGGTTCGGGTTGTCGGGGTTCACGGTGTCGTCGCTCATGGTTCAGGGAGTTGGATGTTCCGACGAGGTCTCCCGGTTCCCGAGGAGATCGGCAAGGGCGGCGCGGCCGCGTGAGATCCGGGACCGCACCGTGCCCGGCGGAATGCCCAGCACCTCGCTGATCTCGGCGTAGTCCATCCCGACGAGGTCGCGCAGCGCGACGGCCGCTCGGTACTCGGGTGTCAGGTTCGCGAGTGCGGCCTCGACGTCGAGCCGATCCGCGATGCCGGCCTCGGTCGACGACCCGTCGGTGCGGGCGGTTTCGGGCAGATGTTCGGTTGGCCGCGGTCGTCGTCCGCGCCGGCGAGACTCGTCGAGCGCGGCGTTCGTTGCAACTCGATACGCCCAGGTGGAGAACTTCGAGCGCCCGTCGAACGACGCGATCTTGCGCGCGATCGCGAGCAGCGCCTCCTGGGTCGCGTCGAGGGCGTCATCGGGATTGCCGAGAATCCGCCGGCAGACACCGTGAATCAGCGCAGTGTGGCCGCGCAGCAGTGTGTCGAGCGCCCCACTGTCACCATCGGCGGCCCGGCGCGCCAGAGCCTCGTCGTCAACATCGTCCGCCACCGACGAGGGTCACTCCTGCCGATCGGTCCAGGCGATTCCCATGACGCGCGGGCCGGTGTGGACACCGATCACCGGGCCGATCATCCCGACCATCACCTCTGCGTCGGGCACCACAGGTTCGAGCATCGCGAGGAACTCGTCGACGTCGGGTGCGTTGCCGTGCAACACCGCGATCGATTCGACCTTGCCGACCGGGATCTGGTCGACGAGGAACTTCAACGCTTTGGACCGGGTGCGCACGCGGCCGCCCGATTCCACGCCCCCGTCGATCACGCTGATGATCGGTTTGATCGACAGCATCGAGCCCACCATCGCCTGCGCGCCGCCGATGCGACCCCCCTTGCGGAGGTACTCGAGTGTGTCGAGTGCCGCGAAGACGTGCCCGCGTTCGCGGCGCGCCTCGACCTCGCGCACGATCTCGTCGGCGGTGGCACCGTCACGCGCACGCCGTGCCGCGTGCAGGACGAGGTTTCCGATGCCCATCGACGCGCTGAACGAGTCGATGATGTGCACGGCGGTCTCGCCGTCGAGCGCCTTGGCCGCGACCTGCGCGGACTGCATCGTCGCCGAGAGCTTGGCCGAGAGGTTGATGCACACGATCCCGTCCGCACCGTCGTCACTCAGACGTCGGAAGGTCTCCTCGAACGCGCCGACCGACGGTGCGGCGGTCTCGGGGAGTACCGAAGACGACGCGAGCTCCCGCCAGAAGGCCTCGACACTCAGCTCCTTGCGGTCCACGTACTCCCGATCGCCGAAACGGATCGTGAGCGGGACCACCTCGATCCCGAGCTCGTCACAGACCGGTTCGGGGAGATCGCACGCGCTGTCGGTCACGATGCGAACGGGCATGCGTCCTCCTCAGGCTGCATTCTTCGGACCGCGGGTTTCGATCCCGCGACCGCCTCCATGGTTACACGCCGGAGAGGCCATCGTGACACGCACGTCGTGGCGGCGTTACGCACCGGTCGGTGTGGTGCCGCGCCGGCGGACGAGCCGGACGAGTGCGGTCAGCTCCTCCGAGCGCAACAGGACGAGTCCGACGACGTAGGTCAGCGCGCCCGCGGTGCCCGCGACCACGACCGCCAGGAACGCCTCGGCGGGCGACGATCGTCCGATCGCACCGGCGATGACCGCGGCGACGATGCCCAGCGCGAGGGCGGCGATGCCGGCGCGGATCGTCGAGCGCGCGGCTTCGGCGTCGGGGACGCCGCCGATCCGCCGGCGCAGGACGAGGAGCGCAACCGCGGCCGCGACGAAGTACGCACCGCTCCAGCCCAAAGCCAGGCCCTGGACACCGAAGCGGGGGAACAGCACCACGGCGAGCACGATGTTGAGGCCGTTCTCGAAGGCGTTGAGCATGAACGGCGTACGCGTGTCCTTCAGCGCGTAGAACGCGCGCATCACGTACAGGTACACCGAGAAGGGTACGAGGCTGATCGCGAACGCCTGCAGGGTGTCTGCGGTGACGACCGCGTCGTGCGCGGTGAACTGATGCCGGACGATCACCGCGAGCATCGGTTGCGCGAGAACGACGAACAGGACCGAGGCCGGGAGTACGAGCACGACGATGTAGCGCAGGCCCACACCGAACTCGTGGCGCAGGCCTTCGCGGTCGTTCGCGCGCGCGCGCCGCGCGAGGTTCGGGGTCATCGTCGTCATGATCGACACCGCGAGGAGACCGTGCGGAACGACGTAGAACGTGAACGCGTACACGTACGCGGAGACGTTTCCCGCGGAGTTGTTGGCCAGGACGAGGATGAAGAGCTGCGCGAGCTGGTTCGTGATCACGTAGCCCGCGGTCCAACCCGACAGCCGGAGAATCGTGCGGATCGCGGGGTCGCGCCACTCGAGCACGAACCGCAGGCGCACCCCGGCGCGGGCGACGGCGGGCACGAGCACGAGGGCCATTGCCACGATGCCGGCCGTGGTGCCGATGCCGAGGAGCAGGAGCAGACCGGCGTCGTTGCGGACCCGGGCCACGTCGGTGATCGAGCCGTGGCGCCCCGACGTCTGCGCGACGAACGCGAGCAACGCGCCGATCACGACGACGTTGTTCACGACGGGCGCGAACGCCGCGGCGACGAACCGATTGCGCGCGTTGAGCAGCGCGCTCGCGAGCGTGGTGAAGCCGTAGAACACCATCTGCGGAACGAAGCAGAGGATGAGGACCGTCAGCACGTGCAGCTGCGCGGCGCGATCCGGCCCGTTGTCGCGCAGCACGAAGAGGCGTGCAATCAGCGGCGAGATCAGCATCACGAACGCGGTGAAGATCGCGAGCGCCGTCATGGTCACCGTGAAGACGGCCGACGTCGAGCGGTCCTCTTTGCGTTCGAGTAGGTCGACGAACACGGGAACCAACGTCGCCGCCAGCACCCCGCCGACGAGAAGCTCGTAGACGATGTTCGGGGTCAGGTTGGCGAGGTTGTACGTGTCGGAGAGCGTCGCCTTGCCGATCGCGGCCGCGAGGACGACGACTCGGAGCAGTCCGGTCACCCGGGAGAGCAACGTCCCCGCCGCGACCGCGGCGCTCGAACGGGCGAGGCCGGCGCGGCCCCGACTCTGATCGTCGATCTCGGCGCTCACGTCGCCGGTGCGGGCGTCGAGGGCGGGGCGGGCGCGGCCTCGAGCCGGCGGTTCCGGCGGGCGCGCCGGAAGTGGTTCGCCCACCAACCGGCCAAGAAGACGAGCGCGGCGACGGTCAATCCGACCGCCCAGCCCCCGAACACGGCCGAGCGGACGGTCACGCGTACCGGTGCCCCGAACGCGAGCCGGCCGTCGGGCGACGTGACGCTGATCGTCATCGGGAACGTTCCCGACGCGCGCGCTTCGACCGAGAAGCGGATCGTGTTGCTGCCCGGTTTCAACGTCACGGACTGGTCGGGTCCGTTCGGAAAGAGCAGCTTGGCGCTCTCGAGGTGGACGCGGACCTTCACGTCGCGCGCGGGTTTGAGGGTGTTCTCGAAGCTCAGCGGCACCGCGGCCTGGCGCGAGGTGAGCGTGATGCGCTTCTCGTCGGCGCGGATGCCGTTCGAGAATGCGTGGACGGCCTGGTCGATCTGGGTGAGCTCCGCGTGCGCGCGTTCAGGCGTGATCGCCGTCGAGAGCGCGATGAGCAGACCGGCCTCGCCGCTGACGACCACGGGATCTTCGGCGCCGACGACGGCGCGGTAGGCCTCCAGCTCCGTCGCGGTCGCTTCGTACTCGTTGGGGTCGACGGGCGCGGCCGCGGGAGTCGCGGGGACGAGCCGGCGCTGGACGTTGGCGCCGAGCGCCTGCTCGTTGGAGATCGTGCCGAGCACGTCATCCAGGGTCGCGGACTGCACCAGGGGAAGGGTCCGGACCGCGTCGATGACCGTACTCATCGTCTGCAGATCGGGATTCCAGCGCGCCGGCGGCGCGATCACGACGCCGCGGGCGATCGCCGGTGACTCGTACGCCACTTCGGCGAGTGCCGCGACGACACGTTGGGCCCGCAGGGCCGCCGGATCCGGTCCGTTGAAGAGCGACTCGATGAACGGTGCGGTCGCGACCGCCCGCGATTCGCCGCCGGTGGTGTCGAGGACGAAGGCCTGCGCGGGGGAGAACCGGTGTGTCACGGGGATCAGCGCTTCGTCGCGCACCGCAACGCGGTCGTACAGCATCGACCGGAGCCCGTTCACGACCGCGTCGGTGGTCGGCACGGGGTCGATGAACGCGGACTGGACGGATGCGGTCGGGTTGGAACCGAACGCCGACACCAGCGCACTCGTGCCCGCGGTGTACTGCTGCGGGAGGTGGCTTCCGAGTCCGGCCGCGTCGATCACGGCCGAGTCGATCGGTACGTAGGTCGACGGCAGCACTTCGGTCGACGAACGATTCGCGACCTGGCTCACGACCTTGAACGTCGTCGACATCTTGCGGTCTCGCTTGGCGAGACGCTTCCACGACTCCATGGTCTCGGGCCCGACCGCGAGCGAGAAGCGGAACCCGTCGGTCCGGGAGAGCAGGTTCGCGATCTTGTCGAGCCGCCCGCCCGGCTTCAACTGCGCGACGACCCGTGGATCGTCCGAACCGTCCGGGAGCTTCATGGGATCCGCGACCGCGGAAAGGACGAACGCAACCGACAGCTTCTTGTCGAACGGTGAGCGCGTGTCGACCGCGACGAGCCACGTGACGAACGATCCCGACGCGATGCCCGTGTTCACGAGTTCGACCTTCACGGGATACACGCCGGGCCGGGTGATACCGATCGTCGGCCGGGTATCGGAACCCGAGAGGCCGAACACGATCGAGACGTTGTTCTTCGCGTCGGGCAACAACGACGACACCGCGATCTTGTTGGGCACCCAGAACGTGCCCCCGAGGTCGCCGTTGGCGATGACGTCGTCGAAACTGCTGCGGGATGTCATCGACTGGTAGATCGTGATTGCGATCGCGGCTCCGGGCCGCGCCGCGAGCGTGGGACTGTCGAGGTGCAGCTTCATCGTGAACGTCTGCCGCAACCCGACCCACGGGTCCTGGCTGACGAGGCTCACGCCGGTGGGGAGCGGCTTGGGCGCGAGGGTGGTCGTCGTCTCCTGTGCGTGCGCGGGGACCGCGCTCGTCAGCACCAGCGCGGTTGCGGCCACGACGGCACCGGCGCGCCCCCAGATGCGCGGCGCGCGTCTCACAGCTCCCGGCCCAGGACGTTCAGGCCGACGGGGAGTTGCTCGAACCCGGAGCCGACGTACAGCGCGAGCGCGCGATCGTTGTCCTCCTGGGTGTTGACGTACGCGCGTCGCGCCCCGTGCGCCCGGAGCCAGCGCAACCCGTCGGTGAGGAGCGCGCGACCGAGTCCCTGATGTTGGGCGGTTGGCGCGACCGCGAGGCGCTGCACGTAGCCGGCGACCCCGGCCCGACCGAACAGCCCGTATCCGAGCGCGTCACCGGACGCGGGTGCGACCCGAGTGTGCGCGCGCGGCGTCGCCCGGGCCGCTTCGCGCAGCGCGAGCGCGTCGAACCGCCAGAACTCGTCGAACGCGGCGGCGTCGGCGGCGAGGAGCGACGGCCGATCGGCGCGCGTCGCCCGCCGCGTCCGCCGCGTCGGCGCGGGAAGGTGCGCGAGGTCGTGCACGAGGAGGTGCAACCGGCCGCGCACCGCGAAGCCGACGTCGACGAGCGGAAGACTCGCCCCCGGTCCGAGTGCGTTGGTCACGACCTCCCGGTATCCGTCTTGTTGCAGTCGTTCGAGGAGTCGTTTCATCGTCCGGGGGGAAGGCGCGTCGGGGCCGTGCAGGGCAAGGGATGCGACGTCGGCCCGTCCGTGCCACGCCGCGACCCGGGCGACGCCGCCACGAAATCGGTACGACTGCGCCCGGTGCGCCTTCACCGGCGGCGAGCGTAGCGACGGAAACCGCCAAAGGGCTGGTCAAGGGGATCATTCGTTAGCCTCGGAGGCGTGCTGCTGGTCGCCACCGATGCCCACTTCGAAGAACACGACGCCGGTCGGAGTCATCCGGAACGCCCGGCCCGCGTCCGGGCGGTGCTCGAGGGCCTCGATGCCGGCGCCCCGCGCGACGCCCGCCGCCGCCTCGATCCGCGGCGCGCGACCCGCGCCGAGCTCGAACGGGTGCACACGAAGCAGTACGTCGACTACCTCGAGCGCTTCTGCGCCGAGGGCGGCGGCCATCTCGACGCCGACACCGGTGCGTCGGCCGCGTCGTGGGAGGCCGCGCTGCTCGCGGCCGGGAGCGGGTTGGAGGCCGTCGACGCGCTCGAGCGCGGTGACGGCGAGTTCGCATTCTGCGCGATCCGGCCGCCCGGCCATCATGCGGTCGCAGAGCGCGCGATGGGGTTCTGCCTCCTGAACAACGTCGCGGTCACGGCGGCCGCGTTGCGCGACCGCGGCGAGCGGGTGCTCGTCGTCGACTGGGACGCGCACCACGGCAACGGAACCCAGGACATCTTCTACGGCGACGGCGCGGTCATGTACGTGTCGATGCACGAGTGGCCGCTCTACCCGGGCACCGGGCGGCTCACCGACGCGGGCGAGGGTTCGGGGGTGGGCACGACCGTGAACTTCCCGCTCCCCGCGGGGGCCACCGGCGACGTGTACCTCGATGCGATCGACAGCGTCGTGGAACCGCTCGCCGAGCGCTTCGCGCCCACGTGGGTTCTGGTTTCCGCGGGCTACGACGCGCATCGAGCCGACCCCCTCACCGGCCTCGGACTGTCCGCGGGCGATTACGCCGATCTCACCGCCCGGATCATGGCGCTCGCCGCGCCCCGGCGCCTCGTGGTGTTCCTCGAAGGCGGCTACGACCTCGGTGCGCTCCGGGACTCGACCGCGGCCACGGTGTCGACGCTGCTGGGCCGCCCCGAGCGGGTCGAACCCGCCACCGCGAACGGTCCGGGCCGCACCGTGGTGCACGCCGTGCGGGATCTCCACGCGGAAGGCCCGCCGGCACCGGCCTGACGCGCGGGCCCGACCTGCGAGGCTGAAAATCCCGGATTCGGCGCATTTCCGGGCCGGCTCGGCTCCAGAGCGGGCCGGCGCGTGCCGATCGAAAACGGGTAGCCGTCAGCCCGAGAGAGGTCGCGCCGGTGTTGGATCTGGATCAGCTGTTGCGCAATGCCGTGGAGCGCGGCGCGTCGGACGTGCACATCAAGGTGGGCTCACCGCCGTTCATTCGCATCGACGGCCGGCTCGAGCGGACGGACATCGCGCCGGTGTCGCCGGTCGAGACCGAGCGGATCGCGTTCGCGATCATGCCGAAGCAACGGGCCGAGGAGTTCATCGGTAGCTCTGAGGCCGACTTCGCCTACTCGGTGTCGGGCCTCGGTCGCTTCCGGGTGAACGTCATGCGCCAGCGCGGCTCCGTCGGTCTCGTATTGCGCCGCGTGCAGAGCGACATCCCGTCGTTCGAGGCGCTCGGCCTGCCGCCCGTGATCCGCAAGCTCACCGATCACCAGCGCGGGCTGATCCTCGTCACCGGTCCGACGGGATCCGGCAAGACCACCACGCTCGGTTCGATGATCGACTTCATCAACGACAACTACAACCGGCACATCGTCACGATCGAGGACCCGATCGAGATCCTGCACGCCGACAAGTGCTCGATCGTGAACCAGCGCGAGGTCGGCACCGACACCGCCGACTTCCACTCCGCGCTGAAGCGCGTGCTCCGCCAGGACCCGGACGTGATCCTCGTGGGTGAGGTCCGGGACGTCGAGACGGTCAAGACCGCACTGACCGCGGCCGAGACCGGCCACCTCGTGTTCTCCACGTTGCACACGATCAGCGCGACGGACTCGATCAACCGCATCATCGACTTCTTCCCGCCGCACGAACAGCGCCAGGTGCGCATGTCGCTCGCGTCGTCGCTGCGGGGAATCGTCAGCCAGCGCCTCGTCGAGAAGCGGCTCGGTGGCCGTGCGCCCGCGGTCGAGGTGCTCGTCTCGACCGGTCGCGTGTTCGACAAGATCGTGAACCCCGACGAGACGCACGAGATCGAGCAGATCATCGCCGAGGGTGAGTACTACGGCATGCAGACGTTCGACCAGAGCCTGCTCGGCCTCTACAAGCACGGCGTCATCGACCTACGCGAGGCGATCGCCGCGTCGACGACCCCGCACGACCTCCGCCTCATGATCGAGCAGCACACGATGGAGCTCGCGGCCGAGCAGGCCGCGGCCGGTCAGTAGCGGATCGGGTCCGGGAGACAAGTAATCGGGCCCTTCGGGGCGCTCGCGCAACAATGGCGGCTGTGACCGCCGTTCCCACCCGTCTCGAGCGCTTCTTCGTGTCGGATTCCCCGACCCAGCAGCTCGCCGCGCGCCTGCACGCGCTCGGTCACCGCTCGTATCTCGTCGGTGGGAGCGTGCGCGACGCGCTGCTCGATCGCGACATCGTCGACGTCGACATCACGACCGGCGCCCGTCCCGATGTCGTCGAGGCGGCCGTGCGCCCGTGGGCCGATGCCGTGTGGCTGCAAGGGCAGCGCTTCGGGACCATTGGATGCGAGAAGGACGGCGAGCGCTTCGAGATCACCACCTTTCGGGCGGACGTGTATCGGCCCGACAGCCGCAAACCCGAGGTCTCGTTCTCCGACGACATCGAGACCGATCTGTCGCGTCGCGACTTCACGGTGAACGCGATGGCGATCGCGCTCGACGACACCGACGGCAACGGCCCCCAGCTCGTCGACCCGTTCGACGGCCTGACCGATCTCGCGTCGCGTCGCCTGCGTACGCCGCTCGCGCCCGAGATCTCGTTCGAGGACGATCCGCTGCGCATGTTGCGGGCGGCGCGTTTCGTCGCGACGCTCGGCTTCGAGCCCGATCCCGCGCTCCTCGACGCGATGGAGCAGATGCACGAGCGCCTGAAGATCGTGAGCGCGGAGCGCATCCGCGACGAACTCTCCAAGTTGATCGTCGCGATCGACCCGTCGCCCGGGCTGTGGATCAGCTCGCGCACCGGTCTGGCCGAGGAGTTCCTGCCGGAGCTGAACGCGATGCAACTCGAGCAGGACCCGATCCACCGGCACAAGGACGTGCTGGCGCACACGATCGCCGTCGTCGCGAAGACGTCACCGCGGCTGCGGATCCGGTTGGCCGCGCTGCTCCACGACGTCGGCAAGCCGCGCACCCGGGGATACGGGCCGCAGGGCGTGACGTTCCATCATCACGAGGTGGTCGGCGCGCGGATGGCCCGAGATCGGATGCTCGCGCTGCGGTACCCGAACGAACTCGTCGACGACGTGGCCAAGCTGGTCGAGCTGCACCTGCGGTTCCACACGTATCGCATGGGCTGGACCGACAGTGCCGTGCGCCGGTACGTGCGCGACGCCGGACCGTTGCTCGACGACCTCAACGAGCTGACCCGATGTGACTGCACGACCCGCGACGCCCGCAAAGCCGCCGCGCTGGGGCGGCGCATGGATGAGCTCGAGGCGCGGATCGCCGAGCTGCGCGAACACGAGGAGCTCGCGAAGATCCGGCCTCCGCTCGACGGCAACAAGGTGATGAAGTTCCTCGGGGTCGCGCCGGGTCCGATCGTGGGCGAAGCGCTCGACTTCTTGTTGGACCTCCGTCTCGACGAGGGACCGATGAGCGAGGACGAGTCGTACGCCCGCCTCACCGCGTGGGCGCGTGAGCGCGGCCTCGAGCCCGCGGGGACGCGCTCGAGCTAGACGCCTTCCTTGCGCGCCCGCCACACGATCACGGTCGGGATGTCGGGCCCGGCCCCGGTTGCGCCGATCGGCTCGGGCTCCAGCAGCAACTCCACGCGGTAGCCGGCGCGGTGCGCCGACGCGAACACGTCGGCGATCGTGCGCGGCCAGACGTGGATGCGCTCGCCGTCATGGGTGATCTCGACCGGGGTCATGTCGAAGTACGAGCGGCGGACTTCCAGCGCGCCCAGCGGGAGCGTGCCCGGGGCGTCGACTTCACGACCGACCGCGAGCGCCATCGGGTGGTCGAACGAGAACACGAACGGCGATCCGGGCCGGAGCACGCGGTGCACCTGCCGGAACAGGCGGTCGATGTCCTCGACCTCGCCGAGCACCCCGGCCGCGAGCACGAGGTCGATCGAGTCCGCGCGCAGGAACGCGAGGTCGGAGGCGTCGCACTCGTGCCACTCGACGCGTACGTCGGTCGTGGCGGCGAGCTTGCGGGCGCGCGTCAGCTGCGCGATCGAACGGTCGACGGCGATCACGTGTGCACCTTGGCGGGCGAGCGCGATCGCGTTCTTCCCGTTGCCGGAACCGAGATCGAGGACGCGCTTGCCGCTGACGTCGCCGATGAGGCGCAGGTCGGCCTCCGTCGGTCCGCCGGGCGCGTACGTCACGGTCTCGGGGATCACCTCGAGCTCTTCGGGCAGTTCCCGAGCCGCGATGCGGTCCCAGATCTCGGCGTTCATACCGACTCGCGATTCGTCATGGCCGCATTCTGGCTCAGGTGCAGCGAGCCCGCGCCGGAACGGCTACGCGCCGGAAGCGAACTCCTCGATCATCCGGTGTGCGTCGTCGTCGTGGTACTGCACCGGCGGCGACTTCATGAAGTACGCCGACGGGCCGAGCAACGGTCCGCCGATGCCGCGGTCGAGCGCGACTTTCGCACACCGCACCGCGTCGATGATCACGCCGGCCGAGTTCGGAGAGTCCCAGACCTCGAGCTTGAGCTCGATGTTGAGCGGCACGTCGCCGAAGTTGCGGCCTTCCATGCGGATGTACGCCCACTTCCGGTCGTTGAGCCACGGGACGTGATCGGAAGGGCCGATGTGCACGTGGTCGCTGCTGATGCCCTGATCGATCTGGCTCGTCACCGACTGGGTCTTGCTGATCTTCTTCGAGAGCAACCGCTCGCGCTCGAGCATGTTCTTGAAGTCCATGTTGCCGCCGAAGTTCAGCTGGTACGTGTTGTCGATCGCGAGACCACGGTCTTCGAACAGGCGGGCCAGCAGGCGGTGCGTGATCGTCGCGCCGACCTGGCTCTTGATGTCGTCGCCGATGATCGGCACGCCCGCGTCCTCGAACTTCTTGGCCCACTCGGGGTTGCTCGCGATGAACACCGGGATGGCGTTGACGAACGCGACCCCGGCGTCGAGGCAAGCCTGCGCGTAGTACTTCTGCGCGTCCTCCGAACCGACCGGCAGGTACGACACGAGCACGTCGGCGCGCGCGTCGCGCAGCGCCTGGGCTACGTCGACTGACGGTGCCGGCGACTCCTCGATCACCTCACGGTAGAACTTGCCGAGCCCGTCGAACGTCGGCGCGCGTTGCACGCGCACGTTGAGGTCGGGGACCTCGGCGAACTTGATCGTGTTGTTGATGCTCGTGAAGATCGCCTTGCCGAGATCGAGCCCGACCTTGTCGGCGTCGACGTCGAACGCGGCGACGAACTCGATGTCGCCGACGTGGTAGCCCGCGAGCTCCACGTGCATCAGGCCGGGGACGCGCTCGTTCGGGTCGGCGTTCCGGTAGAACTCGACGCCCTGGACGAGGCTGCTCGCGCAGTTGCCGACTCCGGCGATCGCGACGCGGACGGTCTTGAGCGAGATTTCGGGGGACTCGTTGGTGTCTTCCGCACTCATGCGGTTGCTCCTTCGGTTCGGTCGCCGGCCTGTTCTTCGCGCTCTTGCGCGATCAGTTCGGCGATCCAATCGAGATCGTGTTGGGTGGACCGGGCCCGGTGCTCGAGGAGCGACCGGCTGTAACGATCGATGGTGCGGGTCGCGGGCTTGCGCTCGGCGACCAGCCGTTGGGTGAGTTGGGCGCGACGGCGTTCGAGGAACGCGAGGCGCGCGGCGGGATCGAGGTGGCTGCAGAACAAGAGCTTCACGGCAAAGGCGCGTTCGTCGTCGTCGCCCTCGTCGGTCAGCAGTTCGGTGAACAACGCCCGGCCGCGATCGGTGATCGCGTAGGCGCGCCGGGTCCGGCGTGACGGTCGCGCCCGGAGGCGCATGCGGGCCGCGGCGAGGTCGCCCTTCAGGGAGCCGGTGGGGACGAAGGTGCCGACGGGAGCCGGCGCGGCGGCGTTCTCGTCGACCTCCTCGATGGCGCCGGAGCGCTCGAGGCGGCGGAGCGCCGGGTACAGCGACCCGAACGAGATACCCCAGAGCGGCCCGAGGGTCTCCGACAGGCGCTTCTTCAGGTCGTAGCCGTGGCGCGGCTGCTCGGCGAGCAACCCGAGTACCGCGAGCTCCAACATGTGATCCACGATATATCGAATCGATATATCGATGCAAGCACTGTCCGAATTGGGCGGGGGTCGCCATGCTGTTCAAATGGCCCCGATACGCACCTACACTTTCCGGCGATGCAGAGCGTCACCGACTACGCGCTGGCCCGGCGGGCGGTTCTGCGCGACTTTCGGCGGGGCACCCTCACCCGACTCGACGTCTGTGACGCGCACCCGGAACTGGTCCGGGCGGCCCAGTTCATCGGGACCGACATCGACGACGAGTGCCCGGTCTGCGGGGCGACGAAGCTCAGGCTCGTCACCTACGTGTACGGCGAGAAGTTGAAGCAGGCGAACGGCCGGGCGATCAGCACGCAGGCGGAGCTGCGCAAGCTGGGCGCGTCGTGCGACGAATTCGCCTGTTACGACGTGGAGGTCTGCGTGGACTGTCGCTGGAACCACCTGCGCCGGCAGTCGCTCCACGGCCGCCTCCACGCGAGCTGATTCGCGCGCTCTCTGCGGCGCACGATACGTGCGCCGCGGGCGTTCGCTTGCTGGCGAGCTCGACTGCGCCTTCGGCTCCGCTCGCCGCTTCGGAACTCGTCGGAGCACGCCCTCTTCCGGTCAGGCCTCGTCCTCCGCGGGCTCGCAGGGGTACTGCGAAACGCACGAAATGCACCAGAGCTCGGGCTCGGCGACGACCGTTTCCGAGCCGGGCGAATCCCACGCGGGCGGCACGACGTAGACCCGCCGAACGAGGACGAGCTCGTCGTCCGCCCTGGCGCAGTTCTCGCAGACCCGATCGGTCACGGATCCATTCTCGCTCCTTTGGTGGCGGCGGCGTCCCGTCGGTACGCTGAGGACACTGCCGGGAGCCGAACGTGCCCTGGACGGTGGAGGTGGCGGAGATGACCGCAAGCCCTACGCCCGACCTTGGGCGACGAGTGACCGCGCCCGACGTCGTTGCCCGCAAAGGCGACGGCACACCGTTGGTGATGGTGACGGCGTACGACGCGCCCTCGGCTCGCACCGTCGACCGCGCCGGCGCCGATCTCATCCTGGTCGGCGACTCTCTCGCGATGGTCGTGCTCGGCTACGACGACACGTTGCAGGTCACGACCGACGACATGGCCCATCACGTCGGCGCCGTGGCGCGCACGCGTCCGCGGGCGCTCGTCGTCGCCGACCTCCCGTGGCTCAGCTATCACGTGAGCACCGCCGAGACCGTGCACAACGCGGCGCGCCTGATTCGTGCCGGTGCGGGTGCGGTGAAGCTCGAAGGCGGCCGGAAACGGCTCGACGCCGTGCACGCCATCCTCGACGCCGAGATCCCGGTGATGGGCCACATCGGGCTCACGCCGCAGTCGATCCACGCGCTCGGCGGTTTCAAGGTGCAGGGCAAGGAGCTCGACGCGGCGAAGGCCTTGGCCGACGACGCGTGCGCGCTCGCCGAAGCCGGCTGCTTCGCGCTGGTGCTCGAGTGCGTTCCCGACGCGGTCGCACGCGTCATCACCGAACAGGTGAACGTGCCGACGATCGGCATCGGCGCCGGCCGGCACTGCGACGGGCAGGTGCTCGTCTGGCACGATCTGCTCGGCTTCGCGGGGCCCGATCACCGCGCGCCGAAGTTCGTGCGCGCGTACGCCGCGCTCGAAGAGGTCGCAACCGGCGCGATCGCGCAGTTCTGCGCGGACGTGCGCGCCGGTACGTACCCCGCGAGCGCGGAGACGTACCACATGACCGATCGGATGGCCGACGCGCTCGGCCTCTACGGCGGCGCGGCCGAGCCCGAGCTCGCGCAGTAGCGCGGTGCCGAAGCGGGTCGGCATCGCGGCGGCGGCCGTCGTCGCGGTGTTGGCCCTCGTGGGGATGGTCGTCCTCGTGGTTCGCATCCGCGCGGACGAGAGCGGCGTCGGTCACCTGAGGTTCGCGTCGACGCAGGCCGCGAGTGCGCCGTTCGCCGACTTCGATCAGGCGCGGGTGGCGGTCGGGTCGCGGTGCCTGCGGATGCTGGTCGCGTCGACGCCGGCGCAACGCACCCAGGGGTTGCGTGGGGTTCGGTCGCTCTCGCCCTACGACGGGATGCTGTTCGTGGAGCAGCGCGACTCCACGGCCCTGTTCACGATGGCCGACACGCTGATTCCGCTCGACATCACGTTCTTCGACGCGGACGGCGTTCCCGTCGACTCGACCCGGATGACGCCGTGTCCGGACGGCACCGATGCGACCTGTCCGACGTACGGGTCCGCGAAGCCGTACCGCTACGCGCTCGAGCGCCCCGCCGGCTCGCCGACCCCCGGCTCCCTCGCGTCGTGCTCCGCCTGAGTCGACCTCATGAAAGTGTCCCACCCTTCTTGTAGCGTCCTCACCGATAGGTCGAGTCGAGGTGATCTGCTAGCTTCCACCGGTTCCAGAAGTACTGACAACCGAAGATCCTGCCCCCGCGGCGCCGGTCATACGGCGGGCAACGGGGCCCGCAGCGGCACGACCGTGCGGCCCGAAGGAGGTACCGGCGCATGACGCGTCCGTACGAAGTCATGATCATCATCGACGCGGACCTGGAAGAGGAGACGATCCGGGCTGCCGTCGAAAGATGGCTCCAGCTGATTGAGTCGAACGGAGCCGAACGCGGCCACGTCGACTTCTGGGGCAAGCGCCGTCTCGCCTACGAGATCAAGCACAAGGCCGATGGCTACTACGTAGTCCTCCAGGCCCGAGCTGAGCCGCAGGCGATGGAGGAGCTGCACCGGACTCTCTCCCTGGCAGATGAAGTGATCCGCCACATGGTGTTGCGCATCCCGGAGAAGGTCTACGGACCTCCGAAGGCTGCGGGCGCCTCGGCGGGCAGCAGGCATAGGGAGTAGCGACATGGCAACCGACTCGAACAGCATCACGATCTCCGGCAACATCACCCGCGATCCGGAGATGCGTTACACGCCGAGCGGCGTCTCGAAGGTCACCTTCGGCGTCGCGGTGAACCGCTCCTGGCGCAACCAGCAGAGCCAGGAATGGGAGGAGCAGACCAGCTTCTTCAACGTGGTCGCGTGGCGTCAGCTCGCGGAGAACGTCGGCGCATCGCTGACCAAGGGCTCGCGCGTCGTCGTGAGCGGCCGGCTCGAGCAGCGCAGCTGGGAGACCGAGTCGGGCGAGAAGCGGTCGATCGTCGAGATCGTCGCGGACGACGTCGCACCGAGCCTGCGCTTCGCCACGGCCGAGGTGCACAAGGTCGAGCGCAGCGGACCGGGCGACGGGGGCGGAGGTCCGCCCCGCGCCGCCGCGCCCGCGGCGGCACCCAAGACCGACGGCAACTACGACGACTACGGCGAAGAGCCGTTCTAAGTCTCCGGATCCGACAGGGAAGATCGAATGGCACAACGTAGAGAGAAGAAGGCGCCCCCCGGCAAGGAGCGGCGCCCGATCAAGAAGAAGACGTCGATCCTCATCACCGAGAGCATCGACTGGATCGATTACAAGGACGTCAACCTGTTGCGCCGCTTCATGTCGGAGCGCGCGAAGGTTCGGGCGCGCCGGGTCACGGGCAACACCCAGCAGCAGCAGGTTGCGGTCGCCCGGGCGATCCGCGTCGCGCGCGAGATGGCACTGCTGCCGTACAGCGTGCGGCAGGTGACCCAGCGTTCGAAGGGCCGGCGTGACCGCGGCGAACGCGGCGATCGTGGCGACCGGGGAGATCGCGAGGGCGAGTTGCGCGATATCCCGGGTCCGATCATCGACTCCGACGAGCGCGGCGTCGCCGACGAGGTCGCAGTCGACACGAACGGGTTCGGCGACGACGTCCTGGCCGAGGACGTGCTGGCCGACGAGATCATCGGCGGCGACTCCGAGGGAGCCGAGGGAGACGAGTCGTGAGGATCGTGCTTCGCGACGACGTCGACAACCTGGGCAAGAAGGGCGACCTCGTCGACGTCGCCGACGGCTACGCCCGCAATTTCCTCGTTCCGCGCGGACTGGCGCTGAAGGCGTCGGCCGGCAGCCAGAAGCAGGCGGACGCGATGCGCCGCAACCGCGCGGCGCGCGAGCGGCGCGACCGGGAAGCCGCGCAGGCGCTCGCCGCGCAGTTCGAGGGCCGCACGATCTCGATCAAAGCGCGCGCCGGCGGCGAAGGCCGTCTGTTCGGCTCGGTCACCTCGTCGGACATCGCCGAGGCGGTGCAGAAGCAGACGGGCGCGGAGCTCGATCGCCGCAAGCTCGAGCTCGATGAGCCGTTGAAGGAGCTCGGCGGCGCCGACGTGCAGGTCCGGCTTCATCCCGACGTCGTGGCGACCATCCACGTCGAGGTCGAAGCGGCCGGCTGATCGTCCATTGGTGCACCGCGGCGAGGTCCCGGGTTCGCGCGCGCCGGTCCGCGACAATCACATGAGTGTCATTCGCCGGTCCGGACACCTGTCGGAGAGATCTTCGTGTCGTCGGTTGTGGACATCCGCGATATCCACAGGGACGGGGCGCCCCGGCGTGAGTCGAGGGGTGCCACGGCGCTCCTGTCAGAACGCTGTCGTCAGGTCCGTGTCACCCGCCTGCCAGCGACGATTCCGGCCGATCGGGCCGATCGGCGCCACCGCCCGTTGATGGCGCACCCCCGTGCGATTGTCCACAAGGTTGTGGATCGGGGGATATCCCCCAAGCTGCCCTCGCAATTCACAGGCTTGTCCCCTTCTACCCCACAACCCATGCGTGCCAAGGTCCCGTCCTCACCGGGAAGGAGGTAGCGAACGATGGTCTCGATCGAGGACGCGCGGCGACGGGCGAACGGCGCGCGCGTCCCGCCGCACAACCTCGAGGCCGAAGAGTCGCTCCTCGGAGCGATGATGCTCAGCCGGGAGGCGATCACCGCCGCGGTCGAGGCCCGACTCGAGCCCGTCGACTTCTACAAGCCCGCACACGGCTCGATCTTCGAGGCCGCGTACGGCCTGCACACCCGGGGCGAACCCGTCGATCCGGTGACGGTCGCCGAGGAGCTGCGGCGCGCGGGATTGCTCGAACAACTCGGTGGCCGGGGAACGTTGCTGCGGATCCAGGCGGCCACGCCGGCGTCGGCCAACGCGGCGCACTACGCGCAGATCGTCGCGGAGCTCGCGATGCTGCGACGCCTGATCGAAACTGCGGGCGGCATCCAGGAGATGGCGTACGCGGCCGAGGACGAGATCGACGAGACGCTCGACCGCGCCGAAGCGGCGATCTTCGAGGTGGCCGAACGGCGCGTCGCCGACACGATCATGCAGCTGCGCCCCGCGCTCGAAGAGACGCTCGACCAGCTCAACGCGTTGTACGACCGCGAGGGCGACATCGTCGGCACCGCCACCGGCTACCACGACCTCGACGCCATGTTGTTGGGTATGCAACCGTCGACGCTGACGATCGTCGCCGCCCGTCCGGGGCAGGGAAAGACCTCGCTCGCGCTCGGCATGGCCCAGCACGTCGCGCTGCACGGGCGCAAGCCGGTGATCTTCTTCTCGATGGAGATGGGATACCTCGAGCTCACGAAGCGCCTGCTCGCGGCGGAAGCGCGCGTGTCGTCGCGCAAGCTGCAGACGGGCAAGCTCTCCGAACACGAGTGGCCCCGCGTCAGCCACGCGATCGGCCGGCTCGCGGAAGCCCCGTTCTTCATCGACGACAACCCGCACTGCACCGTGATGGAGATGCGCGCCAAGGCCCGGCGGATCAAGGCGCGCCACGGCGACATCGGCCTGATCGTCGTCGACTACCTCCAGCTGATGTCGTCCTCGCACCGCAGCGAGAATCGTCAGGTCGAGGTCTCGGAGTTGTCGCGCGGGTTGAAGATCCTCGCCCGCGAGCTCGAGGCTCCCGTCGTCGTCGCCGCCCAGCTCAACCGCCAACTCGAGTACCGCCAGGACAAGCGGCCGATGCTCGCCGACCTCCGTGAGTCCGGTTGCCTCACGGCCGACACCGACATCACGCTCGCCGACGGCACCACCGTGACCATTGGCGAGATGTACGAGCAGGACATGCGCGAAGTCGACGTGCTCACGCTCGACGAACACCTGCGGCTCGTTCCCGGTGTGATGACGCACGCGTTCTGCAGCGGCGTGAAACCCGTGTTCGAGCTGCAGCTCGCGTCGGGCCGTACGGTCACCGCGAGTGCGAACCATCCGTTCTTGACGCTCGACGGTTGGGTCCACCTCGCCGACCTGAGCGTCGGCACCTCTGTGGCATCGTCCCGGCACACCGGTCCCGCCGTCGATCCGCGCCGCGACTCCATTCCGCGCGAGGTCTGGGACTACATCGAACGCAAGGGTCTGCTCGTCAACGGATCGATGCGCGCGCACGACCTGATCGAGCGGCTCGGCGAGTCGGCCGGCGGCGGGCCCCGCGTGTACGCGCAAGGTGTGTCCCGTTCGCTGATGTGTCGCATCGCCGATGCAATGCCCGATCAGTTCCTCGCCGATCTCGGGCTGAGTGACGTGTTATGGGACGAGATCGTCGCGATCCAACCGCGCGGCGAAGCGCCGGTCTACGACGCGACGGTCACGGGCACGCACAACTTCGTCGCGGGCGACATCGTCGTGCACAACAGCATCGAGCAGGACGCCGACATCGTCTTGTTCATCTACCGCGACGAGTTGTACAACCCCGAGTCCGACCAGCGCGGCCTGGCCGAGATCATCATCGCCAAGCACCGCAACGGACCGGTCGGTTCCACCCGACTCGTGTTCCACGGCGACTACACGTCCTTCGAAAACGCCGCGCGGGAAGATCGAATTCAATCGAATACCGCAGTCCGGCGGCCGTAGACGATCACGCGGTGCTCGAGGTGGAGTCGTAGGGCTTCCGCGAGTACGACCGCTTCGAGGTCGCGACCGCGGCGTTCGAGCCGGGCCGGGTCGTCGCGGTGCGAGACGGGCATCACCTGTTGCGCGATGATCGGGCCCTCGTCGAGGGCCGCGGTGACGTAGTGCGCGGTCGCGCCGATCACCTTCACGCCCCGTTCGTGCGCCTGGCCGTAGGGCCGTGCACCGGCGAACGACGGGAGGAAGGAGTGGTGAATGTTGATCATGCGCTCGCGCCACGGCTCGACGAACCACTGCGGTAGCACGAGCATGTACCGCGCGAGGACGACGACGTCGGGCGCGTGCTCGTCGAGCAACGCGCTCAGCGCGCGTTCTTGGGCGTCGCGGTCGCCGTCCCGTATCGGCAGCGCATGGAACGGGTGGCCGAAACGGGCGACGAGGTCACGCGTCGCTTCGTGATTCGACGCGACGAGCACGACGTCGCCGGGGATCTCGCCGAGATGAAAACGCACGAGGAGATCGCCGAGGCAGTGACCCTGGCGCGAAACGAGGAGCGCGACCCGCGGACGCGTGCCCCGGTCGTGCAGCTCCCACTGCATGGCGAACCGTTCCGCGATCGGCGCGAACGCCTGCGCGAGGGCGGCGCGGCTCGAGTCGACGTCGAACTCGACGCGCTGGAGGAACAGTCCGGCCGCGGGGTCGGAGTGTTGGTCGGCTTCGACGATGTTGCCGCCCGCGCCGGCCACGAATGCGCCGACGGCGGCGACGATGCCCGACTCGTCCGGGCACTGGAGCAGGAGCACGGCACGCACGTACTTCCAATCGTCGGCGGGAGGGCTCAGAACAGCGTGAGATCGGGATCGACGTCGCCGCGCAGGCGCTCGAGGTCGATCTCGACGCAGGCCACGCCCTTGCTCTCGGCGTACACCTTGGCCTGGGGCTTGATCTGCTGCGCCACGAACATGCCCACGGTCGGCGCGAACTGCGGATCGCGGTCGAGCCGTTCCTGGTAGCGCAGGAGCTGGTCGACGCCGGCGATGTCGCCCACGCGTTTCACCTCGACCACCACCGCGCGCCCGTCGCCGTCGCGGCACAGGAGATCGATCGGGCCGATGTCGGTCGGGAACTCGCGCCGCACGAGGGTGAGGTCGGTCCGCAACGCGGCGACCCGCGCCGCGATCAGCTGCTGCAGCTCGGCCTCGACGCCGTCCTTCTCGAGGCCGGGATCGTCGCCGAGTACCAACGTCGTGTCCTGCAGGACCTCGTGCAGCTCGATGCGCAGCGTCTCGCCCTTCGGGGTGCGAGCGACGATCACGCCGTCGGACTCCGCGATCGTGCAGGGCGGGTTCATCCAGTTGAGCGGCTTGTACGCCTTGGCGTCGGAGTGGATGGCGATGGAGCCGTCGGCCTTGCACAGCACGAGACGGATGGCGGGCGCGAGGCGCGCCCCGAGCCGCCCTTCGTAGGTCACCGAACAGCGTGCGACGAGCAACCGCATGGGGCGAGTCTGTCATGCCCGCTCGGACCGCCTCGCGGTCGTCCCGATAGCCTCCGCAGCGATGGTTTCGATCCTCGGGTCGTCCGGCAGCTTCTACGACGAGGTACTCCGCGAGCTGGTGTTCGCGCTGGGCGCGGCGCTGTTCGTAGCCAACGCGTTCGCGCTGTACCGGCGGCGCGCCGACGCCCGGGCCGCCGCGCGCCGGTCGGCGGTGGCCACGCGCCCCGGCAGCCCCGTACGGGGCAACCGTCGGTCGGAGAACAGCGATCTCGCGCAGGCCCCCCTCGCCCGGACGGTCACCTATCTCGTCATCGGGTTCGTCGTGATGATCGCCGGGCTCGGCGCCCTGATCAACAAGTAGGCGACCGGCGACGCGCGACGCGCGACGCGTGGATCGGGGGCCGGCGATCGGCCCACGGGCGCGCGTGCTCGAGCTGCGCCGCGACCCGCAACAGCACGTCCTCGCGGCCGTACGCCGCGATCAGCTGCACGCCGATGGGGAGTCCGGCTTCGTTCCAGTGCAGTGGAAGCGAGATGGCCGGTTGGCCGGTCACGTCGAACGGCGCGCAGAAGGTCACGAGCCGGCCCATGCGGTTGGCGGCGTCGGGATCGGGATTCGTCGGGGCGAGCTCGCCCAACCGCACCGGTGGTTCGGGGCTCGTGGGGACGACCAGCACGTCGTGATCGACCCACCACGCGGCAACCCGTCGCGTCCACGACTGGAGATTCTCGATCGCGGCGACGTAGTCGACACTCGAGAACTCCCGGCCCATGGTCGCGAAGAAGATGTTCGGCGGCTCGAGCTCGTTCGTGATGTCGCGTCCGAGGCGTGCGCTCCAGCGGGCGACGTCGCGTGCGACCGCGCTCGACAACACCGTGACGAACGACTCGTTGTAGCTGTTGTCGAGCGCGGGGATCTCGGCCGCGCCGACCTCGTTTCCGAGATCGGCGAGGAGGCGGGCCGTGGCCTCGACCGCGGCGACGGCGTCGCGGCCGGACGCGTCGCCGTCGGGAGTCGTCGTGCGATACCCGATGCGCAGACGGCCGCACTCGGCGCCGACTTCTTCGCGATACGGACGCGAGGGCGGGGGCGCGGTGTACGGGTCGCCGGGTCCGGCGCCGGCGACCGCGTCGAGCACGGCCGCGGTGTCGCGAAT
This sequence comes from uncultured Actinomycetes bacterium, assembly GCA_963835455.1. GTDB lineage: Bacteria > Actinomycetota > Acidimicrobiia > IMCC26256 > PALSA-610 > PALSA-610. The sequence goes on from CAWIFT010000003.1 coordinate 139,787, forward strand.
CGAGCGGGTCAGTACGAACTCGTGTGTGAGTGGTCCCCAGTATTCGCCGAAGTCGGGGCCGAGCGTGGTGCGGGCGCGGGTCGGCTTGAGCCCGACGATCCCGCACATGCTCGCCGGGAACCGGATCGACCCGCCCATGTCGTTGCCGTGCGCGACCGGCACCAGACCGGCCGCGACCGCGGCTGCCGATCCGCCACTCGATCCGCCCGTGCTCCGCGTGTCGTCCCAGGGATTGCGGGTCGGTCCGTACGCGACGGGCTCGGTCGTGATGCTCGTTGCGAGCTCCGGGGTGTTGGTCTTGCCGACGAACACGAAACCCGCGGCGCGAAAGCGCGCCGCGAGCCACGTGTCTTCGGGTTCGGTCCAGCCCACGTCCTTCAGTACCTGCATGCCGGCGTGGTACGGATCGCCCGCGGTGTGGCACACGGCGTCCTTGACGAGGAACGGCACACCCGCGAACGGGCCGCGCGCCACGGGCGCTTCGGCGCGGGCGCGTTCGAACCGGCGGTGGATCACCGCGTTGAGTCGGGGGTCGACGCGCTCGACGCGTTCGATCGCGGCGTCGACGAGTTCCGATGCGGTCAGGTCGCCGCGGGCGACCAACTCGGCCTGGGCGGTGGCGTCGAGGAGGGCGAGATCGTCGGTCACGACCGCGCAGCGTAGGTTCTGGGCATGAACGACGAGATCTTTCGCCGCCGGGCACGCACGCTGGCCGCCACTCTCGAACCGGTTGTCGGCCAGGTGTACTTCTCGCCGGAATGTCACGCCGCGTACGAGAAGCTCGGCTTCGCGCCGAGTCCGGGGTCGTTCGGAAACGGTGTGGCGGCCCCCGACGGCGCCGCGTACTTCACGAGCCGCGGTTCCCTGCTCGGCCAGGTCGAGCCCGAGGTCGTGGCCGCGGCATTCGGTGTCTTCAAGCCCGCGGCCGTGGTTGCCGGGGTGACCTTCGGGTGGACGCTCACCGACGCGGGCACGATCTTCGCGGCGCGTCGCGCCGGCGCGGTCGCCCAGCTCGAGCGCGTGTGCGGACCGGCCGGCGCCGACGTGTCCCGCGCCGCGGTCGTGCTCGAGCGCGCGGTCGATCAACTCGCCGAGCCCGGACGCCCGCTCTTCTCCGGCCTGCGCGCGCAGTGGGACGACCCCGGCCACGCGTGGACGCGCCTCTTCCATCTCGGCGACATGTTGCGCGAGTTCCGCGGCGACGCGCACGTGTGTGCGTGGTCGACCGCCGGGGTCGATGCGATCGAGATCGGTCTCCTCACCGAGGCCTACATGGGACTGCCGATCCGCACGTACATCCGCACCCGCGGCTGGAACGACGAGGAGCTCGACGCCGCGGTCGCACGACTGAACGAGCGCGGCTGGCTCGACGGTGCGGGCGCGCTCACCGAATCCGGGCGGGCGGAGCGGGAGCGGATCGAGCGCGTCACCGACGCGACGTTGACTGCGGCGATCGATGCACTCGGCGGCGAGGTCGACGAAGTGGTGGAAGTGATGCGGCCCTGGGGCGACGCGATGCGCGCGGCCGGGGGATACGTCGGCGGTCCGGTCGACCTGTGGCCGAACCGCAACTGACGGCAACCTGTTTTTCGTACGGCGATAGGGTCGACGGTCTCAGCGAAGGAGGCTGGCATGGCCGCAATCACCGAGTACGAAACCGCGCAGATCGACCAGGCCAACGCCTCGGGGCGGACGCCCGTCGTGTTCGTGCACGGCCTCTGGTTGTTGCCGATGAGCTGGGACCGCTGGCGCACGGTGTTCGAGGACGCCGGCTTCGCCACGCTCTCGCCGGGCTGGCCGGACGACCCCAACACCGTTGACGAAGCGAACGCGCATCCCGAGGTGTTCGCGAAGAAGACGGTCGGCCAGATCGCCGATCACTTCGAAGCCGTGATCGGGATGCTCGACAAGCGCCCCGCGGTCATCGGCCACTCGTTCGGCGGGCTCCTCACCCAGATCCTCGCGGGTCGCGGCCTCTCGGACGCGTCCGTGGCGATCGACCCCGCGCCGTTCCGCGGTGTGCTCCCGCTGCCGATCTCCGCGCTGAAGTCGGCGTCGCCGGTGCTCGGCAACCCGGCGAACCACCACCGGGCCGTGCCGCTCACGTACGAGCAGTTCCGGTACGCGTTCGCGAACGCGGTCGGCGAGGACGAAGCCCAGGAGCTCTACAACACCTATGCCGTTCCCGGCTCGGGCGCTCCGCTGTTCCAGGCCGCGACCGCGAACCTGAATCCCTGGACCGAAGCCAAGGTCCGGTCGAAGAATCCCGATCGCGGTCCGCTGTTGATCATCGACGGCGAGGAGGATCACACCGTGCCGTGGGCCATCGCGAACGCTTCGTACAAGAAGCAGAAGCGCAACAAGGGTGTGACCGAGATCGTGAAGATGGCGGGCCGGGGTCACTCGTTGATCATCGATCACGGCTGGCGCGAGGTCGCCGACACGTCGCTCGATTTCGTCAAGCGCTTCGTCAAGCCCTGAGCCCGGCCTCGATGCCGTCCAGGAGACGGTCGAGGTTGCGCGCGAATCGCCCCTGGTCGCGCAGGTGGGCCTCGATCCGACCCCACGCCTGCTCGAGGCCGAGGTCGTCGGCCAACGCGGCGAGGTGCGGGTAGTGACCGGTCTGCAGTAGTCCCCTGATGTACGCGACCATCTCGGAGTCGAAACCCGTGTCGTCGGGGTGCACGTTGTTGCGTTGCTGCAGGCAGTAGCCGAACACGTACTCGTCGACCGCGGCGACGATGTCGAGTTTCTCGGAGAGATCGATCGCGAGCGACGCGACCGCCTGCAGCGATTGATCGAAGTGCCGCACACTGTTCGGGCCGATCGCGGGATCGTCGGTGATGTCGAGGATCCATGGGTGCCGTTCCAACGCGGCGCGCGAGCGATTGGCGAGTAGGGACAGGGCGTCGCGCCAGTGCGCGGGCATCTCGCCGTCGGCGAGCACGACTTCGCCCATGACCGCGTCGATGACGAGTGTGAGCAACTCGTCTTTGGTGCGGACGTAGTGGTAGAGCGTCATCGTTCCCGCGTCGAGTTCGGTCGCGATGCGCCGCATCGAAACCGCATCGAAACCTTCGCGATCCGCGATGCTCGTCGCGGCCGTAATGATGTCGTCGCGGGTGAATCGCGGCCGGCGCGCCGCGGGCTCGACCCGTGTCCACACGTCGAGCGCGCCGAGGTGCGCCGCGAGCCGGTCGAGCGTCTCCGCTTTCAGCGCGGCTTTCTTCGCCGCCTTCTTCGCGATCTTGTCGGACGCGCGCTCGAGCGCGATGGCCCGCTCCTGCGCGTTCGCGCTGCTGCGTTCGACCTTCTCGATGATCTTCTCGGCCACCTGCTCGACGACGAAGTCCGTGTACTCCCGGATGGAATCGCCCGAGTGTTCGTCGAACCGGATGTCGGGGCGCCGCTTCCGGCGCTCGTCGGTTGCCATTCGTACAGTGTACTGCTAGGCTGCTCGTACCATGTACGAACAACAGGTACACCATACGAACAGTCCTGCGAGCGGAGCGGCCGGGCTGGCCGTGGTCGGGTGCGCCGGGGCGAGCCCGGCCGGGGTCCAGGCCCACGACCTGGGCAAACGCTACGGCGATCTCTGGGCGCTCCGGGAGCTCGAGCTCGACGTCGCACCCGGCACCGTCCTCGGCCTGCTCGGCCACAACGGCGCGGGCAAGACCACGGCGATCCGCATCCTGACCACCCTGACCGCCCCGACCACCGGTTCGGCGACCGTGAACGGTCTCGACGTCGTACAGCACGCGGGTGGGGTGCGCCGCAGTATCGGGGTGGCGAACCAACAGGCGACCGTCGACGGGCTGATGAGCGCGTACGCGAACCTCGTGATGGTCGGCCGGCTGCACCGCGTGCCGAAGCGGCGCGCGCAGGCGCGGGCCGACGAGCTCCTGGAGCGTTTCGACCTCACCGACGCGGCGACCCGCCTGGTGAAGAACCTCTCGGGCGGGATGCGGCGTCGCCTCGACCTCGCGGCCAGCCTCGTGGCTTCACCGCAGGTCTTGTTCCTCGACGAACCGACCACGGGTCTCGACCCGCGCAGCCGGGGCGAACTGTGGGACATGTTGCGAGGTCTCGTCCGCGACGGCACCACCGTCATCCTCACGACGCAGTACCTCGAAGAGGCCGACAAGCTGGCCGACGACATCGTGGTGCTCGACCACGGTCGCACCGTTGCGCACGGAACGCCCGATCAGCTCAAGACGCAGATCGGCGACGATCGCATCGACGTCACGGTCGCGTCCGCGGCCTCGTTCGAGGCGGTGGCGCGGGCAACCCGACAACTTGCATCGGCGCCCGCGCAGTTCGACGACGAGCTGCTCGTCGTGCGGATCCCGGTGGTCGAGGGCGCACGTCTGCTCGACGTGCTGCGCGCGCTCGACGACGCCGGCGTGGAAGCCGTCGACCTGAACCGTTCGGAAGCGACGCTCGACGACGTCTTCCTCACCCTCACCGCTCCCCGTGAGCCGAAGCAAGAGGTATCGGCATGACCGCCATAACGACATCCGGCCCGGCGACTGCACGGCCCCGGTCCGATTCGGAGCGCGTCGGCGTGCGCGACTGGTGGAGTGACACCGTCGTGTACGCCGGTCGCAACATCGAGCACATTCGCCAGATCCCCGAGAAGCTGCTCGACGTCACGTTGCAGCCACTGATGTTCGTGCTGCTCTTCGCCTACGTGTTCGGCGGCGCGATCAACGTCGGTGGGAGCTATCGCGAATACATCATCGGCGGCATCCTCATCCAGTCGCTCGCGTTCGGTCTGACCGGTCCCGCGACCGCGATCTCGACCGATCTCAACGAAGGCGTGATCGACCGGTTCCGTTCGCTCCCGGCCTCGCGTATCGCGTACGTCACCGGGCACTACCTCGCCGAGCTCGCGGGCATGGCGCTGTCGATCGCGGTACTGCTCGGCGCCGGGCTCCTCGTCGGGTGGCGGGTGCACACCGACCTCGCGCACCTCACGACCGCGCTGTTGCTGCTCCTGACGTTCTCGTCCGCGATGATCTGGATCGGGACGTGGATCGGTCTGAAGGTGCGGTCGCCCGATGCGGTCATGGGCGTCGGGTTCGTGGCGGTGTTCCCGCTGACGTTCCTGAGCAACGCGTTCGTGCCGATCAACACGCTGCCGAACGCGTTGCAGTGGGTCGCGGCGTGGAACCCGATCAGCGTGATGGTCGCCGCGATGCGCGAGCTGTTCGGCAATCCGCTGTCGCCGCTCGTCAAGCACACCTGGCCGCTCGAACACGCGGTACTGGCGGCGTTCGTGTACTGCGGAGTCCTTCTCGCGATCGCGATCCCGGCATCGTTGCGGCGATACCGCGTCCGGACCAGCGACTGACGATCACGGCCCGGTGCGAGTGTCGGCGATCCGCTGTTCGAGGTGTGCGCGTTCCGCGGCGTTGCCGGCGAGCGAGCGCGCGCGGTCGTAGGCCGCCCGGGCATCGTCGTTCCGGCCGAGCCGGACGAGGAGCTCGGCCCGGGTCGCGTGGAACAAGTGGTATCCGTCGAGGTCGAGAGCATCGACCGCGGCCAGCGCGGGCTCGGGTCCTTCGAGTTCGGCGAGCGCGACGGCCCGGTTGAGGCTCACGATCGGACTCGGCGCGACCGCGACGAGCTGGTCGTAGAGCGCGAGCACCTGGGTCCAGTCGGTGTCGGCTGCGGTCGCCGCGTCGCTGTGCACCGCGTTGATGGCGGCCTGGATCTGGTACGGACCGGGCTGGTTGCGACGAAGACACTTCCGGACGAGGGCCTGACCTTCCTCGATCAGCGCGCGGTCCCAGAGCCCGCGGTCCTGATCGGAAAGGAGGACGAGGGAACCGTCGTCCGCGGTGCGTGCGGACCGGCGCGATTCGGTGAGCAACAACAGCGCGAGCAGGCCGAGTACCTCGGGCTCGTCCGGCATCAGTTCGGCGAGTAGCCGCGCGAGCCGGATCGCCTCGGTGCAGAGGTCGGCGCGGATCAGGGCCTCGCCGTCGGTCGCGGTGTAACCCTCGTTGAACACGAGATACACGACGGTCAGCACGGGTCGGAGCCGGCTCGGGAGCTCCGCATCGCCGGGAACCCGATAGGGAATCTTGGCGTCACGGATCTTGCGCTTCGCGCGCACGAGGCGCTTCGCCATCGTCGCCTCGGGGACGAGGAACGCGCGGGCGATGTAGGGCGTCTCGAGCCCTCCGAGCAGACGCAACGTGAGCGCGATCTGCGCGCTCGGATCGAGCGCCGGGTGACAGCACGTGAAGATGAGGCGCAGGCGGTCGTCCTTCACGTCGCCGACCGCCTCGCTCGGTTCGTCGTCCGCGTGGAGGAGCGCGGCTTGGGAGTGTCGGTCATGACGGGAGGCCTCGCGTCGCAGCCGGTCGATCGCGCGGTTGCGGGCGGTCGTGGTGATCCAGCCGCCCGGGTTCGGCGGCAGACCGGTCTCGGGCCATCGTTCACTCGCGACCACGAACGCGTCCTGGACCATCTCTTCGGCGAGGTCGATGTCGCCGAAGAGACGGACCAGCGTTGCGATGACCCGACCGGATTCCTCACGGAAGATCCGTTCGAGGGTCGCGGTGTCGACGGCCGGCACCGATCGGCTCAGGACTGCGGCTCGGCCTGGAACGGACGGACTTCGACCGGGCCCATGCACGCGTTCGACGCCTTCTCCGCCCACGCGAGTGCGGCGTCGAGATCCGCCGCCTCGATGACCCAGAATCCGCCGAGGTGTTCCTTGGTCTCACCGAACGGACCGTCGGTGACGACGGTCTCGCCGCCCGGGGTACGTACGACGGTCGCGATCTCCGGCGACTCGAGTCCTCCGCCGAAGACCCACGCGCCCGACGACAGCATCTCGGCGTTGAGCGCGTCGACCTGGTCGAACGCTTTTTGCATGTCTTCGGGCGCGGGCGGCATGGCGTCGGGGCTGTGGTGTACGGCCAACATGTATTGCGGCATCGTGCAGGTCCTTTCGGAGAGCCGGTGGTGTCCCGGCGTCGGGAGGGTATGCGGTGCTTTCGGGTCTCAGTTCCTGAGGCGGGATGCCAGGACGGGGATGACGATCGCGGCGGCGACCACGTGGGTGAACGCGAGCGCGAGCTTCGTTGCGGTGGTGGCGTCGGCCAGGACGTCGGGGACGATCGAGGCGAAGGTGAGCACGACGGTCGTGACGACGAAGGTCCGCCGGGGCCGGGTCGCGCGCCGCGCGGACACCACCGCGAGAACGGTTCCGATGATCGCGGCGACGAAGGTCACCTGCGCGAAACCGATCAGCGGGATCGACTGACCGCCGACCTCGAGCGGCACTCCCGCCGCGTCGGCGATCGCGGCGGTCGCGAAAGTCGCGACGGAAGCCACAAAGCCCGCGGTTGCGCCCGCGATCCACAGCGACCTGGTCCGGCGCGGCCGGTTCTCGGATTGCGTTGCCGTCGCGGCAGTGAAGGTGGTGGTGGCGGTCATGGCAGCTCCCTGATGTGTACCGACTCTGTGCCGGTGCTCACCATGGCTACGAACGCGCCTCACTCCAGAGGACACCCACGGCGGTTTTCTTTTTGCGACCTGCTTTCCGCGAGGTTTCCCCCCGGCCCCGAGCGGGTGCGACGGCGCTCCGCCCGACGGGTCTTCGGGCCGGGGGGCTCACGCCCGGCGGCTAGGGCAACGCGGCCGTGGTGCTGCCGAGCAGCGCGGACACGAGGATCCCGAGCGGCAGCGTCCCCCAGTACGACAGGCGGAGGCTGAGGTTGCCCAGGAACAGCATCAGCAACCAGGTCGCGGGAAAAGTCGCGATCAAAAAGATCACGAGAAAGGCGAGTATTGCTCGAATCATGAACCCTCCGAGTCATCGCGGAGCTTGCAACGTCTCGGCAATATTGCTCGCGGAGCATGCGAGATCGGGGGACCCGCGCCCTCGTCGCGCCGGACCGCGCGTTTAGCGAATCGGCCGGAGGGGAACCATCGTCTGAAGAGAGTCACCAGCGCGGCGTAGGGCAAGGCGACAGGGCGGGGCGCGTGCTCGAGGTGACCGAGATAGGACTCGATGAGAACGCAGTACTCGGTCACGTCTGTTTCGGCCGCACGCGTGCGCGGTCGACGGACACGGTGGGTTGCCGTGGTCGCAGGGGTGGCGCTGATGGCAGGCGCATTCGCGCTCGGTGGGGTGCTGTACGCGCCGAGGCTGCGCCCCCGAATCTGAGCGCGGTGCAACTCGCACTCACGCAGGTCGGGTCGGGGCTCTCGAAACCGGTCGCCATGGCCTGGCGATCGGGCGACTCGCGCATGTACGTGGCCGAACACACCGGGACGGTCCGATTGGTCGACGCGACCGGGGTTGCCGTCCCGACGCCCGTGCTCTCGCTCTCGGTCGCGCAAACTGACGCCGAACAGGGATTGAACGGCCTCACGTTCTCGCCCGATGGCACGAAGTTGTATGTCGACTACACGGACACGACCGGTTCGATTCGCGTGTCCGAGTTCACGATGTCCGGTGACGTCGCCAACTCCGCGACGCGAACGCGACCTCCTCACGATTGCGCACCCGACGTACACCAACCATCAAGGCGGCGAGGTCATCTTCGGGCCCGACGGCGACCTCTACATCGGGACGGGCGACGGCGGCGGCGCCGGCGACCCGAACAACAACGCGCAGAACACGAACAGCTTGTTGGGGAAGATCCTGCGCATCGATCCCGCGCCCAGCGCCGGTCTGGCGTACACGATCCCCGCGGACAATCCGTTCGTCGGCCAGGCCGGCAAGCGCGGCGAGATCTGGATGTACGGCCTGCGCAACCCGTGGCGGTTCTCGTTCGATCGCACGACCGGGGAGATGTGGATCGGTGACGTCGGCCAGAGCGCCTACGAGGAGGTCGATCTCGCTCCCGCGGGTCAGGGCGGTCAGAACTGGGGCTGGCCCCTGCGCGAAGGATTCCACGCGTACAACAACGGCGTCGCGCCCGCGGGCGCGCAGAATCCGCTGATCGAGGAGCCGCACACCAGCGGTTGGTGCGCGCTCGTCGGGGGGTACGTGTACCGCGGCACTGCCATTGCGAACTTCAACGGCGCCTACCTCTTCGGCGACGACTGCCGGACCGCGCTCGTGGGGGCGGTCGAGACCGGCGGCACGGTGAGCGATCTGCGCGATCTCGGCGTCAGCGTCAGCCAGCTGACGAGCTTCGGCGAAGATCCGAGCGGTGAGCTCTACGCCGCCACCCTGACCGGATCCGTGTACGAGTTGACCGACGGCTCGACCACGTCGACTTCGACGACCACTTCGACTTCGACCACCACGACGGCTTCGACTTCGACGAGCACCTCGACCTCTTCGACTTCGACCACTTCGACTTCGACGTCGGTGCCGGCGTCGTCGACGACGACGACCACGGTGGCGGCGGGTGGTTGTCCGTGCACGTTGTTCGGGTCGACTGCGCCGGCGGTGGCCGATAGCGGTGATGCGAACGCGAACGTGGAGCTCGGGGTGCGGTTCACGTCGGACTCGTCGGGGTCGGTGATCGGGGTGCGGTTCTACAAGTCGGCCGCGAACACGGGAACGCATACCGGGAGCCTCTGGACCAACGGCGGGAGTTTGCTCGCGACGGGGACGTTCTCGAACGAGTCGGCGTCGGGGTGGCAGACCCTGACGTTCGCGACGCCGGTCGCGATCACGGCGGGCACCGCGTACGTCGCGTCGTACCACACGACGACGGGGCATTACGCGTCGACGCACAACGGGTTCACGGTCGCGTACAACAACCCGCCGCTGCACGCGCCGGCGAGTGGTACTGCCGGCAACGGTGTGTACCGGTACGGCGCGTCGGCGTTCCCGAACCAGAGTTACGTCGCATCCAACTACTGGGTCGACCCCCGAATCACCATCCCCTGACCCTCCGTCGTCCCTTCTCACGCAACGTGAGAAACCTCGATCCCGCTTGACACTCTACGTGGCGATCCACTAACGTTCCGTGATCTGGACGCTCAGGGGTGGGCGGTTCCAGGTGGCAGGGAAGCGTTTTTGGGGCGCCGAGGGCACAGCTCGGGGCGTCTCCTAGCAGGAGGCTACGGGTGGGACTACGTCGTCACGGGGGTCGCTTCAGCGCGTTCGACCGTTCTCGGGGCTCGGTGCGGCGTCTCGCCGCGCTCGCCAGCCTTCTCGCAGCCTTTGCAGGAGTGAGCGCGCTCGTGGTGGGGGGAAGCGCAATCTCCGCGTCGGCGTGGCACCCGGTGTTGTCCGGCCAGACCGTGTGCACCGATGGTGAACACGTCGTGACGTGGACGATCGAGAACAGTGAGACGTCCCCGTCGAGTCCCATGACGATCGCGAGCGCGGTCGCCGACGTCGGGGCAACCGACTACCCGGTGACGGGGTACACGTCGCCGGTCCCGGGCGCGGGTTCGACACCTGCGCAGACGATCATTCCCGGTTCCGTGAGTGGCACCGTCGTGCTGACGGTGTTTGCCACCTGGACGAACGGCGAACAGGCGACGCGGACCACGTCGGTCGTTCTGGACGAGAACTGCGTGCCGCCTACGACGACCACGACCGAGGCGCCGACTACGACGACGACCGAGGCGCCGACCACGACGACCACTGAGGCGCCGACCACGACGACGACGGAAGCGCCGACTACGACGACCACCGAGGCGCCGACTACGACGACCACTGAGGCGCCGACCACGACAACGACGGAAGCGCCGACTACGACGACGACCGAGGCGCCGACCACGACGACGACGGAAGCGCCGACCACCACGACCACCGTCGAGGCGACCACGACGACCACGGACGCGCCGACCACGACCACCACGGTCGAGGCGACGACCACGACCGAGGCGCCGACGACGACCACGACGGTCGCCAGCACGACGACCGTTCCCGAGACCGTCGTCACCGAGGGCACGAGCGAGTCGACCTCGACCACGCAGCCGTCGAGCGTGACCACCCAGGCGGTCACCACCACGACGGCCGCGCCCGGCCAACTCCCGTTCACGGGCAGCAGTGGGTGGCCGCCCCTGTTCGGGCTCGTGGCGCTCGGCCTCGGCAGTGGGTTGTGGCTGGTTGCCCGCCGCCGCCATTCCGCCGGCATCTGAGCGACGCACCCGACGCCACGTCGGTAGGGCGTGAGGCGCCGCGGGGGTTCACGCGGAGCGGGCGACGGGAATCGAACCCGCGTTCTCAGCTTGGGAAGCTGATGTTCTGCCGCTGAACTACGCCCGCGGAGGCGCCGAGAGTACCAGAGCACCTCTCGACGGCATCCGCCCGCGCGGGGCACGCCGTGGGGGAGAATCGATCTCGCATGGCTTACGGAATGCCGGTTCAGACCGACCCCACGAACGTGATGGGCAAGCGCATCGTCGCTTACCTCATCGACGCCCTGCTCACGACGGGCGTCCTGGTCGCAGTGCTGGCCCTCGCCAAGAACAACGCGTACACCGGCGCGCCCTCGGGTGCGTGCCAGACCCTCCGCAACACGACGGACTTCCGCGGCATGTGTGTGCAGTTCGGTTCGCGGGTCTATACGTGGGAGGGCGGCCGCGCCGGCGTGGCGTACCTCGTCGCCGCGCTCGTGAGTGCCGCCAACAACGTCGTGTTGCAGGGCATCACGGGCGCGAGCGTCGGAAAGATGATCCTCGGGCTCCGGGTCGTCAACGGTCAGGGCGCAGTGTGTGGCATCGGGCGCGCGTTCGTGCGATGGATCTTCCTGCTGATCGACAGCATCTGCCTCGTCGTCGGGCTGATCGTCGCTTCGGTCACGCACCCCCACCGGCGCGTGGGCGACATGGTGGGGGGGACGTACGTCGTCGGCCTGGCGAGCGTCGGTCAACCGATGCCGGGGACGGCCCCGCAGCAGCAGTATCAGTACGGGTACGGACAACCCGGCGCGCCGGAATGGGCCCCGCCGGGCGCGGCGCCGGCGGCCGCCGGTTGGGGTGCGCCACCTCCGGCTGCACAACCGGCGCCGCCCGTGTGGGGTACGCCGCCTCCCGCCGCGCAACCGCCGGCATGGGGCGCGCCCGCCGATGCTCCGCCGCCGCCACCGGCGTGGGGTGCGCCGCCGCCTCCTCCGGCCGCGCAACCGGCGCCGCCCGCATGGGGTGCGCCGCCGCCCGCGGCCGAGCCCGCGCCGCCCGCCTGGGGCGCGCCGCCACCGCCGCCCGCGGCAACACCGCCGCCTCCGGTGACAACACCGCCACCGCCTCCGCCGCCCGAGCCCACGGGTTGGGGGACGGCGCCGTCCACATGGGGTGCGCCGCCGCCCGAACCCGCGCCCGCGCCGACTCCTCCGCCTCCCGCGGCGCCGCCCGCGGATCAGCCGGGATGGGGGGTGCCGACCGAGCCGCCTCCGCCGCCCGTGGCTCCGCCTCCGCCCGCGGCGCCGCCCGCCGAGCCCGCGCCACCCGAGCCCGCGCCGCCGGCCGCGGCGCCGCCCGCGCCCGCGCAACCACCGGCTGCGGAGGGCGAGTCGTGGTGGGACAAGGCCTTCGGCGACGACGACGAACCGAAGCAGTAACCCCGGGCGGACGCGCGCAGATGCCCGGGTGCGCGCTTAGATGCCCGGGTGCGCGCTTAGATGCCCGGGGTGAACGTGCCGCCGGTCGGCAGCGGCTCGGTGCCGCCGTTCTCGATCGCTTCCCAGAGCAGTTCGGCGATGTCCTGCACCCGGACTTCTTCGTCCTTGCCCTCGCCCTTCACACCGTCGTCGAACATCACGTAACAGAAGGGGCAGGCGACCGCGATGCGCGACGCGCCGGTGGCGATCGCCTCCTGGCTGCGCTCGGTGTTGACCTTCTTGCCGGTGTTCTCCTCCATCCACATGCGCGCGCCCCGGCCCCGCAGCACATGCCCTTGGTGCCGTTGCGCGGCATCTCGACGAGGTCGATGCCCGCGAGCGAACCGACGACGCGTCGGGGTGCGAGATAGACGTCGTTGTGGCGGCCGAGGTAACAGGAGTCGTGGTAGGTGACGCGCTCTTCGAGCGTCGCGCCCGCGAGTGAGAGCCGACCGTCGCGCACGAGCTCGTCGAGGAGCTGCGAGTGGTGGATCACCTCGTAGTTGCCGCCGACCTGCGGGTAGTCGTTCTTCAACACGTTGAAGCAGTGCGGGCACTGCGTGATGATCTTCTTCACGCCCATGCCGTCGAACGTCTCGACGTTCTGCATGGCGAGCATCTGGAAGATGTATTCGTTGCCGGCGCGGCGAGCCTGGTCGCCGTTGCACATCTCGCTCGGACCGAGGATCGCGAAGTCGATGCCCGCACGCTGCAGCAGCTTCGCCAAGGCACGCGACGTCTTCTTGTTGCGGTCGTCGAAGCTGCCGGCGCAACCGACGAAGTAGAGGTACTCGTGATCGAACGCGCCGCCGGGCTCGACGATGTCGATCCCCTCGAGCGAAGCGGCCCAGTCGCCGCGGTCGCCCTGGTTCATGCCGTAGGCGTTGGCCGAGTTCTCCATCGAGCGGAACGTGTTGCCGAGCTCGGTGGGGAAGTCGCTCTCCATCAGCGTGAGGTAGCGCCGCATGTCGAGGATCTTGTCGAGGATCTCGATGTTCACGGGACAGATCTCGTCGCACGCCTTGCAGCTCGTGCACGCCCACACTTCCTCGGGCGAGATGCGTTCGAACACGCTGTCGGTGCTGATCGAGATGTCGCGGTCGACCCCGACGGGCGGCGACACGACCGGATCGCCGGTTGCGGCCATCACCTCGCCCACCTTCAACACGATCTCGCGCGGGTCGAGCGGCTTGCCGGTGGCGTGGGCCGGACACACCGACGTGCAACGTCCGCAGACAGTGCACGCGTCGGTGTCCATCAGCTGCTTCCACGTGAAGTCCTCGATCTTCACTGCGCCGAAGCTCTCGAGCTCGGTCTCCATGAGGTTCGGCATGGGCTTCATCGCACCCTTGGGCCGGTCGCGGTCCTTCAGGTACATGTTCATGGGCGACGTGAACATGTGGCGCAACTTGGTGGTCGGCAGGATCGCGAGGAAGACGAGGAACGCCACGACGTGCACGCCCCACAACCAGCGGTGCGTGAGCGTGAGCGTGTGCAACGACCAGGAATCGATCGTGGTCGCGAGCCCGTAGCCGACGAACGACCACTTCTCGAACGCGGGCTTGCCCTCGGCCGCGATGCGCGCGGCTTCGACGAAGAACCCGGTGAGCCCGATGATCAAGAACGTGGCGAGGATCATCAGGTCTTCGGGGCGCGTCTTGATGCGGATGCGGTACGGGCGCTGGGCGTAGCGCCGGGAGATCGCCCACCCGATGCCGATCAGGAACATGATTCCCGCGACCTCGGCCCCGAACGAATACGCCTGATACGTCTGGCCGTGCAGGAACTTGAAGCGATCCGGCAGCTGGTGATCGACCTCGCTGATGACCGTCACGATGAACAGCGAGACGAAACCGAAGTAGAGGAACGCGTGCATCAGGCCGGCGGTGGGATCGCGCAGGAGGGTCTGCATCCACACGCCGCTGCGGTAGCTCTTCGCACGCTTCTCGACGTTCTTGCGGGTCGTGCGCCGGTTGTCGGCGAGACCCCGTTCCCAGTTCTTCACCCGGAGCGACGACAGCCACGCGACGACGAGCAGCGACGTCGCGACCGCCGCGTAGAACGCGACCTTCATCGCGGTGGGAATGCCGCGGAAGACCTCGCGCTGGATCGGCGAGTGGTCGTGCCAACCCGTGATCGCGGGTGCGATCCCGCTCCCGATCACGAAGAAGAACATCGCGATCCCGAGCCCGAGAACCAGCTGGTGAGCTTTCGGCAGCCTCATCGGACCTGAATGTACAAGCCGTCGCCCACCCTGCCTCGAACCTGGAAGATGATTCGTGGTGCGGCGCCCGGAGCGATGGGCGAAGCGCATGCGCAGGAAGCTCGCCGCACTTCGCGCCGCCTCACATCGCGAGCGGAGCGAGCCCCTCAGCCAGCGAAGTGCAAAGAGTTACTGGACGGAGCGGGCGTCCGCGTCTCGGAGTCGCTTGGCCATTCCCGCGAGCAACTTTCTCGCGAAGCCGGGGACTTCGTCGATGAGGCCGGCGAACTCGCGCTGGCCCAGGACGACGAGCTCCATGTCGGTCTCGGCGATGATCGTGGAGTTGCGGGGCGCCTTCTCGAGCAGGGCGAGTTCGCCGAACGCGTCGCCGGGCCCCAGACTCGCGATCTTGCGGCCGTGCCGCATGACCTTGGCCTCACCCTCCAAGATCACGAAGAACTCGTGGCCGGTCTCACCCTCCGAGATCAGGGCCTTGCCCCCCGACACCCGGACATCCTCCGCCCGGCGGGCCACCAGCTGGAGGTCCTTGCGGGAGCAGGCGGCGAAGAGCGGGACCTGCTGGAGGTGATCGATGAAAGCGTCACGGCGAGCCATGGGCGGGAAATCTAACGACTTGTACCGATCCCGTCACCTCTGTCCGCCCGATACCCGCGGACCCAGGCGATTTCTGGCTCCGGCGGGAATCTGATAGCACCATTGTCAAGTTACAATCTCTGTTCGCACTCAAGTCTCAGAGTCGCCCCCCGACTCGTCGACCCAACCCATCACCCAACCCCGTTCCGTGGAGGCAAAACCATGTCCAAGGCCGTCGGCATCGACCTCGGCACTACCAACTCAGTGGTCTCGGTGCTCGAGGCCGGTGAGCCTGTCGTCATCCCCAACGCCGAGGGCAGCCGGACGACTCCCTCGGTCGTCGCGTTCTCGAAGACCGGCGAGGTGCTCGTCGGCGAGGTCGCCAAGCGCCAGGCGATCACGAACCCCGATCGCACGATCCGTTCCGTCAAGCGCCACATGGGCACCGACTGGAAGATCGACATCGACGCCAAGGCGTACAACTCGCAGGAGATCAGCGCCCGCATCCTGCAGAAGCTGAAGCGCGACGCGGAGAGCTACCTCGGAACCGCGGTCACCCAGGCCGTCATCACGGTCCCCGCGTACTTCGACGACGCCCAGCGCCAGGCCACCAAGGAGGCCGGCGAGATCGCGGGCCTCGAAGTGCTGCGCATCATCAACGAGCCCACCGCGGCCGCGCTCGCGTACGGGCTCGACAAGGAAGGCAGCGACCAGACGATCCTCGTCTTCGACCTCGGCGGCGGCACGTTCGACGTGTCGGTGCTCGAGATCGGTGACGGCGTGTTCGAGGTGAAGAGCACCTCCGGCAACACGCATCTCGGCGGCGACGACTGGGACCAGAAGGTCATCGACTGGATGGTCAGCGAGTTCAAGAACTCGCACGGCGTCGACCTCGGGATCGACAAGATGGCGGCGCAGCGGCTGAAGGAAGCGGCGGAGAAGGCCAAGATCGAGCTCTCCACGTTGCAGGAGACGACGATCAACCTTCCGTTCGTCACCGCGACGAGCGAAGGTCCGTTGCACCTCGAGCTCACGCTCACCCGGGCGCGGTTCCAGGAGATGACGCGTGATCTGCTCGAGGCCTGTCGCGGTCCGTTCGAGCAGGCGATCCGCGACGCGGGCTTCGACAAGTCGAAGATCGACCACGTGATCCTCGTGGGCGGCTCCACGCGGATGCCCGCGGTCACCGATCTGGTCACCGAGCTCACCGGGAAGGAGCCGCACAAGGGCGTGAACCCCGACGAGGCGGTCGCGGCCGGTGCGTCGATTCAGGCCGGCGTGCTCAAGGGCGACGTCAAGGACATTCTCCTGCTCGACGTCACGCCGTTGTCGCTCGGCATCGAGACCCGCGGTCAGATCATGGAGAAGATCATCGAGCGCAACAGCACCATTCCGGTGAAGCGCTCGCAGGTGTTCACCACGGCCGAGGACAGTCAGCCCTCGGTGGAGATCAAGGTGCTCCAGGGTGAGAGCGAGATGGCGTACCGCAACAAGCAGTTGGGCACGTTCACGCTCACCGGGCTCCCGCCCGCACCGCGCGGTGTGCCGCAGATCGAGGTCACGTTCGACATCGATGCCAACGGCATCGTGCACGTGTCGGCCAAGGATCTCGGCACCGGCAAGGAACAGTCGATGATCATCTCGGGCGGTACCGCGCTCGGCAAGGACGACATCAACCAGATGATCAAGGACGCCGAGGCTCACGCGGAAGAAGACCGGCAGAAGCGCGAGGAGGCCGAGACCCGGAACACGGCCGACACCCTTGCGTGGCAGACGGAGAACCTCCTGAAGGAGCAGGGCGACAAGGTGCCCGCCGACGATCGCGAGAAGATCGACGTCGCCTTGAAGAACCTCAAGGAGGCGCTCGCCGGCACCGACGTCGAGGCGATCAAGCACGCGCACGAGCTGTTGCTCGCCGCGAGCAACGACTTCACGCGGCGGCTGTACCAGAACGTGCAGGCGCAGCAGTCGGCGGCAGGGGGTGCGGGTGACACCGCGCCGCCGTCCGACGACGAGGTCGCCGACGCCGAGATCATCGACGACGACCAGCAGAGCGCGTAATCCGTCATGACGGATGCAACGAGCGAAACGTCGGCCCCGGGTCCGGAAACGGACCCGGGTGCCGCGGAGGCCGCGCAGTTCGAGTTGGACCTCGGGTCGCTGCAGCGGGAGCGTGACGATCTCCTCGACACGACCCGCCGCCTGCAGGCCGACTTCGAGAATTACCGCAAGCGGGTCGTGCGCGAGCAGACCGCGTTGGTGGAACGAGCCACGGAAGGGCTGCTCGAACAACTGCTCCCCGTGCTCGACAGCTTCGAGCTCGCAGTGCGGAACCTCGAGAGCAGCGACGTCGACGAGAAGGTGTCGAAGGGCATCGAGCTCGTCTACGCCGAGTTGTCGTCGGTGGTGGACCGTGCGGGACTCGAGCGCATCGAGGCGAACGGTGCGCCGTTCGATCCGAACGAGCACGAAGCCGTCATGCAGGACGACGGCGACGGTGAGCCGCACGTCGCCGACGTGCTGCGCACCGGTTGGAAGTTGAAGGGACGCGTCCTGCGTCCCGCGATGGTGAAAGTGACGAGGAAGAACGGCGAGTGACGGCACAGCGAGAGTGGTTCGAAAAGGACTACTACGCCGTTCTCGGCGTGCCGAAGACGGCCACCGAGAAGGAGCTGTCGCGCGCGTTCAAGAAGCTCGCGAAGGAACATCACCCGGACGCGAATCCGGGGAACGCCGCGGCGGAGGATCGCTTCAAGGAGATCTCCGCGGCCTACGACGTACTCGGCGACGCAACGAAGCGCGCCGAGTACGACGAGGTCCGCCAGATGGTCGCGTCCGGCGTCGGCCCCGATGGAGCCGGCGGTTTCGGTCCCGGCGGATTCGGTGCCGGTGGTGCGGGTCAGTCGTTCCGCTTCGAGACCGACGGCGGCGGCCTGGGCGACATTTTCGGCAACCTGTTCGGCGGCGGCAATCGCCGGCGAGCGCGTACGGCGACCGGTCCGCAGCGGGGCCGCGATCTCGAGACCGAGTTGCACTTGCAGTTCGACGACGCGATCCGGGGTGTCACCTCCACGGTGCGGTTCCGCGCCGACGCGACCTGTTCCACGTGCGCGGGCTCGGGCGCGGCGCCGGGCACGATGCCGGAGACGTGCCCGCAGTGCCACGGCGCGGGCACCATCGCGGACAACCAGGGTCCGTTCTCGTTCTCGCAGGTGTGCCCCACGTGCGGCGGGCGCGGTCAGGTCATCCCGACCCCGTGTCCCACGTGCAGCGGTTCCGGAGTCGAAGTGCGCGCCCGGGAGGTGAAGGTGCGGATCCCGGCGGGTGTCGCCGACGGGCAACGCATCCGGGTGAAGGGTCGCGGCGGCGCGGGCGCCAACGGCGGACCGCCGGGCGATCTGTACGTGATCGTGCACGTGCGCGGCCACGCGCTGTTCGGTCGCCACGGTGACGACCTGACCCTGCGGTTGCCGGTGACGTTCTCCGAAGCCGCGCTCGGCGCCGACATCAAGGTGCCGACTCTCGACGCGCAGGTGACCGTGCGCATCCCGCCGGGAACTCCGAGCGGCAAGGTGTTGCGCGTGCGGGGCAAGGGCGTGGGCGCCGACGGCAACGGCAAGAGCGGCGACCTCCTCGTGACCGTCGAGGTCCAGGTTCCCGTCAACCTGACGAGCGCGCAGCGCGAGGCCATCGAGGCCCTCGGCGCGGTGGTCGACGAAGATCCGCGTGCGGGCCTCTTCGCCGGTGTGCAGGACCGGAGGAAGCGCGATGGAGAGTGACGCGAGAGCGCTGTACATGATCTCGGTCGCGGCCGAGCTCGCGGGTGTGCACCCGCAGACGTTGCGCATCTACGAGCGCAAGGGGCTGCTGGCGCCCGCGCGCACGACCGGTCGCAGCCGGCGCTATTCCAATCAGGACATCGCGCTGCTGCGGCGCATCCAGGAGTTGACCAACGACGGCGTGTCGCTCGCGGGGGTGCAACGCATCCTTGCGCTCGAGGACGAGCTCGTCGGTGCGCGGGCTCGCATCACCGAGCTCGAAGCGCGCCTCGACGCGCTCGCGAAGGAAGTCGAGGAACGGGTCGAGGCCGCGCACCGTCAGTACCGGCGTGAGCTCGTACCGGTCCGCAGCGCCGTCCTCGCCCGCTTCGAGACCCACCGACACCGGTAAAGCCCTTCTTTTCGAAGAAAGAACCGCTCATGGCAGTAGACCCGAATCGCTTCACCCGCAAGACCCAGGAGGCGTTCGCCGCGGCGCAGGCCCTCGCGCGCGACGCCGGCAACACCGAGATCGCACCCGAGCACTTGTTGCGCGCGCTGCTCGATCAGAGCGAGGGCATCGTGCCGGGTGTCCTGGAACGCATCGGCATCGACGTCGGCGAGGTGCGCCGGCGCGTCGACGAGGTGTTGGCGAAGCTCCCGAGTGTCAGCGGCGCAACCGTGCGCGACGCGCAGCTCGGTGCGAGCACGTTCCGCGTGCTCGAGAACGCCGATGCGGAGCGCGCGACGTTGAGCGACGAGTACGTGTCGACGGAGCACATTCTTCTCGCAATGACCGAGGTCCCCGGCGGCGTCGGTGATCTCCTGCGGGGCGTCGGCGTCGATCACGACGCGGCCCTCGACGCGCTGCGGCAGGTACGGGGGTCGCACCGGGTCACGAGCGACAATCCCGAAGAGCAGTACCAGGCGCTCGAGAAGTACGGCCGCGACCTCACCGAGGCGGCGCGGCTCGGCAAGATCGATCCGGTGATCGGGCGCGACGAGGAGATCCGCCGCATCATCCAGGTGCTGTCGCGGCGTACGAAGAACAACCCGGTGCTCATCGGTGAGCCGGGTGTGGGCAAGACCGCGATCGTCGAAGGGCTGGCGCGGCGGGTCGTCGAAGGCGACGTCCCCGAAGGTCTCCGCAACAAGCGCGTCATCGCGCTCGACATCGGCTCGCTGATCGCGGGCACGAAGTACCGCGGCGAGTTCGAGGAGCGCTTCAAGTCGGTGTTGAAGGAGATCGCCGACTCGGGCGGTGAGGTCATCACCTTCATCGACGAGATCCACACGATCGTGGGCGCCGGTGGCGCCGAAGGCGCGGTCGATGCCGGGAACATGATCAAGCCCATGTTGGCGCGCGGCGAACTGCGGCTCATCGGGGCGACGACGCTCGACGAGTACCGCAAATACATCGAGAAGGACGCCGCGCTCGAACGACGCTTCCAGCAGGTGTACGTGGGTGAACCGTCCGTCGAGGACACCATCGCGATCCTGCGCGGGCTCAAGGAGCGCTACGAGGTTCACCACGGTGTGCGCATCCAGGACGCGGCGATCGTCGCGGCGGCGGTGCTCTCCGACCGCTACATCAGCGGCCGCCAGCTTCCCGACAAGGCCATCGACCTGATCGACGAGTCGGCCTCGCGCCTGCGCATCGAGATCGATTCGATGCCGTTCGAGATCGACGTCGTGGAGCGCCGGATCCGTCAGCTCGAGATCGAGCGCGCCGCGCTCGCGAAGGAGACCGACGAGAGTTCGCACGCGCGGCTCGAAGCGCTGGACGCGGAGCTGCAGTCGCTGCAGGAGGAGCGCGACGGCATGGTCGCGCACTGGCAGTCGGAGAAGGACGCGATCGTCGCGATCCAGGCGGGCAAGGAGCGGCTGGAGGAAGCGCGACTCGAAGCCGAGCGCGCGGAGCGCGACGGCGATCTCGAGCGCGCCGCGCAGTTGCGCTACGGCCACATCCCGGTCGTCGAACGCGAGCTCGATCAGCTGTCGACGCGACTCGATGATCTGCAGCGCGACGGCCGCATGCTGAAGGAAGAGGTCGACGAGGAGGACGTCGCCGAGATCGTCGCCAAGTGGACGGGCGTTCCCGTCTCGCGCCTCATGGAAGGCGAGATGTCGAAGCTGGTGCGGCTCGAGGAGCACCTGCACGAGCGGGTCGTCGGTCAGGACGACGCGGTGGTCGCGGTCGCGAACGCGATCCGCAGATCACGCGCCGGCCTGTCGGATCCGAACCGGCCGATCGGTTCGTTCCTGTTCCTCGGTCCGACCGGAGTCGGCAAGACCGAGCTGGCGCGCGCGCTCGCCGAGTTCTTGTTCGACGACGAGCGGGCGATGGTCCGCATCGACATGTCGGAGTACATGGAGAAGCACTCGGTGTCGCGTCTCGTGGGCGCGCCGCCCGGGTACGTCGGTTACGAAGAGGGCGGCCAGCTCACGGAGTCGGTCCGGCGGCGGCCCTACGCGGTGATCCTGCTCGACGAGATCGAAAAGGCCCACCCCGACGTCTTCAACGTGCTGTTGCAGCTGATGGACGACGGCCGGCTCACCGACGGTCAGGGCCGCACGGTCGACTTCACCAACACGATCATCATCATGACGTCGAACCTCGGCGCGGGTGCCGACGAGCCGGCGGTGATGGCCGCGGTGCATGCGCACTTCAAGCCCGAGTTCCTCAATCGCATCGACGAGATCGTCGTGTTCGGCCGGCTGTCGGAGGCCGAGATCGAGCGCATCGTCGGTTTGCAGGTCGAGATCCTCGAGGCGCGGCTCGCGGATCGCGGGCTCACGCTCGATCTCACCCCGGCCGCGCAGAAGTGGGTCGCGCAGACGGGATACGACCCCGACTTCGGGGCGCGGCCGTTGAAGCGCGTGTTGCAGCGCGAGGTTGCCGATCCGATCGCGCTCGAAGTCTTGAAGGGCGCGTATCAGGCCGGCGACACGATCGTGGTCGACGCCGATCCCGACGGTGGTCTCGTGTTCGATCTCGCGGCCACCGCCGAGATCGTGACGTAACCACCGGATCCGGGGACGACCGGATCCGGTGCTACTGGGTTCGGCTCGTCGCGTCGACAGTTTCCGCGGCGGCGACGAGACGCGCCATGATGTCGGGATACAGCGTGCGCAGCTTGCGTTGCACCGCGCGCCCGAGGAGGGTCGAGTCCCACTCGGCACTCCAGTCGACGTGCGTGCCACGGTCGGTCGGCGTGAGCACGACGTCGGCGCGGTAGTTGCGCACCGGGATGCCGCGTTCGACGTTGTACGCAAGGCGCTTGCCGTCGACGAGCTCGAGGATGCGCTCCACCGTCGTTCGGCGGCCGTAGCGCATGAATCGGAGCGCGCCGACGCCGCGCGCGCTCGGGTCTTCGTATCCGCTCGCGTTCCACGGTCCCCACTGCGAGTAGGTCGTGGCGTCGGCGAGCAACGACCAGAGTGCCTGCGGGGACGCGCTCGTCATGGCGCCGGCGTTGACACGCAGCTTTTTCATCTCGACCTCCTGTGCGGCCCATTGCGTTCGATGTACCACATGGTACATTAGCAGATAATGGTCGAATCGCAAGCCCGTCAACGGCTCCTCGACGCGGCGGTGCAGCACGCGCTGGACGCCGGAATCGCCGACCTCAGCCTGCGGGAGTTGGCCGACGCGATCGGCACCAGCCACCGCATGCTCATCTACCACTTCGGATCACGCGAAGGCCTGCTCGTCGCGGTTGCGCAAGCCGTCGAACAGACGCAGCGCGAGCTCGCGTTCGGTTCCGGGGCGAGAACCGTCCCCGAGGACGCGCGCGAGTTCTGGAAGCGGATCAGTGACCCGAAGCTCTGGCCGCAGGAGCGGTTGTTCTTCGAGCTCTACGTACACGCCCTCCTCGGGCGACCGGGGACCGAAGGGTTCCTCGACGACGTCGTGGAATCGTGGGTCGGGCCGATCGCGGATGCAGTCGTCGCGGGCGGCGGCGACAAGCGCACCGCGCGCGCCGATGCCCGCCTGGCGGTAGCCGTCGTACGCGGCCTGCTCCTGGATCTGCTCGCGACGGGGGATCGCAAAGGCTGCCGCGACGCGTTCGATCGCTACCTCGGCCGGGTGGGGGTACCGGGTTCCTGATCGAATGCCGGGCGTCCGCGTCTACGGGAAGAAGATGGGCGAGGCTCCGAAGAAGTGCGCGTCACCGAAGGTGAAGATCCCGCCGTCGGAACCGAGCAACCAGTAGCCGTGGCCGGTCGACGTCGTGGCCATCGCGGACACCGGCGCATTGAGGTGCATCCCGCCCAGCGATCCCGCAAACAGCACGCCGAACGCGAACACGCTGCCGTCGGAGCCGACCAGCCAGTAGCCACCGTGCGCTCCCGCGGCCATGCCGACGATCGGCGCGTTGAGCGCGACGTTTCCGAGTGAACCCACGAAGTGCGCGGTGCCGAACGCGAACACGCCACCGTCGGCCGCGGTGAGGAAGTAGCCGTGACCGTCGGGCGTGGCGGCCATGCCGCTGATCGGCGCGTTGAGGTGCATTGCGCCGAGCGAGCCGTGGAACGTCGCGTCGCCGAACGAGAACACCCCACCGTCCGACGCGACCAGCCAGTAGCCGAGACCGCTCGGCGTGGGCGCGATGCCGACGACGGGCGCGTTCAAGTGCGTCGCGCCGAGCGAGCCGTGGAACCCGGCGGCGCCGTACGAGAACACGCCGCCGTCGGACGCGACCACCCATGCACCCTGGCCGTTAGGTGCGGGAGCCATCCCGACGACCGGGAACTGCGCGGCTGCGGCGGTGAACGCGGTGGCGTTCCCTTCGTGCGTCAGCGCCCCGGCCTCGTTCACGATCTGGTATCCGAGATTGCCGGGCGTGCGGGCGATGCCGACGGCGCTCGGCGTGGGGGGCAGCGGGAACGACGCGAAGTTCGAGTTCCCCATGCCGTCGCACGTGCTCGGTGAGAGCGCGACCGACGTCGACTGGCCGCCCGACGCGAAGGTGATCGCACCGGGAACGACGGGATCGGAGCAGTGGAGCCCGCCCCAACTGATCGTCAACACCGGCGGCAGCCGACCGGGCGCGAACGACACCGTCTGGGTCGCGGTCAGCGGGTTGTTGTCGATGTGGATGTAGCGCGTCGCGGGCACGCCGTGCGCGGCGGTGGTCGTGAACGTGACCGAGCGCGTGCAGCGCTGCGCGGGGTTGGCCGGCTCCAGAGCCACCGAATAGAACAGTGTCCCCGCGGCGCCCTGTTGGTCGATCGGCCCGAAGTGGAAGCCGCAGCCGACGACCGGGGTCAGCGCGGCCGCGGCGGGCGGTGCCGCCGCGGTGGCGACGGGGACCAGCGCCGCCAGGCCGAACATGGCGCCGGCGCAGGCGATCCGGAACGTGTGGCGAGCGGTCGAGAGCGTCGTGCGCATGCTTCCCCCCGGGGAGTTCGTGCCCATCGCATTGTCCCCCATTTGCGTGCCGAATACACACAGCGCTCGGCCCGACCCCGCTCCGGTGTGACGACTGCCCGCCGTCAGGCCTGGGGAAGCTGAAGGACATGGCTTCCTACACGCTGAACAAGTTGGCCGTGGCGCACGCCGAGCGGCTCATCGACGCCCATCAGTACGTGCTCGAGAGCGACTGGGGCGACAGCCAACCCACCGCCGAGGACGAGAACGCATACCTGGCGTCGCACTCCTGGGAGGACTTCGCCGAGTGGCATCTCGGCCTCACCGAGGGCGCCAACGACAACACGAAGGCCCGCTACGGATTCGTCTACGGCGATCTCCGTCGCGTCCATCGGATGGGACTCATCGCGTGCCAGTACCGAGCCGCGGAATGGAAGCACAAACCGATCGAACTGGCCGCGCACGAGCTCCTGCAGCGCCTCGACCGGGTGCGGGCGTGAGGAAGGCGCGCTAGAACTCGTCGAGACGGTGCGCGAGCGCGCGGAGCTCGCCTTTGGCGACCTTGCCGCCCGACGAGCGGGGGAGCTCGTCGAGCACGACGAGCCGTTCGGGCCAGAGCTCCTTCCCGGTGCCGCGAGCGCCGAGGTGCGTACGCAGGTCGTCGAGCGTCAACTGGTCGCTTTCCGTGCGGAGCTCGACGAAGACGCACACGCGCTCGCCGAACGTGGGGTCGGGAACCGCGACCGCGGCGCACAGCGCGACCGAGGGATGCGCCGCGACCTCGTCCTCGACCTGTGCGGCGCTGATGTTCTTGCCGCCCCGGATGATGATGTCGGACGTGCGCCCGACGACGGTGAGGTACCCGTCGCCGTCGATGGTCACGAGATCGCCCATCAGCATCCAACCGTCCGCGGTGAAGAGCTGCGCGTTCGCGGCGGGATCGTCGTAGTAGCCGAGGCAGAGTGCCGGACCTTTGCCCGCGGGCACACCCGCCACCCCGGGCGCGGTGATGTCGGCGCCGGTGTCGTGGTCCAGGAGCCGCACGTGCATCTCCGGGATGACCTTCCCGGCGGTACGCAAACGCTTCGCCTGCGGGTCTCCCGGTGTCGTGCACGACAACGCGCCGGTCTCGTTCGAGCCGTAGAACTGCAGGACGTGCGCGCCCGTCCGATCCTCGAACTCCTTCGCTCGTGCGTACGGAACCATCTCGCCGCCCGTGAACAGGATGCGCAGCGACGAGAGGTCGTGGTCGTCGATCGCGGGCGAGTTGAGCATCATGACGAACTGCGTCGACACGGCTGCAAGCACCGTGACGCGGTACTGCTCGATCGCCTGCAGCACGGTCTCCGGATCGAAGCGGGCGCACACGACGCACGCCGCGCCCGCGATGGCCGGGGAGAAGTGCGCGGTCCACAAGCCGAAGCCGAACGGCGTGGGGAGGGCCGACAGGAACACGTCGTCCGCGGTGAAGCGCGCGACCCGATCCGCGAACCCGTGGAACGCGAACCAGCGCGCCTGCGTGTGCATGACCATCTTGGGCAGGCCGGTCGTGCCCGAGGTCGAGTTGAGGTACCAGAGCTCGTCGGCGCCGATGGGCTGTTCCACCCCGGCCGCGGACAGTCGTGGCGGTTCCCGCAGCAGCGTGCGGGCTCCGCTGCGTTCGACGAGGTGCTCGACCTCCCGCACGCCCGCGCGCGCCCCGATGCCGACACCGACGAGCCCGGCCTTCTCGCACGCGAGCATCGCCGCGTGCACACCCGGGCCGTCGGGCAGCTGCAGCGCGACGCGGTCGCCGGGCGCGAACTCGCGCAGTGACGCGGCCATGGCCGACGACCGGGCGTCGTACTCGGACCAGGTCATCGATTGGCCCGACGCGGCTTCGGCGAACGCGACGCCGTCGGGATTGCCCCGGGCGTTGCGGGCCACCACGCCCGCGATCGTTCTTGGTACGACGCTCGTGTTCACGGAAGCTGATGACGAAACAGGTCGGCCGCGTTGCGCCAGGTGATGCGCTCGGCTTCGTCGTCGGGGATGTTCTGATCGCGGAGCTGACGCACCAACATCGCCTGCGTGTTCGGCCACGAGGAATCGGCGTGCGGATAGTCGGACTCGACGAGGACGTGCTCCAGGCCGATGCGGTGGCGCAGCGCCATGTTCGAGTCGTCGTCGAGCGCGCAGAACCAGAAGTTGCGTCGCAGCACCTCGCTCGGTGTCTCCTCGACGTCGCGCCACGTCGGCAGGTAACCGAGTTGGTACTTGTAGCAGTGGTCGAGGCGGTCGATGATGCCCGCGACCCAGCCGATCCCGCCCTCCGACAAACAGATCTTGATCTTCGGGAAGCGCACCGGGATACGTGAGTACAGCCAGTCCACCGCGCTGTACATGCCGTACGCCCCGAACAACACCGCGGGAATCTCGGGCGGCGCGTCGGCCGAGGTCGTCGGCGATGTTCCCGACGAACCGACGTGCAGGCACAACACGGTCTCCGTCTCCTCGCACGCGGCGAAGAGCGGGTCCCAGTACCCCGAGTGGATCGTCGGCATCCCGAGCTTGTCGGGCGCCTCGGAGAACGTGACGGCCTTGAACCCGCGCGCCGCATTGCGACGGATCTCGTCGGCGGCAACCTGCGGGTCGCGCAGGAACGCGATCTGGTTCGGGATGAAACGACCGGGCGCGGCGCCGCACCACGCGTCGAGGTGCCAATCGTTGTACGCCCGCATCGCGACGAGCGCGAGCTCCTCGTCGGTCGGCCACAGCGTCAGGCGCTGGCCGACGAAACCGGGCAGGAACGACGGGAAGCAGAGCGAAGCCGCGACTCCGTCGAGGTCCATGTCGGCGACGCGCGCGTTCACGTCCCACGCGCCGCGGCGCATCTCGTCGAAGCGCGTGGGCTCGAAGCCGTACTCGGTCGACGGCCGCCCGACCACCGCGTTGAACCCGACGTTCGGCAGCACCTGACCCTGCCAGACCCACGCCTCGCCACCGTCGTCGGTCGGGACGACGCGCGGTTCCTCGTCGGCGTATTTCTTGGGGAACCGACCGGTGAACGCGTCGGGCGGCTCGACGACGTGGTCGTCGACGGAGATGACGGTGTACGCGCGCTCGCGCGGTTCGGGCTCGGGGAGCCAGGAGACCGTCTCGCGGCGACCCTTCCCGCCCCCGAAGTACGCGTTGCTCGCAAGATCATCGAGTGACATTCCGGACGTCACGTCAACACCTCGGGTTCGTCGCGAAGAAGCATGCGCACCGCTCCGTCCCAATACGCCTGCGGAGTGTTCTGCCGCAGCAGTGGCTTCAGCGCGGCGCGCGCGTCCGCGGGGATCTCCTTCGCCGCGCGACCCGCCGCGATCGTGTCGTAGGTGAACCGGCACATGCGTTCGAATGTCGTGGCCTTGTAACAAGCCTCCGCGATGGTCGGCGCGGTGACGATCGCGCCGTGATGCGCGAGCAGGATGCCGCTCGCGTCGCCGACGTGGGTCGCGAGCCACTTCCCGTCGTTCGCGTCCTCGATACCTCCGTACTCGTCGAGGAACGCGATCTCGCCGTCGAAGATGCACGAGTTCTGGTGGACGGGGCGCGGCGATTCGCCCATCGTCGCGAGCAGTGTCGCGTAGTAGGGATGATTGTGGACGACGACCGCGGCGTCGGCACGCGCGCGATGTAACTCGGTGTGGAGGAACACGGCCGGCGTCACGTCCCACTGCCCGGCGATGATCTCCCCGTCGACGTCGAGGCGCAGGATGTCGGTGGCGCGGACCTCCTCCCACCAGATACCCCACGGGTTGCACCACATGCCGCCGTCGGCGCAGGCAACGGTGACGTGGCCCGACAGGTTCTCGCGCCAGCCCTCACGCGCCAGGATGCGCAGCGCGCACGCCAGCTCCTGCTGCACGGTCAGATCGCGACCGATACCGGGTCCGGGTCGGGGCAGACGCACGGCGTTGACGGTATCCGCGAGACTCTCCGACCGTGAAGGCGCTCGTGATCGGTGTGACCGGTGAGCTCGGCGGCCAGGTGGCGGCCCTCCTCGCGCCCCGTGCCGACGTGGAGGTGCGCGCCTTCGTGCGGCGGCCGCTGTCCGACGCGGGCGCGGCGGTCGACGAGGTGGTCCTCGGCGACCTCCGCGATCGGTCCGCGCTGCTCGACGCGTGCGCGGGGATCACGAGCATGTTCCTCGTGTCGTCGCCGACGCGGGATCAGGTGGAACTCGAGACCAACGCGATCGAAGCGGCCGAGAAGGCCGGGGTCGCCCGGATCGTCAAGGTGTCGAACATCCCGATCGCCGGCTTGGAGGACGGTCTGCACGGCAACCACCGCGCGATCGAGCGCCGGCTCGCGGAGTCGAGCTGCGCCGCGGTCGTCCTGCAGCCTTCGTTCTTTTCGAGCGTGATCGACAAGCAGGGCGACGTCGTGGCCCGCGGCGCGGTCGTGCTGCCGACCGGCGCGGGCAAGATCGCGTGGATCGATCCGCGTGACATCGCCGCGGTCGGCGCGGCGGCGCTCGTGCGCGACGACCTCGACGGTGCGTTGCATCTCACCGGCCCCGACGCGCTCGATGGCGACGAGGTCGCGGCCCGGCTCGGTGTGCAGCGGATCGATCTCCCGCTCGATCGCTGGCGCGAAACGGTCGTTGCCTCGGGGCTCGACCCCTGGCTCGCGGATTCGAGCGTGCATCTCTTCGAAGCCGTCGCGCGCGGCGCGCTCGCGGCGACGACCGACACGGTCGAACGCGTGCTCGGCCGGCCGCCGTTACGGGTGTTCGAGAACTAGACGCGCGGGAGGCGGCCGAACAAGGGGTGCGCGGCCTCGTCGTGCACGTCGCGACCGAAGATGCGCGCCGCCGGGTAGCGCGGCCAACCCGGGTCGCCGTCGCGCGCGAATGCGGCCCACGCGCGTTGCATCGCCTGCGACAGTGCGCGCCCGTCGTCGTCGAGACCGACGAACGCATCCCAACCCTCGACGAAGTTGCCGAACGGGAAGGGGATGTCGATCCCGTGACACGCGCCGACGTTCGGGCCTTCCCACGTGAAGCAGTAGGTATACGTCGGGCCG
Source organism: uncultured Actinomycetes bacterium (assembly GCA_963835455.1). Lineage (GTDB taxonomy): Bacteria > Actinomycetota > Acidimicrobiia > IMCC26256 > PALSA-610 > PALSA-610. Next base: position 169,301 of record CAWIFT010000003.1, read on the forward strand.
TGCGGAGCGTGGGCCTCGAGCACCGCGCGGCACGGGACCTGCATCTCGTTGTCGCTGATGACCGCGCGCCCGATCTCGTTCGAGTCGTCGGTCCCGAGTGCGCGCGCGTAGTCGTCGACGATCGGCGCCGCGGCGGGCTCGTCGATGCGGAGGTAGCGCGCCACCCGCCGCACGAGCTGTTCGCGCGGCGCGGGTTCGGCGTCCGGAGGGACGAACAGTCGCATCTCGTCGGCGGTGGTACCGGCAACGAGCGCCATGCCCCCGGCGGCACCGTTTGCGAGCGCGTCGACCGGCCGCGCCCGGAGGAGGTCGTCGTCGACCATCGGGTGGAACGGCATCATCCCGACCGTTCCCAGCAGGGTCGACATCGCCGCGCCCTGTGCCGCGATCAGCGTCTCGATCGGCAGATCGCGCAGTCCGGCCGCATCGCGGACGCCCGCGGCCGCGACGAGCGCCTCGAGCACGGTCGCAGCCCGCGCCTCGTCGAGGGTGGCGTACGTGGCGCCGCTCTGGATGATGGCGCCGGCGAGGATGCCGTCGGTGCTCGACGCCGCGAGCGCGTGCAACAACAGCCCACCGCCGCCCGACTCGCCGAACGCGACGACGCGCGTCGGGTCGCCGCCGAACGCGGCGATGTTGTCGCGCACCCACCCGAGCGCGCAGATGGCGTCCCGCACTCCGCAATTGGCGACTCCGCCGAACGACCGGGCGTCGAGGAAGCCGAGCGCGCCGAGCCGGTAGTTCGCGGAAACCACGACGACCTGTTGCTCGGCCGCCAGGAACGCGCCGTCGTATACCGGTTGCGATGACGCTCCGATGACGAATGACCCGCCGTGGAACCACACCAACACCGGCAGGGGGGTATCCGTCGCCGGAGCCCACACGTTCAACGTCAGGCATGCGTGCTCGTCGGTGTCGCGCACCTTCATGCCCGGCACGATGTCGCCGAGCGGACTGTCGAGGACCTGCGGCGCGGCCGGACCGAAATGCGCCCCGTCCGCGCGGGAGGGGTCGAAGGCGATCGGTCGCGGCGGCGCGAATCGCGCCGCGGTCGCGTACGGGATGCCGAGCGAGGTCCTCGCATTCGTACTCACGGGCGAAGCCTACGAAGCACCCGCAAGCCGCCGCCCGTTGTCGGCTACCATTTCCCCAACGTGACCCCGAACAGGCGGAGCGTTTAAGTGCCGGGCGCAGTGATCGTCGGCACGCAGTGGGGCGACGAAGGCAAGGGTCGGGTCACCGACTACCTCGCCAAGGAGTCGTCGATGTGCGTCCGCTATCAGGGCGGGCACAATGCCGGGCACACACTCGTCGTCGACGGCGAGGTGTTCAAGCTCCAACTGGTCCCGAGCGGCATCCTCTACCCGTGGGTGATGCCTGTCATCGGCAACGGTGTCGTGGTCGATCCCTCGGTGCTCATCGACGAGGTCGACATGCTCGAGGCCAAGGGCGTCGACACCCGGCTCCTGCGCCTGTCGGGCAACGCGCACCTGATCATGCCGTACCACCAGGAGCTCGATCGGATGACCGAGCGGTACCTGGGCAAGAACAAGCTCGGAACCACGAAGCGGGGCATCGGTCCCGCGTACGCCGACAAGGCGCTGCGCGTCGGCATCCGGGTGCAGGATCTGCTCGACCCGAAGATCTTCCGCGAGAAGCTCGACCTCGCGCTGCGCGAGAAGAACGGCGTGCTGGCGAAGGTCTACAACCGGCTGCCGATCGACGCGAAGGACCTGGCCGATCGGTACCTCGCGATGGTCCCGCGGCTCGCGCCGATGATCGACGACACCGTGCACCTGGTGCACGAGGCGCTCGACGCGCAGCAATGGGTGCTGTTCGAAGGTGCCCAGGCGACCTTTCTCGACCTCGACCACGGCACGTATCCGTTCGTCACTTCCAGCAACCCGATCGCGGGCGGCGTGTGCACCGGTGCCGGTGTGGGGCCGCTGGCGATCCAGCGCGTCGTCGGCCTCGTGAAGGCGTATCAAACGCGCGTCGGCAGCGGGCCCTTTCCGACCGAGCTCTTCGAGGGCGACGCGGTCGGCGACATGCTCGTGGAACGCGGCGGGGAGTTCGGGACGAACACCGGCCGGCGCCGGCGCACCGGATGGCTCGACCTGGTGATGCTGAAGCACGCGGTGCGGCTCAACACGTGCACCGAGCTCGCGCTGACGAAGCTCGACATCCTCTCGCCGCTCGACGAGCTCAAGGTCTGCGTTGCGTACGAGGGCGAGGACGGGACGCGTTACGACCACGTGCCGTACCACCAGTCGGTGCTGCACAAGGTCAAGCCCGTCTTCGAGACGCTGCCGGGTTGGGGAGTGGAGATCGAACGCGCCGGCCGGCTCGACGACCTGCCGCCCCACGCGCGCGAATACGTCAAGTTCGTCGAAGACTTCGTCGGTGTGCGCGTGAGCATCGTGGGTGTCGGGCCCGCCCGCGATCAGACGATCGTGCTTCCCCGCGCCGCGTGAGCACGCGCGTTCTCGTCGTCGGCGGTGGCGGGCGGGAGCACTCGCTCGCGTGGGGCCTCGCGCGTTCGCCCCTGGTCGACGAAGTCGTGTCCGCCCCGGGGAACCCGGGCCTGGCGACCATCGGCGAATGCCTCCCGGTGGTGCCGACCGATCCGGCCGCCGTCGCCGATCTCGCGGCCAAGCTCGACGCCGACCTCGTCGTGGTCGGCCCCGAAGACCCGCTGGTTGCCGGGGTCGTCGACGCGGTCGAAGCGTCCGGGCGACCCGCGTTCGGGCCGAGCGCGGCCGCGGCCCGGCTCGAGGGCTCGAAGGCGTGGATGAAGGACGTGCTCGTCGCCGCGGGGGTGCCGACCGCGCGCTACGCCGCGTTCGGGGCCGGCCAGGAGGTCGATGCGCTCGCGTTCCTCGACACGTTGCCCGGCTTCTACGTGGTGAAGACCGACGGGCTGGCGGCCGGCAAGGGTGTCGTCGTCACCGAGTCGATCGCGGACGCGCGCGACGCCGTACGTGCGTATCTCAGCGGCGCGGCGTTCGGCGACGCCGGCCGCACCTGCGTGATCGAAGAGGGCCTCACCGGTCCGGAGGTGTCGCTGTTCGCGTTGTGCGACGGGCGGCGGGCCCGGGTGCTCGCGACCGCCCAGGACCACAAGCGCGCCTTCGACGGCGACCGAGGCCCGAACACCGGCGGGATGGGTGCGTACTCACCGGTTCCGTTCGTCGGGACCGACGTGGTGGACGAGATCATGGAACGGACGGTGCAACCCACCCTGGCGGAACTCGAGCGCCGCGGCGCACCGTTCCGCGGCACGCTCTTCTGCGGGCTCATGCTCACGCCGCAGGGAACGAAGGTGCTCGAGTACAACGTGCGCTTCGGCGACCCCGAGTCGCAGGTGCTGATTCCGCGCCTGTCGAGCGACCTCTTCGTGCACCTCTCGGAGTCGGCGGCCGGAGCGCTCCGTACGCCGATCGCGCTGACCGACGCGTCGTGCGTCGGTGTGGTGCTCGCCTCCGAGGGCTATCCGCCGGCGCCCGCCCGCAAAGGAGACGTCATCGAGGGGCTCGATCGGGCCGGCGCGCACGAGGGCGTCGTGGTGTTCCACTCCGGTACCGCGTACGGCGAGCGGGGCGAAGTGGTTGCCACCGGCGGGCGGGTCTTGACCGTCTCCGCGGTCGGCGCCGACATCGTCCAGGCGCGCGACCGCGCCTATGGGGCTGCGGCCGAGATTTCGTGGCCCGGAGTCCACTACCGTCGCGACATCGGCGCCCAGGCTCTCCCGTGATCCCCCGGTACTCGCTCCCCGAGATGACAGCGCTGTTCACCGACGAGGCGCGCTTCGGTGCGTGGCTCGAGGTCGAGGTGCTCGCCGTCGAAGCGTGGGCGCAGCTGGGAGTGATTCCCGCCGCGGATGCGCGTGCGGTTCGTGAACGCGCCGGCTTCGACGTCGCCGCCATCAACGAGCGCGAGAAGGTCACCGACCACGACGTCGCCGCGTTCGTCGACGTCGTGCAGGAGAAAGTCGGGCCGCCCGCGGGCGCGTGGGTGCACTACGGACTCACGTCGAGCGATGTCGTCGACACCGCACTCGCACTGCAGATGACGCGCGCCGTCGACCTGCTCGCGGGCGCGGCTGCGCAGCTCGAGAACGTGGTTGCGAAACGGGCCCGCGAGTTCCGCGACACGCCGATGGTCGGGCGCACGCACGGCATCCACGCCGAGCCGACCACCTTCGGCGCCAAGCTCGCGCTGTGGGCGATGCAGGTGCGGCGCGATCGCGAACGGCTCGCGCGGGCCCGGACCACGATCGCCGTCGGGAAGTTGTCCGGCGCGGTGGGCACGTACTCGAACGTGGATCCCGCGGTCGAGCGTTACGTGTGCGAACGGCTCGGCCTACAGCCGGTGCCCGCCACGCAGGTCCTGCCGCGCGACCGGCACGCCGAGGTCATGTACACGTGCGCGTCGATCGGTGCGAGCATCGAGACGTTCGCGCTCGAGATCCGTCATCTGCAGCGCACCGAGGTGCGCGAAGCGGAGGAAGGGTTCCGCGAGGGCGAGCAAAAGGGCTCGAGTGCGATGCCGCACAAGCGCAACCCGATCAAGTCCGAGCAGATGTGCGGTCTGGCGCGCGTTCTGCGCGGCAACCTGCAGCCCGCGCTCGAAGACGTCGCGCTGTGGCACGAGCGCGACATCTCGCATTCGTCCGTCGAGCGCATCATCGTTCCCGATTCGCTCATGCTCACGTACTACATGCTCGTGAAATTCCGCCAGGTGATCGAGAACCTGCGGGTATATCCGGAACGCATGTTGCGCAACCTCGACGCGTCGTTCGGGCTCGTGTTCAGCCAGCCGGTTCTCCTCGCACTGATCGAGGCCGGCCGGACGCGTGACGAGGCGTACCGGATGGTGCAACGCAACGCCATGCGCAGCTGGCAGGAGGAGCGATCGTTCCGCGAGCTCCTCGCCGCCGATCCCGAGGTGGGCGCGACGCTCGACGCGGCGCGCCTCGATGCCTGTTTCGACCTGAAGCGCGCGCTCGCGAACATCAACCGCGTGTTCGACGCGCTCGACGACATGGGAGAGCTGTCGGGATGAGCGTCACCGGGTTGCCGCACGTCTATTCCGGCAAGGTGCGTGAGCTGTTCGAGGTCGGGATGGACGCGTTCCTCATGGTGGCGAGCGATCGCATCTCGGTGTTCGACGTGGTGCTCCCCGATCTCGTCCCCGACAAGGGCCGCGTCCTCACCGCGCTGTCGAGCTTCTGGTTCGAACGCACGACCGACATCGTGGGGAACCACGTGATCTCGTGCGATCCCACCGACTTCCCCGAGATCTCGGGCGACGTCGCCGGTCGGGCCACGCTCGTGCGCGCCGCGCGACCGATCCGGCTCGAGTGCGTCGTGCGCGGCTACGTGTTCGGTCACGGCTGGAGCGAGTATCGGGAGCAGGGCACCGTCGGCGGGTTCTCGGTCCCGGCCGGGCTGGAGGAGGCGGAAAAGCTGCCGCAGCCGTTGTTCACGCCGACGACGAAAGCCGAGACCGGCCACGACGTGCCGTTGACCGCGGACGAAGCGGTCGCGCTCGTCGGGGCGGACGAGTACGAGCAGCTGAAGGACCTCTCGCTGCGGCTCTACGCGTACGGCGCCGCGCACGCGGAGAGCTGTGGCCTGATCCTCGCGGACACCAAGTTCGAGTTCGGTGAGCGCGACGGGAAGATCATCGTCATCGACGAGATGATGACGCCGGACTCGTCGCGGTACTGGCCGCGGGAGAAGTACCGGCCCGGCAGCGCGCCCCCGTCGTTCGACAAGCAGTACGTGCGCGATTTCATGGACTCGACCGGCTGGACCCACGAACCGCCCGCGCCGCACATGCCGGCCGAGGTGATCGACAACACCCGCGCGAAGTACGTCGAGGCCTACGAGCTCCTGACCGACGACGCCTTCTCCGACTGGTACGGCATCGACGATTGAGGACCCCGAGGCCCGGGTGTCGGTCGGTAGCATCGTGACCATGCCGGTGTTCAACGCGCACGTCGAAGTCACGCACCTACCCGGGATCGCGGATCCGGCGGGCGCAACCGTCGAACGGGCGCTGCCCGCGCTCGGCTACACGAATGTCGCGCAGGTGCACATCGGCAAGACGATCCGGCTCGCCGTGGACGCCCCCGACGCCGAGACCGCCCGCGCGCAGGTGAACGAGATGTGCGAACGGCTGCTCGCGAATCCGGTGATCGAGGCCTACGAGGTCGTCATCTCGTGAGCGTGCGGGTCGGCGTCGTCCTGTTTCCCGGCACGAACTGCGAGCTCGACGTACAGCACACGCTCGAACAGTTCGGGGGGCACACCGAGCTGCTGTGGCACGGCGACGACACGATCAAAGGCGTCGACGCGGTCGTCGTTCCGGGCGGCTTCGCGCACGGCGACTATCTGCGCACGGGCGCGATCGCGCGCTTCTCGCCGGTCATGCACGCGGTGGGCGAGTTCGCGCGGACCGGTGGCCCGGTGGTCGGTATCTGCAACGGTTTCCAGGTGCTGTGCGAGGCGCACCTGCTGCCGGGCGCGCTGCAGAAGAACGCCGGCCTCAAGTTCTTGTGCGAGACCGTGCAGCTGCGCGTCGAGACCACCACGACGGCACTCACCAGCCTCGCGCAGACCGGCGCCGTGCTCCGCGTCCCGATCAACCATTTCGAGGGCAACTACGTCTGCGACGAGCGCACGCTCGCGGAGTTGCGGGCGGAGAACCGTGTCGTCGTTCGCTACGTGGACAATCCGAACGGCAGCCTCGACGACATCGCCGGGATCTGCAACGCCGAAGGCAACGTCGTCGGTCTGATGCCGCATCCCGAGCGCGCCTCCGATGATCTCCTCGGCTCGAGCGACGGCGTCGTGCTGTTGAAAAGTCTGCTCGCGGCCGCAACGAGCCGCGCGACAATGCTCGTCTGAGCACCTACTCCTTCGGCGATACCGCACTTGCCCGGGAGCGGCTCGCGCTCGTCGCCGACACGTTCGCGCCGCCCACTCGTGCATTGCTGCGCGACCTTCCCGAGGGTGGCTATCGCTACGTCATCGACATGGGCTGCGGCCCCGGCTTCACCACCGCGCTGTTGCGCGAGGCCGTTCCGCACAGCTTCACGACCGGTATCGACGCCTCGCGGGCCATGATCGACGAAGCGCGCGGGCGCGTCCCGGACGCGTTCTTCGCGGTCGCCGACGTGACGGCTCCGCTCGCGCTCCCTGCGCACCTCGTGTACGCGCGCCTGTTGCTCGGTCATCTGCCTGATCCCGCGGACACGTTGGCGCGCTGGGTCGCGGCTCTACGCGTCGGCGGTCTGGTGGTCTGCGAGGAGCCGGTGCGCTACCGCAGCGCCGACCCGCTGTTCGCGCGCTACGAAGAAGCCGTCACCGCAGTCGTGGCCGCCCGCGGCGCCACGTTGTGGGCCGGGCCCGCGCTCGACACCGATCCGCCGAACTGCAGGCGCGCGCTCGACCGGGTCGTTGAACATCCCGTGCCCGCGGCACGCGCGGCCGCGATGTTCCGGCGCAACGCGGCGACGTGGGGCGGTGCCGCCGATCTCGTCGACGAGCTGCGCGCAGTGGAGGACGCGGATCGCGCCGATCCCGTGTTGTGGGAATTGCGCCAGACGGTCTGGATGAAGACCGCCGAGTGACGTTACCGGGGCCGTCGGGCCCGAACCGGCGTCGCTACGATCACTCGTAATGGCGGAGGCGATCGGCGAACAACCATTGCATCGGCGGCTCGGCATGACCGACGACGAGCTCGCGGCGGTCGTCGACGAGCTCGGGCGGGAACCGACACACCTCGAGCTCGCGATGTACTCGGTGATGTGGTCGGAGCACTGCTCCTACAAGTCGTCGCGCGCGTTCCTGGCGCGGTTCCCCACGGAGGCGCCGTGGGTCCTCGTCGGTCCGGGCGAGGGCGCGGGTGTGGTCGACATCGGTGACGACCTGGCGATCGCGGTGCGGATCGAGAGTCACAACCACCCCTCGGCCGTCGAGCCCTACCAGGGCGCGGCGACGGGAGTGGGCGGCATCATCCGCGACATCTTCTCGATGGGCGCGCGGCCGATCGCGCTGATGGATCCGTTGCGCTTCGGCTCGCTCGACGACGCGCGCACCCGCTACCTGTTCGAAGGCGTCGTCTCGGGGATCTCCGGCTACGGCAACTCGGTCGGCGTGCCGACGGTCGGCGGGGAGGCCGTGTTCGACGACACGTACAGGGGCAATCCGCTCGTGAACGTGTTCTGTCTCGGCATCCTCCCGAAGGATCGGCTCGTGCTCGCCCGGGCGGACGGTCCCGGCAACCTCGCGGTGCTGCTCGGATCGGCGACGGGCCGCGACGGCATCGGCGGCGCGAGCGTGCTTGCTTCTCAGTCGTTCGAGGAGGGTGACGAAGCCAAGCGGCCGTCGGTGCAGGTCGGCGATCCGTTCGAGGAGAAGCGCCTCATCGAGGCATGCCTCGAGCTGCTCGACGCGAAGCTCGCGGTGGGCGTGCAGGATCTCGGTGCGGCCGGGCTGTCGTGTGCGGCCTCGGAGACCGCGGCCAAGGCCGGCGCGGGTATGGATGTCGACGTGGCGCGCATCTCGAAGCGCGAGCCGGGGATGAACGCGGTCGAGGCACTGACGTCCGAGAGCCAGGAACGCATGCTCGCGATCGTCGTGCCCGAGAACCTCGAGGCGGTGCTGGCGCTGGCCCGCCGCTGGGAGATCCGGGCGACGGTGGTCGGACGGGTCACCGATACCGCGCGCTTCCGCATCTACGACGGCCTGTTCGACGCGGTCGGCGTTCCCGGAGAGAACCCGGCGCCGCCGCTCGGTGATGCACCGCCCGCAGTCACTTCCGATGCACCGCCGATCGCCGACGTTCCCGTCGAGAGCCTCGGCGACGGGCCGCTCTATCACCGCCCGGTCGCGCGGCCCGCGGCCCAGGATGCGTTGCAGGCGGCCGATCCGGGTGCGCAGTTGCGCGACAAGTTCCCGGCCGGCGCCGATCTTTCCGGCGAGTTGCTCGCGCTGTTGGCGACTCCCACGATCGCCGACAAGACGTGGGTGTCGCGGCAGTACGACCACCAGTTGTTCCTCAACACGGTGGCCGGGCCCGGTGCCGACGCCGCGGTGCTGCGCGTGAAGGGCACGACGAAGGCGCTCGCGATCGCGACCGACGGCAAGGCGCGCTTCTGCCGGCTCGACCCGCGCACGGGCGGACGCCTGGTAGTGCTCGAAGCCGCGCGCAACGTCGCGTGTTCCGGCGCACGTCCGATTGCGCTCGTGAACTGCCTGAACTTCGGCAATCCCGAACATCCCGAAGTGATGTGGCAGTTCTCCGAGGTCGTCGAAGGGATGAGCGAGGCGTGCGAAGCGCTCGGCTTCCCCGTGATCGGCGGCAACGTCAGCTTCTACAACGCGTCGGGCGACGACGACATCCATCCCACGCCGGTGGCGGGCGTGCTCGGGTTGATCGACGACCTCCGTGAGCGTCCGCCCGCGGCCGTGTTGCGGCCCGGCGACGACATCGTGGTGCTCGGCGCGATCCGGCCCGACCTCGGTGGCTCCGAGTGGGCCGCCGTCGTCCACGGTCTCGATGGCGGGATGCCGCCCGAGGCCGACCTCGAGCGCGCGCGCACGGTGCACGAACTCGTCGCCGCGTTGGTGCGCGATGGTTCGCTCACGGGTGTGCACGACGTGAGTGACGGTGGGCTCGCGGTGGCGATCGCGGAGATGGCGATCGCGGGCGAGGTCGGGGTCAAGGTCGAGCTCAACTTCGAGGGCTGCTCGCCGGCGGAAGCGTGCTTCGCGGAGCCGGCGTCGGTCGTGGTGTGCAGCGTCGATCCGGCCGGAGACCGCGGCGGTGACCGGTCAGGCCGCGGCGCTCGGCATCCCGGCACGCGTGATCGGTGTCGCCGTGGGCGAACGCCTGATTGCGAAGGGCGCGTTCGACGTTGCGCTCACCGACGCGACCCACGCCTGGCGCGACGCCATCCCCGCGCTGATGAACCGCACCTAGTCGAGGAACCCGCTCAGCCACGAGCGCGTCGTTCAGTCCGGGTGGTGGGCGGCCTTGTGTTTGCGGGTGATCGCAGTGGCTCCGGTGAGTACCGCCGCGCCGCCGACGAACACGGCGCCCGAAGCCGCGAACGACGTTCGGGCCTGCGGTGCGCACGCGTTCTGGCTGATCGTCCATTCGACGTAGCGTTCGGCGCGTTGGTACGCGGGTGTGGCCTGGATTGCGGCGGCGCGAGCCTGGAGGGTGCGCTGCTGCTCGAGATAGAACGCGTGCATCCTCGCCGCGTCGTGGTACGGCGAGTGCTTCAGCTGGACGTTGTAGAGGCCGGCGCGCACCGCCAAGTCCGCCGCGCCCGGATTGGCAACGACGGGGTGCCACGCGTCGAGGAGTGCGGTGCAGGTGTGCGTATCGCTGTACGCGTCGCCGACCGTCGACGGCGAGAGCATCAGCGCGCACCCGGCGACGAGCACTCCGACACTCAGCGGCATCAACCAGCGGGGTCGCTCCGACCATCGGCGCAGACGGCGGAAGACGACGTACGAAATCGCGGCGACGACCGCGACCACGAACATCGCCTTCCACTGCGGCTCGATGTTGACCGTCGTATGACCGGTGTCGACGTTGGTGTTGGTGATGCCGTCCTTGGCGCCGGGATTCTTGAGCAAGGCCGAGGCGAGCACGAGCGCCGCCAGCCCGGCCGCGGTCCAGCCGATGCCGCGCCGCACCTGGCGCGCGACCGAAGGCGTCGCGCGGGGCGCGGGCGTGATCTCCGTCGTGGCCACGACCGGGTATCGACCGCCGCCGCGGGCCCCCTGAGGGCCGCCGCGGCGGAATGCCCGCTCAGAGCAGGCCGTGCGCCTCGAGCCAGGTGAGGACCTCGGCCGCCGATTCCGCGGGGGTGTGACCGGCGGTCTCGAGCGTGATCTCGGGTTTCTCGGGGGGCTCGTAGGGATCCGATACGCCGGTGAACTCCGGGATCTCGCCCGCGCGGGCCTTGGCGTACAGGCCCTTCACGTCCCGCGATTCGCAGTCCTCGAGCGAGGTCGCCACGTGGATCTCGACGAAGTTGTCGACCCACCCCCGCACCTCGTCGCGCACCGATCGATAGGGCGAGATCGCCGCGGTCACCGACACCACGCCGTTGCGGGCGAGGACGGAGGCGACCCAGCCGATACGGCGGATGTTCGTGTCGCGGTCCTCCTTCGAGAATCCGAGACCCTTCGACAGGTGCTCGCGCACCTCGTCGCCGTCGAGCAGCTCGACCTTCCGGCCCCGGGCCCGGAGCTCGTCGACCACGATGTTCGCAATCGTGCTCTTGCCGGCCCCGGAGAGGCCCGTGAACCACAAACAGCACCCCGGCAGCTCCACAGCGGCGCAGATTACGGGAAGCTCACGGAACTTCGCGAGGTTGGAACCGAAGACCGTCGTACCCCCATGAGATACTGGTGACCTTGGACGCGGAACTTTCGGGCCCCAAAGACGCGTGCGGAGTGTTCGGTGTGTACGCACCCGGGCGGGCCGTCGCGCACATGTCGTACCTCGGCCTCTATGCCCTGCAACACCGGGGCCAGGAATCGGCCGGCATCGCCGTGAGCGACGGCGAGACCATCACGGTGGTCAAGGACATGGGCCTCGTCACGCAGGTCTTCGACGAGAAGCGCCTCGCGCCGCTCGAGGGTCATCTCACGATCGGCCACGTCCGCTACTCCACGACCGGTTCGAGCACGTGGCGCAACGCACAGCCCGTCTACCGCTCGGTCGCGGACGCGGGCTTCGCACTCGGGCACAACGGCAACCTCACGAACACCGAGGAGTTGTCGGCCACCCTGGGCATGCTGCCCGGAGTCCTCACCTCGGACAGTGAGCTCATCGGCGAGCTGCTCGTGAACGAATACGGCGAAGAGTCGCGCTCGGACGGGCGCGACCTCGAGCACGCGCTCGAGCGGGTACTGCCCCGGCTCGCGGGCGCGTTCTCACTCGTGCTGATGGACGAGGCGCACTTGTTCGGCGTGCGCGACGCGCATGGCTTCCGTCCGCTCGTGCTCGGCAAGACCGAGGGCGGCTGGGTGCTCGCCAGCGAGACCGCGGCGCTCGACCTCGTCGACGCGCACTACGTCCGCGACGTCGAGCCCGGCGAGATGGTCGCGATCGATGCGGGCGGCGTTCGCTCGATCCGGTTCGCGGAGGCGTCGCCGAAGCTCTGCCTGTTCGAGTTCGTCTACATCGCGCGTCCCGACACGCAGCTCTACGGACACAGCGTGCACGCGGCGCGCCAGCGCATGGGCGAAGCGCTCGCCAACCAGGCGCCCGCGCTCGCCGACATGGTGATGCCCGTTCCCGAATCGGGCGTTCCCGCGGCGCAGGGCTACGCGCGGGCCGCCGGAATCCCCTACGGCGACGGGTTCGTGAAGAACCGTTACGTCGGGCGCACGTTCATCCAGCCGAGTCAGAAGAAGCGCGGCACCGACGTGCGGCTGAAGCTGAACCCCTTGCGCGACAACATCAAGGGCAAGCGCCTGGTCGTGGTCGACGACTCGATCGTGCGCGGTACCACCACGCGTCAGATCATCGCGTTGCTGCGCGAGGCCGGCGCCACCGAGGTGCACTTCCGGGTGTCGTCGCCGCCGTACCGCTGGCCGTGCTTCTACGGCCTCGATACCGGCAAACGTTCCGACCTCCTCGCGGCCGACATGGAAGTCGGCGAGATCGCGCTGTACCTCGGCGTCGACTCGCTCGCGTATCTCGACCTCGACCACCTCGTCGAGGCAACGGGGTCGCCGCGCGAGTCGTTCTGCACCGCGTGCTTCACCGGCGACTATCCGGTTCCGGTGCCCGAGTACGACACCAAGCACGTGCTCGAACTCGAGTCGCGCCGCATCCACGTGCCGGGCACGATGTCCGGTTCCGCCGAGCGCGCGTGAGCCCTTCCGATCGCAAGCTCACCTATTCCGACGCGGGTGTCGACATCGCGGCGGGGGAGAAGGCCGTCGAGCTGATCAAGGCGCACGTGCGCTCCACGTTCCGGCCCGAGGTGGTCGGCGACGTCGGCGGCTTCGGCGGGCTGTTCGCCGTCGACTGGAAGCGTTTCCGCGATCCGCTGCTCGTCTCGTCGACCGACGGTGTCGGTACCAAGTCGCTCGTCGCCCGGCTCGCGAACCGGCGCAACACGATCGGGATCGACTGCGTCGCGATGTCGGTCGACGACATCGCCGCGCAAGGCGCCGAACCACTGTTCTTCCTCGACTACATCTCGATCGGCAAGCTCGTCCCCGAAGAGATCGACGAGATGGTCGCGGGCGTCGCCGAAGGGTGCCGGCGGGCGCGCTGCGCGCTGCTCGGCGGCGAGATGTCGGAGCACCCCGGCGTGATGGAGGCGGGCGAGTTCGATCTCGTCGGCTTCGCCGTGGGCGTCGTCGAACGGTCGGAGGTGCTGCCCCGCGACGTCCGGCCGGGTGATCGCATCATCGGCTTCGCCAGCCCCGGCCTGCGGTGCAATGGCTATTCGCTCGCCCGGGCCGCGCTGCTCGAACGGGCCGGAATGCGGCTCGAGGCCCCGGCCTGGCCCGGCTCGCACCAGTCCCTCGCCGACGTCCTGCTCGAGCCGAGCGTGATCTACGCGCCCGCCATGTTGGAGCTCGCCCGCCGGCTGCCCGTGCACGCCTTCGCACACGTCACCGGCGGCGGCATCCCCGGCAACCTCGTGCGGGTGCTGCCCGAACGCTGCGACGGCGTGGTGTGGCGCGGCACGTGGGAGGAGCCCCGCGTGTTCGCCGAGATCCAGCGTGCGGGCGACGTCCCCGACCACGAGATGCAGAACGTCTTCAACCTCGGCGTCGGCATGCTCGCACTCGTCCCCGGCGACGTCGCCGAGCGGGCGCTCGACGTCGTGCGCTCCGAGGGCCACGACGCCTGGATCGTCGGCGAGGTCGTCGACGGCCACGGCCACGCCCACGTAGAAACCCGCTAATCCCCTGATCAGGGCGGTGCGGGTATCCGTAACTCGTACGCGCGCGTCTTTCGGACTAAATGTCCGATCCCGGTAGGGATGTCCTACAATGCCAGGCGCGACCTTTGCGCCCGGTGACGTCACAGTTGCGCGGGATTCATCACCGGCGCCCGGATCGTGTCGATAGGTGTACTGGTGACCGTTCGGATCTTCGGACCGGTCGCGGCTACACCTTCATGGTGGCGGGTTTTGTGCAGCAGACCGTGGGAACGGATGTTCCCAGGAACGAAGGCGGAGGCCATGGAAGCCCAAGACGACGAAACCCTCTTGACCCCCTCGGAAGTCGCGGCGATGTTCCGGGTCAACCCCAAGACCGTCACCCGGTGGGCGCGCGCCGGCAAGATCTCCGCGATCCGGACCCTCGGCGGACACCGCCGATTCCGGGCCAGCGAGATCCGGCACTTCCTCGAGAACGTCGAAGAGGCCGACCGCATCTGAGGGCGGGTCATCGTTTTCGTCCGTGGCCGGGACCGGCGTCGATCCGGTGACCTCGCGCTTTTCAGGCGCGCGCTCTGCCAACTGAGCTACCCGGCCATGCCTATTGGTCGCTCGCGCTCGGCCTCCCCTTCGGTCGGCTTCGCTGCCGCTCCCGGATCACGAGCCCGGGCTCACGGCTTTTCCAGCTTCCAACTGCGCGGTCCTGACGGGATTTGAACCCGCGGCCTCCGCCTTGACAGGGCGGCGTGCACTCCAAACTGCACCACAGGACCAGATGTATTTCTTGGCACCCCCAGGGGAGTTCGAATCCCCGTTACCGCCGTGAAAGGGCGGCGTCCTAGGCCACTAGACGATGGGGGCTCGGTCTTCACCGGAGGGGTACAGGGTAGCAGTCGGTCGCTACGGTTTGCCCGTGCAGATGCGGGCCCCGGCGTTGCGACGGATGCGGATCGTAGGCCTGATCGTGGTCGCCGTGACCGTGACGGGATGCAGTCACGTCACGGGATCGAAGTCGTCGCAGGACGGCAAGCCGCGGCCGTGCACCTTCATCGCGAAGCTCGACCAGATCGCGAACACCGTCGCAACCGCCGACGTGCACGACCCCGACACCTTCAAGAAGACGCTCGACACTGCGGTGCACGAATACGTCGAGAACGTCCGCAGCCTCCGCGCGCTCGCGCCCCTCGAGCTCCGATCGGGGCTGACGCGCGTCGAAGCCGACGTGCAGCAGTACCGCTTCGACGCCGCGCTCACCGACCGCGTTGCCCTCGATGCGTACGCGGCGCGCACGTGCGGACGGGTGACGAGCTCCGCGTCGACGATCGCGAACGGTGCCACCACCGGTACCACCGTGCCGGTGACCGCGTCGACCGTCCTGACCCAGCCGACCGCACCGACCGCAACGACCGCGCCGTCGGACGGCTGACACGGGCGAACTGCGCAGGTGCAGCCGCGCGCCGCGGCGTGCGAGCATGCACCGCGAAAGGGGAACGAACATGACGACTGATTCCGAGTCACGCCGCGCGCTCGGCGAATACATCGCGCTGCTGCAGGAGATCGACGAGCGCTACCTCGGAGACGAGTGGAGTGCGGACGCGTTCGGTGATCTTCCGGACGGCTTCCGCCAGATCGCCTCGATGCTCGAGGGTGGCTTCCACCTGATGTTCGAGTCCGATCCGGAGCGACCGTTCTTCAACCGCATCGTCACCCGCTCGCGCAAGATGCTGGGCGACAACGCCGACGCGATCTACTACACGGCGCCGGTGCGATCAGGTCGTGCGTACCGTGTCACCGGCAACCTGGCGGGCGCGGTCTACCTCTCGTTCACGGTCGAACGGAACACGAGTGAGGGTGGGTACAGCACCGAGACCGCGGGCGTGCTGAACGACGACAGGATCGACTTCACCGAGGACGGCAGCTTCGAGATCTTCTTCGGGGGCGAGCCGCGCGAGCGGAACTGGCTCGAGCTCGTCGACGGTGCGTCGGAACTGATCGTGCGGTGCTACTTCGAAGAGCCGACACCGACCGCGGCCGATATGAACCGCCTCGTGCCGCTGACGATCGAAACCGTCGAGCCGGTCGGCCCGCCTGCACCCTGGGACGACGCGTCCGTAGCGGCCGGCTGGCGGCGCGTCACGGCGTTCGTGCGTTCGCGCACGCTCGATCAACCCAAGCCCGGCGAACGCGTGCAACCCACGTGGGTTTCGACGACGCCGAACGTGTTCCCGCCGCCGGAGTTGCCGGGAACGTTCGCGTTCGCCGCGGCCGACGCTGCGTACTCGATGGCGCCGTACCTGCTCGCGCCGGACGAAGCCCTCGTCATCACCGGCCGGTGGCCGGAGTGTCGTTTCGCCAGCGTGGCGTTGTGGACGCGCTACCTGCAGACGTACGACTACGCGCACCGCACCGCGAGCCTCAACCGCGCGAGCACGACGCTCGAACCCGATGGGTCGTTCCGCATGGTGCTCGCGGCCTCCGATCCCGGCGTGCCGAACTGGATCGACACCGAGGGCAAGGGGTTCGGCATGGTCTTCTGGCGGTTCTTCCTGCCCGAGGGCGAGGTCGAGACGCCGCAGGCCACCGTCGTGAAGCTGGCAGACGTGCAATGACGGCTGTCGATCTCTCCGCCGAGCGCGCGTACGAGCAGGCTGCGGAACAGACGGGGCTCACCGACCTCGGCGACGACTCGTGGCGCGAGGGACTGGACCGGCTCGTCGACGCGCTGCAGCACGAAGCCGACCTGAACGAGCTCGGCGTGGCGCTGGTCGGGGGCGAACTCTCGGGCTATCTCGTCGATCGGATGCGGGTGCTCGAGTGGCGCCGGACGCACCCGGAGATCGTCGGCGTCGATGTCGTGCCGCCGATCGTGATCGTCGGCCAGGGCCGAACCGGTACGACGATCCTGCACGAACTGCTCGCGATGGATCGCGCGTCGCGCGTGCCGCTCACGTGGGAGGTCGATCACCCGGTTCCGCCGCCGGAGACCGCCACGTACGACACCGATCCTCGGATCGCGGAGGTCGACGCGACGCTGGCCGGCGTGGACCTCGTCTTGCCCGGGTTCCAGCAGATGCACCCGATGGGAGCGCAGCTTCCGCAGGAATGCGTGCGCATCACGGCGTCCGACTTCCGCAGCATGATCTTCCCGACGCAGTACAGCGTGCCGTCGTATGCGCACTGGTTGTTGCACGAGGCCGACATGGCGCCCGCGTACCGGTGGCACCGCATGTTCCTGGAACACCTGCAGTCGAAGCACCCGGCGCCGCGTTGGGTGTTGAAGTCGCCCGGGCACGTGTGGTGCCTCGAAGCGCTGCGCGCCGAGTACCCGAACGCGCTCTTGGTGCAAACGCACCGCGATCCGCTGCGGATCCTCGCGTCGTTGTCGTCGCTGGTCGCGCGGTTGCGGTCACTGGCGAGCGACGCGTCGACGGTCGAACGTGCCGCGAACGACTTCGCCGAGGACATCCTCCTCGGTCTCGATCGTTCGGTCGACGTGCGTGAGGCGGGAACCCTGCCGGCCGATCACGTGGTCGACGTGCAGTTCCGCTCGTTCATGGCCGAGCCGTTCGGGACGATTCACGAGATCTACGAGAAGCTGGGGCTCGAGCTCGCGCCCGAGGCCGAGCAGCGGATGCGCGACTTCTTCGCCGCGAATCCGCGCGACAAGCACGGCACCCATACCTACACGTTCGCCGAAACGGGTCTCGACGTCGGCGAATGGCGCGAACGGTCGCGTCGTTATCAGGAGTACTTCGACGTGCCGAGCGAAGCTCTCGGCTGACGCGCGAACTTTCGGCGAATCCCCGGCGTACCCGCATCATCATCCGCAACCAAGGAGAGATCGATGCGAGGAGTTCGAGGGGTGGTGCCGCGACGCGTCGTCGTCGGCGCCGCCGTCGCGGCGGTACTGACGATCGGTGGTGGTGTGCTCGCGCCGAGCACGGCCGCGTACGCCGACGGACACGAGGGTGGCGGACCGCGCTCGTACCTGGTGCAGAGCCTCGTCTCCGACCAGAACGGCCAGGCACAACTCCAGGACAACGACCTCCGCAACTCGTGTGCATCTCGTCGTCGCCCACGAGCGCACTCTGGGTATCCGACAACCACACCGGCCTCGCAACCCTCTATTCCGGCGCGATCGCCGGGAGCCCGGTGACGAAGAGCCAGGCGACGCGAGTGCACATCGCCGGCGACTCGCCGACGGGGCAGGTGTTCAACCCGACCACCGACTTCGCCCTCGGTCCCGACAACACCAACCCGGCGCGGTTCATCTTCGCCACGGAATCCGGCGTGATCAGCGGATGGAACCCGCATGTCGACCCCGCGAACTCGATCAGCAAGGCGAGCGACCCGGATGCGATCTACAAGGGCTCACGCCGGCGTCGACCCCGTCGGGGAGCCGGTAGTACGCGGCGAACTTCCGCGAGGCCCGCGTCGACGTGTTCGACGGCATGTTCCAGCCGGTGCACCTGTCGCGCCACGCGTTCACCGATCCGTTCGTGCCGCGCGACTTCGCCCCGTTCAACGTGCAGGCGATCGGTGATCGCATCTACGTGACGTTCGCGAAGCAGGACGCGCAGAAGCAAGACGAGATCGACGGCCCCGGCCCCGACCGCCGGCCGATCGTCATCGAGAACGTCGGGGCGCTGCGCGTCGGGAACACCAACCTCGGCGGCACCGACTCGATCGTGTTTCGGCCGGTCCGAACGACGAGGAGAACGGACTCATCGGGTTGCTGTCCCCCGAGACCCGATTGGCAGTCTGACCCTCGCCCGGCGGGGTGGTTCGCAAGCCCGGGCGCCGCGAACTGCCCCGCCTGATCGCGCCACCAAATAGCCTGTCGGCCGGACTTCACGCAGTTGCCGATGCAAGCCCGCGGGAACGGAAACTTTCACGGGTTGCATCACGTTGACTGCGACGAAGCCACGGGCCGCTGGCGCAATTGGCAGCGCGACGGACTTTTAATCCGCAGGTTCCGGGTTCGAGTCCCGGGCGGCCCACTCCGGTTCTGCGGGGACCTACGTGCTGGGCTACGCGCCTTCCTGGGCCATCTTGCTCTGGGCCTCGGCGAGCGCGCCTTTGAGCGCTTGCACATGGTGGCCCTCGGCTTCGCCGATCGCCTTCTGTACGGCGCGGGTGACGGCGGGTTCGACTTTGTCTGCCGCAGAGTGCGGATAGGCAACGATCAAGCCGGCGCCGCCGATCGGGATCGTCGCACCGGCTTGTTCTTCGATCTTGCTGCCGGTCTTCTTGTGCAACGCCTTGCCGGTGACGGCACCGACGGCGGCGCCGATCGCGGTCGCCGCGAGGAGCGGCGGCGCGAAGAGTCCCACGGCGAAGCCGATCGCACCGAGACCGGCTGCGCCCTCGCGGACCATGTGATCGGTTTGTTCGACGGCGAGGTTGCCTTCGAGGTCTTTGGTGACGACGACTGCGCCGTGGAGGTAGCCGCCACTGTTCAGTACGGCCTCGTAGTCGTCGTGCGCGGCGTCAGCTGAGAGGTAGCCGCCGATCAGGACGTCGATCGTTTCGTCATCGAAGGGCATCGAGGTCGCTCCTGACGTCGGTCATGCCGACAGTGCGTGCGCCGCTTCTCCGTGGTGCGCGGCCGCCGTGAGATCGATGGCGTCCTGATCCGAGATATGCGGCTTGATGTCGAACGTCACCTTCTTCACCGTGCCGGTGAACGCGAAGGGCTTTTGGTCCTCGTAGCTGCGGTCGACGACTCCGCCGTTGTCGCGGCCGATGTCCATCCCTGCGTACCCCGAGAATCGGATGGGCACCGTGTGGTCCATCCTGCCCTTGCCGACGGGTCGGTCGTTGACGAACAGGCTGACTTCGCCCCCGGTTGCCGGTGTTGGCGCGTCGGCCGCGAACTCCATGCGTACGGTCACATTCCCGGTCGGGAGGTCCTCTTCGGCGACTTGTTTGAAGATGAAGACGCCCATCATCGAGTAGGTGTGCGTGAGTTTGCCGTCCTTGACGTACAGGGTGAACCCGCCGAGGTGGTCGGCCTCCGCGACGATCACACCTTCCGCGCCCGGTTCGGGCACGATGAGTTCTGCTGTGATCGCGTACGAGCGGTTGTAGATCCGCGGGATCATGCCGGACATCACATTCTCGACGTCGCCGCGGAATTCGAACGTCGTCTTTTCCGGGATCGGTGGAACCATGCCGAAGAAGGTCGAGAGCGCGGCGAGCAGCGGCAGGACCTTGTACCGCTCCGCCTCTTCCCAGAACAGTTCTTTGAGCTCGGCGATCTTCTCGGGGTGTTCAGCCGCGAGGTCCTTTGCCTGGCTGAAGTCGTCCGGGAGGTAGTACAGCTCCGCGGGTCCCGCGTCCGGGTCCCAGACGCCCGGCGCATAGGGCTTGAGCGCGTCCGGTGTGAGCACCCACGGGATGCGCTCGGTCTTCATCGCGAGCCACCAGCCGTCCTTGTACATCGCGCGATTGCCGATCGTCTCGAAGTACTGCTGCGTTCGGTGCTCGGGCGCGCCGGCATCGGCGAACGACGCCGCGAACGTGGAACCGTGCATCGGCTGCTGTTCGATCCCATCGACGCTGTGCGGCGCGGGGATACCTGCGGCATCGAGGATCATCGGTGCCACGTCGATGACGTGCGTGAATTGCGAACGCAGACCTCCGGTGTCGCCGATGCGGTCCGGCCAGCGCACGACCAGCGGATTACGCGTCCCACCGAGATGCGAGCCGACCTGCTTGCCCCACTGGAACGGCGTGTTCCCGGCCCATGCCCACGCGGCGCCGTAATGCGGGTCCATGATCGCCGCGCCCCATTCGTCGAGGCCGCCATAGCGTTCGGAGAGCTGGAGCTGCATCTCGTCGGTGAGCGGGATGCCGTTCTGCATCGTCAGCTCGTTGAACGAGCCGGTGATCGTCCCTTCCATGCTGGCGCCGTTGTCGCCCCAGATCCACAAGATCAGGGTGTTGTCGAGCTCGCCGAGCTCCTCGATCGCGTCGATCACGCGGCCGACGTTGTAGTCGGCGTTCTCCGAATACCCGGCGTAGACCTCCATCTGTCGCGCGTAGAACGCCTTGAGGTTGTCGGGGACGTCATCCCATGCCGGGAACGCTGCATCGCGAGGTGTGAGCTCCGCGTCCGCAGGAATGACCCCGAGCTCCTTCTGACGCGCAAAGGTCTCCTCGCGGAGCTTGTCCCAGCCCTGGTCGAACTTTCCCTTGTACTTGTCCGCCCAATCCCGCGCGACGTGGTGTGGAGCGTGGCTGCATCCCGTCGAGAAGTACACGAAGAACGGCTTGTCGGCTTCCTGCGCGCGGACGTCATGGAGCCATCCGATCGTGCGCTCGGCCATCGCGTCGGGGAAGTAGAACGGATTCTCTTCGTCGTAGAACCCTTCGGGAGTACCGATGATCTTCTGGTTCTCCGTCAGGCACGGATCCCACTGGCTCGAACCGCCGCCGAGGAACCCGTAGAAGTAGTCGAAACCCCAACCGTTCGGCCACCGGTCGAACGGCCCGGCCGGGCCTTGCTGCCCGTCGGGCGTCAAGTGCCATTTCCCGAACGCGGCCGTGCTGTAACCGTTGTCGCGCAGGATCCGCGGCAGCGGCGCACAATCGCGTGGCAGCGTCGCCGAGTAGCCGGGGAAACCACCCGCGAACTCGCCGACCGAACCAAACCCGACTGCATGATTGTTCCGCCCGGTCAGCAACGCCGCACGCGTCGGCGAGCACAACGCGGTGACGTGGAACCGGTTGTAGCGCAGCCCGCCTTCGGCCACCCGCGTGTAGTTCGGCGTTTGGATCGGGCCTCCGAACGTGCTCGGATTGCCGAACCCGGCGTCGTCGATGAGGACCAACAACACGTTCGGTGCGCCTTTGGGCGGCGTCGGATGACCGATCAGACCCCAATCCGGCTGCGAACCCTCGAGCGTCCGATTCGCGATCCCCCCGAATTTGTTGCGCTGAATCGGAAGCTTGCTGCGGTCGTAGTCACTCACGCTCGTGTCCTCCTGCTATTCACTTCACGACGCCCGCAACTCATGCCGCCCAGTCATCGTGAGGCAGTCACACCTCACAACGCGGGCGGAACAACGCGGGCGAACTTCGAAGTGTCCGCACAGGCCACCGCACCTACTCACGCCACGTCCGTGCGAACATCGATGAGGCATCGATGAATGTTCGTCCGGCCTATGCGGATGACGAAGGCGGCGGGCGCCTGACGCCCTCCTGTTGTTATCTCTTTGGGAGCGGACTCGGCTGGGACTTTCAGCACCTGACCGCACTGGCCGCAGCGGTGTTCAAGCTGCGCACGTTCCTCACCGCGTCGGGAAACGCCCGAGTCGACCGACGCGAATCCCGGGTAATGCCGCTCCTCTGACTTCATCGCAAGCCTCCGACCTGTCGCGGTTTCACCGCGCCGTGGTTAGGACATGCGATCGCGGGGTCCAGGCGGTCACACTGACGTAGCGCACCGTCACTACTGCGCCACGACATCGGTGTCAAGGCCTGCAGCGCGCTAGAGCGCTTCTCGTCCTCCGTAGCGGGCCAATGCATAGAACGTGAGCACCGCGATGCCGACGTAGGTGAGCGACCAGACCGGGTAGTACGGCATCCATGCCATCGCGCTCACCGCCATGATGGTCGCCGCGATGAATCCGATCCAGCGTGCGAATTGCGAGCGAGCCAACACGAGGACGCTCGACGCGATCAACACGATCCCGACGAAGAGCCATGCCCACGCGTAGTTCTTGAGGTTGGAGCCGAACACGCTGTCCTTCAGCGCGTCCGGCAGTGCGCCCTTGTATCGAAAGGCCCAGAGTGAATCGAAGATGCGCATGACACCCGCGAGCCCGAGCACCGTTCCGGCAAAGAACAGCCAGCCCGAACCGCGCGTTGCGTCGGGGTAGATCTCGAGTCGATCGCTCGTTCCAACCGAGATGGCTTGGTTCTGTGATGTTTGCGTCATGTCTGCCTCCGGCGAGAGCACTCGCGGACCTTCTAAGCCGCGATGTCGCGGTTCCACGATGCCGCCGTCGACAGGTGCAATCCAGGGCCTTTGGTCCGTATTCGTTCAGGATTGGTTGGCGTTCGAAAACCTCACGTCGAGGCCGTGCCGAGCGCTCATGGCCATTCCGCGGCCGATCAGGTGTTCGCAGCCGAAGCCTCTGCTCCTTGGGATGGGCGACATCGCATGTCCGTCCCGCTTGCCGGGAGCCGGGGGTTACGGTGTCGAGGGGTGAGAACTGCGATATCGCTATGTCGGAGCGCGTTGGTGTCACGGCCGTTGATGCGAGTCACTCGCGGCTGTGTGCCCTGCGATCGCTGCCATGACGTTGCCTGAAGAGACGGGTGCGGGTCGACCCGGGCCGACCCGTCCGGCGGGGTCTCCGTCGGGTCCCGACGAGGTTCGCCGTGCCGTGCTCGATGCGGCGGCTGCGCTCTTCGCTCGGCGGGGGGTGGATGCTGTGTCGCTACGGGAGATCGCCGCGGCAGCCGATGTCCACGTCGCGCTCATTGGCCGGTACGTCGGCAATCGCGACGCGCTCGTGCGCGCCGTATTCGATGACCTCTCCGACCAACTCGCGCTCGACGTGTTGGAACATCCGCTGTCCGGACAGGGCTTCGAGGTCGACACGGTGATGGGCAAGTGGGTGCGCATCGCCGGTGCCCTCGCGATCGGCGGAAACCGTCTCGTGGGCCACGGCGGGTTCAACCCGGTGCTGGCGATGGCCAAGACGCTCACCGACGGCTACGGACTCGATCCCGAGGCCGCGCGTCTGCGCGCGGCACAGATCGTCGCGGCGGCGCTGGGCTGGCGAATCTTCGAGGAGTACCTCATCGCGGCGGGCGAGCTCGAAGCCGTTCCGCTCGAAACGTTGCGCGCCGAACTGGCCAGCTCGGCGCGCCGGCTCGGTGCGACACCGTGGCCGTCGCCGCCGGACCCGAGCGCCCGCACACGCTGAAGCCCCTCCATCTCGCTCGTTCGGGACCTTCGGCCCTGGGTGTCGGCCCGCGCGAACGCTTGAATGTGTACAGCCGTACAAATCGGTTGCGCAGACGGCTCGTGGGAGTTGACCGGGCTCGTTCTGCGATGCACGAACAGAGGACACGGATCATGACGATGACTCAGGAACCGAAGGTCTCCAGCACGGTGCCGTTGCGGTGGGACGAGGTGTACTACACGAACTGTCCGCTGGTTTCCGCAAGCAATGTGGATCAGGAACTGGGCTGGACTCGCGAGGAGTTCAAGAAGCTCGGCGTCGCGTACGCCTTCTTGCGTTCTCGCCGAGAGAACAACTGGTACCCGCACTACATCCACAACCTGGACAACCTCATTCGCTTCGGCGGCTTGTTCCCGCCGGTCCATGTGCACGCGGATCTCCGCCGTACGAAGTTGTTGGGCGCAACGCATGCGCCGCACGAGGGCGGCTGCATGCTCGTACGCGCGCGGGACGACATCTACCGGATGGTCGAGCTGAAGGGAAAGAAGATCGGCCTGACGAAGAGCCTGAACACGATCAAGAACGACTGGTGGCGCATCCAGGAGGAACAGGGCATCGAGTTGATGCTCCGGATGAACGGCATGACCCGCGCCGACGTCGAGATCGTCGAGTTCCCGTACCCGGACGACTGGTACGACAACCCGGCGATGTTGGACCCGATGGACAACCCGTCGGAGCTGTGGCTGAAGCGTGACCACAAGCACGACCTCGCGTTCCGCCCGCTGGAGACCGCGCTCGAAAACGGCGTGGTCGATGCGATCTACACGCAGAGCAAGCCGTTCCAACACCTGCAAGAAGCGACCGGCAAGTTCAAGTCGATCGAGGACCTCTCGCGGTATCCGGACTGGACGCTGCAGGTCGCCAACATCCCGGCCGTGATCACCTGCACTGCCGAGATGGCTGACGAGCACCCCGAACTCGTCGTCGCGTACATGAAGGGCATGATCAAGGTGGGACGTTGGGCCAACGAGCACAAGCACGCGGCCGCGGCGATCCTCGACCGGCAGACGTTCTACGTCGATGTCGAGGACACCTACCGGGGCATCGAGAACATCGACATGGTCCCGAACCTGTCGCCCCAGAACCTTGCCTCGATCGAGATCGGCAAGGACTTCATGTTCAGTCACGGCTACATCCACAACGACTTCGACGTGCACGAGTGGGCCGCGCCCGAGTTCTTCGAGCAGGCCGCACGTGAGCTCCTCGAAGACGAGTGGAAGATGCGGTCGATGGCGAAGCTGCCCGAAGCCACCGAGCTGGGAGCACCGAGCACTCGGCTCGGATGAACGAGGAGAACACGATGACCACAACCGCAATCGAGCTCGTCAAGAGCGCCGCATCACAGCTCGAACAGGTCGCACCGCAAGCCGCGGCCGACGAACGAGCTGCCGGGAAGTCGGTCTTCGTGGACGTACGCGAAGCCGAGGAATGGCAACACGGCCACATCGAAGGCTCGGTTCCCGCACCCCGCGGGCTGGTCGAGTTCTTCGCCGACCCGACCAGCCCCCGCCACAAGAAGGAACTCGACCCGAGCCGACGCGTGATCATGGTCTGCGCCTCTGGCGCGCGCGCGTCACTCGCCGGAATGACGCTGCAACAGATGGGCTACCAGGACGTCGCGGTCCTCGCGGGTGGCCTCAAGGGCTGGACGGGAGCCGGCCTCCCGACCTGCGAACACGAATACGCCGGAATCTGAAACTGAACCGCCCCGGGATTCCCGGGGACTCTGTTTCCCCATGGCCGACTCCTCAGTGCGTGCCGGACGAGATGCCGCGGGCGGACTGGCACGAGTCGCGCTCGGTCATCTGTTGTTGTTCGGCGTTCGGCGCGTGGGGTCGTCGAGTTGGGCCTGGACGGCTCGGTGGACGTTGCCGTGGATGTGGTCGGCGCCGATCCGGTCGAGCACGCCCTCGGATCGGAGCACCGTGGCCACGTGGGGCTTCATTCGGGCAAGGCGCAGGGTGATGTTGCGGGCGTCGGTGAAGGCTTGGATCTCGGTCAGCTTTGCCGCGCCTTGCGAGTCGATGAAGTTCACGCCCTCGAGGTCGAGTACCAGCGCGTGCGGCGGTGGGTCGATCTCGATCAGGCCGCGGATGCGATCGTCGAATGCCTCGGCGGTCGCGAAGAAGAGGCCGCCGTCGAGGCGGAGGACCGCGATATCGGGGAAGGTCTCGTCGTCGGGGTATTCGTCGACGCTGCGGAAGACCTGCGTTCCGACCTCGCGCCCGAGCAGCGGTATCGGGGGACGCGTCGCGACGTAGACGAGCCATCCCAGCGAGAGGGCGATCCCGATGACGACGCCGGCGAGCACGCCGGCCGAAAGGACCCCCACGATCGCGGCCACGGCGATCCAGAAGTCGAAGCGCGCGACACGATGCAGACGCCGCAACTCCGGGATGTCGATCATCCCGAACACGACCGCGTCGATGATGATCGCGGCGAGGACCGGTTTCGGCAGCTCCGAGAACAGCGGTGCGAGCAAGACCAGCGTCGCGAGCACGAGCAGCCCCGTCGTCAGGGAGGCAACGGGCGTCGTCGCGCCCGACGATTCGTTCAGGGAGCTCGCGGAGAGGCTGGTCGAGACGGGCATCCCCTGGAAAATGCCGGCCCCGACGTTGGCCATTCCCTGCGCCACCGACTCCTGATTCACGTCGATGCGGTAACGATGGCGCGTCGCGAATACCCGAGCATCGCCGGCCGTCTGCGAGAACCCGATCAGCAGGAGCGCGACCGACGCGATCGCGATCTGCGGGAAGTGTTGCGTGAACAGGTCGACGGTCGGGAGCTGCGGGGCGGGCAATCCGCGCGGTACGGGCCCCACGAGGGCGACGCCGTGCGCGCCGAGGTCGAACAGGTGTGACGCGAACAGCCCTCCGACGACGAGCACCAACGCTCCGGGAACCTTGGGCGCGGCGAAACGCAGCCCGAGGATCACCGCGAGCGAGACGATGCCGACCAGGACCGTCGTCCAATGGATGTCTCCCAGCCCGCGGATCCACGAGGCCAGCTCCCGCCACGAGGAATCACCGTCGGCGGACGTTCCGGTCAGCTTCGGGAGTTCGCCGATCACGACCTGAACCGCAGCACCTGCGAGAAAGCCGGTCACGACTGCCTTCGAGAGAAACTGCGAGATCCAACCCATCCGAAACACGCCGAGCAACAAGAACAACACGCCGGTGACCAACGCGATCGCCGCCACCAACTGCGCCGCCTGCTCGCCGCCCAGGCCCGTCGCAAGTACTGCGCTCCCGGCAACGGCGGCGAGCGAAGAGCTCGGACCGGTCGAGATCTGCCGCGACGTGCAGAACAACGCGTACAGGATCGCGCCGGCCGCGGCTGCATACAGGCCGTTCTGAACCGGCACACCGGCGATGCCCGCGTACCCGAGGTCCTTCGGCACGATCATCGCCGTCACCGCGAGCCCCGCGAAGATGTCTCCGCGCAGCCGGCTCCGCTCATACCGCGGCAGCCAACCCACGACCGGGAACAGCCTCGACCACACTCCGGCCGACGACCCGCGCGTTCGAGTACTCATCGCCACCGAAAGCTGCCACACGCGCCCTCGCCGCGCCAGGCCGAACGGGTCACGGTCGCAGATGGTCGGTCGTCGGCGGTGGCTCGTGCGCGCTTCTCGCCGCTACGCAATGATGCCGGCGTGAGTGGTGTGCCGGTTGCGGAGAGGGCGCCTGTGTCAGCCGAGGCGCGGGCTGAAATTCTGCGCGAGGCCATCACGATGGTGCTGTACGTCTCGGTCGTCGAGATCGCCGAGCTCGCCGCGCTCCCGGAAAGCCACTTTGCCAACGGTCGTGTGACCGGAGCCGTCGGCGGCCAGCTGCTTGCGATCGTCTGGGGGACCGCGGTCGGGCTCGCGATCGCGCACTGGTTCGCTTTCCGGCTCGCGGCACCCGCGTTTCGCGGCGAACGACCGAGTCGCCAGGACACGTACGTCGGTCTCGCGCAGGTCGGCGGCGCGATGTTCGTCGCGCTCGTCTCCAGCCTGCCCGTGGTCTTCTTGTCCGATGTCCGGGCGCAGGAGTTCACCGGGGATGTGCCCGCGCTCGTCATCGGTGCAGTCGGTTACTTCATCGCGAGGCACTCGGGCAGGTCGCGGACCACCTCGATCGCGTACGGCGTCACCGCGCTCGCGCTCGGTGTGTTGGTCGCAACCGTCAAGACGATGCTCGCGGCGCACTGATCCGACGGGTCAGGCGAGGTCGAGCCCTTCTCGGTCGGCCGCGGGCGCGATGTCGGGGAGTCGCCGCATGCGGAAGCCGTTCACGAGTCCGATCACACTCGCCAGTACGGGCACGAGCAGTGCGACCTGGAGGGCGCGGTTCCTCGCGTCGGTGTTGATGCGCAGGATCTCCGCTTGGATTGCCGGTGGCTCGTGTTCGAGGAGCCCGGCGAGTTGTGTGTTGCTCATCACCTCGGCGTTGTCCTCGAGGGTCGTCGAGATGCGGTCCTGCTGCGCCGGCGGGATCACGGTGCTGTTGTCGACCATGTGGGTAAAGCCCAACGACAGCGCCGCGAGCATGAGGCCGCCGGCCATCGCGAGGCCGAACGACAGCCCGAACGATCCCGACGCGGAGTTCACCCCCGCGGCTTCGCTCACGCGTTCCTCCTCGATCGGCGACAGCGTGTAGTTGTTGAGCTGCGAGACCAACAGACCGAGCCCGGATCCGGCGATGAGGAGCGGCACGATGAGGGCCCAGCCGTTTTCGGCGCGGGGCATCACCGGGATGATCGTGGCGATCCCGATCGTGGTGAGGGCGAAGCCCGTCAGAACGATGTTGGCCGGGCGGCGGTCGCCCAGCTTCTTGCCCGCGAACAACGCGACGGCGAACATGCTGAGCGACAGCGGCGCGAGCGACAACCCGGCTTGCATCGCGTTGTACTCGAGCGTCATCTGCAAGAACAGCGGGAGCGCGATCATCGCGCCGCCCAGCGTGATCTGTTGCATCATCGTCTGGCTGATGCCGATCCGGAAGTGCGGGAACCGGAACAGGTCCGGGTCGAGCAGGGTCAGTTTGCCCTCACGCTTGCGTTTGACGAGCCACCGAGCCAGGAGCGCGAGCCCGATCGCGCCGAGGACGATGAGCAGGAGGACCGCTTCACCCCCTTCCTGCCAGACGAGGATGCCGAGGACGACTCCGCCCATGCCGATGACGGACAGCACCGCACCGACGAGATCGATGTGCCGGGGCCCCGTGTATTCGACGTCTCGAACGAGCTTGCTGCCCGACAGCACCACCGCGATGATCACGACCTCGAGCCCGAAGCCGACGCGCCACGAGAGATACGTCGTCACGAACCCGCCGAGCAACGGTCCCACCGCCGCGGCGATCGCCGCCGCCGCACCGACCAACGCGTAGGCCTTCACGCGCGGCGCGCCCTCGAAGTTGCCGTGAATGAGGGACTGCATCGCGGGCAGCAGGAGCGACGCGCCGAGGCCGCCGATGATCGCCCAGAAGATGATGATCGTCGTGAGCGTGTGCGCGAGGGTCATGGCGATGGCGCCGATGGCGTACGCGAGGAGACCGAGCACGTAGGCGCGCTTGCGGCCGATGAGGTCGCCGACCTTGCTGCTGATCAGGATGAACGCAGCCGATACGAGCGCCTCGAGCGCGATCGCGGACTGCACTCCACTCGCCGTTGTGTGCAGGTCGTGCACGACCGCCGAGATCGAGACGTTCATCAGCGACGTGTCGACGACGAGCACGAACATCGCCATCGCCAAGAGCAATGCGAGCACGGGACTGCCCGAGTGTTCCTCGGGAACGCTGGAACTCGGGTCGGTCGTCACTCAATCCGTCCAGTTCGGGCGCCGGAGATCGAAGAGACCGTTTTTCGCCTCAGCGGTGATAGCGCCGCTCGGCTAGCCCTTGGTAATCGTGAGGTCGTCTTCGGCTTCGATCGCCGCGATCGCGAAGCCCAGGGCCCGTGCGATGTTGCCGACCGCAGCGGTAACCCGCGGGGTACCCACGATGGGCGCAACCGCGGTCAGGATCCCTTCGACATCGGCCAAGGTGATGCCGACATCGGCCGCGGTGCCCGCGTTCAGCAGGTAAGAGGCCGGCGGTGCATCCATGGCGACGAGGGCCGCGATGCGGGCCAGCATCAGGTCGCGGGGTGCGAGTGTGCAGTTCTCGATCGACGCGGCAGTGATCAGCGCGATGGTGTCGAGCACCGGGGTGTCGGTGTTAGCGGGCATGTCTGCCTCCGGGTTGTGATTCGTGTCGGACTGGGATTCGTTGGAGTTCCATCCGGGCGTGTCGTTCGGCGATGATCCCCACGAAGGTCTTCACGCGCGCCCGCGCGAACCATTCGGTGACGAGCCGCCGGACCGTCGTTTCGAGTTCGAGCGCGTCGACCGCGAAACGGTCGACGAGGTTGGCAACCGCGGCGCGGACCATCGCCTCTTGATCGGACACACTTCCATGTGTTGCGGTCATGTCACCTTCTCGGTCGGTGGTGAGGGTCAGGTCGCTTCTCGGCCGCCGTAGCGGGCGAGTGCGTAGAACGTGAGGACGGCGATCGCGATGTAGATCAGGGACCAGACCGGGTAATAGGGCATCCACGCCATCGCGCTGACCGCCATGACGGTCGCCGCGATGTACCCGATCCAGCGCGCGAATTGTGAACGGAGCACGATCAGCGCACTTGCGATCACCAAGCCGATCCCGACGATCAGCCACAGCCACGCGTAGTGCTTGAGGTTGGAGCCGAGGACCCCGTCCTTCAGGCCGTCGGGCAAGGCGCCCTTGTAGCCGAACGCCCAGATCGAATCGAAGATGCGCATGACGCCCGCGAGACCGACGATGGTCCCCGCGAAGAAGAGCCATCCCGACCCGCGGCCCTCGTCCCCGTAGAACTCCAGGCGTTCGCGACCGTCACGCACGGCCTGCTCACCCATCTGAGAACTTGGCGAAGTCATCGCGACCTCCTTTGCGTGCTGCGGGATGGCCCGCGTCTGCACGCCCACTCCGATTGTCACCCACTCAACACCGTCACGCCAGATGCCGGATCACCCGATGTGGGTGGGCCGCGATTTCCCGCGGCCGCCCTTCCGCGATGCACGGCGAACCGCTTGACACGCGTTCGGGAACACAGCTATCCATCCCGTCTTGATGCCGGGTCACCCGGCAGTGAGAGACCGGGCTTCATGGTCTTGTCTCATGCACGGCGGGCACGGAGGTGCACATGAGTTCGGTAGCGATCACGCAGCCGCGTGAACCTGCTGTTGGCAAGTGGTGGTGGGTGCTGCTCGTGACGGGGATCTTGTGGATCCTCATCGGGGTGTTCGTTCTGCAAGCCCACTACGACTCTGCGGTGACGATCGGGTATCTCGTCGGCTTCTGGCTTCTGTTCGGGGGCGTTGCGGAGTTCGTCGAGTTGGGCGCGGTGGACAGTTGGCGGTGGGCCCACGCCGTCCTCGGCGTGTTGTTCGTGCTCGGCGGCATCGCCGCGTTGCTGTCGCCATTTCAGACGTTCACGATCCTTGCTTCGCTGGTCGGGTTCTTCTTGATCCTGAAGGGAACGTTCGACTTCGTCATTGCACTCGCGGTGCGCCACGAGATCGACCTGTGGTGGATGTCGTTGATCGCCGGGATCATCGAGATCGCGCTCGGTATCTGGGCGATGGGCTATCCCGGTCGGTCCGCGGCGCTGCTGATCATCTGGGTCGGGATCGGGGCCATCATTCGCGGGATCGCCGAGATCGTCACCGCGTTCCACGTGCACAAGCTTCCCGAGGCGGTCACAGTATGAAGGCGCGCATCGTCGTCGTCAGCGCAATGGTGGTCACGTCGGCGTTCGGCCTCGCGAGCTGCTCGACGCAAGCCCGAGCCGAACGAAAAGGCAAAGAGGCCGGCGACCAGATCTGCCAGGCGAAGAGTTCCAACAACGCCAACGAGGCGCAGCGGCACATCAGCCGGGCCAACGACAAGATCAACGATCTGGCTCGCTTTACAGGCCGCGATGTCCGTGAGGACGTTCGCGACCTGGACCGGAACCTCAACCAGATGGCGCGCGGCAACGCGTCCCAACAAGACGTGAACGCGATCATTCGCAGCGTCGAGGACGCGCGGTCATCGGCGAAAGGAAATGCCGTCGCGGCGTATGACGGCATGCTGGAAGGGCTCGCGAACTGCCAGTGATTCGCGTTGCTGTATAGGGCTCTGATGAGCAATAGGAGGGGCCGTGTTTGCGTATGACTTTCCCTTGTTGAGCCTGTTCTGGATATCGCTCTGGTGGTTCTTCCTCCTCGCCGTCCTCTTCGCGGTGATCTGGTCGTTCATCGACAACTTCCGGCGGCCGGACCATGGCGGTTGGGCGAAGGCCGGATGGGCGTTCCTGATCCTGATTGTCCCGTTCTTCGGGATGTGCATCTACGTCCTGGCCCGCCCCGCCGACGCGCCGGTGACCTGAGCGAACACACTCCGAGCCTGACAGTCGTTCAGGCGGTTGCGATACCGATGATCGGCGCGCTCGGCGGATTGCTGGCGAGGCTGCCGGCGAACGGCTTGTCCGAGAACGCGAACACTCCGCCGTCGCTCGCCACCATGAGATAGCCGTTGCCGTACGCGACGAGACCGTTCACCGGTCGGTTGAGGTGCACCGCGCCCATCGAACCCCGGAACGGCGCGTTGAACGCGAACACGCCGCCGTCGGAGGCAACGAGCCAGTATCCGCGGTTGTCGGAGGTCGGCGAGATCCCGACGATCGGACGGTTGAGGCGGATGCCGCCGGTCGAACCGTGGAAGCGCGCGTCGCCGAAGCTGAAGACACCACCGTCGGAACCGACCATGAAGTACCCGTGACCGGTGGGGGTCGCGACCGATGCCACCACCGGGCCGTTCAACGTCGCGGCCGACATGTCGCCGTAGAAGTGGGCGTCGCCGTACGCGAACGCGCGTCCGCGATTCGTGAACAGCCAATAGCCGTTGCCGGAAGGCGATGCGGAGATGGTGCTGACCGACTCCCCCGAACGCAGTGCGGGATGGCCGCCGTGATCGGTCGCGGAGCCGAAGTGTGAAACGTTGCCGGCCGCATCGACGGTCCAGTAGCCGGTCCCGCCTTTGCGCGCGGCGATCGCGACCGAGCGCCCCGGCGCGGATCCCTGGTTCTTCGCCGCGCCGAACGCGTAGACCTTGCCGTCTGCGCCGAGCATCCAATATCCGCCGGCCTTGTTGCCCTGGTTCGTCGTGGGCGCCGCGATCGTGACCGGGTTCGACGCCGATGACCACGGGCTCGTGCCGGCCGCGTTCTTGGCCTGCACTTTGAACGTGTGCTTACCGGGCGCGAGTGAGGAGAAGCTCGCGTGCGTCGTCCCCCCCGACACGGTGATCGTCTTCCCGCTCGGTGCCGCGCTCACGGTGTAGGCGGTGATCGCAGATCCGTTCGCGTCCGGAGCCGTCCAACTCACCGATGCCGCACCATGACTCGACGACGCGTGCACGGAGTCAGGGGCCGACGGAGCTCCCGCGGGCGTGACCGCGTTCGACTGTTGCGACATCAGACTGTTGGCGACCGGATTCGATGCGTATACCGAGAACGTGTACGAAACGCCGTTGGTCAGTCCCGTGATCAGCGCCGCAGTTTGGTCTCCGGGTACGTCCAGCGGCGGCGACGTCGGCGTGTACGGATCCGTCGTGATCGTGTACCCGGTGATCGGACTCGCGTTGTCCGAGCTGGGTGCCACCCACGACACCAGAGCCACTCCGGACCCCGCGAACGCGATCACGTTCGTCGGTGTGGCAGGAGGTCCGATCGGGGTCACCGGCGCGGACGCGGCTGATTCCGGGCCGGCCCCCGCGGAGTTCGATGCATGCACCGAGAACGTGTAAGCGACGCCGTTGGTCAGGTTCGGGATGACGAGGCTCGACATGATGTTCGGGATCGTCACCGGCGCCGGGCCCGGGACCATGGTGATCGTCCAGGACGTGATTCCCGCGCCGCCGTTGTTGGCCGGAGGTGTCCACTGCAGGGTGACCTGGTGATTGCCCGCCACTGCGTGGACGTTCGTCGGCGCGTCGGGGACGGTGACCGATCCCGGCAGCGTCACCGCGCTGGACGCCGCGGACGGCGCGCCTGTTCCGATCCCGTTCGTCGCGGTGACGGTGAACGTGTAGGTCGCGCCGGGAGTGAGCCCGGTAACGGTGGCATGAGTGTCGGGTGCGGACACGGTTGCGTTCTGTCCGCCCGGTGATGCCTTCACCGAGTACGAAACGATGGGGCTGAGCCCGTCGCTTGCCGGCGCGTCCCAGGTGACGACCGCGTTCTGAACGCCGGGTGTCGCGGCAACGTTGGTCGGTGATCCGGGCACGGTCGCCAGCACGAACGTGTTCGATGCCGCGGAGGGCACACTCGGCCCGACGACGTTCATCGCCACGACGGTGCACTGATAGGTGTGGCCCTTCGTCAAGCCGAGCACGGTGAACTGCGTCCCGCCCGACGACTCCGAGCCGGAAACCCCACCGTCCGACGACGTGCATGTCGCGGTGTAACCGGTGATCGGGGCGCCTCCGTTGACCACCGGCGGGGTGAACGACACCGTCGCCGTGCCGTTGCCACCGGTCGCGGATACGTTCGTCGGCGGATCAGGAACCGTCGGGTTCGGTGTCGTCGGCACGGTGATCCGGCCGATCGAATCGTTGCCGTAGTTCGCGAACCACATGGCGCCGTCCGGTCCGGAAACGATGCCGTACGGATCGTTGATGGTGGGATCGAAATACGAGGTGAAGAAGCCGTTCGTGGTGACCCGCCCGACCAGGTTGTCGCCGGGGTCGGTCAGCCACAGCGCGCCGTCGGGTCCGGATGCGATCGAGAACGCAACGACTGCGTTGATGTGCGTGATGGTTCCCGCGGTGGTGATCCGTCCCACCCAGTTCGCGTTGTATCCGTGGTTGGTGAACCACAACGCGCCATCCGAACCGGCGGTGATGCCGATCGGATTCGAGATGAAGGGGTTGGTATAGATGTTGGTGACGATCCCGGCGGTGGTCATCCGACCGATCGAGTTGTTGCTGTTGGTGAACCACAGCGCGTTGTCCGGGCCGAGCGTGATGGCCGCCGGACCCGAGATACCGGCGTCGGTGTAGCTGGTGACCGTGCCCGCGGTGGTGATCCGACCGACCGAGCCGGAGTTGAGGAACCACAGGGCGCCATCCGGACCGGGAATGATGCTGTGCGGACCCGAGATGCTGGGGTCGGTGTAGATCGTCACCGCGCCCGCGGTGGTGATGCGCCCGATCGCATCCGGTTGGCCGTAGACCTCGTTGCCGTCGTTGGTGAACCAGAGGGCACCATCGGGACCGGTGGTGATACTGCCCGGGTTCACGATCCCGACGCCCGTGTAGTTGGTGACGTTCCCGGCGGGGTCGACCCGTCCGATCGAATCGTTACCGCCGTTGGTGAACCACAACGCTCCGTCCGGACCGGACGTGATGCCGAACGGTGACTGCGAGCCGGGTGCCCGATATCGCGTGAACGTCCCCGTAGTCGTGACCCGCCAGACCTCGTCGTAGGTGGTGAACCACAGCGCGCCATCCGGACCGGCGGTGATGCCCGACGGACTGGTAACGATGGGGACTGTGTAGTGGCTGATGTTCCCGGCGGTGGTGATCCGACCGATCGAGCCGGCCGTGATGTTGGTGAACCACAACGCGCCGTCCGGTCCGACCCTGATGTCGAGCGCGCCCGAGATGCTCGCGTCGGAGTAGATGGAGACGGCTCCGGCGGTGGTGATCCGACCGATCGAACCTTGGTCACCACCGGTGGTGAACCACAACGCACCATCGGGTCCGGCCGTGATTGTTTGCGGCGACGAGATCCTGGCGTCGGTGTAGTTGCTGACAACTCCGGCGGTGGTGATCCGACCGATCGAACCAAGGTTGATGAACCACAAGGAACCGTCCGGTCCGGCGGTGATCGCCGCGGGTCCCTGATGCTGGGGTCCGTGTAGTTGCTGACAACTCCGGCGGTGGTGATCCGACCGATCGACCAGGTGATCGTGTTGGTGAACCACAACGCGCCATCCGGCCCGGTCGTGATGCCACCGGGTCCGCCGCCCGGATGGACGTTCCCGGAACCGGTGAAGTTGGTGACCACCCCCGCGGTCGTGATCCGCCCGATCGAACTGCTTCCGGTGTTGGAGAACCACAACGCGCCATCCGGTCCGGTCGTGATGGCGCACGGGGCCGAAACACCGGTACCGGTGTACGTGGTGAGCGTTCCGTCCGTACTCATCCGCCCGATTGAGTTGTCGCGATTGTTGGTGAACCACAGGGCGCCGTCCGGCCCCGTTGTGATGTCACACGCGTCGTAGATGTTGTACGGCGCGGGGTAGTTGCTGATCGTCGGCGGAGCGTCCGCACGCGTGGCCGTCGGCGGCTGCGCAACGACGGCGAGCATCGAGACGGCCAGCAACACGATCAACCCGAGGCGCGACCGTCTGTTACCCCGTGAATCTCTGGCCCCGCGCAACGCTGCCTCCGTGCTCGCCCGCCCGCGCACGGTAACGAGTGAATCCGGGCAGTGTCAAAGAAATGGGTTGCGGATATTGCGCAATATAGAGAACAAGAAGCCTAAGGAGTGCTGCGTCGCTTCCTCAGGCGATCGGAAGTACACGCTGGTCGGTGGCCGGGTCGGCGACACCGTCGAAAAACCGGTCGAGCACCTGCGCAAAGCGCGGTTCGTCGGGTGCCGCGCGCAGGAACAACGTCATCGACGAATGCAGTTTCTGCGCGTCGATACCACCGAAGATGTCCTCCGCGGTCCGGCCGCTCGTCGCGAGTACGAGTTCGGTACATGCGAGCAGCCGCGGGCCGAGCACGGCGTGTTGGAGATACGCCTCGGCTTCGTCCCGCGACGAGATCGCGAACTCTCGCGCCGTCGCGCTGCGTCCGAGGCCGGCGATCTGCGGAAAGACGAACCACATCCAGTGGCTCGCCTTGCGCCCGCGCTGGAGTTCGGCGACGACCCGGTCGTAGGTGCCACCCGCGTCCTGCGCGGCAACGAAGCGCTCGAGGTCGTACGGGTCCGCCGTCGTCATCGCTCGCTCCGTCTCTGTCTCACGCGATCGGCAACACGAGCAGCTTCAAGTTCTTCGCGTCCGCGCCGTATGCGACGACGAATGCGC
Organism: uncultured Actinomycetes bacterium; assembly: GCA_963835455.1. Classification (GTDB taxonomy): domain Bacteria; phylum Actinomycetota; class Acidimicrobiia; order IMCC26256; family PALSA-610; genus PALSA-610. The sequence continues at coordinate 206,355 of CAWIFT010000003.1, forward strand.
TGGAACCCGCGGCACCGTTCACGGTCACGGGTCCGATGGCGGGTGCGCCCGCGCACGTGCCCGGGATGGCCGGGTAGAACGCGAGAGGCGCGCCGGGATCGACCGAGAAGCGGATGATCTCGGTGCCGCCGACGTGCACTCGCGTCGACCCGGTATCGCTCAGCGCACGGATGCAGCCGGACTTCGGCGAGCCGACCACCCATACGCCGTTGTCGACGACGGTCTGCAGTGCGCTCGTGATTCCGAGCGCGACCTTGCCCTTTGCCGGCACGAGCATTGCCGGTTCGCCGAGGTTGTTCTTCTCGAGCAACGTCTGGGCGCTCCCCGCGCTCGCGGCCGCGCCGGCTTGCGGTGCGGCGCCCTCGAACACCATCGTCGCCTGTTCGCCGCCCAACAACGTCTCGCCCTGAACCGCGATCTCGTGGTCCTTGTCGTTCGAGCCCGCGACGTAGGCGACCGCGCTCAAGTTGCCCGACGCGTCGCTTGCGGTGACGTCGGTGTACTCGCCGGCCTGACCGAAGGGCACCGTCGTGAGTTTCTTCGCGCACGGGTCGTCCGGGCCGAGGCCTTGCCATACGTCGACGGCACTCTCCGGATACTCGGGGTTCGTGTAGAGGTTCACGAACCGGATGCGCGCCGTCTGTTTGCCCGGGGCGGTCACGCACTTCGCCTTCACCGCGGTCGTGCCGGGGGAGACGGCCGAAGCCGTGTCGGTCGTCGTTGCATTCGTCGACGGCGTGCTCTTCGAGTGCGACTTGCCGCCGCACGCGCCGAACGTCACCGCCGACGCGATCGCCGAGCGCGACGAGCGCGCGTGGGTGTGCGTACGGACGGACGGCTACCACGAGTACATCACCGGTTCGGGCGCGACTACCCCGTGAAGGCCAGGTGCGCGACCAAGGGGGTGGGCGCCGGCAGCGAGGGCGCGATCGTCGCCGGGGTCGTCTTGGCGGTCACCGCGACGGTGTCGGGGGAGGTCGTCGGATCCGTCGCCGCGGTCTGCGTGCGCCGGTTGGCGCGTGCATGGGCGCGCTTGCGCGGCGTGGTGGTCAGGGTTCGCGCCTCCGTACCCGTCGGGATCTGGGTGGTGGGTGTCACCGCGGCCGGATCCGGGGTGGTGGGCGTCACCGCGGCCGGATCCGGGGTGGTGTCCGTCGTGTCGATCGGGATGGTCTGCTCGGTCATCACCGTGGTGTCCGTGGGTTGCGCCGGCGCCCGGACCGCAACCGTCGCGGCCCGGTGTGGGGCGTTCGCGACGAGCAAGGCGAGTACACCGCACGCGGCGACCACCGACAACAGCCACAGAGGAGAGCCGCGCCGACGCCCGCGTGCCATATTGGGAAATCTTTCCATCCCGCCGCTCGCTGAGCAATGGCGCTCCCCGCGCGTGCGCCCGAGAACAGTGCAAAACGGTCACTCAGCGGAGCCATTGCCCGCGCAGGCGAGGGCGGCGCGGTTCTTCGGTGGCCGGCGGTTGCGTCCGCGGCTCGGGTGGCTCGGGAGTCGCCGCGGCTGCGAGCGTCTCCATGGTCTTGAGCGCGTCCCGGAGGTGTTCGATCGCGCTCGCCCGTTCGTCGGCGAGAGCTTCGGCAACGCGGCGCCGGCTCCGTTCTTCGGCCAGCTCCGCGCGCACCGTATCGAGCTCCGCCCGGAGCTCCGATGACGTCGGCCCGGCGCCGTTGTGCGCCGGTTGCGACTCGTCCAACGCGATTCCGGCCGCGACGAGATCGCCGACGGGAATGAACCAGGGACCCTTGGCGACACCGCGGTCCGAGGTCTCCCGGAATGCGTTGGGGAACCGGCCCTCCTTCAGGTGAGTGGTCAGGGTGCGGCGGTCGATGCCACTCGCCGTGGACACGTCGCGGATCGTCATGTCCTGACGATCCGTCCGGTCGTTCATGACGAGAATGTACCCGTCGTCGCGAGGGAGTCCTTCGGCGCGCTTCGCCCGCAGCTGTCCGATTCGCGGGATCTATCCGGTCAATCGGCGCGCGGATCCGGTCGACACAGAGAACCGTGGGGGGACACCACCGGGTTTCGCATCATGTTGTTTCGCGGCGCGTGACCCGGACGGTCGCGCTCGCGTTCGCACTCGTCATCGTGTCGGCCACGGCCGCGTCGGCAATGCCGAGCACGACCACCACGACGACCGGTCCTCCGAGCCTGGCCGGCGCGACGGCGCAGGCGGAAGCGCTGCAGGTGAAGATCCTCGCGAACGCGAAACGCGCGGACATCCTCGACGAACGCTTCCTGCAAGCGCGCGATGCCGTGCGCGCGGCAGTGAAGCAGGTGAACGAGGCGCAACGCCAGATCAAGCAGACCGAGGACTCGGTGGCGCGGCTCCAGCGCCAGCTCGGCGGCCGCGCCGCACTCCTCTACATGGGCGCGGGCAGCCAGGACCCGATCGGGATGGACGTGACGAGCGTTCAGGAGCTCGGGTCGCGGGCGAAGTACGGCGAGGCCGCGGCCGAGGAGGATCTGCGGATCATGCACCTGCTCGAGCTCAATCAGGCGAAGCTCGCCGCGCAGAAGCAGGATCTCGACGGTCGGCTGGCTGCGGCGCAGGATCGTCAGCGAGCGGTGAAGGACGCGCAGCGCGAGGTCGCGAGCGCCAACGCGGCAATCAAGAAGTTGCTCGATTCGACCAACAACCAGATCAAGGTTCTGGCCACCCAGATGGAGCAGAACAGTCAGGCCGCCGCCGCGGCCGCGGAGAAGGCCTGGCTCGAGCACCAGGCGGCGAAGGCGCGCAAGGGTGGTGCGGGTGCACCCGGCGCTTCGGATCCCGGCGCGGTCGTTGCGCCGGGTGATCTGCCTGCGCCGAGCGCGGGCGCGTGGAAGGCGGTCGAGTTCGCACGCAAGCAACTCGGCAAGCCGTACGTGTACGCGGGCGCGGGTCCCGACGTGTGGGACTGTTCGGGTCTCACGATGGTGGCGTGGGCGCAATCCGGCGTGGTGATGGAGCACGGGTCGCAGTCGCAGTACATGTCGTTCCCGCACGTACCGATCGATCAGTTGCAACCCGGCGATCTCGTGTTCTTCGGCGACACCGGACCGACGAACCACCACGTGGGGATGGTCGTCGGGCCGGGCGTCATGATCGACGCGCCGCACACGGGCGCGTTCGTCGAGCTCGTCAGCTACTTCCGCGACGATCTCGTTCCCTTGGGCGCGCGCCCGTAAGCGGACGTCTACGCGGGCGTCAGGTACTGCGACTCGTACGCGTCCGCGAGGTCGTACAGCGCCTTGCCGCAGTCGCCGTTGTACGACGAACCGTGCATCAGCGCCAACGTGTCGGGCGCGAGATCGCCGAGCCGGCGCATGACGGTTGCGGTATCGGGCGCGAGACACGTGGCCCGGAAGATCGCTTCGGCTTCCATTGCCGTGCCCACGATGTCGTCGGTCGTGAGCGCGGGTCCGTTGCCGAGATGCGTGAAGAGATCGCCGCACAGGAGCGTGCCCGTCGTCTCCTCGTACAGCACACGTGCCTCCCAACCGTGCGGTACGTGCGGCGTGTCGATGTGGCGCACCCGCTTGCCGCCGAGGTCGATGACCTCGCCGTCCGCCAGTGCGCGCGGCGGTCGATCGGCAAGGTCGTTGAGCGAGACCATGCACCCCAGCGCCCCGTGCGCGACCTCGGCGCGCGGTGCCGCCGCCAGCCATTGGTTCATCGATCCCAACTCGTCGGCCTCGACATGACCGAACGTGATCCAACGCACGCGCTCGACCGGCACGATGCGAGCGACGGCTTCGGACACGAGCGGGAACATCGCGCGCGGGCCGGTGTGGAACAACAACGGCTCCTCCGCGTCGACGAGGAACTGGTTGAAGGTGAATCCGGCCGGGGGTGCGACGTCGGGCACCCAGGTCGAGAGGCGGTAGATACCGGTCGCGATTTCGTCGACGGTCGTGGACATCAGAACGGGACCTCCTGGTCGAGCAAGCCGGAGCCCGAGCCCCGGCCGGAAAGAATGCGGCAGAATTCGACGGCGTCGAGGTCGAGGACCTCGCTCCGGTCGCCCTGGACGAAGGTGCCGCCCGCGGGCCCGTGGAGCATCAGTGCGAACGGTTGGCCGTGCGTGCGCGCCCACTCCGCCACGACATCGGCGACGATGCGTCCGTCGTGCTCAGAGGTGAGCACGAGTGGCTTTCCCGTCGCGCGGCGAGGTCGACGCGATGCATCCACGAGTCGCGGGTCAGGATCGTGTCGACGAGGTAGCCGATCTTCCACGCGCCCTCGATCGGCGGTCCCGGCGAGAAGGGCAACGCGCGCACCACGGCCGGGATGCGGCGCCGGCCCGCGACGGCCTTGGGCGCGAGCGCCCGCAGCTTCGGTTCGAAGTCGCCCGGTGCCAGCGTTGCGTGATCGCGCACCTGAGCGGCGGTCATCTCGTCGATCATCGGCCGCCCGCTGCGCTTCGCGGCCTTCGTTGCCGCGCGCAGTTGACGCACGAACTCGCGCGCCCGTGCGGTTGCTTCCATGCCCCCCAGCACGTGGGACAGCATCGCCTTCACGTCCCAGCCGTCGCAGTCCGTCGGAGCCGACCAGTCGTCGACACTCAGTCGGCCCACGAGATCGAGCAGACGTGTGGCCTCGTCGGCCGCGATCGTCATCGCTTCCCGGTGACTCATCGCCGGGATCTCGCTCGCACGGATGGCGGTCGTGGTCATCGCTTGCTCCTCGAGGGTCGGGTGGGAAGCACGTGGTCGGCGTACATGTCGACGGCGTCGTCGATCAGTCGCAGCCAGCGATCACCGCCGGGGTCGTTCGCCGACTGCTGCGACGCGAGTCCCGAGATCAGCGCCGTCCACAGATCGAAGTGCGCGGGATCGGTGATTCCGGCCGCGGCGAATTGCGCTCGACCCTGGTCGACGACGTCGACGGCGAGGGCGTACGAGGCGGGCGATGGCTCGAAGTCGGGGATCGTGCGTTGGAACAGCAGCTGGGAGCGGGCCGCATCTTCGGCGCTGAACTCCACGAAGACGTGCGCGATCGCACGCAGGAGCGCCCGGGGTTCCTCCGGCCAGTCCGCGGCCGCCAACCGGCCGAGGAGGGTGCGGTTGCCGTCGGCGAACATCGCGTCGTAGATCGCGTGCTTCGAGTCGAAATACCAGTAGAGCGACGGCGGCCGCATCCCGATCTTGGTGGCGATGTCCCGGAGCGAGAACCCGGCCAGGCCCTCGGATCGGGCCAGCGCCCACGCCGCGTCGAGGATCTCCGTCCGGGTCGCCTCGCGGCGCTCCGCCCGTCGATCCCGCGTCGGTTCCTCAATCATCGGTAGAACTATCTAACGGCGTTAGGCAAATGTCAAGGGGTCACCTCCGGCGGGGGCTCGAGCTGCTCCATGAACTCGAGGCGGATGCCGCCGGGGGCCTCGACGAACGCGATGCGCCGCTTCCCGAACGCACCTTCGACGACCGCGGGCCCCCACACGAGGGTGTGTCCCTCGAGCTGGCGGTCGAGGTCGTCGGTGAACAGGGCGGGATGAAGAAACCCCTCCGTGGGGAGGTCGACGACGTCTTCGTAGATCGCGTGCGTGAACAACGTGATCATCACCGGACCGAGATACACATCGGCGCGCTCGCCGTTGTTCCAGTGCATGCGGTCGCGCACCTCCGCGCCCGCGGCGACGTAGAACGCGCACGCGGCATCGAGGTCGCGCACTTTCATGGCCATGTTCGCCATACCGGTGATCGCCATAGCTCCGCACCTCCGCGACGCCGAGGTGTCGACAGTAGCGAGGGGCCCGCGAGCAGTTCCGCTTCACGAACTCCTAACGTTCAGGCCCTTGACGGTTGACACTCCGTAACGAGACTTGGGGAGACAAGACTCGTAGGCATGATCGAGGAGGCCCGATGAAGTCGATGTGGGCGGTCCGCTGGATACTCGTGGCGTTGACCACCACGCTCGCGACGATCCTGATCGTGCGCGGGAACGTGCTCGTCGGGGTGGTGCTGGCGGGCATCGCGATCACCCGCGCCGTGTTGTTCACCCGGCTGTATCACCAGCGAACGTTGTTCCGCGAACGCTTAGCGGCTCGCCGCGGATACCGCACCGACGCTCAGTAACCGCAGGGCGATCTATCGACGGCGCGCGGGCCCCGGGAAACCAACTTCCGGGAGTCGAAAAGTCGCCCGAGTCTCAATGACCGCAAAACGGCGCCGGTGGGTTGGGAGCAAGGGCGGGGTTACGCTCGTCGGCGATGGCGGGTCGCGCCCTGAAGATCGTGAACGAGTCGTCGCACCGGGCGGCCCGCGTCACTGCCGCGATCGACGCCGTCCGGCAGGCGATCAACATCCAACTGCGCGACGTCGCCCGTCAGTGGGGCGAGTACGTGTTCACGGTCGTCGACGACGCACGCGCGCAAGGCTTCAACATCGTGCTGCTCGACGACCCGGACGCGGCCGATGCGCTGGGCTATCACGATCTCGATCGGCACGGTCTGCCGTACGCGCGGGTCTTCATCGACGCGATCCTCGAGAACGACGGCACCTGGTTGCGCGGCGCCAACTCCGTGTCCGCGACGATCTCGCACGAGGTGTGCGAGCTCGTCGGCGACCCCACGGCGAACCACTGGGTCGAGAACGCGCGCGGCGCGCTCGTCGCGGTCGAGCTCTGCGATCCGGTCGAGAGCTGCGCGTACCCGATACGGCTGCGCGACGGCCGGCGCGTGAGTGTCTCCAACTTCGTGTATCCCGACTGGTTCAACCCTTACGTCGCGCCGGGCACGCAGGTCGACCACATGGGCGTGCTGCACAAGCCGTTCGAGATCGCGACCGACGGCTACGTCATCCACCACACGAGCGCGGGCACCCGCAACATCTGGGGTCGAACGTATCCACGTTGGCGCAAGGCCGCGAAGCGCAAGCCCGCGTCCCGCACGTACCTCCGGCACCGACTCGGCTGACCCGATCGAGCCGGCTGCCCGGCGCGGCGCTATTGCTCGGTGAGCTCCGCGATCTTCGCGAGCGTCTTGTCCATGGCCTCGACCGTGTGATCCTGCACCCGACCGACGCGCAGAAGGTTTCGCACCGGACCCTTCTCCTGCGAGATGTCCCAGCTCTCGCGCACGAGCGTGCCGCCGTTGTCGGCGGGTTCGAGCTCGTACCGCCAGATGCGCCCGCCGAAGAGCTTCGCCTGAAAGCTGTTCCCCGGCCGGGTCTGCCAGGCGATGCGCTTGCCGTCGTCGAATTCGATGACCTCGTTGGTCATCGAATAGTTGATGACGAGGTGCATCGCCATGCCGAACTCCGAGCCCATCTCCAGCCGCGGTGACGTCTTCTTCGCGTCGCGCACGCTGCCCGAGCCGTCGATGTCGGAATGGCGGTCGGGGTCGGCGAGCAGGTCGAAGATCTTGTCGGCCGGCGCGGCGATGACGCGCTCGACGGATACAACGTCACGGGTGTCGCTCATGGCCGCAGCGTACGCCGGGTCGGGTCGTTACGCTTCCCCCGCCGAGCCGACGAGGAGCCCGTGATGCCCGACAGCCCGCGTTTCACTCACCTCGACGATCTCCCGTATCAAGAGGTGCGGCGGATCGGAGTCGGTGACCGGACCATGTCCGTGCGCGAGAAGTGGCTCGACTTCTCGCCCGAGTTCCTGTCGCTCTACGCGAAATGGGACCCGGGGATGATCGTGCAGCCCCACGGCCACAACAGCAACCACGTGATCTTCGTGCTCGAGGGCGACATGACGTGCGGCGACGTCGTGTGCCGCAAGGGCGGTCACATCGCGCTCGACCAGGGCGACACGTTCGGGCCGTTCGTCGCCGGTCCGCAGGGCGTCGAGCTCTTCGAGGTGATGATGGGCGATCCTCGCTCGTTCCCCGCCGACCCGGACGGCTACGAGCGGTTCCTCGCGGCGCACGGCGCGCGTCAGCTGCCGAACCCGCCGATCGACATGCCCGAGTGGATCGAGGACACACGGAGTTGAATCTTTCGCCGTTCGCGCCGGGGTCGGTGTCGTTTCGCAGCTATCCGAACCAGGGCCTCGACGCGACGGAGACGGTCGCCGAGCTGCGGGCCCAGGCCGCGCTCGCGGCGGAACACGGCTTCGACGGCGTGATGACGAGCGAGCATCACGGTGGCTTCGCGGGCTACCTGCCGAACCCGTTGCAGCTGGCGGGCTTTCTGCTCGAAGCGATGCCACGCGGTTGGGCCGCGCCGTGTCCGCTCCTCCTGCCGTTGCGCCCGGCCGCGCTCGTCGCCGAGGAGACGGCTTGGCTCGCGGCCCGTTTTCCCGGGCGGGTCGGGCTCGGGGTCGCGGCGGGCGCGCTCGAAGTCGACTTCGAGATCATGGATGTTCCCATGGACGGGCTCACCGCGCGGTTCGAACGCGGGCTCGAGCTCGTCGCCGCCGCGTTGCGCGGGGAGAGCGCGGGTGCGTTGGCCGGCGACGCCGCGTTGGCGCGTTGCCGGGAGCATCCGGTTCCGTTGTTGAGCGCGGCCGCGAGCGCAACCGCGGCGCGCCGGGCCGCTCGCGTCGGTACGGGTCTGCTGTTCGACTCGCTCGTCACTCCGGATCGCGTCCGCGAGCTGGTCGACGTGTACCGCGCCGCGGGCGGAACCGGTTCGTGTGTGTTGGTGCGGCGGGCGTGGCTCGGCGAGCCGCCGCGCGCCGACGTCGAACGGCAGGTCGACGTGTACCGGGGGTACGCGCCCACGGCCGCGCCCGCGCACTGGGGCGCCGACGAGATGATCGTCGGCGCGACGGCCGCCGAGGTCACGCTCGGTCTGCGCGGAGTGCGGGACGCCGCCGGAGTCGACGCGCTGAACCTGCGCGTGCACGTTCCCGGGGTGTCGACCGAGGCCGCGCGCGAACAGATCGTCCGGCTCGGCAACGAGGTGCTCCCGAGCCTGCGCGCGTCAGGCTGAGGCCGGCAGCGTCAGCCGGGCGACGGTGCCGCCGCCGGCGCGCGGGAGGAGCTCGACCGTTCCGCCGTGCAGCTCCGCGATCTGGCTGACGATCGAGAGGCCGAGTCCGGAGCCCGGCTTCGAACGCGCCGCGGTGGCGCGGTAGAAGCGATCGAAGACGAGGTCGCGTTCCTCGGGCGCAATACCGACACCGCGGTCGCGCACTTCGACGACACTGCCGCGCACCACCACGTCGACGGGCGAGTCGGGCGGGCTGAACTTGCACGCGTTGTCGATGAGGTTGTGTACGGCGCGGTCGATCGCGGAGACGCGCACGTCGACCGTCACCGACCCGTCGCGTTCGTACGAGATGGGCTGCTCGCTGCGCCGCTGTTCGCGTTCGACGAGCCGATCCACGACATCGCCGAGGTCGACGCTCTGGATGGGCTCCTCCGAGCCCGCCTCGGTCGCGAGATCGACGAGCTCGGTGACGAGATCGCCCAGCTCCGCGAGCTCGATCTGCGCGGCGTCCACCAACTCGCGGCGCTGCGCGGCGTCGAGGGTGTCGCCCCGCTGGAGCAGCTCGATGTTCGTCCGCAGTGCCGTCAGCGGCGTGCGCAGCTCGTGGCTCGCGTCCATGACGAGCCGTTGCTGTTGGGCCTTGGACGAGCCGAGGGCGGCGAGCATCGTGTTGAAGCTCGCGGCCAGGCGACCGAGCTCGTCGTGCCGGCCGATCTCGATGTGCTGGTCGAGCTTCTGCGTCTGCGCGATCTCGGCGGCCGCGTCGGTGAGCTGCTCGACGGGCCGGATGATGCGGCGCGCGATCAACCAGGCGAGGGCCGCCGCGACCGCGGTGCCGGCGAGCGCGATGAGCAGCAATCGCAGGTCGAGCGTCGGACAAGACGTGGTTCGTGCTCTCGATACTGCGCGCGATCTGCGCGGCGCCCCGGTTTTCCGACTCGAGTGCGGTGGTGAGGATCCGGTACTGCGTTCCGGCGATCGTGGCGGTGCGCAGCCGCGGTGAGCCGCCGTGCGCGGCGAGGAGCCGGTCGTGGCTGTCGACCGGAATGGCCGGTTGGTTCGCGATCGATCGCACGACGTTGCCGTTGGCGTCGAGGATCTGGACGATGGCATCCGGTTCGGCGAGTTGCGGACCGCCGATCTGTTCGTTTCCGACGACGCCCGTCTCCGGCGGCCGCTGATTCGGATCGTGGTTGGGGAACCCGCCCCGGATGCGGGGATCATTGGCCCGTTGCAGCAGGAACCGGTCGGTCGCAGACCGCAGCTCGCGTTGCGTGCTGACGTGCGCGGCGTAGATCGTTCCGAACACGACGAGCGCGAACGTGGTCGCGACCGCGAGCAGCAGCCGGACGCGCAGGCTCATGCCGGGCGCACCGTGTACCCGATGCCGCGGATCGTGTGGATGAGGCGCGGCGCGTCGTCGACCTCGGTCTTGCGCCGCAGGTACCCGATGTAGACGTCGAGCGACTTCGACGACGTCTCGAAGTCGTAGCCCCAGATGCGTTCGTAGATGGACTCCCGAGTGACGACGATTCCCGCGTTGAACATCAAGAGCTCGAGGAGGTCGAACTCGGTCTTCGTCAGCTCCAGCTCGTGCCCGCCTCGCCAAGCTTGGCGGCGCGTGGGGTCGAGCACGAGGTCGGACACCGTCAGCGCGGTGTCGCCGTCGGTGATGCTGCTCCGCCGCAGCAACGCACGGACGCGGGCGAAGAGCTCGTCGAGCGCGAACGGCTTCACGAGATAGTCGTCGGCGCCCGCGTCGAGACCGGCGACGCGGTCGGACACTTCGTGGCGCGCCGTCAGCATCAGCACCGGCGTGTGATTGCCGCGGTCGCGCAGGATGCGGCAGACGGCCAAACCGTCGGTGCCGGGCATGAGCACGTCGAGCACGATCGCGTCCGGGGTCAGCTCGTCGATGCGGAGCAGAGCGTCGTTGCCGTCGACTGCGGTATGGACGTCGTAGCCCTCGAACCGCAAGGCGCGTTCGACTGCTTCGCGTACGTGCGGGTCGTCCTCGACGACGAGGACGCGTCCCTTTTCCCGACCGGCGGACATGCCCGAAAGCCTGTCACGACGAGGTAAGAGCCGACCAAGAAGCACCCTTAAGCAATTCGAACCCCTGTCCCAGGTACTTCCCAGCTCCAGGTATAGACAATGGCCCATGCATGAAGTGAAGAAGATGCGTCTCGCCGCGCTCGGCGGATTCCTCGCGGCCGGGCTCGTGTTGGCCGCGTGCGGTGGCGGCACCAGTCACGCCGCCGCGAGCACGAACGTGACCACCACGACGACCGCCGGCGGGAACGGTGGCGGACGGGGAGCGGCGCTGAGCGCGTTCCGCGACTGCATGAGCAGTCACGGCGTGACCCTGCCGACGCGACCCCGTACGGGCAACGGCGGTCCGCCGTCGACGACACCGGGCGACACCCGACCGCCGGGCGATGGCAACGGACCCGGTGGTTTCCCCGGGTTCGGCGGCGGCAACTTCGCGGGGCGGTTCGACACCCCGCCCGCGGGCGTCGACCCGACGAAGTACAAGGCCGCACTCGCGGCCTGTGCCTCGAAGCTCCCGACCCGCGGCACCAACCTGCCGAACAACTCCGCGTTCGCGGCGTACCGCAGCTGCCTGAAGGATCACGGCGTGACGCTTCCGACCACGGGTGGCGGCAGCTTCAATCGCAACGATCCGAAAGTGAAGGCCGCGCTGGCGACGTGCCGGCCGCTCCTTCCCGCCGGAGGCTTCGGCCGGTCGACGACGACCACGACGGTCAAACCGGCCTGATGGCAACCGAAGTCGTCACCCGGCCCAATCGCGTCCTCGACATCGGGCTCGCGGTCGCGGTCGTCGCGCTCGGCATCGGTGCGTTCGTCGCCGCCGGTCCGCCCAAGAGTGCGGCCGCCGTCACCCGCACGACGACGGTCTCGAAGGGTGTCGTGCTGTCGAGCGTGCAGGCGAGCGGCAACGTCGCGGCGGGACAGACGTACTCCGTCGGATTCCAGACCGGCGGCCAGGTGCTCGACATCGACGCGCAGGTCGGCGAGCACGTCAGCAAGGGTCAGGCGCTGGCCCACCTCGACTCCACTCTCGATGCCGCGAACCTGACGTCGGCGCAGGCCGGGCTCTCATCCGCGCAGGCGCACCTCGCCCAGGTCGAAGCGGTCCTGACCCCGGTGCAGCAGGTGCAGGCGGAGACATCGTTGACCTCTTCGCAGCAAGCGGTCGACTCCGCGGTCACCGGCGTCGCCACGGCGCAGAAGTCGGCGTCGATCGACGCGACGCAGTCGCAGCAGGCGGTCGACGACGCGCAATCGAAGCTCAACGACGACAAAGCCGCCCATGCCTCGGCCACGGTGATCGCGCAGGACGAGAGCGCGCTGACGCAGGCGCAGAACGCGCAGGTCAACACGAACAACAAGGACCAGCAGGCCGTCACGAGCGCGCAGAACCAGCTGACCCAGGCAAACGATCAGCTGAGCGCGACGGTCGCCACGAACGCGGCGAGCCGCGAGCTGCAGCCGAGTGACCTCGCCGCGGCGAAGGCCTCGGTCGCCCAGGCGCAGACCCAGTTGCTCAGTGCGACGCAGACGATGGGCTGGACCACGTTGGTCGCGCCCGCCGACGGTGTCGTCACCGCGGTGAACGGCGTCGTCGGGCAGACGGTGTCGGGGAGCGGCGTGTCGTCGAGCTCGAGCTCGACGACCGCATCGGCCTCCTCGTCGAACAGCTCGTCTTCCTCGGCGTCGAGCAGTTCGAGTAGCGCGTTCATGACGATCACGAACGTCGACGCGCTCTCGGTGAAGGCCGGCTTCGCGGAGACCGACGCGACGAAGTTGAAGGTCGGCCAGCCCGCGGCGGTGTCGTTCAGCGCGCTCCCGAACGTGCAGGCCGCGGGCGTGGTGACGAGTGTCGACGAGAGCTCGACGTTGGTGAGCAACGTCGTGACCTACTTCGCGACGGTGCGACTCACGCAGGTTCCCGCAACGGTGAAGCCCGGCATGACCGCGTCGGTGACGATCACCGTCGATCGACGCGAGGGCGTGCTCAACCTCCCCAGTGCGGCCGTGCGGGGAACCGGATCGACGGGAACCGTGACGGTTGTCAACGGGAAGACGCAGACCACCAAGGTCGTGGGCGTCGGGTTACGCGGCGACACCACGAGCGAGATCACGAGCGGCCTGGCAGTCGGCGACACGGTGGTGCTCTCGTCGGGCACCGTCAGCGGCGTGTCGAGTCAGCTCGGCGCCGGTACGGGCCGCGGCTTCGGTGGTCTCGGCGGCGGTCTGGGTGGTGGCCTCGGCGGCGGAACCGGCGCGGTGCGCCGGGGCGGCTGACCGTGCCCCGGCCGCTCCTCGCCCTCGAGCACGTCGAGAAGCGCTACGACGCGGGCGACATCTCGGTCGTGGCGCTGCGCGAGGTGAACCTCGCGATCACGCGTGGCGAGTACGTGGCCGTAATGGGCGCGTCGGGGAGTGGCAAGAGCACGCTGATGAACATCCTCGGCTGTCTCGACCTCCCGACGAGCGGCAAGTACGTACTCGCCGGCACCGACGTTCGGCTGCTCGACGACACTGACCTCGCGGGCGTGCGCAATCGCTTCATCGGCTTCGTGTTCCAGAGCTTCAACCTCATTCCGCGCACGAGCGCGTTGCGCAACGTCGAGCTACCGCTCGTCTACGCGGGCGTGAAGCCGCGTGAACGGGCGGCGCGGGCGCTTGCGGCCCTGGAGATGGTCGGGCTCGCGAACCGCGCCCAGCACAAACCGTCGGAGCTCTCGGGTGGTCAACAGCAGCGCGTCGCCGTTGCACGCGCCATCGTCACCGATCCCGCGATCATCCTCGCCGACGAACCCACGGGAAACCTCGACACGACGTCGACCGGTGAGATGCTCGACCTGCTCGATCGCCTGCACGTTGCGGGCCGGACCATCGTGTTGATCACGCACGAGCCCGACGTGGCCATGCGCACGTCACGCGTCATTCGGCTCTCCGACGGGCAGATCGTCACCGACGAGTTCCAGACGCCCACCGCGGCGGTACACGCGAACGGCCGACGATGAACCTGCGCGAGAGCACGCGCATCGCCCTGCAGGGCTTGTCGGGCAACCGGTTGCGTTCCGGGCTCACGATGCTCGGGATCCTGATCGGCGTCGGTTCGGTGATCGTGCTCGTCGCCGTGGGCAACGGCTCCTCGGTCGCGGTGCAGAAGCAGATCGAAGGACTCGGGACGAACACCCTCGTCGTGTTCCGAACCCGGGGCGGCTTCGGGGCCGGGCCGGGCGGCGGCGGTGGTTTCGGCGGCGGTGGTTTCGGGGGTGGCGGTCGCGCCACGAACGGGACCCAGAGCGCGGTGTCGCAACTCACGACGAAAGATGTCACCGCGCTCGGCGACAAGAGCCAGGCCCCCGATCTGAAGGCGATCGCACCGGTCATCACGGCCTCTTCGGTGACGGCGACCTATGCGGGCGCGACGTACTCGCCCTCGCAGTTCGTCGGCACGACTGCCGACTACCTCTCGATCCGCGACTACACGGTCGCGCAGGGCGCCGCGTTCACCAATCAGGACGTCACCGACCGAAACCGCGTTGCGCTCCTCGGCCAGACGGTCGTGACGAACTTGTTCGGCGCGCAGGATCCGGTCGGCGCGACGGTGCAGTTCAACGGCATCGACTTCCACGTGATCGGTGTGCTGACCCCGAAGGGCAGTAACGGCGCGCAGGACCAGGACGACCTCGTGATCACGCCGATCACTGCCGTGCAGGACACGCTCGCGGGTGCGAACGCACCGCTCTCGCAGATCACGATCCAGGCGAAGTCACGCGGCGCCATGACCGACGCGGCCGACGAGGTGACGACCGTCCTGCTCGGGACGCATCACATCGCGGATGCGACGAGCGCCGACTTCCAGGTCCTCAATCAGGCCACCTTGCTGTCGACCGCGAACTCGACGAACAGCGTCTTCACCGTGCTGCTCGGCGCGGTCGCCGCGATCTCGTTGCTGGTCGGCGGCATCGGCGTGATGAACATCATGTTGGTGACGGTGACCGAGCGCACGCGGGAGATCGGTATCCGCAAGGCGATCGGCGCGCGCCGCTCCGACATCCTCGGCCAGTTCCTCGTCGAAGCCGTCCTGCTGAGCCTGCTCGGTGGTGTGCTGGGTGTGATCTGCGGGCTGGTCGGCAGCCGGTTCAAGATCGTCGGGGTCACACCGGTGGTCGCGTGGTACTCGGTGGCGCTCGCGTTCGGCGTCGCCGTTGCCGTCGGCCTCTTCTTCGGCCTCTATCCCGCCAACCGCGCCGCGTCGTTGCGGCCGATCGAAGCACTGCGCCACGAATGATCCAGGAGCGATCGCGATGACCGAAGCAACCACGATGAGCAACCCCCCGGCACCGCCGTACGACGACGGCGACGACGAACCCGAGTTCCGGCCCCGGCCGCGCCGGCGCGCGCACGCGCTGACGTTCGTGCTCGCGGGCGCGTTGCTCATCGCGGCCGGCTTCTTCGGCGGGGTGCTCCTCCAGAAGCACGAGGACCACGGGACTTCGAGCGCCGGCGGGACAACCGCGCGTGCGCGCGCGTTCGCGGCCGCCCCGCGGACCGGGGGATTCAACTTCGGTGGCGGTGGCGCCGGCGGCGGCGCAGTCACCGGGACCGTGAAGCTGGTCGACGGCAAGAACGTGTACGTCACCGACACCTCCGGCAACGTGGTGAAGGTCGCGACCAGCGGGAGCTCGCAGCTCACCAAGACGGATCCCGCGACGACGAAGGATGTTGCGCCCGGCGACGTCGTCATCGTGCGGGGTACCCAGAACAGCGACGGCTCGTACACCGCGTCCACCCTGGTGATCAGCTCCGCGAGCGCGTTGAGTGGGGCTGCGGCCACGCCCAGCGGCTAGATCCGGGCGGCGAGGTGTGGGAATGAGGAGGTGGGGTAGGGCGTTGTACGGCCCGCTATGCCCCGTCTCTCAGTGAACTTCGACATGACCGAAACCGAGTGGTTCGACGACGCAGCCTGTCGCGAGGTGGGCACGGAGATCTTCTTCCCGGTCTCGGAATCCCAGGCCGATGAGGCCAAGGCCATCTGCGCCGTGTGCCCGGTGCGCGAAGAGTGCCTCGAGTACGCGCTCGAGACCCGCCCGGGCGACGGTGTCTGGGGCGGCCTCACCGCCACCGAACGCCACCGCCTCATCCGGCGCCGCCAGAAGGCGGCAAGGAAAGAACGCCAAGGCGGTAGAGCCGCGTAACGCGTTCAGGCGCGGCCGGACCAACGGCCGCGGGAATTTTGCTTGCTGGTCGCATCCGCAACTGAGCGGCTCGCTTCGCTCGCGATTGCGAGTTGCGGCTGACTCCGGCGAGCGTTCTGCGCTCGCGCTGCGCCCTCGCTCCCAACGCCGCACGCGGAGACGTCGCGCACCGCAAGCACGCGTTCGTGCGCCAGCCATTCCGGGCGCGCACGATGCGGCGACCGGAGCAGCCCGAAGGGTGCGCAGGAAGCTCGCCGGAGTCAGGCGTACTTCGCAATCGCGAGCGAAGCGAGCCACACAAGTACGCCTGCGACCAAGAAGGAACGCGTGCCGCCGCCGTGGCTCAAGCCGCGTTGCTGTCCGTAACCTCGCTCGCCGGTGCCGACACGGCGACATCTTCCTCGCGGCGCGCCGGGGCGGGTTGGGATGCGGGGTCGGTCGGCGGGCGCGGTTGCGGGGCTCGCGGCCGCGGTTTGCTGGCGTACATCGCAACCAACGACGAGACGGCGTACGTACCGGACCACGCGATCGCGAGCGCGATGAAGTAACGGATCCCGGCGTCGGTGATCTCGATGTTGCCGGCCATCGTGCCGCGCAACGTCGGGTACCAGAGGACCAGCGAGATCGCGAGGCTCAACCCGAAGGTGAACGCGGGATCGACGCTCGGGCGGTTCATGATGCGAGCCGCCTTACCGTTCCAGGCGTTCCATCAGCAGATCGGCCCAGACGGCCGGCGTGGCCGGGTTGGAACCGATGCGACCGACCGGGATCCCGAGTCCGAGTACCGCGGCCGGGCTGATCGTGTCGGCGATACCGGTCATCGCGATGACGTCGACTCCCCCGAGCAGCGTGATGCGGTGGCCGATGTCCTCGGCCTTGACCGACGCATCGACGACCGCCCAGGTGATGGTCGGCTCGAGCCGGTCGAGAATGCGGTGCGCCCAGCCGAGCTGTGCGCGACCGGAGCCGATGCTGCACGCGACGATCGTCGGTTCGGCCCGGCGCCGGCAGCTGCGCCGGAACGCCTCGGCCTCTTCGGGGTGCGAGACGTCGCTCATCGCTTCCGGGGTCGCGAGCAGCACGTGCGCGGGGTCGATGTCGAGTTCGTCGGCAAGCCGGCGCGCGAGCGCGATCGGCGCGGTACCGATGCCGACGATCGCGATCACGACGCCGGTCGTGCGCGGGAGCACCGGCGGCGGCGGCAGTTGCGCGAGGCGCTGGCACAGCGCGGTGCGCAGGTCGCCGGTCACTGCGGTCGACGGTGCGAGCTCCATTGGAAGACCGAGCGCGAGGAGTCGCGGGTCGGCCTGGGGCAGCGGCGTGGTTCCGGGCACTGCGGGCGCCGGCGCGACGACGGGGGTCGGCACCGTCGCGGGTGCGGTCGCGGTCGGGGCCGTGGGCTCGGCGGTCACGCGCCGGTAGTGCGCGCTCGGTGAGACCGGACCGTCGTTGAGGGTCGTGGTGGGCATGGAAGCCTCCTCCTCGTCGAGCTCACGGGTCAGGTTGGCGAGCATCGTCCCGAAGTCGGCATGTTCGGTCGACACGGTCGGCGGCGCCGGCTCGGAGAGGTCGATGACCTGCTCGCGTTCGATCTCGTTGACCTCGTCGACGAGATCGAGCACCGACGCGGTGCCCGGCGCCATGAACGACGGTTCGTCGGTGATGACGGTTGCGTCGACCGGTTCGGACTTCGACTCGGCACGCGCGCGCTTGCGGCCGCGCGCGGCCCGGCCGCCGGTCGGGACGCCGTCCGCGTCGACCACGACTTCGTAGCCCTCGCGTGCGAAGAAGCCCGCGATCCCGCCTTGACGGATGCGGTTGGCGGCGACGATGCGCGCCTCCGGTCCGACCTCGGTGCGTACGCGCTCGAGAAGCTCCTCGAGCTCGCCGCCTTCAAACCGCAGCTGGCTGGCCAAGGTTCACCACTCCGATCGTGTCGAGCTCGAGCTGCGCGCCGAGCTCCGTGTATGCAAGAACGGGAAGTCGGGGCGCGGCCGCGTGCAGCAGTCGGCGAACCGACGGGCGCAGTTGGGTGGCGCACACGAAGACCGGCTCGATTCCCTTCATCTCCGCGGCTTCGGCTTCGCGCGCGACGGCGAGCGCGAGCTGCTCCGCGGTCTGCGGGTCGAGCGCGAGATAGGTGCCGGTGTCGCCCGTGCGCAGCGTCTCCGCGAGCGCGTGCTCGACGAGCGGATCGAGCGTGATGACGGGGAGCTTGCCGTCCTTGGCGAACGACGCGGAGATCGCAGGGCCGAGCGCGGTCCGCACGGTTTCGACGATCTGCTCCGGGTCCTTGGTGACACGGGAGCGTTCCGAGATCACCTCGAAGATGCGGATGAGGTCGCGGATGCCGACGCCTTCGTCGAGCAGCATCTGCAACACCCGTTGGATCTCGCCGGTCGTGACGTTGGCGCCGTTCAGCTCGTCGATCACGACCGGATCGCTCTGTTTCACGACGTCGATGAGCATCTTCACGTCTTGGCGGCTCAGCAGGCGCCCGGCGTTGCGGCGGACGACCTCGGCGAGGTGGGTGGTGATGACCGACGCCCGGTCGACGACCGTCGCGCCGGTGATCTCGGCCTGGTGCCGGAACTCGATCGGAACCCACGTGGCGGGAAGGCCGAAGACGGGTTCGCGGGTGGGGATGCCCGGGAGCGATCCCGCGTCGTCGCCGAGCACGAGTACGTGACCGGCGGGTGCTTCGCCGCGTCCGACGTCGACACCGTTGACGCGCACGGCATAGGTGCTCGCGGGGAGCTCGAGGTTGTCGCGCGTGCGCACGAGCGGGATGACGACGCCGAGCTCGAGCGCGAGCTTGCGGCGCAGCGCGCGCACCCGGTCGAGGAGATCGCCACCTTTGGCGGCGTCGACGAGGTCGATGAGGTCGTACGCGATCTCGAGCTCCAGCGGCTCGACGCGCATCTCGCCGACGAGGTGCTCCGGCGAGTCGGGCGACAGCTCGACCGGCGCGGCGACGACTTCTTTGTCGGCCTCGGCCCGGGCCAGCACCTCTTCGTCGCTGGGCAGGCGGGTCGCGAGGAAGAGGATGAGTCCGCCGACGACGAAGAAGGGGACCTTGGGCAGGCCCGGGACGATCGCGACCGCACAGATCGCGCCGCCGCCGAGCTGCAACGTCTTCTTGTGCCGCGTGAACTGCTGCAGCAGGTCGGTACCGAGGTCCATCTCCGTCGCGGCGCGGGTCACGATGAGACCGGACGAGAGGGAGATGAGCAGCGCCGGGATCTGTGCGACCAGGCCGTCACCGACAGTCAACAAGCTGTACGTCTTGATCGCCTCGCCGAACGACATGTGCTGCTGCAGGATGCCGACCGCGAAACCACCGACGAGGTTGATGACGACGATGACGATCGCCGCGATCGCGTCGCCCTTCACGAACTTCGAAGCACCGTCCATTGCACCGTAGAAGTCGGCTTCTTCGGCGACCTCACGGCGGCGGCGCTTCGCTTCTTCTTCGTTGATCAGACCCGAGTTGAGGTCGGCGTCGATCGCCATCTGCTTGCCGGGCATGGCGTCGAGGGTGAAACGCGCCGCGACTTCGGCGACGCGTCCGGCACCGTTCGTGATCACGATGAACTGGATCACGATGAGGATCAAGAAGATGACGAGGCCGACGATCACCGATCCGCCGACCACGAAGTTGCCGAACGCCTCGATGACCTTGCCCGCGTAACCGTGCAACAGCACGAGTCGTGTGACCGACACGTTGAGCGCGAGGCGGAACAGCGTTGCGATGAGGAGATACGACGGGAAGATCGAGAAGTCGAGGACGCGCGTCGTGAACATGCTCGCGAGGAGCGCGAGCAGTGCGAGCGCGATGTTGGTGACCAACAGCAGGTCGAGGAGCGCGGTCGGCAACGGCACGACCATCATCACCACGATGCCGACGATCGCGGCGGGGATTGCGATCTGTCCGATGCGGTTGGTCTTCACGATGCTCCGGAGCGTCTCTTGCGCGCCGTCCGTGGCCGCTTCGTCCACCACCTGATCGGCGGGCCGACCCCCGAGTTGACGATTTGGACCGATTACGCGACGAGGGTCTCCCGGCCAACTGTTGGCAGGATTCGGCTAGAGCAGGACCGGCTTCGGGAGGTCGTGGTACCCCTGGGCCCGGCCCTTGGCCCGGAGGCCGAAGACGAAGGCGAGGAGGTGGGCGACGGCCTCGTAGAGGTCGGCGGGGATCAGCTGACCGACGTTGCAGGCCTTGTAGATGGTGCGGGTGAGGACGGGATCCCGGACGATCGGCACCCCGTTGCGCTCGGCCTGGGTGCGGATCGCCGCCGCGATCGCGCCGGCACCCTTGGCGACGACTTGGGGTGCACCCTTCGTGGCGTCGTACTTCAGCGCGACGGAGAAGTGGGTGGGGTTCACGATCACGACGTCGGCCGCGCTCACGGCCCGGATCATCTGGTTGCGGCTGATCGCCATGGCGCGCGACCGGATCGATCGGCGCATCTCCGGGTTTCCTTCCTGCTGTTTCATCTCCTCGCGCAGTTCCTGACGGGTCATGCGCAGGTCCTTGTTCACGCGCCGCTTCTGGTACGCGTAGTCGGCGGCCGCGACGAGGAGGCCGGCGACGGAGACGTTGCGCAGCACGGACAGCGCGGTCGTGGCGGTGAACGCCGCGATGGCGAACGCGTTCGACACGTTTCCCTGCGTGAGGAACACCGTCGCGCTGCTGAAGGCCGGCCACGCGACCGCGACCAGCAGGGCGGTCTTGGCGAGCGCCTTGGCGAGCTCCCACCAGGTCTGCATGCCGACCATCTTCTTGATGCCCTTGAAGGGATTGAGGCGGCTGAAGTCGGGCTTGAGCTTCTTCGACGTCGGTTTGAACCCGACCTGCGCGACGTTCACGAGGAGCCCGATGATCATCATGCCGACGAGCATCGGCGCGACGACGCCGGCGGTCTGCCACATCGCGTTCGCCGCGAACCGGTTGGCCGCCCCCGGATCGGGGTGGGCGATCACGAGCCCCATGTCGTGGAGGATCTGGGGGAGCACGACCGCGCCCCGATTGAACGTGATCTGCAGGAGCACGGTCGTCGAGAGCATCGCGACCCACGTCGCGAGGTCGGGCGTCTTCGCGATCTGACCCTTTTCGCGCGCCTCCCGCAGGCGCTTTGGAGTTGGTTTCTCGGTCTTGTCGCTGCTGTCACCCGCGGCCATGGCGCGTCCCGCTCAGTTCTTTCGTCAACCGACGCCGAGCGGCGCCATCGCGTCGTGCACGAGGTTCGACACGGCGGGGGAGATCAGCGGTACCGCCAGCGCGACGACGATCAACGCGACGATGACACGCAACGGGAAGGCGAGCGAGAACACGTTGAGGCTCGGCGCGGCGCGCGAGAGCAGGCCGAGCGTCACCTCGGCCAGGAAGAGACACCCGAGCACCGGGCCCGCGACTTCGATCGCGGCGACGAGGAACTCGCCGAGGTTCTTCGTCAGCACGTTCGCGATGTCGGCAAACGCGATGCCCTGTGCGGGAATGACCTTGAACGAACGGAACCAGCCGTTCACGAGGAGCAGGTACGCGTTCGTGGTGAAGAGCAGCGTGACCGCGACGAGCTCGTAGAAGCGGCCGAAGATGGCGACGTTCGACTGGTTCAGCGGGTCGAACACCGCGGCGAGCGAGAATCCGGCGAACAGGTCGACGAGCGCGCCCGCCGCCTGCAACGCGTTCACGAGGATCATCGTGAACAGGCCGAGCGTCAGGCCGACCAACACGTTCGTCAGCAGCGCGACGATGAACGGGCCGGTGTCGAGGGGGATGTTCGCGCCGACGACGTGCGGGGTGGCCGCGAGCGCGAGCGCGGCGGAGATGCCGGCTTTGACCGAGATCGGGATCATGCGCGTGTTGAAGGGTGGCGACACGAACAGCCAGGCCGCGGCGCGCACCAACGCGAGCGCGAATGCGGTCAGCATGATCGGGTCGAAGGCGAACTTCATGCGCCGAGCTTCATCTCGAGGTGATGCGTCTACGAAGCGATGAGATGGGGAATCATCTCGAAGAGAGACTGGGTGAAGCTGATCATCTGGGCGAGCATCCAGTGGCCGGTGATCACGATCACCAACGCAACACCCGCGAGCTTCGGCACGAACGTCAGTGTCTGTTCCTGGATCTGTGTCGCCGACTGGATGAGCCCGACGAACAGGCCGATCGCGAGCGACACGCCGAGCACCGGCGCCGCGAGCTTCGTCGCGAGCAGGATCGACTGCACTGCGATGTCGATTACCGATCCTTCGTTCACGGTTGTCTCACTTTCGGTTGCTTGCGACTCGAGGCTTGCGGACTTCGTGGCGATGGCTGCAGCGGTGCACGGTCAATGGTGGAAGCTCGTGATGAGCGAACTGACGACGAGCGCCCAACCGTCGACCATCACGAAGAGCAGGAGTTTGAACGGCAGCGAGACGAGCACTGGTGGGAGCATGAACATGCCCATCGACATCAAGGTCGAACTGACCACCAGGTCGATGATGAGGAATGGGATGAAGATCACGAACCCGATGATGAACGCGGTCTTCAGCTCCGAGAGGATGAACGCGGGGATCAGCGTCGACATCGGGACCTTCTCGCGCGACGACGGCGGCTTGTCGCCCGAGGCGTTGATGAACAGGTTCAGCTCGCCGCGGCGGGTCTGGTCGAGCATGAACTCGCGCAGCGGAACCTGGGCCCGGTCGTAGGCCTGGGAGAAGTCGATCTTCCCGTCGAGCATGGGCTGCAACGCGACCTCGTTGATCTTCGAGAGCGTCGGCGCCATCACGAACAGGCTGAGGAAGAGTGAGAGCCCGATCACGACCTGGTTGGGCGGGATCGACGGCAGTCCGAGTGCGTTGCGCGTGAGCGACAGCACGATGACGATGCGCGTGAAGCTCGTCAACATGACGAGCATCGCGGGCGCCACCGCGAGCACGGTGAGCAACAAGATGATGACGATGCTCTGCGCCGGCTTCTTGTTGCCGCTGCTGTCGGTCGCGCCGAAGTCGATGCTGACCGATGCGTCGCTCGGGGCCGTCGTCGGCGGGCTCACGGTGGGCGGGGTCGGTACCGACGGCGTGGTGAGCACGGCCGCGGTCGCGGGCGGAACGGTCGACGCAACCGTCGTTGTCGTGGGCGCGGGGTCGGCGCCCGCGGCGGTGAGCGACACACTCAGCCATCCGCATACGACCGCGGCGATGGGCAGCGTGACGACGACGACGAGGCGCCGCAGCCACACGCGCCGGAGCGCGGCACGCGCGGCACCCGCGCGGCGCCGGGATCCGGACGGAACAGGACCCCTCGGATCCCAGGAACGCTTCGGCACGTAAACCCTTCCGGGTTCCGTGATGCTCAGTGGCGGGCGGTGCGGTTCCGCATCTGCTCGAGCATCATCTTCCATGCCGAAGCGGGGCTCGTCGCCCCCGAAGACACCGTCCAGGTGTTGTCTTCGTACAACTCGATGTCGGCGAACTCGACCTCGCCGAGATTGGTCACCTGGTGTTCGGTGACACCGACGACCATCGAACGTTCACCGACGCGCACGACCGCGATCGACGCATTGCGACCGAGCGGCTTGCGTGCCACCAGCTCGACCTCGGGTCCGCGCGGACCTTTGCGCGCCCCCCGCCCGTCCCCGCGATGCCGCGCTTGCGCAACACGTTCGCGGCGATCCACATCAGACCGATCACCACGCCGAGCGACATGATGAGGCGCACGAACAACATGAGCGTCGATGCCGATGCCATCAGTTCTCGTCCACCACGATCTCGGAGACCCGGATACCGAACTCCTCGTCGACCACGACGACCTCGCCGTGCCACACGAGCGCGCCGTTGACGAGGACGTCGACGGGGCTGCCGGCGGCACGGTCGAGTTCGACCACGGAGCCGGGCTGAAGGGCGACGATGTCGCGCACCTTCAGGCGGCGACGGCCGAGCTCGGCCGTCACCTCCATGTTCACCTCGTTGAGCAGCGTGAGGGGCCGGGCCGGGCCGACCGCGCCGGCGCCTTCGCCGAGCGGTTGGAACTCGTGGATCGCGACGCCGGGCTGCGGCTCCGCGGCAACCGGTGTCAGCTCCACCGGATGCGGCGCGGGTGCGGGGGCCTGGTACGCGGGGGGTTCGAACGAGGGCGCCGGGATCGTCGGCGCGGCGGCCGGGATCGGTGTGGGCAGCTCGACCGGTTCGTCGTCGACGATGCGCACCACTACGCACGCGACGCGCACGTCGTTCTCGAACACGGCCACGGCGGCGAACTCGCCGACCACGCTCGTGAGCAGCGTCTCGGTCGCGATCTCGCCGGAACCGTTCACGTTCACGCCGATGTGGAGCGTCAACGCGATCGCCGCCGCGCCGGCCTCGAGTGCGGGAACGGCTGCGGTGGTGAGCGACGCGTCGTCGGTCGCGGCTTCCATCGCGGTCGCGAACCGCTCGCCGATGACGAGCGTCACCTCGCCGACGACGCCGTCGGCGAAGGGCAGCACGATCGTGCGCGTCGCACCTTCGGGGAGGATCTCGTCGGCGGGGTCACCGAGCTCGGGCGTGCCCGTCGTCAACACGACGTCGTGACCGAGCAGCTCCTCGAGCGAGCGCGCGATGACGGCCGCGACCTCGGCGACGGGGATCTGGGAGATCAGCGCCATCCGTTGTCCCGGTTCACGTCGACGATCAATGTCGCCAGCCTCTTGCCGCGCCGGCCCGAGACGCCGTCGTAGCAGCGGACACCGTCGACCGTGACGCTGAGCGGCCGGTCGACGGGATGATTGAGCGGAACGATGTCGCCGACCTGCAAGGCGATGATCTCCTCCGACGTCAGACCGACCGCGTCGAAGCGCACGCAGGTTTCGACCGGCACCGTGTAGAGCGCGGACTCGAGCTTCTGCTGCCAGAGCACCGGGTCTTCGCCGCGCTGGTCCTGGAAGAGCGTCTGACTGGCGAGGCTCTCGAGCACCGGCGCCATCGTGGTGAACGGCACGCAGATGGTCGCGTTGCCGCGCTTTTCACCGATGCGCATCTCGAACGACACGACGAGGACCATGTCGGAGGGTGCCGCGATCTGCGCGAACTGCGGATTGAACTCCTGCTGCACGATCTCGGCTTCGACGCGCACGAGCGTCTCGTACGCGTACTCGAGCTCACGCAGGGCGCGGTCGACCACGGATCGCATCAGGTTCTGTTCGATCTCGGTCAGTGGCCGCTTCGGGCTCGCGGCGTCACCCGTTCCGCCGAGGAGGCGGTCGATCGCCGCGAACGTGATCGGGAGCGGGAACTGCAACAGCGCCGCACCGGGCAACGGGTTGAGCGACAGGATGACCATGTACGAGGGGTTCGGCAGACTCCGGACGTACTCGTCGTACGTGAGCTGCTCGACCTTTCCGAACGCGCTGCTGGCACCCGCGCGCAACGTCGTTGCGAGCACGGTCGAGAGCTGACGCGCGAACGTCTCGTGCACGATTTGGAAAGCGCGCACATGATCGCGACTGAATTTGTTCGGGCGGCGGAAGTCGAACGGAACAACGTTCGATTGCCCCCGGCCCCGGCGACTCGCAGTGGTCGTTGCCACGAGGCCTCGATCGGCTCGAAAGCGGCCGAGTTGAGGCCCGAAAGGGGCGATTCGCTACTGCATCACGAAGTCGGTGAGGTAGACGGTGACGACCTTGCCGTCGGTCTTCTCACAGACGTCGTTGCCGATCTCGTGCTGGAGCTGGAGCCGCAGGGTGTCGCTCGTGAGCTCGGCAAAGGTCCGACCACTGAACGTGTCGATGACGAGCTGACTGGCGACGCTGCCCCAGTTCTCCTTCACCTTCACGTCGTCGGGCACCGAACCGGCCGGGAGCTGCAACGAGAGCCCGACCTTCAGGAAGTGCGATCCGTCGAGGTTCATGGTCTTGGAGTCGAGGTCGAGGACCGGGCCCTCGGGCTCGGCCTTGGTGGTCGGCGTCGTCTGCGCGCTCTTGTCCTCGGAGGCCGGCGCCTTCGGCGCCTTGAGGCCGTTCGCGGCTGCGCACTTCGTGTCGAGTGCGAGTTTGGTCGCGGCGGCCTTGGCCTTCAGTTGCGCGGCCGTGGGGGGCGGCGGCTTCAGCACGGTCATCTTCGCGATGACGAGCGCGATCAGGAGCAGGGGCACGATCTTGATGATCAGCCCCTTCATGCCGCCCTTCTTCTTCTCCTCTTCCGGAGCCGCTTCGCCTTCGCCCTCTGCCACTGCTATTCCTCCGGCTCAGCACTCGGTACGACGCGCAGGTTGGGCGTGCCGGCCGTGCGTTGGTCGATGAGGTGAGACAAAGCGATCACCGCCGCGCGCGATTCGCGCACCCGGCCCACGATCTCCTCCACGCTCTCGACGACCACGTAGTTCGTGCCGCCGACGAGATGGATGACGGTGTCGGGCGTCGCCTCGACCCGTTCGATGAGATCGGGGTTCAGCGCGAACGCCGGGCCGTTGAGCCGCGTCACGGTGATCATCTGTCCGTCCCTGGACCTCTCGTTCGACTGTTACCCGTGCTTATCGGCACCCCGCGTGGGTCGGTGAAGAGGTGGAACCCTTCCTCGACCTCACGCGGAGTGGCCAAAGTCGTCACGTTGCTACTGCTTGAGGTTGACCAGGTCCTGCAGGATCTGGTCGGAGGTCGTGATCACGCGGGAGTTGGCCTGGAAACCGCGCTCGGCGACGATCAGGTTCGTGAACTCGGCCGCGAGGTCGACGTTCGACATCTCGAGCGTTCCGCCCGAGAGCGTGCCCCGCCCGCCCTGTCCGGCCACACCGATCTGGGCCGCACCGGAGTTGACCGTCGCGCTGTAGAGCGACGACCCGTCCTTGATCAGACCGTTCGGGTTGGAGAACGTGGCCAACGCGATCTGACCGAGGGCCTGGCTCCGGCCGTTGGAGAACGTGCCGGTGATCAGTCCCTGCTCGGAGACGCTGAACCCGATCACCGAACCGACGCCCGAACCGTCCTGCGACAACGCGGCCGCGGTGTTGAGCCCGCCCGCGCCGCTCAGGCGATCGGGATCGGTTGCAGTGCCGAAGTTGAGCGTGATGCCCGCCGGGTTCCACGTTCCGGTGGTGCCGGCGATGCCGTCGAGTTGGGTGCTGGTGACGGTGACGTTGCCGCTCGTGAGTGCACCGTTGAGGTCGAAGGTGACCGGAGCCGCGCCCATGACGAGGTTGTTCCCCGAGTCGAACACCTTGACCTGCCAGTTCACCTGGCCCGCGCTGTCGGCGATCTTCGTGAACTCCGCGCGCAACGGCACCGAGGTGCCGAGGCTGTTGTCGACGTTGATGCCGGCGTTCACGACCGTGCCGACCGCGGCGTCGGCGGGCAGGTTGCCACCGATCTTCATGTTGGTGGTCGTGATCGGGTTGATGATCTGACCGACCGGGATCTTCAGGTGGCCGACGGTTGCGTTGGTGCTGATGGCACCGTTCTGGTCGGCCTGCCAACCCTTGACGAACGCGCCGTCGGCGGTGACGAGGTTGCCGTTGGCGTCGAGGGAGAAGCTGCCGTTGCGCGTGTACGCGGTCTGGCCGCCCGACTCGACGGCGAAGAAACCGTCGCCCTGGATCGCGAAGTCGGTGGAACGACCCGTCAACTGGGTCGCGCCCTGCGCGAAGTTGATGGAGACGCCGGTGAGCCGCACACCGAGACCGACCTGGGCGGGGTTCGTACCGCCCGTGGCCGCGGTGGGCAGGCCGGCGCCCGACAGCTGTTGGCTGAGCAGGTCCTCGAAGAGAACGCTGCTCGACTTGTATCCGGTGGTGTTGACGTTGGCGATGTTGTTCCCGACAACGTCCATGAATGCCTGGTGCGACCGCAGACCCGTGACTGCGGCGAACATCGATCGAAGCATGGTGTGCCTTCTTTCCGGTACTTGCGATTCGTGGGTGGGTCTGTGGTGGGTGGGCTGTGCGTGTCGACTACGAGGTCACGTCGGTGATCGACGTGTAGGGGATCTGTTGGCCGCCGATGAGGAGCTGCGGTCCGTCCGCGGTCAGGTGCACGGACGTGACGACGCCGGTGGCGGTCTGGCCGTCGTTGCCGTTCTGTTCGACGACACCGACGGTTGCCGGTCCGCTCGCGAGTTGCAGACGGGTGGGATCGGTTGCGGAACCGAACCCGAGCGTGATGCCGGTCGGGGGCCAGTCCCCGCCGGTGCCGACGATCCCGTCGAGCGCGGCGGCCGGGATCGTGACATCGCTGACGGCGCGGTCGCCGTTCGCGCTGAACGAGACCGCTACCGGCTGCCCGAGCTTCGCGCCGTTCGTCAGTGCCTGAACGGTCCAACCCGTGTCCGTCTTGGTGAAGTCGAGCTCCAACGGGATCTTCGCCCCCTTGCCGGTGAAGACGTCCGCGGTCGTGGTCTTGACGGTGCCGACCGCGGCGTCGCTCGGCAGCGAACCCCGTATCGACATCACGCTGGTCGGTGTCGGAGTGCCGGAACCTCCGTTCGCGGTCAGCGAGTACGTGACCGGCCGGCCGAGCATCGACGAGGACGCGAGCAACTGGCTGGCGGCCTGTTGCGCGGCCTGTTGCGTCGCCATCTTCTGCAGCGTCTCGACCTCGGTGAACTGGGCGGTCTGGGTGAGGAACTGCGTGCTGTCCGCGGGGTTCATCGGGTCCTGGTACTTCAACTGCGCCACGAGAAGGGTCAGGAACGTGTTCTCGTTGAGCGTGTTGTTCCCGCTCTGATCGGTGGTCGGCGTCTTGCTCGTGGAGCTCGACGGCTGCGCACTCGAGATGGGATAGACGGTGGTCATCGGTCCTCCTCAGATCCGGACGTCGAGTAGCGAGTCGGATGAAGTCGTGGGGGCGACGACCTGGGCCGGCTCCGGCGTCGTCGCGAGTTGCGAGTCGTCGAGTCGCTCCGGGGTCGCGGCCTGGCGGTCGCGGCCGGAGGTGCCCGCGCCCTGCGCGTCGACCGTGAGCTGACCCGAGCGCATGCCGTCGGCGTCGAGTCGCGGCGCGCAGATCGTCGAGCGCGGCGCGGACGAGGTCGGCGGTCTGGGCGTGCTCGGTGTGAATGGACGCGTGGATCACGCCGTCGCGCATCTCGATGCGCATGTCGACTCGCCCGAGCTCGGGCGGTCGCATCTCGATGCGGATCTGATACGTGCCGTCGGCGCCGCGTTGCAGCGGGCGGATCACCGCCGCGAGCTGGGCGGCGGGCGGCGGATCGGGCGGGGCCGCGGGGGCGGGGGCGGCGACGGCAGTTGCCGCTTCGGGGGTGGGCGCGCGGTCGACCGCGGCGGTGGCCGCGGTGATCATCGCGTTGTCCTGGGCCGCGTCCGACTTCGGTGCGGGCTCGGAGCGGACCACCGGAGTGGGCGTCGCGCCGGAAGCGCCGGCGGTGGTCGCGGCTGCGATCGCGGCGGCGGCGATCGCGGGCGGTGCGGGCGACGACGGGGGAGCCGGGGCGTTGGCGTTCGCGTTCGTGGGTGCCGGCGATTTCGGTGCCGGTGCACCGGTCGGCGCGGGGAGCGAGGGCGTGTCGGCCGCCGGTGCGGTGGGCTCGGTCGGGGTGGTGGGGTGCTGCGGCTGCGGATCGGCGACCGGCGACGTGCTCGCGGCCTCGACCGCGGCCTGCACCGCGGTCGCACCGTTCGTCGGCGCGGGCAACGGCGTTGCGATCGCGCCGGCGGCCGGGTCGGCGCTCGGCGCGGGCGCGGTTGCGGTCGTGGGCGCGGTCGCGGTTGCGGTTGCGGTCGTGGCCGGGTCTCCGGTCGGCGGAGTCGGGGTCGCATCGGGCCGGGCCTGGTGGGCGGCGGTCGCGGCCAGCGCGGCCAGCAACGCGAGCGCAACGGGATCGGTCGGCGTCGCCGTCGCCGCCGGTGCATCCTGCCCGTTCGCCCCGGCGTCGTCCCGGGTCGTCTTCTCCGTGGTCGCATTGTCCGTGGTCGCGGTGTCCGTGGGCGCCGGCTTCTGGCCGGGCGTTGCTCGGGCTGACGTCGGCGCGGCCGACTTCACCGTCGAGCGTGGCGCGGTGGTCTGAGCTCGTTCGGGGCGGTTCTCCCGGGCTTGTTCGTGCGCATCGGCCAGGGCCGACGCGAATCCGTCGGCGGAGGTCCCCGACGTGTTCTCGGGCGCGCTCGAACCGTCGGTCTTGGCCGGCGCGGGCGGTGCGGCCGGCGCGGGAACTGATGTGACGGTCATGTTCGTCCTCCCCGGGCGTGCCGCGCGACGACGAGGTCGTCGACGAGTTGATCCTCCGCGCGTTGCACCTCGATTGCGTGCTCGACGCGCCGGCGCTCCTCGAGTCGTTCCAGGGCCGCGACCCGCCGCCGCGCGTCGGTCCACTCTCCGCGGCGCTCGTCGACGACGACCAGCGCGTCACGATGTGCCGCCCGCGCGACGCCGACCGCGCCCGCCGCGGCGTCGAGCCGGAACACGGCGCGTTCGAATTCGGCGAACGACTGTGTGCCGGTCGGCATCTGCCGTTCCGCGTAGTCGGCCAGCCGTTCGTCGACGCGTGCCGCGGCGAGATGTGCGTCGCGATTCGCGGACAGGAGCTGGAAACGGGCGCGATCCTCTTGGACGCGGCGCACGTGCAACACCTGATCGAGTCGGAAGCGGAATCGTTTCATCCGGACGCTCCTCCGACGAGCCGCTCGAGCCATGCCCACGCATCCGGTGCGGGCGTCGCCTCGTGCAAGTCCTGTCGGAGGAAGCCATCCATTGCTTCACGGAGGTGAATCGCGCGGTCGACGAGCGGGTTCGTTCCCGCCACGTACGCGCCGATTTCGATGAGGTCTTTCGCTTCGCGGTACGCGGCGAGCAGGCGGCGCATCTCCGTGGCCGCTTGCCGCTGTTCGGTGGTGGTGACCGCGGGACCGACTCGGGAGATGGACTCCAGCACGTCGATCGAGGGGAAGTGCCCGGAGGTCGCGAGCGCACGGGACAACACGATGTGTCCGTCGAGAATGGCGCGGGTCGCGTCGCCGATCGGGTCGAGCATGTCGTCGCCCTCGACGAGGACGGTGTAGAGACCGGTGATGCTGCCGGTGTCGGAAGCCCCGGCGCGTTCGAGT
Source organism: uncultured Actinomycetes bacterium (assembly GCA_963835455.1). Taxonomy (GTDB): domain Bacteria; phylum Actinomycetota; class Acidimicrobiia; order IMCC26256; family PALSA-610; genus PALSA-610. The sequence goes on from CAWIFT010000003.1 coordinate 237,483, forward strand.
AGCCGCGGCAACATGGCGAACACCGACGGCGGATACCCCCGGGTCGCGGGCGGTTCGCCCGCCGAGAGCCCGACTTCGCGCTGCGCCATGGCGAAGCGCGTGAGGCTGTCCATGAGCAACAGGACGTCGTGACCCATGTCGCGGAACGATTCCGCGATGCGCGTGGCGGTGAACGCGGCGCGCAGGCGAACGAGCGCGGGCTCGTCGGAGGTCGCGACGACCACGACCGAACGGGCGAGGCCTTCGGGACCGAGGTCGTTCTCGATGAACTCGCGTACCTCTCGACCACGCTCGCCGACGAGCGCGAGCACGGTCACCGTTGCTTCGGTACCGCGTGTGATCATCGAGAGCAGCGTCGATTTTCCGACGCCGGAACCGGCGAAGATACCCATTCGTTGTCCGCGCCCGCACGGGACGAGCGTGTCGAGCGCGCGCACGCCGAGGGGGAGCGCGTCGCGGATCATGCGGCGGGTCAGGGGATGCGGGGCGGCGTGGTCGACTCCGACGCGCGGCACGTGGTGCAGCGACGGTCCGCCGTCGATCGGGCGGCCGAGGCCGTCGAGTACCCGGCCGAGGAGCGCGGGACCGACCGGCACTTCGGTCGCGCCTTCTGCGCCTTCGGCGGGGTCGCCGGCGCGCACCCCGCGCAGTTCACCGAGCGGCATGCAGACCAGGCCGTCCGATTGCACCGCGACGACTTCGGCGATCACGTCGCCGACTGCGCCGTGCACACGGACCGACGCCCCGATCGGCAGCTGCAGTCCGTCGATCTCGAGGTTGAGGCCGACCACACGCGCGACGCGACCCTGCACGCTCGGCCGCGCGATCTCGAGCACGTGTTCGAGGATGCCGGTCACGACAGCACCTCGCGGGCCCGTTCGATCGCGGCGCTGATCCGCGCGTCGACGCGACACGATGCGACGTCGACGATGCAGTCGCCGGGAGACAGGGACGGGTCGGCAACGATGGCGAGCACGCGGCCCGGGGAGAGCTCGGCGGGATCGCCCAACAGCGCGATGTCGGCCGGGTGCAGACGGGCGACGACGTCGCCGTGCACCGGCGCGAGCGCGAGCGCACGCGCGATCGCGTCGCGGCCGCGTCCGTCGGGCTGTTCGAGGGCATGACCAACGAGCACTTCCGCGATCTGCAGCGCGACCGCGACGACCTGATCTTCGATGTCGGCGCGCGCGGTGGTCTCACGGGTCGCGAACGCGTCGGCCTCGCGGCCGAGTTGCTGCACGAGTTGCCCGAGCAGCTCCACATGGCGGCGCGCGTCGTCGATGCCGTGGGTGTAGCCCGCCGCGTAGCCCTCTTCGAACCCGGCCGTGTACCCCTCTTGGCGGGCGGATTCGATGAGCTCGGGGCTCACGACGATGCTGCGCGCCGAGCGCGCCGAAACCGTACCGAGATCGGCGGGCGTCACCCGGTGCTCGCCCAGGTCGACGTCCCAGTCGCGCAGCACGCGCCCGCGCATGAGGTTCTCAGACGACCAGTTCATCGCCGCCTCGTGCCATGTCGATCTGACCGGACTCTTCGAGCGTGCGGATGATGCGCACGATGCCGTTCTGTGCTTCCTCGACTGTCTTGAGCTTGATCGGTCCGAGCAGCTGGATCTCCTCGGCGAGGTTCGCGGCGGCGCGTTCGGACATGTTCTTCATGACCTTGTTGCGCACCTTCTGGTCGACACCCTTGAGTGCGACCGCGAGCTCCTTCGCGTCGACCGCGCGCAGCACGAGCTGGATCGAGCGGTCGTCGAGGCCCTGCACGTCTTCGAACACGAACATGCGGTTGCGCACTTCGTCGGCGAGCTCGCCGTCCTCGGTCTCGAGTCCTTCGAGGATGAGCCGTTCCGTCGCCCGGTCGGACGAGTTCAGGATGTCGACGAGCGTCTGCAACCCACCCGCCTGCGCGAAGTCGGATTGCTGGATGACCGTCGAGAGCTTGCGCTCGAGGATGGCCTCGACCTGCTCGATGACCTCGGGCGAGGTGCGATCCATCTTCGCGATACGCAGGGCGACGTCGCGTTGCAGTTCTTCGGGCAACGAGCTCAACACCATTGCGCCCGCGTCGGGGTGCATGTGCGCGAGCACGAGCGCGATCGTCTGCGGGTGCTCGTCCTGGAGATAGGTGAGGACCTGGCGGGTGTCGGCGCGGCGGAGGAACTCGAACGGCGCCGCGACCATCGTGACGCCGAGGTTGTCGAGGATCTCGTCCGCCTTGCTGCCGCCGAAGCTCGCCTCGAGCAGCTCACGCGCGGTGGAGTAACCGCCCTGCGCCACGTGGGCCCGGGCGGTGTGGATCTCGGAGAACTCGTTGAGGACCTCTTCGATCTCGTTGACCTCGAGGTGGTGAAGGCGCGCGACCTCCGCCATGATCTCGGCGACCTCTTGCTCGCGCAGGGCCCGGAGCACCAGGGACGCGCGCTCCTTGCCCGCTTGCATGAGCAGGATTGCGGCCTTCTGGGTCCCGGTGAACTTCTGCGCCACGCGCTATGTCCTCCGGTCGGCGAGCCACGAGCGCAGGGTCTGCGCGACTTCGTCGGGCTGGCGCTCGATGAGGTCGGTGATCTCGCCCTCGATCGAAGACGACGCGGGGTCGAGTGGTGGTCGAGCGGGGGCCGGGGCGACGCGCGCCGCCGCGTAGGCCGGCTCGAGTTGGGCGTTCGCGTACGCCGGCGCTTCGAGCTCGAGGAGGTCGAGCGGCACCCGCAGCGGTACCCGGTTGTTCTCGGCCCGCTTGATCGCCTTCCAGGCGAAGAACAGCACGACCGCGATCATCAGCAGGGTGAGGAAGTGCTTGATGAGATCGAACAGCGCGTTGGAGCCGGTCGCGGCGGCGAGTTGCTTCTGCGCGGCCTGTTGCGCGGTCTTGTCGAACTGAACCGTCGTCACCTTCAGCGCGTTGGTGCCGTCGCGCTTCGGGTCGATGCCGGCCGCGGCGAGGATGTTCGGCTGCCAGATGGTCGACACGTCGCTCGGCTTCACGACGGCGGCGTCGAGCAGCACCGAAACCGACATCCGCTTCACGGTGCCGGGCGGGATGTCGGAGTTGGTCGTCGTGGAATCGACCGCGTTCTGTTGCTGGGTCGACGTCTTCGAGTAGCCGGTGGTCGGCGTGGTGCCGGTCGCCGCGCCCGGTGTTCCGTTGAGGCCGAGCTGTCCGTTGTTGCCGGCCGCGCCGTTCCCGTTGAGTGTCTCGGCCGTGTTGTTCTGGGTGATCGGGACCGTCTTGTTCGGGACGACCTCGTTGTACTTCGTCGAGGTCGAGGTGCTCTTGCTCGTGTCGAGGGTGGCGGCGACCGTGACCGCGGCGTGGCCGGGCCCGAGAGTGCTGCTGACCATGTCCTCGATCTTCTTCTCGACCGCGGCGTCGTAGGTCTGCGACTGCGCGATCTGATTGTTCCCGGCGAGCTCGGTGTCCATACCCGGCGCGTGCAGCACAGAGCCGTTCGCGTCGGCGACCGTCACGTCGTCGGGATTCATGTTCGGGATGCTCGACGCGACGAGATGGACGATCGCGTTGACGGCGTCTCCCGAGAGCGCTCCGCCGGTGGTCTTCACCAGTACCGCGGCGGTTGCCTTGTCCGTCGTGGAACCGACGAACACGGTCTCTTGCGGAATGGTCAACGTCACGGTCGCGGCCGCGACGGAATCGATCGATTCGATCGCCTTGCCCAGCTCGCCCTGGAGCGCGCGCTGATAGGCGATGTTGCGCGTGAACTGGTCGGTGGTGATGCCCTGCTTGTCGAGCAGCACGAAGGAGTCGCCGCCCGCGGGGATGTTCTTGGCGCTGAGGTCGATCCGGGTCTTGTCGACGTCGGCCTTGGAAACGAGGATCGTGCCGCCGCCGCCACTGATCTGGTACTTCACGTGCTGCGCGTCGAGCGCGGCGGTGACCGCGCCGGCGTCCTGCGAGCTCAAGCCGGTGTAGAGCGGCGCGTAGTCGGGCTTCGACGCCCACTTCATGAACGTCATCCCCGCGAGCACGACCGCGATGACGCCGAGGATGGTCATGGCCTTCTGGCCCGGCGTGAAGCCGTCGACGAACCGGCGACTCTGTTCCTTCAGACGATCGACGTCTACGACAGGCATCAGACCTGCATCCTCATGATCTCGTTGAACGCCTCAACGGCGCGGTCGCGGACTGCGACGGTCAGTTCGGTCGTGAGCGACGCCTCGGTCGCGGCGATCGTGTAGTTGTGGATGTCGGTGAGGTTCCCGGTGGCCGCGGACTGCGCGAGCGAGTCGGCCGCGTTCTGGGTTCCCTGCAGCGAATCGAGCGCCTGGCTGAAGGCGTTTCCGACCCCGCCCGTCGAGTTGGTCGCGTCGGCGGCCGCGGTGGTCGACGGCGTCACGGGCGCGATCGATCCGATGCCCGCCGCGTTCATCAACCCGCTGATCGGTGTGACAGCCATCGTTACCGCCCGTTGATGTCGAGTGCTTGCTGATACGACGTCTTGGCGCGGTCGATCACCGCGAGGTTCAGCTGGTAGCCGCGCTGGGCGATGATCAGGTTCGTCATCTGGTCGCCGAGGTTCTCCGACGGCCGGCGCACGAGACCACGCTTGTCGGCGAGCGGATTGGTCGGGTCGTAGGTGACCATTCCGGTCGCGTCGCCGTACTCCACCTTCACCGGTGCGACCCCGCCGCCCACACCGACCGGCTGGCCGGGTGCGCTCGGGATCTCCTGGGCGACGATGAACTTCTCCTGGTACGCGGCCTGGCTCATCGGCTTGACCGTGTTGATGTTCGCGATGTTGTCGGCCAGCGCGTTCATCCAGATGCGGTGCGTCGTCAGTGCCGACGACGCGATGTCGAAAGTGGGAAACATTCCGCTCATCAGAGGTCCTGACGCATTGAGTCGTGGAGAATCCGGAACTTGTTGTTCATCTCCTGGGTTGCGAGCTGGTACTTCAACCCGGTGTCGATCATCGAGATGGTCTCGGTGTCGACGGAGACGTTGTTGCCGTTGATGTTCGGCGGATCCGCGGTGACGCCCGTCGTGATCTGCGCCTGCGACGGGTCGCCGCTCGCGATGGCCGAGCTGAGGCTGTCCTCGAAGTTGACCGTCTGCGCGGTGTAGCCCGGGGTCTCGGAGTTCGCGAGGTTCTGCGCGGAGATGCGCTGGCGCGCGGCGAGACCGTCGAGCGAGGTCTGGATCGCTTGCATCGTGAGGTCGAGCACGAGCTGGCCTTGCTCTGCGACCGTCCTGGCAACGCGAAGGCGAAACGTCCCTGCTCCGCCCGTGGTGAATCCAGGTCAAGATCGGCGGGGGCGCATGGAACTTGAGCTGTCCGCGTGTCCTTGATTCGGTCGCGGGTGAGCCGATCGAGAGCGCATGTCAGACAATGACGACATCACGCCCTCGGGCAACGACGACTTCGACCGCGCGCGTACTTATCTGGCGCGTCTGCGGGAAGAGGAAGCGCTCGACTGGTTCCAGATCGCGGCGGACAGCGCCGACGACCGGGAGATCCGGTGTTCTTCCGCGGCATTTGTCGCGGGGATCCTGCTGGCGCGTGGTCGTCCCTGGGAAGTGACCGTCTGGGCCGGGATCGTGCGCGAGAACGCGACGCGTCCCGATCTCGGCGACCTCCTCGACGCCGCCGCGCACCTCCAGCTCGGCGAGGTGGACGCGGCGCGCACGCTGCTCGACGGCGTGACCGACCCCACCGACCGCTGGTTCCCGGCGTCGGCAACCTCGGCGCGCATCGCCCGGGCCCACGTGATGTATCTCGACGAGTCGGTGGAAGCGGCAACGGCCGAGGTGCTGGCGGCCTTCGCGTCGGACCCGTTGGCTCCCGATGTGTGGGACGCATTCGCCCGGTTGTGTGCGGAGACCGACTTCGATCCCACCGAGTTCGTCGCCCGGATCCCGGACGACCGCGTGCTCGAGGTGCTCGCCGCGCTGCGCGCGTCGGCGCCGGAGGGGGTCGACCGCATCGCCGAGCTGATCTGGGACCGCAACATCGGTGATCCCCGGGTGCTCGCACTCGTGCCGTCGTTCGCGGCGAAGCTCGACAGCATGCGTGCGCTGGAGTGGTCGGCGCGCATCCGTTCGGCCGACATGGGGCGGCTCTGCCCGCTCATCGACCGGGCCGAGGATCGCAGTGTCGACGCCGCCGAGCGGATCCGTTCCGCCGCGCTCGCCCACGCCTCGTTCGGCGACACCCGCGCGCGCGGCGCGCTGACCCAGGCCGTTTCGACCCTGGCCGACGACGAGATCGTCGCCGCGCTCACCGAGGTGTGGGCGATCGCCGCGATGCTCGCCGACGCGTTCGTGGTCGCCGCCGCGACCACGCCGGCTCGTTCGATGCTGATCGCGTCGGTGCTCTTCCAAGGCGGTGCCCGTAGCGAGGCCTACGCCGTGCTCGTGCACGGCCTGTCGCTCGAGAGCGCCGAAACGCTGACGACCGAGGTCGTGGTCGATCTCATGCCGCTGCCGGTGCTCGAAGGCCTCGCGGCCGAGGCCGAAGCCCGCGGCGAGGACGACGTCGCCGGCCTCCTCGAAGCCGTGGCCGTCGTCGCCGCCACCGCCTGACCCCGAAAACCCTCCCAACAGTTGTCGGAGATGTCCGCGCTATATGCGGATATCTCCACCAACTGTTGTCGGACTTGTCAACGCTATTTGCGGATATCTCCACCAACTGTTGGTGGACTTATCACTGCTATGCGCGGAGAAGTCCGACGACGCGACGGGTTCACGGGATGAGTGCGCACGCGGCGATTGCCGCTTCGGCGGCGGTGCGCGTGGCGAGCGCGGCGTTCTCGGCCATCTGCGCCATGAGTGGGAGCCGCTCGGGGTGGTCGGCGAAGTACTTCTCGATCGCGGCCGGGTTCGGGGTGCCGTCGGGATTGCTCAGGTGGAACACCTCCTCGTCGACGCTGCCGTCGTTGGCGCGATCGGAGATGCACCGGAAGACAGTCCACGGGATGGCGCGCGCCTCGCAGACCTGGGCGATTGCCGCGGTCTCCATGTCCAGCGACACCACGCCCTGGGCGCGCAACCGGGCCAGATCGTCGGGATTCGTCGTGAGCCCGTTGGTCGTCCACATCGTTCCGGACGCGGCGCGATCGCCGAGCGGCGTCGGCCGGAACTCGTTCCCGGTCTCGCTGCTCAGGACGATCTCGGGCCACACGAGCGTGCCGATCGGGGTCTCGCTCTCGAGCGCGCCCGTGATGCCGACGACCAGGACCCACCGCACCGCGACCGCGTCGAGGAGGCGGGTAGTGCCCGTGCCCGCGCGCTCGGTTCCCATGCCCGTGACGATGGCGACGACGTCGCGACCATCGAGCGTGCCGGTGTAGACGGCGCGGCCGTGCGCCGCGCTCTCGGTGAGCGAGAGCATCTGCGCGAGGGGCGAAAGTTCCATCGGCATCGCGCAGATGAACGCGATCGCCCCGTCACCCGAATTCGTCGTCACCCACCCAGCTTGTCAGCTCAACCGGCCGCGAGGGGTTTGACCGCGACGTTGGCGTTGATCGCGACGAGATCGGGCCGGGCGCGCAGGAGCGCCACGACCGCCCGCCAGTCGCTCGCGTCCCGACCGAGCTCGGCGACGATCGCATCGAGGAGGTCGGCGTCGGCGGGTTCGTCGAGCGTGACGCGCAGGTCGGCGTTCGGCGGGTCGAGCCCGACGCTCGCGATGCGGAAGTCGTCGGGGTGCGCGGCGATGTAGGACGTGACGTGGGCGCGGTCGGCGCCGGTTGCGATCTCGTCGATCGTCTGCAACGCGTCGAGCGCGACGACCTCGACGTCGAACCCGTGCGCAACCGACCGTTCGTGGTCGGTCGTCACGTAGTCGATGAGCCCGGGCCCGTACGCCTGCACGCACTTGGCGATGACCATGGCGTCGACCAGCGGGCAGTCGGCGGTGAGGCGGACGATCGCGTCGCCCGACCCCGCGCCGGTCGTCTCCGCCGCGAGCAGGTACCGCGTGAGCACGTCCTCGACGGGGCCGCGTGCGACGGAAACCCGCAGGTCGGCCGCGAGGGCGTCGATCGCGTCGTCCTCCGGATCGGTGGTCGTGGCGATGATCACCTCGTCGCAGACGCCGCTCTCGCGGGCCGCGGTGACGACCCATTCGAGTACCGGGCGCCCGCCGAGATCGCGCAGCACCTTGCGCGGCAGGCGCGTCGAGCCGGTTCGGGCCTGGATTACCGCGACGACGCGACGCATCGTGACAGCACCTCGACGACGTGATCCTGCTCCGCGTCACTCAACCCGGGATACAACGGCAGAGACAGCAGCCCGGCGTACGCGCGCTCGGTTTCGGGGAAGTCGGCACCGCTCCGGCCCGTGTCGGCGTACAGCGGGTGCCGGTAGATCGGCACGTAGTGCACCTGCACCGCGATACCGGCGGCGTGCATTGCGTCGTACACGGCGCGTCGCTCCGGCACCCGCACCGCGAACAGGTGGTAGGCGTGGCGCACCCCGGGCGGCGCCGCGGGGGGCAGGTCGATCGGGAACGCGGCGAGCAGCTCGCGGTAGCGGTCGGCGAGTTCGTTGCGCCGCGCGACGAAGCGCTCGAGTTTGGCGAGCTGACTCGTCCCCAGCGCCGCCTGGATGTCGGTCAGGCGGTAGTTGTACCCGAGCGTCTCCACGTCGTAGTACCAGCCGCCGTGTTCGGTCCGGGGCACGGTGCCGTGCGAACGAAAGCGGCGGAGCGCCGCCGCGAGTGCATCCGAGTTCGTCGTGACCGCGCCGCCCTCGCCGGTGGTGATCGCCTTGACCGGGTGGAACGAGAACGTGCACAGATCCGAGCGGGCACAGTTGCCGACCGGTCCGTCGGGCGTGGACGCGCCGAGCGCGTGCGCCGCGTCCTCGACGATCACGCGGGGTCGGGTCGTCAGCGCTGACAGATCGACCGGCAGCCCGGCGTAGTGCACGGCGACGAGCGCGTCGCACGGGCCGACCGCGGCCGGATCGAGGTTCAGCGTCTTCGGGTCGATGTCGACGAAATCCGCGGTGGCGCCCACGTAGCGCGCGCAGTTCGCGCTGGCGACGAACGACAGCGGCGACGTCAGGACGCGGTCGCCCGGCCCGATCCCGGCCGCGGAGAGTGCGGCGTGCAGGGCGGCCGTTCCGTTCGAGAATGCGACCGCGTGCCGGGCCGTCGTCTGCCGGCACAGGGCGAGCTCGAACTCGTCGAGCGCGGGCCCGGTCGTCAGTCGGTCGCCGCGCAGCACGGCCGTGACCGCATCGATGTCGTCGGCTTCGACGAGTTGGCGGCCATAGGGGATCACACGTCTCAATTCGGCGGTCTTCCGGCCGATCTGAGTTGGTGACGACCACCACGGTGAGCGGCATCGCGATCAGCGGTCGCGAAGTCGGCCCGGGCCGGCCCTGCTACGTGATCGCGGAGGCCGGCTCCAATCACAACCGCGACCTCGGCATCGCCCGCAAGCTCATCGACGTCGCGGCCGAGGCCGGCGTCGACGCGGTCAAGTTCCAGACGTATTCGGGCCGGACGCTCTACTCGACGAAGACGCCGCGCTTCGACTTCCTCGACGACGAACTCGCGGCGAAGCCCGCGCACGAGCTGCTCGACGAGATCGCGTTGCCGCGCGAGTGGCAGCCGATCCTGGCCGAGCACTGCCGCGAACGGGGCGTCGAGTTCATGTCGTCGCCGTTCGATCGCCAGGCCGTGGACGAGCTCGATGCGCTCGATGTCGGCGCGTTCAAGATCGCGTCGTTCGAGCTCGTCGATCTGCCGTTCATCCGCTACGCGGCCGCCTGCAAACGCCCGCTCATCCTGTCGACGGGCATGGCGAGCCTGGGCGAGATCGAAGAGGCCGTCGTCGCGGCACGCGACGCAGGTTGCGACGAGATTGCACTGTTGCAGTGCGCGTCGCTGTATCCCGCGCCCGCGCACGTGATGAACCTGCGTTCGATCCCCGTGATGCAGGCCGCATTCGGGGTTCCGGTCGGCCTGTCCGACCACACGAACGGGACCCACGCGGCGGTGGCGGCCGTGGCGTTGGGTGCGTGCATCGTCGAGAAGCACTACACGCTCGATCGCACCATGCGTGGGCCCGATCACCCGTTCGCGGCCGAGCCGCAGGAGCTGCGCGATCTCGTCGCCCACATCCGCGACACCGAAGCCGCGCTCGGTGACGGCGTCAAGCGCGGGCCGTCCGCGGAGGAGTCCGAAGAGATGTACGCGAAGGCGCGCCGTTCGGTCGTCGCGGCCGTGGCCATACCCGTGGGTACGGTGATCCAGCAGGAGATGCTGACCGTCAAGCGCCCGGGTCACGGGGTGAAGCCCAAGTTCATCGAGTTGCTGGTGGGTCGCGTCGCCCGCACCGACATCGAAGAAGACGACGTCGTCACCTGGGACATGGTCTGAGGGGGATCGTGAACATCGTTCTTGCATTCGACGAAGGCCCCGGCATCGGACTCGGGCACCGCCGCCGCATCGAAGGGCTCGCGCACGAGCTCGACGTCTTGGGCTTCGACGTCGAGCTGCACGTGTTCGGACCGGATGCCGTGGTCGGAGACATCGTGCTCGTCGACTCCTACCGGGTGCGCGCCGACGACCGCTCGCGTGTGCGAGGTGAGTTGGTGATCGCCATCGACGACATCGAACGCGACCTCGCGGTCGACTTCGTCATCGATCCCGATCCCGGCGCGGACGCGCGCGTGCACTCGACGGCCGGTGCCGTCGCGGCGGGCGCGCCGTACGCGCTCGTCGACCCCGCGCTGCGCCGGCTGCCCTGCCTCCCCATCAAGGAAGCCGTGCAGTTGGTGCTCGTGACGACCGGCGGTTCCGACGCCGACGGCTACGGAACACGCGTCGCGAACGCGCTCGCCGATTCGCTGCCGGGTGTGAACATCCGCCAGGTCGTCGGACCGTGGGGACTCGGATCGAACGACCGGCGCATCGAGACGGTGCACGCGCCCGACGGACTCGGGCCCGAGATCGCGGCCGCCGACATGGTCGTGACCGCGGGCGGTGTCACGATGCTCGAGGCGTGCTGCCTCGGCCGCCCGGTGGTCGCGTTCTCGATCGCGCAGGGACAGGGCCGGGCACTCGCAGGCGCCGCGCACGTGGGCGCGGTGGTCGCGGCCGATGTCGGTTCCGCCGCGGAGGTGGCGACGCGTCTCGCCGGCGACGTGAACGCGCGCAGCCGGTTGTCGACGTCGGCGCGGGTACTCGTCGACGGTCAGGGCTCGGCGCGGGTCGCCGCCGTCATCGCGGGCATGGCCCGCCACGGCGTCCACGCCCGCTGACCGGCGAGCACCAGCCCGCGGGTCTCGTCCGGTCCGACTTCGAACAGGGCGTCGAGCACCGACAGGTGCGAGACGAACTCAGTGCTTCGTCGCTGCGGATACGGCACCGGCTCGAACTCCTGGAACACGACGTCGATGTGATCGACGGGGAACAACGCATCCTCGGCCATGTAGTCGTACGAGCCGCGCGCGCACAGATACGTGCGCGCACCCGCGCGCTGCAACAGGTCCAGGACGCGCTCGGACCTCTGGCCGGTGGATCCGATCTCCGACGAGCGTCGCCATTCGGGCGCGAAGCCGAGCACTCCGGCGACGAGTTGGACGAACGCGATGTTCATGTCGGCGACCGAGGTCCACGTCGTGTCGATCCAGTCTTCGATCGGGCCCCGCAACGTCGGAAAGTGGGCGGTGCGGCCGTAGCTCTGCTCGAGCGTGGTCCGGAGCCGCCGCCGCCACTTGGCGTCGACGATCGGCACCGCATCACCCAGCGTGGGGAACTCGCCGGCGCGGGGGTGGCCGACCGGGAGGCTGATCCAGGTTTCCTCGCCGCCCGCCGACCGGACGCGGTTGCGCTGGTGGAACGAGTGGCGCTGGAACTGGAAGTCGTCGAGGAGCACGAAGACGTCGGCCGCCGAGACCAGGCCGAAATAGCCCTGCCAGGGCAGGAATGTGGGCTGCATCAGGGCGACGCGGGGGCTCTCCACGATTCTCCATCGGCGGTCGGATCGGCCGATAGAGAAGTATGACTTCCACCAACACCAAGACCAGCGAGGCCGGTCGCCTCGAGGCGCTGTGGGCCGGCGAGTTCGGCAACGAGTACGTCGACCGCAACCTGACGGCCTACGACCGCCGGGGCGAGTTCTGGCTGCCGTTGCTCGACGAGCTGCAGCCCGAGAGCGTGCTCGAGGTCGGCTGCAACGTCGGTGGCAACCTCCAGTGGATCACGCAGCGCGTGGACCCGGCGCGCGTGACCGGGGTCGACGTGAACGCGAAGGCGCTCCGCCTGCTCGACCAGCGCGTTCCCGGCGTGCGGGCGATGCACTCGCCCGCCCGCGAGCTCCCGGTCGCGGATCGCTCGGTCGACTTCGTCTTCACCATGGGTGTGCTCATCCACCAACCCGAGGAGACCCTCGACAAAGTGATGAGCGAGATGGTCCGCGCGTCGAGCCGCTACGTGTTCTGCGGCGAGTACTACGACACCGAGACCGTCGAGGTGCACTACCGCGGTCACGACGGCGCGTTGTTCCGCCGCGACTACGGGAGCCTGTTCCTCGATCTGTTCCCGCACGAGTTGACGCTCGCCCGCCAGGGTTACCTCAGTCCCGAGGACGGCTGGGACCGCGTCACGTGGTGGCTCTTCGAGCGCGGCTAGCCGAAGAGGTTCTTGGCCGCACTGAACGGAACCGTTTCGGCCGCCGGCGGGGCCTGCACGTCGACGGGCTCGTCGAAGTGCGAGAAGCGGAGCTCCTCGATCACCTTGTCGCCCGGTCCCGCCTGCGGGATCGGGATCGTGAGCACGAATTTCCGGACCCGGCCCGCGGAGTCGATCCAGGCCTCGCCCGGGAGGTTCGCAAGGTCGATCATCGAGGCGAGCGACTTGAGTTCACGACCGAACGACGAGTTCAACGCCGTGACCGAATCGCCGACCCGATCGAACATCGCCTTGAGATTGAGGGTGAATCCGTAGTGGGTGGTGGCGACGCCGTCGACCTGCTCGCGTCCGACGATGATCGGATCGCCGTCGACCGCCGAGAGGAACTGGAGGCCGGAGCTGGGATCGTTCGTGCCGAGCGCGGCGGCTCCCGGATCGGTCTTCAGGTCGGCTTGGGTGACCGACACCCAGTGCGCCCCCTTCGGAAGCATGGCGCCCGGGAGCGAGGCATACGTGACGTCCTGCACCACGCGGACCTCTTCGGTGAGGGTGCCGATCTTCAGCGTGATCGTGGAGGTCTTGTTGCCGTAGTCGGTCGCGCCGGAGCCGGTGACGATCGTCTTGTCCTCTCCGTTCACCGTGCCGCTCACCGTCATGGCGATCTGAGCCGTCCCGGCGCCCGTCGTGCGCGCGGCCGCTTGCGAGAGCACGACGGTCGCCGGCCACGTCTTGGTGTCGTGGCCGACGAACGCGAGTGAGCCGGCGACCAACAGACCGACGACCACCACACTCAGTACCCAGAAGATCGGGGCGCGGCGGCGCGGGGGCGGTACGGGCTCGAGATCTGCGATCGGTGACTGTGCGTCGCCCGTATCCATGGAAGCCCCGCCGCTCGTCGTCCGCTGCGTCGCAACGACCCTAGCCCCCGTGCGCCTCGCGGTCAGCTGTCGCGTGCGCTCTCAGCTCACGATCTCGTCGTCGGCGGTTGTACACGCAGCTCGCGTTCTTTGTCGCACAATCGGATCAGCATGGCGCACGACGATGAAGGGTCGCGGATCACGAGGGCGTGACCGTGGCGGGCGGCGTATCTGGTCGCGTCGACGAGCGCGTGATATCCCGCCGAGTTCATGAAGGTCACGGTCGAACAATCGACGCTCACGATCGGCGCGTCCGAGTTGTCGATGGCGTCGCGCAGAGCGACGGTGAACGCCGGCGCGGTCGTCCGGTCGATGTCACCGAGCGCGTTGCTCTCTTCCAGCACCTGCTGCCCGTTCATGGGGGCCAATCAGCCGGCGGCGCGCGCTGATCGTCGATCTTGCACGATCTCGGCCGCGGTCGGGGTGTGGATGGTTATCGGACCGAAGGGACCATGAGGCAGTGGGGTCAAGCTTCGCGGGCTCGGTGTCAGCTGCCGACGACGTGATGTGTGCCTCATTGGTCCCTCCCGGTGCCGTGCTTCGATGAGTCAAGGGCAACGCCGAGCAATCGAACAGGGACCGGATTCCGTCGAGCAGGGGCCGAAAGTCCCATCGTGGGTCCGGTCCGGTCCGGTGCGGGTCGACGGTCCTCGCCCGGTCGTGGAGATCACCGCTGTCTGTTGTCGCTGATTTAGCGAAGACTTGAGGTTGCGCTCGTTGCCCCGGTCTCGGCGAACGATCAGGCTGCGGCCATCGATTGCGCGAGGCGCATCGATGTCGGGCTGGATTTCGGGAGGCGGCGGTGTTCAGCTATCGCTCGGTCATTGTTGCGAGTGGTTTCGTTGCGTTGCTCGCATGCGGCGGTGCTTCGCAGTGTTCTGGGGCCGGCGGCACGGTCACGACGACCACGGTGGCGTCGACGACCACTGTTGCGCCGACCACCACGGTCGCGCCGACGACCACCGTTGCGCCGACCACCACGGTCGCGCCGACCACGACCGTTGCGCCGACCACCACGGTCGCGCCGACGACCACCACCGTTGCACCGACGACCACGACGACGGTGCCCGGCGCGAGCACGTTGTCGTTGGCCTTGTCGCAGTCGGCGGCGTTCGCGGTGCTCGGGCATTCCTGTGGCGGAATCCAGGAGCAGGCGTTCGCGACCGGCTTCGACGCGACGACCGGATACCCGGTGGGCGACGTGAACTTGACGACGCGATGTGGTGGGAGCGGTCGAGGCGGCGGCTACCACACCACGACGTACACCGCGTGGGTGGGCGTGACGTGGGACTTCACGGCCGCGGTCGTGTCGGACACCGCGCTGGCAGCCGCCCCGAGCGTGAGCCCGACGTTCTCGGCGTTCGATGCGAATGGCAACGAGGTCTACAACGCGTCGAACGCCGCGTACCTGGTGCTCGCGCCGACCTTTGTTCCCGCGGCGAGGGTCACGAGTTTGTCGGTTGCGGTCGGACCGGCGACGGGTGGCACGACCGTCACGATCACCGGTACCGGGTTCACCCCTGCAACCGCCGTCGACTTCGGCGCCGCTGCTGCCGCGAGCTTCACCGTCGTCGGCGACACTTCGATCACCGCCGTGTCCCCGGCAACCGGCGCGGGCCCCGTCGACGTCACCGTCATCACTGCCGGTGGCGCGAGCGCGCCGAGCACGAGCGATCTCTTCACGTTCGTGGCCGCCCCGGTCGTCACCGGCCTGAGTCCGAACTCCGGGCCCGTTGCCGGTGGGACCGTTGTCACGATCACCGGCTCGAACCTCACCGACGCCACGACGGTCATGTTCGGTGACACCGCCGCCGCGTTCACCGTCGACAGCGATACCTCGATCACCGCGCTGGCACCCGTCGCCGAAGTCGCGGACACCACCGCCGTCAGCGTCACCACCGTCGGTGGGACCAGCGCGACGGGTCCGGCCGACGTCTTCACCTATACCCCGTGAGCAGCTCGCGGACCGGTCTGCCCGGGACCGCGCTCACGCGGTCGGGACGAGCTCCCGGAGTTCGTCGACGGTGATCCACTGCGGGTTGTTGTCGCTCGAGTAGCTGAAGCCGTCCTCGACGGGACGACCGATGATGTTGGAGCCCTTGGCGTCCCACCACGAGTGTTCGGGCAGGACGACGAAGACCTCGCCCGCGTCGATCGCGTGGCGGGCCTCGTCCGGCGTGATCAGGATCTCGTGCAACTTCTCGCCGGGGCGGATGCCGATCAGCTCGTGCGGAACGTCGGGTGCGATCGCGCGCGCCAGGTCGGTCACGTGCATCGACGGGATCTTCGGCACGAACACCTCGCCCCCCTCCATGTTCTCGAGCGCGTAGAGCACGAGATCAACGGCCTGGGGGAGCGTGATCCAAAAGCGGGTCATGCGCTCGTCGGTGATCGTGATGCGACCGTCGCGGTCGAGCTGCTGCTGGAACACGGGCACGACCGAACCGCGGGAGCCGACCACGTTGCCGTAGCGCACGCACGCGAGCCGGGTCTGGCGCTGCGCGGCGTACGCGTTGCCCTGCACGAAGATCTTCTCCGCGCAGAGCTTCGTCGCGCCGTAGAGGTTGACCGGATTGACGGCCTTGTCGGTCGACAACGCCACCACGCGCCGAACCCGGGCATCGATCGCGGCGTCCACCACGTGCTGGGCGCCCAGCACGTTCGTGCGCACCGCTTCGAACGGGTTGTACTCGCACGCCGGAACCTGTTTCATCGCGGCTGCGTGCACGACGATGTCGGCGCCTTCGGTGGCGCGCGTCATACGCGAGCGGTCGCGGACGTCGCCGATGAAGTAGCGGACCTGGCGGTCGCCGAACCGGTCGCGCATCTGCGACTGCTTCAGCTCGTCGCGCGAGTACACCCGCACGGTCGCGTCGGGCCAGCAGTCGATGACGCGCTCGACGAACGCGTTGCCGAACGAGCCGGTACCGCCCGTCAGCAAGATCGTGGATCCGTTCAGGTCGAGCACGTGCTCCTCCTCAAACCCCAGCCTGGTCGTAACTGGCTGCACCATTGGTCGCATCGGGCCGGGTCGCCGCGACCTGCATCACTTCGCGCGCGGCGACCGCCAACACTTCGTCCCATTCCTCGTTCGGCATGCGCGACGCGACGACGATCGCCGGTTGCCAGGGCATGCGCCCGGAGCCGAGCTCGCCCCAGCCGTAGCGATTGCCCATCGCGACCGTCCGCACTCCGAGGGCCCCGCTCAACATCGCGACGGCGTTGAAGGGGGCGACGACGAGATCGAGCGCGGCCATCAGCGCCGCGACCTCGTCGAAGTCGTTCATGAGGTCGAGCCAGTCCCAGCGGTTGATCTGCACGCCGAAGCGCTTCTCGGCGTCGCGCAGCTCGCGGTTGCAGTCGTCGTACTGGAGGTTGACCCACGTGACGCCCGGAACCGAGAAGATGTCGCCCCACTCGTCGAGCCGGGTGTATTCGAGCCGGCGCTCGGCGGTCTGGATCTTGGAACGCCAGCTGACGCCGACGTACGGCCCGGGACCGATCGCGGCCAGGCGCTCCTGCCACGCGGCGACGCGCGCCGGGTCGGGAACGAGGAACGACGACCGGTCGGCAAACGCGCCCAGGGTCGGGCGGAACCAACGGATCAAACTTCCCGCGGGGATCGCGCGGTCGAAGTCGTGCATCGATTCGCGGCGCATCTCGTCGTGCGTCTGTGCTCGCACCTCGGCGGTCGGGAACGACCGGGCAAACAGCGGCACGAGGCGGGTGTCGCACTCGACCACGACCTCGCGCGTCGCGTCGACGAGGTCGGGATACATCGACGCGAGCATGATCTCGTCGCCGACGCCCTGTTCGCGGTAGACGAGGACGCGTGCGTCCGAGTCGGCCGGCGTCCACTGCGGCACCTCGACGGCCCGCTCCGATCCGCGGAGCCCGCCCTGGATCGCGCGCTCCCACGGGTCGAACGCCTCGGTGAGGCGGCCGGCCGAGAGCAGCGCGTACCCGAGGTAGCCGTGAAACCCGTTGTTCTCCGGATCGCCGGCGATCGCCTGATGGAAGTGTTCCACCGACTCGTCGAAGCGCCCGAGCTGCATGAGCACCACGCCGACGTTGCTGTGCGCGGCCGGACTCCCACCCGACAGCACCAACGCGCGCGTGACCATCTCGAGCGCGTCGTCGAGGTGCCCGAGCATCCGCTGGTTGTTGCCGAGGACCGTCCACATCGCGTGGTCGTTCAGGCAGCCGAGCTCGATCGCGCGCCGCAGCGAGACGTCGGCGCTGTGGAGGCGCCCGAGGTGGTGCAGGATCTCACCGAGCACGCCGTGGTTCGGGCCGAAATCGGGTGCGAGCATCACCGCGCGCCGCATCGCGGCGGCCGCCTCGTCGTAACGCTCGAGGTCCTTGAGGGTCTGCCCGAGGTTGTGCCACGACTGCCACTCGCGCGGCGCGATCGCCACGAGCGCGCGCAACATCTCCTCGGCCGCACGCAACCGGCCCGCGCGTCGCAGGACGTTCGCGTAGTTGTTGTAGAAGCCGAACGTCTCGGCGGACGTGGGCCCGACCTGTGGCGCGGCGGCCTCGAAGAGGTCGATGGCGCCGTCGATGTCGTTGCGGTCGGCGAGGATCGCGCCCAGCAGCTGCGTCGCGCGCTCGTCGTTCGGGTGCGTCGCGAGGACGCGCCGATAGGTCTGCTCCGCGGCCGCGAGATCGCCGGTGCGTTGCATCCGCTCGCCGGTCGCGATGAGCAGGTCGACCGGCACGGCCGCGGATCGCGCCGTATGTTGGCCCTTCCGCTTGCCGCTCAATGCGCCCCCGATGACCGACCGGACTGTCGTCTTCCCATCGGCGGGGAACGCCTACCTTTGAGCGTTTCGACCCTTTGTCAGGCCTGGGCTTCGAACCGGGCCACCCCCGCCGTACGCGGCATGCGGGGCAGGCGGCGCAGCTCCCGGCGGATCCGTTCGAGCTCGTCGGCGATCCGGGCCGACAGCGCATCGCTGCGGGCCGAGCAGGCCTGGGCCCGCTCGACGAGGGCCGGCGGAATCGGGCCGTCGACCGCGGGCGCCGCGAACGGCGTGATCGCCGCAGGCGTGCCTCGGTCCAGTGCAACCGTCGCCGCGTCCAGGCGAGCCTCGCACTCCTCGAGCGCGTGCTCCCACGTGACGCTCACGCGATGCCGTCCGGCGCGCCGAGCACGCTCCCGCCCGCGCTCGGCACGATGCCGGCCGCCTCGATCCAGGCGTCGCGCAACGGCACGACGAGCTCGTGGCACGACGCGACGCGAGCCGCGTCCTTTTCGACATTGGCCGTCACCAGTTCGAACAGCAAGAAGACGTAGAGGTCCTTCAGGCCACGCGCCGCCGGCCACTGCTCGACGTCGAGTGTGTCGTGCAGCTCCGACACGATCGACTGGGCGTGCAAGAGGCATTCGTGGGCGGTCGCGGGCTCGGCCGCGGCAATCGCCTGCTCCGCCCGCTCGAGGTCGACCGCGAGCCGCTCGTAGAGCGCCACGATCATTCGGGCCGGCGACATCGTGTCGATCGAACTGCTGACGTATGCCGCGCGCAGCATCGTTTGGTTCATTGGGAATCCGTTCCCTTGAGAGTTGGTCATCCGGTGGTCTTGTTCGTCATCGAGTTGATCTGGTTCGTGAGGAACGAGCTCTGAGACTTCAGCGTGGAGATCGTGCTCTCCAACGTCGCGTATTGCGCGCGGAGATTCGTCTCGTACGCGGTGACGCGTAGCTCCATCGACGCAACCTGGTCGTTGATGAAGCTGATTCGGGCCTTGAAGTCGTTCTCCGACGAGGTGATGTACCCGGAGATCAGATCGGTGGCGTTCGAGATGGCAGTTTGTGTGCGCTGGGCGAGTCCGGGCACATAGGTGAAGTTGCCGAAGTCGCCCGTCGTGTTCGAAGCGATCTTGATCGCGAGACCGCTGATCGTGGTGTCGCTGAACGCGGCCATCAGTTGCTGGCCGCTGCCGACTGCCGCGGCGCCGTTGATCGTTCCCTGCACGTCCTGGCCGCTGTGGGTGACGTAACCGCCGCTGTTCCAGTCGACGTCGAAGCTTGCGGCGTGGCCGTACTGGTTGGTCGCGATCTGCACACCGCTGCCCGTGTCGGTCGCTTGCAGCGTGATTTGCGCGCTCGCGAACGCGGCGTTCAAGCCGGCGGCGACGTCGGCGCGGGTGTCGCCGTCCTTGACCGCGTACGACACCTCGGTGGTGCCGACGCGCACTTTGACGACGGGATTCGAAGCCGGCGGCCAAACTCCCGTCAGCCCGACGTCGCTGGCCTGGCTGGCCGCCTGGGTCACCACAACGTGGTACGTGCCGGCGACGGCGCGGTCTCCGGCGGATACGAACGAGACGTTCGGGTTGTCGGACGAACCGCTCTGCGCGAAGAGCCGCATCACGCCCTGCGGGTCGGCATCGAAACCTGCGAGGAACTTGGTCCGGTCGAAGGTGAACTTGCCGGTGCCGTCGATCGAGACACCCGCCAGCCCGGGGCTTTGCGGGTTCGCACCGGGCACCGCGCCGATGATCGCACTGGTGAGCGAGCTCATCAGCTGCGTCGCGGCGGCGTCGCCGGTCAGCGGGGATCCGCTGTTCGACGTCGGGTCGTATTTCGTCAGCCCGTCGACCGTCGATTGCACCTGGTTCGCGGCGTCGACGAGCGCCTGGACCTTGTCGGCGATGCCGTTGTCGTCGCGGTTGACCGTGACGGTGACGAGGTCGCTGCTCTGCTGCTTCAGGTTGACCGTCACTCCCGGGAGCAGGCCGTTGACCGTGTTGCTGGCCGACCCGACCGTGTAGGAGCCGGCTCCCGTACCCACGGTGACCTGCGCGTCGGCCGCTGCGGTCAGGGTGAGGAAACCGCCGACGTTGTCGTTGAACGCAGAGGCGTCGACGTTCTCGCCGTTGTTCGCGCCGGGTGTATTCGACGTGAGTTGCAGTCGGTACGAGTTGAGACCGACCTGAACCGCCGTCGCGGTAACCCCCGCGCCCGCGCCGTTGATGTTGCCGACGACCGTCGCGAGGCTGCCGTCACCGGTGCTGACGTTGTTTCCCTTGAGTGTCCCGGTCTGGAGTCCACCGGACATCGTCGCCGTAATGGTCCCCGCCGCGGCGTTGAGCGTGATCGCGCTGCCGACGTCGATGCTGGAGAAGGTTTGATTGGCGCCACCGTCGACCTGCAGGACGCCGTCGGTTCCCGCGTGGGCGGCGCCGTCCGTCGTCAGCGAGAGCGCGCCGAGCGCGTCACCGCCGGTGATCTTCAGCGTCGCCTGCGATCCCTGGCGCGTCGTCGTCATCGAGAGCGTGCCCGCGCCCGTCAGCGAGACGGTGATCGGCGCACCGGCCGACGTTGCCGCGTCCTGCAGCGCCTGGCCCAGCTGGGTCGCGCTGTACGTACCGTGCGCGATGGTGAGCGTCGTCGGGGTCCCGTTGATCTCGAGCTGGAGCGAGTCGTTCGTGCCGTCGATGACGGTCGATCCCGCGAGCGTCGAGCTGCCGCTCTTGGTCGCCGCGCTCGATGCCTGGGAGACCGTGATCGAGTGTGCGCCCGTGGCGAGTGTGTCGTCGGATTTCAGGGTCGAGAATCCGAGTGCCCGTCCGCCGGCGGCAACGAACACCGACGAGTGCGCGGCGACAGTCGTGGTCGTGTCGGTGATGACGTTGGTGGAGCGAATGCTGCCGGCGCTCGCGAGCGCGTCGACGGTGAACGAGAGCGTGCCGCTGAAGGTGCCGCTGCCTGCGGTGACACCGGCGATCGCGTCGTTCGACGACGTGGCCGCGAGCGTGTTCCACGAAGCCGGACGCGCCAGCGCGATCGCGGCGGTGGTCAACGACGAGAGGTCCGTGCGGATCAGGCCGTAGCTCTGGAGCGCCAGGTTGGCGGCTGTCGCCTGGTTCTTGATGGGATCCTCGAGCGCACGTTCGGACGCGACGAGCGCGGCGATGATCGCGTTGGTGTCGAGACCGGTGGCCAGTCCGCCGATCGACTGCGCGCCGGCGCCGTTCGCGGTCTGAATCAGCGACGACGTGTCGATCGTCGTCGGTGTCGTTGTCGTTGGTGTCGTAGTCGTCGGGGTCGGCGACGTCGAGCTTCCGATCGATGTCACTGCTTGCTACCGCCTTTGGTGGGCCCCCTTCGCGGCAACGCCGATCGCCCGGCGTTCCCGCGAAGGGTGGGGGAGTTGCCTCCCCCACCACTCCGGGTTGTTCTCTGGGGCCCGATGGGCCTGAGAACTGATCGGCTGTTTCCGCCGCTACTGGAGCAACTTCAGGATGGTCTGGGGGGCCGAGTTCGCCTGGGCGAGCATGGCCGTACCCGCCTGGAGCAGGATCTGGTCCTTGGTGAAGTTGACCATCTCGGACGCCATGTCGGTGTCACGGATGCGGCTCTCCGAAGCGGAGAGGTTCTCCGTGGTGACCTGCAGGTTCGCAATCGTCGACTGGAACCGGTTCTGGTCCGCACCGAGCTGACCCCGCAGCGCCGACACCGACGAGATCGCCGAGTCGACGAGCGCCGCCGAGGTGCCGTTCGTCGCGGTGTTGGTGACGTCGATCGCCGCCAGTGCCGTGTAGGTGCTGTTCGAGCCGCCCGTGATGCGGACGTCGTCGATCGACACCTGGATCTGGTTCGCCGCCGTGACGTTGGCGCCGACCTGGAACACACCGCCGGCCGTGTTCGCCACGGTCGCCGCACCACTGGTGGTGATCGCCTGGGCGATGTCGCTGCCGACACCGCTGATCGCGATACCCGTGCCCGTGCCCGTGCTCGTACGGGCGAAGTTGACGGTCCACACGCCGGAGCCGAGGTCGGTGACCTTGACCGCCACTGCACCGGTGAAACCGGCGGTGGCGTTGGTGGCGGTGTTGACGTCGGCTTGCAGCTCGGCCTGGAACGACGCCGCGGTGGCGTACGTGCCCGCGTTGACCGAGACGGTCGCGATCAAGCTGCCCGCGGTGTTGCCCGCGTCCAGGTTCAAGCTGAACTGCACGCTTGCCGCCACGCCCGTCAACGTCAAACCGGCGACGTGACCCGACGAACCCGAGGTCAACTGCGCGGCCTGGGCCCCGAAGCTGCCGTCGAGCAGGTTCTGGTTACCGAAGGCCGTGGTGTTGCCGATCCGGTCGATTTCGTCGCGGAGCTGCACGATCTCGTTCTGTGCAGCAGTGCGAGCGGTGCTGTCGGACGACGCGGTGTTGGCCGACTGGACGATCAGGTCGTGGATGCGTTGCAGCATCGAGTTGACCTGGGTCAGCGCACCTTCTGCGGTCTGCACGACCGAGATGCCGTCTTGGGCGTTCTGGGTCGCAACCTTGAGGCCCGAAACCTGCTTGTCGAGGTTCTGGCTGATGACCAGGCCCGACGCGTCGTCCGCGGCACGGTTGATCCGGTACCCGGACGAGAGCTTTTCGAGGCTGCTCGCCAAGGCGTCGTTGGTGGTGTTGAGATTGCGGTATGCATCCAACGCCATGATGTTCGTGTTGATGCGCATCGGCGCTTCTCCTCCATGAACCGTTGTGGCCCAATCCTTGGGCTCGGTTGTTGCCTCGCGGGTACCGGTATGGCACGGGCGATAGCCATGCTTCGGCGTCCGCGCCGGTCGGCTGTAGCGGCATCCGCAGAAGTGGCATTCGCCCCACAACGAAACGGGGGCGCCCCGTAGGACGCCCCCGTTCGGAGATCACGGTGAGGATTGTGCTTACTGGAGCAGCTTGAGCACCGTCTGGGGGGCCGAGTTCGCCTGGGCGAGCATGGCGGTACCCGCCTGGAGCAGGATCTGGTCCTTGGTGAAGTTGACCATCTCGGACGCCATGTCGGTGTCACGGATGCGGCTCTCCGAAGCGGAGAGGTTCTCCGTGGTGACCTGCAGGTTCGCAATCGTCGACTGGAACCGGTTCTGGTCCGCACCGAGCTGACCCCGCAGCGCCGACACCGAAGCGATCGCGGCGTCGACGAGCGCCGCCGAGGTGCCGTTCGTCGCAGGATCGGTCACGTCGATGGCCGCCAGCGCCGTGTAGGTGCTGTTCGAGCCGCCCGTGATGCGGACGTCGTCGATCGACACCTTGATCTGGTTGGTCGCCGTGACGTTGGCGCCGACCTGGAACACACCGCCGGCCGTGTTCGCCACGGTCGCCGCACCACTGGTGGTGATCGCCTGGGCGATGTCGCTGCCGACACCGCTGATCGCGATACCCGTGCCCGTGCCCGTGCTCGTGCGCTGGAAGTTGACGGTCCACACGCCGGAGCCGAGGTCGGTGACCTTGACCGCCACTGCACCGGTGAAACCGGCGGTGGCGTTGGTGGCGGTGTTGACGTCGGCTTGCAGCTCGGCCTGGAACGACGCCGCGGTGGCGTACGTGCCCGCGTTGACCGAGACGGTCGCGATCAAGCTGCCCGCGGTGTTGCCCGCGTCCAGGTTCAAGCTGAACTGCACGCTTGCCGCCACGCCCGTCAACGTCAAACCGCCTCCGAGGCCGGTCGCCGCGGACGTGAGTTGCCCGGCCTGGGCCCCGAAGCTGCCGTCGAGCAGGTTCTGGTTACCGAAGGCCGTGGTGTTGCCGATCCGGTCGATTTCGTCGCGGAGCTGCACGATCTCGTTCTGTGCAGCAGTGCGAGCGGTGCTGTCGGACGACGCGGTGTTGGCCGACTGGACGATCAGGTCGTGGATGCGTTGCAGCATCGAGTTGACCTGGGTCAGCGCACCTTCTGCGGTCTGCACGACCGAGATGCCGTCTTGGGCGTTCTGGGTCGCAACCTTGAGCCCGGAGATCTGCTTGTCGAGGTTCTGGCTGATGACCAGGCCCGACGCGTCGTCCGCGGCACGGTTGATCCGGTACCCGGACGAGAGCTTTTCGAGGCTGCTCGCCAAGGCGTCGTTGGTGGTGTTGAGATTGCGGTATGCATCCAACGCCATGATGTTCGTGTTGATGCGCATTGGCGCTTCTCCTCCGTGACCTGCCCGTCCAGTTCCCTGGACTTCCTCAATGCACTCCTACCGATTCTTCGGTAGGGAACCCGTCCTCGTCGGCGACCGAGCCCCGGATATGAGGGTTTCGGTGCGCCGACTCGGACAGAACGTGTCCCGAACACCTCAGGAGTTCGAGATCCCGACCATGTGCGTCGTGACGATCGGCCGCTCGGAAACACGTTCCCGAGGCGACGAACCGCTCGCGACGGCGGAGTAGTACGCGGCCTTGCGCCGCGCGACCCGACCGTTCGGGCGCGCTTCCGGCGCAACGGCGTCGGGCTCGAGCTGCGAGTTGATGCCGTCCTTCAAGAGCAGGAGCGCTTCGGCGCGGAGTTGCGAGATGCGCGATTCGCTCACGCCGAGCTCGTCGGCGAGATCCTGCATCGAACGCTCTTCGAAGAAGTAGCCCTGCACGACGCGCTGCAGCCGCTCGGGGAGCGCGTGCACCGCGTCGACGAGGTACGCCTTGCGCTCGCGGTCGAGGATGGCCTCTTCGGGCCCGGCGTCGTCGCCGGCGATGAACGATTCGGCGT
The DNA here is from genome assembly GCA_963835455.1 of uncultured Actinomycetes bacterium. Classification (GTDB taxonomy): domain Bacteria; phylum Actinomycetota; class Acidimicrobiia; order IMCC26256; family PALSA-610; genus PALSA-610. The sequence goes on from CAWIFT010000003.1 coordinate 262,480, forward strand.
CGCCTTCCATCACGAGCGAGTCGTAGTTGAGGACGGTCGCGCGGTGGACGTCGTCGATGAGCTTGTGCACGGTCTCGGTCGGCACGTCGAGCATCGTCGCGACCTCTTCCGGCGTCGGCGTGCGGCCGAGCTTGTTCATGAGTTCCTCGTGCGCAGCCTGCAGGCCGCGGGCCCGGGCCCGGACCGAGCGGCTGGCCCAGTCCCGGCCGCGCAGCTCGTCGAGCAGCGCGCCCCGGATGCGGGTCGAGGCGAAACGGTCGAAGGCGATCCCGCGCTCGGGGTCGTAGCTCCGGGCGGCCTGGGCGAGGCCGAGCATCCCGGCCGACACGAGGTCGCTGCGGCTCACGTGGCTCGGTACCCGGTGGGCGACCTCCGAGACCACGTACTGCACGAGCGGGAGGTGCTGGCGCACGAGGTTGTCCTCGTAGGTTGCCCGCTCGATGTCGATGTCGGCCTTCTGTGCTGGCTTCACTCGGTGCCCCCCGATTCGGTGCTGATGTCCACGTTTGTTGTGGATGTTGGAGGCAGACTTCGGCGGTTCCGGGCATAGCTCTTGATTGGCCCTAGGGTTGAAAGAAATGACCGCTTTACGTGGTCGTGTACGCGCTCACCGATGAGAGTTGCGTAGTATTCGCTGATCACGACCGCTGGGAGGCACGTGGTGGCGTTCGATTCGGGCGGAACCGGCCGCGAGTGCGCAATCGTGGCGGACGAGCTCGGACTGGTCCGGGCAGGCATCTCCGCGGTCCTCGAAGGCCGCGGTATCGAGGTCGTGGCCGAGACCCGATCGGGCCGGGAACTGGTGAGCCTCGCCGCCGTCGACCGGCCCGAGCTCGTGGTCGTCGGCGCGCCGGCCGACCTCGACGTCGCCGACGTCGTCCGCCGGCTCGTGCGGCTCCGGCCGCACCCGCAGATCGTGGTGTTGCTGGCGCCCGCGCAGGACCACGTCGTGCGCTACCTGCTCGGCCTCGGTGCCTCGGGTATCGCACTGCGGTCGGTCGACACCGACGAGCTCGGCGTGGTGATCGATGCCGCCCGCAAGGGCGATCGCTACGTCGTCGCCGCACTCCACGGCGCACTCTCGGGGGCGGTCGCGCTCCCGGCGCTCGACGAGCGCACCGTCGACGTTCTCACCTCCCGTGAACGCGAGGTGCTCGTGCTCCTGGCCGAGGGCCGAACGAATCGCGAGATCGCCGCCGCGCTCTCCGTGTCACTGGCAACGGTCAAGTCCCACCTCGTCCGGCTCTACGCCAAGCTCGAGGTCGGCAACCGCAACGAGGCGCTCGGAGCAGCAGTCGCCAAGGGTCTGCTGTTGTAGGGAGCGCTTATTCCTCGCGCGCTCACTGCGGGGCACGATACGTGCGCCGCGGGCGTTCGCTTGCTGGCGAGTTCGCTCCGCCTCCGGCTCCGCTCACCGCTCCGGGTGGCTTCGGACCACGCGCAGACCGTCCGGTTCTGACGATGTGACCAGTGGCACCCCCGGTTTCTTCATCTCGCGCGGGGTTCCGGCCGATGAGAGAACCGGAAAGCGGCCGGAATTGGGGTCGCCGAGAGGGGTCTCGAGGTCGGATCATGGCGCTGAGCGACGTATCGAACATCCTGTGGCGCGAACGACAGCTCCTCGAGCTGCTCGTGTTCAAGCTCGAAGAAGAGCAGCTGGTCCTGGCGGCCGGCCGCTCGCGCTGGCTGGCGTACGCCACGCGCGAAGTCGAGAACGTCCTGGCCGAGATCAAGCGGATCGAGCTCGAGCGCGCGGTGCAGGTCGCCGACGCGGGCCGCGAGCTCGGCCTCTCCGGATCGCCGACGCTGCGCGAGCTCTCCGGGCTCACCCCCGCGCCGTGGGACGGCATCTTCGCCGAACACCGCCGCGCCCTCCTCACGCTCGCGCAGGAGATCGACGGGATCACGAAGTCGAACCGCGAGCTCCTGCAACGCGGACACCAGGCGGCGCGTGAAGCGATCGCCGCCATGGGCGAGATCGACATCGACGCTTACGACGCGCACGGCACGCTGCCCGACCGTTCCCTCGCACTCCGGATCGTCGACGAGGCGATCTGATGTCGGACTTCTCGGGGCTCCGTCTCGCGCTCACCGCGCTGCAAGCGCAGCAACGTGGCGTCAACGTGGCCGCGCAGAACGTCGCGAACGCGAACACCCCCGGCTACTCGCGCCAGGCCGTCAACCTCGTCAACATCGGCGCCCCCGCCGTCCCCTCGTGGTACGCCAAGTTCACCGGGGACGGACAGGGCGTCAAGGTCGACTCGGTCACACGATTCCGTGACCAGTTCATGGAGATCCGCGCCGCGCTCGAGCACGGATCGATGGCGAGCTTGGATCAGGCGTCGTCGACGATGAACTCGATCCAGCAGCTCTTCAACGAGCCCTCCGACTCGGGCATCCAAAAGCAGCTCTCCGACTTCTGGGCGGGCTTCGACGACGTCGCCAACAACCCCGCCGACACCGCGTCGCGCACGCAGCTCCTCGAGCGCGCCAACACGCTCGCCGCGAGCTTCAACTCGATCAGTGCGAATCTCACCCAGCAGCGCACCGACACGATCAGCGAGCTCGGTGCGACCGTCGCCGACATCAACACGAAGGCCGCATCGATCGCGAAGCTCAACCTCGCGATCAAGACGAACACGCTCGCGAACCTTCCGGTCAACGACCTCCAGGACCAGCGCGACCTCCTCGCCAACCAACTCTCCGAGCAGAGCGGCGCCACGCTGCGCGCGGGCCAGTTCAATCAGGTCAACGTGATCCTGAACGGCACCGCGCTCGTGCAGGACGACACCTCCACCGCCTTGTCGGTCGACTCGAGCGGCGCGAACACCGTGTTGCGGTGGGCGTCGGACAACTCCGCCGCCACCGTCAACTCCGGCAAGGCCGGCGGTGAGCTCGACGCGATCAACGCCACGATCCCGAACTACCTCGCGAAGCTCGACACCGTCGCGACGACGCTGCGTGATCAGGTCAACGCGCTGCACGGCTCGATCGGGGGGTCCATCGCGGTCGTCGATCAGAACCAGACCGCGGCCGGCACCCTGCAGTTCGACGTCTCGCTCGACGGTGGCGCGTTCTCGACCGTCGCCGTCGCCGGCGCCGACTGGTCGGGCGCGGGCGGCGCCGCCGCGCTGCAAACCGCGCTGCAGACCGCGGTCGACGCCGCGGTGGGTGCGGGCAACGCGACCGCAACCGTCTCCGGCGGCAACGGCTCGCCCCTGACGATCGGCATCACCCCGGCCGGCGCCCATCAACTGCGGGTCGTCGCCAGCGGCAACAACCCCGGATTCTCGACGCTGATCGGAAACACCGCAGTGGGCTCCGACGGTTTCGGCGGACGGCAGTTCTTCACCGGTACCGATGCCGCGTCACTCGCCGTTTCCGCCGATGTCGCGGGGAACCCCGCCGCAATCGCCGCGGGCACGGCCGGCGGGGGCCCGCTCGACGGGAGCAACGCGCTGAACCTCGCCGACCTCGCGAGCAGCCAGACCGGCGCCGACTCGGTGTACCGCCAGATGATCGTGCAGTTGGGCGTCGACACCCAGACCGCGACGAACCGCGACCAGATCCAGCAGAGCGCGACCACGAGCCTCGACAACGCCCGCTCGCAGCAGTCCGGGGTGAGCATCGACGAAGAGATGACGAACCTCGTCGAGTTCCAGCACGGCTACGACGCCGCCGCCCGGCTCCTGACGACCATCGACGGGATGCTCGACACGTTGATCAACCACACCGGTCTGGCCTGAGGACGAAGGAGGTAACGACTGATGCCGTCATCCGACTTCCGGGTTCCCAACCAGATGCTGGTGAGCAACTCGCTGATCGCGCTCCAGAAGTCGTTCCAGAAGCTCTCCGACCTTCAGGGCGAGGCGTCGTCGCTGAAGCGCCTCTCGAAGCCGTCGGACGCGCCGGCCGACGTCGTTTCCGCGATGTCGTTGCACGCGAGCCTGGCGCGCGGCGACCAGTACGCGCGCAATATCAGCGACGCGCAGGGCTGGCTCGGGAACGCCGACAACGCGCTCACGAGCGTCGTCACGCAGTTGCAGAAGGTGAACGACCTCGTCGTGCAGGCTTCGAACTCGTCGCTCGACGCCAACGCGCGCCAGGGCATCGCGACCCAGATCGACTCGATCCGCCAGAGCCTGATCGGCGTGGCCAACACGCAGTACGCGGGCCGCCCGATCTTCGCGGGCACGGCGAGTGGCGGTGCCGCCTACGACGCCAGCGGGAAGTACGTCGGCGTCTCGTCGGCGGTCGAGCGCAACATCGCACCCGGCCAGCGGATCCAGGTCAACGTCAACGGCGACGCCGTCTTCGGCCAGCCGGGCTCGGACGTGTTCAACACCCTCACCCAGATCTCTCAGGCCGTGCAGAACGACCCCAGCCAGCTGACCACCCTGCAGACCACTCTGGGTACTCAAACCAACCAGGTGCAGACCCAGCTGGCCCAAGTCGGATCACAGTTTCTTCGCGTACAAAACATGCAGAGCCAAAACACTTCGAATGGGCTGACGATGAAACAGAACCTGTCCAGCATCGAGGACGCCGACATCGCCGAGGTGATGGTGAACCTCCAAGCCCAGCAAGTCGCCTACCAGGCCGCACTCCAGGCCACCGCCAAGGCCATCCAGCCGTCGCTGACCGACTTCTTGAAGTAGGGAAAACCATGCTCGAGACGCATACAGCGACCGATGTCGCCGAGATCACCTTCCCGGCGGGTCTGCCGGGATTCCCTCACGCGCACCAGTTCGAACTGGCACCGTGGGGCCCGGCCGGCAGCCCTTTCCTTTTGCTGTCATCGATCGACGACCCCGACGTGGGCTTCGTCGTGGTGCCCCCGTGGGTCTTCTATCCGGAGTACGAGTTCGAGCTCGACACCGGCACCGCGGAGCGGCTCGCGCTGACCGCGGCCGAGGACGCGGTGGTGTTCGCGGTCGTCACGTTGCGGGAACGCCCCGAGGATTCGACGGTCAACCTGCTCGGCCCGATCGTTGTGAATCGCTTCTCGCACGAAGCGGCGCAGGTCGTGTTGCCGAGCGCGGGTTACAGCGTGCGCGCGCCGTTGGCCATCGCGTCTTGATGGGCGCGGAGTCGAGAGTCGCGACATAACCACGGAACGTGTTGACCGCGAACGCGCGTGCGTTTGACCATGCGCGCGATCGCGATATGTGCGTATGCTTCGGATCCGGCGCATACGGCGGCGGCCATGGAGGGGGTACATCGTGCTCGTGCTCACGCGACGTGCGAATCAGAGCATCATGATCGGGCACGAGATCGTCGTGACAGTGCTCGAGGTACGCGGTGATCAAGTACGCCTCGGCATCAAAGCGCCGAGGTCGATCGACGTACACCGCGAAGAGATCTTTGCGCAGCTGCAACAAGCGAACCGCGACGCCGCGCAGGTACCGAAGCAACCGATCGACGCGCTGCCGGATTTCGCGCAGTCGACCGACGCGGAAGCTCCGACGAGCGGTTAGTCGGTTCGTCGGTCAGCGGCTGATCGCCGCGGCCGGGAGGCCGAGCGCCTCCGCCACCGCCGCGTTCGTGACCGTTCCGTTCAACGTGTTCACTCCGCCGGCGAGCGCGGGGTCGGCGTGGATCGCGTCGATCCCACCCGTGGCGAGATCCACTGCGTACGGCAGCGTGGCGTTGGTGAGCGCGTACGTCGACGTGTTGGGTACGGCGCCGGGGACGTTGCCGACCGCGTAGTGCAACACGTCGTGGCGCACGAACACCGGATCGGAGTGCGTCGTCTCGTGAATGCCCTCGATCGTTCCGCCCTGGTCGATCGCGCAGTCGACGATGACGGCGCCCGGCCGCATCGAAGCGATCATGTCGTCGCTGACGAGCACGGGCGCGCGGCCGCCGGGAAGGAGGACCGCGCCGATGACGAGATCGGCATCGCGCACCGCGCGCGCGACCGCGGCGCGGTTGCTCGCGAGCGTCTGGATACGGCCCTTGTGGATCTGGTCGACCCAGCGCAGTCGGTCGAGGTTCTTGTCGAGCAGGAGCACTTCGGCCTCCATGCCCTGCGCGATCCACGCTGCGTTCCACCCGACGTTGCCGGCGCCGAGCACGACGACCCGCGCCGGTCGCACTCCGGGCGCGCCGCCGAGCAGCACCCCGCGCCCACCCTGCGCCCGCTCGAGGAAGTGCGCGCCGATCTGCGGCGCCATGCGCCCGGCCACCTCGCTCATCGGCGCCAGCAGCGGTAGCTGACCGTTGGCGAGCTGGACCGTCTCGTATGCGACACCGGTGGTGCGCGTGTCGATGAGCGCGCGGGCGATGTCGGGATACGCGGCGAGGTGCAGATAGGTGAAGAGAACGAGATCCGGGCGCAGGAAGGGGAGCTCGGAGGCCTGTGGTTCCTTCACCTTGATCACCAGACCGGCGCGGCCCCACACGTCGTCGGCGGCGGCGACGATCTCCGCGCCCGCGGCGCGGTAGTCGTCGTCGGCGATGCTGGAACCGGTCCCCGCATCGCGCTCGACGAGCACCTCCACGCCGTGGTGGCGCATCTCGGCCACGCCGTCGGGGGTGATCGCGACCCGGTGCTCGTCGGTCTTCACCTCGCGCGGGACGCCGACGACCAGCGGTGCTTTCACACGTTCACGGTATCGCTAGATCGCGGGGACGACTTCGCTCATGAACCGGTCGATCGTCTCCGGGGTGCCGAAGTCCGAGAACTGGCACACGAACCCGTCGACGCCGCGTGCGATCTCACCCGCGAGTGCGGCTGCGACCTCCGGGGCGGTGCCGCCGATCACACCGCCCCACGAGCCGAACCGGCGCTCGACCGTTGCGATCGTCTCGTCGCGCTCGCGCGTGCCTGCCGCGAGCCCGATCGGGTGTTGCACCGACACTCGGGCGGCGCCCGCGAGCGGGCGCAGCTCGTCGAGGCGGTCGAGCGCGTAGCCGGGGCAGTTCCACCAGTCGGCGAAACGGTCGACCAACGGCATCGTGAGTTTCGGGCCACCCCCGCCGATGTGCACGGGCACGTGCGCCTGCACCGGGACGGGACGACCGGTCGCACCGCGCAGTGTGAAGTGCTCGCCCGCGTAGTCGAAGGTGTCGCCCGCGAACATGAGCTCGACGATCTCGAGCGTCTCGCGCAGCTTGGCCGCGCGCGTCGCCGCGGGCTCGGGTCCGAATCCGTAGGTCTGCAGCTCGTCGGGCACCGATCCCCAACCGATGCCGAGCTCGAGCCGTCCGTTCGAGATGACGTCGAACGACGCGGCCGTCTTCGCCAGGAGCGCCGGGTGCCGGAACGGATTGCAGAGTGTGAGGTGGCCGATACGGATCGTCGACGTGCGCGCCGCGAGCGCGGTCGCGACCGTCCAACCCTCGAAGACGTCGACCTCGGGCGCCATCGGTGCGGCGAAGTGATCCATGAGCCACACCGAGTCGAAGCCCGCGGCTTCGGCCGCGAGTGTCCGTTCGAGGATCCGGTCGAAGCTCATGCGGAGCTGCGGGAGGTACAGGCCAAACCACGGGAGCGCCATGTGGGGCGGACGCTAGCGTCGTCGTCCGATGGATCTCCAAGGCGCTCGGGCGATCGTCACTGGTGGCGCGAGTGGCATCGGCGCCGCATGTGTCGCGCAGTTGTGCGACGCCGGTGCGCGTGTCGCCGTGCTCGATCTGACCGATGCGCCCGCGGCCGATGCGTCGGTGCGCGTCGACATCGCCGACGAAGCCGCCGTCGTGGCCGGTGTGCACGAAGCGGTCGCGGCGCTCGGTGGGCTCGACGTCGCGATCCTGAGCGCGGGCGTGGGCGGGAGCGCGCCGCTCCTCGACATGACCACCGCGGAATGGGATCGCGTCCTGAACGTCAATCTGCGGGGTGCGTTCGTCAGCCTGCGCGAGTGTGCGCGCGCGATGACCGGTGGAGGCGCGATCGTTGCGGTGACGAGCGTGTCGGGTTTCCTGAACGAGCGGCTCATGGCGCACTACGGCGTCTCGAAGGCGGGGCTCGCACAACTGGTGCGGACCGCGGCGCGCGAGCTCGGCGTCCGGGGTATCCGCGTGAATGCGGTCGCGCCGGGCGCGACCGACACGCCCATGTTCGCGGCGACGGACCGACTCCCGGGCTATCGCGGCCAGGTCGAAAGCCGTTCCGCGCTCGGTCGGCTGGGCACCGCGGCCGATGTCGCGCAGGCCGTCGTCGCGCTGTGCACGCTCGATTGGGTCACCGGTCAGATCGTCGCGGCCGACGGCGGGGTGTCGCTGCACAGTCCGATCGATCCCCAGGAAGCCCTCGACCGGAATCGGCCGGGCTCGTGAGGGTCGAGGGGGTCGTCTTCGATTTCGACGGGCTGATCCTCGACACCGAGGGTCCCGTCTTCACTGCGTGGCAGGAGGAGTTCGTCGCGCACGGTTGTGCGCCGATGACCATCGAGGAGTGGGCGCTCGAGATCGGCACGGTCGGGGGCCTCGATCTGGTCGAGATGATCCGCACCCGCGCAACGGTTCCCGTCGACGAGGACGCGATGCACGAACGCCGGCGCGTGCGGCGCGACGAGCTCCTCGCCCGCGAAGTCACGCGGCCCGGGGTGCACGCGTGGCTCGACGAGGCCGACGGGTTGGGTTTGCCGGTCGCGATCGCGTCGAGCTCGCCGATCGAATGGGTAGGGGAGCACCTCGACCAGCTCGGGCTCCGGCATCGCTTCGCGGCGGTCGCGTGTTTCGGTGACGGAATCGCGGGAAAGCCCGCGCCCGACACCTATCTCGCGGCGTGCGCCGCGATCGACGTCGAACCGCGCGCCGCAATCGCGATCGAGGACTCGCCGCACGGTGTGACGGCGGCGAAGGCCGCGGGTCTGTGGTGCATCGCGGTTCCGCACGCGATCACCGCGCGTCTCGATCTGTCCCACGCGGACCTTCGGCTGTCGTCGCTCGCCGATACGACACTGCGCGACGTGATCGCGGGTCGTGAGCGGCCGGAGCGTCGTTAGCAGCGACCGCCCCACGGGCCCTTGCCCTGCCACTGGTAGAGCGCCCACGCGGTTTCGTCCTGATCGAACTGCGACGCGCGCGACGGGAGAACCCCCACGAGGTCGACGCGCCCGGCGTGCACCACGGTGGTATCCCAGGTCGACGGAAGGAACTGATACGCGCCGTAGTAGCCGGACGGGCTGACGACGTCGTACCGGCCTGCAGATTCACGGGCGCGCGTGCAGACGAGGAAGGGGTCGTTGTGGTGCGGGCTCACCCGACCCGCGTTCGCAGGGGCCGACACCACGACCGAGCCGACCGACGAGCTGATGGCGGGGCCGGTGGGCGCGGCCAGGATGTCGGCGCGGCGTGCCGACGTGAGCGCACGCACGCGGGCGCCGGCCCGGGTCCGAGCGGCCTCGGTGCGGGCCGCACTCGCGGCGAGGAGCGCCTCGTTGCGGGCCGACACCCGGACACTCGCGAGCTCGGCGTCGAGCGTGGTGCGCTCGGCGGCGACCTCACGCAGCACCGTCTGCTGCTGGTCCTGCTGGGCCTTCAGATTCCGGCGCTGGGCATTGAGGTCGTCGACGACGGCGGTGAGCTTGTCGATCGCGGCGTTGCCGCCGGCGTTCGCATCGTCGACGAGGTGGGCCCGGCGGGCCGAGTCGAGGGCGTTGTCACCGAAGATCGAGCTCAGGCCGACGTCGGAGTTCTTGTACATGATGACGGCCCGGGCGGTGGCAACGCGACGCGTCTGCTCCATCGTCTTCTCCGCGGTCGCGATCTGTTGCTCGACGTCGGAGATGCTCGCACTGATGCGCGCCGCGTCTGCCTGCGCGGCGAACCAACGCTGCCCGGCGGCGTCGATCGCGCGCGTGGTGGTCGCCAGCTGGTCACTGGCCGGCGAGGCGTGCGCGGCAGTCGCCGGAACCAGACCGAGCGCCGCGATGCACGCGACCGCGAGGAAGCGGTTCACGTTGAGTCGCGTCAGCACGGTGCGAATGTGGTGCTCCGCCACACCGATGCTGCGCTCGACGCTCACCCGAGGGCGACCGGGCCGGCGCATGAGTGTCGAACATAACAAGGCGCGCCCTCGGATCCCCGCATCGCACATCACGCTTCGTGGTGAGGTTCGTACCCGCCGCAAGAAGGACCTGATCAGCGGCAACCTAACTTTCTTTTCGAAATTGCGGGTTTACGCGATTGTTGCGCCGCCCTCGACCGGGACCGTCTGTCCGGTGAGATAGCGCGCGTTGTCACTCAACAGGAAGATTGCGACATCGCCGATGTCACCCGGCTGCGCGTAGCGCCCGATCGGCACGCGTTGCTTCGCGCGTGCGATCGCCTCCTCCGTCGCGAACGTTCCACCGGTCATCGGCGTGTCGACGCCACCCGGACAGATGCAATTCGCACGCACACCGTTCGCGCCGTATTGCACGGCCAGCAAACGCGTCAACGCGTCGACGCCACCTTTGCTCGCGGTGTAACCCGCGCCGAAACCGTGACCGCGGATGGCGGCCGTCGACGCAATCGTCACGATCGCGCCGCCGCCGTCGATCAACATCGGGAGCGCGTGCTTGATCACCGCGAACGTCCCGACGAGATTCACGCGCAGCACGTGCACGAAGTCGTCCACCGTCACGAGATGTGCGGGTTGCAGATCGGGACCGTGAAAGATCCCCGCCGCGGTGACGACTCCGGTGACGCGTCCGAGGTCGCGGCCGACCTGCGCCATCGCGTCGGCGACGGCGGCATCGTCGCCGACGTCACAGGGGTACGCGACGGCGCGGCCACCGGCCGCCGTCACCATGGCTGCGGTCTCCTGCGCGTTCTCTGCGGCCCGGTCCACGACCGCGACGGACGCCCCCTCGGCCGCGGCCCGTTCGGCGGTCGCCCGCCCGATCCCGCTGCCCCCACCCGTGACCACGACTGTTCCGCTGAGCATCGGTTTCCCTTCTTCCACTGGTCGTCTCGCGCGTCTGACGCCTCCCTACGGTCGGCTCCGCTGCCGCTCCTTGTCCATTGGTCGCTCGCGCTGCGCCTCCCTACGGTCGGCTCCGCTGCCGCTGCCGGGCGCCTTGGCCGCCGAACGTACGTCTTACGTACTGTGACGCGCATGTCAGTGAACGCAAGGGAGATGCACGGCGTCGACGGCAGGGTGATCATCGTCACCGGGTCGGGACGCGGGGTCGGCCGGGGGATGGCGTTGCACCTGGGCGGCGGTGGTGCCCGGATCGTGGTCGCGGAGTGGAAGGAGCACCTGCTCACCGAGACCTGCGCGGAGCTCACCGCGCTCGGCGTCGAGAACATCGGCGTCGTGTGCGACATCCAGGAGAAGGATCAGATCGACGCGATGGTCGCGCAGACGGTCGAACGATTCGGCCGCGTCGACGGGCTCATCAACAACGCCCAGACGTTCCGGCCGCTGGCGCCGGTCGCGGACGTGAGCGAAGACGACGTCGACGTGTTCTACCGCTCGGGGGTGAAGGGAACGCTCTGGGCGATGCAGGCCGTGTACCCGCACATGAAGGCGCAGCAGTGGGGACGCATCGTCAACTTCGCGTCCTCGATGGGGATCACCGGCGGCACCGGGTTTGCCGCGTACAACGCGTCGAAGGAAGCGATACGCGCGATCACGCGCACCGCGGCACGCGAATGGGGCGCGGACGGGATCACGGTGAACGCGATCGCGCCGGCCGCGGCCACCCATCACGGCGAGGCGGGCAAACAGAGCGAGGGCTACCGGATCTTCATCGAGAACTGCCCGATGAAACGCCAGGGCGATCCGGAGCTCGACATCGGGCCGATCGCGTGGTTCTTGTGCTCCGACGCGTGTCGTTACCTCACCGGCCACACGTTCATGGCCGACGGCGGCGCGTTCATGTGGGCGTGAGCACCGGCGAGTCGGGGGGTGAACGCGTCCTCGCGGCCGACGGGTACCGAGCGGTCGCGCCGGTGGCGACGACCTCGCACGACTTCGACACCCAGGGACACCTCAACAACGCCGCGACCGTGCGCCTGTTCAACGACATGCGGGTGGCGTACGTGCACGGGCGCATCGGCGCGTGGTGGCCGGAGGAGATCCGGGCGTCGAACTACGTGATCGCGGCGCGCGAGGTGCACGTGCTGTACGAGAGCGAAGGCATGCCCGGTGAACAGCTCGTCGGGGGCATGAAGTACGTGTTGCGGGAGGGGAAGTCGGCGGTCCTCGAGCAGCGCATCGTCGAGGCGACCACCGGTCGGGCGATCGCCCGGGCCTGGGTGGTGCAGCTCCTCGTGCGCGACGGCGCGGTCGTCGAGTGGCCCGATCGCTATTTCGCGTGCGTCGCCGAGATCGAAGGCCGAGAGATTCCGGTGCGACCGCGGTCCACCCCGGGCCGGTGGGGACCGCCGGACTGAGCCGGTCGCCGGTACCGGTCAGGCGCCGAGCCCGCGCACGATGGCATCCAACGTGTCGACGGCGCGGGGGACCGCGGTGTCGTAGCCCTCGGCCACGATCGCGTCACCGATGAGCTCGAGCTCGAAGTACCCGCCGTACCCGGCGGCGACGAGCTCGCCGAGGATGCGGGCGATCGGGATGTCACCGTCGCCGGGCACGAGCCGTTGCGACGACGCCACCGTGCCGACCGTGAAGTCGCTCACCTGCACGAGCCGGATCCGATCGACGCCGTCGCGGATGGTGGCGGCGAGCCCTCGTTCGGCCCAGCACGCGTTCAGCTCCATGCAAACTCCGGCGTCGAGCCGGCGGGCGAGATCGATGGCGTCGCGCAACGTGTGCACGAACCCGACGTCGACGCGCAACGAGTTCGTGTGCTCGATCGCGAAGTCCACACCGCAGCTGCGCGCCTCGAGCAGCACCGGCGCGATCGCCTCCTCCAGCGCGTCCGCGGCGGCCTCCCACGTGAGCGGTGCGAACGGGCCGGTCGTGAACACGATCGATCGCGCACCCACGGCCTGCGCGGTCTCGATGGAGCGCAGGAGCCGGTCACGTTGCCTGTCCCAACGACTCGGGTCGGCGAGGTGGAACGGACCGAGACCGATCAGGTCGACGACGTGGAGCCCGCGCCCGACCGCGTCGACGACGAGCTGCGTGCCGGGTTCCCAACCGAACGCTTCGAGCTTGGCCACCGACACGCCCGCGTTGGTGATGCCGTGGCGCGCCCAGAACGCGAGATCGTCGGCCAGCGAGAGCTTGAACGTGGAGATCGCGCTGACACACGTACGGTCGTGCATCGGCTCAGCCGAGCGTGCGGCCGCGGGCGATGCTGCTGCCGCCGTCGAGCTGCAGGTTGATCCCGGTGACGAACTCCGACTCCCGGCTCGCGAGATACACGCACGCGTCGGCGACGTCGGAGGCGACACCGAGCCGGGTCAGGTGCATACCTTCCAGCGTCGCGCGCCGTTCCGGCGCGAGCTCGGCGTCGCGACGATCGTTGAGCACGTATCCGGGGCTGACCGTGTTGCACCGGATGTTGTGCGGTGCCTCCTCGACGGCGATGGCGCGCGTGAGCCCGTTCATTCCCGCCTTGGCCGCGACGTACGCCGCGAGGCCGGGGCTCGCCCGTTCGGCCTGCCGGCTGGAGATGTTCACGATCGCGCCGTGACCGGCCCGGCGCATGTGCGGGATCGACGCGCGCGCACACCACATGGGAGCAGTGAGATCGACGCGGATGATCGCGTCCCATGCCGCCGTGGTGATCTCGGCCACGGTCGCATCGCTCGTGTCGCCGCCCGCGGCGTTGTTGACGAGCACGGTCAGGCCGCCGAGGCGGGCCGCGGCGTCGGCGACGAGCGCGGTACACGAGTGCTCGTCGTGGAGGTCGGCGGCGACGAAGTGCGCGGTCCCGCCGGCCGCGGTGATGTCGTCGACCACCGCGGCGCCCCGTTCGGCATTCCGTCCGGTGACGACCACCGCGGCACCCTGCGCCGCGAACGCCACCGCGATCGCGCGGCCGATGCCGGCGGTCGATCCCGTGACGAGCGCACGCTCCCCGTCCATCCGCACGCCCGGAACCTAATGGGGTGCCTGCTCGGGGGATTGTCGCGATTGCCGTGAATCACTCATATGGGTGACGCAATCGAAGCGGCGCGCGTCGATGCTACGCAGACATGGCTGTTCATGACGTGGCTCATCACGGCGCCGAGGCCCTCGCGGACGCACCGCAGACCTGGCGCGACGACTCCATGTGCCGTCAACACCCGACCAAGTGGTGGTTCGGCGGTCACGGCGACGCGACCCTCGCCAAGGCGATATGCGCCGACTGCACGGTGCGGACACCCTGCCTCGAGTTCTCGTTGACGCGCCCCGATCTCCTCGGGATCTGGGCCGCGACCACTCCGGCGGAACGGACGACGCTCCGCCGACAACGGCGCGACGGCGTCGACCCGCCCGCCGAGAACGCGCCGGTCGCCGACCCCGCGCCCTGCGCCGACACCGCGCCGCCGCCGGCCGCCGAGCAACCGGCCGTGATCGATCTCGTCGCCGAGTCCGAACGAGACGCCGCGCGCGAACCCGATCCGAAGCCGGCACGCAGCCCGCGCCGCGGCCCGCACCGCGGTCGGCGAGAGCCGTTCCCCGCCGACCACGCGGAGCTCCTCACCCCGGCCGAAGCCGCCCGCAAGCTGGGCGTCACGCCGAACACCGTGACCCGGTGGTCGCGTGCGGGCAAGATCGCCGCAATCCAGACGATGGGCGGTCATCGCCGGTTCCGCCGCGCCGAGATCGAGCGTCTCGTGCACGAGGCGAACGTGGCCGCACCGGACCGGAACTAGCGCCGGACCGGCACGCGCTATTCCGGCGTCAGCGTCGCCGGTTGCGCGACGTACACGTCCACCCGCCCCCGCGCCCGCTTGGCCGCGAGGAGCGGCGCGGCCACGGCGATCGCGGCGGTGAAGGTCACCAGGCCGGCGAACGCGAGCCCGATCCGCGGGCTCCACGTCTGGCATATCCAGCCGACGAACGGGCCGCCGACGACCGTCGTTCCGAGCGTCGCGAGCGTGTAGATCGCCATGACGCGCCCGCGGCGTTCCGGTGCGGACCAGATCTGCATGTGCGCATTGGCCGTCGAACCGAAGAACACGGCCAGCGCGCCGAGTGGGACGAGCGCCATCTCGGTTTCGAGCTGCGCGGGCACCGCGGCGGTCACCACGAGGGCGAGCCCGAGCAGGGCGGCGCCGACCACGACCGTCCGCGCCGTCGGGCGCGCCCGCGCCGCCGCGGTGAGCGCGCCGATGACCGTGCCGATGCCGAGCAGCGCCATGAGGATTCCGGCGAGCCCGGCACCACCGCCGAACGTGTCGCTCGCCAGGAGCGTGAGAAAGGTCGGGAAGTTGTAGACGAGCGTGCCGACCACGGCGACCAACAGGATCGTCGCCCGGATCTGGGTGATGCTCCACGCGTACGCGACGCCTTCGCGCACGCGTGGTCGATCGCTGTGCACACGGTGCGGGCGGTGCAGCTCGCCCGTGTTCATCGCGGCCAGCGCGGCGACCACGGCGAAGAACGACACCGCGTTGACCAAGAACACCCACGAGGTACCGACCGTTGCGATCAGGAGTCCCGCCAGTGCCGGACCGGTGATGCGCGCCGAGTTGCCGACCGCGCTGTTCAGCGCGACCGCATTCGGCAGGTGATCGCGCCCGACCATCTCCTCTACGAACGCCTGGCGCGCGGGTTCGTCGACGACGGTCACGAAGCCCAGCGCGATCGCGAGCCCGAAGACCATCCAGACCTGGACGACGCCGGTCAGCACGATGAGCCACAGCGCGACCGCGAGCATCGCCGCCGCGGTCTGCGTGACGAGCAACACCTTGCGCCGGTCGAACCGGTCGGCGACGGTCCCGCCCCAGAGCCCGAACAGCAGCACCGGAAGGAACCGGAACGCGAACGTCGCGCCGACCGCGACCCCGCTCCCGGTGAGCGTCTTCACCAGCCATGCCTCGGCCATGGTCTGCATCCACCCGCCCATCTGAGAGACGAGGGCGCCGGTGAAATAGAGGCGGTAGTTGCGTGAGTCGAGCGACCTGAACGTTCGCCGCAGCGTTCCCATGACCCGCTCGACGCTAGCGGTCGAGCGGTTTGCCGGCGTCGGGATTACGAGCCGTGCGGCTCGCCGGGCAGGAGCGTCAACACTTCGACGCCCGTCGCAGTCACGAGGAGGCTGTGCTCGAATTGCGCCGATCGCGAGCCGTCGCGCGTCGGGGCCGTCCATCCGTCGGACCAGATGCGGCCGAGCTCCCACGACCCTTCGTTGATCATCGGCTCGATCGTGAACGTGAGCCCGGGCGTCAGGACGAGATCGGCCGACGGGTCGTAGTAGTGCAGCACCGCCGGCGCGGTGTGGAACTCCTCGCCGACTCCGTGGCCGACGAACGAGCGCACCACGCCGAAGCCCGCCGCCTCCGCGTGGGACTGGATGGCGCGGCCGACCTCGTAGAGGCGGGCGCCCGGCCGCACCTCGTCGATGCCTTTCCACAACGCCTCCCGGGTGACCTGTACCAGCCGCCGGGCTTCGTCGTCGACGTCACCGACCAGGAAGGTCGCATTGCAGTCGCCGTGCACACCGTGGAGATAGATCGTGACGTCGCAATTGACGATGTCGCCGTCGAGCAGCGCGCGATCGTCGGGGATCCCGTGGCAGATCACCTCGTTCACCGAGGTGCACAGCGACTTCGGGAATCCCTTGTAGTGCAGCGGGCTCGGATAGCCGCCCCGCGCGATGCAGGCGTCGTGACAGATCCGGTCGAGCTCGTCGGTCGTCATGCCCACCTTCACCGCGTCGGCGAGCTCGAGCAACACCTCTCGTCCGGCCCGACCCGCGGCGCGCATGCGGTCCGCGAGTTCGTCGGGCGGAACCGCGGGGACGAGGGGAGGCGCGTCGGGCGCGTACGGCGGCCGCGGAATCGAGGCGGGCACCGCGCGATCGGGCGAGAGGCGACCGGGCCGGACCGGTGCCCGGCGATCGGCATGACCGCGCCGCACCGAGGCGATCCGCCGCCGCGCCTTCTTCTCCTTCTCCTGCCGCTTGCTCATCTCCACCAGTTTGTCGCGTTGGGGTGTTCTCAGGTCCCGTCGATGGGTCGCTCGCTCTGCGCCTCCCGCCGGTCGGCTCCGCTGCCGCTCCTAGCTGTTGATCATTGCGGTGGAGGCGGTGTCGAAGTAGTTGCGCATCAGCTCCCGGGCCACTTCCGGAGCGTCGGTCTCGTCGAGTGCGGCGAGCATCGCCGCGAGCCAGGCCTCGCGCTCGGGGGCACCGATGACGAAGGGCGCATGGCGCATGCGCAACCGAGGGTGCCCCTTCTCGTCGCTGTAGGTCGTCGGGCCACCCCAGTACTGGCCCAAGAAGAGCGCCAGAGCGCGCTTTCCGGGTTCGAGATCGGGCGGGTAGAGCGGCCGGAGAGTCGGGTCGGACTCCACCCGGACGTAGAAGCGCTCGACGAGCGCGTCGAAGAACGGTTGCCCACCGACGACCTCGAACACCGTTGTTTCGGTCACGACCGGTACATTCCTCATTCGTGCGGCAGTCGTGGCTTCATCCGAGTGCGGGTACGCGCTCGACGGCGACGAAGGGTATCGGCGTGTTCGCGCTCGAACCGATCGAGGCGTTCACGACCGTCGCGGGCTTCGGTGGCCACGTGGTGGACGGCCGGGAGCTCATGGCGCTCGGCGAAGCGGTGCGCATCCACGCGCTCCAGATCGACGACGACCTGTTCCTCGCGAGCACGCCCCCGTTCGACTCGGCCGACTACGTCAACCACTCGTGCGACCCGAACTGCGGCATCGTCGGATCGGTGCTGCTGGTCACGATGCGCGACGTCGAAGCGGGCGAGGAACTGTGCTTCGACTACGCGATGACCGACTCCGACGACTACGACATGTTCACCTGCGGCTGTGAGACGGAGCGCTGCCGTGCAGTCGTCACCGGCGACGACTGGAAGCATCCCGACCTGCGCGACCGTTACGCCGGTTGGTACTCCACGTACCTCGCCCGCCGCCTGTCGTAGTACGCCCGCCGCGGAATCAGCCCGTGCAGTCGGCGCACAGGCCGACGAGATCGAGGCGGTGGTGTTCGGTGCGAAAGCCCGTGTGTCGCGCGGCTTCGTCGATCGCGATCGCGACCGAGCGTTCGACCGCGGGTGTGGCGGGCAGGTCGTCGACGCGGCCGCAGTTCGAGCACACGAGATGGTGGTGGTGACCGGTGAGGTCCTCCGCGAGCTCGTAGCGCGCGAAGTCGGCGTGCGTCACAACCCGGTGCACGACCCGGGCCTGTTCGAGCACGACAAGGTTCCGGTACGCGGAGCTCTGCGCCAGGCCGGGCTGCGCGTCGAGGATCTCGGGAATCGTGAGCGGCCGGTCCGCGGCTTCCAACACGTCGACGATGAGCTTGCGCGTCGGCGTGAGCCGCTGCTGCTGGCCGTTCAGGAGCACCGAGATGGTCTCGTGCAGCCGCGTCGAGCGGGGAGCGTTCGCCGCCATTGCCTGCGAGTGTACGGGTACGGTCGTCGGTGATGGATGCGAGCGAACGCTTCGCGGCCACGGTCGCGGCGCCCGCCGGCGAGATGCGTCTCGACGTTGCCGCGTTCTGTATCGCCGCGCACGCGCATGCCGGTCTCGACGTCGATGCACAATGTGCTCGCCTCGACGAGCTCGCGGCCCGGTGTCCCGCGGCGACGTTCGAGGGCCTGCGTGCCTACCTCTTCGAATCGCTCGGCTTCCGGGGGAACTCGCGCGACTACGGCGATCCCGAGAACTCGTTCCTCGACTCCGTGATCCAACGCCGCCTCGGAATTCCCATCTCGCTCGCGGTCGTGATGATGGAGGTCGGGCGCCGGATCGGCGTGCCGGTGCACGGGGTCGGGATGCCCGGTCACTTCCTCGTGATGGACGCGGCCCGAGGCGGCGTGTGGTGCGATCCGTTTCACGACGGCGCCGTCTACGACCTCGAAGGGTGCCGTCGCCTGTTCGCACGCGTCCATGGCAACGCGCGCGGCTTCTCGCGTGCGTTGCTGGTGCCGACCGAACCGCACGTGATCGTCGCCCGCATGCTGGCAAACCTGGAGAACGGACGGCTCGCGTCCGATCCGGTCGCGATGGGCTGGCTGTGCTCGTTGCACATGGCCCTGCCCGATGTCCCGACGAGTCAGCGCGAACGACTCGTCGCCACCCAACGAGCGGTGCGGGCGCGTTGGAACTAGGCGACGCGCCCGCGGCGACCATGGCGATGTTCCCGCTGGGCACCGTGCTCTTTCCGTACGCGTTGCTCCCGCTGCACGTGTTCGAACCTCGCTACCGGATGATGATGAACCACGTCCTCGCCGGCGACCGCGAGTTCGGTGTCGTGCTCATCGAACGCGGCAGCGAGGTCGGCGGAGGCGACACGCGCTTCGACATCGCGACGATCGCGCGTGTCGTGCAGGCGTCGGAGCTGCCGGACGGACGGTTCGCGCTCGCGACGGTCGGGATGCGCCGCGTGCGGGTGGTGCGCTGGCTCGACGACGACCCGTACCCCCGCGCCGAAGTCGTTGCCCTCGTGGATCCGCCCGCGACCGATGACGACGTCGCGGCGCGCGACCGTGCCGGGGCTGCGCTCGCGGAGGTGGCCGAGCTCGCGCGGCGCATCGATCCCCGCGTGGCCGAACCTCCCGCGCTCGACCCCGACCCGGTCCGTGCGTCCTACGAAGCGGCGGCGCTCGCGCCGGTCGGTCCGCTCGACGCGCAGCGGATGTTGGCGGCCGGTGACGCGGGCACCCGGCTACGGCTGTTCTGCGATCTGGTCGCCGAACGCCTCATCGACCTCCGCGCCCGCTTCGATCCGGACGAGTGACGCCTTCGCGCCGGATGGGTAGCCTTCCCGCATGACCGAGCAGCTGGACGAGGGCGCGGTACGGGACCGACTCGAGCGCGAGCGGGCGCGGTGGGGGAACTCATCGCGGAGCTCCGGAGTGAGGGCCTCGACGAGGAGCAGTCCGCGCAGTCGGGCGATCTGACGCACTACGACCAGCACCCGGCCGATCAGGGTTCCGAGCTGTTCGAGCGCGAGAAGGATCTCGCCATCCTCGAACGGCTCGAGGTGGACCTGGCCGAGATCGAGGCCGCGCTGCAGCGCCTCGACGAAGGTACGTACGGCGTCGACGAGGTGACCGGCGATCCGATCGATCCCGAGCGCCTCGACGCGCTCCCGGCCGCGCGCACGAACATCCAGTCCGCTTGAACCCGGTCCGCTCGAAACGGGCCCGCTCGGACCCCGCGCGTGAGGGTCCGGCTCCTCTTGTTCGCTTCGGCGCGCGAGGCCGCGGGCTGCGGCCGCGACGAGTTCGACCTCGCGCCGGGCGCGCCTGTGGGACAGCTCCTCGACGCCGCCGTCGAGCGCTTCGGCGACCCGTTCGCGCGGGTCCTGGCGACGGCGCGGGTGTGGGTCAACGGTGACGAGCCGGCGGCGGGCCGCGCGACCGAACTGTTCGAAGACGACGAGATCGCGGTGCTGCCCCCGGTCAGCGGGGGCGCGGGAACCTTCTGACCTGCTCTGTTACCGTTTCGCGACCCGTGCGCATCTCCGTCCGATCCTCGCTCGTTCGGCGCGTGCTCCTCGCCGCCGCTGCAATCGCGCTCCTCACGCCGCCTTCCGCGGCGGGTGCCGCGGCCGACCCCCTCGCGGCCGCGGTCGCACGGGTCACCGCGGCGGAGCGGGCCGACAACCGTGCAACCGCGGAATTCGACGCCGCGCAGACGCACTACTTCCAGCTCCAGGACGACCAGGCGTCGACGCAGCAGAGCATCAACTCGCTGACCGGACAACAGCAGTATCTCGCCAAGCTCGCGCGCCTGCGCGCCGTCGTCGCGTACAAGCGCGGTGGCCTCCTCGTCGACGACATCTTCGGGAACGGATCGGACATCCTCGACGCCGCGCGCCGCGCGCGCATGCTGAACGACGTCAACGCGCGCGGCAATCGGACGATCGCCGACCTCACCGCGGTGACGAGTGAACTGCACGCACGCGAGACGACGTTGCACAAGCAGACCGAACAGTCGAAGCGCGCGGTGCAGACGATGCGGGCGCGCGAACAGCAGACCGAGCAGCTGCTCGCCGCGGCCGGGAAGGCCGAGACCGAACTGCGCGCCCAACTCGCCGCGCTGCATCGACAGCAGGAACTCGCGTCGATTCTCGCGGTCGCGCGCGCGAAGGCCGCGGGGAACGGCGCGTCCGGCGGTGGTGGACGCGGCGGGGCAGATCATCGTCTCCGGGAACTGGGTGTGCCCGGTGCAGGGACCGGTCTCGTTCACCGACACGTTCGGATCGCCGCGCGGCGGCGGCCGCACCCACAAGGGCAACGACATGTTCTCGCCCGGTGGCACGCCGCTCGTCGCGGTCACCAACGGGTCGGTGTTCTTCCAGAGTGACCCGCTCGGCGGTCTGGCCGCGTACGTCAACGGGCGCGACGGGAACACCTATTACTACGCGCACCTGCGCGACTACGTCGGCGGCACCCGGTCCGTGAGCGCGGGTGAGCTGATCGGACACGTCGGCAACACCGGCGACGCCTCCGGTGGCCCCACGCACCTGCACTTCGAGATCCGCCCCGGCGGCCCCAACGGCCGCGCGATCGATCCGTACGCGACGTTGGCCGCTCATTGCGGGTGACCAAAGGTAGGGTGGGCGCTCCGATCGTCAGAGCTTTCGAGAGGTGATTCCGACGGAACGGATCCAGCGACTGACCGATCCCGTGTTCGTTGCGTCCCTGGGCGACCGTTCGGTCGACGAGCTGCGCGCGATGAAGACCGAGTGCAACGACGTCGAGAACGCGCTGTCGTACAACCGGCGGTTGGCGCAGGCGCGCATAGAGATCCTCGAAGCCGAGCACGACCGGCGCGCGAGCGGCGGAACCGTCGAGGATCTGGTCAAGGATCTTCCGCGGATCCTGAGCGCGGAGTCGGGTCGGTCGTCGATCACCGACACCCGCGTGCCGCCGCCCGATGCGCCCGCCGTCGAGTTGCACTGGCCCGACGGCCGCGAGGACTTGATCGTCGACACCACCCTCGCGCACCTGCCGCTGCTTCCGCTCGACGAGTTGGAGTCGACCCTGACGCGCCTGCGCGACTTCGAGCGCGAGCTCTCCGATCTCCGCAAGGCGATGCACGAAGTCATCGACTCGCTCGAGCAGGAGATCGCGGCCCGGCAGGTCGCCGGGACCGCGGGCTGATGCCCGAGTCGCTCGACTCGATCGAAGCGCGGCTGCACGATCTCGGCGGTTTCATCCGCGACCAACGGCGCAACGCCCGGCTGTCGCTCCGCAAGCTCAGTGAGCTCGCGGGCATCTCGAACCCGTACCTGAGTCAGATCGAACGCGGGCTGCGCAAACCGTCGGCCGAGATTCTCCAGTCGATCGCCCGCGGGCTGCGTATCTCGGCGGAGACGCTGTACGTGCGGGCCGGGATCCTCGATGCGACTCCCGAGGGCGAGCACGCGTTCGCCGACCCGGTGGGTGCGATCGTCGCCGATCCCAGCATCAACGACCGGCAGAAGCAGGCGCTGGTCGAGATCTACCGTTCGTTCCAAGCCGAGAACGTCTCCCGCGACGCCGAAGCCGGGTAGTCCGCCGGCCCGGCCGGAGCGGGCCCGGGGACCAGGGCGTTCGCGATCGTTGGGTACGATCCGCCCCGATGTCCGTCCGCCGGATCGCCGTGTTCTCGATGCACACGTCGCCGCTTGCTCAGCCGGGCACCGGCGACGGCGGCGGGATGAACGTGTACGTCCGCGCCCTCGCAAGTGCGCTCGCGCGTGCCGGGGTCGAGTGTGACGTGTACACGCGGGCCGAGCACCGCACCCAACCCGCGGCCGTGCAGGTCGAGCCGGGGTTTCGGGTCGTGCACGTCGAGGCCGGACCACGTGCGCCGGTCCCGAAGCACGAGCTTCCGGCGCTCGTGGAACCCTTCATCGACGCGTCGATGCAGCGGATGCTCGAACGCGACCCGGTCGATGTGCTGCACGGCAACTACTGGCTCTCGGGTGCGGTCGCGCACCGCTTGAAGCACGAGCTCGACCTGCCGCTCGTCGCGACGTTCCACACGCTGGCGCGCGTCAAGGCCGAAGCCGGAGTCGACGACGACTCCGACGATCGCACGCGCGTCGAACACGAGGTGATCGCGTGCGCGGATCTCATGCTCGCCTCCACGACCGACGAGCGCGCGCAGCTTGCCTCGCTGTACGACGCGGAGCTCGATCGCATCGAGGTGGTTCCGCCCGGCGTCGACCACACGGTCTTCGTACCCGGTGATCGCGATGCCGCGCGGCAACGTCTCGGGATCAGCGCGCCGCGCGTCATGTTGTTCGTCGGCCGGATCCAGCGCTTGAAGGGTGCCGACCTCGCGATCCGCGCCCTCGCCGCGCTCGACGATCCGAAGGTTGCGCTCGTCGTCGTCGGCGGCCCGAGCGGACCCGACGGCGCGCAGGAACAGGCCCGCGTGCACGCGCTGGCGGCCGAGCTCGGCGTTTCGCAACAGATCCACTGGGTGAGTCCCCGCCGGCACGAGCGGCTCGCCGACTACTACCGCGCCGCCGACGTGTGCATCGTGCCCTCGCGCTCCGAGTCGTTCGGGCTCGTCGCGCTGGAGGCGGCCGCGTGCGGGACCCCGGTGGTCGCGGCTGCAGTCGGCGGCCTCCGCTCGCTCGTGCAGCACGAACACTCCGGCTTCCTGATCGAGGGTCGGGACCCGGCCGATTTCGCGGCCCCCGTCGAACAACTCCTCGCGGACGAGATCCTCGCGAGCGAGATCGGGGTCCATGCCGCCGCGCATTCGAAGCGCTATTCGTGGAGCATGACCGCGGGCCGGCTGCGCCGCCTCTACGGCGACCTCGTTGCGCGCGGTCTCGTGCGCTGCGACTGACCGCGACCGAGCGTCGGAGTTGCGCAAGTGACCGACGAGCCCCTCGATCCGGAGGAGCACCGGGCGCGCCACGAGCTGATCGCCGCGCATCTCGAAGGGCCGGTCGCGCGCGAGCCGTGGGTGCAGACGGTCGAGTACGACCCGGAGATCCCGCGCTGGTACGTGCGCTTCGGGTGCGACGGTCGCGACGCGGCGACGATCTATTTCGATCTGCATCAGCGCACGCTGCGTTACGAGGTGTACTTCCTCCCCGATCCGCCGGCGAATCAGCTCGAGCTCTACCGATTCCTCCTGACGCGCAACCATCAGACGTACGGCGCGCACTTCTCGATCGGGCCCGACGGCGACGTGTATCTCGTCGGTCGCGTGCTGCTCGAGCACCTCGACGTCGACGAGCTCGATCGCATCATCGGTGTGCTCTACGAGCTCGTCGAACGGTGGTTCCAACCCGCGATCCGCATCGGGTACGCCAAGAGCTGAAGTAGTCGAGAAATGCCTGAAGTTGTCTTGTAGTGCCTATAGGACGCGTGCTACCGTGCGTTTTGTCGACGGGCCCGAGGTGCGGGAGGGTCGGCCCCGTTCGGGGAAGTGCGGGGTCTGATCCGAAGGTTCCTCGGGCCCGAGCTCGTCTCCGATCCACCTGCAATCGGCGTCCACGCCCGCGTGCGATCGGCCCCGCAGACCCTCCTGTCGTCGAGTCGTGACGATTACCCTCGCGTCGATGTCGCGCGTTGCGTTGCTCGGTGGCGGAAAGATGGGCGCGGCTCTGGTCGGCGGCCTGCTCGAAGGCGGTTGGGAGGCGGACACGCTCTCGATCGCGGAGATCGACGGCGATCGCCGCATGACGCTCGAACAGCAGTTCCCGAAGGTGCGGGTCGTCCCGAGCGCGGCGTGGGCCGTGGCCGACGCCGACGTCGTCGTGCTCTCGGTGAAGCCCGGCGACGTCGCCGCGACGCTCGAGACCGCGTTGCCCGCGCTCGGGCCGACGACCCTGGTGCTCTCGATCGCCGCGGGTGTGACGATCGCGACGATCGAGGAATGTGTTCCGGACCGACCGGTCGTGCGGGCGATGCCGAACACCCCGGCGTTGGTCGGGATCGGCGCGTCCGGTATCGCGGGCGGCACCTGGGCCGGCGCCGAACACCTCGATCTCGCGGAGCGTTTGCTCGGCGCGGTGGGGATCGTCGTACGCGTTGCCGAGCCGATGCTCGATGCCGTCACCGGACTCTCCGGTTCGGGTCCCGCCTACGTCTTCCTGGTCGCCGAAGCGATGATCGAAGCGGGCGTGCTGGTGGGGTTCACCCGCGACGTCGCAACCAAGCTGGTGGTGCAGACCATGCTCGGTTCGGCGACGCTGCTGGCGCAGAGCACGGCCGGACCCGCGACGCTGCGCGGCGAGGTGACGTCGCCCGGGGGAACGACCGCAGCCGGACTCCGCGAGCTCGAGGCCCACGGCCTTCGTTCGGCGATCCTCGACGCGGTGAGCGCGGCGACGCTGCGTTCGCGCGAGCTCGGCGCACAATGAGTGGCGTGTGAGCCGGGCCAAGAACCGGCCGCCGCGACTCGAGCCTCACGTCCCCGTCCCGCATCCGGCGCCGCCGCCGACGCCCGAAGAGTTGAGTGAACGCTCGAAGATCGCGGGGCCGGGCGCGTCGGGGCCGGGGCCGACCGAGCTCCGGCGCACCGTCGAGCGGCTGGCCCTGGGCGACCGGCGGGCGCTGGGCGAGATCGCCCCGATGGCCGGGCTGACGGCCGCGGAGGCGTGGGCGGCCGTCACTCGCACCTTCGGCGCGACCACCGACGCGGCCCGGATCGATCCGGCCCGCACGGTTGCGGCCGCACGCGGCGCCGCGGCCCGGGTGCGCGACCTCGCCGCCGCGGGCGGGGCCCGCGTGGCGCTCGCGACCGCGCGCCCGGCGTCGCTGATGACGTTGCACCTCTCGTTCGCAACGCTCGCGCGCGCGCACGGCGCCGAAGTCGTCGACCTCGCGGACTTCGGCCCGATCCGGGCCGACGGGCGGACGCCGCGCTGGTTGCGTTGGGTCGGCGGCGTCGCGGTCGTGAGCGACGGCCATTCACTGTGCGACGCGCGCGACGGGGAGGCGGCCCGTGAATGGTTGTTCGCGATCCCGCGTCCGTCGCTCGTCATCGCCGACGGGCCGTTCGCGGAGGTCGCGCTCGAGCGCGGGATCGAGGTGATCGCGCTCGCGGGGCTCGACCGCCCCGGCCTCGCGGTCGCGGCGGCGCGTGGTGTGCGGGCAACCGTTGTCCCCGTGCACACCGACCGGCCGACGCGGGCCTACCGAGTGCTCGAGGACCTGATCGCCCGGGGCGGTTCCGAGGCCGGTCCCAGGCCACCGTCAGCGGGTGCCGACGCCGAAGTGTGACCTCTCACACACAACGGGAGTTGACGCTCGACAACTCCGATCCCACCGGCGTACGCTCGTTTTTCAGCGGGCAAGGAGTAGGGAGTTTCCGCGTGGGCAATGGCTTGAGCAAGTCGCGCTTTCTGACAGTGCAGGAAGTCGCTGATCTGATGCGCGTGTCGTCGATGACCGTCTACCGGCTGATCAAGGCCGGAGAGTTGCCCGCGGTGCGGGTCGGTCGCTCGTTCCGGGTCTCGGAACCCGATGTCGACGCGTACCTCGCGTCGAGGTACACGCAGGCGGGGTAAGGCCTCGCTTCCGAGCGGGGACTAGCTTCGGCCGGTGGTGGCCGATCGTCCTCCGTTCGTCTCGTTTCTCTCCGACTACGGCCGCGTCGACGAATTCGTCGGCGTCTGCCATGCGGTGATGCTCGACGTCACTCCCGAACTGCGGATCGTCGACATCACGCACGACATCGCCGCATTCGACGTGCGTGCCGGCGCGCTCGCCCTCGTGCGGGCGGTGCAGTACCTGCCCGACGGTGTGGTGCTGGCGGTGGTCGACCCCGGGGTGGGGACCGAACGGCGTTGTATCGCGGTCGAGGTCGACGGCGGCTATCTCGTGGGTCCCGACAACGGACTGCTCGCGCCCGCGGTGGCGATGCTCGGCGGGCCGGCGCGCATCGTCGCGCTCGACAATCCCGAATACCAGCTCGTGGCGCCCGGGCCCACGTTCTCGGGCCGCGACATCATGGCTCCGGCCGCGGCGTATCTCGCGGCCGGGCTCTCCATCGACGCCCTCGGGACACCCGTCGACGCCTCCGGGCTCGCTCCCGGGCTCGTTCCGCTGCCCCAGGAAGCCGAGGACGGCTCGATCGCGGGCGAGGTGCTCTGGGTGGACCGCTTCGGCAACTGCCAGCTCAACATTGCGCCCGAACAGCTGCTCGCACGGGGGGTCGGGCCGGGCGGATTCGTCGGCGTGACCATCGGCGACCAGGACCGGCGGGCGCACTGGGTGGGCGCGTTCGCGGAGGCGAAGCCCTCCGAGCTCGCGCTGCTCGTCGACTCCTACGGCATGTGCGCGCTGGCCTACGACCAGCGATCGGCGGCCGCGGAGTTGAAGTTGCGGGCGGGCAAGACGCTCACCTTGGTCGCGTTGGCCGAGGGGCGACCGTGAGGTGGGGAACGAGCCTCGTGCTCGTCGTGTTGCTGGTGCTCATTCTCGTTGCCTCGCTGACCCAATTCGTGTTCCACATCGGCTGATTCGCCGCATCTATCGACCACGGAGAGTGGTGGATCTGCTCAAGGTGCGCGCGCTGAGTGTCGTTACTCTGCGTACAGCGAAGGCGGACCGGGCACCGACGGGAGGTTGGCTCCACCGGCGATTCGTCGGCCCTCCGGCCGCCTCGCACGAGATCGGGGTTCCGGTCGCGGGTGTGGGCGTGTGAGCGCTCCGGGGTAACCCGGGTGTTCACGCAACGTAGCCTCCCAGCCCGCCCCAGAAACGTCCGCAACTGCGGCCGGGACCTCTTCTTTCGGTCGCATCCATTCTTCTTGGTCGCAGCCTCGTCTGGGCGGCTCGCTTTGCTCGCGATTGCGAGACGAGGCTGACTCCGGCGGGCGCGCTGCGCCCACGCTTCGTGCGTCGCTTGCTTCTTGGTCGCAGCCTCGTCTGAGCGGCTCGCTTTGCTCGCGATTGCGAGACGAGGCTGACTCCGGCGGGCGTACCGCGCTTGCGCTGCGCCCACGCTTCGTGCGGCGGGTTCCGGGGAGCGCACGGTGGTTTCGCTGCGCCTCGCCTCGTGGGCCGCGCGGTAGCGACGATTCTTCCGGAGAATCGCTGTGACGGATTCCGCGGGCACGGTCCGCTCGGCGAGGTCGATCGCGGGATCGTCGCGTAGCCTCCCGCAGCGTGAACCTCGCCGCGGCGCTCCTCGCGACCGCCGACTCGGAGCCGGACCGCAACGCTTTGGTCGGGCCGGAACCGCTCACCTACGCGCAACTCGCGTCCCGGGCCGCGGCGGTCGCGGCGGAGGTGGGCCGGCGGGCGAGGCCCGGAGACCGGGTCGCGATCGTCGCCGACAACGATGCCGCCTTCGTCGTCGCGTACCTCGGCACGCTGGCGGCGGGTGCCGTCGCGGTTCCGCTCAACGTCGGGTCGCCGTCGCACGAACTGGCGCGGGAGCTCGAAGCCGTCGACCCGGTATTCGCGCTCGCGTCCGCGGCCCACGCCGACCTTGCCCGCCGCGCCACCACCCAACTCCCGACCCGTCGCGACGATTCTTCGGAAGAATCTCCGCAACGGGGAATTCCGGTAGGGGTGATCGACGAGTTGCCGGACGCGTCCGGGCCGCTGGAATTCGTCGAACGGGATGCGGGTGATCTCGCCGTACTCCTGTTCACTGCGGGCACCGCCGGCGCGCCCAAGCCCGCCATGCTCACGCACGGTTCGCTGCTCGCGAACCTCGAACAGATGCAGTCGCACCCGGGTCTGAAAGTGACCGCCGCCGACGTCGCGCTCGGCGTGCTCCCGCTGTTCCACGTCTACGGGTTGAACGTCGCGCTCGGCCTCGCGCTCCACGCGGGTGCGTCGGTCTCGCTGGTGGATCACTTCCACCCGGTCGAGACGCTGGCCCGTGTGCGCAACGACCGCGTCACCGTGGTGGCCGGCGTCCCCGCGATCTTCGACGCCTGGCTGAGCCTCGACGACGAGGCCGCGCCGCGCGACGCACTGGAACACGTGCGCCTCTGCGTATCCGGCGCGACGACGCTGTCGCCCGACACCGCGCGCCGGATGCGCGAACGCTTCGGCGTCTCGGTGCACGACGGTTACGGCCTCACCGAGGCTTCGCCGGTCGTCACGACCACCGCGGTCGAGAGCGAACCGCGCCCGGGCTCCATCGGCCCGCCGCTTCCGGGTATCGAGGTGGCGCTCGTCGATCACGACGGCAAGCCCGCGCTCGAGGGCGACCCCGGCGAGCTCGTCGTACGCGGCGCCAACATCTTCGCGGGCTACTGGAACGATCCCGCGACGACGAACGCCGTGCTCGTCGACGGCTGGTTGCACACCGGCGACATTGCGGTTGCCGGCGCCGACGGTTGGCTGACCCTGGTCGACCGGGCCAAGGACGTCGTGATCGTGTCGGGTTTCAACGTGTTCCCCGGCGAAGTGGAAGACGCGTTGCGCAGCCATCGCGACGTGGAAGACGTCGCGGTGATCGGCGAACCGCATCCGCGTACCGGAGAGACCGTCGTCGCGTACGTCGTCGCGCGTCCCGGACACACCCCCGACCCGGTCGAGTTGCTCCGGCACGCCGGCCGCCAGCTCGCGCGCTACAAGCTGCCGACGCGCGTCGTGGTGGTCGACGCGTTGCCGCGCACACTCGCGGGCAAGCTCGTGCGACGCGAAGTGTCGTCGGCTGCCGCGGCGGAGCGTGCGGTCGCCGACGCGACCACGAAGCCCGCGTAGACGATCACGATCCCCAGCGCGAGCGAGATGACGAACGCTTCGTCCTGGCCGACCACACCCTGGAGCAGCCCGCCGCTCGACAGGACGAGTACGCCCAACGCGATGAGCGCGTTGCCCGCCGCGAGGTAGCCGGAGCCGGGAGTGCGCCGGCGCGCGAAGCGCACCGCCGAATATGCCGCGCCTGCGAACACCACGATCGCCCCGACGCCGCTGCCGACACCCGCGAGGATCCGCGGCAACACCCCGAAGTGATCCTTGCCCACCGGGATCCCACCCTGGGGCGCGATGAACCCGTGGATCGGCGCCGCCAGCATCACGCCGATCGCGAAGCCCGTGAACAGCACGAGCCCCATCCGGACCCGGTCGCCGACGCGCCGCCCGCTCAGCAGGTAGACGGTGCCGAGCGCGAGCCAGGGCACGTTGAGCACCGCGCCGAGCAGATAGAAGGCGCGGAACGTCCCGCGGTCCCAGCCGGTCGACTCCGCTGTGGCCAGGGCGGCCGAGGCCAGGGCGAACAGGGAAAGGGCGAAGGTCCAGGCGCCCTGGTGGGGGGATTTCGTCCGGGAGTAGCGCACTCCGGTCGCCTGCGCGAAGAGGGTCGCGACGGCGGTGGCGAGGAAGGCGAGGCCGGCGACCATTCGGCTGCGAGGGTACATCCGAGTGGCGGCGAAAACGCTGCTGAGAAACTCCTCGCACACTTTGAGAACGCGGTCACAAGCTCGGTACCCTGCAGGCAGGGGCGTGCTCCGCAGCGGAGCACCGAAAGGACACTTGGGTGACAGCTTCGCCGCGACGCCGGATCCCGGAGGCGACCGTCGCCCGCCTGCCGCTCTACTACCGGGCCCTCATGGAGACCGGTGAGCGCCAGGTCGCGACCATCTCGTCCGAGCGGCTCGCGGAGTTGGCCGGGGTCAACGCGGCCAAGGTCCGCAAGGACCTCTCGTACCTCGGCTCGTACGGCACGCGTGGGGTCGGTTACGACGTCGAGTACCTGCTCCACGAGATCTCACGCGAGCTCGGACTCACCCGCGACTGGCCGGTGGCGATCGTCGGGATCGGCAACCTCGGCCGTGCGCTCGCGAACTACCGCGGGTTCGGCGCGCGCGGATTTCGCGTGGAGGTGCTGATCGACGCCGACCCGGCGCTCGTCGGTCATCGCATCGGCGACCTCGCGGTCGTGTCGATCGACGATCTCGACCGGGTCGTCCGGGAGCACAACATCGCGATCGGCATCCTCGCCACCCCGGCGTCCGCGGCCCAGGACGTCGCCGACCGCCTCGTCGCCGCGGGTGTCACGTCGATCCTCAACTTCGCGCCCGCGGTCTGCTCCGTGCCGGACGGCGTGTCGATGCGCAAGGTCGACCTCGCCATCGAGCTGCAGATCCTGTCCTTCTACCAACTCCGGCGCGGCACGACGGGCGCCGCGCCCCCGCACGAACGGACCGGGTGAGTGGCCGGTCGTGCCGACGGTGCGGGTGCCGGCGGGCGCCCCGGTCTCGCCGGGTACCCGGTGAACCTGCTGGTGCGCGACCGCCGGGTGGTGGTCGTCGGGGCCGGACGCATCGCGGCCCGCAAGATCGAACCGCTGCTCGACGCGGGCGCGGTCGTCGAGGTGGTCTCGCCCGAGGCGGGCGCCGAGGTCCGGGCCTGGGCCGAAGCGGGCCGGCTGGTGTTGCGGGAACGGGCCTTCGAGGCGGCTGATCTCGAAGGCGCCTGGCTGGCGCTCACCGCCACGGACGATGCGGCCGTGAACGCGGCCGTGCACGCCGCCGCCGAGGCCGCCCGGGTCTGGGTCAACAGTGCAGACGATCCGGTCAACTGCTCATTTACGCTGATGTCGGTGGTTCGCCGCGGCGACCTCGTCGTCAGCGTCGGGACCGGCGGTCGGAGCCCGGCTCTTGCGGCCGATCTGCGGCGCCGGTTGGAACAGGAGATCGGACCTGAGTACGAGACGCTGCTCGATGTTCTGTCCGAGGCGCGGGAAGCATTGCGCGCGGGCGGGCGTTCCTCCGAGGATGCCAACTGGCAATCGGCGTTCGACGGCGGCATCGTGGAGCTCGTGCGTACGGGCCGTGTCGACGACGCAAGGGAGTTGTTGAGGACGTGTCTCTCCTCGTCGTCGGCCTGAACCACCGCACCGTGCCCGTCGAGCTCCTCGAGCGCATGACGGTGCCCGAGGAACAGCTCGCGAAGGCGTTGCACGACCTCGCGGGCCGCGAGCACCTGCTCGAGGTCGTCGTGCTCTCCACGTGCAACCGCACCGAGATCTACGCGCGGTGCACGCACTTCCACGCCGCGGTCGGCGACGTGCGCGAGTTCCTCGCCGCGCACTCGGGTTCCGACCCCGACGAGTTCAGCGATCACCTCTACACGTACTACGACGAGGCCGCGGTCGCGCACCTGTTCTCGGTGGCGGCGGGTCTCGACTCGATGATCGTCGGCGAGAGCGAGATCCTGGGCCAGGTCCGCGACGCGTGGCAGACCGCGGTGCGCGAACAGACGGCTCCGCAACTGCTCTCGCGCATGTTCAAGCACGCGGTCGAGTCCGGCAAGCGGGTGCGGACCGAAACCGGTATCTCTCGTCACCCGGTGTCGATCCCGTCGGCCGCGGTCGCAGTCGCGTCCGAATACCTCGGCGATCTCGACGGCGCACAGGTGATGGTGATCGGCGCGGGGCAGATGGGTTCCGGGTTGGCGTCGACCCTGCGTTCGCGCGGCGTCGCGGACGTCGTCGTCGCGAACCGCACGATCACGCGCGCCGAGCAGCTCGCGGCCGACATCGGCGCGCGCGCGATCCCGCTGACCGACATCGCCGACACCCTCGTCGACACCGACGTGTTGCTCACGTCGACCGCGTCTTCGGAAGTACTCGTCGAGCGCGCGATGGTGGAGATGGTGATGGCGTGCCGCGACGGCAAGCCGCTGCTGGTCGTCGACGTCGCGTTGCCGCGCGACGTCGATCCCGGCGTCGGTGACATCCCCGACGTCACGCTGCTCGACCTCGACGACCTGAAGGAATATGCGCAGCGTTCGGCCGAGCGCCGGCGCGGCGAGATCGGCAAGGTGCGCGAGATCCTCGCGGCCGAGATCGAGCGCTACCGCGCCGAGCGGGCGGCGCGTGAAGTGGGGCCGCTGGTCGCGTCGCTCCGCGAGAGCGCCGAGAGCATTCGGCTCGGGGAGATGGAGCGGTTCCGATCGAAGCTCGCCAAGCTCGACCCCGACGCGCGCGATCTCGTCGACGCGATCACGCAGGGCATCGTCAACAAGCTGATGCACGAGCCGACCGTGCGCGTGAAAGATGCGGCGGGAACGCCGCGGGGCGACTACTACGCCGACGCCCTCGCCTCGCTGTTCGATCTCCCGACCGAGCCGACGGTCGAATCCGAGTGATCCGAATAGCGACGCGCGCGAGCGCGCTCGCACGCTGGCAGGCGGAGCGCGTCGGTAAGTTGCTCGGCAACGACGTCGAGCTCGTGTTGATCACGACCACGGGTGACCGCGACCAGACCTCCGACCTGCACGCGATCGGCGGGCAGGGCGTGTTCACGAAGGAAGTGCAGGTTGCGGTGCTCGAAGGCCGCGCCGACGTCGCCGTGCACTCCGCGAAGGACCTGCCGACGGAGACGCCCGCCGGTCTGGTGCTCGCGTGCGTGCCCGACCGGACGAGTCCGTTCGACGCGCTCGTCGGCGCGCCGCTGCAGGATCTCGTTCCGGGCGCGTGCATCGGCACCGGGTCCGTGCGCCGGCGCGCGCAGCTCGCCGCGGCCCGCCCCGACCTCACGTTCGGGCCGCTGCGCGGCAACATCGAAACCCGGTTGCGCAAGCGCGTGGAGCTCGGATACGACGCGATCGTGGTCGCGTTCGCCGCGCTCGAGCGGCTCGGCCTCATAGACCAGATGAGCGAGCTCCTCGACCCGTTGGTGATGTTGCCCCAGGTCGCGCAAGGTGCTTTGGCCGCGGAATGCCGCAGCGACGACGCCCGCACCCTCGAGCGTCTCCGCGCGATCGACCGGCCGCGGGCCCATCGCGCGGTCGACACCGAGCGGGCGTTCCTCGCCGAGCTGGGCGGCGGCTGCGACCTCCCGGTCGGTGCGCTGGCGCGGATCGACGACCGTGCGGGAACGATCTTTCTCGACGCGCTGATCGCGTCGTTCGACGGGCACATCGTGCTGCGCACGCGCGTCGCGGGCGACGACCCGCACGATGTCGGGCTGACCGCCGCACGCGATCTCCTCGACAAGAAGGGCGGACGATCGCTGCTGGAGGATGTCGCGTGACCGTCTCCCTGGTCGGCGCCGGTCCCGGCGATCCCGGTCTGTTGACGCGACGCGGTGAGGAGCTCCTGCGCGCGGCCGACGTCGTCGTGTACGACCGCCTCGCACCGCGCGCGCTGCTCGATCTCGCGCGCCCCGGTGCCGAACTCGTCGATGTCGGGAAGGCACCCGGCGACGTCGTCATGACCCAGGACCAGATCAACGCGTTGCTGGTCGACCGCGGCACCGCGGGACTCGAAGTCGTCCGGTTGAAGGGTGGCGACCCGTTCGTGTTCGGCCGCGGCGGCGAGGAGGCCGAAGCCTGCATCGCCGCGGGCCTGCCCTTCGAGGTGGTGCCCGGGATCACGAGCGCGATCGCGGCCGCCGCGTACGCCGGCATCCCGGTCACGCACCGGAGGGTGTCGACGAGCTTCACGGTGGTCACCGGGCACGAGGACCCGACGAAGGGCAGTACCGACACCCGCTGGGACGCGCTCGCGCAGGCGGGGGGAACCCTGGTGATCCTCATGGGTGCGGGTCGGGTCGAAGAGATCGCGAAGGCGCTGATCGCGGGTGGTCGCCACGAGAACACACCCGTCGCCGCGGTGCGGTACGGCACGCGCCCGGACCAGCACACGGTGCGGGCGACGCTCGGCACGATTGCTGCGGTGGGTGTCGCCGCGCCGAGTGCGATCATCGTCGGCGACGTCGCCGCGCTCGACTTCGGCTGGTTCGAGCGCCGGCCCCTGTTCGGGCGCACCGTGGTCGTCACGCGGGCGCGCGAGCAGGCGAGTGAACTCCGCGCCCGCCTCACCGCCCTCGGTGCGACCGTGTTGGAGCTGCCGTCGATCCGGATCACGCCCGTCGACTTCGAAGTCCCCGATCTGTCGCCCTTCGCATGGTTGATCATGACGTCGGTGAACGCGGTCGAGGCCTTCTTCGAGGGTGGTCTCGTGCCCAAAGGCCTCGACGCGCGCGCCCTTGCGCCCGTGCGGATCGCAGTCATCGGTCCGGGGACGGCGGCCGCGCTGGGGCGCTACGGCCTCCGCGCCGATCTGGTGCCCGAACGGTCCGTCGCCGAGTCGTTGCTCGATGCCATGCCGGACGGCACCGGGCGGGTCCTGCTTCCACGGGCCGAGACCGCGCGCGACGTGTTGCCCGAGGGACTCGCGGCCAAGGGCTACGACGTCGAGGTGCTCAGCGTGTACCGCACGGAGCCGACGCCCGCCGATCCCGAGGCGCTCGCCCGGCTGCGGGCGGGCACGGTCGACGCGATCACGTTCACGTCGGCTTCGACCGTTCGGAACTTCCGGGCCGCGGTCGGAGGTCTCCCGGAGCCGCAGCCCGCGGTGATCTCGATCGGACCGGTGACGAGCCGGCAGGTGAGCGACGAGGGGATGCGCGTCGACGTCGAGGCCGATCCGCACACGATCGACGGGCTCGTCGAGGCTCTCGTGCGCAAACTGGGCCAGTAGCCTTTCGGCGTGTCGTATCCCGAACGCCGGCTCCGCCGGCTCCGGCGGACTCCGGCCCTGCGCCGGATGGTCGCGGAGCACCGGGTCACCGTCGACGACCTCGTCGCCCCCCTGTTCGTGAAGGAGGGGATCGACGCGCCCGAACCGGTCGTATCGATGCCGGGCGTGGTACAGCACACCCAGGAGAGCCTCCGAAAAGAGGTCCGCGCGCTGTGCGATCTGGGCGTGCCGGCGGTGATGCTGTTCGGCGTGCCCGCGCAGAAGGACGGGCGCGGATCGCAAGCCGACGCACCGGACGGCGTGATGCAGGTCGCGCTGCGCAACCTGCGCGACGAGGTCGGTGACTCGCTGGTCCTGATGGTCGACGATTGTCTCGACGAGTACACCGACCACGGTCACTGCGGTCTCGTCGACGAGCACGGCGAAGTCGACAACGACACGACGCTGGAGCGCTACGCGGCCATCGCGGTCGCGCAGGCCGGTGCCGGCGCGGACGTGATCTCGCCGAGCGGGATGATGGACGGCCAGGTCGGCGCGATCCGCGCCGCACTGGACGAGACCGGTCACGAGTCCACCCCGATCCTCGCCTACGCGGCGAAGTACGCGTCGGCGTTGTACGGACCGTTCCGCGACGCCGCGGAGTGTGCTCCGCAGTTCGGCGATCGACGCGGCTACCAGATGGATCCCGCCAACGGGCGCGAGGCGTTGGTCGAGGTGGCGCTCGACCTGTCCGAGGGCGCCGACATGGTGATGGTCAAGCCCGCGTTGGCGTATCTCGACGTCATCGCGGACGTGCGCGCGGCGTTCGACGTCCCGGTCGCGGCGTACCACGTGAGTGGCGAGTACGCGATGGTGAAAGCCGCCGCGCAACTCGGTTGGATCGACGGCGACGCGGTCGCGCTCGAGCACCTGCTCGCGATCAAACGCGCCGGCGCCGACATGATCCTCACGTACCTCGCACGCGAGTTCGCCGAAGCCCTGTGAGCGAGCGGGAGCCGACCGGAGCCGAGGCGCGGGTCGACCAACGCAACGTGGTTCGCGCGGGCGCAGGCGCGCATTCCCGGGGGTGTGAACTCGCCGGTGCGGGCGTTCGGTTCCGTCGGCGGCGAGCCCTTCTTCGTGGCCCGCGCCTACGGCAGCCGGATCGTCGACACCGACGGCCGGGAGTACATCGACTACGTGCAGTCGTGGGGCGCGTCGATTCTCGGCCATGCTCACCCGAAGGTCGTCGAAGCCGTGCAACGCGCCGCGGCCGAGGGAACCTCGTACGGCGCGCCCACGCCCCGCGAGGTCGAACTCGTCGAGGCGATCTGCGCACGCGTCCCGTCGGTCGAGAAGGCGCGGCTCGTGTCGTCGGGCACCGAAGCGGCGATGACCGCGGTGCGTTTGGCGCGCGGCGCGACCGGCCGCAACAAGATCGTGAAGTTCGCGGGTTGCTACCACGGTCACCTCGACGCCCTCTTGGTGCAGGCCGGCAGCGGTCTGGCGACGCTCGGGCTCCCGGGTTCCGCGGGCGTCACCCCGGGCACGGTCGCCGACACGATCGTGGTGCCGTACAACGACATCGACGCGCTCGACGCGGTGTTGCACGAATACGGCTCGGAGATCGCGGCCATCCTCGTCGAGCCCGTCGCCGCGAACATGGGGCTCGTCGCCCCGCACGTCGGATTCCTCGAAATGCTGCGGGAACGGACGGCGCGTCACGGCGCGCTCCTCGTGTTCGACGAGGTGATCACGGGCTTCCGGGTCGCGCTCGGCGGCGCCCAGGCCCGCTTCGGCATCACGCCGGATCTCTCGATCTTCGGCAAGGTGATCGGTGGCGGCCTCCCGCTCGCGGCGGTGGGCGGGCGCGCCGACGTGATGGACGAGCTGGCGCCGCTCGGGCCCGTCTACCAGGCGGGCACGCTCTCCGGGAACCCGCTCGCGACCGCCGCGGGCCTCGCGGTGCTCGCCGAGCTCGACGACGACTCGTACACCGAACTGGTGCGGCGCGCGCAACGCCTCGAAGACGGGCTGCGCAAGGCGTTCGCGGACGCGGGCCTGGCCGCGCAGGTGACGCGCGCGTTCACGCTCGTCGGGATGTTCTTCTCCGACACGGCGGTCACCGACTACGAGGGCGCCCGCGCCGCCGACCACGAGCGTTACGCCCGCGTCTTCCATTCGCTGCTCGATCAGGGCGTGTTCTTCGCGCCGAGCGGCTACGAAACGCTCTTCCCGAGCCTGGCGCACAGCGACGCCGACATCGACGCCACCGTCGTCGCCGCGCACCGCGCGGCGACGGCCTGAACGCGCGAACTAGCTGTCGGTCTTCTCTTCGCGCTTGCGCCGGACGCGGTCCATGTAGAACAGCGATCCTGCGAACAAGAACACCATGATCGAGAACGCGATGAACGCCGCGCCGCCGTCCTTGCTCGCGTCGATCAACTGTTGGGCGATGACCATGACGACTCCTTATTCGCTCGGTGCCGGAGCCGGGACGGGTGCGAGCGCCGCGCGCTTGCGCGCCCGCTCGTCCTTCTCCCACCAGTGCAGGCCGAGCAGTGACAGCCCGAAGAACAGCAGCGAGAACAGCCAGTAGAAGACGACGGGCTTACGGACCGACCCGTAGTCGTAGCTGAGGATCGCCCAGTGGGTCGGCTGCAACGGGTCGCACACGGGGCCGTTCGGGCCGGTGACCGCCGAACCCGTGGCGTCCAGCCGAGCGAGACACAGTTCGACCGCGGCGTAACGGTGCCGGTGCCAGAAGAAGTTCTGGGTCTTGTCGATGTACACGTACGACTTCGCGCCGGGGAAGTCGAGCAGGTAATCGGTGGACGAGCTGATCGGCAGCGTGGCAAACGGCTGATCGGGCGCGGTGACGCCCGCGACCGGCGCGGCCGGAACGAGAGCCGCGTCGATCGCGGGCTTGACCTGAGTCACGAGGTCGGGGGTTCCCGCCCGGCCCTTCACCGGGAGCTGCTGCACCGCCGCGATCTTCGATTGGGATGGATCGGAGACGACCTCGACGACCTTCCAGCTCGCGGAGTTCCCGTGGGGTGGGTCGAGGTCGCTGTTGCCGGTCGCGCTACCGGGCGTGGTGAGCCACAGGGTCGTGAGCAGCACGAGGAAGCCGGAGAGTCCGGCCGCCGCGACCAGGAAGCCGAGCTTCCCGCCGAGGTTCGTGCCGAGCAGCAGGTAGGTCGACCCGCAGAACAGCCCGACCGCGCAGAGCACGGTGAGGATGCCGATGATCGTCGGGTTCCAGAGCCCGTGCGGGACGCCCTCGGCGAGTAGTGCGTGAAGCAGAGCCACCGTTACCCCTTCCCCGCAGCAGCAATAGTCGTCGTGGTGGCGGGAACCCGCGGTTCCGGCGGTGTCAGACAGGTCGCCGAGAGCCCCTGGTAATTCGTCGCCTCGAGGCAGTACCGCTCGTAGGACACGATCTGCTTGACCTGGTCTTCGCTCAACTGCGCACCGAGATACGGAGCGGCAGTCGTCGGTCCCTGATGGAAGCCGGGCATCTTGCCGGAGCCGAGGCCGAGCAGGCCGTACGGTTTGAACGGCGCCGAACCGTTGCTCACGAAATCGACCTGCGATTGGAACCCTCCGTTGACATCGGTACCGAAGCGGCGGATGACACCGCCGTTGCGCAGGTTGAACCCGATGCCACCGCCGTTGCCACCGCCACCACCGGACAGACCGAGGATGTCGACGCTGTTCACCGCGGGGGCGGAACCGTTGGGTCGAAGACCGACCAACCCTGCGTGTGGCAGCGGGCGCAGCTCAGCTCGAACAGCAGCTGACCGTCGCTCACGTTGACGCGTCTGCGTTTCCATTCGGTCGACCAGTCGACGTTGGCTTGGTCGTCCTTCACCGTCTTTTGCGCCGCGACGAACGCACCGCACGCAACGGCCTGATTGAGCGCGTCGCCCTCGAGCGGGGTCGCGGCCGCGTCGGCCTTGTCGATCAACGTGTTGCACTGCGCGGTGAGCTCGGCGTCGGTCGCGGCCGGAGTGCCGAGCGCCTTGGCCACCGCCTTGCGTTTCGCATCGAGATCGGTGATCGCTCTGGCGAGCGTGATCTTGGCGTTTGCGAGTTCGATTCCGGGGCACGTCATGTACTCGGGACAGATGTCGGTCGCCTTGTCGGACCGCGCCATCTTCAGTGCCAGTGTCGCCTGATCCTGCGACTGCTTCGGAGTGATCTGGAACGACTCGATGTATGCGACCAGATCGGAGATGGACTGCGCGTTCTTGGGACCGCCGCCTGCGACACCCCACGGTTGCATCGGCGTGCCCTGCCGCCCATAGGTGATGATGTCGGTGAGGTCGCAGATCGTGTTGGCCTGCCGACGCGATTGGCTCGCGCAGTCGGTGTCCTCTTCGAAGCGGAGAGCTTCAGTGTTCAGCGGTGGCACCTTCCAGTTGACCTTCACGCCGTTCACGGTTGTGGGCGCGGCACCACCGACACCTCTTTGCCCGTGGCAGTTCGCGCACTGCAGCGAAACCGCAGCGTTGTAGTCGGGGCTGGCCGAGTTGGCGAACAGCACGGCGCCGCGGGCCACGGCAAGCTTGTCGAAGTAGGACTTCGACTGTGCCTGCCGGGTGGGCTCCCGCAGCCAATAAAGGGGCAGTGCGACGGCGAAGATCGCGGCAAAGATGAGCGCCCAACCCAGCACACGCTCGAGGCGGCGGCTTTCGAGGTCTTCGTCCCCGAGGAACGGGGTGAGGTTGGCCGGAGTGCGGTCTTCGCTACGCGCCTTCTTCGGCGACAGGACCGATCGAATCAGGTAGATGATCAGCGCGCTGAACGCAATGAAATTGATCCAGATCAGCCAGTGGCGAAGATCGTTCCTCCAGATGGCGGCGATCACGAACGGTTACCTCGTTGCTCGGGTGATGTGCTCACACGCACAGGGGGCCCTCGGCGTTCTGATTGGTTGTGTTGGTGCCGATCGGAGGTCCGAGGTAGATGGCTCCGGTGTCGACGATGATGCTGTTGTCCGCCGACTTCGTCGCGTAGAAGCGGTCGAGTCCGCGCGGCGCGGGACCGGCCTTCTTCTCGCCGACCCGGCTGTACTTGGATCCGTGGCACGGGCACTCGAACCACTGCGACGTCTGGCAGAACGGAACGCGACAACCGAGATGTACGCACCGTTGATACAGGGCGACGATCCCGAGCTCGGACATGTTCTTGTACACCGCGGGCTTGTAGACCTTTTTCGCCTTCGCGAGGTCGGCGGGGTTGTCCTTCGGGTAACGGACGACGTACGTGCGGGCCTGGGCTGCGTAGAACGGTTTCTGTTGCGAGTCGATGGCGGCGAGGATGTCGGCGAGCTTGCCGATGTTGACGGTTCCGCCGAAGCCGCCGAGGCCCTGCAGCGGCCAGAGGAACGCGAGCATCGCCGCACCGAACCCCGCGAGACCGAAGCCGAC
Organism: uncultured Actinomycetes bacterium; assembly: GCA_963835455.1. GTDB lineage: Bacteria > Actinomycetota > Acidimicrobiia > IMCC26256 > PALSA-610 > PALSA-610. Next base: position 303,268 of record CAWIFT010000003.1, read on the forward strand.
CGCGGTGCCGATGGCCCGGTTGAGGAACTGGCGCCGGCTGACGCCGATCTCTTCCTCGTCGACCGGTTCGTAGACGACGGGGTCGCCGCCGCGGCGCCGCACCAGTCCGCCGAACGCGGAGGTGCGGGTCTCGTCGGAACGCTCACGTCCGGCCGCCTCGAGCTCCGTCGACGAGGTGACGTCGCCTTCGACGGGCGGCGGCGGAACGCCCGCGGAGTCGCGCTTGCGCGTCTCGCGCGACAACCCGCCGGTCGACGACGCGCGGGCACGGCTCGCGAGCATCACCACCGAGACGAGGGCGAGCAACAGGATGAGAACGATGAGGATGGCGACGAGCACCGATGAGCTCCTACAACTCGAAGAAGATGCCCTTGTTCCAGGGGAAGACGAAGTTGAAGCCTTCGCCCCGGAAGAACGAACCGATGATGACGAGCACTGCCCACATCATCAAGAACATGGTCATCATGAGGATCGCGAACTTGCGATCGGTTGGCTTGTTCGACGGGTTCTTGTCGATGTACGGCGTGATCGCGAGTACACCGAGCGCAACGCCCGGGATCGTCACACCCGCGACCATGGGGTGGAACATCTTGAGCAGCTCTTGCAGACCGAGGAAGTACCACGGCGCCTTCGACGGGTTCGGCGTCTGGTTCACGTCGGCCTGACCGAGCAACGGCGCCTTCACCAGCGCGGAGAAGATGGTGATGAACGCGGTGAGCGAAAGAATCGACGCGAGTTCGATGGCGAGAAGGTGCGGCCACACGTGCACCTTGTCCTGCGCTTCGGCGCGGGCCTGCTGGATCGAACCGGACTTGACGACGGTGAGCAGTCGCTGCGTGTGACCGCCGGGACCGCTGCTGGTCGGAGCGGGCGCCGCGACCGCGGTTGCGGCTGCCGCCCGTCCACCGGCCGCCGCGGCTGCGGGCTCGCCACCGCCGCCACCCGCGAGCGCGGCCTTGCGCTTGCGGGAACGCTCGAGCAGGTGCGCGGGGATGCCGCCTTTGTCTTCGGTGATCGCGTCGCCGTCGGCGGCCGCGGCCGCGGGCGCCGCTTCGACCGCGGCGTCTTCGGCGGCGGGGGCTTCGGGCGCGTCGGTTGCGGGCGCGGCCTCGCCGGCGTCGTCGCCGTCAACGGGAAGACCCAGCGCCTTGCGGCGCTCCTGGCTTCGCTTGAGGAGATGTTCGGGTACTTCGGCCATGTGAGTGTTCCTCCCCTCGACCTAGAGGGGCCCGGAGATCCCGCCGTCCTTGCGGACGCGCCAGAAATGGACAGCCATGAAGATCACGATGACGAACGGCAACATCAATACGTGCAGTACGTACCATCGGAGCAGCGTCTCGCTGCCGATCTCCTTGCTCCCGAGCAGCACGTACTTCACCTGCGGTCCGAACACCGGCGTGTAGCCCATCATGTTCGTACCGACGGTCACGGCCCAGAGCGACAACTGGTCCCAGGGCAACAAGTAGCCGGTGAACGACAGCAGCAGCGTGAGCGTCAACAAGATGATGCCGATCACCCAGTTGAACTCCCGCGGCGACTTGTAGGCGCCGTGGTAGAAGACGCGCGCCATGTGCAAGAAGACGGAGAGCACCATGAGGTGCGCGGCCCATCGATGCATGTTCCGCACGAGTGAGCCGAACGTCACCGCGGTCTCGAGCGCCTGCACGTTCGCGTAGGCCTCGGTGACCGTCGGCCGGTAGAAGAACATCAAGAAGATGCCGGTGACGGTCAACAAGATGAACAAGAAGAACGACAGGCCGCCGAGGCAGAGCGTGTACGAGACCTTCACCGCGTGCCGCTTCACCTTCACCGGGTGAAGGTGGTACAGCACGTTGTTCATGATCACGTAGGAACGGTTGCGGGGGCTGTCGGTGTAACCCTTGCGGTAGATCGACCCGGGTCGGAAGATCGACGTCCAGGCCTGCGAACTGCGCGTCTTGTCACCGACTGCAGCGAGCCGCTCCGCCATCTTGGGGCGATGACCGTTTCCGTTGGTTGTGGCCACGAACGCTTCTCCTCTTAACCGGCGCTCAGAAGCGGACGCCGTAGGCGTAGCCGTGTCGGTTGGTGCGGGTGTTGGGGTCGCCGTCGCGCCATTGGTCGGTGACTTTGCCCAAGACGATGACGCCGGTGGGGCAGCGGTCGACGCACAGTGCGCAGCGGGTGCAGACGTCTTCGTCGACGACGAAGAACACGTGGTCTTTGGGGTCGTCGCCGGGTTGGTCGGCGTTGACGGCTTCGTCGATGGCGGTGGTGGAGAGCATGTGGATGCATTTCCACGGGCAGATGTCGACGCAGCCTTCGCAGAGGATGCACTCGGCTTGGTCGATGTGCAGGAACTGTTTCGGCTTCACGGCTTGGGTCAACCACTTGGGGTCGACTTCTTGGAGCACGTACGACGTCGAGAACTCCGGCATCGGCGGATTCGCATCGTTGCGGGCCATGACTATGCGCTCTCTCGCTGCGGCGCACGATACGTGCGCCGCGGACGCTCGATCGCGGGCGAGTTCGCTCCGCCTCCGGCTCCGCTCACCGCGTCGTGTGACTCGAGTCGCGCGTTCATCACGAATCCGTCGTCGTGACAGGGCGGCCGTACGCGGAGGTGCGCTTCTCGCGACGGAAACGGGAGAACATGCCGCCGCCGGTGATCGGTGTCGCTTCGGTCCCGCCGGTCTCGGACTCCGTTGCCGGCTCCGCGACCTTGCGCTTCTGCCATGCGGCGAAGAAGTAGATGTTCAAGCCGAGCACGACCACGTAGATCAACGCCGCGACCGCGTCGACGACCTTGTCGCGCGTGATGTCGAACGGCGGCAGGTTGTTGACGATCTGGCTGCGGTGGATGAGGTACGACGAGCTGTCGAAGTTCAGGTACGAGTTGCCGAACGTCAACCACTCGTGCGGGATCACGCCGTATCCCAACGCGAACATGAACCATACGAACATGGCGCCGACCACGGTCTGCGCCCACGTGGACGGCTCGCTCGACTTCTTCGGCTTGTGAATGACCCAAGCTGCCGCACCGAGCCCGATCGCGAACAGGATGATCGCGTAGATGAGTCGTGCCGCCTTGCGCAACCAGGGCAGGTGCAACCCGAAAACGGTGCGAGGCAACAGGTTGGGAACGTGCACCGCGAGGAGGTGCCACACGTTCATGTCGCGCATGCTCCCCGGCGCTCCTTTTCACGTCGGCCGTGTCGCTCTTGCTACCACGCTAGAGGCGGGTCCGGCACATTGTGCGGCAAGGGTCGTCACGCTTCGTTTCCGACCCTCCGAGCATGTGATCATGTGCTCGTGAGCGCGCACGCACCAAACGATTCCGGCGTCGATTTCGACGTGCTGGTCGTCGGCGCGGGACCGTCGGGCGCGGCGGCCGCTCACTGGCTCGCGGCACGTGGTCATTCCGTCCTCGCGATCGAAAAGAAGCGCTTTCCACGCGAGAAGACCTGCGGCGACGGGCTGACCCCGCGCGCCGTTCGCCAGTTGCACGACATGGGTCTCGCCGACCGGCTCGCGGGCTTCCAACGATTCGACGGTCTGCGCTCGATCGCGCACGGCGTCACGCTCGAGCTGGCATGGCCCGATCATCCGGACTTCCCGTCGTACGGATACGTGGTGCGGCGGCGTGAGCTCGACGAGATGGTGGCCGAGCAGGCGGTCAAGGCCGGCGCCACGATCTGGCAGGGGGCCGAGGCGGTCGCCCCGGTCGTGGACGGCGGTCTGCTCACCGGCGCGATGGTGCGCGACAAGGACTCGGACGAGGTCAAGCCCGTGCGGGCCCGCTACGTGATCGTTGCCGACGGCGCGAATTCGCGCTTCGGCCGGGCCCTCGGGACCGCCCGCGACCGGTCGTTCCCGCTGGGGATGGCGATCCGCGGCTACTTCACCAGCCCGTTGCACGACGAACCGTGGATCGAGAGCCACCTCGACATTCGCGACCGGGACGGGAACCATTTGCCCGGGTATGGGTGGATATTTCCGGTCGGCGACGGGACCGTCAACGTCGGCGTCGGGCTCCTGTCGACCTTCCAGGGCTGGAAGCACGTCAACACATCGCACCTGATGGAAGCGTTCTGCGAGACCGCACCGGCCCGGTGGGGCCTGTCGCCGGCGACTGCCACCGGCGCGCCCACGGGCGGTCGCCTCCCGACCGGCGGGTCGGTGACCCCGCGGGTCGGTCCGACGTTCGTGGTCGCGGGCGACGCGGCGGGTTTCGTCAACCCGTTCAACGGCGAGGGCATCTCGGTCGCCTACGAGACCGGGCGGCTCGCCGCCGACGCGGTCGATCTCGCCCTGACCAGCGGTGACGGGTTCGCGTTGCAGACGTACGAAGCGCGCCTCGCTGAGGTCTACGGCCTCTACTTCAAGGTGGCGCGGGTGTTCGTGCGAGCCATCGGGAACCCGGCGGTCATGCGCGAGTTGACCCGGGTGGGGATGCAGAGCCGGACCCTGATGGAGTGGGTGCTGCGGATCATGGCGAACCTCTTGCGACCGGAGGAGATCGGGCCGGCCGAAGCGGTGTACCGCACCCTCGCGGCGCTGGTCCGCGTCGCCCCCGAACCTTGAGCACGATCGTCCCGCTGGTCATCGCGCACCGGACCTGCGAGCGCGACGCCCCCGAGAACTCGCTCGAGGGGATCGCGACCGCGGCCCGGCTGGGCGCCGATGTCGTCGAGGTGGACGCGCGGCGCAGCCGCGACGGCGTGCCGGTACTGCTCCACGACCCGCTGCTCCTGCGCGTGCAGCACCGGCCGCTCTCCGTGAAATGGCTCACCGCGGCCCGCCTCGCGCGCCGGCAGATCCCGACGCTCGCCGACGCGCTGGAGGTCGCCGGGGAGTCCGGCGTGCGGGTCGCGATCGACACCAAGGACCCGGGCGCGGGCGCGGCCGTGCTCGATGTCGTCACCGCGGCAGGCGCGACCGACCGGGTGTTGCTGTGGTCACAGCACATGCCGACCGTCCGCACGTATGTCCGGGCCCTCCCCGAGGCGCAGGTCGCGCTGCTGCGCGACACGTTCGACCCCGCCGGCCACGACCGCTTGCTCGCCGACGCGGCGGCGATCGGCGCCCGGGCGATCTCCGCGCACCAGGACGCGGTCACGCCCGCGTTCATCGCCGCCGCGGCCGACCGCGGCCTGGCCGTCTTCTGCTGGTACCAGCGCCTCGAGGTCCAACAGGCCCGCCTGGCCGAAGTCGCCGCCGCCGGACTGGCCGGCGTGGTCACCGACTGGCCCGCCGACGCCCGCGCGCGGATCGCGGGTTAGCCTGAGGGCGCCGGAGGCGCGCCGGAGGGCGCGCCGAAGCGGAGGGAGCCAGAGTCGTGTGCGCACAATGTGTCAGCAAGGCGGACGTCGTCGTCGGGAGCATTGGGTTCGTCGGGTTCTTGTTCAAGGGCCCGTGCGAGGACGCGATGGTGTCGATGGGCCTGATCCCGGAGCCGCATCCGCTCGCGGTGGGCATGCGCACGGTCAGCTTCCTGCGCGATCTCGACCTCGACCCGGCCGAGATCCTCGGTGACGACGTCGTGGAGGCCGTCGACCAGGTGCTGGCGTTCCCGCGTCAGCCCGTGTTCCGGCGCACGTTCCGCCAGGCGATCGCTTTGATGCTGCCGCTCTCCATCCGCTCCCAGATGGTGTTCGCGACGAAGTAGACCGCGACCAGCAGGAACACTGCGGTCGGGAGCACGATCCACGGTGTCGTGTGCGGCAACGTGACGCGGCGCACCCACCACGGCCCGGTCCACGAGAGGTCGAACGGGTAGCCGTGGTGCTTGACCCCGTTGATGACGGGTTCGGCCACGAGGTGCGCCCAGGTCGTCCACGCGATCATGCGGCAGACGCCGTAGAAGAAGATGCTGCGGTAGATCGCGAGCAGGCCGCGCTCGTCGAACCACTGGCCGAGCCATGACCAGACGTGCGGGTCGGCGCGCACGACGTTGGTCCGCCAGAACTCGCGGCTGAGAACCTGCCACGAGCCGAGCACCACGAAGAACCAGAACAGGTCCATCACGAGGCCGAGGCTGCTGAAGTAGGCGGCGGCGTCGAGGTACTTGCCGCCCGAAACCGTGGCCGCGTACGCCCAGGTGTGCAGGCTCCAGTTGAGCGTCGAGAACGGGAACAGGAGCATCGTTCCGATGCTGTCGTTCACGTCGGTGAGCACGTGGGCCGCGAACCCGAGCAGGAAGCCGATGGTCCAGGCCCGGTTGTGCTTCCACGCCCAGATGCCGAGGCACACCATGATCCCGAAGAACAGCGTGTGGCTGATCCCCATCCCAGGCCAGCCCCGGTGCCACTGGTATGGCTTCGTCGCGCCGTAGTGGTGCCCACCGAAGTTGAAGCCGTAGACCCAGAACTTCGCGAGGAAGTCGGGGGTGAAGTCACCGAAGAAGATCGCGAACCAGCTGATCTGGCCGACCATCTTCTTCGGGAGGTGTGCCTCGACCGCGTAGACCTCGAACTGGTGGGCGGCCCAACTCACCGGCTCACTCCGGGTCCTCGACCGGCTCGAGCGGGTTGCGCCGCGGTCGTACCGGCTGGCGGCGGATGAGCTTGACGAGGGCGGGAAGTCCCCAGACCCAGGCGACGAGCCAAACCGGCCCGACGATCCAATCGAGCAACCACTTGTTGTAGATCGAAAGCGAGATGTACGTGACCCCGGCCGTCACGTACAAGAGCACGTCGACCAACACGGAGATCTTGGGGGTCGCGGGCGGTAGCGCGGGACGCGACGGCTCGGTCATTGCGTGCGAACGCTACATGGCGACGCTTCGCCCCTCCCTGTGGGCCGTCATGTAGCGTCGGCAGCGATGGCCGAATACCTCCCGATCCTCGTCATGGCCGGGCTCGTCGTCGCCTTCGTCCTCGGGTCGTTCATCGCGTCGCAGTTGCTCGCGCCGCAACGGCCGAACTCGGCCAAGCAGACCCCGTACGAGTGCGGCATCGTCCCCGAGCAGGAGCCCGCGGAGCGCTTTCCGGTCAAGTTCTATCTGGTCGCGATGAGCTTCATCGTGCTCGATGTCGAGATCGTCTTTCTTTACCCGTTCTCGGTGGTCTTCCGCGGGCTCGGCGCGTTCGGGCTGTTCGCGATGGCCACGTTCGTGCTCGTGCTGCTCGTTCCGTTCGCGTACCTGCTCTCGGTCGGCGCGCTCCAGTGGGGTCCGGTCCAGGACGTGCTGCAACGCATGCCCGGGCCGCTGCTGCGGTCGCGCGGCGCGCGGTACGACCCGAACGCCCCGGTCGGCGAGCAAGTCGAAGAGGCGGCCTGATGGGTCTCGACCAGATGCCGCACAACTTCTTGACCGCCCGGCTTGAAGACGTCGTGCGTTGGGGCCGGCGCAACTCCGTGTTCCCCGCCACGTTCGGCCTCGCGTGTTGCGCGATCGAGATGATGGCGACGGGCGCCGCGCACTACGACCTCGCGCGCTTCGGCATGGAGGTCTTCCGTGCGAGTCCGCGCCAGGCCGATCTCATGATCGTCGCGGGACGCGTCTCGCAGAAGATGGCGCCGGTGCTCCGTCAGGTCTACGACCAGATGGTCGAGCCGAAGTGGGTCATCTCGATGGGTGTGTGCGCGAGCAGCGGCGGAATGTTCAACAACTACGCGATCGTCCAGGGCGTCGACCAGATCGTTCCGGTCGACGTGTACGTGCCGGGCTGTCCGCCCGGGCCCGAGACGTTGATGCACGGGATCCTGACGCTGCACGAGCAGATCCGTAGCGGTGAGCTCCTGCGGCGCCGGGAAGCGTCGCCGACCGGCGGCGCGGGGATCGATCTCGGTCGCGAGCCCGTCGGGCTCCCGGCTTCTTCCTGACAAGACTCGATCAAGGCGAAGGAAATGGCGGACGACACGGCTCGTGAAGAAGATCACGAGCCTGCAGAGACCGGCGACGAGGGTGCGCCCGTGCCGATCCCGGACGAGGTCGGCGCGGCGATCGTCGCGCGGTTTCCCGGTTCCGTCTTCGTCGAAAGCCACGGCCAGCCCGTCGTCTACGTCGAGCGCGCGGTGATGGCCGACGTCGCGCGCATGTTGCGCGACGAGGAACAGTTCACGATGCTCGTCGACACCGTTGCCGTCGACCATCTCCTCGACGGTGCGCGTCCGGAGATCGCAGGTGTCGCGGCCGAGCGGTTCGAGGTCGTGGTCAACTTCTTGTCGCACACGCGCAACCGCCGGATCCGCATCATCGGCGAGGTCCCGGCAACCGATCCGACGGTGCCGTCACTCACGCCGGTCTACGCCGGCGCGAACTTTCCCGAGCGCGAGTCGTACGACCTCTTCGGCATCACGTTCGAGGGTCATCCCGACCTCACTCGCATCCTCATGCCCGACGACTGGCAGGGTCACCCGCTGCGCAAGGACGACGCCGCGGCGCGGGTCCCCGTGACCTTCAAGGGAGATCCGAGCCCGCGATGATTCTCTGCACTTCGTTTGCTACGCGGCTCGCCTTCGGCCCGCGATGTGAGGCCGCACGGAGTGCGGCGAGCGCTCTGCGCCTGCGCTCCGCGACGCTTCACCCTTGCTCCGAGCGCCGCGTCATGCGGGGGGACTCATGACCGACGCGATCGATCGCGAAGAAGCGCGCCTCGAACGCCAGACCGACGAGGGCGCGCAGCAGCTGAAGCCGCGGACGCGCGAGATGGTGCTCGCGGGCGGCGGTATGTGGCCGCAGGACGATCTCGGCGACACGATGATCATCAACATGGGTCCGCAGCACCCGTCGACCCACGGTGTGTTGCGCCTGATGATGGAGCTCGACGGCGAGGACGTGCTGCAGATCAAGCCCGTCATCGGTTACCTCCACACCGGCATGGAGAAGACCGGCGAGGAGCTCACGTACGTCCAGGGCACCACGAACGTGACGCGCATGGACTACGCGTCGAACTTCGCCAACGAGCTCGTCTACTCGATGGCCGTCGAGCGCCTCCTCGACGTCGAGGTTCCCGAGCGCGCCACGTGGATCCGCATGTTGATGTGCGAGCTCTCGCGCATGGCGTCGCACCTGTTGTTCCAGGCGACCAACGGCATGGACATGGGCGCGGTCTCGATGCTGCTCTACGGATGGCGCGAGCGCGAAGAGGTGTTGCGCGTGTTCGAGCTCGTCACCGGGCTGCGCATGAACTGCAACTACATCCGCCCCGGTGGTGTGGCGGCCGACCTACCCGACGGGTGGGAGCAGAAGATCCTCGACGTGTGCGACCTCGTCGTCGACGGTGTGGCCGAGTACGACGAGATGCTCTCGCAGAACCCGATCTGGCTGGAACGCACGGTCGGCCTCGGGATCATCACCACCGAACAGTGCCTCGACCTCAGCATCACCGGACCGATCCTGCGCTCGACCGGATTCGCCTGGGACCTGCGCAAGGCGCAGCCGTATCTGGCGTACGACCAGGTCGAGTTCGACACGATCTACACGAGCAACGGCGACGTGTACGACCGTTTCCGCATCCGGCTGTACGAGATCCTCGAGTCGGTGAAGATCGTCCGCCAGTGCGTGGAGAAGATGCCCGCCGGCGACTACCGCGTGCAGGACAAGAAGCTCACCCCGCCGCCGCGCGCCCGCATCGACGAGTCGATGGAGGCGCTCATCCACCACTTCAAGCTGTTCACCGAGGGCTTCAAGGTTCCCGCGGGCGAAACCTACGTGTCGATCGAGTCGCCGCGCGGCGAGATCGGTTGCTACATGGTGAGCGACGGATCCAGTAAGCCCGTGCGCATGCACATCCGCGGCCCGTCGTTCTACAACCTGCAATCGATCGGTCCGATGGGCACCGACAGTCTCGTCGCCGACGCCGTCGCGATCGTGTCCAGCGTCGATCCGATCCTCGGGGAAGTGGACCGATGAGCTTCTTCGACGAGAAGAACGCCGCACAGGCGAGGGAGATCGTGGCGCGCTACCCCCGCGCGAAGTCGGCGATCCTTCCGCTCGCGCACCTTGCGCAGGACCAGAACGGCTGGCTGTCGCCCGAGGCGATCGAACAGATCGCCGATCTGACGGGAACGACCGCCGCCGACGTGCTCGGCACCTGTTCCTTCTACACGATGTTCAAGCGGCGTCCGTGCGGGAAGCTCGTCGTGTCGGTCTGCACGAACGTGACCTGTCTGGTCGTCGGCGGTCCCGAGGTGCTCGACCACCTGGAAGAGCGCTACGCATCGGAGCCCGACATCACCGTCGAAGAGGTCGAGTGTCTCGCGGCGTGCGGCGGCGCGCCCGCGTTGCAGGTGAACTACGAGTTCCACGAGCGCGTGTCGCCGAGCTCGGCCGAGGAGATCGTGGAGAGTTACAAGTCGGGCACGCGCAAGGCGCGCACCGTGTCGGGAGCCCCCGTTGTCTGACGTGAACGGCGCCGGATCAGTGGGAGAGACGCGGATCATCACGAAGCGGTTGCACGACCGGCCCGACGATTCGTGGACGATCGACGGCGCGATCGCGTCGGGGGCGTACGCCGCGCTGCAGGCGGTGCTCGCGAAGGGCGACGCGGCCGACGTGCAGGAACAGGTGAAGCTGTCGGGCCTGCGGGGTCGCGGTGGTGCGGGCTTTCCGACCGCACAGAAGTGGTCGTTCCTGCCGCCCGACTCGTTCCCGCGCTACCTCGTGGTCAACGCCGACGAAGGTGAACCGTCGACGTTCAAGGATCGCATGCTGCTCGAGCGCGATCCGCACCAGTTGGTCGAGGGGATCACGATCGCGTCCTACGCGGTGCAGTGCAACGTCGCGTTCGTCTACGTGCGCGGCGAGTTCGCCCTCGGGTACGAACGCCTGACGCGTGCGATCGACGACGCCCGCGCGAAGGGATACCTCGGGCGCAACATCCTCGGTTCCGGATTCGACTGCGACATCGTCGTGCACCGCGGCGCGGGCGCTTACATCTGCGGCGAGGAGACCGCGCTGCTCGAGTCGCTCGAGGGCGAGCGCGGCATGCCCCGCATCCGACCGCCGTTCCCCGCGATCGCCGGCCTCTACGCGAAGCCGACCGTGGTGAACAACGTCGAGACGTTGTCGACCGTCCCTCACATCATGCAGATGGGTGGCGAGGAGTACGCCAAGCTCGGGGTCAACCGGTCGACGGGCACCCGCATCTTCTCGGTGTCGGGTCACGTCAACGCGCCGGGCAACTACGAAGTCGAGCTCGGCATGACCTTCCGCGACCTCCTCTACGGTCTCGCGGGCGGCGTACGCGAGAACCGCAAGATCAAGTTCTTCATCCCGGGTGGCGCGTCGTCGCAGTGGCTCACCGGGAGCGACGAGCACCTCGACGCCCCGCTCGACATGGACTTCGTGCAGCAGACGTTCGGCGTGATGCTCGGCTCGGGTGCGGTCATGGTGTTCGACGAGACGGTCGACCCTCTGCTGGTCGCGTGGCGCCTCGCCAAGTTCTTCGCGCACGAATCGTGCGGCAAGTGCACGCCGTGTCGTGAGGGCACCGGCTGGATCGAGAAGGTGCTCTACCGCATGTCGCACGGTGAGGGCCGGCCCGAGGACCTCGACCTGCTCGTCTCCGTCGGCGGCAACATCTCGCCCGGAGTCTCGAACGCGCCGTTCGTGCAGACCACGATCTGTCCGCTCGGCCCATCGGCTGTGAGCTGCATCGCGAGTGTCAACAAGTTCTTCCGCGACGAGGTGCTCGAGCGCCTCCGCAACGATGCCGGAGTGCACGCGTGACGACCACCGATCCGGAAGCACCGAAGAAGACGACGGTCACGGTCACGGTCGACGGCGTCACGTTCGAAGCACAGCCCGGCCAGCTCATCATCCAGGCCGCGCAGGAACACGGCATCTACATCCCGCGCTTCTGTTGGCACGAACGCATGAAGCCCGTCGGCATGTGCCGGATGTGCCTCGTCGAGGTCGAGGGCGGCCGCGGGTATCCGCCCGCGTGCACCACTCCCGTCGCCGAAGGCATGGTCGTTCATTCGCAGAGCCCGGCGGTGAAGCAGATCCAGGACGGCGTGCTCGAGTTCCTGCTGATCAACCACCCGCTCGATTGTCCCGTGTGCGACCGCGGCGGTGAGTGCCCGCTCCAGGACCAGACCCTCGCGTTCGGCCCCGGCGAGTCGCGCTTCGTCGAAGAGAAGCGCCACTTCCCCAAGCCGATCCCGTTGAGCGAGCTCGTGCTGCTCGACCGCGAACGTTGCATCCAGTGCGCACGCTGCATCCGCTTCGCGGACGAGATCGCGGGCGACACGCTCATCGACTTCATCGACCGCGGCGATCGCATGCAGGTCCTGAACTTCGAAGAGCAGCCCTTCGACTCCTACTTCTCGGGTAACACCGTGCAGATCTGCCCGGTCGGCGCGCTCACCGCGAGTCAGTACCGATTCCGGGCGCGCCCTTGGGACCTTTCGACCGTCGAGACGTCGTGCACGACGTGTTCGGTGCAGTGCCGGGGTGCGGTGCAGTCGTCGTCGAACCGGCTCGTGCGTTTGCTCGGCGTCGACTCCGAACCGGTGAATCACGGCTGGCTGTGCGACAAGGGTCGCTACGGCCTCGAGTGGATCCACTCCGAGCGCCGCCTGCTCGAACCGCAGGTGCGCGACGGCGGCACGCGACGCGAGGTGTCGTGGCCCGATGCGCTCGACCGCGCGGCCGATGCGATCGAGAAGGTCAAGAACCTGCACGGGTCGGGCGCGATCGCGGTCCTCGGCGGCGCGCGGGGTACGAACGAAGACGCGTACATGTGGTCGCGGCTCGCCAAAGGCGTGATCGGGACCGACCACGTCGACTCGCAACTCGGTGACGGGCTCCCCGCCGACTTCGTCCTCGGGATGGCGCGCGCCGAGATCGCGGACCTCGACCGCGCGAGCGCGATCGTGGTGCTCGACCAGGACCTGCGCGATCAGGTGCCGGTGCTCTTCCTGCGCGTACGCCGGGCGGTCCTGGAGCTCGGCGTACCGCTCGTCGACCTCGCGCCCGTCGCCCATCCGCTGTCGGCGCACGCCGCCGTGGTCGCGCGGACCGTCCCCGGCGAGGCGATCGCCGCGACCGTGCACGACGAGATCACCCGCGTCGCCGCGGGCCGGACGGGTCCCGTGATCGTCATCGTGGGGCGTGGCAATCTCGCCGCCACCGCGGATTCGGTCGTCGGCGCCGCGGCTGCGCTGGCGCAGGTTCACGATGTTTCGTTCCTGTCGGCGCTGCGGCGGGGCAACGTGCACGGCGCGCTCGACGCGGGGCTCGCGCCGGGTTCCTTCCGGGGCGCACCACCCTCGACGCGGGCCGCGCCTGGTTCACGGGCAAGTGGGGTGCGGTCCCGGCCGAACCGGGGCTGGGCGCCGAGGGCATCCTGCGCGCCGCGGCCGACGGCAAGATCCGGGTGCTGGTGCTGCTCGGTGCCGACCCGGTCAGCGACTTCCCCGACGCCACCCTCGCCCGGCGCGCGCTCGACGCGGTCGACACGATCATCGTGGTCGACGGGTTCGACTCGGAGTCGACACAACGGGCCGACGTGTTCCTCCCGTCCACGCTCTGGGGCGAGAAGGCCGGCACGGTCACCAACCTCGAAGGTCGCGTGCAGCGCGTCGGTCGCAAGGTCGCGCCCGAGGGCACGGCGATGGACGACTGGCGGATCGCGGCCGAGCTCGCGGCGCGGCTCGGAGACGACGTCGACCTCGCGACGGTCGACGAGGTCACCGACGAGATCGCCCGCGTTGCCCCGCGCTCGCCGGCGTGTCGTCGGAGCTGGTGAAGCGCGCCCGCGACGGTGTCGTCGTCCCGATCGCCGCGCACCTCGACGAGATCGTGCTGCGGACCCGCGACCTCTCGATCATGGCCGACGACGGTTCGGGCACGTCGTGGGACCCGATCAAGGTCGAGGGCGCCGAGCCCGACGACCTGCCCGAGGAGTTGGTGGGCGAGGCCGACGTGAGCGCCCCGGCGGACGCGCCCGCGCCCCACGCCTGGGATCGCCGCGCCACGCACCCCGAGACTCCGGCGCGCGACGCATACGCTCTGCGCCTCGTGGTCGGTCGCTCGCTTTACGACGAAGGACGCATGGTTTCGGAGACGCCGCTCTTGCAGCGGCTCGTGCCCGAAACCGGCCTGCGCGTCAACCCCAGTGACCTCGCCCGGATCGGTGTCGATTCCGGGGGCCAGGTGAAGGTGACGTCGACGCGCGGATCACAGGTGGTCGCGGTGAAGTCGGACGCCGGGATCCCGGCGGGAATCGCGTGCATGGACTTCTCGGCCGACGCGCTCGGTGCCGCGCTCCTCGTCGACGTGTCCCAGCCGGTGATCGACCTGCGCGTGGAGAGTCTGCGATGACCTCGGTGCTCGCGCTCGATCCGCTCCTTTCTGGTTCGGTCTCGTGGTCGGTCCTCGCCGTCGTGGTCATCAAGGTCGTGATGGCCTTCGTGATCCTGCTGCTCGGCGTCATGCTCTACATCTGGGCGCTGCGCAAGGTCATCGCCGACATGCAGAACCGCATCGGCCCGAACCGCGCCGGCCCCTACGGCGTGTTGCAGACCCTCGCCGACGGCATCAAGTTGTTCTTCAAGGAGCAGTCGATCCCCGACTCGGCCGACCGGCCGGTCTTCCGATTGGCGCCGTACCTGTCGATCCTGCCCGCGTTCTTGATGTTCTGCGTCGTGCCGATCGGTGGCACCGTGTCGATCCTGGGGCACAAGACGTACCTGCAGGTCGTCGACCTCCCGATCGGCGCGCTGTTCATCCTCGCGATGTCGGGGCTGGGCGTGTACGGCGTGATGCTCGCGGGTTGGTCGTCGGGTTCCAAGTACCCGCTGCTCGGATCGGTGCGCGCCTCCGCGCAGCTGCTTTCGTACGAAGCCGCGTTCGGCCTCGCGGTGCTCGGTGTGCTGATCCAGGCGGGCACGCTGTCCACGCACGCCATCTTCGAGCAGCAGCAGTGGACGAACGTGTGGTCTTTCGCGACGCACTGGTTCTGGCTGAAGACCTTCGTCGCGTTCGTGATCTTCCTGATCGCGGCGACTGCGGAGACGAACCACCCGCCGTTCGATCTCGTGGAAGCCGAGCAGGAGCTCGTCGGTGGGTTCAACACCGAGTACACCGGCATCCGCTTCGCGATCTTCTACCTCGCCGAGTTCATGAACGTCATCACGATGTCGGCGATCGCGGTCACGCTGTTCCTCGGCGGACCGTCGGGCCCGAGTCTCGGCTTCCTCTCGAGCAGCAGCGTCGTGAACGTCTGGATCATGCCGATCTTCTGGTTCGTCGCGAAGGTGCTCGTCCTGCTCTTCACCACGATCTGGGTCCGGGCGTCGCTGCCCCGCATGCGCTACGACCGCTTGATGTCGCTCGGGTGGAAGTGGCTCATCGAGATCGCGATCCTCTGGGTGCTCGTCACCGCGACCGTTCAGGTCGCGAGCGTCGAGGGCTGGGACCGGCTCGTCGCCGCGCTCGTCTCGATCATCGCCGCGATCGCGGCCTACGGCGTGCTCTACGCGGCGATGCCGAAGTCGGGCGAGAAGGTCGAGGAGTTCCGCTGATGGGGCGCTTCTCCGGATTCCTCGTGACGCTGCGCCAGATGGGTAAGCCGCGCCTCACCACGCAGTACCCCGAGGTGAAGCACCCGAAGCCCGAACGGCTGCACGGCCGGCACGTCCTCAACCGCTACGAGGACGGTATGGAGAAGTGCATCGGGTGCGAGCTGTGCGCGGGCGTGTGCCCGGCGCGCTGCATCTACGTGCGCGGCGCGGACAACCCGATCGACGATCCGGTGTCACCGGGGGAACGCTACGGCTTCGTCTACGAGATCAACTACCTGCGCTGCATCCACTGCGACCTCTGCGTCGAGGCGTGCCCCACCGAGGCGATCACCGAGACGAAGCTGTTCGAGTTCTCGTTCACCGATCGCAGCGACGCGATCTACACGAAGGAACAGCTTCTCGTCGACGACGAGGGCCGCGCCCGCCGGATGCCGTGGGAGCTGTGGCTCGGCGGCGAGGACGATCACACGAGCGCGTGGATGCGTGCCACGTCGCCGTCGGGATCGAGCGCGTACGAGGGGCGCGTCAACTGGTCGGGGGAGCTGGGATTCGGCGTGCGTCCTCCCGAACACGGACAGACGCCCGCCGGCGAGCCCGCAAGTGAGAAGGACCAGGACGACTAGTGGCGGCCGTCGTCTTCTTCGTGTGCGCGGCCGCCGTGCTCATCGGCGCGCTGGGGGTCATCACCGGCCGTAACCCGGTGCACTCCGCGCTGTTCCTGCTGGTGACGCTCGTGAGCATCGCGGTGCTGTATCTCCAGCAACACGCGCAGCTCGTGGCCGCGATCCAGATCGTCGTCTACGCGAGCGCGGTCGTCGTGCTGTTCCTCTTCGTCATCACGCTGCTCGGCGTCGACAAACACGAAGCTCCCGACGATGCGCACCCGCTGCAACGCGTCGCCGCGATCACGCTCGGCGTGCTGCTCTTCACCGGCATCGTCGTTCTCGTCCACGGCAACGATTGGGTGACGGGCGCGCCCTCGAGCCGCGGCCCCCTCGGGGTTCCCGCCACGGGCAACGTCGAGACCCTCGCCAAGAGCCTCTTCACGAGCTTCGTCTGGGCGTTCGAGATGACCGCGGTGCTGCTCGTGATCGCCGTGGTCGGCAGCGTGGTCCTCGCGCGCCGCAGCGGCCACCGCCCGGAGGCACCCGAGGACGACACCGCCGGCGTGCCCGAGTCGGAACGGACCGCACCGTGAGTGCGCTGGCCTACCCCGACCGCATCACGGCGACGTACTACCTGATCCTCGCGGCAGGCCTCTTCACCATCGGTGCGGTCGGCCTGCTCATCCGCAAGAACACCCTCGTGATGTTCATGTGCATCGAGCTCATGCTCAACGCCGCGAACCTCACCTTCGTGTCCTACGCCAGCGCACTGAACGACATCAGCGGCCAGGTGATCGTGTTCTTCACGCTGGTCGTCGCCGCGGCCGAAGTGGCGGTGGGTCTCGCGATCATCATCGCGATCTTCCGCCGCCGGCAGTCCGTGAACGCCGACGACGTCGATCTGCTGAAGGGCTAGGGCGGAACCGATGCACGCTCGGAACATCCTCGACCTCGCCTGGCTGATACCCGCCTTCCCCGCGTTCGGCGCGGTCCTTCTCCTGCTCTTCGGGAAGCGCATCGGCGAACCCAAAGCGGGCTGGATCGCCACCGCGCTGATCGGGCTGTCGTTCGTCTCGTCGGTGATCGCCTTCTTCGCGCTGCGTTCGCTGCATCCGGGCGTTCGGGAAAACGTCTCGCAAGGGTTCACGTGGATTCAGGCGGGAACCTTCCGCGTCGACTTCCGGTTCCTCGTCGATCCGCTGTCGTCGACCATGACGTTGTTCGTCACCGGGATTGCAACGCTCATCTCGTTGTACGCGATCGGATACATGCACGGCGACGAGCGTTTCTCCCGCTTCTTCGCGTACATCTGCCTCTTCGTCGCATCGATGCTGGTGCTCGTCCTCGGCTCGAGCTTCCTGATGACGTTCATGGGCTGGGAGGGTGTGGGGCTCTGCTCCTACCTGCTCATCTCGTTCTGGTTCGAACGTGACACCGCAGCCGTCGCGGGCAAGAAGGCGTTCATCACGAACCGCGTCGGCGATTTCGGGTTCATGCTCGCGATGTTCCTCATCTTCCAGAAGATGGGGACGCTCAACTATTCGGCCCTCCCGGCCGCGCACGCGCTGCCGCAGTCGGCGGTCACCGCGATCGCGCTGTTGCTGTTCCTCGGCGCGATGGGCAAGAGCGCGCAGCTGCCCCTGCACGTCTGGCTGCCCGACGCGATGGAGGGCCCCACCCCGGTGTCGGCCCTCATCCACGCGGCGACGATGGTCACGGCCGGTGTGTTCCTGCTCGTGCGCGCGCACGTGTTCTTCGACCTCTCCGACCATGCGGCCACGATCGTCGCCTGGTTCGGCGCCATCACCGCGTTGTTCGCGGCGACGGTCGCGTTGGTGCAGAACGACATCAAGAAGGTGCTCGCGTACTCGACGGTCAGCCAGCTCGGTTACATGTTCCTGGCGATCGGGGTCGGGTCGTACACCGGCGCAATCTTCTTGATGATCGCCCACGCGTTCTTCAAGGCCCTCCTGTTCCTCGGCGCCGGCTCCGTGATCCACGGCATGCACGACGAGCAGGACATGCGACGCATGGGCGGTCTGCGCAAGTTCTTGCCGATCACCGCGGGCACGTTCATCATCGGCTGGCTCGCGATCGCCGGCATCGTCCCGTTCGCCGGCTTCTGGGCGAAGGACGAGATCCTCGCCAAGACGTGGTTCAGTCACAGCTATGCGCTCTGGGTGATCGGAGCCGGCGCCGCGTTGCTCACCGCGTTCTACATGACCCGTCAGGTCTGGCTCGTCTTCTACGGTCCGGAACGCTGGCGCGACGACGCCGAGCTGCTCGGCGTGGAGGACACGCACGATCAGGAGCACGCGCACGTGCTCGAGCCGCACGAGTCGCCGTGGACGATGTACGTACCGCTGCTCGTCCTCGCCGTACTGTCCGTCCTGGGCGGGATCATCGACCTGCCGTTCACGAATTCCCGGCTGAACCTGCTCGATCGGTGGCTCGAACTCCCGGAGGCGGTGCACACCCCCTCGTTCAGCGCCGCGTTGGTGCTGTCGTCGATCGCACTCGCGGTCGGTGTCATCGGAATCGTCATCGGCATCTCCGTCTATCGCCGCGGTCTACGCGAGGACGGCACCGACCCCACGGTCGAACGACTGGGTGGGTTCGCGGGCGTGCTCCAGAATGCCTGGTATCTCGACGTCGGGCTCGCCCGGTTCGTCAGCGGTCCGCTCACCGCGTTCGCCCGCTTCCTCAGCGACGGCGTCGACCGCCGGGGTATCGACGGCGCGGTGAACGGGGTCGCGACCGCGGCGCGCGCCGGCAGTGGGGGCCTGCGGCGTCTGCAAACCGGCCTGGTGCGCAACTACGCGCTCGGGATCGCGCTGGGCGCGGTGCTGCTCCTCCTCTACATCGCGACGAGGGTGACGTTCTGATGCTCGCCGACATCACGCCGGTCGTGTCGACGTCGTCGAAGCTCGGCTACCCGTTGTTGACCTTCCTCGTGTTCCTGCCCGCGCTCGGCGCGGTCGTGACGATGCTGACGCCGTCGCGGCGGCCGGAACTCGCACGGGTCGTGGGTTACGTCACGAGCATGACGACGTTCGGGATGGCGATCTTCCTGCTCACGCAGTTCGACGTCGGCCCGCTCAAATCCGGTTACCAACTCGTCGAGAGCCACTCGTGGATCGGTGCGCTCGGCGTGCGGTGGACCCTCGGCGTCGACGGCATCAGCCTGTTCATGGTCGCGTTGAGCGCGCTGCTGTTCCCGATCGCCATCCTCGCGTCGGCGAAGGTGCCCCGGCCGAAGTCGTTCATGGTCTGGATGCTGTTGCTCGAGTCGGCGATGATCGGCGTGTTCCTCGCGCTCGACCTCTTGGTGTTCTTCATCTTCTTCGAGTTCGTGCTCGTGCCGATGTACTTCCTCATCGCGGGCTGGGGCCACGACAACCGCCGGTACGCGGCGTTGAAGTTCTATCTGTTCACGATGGCGGGCTCCGCGTTCCTGTTCGCAGGCATCCTTGCCGTCGCGTTCATGCACCAGCACAACACGCACGTGTTGACGTTCGACACGCGCGTCCTCACGGAGTGGGCGTCGTCGCACGTCCACGGCGGGACCGCGAAGGTCCTCTTCCTCGCGTTCGCCGTCGGTTTCGCGGTGAAGGTCCCTCTGTTCCCCTTCCACACGTGGTTGCCCGACGCGCACACCGACGCACCCACCGCGGGATCGGTCGTGCTGGCCGGTGTCATGCTGAAGATCGGCGCATATGGCTTCTTGCGCTTCGCGATCCCCTTCTTCCCGCAGGCCGCGGTCGACCTCGCACCGCTGCTGCTCGTGCTCGCGGTCATCGGCATCACCTACGGCGCGATCGTCGCGGCCATGCAGCCGAACCTGAAGCGCATCGTGGCGTACTCGTCGGTCGCGCACCTGGGTTTCGTCGTGCTGGGTGTCTTCGCGCTGACCAACCAGGGCGTCTCCGGCGGGCTCTTCACGATGCTGTCGCACGGCCTCACCACCGGCGCGTTGTTCCTCCTCGTCGGCATGCTCTACGACCGCCGACACACGTACGAGCTGAGCAACTTCCGCGGCATCTGGAAGGTCGCGCCCGTGTTCGGCGGCCTGTTCGTCGCCGCCACGTTCGCGTCGATCGGCCTGCCGGGCTTCTCCGGTTTCGTCGGCGAGTTCCTGTCGCTGCTCGGTGCGTTCCTCACGAGTCGTTGGTACGTGGTCGTGGCGACGACCGGGGTCATCCTCGCGGCCGTGTACCTGCTGTGGGCGGTGCAGCGCGCGTTCACGGGTGAACCCGACGACGCCAACAAGGCGACGCCCGACATCGGGTTCCGGGAGCTCGTCACCGTCGTACCGCTGCTCGGCCTGTCGCTGTTCCTCGGCTTCTACCCGAAGCCGGTACTCGACCGACTACAGCCGTCGGTGCAAGCGCTCATTCATCACGTCGAACTGAACAGTGACTACAAGGCCCCGACCGTGCCGGCCCCGCGCATCGCCGCGCCGGAGCAAGGGATATCGAAGTGATCGCCGCCGCCGAGATCGCGCACCCTCCCGTCGACTGGTTCGCGATCGCGCCCGAGATCGCGCTCTTCGGCGCCGCGATCCTCATCGTGATCGTGCGATCCGTGGTTCGTCACGACCCGCGCGTCCGCCAGGCGTCGTTGTGGATCGGCCTCGCCGGAGTCGCGGTGTCGGGCGTGTTCACGGGAGTGCAGTGGGGTTACGTCCACTCGAACGGACCGTACGAGGCGATGGCCGGGCTCGTTGCCGTCGACGGCTTCGCGGTGTTCGTGATGACCGTCGTGCTCGGCGCGACGCTGCTCGCGTTGTTGCTGTCCGCGGGTTATCTGCGGCGCGAGAACCTCGAGAGCCCCGAGTACTTCGCCCTGATGCTGTGTTCGGCCACCGGCATGATGTTGATGGCGTCGGCGAACGACCTCATCACGATCTTCCTCTCGCTCGAGATCCTGTCGATCGCGTTGTACGTGCTCGCGGCGTTCGACCGGAAGCGCCTCAGCTCGCAGGAGGCCGGCCTCAAGTACTTCCTGCTCGGCTCGTTCTCCTCCGCGGTGTTCCTCTACGGCATCGCGCTCGTCTACGGCGCGACCGGCACCACCAACCTCACGGGCATCGCGCAGTTCCTCGCGAAGACCACGTTGTTGCACAACGGCGTGTTGCTCGTGGGCTTTGCGCTGCTGCTCGTGGGGCTCGGCTTCAAGGTCGCGGCCGCGCCGTTCCACATGTGGACTCCGGACGTGTACCAGGGCGCCCCGACCCCGGTGACGGCGTTCATGGCCGCGGCCACCAAGGCGGCCGCGTTCGCGGCGTTCCTGCGGGTCTTCGTCGGTGCATTCCAGCTCTACCAGGTCGACTGGCGCCCGGCGGTGTGGGGGCTGGCGGTGTTGTCCCTGCTCGTCGGCAGCACCGCGGCGATCGTCCAGACCGACGTGAAACGGATGCTCGCCTACCAGTCGATCGCGCACGCGGGTTACGTGCTCATCGGGGTCCAGGTGGCGAACGCCCAGGGCACCAGCGCGGCGCTGTTCTACGTGCTCACCTACGCGGTGATGACCACGGGCGCGTTCGCGATCGTGATGCTGCTGGCGCGCAAGGGCGACGATCGGCACGACCTCTCCGACTACCGCGGGCTCGCGACCGCCCGGCCGGTGCTCGCGGGGCTGCTCACGCTGTTCCTGCTCGCGCAGGCGGGCGTTCCGTTCACGGGTGGCTTCGTCGCGAAGCTCGCGGTCTTCAGCGCCGCCATCAACGTGGGGCAGTACTGGCTCGCGCTGATCGGGATGCTCGCCGCGGTGATCGGTGCGTTCGTCTACCTCCGCATCGTGCTCGCGATGTACGCGCCGCCCGACGACGCGTCCGCGTTCGACGGACCGCGCATCGTCGTCGATGCCGGAACCGGCGTCGCCCTGACGATCGCCGCGACCGCGATCATCCTTCTCGGTGTGGTGCCGGGCATCATGCTCGACTTCGCCCACGCCGCGACGCAGCTCCTCGCGCACTGACCGCGGCGCCCACGCGGCGCGGCGTCAGGGGAGCGCGATGAGTTGTTGCAGCCCGTGCGTGTTCGGGATCACGCTCGTCCGCGCCCCGTCGGTGGCGCGCCGGATCTCGATGGTGTCGTCCTCCACGATCAGGAGCGAGCGGCTGTCGGGGGTCCACGTGAACGGAAGTGACGGGGAGTCCGACGCGATGCTCTGGGTCCGGGCGACGCGGCTGCCGGTCCGGGTGTCGAGGATGAACACGTCGGCTTGCGTGGACGACAGCGCGAGCCGCGTGCCGTCGGGAGACAGCGCCGCAAAGTTCGGCACGCGCGGGAGCACGGTCGAGATCGTCGTTCCGCGCGCGAGGTCGAGGATCTCCACCGAACAGCCGTTGTAGCCGCAGTTGCTCTTGAAGACGATCGTCTCCGGCCCGGTCGTCAGGAGTTGATCGCTCACCGGCGCGATCCGCAACGTGTTCGGGCCCGACCACACCACCCAGCGCGAGTGCGCGTCGTCGAGGGCGACGAATCCGTCCGCGACGGCCGCGGCCACGCGCAACCCGTCGGGGATGTGCAGCCGTGGGCCACCACGGTCGGACCGGATCGTGCCGTCGCTGTTGAGGATCCACCAGCGCGTCGGCGCCAACGCGGGAATCGCGAAGTCGCGCGCGGCCAAGGTGCGCGTCGCGATCGGCTGGGTGGAGATCAGCGTCTGTTGGAACGTCGAAGCCGACAACAGCTGGCCGTTCTGATCGTCGATCGTGACATGCCCGGCGGGGAGATGCACCAGTGCTTCGCGCGATCGGTTCTCGTCGAGGACGTAGAGCCGGTCGTCGATCACCGCCGCGAAGCGCCCGACGCCGACGTCCTGCAGTTCGGCCCGGAGCCGCGGCGCCGCCACGCGGACGCGGTCGACCTCGGGCGCGAACGATCCGGCGGTGGTCGTGGTCGCGTTCGGCGCCGGCGTCGACGACGGGCGAGAACGGGTTGCGCCGGTCGCGAGCGCGATCGCCCCCCACGCGGTGAGGCCGACGGCGGCGACCACCACCCACACCGTCCGCGGCCGGCGCGGGCGCTCGCGGTCGAATCGCGATTCGTCGACGCCGGGTTCGAGGTCGACCGCTTCGAGGTCGATCGGCTCGAGATCGATCGGCTCGAGGTCGTCGTCCATTTGGCTCGAACCTAGGCCGCGGCGAGGTTACGGTGGCAACGGGTCCGAGCACACGACGGGGAGGTCTGCGGTGCGACGGGTGTTCGCCTTGACTGCGATGGTCGGCGCCATCGTGTGCGCCGCGGCGCTGCCGGCGGCCGCGGCGACGATCGTGGTCTCGCCCACGGTCGTGGCGACCGCGGGCACGGTCACGGTGTCGGGCGACGTGCTGGTCAACGGGGCGCGCGGGTGCGCGGTCGGCGACGACGTGACCCTCAGCTCGAACGCGTTCGCCGGGCTGGGTGAGTTCGCGGGCGTCGGCGCGGTCATCGTGTCCGTCGACTCGACCGGCCACTTCTCGAAGACGGTCGTCCTGAAGACGACGGTCCCCGCCGGCCGCTACACGATCGCCGGAAGGTGCGGCGGCGCCAACCTCGGGGTCCAGGCGACCGTGACGGTGACCGGTCTCCCGCGCACCGGTGCGTCGTTCGGCCCGCTGTCGGAGGGCGAGGCGTTCGCGCTGGGCCTCGCCCTGGCCGTGCTCGGCGTGCTCATGACGCGTTTCGGCCGCCGGCGTGTCGCGGCGCGCGGCTGAACGGGGCGACGGTCAGGCGCCGCGGCGCAGCCGGAACCGGCGGCGCTGCTCGCGCACCGCGGCCTCGTCGGCGGCGGCGACCGCCGCCGCGATCTCACGATCGGCTTCGAGGTCGCGCTCGTACTCGTCGAGCCTTTCCATGGACAGCGTGTACGCGTTTTCGATGAGCTCGTGCGCCCCGGAGAAGTCGAAGAGATCACGGGCGTCGCGGGGGCGGGGGAGATCGATGATGTCGACGTGCTCGATGGCCTGGCGACGCTCGAGCTCGTAGCGCTGGTTGCGCGCGTGCATGAAGCTGGTCATCACGACGTCGAGGGGTGAACGCACCGCGTGCTCGCCGACGCCCGCGGAAACGTTGAGGACGAAGACGCGATCAACCGGGCCGCTGAGCGCGTGCCAGAGCGGCACGTTGTTGACCACGCCGCCGTCGACCAGTCGCCGCCCGTCGTGCACCACGATGGGGAAGACCCCCGGGAGCGCGGCGCTCGCGAGGAGGGCGGGCTTCAGCGGTCCGCGGGCGAGGACCACCTCCTCGCCGGTGTCGAGATCGGTCGCGATCACGCGGAACGGGATCTCGAGGTCGGAGAACGACCGGGCCGGTGAGGAGTGGTGGATCAGGGCGGCGAGGCCCTCGTTGCCGAACAGGTGGGTGCCGCGCCGCACGACGTTCCAGGCCCGGTGGATGCGCCCGCCGGGGAACACGTGGTCGGCCTGGAGCTGCTCCCACACCGCCGCGAGCTGTGCGACCCCGGTCAGGTTGGGGGCGTAGGCAACGGCGGCCCCGTTGAGCGCGCCGGCCGAGGTCCCCACGACCACGTCGGGGACGATGCCCCGCTCGATCAGCGCGCGCAGCATGCCGACCTGGCTCACTCCCTGGTTGCCGCCCCCCGACAAGACGAACGCGGTGCGCGGTCGCGCGGGGTCCGGCGCGGGGTGCGCCCGGCGCCCGGCCGGAAACGGCAGCTTCGTTCCCATGGTCGGTTCATCGGCGGGTTCGCGCCGCGGCTTGTGGGTCATCGATCGGCCCGTTGTGGGAGTCGTCGCGGGAGGCATGGTGCGTACGACGGTACCGACCCCGGGACGGCCGAGAGTCCTCGCCCCGCGGGCCCCGAAAAGCCCTCCGACACGGTTCGTCACTGGAAAACAGACCCCGCATATACTCCGCCCGACCCCGAAACAACCCGGCAACGGAAGCGCGCGTGACCGAGTTCTACAGGCAGTATCTCGCCGTCGCGGTCTTCGTTCTGGCCGCGTTCCTGATGGTCGGTGCGATGCTCGGTATGGCGCGCCTTTTGCGCCCCAAAGTGCCGCAGGACGACAAATACATCACCTACGAATCGGGCTCCGATCCGCTGCCGCTCTTCGGGCAGATGAACGTCCGGTATTACGTGTACGCCCTGCTCTTCGTCATCTTCGACGTAGAGGCCGTCTTCATCTTCCCGTGGGCGGTCAACGTGGAGGCGCTCGGCTGGTTCGGCCTGGTCGAGATGGGCATCTTCATCGCGGTCCTGCTCCTCGGGCTCGGCTACGTCTGGCGGAAGGGGCTCCTCAAGTGGGCCTGATCAGCTCGGGCAAAACCCCGAAACCGCTCATGGACCTCCTGAACTACAGCCGCAAGTACTCGCTGTGGATGCTGCAGTGGGGCCTCGCCTGCTGCGCGATCGAGATGGGCGCCGCCCTCGCCGGTCCCCGCTACGACGTCATGCGCCTCGGCGTCATCCCGTTCCCGGCCAGCCCCCGCCAGGCCGACCTCATCGTCATCTCCGGCACCGTCACCGACAAGATGGCCCCCGCGATCAAGCGTCTCTACGAGCAGATGCCCGACCCGAAGTACGTCATCTCCATGGGCTCGTGCGCGAACTGCGGAGGGCCCTACTGGGACTCCTACTCCGTGACGAAGGGCGTCGACCAGATCATCCCCGTCGACGTCTACGTACCCGGTTGCCCGCCGCGGCCCGAAGCGTTCATCCAGGGCATCGTCTTGTTGCAGCAGCGGATCATGAGTGAAGACCCGGCCGAGCGTTGGCGCGGGGTGACGCGGGAGCCGATCGTCGTTGGCTGATTCCGCCGCCACGACCGAGGCCGTTCCCGAGCTGCGCGAGCAAGCGGCCGACGCGCTCGCGCGCCTGCAAGCCGCGCTCGGAGACGAGATCGTCGAGCACGCGGGCGTATTCGGCGACGTCGTCGTCCGCGTGCGCCGGGACGCGTGGCGTCGCAGCGCGCAGGTGTGCAAGGAGCAGCTCGGCTGCGACTACCTCTCGTTCGTCGCCGGCATCGACTGGATGCCCACGCCCGCGGTCGCCGAGGAAGGATCGGGCGACACGTCGACGCCCGCGCAGCCGAAGGAACAGACCTACGGCGCGGCGGGGAGCGACGGTCGGTATCAAGTGTTCGCACTGGTCGAGTCGACGCGCCGCAAGAGCTGGCGCGTGATCCTGAAGACCGACCTGCCCGACGACGATCTGCACGTCGACTCGTGGGTGGCCGTGTATCCCGGCGCCGACTGGCACGAGCGTGAGGCGTGGGAGATGTACGGCTTCGTGTTCGACGGCCACCCGAGCCTGCGGCACCTCTACCTGCCGGCGGAGTTCGAA
The DNA here is from genome assembly GCA_963835455.1 of uncultured Actinomycetes bacterium. Taxonomy (GTDB): domain Bacteria; phylum Actinomycetota; class Acidimicrobiia; order IMCC26256; family PALSA-610; genus PALSA-610. The sequence continues at coordinate 329,625 of CAWIFT010000003.1, forward strand.
GGACACCCGCTGCGCAAGGACTACCCGTTGCTCGCGCGCGAGGTGAAGCCGTGGCCGGGCCTCGTCGACGTCGAGCCGATGCCCGGCGAGCCCGACGACGGTGAAGCGGCGGGCGACGGTGCAAGCGCAGGGGGTGAGTCCGCGTGACGACCACCGACCTGCCGCCGCCCGGCGAGCTCCCCGAGATCGCGGTCGACCCCGCGGCGTTCCGGCACCTCGCCGACGCGCAGGTGAACGTCGAGCTCGACACCGGCGACATGGTGCTCAACATCGGCCCGCAGCACCCGGCCACGCACGGCACGCTGCGTCTCGTCGTGCGCCTCGACGGTGAGCGCGTCGTTTCGGCCGATCCGATCATCGGCTACATGCACCGCGGCTACGAGAAGCTGACGGAGTTCCGCACCTATCCGCAGATCACGACGCTGATCAACCGCATCGACTGGCTGTCGTCGTTCGCAAACGAGGTGCCGTTCATCGACGCCGCCGAGCGGCTGATGTCGATCGAGGCGCCGCCGCGCGCGCAGTACCTGCGCACGATCCTCACCGAGCTGTCGCGCATCGCCACCTTCGTGTTGTTCCTCGGTGAGATGGGTCTGCAGGTCGGCGCGATCACGCCCGCGTTCTACGGGTTCCGCGACCGCGAGTACGTCCTGAACCTCATCGAGGCCGTCACCGGCGGACGTTTCCACCCCAACTTCAACCGCATCGGCGGCATCAAGGACGACCTGCCGTGGGGCTGGATCTCCGAGTGCCGCGGTGTGATGAACAAGGTGCTCGCGTCGTGCGACGAGTTCGACGACCTCGTCGTCGGGAACCCGATCTTCCAGAAACGCACGCGGTCCATCGGCATCATTCCCCAGGAGCTCGGCGCCGCGTACGGCGTCTCCGGCTCGAACCTCCGCGCGTCGGGCGTCGACTGGGACCTCCGCCGCGACGGCCCCGACTACCTCGTCTACAACGAGCTCGACTGGAAGGTCTGGACACACCCGGACGGCGACTCGTTCTCGCGCTACTGGGTGCGCCTGCAGGAGACGCGCGAATCCGCGCGGATGGTGCTGCAGATGCTCGACCAGCTGCCGAGCGGCCCGCTCATGGCGAAGGTGCCGCGCATCATCAAGGTCCCCGAGGGTGAGGTGTTCGTCAACACCGAGAACCCGCTCGGCGAGATGGGCTACTACGTCATCTCGAAAGGCGCGACCGGGCCGTTCCGCACCAAGATCCGCAGCGCGTCGTTCAGCAACGTCTCGATCCTGCCCTGGTTGCTGCGGGGCGTGTACGTCCCCGACATCGTGACGATCCTCGCGAGCCTGTACTTCATCCTCGGAGACATCGACCGGTGATTGTGCGGACGCAGCGGAGCGGTGACGGAGGGCGCAGCGCAGCGAGGGAGCCCTCGTGATCGCGATCGAGATCGGTTGGGGGACGACGCTCGCGATCAAGACGGTCATCGTCCTCGCGATCGTTCCGCTCACCGCGCTCATCCTCGGCTACGTCTTCTTGTTGAAGATGATGAGCCACATGCAGAGCCGTCTCGGTCCGATGGACCCCGGCGGTTTTCACGGCTGGTACCAACTGATCGGCGACGGCATCAAGTTCCTCCAAAAAGAGGACATCACTCCCGCCGAGGCCGACAAGCGCGTGTTCGCGCTCGCACCCGCGATCGTCGTGCTGTCGACCTTCCTCGTGTTCGTGGTCGTGCCGGCCGGCCCGCGCATCGCGGTCGCGTCGCTCGATTCGAAACCGATGTTCGACGGCGTCGGCGTCTTCTACGCGCTCGCGGTCTCGTCGCTGTCGGTCATCGGAGTGCTGATGGCCGGGTGGGCGAGCTCCAACAAGTACGCACTGCTCGGCGCGCTGCGCGCCGCGGCACAGCTCATCGCGTACGAGTTGCCGTTGGTGCTCGCAATCGTCGGTGTGGTCATCCAGACCGGGACGATGAGCCTGCAGGGCATCGTGTTCTGGCAACAGAGCGGCCAGATCTTCGGTTGGGGCGGTATCGGGTTCCCGCTGATCCTCACGCAGTTCGTGGGTTTCGCACTTTTCATGGTCGCGGCGCAGGCCGAGCTCACCCAGCCACCGTTCGACATGCCCGTGGCCGAGTCGGAGCTCGTCGCCGGCTACATGGTGGAGTACACGGGCTTTCGCTTCTTGTTCTTCTTCATCGGCGAGTTCGGCACCGCGTTCGCGTTCGCGGCGCTCGCCGCCACGTTGTTCCTCGGGGGCTGGTCGACGCCGTGGGTGCACGGGGTCGCGGCCGACTACCTCGGACCCTCGTGCTGTTCGCCAAGGTGATGTTCGTCGCGTTCTTGATGTTCTGGGCGCGCTTCACCTACCCGCGTTTCCGTGAAGATCAGCTGCAGGCGATCGCGTGGAAGTGGCTCATCCCGATCGCATTGGCGAACATCTTGGTGACCGGCATTCTGAAGGTGGCGTTCTGATGGGTGACAAGCCATGAAGCGTGAGATCAAGGGAATGCTCACCGGGCTCGGGGTCACGTTCCGGACGATGATGAAGCCCGCGGTCACCGTGCAGTACCCGCACGAGCGCGAAGACCCGGCGCCGCGCGCCCGGGGCGTCATCGCGCTGAAGGAAGAGAACTGCACGGTCTGTATGTTGTGCGCGCGCTCGTGTCCCGACTGGTGCATCTACATCGAGGGGCACAAGGAGCAGCGGCCGCCGCGTCGTGAGGGCGGCCGTCCGCGCAGTGTGAGCCTCCTCGATCGGTTCGACATCGACTACGCGCTGTGCATGTACTGCGGCATCTGCGTCGAGGTCTGCCCGTTCGACGCGCTGTTCTGGAGCCCCGAGTTCGAGTACTCGGAAACGCGGATCGCCGAGCTGCTCCACGACAAGCACAAGCTCGGCGAGTGGATGGGCACCGTTCCGGAACCCGAACCGCTCGAGATGGGTGCGGAGGTGAAGGGCAAGAAATGATCGCGGAGAACGTGGCCTTCGGGATCATCGCGGCAGCGATGGCGCTCGGCGCGATCGGCGTCGTGCGGACCAAGAACGTGGTGCACGCCGCGCTCTATCTCGTGGTCGTTCTCGCGGGCGGCGCCGCCCAGTTCATCCTGCTCGGCCAGGAGTTCGTGGCCTGGGTGCAGGTGCTCGTCTACATCGGCGCCGTGATCGTGCTGTTCCTGTTCGGCATCATGTTGACTCGGGCCCCGATGCACCCGAAGGACTCGCTCGACAACAACCTGCGCTGGCCCGCGGCCGTCACCGCACTCTTCCTGGTCGGCATCCTCGTCGGTCTGCTGGTGCACACGTTCCACGCGGACAAGGTCAACCTGACGGCGCCGGTGCGCACCGCCCAGATCACCAACTCGATCTTCACCACCTACATCATCCCGTTCGAAGTCGTCGGCGTGCTCCTGCTGGGCGCGCTGATCGGCGCTGTCGTCCTGGCGCGGAAGGACTAGGGGATGCTGCTCAACCAGTTCCTCATCCTCGCCGCGTTCCTCTTCTGCACCGGTGTCTACGGCGTGCTCGCGCGCAAGCACGCGGTGCTCGTGCTGATGAGCATCGAGCTGATGCTCGCGGGAGTGAACATCAACCTGGTGGCGTTCGGCGCGTTCCACAACAGCAACATCGGCCAGGTGTTCGCGCTGTTCGTCCTCACGATCGCCGCCGCCGAAGTCGGTATCGGGCTCGCGATCGTGTTGCTCATCTACCGCAACCTGCACAGTGCCGACCTCGACGACGTCGACACGATGAAGGGCTGAGAGGCGAGCGTGCGCACACCCACGATGTTGCTCCTCCGCCCGCGAGCCGTGGCCCGAGCGGCCCGTCAGAGCGGGAAGTAGGGACTCAGCCGATGTTCTTCCTCGACAAGGCGTGGCTGATCCCGCTGATCCCGGCGCTCTCGTTCGTCGTGATCCTGCTCTTCGGCAAGCGCATGCCCCGGCACGGTTCCGAGGTCGGGATCACCGCGGTCGGCGCGTCGTTCGTCCTGGCGTGCGGCGCGGCCGAGCAGTGGATCCACCGCGTCCAGAACGCGAGTGGCGGCACCGCGCTCGGCGCGCTCGGCCGCAGCATCGGTCACCTCGGCGCCGCGGGCGGCGACGCGCAGGTGCTCCCGGTGACGCACAGCGTCACGTGGTTCCAGAACGGCGGCATCCGCCTGACCGCCGGGATCCAGATCGACGGGCTCGCGGTGATGATGATGTTCGTCGTCACCATCATCTCGTTGCTCGTGCACATCTATTCGCTCGAGTACATGCGCGGCGACCGCCGCTACACGCACTTCTACGCGATCCTCTCGCTCTTCACCGCGTCGATGCTGCTGCTCGTCGTGGCCGACAACACGCTCCAGCTGCTCATCGGGTGGGAGCTCGTCGGCGTGTGCTCGTTCATGCTCATCGGCCACTGGTGGGAGGAGAAGCCGAACAGCGACGCCGCGCTGAAGGCCTTCCTCACCACGCGCACCGGCGACATCGGGCTCCTGACCGGCGTCATCATGACGTTCTTCGTCGTCGGCCGGGCCACGGGCGTCAACTCGTTCAACATCGTCGAGCTCAACCGGGCCGCGTCGAACCCGAAGGTCGGCCACACACTCATCCTGTGGACCGCGGCGGCCCTGATGCTCGCGATCGTCGGCAAGTCGGGCCAGTTCCCGCTGCACACCTGGTTGCCCGACGCCATGGCCGGACCCACCCCGGTCTCCGCGCTGATCCACGCCGCGACGATGGTGGTCGCCGGTGTCTATCTCGGCGCACGCGTGTACCCCGTCTTCTTCAACGGTTTCTCGATCGGCGACGGCGGCATCAATCCCATGGCCGCGATCGGCGGCATCACCGTGCTGATCGGAGCCGCGCTCGCGTTCGTGCAGGACGACATCAAGAAAGTGCTCGCCTACTCCACGATCAGCCAGCTCGGCTACATGGTCATGGCGCTCGGCGTGGGTGCGTGGACCGCGGCGGTGTTCCACCTCTTCACCCACGCGTTCTTCAAGGCCGACCTCTTCCTGGGCGCGGGCTCGGTGAGCCACTCCGGTTCGCACCACTCGTTCGACATGAAGAAGGACATGGGTGGGCTGCGCAAGTTCATGCCGCAGACGTACAAGACCTTCGTCATCGGCACGCTCGCGCTGGCCGGCATCTTCCCGCTCGCGGGTTTCTGGTCGAAGGACGAGATCCTCGTCAACGCCGGCCACAACAACTACAAGCTGTTCCTCGTCGTCGGGATCGTCGGTGCGTTCATGACCGCGGCCTACATGACGCGCTGCGTCTGGCTCACGTTCCACGGCGAGTACCGGGGCGCGCACGGCCCGCACGAAGATCTCGACGTCGAAGGCGTCGAGCACGATCCGGACGACACGCCCGCGTCGATGGCCCACGACGCCGAGGCCCACGCTCCGCACGAGAGCAACGGCCTCATCCTGGCCCCGCTGTGGATCCTGTCGTTCTTCGCGGTGTTCGCCGGCTTCTTCAACTTCCCGCACTTCAGCAAGTTCGAGGAGTACGTCGCGCCGCGCTATCCCGCCGAGTTCCACGACATCCTGCATCCGGTCGCGTTCAACGCGATCCTCGCCACCATCTCCGTTCTCGTCGCGGCGACGGCCGGTGCGATCGTGTGGGCGTACTACAAGGGGAAGTTGCCGCAGGGGCTCAGCGAGCGCAACGCGCTCGCCGGCGCGGGCAAGCGCTTCCTCGTCAACAAGTACTACCTCGACTACTTGTACGAGCAGGTCATCGTCGCCGGCATCAAGGGCCCGATCGCGTCGGGCGTGTACTGGTTCAACCAGAACGTCATCGACAACGTCCTGAACTACACCGGTCGGGGCGCGCAGGCACTCGGTCGGGTCACGTACGACTACATCGATCAAAAGGGCGTCGACGGTCTGGTGAACGGCATCGCCACGCTCACCGGTGATTCCGGCGACGAGGTCCGCAAGATCGAAACCGGTCGCCTGCAGTTCTACGCACTCATGCTCGTCGTTGGTGTCGTCATCTTCGCCGGCGCGCTCTGGATCTTCACCTAGGCAAGGGGAATCGGCTCGATGCATACCTGGTTCGACTCCTGGGCGCTGACCCTCGTGGTCTTCATCCCGGCAATCGGCGCGGTCATCACGATGCTGCTACCGCGTGCGGAAGAGGCGGCGATCAAGTGGGTCGTGCTCCTCACCACTCTCGCCACGCTCGGTTTCACGATCGCCGTTGTCGCCAAGTTCGATTTCGACAAGACGAGCAGCCTGCAGTTCGACGTCAACCGGAGCTGGATCGACGTCATCAACAGCCACTACCACGTGGGCGTCGACGGCATCGCGCTCCCGATGCTCGCGTTGTCGTCGTTCATCACCGTGTTGTGCGTGATCTATTCGTGGAATCACTTCCCCGAGCCGCACAACCCCAAGGCGTTCCTCGCGCTGCTGCTCATCCTCGAGGTCGGCATGAACGGCACGTTCGTCGCCCAGGACCTCATCTTGTTCTTCGTCTTCTTCGAGCTCGTCCTGCTCCCGATGTTCTTCATGATCGGGGTCTGGGGCGGCCCGAACCGCGAGTACGCGTCGATCAAGTTCTTCTTGTTCACGCTGTTCGGCTCGGCGCTCATGCTGTTGTCGTTCCTCGCGCTCTACTTCAAGGTCGACGTACCCGGAGTCGGGCACACGTTCGACATGGTGTTGCTCTCGAACGCGCACGGCGCAGGGATCGTGCACAGCACACAGCTCTTGATCTTCGCCGGGTTGTTCCTCGGCTTCGCGATCAAGGTCCCGATGTTCCCGTTCCACACATGGCTCCCCGACGCGCACACCGAGGCGCCGACGGTCGGTTCCGTGCTCCTCGCCGCGATCCTGCTGAAGCTGGGTACCTACGGCTTCATCCGTATCGCGCTCCCGATGCTGCCCGAGGCGGCGAAGAGTTGGGCGCCGTGGATCGGTCTGCTCGCCGTGATCGGCATCATCTACGGCGCGCTCGGGTGCCTCGCGCAAAAGGACATGAAGCGACTGATCGCGTTCTCGTCGGTCGCGCACATGGGCTTCGTGATGCTCGGCATCGCCACACTGACCACCTTCGGCATCAACGCCGCGATCTTCGGGATGGTCGCCCACGGCCTCATCACCGGCATGTTGTTCTTCCTCGCCGGTTCGGTGCAGCACAACTACGGCACGCGTGAGTTGTCGCGGCTCGGCGGCCTGCTCAAGCAGGCGCCGAAGATGGGTTGGATCCTGGGCTTCTGCGCGATGGCGAGCCTCGGGCTCCCGGGCCTTGCGGGATTCTGGGGCGAGTTCCCGGCGGTGCTCTCCACGTTCAACCCGGGCGGCGATCTCTCGGCGCCGCTGTTCCGCACGTACATGGTGATCGCGGCGATCGGAACGGTCCTGGCCGCGGGCTACCTGCTCTGGATGCTGCAGAAGGTCGCGTTCGGCGTGCCCAAGAAGGAGTTCGAGGCCGCGCACATCCACGACGTCTCCGGGTTCGAGTGGACGGCCTGGCTCCCGATCCTGTTGTTGATCGTCGCGCTCGGCATCTTCCCGAACATCATCTTCCGCACCACGGACGAAGCGGTGACGTGTCAGGTCGCGGCGCCGTTCGCCAACGCCACCACCAAGACCGTCGCACCGACCGTCCATTGTCCGGGCGCGATCATCAACGCAAAGACCACCGCGAAGGTCTCCGGGCACTGACATGTTGTTCGCCGCCGCGACCCAGGTCATCTCGACCCCGAAGTTCGACTGGCATGCGTTCGCGCCCGATCTCGTCCTGGTCGCGACGATGGTCATCGTCCTCGTCGCCGACATGGTGCTGCCGGATCGCGAGTCGTGGCGGACGTCGAGCATCACCGCGGTGGGGTTGCTCGTCGCCTTGATCCCGATCGCGACGCTCGCGCACGATGGTCACGAGCGTCTCCTCTTCGGGGGCGCCTACGTCGTCGGGCACTACGGGCTGGCGTTGAAGGCGTTCTTCATCCTCTCGGCCTACGTCACCGTGTTGCTCTCGGTCGACTACATCAACGAGGGCGACTACTACCAGGGCGAGTACTACTTCCTGTTGCTCGTGGCCACGTTCGGCCTGAGCATCATGGCCGGTGCGCGCGACCTCATCACGTTGTTCGTCGCGCTCGAGACGATCTCGATCCCCACGTTCGTGCTGGCCGCGTTCCGCAAGCACGATCGCCGGTCGAACGAAGCCGGCGTGAAGTACTACCTGATCGGTGTGTTGTCGTCGGCGATCATGCTCTACGGGTTCTCGATCATCTACGGCGTCACCGGTTCCACGCGGCTCTCCGAGATCTCGGCGTACATGTCGCAGCACGGCACGGTCCCGTTGGTGGCGGTCGCGATCTTCTTGTCGCTCGTCGGCTTCGCGTTCAAGGTCAGCGCGGTCCCGTTCCACTTCTGGGCGCCCGACACCTATGAAGGGGCGCCCACCCCCGTCACCGCGTTCTTGTCGGTTGCGTCCAAGGCGGGTGGCTTCGTCGCCCTCATCAACATCATCTACTTCGGCTTCCTGACGTCGAACGCACCGTCCGCGGCCAACTCGTGGTGGCCGGTGGTGTGGGTGCTGGCCGTGCTCTCGATGACGCTGGGCAACCTCGGCGCGCTCCGCCAGACCAACATCGTGCGCATGCTGGCGTACTCCTCGATCGCGCAGGGCGGTTTCATGCTCGTGCCGCTCGTCGCGGCCGGCATCGAAGGTGCCAACGGGCATCTCGCCAAGGCCACGACGGCTATGGGCGCGGTCGTGATCTACCTGTTGATCTACGGCGCGATGAACCTCGGCGCGTTCGCGGTCGTCATCGCGGTCGCGCGGCGCACGCGCAGCGCCGAGATCTCCTCGTACGACGGCTTGTTCCAGATCGCCCCGACGCTCGCGGTGATGATGGGGATCTTCCTCGCGTCACTCGCCGGTATTCCGGTCTTCGCGGGCTGGTTCGCCAAGTTCGTGATGTTCCGTTCGATCATCGACGCGGGCACGGGCTGGGCGATCGCGTTGGCGATCATCGCCGCGGTCAACTCGGTGATCGCGTTCTTCTATTACGCCCGTCCGATCCGGGCGATGATCTTCCACGAGCCGGCCACCGACGACCGCACGCCGCTCGTCGTGCCGCAGCCGCTCATGGCCGCCATCGCGCTGACGGTCACGGTGGTCATCGTCATCGGGATCTACCCGCAGATCTTCGCAAGGGTCGGCGAGCTCGCGTTCTGACGCGCAGCTCCCGCGTGGGCTTGACGTGAACGCCGTCACCGCGCAGCTCGCGCAGGTGATCCATCGCGAAGGGCCGATCACGTTCGATCGGTTCATGGAGATCGCGCTCTACGGCGACGGAGGATTCTTCGCCGCCGGGCACGGCGCCGGTCGGGCCGGTCGCGACTTCGTCACCGGCCCCGAGGTCGGTCCGCTCTTCGGTGTTTGCGTCGCGCGTGCGCTCGACCGGATGTGGCACGCACTGGAGGAACCCGATCCGTTCCTCGTCGTCGAGGTCGGCGCCGGCAACGGTCGCCTCGCCCGCGAGGTGCTGCGTGCCGCGCCGGCATGCCTGCGCGCGCTCCGGTACGTGCTCGTCGAGCGTTCGGCCGCGCTGCGCGCCGAGCAACGGGAACGCCTCCCGTTGGAGCCGGCCGACGAGGCGCTCGGTCCGTTCGTGCGCCGCGGCGACGAAGAGCAGGCGACCCCCGCGCTCGCGGCCGGACCGGTGTTCACCGCGCTCGAGGAGATGCCCGCGCTCGCCGCGTCCGATGCCGTGGTGCTGGCCAACGAGCTGCTCGACAACCTCCCGTTCGGGATCGCGGAGTTCGACGGCACGCGCTGGCTGGAGGTGCGCGTCGGGCTCCGGGCGCCGGACCAATTCGAAGAGGTGCTCGTACCCGTCGACGCCGATCTCGGCTACGCGGTCGAGGCCGGCACGCGCGTTCCGATCCCACGGGGGATGGAGGAGTGGTGGCGCGCGTGCGAGGGCGTGTTGCGGCGCGGCTTCGTGCTGGTCGTCGACTACGCGACCACGATCGCCGAGCTCGGCTCGCGGCCCTGGCTGCGGACGTATCGGGCACACTCGAGCGGAACGGATCCCCTCGACGCCCCCGGCGAGCAGGACATCACCGCCGACGTCGTGCTCGAGCAGCTCGACACCGCGAGCCCGTTCGCACCGGTCCGCCGCGACCGCCAGGACGACTGGCTGCGCGCACTGGGCATCGACGACCTCGTGGCCGAGGGGCGCCGGATCTGGGAGGCGGGCGCCGAGCGTGGTGATTTGGAAGCATTGGCCGGGCGCAGCCGCGTCGGCGAGGCGGCTGCGCTGACGGATCCGGCCGGTCTGGGTGCGCACCGGGTGACGCTCTTCGCCGCGGGTGACGCCACCGTCGGGGCCGCGGGCTTCTCGTGGGTGACTAGCCTCCGCGGGCATGACTGAGACGCTTTCGGCACTCCTTTCGGAGGGCCGCACCTTTCCACCGCCGCCCGAGTTCGCGAAGCAGGCCCTCGTCACCGATGCGAGCGTCTACGACGACGCCGAGCGCGACTGGCACGGCTTCTGGGCCCAACAGGCGCTGGCGCTCGACTGGCACCGCGAGTGGGACACCATCCTCGAATGGGAGCTCCCGTTCGCGAAATGGTTCGTCGGCGGCAAGCTCAACGTTTCCGAGAACTGCCTCGACCGGCACGTGAAGGCGGGTCACGGCAGCCAGGTCGCGCTGCACTGGGAAGGCGAGCCGGGCGACAGCCGTGCGGTCACCTACCAAGACCTGCTCGACGAGACGTCACGCGTCGCGAACCTGTTGCGCGAGCTCGGTGTCGGCAAAGGCGACCGCGTCGCGATCTACATGGGGATGGTCCCGGAGACGGTCGCGGCGATGCTCGCGTGCGCGCGCATCGGCGCCGCGCACTCCGTCGTGTTCGGCGGATTCACCGCGCAGTCGTTGAAGGACCGGATCAACGACGCGCAGGCGCGGGTCCTCATCACGGCTGACGGCGCGTGGCGGCGCGGTTCCGTCGTCGCGCTGAAGGACATCGCCGACGAAGCACTCGCCGACACGCCGTCGATCGAGCACGTGCTCGTGCTGCGGCGCACCGAGTCGGAGTGCGCGATGCAGTCGGGTCGCGACATCTGGTGGCACGACGAGGTTGCGCGGCAGAGCACCGAATGCGCGCCCGAGTCGATGGACGCCGAGGACCTGCTCTTCATCCTCTACACGTCGGGCACCACGGGGAAACCCAAGGGCATCATGCACACGACGGGTGGATATCTGACGCAGGTCGCGTACACCCACAAGTACGTGTTCGATCTGAAGCCCGACTCCGACGTCTACTGGTGTACAGCCGATGTCGGCTGGGTCACCGGTCACTCCTACATCGTCTACGGGCCGCTCGCGAACCGCGCCACCTCCGTGCTCTACGAAGGCACGCCCGATCATCCGGGCAAGGATCGCCTCTGGTCGATCGTGGAGAAGTACAAGGTCACGATCTTCTACACCGCGCCGACCGCGATCAGAACGTTCATGAAGTGGGGCGACGACCTCCCGGCCGGGCACGACCTGTCGTCGTTGCGCGTCATCGGTACGGTCGGCGAACCCATCAACCCCGAGGCGTGGGTCTGGTACTACGGCCACATCGGCCGCGAGCGCTGTCCCGTCGTCGACACGTGGTGGCAGACCGAGACCGGGGCGATCATGATCAGCGCGCTCCCGGGCGCGACCACGCTGAAGCCGGGGAGCGCCACCTTCCCGCTGCCCGGGATCGAGGCGAGCATCGTCGACGATGCCGGGAAGCCGGTCGGCATCCCCGGTGGCGGGTATCTCGTGTTGTCGCGCCCGTGGCCGTCGATGCTCCGCGGCATCTGGGGCGACCCGGAGCGCTACCGCGACACGTACTGGTCCCGCTTCGACGGCAAGTACTTCGCGGGCGACGGCGCCAAGCGCGACGACGACGGTTACTTCTGGCTTCTCGGTCGCGTCGACGACATCATGCTCGTCGCCGGTCACAACATCTCGACGACGGAGGTCGAGTCCGCGCTGGTCGATCACGCTTCGGTTGCGGAAGCCGCGGTCGTCGGCCGCAACGACGCGACCACCGGGCAGGCGATCGCGGCGTTCGTCACCCTGCGCAGCGGTATCGAACCCGGCGACGATCTCGTCGAGGAGTTGCGCAACCACGTCGCCCACCTCATCGGTCCGATCGCGAAGCCGAAGACGATCCTCTTCACCGAGGAACTCCCGAAGACGCGCTCGGGCAAGATCATGCGCCGGCTGTTGCGCAACGTCGCCGAGGACGAACTGCTCGGCGACACCACCACCCTCGCCGACCCCACGGTCGTCGACGGCATCAAGTCGAAGTACCTCGCGTCGCAACCGCCCGAGGAGTAGCGCGCTCTGCCGTACTTCCCGGAGCACTGGACATGGAACGCCGAGCCGGTGATCCCGGCGCGGGCTGTCGTCGTGGACATCGACGGAGTGCTGTCCGACGCGTCGCGGCGCCAGCACTACATCGAGTCACCGCGCCAGGACTGGCGTGCGTTCTTCGAGGCGTGCGGTGAGGACCCGGTCATCGAAGAGGTGCACACGCTGCTCGATCTGCTCGACCCCGAGCTCCAGATCGTCCTGCTGACCGCCCGCCCGCACCGGGTCGCGTACCTCACCGAGGCGTGGCTCCGCCGCTACGGGATCCCCTGGGACCTCCTGATCACGCGGCCGTGGGGTGACTACGAGCTGGCCCGCGACTTCAAGCAGTCGACCGTCTGGGAGCTCCGTTCCGCGGGCTTCCAACTGGCTCTGGCCTTCGAGGACGACCGCCGGAACGTGGCGATGTTCCGCTCGGAGGGGATCCCCTGCCTCTACGTCCACTCGGGCTACTACGACTGAGCCACCGGCCCGACCGCGGTCCCGGGCGTTCGCAGCCGGCTCTCAGGCAGGGCTGGTTCCATAGCCGGGAAGACCCGGCTCGCCGCCGGTGTTCTGGATTCCCGAAGTTCCCGAAGCAAGGTGACAGACATGTTCAGGAACAACGTCAAGACGGTGGTTCTGCTCACCGCACTCGGTGCGCTCTTCATCATCATCGGGGGCGCGTTCGGTAGCGGCGGGCTGTTCATCGGCGCGGCGCTCGCGTTCGTGTTCGTCGGCGGGTCGTACTGGTTCTCCGACAAGATCGCCGTGAAGGCCGCGGGCGCCGTTCCGGTCTCCGAGGCCGATGCGCCGCAGCTGTACTCGATCGTGCGCGACCTCACGACGCGCGCCGGCATGCCGATGCCCTCGATCTACATCAGTCCCGCCGCGCAGCCGAACGCATTCGCGACCGGCCGCAACGAGCACCACGCCGCAGTTGCGGTGACCCAGGGTCTGCTCCAGGTCGTCGATCAGGAAGAGCTGCGCGGTGTCCTCGCGCACGAACTGTCGCATGTCCGCAACCGCGACATTCTCATCGGTTCGGTCGCCGCCGCGGTGGCACTGGGCATCACCTTCCTCGCGCGGATGTTGATGTGGGGCGCGATCTTCGGCGGCATGGGCGGCGGTGGTCGTGATCGCAACGGCAACGTCCTCGGCGCGGTCGCGATGATGATTCTCGCCCCGATCGCGGCGGCGCTGCTGCAGATGTCGCTCTCGCGCTCGCGCGAGTTCGAAGCGGACCGCAGCGGTGCGGAGCTCCTCGGTACCGGCGAACCGCTCGCGCGTGCGCTCGAGAAGATCGACGCATACGCGAAGCAGATCCCGATGAACATCGACCCCGCCCACGCGACGGCGTACATCATCAACCCGCTCACGGGGAAGAAGGCCAACTTCGCGAACCTCTTCAGTTCGCACCCGCCGACGGAAGAGCGCGTCGCGCGCCTGCGCCACCAGCACGTCCACTCCAACTGACCAGGGCCTGACCCGGGGAAGACTCCGGGTCAGTCGCGGAAGTTGGTGAAGTCGAGCGGTACGCCGAAGTCGTGCTCGCGCAGCTTCTGGATCGTCGCCTGCAGGTCGTCGCGCTTCTTGCCGTTCACGCGGAGCTGGTCTCCCTGCACCTGATGCTGAACGCCCTTGATGCCGAGCCCCTTGATGTACTTGCCGATCTCGCGCGCCTTCTCGTCGTTGATGCCGACCTGGATCGCGACCTTCTGGCGCGCCCGACCGCGTGACGCCTCTTCGACCTTGCCGTACTCGATCGCCTTCAACGAAACCTTGCGCTTGACCAACTTCTCCTCGAGCACCTGGGTCACGGCCTTCAGCCGTTCCTCCGACGCCGACTCGAGCTCGATCGCCTTGTCGGCCTCCTTCAGCTCCACCACGCTGTCGGTGCCCTTGAAGTCGAAGCGATTCGCCAGCTCACGATTCGCCTGATCCACCGCGTTCTTGACCTCTTGGAGGTCGACCTCGGATACCACGTCGAAGCTCGGCATGACTTGTCTCCCTTGCCTTCGCAGTGCCCGAATGGCGGTCGCTAGATTAGATCCGGGTCGGTACCCGAGTGGCCAAAGGGGATGGGCTGTAAACCCATTGCGTTACCGCTACGTTGGTTCGAATCCAACCCGGCCCACCACTTTTCTTTGTCGCAGGCGTACTCGTGCGGTTCGCTGCGCTCACCCCGGCAAGTACGCCTGCCTCCGGCGAGCGAGCTCCGCTGGCGCTCCGCCCTCGCTGCGCTCGCCGCAGGTCAAGGGCCTCGTCTCGCCGTCGGTCGAGACCTCTCCTCACATCATCTTCTGCATCACCACTACGTCGAGCCAGCGGTTGAATTTTCGGCCGACCTCGACTTCGCGGCCTACCTGTTCGAAGCCGCAGGCGCGGTGGAGCGCGATGGATGCGTCGTGGTCGCCGACGATGCGGGCGATGACCGAGTGGAACCCGTGGTCGCGTGCCAGCTGCACGAGTTCCCCGAGCAGGAGCCGTCCGACCCCGTGGCCCCGCAGGTCGCGCCGGACGTAGACCGAGTCCTCGACCGTGGTCGCATACGCCGGCCGGGGCCGGTAGGGCGTCAGGGACGCGAAGCCGACGACCTCATCGGCGGCATCGACCGCGACGATCGCCGGGTGCCCGCCCGAGTGCTCGTCGATCCAGGCGAGCTGCTCGGCGAGGGAGCGGGGCCGGAGATCGAAGGTCACGGTCGATTCGAGGACCTCGATGTTGTAGATCGCGCGCAGCGCATCGGCGTCACGACGCTCCACCAGGCGGGTCCGGTACGCGGGGGCCGTCGACACGGGCGAGACGCTACGCAACCGACAGCGGTCGATCGCGCCTGCTCGGCTAAACTCGTCGGGCTTCGCCCCCTTAGCTCAGTTGGCAGAGCACTTCCATGGTAAGGAAGGGGTCTACGGTTCAAGTCCGTAAGGGGGCTCGTTGGGCAGGCCCGGTCGGCCCGCTTCGCACGGCGGAGTAGCTCAGTTGGCAAGAGCACACGGCTCATAATCGTGGGGTCGCGGGTTCGAATCCCGCCTCCGCTACTCACCCCGCATCAGCAATCCGGTTCGGCAACCCATCCTCATCAGACATCCCGCAACACCCGAAAGTGACGCACCATGGCGAAAGAGAAGTTCGAGCGCACGAAGCCGCACTTGAACATTGGGACGATTGGTCATATTGACCATGGGAAGACGACGTTGACGGCGGCGATTACGAAGGTTCTGCATGATCAGAACCCGAAGAATTCGTTCACGGCGTTTGATCAGATCGATAAGGCGCCGGAGGAGAAGGCGCGGGGGATCACGATCTCGATTGCGCATGTGGAGTACGAGACGGAGAACCGTCATTACGCGCATGTGGATTGTCCCGGCCACGCCGACTACATCAAGAACATGATCACGGGTGCTGCGCAGATGGACGGCGCGATCTTGGTGGTCGCGGCGACGGATGGTCCGATGCCGCAGACGCGTGAGCATGTGTTGTTGGCCCGTCAGGTGGGTGTGCCGTCGATTGTGGTGGCGTTGAACAAGTCGGACATGGTCGACGATGAGGAGATCCTCGAGCTTGTTGAGCTCGAGGTGCGGGAGTTGTTGAACGAGTACGAGTTCCCGGGTGATGACACTCCGGTGGTTCGGGTCAGTGCGTCTGAAGGCGTTGGAGGGTGATCCGGAGTGGACGCCGAAGATTTTGGAGTTGATGGCGTCGGTTGATTCGTTCTTGCCGGAGCCGACGCGGGATGTGGATCGTCCGTTCTTGATGCCGATCGAGGATGTGTTCACGATCACCGGTCGGGGCACGGTCGTGACGGGTCGGGTGGAGCGGGGGATCGTGAAGGTCGGTGAGGAGATCGAGATCATCGGTCTGCGGGCGACGACGAAGACGACGTGCACCGGGGTGGAGATGTTCCGCAAGCTCTTGGATGAGGGCCGGGCGGGTGACAACATCGGTGCGCTGTTGCGGGGTACGAAGAAGGAAGATGTGGAGCGCGGTCAGGTTCTGGCCAAGCCCGGGAGCATCACGCCGCACACGAACTTCACGGCGCAGGTGTACATCTTGACGAAGGAGGAGGGCGGCCGGCATACGCCGTTCTTCACGAATTATCACCCGCAGTTCTATTTCCGGACCACGGACGTGACGGGCACCGTGGCGTTGCCGGAGGGTACGGAGATGGTGATGCCGGGTGACAACACGGAGATGACCGTGGAGCTCGGCAAGCCGATCGCGATGGATGAGGGCTTGCGGTTCGCGATCCGTGAGGGTGGCCGTACTGTGGGTTCCGGCCGCGTCGTCAAGATCGAGAAATAGGGCTTCCGCTAGCGTCCACGGATCACATGAGGCGGTGAGCGAGCGCAGCGAGTCGAACTCGCCGGCAAGCGAACGGCCGCGGCGCACGTATCGTGCGACGCAGAGAGCGAGCGAGTAGGTATGGCAAAAAATGACAAGCGCGTCAAGATCACTCTTGCGTGCGAGGACTGCAAACGGCGCAACTACATCACGATGAAGAGCAAGGTCAACGACCGCGAGCGCATCGAGATGAAGAAGTACTGCCGCTGGGACAAGCGCCACACGGTCCACAAAGAGACGCGCTAGACCGTTCCGGCCCGGGAAGGGCCGGAACCGTGCGTAACCTTTCTCCAGGGCCCGGGGTCACAAGCCCGTACCCATCAGGAGGTCCGGTTGGACGAGGGTGAGCTGGTAGGCGCCGCTCGCAGCGGCGACCGCCGGGCGTTCGACGAGTTGGTGCGCCGCACCTTCGTCGATACGTTCACGCTCGCACGTCGCCTCACCGGAAACGAGGAGGACGCGCGCGACGTGGTGCAGGAGGCATACCTCCGGGCCTGGAAAGGCATCGGGAAGTTCCGCGGTGACGCGGCCTTCTCCACGTGGATGTACCGCATCACCGCGAACGCGGCCGCGAGCAACGTCCAGCGCCGCCGCCGGCACCGGACCGAGTCCTTCTCCGACGATTTCGAACCCGTCGACACGGCCGCCGAGCACATGGTCTCCCAGGCCGCGGAGTCGGCCGAGGCGCTGGAGCGCATCAGCGCGGCCCTCGACGACCTTCCCGCGAAGCTCCGCAGCGTCGTGGTCCTGAAGGACGTCTACGGCATGTCGCACGAGGCGATCGCGGAGGAGCTCGGGATCACGGTGCCCGCCGCGAAGGTGCGGTTGCACCGCGCCCGGCGCAAGTTGCGGGACGTGTTGTACGACGAAGGAGCGCACGCCGATGCGGTGTGACGAAGTGACCGCGCTGCTCCCGGCGCTCGTCGACGGCGAGCCCGTCGGGCTCGAGGTCGAGCGCCACGTCGAAACCTGCCTGCGCTGCCAGGCCGAGCTCGCGCGCTACCGCCGTCTCCTGCGCACGCTGTCGATGCTGCGGACCTGGTACGCCGAGCCCGCACCGGGACTGCTCGGCGAGACGCTCGCGGCGATCACCGACGCCGCCGAGCACGGCGCGCGCCGCACGTTGCTGTCGGGTCGCCGGCTGGCCTACGCCGGTGCGATCGGTGGCAGCGCACTCGCGGCGGGCGCGACGGCCGCGGTGCTCATCGCCCGGTCCCGCAAACGCAGCCTCCGCCTCGCCGGTTAGCCCGGGAACCGCGCCGCCGGCCCCCGCGTCACGCCGGCAGGTTCCCCGAGAGCGCCTCGGGCGGCCGGGGAAGCCGCTGCTATCCTTTCGCGCCTGGCCCCCACGGCCCGGAGGGCAGTAGCTCAATTGGTAGAGCACCGGTCTCCAAAACCGGCGGTTGGGGGTTCAAGTCCCTCCTGCCCTGCTGGATATCCGAACTCCGAAGTGCAGTACTCGCGTCACGCTCACGAGGCGACATGAACCGACAGACCAAGCGACAGATGGCGCGTCAGGGATCGGACAAACCGCGCGCGCCCGAGAAGCGTGGCGCGCCGAATCCGCAGGTCGAGCGCACCGGTCCGAAGCAGTACTTCAGCGAAGTACGCGGCGAGATGAAGAAGGTCGCCTGGCCGCCGCGCAAGGAGATCCTCAACTCCTCGGCGGTGGTGCTGGTCGGCCTGGTCGTGATGACGACGCTCATCTTCATTTTCGACTGGGCCGCGGTGCACATCGTCGACTTCGTATTCAAGTAATGGTCGAAACCTTCGAGCTTCCCCCCGACGATGGCGATGAGATGACTTCCTCCGAAACGCAGATCCCCGAGATCACCGACGCGGTACCCGAGTCCGAGCCGGCGCTCGCGACCGCCAGCGACGCGCAGCTCGAAGCCGAAGAGCTGCGAGAGGAAGCCGTCGACGAGACGATCATCCCGGTTCCGGATCTCGCCGACGCGGAGTTGCTCGACGTCGAGGAGGTCGACGACGCCGACGAGATCACGTCGATCTCCGAGCTGAGCCCGTTCGACCGGTCCGGCCGTTGGTACGTGGTGCACACCTACGCGGGCTACGAGAACAAGGTGAAGTCGAACCTCGCGAGTCGCGTGCGTTCGATGGCCGTCGAGGACCGGATCTTCGAGGTCGTCATCCCCATGGAAGACGTCATCGAGTTCAAGAACGGTCGCAAGGTCGTCGTGCAGAAGAAGGTGTTCCCCGGCTACCTGCTGGTGCGGATGGGCCTCGACGATCACGCGTGGTACGTCGTGCGCAACACGCCCGGCGTCACCGGTTTCGTGGGGAGTGGCGCCAAGCCGACGCCGCTGTCCCGCAAGGAAGTCGAGAACATCCTCGGTACCGGCGTGACCGAGGTCGGACCGCAGGCCGAGAAGAAGGTGCGGCCGCGCCTCGAGTACGAGGTGGGGGAGCAGGTGCGCGTGGTCACGGGCCCGTTCGCCGACTTCAACGGTGTCATCAGCGAGATCGACGTCGACCGCTCGAAGCTCAAGGTGCTCGTGAACATCTTCGGGCGCGAGACCCCGGTCGAGCTCGAATTCGGCGACGTCGCAAAGTTGTAGTGATATTGCACGCGGCGGTGAGCGCAGCCGATAGGCGAAGCGAACTCGCCAGCGAGCGAAAGACCGCGACGCACGTATCGTGCGTCGCAGAGAGCGAGTGAGTGAGCATGGCGAAACGAAGAGTTGCCGCGGTCGTGAAGATTCAGATCCAGGCGGGTGCGGCGACGCCCGCGCCTCCGGTCGGAACCGCGCTCGGCCCGCACGGCATCAACATCATGGACTTCTGCAAGGCGTACAACGCGGCGACGGAAGCCCAGCGCGGCACCGTGATCCCCGCGGAGATCACGATCTACGAGGACCGCACGTTCACGTTCGTGACCAAGACGCCGCCCACGCCGGTGCTCCTGCGCCAGGCCGCGGGCATCGACAAGGGCGCGGCCGCGCCGCGGCGGGAGACCGTTGCGAGCGTGAGCAAGGATCAGATCCGCGCGATCGCCGAGACGAAGATGCCCGACCTCAACGCGGTCGACATCGACGGGGCGATGGCCCAGATCGCGGGCACGGCCCGCTCGATGGGCATCGAGGTCGTCGGTTAGGCAGTCTCTCGCAGTGCATGCCCGCCGCCGGAGCACCTCGCCGGCGGAGCATCGGGTCGGAACGAGGGAGCTCTGAAGGGAGCGCACCCATGGCGAAATCCAAGAAGTACAAGGACGCATCGGCCCGCTACGACAAGCAGGCGCTGCACGAGCCGGCCGCGGCCTTCGAGCTCGTGAAGGCGATGGCGACCAAGAAGTTCGACGAGACGGTCGAAGCCGCATTCCGGCTCGGCGTCGATCCCCGCAAGGCCGATCAGATGCTGCGCGGCACCGTCTCGCTGCCCGCGGGTACCGGCAAGGACGTGCGCGTCGCGGTGTTCGCCGCGGGTGACGCCGCCGAAGCCGCGCGCGAAGCCGGCGCCGACGTCGTCGGCGCGGAGGACCTCGTGAACCGCGTGCAGAACGAAGGGTTCATGGACTTCGACATCGCGATCGCGACCCCGGACCTCATGGGTCAGGTCGGTCGTCTCGGCCGCGTGCTCGGCCCGCGTGGACTCATGCCCAACCCGAAGACGGGCACGGTCACGACCGACGTGGGCAAGGCCGTCTCCGAGTTCAAGGGCGGCAAGGTCGAGTACCGCACCGACCGCAACGGCAACGTGCACGTGCCGCTCGGCAAGGCCAGCTTCCCGGTGGAGAGCCTCGTGCGGAACTATTCGGCGGTGCTCGACGAGCTGCAGCGGGCCCGGCCCGCATCGGCCAAGGGGCGCTACCTCAAGGGCGTGGCGACGTCGTCGACGATGGGCCCGGGCGTGAAGATCGCGCCCGACGCGCGCGTCGAGGCCTAAGCGGCGCCGAACCCAACGGTCCGCCGAACGGTGCGCGGGCGCAGGGTCGGCCACGGCATGCGCGTGCGGCGGAACGGGACCGTCTGACCGTCCCGGTAGCTGCGCATCGTCGTCCACAACAGGCCGTGCTCGATCTCGAGCTCGACGCGGCCCGCGCAGAGCATCTCGATGAACTGCAGGGCCTCGTCGCGACTGGTGAACGCGATCCGTTCGGGTGGGTAGCCGACGATGACCTTGTGGTCGTCGATCTCGATCTCGACGTCGCGGTCGTGATCGCCGACGTGGGGGAGCCGTACCAGCGCCTGCGCGTCGGCCGTCGTGATCGTCACCGCGTCGCGTTGCAGGCCCGGCGGCGCGAGGCGGTCGAGGAGGTCCTCGAGCCGGATGACGAAGTCTCGGATCGCGGGCGTGAGGCTCACAGGGGCCCGATCCAATCACGTCCCGATTCCCCGTCATGGCGATTCTTCCGAAGAATCGCCATGACGGGGCGGGGAGTCGACTGACGGCGGCGGGGCGGTTTCGGCTACTGTTCCCAGCCGTCCACTGAACGCCGAAGACTTCCGGTCTCGACACGAGGTAATGGGCGAAGCTCCGCAGGGAGCGACGCCCGCCGGGTGAGGCGCATTCCGGGGAGCGTGCGGCTTTACGCCGCACGCCGCTCGCGAGGCGCTGCGCCCGAGCCCCCGAGGAGCAACGACATGCCCACGAAGGCACCCGCCGACAGCGCGCAGATGAAGCGCAAGACCGCGGTGATCGACGACATCAAGGCCCGGCTCGACTCGGCCGACGCGGCCGTGCTCACCGAGTACCGCGGCCTGACCGTCAGCGACATCGCCGCGCTGCGGGCCGCCCTGCGGCCCGCAGCCACCGACTACAAGGTCTTCAAGAACACGCTCGCCCGCCGGGCGGCGCACGACGCCGGCTTCGACGAGCTGGCCGAGAGCCTCGAGGGCCCCGTCGCGATCGCGTTCGTCCGCCGCGAGGGCGGCGACGCGGTGACCGCGGCCAAGGCGCTGCGCGACTTCGCCAAGACCAACCCGAATCTCGTCCTGAAGGGCGGGATTCTCGGGCAGCGACTGATGACGAGCGGCGACATCGAATCGCTCGCCGACGTCCCGCCCCGCGACGTGCTGCTCGCCCGGTTGGCCGGTGGATTCCAGGCCCCGATGGTCAAGGCCGCGGGTCTGTTCCAGGCGTTCACCCGGAACATGGCCTACGGGGTGAAGGCGCTGATCGACCAGCGGGTCGCCGGGGGCGAGGCCCTCGTCGCCGAGCCCGCAGCCGAGCCCGAAGCGTCCGCCCCTGCGCCCGCCGCGGAGACGCAAACCGAGAACGAGGCCCCGGCCGCAGCAGCGGCCGAGCCGACGCAAGCAACCGAAGCACCTGCGGCTGAAGCCGTGGAAGAGGAGCAATAGACATGGCAACCATGAGTACGACCGACCTGCTCGACGTCTTCAAGAACATGACGGTGCTCGAGCTGAACGACTTCTTGAAGGCGTTCGAGGAAGAGTTCGGCGTGACCGCCGCAGCACCCGTAGCGGTCGCGGCAGCACCCGGAGCGGGTGGTGGCGGCGCCGCCGCCGAGGCCGCCGAGGAGAAGGACGAGTTCGACGTCATCCTCACGGCCGCGGGCGACAAGAAGATCCAGGTGATCAAAGTCGTACGCGAGCTCACGAGCCTCGGCCTGAAAGAGGCCAAGGACCTCGTCGACGGCGCACCCAAGCCGGTCGTCGAGAAGGCGTCGAAGGAAGACGCCGAGAAGGCCAAGACGAAGCTCGAAGAAGCCGGCGCTTCCGTCGAGCTCAAGTAGCCGGTCGGAGGGCTCGGGCAACCGGGCCGAGAACTTCGGGCCAAGGGTCCGGGTTCCGGAAAATCTGTCGGGAAAGTCGTTGCCACCCGACGGGTTCGGGCTTATCCTGCACCGAACATCCGGACCCCGGCCGCGCGAGCGGGCGGTGTCCGTTTCGCGGTGACTGGCAGCCGGCATGGCGACTCGCTATGCTAGGCGTACCCGTGTCTGCCCGCTCGTGCTCTCCGATCTTCCAGGCCCTTGCCGACGCGCGCCCGATTGTCCGGGTTGCCTTGCGTCGACGCCTTTCGTTGCACATCCCGCAGCACGGCTCGCAATTCAGCATTTCCGCAGTTTGATTCTCTCCGGATTGGAGTGACGTTGGCCCGTCTCGCGTCCCGTGAGCGCCTTTCCTTCTCGAAGCTTCGCGAGGTGAAGGAACTTCCCAACCTCATCGAAGTACAGACCGACTCGTTCCGTTGGTTCCTCGAAGACGGTGTGGCCGAAGTTTTGCGCGACATCTCTCCCATCGAGGACTTCACCGGTCAGCTCAAGCTCGAGCTGACCGACCACGTCTTCGACCCGCCCAAGCACTCCGAGGACGAGTGCCGCGAGCGCGACATGACCTACGCGCGCCCGCTGTTCGTCACCGCGCGTTTCATGAACGCGCAGACCGGCGAGATCAAAGAGCAGACGGTCTTCATGGGCGACTTCCCGATGATGACCGACCGGGGAACGTTCATCATCAACGGCACCGAGCGCATCGTCGTCTCGCAGCTCGTGCGTTCGCCGGGCGTCTACTTCGGGGTGACCCCCGACAAGACCGCGCCCGAGCGCGAGGTGATCGACGCCAAGATCATCCCGAGCCGCGGGGCCTGGCTCGAGTTCGAGGTCGACAAGAAGGACGTCGTCTACGTCCGTATCGACCGCAAGCGCAAGCAGCCCGTCACGGTGTTGCTGAAGGCGCTCGGCTTCGGTGAGAGCGACGAGGAGTTGCTCAACCTGATCGTCGACGAGCAGGGCCGGCCCTACGAGTCGATGCGCAACACGCTGGAGAAGGACCACACCGCCAGCGTCGACGAGGCCTTCATCGACATCTACCGCAAGCTCCGTCCGGGCGAACCGCCGACCCCCGACTCGGCGCGCGCGCTCCTCGAGAACCTCTTCTTCAACCCGAAGCGCTACGACCTCGCGAAGGTCGGTCGCCACAAGGTCTCGAAGAAGCTCTCCAAGGAGTACCCGTTCCTCGGCCTCGACCGCTTCGACCTGCCGATCCCGCTCGCGAACGTCGACCAGGGACGCGCGGGCGCGGACTTCACGCTCATCCGCTCGGACATCCTCGCGGTCGTCTCGTACATCGTGAAGCTGCACAACCGCGACCAGGGCTACTTCCCCGACGACATCGACCACTTCGGCAACCGCCGGGTGCGCACGGTCGGCGAGCTGATCCAGAACCAGCTCCGGGTCGGTCTCAGCCGCATGGAGCGCGTCGTGCGCGAGCGCATGACGACCCAGGACGTCGAGGCGATCACGCCGCAGACGCTCATCAACATCCGGCCCGTGGTCGCGGCGATCAAGGAGTTCTTCGGCTCCTCGCAGCTCTCGCAGTTCATGGACCAGACGAACCCGCTCGCGGCACTGACGCACCGCCGTCGCCTCTCGGCGCTCGGCCCGGGCGGTCTGTCGCGTGAGCGCGCCGGCTTCGAGGTGCGAGACGTGCACCCGAGCCACTACGGCCGCATGTGCCCGATCGAAACGCCGGAAGGCCCGAACATCGGCCTCATCGGCTACTTGTCGAGCTTTGCGCGCATCAACCGCTTCGGGTTCATCGAGACCCCGTACCGCAAGGTCGAGAAGGGTCGCGTCACCGACGAGATCGAGTACCTCGCGGCCGACGACGAGGACGAGTACGTCATCGCCCAGGCGAACGTGCGCGTCGACGAGCAGGGAACGTTCCTCGACGAACGCGTGCTCGTGCGTGCGGGCCGGGGCGAGATCGGTTTCTTCCCCCCGGAGGAGGTCCAGTACATGGACGTCTCCCCGAAGCAGCTCGTCTCGGTTGCGACCGCGCTCATCCCGTTCCTCGAGCACGACGACGCGAACCGCGCGCTCATGGGCGCCAACATGCAGCGTCAGGCCGTCCCGCTCCTGCGGGCGACCGCGCCGTACATCGGCACCGGTGTCGAAGCCCGCGCCGCACGCGACGCGGGTGACGCACTGCTGGCGAAGGACGACGGGACGATCGTCGACGTCGCGGGCGACACGGTGACCGTCGACTACAAGACCGACGGCCGCACGACGCACCGCCTCGCCAAGTTCCGTCGCTCGAACCAGGGCACCTGCATCAACCAGAAGCCCCTGGTCGGTCAGGGCGACCCGGTGAAGAAGGGCGACATCCTGGCGGACGGTCCCTCCACGCACCAAGGTGAGCTCGCGCTGGGCAAGAACCTGCTCGTCGCGTTCATGCCGTGGAAGGGTCACAACTTCGAAGACGCCATCGTCTTGTCGGAGCGCCTCGTGAAGGACGACGTGCTCACGTCGATCCACATCGAAGAGCACGAGATCGACGCACGCGACACGAAGCTGGGCGCCGAGGAGATCACGCGCGACATCCCGAACCTCAGCGAGGACATCCTGAAGGACCTCGACGAGCGCGGGATCATCCGCATCGGCGCCGAGGTCGGAGCGGGCGACATCCTCGTCGGCAAGGTCACGCCCAAGGGTGAGACCGAGCTCACGCCGGAAGAGCGCCTCCTGCGCGCGATCTTCGGTGAGAAGGCACGCGAGGTGCGTGACACGAGCCTCAAGGTTCCGCACGGCGAGACCGGCAAGGTCATCGACGTGCGCGTGTTCAGCCGCGACGACGGCCACGAGCTGCCGCCCGGTGTGAACCAGCTCGTGCGCGTGTACGTGGCGCAGAAGCGCAAGATCAGCGAGGGCGACAAGCTCGCCGGTCGGCACGGCAACAAGGGTGTGATCTCCAAGATCCTCCCCATCGAGGACATGCCGTACCTCGACGACGGCACGCCGGTCGACATCGTGCTCAACCCGCTCGGTGTCCCGAGCCGTATGAACGTGGGTCAGGTGCTCGAAGCGCACCTCGGTTACGCGGCCCGCCACGGTTGGGACGACGAGCACCGCAAGCCCGCGGAGCCGAACAAGACGCGCACGCGTACCGAGCCCGCGGTGTGGATCGCGAGCCCGGTGTTCGACGGCGCGCACTGGGACGAGGTCGACCAGGCCGGTCCCACCGGAACCATCCGCGAGTTGTTCGAGCGGTTGAACCCGGACGGCGCCGACGGCCAGAAGCTGATCGGCACCGACGGCAAGGTCACGTTGAACGACGGCCGCACCGGTCAGCCGTTCGACCGGCCGGTGACCGTTGGCTACATGTACATCCTGAAGCTCTCGCACCTCGTCGACGACAAGATCCACGCTCGTTCGACGGGCCCCTACTCGATGATCACGCAGCAGCCCCTCGGCGGTAAGGCGCAGTTCGGCGGCCAGCGTTTCGGAGAGATGGAAGTGTGGGCGCTCGAGGCCTACGGCGCCGCGTACGCGCTGCAGGAGATCCTCACGATCAAGTCCGACGACGTGCTCGGCCGCGTGAAGGTCTACGAGGCCATCGTCAAGGGCGAGAACATCCCCGAACCGGGCATCCCCGAGAGCTTCAAGGTGCTCATCAAGGAGATGCAGGCCCTGTGCCTGAACGTCCGGGTGATCGACGAGAACGGTCAAGAGATCGAGATCCGCGAGCTCGACGAGGACGCGTTCCGCACCACCGAATCGCTGGGGATCGACTTGTCGAGACCCGAACGCGGGACGGACGAGGAAGACGCCGCGCGAGCAAGAGCGAGGTTGTAAGCAATGGGAACAGTTTTCGACGTCAACTCGAGCCGCCGCCTCACGATCAATCTCGCCACGGCCGGTGACATCCTCACGTGGTCGAACGGCGAGGTGAAGAAGCCGGAGACGATCAACTACCGCACGCTCAAGCCCGAGAAGGACGGACTCTTCTGCGAGAAGATCTTCGGTCCCACGAAGGACTGGGAGTGCTACTGCGGCAAGTACAAGCGCGTCCGGTTCAAGGGCATCATCTGCGAGCGTTGTGGCGTCGAGGTCACGCGCTCGAAGGTCCGCCGCGAGCGCATGGGTCACATCCAGCTCGCCGCGCCCGTGACGCACATCTGGTACTTCAAGGGTGTGCCGAGCCGGCTCGGCTACCTGCTCGACATCGCGCCGAAGAGCCTCGAGAAGGTCATCTACTTCGCGGCTCACCTCGTGACATGGGTCGACGTCGAGCGTCTGCACAAGGACCTTCCTTCGCTCGAAGCGGAGATGAAGGCCGAGATCGGCGACGTCGAGCGTGAGCGCGAGGTCAAGCTGCGCGAGCGCGACGAGGCCTACATCGGTGAGCTCGAAGAGCTCGAGGGCCGCAGCGCGAAGAAGAACGAGATCGAGCGCGCCGAGAAGGCCAAGAACAAGGACTTCGAGGACATCCGGCTCCGCTACGAAGAGGAGATCGGTCAGCTCAAGCAGGTCTGGGACACGCTCAAGGCGATGAAGCCGAAGCAGCTCATCGACGACGAGCGCGTGTGGCGTGAGCTCGTCGACCGCTACCACGAGTACTTCGCCGGCGGCATGGGCGCCGAGTCGGTGAAGGACCTCGTCTCGCGGCTCGACCTCGACGAGGTGGAGATCGAGCTCAAGGAGACGATCGCCACCGCCAAGGGTCAGCGCAAGGCCAAGGCGATCAAGCGCCTGAAGGTCGTCTCGGCGTTCAACCGCCGCGACGACAACAACCGCGCGATCAACTCGCCGCTCGGCATGATCCTCGACGTCGTCCCGGTCATCCCGCCCGACCTGCGCCCGATGGTGCAGCTCGACGGTGGGCGCTTCGCGACCTCGGACCTCAACGACCTCTACCGCCGGGTGATCAACCGCAACAACCGGCTGAAGCGGCTTCTCGACCTCGGCGCGCCCGAGATCATCATCAACAACGAGAAGCGCATGTTGCAGGAGGCCGTCGACGCGTTGTTCGACAACGGTCGTCGTGGCCGCCCGGTCACCGGTCCCGGCAACCGCGCGTTGAAGTCACTGTCCGACATGTTGAAGGGCAAGCAGGGCCGGTTCCGTCAGAACCTGCTCGGCAAGCGCGTCGACTACTCCGGTCGTTCGGTCATCGTCGTCGGTCCGCAGTTGCGCTTGCAGCAGTGCGGCCTGCCGAAGCAGATGGCGCTCGAGCTCTTCAAGCCCTTCGTCATGAAGCGCCTCGTCGACCTCGAGTACGCGCAGAACATCAAGTCTGCGAAGCGCATGGTCGAAAGGGCCCGCCCGCAGGTGTGGGACGTGCTCGAAGAGGTCATCAAGGAGCACCCCGTCTTCTTGAACCGTGCGCCAACGCTTCACCGTCTCGGCATCCAGGCATTCGAGCCGGTGTTGGTCGAGGGCAAGGCGATCCAGATCCACCCGCTCGTCTGCGCGGCGTTCAACGCCGACTTCGACGGTGACCAGATGGCCGTGCACCTTCCGCTCTCCGCGGAGGCGCAGGCCGAGGCGCGCATGTTGATGCTCGCCGCGCACAACATCTTGTCGCCGGCGTCCGGTCGTCCGATCGCGGTGCCGAGCCAGGACATGATCATCGGCCTCTACTACCTGTCGGAGTTGCTCGACGGGTTGCCGGGCGAGGGTCGTGTGTTCCGCTCGATCGACGAGGCGTTCGCCGCGTACGAAGAGCGGTTCGGTGGCGACGGCGAGACGGTCGCCCTGCACGCCAAGATCAAGGTGCGGATGCCGGTCGGGAAGTTCGCGTCCGAGCACTTCGCCCGCGCGTCCGAGGACGGCACGCCGAACAGCATCGTGTTGCGCGAGTACGCCAGCAACGGTTCGAGCGAGGTGCTCGTCGAGACGTCGCTCGGTCGGTTGCTCCTGAACAGCGCGTTCCCGGACGACTTCCCGTTCGTGAACCGCGTCATGCGCAAGCGCGACATCACCGAGGTCGTCGGCGAGCTCGTCGTCGGCTACGACAAGGCCGTCGTCGCGAACAGCCTCGACCGCATGAAGATGCTCGGCTACGAGTGGTCGACCCGATCGGGGCTCACCATCTCCATCGCCGACGTGACCACGCCGCCCGCGAAGGCGGGTCTCCTCGAGAAGTTCGAGGGCGAGGCTGCGAAGGTCGAGAGCCAGTACGAGCGGGGCATCATCACCGACGACGAGCGGCGTCAGCAGGAGATCGAGATCTGGACCGACGCGACCAACCAGGTCACGAAGGCCATGCAGGATCTCATGTCGTCGTCGCCGTTCAACCCCATCGACATGATGGTCGGCTCGGGCGCCCGAGGAAACATCATGCAGGTGCGTCAGATCGCCGGAATGCGCGGTCTCGTCGCCAACCCGCGTGGTGAGATCATCCCGCGCCCGATCAAGAGCAACTTCCGTGAAGGTCTGTCCGTGGGTGAGTACTTCATCTCCACCCACGGCGCCCGCAAGGGTCTGGCCGACACGGCGCTGCGAACCGCCGACTCCGGCTACCTGACCCGTCGACTCGTCGACGTCGCGCAGGAGCTCATCGTGCGCGAGTGGGACTGCGAGACGACCCGCGGTATCTGGGTCGAAGACGTGCTCCCCGGTTCCGAGTCGTGGCGCGTGCTCGAGACGAGTCTGCTCGGGCGCTGCCTCACCGAAGATGCGGTGTTGACCGACGGCACGGTGATCCCGCGCAACGTCGAGATCGACGACGACGCGATGCGTCTGCTCGCCGACGACGAGGGCATCACCCGCCTGCGGGTGCGCACCGTCCTCACGTGCGAGACGGTGTCGGGCGTCTGCTCGAAGTGCTACGGCCGCATGTTGGCCACCGGCAAGATCTCCGATCTCGGTGAGGCCATCGGCATCGTCGCCGCCCAGTCGATCGGTGAGCCCGGTACGCAGCTCACCATGCGTACGTTCCACACCGGCGGTGTCGCCGGCGAGGACATCACGCACGGTCTGCCTCGTGTGGTCGAGTTGTTCGAAGCCCGCACGCCGAAAGCAGCCAGTCTGTTGGCGGACGTGTCGGGTGTCGTGCGCATCGGCGAGAACGAGAAGGGCGAGCGGGTCATCACGATCGTCTCCGACGACGGCACCGAGCTCGAGTACGCGGTGTCGCGGCGTGCATACATCGGTGTGCGCGACGGTCAGGAGGTCACTGCCGGTGACCGCCTGGTCGGTGACGAGAAGAGCCCCCTCGACCCGAAGAAGCTCCTCGAGATCAAGGGCGTGCGCGAGACGCAGCAGTACCTGGTCGACGAGGTGCAGCGGGTGTACCGCGACCAGGGTGTGTCGATCCACGACAAGCACATCGAGGTGATCGTCCGGCAGATGTTGCGCCGGGTGACCGTCTCCGAGCCCGGCGACAGCGCGTTCCTGCCCGGCGAGAAGGTCGATGCCCGCCGCTATGCGGAGGAGAATCGCCGGCTCGTCGAGGAGAACAAGCGTCCCGCCGAGGGTCGTCCCGAGCTCATGGGAATCACGAAGGCGTCGCTCGCGACCGACTCGTGGCTCTCGGCGGCGTCGTTCCAAGAGACGACCCGCGTGCTCACCGAGGCGGCGATCGAGGGTCGTTCCGACGGTCTCGAGGGCCTCAAGGAGAACGTGATCATCGGCAAGCTCATCCCGGCGGGAACGGGCATGCCGATGTACCGCAACATCCGGACCGAGGCGCCCGAGTACGAGCCGTTGCCGTTCTATACGTCCGAGGTCGAAGAGGAGATGGACCTCGCGACCTGGTTGCGCGAGGCGAGCTCGAACCGCAAGGAAGAAGCGGATCTCGAGGTCGCGGCCGCGACCGACGAGCCGGCGGCCTTCGGCGCCATCGCCGAATCGATCGGCGCGGCGGAACTGGCCGCGGACGCGGCGGTCGACGAGGTCGGCGACGCCGGCCAAGGAGATGTCGCGGCCGGCGATTGACGTCATGACCAGGTCCGGTCCCCGCGATCTCGCTTGGGGGCCGGACATCGGTCCTGCTAGTCTCACCCGTCGGTTCCGAGCGCCTCGGCGCGCTCTGAGAGCCCCGTAGTTCTTCGAACGGAAAGTTTCAGAGGGAAGACGCGTGCCCACGATTGCCCAGCTCGTCCGCAAAGGACGGGAATCGAAGGCCGAAAAGACCAAGACCCCGGCCCTCAAAGGGTCACCGCAACGCCGGGGTGTGTGCACGCGCGTCTTCACGACGACGCCCAAGAAGCCGAACTCGGCGCTGCGCAAGGTCGCGAGGGTCCGGCTGACGTCGGGCATCGAAGTGACCGCGTACATCCCGGGCATCGGCCACAACCTGCAGGAGCACTCGATCGTGCTCGTGCGCGGTGGTCGTGTGAAAGACCTACCGGGCGTGCGGTACAAGATCATCCGCGGTGCGCTCGACGCCTCCGGCGTCGCGAACCGCAAGCAGGCCCGCAGCCGTTACGGCGCGAAGAGAGAGGGCTAGTTCATGCCCCGCAAGGGTCCCGCGCCGCGGCGCGAACTCATGCCCGACCCGATCTACCGGTCGGTGGTCGTCACCCAGCTCGTCAACAAGGTGCTCGTGCGCGGGCAGCGCTCCACGGCCGAGCACATCGTCTACGCCGCGCTCGAAGAGATCGGGCGCAAGACGCAGGGCGACCCGGTCGCGGTGTTGAAGCGGGCCATCGAGAACGTGCGCCCGCAGCTCGAGGTGAAGAGCCGCCGGGTGGGTGGCGCCACCTACCAGGTCCCGGTCGAGGTCCGTCCGAGGCGCGCGACGACCCTCGCGATCCGCTGGATCGTGGGCTACTGCCGCCAGCGCCGGGAGAAGACCATGGCCGAGCGGCTGGCCAGCGAGCTCATGGACGCCAGCAACGGCATCGGCGCCTCGATCAAGCGCCGGGAAGATATGCAGAAGATGGCGGAATCAAACAAAGCTTTTGCGCATTACCGCTGGTAGCGCGGCGAAAAGGGACGATCAAGACATGGTGATCCGAGCAGTGACAAGGGAGTCGGCCGAACGACGCTGACCAGCGACGTGACGCCGAGCGGGCCCGAGCCCGCGCCTCCCGACCGGGCCCCGAACTTTCGGGTACGCCCGGTCGACTGCTGAAATCGCCCGCCCCGACCAGCACCCGCCCGAAACGAACTGCGCCCCCTGAAGGACACAGAGATGGCACGCGAATTTCCCCTCGAAAAGACCCGCAACATCGGGATCATGGCTCACATCGACGCGGGTAAGACCACGACGACCGAGCGCATCCTCTATTACACGGGTCGCACGTACAAGATCGGTGAGGTGCACGAAGGCGCCGCGGTGATGGACCACATGGTCCAAGAGCAAGAGCGCGGCATCACGATCACCTCGGCCGCCACGACGGCACAGTGGCACGACTGCCAGATCAACATCATCGACACGCCCGGCCACGTCGACTTCACGGTCGAGGTCGAGCGCTCGTTGCGCGTGCTCGACGGTGCGGTGGCCGTGTTCGACGCGGTCGCCGGTGTCGAGCCCCAGACCGAGACGGTGTGGCGCCAGGCCAACAAGTACAACGTGCCCCGGTTCTGCTTCGTCAACAAGATGGACCGGGTCGGCGCCGACTTCGACCGCTGCGTTTCCATGATGCGCGAGCGTCTCGACGCGGTCCCCGCGATCGTCCAACTCCCGATCGGCTCGGAAAGCGACTTCCGTGGCGTCATCGACCTCGTCGCGATGAAGGCCGTCATGTGGCCGCTCGACGACGACACCGAAGGCGCGGAGTTCGAGGTCGTCGACATCCCCGCCGAATTCCAAGACGCCGCCGACGCGGCGCGTCACGAACTGCTCGAGACGATCGCGCACGTCGACGATCACCTGATGGAGAAGTACCTCGAGGGCGAGGAACTGAGCGTCGACGAGATCAAGGCCGCGATCCGCACGGGAACGCTGGCGTTCGAGTTCGTGCCGGTGCTGTGCGGCTCCGCGTTCAAGAACAAGGGCGTACAGCCCATGCTCGACGCGGTCGTCGACTTCCTGCCCGCGCCGATCGACATCAAGCCCACCGAGGGCATCGACATGAAGGGTGAGCCGGTCGAGCGCAAGGCGAGTGAGAACGAGCCGTTCGCGGCGCTCGCGTTCAAGATCGTCGCCGACCCCTACGGCAAGCTCACGTACTTCCGGATCTACTCGGGCAAGCTCGAGAAGGGCTCGGAGATCTACAACTCCACCAAGGACCGCAAGGAGCGCATCGGGCGCATCCTGCGCATGCACGCGAACCAGCGCGAGGACATCGAAGTCGCGTACGCGGGCGACATCGTCGCGGGTCTCGGCTTCAAGCAGACGACCACCGGCGACACGCTGTGCGAGCGCACGGATCCGATCATCCTCGAGCAGATGATCTTCCCCGAGCCCGTCATCTCGGTCGCGATCGAGCCCAAGACGAAGGCCGACCAGGACAAGTTGGGCAAGGCGCTCAGCTCGCTCTCCGACGAGGACCCCACGTTCCGCGTGCACACCGACGAGGAAACGGGCCAGACGATCATCCGCGGCATGGGTGAGCTGCACCTCGAAGTGCTCGTCGACCGGATGATGCGCGAGTTCAACGTCGAGGCGCACGTCGGCAAGCCGCAGGTCGCGTACCGCGAGACGATCACGCAGCCCGTCGAGCAGGTCCGGATCCGTTACATCCGCCAGACCGGCGGTCGTGGTCAGTTCGCCGACGTCGTGCTCGCCCTCGAGCCGACCGGTCCCGGCGGCGGCTACGAGTTCGTCGACGAGATCAAGGGTGGCGTCATCCCCCGCGAGTACATCCCGGCGGTCGACGCCGGTATCCAAGAAGCCATGCAGGGCGGTGTCGTCGCGGGCTATCCGCTCGTCGACGTGCGCGCCCGCCTCACCTTCGGTTCGTACCACGAGGTCGACAGCTCGGAGATGGCGTTCAAGATCGCCGGCTCCATGGCCCTCAAGGATGCGGCCAAGAAGGCCAAGCCCATCCTGCTCGAGCCGGTCATGTCGGTGGAGGTCGTGACCGCCGACGAGTACATGGGCGACGTCATCGGCGACCTCAACTCCCGGCGGGGCCAGGTCGAGGGCGTGGCCCAGCGCGGCAGCGCCCAGGTGATCACCGCCAAAGTCCCGTTGGCGCAGATGTTCGGGTATGTTGGCGACCTGCGGTCCCGCACCCAAGGGCGCGCGACCTACACGATGCAGTTCGACTCGTACCAAGCGGTGCCCGACTCGATCGCACAGGAGATCGTGGCTCGCGTTCGCGGCGAGTGACGCGTCACCAGCCCGAAATCACGTCCGCAATCCACCCCTGCAACAACGTCTTCCGAATCGAAAGGTAAAGGTCGTCCGATGGCGAAAGAGAAGTTCGAGCGCACGAAGCCGCACTTGAACATTGGGACGATTGGTCATATTGACCATGGGAAGACGACGTTGACGGCGGCGATTACGAAGGTTCTGCATGATCAGAACCCGAAGAATTCGTTCACGGCGTTTGATCAGATCGATAAGGCGCCGGAGGAGAAGGCGCGGGGGATCACGATCTCGATTGCGCATGTGGAGTACGAGACGGAGAACCGTCATTACGCGCATGTGGATTGTCCCGGCCACGCCGACTACATCAAGAACATGATCACGGGTGCTGCGCAGATGGACGGCGCGATCTTGGTGGTCGCGGCGACGGATGGTCCGATGCCGCAGACGCGTGAGCATGTGTTGTTGGCCCGTCAGGTGGGTGTGCCGTCGATTGTGGTGGCGTTGAACAAGTCGGACATGGTCGACGATGAGGAGATCCTCGAGCTTGTTGAGCTCGAGGTGCGGGAGTTGTTGAACGAGTACGAGTTCCCGGGTGATGACACTCCGGTGGTTCGGGTCAGTGCTCTGAAGGCGTTGGAGGGTGATCCGGAGTGGACGCCGAAGATTTTGGAGTTGATGGCGTCGGTTGATTCGTTCTTGCCGGAGCCGACGCGGGATGTGGATCGTCCGTTCTTGATGCCGATCGAGGATGTGTTCACGATCACCGGTCGGGGCACGGTCGTGACGGGTCGGGTGGAGCGGGGGATCGTGAAGGTCGGTGAGGAGATCGAGATCATCGGTCTGCGGGCGACGACGAAGACGACGTGCACCGGGGTGGAGATGTTCCGCAAGCTCTTGGATGAGGGCCGGGCGGGTGACAACATCGGTGCGCTGTTGCGGGGTACGAAGAAGGAAGATGTGGAGCGCGGTCAGGTTCTGGCCAAGCCCGGGAGCATCACGCCGCACACGAACTTCACTGCGCAGGTGTACATCTTGACGAAGGAGGAGGGCGGCCGGCATACGCCGTTCTTCACGAATTATCACCCGCAGTTCTATTTCCGGACCACGGACGTGACGGGCACCGTGGCGTTGCCGGAGGGTACGGAGATGGTGATGCCGGGTGACAACACGGAGATGACCGTGGAGCTCGGCAAGCCGATCGCGATGGATGAGGGCTTGCGGTTCGCGATCCGTGAGGGTGGCCGTACTGTGGGTTCCGGCCGCGTCGTCAAGATCGAGAAGTAGGGACTGATGGCAGCGAACACCGGACAGAAGATTCGCATTCGCCTGAAGGCGTATGACCACGAGGTCATCGATCAGTCGACGAAGAAGATCGTCGAGACGGTGATCCGTACGCAGGCGAAGGTCCGCGGCCCGGTGCCGTTGCCGACGGAGATCCGCAAGTACACGGTGGTGCGCTCACCCCACGTCGACAAGGACAGTCGTGAGCACTTCGAGATGCGCATTCACAAGCGCCTCATCGACATCGTCGAACCGACCGGGAAGACCGTCGAGGCGCTGCAGCGTCTCGACCTCCCGGCCGGCGTCGATATCGAACTGAAGATGCAGCAGGCGTAGTACCCGCCCCTGCGAAAGCTAGGAGCTCGGGCAGCCGCTGCCGATGTTGGCGGGCCCGACCTTCAGGTCGGTCAACGACAGGCCCGAGCGCATGGGCTCGACCAGGACCTTGGCGTGCGCAGGCGTGCGCACCGCGGCCACGATCTTGCCGTTGACGACCAGGACCGCGGCCCGGCTCCCGACGACGAGGGAGAAGGGCACGGGTCCGTTCGCCGCAGCCCCCGTCGGCTGACTCTCGAGGGTGCCGCCGTCGCCGCCGCGGGCGGTTGCCGTTGCGCCGTCGAGCGCGATCCCCGCCTCGGGATGCTTGCCGGTGGCATCGACCACGTGGAAGACGAACGCCCGGCGTCGACCCGGCCCCGCCGTCGGCGACGCCGTCGATGCGCGTGCAGTCCGAGCCGGTGAGGGCCAGCCGATCCTGCGCAATGTCGCGGGTGCCCTTCGCGAACGAGGCGTTGCCGTCTCCGATGGTCCAACCCTGATCGGCGTCCGGCGCGGCCGCAGCCGTCCACGGCGTCGACGCGGGGCCGTGCAGGACCGAGTCCGCGACGTCGGTGCGCAGCTCGACCGTGCCGTTCTTGTTGTCGAACACCGGTTGGAAATGCGTCGCGACCCAGTCGGACACGATGGGCGAGTTGACGTCGCCCGTCTTCAGGAACGCCGCGGGGTTCGCTTGCAGCATGTCGTGCGCGAACAGCTTCGCGGCGCCGGCCGGGATGTACTTCGGGCTGCTCCGGCCGAGGTAGATCGAACCGGTCAGGAAGTAGTTCTGCTGGAAACGCGTCGCGGGGATGCGGCGGTAGTCGCCGTAGAGGAACTGATTGCCGTCGAAGAGCAACAGCGGATCCTGATCCGCGGACACGAGGTCGAGGACAGCCTGGATCGACCGGTTGGTCGGCGGCTGGTTCTCGCGCCGTAGCTCCGCGCCCCGCCCGGCGCTGGTGAAGCCGCTCGTGATCGAGGCGGAGTCGACGAGGCGATGCGCGGTTCCCGCCGACAAGAAGAACGCGAGCAGCAGCGCGACCAGGGGAATCGCGACGGCGAAGCGACGCACGTTCGCCCACTTCCACAGCGCCGGGCAGGCGTGGCCGGCGAGCGCGGCGGCGATCATGGCCGTGGGCGCGGCGATGACGGAGAAGTAGTGGTCCGAATAGCGCTCACTCATCACCAGCTGGATCCAGCCGCCGGTGAGCCATCCGAGCAGCGCAACGTGAATCACGCGGGTCCGGCGATCGAAATCTCGCCACACGACGAACGTGTACGCGACGAACACGCCGAGGACGACGAAGACCAGCGGACGATGCTGGTAGTACGAGTACGCCGTGTGCCAGCCCTTCGACAGTTGCTGCGCGAGGCTGAGGCCGATGGCCGAGTTCTGGTCGCGGGCGTACACCCACCAACTCGCCCAGAACGATCGGAAGCTGCCGGAGACCAGATACCACAGCGGTGCGCTGAGGAATCCGCCGACCGCGCCGAGGATCGTCGCCCGGCGCAGCGTCGTGCGCCGCGCCACGTCGGGGACGCGTTCCGCGACGAGCACCAGCGCGGCGATACCGATCGACGCGGCATCGATCGCGGCCGGGATGATCGTCTGCACCGCGAGACCGAGCACGACTCCGGTGGAGATCGCGGCGGTCATCTGGACGCGCGGTGAGGCTGTCCACGGTCGGTCTTCGAGGGTCAGCACCCACACGATCGCGAGCAACGTCACGAGAATGTTGCGGCTGTAGAGCAGGCCGGAATACGCCGCGTCCCCCAAGGCGAAGTGAATGAACACGACCAGGGCGACGGCGACCGCAACCGGACGGTTGCCCCGCGTCGCCATCGTGGTCCGGGCCGCGGCGAGGCCGAGGATCGCGGCGCTGATCGCGATCATGAACGAGATCACGTACCAGTGGCCGTCGTAGCCGCCGATGCGCCGGGCGATGTCGTGCGCGACTTCCTCGAGCGGACCTTTCGGGTGGATCCCGTTGTCGTAATAGGAGCCGCCGAAGCGCAGGGCGCGGTCGACGAGGTTCTGGGAGAACACGGCGTCGTTGCCCTGCGCGTGAACCTGGTTGCCGAGGATCGAAGCCGCGACGACGAGCGAAACCGCGAACGCGGTCAGCCAGCGAACGACGTCCTGCCAGGCCAGGCGCGCCGTCTCACGCATCGACGGCCGCTTCCGTCGCGGCGGCTTCCGTCGCGACGTCTTCGTCGGCTCCACCGGTATCACTGTCCGGGGGATCGGCCGCGGGCGTTGCCCGCCGCGCCGCGGCTTCCGCGACGATGGCGTCGATGCCGGTTGCGACCACGATGACGAGGAGCGTCGCGAGCGCGCACACCGCGCCGATCGCGTGACGCGGAACCTCGAGTGGCTCACCGAACCACGAGAAGAACAGCTCGATGAGTGCCAGCGCGAGCGCAGCCGCTCCGAACAACGCGAGCCGCAGGTCGCGCTTGCGGCGAATTCCCAGCACCGCGGTTGCGGCAAGTGCGGCGGCGGCGACCAACAGCCAGACCGTGAGCCCCTTTCGGGTCGACGGTCCGCCGAGTTGGAGCGGCATGGTGTGCGGGAGCCGGTTGTAGACGGTGTGCGTGTCGTAGTACCGCATGTCCGCGTCGAGCATCGACGGCAGGTCTTTGTAGAACAGGTTGCGGTAATGCGAGGGGAGCGCGACGAGCGACTCGGCGTACGTCGTTCGTCCCGAGGTCTCCGACCAGTGGAAGTAGCGCGCGTACGTGGGATCCTTCGAACGGAAGAACGTGTCGACGAAGCCGGCTTTCCCGGTCCGCGAGCGCAGGGCGTCGTCGAGGGGCATGCCGTGCGCTGCGAACCAGTTGGTGAGCTGCGGGTCGGGCAACACGCGCACGCCGATGAGATCCTGGAACTGAAGGTCGGCGCGGCGCGAGACGCTCTGCGAGACGTAGGAGTAGCCGGTCGTCAGCACCAGGGCCGCGGCGCCGTAGACGAGTGCGCGGCGGATCTTCGTGTCGAGCGTGCGGGCGCGCCACCCGATGAGCAGCGCGGTCGGCACGAGCACGATCGCGGCGCCCACGATGTTCGAATCGCGTACCAACGACCACGCGATGACGAAGATCCAGCCCCAGACCGCGCGCTTGCGGGTCGGCTCGGCCGCGAACCGCCACCACGCGGCGATGGCCGCGAACCCGAGGCTGATCGAGAGCGACTCGCTCAGGATCTGGGTGTTCCACATCGAGAACTTCGGCTGCACCGCGACACCGATCAGCACCGCAATCGTCAGCCCGGCCACGACCCGCGAACGCAGAATCCTCCACGCGCTCACGCACAGACCGATGACCGCGGCGCAGTACAGCGCGGTCTGGGCGACGACGACCGGATGCGAGCTGCGTCCGAACGCCCAGAGAAACAACGGATACCCGATCGGACGGAACGCGAAGTAGAAGCCGGGATGGAACGGGCCGAGACGAGCGACCGGGACGTAGCCCTCCTTCGGGAACAGCGCGTCCGGCCACGTCGCCGGGAAGTGGCTGCCCCAGTCACTCCCGAGCACCCGCACCATGAAGATCGCGCAGAGCACGGCGCTGAGGTAGAAGCCCACTCGATGCGCCGACCGACCCGAGGCCGATGGTGGCGTTGCGCTGGTGTCGGTGTCGATGCTCATTGGCCGGGTG
This sequence comes from uncultured Actinomycetes bacterium, assembly GCA_963835455.1. Taxonomy (GTDB): domain Bacteria; phylum Actinomycetota; class Acidimicrobiia; order IMCC26256; family PALSA-610; genus PALSA-610. The sequence goes on from CAWIFT010000003.1 coordinate 368,439, forward strand.
TGGTTGGCGCAACGGCCGGAATGATTGTTGCACACGGACGGAATTGGCGACGCGCGGCGCGGGGTGTGTGCCGCCGGTCGCGACCCGGGCTGCGCGCGACAATCCTCCGGTGGAAGAGGCGGCTGTGAACGATCCCGCCGTCACGTCGATCGACGAGTCGGAAGCGCCGCGGGACGATTTTGCGGCCGAGGCTGGGCCGGTGCGCCGGATCGTTCAGGCCCGGGGTCTGCCGGAGACGGTGCTCGTCCTCCTGATGGCGCTGTGGTCGTACGAGTTCATCCGGCTCTCGATGTTGCGTTACGACCGTTTCCACACGTTCGGATTCGATCTGGGCATTTACGACCAGGGGATCTGGCTGCTGTCGAGGGCCAAGGACCCGTTCGTCACGATCCGCGGGCTCGAGTTCTTCGGTCACCACGCGAACATCGCGCTGTTGCTGTTCGTGCCGTTCTACCGGCTCGGCGCGGGCCCGATCTTCCTGCTCGTCGTGCAGGTGCTGGCGCAGGCGAGCGGCGCGATCGCGGTGTTCCTGCTCGCGCGCGATCTCCTGCACTCGAAGTGGGCCGGCGTCGGGCTCGGCGCCGCGCTGCTCCTCAACCCGACGTATCAATGGCTCGCGTGGGAGTTCTTCCACCCGGACGCGATGGCGATCGGTCCGTTGTTGTTCACGTACTGGGCCGCGCGGCAGCGGCGATGGGGATGGTTCTGGTGCGCGGCCGTGCTCACGGTCTTGTGCAAGGAGGACTTCGCGCTCGCCGTCGCCGTCATCGGGTGTCTCGTGTTCTTCCGCGGTGAACGGCGTCGGGGCGCCGCGGTCGCGCTCGGCGCGGTGGCGTATTTCTTCTTCGCCACCCGCGTCGTCATCACCGGACAGAACGGCATCGGCCCGTTCTACGACTCGTTTTTCGGCCGACTCGGCCGGTCGCCGTCGCAGATTGCGCTCAACTCGCTGCGGCATCCGGGCGAGACCTGGCAGTTGGCGAGTGCCGGCGACCGGCGGGCGTGGTACTGGCGGATCTTTGCGCCGTGGGCCTTCGTCCCGTTTCTCGACCTCCGCGCACTCGCGATCGCGGGCTCGGCGATCTTCATCGACGTCGTGGCCTCGTTCCCGTACACCCGCGACTACCGGTACCACTATTCGGCGATCGTCGTCGCGGGCTGCGCGGTCGCCACGGTCGAGGCGATCGCGTGGATCGCGAAGCGTCAGCGAACGGGGACGACGACGCGGTGGGTGATGGTGTGTGTGGTGCTCGCCGCGGCCGCAGTCTCGAGCTACGCGTGGGGGTGCGCCCGGTACTCGCGCCCGTACCGGGGTGCGTGGCCGATCGCCGCGGATCCGCGGGTCGCGGCGAAGGCGCGCGCGGTGAAGCTGGTGCCGCCGGGCGCGGCCGCGAGCGTCGACTACGACACCGACACCCACATGACCCATCGCGAGAGGATCTACGAGTTCCCGGTTCCGTGGTGCAACGTCAACTGGGGCGTGCAGGGCGAACACCTCGCCGACCCGGCCCAGGTGCAGTACCTCGTGATCGATCGCGACACGCTGGGCGACCCCCGCGACCTCGCCCTGCTCGACGACCTGCTCTCCCACGAGTTCAAGGTGATCTCCGAGGATCAGCGCGTGCTGGTCGCGCGGCGCGTCCACCCGCCCGACGTCCCGCTCGGTCCCAACCCGCGGGTCGGTGATTGCTACCCCCGGCCCTCGCTCAGCCCCTTCCAGGGAGTGCAGTGAACGCTCGACCACGGAAAGTGGTGAACCGGCGAGGATGCGGCCCGGGTGGCGGGCTGACGGCTGGGGCGCTAGCATCATCGGGCTCTACGGGCCGCATGTCGCGACCCGCCGCGTTGCCGCCCCCGGCCTCGGGTGCGACGCGACTTCAACCGAGGCCCGCGTAGGCCCCGTTTCCGGCGGAACCGCGCGGCACAACCGAGATCACGCTCCGCCCGGGATTCCGAGCGGAGCGTTCGCGTGGGCGCGGAACCTCAAGCCTGCCCATTCGATATGTCACCGGAGTCGACAATGGCGAACAAAGGGATCCTGGGCCGAAAACTCGGCATGACCCAGGTCTTCGACGAGGGGAACCGGATCGTTCCGGTGACCGTCATCGAGGCCGGGCCCTGTCGCGTGGTCCAGATCAAGACTCCCGAGCGCGATGGCTACGCCGCGGTTCAGCTCGCCTTCGGCGAAACGAAGCCGCAGCGGCTGTCGAAGCCGGAGCTCGGCCACCTGAAGGCCGCGAACGCGGATCCGACGAAGTACCTCGCGGAGCTGCGCGTGGTCGACCTCGCCGGGTTCGAGCTCGGTCAGGTCCTGAAGGCCGATCTGTTCGCGGCCGGTGAGCGGGTCGACGTGACCGGGATCAGCAAGGGCCACGGCTTCGCCGGCGTCATGAAGCGCCACAACTTCTCCGGGCAGGGCGCCTCGCACGGTAACCACAAGAAGCACCGTGCCCCCGGTTCGATCGGCGCGTGCGCCACGCCGGCTCGCGTCTTCAAGGGAATGAAGATGGCCGGCCAGTTCGGCAACGTGCGCACCACGACGCTCAACCTGCAAGTGGTCGAGGGCGACGCCGAGCGCAACCTCCTGCTCATCCGGGGCGCGGTCCCCGGCCCGTCGGGCGGCATCGTCTTCGTCCGCAACGCCGTGAAGTCGGGGGTGAAGGCGTAATGGCTTCCATCACGATGAAGACCGCGACCGGCGCCGACGCGGGCGCCGTCGAGCTGCCCGACCACATCTTCGGCATCGAGCCGAACGTGGCCGTCATGCACCAGGTCGTCACCGCGCAGCTCGCGGCCAAGCGTGCGGGAACGCACAGCACCAAGACCCGCGCCGAGGTGCGCGGCGGTGGGGCGAAGCCGTGGCGCCAGAAGGGCACCGGCCGCGCCCGTCAGGGTTCGATCCGTGCGCCGCAGTGGCGCGGCGGCGGTGTGGCCCACGGCCCGAAGCCCCGCGATTACTCGCAGCGCACCCCCAAGAAGATGGTGCAGCTCGCATTGCGTTCGGCGCTCTCCGACCGGGCGTCGGAGCAGAAGGTCGTCGTCGTCGACGACTGGGCGATCGACGCACCGAAGACGAAGGACGCGGTCAAGCTGCTCGAGGCGATCGGCTTGCGCACGAAGGGCGAGCGCGAGGACCGGGTCCTCGTCGTGTTGTTCCGCACCGACGAGAACGCGTGGAAGTCGCTGCGCAACCTCGGCAGTCGCGTGCAGATCGTCCTGCCCGAAGAGCTGAACACGTACGACGTGTTGCTCAACGACTGGTTGGTGTTCTCGCAGCCGGCGCTCGAGACGACGATCGCCCGGCTGAGCAATGCGAAGGTGGGTGCGTCCGATGAGTAAGGACCCGCGCGACATCATCATCAAGCCGGTCGTGTCGGAGAAGTCGTACGCGGGCTACGACCTCAACGTCTACACGTTCATCGTCGCGTCCAACGCCAACAAGATCGAGATCCGCAACGCGGTCGAGCAGCTGTTCGCCCGCCGGGTCGAGAAGGTTCACACCATCAACCGCAAGGCGAAGCGTTCGCGTAATCGCAGCACCGGCGCGTACAACGCACCGGCGCGCCAGAAGCGGGCCATCGTCACCCTCGCCGCCGGCGAGGAACGCATCGACATCTTCGGGAGCTGACGGTGCCCATTCGCAAACGCAAGCCGACGAGCCCCGGGCGGCGCTTCCAGACGACGTCCGACTTCGTCGAGGTCACGAAGACCAAGCCCGAGAAGTCGCTGACGAAGCCGAAGCCGAAGACCGGTGGGCGCAACTCCTACGGTCGCATGACGGCCCGCCACCGCGGTGGCGGTCACAAGCAGCGGTACCGCATCGTCGACTTCCGTAGGAACAAGGACGGCGTGCCCGCCAAGGTCGCGGCGATCGAGTACGACCCGAACCGCAACGCGCGGCTCGCGCTGCTCCACTACCTCGACGGCGAGAAGGCGTACATCATCGCCCCGCAGGGCCTCGAGGTCGGCGCGATGGTGCAGAGCGGTCAGGGCAGCGAGATCCGCGTCGGCAACGCGTTGCCGCTGCGCTACATCCCCGTCGGTACCACGGTGCACAACGTCGAGTTGAAGCCGGGGGGCGGCGCCAAGATGGGCCGCGGCGCCGGCGCGGCGATCCAGCTGATCGCCAAGGAAGGCCAGTTCGCGACGCTCCGGTTGCCCTCGACCGAGATGCGGCGCGTGCCGATCGACTGCCGCGGCACCGTCGGTTCCGTCGGCAACAGCGAGGCCGGACTGATCTCGATCGGCAAGGCCGGTCGCAACCGCTGGAAGGGCAAGCGCCCACACACCCGCGGCGTCGCCATGAACCCGGTCGACCACCCGTTGGGCGGCGGCGAGGGCAAGAGCTCCGGCGGCCGCCACCCGGTGTCGCCGTGGGGCAAGCCCGAAGGCCGTACCCGCAAGAAGGGCAAGTCGAGCGACAAGCTCATCATCCGCCGGCGTCGTACGCGCGGCGCACGGAGGTAGACGTACATGCCCCGCAGTCTCAAAAAGGGTCCGTTCATCGACGACCACCTTCGCGAGAAGGTGGATGCGATGAACGCGGCCGGCGATCGCAAGGTCATCAAGACCTGGTCGCGGCGCAGCACGGTGACTCCCGACATGGTGGGTCACACGCTTGCCGTGCACGACGGTCGCAAGCACGTCCCGGTGTACGTCACCGAGGCCATGGTCGGTCACAAGCTCGGCGAGTTCGCGCCGACCCGGGTGTTCCGCTACCACGCGGGCCAAGAGCGATCGAGCCGGCGCTGATGGCTGACACCACCACCGGCCCCCAGGTGCGCGCCACGGTGCGCTACCTCCACACCTCGCCGTACAAGGTTCGTCAGGTGCTCGAGCTCGTGCGCGGTCTCCCGGTCGGCGATGCCGAGCGCCGGCTGCAACTGTGCGAGAAGGACGCGGCCGACGACATGCTCAAGCTGCTCGGCTCCGCGATCGCGAACGCCGAGCACAACAACTCCATCCCCGCCGACGAGCTCTTCGTGTCGCGCGCCTGGGCGGACGAAGGTCCGACGCGCAAGCACGGCCAGCCCCGGGCACGCGGTCGTTACTTCCGGATCCGCAAGCGCACCTCGCACGTGACGATCGTGCTCGAGCGCTTCGCGCTCGACGAGCTCGAGGAGCGGCAGCGGCGCGAGGAAGCGACCGGACGCGGCGCCGCGGTTGCGCAGCGCCGGCGCGCCGAGCGCGTGCGGCGTTCGCGGGCGACGGAGTCCGAGGCCGAAGGCGAAGCCGAAGCGGCCGCGACCGACGACCCCTGGGCGTCGCCGGACGAGGTCGCAACCGACGAAGTCACCGAAGCGGCGGTCGACGAACCCACCGAGGTCGACGAGACCGAATCCGCGCCGGAAGCTGAGAAGGAATAGTCATGGGTCAGAAAGTCAACCCGTACGGGTTCCGGCTCGGCATCACCACCGAGTGGAAGTCACGCTGGATCGCGGGCAAGAGCGAGTACCGCGAGTTCCTCATCGAGGACTGGAAGATCCGCGACTACCTGCGCAAGCAGCTCGAGCGTGCGGCCGTCAGTCGCATCGAGATCGAGCGCACCGGAGACCGCCTGCGCATCGACGTGTACACCGCGCGTCCCGGCATCGTGATCGGTCGGCGCGGCGCCGAGGCCGAGCGGTTGCGTGAGGGCCTGCGCAAGATCAGCGGTAACCCGAAGATCCAGTTCAACATCCAAGAGATCAAGCAGCCCGAGATCGACGCGATGCTGCTCGCCCAGGGCGTTGCCGACCAGCTCACCGGGCGCGTGTCGTTCCGGCGGGCGATGAAGCGTGCGGTGCAGACCGCAATGAAGGCCGGCGCACTCGGCGTGCGCGTGCAGTGCAGCGGTCGGCTGGGTGGCGCGGAGATGAGCCGCAAGGAGTGGTACCGCGAAGGACGCGTGCCGCTGCACACCCTGCGCGCCGACGTCGACTACGGCCTCGCCGAAGCCCGCACCACGTTCGGTCGCATCGGCGTGAAGGTCTGGATCTACAAGGGCGACATCCTGCCGTACAAGAGCGCGGTCGAGGACAAGATCGCACGGGAAGCCGCGATGGCCGTCGGCGAGACCGCGGGCCAGCCCGGCGTGCGTCGGGTGGTCAGCGCGGGCGGCGGACGCCGGCGCAAGACCGAGGACGGCGAGCCGGTCACCGCGACCGACGGCGCAACCGAGATCGAGGGCGGCGAGGACATTCCGTCCAAGCCGTTGCTGGGCGAGGCCGACCCCGAGCTCGAGCGCTTGCTCGCCGAAGAAGAAGAGATCGAGCGCCGCACGCGCGAGCACCACGAGACCCCGCACTTCCGCGGCGGCGAGGAGTAGGTCGTCACCATGTTGATGCCCCGCAAGGTTCGTCACCGCAAGGTGCAACGAGGCCGCATGACCGGCATGGCCAAGGGTGGCACGCGCCTCGCGTTCGGCGAGTTCGGCATTCAGGCGTTGGAGCCGGGCTGGTTGACGAACCGACAGATCGAAGCCGCTCGTATCGCGATGACCCGTCACATCAAGCGTGGCGGCAAGGTGTGGATCAACGTCTTCCCCGACAAGCCCATCACCCAGAAGCCCGCGGAGACGCGCATGGGCTCGGGTAAGGGCAACCCGGAGAAGTGGGTTGCGGTCGTGAAGCCGGGCCGGGTGCTCTTCGAGCTCTCCGGTGTCCCGGAACCGATCGCGCGCGAAGCGATGCGCCTCGCGATCCACAAGCTTCCGATGCGCGCGCGGTTCATCGTGCGCGAGGAAGAGGTGTAGCGATGAAGGCAGCTGAATTGCGCGAGCTCACCGACGAAGCGCTCGTCGACCGCCTTTCGGAGGCGAAGCAGGAGCTCTGGAAGCGCCGTCTCGACCTGGCGACCGGTCAGCTCGACAGCACGACCGAGATCACGAACTACAAGCGCGATATCGCGCGCATCCACACGCTGATGCGTGAGCGCGAGATCTTGGCGCACGAAGCAGATCGGCAGGAGGCGTGATGGCTGACGAGACACAGGGTTCCGGCGACGCGGAGACGCGCGCCAACGCCCGCAAGGTCCGAGAGGGCATCGCGGTGTCGGTGAAGATGGACAAGACCGTGGTGGTCGCGGTCGTCGACCGCGTGCGCCACCGTCGGTACCAGAAGACGATGCAGCGCACGAAGCGCCTCTACGCACACGACGAGACCAACGACGTGCGCGAGGGCGACCGCGTGCGCATCGCCGAGACGCGCCGCCTCTCGAAGAACAAGCGCTGGCGCGTCGTGGAAGTCCTGGAGCGTGCCCGGTGAACATGCTCATGCGCTCGCTCACTGCGTCGCACGATACGTGCGCCGCGGACGTTCGCTTGCTGGCGGGTTCGCTCGCTGCGCTCACTCACCGCGGACGTGAATCATGATCCAACAAGAATCACGGTTGAAGGTGGCCGACAACTCCGGCGCGCGCGAGGTGCTGTGCATCAAGGTGCTCGGCGGCACGCGCCGGCGCTACGCCAGCATCGGCGACGTGTTCGTCGCGACGGTGAAGGACGCCGTCCCGGGTGCGTCGGTGAAGAAGGGTGACGTCGTCAAGTGCGTCGTCGTGCGCACGAAGAAGGAGAAGCGCCGTCCCGACGGCAGCTACATCCGCTTCGACGAGAACGCCGCGGTGTTGATCAACGACCAGATGCAGCCGCGAGGCACGCGCATCTTCGGTCCGGTCGGACGCGAGCTGCGCGACCGCCGCTTCATGCGGATCGTGTCGCTCGCGCCGGAGGTTTTGTGATGAAGGTCAAAAAGGGTGACGACGTGGTCGTGCTCGCCGGCAAGGACGTCGGCCGGCGGGGAACGATCACGCGGGTCGTCAACGGCACCGACAAGGTGATCGTCGACGGCGTGAACATCTCCAAGCGGCACACCAAGCCGAAGGGCCAGGTGATGCAGGGCGGCATCATCGACAAGGAGATGCCGATCCACGTGTCGAACGTCGCGTTGTGGTGCAAGGAATGCGGCGCGACCCGTATCGGCTACCGCTTCGACGACGAGCACGCGAAGCACCGCATCTGTCGCAAGTGTGGGAGTGATATCTAGTGGCGACGACGACCACCGAATCGCCGCGCCTCAAGCAGCGGTTCGAGAACGAACTCAAAGCGCAGCTGCAGACCGAGCTCGGGCTGACGAACGTCATGCAGGTGCCGCAGCCGGTCAAGATCGTGGTGAACATGGGAGTCGGCCGCGCGACGCAGCAGCGTTCGCTGCTCGACGGCGCCGTCACCGACCTCACGATCATCACCGGGCAAAAGCCCCTCGTCACCAAGGCGAAGAAGTCGATCGCGAGCTTCAAGCTCCGCGAGGGCAACGAGATCGGCGCCAAGGTGACGTTGCGCTCCGACCGGATGTGGGAGTTCTACGACCGGCTCGTGAGCCTCGCGATCCCCCGTATCCGCGACTTCCGCGGCATGCCGCCGAAGCAGTTCGACGGGCACGGGAACTACACCTTTGGTCTCAACGAACAGCTGGTGTTCCCCGAGATCGACTACGACAAGATCGACAGCGTTCGCGGCATGAACGTAACGATCGTGACCACAGCGGAAACCGACGCCCAGGGGCTCGCGCTCCTTCGGGTGCTCGGCTTTCCTTTCCGCCGCGACGGGCAGGGGTGAATCGATGGCCAAAAAGGCACTCGTCAACAAGCAGCAGCGCACGCCGAAGTTCAAGGTGCGCGGCTATACGCGCTGCCGCCGGTGCGGCCGGGCGCGCTCGGTCTACAAGGACTTCGGTCTGTGTCGGCTCTGTTTGCGGCAGATGGCTCACGCCGGGGAGATCCCGGGCATGACGAAGAGCTCTTGGTGATGGGGAGGTTCGCGCGGTGACGATGACCGACCCGATCGCCGACATGCTGACCCGCATCCGGAACGCGAACGTCGCGTTCCACGATGACGTCGCCATGCCCTCGTCGAAGCTGAAAGAAGCAGTCGCGGTGATCCTCGAACGCGAGGGCTACATCACCGGCTTCGAAGTCGTGGCCGACCCGAGCCGTCCGGGGAAGCGCCTGACGATCAAGATGAAGTACTCGAGCGACCGCCGCCGGACGATCTCCGGGATCAAGCGGGTGTCGCGCCCCGGCCTGCGGGTGTACTCGAAGGCCGAGAGCGTCCCGCGTGTGCTCGGCGGTATGGGTATCGCCATCGTGTCCACCAATCAGGGTCTGTTGACCGACCGCGAGGCGCGCGAGCGTCGCGTGGGCGGCGAGATCCTGTGCCAGGTCTGGTAGCGGAGCTGCGTCATGTCCCGTATCGGTAAGCAAGCGATCACGGTCCCGAGTGGGGTCGAAGTGACGATCGACGGTCCCGCGGTCCGCGTGAAGGGCCCGAAGGGCCAGCTCGAGCACAGCCTGGTCGGCGATGTCGCGGTCGAGCGCGACGGCGACGTGCTGACCGTGAGCCGGGCCGACGATTCGCGGTCGAACCGTTCGCTGCACGGCTTGCAGCGGACCTTGATCGCCAACATGGTGATCGGTGTCTCCGAAGGTTTCGCGAAGGAGCTCGACATCGTGGGCGTCGGGTACCGCGCCGCCGCCCAGGGGTCGAACGCGATCGAGCTCTCGGTCGGGTACTCGCACACGGTCAAGTTCGAGGCTCCCGCCGGCGTCACGTTCGAAGTCCCGGCGCCGACGCGCATCGTCGTGCGCGGGCACGACAAGCAACTGGTCGGCCAGGTCGCGGCCGACATCCGCAAGATCCGCAAGCCCGAGCCGTACAAGGGCAAGGGCATCCGTTACGTCGGCGAACACATCCGGCGTAAAGCCGGCAAGTCGGCGAAGTAGCAGAGGGTCCCGTCATGAGCCTCACCAAGTCCGAACACCGCGACCGGCGGCACCGCCGAGTCCGCAAGAAGGTCACGGGAACCGCGGCGCGTCCGCGGCTCGCGGTCTTCCGTTCGAGCAAGCACATCTACGTCCAGGCGATCGACGACCTCGCGGGCCGGACCATCGCGAGTGCGTCGACGATGGAAGCCGACCTGCGGGGCGGATCGACCGCAACGGTCGATGCCGCCAAGAAGGTGGGCGCGTTGGTCGGCGAGCGGGTCCGAGCGGCCGGCGTCGAGACCGTCGTGTTCGACCGGGGTGGTTTCAAGTATCACGGCCGGGTCGCGGCAGTCGCCGATGGCGCCCGCGAAGCCGGATTGACTCTTTAAGGGATTGGGTTCACATGGCTGAAGGTCAGTTCGACGAACGGGTGATCTCGATCAACCGCGTCGCCAAGGTCGTCAAGGGCGGCCGGCGCTTCTCGTTCACCGCGCTCGTGGTGGTCGGCGACGGCAACGGCAATGTCGGGCTCGGCTACGGCAAGGCGAAAGAAGTGCCGGCCGCGATCCAAAAGGGCATGGAGGAAGCGCGCAAGAGCTTCTTCGCCGTGCCGCTCGCCGGATCCACGATCACGCACGTGATCGTGGGCGAACACGATGCCGCCCGGGTGCTGATGAAGCCCGCGGCGCCCGGTACCGGTGTCATCGCCGGTGGCGCCGCCCGTGCGATCCTCGAAGCCGCGGGCATTCACGACGTGCTGGCGAAGTCGCTCGGCTCGTCGAACGCGATCAACGTGGCGCGCGCGACCATGCAGGGCCTGATGGCGTTGCGCCGCCCCGACGACGTCGCCCGCCTGCGGGGCAAGTCGGCCGAAGAGGTGTCGACCAAGGGCATGCTCAACGCGTACCGCGAACGTCAGCGGGGCAAGCTCGAGGTGACGGAGGTCAAATGAGCACCCGGGATTCAGGTATCCGAACTTCAGGAATCAAGGTCACGCTCACCCGCTCGCAGATCGGCATCAAGCCGAAACAGCGCGGAACGCTGCGCGCGCTCGGTCTCGGTCGGATCGGTTCGACGAACACGCTGCCCGACCGGCCCGAGGTACGCGGGATGATTGCACGCGTGCCGCACCTCATCAAGGTGGAGGAACTGCCGTGAAGATCCACGACCTGAAGCCGGCTCCCGGCTCGCGCCGTCCGAAACGACGCGTTGCGCGCGGTATCGGGGGGAAAGGTGGAAAGACCGCGGGCCGCGGCAGCAAGGGTCAGGGCGCACGCAACACGATCCCGGCCCGCTTCGAAGGCGGCCAGACGCCGTTGCACCGCCGGACCCCGAAGGCCAAGGGCTTCAACAACCCCTTCCGGGTCGAGTATCACGTCGTGAATCTGTCGACGCTCGACGGGTTCGACGCCGGCGCCGAGGTCACCCCGGACACGCTGCGCGCCAGCGGTCTCGTGGCCAAGCGGGGCCTGGTCAAGATCCTCGCCCGGGGCGAGCTGACCAAGGCGCTGACGGTACGGGCGCACGCATTCTCGGCGGCCGCGGTGCGGTCCATCGAGGCCGCGGGCGGCTCGGTCGAGGTTCTGCCGCTCCCGTGGCCCACGGGGCGTCCGCCGGCTCGCGGGAACGCACTCACGAACCGCTAGCTACACTGCCTCGTCCGGTTGTGAGGTGGTCGTCGACCCCATGAGGTCCCGGTGATGTCAGGGCTTTCGCGCCTCCAGAACATGTTCCGAGTCGCTGACCTTCGGAACAAGATCCTGTTCACGATCTTCATCATCTTCATTTTCCGGATGGGCTCGCACATTCCGGTGCCCTACGTCGACTTCAAGGCCGTTCAGGAGCTGTCGTCGCAAGCGAAGGGCGCGGGCGGGGTGCTCGGCCTGTTCAACCTGTTCTCCGGGGGAGCGCTCACCGCGGTCTCGATCTTCTTCCTCGGGATCATGCCGTACATCACGGCGTCGATCATCATGCAGTTGCTCGGTGTCGTGATCCCGAAGCTCGAGGAATGGCAGAACGAAGGCCAGACCGGGCAGAAGAAGATCACGCAGTGGACGCGCTACCTCACCGTCGCGCTCGCGCTGATGCAGTCGACGGCGTTCGTCTTCGTGCTCAAGAGCGGCAACGGCGGTCTGCTCGGGCAGTCGGGCATCTCGCTCCCGGTCGGAACCGTGCTCATCCCGAACTTCACCGCGTACCGTGCGCTGCTCATCGTCATGACGTGGACGACGGGTTGCGCGCTCGTCATGTGGCTGAGCGAGCTCATCACCCAACGCGGGATCGGCAACGGCATGTCGATCCTGATCTTCACCTCGGTGGTGTCCCGGCTCCCGTACTCGGGTTCGCTGGTCCTGAAGCAGTCGACGATCCAATTCATCGCGATCCTCGCCTTGGCGGTAGCCCTGGTCTACGCGATCGTGTTGATCGAGTCGGGGCAACGGCGAATACCCGTGCAATTCGCGAAGCGAGTCGTCGGCCGCCGCATGTACGGTGGCCAGAGCACCTACATACCGCTGAAGGTCAACCAGTCGGGTGTTATCCCGGTGATCTTCGCGACGTCGCTGCTCTCGTTCCCTGCGCTCGCGGCCACCGTCATGCCGGCCGGGCCGCGCAAATGGGTCAACGACCACCTGGTCGGATCCGCGACCACGAGTTGGTTCTACATCATCTCGTTCGGCGTGCTCATCATGTTCTTCTCGTACTTCTACACGGCCATCGCGTTCAACCCTCAGCAACAGGCGGACATCATCCGCAAGCAGGGCGGCTTCATCCCCGGCATCCGGCCCGGGCCTCCGACCGAGCGCTATCTCGCGAAGGTGCTCAACCGGATCACGCTGCCCGGAGCCATCTACCTGACGGTCATCGCGATCATCCCGTTCATCGTGTTGAAGATGTGGAAGATCCAAGATCCGTTCGGTGGCGTGACCATCCTCATCGCGGTCGGCGTCATGCTCGAAACCATGAAGCAGATCGACAGCCAGCTGATGATGCGGAACTACGAGGGTTTCCTCTCCTAGCGACATGAGCTGCTCAGAGCCCCGACTCGTGCTGCTCGGGAGGCAGGGTGCCGGTAAGGGCACGCAGTCGACCCGTCTGGCGGAGCACTACGGCGTGATCCACGTCTCGACCGGTGACATGTTCCGCACCCAGGCGGCGCAGGGAACCGCGTTCGGGCTCGAGGCGAAGCGCTACATGGACGCGGGCGAGCTGGTGCCGGACGAGATCGTCGTCGGTGTCATCGAAGAGTGCATGGTGCCGGGCGGACCGCTCGGCGGAGGCTTCGTGCTCGACGGCTTCCCCCGCACGCTCCATCAGGCGCGCGAGCTGGATCGCGTCATCGCCGGCTTCCCGTTGGACCTCGTCGTCGATCTCGACGTTCCGCGTGAGATCGTGTTCGACCGCATCGCGGGCCGGCGGGTGTGCGAGAGCTGCCAGCGCGTGTACCACGTGAATCTCCCGCCCGTGCGCGGGTGGGTGTGCGACACGTGCGGCGCGAACGTGCGCCAGCGCGACGACGACACCGACGAAGCGGTGGAACGGCGCCTCGAGCTCTACGAGCGCGAGACGGTCCCGATCGTCGAGTACTACCGGGCGCTCGGGTTGCTCACGATCATCGACGGCGTCGGCGAAGGCGACGAGGTGTTCGAGCGGCTCGTCAAGGTGTGCGCCGAGCAGATCTCGTAGCCGGCCGGTCCCGACGATGGTGCTGCGCAAGACCGCTCCCCAGATCGCGTTGATGCGGCGCGCGGGCTCGGTCGTGGCCGAGATGCACGAGGCCTGCACCCGCGCCGCGGTTCCGGGCGCGACCACGGCTGATCTGGACGCCGCCGCCCGGGCGGTCCTGGAGCGGCGCAACGCCCGCTCGAACTTTCTCGGCTACCACGGTTTCCCGGCGGTGGCGTGCATCTCGCCGAACGAGGTGATCGTGCACGGGATCCCGGGCCCGCGGGTGCTCGAGGCCGGCGACATCGTCTCGATCGACTGCGGGGCGATCATCGAGGGGTGGCACGCCGACGCCGCGATCACGGTCCCCGTGGGCGAGGTCGACGCCGAGTCGCAGCGCCTCATGGACGTCACCCGGAACGCGCTCGAATCGGCGATCCACGCCTCGGTCGAGGGGAATCGCCTGGGCGACATCGGCGCGGCGGCGGAGCGGGAGGTCACTGCCGCCCGCTTCGGCGTGGTGCGCGAATACGTCGGGCACGGCATCGGCACCGCCATGCACGAGGAACCCGAGGTGCCGAACTACGGGCCCCCGGGGCGGGGGATGAAGCTGAAGGCCGGGCTCGTGCTCGCCATCGAACCCATGGTCACCGCCGGCCGGGCCACGACCCGCACCCTCGACGACGGCTGGACCGTCGTGACCGCCGACGGCTCCCGGGCCGCCCATTTCGAGCACACCGTCGCGGTGACGGACGACGGCCCGGTCGTTCTGACGATTCTTTGACTCAGGGTCGCTCGCGCTGCGCCTCCCATCCGGTCGGCTCCGCTACCGCTCCCGCTCTTCCTGGCTTGTGACGGGTGGGGCTGATCAGGTAATCTCTTCGGTCGGCTCCTTGCCCGTTCCGCGCGCCCAAGGTCCCAAGGCAATGGCACGAAATTTCTGCAGTCCGCTGGCGCGCTTCCAGCCCTGAAGGTGATGCTCTCTGGCGAAGCCCAAGGATGACACGATCCTGGTCGAAGGCACGGTCGTCGAGCCGTTGCCGAACGCCATGTTCCGTGTCGAGCTGGAGAACGGGCACAAGGTCCTCGCTCACATATCCGGGAAGATGCGGATGCACTACATCCGCATCGCGCCGGGCGATCGCGTTCAGGTCGAGCTCACGCCGTACGACCTCAGCCGCGGTCGCATCACCTACCGCTACAAGTAACCCAAGATCCTCAAGCGACCGAACACCCAAGATCCGAGAAGACGACGCGGCGATCGAGCTCAGCAAGTGAGCTCGCCGGAGTCCTGAACGTCCGCGAGGCGGGTATCCCGCCGAGCAGAGAAGGCGACAAAGAAAAATGAAGGTTCGACCTTCGGTCAAGAAGATGTGCGACAAGTGCAAGGTGATTCGCCGGCACGGCTCGGTCCGGATCATCTGCGACGACCCGCGTCACAAGCAGCGGCAGGGTTAGGAAGGACGCGTCATGGCCCGTATCGCCGGTGTCGACATCCCTCGCGAGAAGCGACTCGAGATCTCACTGACGTACATCTACGGCATCGGCCGTAACACCGCGCAGCAGGTGTCCGACGCGACGGGCATCTCGCGCGACACCCGCGTCCGCGACCTCACCGAAGAGGAAGTGGCGCGGCTCCGTACGTTCATCGACCAGAACCTGAAGGTCGAAGGTGACCTGCGCCGCCAGGTGAGCCAGGACATCAAGCGCAAGATGGAGATCGGCTGTTACGAAGGACTCCGCCACCGCAAGGGGCTCCCGGTCCACGGACAGCGCACCCGGACGAACGCACGGACCCGCAAGGGACCGAAGAAGACGGTCGCCGGCAAGAAGAAAGCCCGTAAGTGACGCGCACCCGCAGAACCGAAATCCCAACACCCGATATCGGAGCCTGAGCAGCAGTGGCGAAACCTGTCGCCGGCGGACGCCGGCCGAAGAAGAAGGAACGCAAGAACGTCACCTACGGGATGGCGCACATCAAGTCGTCGTTCAACAACACGATCATCACCTTCACCGACCTGCAGGGGAACACGCTCTCGTGGGCGAGTTCCGGCAACGTGGGCTTCAAGGGCTCGCGCAAGAGCACGCCGTTCGCCGCGCAGCTCGCGGCGGAGGCCGCGGCCAAGCGCGCGATGGAGCACGGTGTCCGCAAGGTGGACGTGTCGGTGAAGGGTCCGGGGTCCGGTCGGGAGACCGCGATCCGGTCGATTCAGAACGCGGGCATCGAGGTCGTCGGCATCAAAGACGTCACGCCGATCCCGCACAACGGTTGCCGCCAGTCCAAGCGGCGGAGGGTCTGATGGCGCGTTACACGGGCGCGGTGTGCCGGCTCTGCCGACGCGAGCGCATGAAGTTGTTCCTGAAGGGCACGAAGTGCGACTCGATGCGCTGCCCGATCGAACGTCGCCCGTACCCGCCCGGTCAGCATGGCCGTGGTCGCGTCCGCGACAGCGAGTACCTGCTCCAGCTGCGCGAGAAGCAGAAGTGCCGGCGTATCTACGGGCTGCTCGAAAAGCAGTTCCAGCTCATCTACGGCAAGGCGAGCAAGCAGCCGGGCATCACGGGTGAGAACTTGTTGCGTCTCCTCGAGCTCCGGCTCGACAACGTGGTGTTCCGCACCGCGTTCGCGTCGAGCCGCAGCCAGGCGCGGCAGTTCGTCCGCCACGGCCACGTGCTCGTCAACGGCAAGCGGGTGACGATCCCGTCGTACGTGGTGCGCAAGGACGACGTCGTCTCACTGGCGCCCAAGTCGCAGAAGATGATCGTCATTCGTCACAACATCGACACCCTCGACCGCACCGCGCCGCAGTGGCTCGAGGTCAACGCGGGCGAGTTCAAGGCGACCGTCCGCGATCTGCCGCTCCGCGAGCAGATCGATATCCCCGTTCGCGAACAGCTCATCGTCGAGCTGTACTCGAAGTAAGCAAGCGAGGCTCCCCCCATGCTCATCATTCAGCGTCCCGAGATCGAAGCCGTCGAAGCCGAGGGCAACACCCAGAGCTTCATGATCTCCCCGCTCGAACCCGGATTCGGACACACGCTCGGCAACAGCCTTCGCCGCACGTTGTTGTCGTCGATCCCGGGCGCGGCCGTCACCCAGGTGCGTTTCGACGACGCCCTGCACGAGTTCGACGTCATCAAGGGTGTGAAGGAAGACGTCACCGACGTCATCTTGAACCTGAAGGACCTCGTCCTGCGCTGCTCGTCGGACGAGGCCGTCACGTTGCGCCTCGACAAGCGCGGTCCGGCCGAAGTGCGCGCCGGCGACATCCAGACCACGGCTGACGTCGAGATCTTGAACCCCGATCTCTACATCGCCACCGTGAACGCGTCCGGGCGGCTCGCGCTCGACCTCACCGTGGAGCAGGGCCGCGGCTACCTGTCGGCGGAGCGCAACAAGCGCACCACCACCATCGGTGTGATCCCCGTCGACGCGATCTTCTCGCCGGTCCGCCGGGTGTCGTTCTCGATCGACCCGACGCGTGTCGAGCAGTCGACGAACTTCGACCGCCTCACGCTCGAGGTCGAGACCGACGGTTCGATCACGCCACGCGACGCGCTCGCGTCGGCCGGTGACACGCTGCGCAAGCTCGTCGACCTGGTCGCCGAGCTTTCCGAGGCGCCGCGCGGTCTGGAGCTCGGTGAGGTTGCGTCGCCGACGTCGACGTCGCCCGACCTCGATCTCCCGATCGAAGAGCTCGACTTGTCGGAGCGGCCGCGCAACTGCCTGAAGCGGGCGCGGGTCGACTCCATCGGCCAGCTCGTGCAGAAGTCGGAAGACGACCTGCTCGCCATCACCAACTTCGGTGCGAAGTCGCTCGAAGAGGTCATCCAGAAGCTCGACGAGCGCGGCTTGTCGTTGCGCGTCAAGGAGTAACCACACGCCATGCCTGCTCCGAAGAAGGGCAAGCGCTTCGGTGGAAGCGCCGCGCACCAGAAGCTGATGCTCGCGAACCTCGCGTCGCACCTCATCATCTCCGAGGCCGGCGCGATCACGACCACCGAAGCCAAGGCGAAGGCGCTGCGGCCCTACGTCGAGAAGCTGGTCACGAGCGCGAAGCACGGCGGCGTGCACAAGCAGCGTCTGGTCGTCGCCCGCATTCACGACAAGGACGCCGCGCACCGGCTGTTCGAAGAGATCGGGCCGCGTTACGCCGACCGCAACGGCGGTTACCTCCGCATTCTGAAGCTCGGTCCGCGCTCGGGCGACAACGCGCCCATGGCGCGCGTCGAATTCGTCTGATCGACAGCTGAGTAGCGTCTGTCGGCGTGACGCTCTTCGACGCGGTCGTTCCGGGCGAGGCGGTTTCCGGCGCGGCTGCGCCGGGACCGGGTCCGGCCCAGCTCAAGCTGGTCGTGGCGTACGACGGCACCGACTTCAGCGGCTTCGCGGCCCAGCCCGGCCAGCCCGGGGTCCGCACGGTCGGCGGCGTGCTCGCCCACGCGATCGGCAAGGTGCTCCGTCACGACGTGCAGCTCGCGTGCGCGGGCCGCACCGATGCGGGCGTCCACGCGTGGGGACAGGTCGCGAGCTTCCCGTCCGAGCCCGGCCTCGATCCGTGGCGGCTCCAGGCCGCGGTCACCTCGATGCTCGGGCCCGAGGTGGTCATCCGCTCGGCCGAGCTCGTCGACCCGCAGTTCGATGCCCGGCACTCCGCCGTGTCGCGGACCTACCGCTACACGATCCTCAACCGGCCCGTGCCCGATCCGTTCCGCGACCGCTTCACCTGGTGGATACCGACGCCGCTCGATCTGCGCGCGCTGCGGCTCAGCGCGGATCCGTTCGTCGGCGAACACGACTTCGCGTCGTTCTGTCGCAAGGGCCCGGAAGGTTCGTCGACGGTGCGCCGCATCGTCGAGTCGCGCTGGGTCGACGAGGGTGACGGCGCGTTGCGCTACGAGATCACCGGCAACGCGTTCTGCTGGCAGCTCGTGCGCTCGATCGTCGGCACGTTGGTGGAGGCGGGCCTCGGCAAGCGCCGGCCCGGCGAGATGATGGGGATCATCCGCGCCGCCGATCGCGACGCGGCGGGACAACTCGCCCCGCCGCGCGGACTCTGCTTGTGGGAAGTGGGCTACGAGCCCTCGGTCAGGGAGTGACGCCGGGGATCGTGACGCCGTTCGGCAGGGTGATGCCGCTCGGCAGCGTGACCGACGGTGTGGTCACCGGAGTCGACGGCGGCACGAAGTCGCTCGGGCTCGAGTCGCTGTACGCCGTCGCCTCCAACACTGTCTTGTTCGTGTCGCCCGAACTCCCGCTGTACTTCAGGACCACGCCGGTGTCCTTCTGCACGCATGTCGTCAGCGACGGGTTGCCGGCGAGCTTCGAGATCGCCGATCCGAGTGCGCCGGCATTGGCGGCGCTGACCGTCACACAGGTCGCGTCCTGGCCGGCGATCGTCTGCGAGGACGTGTCGCCGCCCGCGGCGGTGTTCAGCGCCCCGAGACCGGCGTACACGGTGGTGAACAGCGACGTCGCGCCCGAGACTGCAGCTTCGCCGGCCGAACCGAGCTCGGTGCACTTGGCGGAGGAGGTGGTCCCGTCGCACGAGATCGTCGACGTGCCGTCCTTGATGAGCACCGTGTTGCCGTTCGTGTACGAGATCTTGCCCGTGCCGTCCTGGGCGTAGGTCACGGTCGAGCTGTTGTCTGCGAGCTGGTACGTGACCTTGTAGCTCGCGGTCTTCGCCTTGGCGACCAGTTGCGAGAACGCGTCGTTCCCGCCGCCGCTGCCGGACGTCGTGGACGACGACTTGTCGCCCGAGCCGGAACTGCTCGACTTGCTGCTGCTCCCACACGCCGCGATGAGGATCGTGGCCGCGAAAATGCCGATTGCAAGCTTCTTCATCTGGGTGCCTCCGAGGGCGAGCAGGTGGTTGGCCGGGGACCTACTCGTCGATGGTAAGCCCGCGCACGCCGAAGTACAGGAATCCGTAGGCCTCGTCGCGGGCCTCGATGCCGGCCCCGCGCAGGGCCACGTCCCAGTCGCCCCGGCAGGCGGGATCGTTTTGTTCCATCCCGTGGTCGGCCACCAGCGCGAACGCGCAGTCGTCGAACACCCCGGCCGACTCGAGCGCCGACAGGATCTCGCCGATCCGGCCGTCGCTGTCGCGCACCGACGCGGCCGCGATCTCCGAATACGGGCCGCCCTCGTGCATGGCCGCGTCGGTCAGGGTGAAGTTGCACCAGAGGAACCGCGGGGTGGGGTACGACTGGTCGCGGTAACTCCCCCCGATGATGCCGACGGCCTGATCGACCCCCATGTGATCGATCACCGACGACCACGAATAGTCCTTGGACGGTCGCACGAACCGTTCGGTCGTGTGCGGGAGGCCGAACGGATCCTTCGGGATCGGCGGCACCTCACCGCGCCGGAAGAAGTCGAAGGTCGAGTAGTCGGCGCCGGTGTCGCACGGCTCGTTCACCGACGCGGTGAACGCCCCGGGCCACGTGCGGTGCACCGCGTCGTGAATGGTCTCGATCCCCGGGAACAAGTGCTGCATGCTCCACGGCCACGTCGCCGAGGAGTTGGTGATGACCTGCTTGTCCGCGGCGCGGTCGTACCACGCGTTGTGCAAGATGCCGTGGTGGCCGGGATGCGCACCCGTGATGATGGACGTGTGATTGGCGAGCGTCACCGTCGGGAGTGACGCCATCGCCCCGTGCCCGAGCGCGGCGCCCATCTCGATCAGGCGCGCGACGTTGGGCGCTTCACCCGACGCGGCCATGTCGTAGAGCACGTTGGCGTTCGTGCCGTCGAACAGGAAGCCCACGACGTACTGCGGGCGCTCGCCGGGTTCGAGGAGGTCGGTGAGGGCCTGACCGTCCTGCACCGCGAGGAAGCGGTCTGCGTGCGCATCGTCCAGGGGCGCGCAACCGAGGAGCGCGCAGAGGGTCGGCGCGACGTCGACGAGCCGGGCCGCTTCGGGGACGAGCCCGAGTTTGCGCACGCCCTTGCCGCCCAGGACGAAGGGCGCCCGCGCCTGGACGAGGCCGAGCGAGCCGTGCTCGCCGAGGTGACCGCCCTGGTCCTCCCAGTTGTGGGACGCGGAGTGGAGCACGCAGAGGTCGGGCGCGGCCGGCGCGTCGAAGAGCTGGGCGATCTGATCGAACGCGTGCGGGTAGGCGTTCGCCGAGCGGTGCGGGTAGGGGTGGGCGCGTTCGTCGGCCAGGGGCGAGAACTTGGCGGTCGACTGGTCGGCGAGCGGGTCGCGGCCCGTGACCGCGATGCGTTCGTAGGAACCGTCGGCGTTGCGCCGGAAGGTGACGGTTCCGTCGTGGGTGAGGGCTTCGTAGGCGCCGTCCCGGGCGGTGCACACCATGTCGACGATGGGATCGAGCCCACTGTCCAAGAGCACCTCGAGCGCCGCTTCGGCCTCCCCCCGGTGGGCGTCGGGGAGCTGATGGGGGGTCCTGGTCGCCGTGTCGTCCATGGATCTGGAGGGTACGCGTTTTGCGCGCTCGGCTCCGCCGGCCCGTCGGCTCTCCCGGTTGCCGGAATCGGGCCCGGACGGCTATTGTCTCGGGTTCGGCGCTGCTGTCTTCGCGCGCCCAACCACTCTTCGAATCAAGGTCCCGCCTGTGCGTACATACAGCCCGAAAGCCTCCGAGATCACGCGCGACTGGCACGTGATCGACGCCGAGGGCGCGATCCTCGGGCGGCTGGCGACCGAGATCGCCACGCTGCTGCGCGGCAAGCACAAGCCGATGTGGGTTCCGCACATGGATGTCGGCGACCACGTCGTGATCGTGAACGCGTCGAAGCTCGCGGTCGGACCGCGCAAGCTGGTGCAGAAGAAGTACCACCGCCACAGCGGCTACCCGGGCGGCATCAGCACCGAAAGCCTCGAGCACCTGCTCGCCCGCGACCCGGAGAAGGTGGTCAAGCTCGCGGTGCGCCGGATGCTCCCGAAGGGTCCGCTCGGTCGCCAGATGCTGCGCAAGCTCAAGGTCTACGGCGGCCCGACCCATCCCCATCAAGCGCAGCGACCCACGGTCCGCCCGCTGCCCGAGCGCAGCAAGGCGCGTGTCGGATGAACGCAAAGGATTTCTCGTGAGCAAGCCCCTCATCCAGACCACCGGCCGGCGCAAGGAAGCGGTTGCGCGCGTCCGCCTGCGGCCGGGTACGGGCAAGATCGTGGTGAACGGGCGCGAGTTCGCGTCGTACTTCCCGATCCTCACCCACCAGGTCATCGCGAAGGAGCCGCTGCGGCTCACGCAGACCGAAGAGGTCTACGACGTCGACGCGACCCTCGGTGGCGGCGGTGTCAGCGGCCAGGCCGGTGCGATCCGTCTCGGTATCGCCCGGGCGCTCGTCGCGCTCGACCCCGAGTCGCGCGGCATCCTCAAGAAGGCGGGCCTCCTGCGGCGCGACGCACGCGAGAAGGAACGGCGCAAGTACGGCCTCAAGAAGGCCCGTAAGGCTCCGCAGTACTCGAAGCGGTAGCGCTCCGGGCGCGAACGCGTGTTGCGCTTCGGTACCGACGGCGTACGGGGCGACGCCGAGAAGGATCTCACGACCCCGTTCGTCGTCGCGCTCGGACGCGCGGTGGCGCGGGTGCTCGCGCCCGAGCGCGTGTTCATCGGGCGCGACACGCGGGCGTCGGGGCCGCGCATCGAGGCCGGCCTGGCGGTCGGTCTGCAATCGGAGGTGGCCCGCACCGTCTCGCTCGGTGTCTTGCCGACGCCGGCGATCGCGTTCGTGGCCGCGCGGGCCGGGATGCCGGCGGCGATCGTCTCCGCCAGCCACAACCCGTGGACCGACAACGGGGTGAAGGTGATCGGCGCCGACGGTTGCAAGCTGCCGGACGGCGCCGAGGACGCCATCGAGACGGAACTCGAAGTGGAACTCGCGTCGACGTGGGATCGGCGGGGGCACACCTACGTCGAGCGCGAGCCGTCGTTCGCCGCCGATACGGACGGTGCCGACGCCTACGTCACGCACGTGCTCTCGACGCTCGAGGGCCGCGATCTCGGTGGGCTCGACATCGTGCTCGACTGCGCGAACGGCGCCGGGTTCGCAGTCGGGCCGCGCATCCTGCGCGAAGCGGGCGCGCGCGTGCACGTACTGCACGCCGCGCCCGACGGTCACAACATCAACGACGCGTGCGGGTCGACGCACCCCGAGGATCTGTGCCGGGCGGTCGTCGAACGCGGCGCGGCGCTCGGGCTCGCGCTCGACGGCGACGGCGATCGCGTCATGGCGGTCGACGAGCGGGGCGCCGTCGTCGACGGCGACCAGATCATGACCATGACCGCGATCGACATGCACGAGCGCGGCGAGTTGCACAACGACGCGATCGCGGTGACCGTGATGTCGAATCTGGGCCTGCGCCGGGCGATGAAGGCCGCCGGGATCGGTGTGGTGGAGACGCCGGTCGGCGACCGGCACGTCGTCGCCGCGATGCAGACGAACGATCTCGTGCTCGGTGGCGAACAGTCCGGGCACATCGTCTACTCGCGGTACGCCACCACGGGTGACGGCTTGCTGACCGGACTGCGCGTCGCGGACCTGCTGCGACGCTCGGACCGACCGGTTTCCGCGCTCGCCGCGCAGATGAGCCGGGTGCCGCAGGTGTTGGTCAACGTCCGGGTGGCGAGGCAGGTGGACGTGGGCGCCTCGGCCGTCCTCGGAAAGGCCGTGCGCGACGTCGAGGCGGAGCTCGGCGACACGGGCCGGGTACTGGTGCGCGCCTCCGGCACCGAGCCGCTCGTGCGGGTGATGATCGAGGCCGACGCCCAGAACGTCGCGGATGCGGCCGCAGTTCGCCTCCGCGACGTCGTGACCTCGGAATTCGGGGCCGCCGGGTAGCCCCTAGAATTCCCGGGATGTGCGGCATCGTGGGCGTGATTCGCAAGCCGGGTGATCGGGAAGCCCCGGATCTGGCCGCCCTGCGGCACACCCTGGCCGAGGCCGAGACCCAGCTCGAGCGCATGGGCCACGACCTGATGGGCAGCCCGACCGTCGCCGCGCTGGAAGCGGCCGCCGCGACGCTCCGCGACGTCGACCGTCAGCTCCGGGAGGGCGACGGCGTGGGCGCGCTCGTGGTCGATCCGATCGGGCGGGCCGGACTCGCCCTTCACGGCGATCGCGCCGCTGCGCTGCTGGTCGAGATCGAAGCCCGCCTCGACGCCAGTGCGCTCGACGGCGCCGACATCGAGGCGTTGAACGCCGCGCTGATCACCTGCAAGGACGCGCTGTGGTCGATCCGCAAGGACCGGATCGACCTGGCCGCCGCGGTCGAGGACCTGCTCGACGGGACACCGTCCGGTCCGGCGGCGATCGAGGCGTTCCACGCGGTGCAGATCACGCTGTCGGCGATCGACCGGCTCGAGGTCCGCGGGCGGGACTCGGCCGGCCTCCATCTCGTCGTCACCGATCACGGTCTCGACCTCGACGACCCCACGATCGCGCGACTGGTGGGTGCGCGCAGCGGCGACCCGCTGTTCACCGCCGGTTCGGTGCGCACGCCCGAGGGCCACCTCGCGTTCGTCTACAAGACCGCGGCCGAGATCGGCGAGCTCGGCGACAACACCGCCCGGTTGCGCCGGCAGATCCGCGACGACGAGCTGCTGCATCTCGCCCTGCGCGCCGACACCGCCCGGGTTTCGGTGCTCGCGCACACGCGCTGGGCGAGCATCGGCATCATCTCCGAGGCGAACGCGCACCCGCTCAATCAAGAGGAGCTCGACGGCGACGGTCGCGTCGACGGATCGCGGGCGTACACGATCGCCGCGCTCAACGGCGACGTCGACAACTACGCCGACCTGAAGGCGCTCGACGGCCTCCACTTTCCGGCCGAGATCACGACCGACGCCAAGGTCATCCCCGCGCTCGTCGCGCGCCGCACCGGTGCGGGTGTCGATCTCGCCGAGGCGTTCCGCGCCACCGTTGCTTCGTTCGAGGGTTCCGTCGCGATCGCACTCCAGTCCGCCTCGGACCCGGACTGTCTGCTGCTCGCGCAACGCGGGAGTGGACAGGCGCTCTACGTCGGGCTCGCGCCCGACGCGTTCCTCGTCGCGAGCGAGCCGTACGGCATCGTCGCCGAGTGCCAGTCGTACGTTCGCCTCGACGGTGAGTCGATGGTCGATCCCGGCAACCCGGCCAGTCAGGGTCAGGTGGTGGTGCTCGACCGGCGGCGGGCAGGGACTCTCGCCGGCATCCGGCGCCTGTCGTACGACGGCCGGGAGATCCCCGTCGACGAGTCCGACGTGCACGTCACGCAGATCACGACGCGCGACGTCGACCGCGGCGACGCGCCGCACTACCTCCTGAAGGAGATCTCCGAGGCGCCCGCGTCGTTCCGCAAGACGCTGCGCGCCAAGATCGTCGAGCGCGAAGGAATGCTCGACGTGCGCCTTCCCCCGGAGACGCTCCCCGAGAACGTGCTGCAGGCACTGCGTTCGGGAACGATCCGGCGCGTGCTCGTGATCGGCCAGGGAACCGCGGCGATCGCGGGGCAGAGCCTCGTGCAGGCGTTGCGGGGTGCGATCGCCGGGAGCCCGGTGACCATGCAGGCCGTGCTCGCCACGGAGCTGTCCGGATTCGGGCTCACTCCGGACATGAGCGACACGCTCGTCGTGGCGACCTCCCAGTCCGGGACGACGACCGACACCAACCGAACGGTCGATCTCGCCCGCGCACGCGGCGCGCTCGTGATCGCCATCGTGAACCGGCGCCAGAGCGACCTCGTCGACAAGTCCGACGGTGTGCTGTTCACCTCCGACGGGCGCGACCTCGAGATGAGCGTTGCGTCCACGAAGGCGTTCTACTCGCAGGTCGCGGCGTGCTTCCTGCTCGCGTTCGCCATCGCGGCCGAGCTCGACGACGACGACGCCGGTCGGCGTGCCTATCGCCACGAGCGTCTCGTCGCGCTCCGCGAGCTCCCGAAGGCCATGGTCGAACTCCTCGGTCGGCGCGAGTCGATCGCCGCGACCGCGCAGCGCAACGCGCTGAGCCGGCGTTCGTGGGCGGTCGTCGGCAACGGCGCGAACCAGGTGGCCGCGCACGAAGTTCGGGTCAAGCTTTCGGAGCTCTGCTACAAGTCGATCGCGTGCGACGTCACCGAGGACAAGAAGCACATCGACCTCTCGGCCGAACCGATGATCCTCGTCTGCGCTGCAGGTCTCCACGGTTCCAACGCCGACGACGTGGCCAAAGAGATCGCGATCTACCGCGCGCACAAAGCCGCGCCGATCGCGATCGTCGACGACGGGGAGAACCGCTTCTCGGCCGCGGTCGACACGATCTCGGTACCGGAAGTGCACCCCGATCTCGCGTTCGTGCTCTGCACGATGGCCGGTCACCTCTTCGGCTACGAGGCCGCACTGGCCATCGACGCGTCGGCGCGGCCGCTGCGCGAAGCGCGCGGCTGCATCGAGACCGCGTTCGTGGCGGTGCGCAACGGCGAGGACCCGCTGGCCGCGCTCGCGACCGCGCTCGAACCGTACGCGGCGCGCTTCTTCGACGCGCTGCGCACCCGCGACTACGACGGCAGCCTCGAGGCCGCGACCGCTGTACGGGTCGCGTCCGCGTTGCGTTACGCCACCGGGCTGCAACAGCTCGACACGTACCAGATCGAGTTCGGCAAGGTGGGTACGCCGAGCACCGTGGTCGAAGACCTCAACGCCGCGCTCACGAAGGCGATCGACGAGCTGACGCGCCCGATCGACGCGATCAAGCACCAGGCGAAGACGGTCACGGTCGGCATCTCGCGTTCCGACGAGACCCTGTTGCTCGTGCCGTTGGTGAAAGAGGTGCTCGCCGCGGGCGCGCCGCGCGACAGCCTCACGTACCGCGCGCTGCGCACATTGGTTGCGCTCGACCCGTCGGTCGACAGTGTCGCGGGCTGGACGCGTTACAACATCGAAGGCGAGACCATCAACGTCGTCGACCGCGGCGGTATCGCCCGCGACATTCCGTCGCGCACGGAGACGATGCCGATCCTTCGCGGCAGCAAGCACCGCGCCGCGACCGAGCGCGAGGTCACCGTCGTGCGGGGCGCGGACGGGCGCATCCTGATCATCGTCCCCGAGGTGAAGAGCAACCGGACGACCGGACTCACGCTGATGCACGTCCGGTTCCACGACCGCCTGCCCGGCGACGCCGCCCGGCGGGTGCTCGAGGGCTATCGCGATCGCTACCGCGCGATCTTCGATCAGGTGACCGAAACCGAACCGGTGATGCGCGACGACGTCCTGGGAACGATCGACTTCGTCGACCTGCTCACCGAGCCGGTCGTGCGTCTCGCCGATTCCTGGAGAGTCTGAACCCGGCGTGCGGCCCGTCGTCACTCCCGCGGAGATGGGCGAGGCCGACCGGCGCACGATCTCGGACGGCACGCCCGAAGCGGTACTGGTCGAACGGGCCGGAGGCGCGGTGGCCCGGCACGCATTGCGCATGCTCCGCGGTGCGTACGGTCGTCGGGTCGTGGTGGTGTGCGGTCGGGGGAACAACGGGGCCGACGGTGTCGTGGCGGCCCGGATGTTGCAGGCACGTGGGATCGGTGTCGAGGAGTTCGCGCTCGCGGACGGCGTCCGCGAGGCGGCGCTGCACCGCGCCCTCGGGCGCGCGCACCTCGCGATCGACGCCATGTTCGGAACGGGGTTCCGGGGCGTGCTCGAGGGCGACGCTGCGCTGACCGCGGCCGCGTTCGCCGCGGCCGGCACCGCGATCCTGGCGATCGACATCCCGTCGGGGGTCGACGGCACGACCGGCGAGGTGCGCGGCGACGCCGTGCGCGCGGACGAGACCGTGTGTTTCGCCGCGCTGAAGCCGGGGCTGTTGTTCGAACCCGGGCGCACGCGGGCGGGGCGCGTGCACGTCGCCGACATCGGAATCGACGCCGCGCGCGTGTGGCCCGGGACCGCGCGCCTGCACGTCCTCGAGGCCGCCGATCTGTCGCTGCCCGTGCGGGCCGCCGACGGGCACAAATGGTCGTCCGGCGTGCTGGTCGTCGGCGGATCGACGGGTCTCTCCGGCGCGCCGGTTCTCGCCGGTCATGCGGCGGCGCGCGCCGGGGCGGGGATGGTGGTGTGCGGCGTTCCGGGCCGCGACGCCGCGGTCGGCGCGGGCGGCAGTGAGCTCGTGACGCGCGCGCTGCCGGCGACGCCCGACGGTGCCCTCGACACCGACGCGGCCGAGGTGGTGCTCGCCGACATCGAACGCTTCCGCGCCCTCGCGATCGGGCCCGGCCTCGGGCGCGACCCGCGCACGCAGGCCGCGGTGCGCCGGCTCGTCGCCGCGTGCCCGCGCCCGATCGTCGTCGACGCCGATGCACTCAACGCGCTCGCCGGCGATCCCGAACCGCTGCGCGTGCGCCGCGCGGCCGGTTTCCCGCCCGCGATCCTGACTCCGCACGCCGGGGAGTACGCGCGACTCGCGAACAAGGCCGTCGACGTCGACCGCGTCGCCGCGGCGCGCGACCTCGCGGCCGGGTTCGACGCGATCGTGCTGTTGAAGGGCCCGGGCACGGTGATCGCCGCGCCCGACGGTCGCGCGGTGGTGAATCGCACAGACAGCCCGGCGCTCGCGACCGCGGGAACCGGCGACGTGCTCACCGGCATCATCGCCGGTCTGCTCGCGGCGGGCGCGACGCCGTTCGACGCGGCCGCGACGGGTGCGTACGTGCACGGGCGGGCGGCGACCGAGGCGGGTACCGACGACGAGCTCGTTGCCACCGATCTCCTCGCCGCGCTGGCCCCTACGCTGGCGGTCTTGCGCACCGGATCCGACCCGTGGGACGACAATGACTGACGTGGACGCGTTCCGGCCGGTGTGGGCCGAGGTCGATCTCGACGCGGTGCGCGCGAACGTGCGGGCGTTGCGCACGCTGGTGGCGCCGGCGGCGTTGTGCGCGGTGGTGAAAGCGGACGCGTACGGCCACGGTGCGGTGCCCGTGAGCCGGGCCGTGCTGGAGGCCGGCGCCGACTGCCTCGCGGTCGCGCTGGTCGAAGAAGGCGTGCAATTCCGCGAGGCGGGGATCGACGCGCCGATCATCGTGTTGTCGGAGCCCGTCCCGGCCGCGGCCGAGACCGTTGTCGCGCATCGGCTCACGCCGGTCGTGTACACCGCGACGGGCATCGACGCGCTGGCCAAGGCCGTCACCACCTCGAGAGACGCGCGCGAGCCACTTCCCGTCCATCTGAAGGTCGACACGGGGATGCACCGGGTCGGGTGCGATCCCGACGACGCCGTGGATCTCGCCGCCCACGTCGTCGATCGTGCCGAATTGCGGCTCGCGGGCGTGTGCACGCACTTCGCCGTCGCCGACGAGCCCGGCAACGCCTACACCGACGCGCAGCAGCGCACCTTCGACCGGGTGCTCGCGGCCCTGCGCGCGCACGATCTCCCGACCGGCGTGGTGCATGCGTGCAATACCGCGGGCGCGATCGCGGTACCGGGCGCCCGGTACGACATGGTGCGCGTCGGCATCGGCATCTACGGCATCGCGCCGTCGGCCGCGCTCGCGGGCATGGTCGATCTGAAGCCGGCGCTGTCGGTCAAGGCACGCGTCTCGCACGTTCAAGTGCTGCCGGCCGGCGCCCGGCTGTCGTACGGCCTGCGGTACGCGACCACGAAGCCGTCACGCGTCGCGACGGTGCCGGTCGGCTACGCCGACGGTGTGCCGCGCGAGTTGGGCCACCGCGACGGCGCGGTCCTGATCGGCGGCCGGCGCGCCGCGATCGCGGGAACGGTCACCATGGACCAGCTCATGGTGGACGTCGGCGATCACGCCGTCGCGGTCGGCGACGAAGTCGTGCTGATCGGCCGCCAGGGCGAGGCGGAGATCACTGCGGACGAATGGGCCGACCGCATGGGCACGATCGCGTACACCATCGTGTGCGGCGTCGGTCCCCGCGTGCCGCGGCGGTACCCGTGAGTCGCGTGTCGCGGAGGATCCCATGAGCGTCGCCAAGCGGGTCGGGCTCGCCGCGGGCATGGTCGGTGGGCTCGCCGGGACCGCGTTCGCGGCGCCGCGCGTCGTCGCGGCCCGCATGCGTCGCGCGCCCGACGGCGACGCCGCCCGTGCCCTCGACGGCGCGGCCTACGTCGATCACCGGCTCGAGACGCACGACCGCGGCAGCATCTACGTCGTCGAGCGGGGGAGTGAGCTCGACCCGCCGATCGTCTTGTCGCACGGCGTCACCCTCTCGGTGCGCACCTGGTTCCACCAGCTCGAGGAGTTCCCCAAGGAAGGCTTCCGCACGATCGCGTTCGACCACCGCGGTCACGGGCAGTCGGTGCTGGGCGACGCGGGGCACTCGCTGGAGAACCTCGCGCTCGACGTCAAGACCGTGCTCGAGGGTCTCGACCTGCACGACGCGGTACTCGTCGGTCATTCGATGGGTGGGGTCGCGGTGCAGGCGTTCGTCACGCGCTACCCGGATCTCGCGGCCCAGCGCGTCGCCGGGATCGTCCTGCTCTCGACGCTCGCGTACACGCCGCTCGGATCGCGCTCGACCCGCACCAAGGTCAGCATCGAGAAGGTGCTGAAGCGATCGCCGGACTCGCAGTGGCTCTGGGACTCGCCGAACCTCGGGTTCCTCGCCGCACGCGTCGGCTTCGGCAAGTCGCCCCAACCGAGCCACATCGAACTGGTCCGCCGCATGATGGCCGAGTGCCCACCCGAGACCCGCCGCGACGCGCCGCGCATCCTCATCGGGCTCGACCTCACCAAGGATCTGCCGAACGTCCGCATCCCGACGCTCGTCATCGGCGGCACCGCGGATGTGCTGACGCCGCCGTCCGAGGCGAAGCGCATGGCCCGGCTGATCCCCGGCGCGCGCCTCGAGCTGATGGCCGGCGGCGGGCACATGCTGATGCTCGAGCGTACCGACGCGCTCGACCGGTTGATCGTCGACTTCGCGCGCGAGGTTCGCAGCCGGCGCGTCGAAACCGGCTGATCGCCCGCGCCGCGCGACGATGTTGCCGTGTCGACCCTCGCGATCGCCGGAGTGCGCGTCGGGCACGTGACGCGCGCGGGTACGGGAGTGACCGTGTTGTTGTTCCCGGCGGGTGCGGTCGGTTCGGCCGAGGTGCGGGGCGGCGCGCCCGCGACCCGCGAAACCGATCTGCTCGATCCTGACCGCACCGTCGCGCGCGTCGATGCGCTCGTGCTCTCCGGCGGCTCCGCGTTCGGCCTCGCGACGGCCGACGGTGTCATGCGGTACCTCGCCGAGCGCGGCCAGGGATTCGCGACCGCGGGCGGCCCCGTGCCGATCGTGCCCGCCGCGTGCATCTTCGATCTCGTCGACGCGAGCGATGAACCGCCGGGCGCGGCCGACGGCTACGACGCGGCGATCGCCGCCGCGCGCGACGAGCCGACCCCGTCCGGGCGCGTCGGCGCGGGCACGGGCGCCACGGTGGGGAAATGGCGCGGGCGCGACGGTGCCGTCCCGGGCGGCCTCGGCGTCGCGTCGACGACGGATCGACGGCGTGCAGGTCGGCGCGCTCGCGGTCGTCGAACGCGCTCGGCGACGTCGTCGCGGCCGACGGCACGATCATCGCGGGTTCGACCGCACCCGAGACCCAAACGGGGTTCCCGACGCCGGAACCGTTCGAGGAGGGTCGGGCGAACACGACACTCGTGGCCGTCGTCACCGACGCCGCCCTCGACAAGCGCGACTGCTTTCTCCTCGCCCAGAGCGCGCACGACGGATTCGCGCGGGCGCTGCGGCCCGCGCACACCCGATTCGACGGCGACATTGCGTACGCGGTCGCGACGGGCGGGGCCTCGACATCCGAGCCCGCGCCGAACCTCGATCGGCTGCGGCTCGCGGCCGCCGACGTGGTCGCGGCGGCCATTCGCAACTCGGTAACGGACCGCTAGCATGCCGCGTCTCGTCCTTGGGAGTGCCGTGACCTCCGACCCGCTCTCCGCTCCACCTGCCGGCCCGCCGCGCATCGAGACGCCGCATCCGGCCGCCGGCGCCGGTGCGACCCTGGCGGAAGTCGCGGCCGCCGCGTCGACCTGCACGCTGTGCAAGCTCGCGGGTGGTCGGACCCAGGTCGTGTTCGGCGTCGGGTCCGCGTCGGCCGCGCTGATGTTCGTCGGCGAGGGGCCGGGCGAGCAGGAAGACCTGCGGGGGGAGCCGTTCGTCGGTCGCGCCGGGCAGTTGCTCACGCAGCTGATCGAGGGCATCGGGTTGACGCGGGCCGACGTCTACATCGCCAACGTCGTGAAGTGCCGGCCGCCGGGCAACCGCGATCCGCAGCCCGACGAGATCGAAGCGTGCGCACCGTGGCTCGACCGTCAACTCGAGCTGATCCGACCCCGCGTCATCGTCACGCTCGGCAACTTCGCGACGAAGCTGTTGTTGCAGACCAAGGAGGGGATCACGAAGCTGCGGGGTCAGGAATTTGCGTTCACGCGCGCCGGCCACGAAGCCGTGCTCATCCCCACGCTGCATCCGTCGGCGGTGCTGCGTTCGGGTGGCCGCGCGCTGGCCGAGTCGCGCGCCGACTTCGTCCACGTCAAGCGCGCGCTCGTTGCGCGCTAGCCCGCGATGACGACGCTGACGACGAAAGGGGCGGGCGAGACCGAAGCGGTGGGTGAAGCCCTCGGGTCGCAACTCCGGGTCGGCGATCTCGTCGTGCTGACCGGCGACCTCGGCGCGGGCAAGACCACGTTCGCCAAGGGTCTGGCGCGCGGTCTCGGCGTCACGCAGAAAGTGACGAGCCCGACCTTCACGATCGTGCAGGAGTACGACGGCCGGGTACCGGTCGCGCACGTCGACGTGTACCGCCTCGATCGCATTCAGGAGCTGCACGATTTCGGCTTCGAAGAGCTCCTCGAGAGCCGGGTCACGATCGTGGAGTGGGGCGAGGCGATCGCACTCGTGCTCCCGCGCGAGCGCGTCGACGTGCGGCTCACGCTCCACGACGACGATGACGATCAGCGCGTCGTCGACGTCGTCGCGAGCGGACCGGAGTGGTCGGCCCGTCGTCCGGCGCTCGACGCCGCGCTCGCAGGCCTCGGGCTCGCCGGGGCGGGCGAGATGCCGTGCTGATCCTCGGCCTCGACACCGCGACGCGCCGGGTCGGCGTAGTGCTCGCGAACGAACACGGCTTGCTCGGACGGGTCGAACTCGGCGGAACGGCCGACACGAGCCCGCCCCGCCATGCCGAGACGCTCGCACCGGCAATCGAGTGGTGCTGCGAGCGGTCCGGTGTCGCGCTCGCGCAGGTCTCCGCCGTCGCGGTCGGCATCGGACCGGGCATGTTCACCGGCCTGCGGGTCGGCGTCACGACCGCGAAGGTGCTCGCGCAGACACTGCGGATCCCGGTGATCCCCGTCCCGAGCCTCGATCTGCTCGCGTACCCGCTGCGTTACGCGCGCCGGCTCGTCGTCGCGACGATCGACGCCCGCCGCCACGAGCTCTACTGGGCGATCTACCGACAGGTACCCGGCGGGGTGCAGCGCGTCTCCGACTACGAGCTCGGCACCCCGGACGACCTGGTCGCCGAGCTCGAAGCCCGCGGCGAGGACGCGTTGGTGTGCGGCGACGGATCGTTGCGTTTCGCGGAGGCGTTCGCACCGCTCGGACGCCGGGTCGAGCTCGCCGGTCCGGCCCACGCGTCACCGAGTCTCAGCGCGTTGGCCGAGCTCGCGCTGGCGCGCTACGAACGCGAGGAATTCAGCGTCGCGGCCGATGTCCTGCCGATGTACCTCCGCCGCAGCGACGCGGAGCTCGCGTGGGATCGCAAAGGGATCTGATGGCGGCCGAACCGGAGATCATCGACGCCGAGGTGCACCTCGTTCCGATGCGCCGCCGGCACCTGCGCGGCGTCGTCCGCATCGAGGCGCAGGTGTACCCGCGTCCGTGGTCGCACTCGTTGTTCGTCAGCGAGCTCGCGCTCCGATCGTCGCGTTCGTACGTCGTGGCCAAGGTCGGGCGCGATGTCGTCGGCTACGCCGGGCTGATGATGTCGCTCACCGACGGGCACGTCACCACCATCGCGGTCGATCCCGCGTGGCACCGGCACGGGATCGGGACGCGTCTCCTGTTGACGCTCGCGTACGAGGCCATCGAACGCGGCGCACTCGCGATGACACTGGAGGTCCGGTTGTCGAACCGGGCCGCGCAGGAGATGTACAAGCGGTTCGGGTTCACCGCGGTCGGCGTGCGCAAGGGGTACTACGCCGACACCGGCGAGGACGCGCTGATCATGTGGGCGTACGAAGTGAGCGAGCCGCCGTACCGACGGTTGCTCGCCGGAATCGAGCGCGGCATCCGCGGCACCACCGTGATCGAACGTCTGCACGGTTGGGGGTGAACCGCGTGCGGGTGCTCGGGATCGAAACGTCCTGCGACGAGACGGCGGCCGCGATCGTCGACGACGGCCGGCTGGTGCGCTCGTCGGTGGTGGCGAGCCAGGCCGATCTCCACGCGCGGTACGGCGGAGTCGTCCCGGAGATCGCGAGTCGCGCGCACGTCGAGTTGATCTGCGACGTCATCGAGCAGTCGCTCGTCGAAGCGGGATCGTCGTTCGACGAGCTCGACGCGGTCGCGGCCGTGCGCGGACCGGGACTCGCCGGCGCGCTGCTCGTGGGGGTCAGTGCGGCGAAGGCGATCAGCATCGCGCGCGGGCTGCCGTACGTCGGTGTCCATCATCACGAGGCGCACCTCTACGCGGCGATGATCGAGGATCCCGGGCTCGAACCGCCGCTCGTCACGCTCATCGTCTCCGGCGGCCACACGCTGCTGGTCGCGATGGACGACCACGGGAGGTACCGGGTGCTCGGGGAGACGGTCGACGACGCCGCGGGGGAGGCGTTCGACAAGGTCGCGCGTTTCCTCGGCCTCGGATATCCGGGGGGTCCCGCGATCGATCGGCTGGCGCGCGAAGAGGGTGACGCGGAGGCGATCCGGTTCCCGCGCCCGATGCGCGGCGAGGGTCACGACTTCTCGTTCTCGGGCCTGAAGACCGCCGTCGTGCAGTACGTCCGCAAGCACCCGGACGCGGACGTCGCCGACATCGCCGCGTCGTTCCAGGCGGCGGTGGTCGACGTCCTGGTCGACAAGCTCCTCGGCGCCGCCCGCGAGACCGGGATCGACACGATCGTGGCGGGCGGCGGGGTCGCGGCCAACTCGGCCCTGCGGGCGCGACTGGTCGAGATCGGCGCCGCCGGTGACCTCCGGGTGGTCCTGCCGGGCATCGCACTGTGCACCGACAACGCGGCCATGGTCGCGGCGGTGGCCGCATACCGCCTGGCCGCGGACGGTCCGACCCCCCTCGAAGCCCCCGTCGTGCCGAATCTCCGGCTTGTCTGAGCGCGGCGGCCTTGGTACGGTTAGCACTCGAACCCGGAGAGTGCTAACCGACGCGCTTGCCCGGATGCCGCGAAAGCCCGCTCGCAATATGGAGGCGCACGATGAATTTGCAGCCGTTGGAGGACCGAATCGTCGTCCGGCCCGAAGAGGCCCAGGAGACGACCGTCAGCGGCCTCGTCATTCCGGACACCGCGAAGGAAAAGCCCCAGCAGGGCGAGGTCCTCGCGATCGGCCCCGGACGTCGGGCCGAGAACAGTGGCGAGCTCATCCCGATCGACCTCACGGTCGGCGACACCGTCGTCTACTCGAAGTACGGCGGCACCGAGATCACCGTGGACGGCGAGGACCTCTTGATCCTCAGCTCCCGTGACGTGCTCGCCAAGCAGAAGAGCACCAAGAAGAAGTAACGACCCTCACCGGTTGTCGGAAACGGCGTGAGTCTTCGGACTCACGCCGTTTCCGTTTCTTCTATTTGCCGGCTTCGGCTTTGGCCCACTTGTAGTCGGCCTTGCCGTTCGGGCCGCGCACGACCTCGTCGACGATCACGAATCGGCGCGGCCGCTTGAAGCGCGCGAGCGGCTCGAGCGCGGCGGTCAGGTCGTCGGTCGAGGCTTCTTCGCCCGGCCGGAGCGACAGCACCGCGATGACCGCTTCCCCGAAGCGCTCGTCGGGCACGCCGACGACGAGGCAGTCGGCGACCGCGGGGTGCACCTTCACGGCCTCTTCGACCTCTTCGGGGAAGATCTTCTCGCCGCCGGAGTTGATGACCACCGAACCGCGCCCGAGCAACGTGATCGTGCCGTCGTCCTCGACGCTCGCGAAGTCGCCCGGTACCGACCAGCGTTGACCGTTGATGACGAGGAACGTCGACTCGGACTTGGTCTTGTCCTTGTAGTAGCCGAGCGGGATGTGGCCGCCGACCGCGAGCCGGCCGACCTCGCCCGATCCGGGCACCACCTCGACGCCCTGATCGTTGAACACCCGGGCGTCGGCGCCGATCGAGAACTTCGCGGTCTTGTGTTCCATCCCCGACGCGCTGATCGAGCCCGCGAACCCGACGCCTTCGCTCGAGCCGAGCGAGTCGTAACAGATGATGTTGCCGCGCTCCATGATCCCGTGCTTCACCTCGGCCGACCACATCACGCCCGAGCTGATGATGAGCTGCAACGACGAGACGTCGTACGGGGTGCCCTTGGCCTCGGCCTCCTCGAGCGCGCGCAGCATCGGCTTCGCGAACGCGTCGCCGACGATTGCCATCTGCGTGACGCGCTCGCGTTGCACCGTTTCCCACAGCTCGTGCGGATCGAAGTGCCGGCCGACGAGCGTGACGATCGACGCGCCGATGAACAACGCCTGGAACGTCGTGAACGCGCCCGTACCGTGCATGAGCGGCGACGCGGGAAGGTGCACACGGTTCGCGCCCGCGTCGACGAGGGACTTGGCGATCGGCCCGACCTCCGCCATCGTGTCGGGGCGTGTCAGTCCGGCCAGTGGGTACCCGCCGTCGCCGAGCACGCCGAAGAGGTCCTCGCTGCGCCACATCACGCCCTTCGGCATGCCGGTGGTGCCGCCGGTGTAGAGGAAGTAGAGGTCGTCGCCGCTGCGCTCGATGCGCGGCATCGGGTCGGTGCGCGCGAGCAACTCCTCGTACTCAACCGCGAATTCCTGGCGTGGCGACCCGTCGTCGACCTGGATCCACAGCTTCACGTTCGGCGCGCGATCGCGCACCTTCGCCACGTGGTCCCCGAGCGATCCGTGGAACAACAACGCCTCGGCGTCGGAGTTGTCGAGCAGGTAGACGAGCTCGTCCTCGAGGTAGCGGTAGTTCACGTTGACGGGGACGCCGCGCATCTTGAACGTGCCGTACAGCGCTTCGGTGTACTCGTTGCAGTTGTAGAGGTACGACGCGACCTTCGCATCGGGCTTCAGGCCCGCCGCGGTGAATGCGCCCGCGACGCGCGCGGCGCGATCGTCGAACGATTGCCACGAGACGCGGCGGTCACCTTGGATCAGGGCGATGCGATCGGGGATCGCGTCGCAGACCGACTCGAATGCGGTGGCGAGGTTCCAGTCCATAGGGGCGGGAGTTTCGCACGGCGTCGGTACCATCGTCATTGTGGCGACAGGGCGTGGGGGCCAACAGCGCATTCCGCGTCCGGAGTCGTACCGACCGGGCGGACCGCCGTCGTGGGCCGGGCTCGCGCCCGAGCAGCGCCGTTTCTCGCTCGCCGAAATCCGCCGGCGGTTGGCCGACATGCCCCCGGCCGTCGAGAAGGGCCCGAAGGTCGAAGGGAGCCAGGGCCGCGGCCGTGCTCGTTCCGCTCTACGAATCGGACGGCGAAGCGTCGGTCGTCCTGATCAAGCGACCGGAGACGATGTCCTCGCACCGGGGCGAGATCGCGTTCCCGGGGGGCAAGTACGACGCCGGCGTCGACACCGATCTGCGCGCCACGGCCGTGCGCGAGGCGCACGAAGAGGTGGGTCTCGATCCCGAGGGCGTCGAGGTCGTCGCCCGGCTCGACGGAATCGGGACGGTCGCGACCCGCTTCACGATCACGCCGTTCGTCGGGTTCCTGGCCGCGGTGCCGGCGCTCACGCCGAGTCCGGGCGAGGTGGTGCGCATCCTGCACGTCCCCTTGTCGGAACTGCTCGATCCGGACGCGTACCGCGAGGAGCGTTGGGACACGCAGACGTCAACCACCGGAGCCGGCGCAGGCAACTTCGACGTCCACTTCTACGACCTCGAGGACGAGACGGTCTGGGGCGCGACCGCGCGGATCCTCACGGGCTTTCTCGCCCACCTCGTCCAAGGTCGTTAGCGCGCAGGAGCCCGGGTGACGGGCGGGCGAGGGCTGGTTAGGCTCGGTCGCGATGGGCACCTCGGCGCGCCTGGCGCTCGCGGGCGTGATCTCGGCGGTCCTGCTCGGCGCGGCGTGTTCCTCGTCGTCGCCCACGGCCGGGGGGCACCGGCCGAGCACGTCGCCGTCCACCGTCGCGACCACGTCGACCACGTCCGGCGCAATCGGCCTGCGGAGCAATGCCGACGAGCAGGCGGAGCTGGGTCCGGACAAGCCGCTCACGCCCGCGCAGCGCCAGGAGCTCGCGGCCGAGCTCGTCGTCGCCCGCGCCACGGCCCTGCAGTACCCGACGGTGTCCGCCGCGACCAAGGCGGGATACATCCTCGCCGGGAAGTTCACGCCCGGCGCGGGCGCGCACTACGTCTCGCTCAGCGGGAGCGCGTCGTCGTACTTCGGCCACACGACGGCCATCGATCCCGCGCACCCGCTCGCGCTGATCTACGACGGGACGGCGCCGACCTCGCGCGTCGTCGGCCTGATGTACGGGTCGTTCAACGTGATCCCGCCCGACGGGTTCGCCGGCCCGAACGACCACTGGCACCGGCACACGAACCTCTGCATCACGTTCGAGCAGGGAAGGATCGGGATCCCGTATCCCCCCGACTCCGACGTGAAGAAGTCGGCGTGCGACGCGCTCCACGGTCAGTTCATGCGCGAGACGCTCTGGATGGTGCACGCCTGGGTCGTGCCGGGTTGGGAGAGTCCGCAGGGCGTGTTCAGCCACGCGAACGTCGACCTGCACTGCGGCGACGGCACCGATCACACCGACAAGGTCGGCTTCTGCACGGGCGCCACCACCTGATCGCGCCTGCACGCGATCGCGTCGGCGGCGCTCAGGCGGTCTGGAAGCTCAGGTTCGCGGTCTGCGACAGGCCGCGCAGGTCGATGCCGACCCCGTCGACCGAGATCGACACCGCGGGCGTGTAGCCGAGCCGGACGACGATCGGCTCCGCGCCCGGAATCAGTTGGTCCTGTCCGGAGTGCAGGGTCGCGGTGAACAGCGTGCGACCGGTGCGGTCGGTGATCTGGACCCAGCACGTGCCGATCGCGTGCAGCGTGATCCGGAACGGGCTCCGCACCGAGATGGTCACGCCGTTGTTGGAGCGCGCGACCACGGGCGCGGCTGTGACCTCGGCTGTGGTCGGCGGCGTCGGGCCGGTCGTCGGGACGGAGGCGGGCGATGCGGCGAGCGGCGTCGTCGCCGCGGTCGCGGTGCTGCCGTTCCCGCGGTGGCTCCCGAGCCCCACGGCGACGAGCAGCACGACGATCACGACGACCGCCACCGACCCGACGGCCGCGTACGTGCTCGACGACTCCGGGAGCGCCCGGCGGATGCGCTCCGCCGCGGTCGGCGCCGGTGAAGGCGAGGCTTCGGACGCCGCGGCGACGGGCGTCGCCCACTCGGGGGTCGTCCACTCCGGTGGGGTGTCGTCGATCGCGCCGGTCGGCGGCACGAGGGGTTCGCGGGGGCTCGACGGGCGGATCTCGATCGTCGTGCGCTCGCGGGGCGGGGTGGGCGGTGGCGCCGCCGTGCGTGACTTCGCCGGTCGGCGCGCGGCGGTCCGGCCGCGGCTCGTCCCCGGGGTGGCTCGGCGGGTCGTGCCGCGCCGGGCCGGGCGCGTGCCGGCCGGGGCCTCGGAAAGGATGCGTATGTGTTCCGACGGCAGGTCGGGCGGTGGTTCGACGAGGGTTTGCGCGGGCCGGGGATGCTCGGCGAGATCCCGCAGCGCGTCGATCGCACGGAGATGACGCTCCATGGGTGCCACGTTGTCCCGCCCGACGATGTACCGGGCGAGCGTGGCGGCACCGACCAGACCTGCGAACACTCCCAATGCCCACATCGAGATCACCTCGCGATCGAACCGTCGCCCGCATATCTCGTTCCCCAATTCATGCCTCATCACCCGACCGAATGGGCATCGCCCCCCTCGGAGGCCTCCGGCCTCGGTCACAATTCCCGAGCGAGAGATGGGTAACCTGCAAGTTCCGAGGTGAGCCGACGACACCGGAGGAAACGTGGAAGTTGAAATCGGGATCGGAAAGTCCGGACGCCGTGCATACGGGTTCGACGACATCGCCATCGTGCCGAGCCGGCGCACGCGCGATCCCGAGGACGTCGACATCACGTGGGAGGTCGACGCGTACAAGTTCGAGCTGCCGATGATGGCGGCCGCGATGGACGGCGTCGTGTCGCCCGCGACCGCGATCGAGATCGGCAAGCTCGGCGGTCTCGCGTGCTTGAACCTCGAAGGGATCTGGACCCGTTACGAGGACCCCGACGCGATCTTCGAGGAGATCGCCACACTGCCGCCCGAGAAGGCGACGCGCCGGATGCAGGAGCTCTACGACGAGCCGATCAAAGAGGAGCTCATCCCGCAGCGCATCCGTGAGGTGAAGGCCAGCGGTGTGATCGCGGCCGCGTCGCTGACGCCGCAGCGGGTCGAGCAGTACGCGAAGCACGTGCTCGACGCCGAGCTCGACGTGTTGGTCGTGCAGGGAACGGTCGTGTCGGCCGAACACGTCTCGCACGACGCGGCGCGTCAACCGCTCAACCTCAAGAAGTTCATCCGCGAGTTCGAACTGCCCGTGATCGTCGGCGGCTGCGCGTCGTACTCCACCGCGCTGCACCTCATGCGCACCGGCGCGGTCGGCGTGCTGGTCGGTGTCGGTCCGGGTCACGCGTGCACGAGTCGTGGTGTGCTCGGCATCGGTGTGCCGCAGGCGACCGCGATCGCCGACGCCGCGGGTGCGCGCATCCGTCACCTCGACGAGACGGGCGTGTACGTGCACGTCATCGCCGACGGTGGCATGTCGACCGGTGGCGACATCGCCAAGGCGATCGCGTGCGGCGCGGACGCCGTGATGATCGGTTCGCCGCTCGCGACCGCGTACGAGGCTCCCGGTCGGGGTTACCACTGGGGCATGGCCACCTTCCATCCCACGTTGCCGCGCGGCGCACGCGTGTTCGCGGGGCAAAAGGCGACGCTCGCCGAGATCCTGACCGGGCCCGCGCACGAGAACGACGGCACGCTCAACCTCTTCGGTGCGCTGCGTACGTCGATGGCCACGACCGGCTACGAAACGGTGAAGGAATTCCAGAAGGCCGAAGTGATGGTCGCCCCCGCGCTGAAGACCGAAGGCAAGTCGCTGCAGCGCGCGCAGGGCATCGGAATGGCGTGAACGACGCGCCCGACCTCGTCCTCGTCGTCGACTTCGGGGCGCAGTACGCACAGCTGATCGCGCGGCGTGTGCGCGAGGTGCACGTCTACAGCGAGATCGTTCCCCGTTCGATGCCGATCGCGGAGATGCTCGCCCGCAAGCCGAAAGCGATCATCCTCTCCGGTGGCCCCGCGTCGGTGCACGTGCCCGGCGCGCCCGACATCGATCCCGCCGTTTACGACGCGGGGGTTCCCGTGCTCGGCATCTGTTACGGCGCGCAGCTCGTCGCGCGCGATCTCGGGGGCGAGGTCGCGAAGACCGGACAGGGCGAGTACGGACGAACGGAGTTGCACGTCGAGGGCTCGTCGCTGTTGTTCGCCGATCTCCCGGTCGACGAAGTCGTGTGGATGAGCCACGGCGATTCCATCACCGCCGCGCCGGCCGGATTCGCGGTGACCGCGCGCACCGACGCGGTTCCCGTCGCCGGCTTCGAAGACCGCGACCGCGGCATCTACGCGGTGCAGTTCCACCCCGAGGTCGCGCACACCGAACACGGCATGCAGATCCTGAAGGCGTTCCTGTTCGACGCCGCGGGCTGTCGTCCCACCTGGACCAACGTCTCGATCATCGAGCACGCGGTTGCCGAGATCCGCGAACAGGTCGGTACCGAGCGCGTGATCTGCGGGCTGTCGGGTGGTGTCGACTCGGCGGTGGCGGCCGCGCTCGTGCACAAGGCGATCGGCGATCAGCTCGTGTGCGTGTTCGTCGACACGGGGCTGTTGCGACTCGGCGAAGCGGAACAGGTCGAAGAGACGTTCCGGGACCAGTTCGAGGTCGAGCTCGTGCACGTGAAGGCGGGTGACCGCTTCCTCGACGCGCTCGACGACGTCATCGATCCGGAACGCAAGCGCAAGGCGATCGGCGAGCTCTTCATCCGCGTGTTCGAGGAGGCGGCCCAGGATCTCGGCGACGCGCGTTTTCTGGTGCAGGGGACT
This sequence comes from uncultured Actinomycetes bacterium, assembly GCA_963835455.1. Taxonomy (GTDB): domain Bacteria; phylum Actinomycetota; class Acidimicrobiia; order IMCC26256; family PALSA-610; genus PALSA-610. The sequence continues at coordinate 410,128 of CAWIFT010000003.1, forward strand.
CTTTACCCCGACATCGTCGAGTCGGGTGGCGGCGACAACGCCAACATCAAGAGTCACCACAACGTCGGCGGTCTGCCCGAAGACATGGAGTTCGAGCTCGTCGAACCGCTGCGCGCGTTGTTCAAGGACGAGGTGCGCGCGATCGGCGAGGAGCTCGGTCTGCCCGAGGAGATCGTGTGGCGCCAGCCCTTCCCCGGTCCGGGGCTCGCGGTGCGCATCATCGGCACGATCACGCGGGAACGGGTCGAGATCCTGCAGAAGGCCGACGCCGTGGTGGTCGAGGAGATCCGCCGGGCCGGTCTGTACCGCGAGATCTGGCAGAGCTTCGCGGTACTGCCCACGGTCAAGACGGTCGGCGTAATGGGCGACGACCGCACCTATGCCTATCCGATCGTGCTGCGGGCCGTCACGTCCGACGACGCCATGACGGCGGATTGGGCCCGCCTGCCCTACGAAGTGCTCGAGCGGATCTCGTCGCGGATCATCAACGAGGTTCCCGGCGTGAACCGAGTGGCCTATGACATCACGTCGAAGCCGCCCGGGACCATCGAGTGGGAGTAGTCCCGCTCGCCGGGTTCCCTATTCGCGCCCGCTTCGATAGAAAATGGCGGGACGACGCTCTGACACGAGGAGATCTTCAATGGACGCGGCACTGAACCAGACGGCCCGGGCCATCGTTGCACCGGGCAAGGGCATCCTCGCCGCCGACGAGAGCAGCGGCACGATCAAGAAGCGGTTCGACTCGATCGGGTGCGAATCGACCGAGGACCGCCGGCGCGCGTACCGCGAGATGCTGTTCACGACCGCCGGCGCCGCCGACCACGTGAGCGGCGTGATCCTGTTCGACGAGACGATCCGCCAGAACGCCTCCGACGGTCGTCCGCTCGCGAAGATCCTCGAGTCGCAGGGCATCATCCCCGGAATCAAGGTCGACAAGGGCACGACCAAGCTCGCGAAGTCGCCCGACGAGCTCGTGACCGACGGCCTCGACGGATTGCGCGCCCGCCTCGTGGAATACCGGGAGCTCGGCGCCCGCTTCGCCAAGTGGCGCGCCGTCATCACGATCGGCCCCCACATTCCGTCCCGTCTCTGTCTCGACGTGAACGCGCACGCGCTCGCGCGGTACGCCGCGCTCTGCCAGGACGAAGGCATCGTTCCGATCGTCGAACCCGAAGTGTTGATGGACGGCGACCACTCGCTCGAGCGTTGCTACCAGGTGACCTCCGACACGCTGCACGCGGTCTTCGCGGCGTTGTACGACCAGCGCGTCGAGCTCGAGGGAATGTTGTTGAAGCCGAACATGGTCATCCCCGGGAAGGGTCACGCGAGCTACCCGGTCTCGCCCGAGACCGTGGCCGACGCGACGATCTCGTGCTTCAAGATGACGGTCCCCGCGGCGGTTCCCGGCATCGTGTTCCTCTCCGGGGGCCAGGGCGACGAGGAAGCAACCGCGAACCTCAATGCGATCAACGCCAAGGGTCCGCACCCGTGGCAGCTCTCGTTCTCGTACGGCCGTGCGCTCCAGCACGCCGCATTGCAGGCGTGGAAGGGTGCCGACGCGAACATGAGTGCCGGTCAGGCCGCGTACCTGCACCGCGCGCACATGAACGGGCTCGCGGCAACGGGCGCGTACTCGGCCGGTGCGGAAAAGGCGGCTTCGTAGCGTCTTGCGCGCGCTCGTGCAGCGGGTGACCGAGGCGCGTGTCCGCGTCGCGGGCGAGATCGTCGGCGAGATCGGTGCGGGACTCTGCGTGCTGGTCGGCGTGACCCACGACGACGACGCGTCCCGGGCCGCGAAGCTCGCGGCCAAGGTCGCCAATCTCCGGGTCTTCGACGACGACGCCGGCGCCATGAATCGTTCGTTGCTCGACACGCACGGCGCCGCGCTGGTCGTGAGCCAGTTCACGCTCTACGGCGACACCGGGCGCGGCCGGCGACCGAGTTGGGTCGCGGCCGCCCGCCCCGACCACGCCGAGCCGCTGGTCGACGCGTTCGGCGCCGGCCTCGCCGCTTTCGGGGTGCCGGTCGCGACCGGCCGCTTCCGCACCGACATGCAGGTCTCGCTGGTGAACGACGGCCCCGTCACGCTGATGGTCGAGGTCTGAAGGAGCCGCGGCGCGAGCGACCTTGTCCATGGGTCGCTCGCGCTGCGCATCCCTCCGGTCGGCTCGGCTGCCGCTCCTCCCGACACGCGTGTAATTCGACCCCGGTACCATGCATTCGTCATGGTCGACACGGAGCCCACCGTCCCGGAGCCAGCACTTCGGGGCCACGCTCGGAGCATGGATCTCTCGGGACTCAACCCGGCCCAATTCGAGGCCGTGACGCTGCCCGCGGGCCCCGTCCTCGTCATCGCCGGCGCGGGCTCGGGCAAGACCCGTGTCCTCACGCACCGGCTCGCGTACCTCGTCTCGGAGCTCGGCGCGTCGCCGTTCGAGATCCTCGCGATCACCTTCACGAACAAGGCCGCGGGCGAGATGCGCGACCGCGTCGCGCAACTGGTCGGGCCGGTCGGCCACCGGATGTGGGTGTCCACGTTCCACGCCGCCTGCTCGCGCATCCTGCGGCGGGAGGCGTCGTTGCTCGGCTACCGGTCGAGCTTCACGATCTACGACCAGGCCGACGCCACCCGGCTCACCGACTGGGTGCGCCGTGACCTGAACCTCGATCCCAAGCGGTTCCCGGGCCGTCAGCTCCACGCGCAGATCAGTGCGCTGAAGAACGAGCTGATCCTGCCCGCGCAGTACGCGGAGCAGGCCGTCGGCCCGGCCGAGCGCCGCGTCGCCGAGGTCTACACCGAATACCAGCGCCGGTTGGCCGAGGCGTCGGCGGTCGACTTCGACGATCTGCTCGTGCTCACCGTGCGACTGTTCCGGGAGTTCCCCGACGTGTTGCGCCGCTACCAGCAGCGCTTCCGGCACGTGCTCGTCGACGAGTTCCAGGACACCAACGCCGCGCAGTGGGAGATCGTGCGGCTGCTCGCCCTCGAACACCGCAGCATCATGGTGGTCGGCGACGACGCGCAGAGCGTCTACAAGTTCCGCGGCGCGGACTTCCGCAACCTGTTGAAGTTCGAGGACACGTTCCCCGACGCGACGATCGTCGTGCTCGACCAGAACTACCGCTCGACCCAGCGGATCCTCGAAGCGGCCAACGCGGTGATCGCGAACAACGCGTCGACGCGCAAGAAGCACCTCTGGACCGACAAGGGTCTCGGCGAGCAGATCGTCCGCTACCAGGGTGACGACGAACACGACGAGGCGTCGTTCGTCGTGCGCGAGATCCATCGCCTGGTCGACGGCGCCGAGTACCGCTACGGCGACATCGCGGTCTTCTACCGAACGAACGCCCAGAGCCGCGTGCTCGAGGAGTCGTTGGTCCGGTCGGGGGTGCCCTACCGCGTGTTCGGCGGTGTGAAGTTCTACGACCGGCGCGAGATCAAGGACGCGCTCGCGTATCTCCGCGCGTTGGTGAATCCCGACGACGAGGTGTCGTGGAAGCGCGTCGTCAACACGCCGCGGCGTGGCGTGGGCGACACGTCGATCGCGAAGCTCGACTCGTACGCGCAGGGCGCGGGGGTGACGTTCCGGACCGCGGCGGAGCACGCGGTCGGCGCGGGCGTCACGGGAAAGGCGCTCGGTGGGCTGCGCGATCTGCTCGACCTCATGCAAGAGGTGGAGGGCGCGGCGACGGGCGGGGTCGGCACCACGCTCGAAGCGATCCTGACCCGCAGCGGCTATCTCGCCGAGCTCGAGGCCGAACGGTCGGTGGAGTCGCACGGCCGCATCGAGAACCTGCAGGAACTCGTCGGTTCCGCCCGCCTGTTCGACGAACAGGTGGAGCGCGGCGATCTCGGCGGGCTCGCGGCGATCGGCGGCGTCGGTATCGGCGAAGCCGGTTCCGACGGCACGGCCGCGAACGGCGGTGGTCACGGACCCGACGGACTCGCACGCGTCCAGGCGTTCCTCGAAGCGATCTCGCTCGTCACCGATCTCGACGAGAACGATCCCGAGGCGAGCTCGGTCACGCTCATGACGCTGCACTCCGCGAAGGGTCTCGAGTACCCGGTGGTGTTCCTCATTGGTTTGGAAGACGGCGTGTTCCCGCACGTGCGCAGCCTCGGCGATCCCGACGAGCTCGAAGAGGAACGGCGGCTCTGCTACGTCGGCCTCACACGCGCCGAGGAGCGGTTGTACCTGTGTCACGCGTGGAGTCGCATGATGTTCGGCTCGACCGACTACCGACCGCCGAGCCGGTTCCTCGACGAGATCCCGGCCGAGTTGATCGCGTCGACGGGAGACGAGCGGTCGGGGCGCGGCCGCCGGAGCAGTGGCGGCGATTCCGCCCGTCGCGGTGGTGGCGGGCTCGGCGCGCACCGCGACGCGGTCGTGGCGGCGGCGATGCGACGAGACAACGAGCAGCCCACCGGGGCGCGCGGCGCCGAGGAGCTCGGCTTGCGCGTGGGTGACGACGTGCATCACGACAAGTTCGGCGACGGCGTGATCGTCGACATCACGGGTTCCGGCGACAAGGCCGAAGCGCGTGTGCGGTTCCGCGACGTGGGCGAGAAGACGCTGCTCTTGTCGTGGGCGCCGTTGGCCCGCGTCTGACCGATCGCCTTGTCTAGGTCGTGGTGGTCGTTCCCGCCGCCGGTCCGAGGTCGACGATCACCGAATCGGTCTGGCCGATCGTCTGGATGGCGACCGGATACGTGGCGAGCTCGGCGGCGTCCACCACCTTGCCACCGCAGACCCATTCCGTTGCCCGGTTGCGCAGGTTGAGCGAGCAACCCGACGGCTGCATCACCCGGTACGCGACGATGTCGCCGTTGTCGAGCGCCATCCAGAATCCGCAGTTGGCGCCCCCGGTGTAGAAGCCCGGGCCCTGGGTGTCGAGGCGGTCGCGGACGTCGGCCGCCTTGCCGACGTTCAGCTGACCGCAAACGGGGTTCTTCGAGCCCGACGAGGTCGCGATGAGCAAGCCCCCGGCGATGAACAAGCCCGCCAACACCACGGCGATGGTGGCCGAGACGATCAGCTTGATGTCGGAGCTACGGGCACGAGAGGTGGCCACTGAGGGTCCTTGGCTATGGTGAGCCGATGCTGCGACGCTACCGCGTCGTCATCGCCAAGCCCGGGCTGGACGGACACGATCGGGGGGCAAAGGTGATCGCACGGGCCCTGCGCGACGCGGGGTTCGAGGTCGTGTACACCGGCCTGTTCCAGACGGCCGAGCTCGTGGCGGAGGCGGCATTGCAAGAGGACGCCGACGCGGTCGGCCTGTCGGTGCTCTCCGGCGCGCACATGACGCTCATCCCCAAGATCATCGACGAGCTGCGCGCCCGCGACCTCGACGACGTCGTCGTGTTCGCGGGCGGCATCATCCCCGACGAGGACCGTTCCGCGCTCGCGGATGCCGGCGTCTCGGCCGTGTTCACGCCCGGTGCGCCGCTCGGCGACATCGTCGATTGGCTCGAGACCACTCTCGACTCGCACACTTCTCTCGAACCCACGCAGGAGTAGTTCGTTGGATCTCTTCGAGTATCAAGGAAAGCAGCTGTTCGCGCGCTACGGCATCCCCGTCTCCGCGGGCGGCGTCGCCGAGACGGTCGACGAGGCGGTCCGGGCCGCCGATGCCGCCGGGTATCCGGTCGTCGTCAAAGCCCAGGTGCAGGTCGGCGGGCGCGGCAAGGCGGGCGGCATCAAGCTCGCCGAGAACGCGGACGAGGCCCGGGTCCACGCGGGGAACATTCTCGGCATGGACATCAAGGGCCATGTCGTGCAGCGCATCTGGGTCGAGCACGCGTCGGACATCTCCGAGGAGTACTACGCGTCGTTCACGCTCGACCGCAGCGCGAAGAAGTACCTCGGCATGCTGAGCGCGCAGGGCGGCGTCGAGATCGAGACGGTCGCCGAGGAGAACCCCGACGCGCTCGCACGGCTGACGATCGATCCCGTCGACGGCTTGACCGAAGCCGCGTGCCGCACCTGGGTTGGGCAGGCGAAGTTGAACCCGGCGGCAACCGACGGCGCGGTCGACATCTTGTTGAAGCTGTACCACGCCTTCGTCGACGGCGACGCCGACCTCGTCGAGATCAACCCGTTGATCCTCACGCCGGAAGGCAAGGTCCACGCCCTCGACGCGAAGGTGTCGCTCGACGAGAACGCGCGCTTCCGGCATCCGGAGTGGGACGAGCTCCAGGGTCTGGAGAAGACCGACGCACGCGAGTTCGAAGCCGCGGAGAAGGGGCTGCAGTACGTGGGTCTCGACGGCGACGTCGGCGTCATCGCCAACGGCGCCGGGCTCGCGATGGCGACGTGCGACATCGTGCACGAGGTCGGCGGTCGCCCCGCGAACTTCCTCGACATCGGGGGCGGGGCCAGCGCGCAGGTGATGGCGAACGCGCTCGAGGTGATCAACAACGATCCGTCGGTGCGTTCGATCTTCATCAACATCTTCGGTGGGATCACCAAGGGCGAAGACGTCGCGAACGGCATCGTCCAGGCGCTCGAACAGGTGGCGATCAGCTCGCCGATCGTCATCCGCCTCGACGGAACCAACGCCGAGGAGGGGCGCGCGATCCTCGCGGCCTACGAATCCGACCGACTGGTCAGCAAGCCGACGATGGTGGAGGCCGCACGGACGGCCGTGGAGATGGTGGAGGCGCGGTCGTGAGCATCCTGGTGAACGCCGACACGTTGGTGATCGTGCAGGGCATCACCGGCGGTCAGGGCCGCTTCTACGCGCTCCGCAACCGCGCGTACGGCACGAAGATCGTCGGTGGTGTGAGCCCGAAGAAGGCCGGCACCGATGTCGAGGGCATCCCGGTGTTCGCGTCGGTGGCCGAAGCGGTGCGCGAGACCGGGGCGACGGCGACGATGGTGATCGTGCCCGCGGCCGGGGCCGCGGCCGCGGTGTTGGAAGCCGCGGAGGCCGGGCTCGAGTTGATCGTCGCGGTCACCGAGGGCATCCCGATGCACGACGAGGCGCGGGCGTACAACCAGGTCGCGCGCGATTTCCCGTCGTCGCGCATCCTCGGCCCGAACTGTCCGGGACTGCTCACGGTCGGGGAGTGCAACATCGGTTTCATCCCGGCCGAGGTCGCGCTCGCGGGCGGGCCGGTCGGCATCGTGTCCCGCTCGGGCACGCTCACGTATCAGGCGTTGAGCGACCTCGGGCAAAAGGGAATCGGCGTCACGACGTGCGTCGGCATCGGTGGCGACCCGGTTCCGGGCACCAGCTTCATCGACTGCCTCTCCCTGTTCGAAGCCGACCCCGACACCAAGGCCGTCATCATGTTCGGCGAGATCGGGGGGTCCGCCGAAGAGGAAGCCGCCGACTTCATCCGCACCAAGATGTCGAAGCCGGTCGTCAGCTACATCGCGGGCGTGACCGCGCCGCCCGGCAAGAAGATGGGCCACGCGGGCGCGATCGTCTCGGGATCGAAGGGCACCGCGCAGGCCAAGATGGAGGCCCTCGCCGCCGCGGGCGTGCGGGTGGCGACGAACCCCACCGCCGCCGGCGAGCTCATGGCCGAGGTCGTCCGCGGGCTCTAGGGGGTCGGGGTCTTCTGTTCCTGCATGCGCAGGACCGCGCCCGCGAGCAGGCCGATCGCGGCGAGCAGCATCAGGTAGAGCCCGATGCCGCGGCTGAGGCCGCCGTTGTCCCGGACGAACAGCGCGAGCATCATCATCGTCGCCTGAAACCCGCCCACGAGGTGGACCTGGGTCCAGGTGAACCCGAAGACCTTCTCCGGCAGCTTCACGTGCGGCGCGTACGCGACCAGCGCCACCTGCACCGCCATGGCGATGCCGAGCAACGCGGGGATGGTCGCGATCAGGAAGTAGTACTTGCCCCAGGCGCTGCTGGAGTGGCTGCCGGTCTCGGTGAACGGGAGGAACGAGGCGATCAGCATCACCGCGCCCGAGATCAAGATGACGAGGTTCGGGGGCCTGAGCTTGTCCATCTGCGTGCCCTTCAGCCGATCGCGCCGGTGGTGCGTTCGCGTTGGAGCCGCACGGCCCCGACGACGAGCGCGATGCCGCCGAGGATCAGGAACCACTGCCCGATCTCCTTGCCGCCCGTGTTGGTGAGCAGCCAACCGGCCGCCATGAGCGCCGCCATCGAGCCGAGCGCCAGGTGGAGTTGCTCCCAGGTGAAGCCGAGCACCGAATCGGGGAGATCGATCGGAGCGAACTTGGCCACCGCGATCTGCACCGCCATCGCCAGCCCGTAGAGCGGGAGGAGCGTCGCGAGCGGGAACGCGCCGTTGCCCCAGGCATTCGAGCTGCCGATGAAGTGCAGCAACGAGCAGACGAGCATGACCCCGCCGGCGGCCATGATCGTGATCTCGGCGGGCGTCGGAGCTTGCCGATCAGCCATGAATTCTTCCCCCTGTCGTCAAGGAAGGTGAAACATCTCCCCGGCGTCGGCCGGGGATTTCCCTCCGAGAGAAGTCATCGACAACGCGGGATAGGGTGCTTGAGTATGCGGGTCGGCGTCCTGGCATCGGGCAGCGGAACCATCCTCAGGTCCCTGCTCGAACGTCAGCTCCCGATCGTCGCAGTGGTGGCCGATCGGGCCTGCGGAGCCCTCGACATCGCCCGTGAGCACGGGGTCGCGGCCGAGCTCGTCGAACGCACCGATTTCGGTCCCGATTTCGACCGGGTCGCCTATACCCACGACGTCGTCGACGTGCTCCATCGTCACGAGGTCGACCTCGTCGCGATCGCGGGCTTCGGGACGATCCTCTCGAAGCCGTTCGTCGACGCGTACGGCGGCCGCGCGGTGAACACGCACCCCGCGCTCCTGCCCTCGTTCAAGGGTTGGCACGCGGTGCGCGACGCGCTGGAATTCGGGGTCAAGGTGACCGGTCCGACGGTGCACCTCGTCACCGAGGACGTCGATTCCGGTCCGATCCTCGCCCAGGAAGCCGTCCCCGTGCTGGACGGCGACACCGAGGCGACCCTGCACGAACGCATCAAGGAAGTGGAGCGACGCTTGTATCCCGCGGTGATCGAACAGCTCGTGAAGGCGGCCTCGCCGAGATGAGAACGACGGTATGAGAACGACGGTATGAGAACCAAGATCAAACGTGCGCTGTTGTCGGTGTACGACAAGACGGACCTGATCGAGCTGGCCAAAGGTCTGCACGAGCTCGGCGTGGAGGTGGTGTCGTCGGGGAACACGTCGGCCACACTCGAAGCGGCGGGCATCCCGGTGACCCGGGTCGAGGCGGTGACCGGCTCGCCGGAGATGCTCGACGGTCGGGTCAAGACGCTCCACCCGAAGATTCACGGCGGTCTGCTCGCCGATCTCGGCAACGAGACGCACCGCCGCGATCTCGATCTGCACGGCATCCTGCCGTTCGAGCTCGTCGTGTCGAACCTCTACCCGTTCGAGCAGCGCCCCGACATCGAGACCATCGACATCGGTGGTCCCGCGATGACGAGGGCGGCGGCCAAGAACCACGCGTGGGTCACGATCGTCACCAGCCCCGACCAGTACGGGCCGCTGCTGACCGAGTTGCACGCGAACGACGGCACCGTGAGCGCCGAGACCCGGCGTGCGTTCGCGCTCGACGCCTTCGCCCGCACGGCCGCGTACGACGCGGCCATCGTGCAGTGGCTCCAGGAAGACGAGTTGCTGCCCGAGCACCTCGTCGTCGCGCTCGAACGGACCGACGAGAAGCTCCGTTACGGCGAGAACCCGCACCAGCAGGGCGCGCGGTACCGCCGGGCGGGCACGACGAGCTTCTGGGACGACACCGAGCAGCACGCCGGGCTCGCGCTGTCCTACCTCAACTTCTACGACACCGACGCGGCGTGGAAGCTCGTGCACGATCTCGGCAGTGGCCCCGCCTGCGCCATCATCAAGCACGCGAACCCGTGCGGAGTCGCGCTCGACGACACGCTCGCCGCCGCGTACGAGCGGGCGCTCGAGTGCGACGAGCGCTCCGCCTTCGGCGGGATCGTGGCGCTGAACCGGCCCATCGACGCCGCCACCGTCGAGCGCATGGTCGCGGGTCCCATGGCCGACGTGGTCATCGCGCCTGGGTATGAAGCAGGGGTGATCGAAGCGCTCCTGAAGAAACGCAAGAACACCCGGCTCCTCGAGGCCCCGGTGCCCGGACCGGACCGCCTCGACTTCCGCCAGATCTCGGGTGGCTTCCTCGTGCAGGATGCGCACCACTTCGCGTCGACGCGCAACGACTGGCGCGTCGTCACGAAGGTTGCGCCGACTCCGGAACAGTGGCGCGACCTCGAGCTCGCGTGGCGCATCTGCGGACACGTCAAGTCGAACGCGATCGTGTTGGTGAAGGACGCGCAGGCGGTCGGCATCGGCGCCGGTCAGCAGAACCGCGTCGAGTCCGGTGAGATCGCGGCGAAGAAGGCCGCCGGTCGCGCCAAGGGCGGTGCGGCCGCGAGCGACGCGTTCTATCCCTTCGAGGACGGCGTGGAAGCGGCCGCGGCCGCCGGTGTCGCGGCGGTGATCCAGCCCGGAGGCTCGATCCGGGACGAGAAGATCATCGAGCGGGCCGACGAGCTCGGGCTCGCGATGGTCCTCACCGGCGAACGGCATTTCCTCCACTGATGGCCGCCACGCTGCTCGACGGGAACGCGCTGCTCGACACCGTCAAGGACGACCTGCGCGCGCGTATCAAGCACTTGGGCGAGAAGGGAATCACGCCGGGCCTCGGCACGATCCTCGTCGGCGACGACCCGCCGAGCCACGCGTACGTTCGCCTGAAGCGCGAAGACTCCGCCGAGATCGGGGTGAAGTCGATCCACACCGAGCTCCCCGCGACGGTGAGTCAGCAGGAGCTGCTCGGCATCATCGACCAGTACAACCGCGCGCCCGACGTCGACGCGTTCATTCTCCAGGTTCCGCTGCCCGACCATCTCGATGCGGAAGCGGCCCTGCTCGCGATCGATCCCGACAAGGACGCCGACGGTCTGCACCCGGTCAACCTGGGCAAGCTCGTCATGGGCGTGCCCGACGCGCCGCGGCCGTGCACGCCGCTCGGCATCCAGGCACTGCTCGTGATGTACAAGGTGCCGATCGAGGGCCAGCACGTCGTGATCATCGGGCGCGGGCTGACGATCGGCCGCCCGCTCGCGAACCTGCTCTCGCTGAAGGAGCCGAACGCGAACGCGACGGTCACGGTGTGCCACACGGGCACACACTTCCTGCCGCAGTACACGAAGGAAGCCGACATCATCGTGGCGGCCGCGGGCCGGCCGTCGATCCTGACGCCCGACATGGTGCGCCCCGGCGCCGCGGTGGTGGGTCCCGGCGCGACGATGCAGGGTCGCAAGGTCGTGCCCGACGTCGACGAGGCGTGCGCGGATGTCGCGGGCTGGATCACGCCGCGCCTCGGGGGCGTGGGCCCCACGACCCGGGCGATGCTGCTGCGCCAGACCGTGGAGACCGCCGAGCGCCGGGCCGGCCTCCGGTGACCGTTTCCCCGCAGGCGACACCGCACTGCGCGGTGTGTGGCGCCCCGGTGGCGTCCGACGCGCCGCGGTGCCCCACGTGCGGTTTGTCCCGACCGGCGGCCCAGGGCGGTCAGGTGCTCGGCCGCCGCGGCCTCTGGATGATCGCGGCCGCCCTCCTCGCGGTGTACGTCGTGGTGTTGCTGATCGTCGCGGCGGCCCGCTGAGGGACGCGGTCGCGAAGGGCGCGCGAGCGCTGAATTCGTCCAGCAGGTGCTCCGGCGCCGAAGATCGGGGCGGGAGGATCCAACGGTGCTGTTGGCCGAGCTGAACGTGCGTCACACCCGTCGGCACATGCCGACGCGTCGGGTCGCGCTCGACGGCGCCTACCTGCCGACCTCGGGGCCGGCGCACGGCGTGGCGCTGCTCGCCGCGTTGGTCGCGACGAACCTCCCCGCGCTCGCAGAGGAGCAGCGCGAGCTCCTGCCCCGGCTCCTCCACGACGCCCGGCACGGCCTGTCGATCCCGCGTATCGCGCTGCAGCACCGGCTCCAGTACGACGTGCACGGCCTCGACCGGTCCCGGCACCGGGTGCTCGGCGAGGACGGCCGCATCGTCGTCGAGCTCGACGTCCACGGCGCCCAGACGCCCCAGATCCTCGGCGCGGTGATGGGTGCGGCGGCCCTGCACTCGAGCGGGCGTCAGGTCGCGCTCGACACCATCGGCCGGGTGGTCGCCGGGCGCTGGCCCGGCCTCGCGCCCGACGTCGAGATCCGCACGGTCGCCGAGGCCATGTGGAACGGCTACCGACCGCCGCTCGCGACCGCGGGCGAGTGGAAGCCGGGCGCTCCGCCCGAGGAGATGCTGTGGCAGGGAGTCGGTCCCGACCAGCGGTGGGCGATGGAGGTGCTGGGACTGCGTGCGGGTATGGAGATCGAACGCGACGACCTGAACCGCCGTTTCCGCCGCCTCCTCCGCGACGCCCATCCCGACAGCGGCGGCGCCAGTGCGAGCGCGGCGGCGCGCATCGCCGAGCTGACCGAAGCCCGCACCGTCCTCATGGCATTCGTGAACGACGCGGTAGCGGCCGAGGGCTAGTCACGGGCTAGCTTCGGCACCGTGAAAAACCCCGTTCGAGTCGCAGTGACCGGCGCCGCCGGTCAGATCGGTTACAGCCTCGTCTTCCGCATCGCGCGCGGTGATCTGCTCGGTCCCGACCAGCCCGTCATCTTGTCGATGCTCGAGATCACGCCCGCGCTCGGTGCGCTGAACGGCGTCGTGATGGAGCTCATGGACTGCGCGTTCCCGCTGCTGCACGGCGTCGAGACCGGCGACGACGCCGCGCAGGCGTTCGAGGGCGTCAACTACGCGCTGCTCGTCGGTTCGCGGCCGCGCACGAAGGGCATGGAGCGCAAGGAGCTGCTCGAGGCGAACGGCGCGATCTTCACCGCGCAGGGCAAGGCGCTCGCGTCGAGCGCGGCGGACGACGTTCGCATCCTCGTCGTCGGCAACCCCGCCAATACGAACTGCCTCATCGCCATGAACAACGCGGGCTCGATCCCGCGGGAGCGCTTCACCGCGATGACGCGCCTCGACCACAACCGGGCCAAGGCCCAGATCGCGGCGAAGACCGGCGTGCAGGTCGCATCCGTCACGAACATGACGATCTGGGGCAACCACTCCGCCACGCAGTATCCCGATCTCTTCAACGCCAAGGTCGACGGCAAGCGCGCGAGCGACCTCGTCGATCAGGCCTGGATCGAAAAGGAGTTCATCCCGACGGTGCAACAGCGCGGCGCCGCGGTGATCGAGGCGCGGGGTGCCTCGTCGGCCGCGTCGGCCGCATCCGCGGCGCTCGACCACATGCGCGAGTGGGCCCTCGGAACCGCGAGCGGCGACTGGGCCAGCATGGCCGTGTGTTCCGACGGCTCCTACGGCGTGCCCGAAGGACTGATCTCCGGCTTCCCCTGCACGACCAAGGCCGGCGCGTGGACGATCGTCCAGGGCCTCGACGTCAACGAGTTCTCCCGCGACCGCATCGACGCGAGCGTCGGTGAGCTCGGTGAAGAACGCGACGCGGTCTCCGAGCTCGGCCTCATCTGATCGCGCGATGAAGGCCTGGCGGCAGCCGAGCCCGTACGGGGAGCTCACCGTCGTGCTCAGCGCGGAGGGCGTGTACGAGATCAGCCTGCCCGGCGACGATCAGCCCGAGGTCGACACGACGAAGGCCGACCGGAACGTCGCCCGGCAGCTCGACGACTGGTTCGCCGGACGCCGGCACGCCTTCGACCTCGCCCTGGACCTCTCCGACGTCGACGGCTTTCGCCGCGAGGTGCTGGAGACGCTCGTCCGTGAAGTGCCGTGGGGTGAAGTCGTCTCCTACGGCGAGCTCGCGGCGCTCGCGGGACGGCCGCGTGCGGCGCGGGCCGTCGGCAGTGCGATGCGCAACAACCCGATCCCGTTCGTGATCCCGTGCCACCGCGTCGTCGCCGCCGGCCACAAGATCGGTGGGTACGGCGGCGGCCGGAACGCGGTTGCGCTCAAGCGCGAGTTGCTGGCCCACGAAGGGGTTTCGACACTTCGCTGAAGAAGTCGTTGCCCTTGTCGTCGACGATGACGAACGCGGGGAAGTCGTGCACCTCGATCTTCCACACCGCTTCCATCCCGAGCTCGGGGTACTCGAGCACTTCGACCTTGGTGATGCAGTCCTGCGCCAACACCGCGGCGGGGCCGCCGATGGAGCCGAGGTAGAAGCCGCCGTGCGCCTTGCAGGCGTCGGTGACGGCCTTGGAGCGGTTGCCCTTGGCGAGCATCACGAAGGAGCCGCCGTTGCTCTGGAACAGGTCGACGTAGGAGTCCATGCGGCCCGCGGTGGTGGGCCCGAACGAACCCGACGCGTACCCCTCGGGGGTCTTGGCCGGCCCCGCGTAGTACACGCAGTAGTCCTTCAGGTACTGCGGCATGCCCAGGCCGGCGTCGAGCCGTTCCTTGATCTTGGCGTGTGCGATGTCGCGCGCCACGACCATCGGACCGTTCAACATCACGCGCGTCTTCACCGGATAGCGCGACAGCGTCTCGCGGATCTGCGCCATGGGCCGGTTCAGGTCGATGCTGACGACCGGGGCGGCTTCGAGGTCGTCGTGCGTGACGTCGGGGAGGTACTTCGCCGGGTCGGTCTCGAGCTGCTCGAGAAAGACCCCCTCCGCCGTGATCTTTCCCAGTGCCTGACGGTCGGCGGAGCACGAGACCGCGAGCGCGACCGGACACGACGCGCCGTGCCGCGGGAGGCGGATCACGCGCACGTCGTGACAGAAGTACTTGCCGCCGAACTGCGCGCCGATCCCGAACGCCTGGGTCAGCGCGAGCACGTCCTTTTCGAGGCCGCGGTCGCGAAACCCGCGACCGAGCTCGTTGCCGGTCTCCGGAAGTGAGTCGAGGTAGCGCGCGGACGCGAGCTTCGCGGTCTTCGAGCGCGTACTCGGCCGACGTACCGCCGATGACGAGCGCGAGGTGGTACGGCGGGCACGCGGCGGTGCCGAGCGTGCGCAGCTTGTCGTCGAGCCACGCCATCAGCGACGACGGGTTCAGCAATGCCTTCGTCTCCTGGAACAGCAGGCTCTTGTTCGCGGAGCCGCCGCCTTTGGCCATGAACAAGAACTTGTACGCGTCGCCGTCGACCGACTCGATCTCGATCTCGGCGGGGAGGTTGGTTCCGGTGTTCCTCTCCTCGTACGCGGTGATGGGCGCGAGCTGGGAGTAGCGCAGGTTGTCCTCGTTGTAGGTGCGGAAGATGCCGCGCGAGATCGCCTCGCGGTCGCCGCCGCCGGTCACGACGAGCTCGCCCTTTTTGCCTTTGACGATCGCGGTTCCGGTGTCTTGGCAGGACGGGAGGATGCCGCCGGCGGCGATGCACGCGTTCTTCAGCAGCTCGAGCGCGACGAACCGGTCGTTCGGTGACGCCTCGGGATCGTCGAGGATCGCGCGGAGCTGCGCGAGGTGACCGGGGCGCAGCAGGTGTGCGATGTCGAACATCGCCCGGCTCGTCAAGAGCGTGAGCGCTTCCGGCTCGATCTCGACGAACGTGCGGCCGCCGGCGGAGAAGGTCGAGACGTGGTCGGAGGTGAGGAGCTGGTAGGCCGTGTCGTCGGCGCCGATCGGCAACAGCTCCTGATACGCGAACTCGGGCATGGCCAGAAAGTACCGTGCAGCGAGGAGGATCTCATGACCGAGTCCGGCTATCGCGTCGAGCACGACTCGATGGGCGAGGTGCGGGTGCCTGTCGATGCCCAGTGGGGCGCACAGACCCAGCGCGCGGTCGAGAACTTCCCGATCTCGGGACGGCCGATCGTCCCGGCTCTGGTGCACGCGCTCGCACTGATCAAGGCCGAGGCGGCCCGCGTCAACCGGCTCGAACCGCCGGTGAAGAACGCGATCGCCGCCGCGGCCGACGAGGTCGCGAGCGGCGCGCACGACGACCAGTTCCCGATCGACACGTTCCAGACCGGTTCGGGTACGTCGTCGAACATGAATGCGAACGAGGTCATCGGGCGGTTGGCCGCGGCTCGCCTGGCCGCCACCGGTGTGACGGCCACGCCGGTGCACCCGAACGATCACGTCAACATGTCGCAGTCGTCCAACGACGTCTTCCCGTCGGCCGTCCACCTCGCGGCCGCGCTCGCGATCCGCGAGGAGCTCGTACCCGCGTTGCAGCGACTCACCAAGGCGCTGCGCCGAAAGCAGCGCGAGTTCGCGCACGAGGTGAAGAGCGGTCGTACCCACCTCATGGACGCGACGCCGGTAACCCTCGGTCAGGAGTTCGGCGGCTACGCCGCACAGATCGAAGAAGGAATCGCCCGCCTCGACGACACGATGCCCCGGCTGTGCTCGTTGCCGCTGGGCGGGACCGCGGTCGGCACCGGTCTCAACGCGCCGAAGGGCTTCGCCCGCAAGGTGATCGCGCGGCTCGCGACGCGCACCGGGCTCCCGCTCACCGAAGCCAAGGACCACTTCGCCGCCCAAGGCGCGCGCGACGCGCTCGTCGAGACGAGCGGCCAGCTGCGCGTGCTCGCGGTCTCGCTCATCAAGATCGCGAACGACCTGCGGTGGATGGGCAGCGGTCCCAACACCGGCCTCGCCGAGATCCGGCTGCCCGACCTGCAACCCGGTTCGTCGATCATGCCGGGCAAGGTCAACCCGGTCATTCCCGAGGTCGTCACCCAGGTGGGCGCGCAGGTGATCGGCAACGACGCCGCGATCGCGTTCGGCGGATCGCAGGGCAACTTCGAGTTGAACGTGTTCGTGCCGGTGATCGCGCGCAACCTGCTCGAGTCGATCGACCTGCTCGCGAGCGTGAGCGCGGTGTTCGCGGACAAGTGCATCCGTGGGATCGAGGCGAACACCGCGACCCTCGAGCGCTACGCGGAGGCGTCACCCGCGGTCGCCACCGCGCTCAACCCGCACCTCGGCTACGAGACGACGGCCGCGATCATCAAGGAGTCGAAGCGCACCGGGAAGTCGGTGCGTTCGATCGTGCGCGCGCGCAAGCTGATGACCGACGCCCAACTCGATCGCGCCCTGGACGTCGAGGCGATGACCCGGGGCGGGATCATCGAGTAATGGTGCCCGAACACCACGAAGCCGAACACCCCGAGTCGAAACGCGCGGTCATCGCTGCGTTCCTCGCGAACCTGGGTATCGCCGTGATCAAGTTCGTCGCGTTCCTCGTGACGAACTCGAGCTCGATGCTGTCGGAGTCGATCCACTCCCTCGCCGACACGGGGAACCAAGGTCTCCTGCTGCTCGGTCGGGCGCGCGCCCGTCGCCCCGCGGACGAGCAACACCCGTTCGGTTACGGCGCGGTTCGCTACTTCTACGCGTTCATCGTCGCGTTCGTGTTGTTCACCCTCGGCGGAGTCTTCTCGGTGTTCGAGGGCGTCGAGAAGCTGATTCACCCGCATCAGATCGAGAGCGTCGGCTGGGCGATCGGTGTACTGCTCGGGTCGATGGTGCTCGAGGGGCTGTCGTTCCGGACGGGCATCCACGAGGCCAACGCGGTTCGGCCCGCGGGCGAGACGTGGTGGCAATTCATCCGCCACACCAAGAGCCCCGACCTCCCCGTGGTTCTGCTCGAGGACGCGGCCGCGCTCATCGGGCTGGTGATCGCGCTCGTGTGCGTGGGCGCGACCGAGGTCACGGGGAACGCGCGTTGGGACGGCATGGGCAGCCTCGCGATCGGCTTGCTGCTCATCGCGGTCGCAGTCGTGCTCGTGATCGAGATGGGGAGCCTGCTCGTCGGCGAGGCGGCGCGACCCGAGGTCGTGGCGAACATCCGGCGCGCGATCGAGGACTTCCCCGCGGTGCAGCGTTGCATCCACCTCCGGACCGAGCACCTGGGCCCGGACGAGATCGTCGTGGCGACCAAGGTGGAGTTCGATCCCCGGCTGTCCATCGCGGAGCTCGCGACGACGATCGACGCGCTCGAAGTCGACATCCGGACCGCGGAGCCGCGCGCCACGCTGGTGTTCATCGAACCCGACGTGTACCGATTGACTTAGAAGTTCGCGAAGGCCCGCGGCAAGAGGTCGGCGAGGTCGTTCGTGTCGTGTGCGTCGTAGGTCCCGGCGTTGGTCGACTGCGCGATCTGTTCGAGTGTGGTCAGGTCGGCCTGGTTGCTGTAGGCGATCGTGACCACGTGGATGTCCGGATTCGCGGCGAGGTGCGTGAGGAGGGCGTGCAGTCCGGTGTCGTGATCGTCTTCGTTGTACCCGTCGGTGAGCAGGATGACGCCGTTGATGCGTTGTGGGTCGGCCGTGCGCGCGACCGCGTCGTACGCGTCGCGGGTCGCGGCGTAGAGCGGTGAGCCGAGCCGGGGAGTCAGCGCGGTGATCGCCTTCTGCAGCGCGACGCGGCGCGGGGCGAGCGGGCCCCGCGGGACGACGTCGAGCCAGTTCGGGCTGACGGGGTTGGGCAACTCGGTCGTGAAGATGCGCAGCCCGACGTTGTCATCGGGTGCGAGTTGATCGAACGCGGCGGTGAGCGCCGGCTTGGCCAGGGCCATCTTGGTCGGGCCTACGGGCTCCACGGGATCGGCGGCGTCGCCCATGGAATTGGAGACGTCGAACAGCACGAGCACATTGGCGCGCCGGCGAATCGACTGCCAGTGCGCCAGTGCCTGTTCGATCGACGCCGGTGACGCGGGCGCGACCGACGCGCTGTGCGCGGACGCGTCGACGCCGTTCGCCTGGTTCAGCAGATCGGCGCGGAGCGCGCCGCTTCCCGGCCGGAATCCCGCGGCCGCGACCTTGGCCTGCGTCGCGCGCTGCAGCGCGAAGTTCGTGAACCGCCGCGCCCCGCGCGCGCCACTGCCGACGACCACGGCGCGTCGAGCACGATGATCGGATTGTCGCTCTCGATCGTCGCGTCCTTCGGATAGATCGCGGCGAGGGGCACGGCCGGACGGGAGGCGTGTCCGGTGACGAACTCGTCATCTCGGGCATGGCCGGTGTTGTAGGCCACGACGGATCGTTCGTCGGTGATCACGGCGGACAGGTAGCGGCGGGCCCGGGCGGGCGTTGTCTTTCCCAGGCGGGCCCAGTTCTCGAAGTAGGACTGAGTCGAATCGCTGTAGTAGACGACCGACTGCTCGAGTTGGCGTGCACCCGGCGCGGCCACGGGTGAAGCGTCGATCGCAACCGTCGCGTCGAGGCCGGTCGTCGACCACGAGGGATTGCCCCGGCCGAGCCGGAACGGCCCCCACTCGGGATGCCCGTACGCGCCCCAGCCGCGCGGATCGTGCGCCAGCTGCTCGAGGTCGGTCCACCCGATCAACGGGTGCGATGCGCCGAGCGCGCCGGCCATGTCGTCGGGAAGTGCGACGACCAACGGCGTGCGGGCGAACGGTGTGCCGTTCGGCGCCATCGGGGGCCGGTGCCCGTCGGCCAGGCGTGCGTTCAGGAGCTCGCCCCACATCGTCGAGCCGGGCACCCAGGCGACCGGCGCGGGCCCGAGCCGCTTCGCATCCGGCCAGTTGCCGGTCAGCTCGCGTAGCGCGACCGGGGAATCGACGGGCTGCACGCGTACGAGCACGCAACTGCCGTCGCGCGTACGCGCCGCGTCCGATTCATTGAAGCGCGCCGCGGTGTCCTGGAGCAGCTTCGCGGTTTCCGGCGCGGCGGCGACGTCGACCGGTGCGCACTTGCCGGGGTCGGCGAGGTGCACCGCCGCGCTGTCGGCGTGGTGATAGCTGCACGCGGTGGCAAGAACCAACAGCGCAGCGAACACGCCGAACGCACTGCGAAGACGCGTCACTGTTCGGCGGGTGGTTCGTTCGTGCGATCGCCGCCGATTGCGAGCAGGAGGTCTTCGTGCATCTGCATCCAGACGGTGTGGTACGAGTCCAGGCGCGGCGACGTGAGCCACTCGGTTTCGCCCTCGTCGACCCGCCGGAGCGCGTCGCGCAGCCGGGGCCGGTAGCCGGCGAACCGCTCCACGGCGCGCCCGAGCCGCGACACGACGGGTGCGATCCGTTCGTCGAGAGTGCGGAGCCGATCGAGCACCGACCAGTCGTACCGTGCGTCGCGGTGATCGTTGGGGACGCCGCCGGGCCGCACCTGCCAGTCGTTGCAGATGCGCAGCAGCTCACGGTTCAGCGGCAGGAAGCGCTCATACGCCCGGCGCGCGATCTGCTCGGTTTCGCCGTCCGGAAGGCGGGCCCACGACGCGTGGGTGTCACGACCCACGGCCGTGATGCGGATCCCGCGCGCGCTCTGCACGACGAAGCCTTCGCCGATCAGCACCGTCACGATCTCGGTTTCTTGGATCTCGACGACGCCCCGCAGCCGGACCTCGTGCAGCAACCGGAACGTCGCGTCGTCGGGCGCGGGCACGGTTCGAGATGGTAACGGCGGTGACGCGGCTACATTCCATCGCCGTGACCGACATCGGGACGGGAACCCGGGTGTTTGCGGCCGATCCGGTCCGGGGTGCGTGGCGGCGCCTCACATCGCCCGACGACGTTCTCGAGCTGATGGACACGAGCGCCGAAGGGGTGGTGGCGTGCGTCGCCGACGCCGGCGCGACGTTCCTCGCTCCGATCTTCGACGAGCTCGCGGCCGTTGTGTGCCTTTCGGGTACTCCGCTCTCGCACATCGGGATCGTCAGCCGCGAATACCAGGTCCCGTGCGTCATGGCCGCGACGCTCGCCACCGAGCCCGCCGACGGCGACGTCGTCGAAGTCGACTGCTCGGCCGAGCCCGGAGTCGTACGGAACCTGTCGTGACCCTCGACCGCGACGACATCGACCGCTGGATCCGCTACCAGGGCGAGGTCTCCTACGCGCTGACGATGGAACGCACCGCGCTCGAATCGGCGCTGATTCCCGTGAGTGCATACATCGTGATCGCGTGTGTCGAGTGCTATCGGCGTTATCCGGAGATCATCGACGAGATCACGCGCGCCGCCGCGCCGGAGGACCTCGGCCGCGCCGGCCACCGGCTCACCACCCAGGTCGATCCGGTGCACGTCTGGTCGGTGCCCAACTTCTTCCTGATCGGGCGCAAGGTGCTCGGCGCGGCCGGGCTCCTGGATCCGGTCGAGGACGCGCGCCGAGTCGGGATCGTGATGGAGTTCTGGGAGCGCGTCGCGGGGGCCTACCGGTTCGACGACGGCACGCACCAGGCGTCGGACACCGGCGGGACCGCCACTCCGTACCGCGCGTTCGTGGAGGAGATCGCGGCGCACTGTGAGCCCATCGCCGACGATTCGGCGCGCGCGGAGATCAGCCGGCTGAACGCGCTCCTCACGTCGTATCTGTTCCTGTTGTGGTTCGACACGCGTTCCGGGTATCAGGACACCGGCCCGTATCCACTTCCCGACGGGCGGACGCTCCTGCTGCGCGCGTACAACCGGCTCGGCGTGTCGCATTTCCCGTGGAGCGCGGACGTCTCGGCCGAGATGCCGCAACGAGAGCTGCTCGGTGCGTTCGTGTTGCGCGACTCGCAGCTCCGGGTCACCGACTTCGGCACCTCGGTGACACAACCCGAGGATTACTGGCCGTGCGTCGAGGCGTTTGCGTTCTTCGACGTGTCGTCGGGTGCGCTCGTCCCGATCGACACCGCGCAACGCGCCGCGCTCGCGAGCGCGGCCAAGACCGCGCAGAAGCAGCTGTACCGGAAGATCGCCGGCATGGAACGCCGGGCCAAGATCGATGCCGGCGCGTACGTGTACTTCACCTTCCTGCGCCCCTTCGCCGAGCTTGCGGGCGTCGCCATCGACTGGACCGTTCCGCGCGACAGCCTCGACCTCTATCCGTTCCTCGAGCTCATCGACGGCTCGCTCGACCCGCCGCCGGGGACGCCGGTCGAGACGGCAGAGACGTACTACTCGCCGCTGTCGCCGCTTCCGTGAGCCGCCGGCTGCTCGACTTCGTGGCGCCGGCCGACGACGGGATCTCGGGCTTCGTGCGCCTGGAGGTGCGCGCGGCCGAGCGGATTGCCTGGTACTGGACGTACCTCGTCAACGTGCCCGAGGTCGAGGGCGTGCTCGTCGTGCGCGACCACGACGTGCTCCCGCCGAAGCAGGGTCTCGAGATCCGCGCCGACGGCCTGTGGGCCGAACTGACGTGCGAAACCCCGCTCGAGCACTGGACCTTCGGACTCGAGGCGTTCGGCGTCCGGCTCGACCGCGCCGACGAAGCGTTGCGCGCGGGTGGCGAGATCGGTGAACGCGTCGCGGTGGGCCTCGACATCGAATGGGAGGTCGGCGCGGCCGGCCCGCCCCGAGGCATCGTGCACGGTGACGTGCTGGTCGGGCGCGCGAGCCACTCGATCGACGGACCGGGTTGGTTCTACGACGACGGCGATGCGGATCCCGGTGCGGTCGTGGGTGACGTGCTCGCGAACGTGATCGTTCCGCTCGACGACGGGTACCTCGAGCGCCGGCTCGTGCGCAACGGGACGGGCTTGCGGTGGTCGACGGAGCCGTTGCGAAATGCGGGTGACGCCGACGCCGATCGTCGTTAGGGTTCGCGCATGTTCACCGGAACGCTCGTCGGGATCTACACCGCCTCGGACGCAGCGAAGCCGCTCGAGTCGAGCACGGAGTTGCTCGCGGTCGAGGGCGTCGGGCTCGCGGGTGATCGTTACGCGAGCGGGGTGGGCACCTATTCGAACCGACCCGGCCCGCACCGGCAGGTCACGTTCATCGAACGCGAGGTCGTCGCCGCGGTGAACCGCGAAGACGGTGTCGAACTCGGCGAGCACGAGACGCGTCGCAACCTCGTCACCGCGGGGGTGCCGCTCCTGCACCTGATCGGCGAGACGTTCCAAGTCGGGGAGGTGGTGTTCCGGGGGATCAAGTCGTGCCCGCCGTGCGCCCACCTCGAGCAGCTCACGCGACCCGGCGTGCGGGCTGCTCTGCAGAATCGCGGTGGTCTGCGGGCGGAGGTGCTGCGGGGCGGAATGCTTCGTATCGGCGACGAGATCGCCGTCGTGCCAGGATGACCGAATGGACTTCGATCACCGCCGGGTTGCCCTGATCATCGCCCGGGCGCGCGCCGTCAACGGACTCGTCATGCTTGCACTGCCCGGCGTGGTCGGATGGGCGGTGTTCGGTCAGGCCGGCCGTGAGCCCACGGCGAAAGCACTGCTGCGGCTCGTCGGCGTCCGCGACCTCGTGCTCGGCATCGGCGCGATCACGACACTCAAGGAACAGACGATGGACGCGGAATGGGTGGGCATGGGCGCCGCCGCGGACGCGGTCGACGGGCTCGTCAGCCTCGTCACTCCCGGGCTCGCGCCCCAGGCGCGGATCGTCTCGCTGATCGGCGGCGGTGCGGCGGCCGTCGGTCTGCTCGCGTCGCGCAAGATCGCCGACGCACGCGTTCCGCAGCCCCTAGAAATCGATTCCTGACAGTTCGGGAATCCAGTTGCGGGCCCGGCTCGTGGCGGCGCGCCACCGATCCCGGTCGAGCGCGCGCTTGGGCTCGACGCGCACGCGCGGGCGCCAGGTGTGCGCGAGATCGGCCACCGAACCGTGATGGCCGACCGCGAGCCCGGCCATGAGTGCGGCACCGCGCGAGGTGGCTTCGCGCATCGGTGAGATCTCCACCGGGCGCTGGGCCGCGTCGGCCAACGCCTGGACGAACGTGTTGTTGTCGGTCATGCCGCCGTCGACGCGCAACGCCGGGATCGCGATACCGCTGTCCGTCTCCGCAGCTTCGACGAGGTCCGCGCCGCGGTGCGCGATCCCTTCGAGCACCGCGCGCACCATCTCCGCGCGTCCGGTTCCGCGCGTCAGTCCGAAGAACGCTGCGCGCGCGCCGTAGTCCCACGCGGGGGTACCGAAACCCAGGAGTGCGGGCACGTACACGACGCCGCCGCTGTCGTCGCAGCCCGCGGCCACCGCGTCCGACTCGTCGGAGGTCGCGATCAGACCGAGGTCGTCGCGGAGCCATTGCACGTTGGTGCCCGCCGCGAGCATCACGGCTTCGATGCCCCAGGTGATGCGGCCGTCGTGTCGCCACGCGACGATCGGGAACGTGCCGGCCGAGCCGCGCTGGTCGAACGAGGGCGCCCGGTCACCGAGGACGAGATCGAGCATCCCGCCCGTGCCGAACGTGATCTTGGCGTCGCCGGGCCGCACACACCCCTGACCGACGAGCGAGGCCTGTTGATCGCCGAGCAACGCCGCGATCGGAGGCGCGCCCGGCAAAGCGGTCGCTTCGCCGACCACGCCGCACGAATCGACGATGGTCGGCATCACCTCGGGCGGGATCCCCAGTACCTCGAGCACGTGCGCATCCCACTCGGAGGGCGAACGTGTGACCTGGAGACCCGTGACCGCCGCGTTGGTCGCGTCGGTGACGTGCACCGCCCCGTTCGAGAGCGTCCACGCGACCCAGGTCTCGACGGTGCCGAAGCAGAGGTCACGCGCCCGGCCGGGGTCGGGCAGCTGTTCCAGCAACCATTGCAACTTCGTCGCCGACTGGTTCGGACTGCAGCGCACGCCCTGTGCGCGCAACGTCAGGCATGCGCCGATCGTGCGCAGATCCTGCCACCCGATACCGGGCCCGACCGGTTCGCCGGTCGCGCGGTCCCACACGACGGTGGAGCCGCGCTGATCGGAGATGCCGACCGAGTCGACCGGACCCGCGCTCGCCAGCGCGGCCGTCGCCAGCTCGAGGCACACATCGGCCATTGCCCGCGCGTCGAATTGCACGATGCCGTCGGACGGCGTCTCCGGGAGCAGCTCGCGCTCGACGTTGTGCCGGACTGCGCCACCGGCGTCGTACACGCCCACCCGAATGCTGCTCGTGCCGACGTCGACGACGAGCACCCGTTCGTTCTTCATGGCCAGGCGAGCTCGCCGAACGGGGTGCGCAGACCGAGCTTGCCGGGATTCAGGATCCCGTTGGGATCGAGCGCGTCCTTCACCGACTGCAACACGCCGAGTCCCGCGCCGAGCGCGTCGGCGACGAACCGCGACCGGTTGAGGCCGACCCCGTGATGGTGCGACAGCGCGCCGCCCGCGGCGAGCACCGCGCGCTGACCCGCGTCCCACACGGCGCGGTAGTAGGTCTCGCGTTCGTCGGCCGGCGGCCGGCCCGCGAACGTGAAGTAGAGACACCCGCCGTCGGGGTACGAGTGACTCTGATGCGCCGACGCCGCCAGCGTGTGCTCGACCCCGCGGATCGCGGCGACCGTGCGGTCGTAGATCTCGGGCAGCACCTGCCACGATCCCGAGATCTCCATCGTGTCGACCACGAGGCCGCGCGAGATCAACGCCTCCAGGGCGGAGACGTCGTTGCGATGTCCGAGCCACTGTTCGACGAAGGCAACGTCGGCCACGTCGGCGTCGGCCGCGATGCATTCCTCGTCGACAATGCTCCGCGTCGCCGCGGTGATGTGCGCGTCGCCCTCGTCGAGCATCAACAAGAGGTGCACGGCGCCGGTGTGATAGCTGCGATCCGCCTCGACCGCGTCGTAGAGCCGGAGCACTGCCGGGGTTGCGCCGCGCTGCACGATGCGGCGCATCGCGTCGAGGGCGGCGGCGAAGGTCGCGAACGAGTACGCGCTCCGCACCTCCGACGTGGGGAGCCGGTGCGCGCGCAATCGCGCGCCGACCA
This sequence comes from uncultured Actinomycetes bacterium, assembly GCA_963835455.1. GTDB lineage: Bacteria > Actinomycetota > Acidimicrobiia > IMCC26256 > PALSA-610 > PALSA-610. The sequence continues at coordinate 435,685 of CAWIFT010000003.1, forward strand.
CGATGCCGAGCGTGCCTTCGGATCCGAGGAACACCTGGGAGAGATCGGGGCCGACCGCGGCGCGCGGTGCGCCACCGGTGTGCACGAGCGTGCCGTCGGCGAGGACGACGTCGAGACCTTCGACGATGTCTTCGATCTTTCCGTAACGGGTCGACATCTGCCCCGCGCCCCGGCACGCGACCCAGCCACCGACCGTCGACAGCGCCATCGACTGCGGCCAGTGCCCGCACGTGATGCCGTACGTGTCGCGGAGCTCGTCCTCGAACACGTCACCGAACGTTCCCGCGCGCACGTCGACGAGCAGCGACGTCTCGTCGACACCGACGATGCCGCGGAGGCCGGTGAGGTCGAGGAGCACGCCGCCGAACACCGGAACGCTGGCGCCGCACACACCGCTGCGTCCCGCGGCCGCGGTGACCGGGATGCGCGCCTCGTTGCACAATCGCAGCACGGCCTGCACCTGCGCGGTGTCGTGCGGCTCGACCACCACGGACGCGCGCGCCGCGACCTGCGCGTCGAGCGCCCAGATCATGGCGAGCGGCCACCAGTCGCGGCTCGACTCCGCGACGGTCGCGGCCGTGTCGATCACCTCGGCCCCGGTGCCGCGCAGCCGCTCGCGGGTCGCGTCGTCGACTTCGACCCGCCGGGTCCGCAAGTGATCGGTGACGTCGCCCGCCGCGAACGCGATGGGGGGAGTCGGGGCGCCCCGGTTCGTCTGCACGCGGGGAGACTACGGAATCAGGCGGGCGGGTGCGACAGTGCGTCGAGCACGGTCTCGGGCAGTTCGCCCGCGAGGCGTTCCTCCGCCACCAACGCCCGGTAGTGCGCGACCTGGCGTCGCCGCTCCTCGGCGGACCATCCGAGCTCGCCGCCCATGAGGGTTGCGACCTCGTCGGCTACTGCGGCCGAGGCGTCGCGCGCGAGCAGCCGCGCGCGCGTGCGCCGCGAGAGCACGTCGTCGACCGTACGGGCCATCTCCGCCCGGGCCGCGTACACGACCTCCGCGCGGGAATACGGGAGGCCTTCGATCAACGGTTGCGCGAGGGTGTCGGTCTGCTCGAGCGCGGCCACCGCGCGCCCGCCGGACCCGTACCGCTCCCCGAGGCGCCGGGGGATGTCCTGGGCGTCCCAACCGTCGGCGCCGTCGAGCGTGATCCGCTTCGTGCGGCTGCGGCTCCGGTTGTGGCCGAGCACCTTTGCGACCTCGTCGACCGCGTCCGCGGCCATGCGGCGGTACGTCGTGAGCTTGCCGCCGGTCACCGTGACCACGCCCCCCGGTGACGTGTGCACGGAGTGGCGGCGCGAGAGATCCGCGGTGCGCTCACTCTTGGCCGCGGCGACGAGCGGGCGCAGGCCGGCCCACGTGCCGAGGATGTCGGCTTCGGTGATCTTCGTGGTCGACGCGCCGTTGATGGCGCGCAGCAGATAGGAGATGTCGGCCGCGGTGATCTGGGGGTCGTCGATGGGCCCGTCGTAGTCGGTGTCCGTGGTGCCGATGTAGGTGAACTGGTGCGGTCCGCCCTCACCGCCCCACGGCACGACGAACACCGAGCGCCGGTCCTTCGGCACCGGGATCACCACCGCGATCTCGTTGCGCACCAATGACCACGGCACCGTGATGTGGATGCCTTTGGCCGGGCGAATCGTGGTGGTGTGGGCATGGTCGTCGAGCGTGCGGATCTCGTCCGACCACACGCCGGTCGCGTTCACGATCGTGCGGGCGCGCACTTCGATGTCGTCGGCCCGACCGTCGACCCGCACGCGCGCGCCGCTGACCTTGCCCGCCGAGTCCTTCGTGACGCCGACGAGCGTCGCGTAGTTGACGACCGCGGCGCCGTACGTTGCCGCGGTCTTGGCGACCGTGAGCGTGAGCCGCGCGTCGTCGGCCTGGGCGTCGAAGTAGATGTACGACGCGGCGATGTTGTCGACCGGCAGCGTCGGCATGTAGCGCAGCGCTTCGTCCTTGCTCACCCGCTTGTGCAGCTTGCCGATGCGCAGCCCGCCGGTGAGGTCGTACGCCCACATCGTCGCGCCGAGGAGGCGCGCGATGCGGCGGGGGAGCAGACCGTCCTTCGTGAACACCGGCAGCAGGAACGGGAGCACGCGCACGAGATGGGGCGCGGTCTTGCGCAGGATCTGCCGTTCGGCGAGCGCCTCGTAGACGAGGCCGACTTCCTTTTGTTGCAGGTACCGGATTCCGCCGTGGACGAGCTTCGACGACTTCGACGACGTTCCCGAGGCGAAGTCGCCCTTCTCGACGAGCGCGACGCGCAGCCCGCGGGACGCGGCGTCGAGCGCGACACCGGTGCCCGTGATGCCGCCGCCCACGACGAGCACGTCGAAGGTTTCGTCGGCGAGACGACGGATTCCCTCGGCGCGGTCGAACGTCACGGCGCCAGGTTACTTGTGAGTACCTGTGGCTCGGCCCGGGCCGAGATCGCGGGCGAGGAACACCATTTCGAAGGGATATTCGTGCGCGGGAGCCGTTTCCACGAAGCCGAGGCTGCGGTAGAGGGCGATTGCGTTCGTCCGCCCGGGCACGACGTCGAGGGCCATCCGGCCGAACCCGAGGTCGCGCGCCGCGTCCATCGACGCGATGCACAACGCCCGGCCGAGCCCGGTGCGCCGCGCCTCCGGTCGGATCCACAACCGGTTCATCTCGCACGTCCCGTCGGTACCGGGCGTGATCCCGACGGACCCCGCGGGGCTCCCGTCGATCTCGGCGACGAGGAACGCGCCGCCGTTGAGGTAACGCCCCGCGAAGTCGTCCAGGTCGGGTACCAACGGCAGGATGAGCTCGACGTCCCAGCCCGTCTCCTCGGCGGTCGCGACGACGTATTCGCGCACGAGCTCCGTTCCGAGCGCGATGTCGGCCGGTGCGTCGCGCAGCGATCGCATGGTTGCCGGACGGGGAATTTCAGATCACCTCACCGGGGGAGTCGTCGTCGCGCACGACGGGCAGCCCCTGCGCCGCCCACGCCTTCATGCCGCCGGCCATGTTCACGGCGTCGAAGCCCCACTGCGCCAACTGCGTCGTCGCCTGGGCGGAGCGCCCGCCGGAACGGCACACGCACACGATCCGGCGGTTGATCGGGATCTCGAAGCGCGCCGACTCGAGGTCGCCGAGTCGCACCCACTTCGCGCCGGGCGCATGCCCCGCTTCCCATTCGTCGGCCTCGCGCACGTCGAGGAGCACGGTGTGCTCGCGACCGGCGCTCGCGTCGGTGACGTCGATCTCCTGCACACGTTGTCCCTGCCACTGACTCATGAGATGGCCTCCTCCGCGACGTTGCGCAGCAGTTTGTAGTCGGCTTTGCCCGCGGGCGAACGCTGGAGCGAGTCCATGCCGATGAATCGTTTCGGCACCTTGTACCCGGCGAGCGTGGCGCGACAGTGCGCACCGAGATCGGTTTCGTCGACCGTCTTCGCGTCCGCGGGTTGCACGAGCGCGACAACCATCTCGCCCCACCGGTTGTCCGGTATGCCGACGACGACGCAGTCGAACACGTCCGGGTGTGATCGCAGCGCGAGCTCGACCTCCTCCGGATAGACCTTCTCGCCGCCGGTGTTGATGCACGCGGAACCCCGACCGAGGAGCCGGATCGTCCCGTCGGGGTCGACCGTTGCGTAGTCGCCCGGGATCGAATAGCGGCGACCCTCGACGGTCCGGAACGTGGCCGCGGTCTTCTCGGGATCCTTGTAGTAGCCGAGTGGGATCGGGCCGCCGACGCCGAGCATCCCGACCCGTTCGTCGCCGGGGCGCACCACGTCGCCGTCGTCGGTGACCACGACGATCCTTTCACCGGCTTTGAACCGTGCCGGCGCGATGTCGTCGGAGGCGCGCGTCTCGGTGCGGGTCATGATCCCCTCGGACGCGCCGAGCGAATCGATCAACGTGACGTGGGGCAGGAGCGCGAGCAGCCCGCGCTTGGTCTCCGGGCTCCACGTCACACCCGAAGACGTGATCGCCCGCAGCGCCGAGAGGTCCCAGCGCGTCGGCTCGGCTTCGAGTGCACCGAGGAGCGGGCGGGCGAACGCGTCACCGACGATCGTGCACACCTTCACCTGCTCGCGTTCGATCGCGCTCCACACCGCCTCCGGATCGAGACGCGGTGTGTCGAGCAACACCACGGTTCCGCCGCCCGCGAGGGTCGACAGGGCGATGAACAGACCGGTGCCGTGCATCAGCGGGCATGCGGGCAACAGTGTTGCGGCCTGCTTGCCCGCGTTGATCGAGGTCGCGACGTCGGGTGGTTCGCTCCCCGGGCGCGCCATCTGCCACAGCGACACGTAGAGGTCGTCGCTGCGCCACATCACCGCCTTCGGGTAGCCGGTGGTGCCGCCGGTGTAGAGGAAGACGAGGTCGTCGCCGGACGGGGCGCGCGTCGTCGCCGGTTGTTGCGCGTCGACCGCGGCGAGCGTGGTGTCGTAGTCGCGCGCGCCGGCGAGGAGGTCGACACCTCCGGTGTGCGCGACCTGGAGCAGCACGCGGGGCCGGCGGTCGACCGGGAGCGCGGCCAGCGCGTCGGCGACGGTTGCCGCGAAGTCGTCGTGGTAGACGAGCGCGACCGCGTCGGAATTGTCGAGGAGGAACGCGAGCTCGGCGCCGACGTAGCGGTAGTTGACGTTCACCGGAACGGCACCGAGCTTCTGGGCGCCGAAGAACACCTCCATGTATTCGGGCGCGTTGACACACATGATCGCAACCTTGTCGTCGGGCTCCACGCCCGCCGCCCGCAACACGTGTGCGACCCGCTCGGCCCGGTCGTCGAAATCGCCGAAGCTGACCCGACGATCTCCGCAGACGAGCGCAGTGCGTTCCGGCGCCAGTGCGGCAACGGTTTGCCACGCCCGGGCAAACGAGTGATCCGACATGCCCGAAGGCTACGGGACGGGTTTTGGTCTCAACTCATCCCGGGGATCATGCCGGCGTAGTTGAAGCTGCGGCCCGCGGCGTTGTCGAAGACGTTGGTGCCGTACGCGTGGCCGCGCGCCTCGATGGTGTGCACCCCGTCGCCGAGGCTGATCGCCACGTGGCCGTCGGCAGGGATGTCACCGAGGTTCTTGGGCTCGTGGCCGAAGTGGAAGAGGAGCGCACCCGGCGTGTGCAGCGCCTGCTGCACGCTCATGGTGCCGCCGTGGTCGCGGATGAACAGGTACTGCGCGGTGGCGCCGTCCGGGATCGTGACCCCGGCCCGGGCCGATGCCCACTTGGTCAGCTCGGAGCAGTCGAACGCCTTCGGGTTCGGGTCGCTGATCGCGGCGGTGGCGCCGTAGACGTACGGCTTGCCCTGCTCCTGCAGCGCGTTGTTCAGGAACGTCTGGGCAATGGTGCTGCCGGCGCTCGGGGTCCCGACCGCGCCGGTAGCCAACGATCCGGACGCGGCCCCGGTGAGCTGGGACAGCTGCATCAACTGCGAGATCATCGACGAGCCGGTCGACCCGGTGCCGGTGCTCGCGGGCGTGTCCGACAGCGGATCCGAGGTGGTCGTCCCGCCCGCCATCGCGTCCGCCAGCAGCGACGCGAACTCCTGCGACTGCGCGGGGGCCGACGCGGGGGCGCTGGTCGCGCTGCTCAGCCCGGTGCCGGCGACCGTGCTGGACACGAGTTGCTGGATCTGCGCGATGCGGGCCTGCACCGCGGCGACGCCGTCGAGTGTCACGCCCCTCTCATCGGCCGTCGGGCCCCGGAGTTTCGGTCTCCGGCGAGTCCGCCGGCGAGTCGGCCCATCTGCCCGAATCGAGCGCCCGGCAGCCCGTCAGGGAGGCGATCCAGGCGTAGGTGGCGACGTCGAGGCCCCGCTGCGTCCTCACGGTGATGCGCTCGTACTCGTCGCCCTCGTAGCGGTCCAGGGCCACGAGGGCCGCGGCGGCCCGGTCGGGGGCGAGGGTCACGACGATTCCGTGCACCTCGGAACCCTCGACGGCGAAGGTCGCCGCCGGGTACCCGCGGCCGGTGTCGTACAGCCGGCCCGGTACCGCGTCGGGCTCGGGTGCGCCCGTGACCCACGGCTCGAGCACGGACCAGGCGTCGTTCCCCGGCGCGAGGGTGCCGTAGACGAAGAGCCTCAATCGGCGGTGCCCGCGGCTTGGGCTTCGCGCGCCTTGCGCTTGCGGTGCCAGCGCAACCCGCCTTCGAACGCGGCGAGGATCGTGTCGTTGTCGCGCGACAACCGGCTGTGCACGGACTTCTCGAAGAGCACGCGCATGACCGGGTTGAACGCTTCGTACTCCTCGACGAAGTTGATGCGCGTCCGGCCGTCGCCGAGATCGGTCAGGCTCGTCCAGCCGGTGGCCCGCGACCACAACGGTTTGCCGACCGCGTCGTAGCGCCACGACTCCATCGGCTTCACCTCGGTGAGCCATTCCCACGACTGCCCGACGCCGCGCGACAGCAGCCACTTCGGGACCGGGAAGTAACAGTGCCGCACGAGTCCGTTGCCGTCCGCGTCGCCGGGATGAAGGATCTCGATGCGCGTCTTGACGTCCTTCGGCTGCGGGCGGTCCGGCCCGCGGTACCAGAAGACCTCCCAGACGTCGGCGGGAGGGGCGTTCAGCTCGATCGAGTACTCGTGGCGCTGCACTCCCGCTCTTCTATGCGTCCGTGCCGCTCCGTGCAAACTCTTGTACGGACGAGCGGAGCGACGGATGGCGCAGCGAGGGAGCCGCTCGATGAGTTGAGGAGAGGTAGCGTCGGTCGCATGGCCGACGCGCTGCCGCCGATCGACGCGGCCGACTCGATCCTCGACCTCGTCGGGCACACGCCGTTGGTGCGGCTGCCACGAGTGTGCGCGGGTGACGACGTGCGGTGCACCCTGGTCGCGAAGCTGGAAACCACGAATCCCGGTGGCAGCGTCAAGGACCGCGTCGCCGTGGCGATGATCGACGCCGCGGAACGCGACGGCCTGCTGCGACCCGGCGGCACGATCGTCGAGCCGACGTCGGGGAACACGGGATCGGGTCTGGCGATCGTCGCCGCGCAGCGCGGCTACAAGTGCATCTTCGTCATGAGCGACAAGATGAGCGACGAGAAGGTCGCGCTCCTGCGCGCGTACGGCGCGGAAGTCGTCGTCTGCCCCACCGCGGTTCCGCCCGAAGATCCGCGTTCGTACTACTCGACCGCCGAACGCCTCGTGCGCGAGACGCCCGGCGCGTTCCGGCCCGATCAGTACTCCAACGCCGCGAACCCGCTTGCGCACGAGCGCACGACCGGTCCCGAGATCTGGGAGCAGACGCGCGGCCGCGTGACGCACTTCGTCGCAGGCATCGGTACCGGCGGAACGATCACCGGTGTCGGCCGCTACCTGAAGTCGCAGAACCCGGCGGTGCAAATCGTGGGCGCCGATCCGTCGGGCTCCGTCTATTCCGGCGGTACCGGCCGCCCGTATCTCACCGAAGGCATCGGCGAGGACTTCTGGCCGACGACGTTCGATCCCACGATCGTCGATCGTGTCGTCGAGGTGACCGACGCCGACGCGTTCCTCACGGCCCGGCGGGTGACGCGCGACGAGGGCCTCCTCATCGGCGGGTCGGGAGGTACGGCCGTGCACGCCGCGCTCGTCGTGGCGCGTGAGTGCGGACCCGACGACCTGGTCGTCGTGCTGATCCCGGACTCCGGTCGCGGCTACCTCTCGAAGATCTACACCGACGCGTGGATGTTCCACATGGGCTTCTTGCGGGCCGACGGTCCGGTGGCGGGCGACATCCTCACGGCAAAAGGCGACTCGATGTCGCCGCTCGTGCTGATCACGCCCGACCGGCCCGTGCGCGACGCGATCACGCTCATGCACCAGACCGGCGTCTCGCAGCTCGTCGTGTCGGTGACGACGGAGTTGCCGCTCGCGTCGAAGGAGGTCACGGGGACCCTGCGCGAACTCGAGTTGATGGACCTCGCGTACCGCGATCCCGCCGTGCTCGATCACCCGATCGACGAGATCATGGATCCGCCGATGCCGATGATCGGCATCGGCGAAGGCGTGGCGCGGGTCGTCGAGTGCCTCGATGCCGGACCGTCGGTGCTCGTGCTCGACGGCGGTCACCCGATCGGTGTCCTCACCCGCTCGGACGTCCTCGGCTTCCTCGCGACGCGCGCGCCGGCATGACGACGGGCGACGGCTTCGAGACGCGGGCGATCCACGCGGGGCAGGAGCCCGACCCGAGTACCGGTGCGATCGTCCCGCCCATCAGCCTCGCGACCACGTTCGCGCAAGAAGCGGTGGGCAAGCACCGCGGCTACGAGTATTCGCGCAGCGGCAACCCCACCCGAACCGCGATGGAGACGTGCGTCGCGTCGCTCGAAGGCGCGCGCCACGGCCTCGCGTTCGCGAGCGGTCTCGCGGCGGAGGACGCGATCCTGCGCACGCTCGAACCGGGTGACCACATCATCATCCCGAACGACGCGTACGGCGGCACCTTCCGCCTCGTTGCCCGAGTGTACGAACGGCTCGGGATCGCGTGGACGGCGTGCGACCTGCGTGACCTGAGCGCGCTCGAGGCCGCGTGGCAGCCCGAGACCACGATGGTCTGGATCGAGTCGCCGACGAACCCGCTGTTGTCGGTCGTCGACATCGCCGCGGTGGCGAAGTTGGCGCACGCCCGTGAGGCACGGGTGGTCGTCGACAACACGTTCGCGACGCCGTACCTGCAGCAGCCGCTCGCGCTCGGCGCGCACGCCTCGTTGCACTCGTCGACGAAGTATCTCGGCGGTCACTCCGACGTCGTCGGCGGGTTCATCGCGGTCAACGACGCCGAGCTCGCCGACGAGCTGCGTTTCCTGCAGAACGCGATGGGTGCGGTGCCGTCGCCGTTCGACTGTTACCTCGTGCTGCGGGGAGTCAAGACGCTGGCGTTGCGGATGCGCGAGCACTGCTCGAACGCGCAGGCGATCGTCCGCATGCTCCGTGAGCACGATGCAGTCGCGCGGGTGCTGTATCCCGACGAGTCGGAAGTGGCGCGTCGCCAGATGCGCGATTTCGGCGGCATGGTGTCGTTCCTCGCGAACGACGAGGACGCGGCGCTCGAGCTCGTCACCCGCACGCGCCTGTTCACCCTCGCCGAGTCGTTGGGCGCGGTCGAGTCGCTGATCGAGCATCCCGCGCGTATGACCCACGCCTCCGCGGCCGGTTCGCCGCTCGAGGTCGATCCGCGTCTCGTCCGGCTGTCGGTCGGCATCGAGTCGCAAGCCGATCTCGTCACGGATCTGAAGAACGCACTGGACTCCCTCGCGAACGACTGATCCCATCACGCCGCCCGCGCCGGCGGTGCTCTGAGGGTGCGTTTGCGGGTGACGGGATCTCGCGGTCCGAGTTGCCAGCCGCTGCTCTTGCGCCGGTGGTGGGGATAGCAAAGCCACCCGAGGTTCGAAAACGATGTCGGCCCGCCGTGGGCGTGGTCGCGCGTGTGGTCGCGTTCGAGGTATCCGCGTTGGTGGCACCCTTCGACGTCGCATTCACGCCCACTCACGAGCAGCGCGGTTTGGACTTCGGCGGGGACGTGCCGGCCGAGGTGGGCAACGGTGAGGATGTCCCGGCCGCGTTTGATCACCGCGGTCAGGAACGCAGACCCGATCAGCTCGCGCACCCAGCCGACGTCGACGGGCCCGACGCCCGGGATCTCGCATACCTCACCTTCGGCCGCGCCGCCGCGCACGAGCGCGCCGTGGTCGACGACGATGTGCACGGTCGGGTTGCAACCCTTCGCGTTCGTCGTGTCGCCGAGCACGAACGTGGCGAACGCGTCGGCGGCGTAGGCCTCGAGCGGTTCGTGGTCGGTTCCGGCCTTGTGTTCGCGGAAGATGCGCTGCACCGCGGTGTCGAACGCGGCCTTGATCGGGCCGCCGACTTCGGGTGCGAGCCGGAACCGCCCGCCGATCATGCCGTCGGCGTCCGTCCAGATCCCGAACCGACGCTGCCGGTGGTGTCGCTCGGCGCGCGCGCCGGGTCTTCGACCGCGGCACGGGCCTTCACACAGGCGTCGCGCAACGGCGCCAGGCCGCGTTCCGCCGTCTCGAGCAGGCCGCCTTCGGCGGCGGGATTCGCAACCGCGGCCGAGACGATCATCCGTGCCTGGCCCGCGGACAATCGTCCCTCGCGCACCGCCGCGTCGGTCACCGGCAGCTGCTCGAGCTGCTTCGCGGTCTCGATGGCCGCGTGTGCTTCAGCCCGCACCACGCCCAACGATCGTGCAACGCGCGCGGCCCCGTCCCGCTCGTTCGTTTCGGCGACGCGCTTCGCGGTCTTCGCGATCATCGCGTCGACGAGGTTGCGGATCCAGGCGAGCTCGTCGAGGACGCGTTCAGCTGCTTGCGGTGAAAGCGCGTTCGCGTCGAACCCCGAGGCGATCTCGTCCAACGTTCTCCGGGCGGAAACCAACGCATCGAACATGTGTTCGTACTGTAGAGAACGGGTGTGACATCAACCGACCGACTCGGTACGTGCGCGCCGGCGCGGCGACGTGATGAACACGACGATTCCGGTGAGGATCAACGCGGCGGCGACGAGCACCCACGGCCAGGGGCTCGACTCCTCGGTGCACGAGATCGAACTCGAGGACATCTTGCAGATGTTGCCCGGACCGTCGCGGTTCAAGAAGGCGACGTAGAGCACCGGCAGGGCGAGTCCGGAGATCAGCCCGGCGATCCCGCCGGTCGCGCCGCGCCGGGTCGCGAGGAACACGACCGCGACGCCCGCGATCGGCAGGACGAAGATCCCGATGGTGAACGCACCGAGCACCGCGAGTGCGCACAGCGAACCGGCGAAGAACCACGCGACGAACCAACCCCATGCCGCCGGACTTCTCGCTCCCGCACGCTTCACGCTTAGATTCTCGCCCGTGACGTACGTCTTGATCCACGGCGGCGGTTCGACCGCGCGTTTCTGGGACCGGCTCCTGCCGTATCTCGACCAGCCCGCGCTGGCCGTCGACCTCCCCGGCCGCAACGGCAAGCCCGCCGACTTCGGCACCCTCAGCGTCGACGACGAGGTCGCCTCCGTCGTTGCCGACGTCGAGGCGGCCGGCGTCACCGGCCCGATCATCCTGGTCGCGCACTCTTCGGGCGGGCTCGTCGTCCCCGGGGTGGTCGAGGGTCTCGGCGACCGCGTGACCCACGTCGTGCTCAGCGCCGCGCTCGTACCCGCCGAAGGCGCGCGCGGCGTCGACTGCATGAAGCCCGCGCATCGAGACGGCCTCATCGCGTCGATGGAGCAGTCACGCCGCGACGGAACGGTCATCACCCTGCCCGGCGCCCCCGCCGATCCCGAGCCGTTTCGTACCACGTACGGCGGCGAGCCGCTCGACGACGAGACCCTCGCCTACATGGTCGACCCGGTGCGGTGCGTGCCCGACACCGTGAATCACTACTTCCAGCCGGTCCGCTGGTCGCGTGCCCGGCACGTTCCCGTGACCTATCTGCTCAACACCCGCGACCGGCCCGTGCGGCCCGAAGCGCAGGAACAGATGGTCACGCACCTGCCGAACCCGCCGAAGATCGTGCGGCTCGACACCGGCCACATCCCCGCGGTCACCGACCCCGAGGGTTTCGCCGCGCTCGTGGAGGAAGCGACCGCCTAGCCGCGCGCGATCAGGGGAACGACTGGCCGACCAGGCGCCGTTGCTTCAGCTGCGCCTTGGCGTAGTCCTTGTTCATCAGTGCGATGAAGTCGATGGAGATCGACTTGGGGCACGCGGCTTCGCACTCCTGATGGTTCGTGCACGACCCGAAATAGGTCTCCATGGTCTCGACCATGTTGACGGTGCGGTCCCAGCGCTCCGCCTGACCCTGCGGCAACAGGTTGAGGTGCTGCATCTTCGCCGAGGTGAACAACTGCGCCGCGCCGTTCGGGCACGCGGCGACGCAGGCTCCGCAACCGATGCACGCAGCCGCGTCCATCGCGGCGTCGGCGACCGGCTTCGGAATCGGGATGAGGTTCCCGTCGGGCGCGCCGCCCGTTCCGACGCCGACGTAGCCGCCCGACTCGATGATGCGGTCGAACGTGCTCCGGTCGACGATGAGGTCCTTGACCAACGGGAACCCGGCCGCGCGCCACGGCTCGATGGTGAGGTGGTCGCCATCGGTGAACTTGCGCATGTGCAGCTGGCACGTCGCGGTCGCGCGCTCCGGTCCGTGCGCCTGCCCGTTGATCATGAAGCCGCACGAACCGCAGATGCCTTCGCGGCAGTCGTGATCGAACGCGATCGGTTCCTTGCCGTCGTGCATCAGCCGCTCGTTCACGACGTCGAGCATCTCGAGGAACGACATGTCGGGGCTCACGCCGGGAACGTCGTACGTCTCGAACTTGCCCTCGACGTCGGGTGACGGTTGCCGCCAGACCGTCAGCGTGATGCGCATCGAAGCTGTGCTCATCTGAACCCTCTACTTGTAGGAACGGGTCGACGGGTGGACGAACTCGAAGTTCAGTGGCTCCTTGTGGAGCTCGGGCTCGGTCTCGACGCCCTTGAACTCCCATGCCGCGACGTACGCGTAGTGCTCGTCGTCGCGCAGCGCCTCGCCGTCCTCGGTCTGGTACTCCTCGCGGAAGTGACCGCCGCAGCTCTCGTTGCGCCGCAGCGCGTCGAGCACCATCAGCTCGCCGAACTCGAGGAAGTCGGCGACGCGCCCCGCCTTTTCGAGCGCCTGGTTGCGGCTCTCGTTCTCGCCGAGCACACACACGTTCTTCCAGAACTCCTCGCGGATCGCGGGGATCTCCGTGAGTGCCTTCGAGAGACTCTGTTCCGTGCGCGCCATGCCGCAGTTGTCCCACAACACGTGGCCGAGCTCGCGGTGGATCTCGTCGACCGTCTTCGTGCCCTTGATCGCCAGCATCCGGTTCGTCTGCTCGGCGACCGAGTGTTCCGATTCCGTGAACGCGGGGTCGTCGATCGACAACGGCTTGGTGCCGAGCAGCGGCGCGAGGTAGTCGCCGATCGTGTACGGAAGGACGAAGTAGCCGTCGGCGAGGCCCTGCATGAGCGCCGACGCGCCGAGCCGGTTCGCACCGTGATCGGAGAAGTTCGCCTCACCGAGCACGAACAACCCGGGCAGGTTGCTCATCAGGTTGTAGTCGACCCACAACCCGCCCATCGTGTAGTGGACTGCGGGATAGATGCGCATCGGCAGCTTGTACGGGTCCTCGCCGGTGATGCGGTCGTACATCTCGAAGAGGTTGCCGTAGCGCTCCTCGATCACGGGGTGGCCGAGCCGCTCGGTCGATTCGGTGAAGTCGAGGTACGCGCCGTTCTTCAACGGGCCGACCCCGCGGCCTGCGTCGACCTCGTGCTTGATCGCACGGGAGGCAACGTCGCGCGGGACCAGGTTGCCGAACGCGGGATAACGCCGTTCGAGGAAGTAGTCGCGGTCGGCTTCGGGAATCTGATCCGCCGAACGCGCGTCGTCCGTCTGCTTCGGCACCCATACACGGCCGTCGTTGCGCAACGACTCCGACATCAAGGTGAGCTTGCTCTGGAACTCGTCGCTCGCCGGGATGCACGTGGGATGGATCTGCGTGTAGCAGGGGTTCGCGAAGTAGGCGCCCTTCTTGGCGGCCCGCCACGCAGCGGTGACGTTCGAGTTCTTCGCGTTGGTCGACAGATAGAACGCGTTGCCGTAGCCGCCCGTCGCGAGCACGACCGCGTGCCCCGACATCGAGAAGACCTCGCCGGTGTTCAGATCGCGGCACACGATCCCGGCCGTGCAGCCGTCCTTCACGACGACGTCGAGCATCTCGGTGCGCGGGTAGAGCTGCACGCCGTACGAGTGCACCGCGCGCATGAGCGCCTGGTACGCGCCGAGCAACAGCTGCTGGCCGGTCTGGCCGCGCGCGTAGAACGTACGCGACACCTGCGCGCCACCGAACGAGCGGTTGTCGAGCAGCCCGCCGTACTCGCGCGCGAACGGAACCCCCTGCGCGACGCACTGGTCGATGATGTCGACGGACGTCTGCGCCAGGCGGTACACGTTGGCTTCGCGGGCGCGGTAATCGCCCCCCTTGATCGTGTCGTAGAACAGGCGGTAGACGCTGTCGCCGTCGTTCTTGTAGTTCTTGGCGGCGTTGATACCGCCCTGCGCGGCGATGGAGTGCGCCCGCCGCGGCGAGTCGTGGAACGTCACGACCTTCACCCGGTAGCCGAGCTCGGCGAGGCTCGCGGCCGCGCTCGCACCGGCGAGGCCGGTGCCGACCACGATGATGTCGAACCGGCGCTTGTTCGCGGGGTTCACGAGCTTGATGTCGAACTTGTGGTTGTCCCACTTCTCTTCGAGGGGACCGGCGGGGATCTTCGAGTCGAGCGCCATGGTCAGCTCGCCTTGCACGGTGCGGTCGTGGGGTGGGTGTGCGGGCACTCGAGGCCGACCGCTCCGGTCTGCACCATGATCGGGAAGCTGAGGTTGCCGATCAGGATGAGGCCGGCGAAGGCGGTGGCGAACGTGCGTCTCATTCGGTTGATGCGCACATTGTTGACACCCATGCTCTGAAACATCGACCAGGCGCCGTGGTACAGGTGAAACGCGAGCGCGATGTTCGCGACCGCGTACGCGATTGCGACCGCGGGCCGCTGCAGGCTGTACACGAGGTTGTTGTACGGATCGCCGCGCACCCACTGTGCGTTCGCCGTTCCCCACGTGAGATCCATGAGATGGAACACGAGGAACAGCAACACGATGATGCCGGTCCAGCGCATCGTGCGCGACGCGAAGTTCGCGGCGACGTAATCGCGCTTCGACTGATACCGCTGCGGCCGGGCCTTCCGGTTGAGGATCGTGAGGCTGTACGCCGAGTGCAGGTGCAGGACGAACGCCACGATGAGGCCGATGCGCAGCGTCCACAACAAGAAGGTCCGCGGCAACAGGTGGCCGGGCATGTCGCGCAGCGCCTCGCCGTAGAGGTTGATCTCCTCCTTCGACAAGAACAGCTTCAGGTTGCCGATCAGGTGGAAGACGATGAAGCCCATGAGCATCAGGCCGGTCACGGCCATGACCCACTTCTTGCCGACCGCGGACTTGTAGAAACGCACCACGGGAGGGGCGCCCGGCACGAGCTTGCGAATCGGCCGGGCCGGTCCGACCGGCGGTGTCTTCACCGGCTTGGTCGGCGGGGTTGCAGTGGTCGCCATTGTCTCCAACTCGGACTCGTGAGCTTGTGAATCGGACTCTACGCTGGAGTGCGGAAACGGCGACGAATCGTGCTCGCGTTCACATGACTCTTGGTCGACTCCGCGCTCCGCTCCCTCCGGTCGCTCGGCGCTGCGTCTCCTACGTCCTCCCGGCTTCGAGGATGACGAGCGGATACCGGTTCGCGATGCGGCCGACGTCGGGCTGGCTGAGCACGACTTCCACGTCGACCGCGTCGTCGATGTCGGCGGCGCCGACGAACACGACCTCTCCGGCCGCGATGTCGCCGCGCCACTGGCGGACCCGGCCGTCGACGGCGACCACGACCTCGGCGTCGACGAGCGCCCGGCGGGTGTCGTTCACCACGTGCACGTTGCCGGTGCGCGGGTCGACCATGGCGAGGACGGGCCGGCACGCGTCGCGCACCGCGGCGTACGCGCGCTTCGGAACGCGGTCGTGGTCGAGGAGCCCGAACCCGACCGCGGGCGACGGGTCGGCGAGGCAGAACACCGCGAACCCGCCGCACGGTCTGCCCTTGCAGCGACGCAGGTCTTCGATCTGGAGCTGGAGGAGTGCGGCCTGGTACGCCTGCGTCGCCTCGCTCCATTCGTCGAATGTCTTCGCGTCCGAGACGGGGACGTGCGCATCGAACGCGTGGCGTTCCATGCCGTGGTGCTCGGCGAGGTCGTCCCAGTCCAGGTCCGGCCACAGCTCGGGCTGCATCCAGTCCGCGGTGCCGGGCACCGACTGCGCGCCGAACGCGGAAACGAAGCGTCCCAAGCGGGGTACGGCGCGCACCGCCGGCGCGACGCCGGCGAGAGTTCCGTGCCGCCAGCCGAACCACAGGTGCGAGTCGTCGTCGGAACCGGAGCTGCGAATGACCGGGCGGCTGCCGTCGGAGCGTGCGATGGCGCGCGCGGTCGACCGGTCGAGCACCTCCTTGCCCCACGTCGGTACCGTCGCATTCGCCAGCGCGCGTGCCGGCGTGTCGTCGCCCAGCGGTGCGTCGTGCGCGCACCACATGACGATCGACGGGTGGTGACCGAGCAATGCCACCATCGCACGCGCCTGGCGCACCGCCTGCTTGCGCACGCCGCGCGCGTACCCGCCGTGCATGGGGAGGTCCTGCCACAACAGGAGCCCGGCCTCGTCCGCGGCGTCGTAGAGCGCGGGCGGTGCGATGTGGGTGTGTACGCGGAGGAGATCGAGGTTCGCGTCGATCGCACGGGC
This sequence comes from uncultured Actinomycetes bacterium, assembly GCA_963835455.1. GTDB lineage: Bacteria > Actinomycetota > Acidimicrobiia > IMCC26256 > PALSA-610 > PALSA-610. The sequence continues at coordinate 452,018 of CAWIFT010000003.1, forward strand.
GACGTCGGCCCGGACGAGCGCCTCGTCGGCATCGCCGAGCAGGGCGCGCGCGGGCGGGTAGCTCGCGCCCTTCAGGAATACGGGCTCGCCGTTGACGAGCAACGTCGAATCGTGCCGGCGTACATCGCGGAACGCGACCCGGCGCGAGTACGAGTCGCTGACGACGCCGTCGACCTCCACGTCGAGATCGAAGTCGCACAGCGTCTGCGGGCCGAGACCGCGCGGCCACCAGCGCGGGGCGTCGTCGACGATCAACGTCCACGCGAGCTCGTTCGTCCCGGCCGCGAGGGTCACGGTTCGCCACGCGTCGAGCAGCACGTCGCCTCCCGGTGCGCGGACGACCGCGTGGAGATGCGCGTCCCGGATCTCGGTGCCGGTGTCGAGCGTGACGTTGCACGCGAGCCGGCTGCGCTCGACCGACGCATCCGCGCACAACACGCGCGCGTGGGTCATCCGCACCGGGCCCGACGACGCGATGCGCACCGGTCGCCAGATCCCGCCGGGATTCAGCGATCGATCGAACACCGGTGACTGCCAGTAGCCGCCGGTGATGGTTCGCTGCGCGCCGCGGTCGTGTTGGGGAGGACACGCGACCTCGATCGCGAGCACGTGCTCGTCGCGTGCGCGCAATGGTTCCGTGACCTCGAACGCGTGCCGCGTGAAGTAGCCCTCGGTCGCGCCGAGATATTCGCCGTCGAACCAGACGTCGCCGTAGTAGAAGATGCCGTCGAGCTCGAGAAACCAACGCCGGTCGGCCTGTCCGCCAACGTCCGACCCGCCGGCCGTCGCGGGGCGGAGTCCGCGAAACGCCGCCGGTACAGCACGGGCCCGTCGTGATCGGCGAATGCGGGCTCCGAGCGCCAATGGTGCGGGACCGTCACCCGAGTCCACGAGTCGTCGTCGGTGTCGATCTCCGCGAACGTCTTCGCCAGATCCGGCTCCGAGCCGCGTGCGCGCCACTCACCCGTGAGACTCACCGGCGGGGAAGGGTGCGACTGACGGCTCACCGAGCCTCAGCGTATGCTCGCCGCATGAGCCGTCCCGCAACCCTCGGAGACCTGCGCGCCAGTGGCTGGGAGTCGCGTCCCGTCAAGGAAGAGATTCGCGCGAACGCAGTGCGGGCCCTCTCCGAGCAGCGGCCGCTCGTCGACGGTGTCATCGGATACGAGGACACCGTTCTCCCGCAACTCGCGAACGCGTTGCTCGCGGGTCACGACATGATCTTCCTCGGCGAACGCGGCCAGGCGAAGACGCGCATCATCCGTGAGCTCGTCAATCTGCTCGACGAGTGGATGCCGATCGTCGCCGGCAGCGAGATCAACGACGATCCGTATGCGCCCGCGTCCACCCACGCCCGTCATCTCGTCGCCGACCGCGGCGACGACACACCGATCGAGTGGGTTCACCGCGATCGTCGCTACGGCGAGAAGCTCGCGACGCCCGACACGTCGATCGCCGATCTGATCGGCGAGGTCGACCCGATCAAGGTCGCGGAAGGTCGCTATCTCTCCGACGAGCTCACGATCCACTACGGGCTCGTTCCCGCGGACGAATCGCGGCATCTTCGCGATCAACGAGCTCCCCGACCTCGCCGAGCGCATCCAGGTCGGGTTGTTGAACGTGCTCGAAGAGCGCGACGTGCAGATCCGCGGCTACAAGATCCGCCTCCCGCTCGACGTGCTCCTCGTCGCGTCGGCGAACCCCGAGGACTACACGAACCGCGGGCGCATCATCACGCCGCTGAAGGACCGCTTCGGCTCCCAGATCCGCACGCACTACCCGCTCGAGACCGAGCTCGAGATGGCGATCATCGATCAAGAAGCGCGCCCGCTCGCGGGTGCGGGGCTCCAGGTGTCGGTGCCCGACTTCATGACGGAGATCGTCGCCGAGGTCTCGCAGCTCGCGCGGCGTTCGCCGCACGTCAACCAACGGTCCGGCGTGTCGGCGCGTCTTTCCATCGCCAACTACGAGACGCTCGTGGCCAACGCCGCCCGTCGTGCGCTCGCCAACGGTGAGCGTGAGGTCGTCCCGCGCGTCTCGGATCTCGCGGCGCTCGCCGCGTCGACGTCGGGCAAGATCGAGATCGAGACGCTCGACGACGGTCGCGAGGGCCAGGTGCTCGACCGCATCGTCAAGGCGGCGACGCTCGAAGTGTTCCGGGCCCGGGTTCGTCCCGAACGGCTCGGCCCGATCGTGGCCTCGTTCGAGGACGGCGAAGTGGTCCACACGGGTGAGGACCTGCCCGCCGCCGACTACCGCGATCTGCTCTCGAAGCTCGAAGGCATGCCCGCGGTGCTGTCCGACCTCGGGGTCGGCGAGTCGCCCGCGGGGATCGCGAGCGGCATCGAGTTCGTGCTCGAGGGACTCCATCTCACGAAGCGCCTCAACAAGGACGCGGTCGGTACCCGCGCGCGTCGTACCGCTCGCGCGGCTGAGCGTCGCGGTTCACAGCGTCCGCAAGAATCGGGTCACCGAACGCGGCGCGTTCGAGTCCAGGTACATACGGACCAGAAGCACGGCAAGGATGACGACCGCGACGAGCGTCGCGGTCAGCAGCCAGCCGTTGCTCACGCCGAGCAACCCGAGCGCCGAGATCGCGAGCACCCGACGAGGATCGGTCGGATGTAGTTGTCGGTCCCCCGCGGGAGAAGTGCGCCCCGACGATCACCGCCGGGATCGCGCAAGCCAGCTGCTCGCCCGCGTCGGGGTACTTCTGCCGGTAGTGCTCGATGAGTCGTTGCATCGCCCTCGCGCTCAGCGCGTAGTCGGCGATGATCGTGTCGTCGGGGACGCCGAGTACGCCGAGCAGCACCGCCGCGAGGATGCCTGTGCGATCCTTGCCCGCGCTGCAGTGAAAGAGCGCCGGATAGGCGTTCGGGTCGGAAAGGATCGCGAGCGACTCCGCGATCGTCGCCTCGCCGGTGTCGAGCATCGCGCGGTACTGCGCCGCGACGACCTCGGGGTCGATCCAGTCGGGGAGTGCGTCGGGGTCGGGCAGCACATCGATCATCGGCAGGTGGAACTCGACCGCATTGTCGAGGAGCGCGATGAAGCATCCGCGCTCGTCGACCTCGTCGGGAGTGCGCAGGTCGATCACGGTCGCCAGATCGAGCGACCGGAGCGTGGCGACGTCGTCTCGCGTCAGCGCGTGCGGTCCGTCGGCGCGGTACAGCCGTTGCGGCAACACCCAACGGTCGTCGCGCGTGCGGTACCCGCCGAGATCACGGAAGTTGAAGCAACCGTCGAACCCAATCTGGCGTTCGAATCCCATCGGCGTGACGTGCACACCGTCACGGTACGACGGCCACTTCACGATCCCGAGAACGTGAAATGAACACCGAGCGACCAGTGATCTACCCGAGTGCGGCGCGCAGATCGGTGAGGCGCCCGGGAACGATGCTCCACCACATCCACCGGCCGCGCTTCTCGCCGACGATGAGGCCGGCATCGGCGAGGGCCTTGGTGTGATGACTGATGGTCGGCTGCGACTTGCCCAGCGGTTGCTCGAGGTCGCACGAGCACACCTCGCCGGCCGCGGCCACGAGGCTGAGGAGCCGCAGGCGTACGGGATCGGCCAGTGCCGCGAAGGCGTGGGCGAGCTCGGCCGCGTCGGGTTCGGCGAGGGGAGCCGCCAGCACGGACGAGCAACAGCCGGCGGTCGGGGTCGCAGCTTGCCTGGCCATGCATTCCCTCCGCCGAACTTCCCGCCGTACGTATTGACATCTGTCGATACATTCGCGATGATCGATCCATCGACAACCGCCAATGTATCGCAGGCGTCAACCTCGGGAGTCCCGGTGTCTCGTGTGCAACTCGCTCTCAACGTGTCCGACCTCGACGCGGCCATCGCGTTCTATTCGAAGCTGTTCTCGGCCACCCCGGCCAAGGTCCGGCCCGGCTACGCCAACTTCGCGATTGCGGAGCCGCCGCTCAAGCTCGTGCTCATCGAGGGTGCGGGTGATCCCGGAACACTGAACCACCTCGGGGTGGAGGTCGAATCGACGGCGCTGGTCAATGCCGCGCAGGCGCGTCTCGCCCGGGAGGGTCTCGCGTGTGCGACCGAGGACGAGGTCACGTGCTGCTTCGCAGTGCAGGACAAGGTCTGGGTCGACGCACCCGACGGCGAGCCGTGGGAGATCTACACCGTGCTCGCCGACGCCGAGATGCCGGCGGGTCAGTTGCGCACGGTCACGCCGGAAGCCGGCGCGGACGAGATGTGCTGCGGGACCGCGCCCGAATCGGCGGCGCGCTGTTGCGGTTGATCGATCGCACGCTCGCGCGCCAGGCAACGGCCGAAGCGCTCGGCACGGCGTTCCTCGTTGCGATCGTCGTCGGCTCGGGCATCGCCGCGCAGCGGATGTCGCCGAACGACGTCGGTCTGCAACTCCTGGAGAACTCGATCGCCACCGGGGCGGGTCTCGTCGCGCTCATCCTCGCATTCGGTCCGGTGTCCGGCGCGCACTTCAATCCGGTGGTCACCCTCGCCGATCGCATCTTCGGCGGCATCGCCGGGGTCGCGGCGTGCGTCTACGTGATCGCGCAGGTCGCCGGCGCATGCGTCGGCGCCATGGTGGCCAACCTCATGTTCGACCTCGATGCCGTCAACGTGTCGACGCACACGCGTTCGTCGGGTGGGCTCTGGCTCGGCGAATTCATCGCGACGATGGGGCTCCTGTTCGTCATCTTCGGCATCGTCCGCACCGGACGTTCCGCGATCGTGCCGTTCGCCGTCGGCGCGTACATCGCCTCGGCGTACTGGTTCACCTCGTCGACGTCGTTCGCGAACCCGGCGGTCACGATCGCGCGCACGCTGAGCAACACGTTCGCGGGGATCAGCCCGTCGTCGGTTCCGGCGTTCGTCGTGATGCAGGTCGGCGGCGCGCTGTTCGCGGTCGTCCTCATCAAGTACCTGCATCCCAGCGCCGACGGCGAGGACGTCGTCGTTCCCCACGAACCGACGGAGCAGATCGCATGACGACACCAGCCGTCCTCTTCCTGTGCGTCCACAACGCGGGCCGCTCGCAGATGGCGCTCGGGTGGTTCAACCACCTTGCCGCGGGCCGGGCCGTCGCGTGGTCCGGTGGTTCCGAGCCCGCCGAGGTGATCAATCCGAGCGCGGTCGCCGCGATGGCCGAGGTCGGTATCGACATCACCGGTGAGTACCCCAAGCCCTGGACCGACGAGATCGTGCGCGCCGCCGACGTCGTGATCACGATGGGCTGTGGCGACGCGTGTCCCTTCTACCCGGGCAAGCGCTACGAGGACTGGGCGCTCGAGGACCCGGCCGGACAGGGAATCGACGCGGTCCGCCCCATCCGCGACGAGATCCGCGAGCGCGTCACCGAACTGCTGAAGAGTCTCGACGTCGACGTCGCGTGAGCCGGGCGCTTCACGCGCGCGTGAACGACCTCAGCAGCTCGGCGCTGCCGCGCGGCTCGCGGTCTCGGTTGAAGCAACCGAACTGCACGTCGAAGCCGCGGTTCCATTCGTAGTTGTCGACCCCGGTCCAGTGGAAGAAGCCACGCACGTCGACGCCGTCGTCGATCGCGCGCTCGACGAGACCGATCGACTCGCGCAGCACGTCGCAACGCCACTCGTCGTCGTCCGTACCGACTCCGTGTTCGCAGACGAGCAGCGGGCGACCCGGGAGCTCGTCGTGGAGGCGGTGCAGCACGATCTCGAGGCCCTCACTCCACGGTGCGTAACCCATCGGACCCACGCGCGCGGACGCAGGGTAGGGAGTGACCTTGCCCTCGGCGTCGACGCCGGTCGCGCTGTAGTACGAGAACCCGACGAGGTCGCACGCCTCGCGCAGATCGGGAACTTCCACCGACGCGCGGCCCGGGAGCTCCAGCACGCCGTCGCGATCCGCACGCACCCACACGTCCCAGTACATCGCTTCGAGCTTGGCTCGCATCTGGTCGGCGGGGACGGTGTTCGCCGTGGTGAACACCGGTGACAGGTTGTGAATGGTCGCTACCGGCTTTCCGCCTCCACGGAGCTCGCGCCACGCGTCGCGCTGTGCGAGCAGTGTCGCGCCGAGCATGTCGAACCGCTTGTGGCCGTGGGGGTAGATGCCCGCGAACGCGCCGGGCTCGTTGATCGGCTTCCAGCCGAACACGAGGTCGCCGAAGGTCTCCGCGCAGAACGCGACGTGGCGGGCCCAGTAGTACGAGCGGGCGTGGTCGTCGATGAAGCCGCCCTCGCCGAGCTCGGTGAACCATCCGGGCAGCGTGAAGTGGTGGAGGCAGACCCAAGGTGAAACGCCCGCCGCGCGCGCCGCGGTGAGCATCTCGATGTAGTGCTCGATGGCGCGGGTGTCGCGCCGGCCCTCCTCGGGTTCGATGCGCGACCATTCGATGGAGAGCCGGTGATGGGTGAGTCCGTGTTGTGCGTAGAGCTCGAAGTCTTCGGCGTAGCGCTCGCCGAACCCGTTGCCGGCGCCGCTCGGTGGCATTTTCCCGGCCCGCTCGAGTGCGAACCAGTCGGACGCGGGGGCCGCGCCTTCGGCTTGGGTAGACGATGCTCCCGTACCCCACCAGAAATCCGCAGTCCCCCGTTCCGGATCCGGTGAAAGCGTCATGGGGGTACGGTAACGACATGTCGAGCCGTGCCCAATACTCCCGCTGGGATGGCACCCAGGTCGGGTTCGACCTCGACGCCGACGCGCTGCTCGAGGAGATGACCGACGACCTCCTGTACCACGGCGACCTGAACGCCGCGCTGCGCCGGATGATGCAGCAGGGATTCCAGGACCGTCAGGGTCGTGACGTTCAGGGCATGCGCGAGATGCTCGAGAAGTTGCGCGAGCAGCGCCGCGAGCAACTCGACCGCTACGACCTCGGCGGCGTGTACGAGGACATCGCCAATCGCCTCGACGAGATCGTCGAGGAGGAACGGGCGGGGATCGATCGCCGCGTCGACGAAGCGCAGCAGTCGGGCGACAAGCGGCGCGAGGAGCTCCTCGACGAGCTCGCGCAGCAACGGCGCGAGCAGCTCGAACAACTCCCGCCCGACCTCGCGGGACGCGTGAGTGACCTCCAGGAATACGACTGGATGGACGACAACGCCCGCCAACACTTCGAAGAGCTGATGGAGGAGCTGAAGAAGCAGCTGCTCGACTCGATGTTCAAGCAGCTCAACGAAGGCATGTCGCAGATGTCGCCCGAGCAGCTCGCGCGCATGAAGGACATGATGGCCGAGCTGAACCACATGCTCGAGCAGCGCGAGGCGGGCGAGGAGCCCGACTTCGAGGGCTTCATGGAGCGCTTCGGCGATTTCTTCCCCGACAATCCGCAGACGCTCGACGAGCTGCTCGAGAACATGGCGCGCTCGATGGCGCAGATGCAGCAGCTCCTCAACTCGATGACTCCCGAACAGCGCGCGCAGCTGCAGGAGATGGCGAACGCGCTGCTCGACGACATGGACCTGCGGTGGCAGGTCGATCAGCTCGGCCAGAACCTGCGCAACGCATTCCCGCAGATGGGTTGGGGCCAGGGGATGCGGTTCCGCGGCGACGAGCCGCTCCCGCTCGACGGCATGAGCGGTCTGCTCGACCAACTCGGCGACATCGACGCGTTGGAGAACCTCCTGCGCAACGCGACGAGTCCCGGCCCGCTCGCCGAGGTCGACCTCGACAAGGTCCGCGACCTGCTGGGCGACGATGCCGCCCGTTCGCTGCAACAACTCGCGAACCTCGCGAAGGAGCTCGAGGAAGCGGGTCTCATCGAACAGCGCGAAGGTCGCATGGAGCTCACGCCGAAGGGCATCCGCCGCATCGGTCAACGCGCGCTCGGCGACCTCTTCAAGCGGCTCCTGCAGGACCGCGCCGGTCGCCACGAGATCGAGCGCGCCGGGTTCGGGCACGAACGCTCGGACGAGCACAAGGCGTACGAGTACGGCGACCCGTTCCATCTCGACGTCGGGCGCACGTTGAAGAACGCGATCACGCGCCAGGGCTCGGGGACGCCCGTGCGGATGCTGCCGGAGGACTTCGAGATCGAGCGCACCGAGCAGCTGTCGCGCAGCGCCACGGTGCTGATGCTCGACGTGTCGCTCTCGATGGAGATGCGCGGTCGTTTCCTCGCGGCCAAGAAGGTCGCGATGGCGTTGCACGCGCTGATCAGCTCACAGTTCCCGCGCGACTACCTCGGAATGGTCAGCTTCGGCCGCGTCGCACGCGAGGTGAAGCCGGCGCGGCTGCCCGAGGCCACCTGGGATTTCGAGTGGGGCACCAACATGCAGCACGCGCTGCTGCTCGCCCGTCAGCTCCTCGCCCGCCAGACCGGGCGCAAACAGATCATCATGATCACCGACGGCGAACCGACCGCCCACATCATGGAGAACGGCGAGCCGTTCTTCGACTACCCGCCCGACCCGCGCACGATCGAGATGACGCTGCGCGAGGTGCAGCGGTGCACGAAGGACGGCATCCGCATCAACACGTTCATGCTCGAGGACAACTTCTATCTGCGGGAGTTCGTCGAGCGGATGATGAAGATGAACCGGGGTCGCGCGTTTTACACCACTCCGGAAACCCTCGGTGACTACGTGCTGGTCGACTTTCTCGACCAAAAGCGCACACAACGCCGCGCCGGGTAGGGAAACGCCCGCGCCTGGTCGCGGAAACGATTCAGGCGCCCGGCGCTTCGCCGATGGGATGGGACCGGGCACGGACGCCCGGGAAGCTCACTCATGGAGGAGGTGCGCGGTGGTCCCGCGCGTGCTCACGGTCCAACGGGACCTCTACTTCGACGGTCCGGATCTGGAAGCCGTCGAGCCGGCCATCGCCGCGGACGGCGAGACCGCACTGTCGTGGCTGCGGCGGGAACGCTTCGACGCGGTGCTGCTCGACCTGCGGCTCGAACCGCTCGACGGTTGGTGCGTGCTCGCGGCCGTCGGGAGCTGGCCGGAGAGCGATGGTGCCAAGCCCCGGGTGATCGCGGTGGTGGGCGACCGCGGTGACATCGACCGGGCCCTGGTCCTGGGTGCGGATTTGTGCGTGATGGCGGGAACGCAGGTCCACGCGCGAGCGTTGACCCGCTCGACACCGGCAATGCGCTCAGTGCGTGAGGAGAGAGAATGCCCGCAACCCCCCAGGACCAGCTGCCCAAGACCGACGACGAGTGGCGTGCGCGTCTGAACCCGACGCAGTTCGAGGTCGCCCGCAAGGCCGGCACCGAGCGCGCGTTCACCGGTGAGTACTGGGACTGTCACGACGACGGTACCTACGTGTGCGTGTGCTGCGACGCACCGCTGTTCTCGTCCGACACGAAGTTCGAGTCGGGCACCGGCTGGCCGAGCTTCTTCGAGGCCCTCGCGACCGACGCGGTCCAGGAGAACGTCGATCACAGCCACGGGATGACCCGCACCGAAGCGGTCTGCCGCAATTGCGGCGCCCACCTCGGTCACGTGTTCCCCGACGGCCCCCGCCCGACCGGGCTCCGGTACTGCATGAACTCGGCCTCGCTGCGCCTCGACCGAGACGCGGCCCCGGAGGCCGGCGAGCCGGAGAGCTGACCGGGCCCGCATCCCGGTGACATCCATCACAGCTGGGCCCAGATGCTGGGTACCCGGCCCGGAATCGCCGTTACTTCCTACGTGACGGCTCTTACCGTGGGTGTGACCACGGCCAAGTATCCAGAGTGCAAGCGGGGTGTGGCGACGAACTTCGCCGCGAGCCTGGCTCGACACAGCGCGGTGTCGGCCCGGGTCTGCGTGGTGGACGCCGACCCGCTTGCCCTGGACGTCACCACTCGTTTGGGCACCCGCGGGCCCGTCGTGGAGGACTTTGCTCGTCCCGACCCGCCCGCCGCCCCGAGGTTGTCCCGCGTCGAGTCGCTTTCGATGTCCGTGCTCCCGTGCGGCGGCGGCCCGATCGCCCGGGTCCACCTCGCGGCCGAGGCGGCCCTGCGTGAGCTCCGGGACGCATTCGACCTGGTCGTGTGTGATCTACCGGGCGGGCCGTCCGGTCCCGGGCTTGCGCTGGGCGCCCGGCTGGAGCTGCTCGATTGGCTCGTGCTCGCGGTGACTCCCGAGCCCATGGCGGTCGCGGCCACGAGCCACTTCCTCGAGCACTTCCAGACGGCCCGCGACCGGGGTGACATCGGTGGCGTGCGCCTCGGACTGATCTGCACCGGCGACGAGAGCTCGACCCAGATGTCGTGCTCCGACGTCGAAGTTGCCCTCGACACCCCAGTACTGGGGCGGATTCCACAGCTATGGGGCCGGGCCGTTCCGAACCGTGGGTTCGGCGCGGCGCTGGCGATCCCCGAGCTCGACGACGCGGTGTATGACCTGTTCGCGGCATTCCGCCAGGGTCGTTCCACTTCGCGCCGGCTGCTCACCCTCTAGCCGAGCCCCCCGTTTCGGCTCCCCCCGAACGCGTCGTCCACCCGGTCCGCGGCCCGGGTGCTTCGGCGTCTTCGGAAAACTCCCCCTTGCGCCCCGGGAACCGGGTTGACAGAATGACGCCGTTGTAATTCCATCGGCGGCATTTACGGCCCAACCACCCACCGGCGGCCCAACCGGGCGGGTTCATCACGAGCGAGCGAGGGGGCAGCCGATGAGAGAGATGTTGATACAGCTCGATGTCGACGCCGGAGATCGGCGCTGGCAGGAACGAGCCAACTGCCTCGGCGTCGACCCCGACCTGTTCTTCCCGGAGCGGGGCGCGTCCACCAAGGAGGCGAAAGCCGTCTGCGGTGGGTGCGAGGTGAAGACCGAGTGCCTCGAGTACGCCTTGCGGCACGGCGAGAAGTTCGGGATCTGGGGCGGCATGTCGGAGCGGGAACGGCGCCGCATCCGCCGCCAGCGCGCGCTCGCCCGCCGCGGCCTCGCCTCAGCCTGAGCCGGAGAACCCTTCGGGGAGCGGATCGCCGGGCCACCAGCGTGGTCCTTTGCCGATCCTCACCTCCACCGTCGACTCCGCGTCGAGACGGCTCCACTGGAGGAAGTCGTCGGTGCAACGGTCGAGGTCGCGCCGCGGGATGAGCCCGACCAGCTCGACGGCGGCGACGTCGGTTCCGTAGCGGCGCGCGAGGTTGCGCACGTGCAGGCACGCGTCCTGCACACCCGTGTGGTCGAGCTCGACGAGGTTCATCGACACCTGGGCCCGCTTGGCCTCGGGCAGGAAGAACCCGAGCGCGCGCACGCCGCGGAGCCCGCCCGTGCGCTCGCGCATGTCGCGGGCGATCCGGCGCGCCACGCTGATGTCGCGGCTCACGAGGACGCAGTTGCACGCCACGAGCGGACGGCGCGCGCCGACCGCCGTCGCGCCGAGGCGCGCGTGCGGCGCCGCGGGTCCGAAGTCGGGCGGGCGGCTGCGGAAGCTCGTCGAGCGCGCGTTCGGGAGGTCGCGACCGTTGGCATCGGCCTCGTCGTAGAGGAACACCGGCACCGCGAACTCGCGCGCCCACCACTCGCCGAACGCGCGCGCCTCTTCCGCGGCCTGCGCCCGCTCGACCGTGGTGCCCCCGAGGGCGACGAACGGCACGACGTCGAGGGCGCCGAAGCGGGGGTGTTCGCCCTCGTGCTCGACGATCGAGCACAGCTCGGCCACGGCCGCCGCGAGTGACCGCGCGCCGTCGACGGCGCCACGCGGACCGGGTCCGGCGAGAGTGAACACCGATCGGTGGTGGTCGGCGTCGGCGTGCACGTCGACGAGGGACGGGCCGCACGCGCGCGCGATCCGCAGGAGCCGGTCCATGTCGCGTCCCTCGGACACGTTGATCACACACTCCAGCACGGCGGCAAGAGTAGGGGCTCGGCGAAGTGTCCCGAACCGGTTCTCGGTAGCCTCGCCCCGATGCACATCGGCCTCGCGCTCCCGCAGTACGACTACTCGGTGGCGGGAGAGCGACCGCTGCGGTTCGACACGATCGTCGAGTACGCGCGCCTCGCCGAGCGCGGCGGCGCCGAGTCGGTCTGGCTCTCCGACCACCTCTTCCTCGATCTCGCGAAGTACGGGGGATCGGCCGAACGCGAGGGCTGCTTCGACCCGATCGTCACGCTCTCGGCGCTCGCCCGCACCGTGCCCCGCGTGCGCCTGGGGACGCTCGTGCTGCTCGAAGCCCTTCGCCCGGCCGCGGTCCTGGCCAAGGCACTGGCCACGCTCGACTGCCTGAGTGGCGGTCGGCTCGACGTCGGGCTGGGCGCGGGCTGGTACGAACCCGAATACGCCGCGCTCGGCACCGAGATGCCGCGCCCCGGTCAACGCCTCGACCGCCTCGTCGACGCGGTGGAAGTCGTGAAGGGCCTGCTCGGCGGCGGTCCGTTCACCTACGAGGGCCGGTACCACCGCGCGTCCGACGCGACGAACCACCCCTGCGCATTGCAACGGCCGCGCCCGCGCGTGTTCGTCGGCGGCAAGGGCGATCGCTTGCTCCGGCTCGCGGCCGAGCACGCCGACGGTTGGAACACGTGCTGGGTCTGGACGCCCGAGGCGTACGCCGAGCGGCGACAGGTGCTCGACGACGCGTGCACGAGCGTCGGGCGCGATCCCGCGTCGATGTGGCGCACGCTCGGGTTGTACGCACTGTGCGGTGAGGACGAACACGATCTCGAGCGGCGTTTCGAGCGGCTGCGGGAGCACTCGCCGCCGGGCGTGCTCGACGGCGTCGACCTCGCGACGTTCCGTACCGGCCGTCTCGTCGGCACGGTCGCCGAGGTGCGCGCCCAGGTGGGCGAGTGGGAGGCGCAGGGTGTCGACACCCTCATCCTCGGCGTGGGCGCGGTGCCGTTCCAGGTGGCGGCGCCCGACGACGTGGAACTGCTGCTCGAAGCGTGTACCCGCGGCTGAGCGCCTGGACCCGGATCGGGGCTCAGCCGGGCGGCGTCGGCATCAACTCACGGCGCCGGCGCAGGATGCGCCGCCGCTCCCGCTCGGATGCGCCGCCCCACACACCGTGCTCGATGCGATTGAGGAGCGCGTACTCGAGACACTCGACGCGCACCGAACAGCTCTCGCAGATGTGCTGGGCCGACTCGACCCCGAGGCCGTCGGACGGGAAGAACTCGGTCGGGCTCGCGCCCCGGCAACGGGCTTGGAGCATCCACGCGTATTCCTCGGGAGCCTCGTCCACGGTCACCTCCCCATCCGTTGAGCCTTACGGCCCGCACAACGCATTGGTTCGACAGAGCACCTGCCCTGATCCAACCGCTCACAAACACTCAGACGTTTGGGAGGGCTCGTAGGCTCCAAATTTCGTGTGGATGCCCAAAAATCTCGACGAGGCGCCGTGAGCGCAACGAACTGGCCGGGGTCCCGAGCGTGAGCGAGGCGGGTATCCCGCCGAGTCCCGCCGAGTAGCGAGGGCGACAAAGGGTGAGGGGTAGCCTGATCCGTCGTCTGACGAGGAGTGCGTGATGGCAATCGATCCGGAAGAGCTCGAGGAGATCCCCCCGCAGGGTCACGTGCGGGTGGTGTACACCGGACCCGTCGCGCCGCACTGGGAGATCCACCGCGTCTTCGGCGACCAGCGCGCGATCGACGAGTTCCGTCAACGCGCGATGGCCCGTCTGCAGTTGTTGCCGGTCTACGACCCGCAGTTCCGCCGCAACCGCGAACGCGTCGCCCGCGACGCGGAACGCGAGCACCTCATCCTGGAATGGGACCTCGGCGACGAGCCCGAGTAGTTCCGGAGCGGTCAGCGACGAACGGTCGAGAAGCGGTTCGACACGACCCGGGCGACGACCGTCAGCACGAACACGATCAGGATGAGGGTGAGGGCCGCGCCCCAGGCCCGGTCCTTGGCCGCCGCGAACGGTGTCTGCGCGTTGAACCAGATCTCCTGCGAGAGCGTCGTGTTGGTTCCGTGAAACGGGTTGCCGTTGATGCCCGTCGTGACACCGATCGTGAACAGCAACGGCGCGGTCTCGCCCGCGGCGCGCGCGACGGCGAGCATGGCGCCACTGACGATCCCCGGGAGCGCGGCGGGGATCACCACCGAGGTGACCGTCCGCCACCGCCGGGCGCCGAGCGCGTCGCTTGCCTGGCGGAGATCGTCGGGAACGAGCTTGAGCATCTCTTCGCTCGAGCGGATGACGATCGGCAACATGAGCGCGGCGAGGGCGAGGGAACCCGCGAAGCCCGAGTAGCCGAAGTGCATCCCGGAGCTCACCCAGATGGTCGCGATGAACAGCCCCATGACGATCGACGGAACCCCGGTCATCACGTCGGCCATGAACCGGATCACCTTGGCGATGCCGTTCTGACCCCCGTACTCGTTGAGGTACACCGCCCCGAGAACCCCGAGCGGTATGGCCATCAACGCCGCCATCCCGGTGATGATCAGCGTGCCGACGATCGCGGGCCCGATTCCTCCGCCCGGGTTCTGTGTGACGATCGGGATGTCCTGCGTGAGGAACCCGAAGTTCACGATGCCGGCGCCCTTGCTCACGACGTAGACCACGATGATCACGACGGGCACGAGCGCGAACAGCAACGAGCCGATCATCCATGCGCTGGCGGCGCCGTTGACGAAGCGCCGGCGCGGCGAGATCGCCTGTTGCAGGATCCAGCCGGCGGGATCGTCGCTTTCCGGGGGTGCCGGGGTGTCGACGACGGTCATCGCGCGTTCCCCACGAGGACGGAGCGGTTGGCAATCGCGCGGGCGGCCACGTTCACCGCGATCGTGATCGCGAACAGCACGACCCCGAGACCGATGAGCGCGGCCCGGTGGATGTCGACCGCCTCGGGGAACTGGTGCACGATGACCGAGGCCATCGTGTCGCCCGACCGGAAGAGGTGTGACGTGATCTTCGGGCTGCTCCCGATGATCGAGCGCGACCGCGATCGTCTCGCCCATGGCCCGGCCGAGCCCCAACATCGCGGCTGCGATCAGCCCACTGCGTACCCGGGGGAACACCGCGACCCGCAGCATCTCGATGCGGGTCGCACCCATGGCGATCGCGCCGTTCTTGTCGTCCTGGCTGACCGTGATGAGCGCCTCGCGCGACAGCGAGGTGATGATGGGGACGATCATGATCGCGAGGATGACGCCGGCGGTCATGAACGACGCGCCCCGCGCCGATCCGCCGAACAGCGAGCTCAGCCCGGGAACCCGGCCGAGCGAATTGGCGATGTTCGAATAGAAGTTCGTCGCGGGTGACACCAGCACGGCGAGGGCCCAGTAGCCGTATACGACCGACGGGATCGCCGCGAGCATGTCGACGACGTACGTGACCGCGTTGCTCAACCCGCGCGGCGCGAGCTCCGTGATGAACAGTGCGATGCCGAGGCTGGCCGGGACCGCCAGGACCAGCGCGATCGTCGCGGTGAGCAACGTGCCGTAGATGAAGTCGAGCGCGCCGAAGCTGTTGGTGTTGGGATTCCAGTTCCGCCCGGTGACGAACGAGATGCCCTGGTGCGTGAAGGCCGGCCACGCCTTGTTCGTGGTGGTGTACGCGATGAGGGCGAGGATCGCGAGAACGAGCAGGCCGGCGGCGACGGCGATCCCACGGAACGTGCGATCGACCCCGGCGCCGCCGGCAGTGCCCTGTATCGGTTCGCCTGCGCCGGGGGCGCCCGGCGGTGCGAGTCCGGTCATGCGTCGAGCAAGTTACGACGGCCAGTTGACGGTGTCACCAGTGCCCAGTGTCCAGGCCTCCGGGGCCGCGAGCGTGAGGTACTTCGTGAAGTTGCTCGTGGTTCCGGATGCATCCGCGCGGTGCACCACCGTGATGCCCGTGCTGGGCAAGGTGACGCCGGGGTTGTCGGCGGCGATCGCCGCGTCGTTCCACTTGGTGATCTGGCCGCTGAAGATCTTCGCGATCGTCGCCGCACTGAGTTGCAGCTTGTCGACGCCGCTCAGGTTGTACGACATCGTGATCGGGGCCGCCACGAGCGGGAAGTAGAGGATCGCGCCGCCCTGGTACTTCGAGAGGTCGGCCGGCTTCACCAGGCTGTCGGTACCGGCGAAGTCGACGGTCTTCGTCTGGAGGTCGGTCTTGCCCTTCCCCGACCCGCCGCCCGCGTAGTTGACGGTGATGCCCGGGTTGGCCTTCGTGAACGCCTCGATCACGACCTGGTCGAACGCCTTTTGGAACGTCGAGCCCGATCCGTTGAGCGTGGCGCTGTCCGAACCGCCCCCCGGGATCTCGAGCTTGTCGAGCTGGGCGACAGCCTTCTGGGCGAGGGAGTCGGGGAGCTTGGCGAAGTTCGCCCCGGCCGCGAGCGCCTGGCCGTCCGTGAGCGTGTAGTGGAGGAACGACTTGAGCGCCTTGCCCTGCGTTGCGTTCGTCTGCTTGGCGTACACGATGATCCACGTGGGGGAGGTGATCGGGTATGCCGTCGCGCCCGACGCGTTGAGCGGGCTGTAGGTGAGGTTGGTCTCGATCTTCGCGGACGCGACCGAGGCGGCCGCGCTCTCGAGGCTCGGGACGATGAACGCTCCGGAGGAGTTCTTCACCGACGCGAACTTGAGGCCCGCCGCCTTCGCGTCGCTGTAGTCGACGTAGCCGATCGCGCCGTCGGTGCCCGAGACGGCCTGGGCCACGCCCGCGTTGCCCTGGCCGGCCTGGAAGTTGGCGCTGCCGCCGCCCGAGCCGGAGCTCTTGGAGCTGCTCCCGCACGCGGCGAGGAGGAGCGCGGGTACTGCCAGCGCGACGACGGTGCGCCGGAAGCGACGGGGCCGAGAATCTGAAGATCGCAGCGTTGCAATCAAGGTGGTTCCCTTTCCGAGGGTGGACGTCTTGTTTGGGGTTCCCAATGTCGGTGTCGAGATTAAGAACGAAGGGTGGATACTCGGACGCGTCGAAGTGAACGACACATGAACCGAGTCCGAACAATGGGCGACGTCCAGGCGCGATGCGCCGGACCGCGTGCGCTACACCGGTTCGACGTCGCCCGGGAGCTGGCCGGTGATCATGAACTCGACCCAGCGCCCGATCATCACCGCGTGGTCGGCGGCCCGTTCGTAGTCGCGGCCGACGAACGCGAGCTGGACCGCCATCTGGAGCGCGGCCTCGTCCGTCGACTCTCCGGAGAAGCCGGCGAAGATCGCGCGGAAGAGCTCCTTTTGGAGGTCGTCCATCACGTCGTCCATGTCGGGCAGGGCGGAGGCGATGGCCTCGTCGCCGTCGGCGAACGCGTCCACCGCGAGGTGCGTCTGCACGCTGGCCTGCGCACCCATCCGCTCGATGATCCCGCGGATCCGCGGCGGGAGCTCGCGGGGGTACAGGCGCCGGGTGGCCCGGGCGACGTTGCGCATCAGGCCGCCCGTGAGCTCGATCTCGTGCAGGATCCGCAACACCGCGAGCATCGCCCGGAGGTCGGACGCCATGGGCTGCTGCAGGGCGAACAACTGGTACACGCGGTGCTCGATCTGGAGCACCCGATCCTTGATCTCTCGGTGGGCGTCGTAGATCTCGTCGACCACCGTGAGATCGGCATCGAGCAGGGCCTGGGTGGCGGCGCCGATCTGTTCGCAGGTCTTCACGGCCAGCTTGACGACCTCGGCCCGGACCTCTTGGAGCTGATCGTCGAACGTCCGGCGAGTCTCGACCACGATGTCCTCCGAAATTCTTTTCGAACGGTGTGAGTCTGCCCCGCCGGACCCACGGGCTACGGGCGGCCCCGGCGGGGTCGTCCGCTGTTCACTTGCGGTTCACCTCGCGGCCATCCGTACCATACGGACCGGTCAGCCGGCGTCCGTACCATGGCCATATCGCGGGGCGCTTGGCGAGCCTACGGTCCAGCCGCGATGCTGGGTCGCAGCCGGTCACTCGCGGAAGGTCGATCGTGTCCTCAGCCGAACAGGGTGAAGCAATGGCGATGCCGACGGTGAGCATCCGTCCCACAGAGCACGCTTCGACGGGTGATCCGACAGTCCACGACGGCGACGCCGAGGAGCGGCCCGAGCAATCCGAGGTCGTGTTCGAGCTCCGGGACGTGTCGGTCAGCTACTTCGATGCGGTTGCCGTCGAAGGCGTGACCCTCGATGTTCACCGCCGGGGAATCACCGCGCTCATCGGACCGTCGGGCTGCGGCAAGAGCACGCTGCTCCGTTCGTTCAACCGGATGAACGACCTCATCGCCGGGGCCAAGGTCACCGGGACCATCTCGTATCACGGGCACGATCTCTACGGGCCTTCCGTCGACCCGGTCGAAGTGCGCCGGCGTATCGGCATGGTCTTCCAGCGCCCGAACCCGTTCCCGAAGTCGATCTACGACAACGTCGCGTTCGGGCCGCGCATCAACGGCCGGCGCAAGGGTCTCGACGACATCGTCGAGGAGGCGTTGCGCAACGCGGCCCTCTGGGACGAAGTGAAGGGCAAGCTCAAGCAATCGGCGTTCGCGCTCTCGGGCGGACAGCAACAGCGCCTGTGCATCGCACGCTGCCTCGCGGTGCGACCTGACGTGATCCTGATGGACGAGCCGTGCTCCGCGCTGGACCCGATCGCGACCTCGCGCATCGAGGACCTCATGGGCGACCTCAAGCGCGACTACACGA
The DNA here is from genome assembly GCA_963835455.1 of uncultured Actinomycetes bacterium. Classification (GTDB taxonomy): domain Bacteria; phylum Actinomycetota; class Acidimicrobiia; order IMCC26256; family PALSA-610; genus PALSA-610. Next base: position 470,470 of record CAWIFT010000003.1, read on the forward strand.
TCGTGATCGTCACCCACAACATGCAGCAGGCGGCGCGCGTCTCGGACATGACCGCGTTCATGACCGCCGAGGTCGACGACGAGGATCGCCGCGTCGGCCGGCTCGTGGAGTACGACGCCACCGACCGGATCTTCACGAACCCCTCCGATTCGCGCACCGAGGGCTACATCACGGGTCGATTCGGATGACCCGACCATCTCGGCTGCGATCGTGACGACCGTTCTCGTCGTCGTCGGTCTGGTCGGGTGGGTCGCCGTTGTGTTCGTCGCACGCGAGCTGGTCTTCGCCCGGCGCGAACTGAGGCGCGTGCGGCGCGCCGTCGACGTGCACGACGATCTTTCCCTGGTCGACGCGATCTCGGAGGGTCAGCGGGACGCGGAGGAGCGCGTGCTGCAGTCGGAGGCGGTGCAGCACTGGCTGCTGGCCGCGCTCGACGAGTCGAGCGACGCGATCGTGGTGGTCGATCGCATCGGGCGCGAGGTCGTGCGCAACTCGGTGGCACGACGTTTCGCGGGGGCACGCACCGGCGAGATCCTCGCGGAAGAGGCGATCGCCGAACTCGTACAGGAGGCGCTCACCGGTCACAGCTCCGAGCGTGAGCTCCAGCTGTACGGCCCGCCCCGCCAGGTGTTGCAGCTCCACGCGTTTCCGCTGCGGCGCGACGGTGAGATCGTCGGCGCGGTTGCGTTCACCCGCGACATTTCGGAGTCGCGGCGCGTCGAGAGCGTTCGCCGCGACTTCGTCGCGAACGTGAGCCACGAGTTGAAGACACCGATCGGCGCGCTGGGTCTGCTCGCGGAGACCATGGCCGCGACCGACGACGTGAAGGTGATGCAGCCCCTCGCGGACCGGGTCGTGCGCGAGGCCGACCGCCTGGCCCGGATCGTCGACGATCTGCTCGATCTCAGCACGATCGAAGCGCAGGAAGCGCCGACGCGCGGGCCCATGCCGGTCCGGCTCCTGCTCTCGGAGACGGTCGACGTGGTGCAGGCGGCCGCCGACGCGGCGTCCGTCCCGATCGTCGTCGGCCCGGAACCGCCGGACATCGAGATCTTCTGCGACCCTCGCCAGCTGCGCAGCGCGGTCGTGAACCTGCTCGACAACGCGATCAAGTATTCGGGCCCCGACCAGGCGGTCGAGGTCGGCGCGTGCGTGGTCGACGACCGGCTCGCATTCGTCGTGCGCGACCACGGCATCGGGATCCCGACGCGCGACCTCGAGCGCATCTGGGAACGCTTCTATCGGGTCGACCGGGCGCGCAGCCGCGACACCGGGGGCACCGGGCTCGGCCTGGCGATCGTGCGCCACGTCGCCCAGGCGCACGGCGGCGAGGTCACCGTGCAGTCGCGCGAAGGCGAAGGCTCGACATTCACCTTGTACATACCGCTCGCAAACGGTGCAGCACGGGGCTTCGCCGAACCGCTCATGACGGAGGACCGATGGCCGACCCACCCCTGATCTTGGTAGTCGACGACGAGCAGTCGTATCGCGACGCGCTCGCGGTGGCACTGCAGCGCGAGGGCTTCCTGGTGGAGACCGCCGCCGACGGACCGGAGGCAATCGAACGGTTCGAGGCGGCGCGTCCGGCGCTCGTGTTGCTGGACGTCATGCTGCCCAAGATCTCGGGCATCGACGTGTGTCGCGAACTGCGCGCCCGTTCGCGTGTCCCGATCATCATGGTCACCGCCCGCAACGCCGAGATCGATGCGGTCGTGGGGTTGGAGGTCGGCGCCGACGACTACGTGACCAAGCCCTTTCGCCTGCGGGAGTTGATCGCGCGGGTGCGTGCCGCGCTCCGGCGCATTCCCGCGTCCGAGGTGGATACCGACCCCGCCGACGTGATGGAGATCGACGGCGTGCGGCTGGACACCGCGCGGCACGAGGTCTTCGTGCGGGGCCAGTCGGTGGCCTTCCCGCTCAAGGAGTTCGAGCTGTTGGAGCTCCTCATGACGAACGCGGGCCGCGTCCTGACGCGTGACGTGTTGATCGACCGAATCTGGGGACCGAACTACTTCGGCGACACCAAGACCCTCGACGTGCACGTCAAGCGGTTGCGCTCGAAGATCGAGATCGATCCCGCGAACCCGAAGCGCATCGTCACGGTGCGCGGCGTCGGCTATCGCTACGAGCGCGGGGTGGCCGCGGCCGCGTCGTAGTCGCGCCGAAAGTGTTCGGTGGGCGAGCGCCGACGCGTCGACTCCCGTCAATCTGTTGTTCACCTTGCTCTCCTACCGTGAGGTGTCGTCAGGGATAGACGCGGCCCCGACCGTCCGACCGACCCCCGCGGCGAGGATTCATGAGCATCGGAGACGGCGCCATCGCAACGATGGAAGCCGCTGACGTCCCCAGCACGCCGCAATTCAATCCGACGACTGGCGATCGGGTGTTCCGCGCGCTCGCGACCGCGGCCGCTTCGGTGAGTCTCCTCATCGTCGTCGCGACGCTCTACTTCCTCGTCGACCAGTCCCGTCCCGCCTTCAAGTCCAGCGGCATCTGGAACTTCTTCACGACCAGCGTATGGAACACCGGCCTCGGGCACTTCGGCGTGCTCGGTCTCGTAGAGGGCACACTGATCATCGCCACGATTGCCATGGTCCTCGCGGTGCCCCTCGCCGTCGCGATGGCACTGTTCGTCAACGAGTACGCGCCCATGAGGGTCCGTCCGTTCTTGACGTCGGCCATCGACCTGCTCGCGGCGCTCCCGAGCCTCTTGTTCGGTCTCTGGGGACTCAAGGTTCTCCAGTCGCATCTCGCGCCGGTCTCACGTTTCATCGCGAGTCACCTCTCCGTCGTTCCGTTTCTTCGGCTCCAAGACGGCGACCCGATCGTCGGATCGAGCTTCATCGCCGGGGTCGTCGTCGCCCTGATGATCACGCCGATCATCACTTCGGTGACGCGCGACGTCATGGCCCAGGTTCCCCGCGAGCAGTGTGAGGGTGCGCTCGCACTCGGCGGTACCCGTTGGGGAATGATCCGGGACGTGATCCTGCCCTTTGCCCGCGGCGGGATCGTCGGCGGTGCTCTGCTGGGTTTCGGCCGGGCCCTCGGAGAGACGGTCGCGATCGCAATCGTGATCTCGTCACCGCTCGCTCAGGCGAACACCGACGTGCTGAAGGGCGGCGCCGCGTCGATAGCGGCGTATATCGCGATCCACTTCGGCGAGGCGGGTTCGCTCGAGCGCAGTGGACTCATCGCGGCCGGGTTGGCCCTGTTTCTTCTGACGTTCGCCGTCAATTTCCTCGCTCGGTTGATCGTGAAGCGGGCGGCGACGTGAACGTGACCCAGGGATCGAAGACCGATGGGCCGACGCGTGCGCCGTCAACGCCGCCGCCGCGTCAATACAGCGTGCTCGAGGTCGCGGGCGCGCTGATCTTGGCGGTCGGCGTGATGCTCGTCGCGCGGGCTGTGTTCGACGTGGCGAACGTCTTCGTGCTCGTGCTCCTCATGTACGTGGTGTTCGTTGCCGTGGTCGCGGTCGTCGAATTCGTTTCGGTCTCGTCTGAGGCCCGGCCGATCAAGATCGACATCGACCTCGGCGAGGGTCAGAGCGCGGCCGGCACCGAGCCACCGAGCTTGCGAACCGTGCCGGAGGTTGCCGATCCGCCCGACGCGCCCGTGCGCCGCCGCTCGGTCTCAGCGGCCGACACGATCGAGATCGGTGTCGCGGCCGTCGCGGCGGCCGGATTCGCCGAGATCGTGCGGCTCATGCTGCACATGCGGAGCTTGGTGGGTCTGTCGATCTGGTGGTACGTCGCGTTCATTGCGATCTACTTCGTGCTGGCGCGTGATCGTTCCGACGCCGAGGCCGCGTTCGATCGTGTCGTGACGGTGCTCGTGTGGAGTGCGGCGTTGTTGATCGTGTCCGTGCTCGGGTGGATGATGTGGACCGTCGTTTCCAAGGGCATCGGTCTGCTCTCCTGGGACTTCCTCACCCAGGACATGAGCACGACGGGACCGCTGACACCGGGTGGCGGTGCAGGGCACGCAATCGTCGGCACGGTGGAACAGGTGGGAATCGCGACGGTCATCGTGATTCCGCTCGGGATCATGACGGCCGTGTACCTCCACGAGATACATGGTCGGATTGCGCGCCCGATTCGCTTCATCGTCGACGCGATGAGCGGTTTGCCGAGCATCGTCGCCGGGTTGCTGATCTATTCGATCTGGGTGACCGGCCACGGGTATTCGGGGGCTGCAGGGTCTGCCGCGCTCGTCGTACTCATGCTCCCGACCATGACGCGGGCGACCGAAGAGATACTGCGGACGGTTCCCGACAGCTTGCGCGAGGGTGCGTTCGCGCTCGGAGCACCACAGTGGCGCCTGGTGCAGAGAGTGGTACTTCCGACCGCGTTGGCCGGGATCGTGACCGCGTCGTTGTTGGCTGTCGCGCGCGCGATCGGCGAGACCGCGCCGATGTTGTTCACGGCGTTCGGCTCGGACTCGCTGAACCTCAACCCGTTTCAAGGGCCGCAGTCAGACCTTCCGTTGTTCGTGTTCAAGCTCATCTTCTTGCCCAACCAGACCCAGATCGACCGCGCGTGGACGGGGGCACTCATACTCGTCCTGCTCGTGTTGGTTCTCTTCGTCAGCGCCCGTCTCGTTGCCCGGCGCGGACTCAAGCGTCTCGGAGGAACCCGATGACCACTCTGCTCTCCGACACCGAATCGAACGGCGCGGTGCGCGCGTTGAGAGATTCCAGCAATCCGGCCGAACTCCGCGCGTCGAACATCAGCGCTTGGTTCGGAAAACGCAAGGTGCTCGAACGCTGCTCGCTCCAGATGGACGTCCGTCGCGTCACCGCGTTGATCGGACCGTCGGGATGCGGCAAGTCGACCTTCATCCGCATCCTCAATCGGATGCACGAGGTGATCCCGGGCGCGCAGATCGCGGGCCGGGTCGAGCTCGACGGAACCGATATCTACGGCGGTGAGCTGAGCGCGACCCAGGTGCGAACCCGCATCGGCATGGTGTTCCAGAAGCCGAACCCCTTCCCGGCGATGTCGATCGGCGAGAACGTGCTCGCCGGGCTCAAGCTCTCGCGCACGCGAACTTCGGACCGGGACGCGTTGGTCGAAGAGTCGCTGACGCGAGCGGGATTGTGGAACGAGGTGAAAGATCGCCTCGGCGAGGGTGGCATGTCGCTGTCCGGCGGTCAGCAACAACGCCTCTGTATCGCGCGCGCCCTGGCGGTGCGGCCGCAAGTGCTCCTGATGGACGAGCCGTGCTCCGCTCTCGATCCGATCTCGACTCGCGTCGTCGAACAGACGATCACCGAGCTCGCGCCGGAGATCACGATCGTCATCGTGACGCACAACATGCAGCAGGCGCTGCGTGTGTCGCATCAGTGTGCCTTCTTTCTCGTAGAGGAGTACGGGGAGCCGGGCCGAATCGTCGAGGTCGGCGAAACGAAGAAGTTGTTCGAGGCGCCCGAGGACCCGCGCACGCTCGATTACGTCATGGGTCGCTTCGGATGAGGTGTCAGCTGTTTCGAGCTTTCGCCGTCGTTGCGCTCGCGCTGCTTGGCTTCGGAGTCGTGGCGCCGGCCGCGCACGCCGACGGGGCGTCAATCCTCGGCGGTGGCTCCGGATTCGCAGCGCTCGAAATCGATCAGTGGCGGGCCGATACCGCACGTTCGCCCTTCAACCTCACCATCAACTACGTCGCCCAGGGCTCGACGTTTGGTCGCCAACAGTTCGGGGGCGGCTCGTTCGACTATGGCGCCTCGGACATCCAGTATCAGCAGCTCGAGTTGCCCGATCTGCAGTCGAAGCGGTGTCAGGGGCGTCGGCTCGCACAGTGCTTTGTGTACGTGCCGGTGAGCGCGGGCGGGCTCGCGTTCATGTACAACCTCCTCGATAACTCGGGGAACCGGGTCACGAATCTCAAGCTGACACGCCAGGCGGCTTGCAAGATCTTCACCGGAGCGATCACCAAGTGGAACGATCCGGAGATCGTCGCGACGAATCCGCAGTTCGCGTCGTTCAACCGCGGCATCAAGCCGGTGGTACGTACCGATGGTGCCGGAGAGAGCTATGTGTTCTCCGAGTTCTGCATCGCGGTCGCTCCCGGAGTGTGGCAACAGTTCGTCGCGCAGCAGGAGAGCCTGGGAGCCCGCGACTTGACGCCCGAATTCCTGGCGGGCCAGCCGACATCGGTGTGGCCTCAAGAGGGCTGGGGCGACCATCCCGTGACGGTCGCGAGCGCGGACGGCACCGCGGGTTACGTCGCAGATCCCACTGGAGGACCCAACGCGATCACCTACGTCGCCGCGGGATACGCGAAAGTGCGGAGCTTCCCGACCGCGTCCGTGCAGAACGCCGCGGGCGTATTCACCCAACCCGATGAGGACAACGTCACGCGCGCGCTCGGTTACGCGCAAAAGCGCGGCAACGGAACTTTCCAACTCGCCTTCAACGGACCGGACTCGCGCGCGTATTTTCCTTCGACGTATTCGTATGTGCTCGCGCAGACGGCGGGCTTCGATCCGGGCAAGGGCGCAACGCTCGCCAAGTTCCTCTGTTATGCGGTGAGCGAGGGACAGGTCGTCGCACCACAACTCCGCTACGCGCGGCTGTCCAGCGTCCTCGTGAGTATCGCTGTCGATGCGATCGTGCAGATACCGGGCGCGCCGCCGGCGGCGCAATGTCCCATTGCCGGAGCGCCGCCTCCGCCACCTCCGCCACCCGTGGTAACCGGTGGCATTCCGACGACGACGACAATCGGAAATGGCGCGCTGAACTCGTCGAACGGTGGCACTCAGAGCTCGAACGGCCTGAGCCGAGGCTCGCAGGCGCCGGGTCGGGCCAACAACAGCACGGGACCGACGTCCACGTGCGCGACGACTACCACATCAATGCCTAAGTCGACGACAGCCAAGCCGCCGACGACAGCCAAGCCGCCGACGACAACGACCACGGTGCCGTGCGTGCCCGACTCCGTTGCGTCCACGACGAACCGTGAGGGTGGCGTTGTCGTCGTCGGTCGACAATCGAGCGTTGAACTGCAGGACGCGGCACTCGCGGCGCGGCGCAATCGGCGAACTCGCGGCGGCCGTCTCGCAGCATCGCGATCTGGATCCTGCTCGCAGGCGCAGTCGCTGCCTTCGTCGCGACAACCGTTTGGGGTTTGACGAAACGGGCTACTGCGTGAATACTCGACTCCATGTTCTGCGGACGTTGAGTGCCGCTGTGATCGCGGGCGCGATCACCATGGCGGTAGCAGCTCCCAGCTCGGGCGCGGCGCCCATCAGTTCCCGCCAATTCGTGTCGTTGGAGGGCGAGGGTTCGTGGAGTGTCACGTCGACGCTCGTGCCGTGGCAGAACGATCTCGCGAGTACGAGCTCGTTCGTCAATCTCAACTACGTCAAGCACGGCTCGTTCCTCGGCCGCCAGGATCTCATTTCCAAGAATGTCGATTTCGCCATCTCGGGAGTTCCGTTCACGGCCGATGAGCTCGCGCACGTCGATGGCGGCGCCGGCGCGTTCATCTCTGCTCCGATTCAGGTCGCGACCTTGGCAACGTTCGTGGAACCCCCGCAAGGCGGTTTCCAGTCGGTCGTGACGCGCTGCGACCCGGACGATCCCACCACCTGGCCGCCCGGTGTCACCGACGGAAGCACGCAATGCATCGTGAAGACGCCGTACACGGGTGCGATTCGCATACCGGACCGCAACCTCGGTGCGATGTTCCTTCACTATCTCTTCGGAGCGTTCCCGCCTTTGGTTGCATGGAACAATCCTGACGTCCTACAAGCCTTCGGTGTGGACGCAATCGCAACTGGAGGCCCTTCTGCAGCACCGCAGTACGCGGGCCGGTCGGATCCGGACGAGATCACGTACTACCTGCAAACGTTCGTCAAGACTGCAGCGCCCGACGTGTGGCAGGGGAACGCGCTGGCTAATCCCACGGTGCCGTGGGAGCCGATCACCGAACGCCTGGGCCAGGCGTCGGGCATCACGCGCGACGGCGCCGAGCAACAGCTCGCGCAGCTCGTGCAAGGTGGGTGCGGAACGATCGGGCTCTGTGCGAACGACGTCGCCGGAGGCATAGCGCCCGCCCCACCTTCGATGGTCAAGCAGTTCCGGCAGGCGTTTCCGAAACAACCGGTCGATCTCGCGGAGTTGAAGAACGCGAATGGCGACTGGGTGGCGCCGACTGCCGATGCGATCAACAAAGCAGTCGATGCCGGAGGCGAGTCGCCGCTGTACCCACTCACGCACAAGGTCCCGGGCGCGTATCCACTCGTTTGGGTCGATCACTTGTACGCGCCGGCTCACGGACTGTCGATCGAGAAGACCGAAGGTCTCGCGATGACGATTCGCTACCTGGCGACGACGGGCCAGGAGAAGGAGAACCCGGCCGGCGAAGGTCGGTTGTCGACTGCGCTCGTCGCCGAGGCGCTCGCGGCGGCCGACAAGCTCGTGTCGTCGAACTGCACCGGGAGCGGGCGCCGCATCGTCACGAGTAGTGACCCCGGACCGCTCGCGCCGCCGACGGCAACCGCGATGCGTTCCATCGGTCCGATGCTCCACTGCGAACCGGTTTCGCCGTCGACGACATCGACCAGTGCGGCCCCGACGACGACGACCGTCGGCGCGGCGACCGCCACGACGTTGCCGATGACGCCGCCGCCGATCGACAACTCCTTCGCGACGGTTCCGTTCGCTACTACGGGGACGGTGCAGAGCGTCCCCGTGACGACCGGGTCCGCCGGGTCCGCCGGGTCCTCGAACACCACTCGGACGACGACCGGAGTCGCGCACGAGGTTTCGCGATCGGTTTTGCTCACCGCGAGTCGACTCCCCTTGGCCCAACCCGCGGGCGCGAGCGGAACGGATCGTCTGGCGACCTTCCTCCTCGGAGCCGTGCTGTATCTCCTCTTGCGCAAACCCGTAGGTCGGCTCGCTCGGCGGATCGCGCCGTGACCGCGCTCGATACTCCGGTGGAGGACACGCGGCGAGCTACAGAGATGACGGCGGAGCCGGCCCCGCGGGCGGTCGCGCACCGCACCGCCGCGCAACGCGTTGTACGGATCGCCGCAATCGCATTGCTTGTCGGCGCGGCGGCGTGGGGTCTGCTCGCGCTGTTCGAGGGCCCTCCTGCCAACGAGTGGTATTCGATTCGACAGCACCAGCTCGCGTCCCAGTTCGCGGCGAGTCGCCCCCACACGGGACGAGGAGCGGCGATCGCACTGCTCCAGGTGCCGAGCCTGGGGATGAACCTGGTCGTGGCCGAGGGTGACGCACCGCAGCAGCTCCGTAGCGGTCCTGGCCATCGGATCGGTACGCCGCTTCCCGGGGCGATCGGCAACAGCGTGATTGTCGGGCATCGTCACGCGTGGGGTGGCCCGCTTGTCGACCTCGCCGAGTTGAAGCCGGGCGATCCGATCGCGGTTCAGACCGAGTCAACAGGAGGACCCATCGGCGTGTTCAATGTGCAATCGGTGAGACATGTCGACGGCGCGGATCTGACCCCCTTCAGGAGTTCGACCGACCGTCGCCTCACGATCGTCACCGGCGACGGAGGCCGTTACTCGGATCGCCGGCTTGTCGTCACAGCCGTTTCCGGGACGGTCGGGACGGTGAAGGCGTCGACCCCGGCGCTACGAGCGACCACGTCCCAGGGCTCCCCGGTGTGGAACCGAGATGCGATGCTCGCTCTGGTCGCGTCCGCTACCGCGGGAGTGCTGGCGTTCGTGCTCCGCCGCCGTTACCGGTCCTCGACGGTGGTCGTCGTCGTGATTCCCCTCGCCGTGTTGGGTCTCGTGGCATTGCTCCTCAACGTCGACGCGGCCCTTCCACCCCTCCGATGATCGTCGCTCGAGCGCGTCGCGCACCGAGGCTGCTGGCGGTCGTCGCCATATTGGTTGCTTCGGTTGCGACGATGGGTCGCGCCGGCGCCGCACCGACCATCACCGAGCCGAACGCCAGCCCGTACCACGTCAGCCTGGACGCCCAGGGACGCCCGACGCCCTTCACCGTCGTCGCTGGCGGCTTTCCGGCCGGCTCGCTCGTGTACGTCGAGCAATGTGACCCGCAGCCGATCAGCGCGCCGAACTGGGCGCCGACGCGCAACTGCGACATCGGGAGTTCGCCCGCCCCGGTGATTGTCGGTGCGGACGGTCGCGCCCGCTTCGAGGCGGGCGATCGCAACCACTCCTTCCAGCCCTTCGTCGGGTTGGGCCCGGAGGGCCTCTTCAACTGTCTGACCCCTGACGCGAAATCGCCGAAGAATGGTTTGCCGGAATTTCGGGCGTGCCAGGTCCGAGTGTCGTCGAACAACAATCAGTCGACGACGGACCAGGTCTTCCTGCCGATCGTCCTCGGGAATTCTTCGGCGCCGGCCGCCACCGCGAAGTCGGGTTCGTCGGGTTCGTCATCGAATTCGACGGTGCTCATCTTGGGCGTTGTGGTGGTGCTCGCCCTCGTGTTCGCCGGGATGTGGCTCGCGGTCCGGCGCCGCCGGACGGCCGTTCACCCGGGTTGAAATCCGCTCCAGAGCGAACGCTCTGCGGAGCCTCGGTGAACGGCACGCCAACCTCCGTCGAACACGCCCTCCACGCGTTGAGATGGGTGTCCTGGTCTGTCTTGAATCTCCTCGTGACCTTGGTCCGGCTCTCGAAAAGGCCCCATGACCATCGCGGCGTTGCCGTGACTCTCCACACAGCTTCAACCAATCGGAGGACGAAGTGAGAAAGCTTTGGAAGTTGGCGGCAGTGACTGGCGTCGCTGTCGCCATCGGCACGGTAACGAGCATCGGCTCGGCCTACGCGACCCCGCCCGCGGGCTACGGGTTCGACGGCTCCCCCCACGCGGTCGTGGGCGGCGGTTCGGACACCACCTACAAGGCGCAACTCGGTCTGACCGAGTTGTACATGAGTACCTCGATCGGTGGTTGCCAACACGTCACGGCGGTTGGCGCGACCCTCAACCAGTGCAACCCGGTTGCCACGGCGGAGACCGACACGAACCTGGGCAACTATCAAGGTGACACATTCGCCCAGGCGAACCCTACGGGTTCCAGCGCCGGTATCGCTTCTCTGAACGGTAACCCCAACAGTGCGACGACGGACGCGGGGGCGCTTCACCCGGTGAACTACACGTGCGCGGGGCTGGCGACGGTCATCACCACGACCGGACCGAATGTCGACTACGCGCGTTCGTCGCGTGCGCCGAAGACAACCGGCGGCGCATCGCCGTGTTCAGGGAACGAGCTCGACAACGACACATTCTGGGGATACGGCCAGGACGGCATTCAGGTGCTCGCGTTCGACGCCACTCGCGGCGCCGAGTTGCAGGCCCAGGCCAGCCCGTCTTTGACGCCGAACCAGTTGTTCAACATCTGGAACTGCACCGGCGGCACGGGCACCGGAGGCCGCGTTCGCTGGAGCGACGTGATCCCGAGCCTGGCGGGTACGGCTCGCGGCAATGTCGACATCGTTCCTTGGGGTATGAACGCCAGCGCCGGGACGTTCGCCACGTTCCAGAGCTACATCCAGAACAACGCGTCGGGAGTTCCCGCGGGCTGGTCTCCCGATGGGCAGACCTGCGACCGGAAGCTCGCGAGCGGCTTGTTCCCGCTGGAGAACGACATGAAGCCCATGCTCACCGATCCGGCGACGCTGAGCACCGATCCGAGTTCGGCCGACAATCCTGACAACTGGCTCGCGTGGGGCAGCTTCGGTGTGATGTCGGCGTTCCCTTACCTCTCCAATGTCACTATCGGAGGCCAGACTTTCCAGGCCGTGGCGTCGCCGATCAACGGCATTCTGCCGAGCTCGGCCCGCATCATTGCCAACACGTACCCGATCGGCCGCACGATCTACCACGTCACGCTGAAGCGTGACGCCGACTGTGCCAAGACCGCCGGCGTGTGCAACTTCACGGCGAACCCGGGCCCAACGATTCCCGCAACCGGCGGCACCGACTTGAACGTCACCGGCGGTACGGGCGGAGTCTCGGGTGCCATCCGAGAGTTCACTCGCTTCCTGTGCCGTGGCTCGGCCGCTCAGCAAGGATTGATGCCGTACTCCGGGATCAACAACTTCTCGGAGATCACGACCAGGATCAACAACGCGGGCTTCACCGTGGTTCCCGCGGTCCTGCGCACCAGCGGCTCACGCTGCCAGGTGCTGTCGTAGCGCTTCGTACCACGACGACGTTGGAAGGGGTCGCCCGTGAGGGCGGCCCCTTTCCGGCAACGGAAGGAATTCTCCGCATGGTCGAGGTACGCCGTGTCCGTGTTGCGTTCGCCGCCACGATTGCGGTCATCGGGATCACGCTCACGATCGTGCCGCCGCCGGTGTTTGGGGCGCAGATCGTGCAGCCATCGGGTTCGAGCATCGTGGCGGCACTCGATCCCGCGGGCGTCCCGGTGAACGTCACGGTCGTCGCGAGCGGTTTCGCGGCGGGATCGCTCGTATACGTCGAGCAATGCGACGGCATCGAGGCGACGACGCAGTCCTGGTCGCCGACCGTTCATTGCGATCTCGGGAGCTCACCGGCGCCCGCGATTGCCGATGCGCATGGAATCGCGACGTTCTCCTCCACCGATCGCAACCGCGCGTTTCGGCCGTTCCTTGGCGAGAGCCCCCAGTCGCTTTTCAACTGTCTGGCTCCTTCGCAACCCGCGCCCGCGAACAGCCTGCCGAACTTTTCGAACTGCAAGCTGCGCGTCTCGACAAGCAACACTGCGGTCACGCCCGACCAGGCCTTCGTGCCCATCATTCTTACGACGACTCGCCGCCCGTCGCCGACGACGGTTCGGTTGCCGGCGACGACTGGAACGACCGCGGTCGCGAAGAAACACAGTGCAGCGGGCGCGGCGACGGGTTCATCGGGACCGCGGTCCCGGGGAGCGACCGGGCAAGGACGTCGAACATCCGCTGACATCCAGAGCGTGTCCATCGCGGCGGGACAAGGTTCGAGCGTGGGCTTTTTGTCGTTGTCGGACCCGAACCTCGTGACGGGCTACATCCTCGTTTTCGGCGGGGTGCTGATTGCGGGACTGGCGGCCGCGCTTCGCCGACGTCGCCCGACGCCGCGTTACCGGATGACCGGCACACAGACCGTTGGTGAACGATGAGCAAACGAGCGGGGAAGAGCCCCAGCACGCTTTGGTGTCGCGCCTCCCTACGTGCCTGAATCCTTCTGACGTCATGAATCAATGGGGAAGGAACCCTTTCTGATGCGTGCGAGTAGCCGACGTTTGATTGTGGTAGCGGGCGGTGCCGCGGTCTGCCTCGTTGCGCTGGCCGGCATGGCCTTCGCGTCGATCACGACGCCTTCGGGCAACCCGTTCGTGGTTCCCGGTGACTCGTCGGGAAATCCGTTGCCCTTCACCGTGGTCGCAACCGGGTTCGCGCCGAACGCGCTCGTGTCGCTCGAGCAGTGCGACGGTGTCGCCCACACCGCTCCGGGTTGGTCGCCGACGACACATTGCGACCTCGGTTCGTCACAGTCGCCCGTCCTCGCCGACGGTACGGGTACCGCGACGTTCCTGTCGACTGATCCGAACCACGCGTTCACTCCTTTCAAGGGTGAGAGCCCGCAGTCGCTGTTCAACTGTCTGTCGCCCAACGACCCGGCGCTTTCGCCGGTGAACCAGTTGCCGGATTTCCGCAATTGCCAGATCCGGGTTTCGACGAGCAACACGAACGTGACGGGGGACCAGTCGTTCCTCTCGATCCAATTGCCTGACGCGGTGGCGCCGACCACGACGACGACGGTGGCGCCGACTACCACGACGACGGTGGCGCCGACTACGACGACGACGGTGGCGCCGACTACGACGACGACGGTGGCGCCGACTACGACGACGACGGTGGCGCCGACTACGACGACGACGGTGGCGCCGACTACGACGACGACGGTGGCGCCGACTACGACGACGACGGTGGCGCCGACTACGACGACGACGGTGGCGCCGACTACGACGACGACGGTGGCGCCGACTACGACGACGACGGTGGCGCCGACTACGACGACGACGGTGGCGCCGACTACGACGACGACGGTGGCGCCGACCACGACGACGACGGTGGCGCCGACCACGACGACGACGGTGGCGCCGACTACCACGACGACGGTGGCGCCGACCACGACGACGACGGTTGGCGACTCGACCACGTCGACGACGTTGAGCGCGCTGGGCGCGACGAGCACCTCGACCACCGTTGGTTCGCTGGGTTCGACCACGCCGACGACCACTCCGTCCTCGATCGTGAGCCCCGAGGCGGGACTGCCCAGAACCGGAGGCAACACAACCCCGGTGGCGCTGCTCGGGATCGCGTTCGTGGCCGCCGGCGTCGCACTCGCGGCCGGAAACCGTAAGCGCGCCGCGTAACACCGCCGAATCGCGCTCGTGGCAGCCATGGCCGCGATCGGATCGGTTCGCTCCGTGAACATCCGTGCGAGCAAGCGGTGAACGATCCTCCAACGTCCGAGGAACAGAGCCTCCACGACATGGCACCGAGCGGGCTCGCGTGCGTGAATGTTTCCCGACGCGCAGTCGCGCGATGGATTGGGAGGAGACCCAGTGCGAAGGTTCTTACAAGCGGCGGCGCTGATCGGCGTGGGTACCGCGATCGGATTGAGCGTGGTGGTGGCGAACGCGGGCGCCTCGAGCGCTCCGCCGTCGACGCGCACAATGCTCAACGTCGCGGGCGACCCGAACGGTCAGCCGCTCCCGGTTCGAGTCGCGGGGTCAGGATTCAGCCCGGGCGCGCTCGTGTACATCGAACAATGCGACGGAACTGCGCCCACCGCAGTCGGCTGGTCGCCGACGGCGAACTGTGACCTTGGTACTTCGAACGCTCCCGTCCTCGCCGACGCGACCGGACTCGCTGTATTCCAACCGGACGACGCGAACCACGCGTTCACTCCGTTCAAAGGTCAGAGCCCGCAAGCGTTGTTCAACTGTCTGTCGCCCAACCAGGCGACACTCAGCGGAGTCGACAGTCTGCCCGACTTCCGCAACTGCCAGGTACGCCTGTCGACCAGCAACACGACCGCGACCAGCGACCAGCAGTTCCTCGACCTGACGTTGCCCGACGCCGTGTGGGAGGCGCCGTTCGCGCACCCGGGCGGTTCCTGCACCGGTCAGCGTATTCTCGGCAAGTGGGCTCCGGCGGAGTCGAACACGCCCGCGAACGAGGTTCTCGCAACCGCGGTCCTCAAGGACACGAGCACGCACGCGACGCTCGGCGGATCGTGTTCTGCCACGGGTATCGGAACGCTCACACCGAAGGCGTTCGCTCTGAAGGTGGGTGGTTCCACCAGCTGCTCGGCGACGTCGAGCAGCGCCCCGACGGTCGGCAAGTTGACGATCGTGATGAACGAGATCAATCCGGCGACCGGCTCGAACTACAAGATCCAGGCGTACGTGCGGCGCACACCCGGTGTCGATCCGACTGCTCCTGACATCTCGCTTTATCAGGGCACGATCTCGGACAAGAGTCTCGGAGCCGGTAACAGCATCGTCGGCACGCTGTTCGAGGACCCGGTCGTCAAGGCGCCCAAGGGCGTTGTGAGCCAGACCGGTTATGTCGACGACCATTCGACACTCACGCTGTGCAAGGCCGGCAGCGCGACCATCACCACGGTGGAGATGGGCTCGGGTGTATCGAAGTTCGGTGGGATCGCCACCGGTTTGCACTTCGGCTACTGAGCCGAACTCGCGCAACGCGCGAAGGGTCGTCCGCGGTTCGCGGGCGACCCTTCGTCGCGTGCCAAGAGTTGCGCGCGCGTGTCATACGTGAACGACGCCCCAAGCCCCCGCGAACAACTGCGTAGATCGTGGACGCTGCGCGGTCTTCGCCTTTCAATGTGAGCGTTCCCGTTTTCGAAGCGCCGCGGATGGAGATTGCACATGCATCTTTCACGTCGAGGAATCGTCGCACTGGTCGTCGTCATCGGCGTTCTCGCGACTGCAGGCGCAGCCTTCGCGGGGACGATCACGACTCCTACGGGTAATCCGTTCGTGGTGCCAGGTGACGCGGCGGGTAACCCCGTCGCGTTCACCATCGTTGCGACGGGCTACACGCCCAGTTCCCTCGTCAACGTCGAGCAGTGTGATGGCGTTTCGCAGACGGCACCCGGATGGAACCCGACCACGAACTGCGATCTGGCGACGTCGTTTGCTCCGGTCCTGGCGGACGCGACGGGTAAGGCGACGTTCCTCGCGACGGATCCGAACCACACGTTCACCGCGTTCAAGGGTGAGAGCCCACAGTCATTGTTCAACTGCTTGTCGCCGAACGGACCGGCACTCTCGCCGATCAATGGATTGCCTGATTATCGCAATTGCAAGATCCGCGTCGCGACGAGCAATACCTCGGTCACCGCTGACCAAGCGTTCCTCAACATCCAACTTCCCGAGGCCGTCAGTGGAACGACCACGACGACTACGTCCACGACGACGACGAGTACCTCGACCTCGACCTCGACCTCGACCTCGACCACGAGCACGACCGCGTCGACCACGTCGACAACCACGACCGTCCCGCAGTCCACGACAACAACCACCGTGCCGCAATCGGGCGGCTCGGGGGGATCGTGTTCGGGCGGGAAGTTGCTCGGGACCATGACGGGCTCCGACCCCGCGAACCCGGGTCTCACCGACCAGACCCACCGGGTGACGATCTCCGCGTCCTTGCTCACGGACCTCGGCACCAAGGCGAAGATCGGTGGCACGTGTGCCGGTTTGGTCGTTCCGGCCGACAACCCCGGTGGCGCGATTCCCGCAACGCTGCATCCGACCGCGATCGCCTTGAAGGTCTCCGGAATCGGCTCGTGTGCGTCGAGCGCCTCGGCGCGTACGGCCGACGCGACGAAGGGGAGCGCGTTCGCGCTCAGCGGCAAGTTGACGATCAAGATGAGCGAACTCGACTCGCTGGGCAAGCCGTTCCAGACCCAGGCCTACGTCACGGTCAAGGGCTTCGACCCGACCGTGACCGACGTCCTCCAGTTCACCGGTGTTGTCGTCAAGGGACCGAGCCAAGGCGCGACCGTGAGCGGCAAGCTGTACATGGATGCGGTCACGAAGATCAGTCCCGCACCGAAGCCGCCGGCCGGCACCGGGTATCAATTCGATTCCGCCACCGCCGGGCACTGCACCGACGCCACGGCGAACAACGCGTCGGTACAGCTGGCACAACTCGGCGACGGCACGTCCCTGCTCGGCACAACTGGCGTCTCGGGTCTGTCGTTCTCGTACTCGGCGGCGGTCGGCCCGGCCGGTGGATCCTGTTCGGGCGCGAAGTTGCTCGGGAAGTTGGCGGGTTCGGATCCCGCGAACCCCGGGCTGACCGACCAATCGCATCGCGTCACGCTCTCCGGCTCTCTGCTCTCGGACCTGGCGACGAAAGCGAAGATCGGCGGTACCTGCTCCGGTCTCGTTGTCCCGGCCGACAATGCGGGCGGATCCATTCCGGCGACCTTGCATCCGACGGCGATCGGCTTGACCGTCTCCGGGATCGGTTCGTGTGCGTCAAGTGCCTCGTCCCAGACTGCGGATGCGACGAAGGCGACTGCGTTCGCCCTGAGCGGCAAGCTGACGATCAAGATGAGCGAGCTCGACTCGCTCGGGAAGCCGTTCCAAGCGCAGGGCTACGTCACCGTCAAGTTCGATCCGACGGCGACCGACGTGGTCCAGTTCACGGGCATCATCGTCAAGGGTCCGAGTGTGGGCGCGACGGTGAGCGGGAGGCTGTACCAGGACGCGGTGACGAAGATCAGTCCCGCGCCCAAGCCGCCGACCGGCACGGGATATCAATTCGATTCGGCCACGGCCGGCCACTGCACCGACGGCACGGCGAACAACGCGTCAGTGATGCAGGCTCAGCTGGGTGACGGAACGTCGCTGCTCGGCACGACCGGCGTCTCGGGTCTGACGTTCGGGTATCCCGCGGCGTCGTAGCGATCCTTCGACACCGAGAGCTTCGGGAGGGCCGCCTCGTAGGCGGCCTTCTCGCGGTGTGTCGATGTTCGGGCGACTCGAACATGTCGACGATCACACCCCGTCGATCACGAATGACAGGAACTCGACCATCAGGCCAATATGCGCTCGTGGCGCAGAGACCCGGGTCCGAGTGGACGCGTTGGCGTACGCGGTTCCTGCTGTTCACGGGTAAGGGTGGCGTGGGCAAGACGACGATCGCGGCCTCGATCGCGATCGCGCTCGGCGGATGTCGGCAGGCGGGTGCTGGTCGTGAGCACTGATCCGGCGTCGAATCTTGCAGACGTGTTCGGGACCGCGGTGCATGACTATCCGACGTCGGTTGCCGGGGTCGTCGGCGTGTCCGTGATGAACATCGACCCGGAAGCCACCGCGGAGGCCTATCGCCAGAAGGTGCTCGCACCGCTGGTCGGTGTTGTGCCGGACGCGGAGCTACGCGCGGTTCGAGAGCAGCTGTCGGGGCAGTGCACCGTGGAGATCGCTGCATTCGACGAGTTCAGCACGCTGCTCGCAGGTCCGAACGCGACGGCCGAGTTCGATCACGTTGTGTTCGACACGGCACCGACCGGTCACACGCTGCGTCTGTTGAGCCTGCCCGCCGCGTGGAGCCGATACATCGAGACGACGCCGCAGGGTGCGAGCTGTCTAGGTCCGCTTGCGGAACTCGAAACCAAGCGTGCGCTCTACGATGCGAGCGTCGACGCGCTCGGCGACGCCGCCCGCACGACGATCGTGCTGGTGAGCAGGCCCGACCGGAAATCATTGGGCGAAGCGGCGCGTGCGAGCGGTGAACTTGCGGCTCTCGGCGTGGCGAACCAGTGGCTTGTCGTCAATGGTGTCCTTGCCGATCCTCTGGCGGGCGACGCCGTCGCCGAAGGTTTCACGCGTCGCCAGCGTGATGCCCTCGACGCCATGCCGGAACCGCTCGGTCGGTTGCCGATGATGACGGTGCCGTTGGTCCCGCGAGATCTCGTCGGGACCGACGCGCTGCGAGCACTTTCGGCGGGACGGATCGAACCTCCTGAGGACGACGGACGATTCGATGAGCCGCTCGGGATCGCGGACCTCGACGCGCTTGTCGCTGAACTCCTGCAGGCGGGCCCGGGTGTGATCATGGTGATGGGCAAAGGCGGCGTCGGCAAGACCACGATCGCCGCTGCAATCGCGCAACAACTCGCCAACCACGGTCGCCGAACTCACCTCTCGACAACAGATCCCGCGGGCCGACCAGCCGACCTCATCGCCGACCCGCCGCCCGGACTCACCATCAGCCGGATCGACCCAGACGCGGAGGTGCAGCACTACGTCAACGACAAGCTGCGATCCGCAAACAGGCTCGATCCCGCACAACGAGCGCTGCTCGAAGAAGACCTGCGCTCCCCGTGCACCGAAGAACTCGCCGTCTTCCAAGCGTTCTCGAATCTGCTGCGCCTCGGCCGCGACCAATACGTCGTCGTCGATACCGCACCCACTGGCCACACGCTGCTCTTGCTCGACCGCACCGGCGCATACCACCGCGACATCATGCGGAGCAGCGGCAACATCCCGGGACATGTCACAACACCACTTATGCGGCTTCGCGATCCCATCTTCACGCGGGTTCTCATCGTCACGCTGGCCGAGACGACGCCCGTGAGCGAAGCGGCCGAACTGCAAACAGACCTGCGCCGCGCTGGGATCGAGCCCTTCGGATGGATCATCAACGCGAGCCTCGCGACGAGCGGCACGCGCGATCCGGTCCTACAACGACGCGCCGCGTTGGAGAAACCTCATCTACGGAGAGTCGCACTCGAACTCGCAAACCGCTGCTGGATCATCCCCTGGGACGCACAGGCCCTCGCCTGACCCGGGTGCCCACACTTGCTGATCGGGTACTCGCCGCGGCGGCGCGAGATCGGGCATGATGCATGTCGTGAACGTTCGCAGCCGCTATCGCCGCGCGAACATCTGGATGCGACGACATTGGGTGATGTCCGCGCTCGCAGCAGCGAGTGCAATAGCGATCGGTTGGGGCGCGGGCACGGCGGCGTATGGCGGAACGCACGTGCTCGTAGGGATGTCAGGAGGCTTCGTCGCCGCCTTCGCGATCAGCCTTCCCCTACGTCGGCGTCGGGCTCGATGCCCCGGGCCGCTCGAGCATCACGCACAGCCCTGATCAGGAATCACCCAGACTGACCGCGCCATACCCGCCGTGGGTTCGAGCGGTCGTCGCGAAGCTTCGCCGATCGTCGGCAGCGGTCTATGAATCGTCATCGGCCCGCCACCGCGACGACGACTGCGCGACACGCGTGATCGGTACCGTCGGTGCGTGAGATGTTCCCGGCTCGGACGAATCCAGGGGCCACAGTTCGGGCCGGGAACCTCCTCGAGCCGCGGCGCGATGCGTCAGTCCGGGGGCGGCGGGATGTACCGCGCCGACTTCACCTCTCCGGTGGAGGCGGTCTTGAGCGCCCAGGTGGAGCCTTTGGGCCACTGCGGGGCGGCGCCGATGTCGACACCGTGATTCGCGTAGTGCTCGAGCAGCATCGGGATCACATCGCCGTGCGTGCAGAACACGGCGCCGTGGGCCGTGTGCTTGCGCACCAGCGCGAGCGCCTCGTCGAGCGTGGCCCCTTCTGCGAGCGCCTCGACCGGTTCGATCGCGACGCCCCGTTCGCCCGAGAGCGGCACCACGGTTTCCATGCACCGGACATAGGGGCTCGAGAGCAGCCGGTCGAACTGCGCGTCCTCGAGCACTTCGAGCAAGCCGCGCGCCTGCAGGTGACCGCGTCCCGACAGTGGGCGCAGTTGATCGTCGCCTTCCCATACACCGCGTTCTCCCGCCTTGGCGTGGCGGACGAGGTAGATGGTCACGTTGGTCCTCCGGGGGGAGAGGTTCCTGCGAGCGCCGCGATGAGGCGCCGGTCATGTTCGTACGAGAGAAGTGTCGCGGCTTGGGCGCCGGTAATCCAACGCGTCTCGTCGACTTCGTCGTTCGGCTCGAAGGTGGTGTCCCCGATGGGTGTCATTCGCCAGTAATGGACGATTTTGGGCCGCCCGTGGCGGTCGGTGTACTCGGTGGCGGGCAGCGGCGGGCCCAGCTCGACCCGTTGGCCCGTCTCCTCCTCGATCTCCCGGCGGGCGGCGTCCTCGAACGACTCGCCCGGTTCGAGCTTGCCCTTCGGGATGCTCCAGTCGTCGTAGCGCGGCCGGTGCACGACCAGGAATTCGAGCGCCCCGTCTGCGGACGGGCGCGTCACGACCCCGCCCGCGGCGCGGACCAGGTCGGGCGCGCTGCTCACAGCCAGCCGCGGATGCGCTCGGTGTCGGCGCGCCGCCACACGGCCGGGAACTCGGCCCGGGCGGCGGTCGCGGCCTCGCGTTCCACCTGGGCGAGCATCCCGATCGCGTAGGCCTCGGCCGGCGAGCATTCGTGCGCGGTCTTCGTCAGCCAGGCGACCGCGACGACGGCGTCGTGGTGTTCGCCGAGCACGTCCTGCACGGCCGCCGTCGCCCGGGCGAGTCGGCGCGCGGGTTTGCCGAACGCGGGCTCCGTCGCTTCGGCGGCGTACCGGCACTGCTTGGCGCGCCGGCGGATCGCGTGCAGCGCTTCGTCCGGGGGATGGTCGCCGAGGTTGCGCACGGCGCGGCGCAGCTTCTTCCAGCGGTGATGCACGACCGGCTTCAACGCCACCGACGCCCGGGCGCGCGCCGCGGAGGTGAACTTGGGGTCCGCGGCCGCCGCCGCGAGATCGGCGCGGACGTTTTCGTAGCGCGGCTCGCGCAGCATCGCCAGCAGGTCGGCCTTCGCGGCGGCGCGGTCGGCGTCGAGCCGGCGGATCACGCGGCGCGCCGATTCCGCCTCGGGGGCGGGCAACCGGCCCGCGTGTGATCGCAAGCGGTCGCGCTGGACCTCGATGTCGCGCACCAAGCCGAGCTCCGAGCCGATCCAGCGCAGATCGGCGTGCAGCTCGGACGCCCACTCGGAGTCGACGAAGTGTCCGAACGTGCCGAGGTCGGAGCGCAGCCGGCGCGTCGCCACGCGCGCCTGGTGCACGGACTCGGGATCGTCGCCGACGCGGAGATCCGACTCGTGCGCGATCAGGCGCTCGTACGACTGCACGATCGCGCGCCGCACGATCGCGGCAACCCTGAGCTTGTCGTCGCTCATGCCGTCATGCCTCCGGGGCGCGGACTTTCGCCCGCGCTACCGCCAGTTCCTGGAACCGCACCTGCGACTCGATGCCGGCGACCGTCTCGACCTTGCGCCACGAGCCGTCGCGTTCCTGGGTCCAGGCGAGCACGTCGTCGGAGAAGTTGATCGACAGGATCTCGTCGAGCCGGCTGCGCATGCGCGGGTCGGTGATGCGCAACATCGCCTCGACCCGGCGATCGAGGTTGCGGGGCATGAGGTCGGCCGAACCGATCACGTACACGGCCTCGTCGGTTCCCGCGGAACCGAAGCGAATGATGCGCGAGTGCTCCAAGAAGCGCCCGACGATCGAACGGACGGTGATGTTGTCCGAGAGGCCGGGCACGCCCACGCGCAGACAGCAGATGCTGCGCACGTTCAGGTGGATCTGCGCGCCCGCGGCGGAGGCCGCGTACAGCTCGTCGATCATCTCCGGATCGACCAGCGCGTTGATCTTCATCGTGATCTCGCCGTCGGGGCGGGCCTGGCCGCGGATGAGATCGCGCAACTCGTCGCGCAGGTGCATCGGCGCGACCAGGAGCCGGCGGTACTCGCCGGGACGGCTGTAGCCGGTGAGGTGATTGAAGAGCTCGGAGAGGTCGGAACCGAGATCGGGGTCGCTCGAGAGCACGCCCAGGTCTTCGTAGGTGGTCGCGGTCTTCGGGTTGTAGTTGCCGGTACCGAAGTGGCAGTACCGGCGGATGCCGTCGGCCTCCTGGCGTACGACCAACAGCACCTTCGCGTGGGTCTTCAGCCCGACGAGCCCGTACACCACGTGCGCGCCCGCTTGCTCCAGCATCCGCGCCCGCTCGATGTTGGCCTGCTCGTCGAAGCGGGCCTTCAGCTCGACGAGGGCAACGACCTGCTTGCCCGCCTCCGCCGCTTTCACGAGCGAAGCGACGATGCCGGCCTCGTCGCCGCTCGTCCGGTACAGGGCCTGCTTGATCGCGAGCACGGAGTCGTCGCTCGCGGCCTGTTCGACGAACGCCTCCACCGAGTTCGCGAACGAGTCGTAGGGGTGATGCAGCAGTACGTCGCCGTTGCGCATCGCCCAGAAGACGTCGCTCTCCTTGCCCCCCGCGAGTGGCGGCGGATTCTGCGGTGTGTACGACGGGTACTTCAGCTCGGGCCGGCGCAGGCCGTAGAGATCCCAGAGCCCGTTGAGATCGAGCGGCGCGTCGACCTGATACACGTCGTTGGGACCGAGCTCGAGCTCTCGGCACAGCAACGCGAGCACTTCGGGCGTGATGTTCGTGTCGACTTCGAGTCGCACCGCGAGGCCGAACTTGGTGCGTTGCCGCAGCGACATCTCCATCGCCGCGAGCAGGTCCTCGGCCTCGTCGCTCAACTCGATGTCGGCGTCGCGCGTCACCCGGAACGGATATTGCGCGAGCACCTCCATGCCGGGGAACAACGCGTCGAGGTGCGCGGCGATCACCTGCTCCAACGGCACGTAGCGCGCGCTGTCGGGAACCGCGACGAACCGGGGGAGGAGCGGCGGCACCTTCACCCGCGCGAATCGCTCCTCACCGCTCGCGCGGTCGCGCACGACCACCGCGAGGTTCAGCGAGAGGTTCGAGATGTACGGGAAGGGGTGGGCCGGGTCGACGGCGAGCGGCGTCAGGACCGGAAAGATGCGGTCCTCGAACACCCGGGTGAGCTGGACCTGGGCATCGGCGTCGAGTTCGTGCCACGCGGTGAACGCGACCCCCGCGTCCTGCAGCGCGGGCGCGATCTCCTTCGTGAACGCGGTCGCCTGGCGGGTCACCAACTCCTCGACGCGCGCCCGGATGGCCCGGAGTTGCTCGACCTGGTCGAGACCGTCCGGCGAGGTCGCGCGCACACCGACCGCGAGTTGTTCCTTGATGCCCGCGACGCGGACCTGAAAGAACTCGTCCACGTTTCCGCTGAAGATCGCGAGGAATTTCGCCCGTTCGAGCAGGGGAACCGACGGATCTTCGGCCAGCGCGAGGACCCGGGCCTGGAACTCGAGCATCGACAGTTCCCGATTCAGGTAGCGGGAACTTTCCAATGCCGTACTCATGGGTCAATCGTATTGGCTCCCTCCGGCACCCGCTTCCGGACCGGCGCGCGGGCGGGCACTTTCCGTGAACCCGGCCGATATCGGCCCCGATCGGCCGTCGTACGATGGCGGCACGGACGCAAACAGCCACCTCGAGTCGACGACGTTCACGCCGTTCGCCCGGCTCGCGCTCGCCCACGCGGTCGGGATGGCGGGCGACGTCTTCGTGACGGTGTCGCTCGCCGGTTCGCTCTTCTTCGACGTCGGGGTCGGGGCGGCCCGGCCGAAGGTGCTGCTGTATCTCCTGTTGACGATGGCGCCGTTCGCGGTGGTCGCCCCGGTGCTCGGACCGCTCCTCGACCGGACGCGCGGCGGGCGGCGCCTGATGATCGCGGGCTCGATGGCCGGACGCGCAGTCCTGTGCCTCCTCATGGCCAACAAGATCGACAGCCCGCTGCTCTACCCGCTCGCATTCGGGACGTTGGTGTTGTCGAAGGGCCAGTCGGTCGCGAAGAGCTCGCTGGTGCCGGCGGTCGTCGATTCGCAGGACGAGCTCGTGTTCGCGAACTCACGCCTTGCGATCATCTCCGTCGTCGGTGCCACCGTGGCCGCGCCGATCGCGGCCGTCATCCTGAAGTCGATCGGTGCGCCGTGGGTGCTGCGCGCCGGCTCGCTGGTGTTCCTCGCAGGCACGCTGTGTGCGTTCGGCATCCCGCGGGCCGAGCGCGTGGGGAAGCCCGAAACGGTCGACGAGCGCGAGGCCCTGCACGCGCGCAGCATCGTCATCGCGGGAACCGCGATGGGTCTGCTCCGCGGCGTCGTCGGCTTCTTCACCTTCTTCGCGGCGTTCGCGTTGAAGCGATCGCACGAGCCGGCGTGGGCGTTCGGACTCGTGCTCATCGCGAGCGCGCTGGGCAACTTCCTCGGAACGGTGATTGCGCCACTGCTGCGCAAGAAGATCCGCGAGGAATGGATGCTCGCGGGCGCGTTGCTCTTCCCGACGTTGCCACTCGTCGTCGCGGCGCGCGACTACAGCCGCGTCTCGCTCATCCTCGCGGCGCTGACGGTCGCGGGTGCAACCGCGTGCGGCCGGGTCGCGTTCGACAGTCTCCTGCAACGAGACGGTTCCGACTCCGTCCGCGGTCGTGCCTTCGCGCGCTTCGAAACGAGATTTCAAGTGGTCTGGGTCGCCGGTGGGGTGTTGGCCGTGCTGTTCCCCGGCGGCGGGCGCGGCGGCATCTTCGTCGTCGCGGTCGTGCTGCTGTTCGCGGGTCTGTCGTACGTCGGGGCCTTCCGGCGCAACGCCGCGCGCGGCGCCCCACCCGGCGCCCCACCCGGCGCCCAACCCGACGCGGCGCCCGACGCCCAACCCGACGCCCAACCCGACGCGGCGCCCGACCCGGCACCGGGCGCGCCGCCAAATAGAGGCGCGACGCTTCCACCCGCGGGCTAGAACGTTCGGATGCCGTTCGAGATCCGCGCGATCGGGGCCGACGAAATCGACGATCTCCTGGTCGCCGACCAACGCGGGCTTCGGGGGCGCGCCACTGCGACCCGGTTCGTCGAGAAGCTGGGCGAACGGCGAGCTCGACCGCACGCGGATCGCGTTCGAATCGGGCCGCATGGTCGGCGTGTCGCGCACGTACTCCTTCGAGCTCACGATGCCCGGCGGCGCAATGCTGCCCGCGGCGGCGGTGTCGTGGGTGTCGGTGCAGCCGACGCACCGGCGCCGCGGTGTCCTGACGCAGTTGATCAGCGCGCTGCACGACGACGCGCGCGAGCGCGGTGAACCGGCGGCGATCCTCACCGCGTCCGAGAGCTCGATCTACGGCCGATTCGGTTACGGCGTCGCGGCGTGGAGGCTGGCGCTCTCGGCGGAGCGGGCGCGCATCTCGTTCGCGCGGAAGGACGACGACACGGGGCGCATGCGCTTTGCCGCCCGCGACGAAGCCGAGCGCGTGCTCCCGCAGATCTACGACCGCGCGCGGGCACGCGCGCCGGAATGGTGACGCGGCCCGATTTCTGGTGGGAGCAGGTCTTCTGGGACTTCATGGTCGGGCACGCGAAGGCGCACTTCATCGCGATCCACGCCGACGCCGACGGCAACGACGACGGCTACGTCGTCTACGAGATCACCGGCGACGGATCGGGCGGCCTGACGACCGATCGCAAGCTCTCGATCATCGACATGCAGGCGTTGACTCCGGCGGCGTGGATCGCGTTGTGGCGCTTCGTCTTCGGCGTCGACCTCATCGGCAAGGTGGAGGCGTTCAACCAGCCGGTCGACGATCCGCTCCGTCACGTCGTGACCGACGGCCGGTGGGTGCGCGTCGGCTTCGTCAACGACCATTTGTGGCTGGCGCCGCTCGATCCGGCCGCCGTGCTCGACGCGCGCACGTACACCGTTTCCGGCCGCGTCGTCATCGAGGTTCGTGCGCCCGACGGCACGCACACGACCGTTGCGGTGGAGGCGTCGGCCGACGGCACCGGTCGCGCGGTCACCACCGGCGAGGCGGCCGACCTCGCCTGCGACACCGCGGTGTTGGGGATGTGCGCGCTCGGCGGCAACCGTTGGAGCGAGCTCGCGGCCGCGGGCCGGGTCGACGTCCGCCGCGCCGAAGCGCTCGCGACGGCCGACGCGATGTTTCTCGCGACTCCCGCGCCCGCCTTGCTGTCGTTCTTCTAGCGGGAGACGAGCGCGGAGCGACCGGAGGGGAGCGGAGCGCGGAGGCGACCCATGGTTATGCCCAGCCGGAGCCGGCGCCGGCGACCATGCCGAACGGCCCGCTCGGCCAGCGGAAACAGTCCATCAGCAATTGGTCGACGTCGGCGCGGCTCGCGATGCCCTCGTCGACGACGCGTTGGGCCTCGCGCACCATGGCGAAGTACACGCGGTTCGCGACGAAACCCCATTGCATCGGGTTGTCCTTCACGACGATCGGGTGCTTCCCGCAGCGCGTCGCCGCGGCGGTGACGGTTGCGATCGTGCCCGCGCTCGTCTCGGGCGTCACGACGATCTCCGCGAGCTTCATGACCGGCGCGGGCGACGCCCAGTGCCAACCGATGACCCGGTCCGGCCGATCGGTCGAGGCCGCGAGGGCGGCGATGGGGAGGCCGGAGGTGTTCGACGCGAGGATCGTCTCCGGTGGTGCGATCCGGTCGAGATCGCGGAACACTCGTATCTTCAGCTCGAGTCGTTCCGGGACGGCCTCGATGACGAGATCGGTCACGGCCGCGGTCTCGAACGACGACGTGAACGTGATGCGCCCGAGGGCCGAGTCGGCGGCTTCGCGCGTCACCTTGGCGCGCGCAACCGCGCCGTCGAGCCCGAAGCGACCGGTGGTCACGTGGGCGCGGGCATCGTCGAGCGCCGCCGGCGCGATGTCGTAACACACGACTTCGTCGCCCGCGAGCGCGCAGACCTCCGCGATTCCGCCGCCCATCACTCCCGCGCCCAGGACCCCGATCTTCACGCCGTGTCGGGCCGTTCGGTGTCGGGTCGGTCCGTATCCGGCAGATCGATGCGCGCGAGCCACAGCCCGGGTGCGACGAACTCGGCCGCGGTGGGGAACATGGATTCGTCCGACCACATCCGGTTCAGTTGGTCCAGTGACCCTTCACTGCGTTCCATGACGCCGCGGCAGAACGCCACGCCCGCGTCGTAGTGACCGCGATCGAGCTCGAGGCCGAGGAGCCGGTCGACGAAACCGGTCGCGTCGCCGCGCTCGAGCCGGTGCCGGCGCAGCGCTTCGTCGAGGCGGCCGTGCGAGGTCACCATGCGCTCGCCGATCGCCTCGACGACCACGTCGGTGTAACCCTCGAGTACCGACACGAACCGCTGCAGCTCGGCGAGCAACGGCTCCTGCCGCTCGGTGCGCATCGCGCTCAGGAGCACGTCGGGGTTCGAGAAGCTCGCGAACGCTTCCATCGACGAGGGGTCGGCGGGATCGAAGCCGCCGAGCTGGCTCTCCATGGCGTCGGTCTGGATCTCATAGGCGCCGACGTACGCCGACGCGTGCCGCAGCAGCCGCTCGCGCACCCAGGGCACGGCCCGTTGCGCGCCGTGCACGACCTCGCGCAACGCGAGCGCGTACCGCAGCTCGTCCGCCGGCAACGACCATTCCTCGGCGAACGCGTCGACGTTGTGCGCGACGAACAGGAGGGTCGGTGCGCCGTCGAGCGGAAGTGGGAGGTCGAACTGACCGAGTGCGCCGTGTGACAACCCGCCGATCATCGAACCGGCCCACACGCCGAGCAGCATCGGCATCATCATCGAGAACAGCATCTCCGGCGAGAACATCCCCGCCGCGCCGGCGGGCGTCGCCTCTGCCTCCGGCTCGGCCGCGGACTTCGCGAGCGCGCCGGCCAGCGCACCCAACACCGATTCGAGCCCGGTGAGCGTGACGCTCGACCAGGTCGCCCGGTCGACGGTGCGCGCCGGCACCGTCAACGCGGCCGAGATCCCGGTGGCCTCGCTCACCATGAGTTGCACGGCCCGGACGACGTCGTCGAATACCTGCGCGGCGTCGGGCGCGACCGGCACTTCGGGGGACTCGCCTTCGACGGTTGCCAGCGACTCGGCCGTCTTGCGCGCGACTTCCATGTTCACGGGACCGGGCGACTGCAACATGCGCATGATCTCGTTGAGATCGACCCCGAAGGGGTTGAACGGGTTGGGAAAACCGTCGCCCATTTGGGGAACGTCGCTCACTGCGCCAGTCTATGGAGCATGACCGATGAGATCGTCGTCGCCGTCACCGGCGTATCGGGCTTCCTCGGGCAGCGGCTCCTCCCGTTGCTCGACGCCAGTCCGCACGTTGATCGGATCGTCGGTCTCGACATCCGGGAACCGGCCCGCCGGGCGCGCAAGCTCGAATTCCACCGGGTCGACGTGGTGGGCACCGATCTCACGCCGTACCTCCGCGAGGTCACCTCGGTCATCCACCTCGCGGCCGCCGTCGGTCCGCTCCTCGACGAGGCACTGTTCAAGCGGGTCAGTGTCGACGGCACCCGGCACGTGCTCGAGGCCGCTACCGCGAACGGCGTCAAGAAGGTCGTGCGGCCGTCGAGCACCGCGGTGTACGGCGCCTGGGCGAACAATCCGGTCCCGATCACCGAGGACATGCCGCTGCGCCCGAGCCCGGGATACCTGCCCGCGATCGTCGACGGCGAGTGCGAGCGCCTGCTCGCGGAGTGGGCCGGCGCGGGTCCGGGCCGCGTCGCGACCCGATTGCGCATTGCACCGATCGTCGGCGGCGGGGCGAGTTCGTTGTTCACCGCGGTCGTCACGGGTCGCGCGCCGGTACGCGTGCGCGGCGCGACGCCGCCGGTGCAAGTCGTGCACGTCGACGACGCCGCGGCCGCGCTCGAGCTCGCGGCCACGGTCGATCTCGACGGTGCGTACAACGTCGCGGCCGACGGTTGGCTCACCTACGAGGAAGCCGGCGCCATGGTCGCGGGGAGTCGTCTGCCCGCGCTCCCGGTCGCGCTCGCGACGCGTGTCCTCGCGGTGACCTGGGCGACCGGGCTGGGCGACGCGCCGCCCGCGCTCCTCCCGTATCTGCTGCACCCCTTCGTCGTCGCGAACGATCGGCTGAAGCGCGCGGGGTGGAAGCCGCGTCATTCGAACGACGAGGCGCTCCTCCTCGCGACCGGCGCGCCCGATCGGAGTCTCCTCCCGTGGCTGGCCGGGGCGGGCGCGGTCACGACCGGTGCGGCGTTGGGAACGTGGTGGCTCACGCGCCGCCACGGGAGACGCTGAGCTACGAGCCGAAGGTCGAGCGGTCTACGCGTGGGAGGCGTGCTTCGCGTACCACGTGTCCCAGTCGGGCGTGAAGTACTCGAGGCGCACCTTCTTGTATTCCTTGATGGACCACAAGAGGCAGTACTCGTCGATACCCGTCTCGGTCCGGATCGCGTCGATCGTCGCTTCGCAGTCGCGCGCGCTACGACCGTGCACCATCGTGAACACGCTGTACGGCCAATCGTCGTAGGTGGGGCGGCGGTAGCAGTGCGACACCGCCGCGAAGCCCGCCATCTGCGGGCCGATCTCACCGAGCTTGTCCTCGGGTACCGCCCACACGCCCATCGCATTCGCCTTGAACCCGGCGCTGCGATGGTTCATGACCGCGGCGAAGCGGCGCATGAGCTTGCGTTCCTTCAGTGAGCGCAGGACGGCGAGCACGTCTCCTTCGGTCGTGCCCATGCCGATCTGCTCCGCGTAGACCGCGAACGGCCGCTCGACGTTCGCGAGGTCGTGTTGCACAACGCGGATCGTCGCGAGCTCCAGGTCGGAGAGGTCGGGCGCCGGCATCTCGGCCTTGCGCTCGGGCCGTTCGTGCTCGAGCACCTCGGCCTTCGCGTTCGCGGCCGTCTGGCCGGTCATGTCGAGCTTCACGCCGATCTTGTACAACGTGATCGTCGGCAAGGTGCGCGTGACGCGCGCGC
Source organism: uncultured Actinomycetes bacterium (assembly GCA_963835455.1). GTDB lineage: Bacteria > Actinomycetota > Acidimicrobiia > IMCC26256 > PALSA-610 > PALSA-610. Next base: position 501,066 of record CAWIFT010000003.1, read on the forward strand.
CCGACTCGCGGTGCAGCACGTCGATGTGCTCCTGGAGCGAGTCGCCCGGCGGAACGGCGACCGTGTACCAGAGGTTGTAGTCGTGGTTGCGTTTGTAGTTGTGGCTCACGCCCGGGTGCTCGCTGATCACGGCGGCAGCTTCGTCGATGTGGTCGGGATCGACCTTCGCCGCGACGAGCGCGGACGAGTACCCGAGGGCACGCGTGTCGAAGATCGCGGAGAGCTGGCGGAGCACGCCGTTCTCCTTCACCTTCGCCACCCGGGCCCGAACGGTGGGTTCGTCGACGCCGAGGCGTTCGCCCAGAACCGCGAACGGACGGGCGTCGAGCGGGAAGTCCCACTGGACCGCGTTGAGGAGCTCGCGGTCGAGGTCGTCCAACGCGTCCGCGTGTGCCTCTGCGTCTGTCACCGGTAGCTCCTCACATCGATCGACGACCCATGCTCGCGCGAACGGCGCACCGCCTTCGATTCACGGGTCCGGCCCGAGGCGCCATACCGGCCCCGGCGGGAGATCAGCCCGCCTTGGCCCCGAGCTTGACCCGCATCTCCAGCACTTCGTCCCCGCGGCGCACATCGATCGCGACCGTGCGACCCGGTTCGAGGCCCTGGACGAGCGCGGTGACGTCGCCGATCGACTCGACCGAGTGCCCGTCGACCGACTGGACGAGGTCGTTCACGCGCATTCCCGCGTCGGCGGCGGGGGCGTGGGTCTTCATGTTGGCGATCATCGGCCCGTACACGGTGTCGATCCCGCCGATCCCCAACCAGCCGTGCTGCGCGACACCGGCGGCGTCGAGCTGATGCGCGACGTTCACTGCGACGCCGATCGGAACGGCGTAGGTGGTCGCGCTGTTGTTGACGTGGCCGAGGACGATGCCGGCGACCGAACCCGACGCGTTGACGAGTCCGCCGCCGACCACCGCGGTGTTGCTCGCCGCGTCGGTCTCGAGCAGACCACTCGTCGTCGGACCCGCGTCGCTCGCGACGAGCGCGTCGTTCGACGACGTCATGCCGCTGCTCATCCACGGCGACTTCGCGCCGGGAGCGGCCGCGCCGAGGAGCCACACGGGTGCGCCCGTCGTCGGCGGGTCGTCGGCGAGCTGAGCGGCCGGGAGGTTCGCGTCGTCTTTGAGATCGAGGAGGACGAGATCGGTCACGCGATCGCGGCCGACGACGGTCGCGGTGTGACTGCGGCCGTCGGCGGTCACGACGCGCACCGTCGTGGCGTCACCGACGACGCGGGCGCTGGTGAGGAGCTGCGACCCGTGCCGCACACACACCCCGGAGCCGCGCCGCGACCCGCGGCCGTCGCTCGCGAAGACGGCGACCACCGACGGGCTCAGCCGGGTGAGCGTGTCGGTGGCGCTCGGGGTTCCGACGGTCGTCGCGACATCGCCCGCCAACCGGGCCGAGCCGTCCGACGGCGAGGAGCGATCGAACGCTCCCGTCACCGCCAGGATGCCCACCGTCAGGAGTGCGCCCGTGGCCCCGGCCAGGAGGGGCGCCAGCCACGAACGGGAGCGGCGCCGGCTCTCCCGGGCCGGGCTCTCAGGGCCACTCGGCGCGAATGCGGCACCGAGCGACGAGAGCTCCGTCGGGTGGAGCCACACCCGGTCCAGCGGATCGGGGAGCGGGCCGCGAGTGCCCGATCGACCGACGTCCCGCTCGTCGTCGGGCTCGTCTCCGGAACCCTCGGGCTGCTCGTCGAGGGGCTCGTCTTCATGGCTGTTGCCTGGCCCCATCGCCGAGCGAGTGTACCGACGCATCGGCCGATCGCGGCCGCGGGCAGGCGTTCGACCAGGGCCGTTCCGTAGACTGATCGCCGTGCTCCGGCCCCTCCCCGACACGCGCGACTGGGTCGCGCTCACCGACGAACCCTTGCCCACCACCGCGGCGATCGAGTGGGCGACCGTTCCGGCGGCCGGGGCCGTCGTCACCTTCTCCGGCGTCGTCCGCGATCACGCCGAGGGACGTCCCGACGTGGTGGGCATGACGTACGAGGCCTACGAAGGCCCGGCGGTCCGTGCGCTCGGCGAGATCGCGGAGCAGATACGCAACCGCTGGCCCGCAGTCGCGCGCGTCGCACTGCTGCACCGTGTCGGTGAGCTCGGGCTCGGAGAGGCGTCGGTTGTCGTCGTGATTTCGTCGCCGCACCGTGGTGTCGCCTTCGACGCCGCGGAGTTCGCGATCGACACCCTGAAGGAATCCGTACCGATCTGGAAGCGAGAGCACTGGTCGGGCGGATCCGATTGGGCGGTCGACCAACACGAGATCCGCTCGGCCGGCACTCGTTCGGCCGGCGCCGGTTCGGGGCGCTGAATGGGTTTTCTCCTGATCGCGGTCATCGGCAGCATTGTCGGCATCTCTATCGTGCTGTTGCGCAACCGGCGCCCGAACTCGATGGAACACAGCATCGACGAGTTCGAGCGCAACCTGCGTGCGCTCGCGCCCGAAACGCCGGCGCGCCGCCCGCGCCGGCCGGAGTGAGAGGCGATCCGAGCTGCCGCGCGACCTCGCGATCGACCTCGGAACGGCGAACACGCTTGTCTACGCGCGGGGCAACGGCATCATTCTCAACGAACCGACGGTTATCGCGCTGAACAGCCGGACGCAGGACGTGCTCGCGATGGGGCACGAGGCGTGGCAGATGATCGGCCGGACCCCGGGGTACATCGTCGCGGTCCGTCCGCTGCGCGGCGGCGCGATCACCGACTTCGACATCACGCAACGGATGATCCGCCTGTTGTTCCAGCGCGCGGGCGTGAACCGCATGTCGCGCGCGCGGGTGTTGATCTGCGTCCCGTCGGCGATCACGCACGTCGAAAAGCGCGCCGTGCTGGAAGCGGCTCGCCGCGCGGGCTCGGCCCAGACCCATCTCCTCGAGCAACCGATGGCTGCGGCGATCGGCGCGGGGCTGCCGATCCACGAGCCGATGGGCAACATGGTGATCGACATCGGCGGTGGTACCACGGAGATCGCCGTGATCTCCCTCGGCGGGATCGTCGCGCTGGAGGCGTTGCGCGTCGGGTCGTTCGACATGGACGCCGCGATCCAGGCGTACGTCCGGCGCGAGTACGGCATCGCGATCGGTGAACGGACGGCGGAGGAGATCAAGCTCGCCATCGGGTCCGCGTACTCCGTCGACGACGAGTTCAAGGCCGAGGTCCGCGGTCGTGACCTGATGTCGGGACTCCCGAAGACGATCATGCTCGTGCCCGAAGAGGTTCGCAGCGCGATCGAAGAGCAGCTCCGCGCGATCTGCGACGCGGTGATCGCGTGCCTCGCGCGTACTCCGCCCGAGCTTGCTCAAGACCTGATCCTGAACGGTGTCCACCTCGTGGGTGGCGGCGGCATGTTGCGCGGTCTCGACAAGCGCATCAGCGAAGAGACGGACCTGCCCGTGCACCTGGTCGACGCGCCGCTCGAGTGTGTGGTGCTCGGCGCGGGCCGTTGCCTCGAGAGCTACGACAGCCTGCGCGATCTGTTCATGGAGTAACGCCGCTCACGTGACGGCGAGCAGGTCCTCGGCCGCTTGGCGGACCTGCCAATCGGGGTCCTCCAACGCGCGGCGCAGACGCGCTTCCACGTCGTCGCCTTCGAACGCGGCCAACGCGAGCACGGCGCGCCGCCGGATCGCGGGCTTGTCGTCGCACGCCGCGAGCACGGCCGGAAGCCCGGTCGGGTCGCCCTGGGCGCCGAGCGCGGCGACCGCGGCTTCGCGCACGAGCGGGTCCGCGTGGGTCGTGGCGACGCGGGTGATGCTCGCGATCGCGACGCGACTCGGACGTGGGTGCTCGCCGATGGCGTACGCGGCGGCTTCCGCGACCCACGCGTCGTCGTCCCCGAGCAATTCGACGAGCACCGAACAGGTCGCCGCCCGCCCGAGCTTCGGCGCAACCTCGGCGGACCGCAGCCGCACGCGGGCGTCGGCATCGTGCGCGCTCCGGCGCCAGATCGGCGCGCTCACGCGCCGGGGTGCGGTGCGGACGAGGGCCGCGAGGGCGACGGCGCGCACGCTCCCACTCGGGTCGTCGGTTGCACGCGCAACGAGGACGTGCGCGTCGGGCTCGACCGCGGCCGCGGCGGCGCGGGCGTTCGCATCCACGGGCCGAGACGCTACCGGCGGGTCGACCCGGCCCGATCCGAAGCTCGGCATCGTCCGGGGCGATTCCCTACAGCGGACGGGCCGGCTTGCCGATCCAGTCGTGACGGTTCCGATCGGACGTCGGCCCGGGCGGGACCGACCCCGGTCGATCGTCACATCAATGCTCTCCGGGGTCGGTGTCGAGGACGGGGCGACACCGGCCCTGCAGATACCGCGTTCGTTCGGGCTCAGTCGCCCGAGTCGCGAGCTCAGCCACCCAGGTTCGACGCGACCATCATCAGTCCGACGGCGACGGTGCCGGCCAGCAGCGCCGTGCCGAGTGCGGTAATCGCCAGCAATACGAAGATTCGCCCAAGTGTGTACGCCGGGCGAGGGGCGGGCGCCGGTCGGAGCGGGGCCGACGGTCGCCGCGCATTCGATTTGGGGGTCGGCGTGGCAATCTGTTGGGCAATGGACACGTCGCAACTCCTCGATCTCGCGCGTGTTTTCCTATCGCTTCGGTCGGCGCGCGGCGCCCAGAGCTGAAGCAATGGACACCGAAGCAACGGCGACCGCGCCACCGCGCGGAGCCGAATTTCGAACCCGGGGCCGATGGCGCACCCGGCCGGCGCCGGATCTCGTGGCTCGCGGCCGGCGCGCTCGGCTTCGCCATGTTGCTGCTCGTGGTGGCGATCGCGGGCTTCGTGATCCGGGTTCCGTACACCACGATTGCGCCCGGAGAGGCCTTGTCGTTGCGCACCCGCGTCAAGATCGACGGCGCCCGCTCGTATCCCGACAACCGCGGCGACATTCGCCTGCTCTTCGTGCGCGAGGCCGGTCACGTCAACCTGTGGCAATACGTGCGCGCCCGGCTCGACTCGGACATCGATCTCGTCAAGGACGCGGCCGCGAACCCGGGCAAGCTCACGGCGAAGCAGTACACCGACCAGGGCCTGCAACAGATGGCCGACGCGAAGAACGATGCAACCGTGGTCGCGTTGCGCGCCTCGGGCCACGAGGTCGCGATCGCGCCCGGCCTGACCGTGAGCGATCTGGAGCCCGATCTGCCCGCGATCAAAGTTCTGAATTGGGGCGACGTCATCCTGAAGGCCGACGGCAAACCGGTCAGGCAGGCGAGCGACCTCACCGCGGCGATCGCGAAGGACCGCGTCGGCGGCTACGTGACGCTCGACATCAAACGGGCCGGCGAGGCGAAGACCGTGCGCGTGCCGGTGGCCACGCAGCAGGGCCGCAAGATCATCGGCGTCATGGTCTCACCCCGCTTCACGTTCCCGCTGAACGTGAGCGTCGACACGACCGGCATCGGCGGCCCGTCCGCCGGGCTCGCGATGACACTCGCGATCCTCGACGATCTCACGCCCGGCGACCTCACCGGCGGGAAGAACGTCGCGGTGACCGGCACGATCGACGGCGCGGGCAACGTCGGCGAGATCGGCGGCATCGAGCAGAAGGCCGTCGCGGCCCGCGCCGCGGGCGTCAGCTTGTTCATCGTTCCGCAGTGCTCACCGAACGATCCGCCCCCGTACCTCGCGTCGTGCAAGGCCGACCTGGCGCGCGCCTCCAAGCGCGCGGGAAGCCGCATCAAGGTCGTGCCGGTCGCGACGTTCGCACAGGCGCTGAAGGCGCTGCGTGATGCCGGTGGTGCTCCTGTGAAGACGACGTCGAGCACGACAACCGTCTGAACCCGCGCGGGTGAGGGGCGCTTTTTTTCGCGTGGCCGATTAACATGGCGCCCAGGCGGACACACGGCATCCCTCGCGTCGGGGGTATGGGGGTTCCGATGAACGAGTCCGACCGTCGCCAGCGAGTCATCTCGAGCACGCCTCGACTGACGACCGACGAGATCGCGAACCGCACCTTCGCCAAGAGCGTGCGGGGCATCAGCGAGACCGAGGTCCGCGCCTTTCTCAAGCGTGTCTCCGAGGAGGTCGGCGCCGGCCGGGTCCACGAACACGAGCTCGAAGCCGCGATCGACACGCTCGAGCAACAGCTCCGCACGCCGCGGGCGCTCTCCGAGCAGGAGCTCCTCGACGCGCTGGGCGAGGAGACCGCCCGCCTCCTGCGTTCGGCGCGCGAGGCCAGCGACGACATCCGGGCGAAGGCGGAGAGCGCGTGCGGCGCGCATGGTCGACGAAGCGTCGTCGATCGCGGATCGGATGCGCGCCGAAGCGGCGGAGGTGCTCGCGTCGCACACCGCCGATGCCGAAGCGAAATCGACCGAGCTGGTCGCCGCGGCCGAAGCGCGCGCGCTTTCGCTGCTCGAGTCGGCCAAGGCCGAGGCCGAGGCGATCCTCGACGGCGCGCGCCATCAGGGTCGCGAGATGCTCGACGAGGCGAAGGCGGCACGCGAACGGGTGCTCGGCGATCTCGTGCGCCGGCGCGCGCTCTTGAACGGCCAGATCGAGGCGTTGCGGAACGGGCGCGACCATCTGCTCGATGCGTACCGCACCGTGAAGGGCACCTTCCTCGAAGCGACCGAAGCGCTCGCGCAGGTCGAGGCGCGCGCCGCGGAGGAGCGGACCGCGTCGAGCCCCGAACCGATCGACATCGCCGCGGAGATCGCGCAGGAGATCGAGAAGCTCGACGGCGAGCTGCCGACCGAGCTCATCGACGTGACCGCCGTCGAGGCCGCGGAGCCCGGCCTCGACGCGGGCGAAGGTGAATCGGTCGAGCGGGTGCAACTCGTTCCGGCGTCGGCGACCGCGACGACGACGTCCGACGACACCGACGGCGCGACCGCCACGGCCCTCGCCGATGTCGACTCGCTCTTCGCCCGCCTGCGCGCCGGCCACGACGAGTCGGCCACCGCCGGCACCGCGGCCGGCGAAGCGCGCGAGCCCGTCCCGGGACGGGTGCCGGCCTCCGGCGCACAGGAGTGGCGCGCGCGCCGCGCGAAGGCGATCGACCCGCTGCTCCCCGCGGTGCTGAAGCGGGCCAAGCGCCGGGCCCAGGACGACCAGAACGCACTGCTCGACTCCGTGCGCCGGCACAAGGGTCGCCCGACCGCCCAGCAGGTCCTCGGCGACGCCGACGTGGCGCGCAAGGACTGGGCGAAGGCGATGCGTGACGCGATCGACCGCGCGTACGGCGCGGGCCGGGTCGCGGCCGGCGCGACGGCCGAGGTTGCCGGCGACGAGCTCGCGGGCGACGCGGCGGAGTCGGTCATCGGGCCGTTGCGCGAACGACTCTCGGTCGCGATCGACACCGGCGACGCGGGCGACACCGGTGGTCTCGTCGAACGCATCGGCGCCCGCTATCGCGAGTGGAAGAACCAGGCACTCGAGCAGTCCCTCGGCGAGGTCCTTGCGTCCGCATGGACGCGCGGCGTCTACGACGCGGTTCCCGACGACGCCGTCCTGTGGTGGATCCCCTTCGAGGAAGGCAGTTGTTCCGACTGCGACGACAACGCGTTGGAACCGACGGTCAAGGGAAAGCAGTTCCCGACCGGCCAGGCACTCCCGCCGGCGCATCCCGGTTGCAAGTGCCTGCTCGTGCCCGCAGGCTTGCTCGACGCTCCCTAGCCGAACACACAAAACGGAGTAACGCGACACCGAGCGCGCGCGCTCGTGGTCCGTTGCCCTTGACCTACTATCCGCGGGATGCGAGTCACGCCGGTCGAGGGCCGTCGACGTCCGTTCGGCCTGCGGGCCTGGCTCATCGTGGCCGCGGTCGTTCTGGTCGTCCTGCTCTTGAGTCTCCGCGGGTTCGCGGGCTTCTACACCGACTATCTGTGGTTCAAAGACGTCGGATACGCGCACACGTGGCGCTCGTTGTTGTCGGCGAAGGCCGTTCCGGCGCTCACCTTCTCCGCGATCTTCTTCGTGGCCATGCTCATCAACCTCATCGTTGCCGACCGCATCGCCCCGCGGTATCGCGGCACCGGTCCGGAAGACGAGATCATCGAGCGTTACCGCGGCTACGTGCAGCCCTACTCCGGCCGGGTTCGCGTCCTCGTGTCGCTCTTCTTCGCCCTCATCATGGGCACCGGCGTCGCCGCCCAATGGCCGAACTGGATCCTGTTCACCAACTCGACCTCCTTCGGGATCAAGGATCCGCAGTTCCACAAGGACATCTCGTTCTACGTGTTCCGGCTGCCGTTCCTGCAGTTCGCGGCCGGCTGGATCTTCGCGGCGCTGCTCGTCATCCTCATCGTCTCGGCGGTCTTCCACTACCTGAACGGCGGCATCCGGTTGCAGAGCCCGTTCCAGCGGGTGACGCCGCAGGTGAAGGTGCACGTGTCGGTGCTGCTCGGGCTGATGGCGCTGACCAAGACGTATCAGTACTACCTGGCGCAGTTCGCGCTCACGAAGTCGAAGACCGGTTTCGTCGACGGCGCCACCTACACCGACGTGCACGCGCACCTTCCCGCGCTGCGGCTCCTCATCGTCATCTCGATCGCCGCGGCCGGCCTCTTCATCGTCAACATCTGGCGACGCGGCTGGGTGTTCCCGATCATCGCGGTCGGGCTGTGGGGCTTCATCTCGATCGTGGTCGGCACGATCTATCCCGCGGTCATCCAGAAATTCCAGGTGCAGCCGAACGAGCTCTCACGCGAGACGCCGTACATCAAGCTCAACATCGAGGCGACACGCGACGCGTTCGGGCTCTCGAAGATCTCGACCAAGACGTTCAACTACAACCCCGACCTGAACAAGGCGGCGACCGCCACGTCCAAGCCGACGCTCGACAACGCGCGTTTGTACGATCCGTTGACCGCGCAGGATGCGTTCAAGGTCACGCAGGAGATCACGCCCTTCTACCAATTCGCCGACGTCGACGTCGATCGCTACAAGATCGGTGACGAGAGTGCGAAGCCGATTCTCGCGTCGGTGCGAGAGCTCGACCTCGCGCACCTGCCCGACAACTCCTGGACGAGTCAGCATCTCGTCTACACGCACGGCTACGGCGCGGTGGCGGCGGCCGCGAACGAGGTGAACGTCGATCAGCCGAGCTATGTGCTGCAGGGGATCCCGCCGACGGGTGAGCAGGTGATGCACCTCGACTCGAAGGGCACGGGTGTCTACTTCGGCGAGGGTCTGGGCGGGTACTCGATCGTCGACACCAAGGTCGCCGAGCAGGAAGCGACGAGCGGCGGCAGCACGAAGGCCACCACCTACCAGGGTCTGGCCGGCGTCAAGGTGTCGAGCCTCCTCCGCAAGGCGGCGCTGGCACTGCGGTTCGGCGACTGGAACCTGTTCGTCTCGGGCCAGGTCACCAACGAGTCGCGCGTCATCTACGTCCGCGACATCATGGACAGGGTCAAGACGATCGCGCCGTTCCTGAAGTTCGACTCCGATCCTTACCCGGTCGTCGTGGGGGGTCGGATCAAGTGGGTCGTCGACGCGTACACGACGACGAACAACTATCCGTATTCGCAGTCGCTCCACCCGCAGGAACCTCCGGGGAGCGGGCTCGACACCGACTTCAACTACGTGCGCAACTCGGTGAAGGCAACGGTCGACGCGTACGACGGAACCGTGAGCTTCTACGTCGTCGACCCCACGGATCCGATCATCAAGACCTACCGCAAGGCGTTCCCGGAGTTGTTCAAGGACATCGAGCGCGATGGACCCCGCGCTACGGGCACACCTGCGCTACCCGGAAGACATCTTCAGCGCGCAGACCGAGCAGTACGCGCTGTACCACATCACCGATCCGGTGCAGTACTTCAACAAGCAGGCGATCTGGGACGTTGCGCCGAGTCCCGACGCGTCGAGCGCGGCTCCGGTCGCGAACGCGGTTGCGCCCGGGAACAACGGTGGGCGCAACACGACGCTCGCGTCCGCGGGGAGCCCGATCAAGCCGCTGTATCTCACGATGGGTCTACCGAAGGACCCGGGTCAGACGACCACTTCACCACAACAATTCCTGCTCGAGCGGTCGTTCACGCCCCGCCTCAAAGGCGGCATCCTCTCGGCGTTCGTCTTCGCGCAGTCGGACGGCCCGGACTACGGCAAGCTCGTGGTCTACGAGGTGCCCGATACGGCCGCGCCGTCGCCCGCGCAGGCGGCGACGCTCATCCAGTCGGACCAGTTCATCAGCACGCAGTTCACCCTGCTCGGCAGCTCGGGTTCACGCGTGATCCAAGGTGACGTGCAACTCCTCCCGCTCGGCGACGCGATCATGTACGTGCGGCCGGTATGGATTCTCGGCGAGGGCAGCTCGACGTTCCCGCGCTACTTCGCGATCGCGGCGGCCGTCGGTCAACACGCCGTGCTCGGGTGCGACATCACCGACGCGACCACGGCGCTCATCAGCGGTACGCCCACCCGGTTGCAGGCCTCGCAGAACCGAACCAACCCGTGCAACACGTCGGGTACGCCGGTCACGACGCCGCCGCCGTCCGGCGGGACCACCACGACGACCACGACGGTGCCGGGATCGGCGCCGCCGTCGTCGCTGCCTCCGACCGCGACCGTCCGCCAACTCCTGCAAGCCGCGAACGACCAATTCGCCGCGGCCCAGGCCTCGTTGGTCGCCAAGGACCTCGCGGGCTACCAGCAACACAACGCCCAGGCTCAGGCCTTCGTGCAGGCCGCGCTCGCGAAGTCGGGGATCACCACCGCGACCACCGCACCCCCGACCACCACGACCACCGTCAAACACTGACCCGCCCCGGAACCAGCCCCGGGGCGGGCTTGGTCCGGGCGGCCGGGATTGTTACTATGGCGGTAGTGTTAATTGCCCGATCGCGGGGGTGGGCGTCCGCTGCACCCTGCAGTCGATCGGGATCTGAGGGACTACCTCGAGGAGGCGTGTGCCGATGGCCGTTCAGGGCATCGATCTGGGCAAGTACAAGCTCGGCTGGCACGACACCGAGAGCTATGCCGTCACGCCGAAGAAGGGCTTGAACGAGCAGGTCGTCCGCGACATCTCGTACCACAAGTCCGAGCCGGAGTGGATGACGAAGTTCCGCCTCAACGCGTTGAAGCGCTTCGAGCGCAAGCCGATGCTCGAGTGGTTCGCGAAGAACATGCCGACCATCGACTTCGACGACATCTACTACTACTTGAAGCCGAAGCAAGACGGCGCCGTCGACAACTGGGACATGCTCCCGGAAGAGATGAAGGCCACCTACGAGAAGCTCGGCATCCCCGAAGCCGAACGCAAGTTCCTCGCCGGCGTCACGAGTCAGTACGACTCCGAGGTCGTGTACCACAAGAACCGCGAGGACCTCGAGCGTAAGGGCATCCTCTTCACGAGCATGGACCAGGCGCTCATCGACTACCCCGAGATCGTGCAGAAGTACTTCGGCACGGTCATCCCGCCCGGCGACAACAAGTTCGCGGCGTTGAACTCGGCGGTGTGGTCGGGCGGCTCGTTCATCTACGTGCCGCCGGGTGTGCACGTCGACATGCCGCTGCAGGCCTACTTCCGCATCAACGCGGAGAGCGCCGGTCAGTTCGAACGCACGTTGATCATCGCCGACGAGGGCGCGTCGGTGCACTACGTCGAGGGTTGTTCGGCGCCGGTGTACACGAACGACTCGCTGCACTCGGCCGTGGTCGAGCTCATCGCCCGGCCCGGGGCACGCATTCGTTACACGACGATCCAGAACTGGTCGCCGAACGTGTACAACCTGGTCACCAAGCGCGCCCGCGCCGAGACCGAAGCCACGGTCGAGTGGATCGACGGCAACCTCGGTTCGAAGCTCACGATGAAGTACCCCGCGGTCGTGATGACGGGTCCGAAGGCGCACGGCGAAGTGCTGTCGGTCGCGTACGCGGGCAAGGGCCAGCACCAGGACGCGGGCGCGAAGATGACGCACGCCGCCCCGGAGACCACGTCGATCATCGACTCGAAGTCGATCAGCAAGGACGGCGGTCGCACCACCTACCGCGGTCTGGTTCGGGTCGAAGAAGGTGCGCACAACGTGAAGAGCCACGTGCGGTGCGACGCGTTGATCCTCGACGAGGACTCGCGCAGCGACACCTACCCGTACATGGAGATCGAAGAGAAGGACGCCCGCATCGGCCACGAGGCCACGGTCTCGAAGGTCGGCGACGACCAGCTCTTCTACCTCCAGAGCCGTGGGCTCAGCGAGCAGCAGGCCACCGCGATGATCGTGAACGGGTTCATCGAACCGATCACGAAGACGCTCCCGATGGAGTACGCGGTCGAGTTGTCCCGGCTGATCGAGCTGAACATGGAAGGCGCGGTCGGGTGAGCAAGGCTCGCCCGACCACTGCTTGCTTGGTCGCCCTCGCTGCTCGGCGGGATACCCGCCTCGCGGCCGCTCGGGACTCCGCCAGTTCGCTCCGCTCCGCTGCGCTCACGGCCGCGTAGGTCGTCTCGTCGTGGTCGCGACATTCACCGCGGATGCGGCGCGTGCGCTCGCCGGTCCGGATTGGTTGGTTCGCCGGCGCGTGGCGGCAGTCGAACGACTCGACTCGGTCACGTGGCCGACGCCGTCGGAAGAGATCTGGCGCTACTCGCGTATCGATCAGCTCGACCTCGAACGCTACCGCCCGTTCTCGCCCGGCGAGCTCGGCGCGCCCGGCGACGAGCGTGCGCCCGGCGGTGGCCCGTGGGCCGCGGAGGCGGGCAAGCATGCGGGCATGATCGTCGTACGCGACGGTCGCGTCGTTCACCACGAGCTCGACCCCGGCCTCGAGGCCAAGGGTGTGCGCGCCTGCGGGATCGCCACGTGTGAGGACGATCTCGTCGGTGAGCTGCTCGGGCGGGCGTCGAGCGCGTCGGAAGATGCCTTCACGGTGTTGCACGACGCGTTCCTCGCGGGCGGCGCATTCGTGCACGTTCCCCCCGGCGTCGTGGTCGAGGACCCGATCCTCGTTCTGCAGTGGTGTGAAGGCGACGGTCGCGCATCCTTCCCGCACACACTGGTGTCGTTGGGCGAGGGTGCGCAGGCGACCGTGCTCGACCGGTTCGGTTCGCCGCAGACTGATCACCTCGTCGACGCGGTCACCGAGTTGCTCGTCGACGACAACGCGCACCTCCGCTACCTCACGATCCAGGAGCACGGTTCCCGTACGTGGCATCTCGGGCTGCAGCGCGCGCACGTCGGACGCGACGCGACCCTGCGGACGTCGGCGGTTGCGCTCGGCGGCAGCTACGCCCGCTTGCGCAGTGAAGCCCTGCTCACGGGCCAGGGCGCGGAGAGCGACCAGCTCGCGGTCTACTTCGGCGACGGCGAGCAGATGCTCGACTTCCGCACACTGCAGGACCACGACGCGCCGAACACGCGCAGCGACCTCTTGTTCAAAGGCGCGGTCGAGGACACCGCCCGGTCCGTGTACTCCGGATTGGTGCACCTGCGGCCCGACGCGAAGAAGGCCAATGCGTCGCAGACGAACCGCAACCTCGTGCTGACCGAGGGCGCCGAGCGCGGAATCGATCCCGAACCTCGAGATCGAGGCGAACGACGTTCGCTGCTCGCACGCGTCGACCGTCGGCCCGATCGACGACGAACAGCTCTACTACCTCGAGTCGCGCGGCATCCCGCCCGAGGAAGCCGAGCGCCTGATCGTGCTCGGATTCTTCGACGACGTGTTCGAGCGGCTCCCGGTCGGCGCACTCACGCGCGGCCTTCGCCGTTCGGTCGTGGACAAGCTCGAACACGCCCGGGCGAGGCGATGATGCCGACGCTCGTGCGCCTCTGCGGCCTGAACGACATCGCCCCCGGCACCGCGGGCCGGTTCGACGTCGACGGGCATCGCATCGCCGTGGTGCGCATCGGCGACGATTTCTACGCGCTCGGAGACCGCTGCTCGCACGCCGACTTCTCGCTCTCCGAGGGCGATGTGTGGGAGGACGAGCTCGAGATCGAGTGCCCGAAGCACGGCTCGACGTTCTCGTTGACCACCGGTGAGCCGCAGACACTGCCCGCGACCCAGCCGGTTCCGGTGTACGAGATCCAAGTCGACGGCGACAACGTGTCGGTGGTGTTGCCGTGAGCGGCGACCACGTGCTGCGCATCGCCGATCTCCACGCCACCGTCGCCCGGCACGAGATCCTGCGCGGTGTCGATCTCGAGGTCCGCACGGGCGAGGTTCACGCGCTCATGGGTCCGAACGGCTCGGGCAAGTCGACGCTGTCGCACGCGCTGATGGGCAGCGGTGAATACGAAGTCACGCGCGGCTCGGCCACCATCGACGGCGAAGAGCTCATCGGGCTGCCGACCTGGCAACGGGCGCAGCTCGGCCTCTTCCTCGCCATGCAGTATCCGGTCGAGGTTCCCGGCGTCCCGCTCGAATCCGTGGTCGGCGCGGCGTTGGAAGCGCGCGGCGCGACCATCACCGATCTGCACGACCGCATCGCGGCCGAGGCCCGGACCGTCGGTGTGCCCGACGCGCTCCTCGACCGCGGCGTGAACACCGAGTTCTCCGGCGGCGAGAAGAAGCGGGCCGAGACCGTGCAACTGGCGGTGCTCGAGCCGAAGTTCGCGCTGCTCGACGAGATCGACTCCGGCCTCGACGTCGACGCGCTGCGCGACGTCGCGCGGCGTGTCTATGCGCTCGCGAAGGACCGCCACGTCGGGGTGCTCGCGATCACGCACTACGCGCGGTTGCTCGCCGAGCTCCGTCCCGATCGCGTGCACGTGTTCCTCGCCGGCCGGATCGTCAAGAGCGGTGGACCCGAGCTGGCCGACGAGCTGGAGCGCACCGGCTACGAAGGGATCGCGGCCGAGCTCGGCATCGACGACCTCACCGTCGGCCGGCCGGCGGACGCGCCCGACCCGTTCGGCGATCCGACAATTGGTTCGAACCCCTTCGCGGACCCGCTCGCCTAGTTCGACGCGGTTCCGTGGCGATCGCGCGCTGCGGTGAGACCGCAAGTCGGCGCGACGAGTACGAATTCGGCGCGAACTCTCTGGCGTATTGCCCGGCGAAGGGATTACCGTTCGGCCTCTTTCATCGAGGGGGCGGAGTGAAACGGGCCGGGGTTCTCGCGACGGCGGTAGTCGTTGCTTCTTTGTCGTTGACTTCTTTGTCGATGAGTGGTGTGACGGGCGCGATCGCGGCGGCGGGCGCGGCCCCGTCGCACTCCCCGATTGCGGGCGAGAGCGCGTGGAAGGCCGCCGCGCGAACGCTGCGCGCCCGGGCCGCGGCGGTCACGATTCCCGGCCCCGCGAGTGCGCTCGCCATCCCGGTACCCAAGATCACCTTGCACGACCCCACGGGCGACGCAGCCGCACCCCAGGGCGACGTGACCGGAGTGGGGCTGGCGCAGAACGTTTCCGGAACCTCGTTCGCGGTCACGGTGAAGTCCGCGGCGAACCCCGCGACCGACCCGATCTGGCTCGCGGGCGGGGCCTTGATCTTCTTCGCGGTCGATGTCAACAACGACGGCATCTTGGACGACGCCGGTCTCATGACCTCCGATCCCACGGGCGCGCTGGTCGCGCTGGTCGGCGGGCCCTCCGGTCCGAACCTGAACTGTGACCCCAAAGGCGTGTACGTCCCCCATGTCGGGTACCGGATCGACGCACCCGCGGGTTGCCTCCCGACGTTCGGGACCGTCCGCTTCGGTGTCGAGATGACCTACGACGATCCGAACGATCTCAACCCGCCGCCGCCCGACGACGCGCCCGACAGCGGCTTCGGACCGGCGATCAATGTCCAACTCGGCGGGGGCCCGAACGGCTACTGGATGCTCGGTGCGGACGGGCACGTGTATCCGTTCGGCGGAGCCATCGGATTCCCGGGGCTCGTCGCCGGCGCGACCGCAATGGCGCCGCGCAAGGACGGCAAGGGCTACTGGGTCGTCGATCGCGTGGGTCACGTGTTCGCGTACGGAAGTGCGAGGTTCTTCGGTGGCAGTCCTGCGCTCGGCGCCGGAGAGTTCGTCAGCACGATCTCGGCGACTCCGAGCGGGAGTGGATACTGGTTGTTCACGAACCGAGGCCGCGCCTTCGCGTTCGGCAACGCGAGCAACTACGGCGACATGTCGGGTACGCCGCTCAACGGACCGGTGGTCGCGTCGGTCGCGACGCCGAGCGGCCACGGCTACTACATGGTGGGCTCGGACGGCGGCATCTTCAGCTTCGGCGACGCCCACTTCCACGGCTCCACCGGCAACCTGCGTCTGAACAAGCCCGTCGTGGGCATCTCGCCGACCCCCGACGGGAAGGGCTACTGGCTGGTCGCCTCCGATGGGGGTGTGTTCGCGTTCAGCGCGCCGTTCCGCGGCTCGATGGGCGCCACGCGCCTCAACAAGGCGGTCGACGGGCTGGTCGCGTTCGGCAACGGCTACTTGATGGCCGCGTCGGACGGCGGCATCTTCGACTTCTCGAACAAGCCGTTCCTCGGTAGCCTCGGGGGCAAGCCGCTCGCCGCGCCGATCATCGGCCTCGCGGCCTTCAGCTCGTAGGTCTACGGCTTCGGCTTCGTGGTGGGTGTCGGCGGTTTCGTCGTGCCCGTGGTCTTGACCGTGGTGGTGGTGGTCTTCTTCGTCGTCGGTGTGGTCGACGGCGGAACCGTCACGGGCGCGACCGTGGTGGGGGCGACGGTGGTCGGCGGTGCCGGTGCCTGAGGTACCGGCCCGACGTAACCGTTGCCGGCCTGCTTCGGTGTGCCGAACACGAACACCGATTCACCCTGGTGCACCAGCGTGTAGAAGTAGTCGGCGATGTGCATCGGGATGCGTGCGCATCCGTGCGACGCGGGGTAGTTCGGCACCGAAGCCAGGCCGTGTACCGCGTCGCTCCCGTTGAAGTAGTACGGGTTCCACATCGTTCCGAGCTTGCCCTTCTGCCACCCGCGGATGAGGTCGTAGAAGTGGAAGTGCCCGGTCGGCGTGATTGCGTACTGGCAGCCGTCGACGCCGCCGCAGAAGTGCTCGCCGCTCCCGGTCGACGTGGTGGTCAACAGCTGCGGTTGCCAGTTCGTGTAGAGCGTGAGCACCTGCTTGTCGAGATCGATCTCGACCCGATCGGGTTCGCTCGTCGGTTCGTGCGGCGTATAGCGGAAGTGCGTGAGCGCGAAGTCGACGGCCTGGTTGATCACACCCGTCCGGGGCAGACCGAAGTACTTCTGCACCGTCGACACCGCGTACGCCGTGTCCTGGTCGAAGACGTTGTCGACGGGGCCCGGATCGAAGTGCAGTTCCTTCATGCGCGCTTCGTAGACGAAGACCGCCGGCCCGCGGCTCCCGTAGCCGATTCCGCTGCCCGGATCGGGGAGGACCTGATCCTTGGGCTGGGTGACCGGGGGAATCGTCGTGGTCGTGGTGCGGGCCACGGTCGTGGTCGTCGTGGCGCGGGTCGTGGCGGGTGCCGCGGTTGCGCTCGTCGGGCTCGCCGCGGCTGCGCCCGACGCGTCCTGCGAGTTCGCCACGAACGCGTACGCGCCGATGCCGCCGGCCACGACCAGCACGACCACGGCCGAAATGACGATCGCGCGCCGTCGCGTGCTTCCTCGTTGTTGAGCGAGACGCGCCGCGCGGTCGATCTCTTCGGCGGTGCGCGTCTCGTCTGATTGCGCCGGGGGTTCCACCGGCGTCGGATGGTAATGGACGCCGGGACCGCATCGGCGCCGGGGGCGTCGCGCGAATCGGTCAGGGGCGACGGGTCAGTGACGCGCGGTCACCGAGGACGTGTCAGTGCGCGGGTTCGGTCTCGGACTCGATGAGCGCCGCGAGCGCCGCGTCGGAGACCACGGCGCTCCGGAGGTCGAGGAGAAAGTCGACGACCTCCGAGGAGCCGATCAGATCCCGGGCCGCGAAGCGTTCGAGCGCCTCGTCGATGATCGTGACGATCCCAGCCTGGTCCACGTCGATCCTCCTGCTCTAGACGGCCAGCGTAGCCGCCCGTCTCCTGTGACAGTGCAACGTCCAGTTTCGCGGTCGGGTTCCCGAAATCCGGCGAAACTCGCGACCTCTGTGACCGACGTCACTTCGCGAGGGACGAGAGCCGGATGCGTGGGCGCCTCACGCTTGCGGCTGCGCAGTTTCGTCGAGGGCCTGCTGGAGGGTGTTCCACGCCAAGGTCGCGCACTTGATGCGCACCGGGAACTTCACGACCCCTTGGAGCGCCTCGAGGTCACCCAGGCGGACTCCGGCGAGCTCGGCGGCCAGGTCGCTGCCGTCGCCGCCTCCGTCTCCCTCGAGCTTCGACTCGTGGATCGACATCAGCGCCTTGAACGCGCGGATGAGCTGGCGGACCTCGGCGAGCGGCTTGCCTTTCACCGCGGCGCTCATCATCGACGTGGACGCCTGGCTGATCGAGCAGCCCTGGCCCGCGATCTTCACGTCGCGCACGGTGTCCGTTTCGGGATCGACGTCGAGGTACAGCACCACTTCGTCGCCGCACAACGGGTTGAAGCCCTCGACCTTGTGCGCGGGCGGGACCGGGAGCTCGCCGCGGTTCCGCGGCGAGCGGTAGTGGTCGAGGATGATCTCTCGGTACAGGTCTTCGAGGCCGGCCATTTGCTGCGATCCTAAACCGCGAAGAACTTCTGGGCCTTCGCCAAGGCCTCGATCAGCGCGTCGACGTCCGCCTCGTCGTTGTACACGTAGAACGATGCCCGGGTCGTGGCCGGCACTCCCAGCTGGCGCATCAGCGGCTTCGCACAATGGTGACCGGCGCGCACGCACACCGCGTCCTCGTCGAGGACCTGGCTGATGTCGTGTGCGTGGATGCCGTCGAAGAGGAACGAAACGGCACCGCCCCGCATGTCGACGTCGGTCGGGCCGTAGATCGTGAGGCTCTCGTCGAAGCGGTCGTGCAGCGCTTCCAGGGCGTAGCCGGTGATGAGCCGCTCGTGCGCCCGGACGGCGTCCATCCCGAGCGCCGAGATGTAGTCGATCGCCGCACCGAACCCGACGGCCTCGACGATGGCGGGCGTGCCCGCTTCGAACTTCCACGGGAGGTCGTTGGTCGTGAACCCGTCGAGCCGCACGTCGCGGATCATCTCCCCGCCGCCGAGGAAGGGCGGCATGGCGTCGAGCAACTCGTAGCGGGCCCAGAGCGCGCCGATGCCGGTGGGACCGAGGATCTTGTGCGACGAGAACGCGACGAAGTCGGCGTCCCAGGCCTGCACGTCGGTTGCGACGTGCGGGACGAACTGGCACACGTCGACCAGCACGAGCGCGCCGTGCGCGTGGGCGGCGTCCGCGAGCGGGCGGATGTCGTTGATCGTGCCGAGCACGTTCGACATCGCGCTGATCGCGAGGAGGCGGGCGCCGTCGAGGAGCGCATCGAGGTTCGTGAGGTCGAGGCGGAAATCGGCGGTGAGGGGGATCCAGCGCAGCTCGACGCCGCGCTCCGAGGCGAGCATCTGCCACGGGACGACGTTGGCGTGGTGCTCCATGTGCGAGAGCACGATCGCGTCGCCGGCCTTCAGATTGGCCCGGGCCCACGTGTACGCGACGAGGTTGACGGACTCGGTCGCGTTGCGCGTGAAGACGATCTCCTCGGTGCGCGGCGCGTTGACGAAGCGCGCAACCTTGCGGCGCGCGTCCTCGAATGCCGCGGTCGCCTCCTCGGCGATCGTGTACACGCCGCGGTGGATGTTCGCGTAGTGGTTGCGGTACGCGTC
Organism: uncultured Actinomycetes bacterium; assembly: GCA_963835455.1. Taxonomy (GTDB): domain Bacteria; phylum Actinomycetota; class Acidimicrobiia; order IMCC26256; family PALSA-610; genus PALSA-610. The sequence goes on from CAWIFT010000003.1 coordinate 520,668, forward strand.
GTCCATTGCGTCGAGCACGGCGACGGGTTTCTGCGCCGACGACGCGGAGTCGAGGTACACGACGCGCTTGCCGTTGACCCGGCGATCGAGCAGCGGGAAGTCGCGCTTGAGGGCGGCGACGTCGAGCGCGCTCATGCCTTGGCCTCTTCGTGAGGACGGAACGCTTCGAAACCGCGTGCTTCGACCTCGAGTGAGATCTCGGGTCCGCCGGTGGCGACGATGCGCCCGTCGACGAGCACGTGCACCACGTCGGGGACGAGATGCTCGAGCAGACGCTGATAGTGGGTGATCGCCAGGATCCCGAGTTGCGGGCACGCGGTACGGACCTCGGCGATCCCGGCCGCGACCTGGCGGAGCGCGTCGATGTCGAGCCCGGAATCGGTCTCGTCGAGAACCGCGACGTCGGGTTCCATCATCGCCATCTGCAGGACCTCGTTGCGCTTCTTCTCGCCGCCCGAGAAGCCCTCGTTCAGATACCGCTCCTGGAAGCGGGTGTCCATGCCGAGCCGCTTCGTCCACTCGATGAGGGACAGGCGCACCTCGAGGACGGAGAAGTCGTCGATGCCCTTGCGCCGGGCGATGGCCTGGCGCAAGAAGTTGAGCACGGAGACGCCGGGGATCTCCTCGGGATGCTGGAACCCGAGGAACAGACCACGGCGGGCCCGCTCGTCGGTCGGGAGCGCGGTGATGTCCTCACCTTGCAAGAGGATGCGCCCGGAGGTCACGACGTACGCGGGATTGGCCAAGAGCGTGTTGGCGAGCGTCGACTTGCCCGAGCCGTTCGGGCCCATGAGGGCGTGGAGCGAGCCCGGTTCGATCTGCAAGGAGACGCCGCGGAGGATCTCGGTGTCCTCCACGGACACGTGCAGGTCGTCGATCTCGAGGGCCGGAATGAGGGCGGAGGAGTCGGGGGCCACCCGGTCATTGTAATAACACTACGCCCGTAGTGGAAATCCCGAGGCGAGAATTTCTACCGGGAGATCACGCGGCCGAAGACCGCCTCGTAACCCCGGACCATGGCCTGCGCCGAGAACAGCTCCTCGACCCGTTTGCGGCACGCCGCGGGCGAGAGCGAGCCCGCCGCGCCGATGGCTTCGACCAGGTCGTCGTCGCCGTCGCGGCGAAAGCCGGTGACGCCGTCGTCGACGAGCTCGGGCGCCGCGCCCCAGTTGGTGGTCACGACGGGCGTGCCGCACGCCATCGCCTCCACCATCACGAGCCCGAACGGCTCGGGCCACCGGATCGGGAAGATCATGGCGCGGGCCCGGCCGAGCATGTCGACCTTCTCTTCGTGCGTCACGTTCTCGTGCAGCTCGATGTCGCTCGCGAGCAGCGGCGCGATGTCGTGCTCGAAGTACTCCCGCTCCGGTGGCTCGCTGCGCTTGAGGATCATCTTCAGCGGCAGGCCGGCCCGGCGCGCGATCGTGATCGCTTCCTTCGGTCCCTTGTCGGGGTTGGAGCGGCCGATGTAGACGAGGACGTCGTCTTTCTGCTCGCGGTACGGATACACGTCGAGATCGATCCCGTTGTGCACGGTGCCGATATACGGCACGTCGGCGTTGTCGGCTCGTTGCGCGTCACTGATCGCGACGAGGTGCACGTGTTGGCCGGCCATGCCGTAGAAGAGGCGGGTCTGGGGCGTCCACGGGCCGTGCAACGTGTGGATCACAGGCGGCCGGCCGCGCAGCATCGCGCCGCAGATCGGGCCGACGATGCCGGCGTGATCGTGGACGATGTCGAACCCGTCGACCTGCATGTAGGACGAGAGCGCGTGGAATCCGTCGTACCAGGCGTTGCCGAGCTCGCGCGGGTCGGGAGGCTCGGGCATCGGCGAGATCAGCTTCGCCAAGGTGCGCGACCCGCCGCTCGCGAACAGCGTCACGTCGTGGCCCGCGTCGACCAGGCCGTCGGCCAGCAGCGACACGACGAGCTCGATTCCGCCGTACCCGGTGGGCGGAACGGGGAACCACACGGGGGCGACGACTGCTATCCGCATCGGGCGCGGAGGCTAATCCCGCTACGGCACGCCACTCGGTACAGCCGGCGCCGGGCCCCTGTAAAGGAGGTGCGAATTCCGGTAGTAGTTTTTCACGATGCCGGAGCCCTGGACGACCAGCGCCAGCGCGAGCATCGGGGCCGACGGGATCGTCACGCTCGTCGAGGGTTCCGCGTTCTGCATCTCGGCCCGTTCCGGTGAGATCGATCCGGCCCGGCCGCAGGGGCTCTTCTTCCGTGACACGCGGTTCATCTCCGAGCTGCGTTGCACGTTGAACGGCTCCACGCCCGAACCGCTCGCGGCGACCGCGCCCGATCCGTTCAGCGGGGTCTTCGTGTTGCGCGGCCATCCGTCGAAGGGCCACGCCGACTCGCACCTCGTGCTGTTCCGGCGCCGCTACGTCGGCCGGGGGATGCGCGAAGACCTCGAGATCGAGAACTACGGCGAAGAGGCCGCGTTCTGTTCGGTCGAGCTGCTGGTCGACGCCGATTTCGCGGACCTGTTCGAGGTCAAGGAAGGCCGCGTGCACAAACAGGGACAGCTCGAGGTCTCCGACGCCGGTTCCCGCCTCTCGTTCCACTACAAGCGGCACTCCTTCGAACGCACCACGCATGTCGACTTCAGCGGAACGCCGCGCATCCACGGCAACCACGTGGTGTACGAGACGGTCGTACCGCCGCGCGGCAGCTGGTCGGCGTGCATCGAGGTGACGCCGGTCATCGGCGACCTCGAGGTCACGCCGCGTTATCAGTGCGGTCAGCCGGTGGAGCGTTCGACACCGGTCGCGCGACTCGAGGAGTGGCGCGCGCGGATGCCCGTCGTGACGAGCGACGACGACCAGTTCCGCGCGCTGCTCGAACGGTCGACGCTCGACCTCGCCGGGCTCCGCATCTTCGACCCCGAGTTCCCCGACCGCGCGGTCGTCGCCGCGGGTGCGCCGTGGTTCATGACCCTGTTCGGCCGGGATTCGCTGATCACGTCGTGGATGACGATGCTCGTCGATCCCGATCTCGCGCTCGGCACCCTGCAGACGCTCGCACGCTTCCAGGGTCAGGACGTCGATCCGCGCACGGAAGAGGAACCGGGTCGGATCCTGCACGAGATGCGGTTCGGCGAGACCGCGTCGCTCGCGCTCGGCGGCGGTCGCGTCTACTACGGCACCGTCGATGCCACGCCGTTGTTCGTGATGCTCATCGGTGAGCTCTCGCGCTGGGGATCGCGTCGCGACGAGGTCGACGCGCTGCTGCCCGCGGCCGACGCCGCGCTGCAGTGGATCACCGAGTACGGCGACCGCGACGGCGACGGCTACGTCGAGTACCAGCGCACCACCGACCGCGGGTTGCAGAACCAGGGTTGGAAGGATTCGTGGGACTCGATGCGCTTCGCCGACGGGTCGCTGGCGGCGACACCGATCGCGCTGTGTGAGGTGCAGGGGTACGTCTACGCCGCGTTGATCGCGCGCGGGCACTGCGCGACGGAGGCGGGCGACCACGAGCTCGCGGCGACGTTGACCGTGCGCGCGGCCGAGCTGAAGCGCCGGTTCAACCAGGACTTCTGGGTCGAGACCGAAACCGGCGGCTATTTCGCCATCGGCCTCGATCGGGACAAGAAGCGGATCAACGGCATCGCCTCGAACATGGGTCACTGCCTGTGGACCGGGATCGTCGACGAGGAGAAGGCGCCGTTCGTCGCCGAGTACCTGCTCTCGGACGGCATGTTCAGCGGCTGGGGCGTGCGCACGCTGTCGGCCGCGAACGCGGGTTACAACCCCATCTCGTATCACTGCGGGAGCGTGTGGCCGCACGACAACGCGCTCATCGCCGCCGGTCTGATGCGCTACGGGTTCGCCGACGAGTCGCACCGTGTGATGCGCGGGATGGTCGACGCATCCCGCTGGTTCGGCGACCTGTTGCCGGAGCTCTTCGGGGGCATGCCGCGCCAGGGCCTGAGCTTCCCCGTGAGCTATCCCACGTCGTGTTCGCCGCAGGCCTGGGCCGCGGCGTCGCCTCTGTTGTTCCTCCGCACACTCCTGCGGTTCGAGCCCGACATCCGAGCGAACAAGCTGCACCTCGCGCCGGCCGTGCCCGACTGGATCGGCACGCTGCGCCTCGAACGCATCCCGATCATGGGCGGCCACCTCGGCGTCGAAGTGACCGGCGAGGTCGTGAAGGTGCTCGAGGTGCCGGAGGAGCTGACGATCGTGTCGGATCCGCGCCGGCCGACGATCTCCTAGCCGTCGCCCGGCCGCAGTTTCACGCCGGGCGGGCGAGCGTGAGCGCGAAGTCGCCCTCGGTATCGGTCCACCATTCGACGAGCTCCAGGCCCGCGGCGGCCAGCTCGCGCTCGACGCGCGCCCGCGTGAACTTCGCACTGACCTCGGTCCGCATCTCCTCGCCCGCCGCGAACGGCACGTCGAGATCGAGCGCGGCGACGTGGACTGTCTGCGCGCGTTTCGACCGCAGCCGCATCTCGATCCATTCGCGATCGGTGTCGAAGACCGCGACGTGTTCGAACGCGTCGAGGTCGAAGTCGGCGCCGAGCTCGCGGTTCATCACGCGCAACACGTTCTTGTTGAACTCGGCCGTGACGCCGCTCGCGTCGTCGTAGGCCGCCTCGAGGCGGGTCACGTCCTTGACGAGATCGGTACCGAGCAGGAAGAAGTCGTCGGGACCGAGCATCGTCGCGACGTCGTGCAGGAAGCCGGCCCGGGCGTCGGGCAGCAGGTTGCCGATCGTTCCGCCGAGGAACACGACGAGGCGGCGACCGCCGCGGTGGATGCGGTCGAGGTCGAGGGTGAAATCGCCCACCACCGGTTGCACGTCGATGCCGGTGTACTCCGTCTCGATCGCGGCGGCGGCGTCGTGCAACGTGCGCTTGCTGACGTCGAAGGGGACGTAGCGCCGGAGCGTGCCGGCCGCGCGCATGCCGTCGAGCAGGACGCGCGTCTTCTCCGACGTTCCCGAGCCGAGCTCGACCAACGTGTCCGAGTGGGTCCGGCGCGCGATCTCGGACGCGCGCGTTTCGAGGATCTCCCGCTCGCGGCGGGTGGGGTAGTACTCCTGCAGTCGGGTGATCTCGTCGAAGAGCGACGACCCGCGGTCGTCGTAGAACCACTTGGGCGGGATGTCCTTCGGGCGTGCGGTCAGTCCGCGTTGCGCGTCCTCTTCGATCGTGCTCACGCCATCACGTCCTGGGCCAGGCGCACGCCGCCGAACATCCAGCGACTCGCGGGCGGAAAGAAGTTGCGGTAGGTGACCCGGGTATGACCGAGCGGCGTCTCGGCCGCGCCGCCGCGCAGCGTCATCTGCCCGCTCATGAACTTCCCGTTGTACTCACCGACCGCGCCGAATGGGGGCCGAAAGCGCGGATAGGGGAGATAGGCGCTCGAGGTCCACTGCCACGCGACGTCGTCGATCGCGTCGAGCGCGTCGGGCGCCGAACAACCGACGGCGTGCTCCCATTCGAATTCGGTCGGGAGCCGAGCACCGCGCCAGCGCGCGTACGCGTCGGCTTCGTAGTGGCTGACGTGCACGACCGGTTCGTTCGGGTCGAGCGCGCGGCGGCCGCCGAGAGTGAACACACTCCAACCGTCGGCGCCGTCGTCGCGCCAGTAGAGCGGTGCCTCCCACCCGTGTTCCTGCACCGCGTACCACCCGTCGGAGAGCCAGAGCTCGGGCCGGCGGTATCCGCCGTCGGCGATGAACTCGAGGTACTCGTGTGCGCAGACGAGGCGGTTCGCGATCTGCATCGGCTCGAGGTGCACGACGTGACGGGGTCGCTCGTTGTCGAAGGAGAATCCGTCGCCGTCGTGACCGATCTCGCAGTTGCCGCCGGGAACGGTGACGAACGACGAGGGCGTGGCCCGGGCGGGGACGTACGCGTCGTGGGTGTAGGCCGGGTCGGTCGGGTTGCAGTGCAGCACGTGCTTGATGTCCATGAGCAACAGCTCCTGGTGCTGTTGCTCGTGATGGAGCCCGAGGACGACGAGCGCGGCGGCTTCGGAATCACAGCTGTCGATGAGTTCGTGCATCGCTGCGTCGACGTGCGCGCGGTAGCGCGCGATGTCGGCGACGGACGGACGCGACAAGAGGCCGCGTTGCGGCCGCGGATGACGGGGACCGACGGCCTCGTAGTACGAGTTGAAGAGGTACGCGTACGCGGGGTCGAACGGCGCGTACTTCTCACGCGGTGAGAGCAGGAACGTCTCGAAGAACCACGTGGTGTGCGCGCGATGCCATTTCGTGGGACTGGCATCGGGCATCGACTGGACGACTTGATCCTCGTCGGAGAGCGGCGCGGCGAGATCCTCGGTGAGATCTCGAACCCGGCCGTAGTGATCGTGCAGAGCGACGCGGGCATCCGCGTCGAGGGACGGACCGGTGGCGAGCGCGGTCATTGGTCGACCGTCCCGAAGCAGGCCGCGACCCACGCGCAGTTCCGGACCGGAGCGATCCATTCGACGACACCGAACATCGGGCTCCCCTCTCGCGAAAACAAGAACGGTTATACCGAACAATGGTTGTACGGAACCGGGACGGGCCCCGGTTCATTACCGCACGTTCACCGTAGTTATGGGGTGAGACGTTCCGGTCGCCCCTGCGGGGTTCCCGAACGGGCTACCAGCCCCGCTCGACCCATTCGTCGAGGTGTGGGCGTTCGGTGCCGATGGTGGTGTCGAGGCCGTGGCCCGGCAGCACGAGCGTCTCGACCGGCAGCGTGAAGAGCCGATCGTCGACCGAGCGGATGATGGTGGGGAAGTCGCCACCCTCGAGCGTGGTGTTCCCGACCCCGCCCGGGAACAGCGTGTCGCCGCTGAACAGCACGGGGTGACCCTCGAGCAAGAAGCAGGTCGATCCCCGGGTGTGCCCCGGGGTGTGGATCGTGTGGAGGCGGAGCCCGCCCACCGTGATCACGTCGTCGTCGGGGATCGTGAAGTCGTAGCCGGGGAGCATCTCGGCGTCCTCGGTGGCGATTCCCACGTCGATGCCGGCGTCCCGCATCTGGGTCACGGCCTGAATATGGTCAAAGTGGCCATGGGTCGTGAGGACCCGCCGCACGCCCGTGGCCCGGGAGATCTCGAGCAGCAGCTCGTGCTCGTTCGCGGCGTCGATCAACACGGCGTCGCCGGTGCCCTTGTCGCGCAAGATGAAGACGTTGTTCTCGTACGGCCCGACGACCAGTTTGTCGATCCTGACATCGGTGGTCTCGTAGTGCGCGGGCCGGACAAGCGTTGAGGCCATGAGCCGAGGGTACTTCTGACGCCCAGGCATGAGAACCTGAGTGAGCGTCGGGCGAGGACGGCTGAGCGGAGCGCCGAGAGGCGGGTGTCCCGCCGAACAGCGCGGCGGGGCCAGTAGCGGCCAAGAGCGCGAAACAGCCGAGAGTCGGCCGGAGGCCGACCTGGAAACATGACCGGTCGGTCAAGTAGCGTCGGCCCGCCATGGACTTCGTCGACACGCCCGCGGAAGCGGCCTTCCGAGCGGAGGTGCGCGCCTGGCTGGGTGAGCACCTGAAAGGCGAGTTCGCCGCGCTCGGGCCGGGCAACGGCCCGAGCGACGAGACCGGCTGGGAAGTGCGGGTCGAGTGGGAGAAGCTGCTCGGCGCCGACCGCTGGGTCGGGCTCACCTGGCCGAAGCAGTACGGCGGCCGGGAAGCCAACGTCGCCGAGCAGATCATCTTCAACGAGGAGTACACGCGCGCCAACGCGCCGACGCGGCTCTCGTTCTTCGGCGAGGGTCTGTTCGCCCCGACGCTGATCCAGTTCGGTACCGAGGAGCAAAAGCAGCGGTTCCTGCCGAAGATCCAGAACGTCTCCGAGATGTGGTGCCAGGGCTTCTCCGAACCCAACGCCGGCAGCGACCTCGCGAACATCCAGACGCGAGCCGTCCTCGACGGTGACGAGTGGGTGATCACCGGCCAGAAGGTGTGGACCACCCTCGCGCACCGCGCGGACTGGTGCTTCGTGGTGTGCCGCACCGATCCCGAATCGAGTTCGCATCACGGTCTCACGTATCTGCTCTGCCCGATGGACCAGCCGGGCATCGAGGTGCGGCCGTTGCGCCAGATGACCGGCAGCGCCGAGTTCAACGAAGTGTTCTTCGACGGTGCGCGCACCGCGAAGGAGAACGCGCTCGGCCCCGTCGGTGAAGGCTGGAAGGTCGCGATGGCGACCCTCGGCCACGAGCGCGGCACTGCGTTCATGTCGTCGCAACTCGCGTTCGAGGGAGAGTTCGCACAGCTCCTCGAGGTCGCGCAGAAGAACGGCGCCGCCGGCGAGCCCGCGCTGCGTGACGAGTTGGCCCGCAGCTACGCCGGGTTGCAGGTGATGAAGTACAACGGCATGCGGATGCTCACCAATCTGGTGAAGACCGGAGCGGTCGGGCCCGAAGCGAGCATCGGCAAGCTCTACTGGACCACCTGGCACAAGAGCTTCGGTGAGACGGCAATGCGCGTCATCGGCGCCGACGCGCTTACGGTGCAGTGCGCGCAGGACGGCCGGTACGAGATCGACGACCTGCACTACATCTTCATGGCGAGCCGGGCGGAGACCATCTACGCCGGCGCGAGCGAGATCCAACGAAACATCATCGGTGAACGAGTTCTCGGCCTGCCGAGAGAACCCCGGTAAGGCCCGAGCGGCCTCCTCAGCGGGAGACATAGGGAGAGAAAATGAACTTCGCCTTTTCCGAGGAACAAGAAGAGCTGCGGCGCACGGTGCGCCAATTCCTCGAAGCCAAGTCGCCGGAGACGGAAGTCCGCCGGCTCATGGAGACGGCCGAGGGTTACGACACCTCGGTCTGGAAGCAGATGGGCCAGGAGCTCGGTCTGCAGGGCCTCGCGATCCCCGAGGAGTACGGCGGTCAGGGCTTCACGTTCATCGAGCTCGGCATCGTGCTCGAGGAGATGGGCCGGGTCCTGCTCTGCGCGCCGTACTTCGCGTCGGCCGTGCTCGCGGCGAACGCGATCCTGAACGCCGGTACCGACGCGCAGAAGTCGGCGCTGCTCCCGCCCATCGCCACCGGCGACACGATCGCGGCGCTCGCGTTCACCGAGCCGAGCGGCAAGTGGGACGCGGCGGGCATCACGCTCGAGGCGACCCCCGAGGGCGACCACTATCTCCTGTCGGGCGAGAAGATGTTCGTGATCGACGGCGCGATCGCCGACCTCATCGTCGTGGTCGCGCGCACCGCGGGGACCACCGGCACCGACGGCATCTCGTTCTTCACCGTGTCGGGCAACGCCAAGGGCCTGACCCGCACCGCCCTGTCCACGATGGACATGACGCGCAAGCAGGCGAAGCTCGAGTTCGACAAGGTCGTTGCCGAGCCGCTGGGCGCGCCGGGTTCGGGGTGGCCCGCGTTCTCGAAGACGCTCGACCAGGCCGCGGTCGCACTCTCCAACGAGATGATGGGCGGCGCGCAGAAGGTGCTCGAGATGTCGGTCGAGTACACGAAGGTGCGCGTGCAGTTCGGTCGCCCGATCGGATCGTTCCAGGCGATCAAGCACAAGTGCGCCGACATGCTGCTCGAAGTCGAGTCGGGCAAGTCCGCCGCGTACTACGCGTCGTGGGCCGCCGCCGAGGACAACGAGGAGCTGCCGGTCGTGGCCGCGCTCTCGAAGGCGTACTGCTCGGAGGCGTACTTCCACGCAACCGCCGAGAACATCCAGATCCACGGAGGCATCGGCTTCACGTGGGAGCACCCCGCGCACCTCTACTTCAAGCGCGCGAAGAGCTCCGAGATCTATCTGGGTGATCCCACGTATCACCGCGAGCTGCTTGCCCAGCGCATCGGCATCTGATCGCGACTTCACGGTCGCGGCGTTCAACGCGCACTGGGGAATCGGTCGCTTCGGCCGGTTCCAGGGCGTCCGGTTCGACGTCGCGCGCGTGGTTCGCAGCTTCGACGCCGACGTGGTCGTCGTGCCCGAGGCATGGCGTGACGCGGCCGGAGTCGGTGTGCTCGACGCCTTGGGTGACGACGGGTACCAGGTCGAGACGATGCAGCTCATGCCGCTCGCGCTCCGGCGCCGTCGTTACAACAGCGATCGGCACGGCGTCCCGCGCGACGGCGCGTGGGAGCTCGCGGTGTGCTCGCGGTTCCCGGTGCTCGACCGCCGTCTCATCCCGATGGGCACCGTCAAGGGCGACCCGCCCGGGCCCCGGCACGCGCTCGCGCTCACGCTCATGATCGACGAAACGCGAGTCGACATGGTCGGGCTGCACACGTCGTCGAAGTTCTACAAGCTCGCGCCGCTGAAGCACCTGTTGACGCTTCGCCGCGGGCTCGCCGCGGGTGGGCCGCAGATCCTGGCCGGCGACTTCAACTTCTGGGGCCCGCCGGTGGGTATGGCGATGCGCGGCTGGAAGCGGCCGGTTCGGGCCCGCACCTATCCCGCGCGGCGTCCGCACAGTCAGATCGACCACGTGCTCGTGCGCGGCGGCATCCGGGTACTCGGCGGCGAGGTGTTGGCGGAGACGCCTTCTGACCACCGGCCGATCCGAGCCCGGCTGCAGATGCCCAGCGGAGTAACGTAAATCGCATGTCTGCGCCGGAAACTCGAGTGCCGCGCGCTTCCGGCGAAGCGACGATCGTCCGGCCGCGGATCACCACCCGGGAACGAGTCCGCCGGATCGTTCAACGGCGTGAACTGCTCGTCGGGATGGTCCGCAACGAGCTGAAGATCAAGTACAAGAACAGCGTTCTCGGGTTCGCGTGGTCGTTGCTCAACCCGCTGCTCTACCTCGTCGTCTTCTACATCGCCTTCACGATCATCCTCGGTTCGAACATCCCGGCGTTTCCCATCTGGCTGTTGTCGGGGCTCTTGGTCTGGAACCTCTTCTCGACCGGGCTCGGCGCCGCGACCGGCTCGGTCGTCGCGAATTCGGGGCTGGTCAAGAAGGTGTCGTTCCCCCGCGAGATCCTTCCGCTCGCCGCGGTCGGCAGCATGCTGGTGCACTTCTTCTTGCAGAGTGGCGTGCTGTTCGTCGTGCTCGCGCTCGTGCGCTGGGATGTTGCGTGGTGGTACATGCCGCTCATCCCGGTGGCGCTCGCGGTGCTGCTGTTGCTCACGAGCGCGTTGGGCATCCTGCTCTCCGCGATCAACGTCTATCTGCGCGACACGTCGCACTTCCTCGAGCTCGCGCTCCTCGCGTGGTTCTGGGTGACGCCCATCGTCTACGCGTTCCAGCTGGTCGCGACGCGTCCCGGTTGGGCGAAGTGGCCGTGGTTCGCGAATCCGGTCACGCCGATCGTGCTCATCTTTCAGCGCGCGATCTATGCAAAGTTGACGAACCCGAACGCTCCGGTCGGACACAAAGAGCTGCTCCCGAATTGGCCCTACTGGGGATTCGTCGCGTACCTCGGTTACTCGCTCGCCTTCGGGCTGATCGTCATGACGATCGCGATCCGGGTGTTCGGTCGGTCGGAGGCGAACTTCGCGGAGGAGCTCTGAGATGGCGGCCGCGATCGAGGTTCGCAGCATCTCGAAGCAGTTCAAGCTGTACCACGAGCACTACACGTCGCTGAAGGAACGGGTCGTCAACTACGGCCGCATCCCGTACGAGCCCTTCATGGCCCTGGAGGACGTCGACTTCGACGTCGAGGCGGGTTCCACCGTCGGGATCCTCGGGCACAACGGATGCGGCAAGTCGACCTTGCTCAAGTGCGTCGCCGGCATCCTGCAGCCCACCCGGGGCGAGATCGTCACCCGCGGTCGCGTCGCCGCGCTGCTCGAGCTCGGCGCCGGGTTCAACCACGAGCTCACCGGGCGCGAGAACGTCTACATGAACGCGTCGATCCTCGGTTTGTCGAAGAAGGACACCGAGCTGATCTTCGACGACATCGTCGCGTTCTCGGAGCTCGAGCGGTTCATCGACATGCAGGTTCGTCACTACTCGTCCGGCATGTACGTGCGGCTGGGATTCGCCGTTGCGGTGAATGTGGAACCCGACATCTTGTTGGTCGACGAGGTGCTGGCCGTCGGCGACGAGGCGTTCCAGCGCAAGTGCATCGAGCGGGTCAAGAAGTTCCAGGAAGAGGGTCGCACGATCCTGTTCGTGACCCACGCGGCCGATCTGGTGCGGCGGATCTGCGACCGCGCGATCGTGCTCGACCACGGGAAGATGGTGATCGACGCGCCGCCCGGCGAAGCGGTGCGCGTGTTCCGCGAGTCGTTGCACGGCGGCGAGCTCAACGAGAATCCCGACGCGCCCGAGGTCGAGGAGGCGCAGGTCGAAGAAGCGCCGGCCAACGAACACAAAGCGACGTACCGCGTACGCATCACCAGCGCGGAGATCGAGTACCAGGGGTCGTCGCCCGACCGGAACTGGCTGCTGCCGGACGAGGCGATGGCAGTGCGCGTGAAGTATCACGCCACCGAGCGCACCGAAGACATCCTCTTCGGCATCGCGATGCACGACGAGAACGGCAACCTGCTCTTCGGCACCAACACCGCGATCCTCGGCGTCGACGTTCCTCCGGCCGATGGCGACGGCGAGATGTCGTTCGAGTTCCCGCGGGTTCCGCTGCTCGACGGCACGTATCTCGTCACGCTCGCGATCCAGACCGTCGACGAAGGGGTCGTGTACGACTGGTGGGAGCAGCACCTGACGTTCCAGGTGATGAACCCCGCCCGCACGCACGGCCTGGTCTCCTTCCCCGTCGACGTGAAGTTCGGCGAAGGCGCGTGAACGTCCGCCAGCTGCTCCTCGCGCCGGCACGGCGCGCGTTGCACGACGGCGCGGCGCGCTGGCCCTGGTTCCGCCGGATCGTGGCGATCGGGGCCCGTGAGCTCGAGCGCGCGCTCCACGACGACCTCTACCGCGACGGCTACTTCGGCAGCACGCCGAGCTCCGACGTGGCCCTCGAGATCGGCACGCCCGAGTACAACCGCACCGCCACCCACGCCGACGAGGGCGCATACCTCGTGTGGCGGTTCCTCCCCGTGCAGAAGACGCTCGACGTCGGGTGCGCGTTCGGGTTCTTCGTCGAGGCCGAACGCGAGCTCGGGCTCGACGCAACCGGTGTGGACGTGAGCCAGTACGCGCTCGACCGTGCGGCCCTCGGGGCGCGCGGCCACGTGCGCTACGGCAACCTCCTCCACCGCCTGCCTTTCGGGCGCGGTGCGTTCGAAGGCGTGTCCCTGTTCGAGACGCTCGAACACCTGCCGCCCGAAGTCGTGCCGCGGGCGCTGCGCGAGGTTCGGCGGATGACCACGAAGTACGTGATCGCGACCATCCCGTCGTTCGGTCCGAACGCGAACGGCCCGGGCGGATGGTTCGACGTGAAGGTGAAGCCGGAGCGCCTCGACTACTACCGGTCGCTCGGAGACGGTTACGACGGCCCGGTCCCGTACGACGACCTCTACCGCGACGACGACGGCGCGCCGATTCAGGGGCACCTCACGATCGCGTCGTTCGCGTGGTGGACGCGGCAGTTCGAAGAAGCCGGTTTCGAGCGCGACGCCGCCCTCGAACGACGCATCCATCCTCACCTGGCGCGCATGGGTCTCACGAAGTACTGGAACCTCTACGTGCTGCGCGTCCCCGGCGTTCCCGAGGTGACCGACGAACAGCGCTCGCCCTCGGAGATCGCCGACGTCGAGAAGCGCTTCGGGCTCGACCAGCGCGTCGCCGACCCCGAGGACCTTGCGCGCGTGCACGCCGCGATCGACACGTGAACCGGCTCGGTCGGTTCCTGCCGCAGCGGACCCAGGACGCGGTCCACGTCTGGCGGGTGCGTACGCGTGATCGCCTGTTGTTCGGCGGCGACTGGGACATTCGCAACGCGATGCCGGAACGGTTCGTCCGGTCCGCGTTCCAGATCATGTTGCGGCGCGATCCCGATCCCGGCGGCCTGGAGAACTACGTGACCCTCCTGGAGGAGCGGAAGCTGGATCCCGACGGCGTGCTCGACGAGATCCTGACGTCGATGGAGCTGCGCCTCGACGTTCCGTACCAGAACATCCTGCGGTCGTTGCATCAGTCGCGCTGTGACTTCGTGCGCATGCTGCCGCGCGCGGCGCGCATCCTCGATCTCGGCGGAACCGATCAAGCCGAAGACGCGGGCGCGCTCGTTTCGATGGGCTACCCGTACCCGTTCGAGCTGCTCACGATCGTCGACCTCCCCGGCGGCGAACGGCACGAGCTCTACGGCTACCTGGCGTCGTCGGAGACGGTCGGATCGCGCTGCGGGCCGGTGCAGTACCGGTACCACTCGATGGTCGACCTGTCGCAGTATGCCGATGCCGCATTCGATCTCGTCTTCAGCGGGCAGACGATCGAGCACATCACCGAGGACGAGGCCACGAAGATGCTCGCCGAGGTTCGGCGTGTGCTCGTGCCCGGCGGGTGGTTCTGTCTCGACACGCCGAACCGGCGCGTCACCGCATTGCAGCTGGGCGCCGACGTGCTCTCGAACCCCGATCACAAGCTCGAGTACACGCACGAGCACCTGTCGGCGCACCTGCGCGACGCGGGCTTCGACATCGTCGGTGCGTACGGCCTCGGCCTCGCCGACGAGTCGCTCGCGGCCGGCGTGTTCGCCACGGCCGAGGTCGCCGCCAAGCACGGCGTGTTCGCGGAGATCGCCGACTGCTACTTCCTCGCGTACATGTGCCGTACCCCGTCGGTCCCGGCGCCCTAGACGAGGGCGCGCGGGCTCAGGTGAACCGGTCGGCGCGGGCGCCGACGGCCTGCACGAAACCTGCGTACCGGTCGATGACATCCGCCCAGCGGTAGCGACCGTCCACGAAGCTCTGTCCCGCGCGACCGAGCGCGGCGCGCAGCGTTGCCGACCCGGCGATGCGATCGAGCTCGACCTCGAACTCCGCGTAGCTGCCGAACGCCAGGCCGCCGCCCGATCGACGGACGTGGTCGAGCGTGACCGCGCACCGGCTGTTGACGAGGGCCGGAGTGCCGACCGACCACGCTTCCATGAGCACGATCGAGAACGACTCGAACGCACTGGGCGACACGAGCGCCCGCGCACCGCGCAACAGGCCCCACTTGACGCTTTCGTCGACCGCGCCGGCCACCACGATGTCCGGGTGGGCGGGGAGCTCGTTGACGACTGGACCGGCGAACACGAGGCGCAGGTCTCCGCCGCGCCGTTCCTTGTAGTGCGCGAAGCATTCCGCGAGCAGACGCGCGCCTTTGCCGTCGTCGACGCGACCGAGGCACAGGAGAAACGGGCGCTCGTCGAGCCCGAGCGCGCGGCGCGCGCGGCGTTCGGTTCCCGCGCCGGACTCGACACCGAGCCCGACCACGAGCGCGGGCTTGGATGCGACCTGGAAGCGCCGATCGACGACCTGGCGCTCGGGTTCACTCCAGTACGCGAGCGCAGCCGCGGCTTCGAACAGGGCGCGGTACAGCGGCAGGCGGATGACCGGCTCGTCGTGCGCGGCGGGGTGCAGGATCGCGCGGGCCGCGACGTGCGGGAGGCCCGCGACGGTGGGGTGGTACAGATAGGGGTGAAACGCGAACGCGTCGGCATCGCTCCGCGCGATCGCGTCGACGAGGCCGGGCGCGACCGGACCCTGCCGGTCGACCCAGTCCCGCTGTTCGTCGTCGGTGACGCGGCGGCCGAGGCGGATGACGCGCTCGGTCCGTTCGTCGAAGTCGGCGGACCGTTGTCCGGTGACGGGGAAGCGGTGCACCCGGACGCCGTCGATCTCGGTCTCGCCGGCGGGGTAGTGATCGGACCACGTCGCCGCGTCGAGCGCGCACGTGGTGAGCGCCTCGACGGTGAAGCCCGCCCGGGTCGCGAGCCGGGTCGCGAGGAGCCGCGCCGCGGTCTCCGCTCCGCCCGGAACCTCGACGCCGTAGCGGGGACTCACCACGACGAGCTTCATGGCGATGCCGCCGAGGGCGTTCGCGCCGACGTGAGCGCGTCGACGAACCGCGGCCCGGTCCGGGAGATGTCGAAGTCGCGGACGCGCCGTGCGCCGGCTTCGATCAACTGGGCGCGCAGTGCAGTATCGGAGACCACGTGCTCGACCGCAGCCGCGACCGTGCAGGGGTCTTTGACGTCGAGCAGCAGGCCGGCATCGCCCAGTGTCTCCGGGACCGCGGTTGTGGCGTAGGCGACGATCGGGACGCGGTGGTGCATGGCTTCGAGGAGTGGCACGCAGAAACCCTCGTGCTCGCTGCAGACGACGAACACGTCCGCGGCGCGGTAGTGCGCGGCCAGCTCGGCCGGTGACACTCCGCCGGTGAGCGTGACCGCGTCGTCGAGCCCGAGCGCGTGGATGAATCGCTCGAGGGTGCGCGCGTAGCTGTCTTCGCGGCCGCCGCCGACGAGGTGCAGGCGGGCGTCGGCGTTGTGGAATCGGCGGTAGGCCGCGAACGCCTTGACGATGTCGTGCTGGGCCTTGTTCGGCGCGAGGCGTCCGACGAACAGCCACGTGACCGCGCCGGTGCGGGCGGGAGCCGCCGCCGGCTCGACGTCGAGGCTCGCGAGATCGAGCAGGATCGGAACGACGGTGGTGCGCGTGAACCCCGACTCGATCAGGTCCGCCTCGTTGTATCCCGAATCGGCGATGCCCAGCACCGCGCGCGCCGCGAGCTCGCGGAGCTGTCCGCGGCCCCAGGCCACTCCGTGCGCGGCGACCGGCTGCCATCCGGCGATGTAGCGCATCGGCGTGAGGTTGTGGTGGTTGACGACGATCGGCTCGGCGCGGGCGAGGACGGCGTCCGCGACGACCGAGCCGATGGCCATCTGGTACATGATCACGTCCGCGTGCGTGCCGCGGGCGTCACGCAACAGGTACGCGGCTCGGTCGGCCCACGCGTCGTCGATCTCCGACGCGAAGATCTCCGACGTGTGGCCCGCGGCGCGCAAGACGTCGCGCACGGCCAGCGTGTGCGCGCCGACGGCGCCGGGTTCGAACGTCGGGGTGAACTGGTTGATGATCATGCCCGGCGCCCGCTCATGTCGCCGGGCCGACGACCGGCTCCAGCGCGTCGAGGAGCTTCCGGCGGGACTTCGCGATGTCGAACTCGCGCAACCGGACGACTCCGGCTTCGATCAACTGGCTCTGCAGCGCCGGGTCGGTCGACCACGCGGTGTACCGCGGTTGCGATCGTGTAGGCGTCCTTGCTGTCGAGCAGCAGCCCGGCGTCGCCGAGTGTCTCCGGGACCGCCGCCGCCGCGTACGCGACGATCGGAACGCGGTGGTGCATCGCTTCGAGGAGTGGCACGCAGAAGCCTTCGTGGTCACTGGCGACCACGTAGACGTCGGCGGTCTCGAAGTACGCGCTCGAGATCCGCGGCGCTCACCCCGCCGGTGATGTCGACGGTGCCGCCGAGATCGAGTGCGTCGACGAACGCGGTGAGGGCCTGCTCGTACTGGTGCGAGGACGACGCGCCGACCAGGTGCAGACGCGCGTCTCGGTCGTCGTAGATCTCCCGGTACGCGGCGAACGCCTTGACGATGTCGTGCTGCGCCTTGTTCGGCGCGAGCCGACCGACGAACAGCCAGTCGACGCCACCGCGCGCCTTCGCGCTCGTGAGCCGGTCGAGGGTCCTCGGGTCGGGCGCCGTCGCGTCGAGCTCGGCGATGTCGAGCAGGATCGGAACCACCGAGGTGCGCTCGTAGCCGAGCTCGGTGAGCTCCTGCGCGTTGAACGCCGAATCGGCGAGCCCCAGCTCGGCCCGCAGTTCGAGCGTCGCGAGTTGGCGCCGGCCCTTCATGAGGTTGCCCGCGAGGGCCGGCTCCCAGCGCGCGAAGAACGGTGCCGGGGTGATGTTGTGGTAGTCGACGATCAGCGGTTCGTCGCGGCCGGCCACGAAATCGGCAACGGGTGAGCCGACCGAGGAGTGGTACAGCAGCCAGGTTTCTTCGCCGTGACCGTTGCCGGCGAACGATGCGTAGGGGCGGGCGAGGCGCTTGTACTCGTCCTTGGCCTCGTAGGAGTAGATGTCGGAGCTGTAACCGGCCTCGCGCAGCGTCTCCTGGATCGCCAGATAGTGCCGGCCGACCGCGTCGCGGGGCGCGAGCGTCGGGACGAACTGGTGAACCGCGGTCATTCGTCGGCGCGGGTCGCGGTGACGACGTAGGCGTCGGTCCCCGCAACGTGAATCTGTACGTCGACGAAACCCTGTTCGGGGAGCACGGCCTTCCAGGTATCGGGGTGCAGCGGGTGGCCGGGAACGAGGTCGGCCTCGGCGGCCGTCGGTCCGCGACCCCAGGCCTCGCTCCGCAAACTGCAGACGACCAAACGCCCGCCCGCCACGAGCTTGAGGGCCGCGGCGTCGACGAGCAGGAGCAGGTCGCCGAGCGGTGTGCGCTCCACGAGTCCGCGGAGCACGAGTCCGCCGAGCGCGGCCGCGCCGACCGCGTGCACGTGTGCCGCACCGTCGTCGATGCGCACCTCGAGCCCCCGACCGAGGGCGACATCGGCAACCGCGGCCCGCGGTTCGACGCCGTACGCGTCGACGCCCGCGCTCGTGAGCGCGGCGAGCAGCGCGCCGTCGCCGCACTCGATGAGCGCGACCCGACCGCTGCAGCCGCGCATTGCGTCGGTGACGTGCTTCTCCCACGCGGTGTCGTCGCGCCGGGCCGCGATCCGCGCGCCGATCGCGCGGGTGCGGGAAACGTCGGCGAGGTTGTGTTCGAGTTCGTCGACGCGCCCGCCGAGCAGCCGCAGCGCGGTGTTGATCGCCGTCGCGAGCCCGCTGATCTGTTGCGCGACCCAGACGTGGTACCACCCGATCAGCTTGGACATGACGCGTTTGACGATGCCGAGGACGGGGCTGTTCGACGCGACCGGGATCACCGGGTCGACGATCACGAGGTCCTCGGCCCGCTCGAGCGCGGCGTCGAAATCGTTGCTCACCTCGGGCGGTGCGAAACGGTCGAAGAGTTGGTCGAGCTCGCGTTCGAAGCCCGGCGGGTACTCTCCCGCGGCTCGGCGCGCGCGTACCTCCGCCTCGATCTCGGCGGCAAGCTTGTGGATGTCGACGGTCTCGTCGGGCAAGTCGGGGTCCTCCGAATTTGGGACAGTATCGCCCGAAGTCTTCGCCTTTCGAGACACCGAGTCCGAGGGGACGGCAGATTCGTCACGATCCGGGCCCCGGACGCGGCCAACGTCAAGCACGTTCGGCGCTTTGCCGATATCAATGGGTGCACCCGCGAATAAAGGGCTCATTTGTGCGTACCCGCTTTCTCGTCGTCTTCTTGACCGTTGCGCTCGTCGCGCCTGCCGCCGCGGTGACGGCGGCGGTATCCGCCGGCGCGGCGGTGGTGTCGGCGAGCCCGTCGTGGACCGTCAACACGAGCGGATGGGATCGCAGCTCGTCGCCCACCATCACCGACGTGAACGGCGACGGACGCAACGACATCGTCATCGGGCACGAGGACGGCCGGCTCCACGTCATCAACGGGGCCACGGGTGCCGACCTCCCGGGTTGGCCGGTGCAAACGGGCACCGCGATCGACAGCACGCCCGCCGTCGGCGACCTGTTCCGGAACGGCCAGAAGGAGATCGTCGTCGGCCTCGGTTCGACCTTCGTGCCCAACCAGCAGGGTGGCGTTCGCATCTACAACGCGAACGGTTCGCTGCACTGCATCTACAGAACGCTCGACTACTTCAACATCTGGACCAACAACCCGCAGCCCGACGGCTACAGCGACGGCGTGTACTCGTCGCCCGCGATCGGCGACATCACCGGCGACGGATATCCCGACATCGTGTTCGGCGGTTTCGACCTCCACATCCACGCCATCGATCGGAACTGCAATTCGATCATGAGCGACACCGTGGAAGACACGGTGTGGTCGTCGCCCGCGTTGTACGACATCGACGGTGACGGCCGACTCGAGATCCTCATCGGCGGCGACCAGTCGGCCGGCGGCGCGATCAACTGGTCCGGCGGCGAGTTCCGCGCCATCGAATACACCGCCGGCAGCACGGTCTCGTGCTCGCACTGCCGCGAGATCTGGAAGCATCAGCTCAACGACACGATGTGGTCGAGCCCGGCGATCGGCGACATCGACGGGGACGGCCGACCCGAGGTCATCGTCGGGGGCGGCAACTATTTCAACCGCTCCGACGGGCACAAGGTCTTCGCGTGGCACGTCGACGACGGCTCCCCGCTCCCGGGTTGGCCGGCCGCGACCAGCGGTTCGACGATGCCCTCGCCCGCGCTCGGGGATCTCAACGGCGACGGGATTCCCGAAGTCGTCGCGTCGAGCGCCGACGGGTACGTGCGCGCGTTCAACCGGAACGGAACCGTGAAGTGGGCCGCGCGGTTGTGGCACTTCACGCCGGGTCAACTCGGTGGCGCGGTGGCGTCGCCGATCATCGCCGACCTGAACGGCGACGGTCAGAACGACGTCGGCGCAGGCAACGACTTCGGGTACTTCGTCTTGAACGGCGCCAACGGCGCAACGATGAACCTGCTCGACACGTACGAGGCGCATGACTCGGCCGCCGCGGTCGGCGATTTCGGGTCGGGTGTCGGCTGGCGTCTCGTGGTCGCCGGGTTCAACACCCCGAACCACACGAGCCGCCTGCAGTCGTTCTCGATGCCGACGCCGGCCAAGACGCCGCCGTGGCCGATGTTCCGCCGCGAGCCGTTGCACCACGCGGGCCCCGTCGCCCTGCGCCTGCTCCCGGCCGGACAATGCCGCGGGGGCAGTAACCCCAGGGCGCACCCGGTCAGCGCATCGTCGCGCGGGTATTGGGTCGCGGCCGCCAACGGCGCCGTGTTCGCGCTGAAGGGCGCGCCGTTCCACGGCAGCCCCTCGGGCCGGATGCACGGTGCCGCGGTCGCGATCGCCGCGACGCGCTCGGGCAACGGGTACTACGTCCTCGACAACGGTGGCGGCATCTTCCCCTTCGGTGACGCGCGCTCGCTCGGGTCGATGGCGGGCAAACGCTTGAATTCGCCCATCATCGCCCTCGCGCCGACTCCTTCCGGGCGCGGCTACTGGCTGATGGCGGGAGACGGCGGTGTGTTCAGCTTCGGCGACGCGCGCTTCTACGGCTCGATGGGAGGCAAGCGCCTCAACAAGCCGATCATCTCGATCGCGGGAACGAGGACAGGCCGCGGCTACTGGTTGCTCGCCTCCGACGGAGGCGTGTTCAGCTTCGGCGACGCGCGCTTCCACGGATCGACCGGCAACCTCCGCCTCAGCTCACCGGTGCTCTCGATGGCGACCGCGCCGTCGGGCGGCGGCTACTGGTTGGTCGCGGGTGACGGCGGCATCTTCAGCTTCGGGGTTCCGTTCTACGGCAGCATTCCGGGTATCGGTCTGTGCCAATCGGTACCGGGCGTACAGATCCGCCCCACGCTGACGGGTCACGGCTACTTCGTGCTCGCCCGGAGCGGTCGGGTCTTCGCATTCGGCGATGCGCTCGCCGGCGCGTCCACACCCCTGCTCAGCGGATGGAGCGTCGCCGCCGACATCGCCGTGCGGCCGTAACCACCGGTCGTTCGCGCGCCACCTCCCGTTCCGTCGGTTCGCTACCGCTCCGCCACCGGGTCCGGTTCGGTGGAGCGGGTCGGGGTACATTTCGGTCCGTGGCCGACGAAATTCCCGACGCCAGCGCGCCCGATCTCGATGCTCTCCTCGCGACGTTGCGTGCGCGCGTCGAGAAGCGGCGGCGCGACGGCGCTTACCCGCCCGGGCTCGAGGCGGACCTGGATCGGCACTTCGAACGCATCATGGGCGATCGTCCGCCGACGCCGTCGTTCCTGCTCGCCGAGCTCGACCAGTCGCTCGACGACCTTTCCCATTTCGAGTACCGGCGCGACTCGATCAGTACCGAGAGTCGCATGATCGGCGGCTCGACGCTGCACCGCGGTGTGGCCAAGGGAGTCGGGCGTCAGATCCAAGGCGTGCTCCAGCAGGCGCAGGACCAGTCGCACCGCGTGGTGCGCACCATTGCCCTCATGGCGAAAGCCACCAACATGCTCGCCGAGGCCTACGACACCCGCGTGATCCAGCAACTCGACGACCTGCAGATCCAGCTCGTCGAAGAGCAGGAGAAGATGCAGTCGCTGCTCCTGCAGATGTCCGAGGTGGTGGCGCGTGTCCCCGGTGCGGGGATCGACGCCTGGTACAGCGCGGAGGCGTTCAACGCACACTTCCGCGGCCCCGCCGACAACATCGTCAGCCGGTATCGCGATCTTGCCGAGCGCTTCGTCGGCGTGGACGGGCCGGTGCTCGACATCGGATTCGGACGCGGCGAGTTCCTCGAGCTCCTCGGCGAGCTCGGCGTCGAGGCAATCGGTATCGAGAGCGTGCCCGTGCTCGTCGAGTCGGCGCGCCGGCGGGGGCTCCAGGTCCACGACGGGCGCGCGGTCGAGTATCTCCGCGAGCTCGACGACGACAGCCTCGGTGGTCTGGTGATGATCCAGGTCATCGAGCATCTCTCGCCGCAACACGTCATCGACGTCGTGCGCCTCGCGGCGGAGAAGGTGCGACCCGGTGGCCGGGTCGTCATCGAGACGGTGAATCCCACCTCGTTGTACACCTACGCCCACGCGTTCTACGTGGATCCCGATCACGTTCGGCCGGTGCACCCGACATACCTCGGCTTCCTCTTCGCCGAGGCCGGCTTCGCCGGCGTCGAGCGCGTCGACCGCTCACCCGTTCCCGCCGACGACAGCCTCGAGCTGATGCCCGGCGAGGACGAGATGTCGAAGCGACTGAACGCGAACTTCGAACGCATCAACGCGTTGCTGTTCGGCCCGCAGGATTACGCCATCGTCGCGACCCGATAGCACGCGGCGATGAAGGGATCAGGCGGCGTCGGTATCCACCAGGTGCTCGTCTCGGCGGCGCCGGGCGACGCGATCACCAATCTCGCGCTCGGTACGCGTCGACTGTTGCGCCGCGTCGGCGCGTCGGAGATCTACGCCTACCACATCGCGCCCGAGCTGCACGACGACGTGCTGCCGTTGACGGCGTACCGGACTCTGCACGCGCGCAACCTGTTGATCTTCCACGCTTCGATCGGGCAATCGGCGGTGCACGAGTTCCTGACGGCGCGCGCCGAGCCGCTCGTGCTCGTGTACCACAACGTGACGCCGGGCAGATACTTCGCTCCCTACGATCCCGTGTTCGCGGACCTGCTCGATCTCGGACGGCGCGAGGTCGAGCGCCTGCGGTCACGCGTCGTGTGCGCGATCGCCGACTCCGAGTACAACGCGCGCGAGCTCGAGGAGATGGGGTACCACGACGTGCGCGTCGTGCCGCCCGTCGTCAACGTGCGCCACCTCTCGACGGTGGAGCCACGCGCGTCGACGCTCCATCATCTCGAGAGTCTCGGCGGACCGATCGTGTTGTCGGTCGGACAACTGATGCCGCACAAGCGACCCGACTTCCTCGTGCAGATGATGCACATTGCCGACACGTACCTCGCGTTCCGCGGCTTTCTGATGCTCGTCGGCCACCAGCGGCTCGAGCGTTACAACCGCGCGATACGCGAGCAGGTGCTCGAGTTGAACCTGCCCGGAGTCCACGTGGTGGGTGCGGTCGACGAAGCCGATCTCGCGGCGATGTTCCGCGCGTCGTCCGTGGTGGTCACCGCGAGCGAACACGAAGGCTTCTGCATTCCGCTGCTCGAGGCGATGACGTTCGAGAAGCCGATCGTCGCCCGCGCGTGTGCCGCGATCCCGGAGACGGTCGGCGACGCCGCGCTGCTGCTCCCGCCGGAACAGGGGCCCGCCCTGTTCGCGGAAGCGGTGGCGCAGTTGCTCTCCGACGACGACCTCCGCGACCACCTGGTCGCGGGCGGACGTCGTCGCCTCGAAGAGATCGAGCGCCGGCCGCCCGATGTCGCCGTCGTCGAGGCCCTGCTCGGAGTCGTGTGATGCGGATCCTGTACGTGGTGCAGCGCTACGGCGAGACGATCGCGGGCGGGGCCGAGCAGTACTGCCGCGAGATGGCCGAGCGCATGACCCGGCGGGGCCACCACGTCGAGGTGGCCACGACGTGCGCCCGGTCCTACGTGGACTGGGCCGACGACTACGAGCCCGGTCGGACGACCGTCGCGGGTGTGCCCGTACATCGCTTCCGGGTGGCGGCGCCGCGCGAGAACACGCAGTTCGCCGAGATCAACCGCCGGATGGTCCTGGGCCGCGGGAGCCGTCCGCTGTTCGTCCAGCGTGAGTGGATGCGCGAACAGGGCCCGTGGGCGCCGGATCTCGTCACGTGGATCGAACGCAACGCCCGGCGCTTCGACTGCGTCGTGTGTTTCACGTATCTCTACTGGACGACGTGGGCGGTGCTCGACGCGCTCACGGGTCGCGGTGTCCCACTCGTGCTCCACTCGCTCATTCACGACGAGCCGCCGTTGCGGCACTCGCTGTTCGATTCCGAGTTCCGCCGGCCGGACGCCTTCGCCCTCGCCACGCCCGAGGAGATCGACCTGATCCGCCGCCGTTTCCATTTCACGCCGCCGGGCGACGTGTGCGGTATCGGGGTCGAGGTTGCCGCCGACCGCGCCGACCCGGGGCGATTTCGCGCCGCGTACGGACTCGGGGACAAGCCCTATGTGCTGTACGTCGGGCGCATCGACGCCGGCAAGGGCGCGCTCGCGTTGGTCGACTACTTCATCGCGTACAAGGAGCGGCACCCGGACGACGATCTCGTGCTCGCGGTCGTCGGTGACGATCTCATCGAGATCACTCGGCGCGACGACATCGTCGGCACCGGCTTCGTCGACTATCAGATGCGCGACGACGCGATCGCCGGCGCGTTGGCACTGGCCCAGCCGTCGTTCTTCGAGAGCTTCTCGATGATCCTGACCGAAGCGTTCGCGTTCGGCCGGCCCGCACTGGTGGAGGGAAAGTGCCACGTGCTCCGCGGCCATGCGCACCGCAGCAACGCCGCGATCCCGTACGACGGGTTCGCCGAATTCGAATGTGCTTTGGAGATGCTGCGCAACGATCCGGCCCTCGCCGACGCGATGGGCGCCGCGGGAAAGGTGTACGTGGAACGGGAGTACTCCTGGGACTCGGTGCTCGAGCGCTACGAAGCTCTGCTCGAACGCACGGTCGCTTCGTTCACTGCGGACGCCGGAAAGCACTGAGGCCGGGGTGGCGCTCGTGACCGTGCTGTTGGTGATCGGGATCGCGTGCGGGATCGCGGCGTGGTTCGTGGTGCGCGAAGCCGGGCGCATGGCCGCGGAGCCCGCCCCGCCCGTGTTCGATCCGGAAGAGGCGTACGAATGGGTCGTCGAACACGTGCCCGATGTCGTCGCCGCCACGCTCACGCCCGATGACGTGCGCCGCATCCTCGACTTCCAGCTGGAGTACTTCCAACGCAAGGGCGTGACGGGCAACGGTTCGTCGGCCAACCCGCCGGGTGACGTGGTGGTCGGCGGCGTGGAGACCGTCGACTACATCCTCGAGCGGGCCCGCACCACCGGTGAGCCCTACCTTCCCGAACAGGTGCACGCAGTCATCGAGACCCAACTCGCGTATCTCCGGGAGATCGGCGCCGTCGGGCCGCGCGCGCAGCGGCCACCGGACGAAGGCCCCCGAGCGTCCTGAATCGGGCCGAATCGCGCGCCGATCCGCGGGTCCGGTGAACCCGACCCGGTGGGATTGTTTCGTTCTGTGAACGACGCGCAAATGTGGTTCCACCGGGCGCCGCGATCTGCTAAAAAGTTCTCACCGGAGAAAGGAGGTGGTCCAGCAGATGCACGATAAATCTGGGACCTCGGAGGTGCACGGCCGCTAGGCCGTCGTTCTCGACTGGACCACCTTGCGGAATCCAAACCGCTGCACCACCGTCGTAGCTGCCGGCAATGGTCCCACCGGCACACAGGCAACGGCGGGTCCGAATCAGTCGAACGAACGGGGGGTGCTACGGCGCCCCCCGTTCTCTTTTCCGATCTCATGTCGCGTCGGCGGCGGCCGCTAGATTTCGCGCCATGGCGCGCCCCGTGCACTTCGAGCACTACCGCTATCTCGGCGACAAGCGCTCGCTGATCGTGTACGACCTCGACCTCTACGGTGTCGATCCCGACGTGACCGCAGAGGTCGACGGCGTGCTCGAGTCCGAGCGGTTCATCGCGATCTCACCGCAGACGCTCGCCGAGGCCCGCAACCGCGGGTACCGCCCGCACCGCTCGATACGCGACTAGCTCGTCACGCGTTCCAGCACTCCGGCGGGATGGCTTCGTGGATGCCCTTGCGCTTGGCCTCGAACGCGACGTCGGACAGCACGACCTCGGACGGGAGGCGTGCGGGATCATCGGGTAGTCCGGCGTAGTCCACCCATGACGTGCAGCCGCCGTACGTGTCGTTCCACGTGACGGTGACCGGCTCCGCGAGTCGGTGCACACGCAGGACGAGCACCCAGAGCGGGTCGCGTCGCTTCCAGTTGAATCTCGACTCGACGTAGTCGCGGGACCACACGAGCTTGGAGTCGAGTGCGTCGACGTGCTCTGGTTCGGTGATCGTGGCGACCTCGACGATGTCGGCCCAGCCGTGCAGCGTGACGGGCTGACCGACCGGCGACGCGTCGGCGAGGTCGACCCAGTGCGCGTACGCGGGCTTCAAGAGATCGGCCTTTTGGTGTTCGGCCGTGGGTGACAGCCAGCACCGCTTCGTCGCGACGTCGAAATGGCGCCCGTCCTCGCGGATGCCGCCCTTGCGGACGTCGACGATCTGTTCGCCCTCGAGGAGTGCGTGGACGATCGCGGCCCACTCCTTCAACGCGGGGGTGGAGGACGCGGCGGAGCCCTGGTTCGTGTTCGAGGCGGTCACGCGAGCCAGGATAACCATCGACATGGAAGAGCTCGTCTCGGAGGGACTGCGCCTGGGAGCGCATTTCGCGCGTCCGGCGGGCGTCACGCGCGTGCCCGGGTTGCTGGTGCTTCCCGGGTTCCCGCGGGGCGCGGGCGGGGCGGCGGCCCTCGGCAACACCGACCAGACGTTGTGTGATCGCATCGCCCGCGAGTCGGGTTGGGCGGGCCTCACCTTCACCTTCCGGGGTACCGGACCGTCGGAAGGCGACTTCTCGATCGAAGGTTGGCTCGCGGACGTGCGCGCCGCGGTCGACGTGTTGCACGCGCGCACGGACATCACCGGCGTGTGGATCGCGGGCTTTCGCCTCGGGGGCACACTCGCGATCATCGTGGCGGCCGACGACGAACGGGTGCGCGGCATCGCGACGTTCGCCGCGCCCGCGTCGTTGCGCACGTGGGTACGCGAGCCCGACTGGTTCCTCGAGTACGCGCGCCGTACCGGCGTGCTGCGCACTCCCGATTTCCCGCCCGACCCGGAGGCGTGGACGCGCGCCATCGCGAACCTCGATCCGATCGCGGCGTCGGAGCGCATCGCGCCGAGACCGTGGCTCCTCGTCCACGGCAGCGCCGACGACGTCGTCCCGGTCGAGGACGCGCGCCGGCTCGCGGTCGGTGGCGGAGACGCAGTGGACCTGCGCATCGTTGCGAACGGGCCGCATCGCCTGCGGCACGATCCGCGCGCGATCGCGGCCTTGTTGGGTTGGCTCGACCGTCAGGAACCCTGAGCGCGCGTCCGCGCGTCGGCCAACACCGCGTCCAGGGTCTCGTCGAGCGTGAAGCGCGGCGCCCATCCGGTCGCGGCGATCAGGTGCCCGGGATCGCCGACGAGGCGGGGAACCTCGACGGGCCGGACGAGCTCCGGGTCGACCTCGAACTCGACGCGGCCACCCGCACTCGCCACCAGCCGGTCGGCGATCTCGCCGATCGATACGCCCGTGCCACTGCACACGTTGTACGCCTCGCCGGGCGCGCCGTGTTCGGCGAGAAGACGGTACGCGCGGACGACGTCCCGGACGTCGGAGAGGTCGCGCACGGGTTCGCGCGCACCGATCGGAATCGTGTGCGTTGCGTCGCGTTCGGCGACGACGATGCGGCGCGCGAGCGCGGGGACGACGAAGCGATCGGACTGACCCGGGCCGGTGTGCGAGAACGCGCGGACGCGTATGGTCTCGAGCCCGGCGCCGAGCCATGCCTGCAGCGCGAGGAACGACGCGGCGACCTTGCTTGCACCGTACGGCGTCATCGGGCGCAGGGGTGCGTCCTCGCGCAGACGGGTGGTGCCGGCGTCGATCTTGCCGTACTCCTCCGAGCTCCCGACGGCAACCACGCGCCGTACGCCGGCCGCGCGGGCCGCGTCCAGAACGTTGGCCGTGCCCTCGACGTTGACGCGCAGGCAAGCGGTCGGGTCGCGCCACGACGCGGCGACATCCGACCACGCAGCCAGGTGGTAGACGATCTCGGGTCGGTGCGCGTCGAGCGTGTCGTGCACTGCGTCACGATTGGTGATGTCGAACACGCCGCTCGCGTCGCCCGCGGCCACGACGTCGTCACCGCACTCCCGGAGGTGCGCCAACAGGTGGGGGCCGACGAAACCGGTCGCGCCGGTGACGAGCACCTTCATCCGGGAACGGCCGCACCGAGGGCGTGATGACGGATGGCCCGGTCGTAGGCGCCGATGTGCGCTTCTATCGAGCGCGCCCACGTGAACGTCGCGGCACGCGGTGGCCCGTCGGCCCGGAGCCGGGCGGCCAGGGCCGGGTCGTCGAGAACCCGGGTGAGCGCACGGGCCAGGGCGTCGACGTCGGCGGGTGGGACGAGCAGCGCGGCGTCACCCACGATCTCCTCGAGCGCCGAGCCCGAGGTGGTGACGAGGGGCGTTCCGCTGGCGAGCGCTTCGAGCGCGGGCATACCGAATCCCTCGACGAGCGACGGATACGCGATGACCTCGGCCCGGCGGAAGAGCGCGCCGAGGGTGGCGTCGTCGACGTAGCCCGGGCGCAGAATCCGCGTCGCGACCCCGCTGGCCTCGATCGCGGCGCGCGCTTCGCCGATGCCCCAACCGTCACCGCCCGCGACGACGAGCTGGACGTCGGGATGGGTGGGTGCGAGCCGCGCGAAGGCGCGCACGAGCGACGGCACATCCTTGCGGGGTTCGATGGTGCTCGCGAACGCGATGTACGGACGCGCGATGCCGTGGCGCGCGAGCAGTCGCGCGTCGGCCGCGTCGTCGGCCGCGGACGCGGGCGCGAACCGCGAGTGGTCGACACCGTGGTGGATGACCACGGTCTCTCCCTGCAGGTCGAAGCGCGATTCCAGTCCCTCGGCCGCGTCGTGACTCCCGGTGACGATGACGTCGGCCCGCCGCGCCGTCGCGGCGATCATGCGCCGGAAGTAGACGACCTTCGACCGCTCGTGCCATTCGGGGTGATCGAAGAACGTGAGATCGTGCATCGCCACAACGGTCGGAACCGTCGAGCGCAGCGGCATCGTGTAGTGGGGCCCGTGCCAGACATCGGGTCGGATGCGGCGCGCGACGCGCGGTCCGGAGGTCTGCTCCCACGCCAGGCGGGTGGGGCGGCGGTTCGGCGCCAGCGCGTGGAGCTGTGCGTCGGGTGCGATGTCGATCCAGCGCGCCGTATCGCCGCGACGCGTCAACAGATGAAGGTCGATCTCGTCGCGCCCGGCCAGGCCGCGCGCGATCGCAATGGTGTAGACCCCGGCCCCGACCGGACGGGCCGGGACCGCGGAGACATCGAGCAGGACGCGCACGGGGGGATTCTACGAAGCCGACCCGCGCGCCATCGCCCGGGAGTACGCCCGGCTGTGGCCTTCGGCGCACCGGCCCCAGCTGAGCTCCATTGCCCGGGCGAGGCCGGCCCGGACGAGTTGGCTGCGCAGCGCGGCGTCGTCGAGCACGCGACCGATCTGCTGCGCGCACGCTTCGCTGTCGCCCGGGACGAACTCCGCGCCCGCACCGCGCGCGATCTCTTCGAGGGCCGAGCCGCTCGAAAGGATCGTGGGGATCCCGCGCGCCATGGCTTCCACCGCCGGGAGCCCGAAGCCTTCGTACAGCGACGCGAGGCAGAACGCGTCGGCGCGCCGGTAGAGCGCGTCGAGCGTCGACCACGGTTGCGCGCCGATGACGCGCACGAAGGGTCGATCGAGCCCGCGCACCTCGCCCCATCCGCGTGGCCCCGCGACCACCAGGGTCAGATCCGGGCGTGTGCGGCGGACCTGTTCGACCGCGCGCACGATGGTGGCGAGATCCTTGCGCGGCTCGAGCGTTCCGACCGTCAGCACGTACGGCGGCTTCACACCGGCCCGGGTAACGGCGCGATCGACCTCGTCGGGGTCGCGCGGTATGGGCGGGTCGACGCCGAAGGGAACGACTGCGATGCGATCGGACGCGAAGCCCTCGCGTTCGAGCTCGCGGCCGGTGAATTCCGAGGGGACGATCACCAGCGTCGCGTGACGACGCGCGAGCGTGAGGCCCCGGGTGTGGAAGCTGACGCCGCGCTTCGTCGTCACGTGCGGCAGGCGCAGGAACGCGACGTCGTGCACCGTCACGACGAGCGGCCGCCCGCGCACGGGAGGGACACCGAGGCTGGGGGCGTGCACGACGTCGGCCTCGATCCGGAGCCGTGGACGCTGCAAACGGTGCCACATCTCGTAACGCACGCCGCCCCGGGGCAGGCCGAGATCGACCCACGGGATCCGCCGGGCGATGTTGCGGGGACGCTCGCCCGCCGCGAACGCGATGGGCTCGACGCCGTAGTCGGGAAGGTGCCGCAGCAGGGATATCTCGTAGCGACCGATGCCTCCCGGAACGGGTTGCAGCAACTGACCGGCGTGCACGGCAACCTTCACGATGCCGACGGCTCCGCGATCCGGCGATAGCACGATGTCAGCGCACGCGCGGTGATGTCCCACGAGAACGCGTGGACACGATCGCGTCCACGCGCGATGAGCTCCGCCCGGGTCGTCTCGTCGGTGATGACGCGTTCCATCTCGCCGGCCAGTGCCGCCTCGTTCGTCGGTTCGACGAGCAGTGCGGCGTCGCCGGTCACTTCCGGAATCGATCCGGCGCGCGCGGCGACAACCGGTACCCCCGCGGTCATCGCCTCGAGCGCGGGGAAGCCGAAGCCCTCGTAGATCGACGGATACGCGAGGAGGTTCGCGCGTTCCAGCAGCGCCCGCCGGCCCGCGTCGGTGACGCCACCCGCGAGCACGACGCGCTCGCGCACACCGGGGGGCAGCCGCTCGATCGCCGCGTCGATCACGGGCCGGGCGGGGCCGTCGTGCCCGGCGATGACGAGCCGGATGTCGGGTTGGCGCGCCGCGAGCTCGCCGAACGCGCCGATCAGGTGCGCGAAGTTCTTGCGGGGTTCGAGCGTGCCGATCGCGACGATGAACGGTGCTCCGCCCAACGCCCGTTCGACGTCGGGTGGCATCTCGGCATCGTCACCGAGGGGCGGGACCCCGAGGGGGATCACCACGAGTCGTCCGGCCGCGCGCAGCCCCATGCCGTAGATCTCCTCGATCTCGTCCGCGACGAACTCCGAGCCCGTGTGCAAGGTCGCACCGCGCTCGACCGCCTTGCGCACCAGCCCGTCGAACGCGCGTACCTGGGGTGTGCAGAGCTCGGGAAACCGGACAAATGAGCAGTCGTAGACACTCACGAGGGTCGGCAACCGACTCGGCGGCGCGAGATAGTTCGTGGCGTGGATCACCTGGGCCGGACGCAACCACCGATCGATCCGCGGCGAATCGCGGCGCGCCCACGACGTGAGCAGGAAGCGCGCCGGTATCGGGACGAACCGGGTGTCCGGCGGAACTCCGTCGCGTTGCAGGCGCGCCCGGGCGCTCAGTGTGTACGGAATGAGGTCGGGGCCCGCCTCGAGCGCGCGCAGGGCGGTGATGATCTCGGCCACCGCAGTTCCGATACCGGAGCGCGTGCCCAGGAGTGGCGTGACGTCGATCGCTACGGTCGGACGCGCCGTCGGAGACACCGAAGGTTGCTACCACACATCGCCAGGTACGCTGTACCTTCGAAAGTGGGCTGAGTTGCCGATGACCCTGGTGGGAACTGGGGGAGGTCCGTGCACGAACACAGCCACGACATCGTCTCTCGGCGCCTGACTCGTCGCGCCGCGTTGCAGCTCGGCGCGGGCGCGGGCGTCGTCGCCGTCGTCGCGCCGTACGTCGCGCACCTTCCGGGCGCGGAGCGAGCCGTCGACATCTCCGGTGCCGAACCGGCGTTCGCACCGATTCACAACTGGCCGGTCCCGCCGATCGTCACGCGCGCGCAATGGGGCGCGAACGAGGCGTTGCGCAAGGCGGGACTCAGCTTCGACGCGACGGTGACGAAGATCATCGTGCACCACACCGGTACGCCGAACAGCGTGACCGACTACGCCGGGTTGTGCCGCGGCATCCTCGCGAACGAGACGTCGGGCGAGTACATCGACATTGCCTACAACTGGCTCATCGACCCGAAGGGGCGGATCTACGAAGGACGTTGGGCGCAGGACTACCCGGGTGGGATACCGCACACCGGCGAGCGCAACGCACAGAACGTCCGCGGCGCGCACGCGATCTACCACAACTCGAACACCATCGGTATCGCGTTGATGGGCACCTACGACACGGTCAATCCGCCCGCGGCGATGGTCGAGGCGCTCGTCACGCTGCTCGCGTGGAAGTGCGCGCGGTGGGGGATCAGTCCTACCGGACGCGGCACGTTCCTCGCGTCGAACGGCGCGGTCGAGAACCTGTTCAACATCTGCGGTCACCGCGACACGTCCGCAACCGATTGCCCGGGTCAACTCGTCGAGCCGATGCTGCCCGCCATCCGGGCACGGGTCGCGGCGCGGATCTCGGGCGCCGGGTACTGGATCGCGACGGACCTCGGACAGGTGATGTCGTTTGGTGGCGCGCCCGTCGTGAGCGCCGCGGGCTTCCGGCTCACGAGTCGCATCGCCGGTATCGCCGCGCATCCCAGTGCAACCGGCTACTGGCTCTTCGCGGGCGAAGGCAGCGTCTACGCGTTCGGGTCCGCGCGCTTCCACGGCTCGATGCACGACCGCAACCTCGCGGCGCCGATCGTCGGTATGTCGGCGACGCCGTCGGGGAACGGGTACTGGTTGGTCGCGAGCGACGGAGGCATCTTCAGCTTCGGCGACGCGAGATTCTTCGGCTCCACCGGCGGGCTCCACCTGAACGCACCGGTCCTGGGCATGACACCGACCCATACGGGCAACGGCTATTGGCTCTACGCGCAGGACGGTGGCGTCTTCAGCTTCGGCGACGCGGTCTTCCACGGATCGACGGGCAACATCCGGCTCAACCAGCCGGTCGTCTCGATGGCCGCGACCCCGGCCGGCGACGGGTACTGGATGATCGCCCGCGACGGTGGGGTCTTCTCGTTCGGTCGGGCACCGTTCGTGGGCTCGGGGGCCAATCTGCGATCGCCGTCGCCGTTCGTCTCGATGCTGCCGTCGACGACGGGCAAGGGGTACCTCATGCTGCGCGCGGACGGCCGCGTCGCCGCGTTCGGCGACGCACCGAGCTTCGGCGACAGTTCCGGCCGAGCGTTCGGGCGCGCCGTCGGTATCGCGGGCAAGCTCAAGCCGATGTGATCGAACCGTCCGATCAGCGGAGCCGGATGCGACCGCGCCGAACGCGCACGGGATGGCGCGCCAGCGCGAGCATCTCGTCGTCACCGCCGCTGTTGCCGTACGCCCACAGCTCGACCTGCTCGCCGCCGAGCAAACCCTGCAGCCGGGTCGCTTTTTCCGGGCCGCGACAATTCGCGCCGTGGAGCCGTCCGGTGCAACGTCCGTGTTCGTCGACCTCGAGGCGCGTACACAGAACGTGCGCGACCTCCAACGTGCGCGCGACCTCGTCGAGGTAGACGTCGAGCGAAGCCGAGACGATCACGACGTCGTGGCCCTCCCGCCGGTGCCACGCAATCCGGCCCCGCGCTTCGGGAGTGATCGCCGATCGGGCGAGCTCGGCGCCGAACTCGCGTCCGGCGGCTGCGACCGCGTCGTACGCATGACCCGCCAGGACCCGCGTCAACACGCGTTCCTTGGCGAGGTCGCGGTCGCCGCGCCCGGCGGCGGCGAGGGTGAGCCCGACCGACTCCGCGCCGATCGCGCGCGCCACCGCGCTCCGCCCGGCAATCGCGGTGAGGAACGGCACGAGCGTGTCGCGCCGCGTCATCGTGCCGTCGAAGTCGAAGGCGGCGATGCTCCGCCGGACCGTCATCAGACGGGAAGGCGCCGGAACACCGCGACCGGCAGGTGTCGCAGCAGGGCCATCACGTAGCGCATCGCCGGGGGAACCCACACGACGTCGCGGCCCGCGCGCGATCCCGCGCACAACGGCGTCGGCGACGTCGTCGGCTGTGACGGAAAGGGGAGCCGCCTTCATGCCCGCGGTCATCTTCGTGTGCACGAATCCGGGGCGCACGATCATCACGTGCACACCACTCGACGCGAGCGCGGCGGCCAAACCCTGGAAGTAGCCGTCGACACCCGCCTTCGACGAGCCGTACACGAAGTTCGAGCGCCGTACGCGTTCGCCCGCTACGGACGACAGCAGCACGAGCAGGCCGTGACCCTGGGCGCGCATCCGCTCCACGAGGGGGACCGACACCGAGACCGTTCCCGTGAAGTTCGTCTGGACGATGTCGAGCGCCGCGGACTGATCGTGCTCGGCGCGCGCCTGGTCACCCAGCACGCCGAACGCGATGAGCACGAGGTCGAAGTCACCGAAGCGATCGAAAGTCGCGCGAACGAATCCCTCGTGCGAGGCGAAGTCGGTCGCGTCGAACGCGACTGCGTCCACCTCCGACGCACCGGCCGCGCGCAGCGCGGCGACGGCCGCGTCACACGCCTCGGGCTTGCGGGCCGCGAGCACCACACGCGCGCCGCGGCGGGAGACCAGCTTGCGCACGGTCGCGAGCGCGATGTCGGAGGTTCCTCCGAGCACGAGCACCGACTGCACCTCGCCCAACGCGTCCTTCACGCCGATCCGTCCTTCACCGTTGTCGCCTGCCCGCGCCGCTCAGGTCGAGCCGGCGATCCATGTCGCTGCGGAGCAGGTTGTGGGGGTCGAGTGTCGCACGGGTCGCGCGCCACTCGTCGAGCCGTGGGTACATCGCCGCGAGCAGTTCGGGCCGGAGCCGGGAGTCCTTGGTGAGGTACACGCGCCCCCCGCCTCGACGACCAACTCGTCGAGGCGGTCGAGGAACGGGGTGAGTGCGGGCGAAGCCGGGATGTCGAGGGCGAGCGTCCAGCCCGACATCGGGAACCCGATCAACGACCGGCTGTCGTGCTCGAATCGTTTGAGCACGGCGAGGAACGTCGGGATCCGGGCCGCGCTGAAGCGCTCGAGCGCCGTCCGCACGACCCGCTCGGCGCCGAACGGCACGACGAACTGGTACTGCACGAATCCCCGCGAGCCGTAGACGCGGTTCCAGTCGCGGACGCCGTCGAGCGGGAAGAAGAAGGGCTTGATGCCCTCGACGTGGCGCTGCCGCGTGCGGGGCGCTTTGCGGAACCAGACCTCGTTGAACGCGCGGGTGCTGACGAGATTGATCAGACCGTTGGGGAGCCACGGCGGTGAACCGAGCAGCGTGCGGGGCGCGTACTCGCGCGCCGTGGACCGGTCGGCCACGGGGAGCTCGTCGAAGGTCGCGTGATTTCCACGCGTCAACACGCCCCGTCCGAGGTTGCCGCCCGACGCGAGACAGTCCATCCACGCGACGGAATAGCGGTATTCGCGGTCGCCTTCGAGCATCTTCGTCATGCAGTCGTCGACGTCGTGCGTGCGCTCGGTGTCGCACACGATGCGCGACGTCTCGACGGGCGCGAGCTTCAAGGTTGCCTCGGTGATCACGCCCGTGAGCCCCATGCCGCCGCTGGTCGCCCAGAACGCGTTCGCGTCGGCATTGGGTTCGAGGACGCACGCGCCGAGTTCGGGCGTGACCATCCGGATCCGCTCGACGTAGTCGGCAAAGGATCCGTGGCGGAACTTGCCGTGGATGTCGGACGCGATCGCGCCACCGACGGTCACGAAGCTCGTGCCGGGGATGACCATGGGAAACCAGCCGAGCGGCAGGAGCGCACGCAACAACGTGTCGAGGCTCACCCCGCTCTCGACGGTCACGGTGCCTTTCTCGACGTCGACGGCGAGCACCGAGTCGAGATTGGTGCACGACACGACGTCGCCGCCCGCGTTCTGCGCGGCGTCGCCGTACGAGCGCCCGAGCCCGCGCGCGATCACGCCGCGTGCGCCGGGTGCGGTCACCTGCGAGACGATGCGTTCGAGGTTGTCCGGTCGGTGCACCGTCGCGAGGGTGGGCGAGGTCCGGCCCCAACCCGACAGGAGCTCCGGTTCCGGCGCGTCGTACATCGGGGACATGTCAGGAACCGTGCACCGCGAGCGCGAAGAACAACGCCCAGATCGCACCCATCGCCAACAGCACACGATCGGCGAGCACGAGCTCCTCGGGCGCGCCGCCGCGCCCTTGTTCGAGGAGGAGCGCGTAGCGCAGGATGCCGAGCACGAACGGCACGATCGACAACTCGAACCACACGGGGTTGCCGACGTCGGACGACTTCTCGAACGCCCACAGGCAGTACGCCAGGATCGTCACGCTCGACGCGACCGCGCGCACGTAGCTCAGGAACTCGCGCGAGTACATCGCCAGCGTGAGCCGGATCGTGCCCGCGTCGTCGCCGAGCTCCAGCAGTTCGGCGTACCGCTTCCCGGCGACCATGAACAGCGAGGCCGAACCGGCGACGATCAGGAACCAGGGCGAGATCGCCACACCGACCGCGACGCCGCCGGCGATCGTCCGGAGCACGAAGCCCGACGCGACGCACGCGAGATCGAGCACGGCCTCGTGCTTGAGCCAGAGGCTGTAGAGGATCGTCTGCAGGAGGTAGCCGCCGACCACCAGCGAGAGCTGCCACCGGGCCGCGAACGACAGCAGGATCGACGCAATGACCAAGACGATGCCGCCGGTGATCGCGGTGCGGACCGAGACCTCGCCCGCCGCGACCGGTCGGAAGCGCTTCGTCGGGTGCCGGCGATCGGCCTCGACGTCGAGCGCGTCGTTCAGGAAGTACGTTCCGCTCGCGGCGAGGCAGAAGCAGACGAACACGATCGCGGTGCGGTAGAGCGCGGTCGGGTCGCCCAGGACCCCCGCGGCACCGGGTGCGGCGATGACGAGGACGTTCTTGGTCCACTGCTTCGGGCGCGCGAGCCGTACGAGCGCGGGGAGCTGGTGTTGCGGCTCCTTCTTCGGGAGCTCGGCCCGCAACGCGCCCATCTGCTTTCCGCCGTCAGATCTCGAGCGGTTCGTGCTCGACGACCTGGACGAGGTCTTCGAGCGTCGCCCCGCCGCGGCGCATCCGCAGGAAGAGGAATCCGCCCATGACGAGCGCGGCGGTGGCTCCGCCCGCGAGGAACGCGAGCTCGTTGCGCAGGATCAGGTCGTTGCCGGCCACGGCGTCGACCCCGACGAACGCGGCGATTCCCACGATCCAGCCGAATGCACTCTGCTTGTAGGCCTTCAGCGCGATGAGGCCCTGCGCGAACGTCAGCGCAATGATGAAGCAGGTCGCCGCGAGCGTGAGCATGAACATGTCGCGGTGGCCGAGGTCCCACTTGGTGGCGAAGAGCTTGGCGCCGGCCCACGGGCCGATCACTGTCGCCGCCAGGACCCCGATCGAGCACACGGCGAGGACGACGACCACCAATCGGCGCATTCCGAGCCGGAAATCGTCGTGCTTGCCTTCGCTCGCGAGCCCGGAGAGCTTCGGCAACAGCGCGGCCTGCACGGCCTGGAACAAGAGCAACGGGACGCGGGCCACGAACAGGCCGGTGATGAAGGCTGCGGCGAGGTCCTTCTCGTGCTGGGTGTGAGCCATTGAGTTGACGCCGAACACGCTCGCGTACGAGAGCAGCTGCGCGAGGACGGATCCGAGGAGCAGCCACGCGAGCGCGCCCGACAACTCGGAGTACGGCGCCTCCGGGCCCGGCGTCAGGAGCCCACGTTGACCACGCAACGAGACCGCGACCGCGATCAGCGGTGGTGTGACGAGCGCAAAGGCCCAGAGTCCGACCGCCTTGGTACCGATCGCGAACAAGGCGATGCAGGCCAGGACGCGTACCGTTCCTTCCGCGCCGTGCATGAGACCGTACGGCCCGAACCGGCCGTTGCCCGACAGCGCGCCGCGACTGATGAACGCGGCGTAGTAGAAGGCAATCCCCGCGAAGAGGGCGAACAGCAGCACGGTCCGGCCGTCGAACTGCCGGTGGATGATGCGCTTGTGGAAGAGGGCGCCGATCGCGATGACCGCGAGCGCGAGCATCGCCCCGAGGAATCCGGCGCGTTTGACCAGCGGGCCACCGCCTTCGCCGCGTACGCGCCGGGCGGCGACCGCGCGCCCGACCTCTTGCTCGAGCGGCTGGAAGAGGCCGGGGGTGAGGACGAACACCATCGCCCACAGCACGTTGAGTGCGTTGTAGTCCGCGTTCGGCAACCGCTTCGCGGCCAGGATCTGGAAGCCGTACACGCTGAGACCGACGATGATCAGTCCCGCGCCAATGGCCCACGTACCTTCGGGTACGGGAAGCTTCTTGGCGGCGCCTGCCAGCCTCTGTACGCGCTCGGCCACGAACATGAAAGGTTACTCGCGGGGCGCGTTCGGCCTCCTCCAGCGCCCCGATACCCGCGAACGGAGGACTAGCCTCGGCGCGTGCGGAATTCGTGCATTCGGACGGATTTGAGCTCGACGGAATTGACGTTGCCGTGAGTACCCGCACGTACATCGTTCTCGCGGCGCTGACCGGCCTGGCGATCCTGGTTGCGTTCACGTTCCAGGTGATCCTGGTGAACCGATGAGGAGCATGCGTGCCTGACGACTTCGATCTCGTCGTCCTCGGTGGCGGTCCCGGGGGCTACGCCGCCGCCCTGTACGGCGCCAGCGCCGGCATGAGCATCGCGATCGTCGAGGAGCGGCGGGTCGGGGGTACCTGCCTCCACCGGGGGTGCATCCCGGCCAAGGAGTTGTTGCAGACCGCCGAGGTCCTGCGCACGGTGCGGGCCGCGGCCGAGTTCGGGGTGCTCACGTCCGTGCCGTCGCTCGAGCTCGCCACGTCGCAGACCCGCAAGCAGGCGGTCGTCGATCGCCTCACGGCCGGACTCGAGTCGCTGCTCAAGGGGCGCAAGGTCACGGTCGTCGCCGGCACGGGTGCGCTCGAACCCGACGGCCGTTCGATCAGCGTTTCCGACGGAACCATGATCCGCGGGCGCAACGTGCTGATCGCGACCGGCTCGTCGGCGCGGGAGTTGGCGGTCGACGGCTTCGCCTTCGACGGTGAGCGCGTGTTGTCGTCCGACGAGGTGCTGCAACTCGGCGAGGTCCCGCGGCGCGTTGCCGTGATCGGTGGTGGTGCGATCGGTTGCGAGTTCGCGTCCTTCCTCGTCGACACGGGCGCGGAGGTCACCATCCTCGAGGCGCTGCCGCAGATTCTCAACGGCGTCGACCAGCAGGTCGCGCAAACGGTGGTGCGCGCGTTTCAAAAGCGCGGGATCAAGACGCACACCGGGGTGCGCGTGCTCGGCTTCGACGGGAGCGTCGTGCGCTTCGAAGCCAAGAACGGCGAGGAGCAGCTGCCCGTCGACAAGGTGGTGGTTTCGGTCGGGCGCCGGCCGCGCTCGGAGAACATCGGTCTCGACAGCGCGGGCATCAAGGTCGACGAGCGGGGCTTCGTGGTCGTCGACGCCAACATGCGTACGAGCGTCGACGGGGTCTACGCGGTCGGCGACGTGGTTGCGACCCCCCAGCTCGCCCACGTGGCGTTCTCGGAGGCGATCGTCGCGATCAAGACGATGCTCGGCGAGGCGGTGGTGCCGATCGACTACGACAAGGTCCCGTGGGGCATCTACTGCCACCCCGAGGTCGGGTTCTGCGGCCTCACCGAGGCGCAGGCCAAAGAGCGGGGCTACGACGTCGAGACGTCGGTGCACCGCTGGATGGGCAACGGACGCGCCCTCATCATCGGCGAGACCGACGGCATGATGAAGATCGTCGCCGAGCGCGGCGGCGCGATCCTCGGTGTGCACATCGCGGGTCCGTGGGCGACCGAGCTGATGGCCGAGGCGTACCTCAGCGTCAACTGGGAGGCCACGCCGGCCGATGTGGGTCTGTTGATCCACGCCCACCCGTCGTTGTCGGAGCTGTTCGGCGAATCGGTGCTCGCGCTCACCGGCCGATCACTTCATAGTTAGGGCAGGCACCACCCGGGTACACGAAGTCGAGGAGCCCATGGACGTCACGATGCCGCAACTCGGTGAGACCGTCACCGAGGGCACGATCACGAAATGGTTCAAGCAGGTCGGCGAGAAGATCGACGCGGACGAGCCGCTCTTCGAGGTGTCGACCGACAAGGTCGATTCCGAGGTCCCGGCGCCGCAGGCGGGCTACGTGACCGAGATCGTGGTGCAGGAGGGCGAGACCGTGCCGGTCGGTGCGCGCCTCGCGGTGATCTCCGAACAGGCGGGCGCGGCGTCCGCGCCCGCCCCCGCTCCGGCCCCTGCACCTGCGCCGGCACCCGCGCCCGCGGCCCCGCCGGTTGCCGCCGCGCCACCGCCGCCTCCCGCTCCCGTTGCGCCGGTCGCGCCCGTCGCGCCGGCCCCCGCGCCGCCGGTCGCTCCGGCGCCCGCGCCCGCGCCCGCGCCGACGACCAA
The DNA here is from genome assembly GCA_963835455.1 of uncultured Actinomycetes bacterium. Classification (GTDB taxonomy): domain Bacteria; phylum Actinomycetota; class Acidimicrobiia; order IMCC26256; family PALSA-610; genus PALSA-610. The sequence continues at coordinate 561,201 of CAWIFT010000003.1, forward strand.
CGGTGGCGGCGCGGTGACCTCACCGATCGTGCGCCGGCTGATCGAAGAGCAGGGCCTCGATCCCGCGGGAATCCGCGGCAGCGGTGAGGGCGGTCGCATCACGCGCAACGACGTGCTCGACGCGGCGCGCGCCCGGGGTCCGGCTCCCGCGCCCGGTCCGGCGCCCGCGGCTCCGGCGCCGGCGTCCGCACCCGCGCCCACGGCCCAGGTGGCCCGGGCGGTCGGCGACGAGATCGTGCCGTTCGACAACATCCGCCGCCGCACGGCCGAGCACATGGTGCGGTCGCTCGCGACGAGCGCGCACGTCTACACGTCGGTGCGCGTCGACTTCGAGCGCGTCGAGCGCGTGCGGCGCGCGCACCAGGCGGAGTGGCAGGCCGAGGAGGGCTTCGCGCTCACGTACCTGCCGTTCATCACCCGGGCGTTCTGCGACGTCGTGCACGACTACCCCCACGTCAACGCGAGCGTCGAGGGTGAGACGCTGGTGGTACACCGCGACATCAACCTCGGGATCGCGATCGATCTGCAATTCAAGGGCCTCATCGCACCCGTCATCCGTAGCGCCGACGGCAAGCGCCTGCGGCTGATCGCACGAGAGATCCGCGATCTCGCGACGCGGGCCAAGTCGAAGCAACTGGGCCCCGACGAGATCGTCGGCGGCACGTTCACGATCACGAACATGGGCCCGTTCGGGACCACGCAGACGTTCGCGATCATCAATCAACCGCAGGTTGCGATCATGGCGACGGACGGCATCCGCAAGGAGCCGGTCGTGGTCGAGGGTCCGGACGGCGACGACGCGATCGCCGTGCATCACGTCGGCTTCCTCTCGCTCGCGTGGGACCATCGCGCGTTCGACGGTGCGTACGCGGCGTCGTTCCTGAACGCGATTCGCGTCGAGCTCGAGACCCACGACTGGGAAGCCGAGCTCGCGTGACGATCCGATCTCGTTGGCTCGGCGTCGTTCCCTACGCCGAGGCCGAGGCCCTGCAACGCGCGGTGCACGCACACGCCACCACCGACTATCTGCTGCTGCAGGAACATCCGCACGTCTACACCCTGGGTTCGAGCGCGAAGGCCGAGCACGTGTTGCGCGACCCGGCGTCCGTCGGTGCGGAGCTGGTCGTCGCCGACCGCGGTGGCGATGTGACGTACCACGGCCCGGGCCAGCTGGTCGGCTACCCGATCGTCTCGCTGGCGGAGTGGAAGGCGGGCCAGCGCGACGTCGTCGCGTACGTCCGCCGGCTCGAGGACGTGTTGATCGCGGTGTGCGCCGATTTCGGCATCGTGGCGGGCCGCTCGGCCGGTTACACCGGGGTGTGGGTCGGCGACGAGAAGATCGCCGCGATCGGCGTGCGCGTGTCCCGCGGCCGCACGCGCCACGGGTTCGCGCTCAACGTCGATCCCGACCTCTCGATGTTCGATCACATCGTTCCCTGCGGCATCCGCGATCGCGGCGTCACCTCCATGGCGAAGCTGCTCGGCGCGCCGGTCGAGATGAAGGCTGTGGTCGACAGTGTGGTCGCGCACTTCGCGGCGGCGTTCGACACCGACGCGCTCGACGCCGCCGCCGATCATTCGGGCGATCGCCAGGACGTCGCCTGGCACCGCCCGGCGCGCGCCGAGGGGGTCGAGGTCGCGCTCACTCGCAAACGACCCGACTGGATGCGCGTGCGTGCGCACTTCGACGACGGCTACCTCGAGCTGAAGCGACTCGCCCGCGGACTCGACCTGCACACGGTGTGCGAGGAGGCGGGCTGCCCGAACATCTACGAGTGCTGGTCGGATCGCACGGCCACGTTCATGATCAACGGTGACCGCTGCACGCGCGCGTGCGGGTTCTGCCAGATCGACACGCGCAAGCCGTTGGCGCTCGACGCCGACGAGCCGCAGCGCGTCGCGGACGCGGTCCGCGAACTCGGGCTCGCGCACGCAGTGATCACGTGCGTCGCGCGCGACGACCTGCCCGACGGTGGCGCCTCCGGTTTCGTGGCGACGGTTGCGGCGATCCGCGCGACGAGCCCGGGCACCGCGGTCGAACTGCTGATCGCCGACTGCAAGGGCGACGCCGCGGCCCTCGCCACGATCTTCGCGGCCCGGCCCGACGTGCTCAACCACAACCTCGAGACCGTCGCCCGCCTGCAGCGCGCGGTGCGCCCGTCGGCGGGCTACGCCCGTTCGCTCGCGGTGCTCGGTCGGGCGCGCGCCGGGGGCCTCGTGACCAAGTCCGGCCTGATACTCGGCATGGGGGAGACCGCCGCCGAGGTGCGGGCCGCGATGGCCGACCTGCGCTCGGTCGGCGTCGACATCCTGACCATCGGCCAGTACCTGCGGCCTTCGGCCGAGCACGTGCCGGTCGTCAAGTGGTGGCACCCCGACGAGTTCGCGGCCCTGCGGGAGTACGGCGAGGCGCTCGGTTTCGCCCACGTGGAGTCGGGTCCGCTCGTCCGGTCGAGCTATCACGCGCGCGAAGGTGCGGATCGGTTGGTTCCCGCCCCGCACTGAGATAATGGGCGTATGGCCGAGCTGTTCTCGTCGGTGCGCCCTGATCTGGCGCAGTGGTGGCACGAACAACGGATGTTCTTCGTCGCCACCGCGCCGAGCGGCGACGCCGGGCACGTGAACCTCTCGCCCAAGGGCTACGACACGCTGCGCGTGCTCGCGCCCGATCGCGTGGCGTACCTCGATCTGACGGGCAGTGGGGTCGAGACGATCGCGCACCTCCGCGAGAACGGTCGCATCACGTTGATGGCGTGCGCCTTCACCGGAAACCCGCGCATCTCCCGTATCTACGGTCGCGGGGTCGTACATCCGGTGGGAACGCCGGGGTTCGCCGAGTTGGCGCCCGAGTTCCCGGACCTTCCGGGCCGGCGCTCGATCATCGAGGTCGAAGTGCAGCGGGTGACGACGTCGTGCGGGTTCGCGGTGCCGCTGATGGATCTCGTGGACGACCGCGATCGGTTGCTCGCGTGGGCGGAGGGCAAGGGCGAGGACGGGCTCGCCGCGTACTGGCAGGCCAAGAACGCGGCGAGCATCGACGGACTTCCGGGGATCGACGCGTGACGACGATGTACGGCGAGCGGATCGCCCGGGTGCGCGCCCGCATGGCGGAGCTGGGCGTCGACGCGTTGCTGCTCTCGGTCGGACCCGACCTGCCGTACCTCACCGGTTACGAAGCGATGCCGCTCGAGCGCCTCACGATGTTCGTGTTGCCGCGTACGGGCGACGCGCAACTCGTCGTTCCTCGCCTCGAAGCGCCGCGTGTCACGCGACGGGCCGACCTGTTCGGGATCGTGGAATGGGAAGAGACCGACGACCCGATTGCGGTCGTCGCCGGGATGATCCGGCGATCGGCGCGGCGGGTCGCGATCGGTGATCACACGTGGGCGCGCTTCGTGCTCGATCTCCAGCGCTCGGTGCCGTCGTGTGACTTCGTGCGCGCGACCGATGTCGTCGGTCCGATCCGCATGGTGAAGGACGCCGACGAGGTGGCCGCGCTGACGCGGGCCGCGCACGCGGTCGACGCGATCGCACGCGACATGCGCGCCGTGTCGTTTGCCGGCCGCACCGAGCTCGACGTGCACCGCGAACTGGTCGAGCGGATGCTGGCCGCGGGCCACGAGCGCGGCGAACTTCGCGATCGTCGCCGCCGGAGCCAACGCGGCCAGCCCGCACCACGAACCCACGGCGACGCGCACGATCAACGAAGGCGACCTCGTGCTGTGCGACTTCGGCGGCACCATGCACGGCTACTGCTCCGACATCACGCGCATGTTCCACGTCGGCGACGTCCCTTCGGAGATCAGCGACGTCTACGCGGTGCTCGTCGACGCACAGGAAGCCGGCGTGCGGGGTGCGACGGTCGGCACGCCCTGCGCGGACGTCGACGCCGCGTCGCGGAGCGTGATCGCGCGAAGCCGGGTTCGGCGAGTACTTCGTGCACCGCGTCGGCCACGGGATCGGCACCGAGGCGCACGAGGACCCCTACCTCGTCGCCGGCAACGAACGCCCGCTCGAGCCGGGACACGCGTTCAGTGTGGAACCCGGTATCTACTTCCCCGAGCGCTTCGGCATGCGCCTCGAGGACATCGTGGTGGCCACGCTCGAGGGACCGTTGCGGCTGAACGACGCGCCGCGCGATATCGCGATCGTTGCGTGAAGCTCGACGCGGGTACGTTCCTCCTGCAGTGGGCCGTCGGCGGCCTGCTGTTCGGCTGGGTGACGACGCGGCGGCGTGAGGTCAGTCTCGGCTACGGCTGGCTGATACGCATCACGTTCGCGGTGATGGCGGCCGGGGCCGCGCTGCTCTTCCTCAACGACGATCACACGTGGGCGCACGACGTGGCGGCGGCATCGTCGATCGCGTGCGTGGCCGCGGCGATGCTCGCACTCGCGGTGTCCGTGCACCGGCGCGCGGCCGGGGTGCGCGGCCGCGAGGAGGTGCGTGCCGCGCGGCGGGCGCGCGTCTCGGCGATGATCGGCCGCGCCGACGAGGAAGGCGTCGAGGGTGGGCCGGAGTTCCCGCCCGCACTCGATCTCATCGCCCCGATACTCGGCACCATTGGATTGTTCGCGGCCGCGCAATTCGCGGGCGGCCCGTACTTCCTCGCGCTGGCTCGGCTCCTCGTCGGCGCGGTGTTCCTCGGGAGTGTGAGCGACGCGATGTTGCTCGGGCACTGGTACCTCGTGCAGCCCGGACTGCCGCGCGGACCGGTGAAGGAACTGGTCGCGTGGTGCGCGTTCGCGTGGCCGTTCGAGATCGTCGTGTTCCTGTGGCCGATCGGCATGGTGCAGGTGCTGAACGGCACCATCGACGACGGCTATCACGGCGTGCTCGGGTGGATTTGGATCGGGTGCGCACTGCTGACGATCGGCCTGGTCGCCATGACGTGGGCTGCGTTGCGGGAGCGCTACTACTCCGCGGTGATGGCCGCGACCGGTCTCCTGTACCTCGCCATCCTCACCGCGTTCGGCACCGACCTCGTCGCCCGGGCCGTCCTGCGTCCCTGATGCCGGTCGGCGGCCCGACCTAGGCTCGGCGGCTGTGAGCCGGGCGAGTGCGGAGACGTTCGAGAGGCGCGCGTCGGTGGTCCTCGTCGCCGCGGTGCTCCTCGTCGATTCCTGGGTCGCGCTGCAGCATCCGACCCTTTCGGGCGACGCGTCGGGATTGGTCGCCGGGGCGCAGAAGGCGGTCGACTGCCTGCACCACGGCGTCCTGACGCACTGCGACACGTGGGTCGGTGGACGGGGCGTGGCGAAGGGCGGAGTCGGGCCCTGGCCGTTGATGCAGTACATGCCGGCCATCGTGATGCGGTGGCTGGGCATGTCGCGCGACTCCACGCTGCGCGTGCTCATCGTCGGCAATGCCTTGGCGTTGTGGGCGTTGTTCGGAGTGGTGTGGATGACACTCCGGCGGACCGCGGCCGCGGCGTGGGTGCCACCGTTGGTCGTCGCCCTCCTTGCGAGTCCACTGTTGTGGTACGGGACGGCCGCGTTCGGCGAGGCGCTCGCGGCCGCGGTCGTCGTCGCCGCGATCGCCGCGTTGCTCTTGCGCAGTCGACCGGTGCTGGTCTTTGGGTTGGTCGCGCTCGCCGGTACGACGAAGGAAACGAACGTCGCATTCGTCGCCGCGCTCGGGCTGATCTGCGTCCTGGCCTACCGGGTGAAGCGGCCGGAAGATCGTGCCGCCTCGCGCCGATTGCTCGTCGCGGTCGTCGTGGGATCGGTCGCCGGCGCCGTAGCCAATGCGGCCTTCAACATCTTCCGGTTCGGCACGGTCCGCAACACGATCTACCTGCAGGCGTTCGAACGCGCCCCGAATGCCGCCGTCGTGGCGCGTGCGTTCGCGGGGCAGTGGGTGGCACCCAATTCAGGCCTGCTGTGGTTCTGGCCGGGCGCGCTCGCCATTCTCGGGCTCACCGTTGCCGGCGCGGTCTGGACGGTGCGCCGCGGTGACCGGAGCTGGGCAACGGTCGCGCCCCTCCTGGTCGCGGTCGTGGCGGTGGCCGACGTGCTCGGCCTGGCGACGTGGTACTCGCCGTTCGGTTGGATCGCGTGGGGGCCGCGGCTCATGCTCCCGCTGCTCCCGGCCATGCTCTTGATCTCCTGCGTCTTTGCCGGCGATCGGGCAACCGACCTGTTGCAACGTTTCCTGGCGGGTCGCTGGCTCTGGCCGACCGCGATCGTCGTGGCCGCGGTCGGGCTTCCGCAAGCAGTGGTGCTGTTCCACGCGCGAACCGTCGGCCAGTTCTTCGGCCCGGATCCGCATTGCGTGAACGCGCATCCGGCGCACAACCTGAGCCGCTATTACCGCTGCTTCGACTTCACCGCCTGGCACAAGCGGCCGTTCCTGCTCCAGCGCGGCCTCGAGGGACTCGGCGGCATCGGCGGCTGGATCATCGGGGTGCTGTTCGTCGGGGCGGTGGTCATGGTCCTGAAGACGGGACGAACCAGTGCCCGACGCGCTCTGGGCGGCGGAGCGTCAGACGACGAAGTACTTCGCCTCGGGGTGGGGGACGATGATGGCGCTCGTCGACTGCTCGGGGACGAGGTGGAACTCCTCGGTGAGTGACACGCCGATGCGCTCGATCTCGAGGAGCTCGGCGACCTTGGTCTGATCGTCGAGGTCGGGGCACGCGGGGTAGCCCCACGAGTAGCGCGAGCCGCGGTACTGCTGCTTGAACAGGCCGGTGAGCGTCGGGCCGTCCTCGTCGGCGAAGCCCCACTCTTCGCGGATCCGGCGGTGCCACAACTCGGCGAGCGCCTCGGTCATCTCGACCGACAGGCCGTGGAGCAACAGGTAGTCCTGGTACTTGTCGGCCGCGAACAGCTCCTTTTCGCGCGCGCTCGCCGCGGTTCCCATCGTCACCACGTGGAACGCGGCGTAGTCGGTCTCGCCGGAATCGATGGGGCGGAAGAAGTCCGCGATCGAGAGGAACGGCGCCTTGCGCTGCCGCGGGTAGTGGAAGCGCAGCCATTCCTGCGTGCGCGTGTCGTCCTTCCATACGACGAGGTTCTCGCCCTCGCTGTTCACCGCGAAGTAGCCCCACGCGGCGGCGGGAACGAGCAGGCCCTCCTGCTTGGCGATGCCGAGCTGCGCGCGCAGGGTCGGCCGGATGCGGGTCTTGAAGTCCTGGTCGTTCTCACCCGACTCGGGGCGGAACTGCCACTGGTTGCGGAACAGCGCGGTCTCGTTCACGTAGCCGACGATGTCGTCGAGCGAGATGCCCTTGGCGACGCGCGATCCCGTGAACGGCGGCGCGAAGATGCGGACGTCGGTCGCGACGTCGGAACGGGCCGGGATGTCGATGTCGGCGACGGGTTGCTCCGACTTGCGGGGAGGCAGGTTGCGGCCGCCGGGCTCGCGTCCGAACTTCTCGTCGAGGGTGCCGTCCTTGCGGCCCTGCACGAGCGCGTCCATCGTGCGCAGGCCTTCGAACGCGTCCTTGCCGTAGAACACGCGGCCGTCGTAAACCTCGCGCAGGTCGCGCTCCACGTAGGTGCGCGTCAATGCCGCGCCGCCGAGGATGACCGGCACGGTGTCGGACAGGCCGCGTGTGTTCAGCTCCTCGAGGTTCTCCCGCATGATGATCGTCGACTTCACGAGCAGGCCGCTCATGCCGATCGCGTCGGCGTTCACCTCGAGCGCCTTTTCGATCATCTCGTTGATCGCGATCTTGATGCCGAGGTTGTAGACGATGTATCCGTTGTTCGTCAGGATGATGTCGACCAGGTTCTTGCCGATGTCGTGGACGTCGCCCTTCACCGTGGCGAGCACGACGACACCTTTGCCCCCCGAGTCGGCCTTCTCCATGAGCGGTTCGAGGTACGCGACCGCGGCTTTCATCGTCTCTGCAGACTGGAGCACGAACGGCAGCTGCATCTGTCCGCTGCCGAAGAGCTCGCCGACCACTTTCATGCCGTCGAGCAGCACGTCGTTCACGACCTCGAGCGGCGTCAACGACTCGAGCTGCTCGACCAGGTCGACTTCGAGACCGTCGCGCTCGCCGTCGATGATGCGGTGCTTCAATCGTTCCGACACCGGCCAGCCCGAGCGGTCTTCCTTCTCGATCGCGCCGGCTTCGACGTTCTCGAACAGGGCCATGAACTCGGTGAGCGGGTCGTAGTTCTCCCGCCTGCGGTCGTAGATGAGGTCGAGCGCCGCTTCCTTTTGCGCCTCGTCGATCCGGTGCAGCGGCAGGATGCGCGCCGCGTGCACGATGGCCGCGTCGAGGCCCGCTTCGCGGCACTCGTGCAGGAACACGCTGTTCAGCACGTGACGCGCGGCGGGCTTGAGGCCGAAGGAGACGTTCGACAACCCGAGCACCGTGTGCGCGCCGGGGAGCTCGGCTTTGATCCGGCGGATCGCCTCGATCGTCTCCATTGCGTCGCGGCGCAGATCGTCGTCGCCGGTCGAGAGGGGGAACGTCAACGCGTCGAAGATCAGATCGGTGGGCTCGAGGCCGTAGCGCTCGATGGCGATGTCGTAGATCCGTTTCGCGACTCGCATCTTCCACTCGGCGGTGCGCGCCTGGCCCTCTTCGTCGATCGTCAGGCAGATGACCGCGGCGCCGTATTCGCGGGCCAGGCGGAACACGCGGTCCATGCGCTTGCCTTCAGCCTCGCCCTCTTCGAGGTTGGCCGAGTTGAGCAGCGCCTTGCCGCCGTGGTGACGCAGCCCGGCTTCCAACACCTGCGGTTCGGTCGAGTCGAACACCAGCGGCAGGGATGCCTGCGTGGCGAACCGGCTCGCGATCTCGTCCATGTCGAGCGTGCCGTCGCGGCCGACGTAGTCGACGCACACGTCGAGCACGTGCGCACCTTCCTTCACCTGCTCGCGCGCCATCTGGACGCACGAGTCGTAGTCGGCTTCGAGCATCGCGTCGCGGAACTTGCGCGACCCGTTGGCGTTCGTGCGTTCGCCGATCGCGAGGTAGGCGAGCTCCTGCTCGAACGGGACGTGGGAGTAGATCGACGAGCAACCGGGTTCGAACTCGGGCGATCGCAGCACCGGCGCGCGGTGGTCGAGCTTGTCGACGACCTGGCGGAGGTGTTCGGGGGTGGTTCCGCAGCAACCACCCACCACGTTCAGGCCGAATTCCGTGGTGAATCGCTCGTGTGCCTCCGCGAGCAGCGGCGGCGTGAGGTCGTAGTGCGTGTGACCGTCGACGACCGAGGGCAATCCCGCGTTCGGCAACGCCGACAGGAATGTGCGGGCGTGCTGCGCGAGATAGCGGAGGTGTTCGGTCATCTCGGCCGGGCCGGTGGCGCAGTTCATGCCGATGATGTCGGGCCGCATTGCTTCCAGCGCGGTGAGCGCGGCGCCGATCTCGGTGCCGACGAGCATGCGCCCCGTCGTCTCGACGGTGACCTGCACCATCATCGGGATCGGGTTCGACAGTCCCGCGCGCCGCATCGCCGAGCGCGCGCCGTTGATCGCGGCCTTCGCCTGCAGCAGGTCGTACACGGTCTCGATGAGCAGCACGTCGATGCCGCCGGCGATGAGGCCGTCGACCTGGAGCTCGTAGTCGTCGCGCAACGTCTCGTACCGGATCTGGCCGAGCGACGGGAGCCGGGTGCCGGGGCCGATCGAACCGATCACGAAACGGGGCCGGCCGTCGGCCGCGTGACCGGAGGCGACCTCGCGGGCCAGCACGGCCGCGTGGCGGTTGATCTCGAACGTCTGATCGGCCAGCCCGTACTCGTTGAGCACGAGAGGGAATGCGCCGAACGTGGCGGTCTCGACACCGTCGACGCCCGCGGCGAAGAACTCGTCGTGCATCTGCGTGACGAGATCGGGCCGGGTCTCGACCAACCATTCGTTGCAGCCCTCGAGCGCCTCGCCGCCGAAGTCGTCGGGTCCGAGGTCGTGGCCCTGCATCCAGGTGCCGAACGCCCCGTCGAGCACCAGCACGCGCTCGTGCAGCGCCTCGAGGAACGGATGTGCGGCGCCGCTACCGATCGGCGAACGGGTTCCTCGGGGGTCGGGCATCACCCAAGGTTATGTGGGGCGCGCGGAGTGGCTCTACACGATTCCGCCGGTTCGGGGTCGTAGGCTGCCCCCTCGGCATGAAGGTCTACACGCGCACCGGCGACGACGGCACGACCGGTCTCCTGTATGGGGGACGGGTCGGCAAGGACGAGGTCGGGCCCGAGGCCTACGGGGCCGTCGACGAGGCCGTGAGCGCGCTGGGGCTGGCCCGGGCCGAGCTGGATCCGGAGTCGGAGTCGGAGTTGCACGAGTTGCTGGTGCAACTGCAGCGCGAGTTGTTCGTGGTCGGGGCCGAGCTCGCGACCGCTCCGGAGAATCGCGCCAAGCTGACACCCGAGGTCTCGCTCGTCACGGTCGACATGGTGACGCGGCTCGAGCCGGTCATCGACGACATCACCGGGCGGTTCGAGGCCCCGAAGGAGTTCGTCCTGCCCGGCCAGAACCGGATTGCGGCCGCGCTCGACTTCGCCCGCACGGTGATCCGCCGCGCCGAACGGGTGACGGTCGCGGCCACGCGCGTCGGCTGGCTCGGTCCGGAGAGCCAAGTGGTTCCGTATCTCAATCGCCTCGCTGACCTCGTCTACACGTTGTCGCGCTGGCAAGAAGGCGACTTCCGTCCATCGCGTCAACCGTAAGGATCCCGAATGGCCCCCACCTTCAAGCTGGTTGCTCGCGCGCCCAAAGCCGACCTGTTCGTCGTGCCCGTGTTCTCCGGTGCGCGCCTCGGACCGGGCGCGCAGCTCGTCGACGATGCGATCGACGGAGGGCTCGCCGAGTTCATGCAGGAGACCGATTTCGACGGCAAGCGCGGCGAGGTGCTCGCGGTGCCGACCGGCGGCAATCTGGGCGCGCGTGCCGCGCTCCTGCTCGGCGTCGGCGACGCGGCGAGCTTCGACGCGGCCGCGCTCCGGCGCGCGGGCGCAGTCCTCGCGAAGCGCGCGTCGAGAGTGGCATCGGTCGCAACGACGTTGCTCGACGCCGTCGGACCCGACATCGATCCCGGCCTCGCGGCGCAGGCCTTCGCCGAGGGCGTCGGCCTCGGGACCTACCAGTTCCTGCGGTACAAGTCGGAAGCCAAGCCGTCGCGACTGGCGCGCGTCTTCGTCGTGGGCGCCCCCGACGCAAAGATACGCGCCGGTATCGCGCGCGGTGCCCGGATCGCAGAAGCGGTCGCGTGGGCGCGTGACCTCATCAACGAACCCGCGGCCGCGAAGTCGCCGGCCGACGTCGTCGAACTCGCACGCGTGGTCGCACGTGGGTCGGGCCTGAAGGTGAAGGTGTTCGCGGGGGAACAACTCGTCCGGGCGCGGATGGGCGGCGTGTTGGGTGTCGGCAACGGTTCCGACCGTCCGCCGCGGTTCCTCCGCTTGGAGTTCGCGCCGCCGCGGGCCAAGGGCACCGTCGCGTTCGTCGGCAAGGGTGTCGTGTTCGATTCCGGCGGGCTCTCCCTGAAGACCGCCGGCGGCATGGAGACGATGAAGACCGACATGTCGGGCGCGGCCGCGGTCATCGCTGCCATGTCGGCGCTGCGCGACCTCGACGTGAAGACCCGCGTCATCGGTTACCTACCGCTGGTCGAGAACATGCCGAGTGGCGCCGCGATGCGACCGGGCGACGTGCTGACGATGCGGAACGGCAAGACGGTCGAGGTGTTGAACACCGACGCCGAGGGCCGGCTCATCCTGGCCGACGCACTCTCGCTCGCGAGCGAGGAGGGCGCGGACGCGATCATCGATCTCGCGACGTTGACCGGCGCGGTGACGATGGCGCTCGGCGAGAAGATCGCCGGTCTCATGGGCAGCGACGAGGCGTGGATCACGCAGGTGAGCGAGGCGGCCGCCCGTGCGGGTGAGCGGGTGTGGCACCTCCCGTTGCCGGAGGACTATCGCCGCAACCTCGACTCCGAGATCGCCGACCTGCGCAACATCTCCACCGGAGGGGGCGCGGGCACGTTGACGGCCGGGCTCTTCCTGAAGGAGTTCACCGCCGACGCACCGTGGGCGCACCTCGACATCGCCGGGACCGCGCGCTCGTCGTCCGAAGACGCCGAAACTTCGAAAGGCGGAACCGGCTACGGCGTCCGCACGCTCGTCGAGCTCGCCTCGACGTTCCGCAAGCCGTGACCACCCGCCGTGCGTTCGTCGCGCTGGTCGCGTGTCTGTGCGTGCTCGCGACCGCATGCGGTTCGTCGAAGCCGAAGGCCAAGCCCGTTCCGCCGCCGGTCGACGCGCGGGGCAAGACGGCGTTCGAGATCGACGCCGCCCAGAATCAGTTCACTCCCGCCGCGCTGATCGTCGACGTGGGAACGAAGGTCACGTGGAAGAACACCGACACCGTCGCGCACGACGTGAAGAAGAGCGCAGACGCCGTCGACTTCGGTGCGCCGTTCGGCATCTCCGCGAGCGAGTTCGGCCCGGGCGCGAGCTACTCGTTCACGTTCGACAAGGCGGGCACGTACTACTACACGTGCTCGATCCACACCTTGATGAACGGCAAGGTCGAGGTCGTCGCGAAGCCCTGACGACGTGCAGAATTAGTGACCGGCGACGGTGCCGTCGGCGAGGACCGCGTGGGGCATGCACAGGTCGTCGTACTCGGCGATGACGATCTGCGCGTTCTCGCCACAGGCCGGGCAGCTCGGATCGCGCCGTACCTTGAAGTTGCGGAACGTCTCTTCGAGTGCGTCGTACGCGAGCAACCGGCCCCGCAACGGCTCACCCAGATCGAGCACCAGCTTGATCGCCTCGAGCGCCTGGATCGAACCGACGATGCCCGGGAGCACGCCGATCACACCGGCCTCCGAACACGACGGTGCGAGCTCCGGCGGCGGCGGCTCGGGGAGCAGGCAGCGGTAGCACGGACCGTTGTACGGGTCGAACACCGTGACCTGACCTTCGAAGCGGAAGATCGAGCCGTGCACGACGGGGATGTTCTTCAGCAGCGCCGCGTCGTTCAACAGGTAGCGCGTCGGGAAGTTGTCGGTGCCGTCGACCACGACGTCGTATCCGTCGATGATGTCGAGGATGTTGTCGGCGCCGAGCCGCACGTCGTAGGTGACGACGTCGACGTCGGGATTCAACGCGGTGAGCGTCTTCTTGGCGGAGTCGACCTTGCGGTCGCCGATGCGCTCGAGGTTGTGCAGGATCTGGCGCTGCAGGTTCGACGCGTCGACCACGTCCATGTCGACGATGCCGATCGTGCCGACACCTGCGGCCGCGAGGTACAGCGCGGCGGGGGAACCGAGACCGCCCGCGCCGAGCAACAGGATCTTGGCGCCGAGCAGCTTCTGCTGGCCCTCCTCACCGACCTCGGGCAAGAGAATGTGGCGGCCGTAGCGGTCGCGCTGTTCGGGCGTGAGCAACGTGGGGGTGATCCACGTGCGCCCCTCGTTCTTCCAGCGCCCGAAGCCGCCGGCCATCGACACGACGTCGCTGTAGCCGAGCTCCTGCAGCGTCTTCGCCGCGAACGCGGAGCGGGTGCCGCCCGCGCAGTAGATGACGACGGGCGTGTCGTGGTCGGGGATCTTGTTCTCGACCTGGCTCTCGAGGTGGCCGCGGGGGATGAACACCGCGCCGGGGATCATCCCCTGCTCGAACTCGTCGAGCTCGCGCACGTCGAGGAACGTCGCGTCGCCGACGCGCGGTTCGGCGTCGGCCGGTGAGACCTCCCGGATCTCGGACTTCGTCTGCTTCAGCAGCTCGCGGAAACTCGCCATCACAGCTCCAGAACGTCGATTCGTCGTTGAAATGCTACCTCAGCAGTCGGATATTCCCAACGGTCGGAGGAGGGCCGCCAGGGCGGGCAGCACTTCGCCCAGTTGGTCCCGCACGACCACGTCGGCGACGGGATCGAACGGGGTCTCCTCGGCGTTGAGGATCACGAGTCGAGCCCCGTTCCGCAGTGCGATCTCCGGCAGGGCCGCGGCGGGGTAGACGGCGAGCGAGGTGCCGATCGCGAGGAAGACGTCCGCGCGGCCGGCCGCGACCTGCGACTCGTGGAGGTCGGCCGCGACGAGGTTCTCGCCGAAACTGATCGTCGCCGACTTCAGGATCCCACCGCAGTGTGCGCACTCCGGGTCGGCTTCCCCGGCTCGGACCCGTTCGAGCGTCTCGTCCATCGGCCCGCGCCAGTCGCACGACATGCACTTCGCGTCGCGGACGTTGCCGTGGATCTCGATGACGATCTCGGGCGACTGCCCGGCCGCGTGGTGCAACCCGTCGACGTTCTGGGTCACCAACGCGTGGAGGAAGTCGGCGCGCTCGAGGTCGACGAGCGCGTGATGGGCCGGGTTGGGCGCGGCCGTCCACATCTCGCTCTTGACGCGGTTCTGCCACGCGAGCCGGCGGACTTCCGGATCCGCCATGTAGTACTGCAGCGTCGCGGTCTTCTCGGCCGCAGGGTTCTTGGTCCAGACACCCTGCGGCCCGCGGAAGTCGGGGATCCCCGACTCGGTCGAGATCCCGGCGCCCGTCAACGCGGTGACGTAGCGCGCGTGGCGAAGCCAGCCCGCGACTTTCTCGAGTTCGGCTTCCTCCATGAGGAACTCGAGGATATTCGCCGCGGGCTGGGATTCGCTACGGGCGCAGATGACCGTCGAGCAGCGTCCACGCCGACCACGTGCCGCCCGCGACGACCTGCGACCGGTGCCAGACGGTCGAGTCGGGCGCGACGCCGAAGACCTCCATCCGGCCATCGGCGTTCGGTGCCGAGGCGAGGTCGGTGAACGGGCCGCCGAAGTGCGACCACGCGATCCAGTCCGCGCCCGCACTCACCTGCGATCGGTGGACGGTCGTGTGCGCCGCGGTCGCGCCGAAGAGTTCGAGGCGGCCGTCGTAGCTACGCGCGATCGCGACGCGCGCGAGTTGCCCGTCGATGCGGCTCCACGCCGACCACGATGCCCCGGCCGTGCGCTGCCACTTGTGCGCGACACCGCCGTCGAGCGTGATGCCGAACACCTCGATACGTCCGTCGGCGTTGGTGTCGACCGCGAGGTCGACGAGGCGACCGTCGATCTGCGTCCACGCCGACCACGCGCCGCCGGGGGTGTTCTGCGCCATGTGGAACGCGGTGTGCGCCGCGTTCGTCGCGAACGCCTCGAGCCGGCCGTCGAAGCTGCGCGTGATCGCGACGTTCGCGACGATGCCGGCGATCGACGTCCAGCCTGTCCACGCGCCGCCGGTGACCCGCTGCCATCTGTGCCAGAGCGTTCCGTTGGCGGCGACGCCGAACACTTCGATCCGACCGTCGGCGTTGGTCGCGGCGGCGAGATCGTTGAAGCGACCGTCGAACCTCGACCAGTCCGACCACGGTCCCGCGGCGGTGGTCTGCCACTTGTGGTACGTCAGACCGTCGGTTGCGATGCCGAACACTTCGAGCCGGCCGTCGGCGTTGCGCGCCATCGCGATGGCCGAGCCCGGTGGTCGCACTGTGGTTGCGGCTCGGGCCGGTGCGCCGGAACCGACGCCGGTTGCGGCGACGAATGTCGCGATGATCATGAGAACGAATGCGCGCATGACTCTCCGTTGGGTTGGATGTTCGTACGGAGCGGGGCGCGATCGACGCGTCGCGCTCGAGTCCGGATCGCCGGGGACGGAGATCGATGAATCGCAGCAGGGCGGGGCGCACCCCACGGAGCGCCCCGCCCCGGCGATGCGCTACCGGCGGGGGGCGGAGTTGGCCGGCAGCGACTCTTCGGTGTTCCGAGTGCTCATGACGCCTCGGGGAGGGGCGCGTCGTCGACGGTGTCGCCGTGCAACGCGACCGCTTGCTCGTGCGCCCAGCGGACGGCTTCGTGCGCGAGCGCGGGATGGAACCCGCCCGCGTGCAACGCCCGCTCGACGAGATCGATCGGTTCGTTCTGCGCCATCAGCGTCAGGGCGAAGCGGCGGGCGCGGCGGCGCGCCACGTCGACGGGCTTCGTCGCCTGGTCCTCGATCCACTCCGCGTGGCGGGCCTGAAGCCCCGAGGGCAGGCGGCGCACGTGGCGCCGGTGCACGGGCGGCAGTGTCGTGCGCACCGCGATCGTGACGTCGCCGTCCGAGC
Source organism: uncultured Actinomycetes bacterium (assembly GCA_963835455.1). GTDB lineage: Bacteria > Actinomycetota > Acidimicrobiia > IMCC26256 > PALSA-610 > PALSA-610. The sequence goes on from CAWIFT010000003.1 coordinate 577,234, forward strand.
ACGCGAGCTCGAACTGCTGCAGCCGCGTGAGGCTGCGGACGAGCGGAGACTGCGGACCGTCCTTCGAACCGAGGCCGAGCGCAGCCGCGGTGTCGGCCACCGGAAGGTCGATGCCCTTCGGGTTGTCCTCGAACCGGTCAGCCAGGTGACGCAGGAGCAAGAGTGCGGTGGGGCCGAGCGTCGGGAGCCAGAACGTCTCCACGTACCAGCTCCGCGGATCGTGGCCGATCGCGTCGAGGACCGGATCGGGCCACGGCATCACATGGATCGCACCGGTCATTCGTTCCTCCAGATCTCCGTGAGAACACGTCAAGTTGTCTCAAGATGTCTAGCACGGCGAACGAAAGGAACACAATGCCCGTGCGAAGTTCTCTCCGGGCGCGCGCTTCCGATGGGGGCGCGATGAGGCGGCGTGAGTAGGTTCGACGTATGAAACAAGAGCGCGCGACGTACGTCACCTGCGACCAGTGCCAGGCCCTCTTCAAGGCGGGCACGTTCAAGGACGGGTCGGTGCCGACGGCGTGCCCGACGTGTCGCGTGGGCGTGGATCCGGCCGGCCAGTCGGTCACGATCGACACCGAATCGCGCTTCTAGGGCGCGTTCCCGGAGAAAAAGCGGAGGGGTCGCGCCGCCGGCGGGCGAGGGCGGGTGGATGGCCCCCACAGCGACGCGACTCCGCTCCCAATGATGTGTCTCACCATACGCCACACTAAGCGTCTCGTCTACCACTAATAGTGGTGAGCGTTCCGCCCAGCTTGTTGCTGCGGGGCCCGTGCGTGGTTCACTAACCCACATGAGCGAACCCGACCTCGATCGGTGGCGCGACCTCGCGGCCAAGGAGCTGAAGGGCGCCGACCCGGACACGCTGACCTGGGACACCCCCGAGGGGATCCCGGTGAAGCCGCTCTACACCGCGGCCGATCTCGAGGAGCTCGAGACGGTCGGTGGGCTCCCCGGGATGGAACCGTTCGTGCGCGGCCCGCGCGCCACGATGTACGCGAACCGTCCCTGGACCATTCGTCAGTACGCGGGCTTCTCCACTGCGGAGGAGTCGAACGCGTTCTACCGCCAGAACCTCGCGGCCGGCCAGATGGGACTCTCGGTCGCGTTCGATCTCGCGACACACCGCGGTTATGACAGCGATCATCCGCGTGTCGTCGGCGACGTCGGCAAGGCCGGCGTCGCGATCGATTCGGTCGAGGACATGAAGATCCTGTTCGACGGGATCCCGCTCGACAAGATGTCGGTGTCGATGACGATGAACGGCGCCGTGCTCCCGGTGCTCGCGGGTTACGTCGTCGCCGCGGAAGAACAAGGCGTGAGCCAGGACAAGCTCACGGGGACGATCCAGAACGACATCCTCAAAGAGTTCATGGTTCGCAACACCTATATCTATCCGCCCGCGCCGAGCATGCGCATCGTGGGCGACATCATCGAGCACACCGCCGCGTTCATGCCGCGTTTCAACTCGATCTCGATCTCCGGCTACCACATGCAGGAAGCCGGCGCGACCGCGGTGCAGGAGCTCGGCTTCACGCTGGCCGACGGGTTGGAGTACGCACGGTTCGCGGCGTCGCGGGGATTGTCGGTCGACGAGTTCGCGGGACGGCTGTCGTTCTTCTTCGCGATCGGCATGGACTTCTTCATGGAAGTCGCGAAGCTGCGCGCGGCGCGGCTGCTGTGGTCGCGCATCATGACCGACCTCGGCGCGCAGAAGCCGGGTTCGAAGATGCTGCGCACGCACTGCCAGACGTCGGGTGTGTCGCTCACCGAACAGGATCCCTACAACAACGTCGTGCGCACCGCGTACGAGGCGCTGGCCGCGGTGTTGGGTGGGACCCAGAGCCTGCACACCAACGGCTTCGACGAAGCGATCGCACTGCCGTCCGATTTCGCGGCGCGCATCGCACGCAACACGCAGCTCATCCTGGCCGAGGAGACCGGTGTCACCCACGTCATCGATCCGCTCGGTGGTTCGTACTACGTCGAGGCACTCACCCAATCGTTGGCGAACGAGGCGTGGGCGCTCATCCAGGAGGTCGAGGGGCTCGGCGGCATGACCAAGGCGGTCGAGTCCGGCATGCCGAAGCTGCGCATCGAAGAGGCCGCCGCCCGGCGCCAGGCGCGCGTCGACCGCGGCGAGGAAACCATCGTCGGCGTCAACAAGTACCGGCTCGAGAAGGAGTCGGCGATCGACACGCGCAGCATCGACAACACCGAGGTCCGGCGCCAGCAGATCGTGCGCCTCGAGCGCATCAAAGCCACGCGCGACCACGGGAAGGTCGAGGCCGCGCTCACCGCGCTGACCGAAGGCGCGAAAGCCGACGGCAACCTGCTGGCGTTGTCGATCGAGGCGTCCCGGGCGCGCGCGACGGTCGGCGAGATCTCCGACGCGCTCGAAGCGGTGTTCGGCCGTTACCGCGCCGACATCCGCACGATCTCCGGCGTGTACGGCGGCGCCTACGCCGACGACGAAGAGTTCCAGCGCATCCGCAAGGAGGTCGACGCGTTCGCCACCGAGGAGGGCCGCCGGCCCCGCATCCTCGTGGCCAAGCTCGGTCAGGACGGGCACGACCGTGGCGCGAAGGTGATCGCGACGGCGTTCGCCGACCTCGGCTTCGACGTCGACATCGGTCCGCTGTTCCAGACACCCGAGGAAGCGGCGCGCGAGGCGATCGAGAACGACGTGCACGTCGTCGGTATCTCGAGCCAGGCCGCGGGCCACAAGACGCTCGTGCCGCAGCTCATCGACGCGTTGCGAGCCCAGGGTGCGAACGAGATCGTCGTGGTCGTCGGTGGCGTCATCCCCGCGTCCGACTACGAATTCCTGCACGACGCGGGCGTCGCCGCGGTGTTCGGTCCCGGCAGCAACATCCCGAACGCGGCCTCGGAGATCCTCACGTTGATTCGGCGCAACCCGGCCGCGTGACATTTTCGATTTCGTGACGGCTCGGTACCGATGAGTGCGCTCGCCGACGCGGTGCGCGCCGGCGACCGGCGGTCGCTTGCCCGCGCGATCACGCTCGTGGAGTCGACGCGGCCCGATCACCGCGAGGACGCGGCCGTGCTCCTGGACGAGCTCCTGCCCTCGACCGGCGGATCGACCCGCGTCGGGATCAGCGGTGCACCCGGCGCGGGGAAGTCGACGTTCATCGAAGCGTTGGGTCTCGAGCTGGTCGAGGCCGGCCACGAGGTCGCCGTGCTGGCGGTCGATCCGTCGAGCACGCGGGGCGGTGGTTCGATCCTCGGCGACAAGACGCGCATGGAGCGGCTGTCGCGTGCGCCGCACGCGTTCATCCGGCCGTCGCCGTCGAAGGGAACGCTCGGCGGGGTCGCCCGGCGTACGCGCGAGGCGATGCTCGTATGCGAGGCCGCGGGCTTCGACGTCGTGCTGGTCGAGACCGTGGGCGTCGGTCAGTCGGAGGTGGCCGTGGCGGGCATGGTCGACGTGTTCCTCCTACTGCTCGCGCCGGGCGCGGGCGACGACCTGCAAGGTGTCAAGCGGGGCATCGTCGAGCTCGCCGACCTGGTGGTGGTCAACAAGGCCGACGGCGCGCTCGCCGATCTCGCCCGGCACACGGCCGGCGACTACGGGAACGCGTTGCACCTGCTGCGACCGCGTACCGACGGTTGGGCGGCGCGCGTGCTGTCGTGCTCGGCGCTGCTCGGCGAGGGCATCGACGCGGTGTGGACGGTGGTGGAGGAGTTCATGGCCGCGGCGCGCGCGTCGGGCGCGTTGTCCGTCCGCCGCGGTGAGCAATCGCGCGGCTGGATGTGGTCGGAAGTCAGCGAGACGCTGCTCGAACGGTTGCGGGCCGATGCGCGCGTCCGAGCGGAGCTCGAGGGACTCGAGGCCGATGTCGTCGCGGGTCGGACTTCGCCGACGGCCGCGGCGCGGCTCCTGCTCGAACGTCTCTCCGGCTGACGCTCACCAGATCGTCGCGTACAGAATTTCGACGTCGTCGGCGAGCAGTGTGTCGTACACGGCCGCGAGCTGGGCGAGGTCGGCGAAGACCTTGCGGTCGAGACCATCGTCCGTGTCGAGGGGGAACACGTGTGCGAATTCGGTCCGCAAGTACTCGGCATCCGCGTCGCGATAGGTGTGCAGGGCGCGCGACAAGAGGGCGTGGTACTCCGCGGCACGCCCTCGGTCGAGGAGCATGAGCTCCTCCGGGAACGTCCAGCCCTCGGTCGGGTGCGGCGGCGGACTCACGCGTTCGAGGTATTCGCCGTGCGCGATCCTCGCGGCGACGGCCCACTCCTGATCGAGCAGGTTCCCGAGCGCGCCGCTCGTCGTGCGACTGATCTGCCCCCGGTAGTGCAGTTGCCCGGCGACGGCGAACAGGAACGCCTCGACCGGGAGGAAGTTCTCGGGTCGGAGCTCCGGGCGCATTTCGTCCGACGTCTCGCCCTCGTCGAGGAGGGGCCAACGTTCGCCGACGTACCGCGGCTTCTCCAGCCCCAGAATCGCGGCGAGCAGATGCTCGTTCGGCCCGAGCTCCGGCAACGGCTCGGGCACCCGGCCGGCGCGCGCGTCATCGACCGCGGACCAGAACCGGTTCTTGTCGATCGCGAAGTAACAGTGGCTCGTGCCCGAAATTCTCGCGCATCGAGCGGGTCGTTTCAGCTGGCCTTGCGAATCGGCTCAGGCTGGTTCGGTTCGGGCGGACGGGCCCGGCGCAAGGCCTCGCGGGCCTGCGCGACCCCGAGCCGCCCGAGCGAACGGGTGCGCTCGTCGAGCTGCCAATCCGGCCGGGTCGAGGGTGCCGGCAACGATCCGCCGGAGAGCAACCGCAGTTGGGTGTTGCTCACGCCGGGGGCGCCGATCTCCCTGGTTGTCCTGCTCCGCACGCTCATGATCGAAGTATCTCCCCCGGGTGTGACAACTACACCCGCTACTGGTCCTCAACAGCAGGGACGGAAGGCCTGTTCCCGTCGACCTACCCTGGACGCGTGCCCGAGCAGTCCGCGATCGCGTATCTCGACCATGCGGCCTCGACGCCGATGCGGCCCGAGGCGATCGAGGCGATGACGCCGTACCTCGCCGAGCACCCGGGAAATCCGTCGGGCGCTCACGCCGCCGCGCGTGCCACCAAGACCGCGCTCGAAGCGGCGCGTGAATCGGTCGCCGCGGTGTGCGGTTGCCGCCCGCAAGAGGTCGTGTTCACCGGTGGCGGCAGCGAGGCCGACAACCTGGCCGTCAAGGGCGCCGCGTGGGCCCGGCGGGGCCGTGCTCCCGAGCTCGACGGTGTGGTCACGAGCGGGATCGAGCACAAGGCCGTCCTGGGCGCGTGCGATCGCCTCGAGCGGGAGGGATTTCGCGTCGTGCGGGCGCCGGCCGGCCCGGACGGCGTGGTCGATCTCGACGTTCTCGGCCGCGCGCTCGACGAGCGCACCGCCGTGGTGTCCGTGATGTCGGTCAACAACGAGACGGGCGTGCGCCAGCCGCTGGCCGACATCGCGCGTCTCGTACACGAGCGCGCGCCCCGCGCGGTGCTCCATACCGACGCGGTGCAGGCACCGCAGTGGCTCGACGTCGGGGAGTACACCCGTGACGTGGCGCTGATCGCACTCTCGGGGCACAAGTTCGGCGGCCCGAAGGGGGTCGGCGCGCTCGTCGTGCGCGACGGGACCGATCTCGTCCCGCTGATCGAAGGCGGCGGCCACGAACAGGGCCGGCGGGCGGGCACGCAGAACGTCGCGGGGATCGTCGCGTTCGCGACCGCGCTGCGCATCACCCACGAGCGCCGCGCCGAGGAGACGGCCCGCATCGCCGGCCTCCGCGACGCGCTCGAACACGGGCTGTCGAAAAAGGTGACCGGGTTCGGCGTCAACGGTGCGTCCGCATTGCGGGTGGCGGGACTGCTGCACTGCGCCTTCGACGGCGTCGAGGCCGAGACGATGCTGATCGCGCTCGACCAGCACGGCGTGATGGCTGCGTCCGGCTCGGCGTGCAGCTCGGGGGCGATCGACCCGTCCCACGTCCTGCTCGCCATGGGTATGCCTCGCGACCGCGCGCTGGCGTCGGTGCGGTTCTCGCTCGGCTACGCGTCGACCGCGGCCGACATCGAGACCGCGCTCGCGGTCGTGCCCGAGGTGGTCGCGAAGTTGCGAGCGGCCTGATGGCGCGCGTGATGGTGATGATGAGCGGCGGCGTCGACTCGTCGGTCGCCGCCGCGCTCCTGCGCGACGAGGGCCACGACGTCACCGGGGTCACGTTGAAGCTGTGGGGCGGGGAGAGCGACAGCGGTTGTTGCAGCGTCTCCGATGTCGAGGATGCGCGCCGGGTCGCCGCCCAACTCGGCATCCCGCACTACGTCCTCAACTTCTCCGAGGCGTTCGACACCGATGTGGTCACGCCGTACGTCGACGCCTACGCCGCGGGCGAGACGCCGAACCCGTGCGTCGAGTGCAACCGCAGCATGAAATTCGGTCGTGTGCTCGAGCGCGCACGGGTGCTCGACTTCGACTTCGTTGCCACCGGTCACTACGCGCGCATCGTCGCCACCGACGACGGTCCCGCGCTGGCGCGCGGCGTCGATGCCGCCAAGGATCAGTCGTACGTGCTGTACATGTTGGGTGTCGACGAGCTGTCGCGCACACTGCTCCCGCTCGGTGAGTTGACGAAGGCCGAAGTGCGCGACCGGGCGCGTGCACTCGGACTACGGACCGCGGACAAGCGCGAGAGCATGGATGTGTGCTTCATCAAGCGCGGCGGCCGCGAGGCGTTTCTCGGCGCCCGGATCCCCCGGCGCGCCGGGTCGATCGTCGACGAGCGCGGCCTGGTCGTCGGTGAGCACGACGGCATCGATGCGTTCACCATCGGTCAGCGCCGCGGTCTCGGTGTCGCGGTGGGCGAACGTCGTTATGTCAGCGACATCGCGGTCGATACGGCCACGGTCACGGTCGGACCACGCGACGCGCTCCTGCACGAGCGCCTCCGACTGCGCGATGTGCGGTGCTCACGTTCGTCGTCGGTTCGGTTGCTCGTGCAATCGCGGGCGCACGGCGCCCCGGTCCCGGCGGCTCTCGACGGCGACGAGGTCGTGTTCGAGTCGCCGCAGTCGCGGGTGGCGCCCGGGCAGATCGTCGCGTTCTACGACGGCGACATCTGCTGCGGCGGCGGCATCGTCGCGGAGTAGTCCGCAGTGGTTGTCGCGGAGTAGTCCGCAGTGGTTGTCGCGGAGTAGTCCGCCGGCGGTCAGACCTTGATGCGGCGGGCGTGGGCCTGCGCGAGCGCGTCGTCGGCCCGGACGATCGCGACCGCCACCAGTCGGGTGGCGATGATCTCGGCCTTCGCCCGGCCCCGCCGCCGCCCGAACTCGGCCGGTTCCGTCAGGGCCAGCTGGGCGCTGCCGGCGAGTGTTCCCAGCCGGAGGTCGAGCGCGCCGGCCGGGAGGGCGGTCTTCGCCGTGCGCTTGAGCGCAGCGATCTGTTCGCGGCGCACGAGCACCGGCTCGGTCAGTGTCAACGGATCCGCGAGCGCGACGCCCGCCGGAACGAGCACGAACCAGCGGCAGGACAGCGGGTGCAACGCGCGCACGATGAGCGCGGCAGCGGGAATTCCGACGACGGTCGCGAGCGCGCCGACGGCGTACCGGCCGTCGGCCAGGAGCAGCGGTCCGATCGCGGCGCCGAAGCCGACGAGCAGCACGGCGATCGGGATGGGGCCGAGCAGGAGCGGCATCGGCACGCGCAACATGAAGCGCAGCTCGTCGCCGTAGGCCAACCCGTTCGCGGTGGCCGACGCGATCGGCGCCGACAACGCGAGCACTGCGGCAAACCCGCCACCGATCAGCGCGAGCGCGGCCGACGTGGTGCCCGTCGACGTCAGCGACAGCACGACGCACAGGAATCCGCACGGGGCGACGACGCGCAGCAGTGTGAGTCCCCAGGGTCGCGGTGCGAACATCGCGAACAATCCCGCGACCCAGACCGCCCAGAGGATCACCGCCGCGCAACGCGCGGGCGCAGTCGACCAACTCTCCGTCGCGTCCGCGAGCGCGGTACCGGCGGTCACCGGTAACAGCGCCCAGGTCACACGAGTGCACCACAGCCAGATCAACGTGCACTCCGCTTCGTCCAGTGTGCCGGCGTCGGCCTATCCTACGAATCCTCATGGGCGAGACACTGCTCGGCGGGGCGATCACTGCGGGCACGGCCACGGCGATCGGGAGCCTCCCGCACCGGGACGCGCACGCCGCCGCGGCGCTCACCTTGCGGTGCCTGCCGGAACTGCCCGCGATCCCGCAGCTCCCGTTGCGGTCCCGGCGCGAGGGCATCGTTGCGCAGTGGGCCGGTGCGGTACCCGGCATTCAGGTGCGCGACGACGGCACGATCGAGCTCACCGCCGCGGTGGATCCGCTGGGTCGCTTGAAGACCTTGTTCGACGACAGCGCGCATGCGGGTCTGCTCACGTTCCTCGAGGTCGCCGCGCAACAGCCGCGGCCGCCCAAGCAGGTGAAGGTTCAGCTCGCCGGTCCGTTGACGCTCGGTGTCGCGTTCGTGGACGCGGGCATGGACGCGGCGCTCGCGTTTCCCTTGGGTGCGCGGGTCGCGCGCGCGTGGGCGGCGGCCAGCGCCGAACTCGTTTCCGCTCGTCTGCCCGGCGCGGGCCTGGTGTGCTTCTTCGACGAACCCGCGCTGGTGCTCTGGCGCGGGGCCGAAGGTCCGCTCGACCGTGAGGTGGCAACCGACCTCTTGTCGAGCGCGCTGGCCGCGTGCGCCGGCGTGTCGGGTGTGCACGTCTGCGGCCACGGCGATCTGCGCCTCGCACTCGATGCCGGACCTCAGGTCGTCCACTTCGACGTCGGCGCGCTCGATCTCGACGACGCCACCGCCCTCTCACGGTTCCTCGATGGCGGCGGTTGGGTTGCGTGGGGCGCGATTCCCACGCACCGCCCGGTCGGCGAGCAGCCGCAACCGCTGTGGAAGGCGCTCCTCGACGCGTGGTGCGAGTTGACGCGGCGCGGGTGTGATCCCGTCCAGCTGCGCGGTCAGGCGCTCGTCGCACCCGCGTGTGGTCTCGCGGGCCATGGAGTGAGTCAGGCGGAGCACGCAATGATGCTCGCGCGCGAAATCGGCAATCGCGTCCACGATCAGGCGGCCGCGACGAAGCTCGCCGTCGGCGCGTAGATTTCGGGCGTGGCCGACCGCGCCGAACCCCGACCGTCGAAGCAAGTCGTCGCCCGCGTCGAGGAGCTGCGCGGGCTCATCGACTACCACACCGAGCGCTACTTCGTCTTCGACGAACCCGAGGTCGCCGATGCGGAGTTCGACGCGCTCGTGCGCGAGCTTCGCGAGCTCGAGACGAAGCATCCCTCGCTCGTCACCCCGGACTCGCCGACGCAGCGCCCCGGCGGCCGGCCCGCGTCGACCTTCGCGCCGGTCGTGCACCGCGTCCCGATGCTCTCGCTCGACAACGCGTTCTCGCGCGACGAGCTCGTCGCGTGGGGCACCCGCATCCAACGGCTCATCACCGAGCCGATCCGCTTCGTCGCCGAGCCCAAGCTCGACGGGCTCGCGATCTCGCTGCAGTACGTCGACGGGCTGTTCACCGTCGGCGCCACGCGTGGCGACGGTGTGACCGGCGAGGACGTCACCGAGAACCTGCGCACGATCAAGGCCGTTCCGCAGAAGCTGCAGGGCAAGGCCAAGGACATTCCTGCGCTGCTCGAAGTGCGGGGCGAGGTCTTCATGCCGCTCGACGCGTTCGCCGCGTTGAACGAGCGCCAGGGCGCCGCGGGCGAGCGACTGTTCACGAGCCCCCGCAACGCGGCCGCCGGCAGTCTGCGGCAGAAGGACCCGGGCATCACCGCGACCCGCGACCTGACGCTCTACGCCTACCAGCTCGGCGCGCAGGAAGGCGGCCCGCGGTTGCGGACGCACCAGGAAACCCTCGCATGGATCCGCGGGCTCGGGTTTCCCGTGAACGAGCGGATCGAGGCGCTCGACGATCTCGACGCCGTGTTCGCTTTCTGCGAACGCATGGAGGCGAACCGCCACTCGCTCGGCTACGAGATCGACGGTGTCGTCGTGAAGGTCGACGATCTCGGGCAGCGCGCGGAGATGGGCTTCACGTCCCGCGCGCCGCGCTGGGCGATCGCGTACAAATTCCCGCCCGAGGAGAAGACGACCGTCCTGCGCGACATCGAGGTGAGCATCGGTCGTACCGGTCGGGCCACTCCGTTCGCGGTGCTCGAGCCCGTGTTCGTCGGCGGCGCGAACGTAGGGATGGCGACCCTGCACAACGAGGACGATGTCGCGCGCAAAGACGTGCGGCCCGGCGACACCGTGATCGTGCGCCGGGCGGGTGACGTGATCCCCGAAGTCGTCGGGCCGGTGTTGGCGAAGCGGCCGCCGAAGACGAAGCCGTGGAAGTTCCCGAAGAAGTGTCCCGAATGCGGCCAACCCCTCGTCCGGGTCGAGGGCGAGGCGAACCACCACTGCGTCAACGTCGACTGCCCCGCGCAGCGCGTGCAGCGGCTGGTGCACTGGGCCGGTCGGGGTGCGCTCGACATCGAGGGGCTCGGCGAGGAACGCGTCCGGCAGTTCGTCGACGCCGGGCTCCTCGAGGACGCCGCCGACATCTACGGGCTCACGGTCGATCGGCTGGTGCCCCTCGAACGGATCGGCGAACGCTCGGCGCAGCTCCTCGTCGAGGCCGTCGAAGGTTCGAAGACGCGCCCGCTGTGGCGCGCGCTCGTCGGTCTCGGCATCAACCACGTCGGCCCGACGGCCGCGCAGGCGTTGGCGCGCGCCTTCGACGATCTGGACGCGATCGTGCACGCGAGCGACGAGCAGCTCACCGCGATCGAAGGGGTCGGCCCGACGATCGCCCAGAGCATCGCGTCGTGGTTCACCATCGACCGGAATCGTCGTCTGGTGCAGCGCCTCGAAGCCGCGGGGGTCAACCTCGAAGGCGAGCGGGGAACCCAACGCGAACAGATCGACGCGTCGTTCGCCGGGCTCACGTTCGTCCTCACGGGTTCGCTGCAACACCGCACCCGCGACGAGGCGGCCGAGGAGATCGAGGCACGCGGCGGCAAGATGACGTCCAGCGTGTCGAAGAAGACGAGCTACGTGGTCGTGGGCGAGAGCCCCGGATCGAAGCTCGCGAAGGCCGAAGAGCTCGGCGTCACGATTCTCGACGAGCCCGGGTTCGAAGCCCTGCTCGAGAACGGCTAACCGACGTTGAACGCCCAGGTGTAGCTGCGCAGTTGCTGCTTGGCGCGCGCGTCCTCGGCGGTGGCGAACCGCACCGGCCACCACTCGAGCACCGCGGTGTGCCCGCCCTTGGTGAACTCCTCGATGTCCTTGCCCGGACCGGGGTCGAAGGAGATCGTGCCGAGACTCGGGTTGACCGTCACCTGATCCTGCGGGATGGCCTTGCCGTCGATCGAGATCTGTCCGGTCAGCCCGGCGCGCAGCTGCGCACTGACCTCACCCTGGGGGAGCTGCTGGTCACTCTCGTTCGGTTGGAGATCGACGATCTCGGACGGGCGTTGCACCGTCGCGGGCCCGTTCACCTGCGCCGCGCCCCCCACGATCAGGGCGGTGACGCCGATGAGGATGATGGCGCCGACCAGCGCGACACGAGCGGGATGGTCGGGCCGGGTGAGGGACACATCGTGAAGTTACCGTCGGCGGGTTCCGCGGCGGGAACGGGCTCGAACTGCGTCGAGGACGGTTCCGGCGGCCCGTGACGCGTGTCGCGCGCACCCGGCCACTACCGTTGAATCCATGCCCGGCAGTGCGGTGAGCGACCTCGCGGGCCGCGTCCTCGCGGGCCGGTACCTGCTTCACGGAGCAGTCGGCACCGGCGCGAGCGGTCGCGTGTACGTCGCCGAGGACACGCGGCTGCGCCGCCGGGTCGCGGTGAAGGTGCTGCACGCGGCGCTGGCCGAGGACGCCGCGTTCCTCCGCCGGTTCCGGGCCGAGGCGCAGCTCGCGGCCGCGTTGCACCACCCGCACATCGTCACGGTCCACGACTGGGGCGACGACGACGTTCCGTTCATGGTGCTCGAGTTGCTCGAGGGCGGATCGCTGCGCTCGATGCTCGACCAGAACAACCTGCTCACCGTGTCGCAGGCGGCGCGCGTGGGCCGCGACGTCGCTTCGGCACTGGAGTACGCGCACGCCCGCGGTGTGCTGCACCGCGACATCAAGCCCGCGAACCTCCTGTTCGACGAACACGGCATCGTGCGCGTCGCGGACTTCGGTCTCGCCCGGGCGCTGGCCGAGGCGAGCTGGACCGAACCGGCGGGTGCGGTGTTCGGCACCGCCCGTTACGCATCGCCGGAGCAGGCGCGCGGCTCACAACTCGACGCGCGCTCCGACCTCTACTCGCTCGCACTCGTGATGGTGGAGAGCGTGACCGGCCGGCTGCCGTTCGCCTCCGACACCACGCTCGGCACACTGACTGCGCGCACGATGCAGCCCATCGTCGCGGGCGAGGAGCTGGGTCTGCTCGAGCCCGTGATCGATCGCGTCGGCGCGATCGATCCGAACGATCGCTATCCCGATGCGGCCACGATGCGCCAGGCGATCTCCGATGCGGCCGACGCGCTTCCTCCGCCGGGTCCGCTCCTGCTCGCGGGCATGGTCGACCGGGCCGATCCGCATCCGACGCGCGCCGCGCCCGTGCAGGCGGCGCCCTTCTTCGACCAGGACGCGGTGGACGCACGTGCGCCCGAGTTGCGCATCGAGACCGAGCCGGACCGCAAGCGCTCCACGCCCGGCGAGCGCCGACTCGTGCCGTGGATCGTCGCGGTGGTGTTGATCGTGATCGCGGGCCTCGCGTTCGGCGCGCTGGCCCAGGTGAGCAGTGCCTCCGCCGTCTCGATTCCCGGTCTGCGCGGTCTCACCTCGGCGCAGGCGATCGCGGCCGCGCGCGCCCAGGGCCTGACCGCCACGGTCGCGTCGACGCGCGCGGCGCCCGATCCGAAGGGGACCGTGATCGAGCAGAGCCCGGGCGCGGGTGCGTTCAGCTCGAGCCGGCGCGTGACGCTGGTGGTGTCCAACGGTCCGGCGCCGGTCGCCGTGCCCAAGATCGTGAACGTGACCTGGGACCAGGCCAAGCAGGCGCTGGACGGGGCGGGCCTCATCTACGCGGCCACCCCGACGACGCAGTACGACGACAAGGTGCCGGCGGGCAGCGTCATCAGCGTGACCCCCGGCGTCGGTACGCAGATCCCGCCCGACGGGAAGGTCACGGTCGTGGTCAGTTCGGGGCACGCGCCGGTGAACATCCCGGACGTCTCGAACATGTCCTATGCCGACGCGGCCGCCGCCCTCACGGCCCAGAGCTTCAAACCCCGGCAGGCCGAAAAGACCGAGTTCAGCGACACGGTCGCCGCGGGCGACGTGATCGGTACGGAGCCCCCGATCGGCGACCCCGCCCCGTACGGGTCGGACGTCGTGGTCCACGTGTCGAAGGGCCCCGACCTGGTCCTGGTCCCGAGCGTGTTCGGCATGACCTTCAGCGACGCGTTCGACTATCTCGCGCAGCTTGGATTCCAGACCTCGATTCTGGGAAGCGTCCGCCCGCACGATCGGGTGCAGCAACAGTCGCCGGCGGCCGACACCAAGGCGCCGCGCAACTCCACCATCACTATTCGTCGCTGACGACGACCACTACGGGAGCTGAAGTTTCAATGGGTGCATTGGATGGACGGGTCGCGATCATCACCGGTGCGGGTCGCGGTCTGGGTCGTGAGCACGCGCTCTTGTTCGCGAGTGAGGGTGCGAAGGTCGTGGTGAACGACCTCGGCGGCGACATGCACGGCGAAGGCGGCGACCCGAGCGCGGCGATGCAGGTCGTCGAGGAGATCAAGGCCGCGGGAGGCGAGGCGGTCGTCAACGGCGAGAACGTCGCCGACTGGAACGGCGCCCAGCGACTCGTGCAGCAGGCGATCGACGCGTTCGGCGATCTCCACGTGCTCGTCAACAACGCCGGGATCCTGCGCGACCGCGTGATCATCAACATGACCGAGGCCGAGTGGGACTCGGTGATCACCGTGCACCTGAAGGGTCACTTCGCGCCGACGCATCACGCCGCGGTCTATTGGAGAGAGCAGACCAAGGCCGGCAAGGAGGTGCAGGCGTCGATCATTCACACGACGTCGACCTCGGGCCTGTTCTCCAACCCGGGGCAGGCGAACTACGACGCGGCCAAGAGCGGTATCGCCACGCTGTCGCAGGTGTGCGCGAAGGAGCTGGTGCGCTACGGCGTGCGTTCGAACGCGATCGCGCCCGGCGCCCGCACCCGCTTGACCGAAGCCACGCCCGGACTCGGCGACGCGGTGAAGGCCCCCGACGAGGGCTTCGACGTGTGGCACCCGGGCAATGTCTCGCCGTTCGTCGCGTACCTCGCCACCACGGACTGCCCGATCACAGGGGAGTGCTTCTTGGTGCAGGGCGCCAAGGTGCAGCGCGCGCAGTCGTGGAAGGCCGCGGAGTCGATCGACCGCGACGAGCGCTGGACGGTGAAGGAGCTCGCGGCCGAGGCCGCGAAGCTCGCTCCGCCGAAGAAGTAACGCAGTCCGAGCGCGGCGTTACGCGGTGATCTCTTGCATCGCCGCGCTGAGCGCGGCATTGGCGCCGCCGCCACCCTGCATCATGAGCTTCGTCATGTCGCCCTGGACCCGCACCTTGCCGGCCATGAACGCCTGCATCCCGGCCTGCTGATCACCGGAGACGAAGACCGCACGAGCGGTGTCGATGTCGGTCGACATCGTGAGGTCGGCGCCATCCGTCGTGCCCTTGCCGAACAGCACGGCGCCGTCCTTCGCGCCCATGAAGAACTTGATGATGTCGTCGCCGCTGGCGACTTCCAGGTTCATCACGAGGTTCGACGGCGGGACCTCGGGCTGGTGCTCTTGGATGAGCTTGCCGGCAGCGTCGAACCACGGGTCGGAAAGGAACTCATACTTGTCGGACACACACGCCTCCTCAGTTGCAGCGGGCGGATCGTAGCGGAGCCCGTACGGGCCGCGTCTAGCCTGACGGCGTGGCCGCCACGACCAGGCTCGAACGCATCGCCGACCACGAGCGCAACCCGAAATGGAAGAACGCGCCCGTACGAATCGAGATGTCCGAGTGCATCAATTGCGATGCCTGCCTGCGGCACTGCCCGGCGCAGTTCGGCGCGATCTTCAACCACGGGGCCGACGTCGTGATCGTTCCCGAACTCTGCAGCGGCTGCGACAAGTGTCTGCCGGCGTGCCCGGTCGACTGCATCTACCCCGACCCGCAGTGGAGTCCCGCTCCGGACGACTGGTGGAAATTGCCGCTCAGTCGCCTCGACCCCTACAAGTAGCCTCTCGCCGATGGCCGCTCGCATCACCCGCGCCGACGTCGAACACGTCGCGCAGCTCGCCCGGCTCGCCCTGAACGAAGGGGAGATCGTGTCGCTCACCGAGGAGTTGGGCGCGATCGTCGACTACGCCGCTCAGGTGTCGGCGCTCGACACGAACGATGTTCCGCCGACCGCGCATCCGCTTCCCGTCGTGAACGTCTTCCGGCCCGACGTGGCGCGTCCCGGCCTGCCGCGCGACGAGGTGCTCGCCGCCGCACCCGAGGCGCAGGAGAAGCGGTTTCGCGTGCCGCGGATCCTCGGTGAGGAACCGTGAGCAGCGCCCGGGAGATCGCGGCCGACGTTCGGTCCGGTGCGCGTTCCGCGCGGGACGTTCTCGAGGAACATCTCGCGGAGATCGACCGGCGCGAGCCGGAGATTCACGCCTTCAACGTGGTACTGGCGGACGAAGCGCGTGCGGCGGCTGCTGTTGTCGACGCCGCGGTCGCGCAGGGTGAAGATCCCGGACCGCTCTCGGGGGTCCCGCTCGCGCTGAAGGACAACATGTGCACGCGCGGCATACCCACCACGTGCTCGTCGCGCATCCTCGAAGGGTGGCGTCCGCCCTACGACGCGACGGTGGTGGAGCGGCTCCGGGCCGCCGGTGCCATCGTCGTCGGCAAGACCAACCTCGACGAGTTCGCGATGGGTTCCTCGACGGAGAACTCTGCATTCGGGCCCACCCGAAACCCGCGTGACATCACGCGCGTGCCCGGCGGGTCGAGTGGTGGTTCGGCGGCCGCGGTCGCCGCGGGGTTCGCGCCGCTCGCGCTCGGCTCCGACACGGGTGGTTCGATCCGTCAGCCGGCCGCGCTGTGCGGGGTGGTCGGCGTGAAGCCCACCTACGGTGTCGTGTCGCGGTACGGACTCATCGCGTTCGCGTCGTCGCTGGATCAGATCGGCCCGTTCGCGGCGACGGTCGAGGACGCGGCCCTGCTGCTCGAAGCGATCGGCGGTCACGACCCGAACGACTCCACCTCGATCGCCCGGCCCGCGCCCGACGTGGTCGCGGGGCTCCACGACGGCGTGTCGGGATTGCGGATCGGGATCGTCGACGAGATGACGGAGATCGACGGGATCGAGCCACGCGTCCGCGACGCGGTCCGAGCGGCCGCGGCGGGACTGGAAGCGGCCGGCGCCAAGGTCGACACCGTGTCGGTGCCGTCCGCGACGTACGGGATAGCCGCGTACTACTTGATCGCGCCGGCCGAGGCGTCGTCGAACCTCGCGCGCTACGACGGGGTGCGGTACGGCCTCCGCGTCGAGGGCGAAGACGTTGCGCACATGAACGCGGCGACGCGTGAGTCGGGTTTCGGCGCAGAGGTGAAACGGCGCATCATGCTGGGCACGTACGCGCTGTCGGCCGGTTACTACGACGCGTACTACGGTCAGGCCCAGCGGGTGCGCACGCTCATCATTCGCGACTTCGACCGTGTCTACGAGCAGTTCGACGTGTTGATCGCGGCGACGTCGCCGACGGTTGCGTTCGAGCTCGGCGCGAAGACGTCGGATCCACTCGCGATGTACCTGTGCGACGTGTGCACCGTTCCCGCGAACCTGTCGGGCCACCCCGCGATGTCGGTGCCCTTCGGGACGGGCGAGGGCGGTCTCCCGATCGGCGTGCAGGTGCTCGCGCCCGCCCTCGGCGAAGCCACCATGTTCCGCGTGGCGCGGGCGATCGAACAGCTCGCGGCGCCCGTTTCCGCCTGAATACTGCGTACTTCCGGACGCGCGGTCGCCGCTCGGCGGCTTCGGTTCAGCTGCCGTTCGCCTTTGCCGATCCAATTGCATGTCCCGACCGGTATTGGTCGTCATCGGGCCTTCCGCAAGTGGGAAGTCGACCGCCGTACGCGAACTGCACCGGCGGGGAGTCGTGCGCGTGCACCCGACCTGGACGACGCGACCACGGCGACCGGACGAGACCGAGGGAACCGTCGAACACCGATTCGTCACCGACTCGTTGTTCGACGAGCTCGAAGCGACCGGTTTCTTCCTCGGGACCGTCGCGCTCCCCGGCCTGCCGTACCGCTACGCGCTGCCCAAGGTGGAGCTGCGCGGGGACGGCCCGATCGACACCGTCATGGCGCGCGCGCCGTTCATCGACCACTTCGCTCGGTACTTCCCCGACCGACTCGTCTACGAGATCGAAGACACGATCGAGCGCGCGCGTGCACGACTCGTCGAACGGGGCAGCGACGACCACGAGATCGAGGCGCGGCTCGCGGGTCACCGCGCCGAAGTCGAAGCCGGGCGCACGATCGCGTCACGGTCCTTCGTCAACGACGGCCCGCTCGACGCGCTCGTCGCCGCGATCGCCGGGGCGTTGCACGCCGACGTGCGCGCGATCGCTTCACGTGGGGTCGTGCGAACGGCATGAATCGGAATCTCACCCCGTACGCGCTGGGTGCGATCGGCATCGTCCTGCTCGCGACGTTCCTTCGCATCGTGCCGCTCGGGCTCGCGCTGGTGTTCGTCGTGATCGTGATCCTCGGCATGGGCGAGATGCGCAGCCGCCAGAACAGGGCCCGCCACGAGGAGCAGCTCCGCCAGTGGCACCTGCAGAACCCGAGTCCCGAACCCGGTTGGGAGCCGCCGCCGCCGTTGGCCCGTCCGCCGAAGAGCGCCTGGTCCGCGGCCGGATCGCTGCTCGCGATCCTGGCTGCCGTCGGCGGACTGGCGATCCTCGGCATGATCGTGCTGCTCGTCGTCACCGTGTCCTCGGGCAACTTCAAGTTGGGGAACAAGTGAGGACCGTGGCGCGGCGGCTTCGCCTGCTGGTCCTGCTCGCCCGGCCCGCGGTGGTGATCCTCGTCGGGATGTTCACGGTGGTCGGGCTCGCGCAGGCCGGCCGACCCAACGACGGGGTGTTGCTCGCGAAGGCGCTGACCGCGGTCGTCGCATCGTTGCTGTTCGCGGTGGCGGTCAACGATCTCGCGGACGAACGCATCGACCGGGTCAACCTGCCGACCGACACTCGTCGTCCGCTCGTCGCCGGTACGGGTACTCGCGTGGAAATGATCGTTGTCGCAGGCGTTTCCGCAGTGTTCGCGGTCGGGGCCGGCTTCTGGTTGTCCGGGCCCGCGCCGCTGGTCGTCATCGGCGGGCTCGCGCTCACGGCCGCGTATTCGTTGCGACCGGTTCGCATCGCCGACCGCGGTGTCGTCGCGCCGATGCTGTTGCCCGCGGGCTACGTGGCCGTGCCGTATCTGCTGGGGATCTTCGCGGTCCGCGGCTCCGTCGGCCGCACCGACCTCCTGCTGCTCGCGGGTCTGTACGCAGGTTTCATCGGCCGCATCGTGCTGAAGGACTTCCGCGACGTGCGCGGCGACGCGTTGTTCGGGAAGCGGACCTTTCTCGTGCGCCACGGCCGTGGGGCGACGTGCAGCTTGAGCGCGGCGTTCCTCGTGGTCGGCGTCTGCGCGTTGCCGTTCGTGCGGCAGCTCTCGGTCGCGCTGGTCGTCGCCTACGCCGTGTTCCTCGTCGTCACACTCGCGTTGCTGTGGTCGCTGGCGCGGTCGACGAGCGCTCGCCGCGATTCCGCGATCATCGCCGCGATCGCCATCTTCGGCCGCGGCATGCTCGTCACGCTCTACGCGCACTTCGCGATGCTCGCGGCCGGTTGGTCACTGACCCGGGCCTCGGCGATGATCGGCGCGCTCGCCGTCGTCGTCGTCGGCATGGCGTTCGACGTACTGCGCACCGGCGAGATCACCGACACGTTCGTGCCGCCCGCGTTCGGGGTCGAAGCGGCCGGCAACCTGGACGCGTCGACGCCCCCACAGAACGCAGCCGTGATCGGGCTCGACGCCCACCGACGGGAACTCCCTCCCGAATCGCACGAGTAGTTGCCGATCCGGGTGCCGGCACTCCCGCGTTGGGGTCGCCGACGCGCTCGAGATCGGTCATCATGTGGAGATGCAGAAGGGTGCAAGGGCCGAAGCTCACGTCCAGGTCGACGCGCGACCCGATGTCGTCTACCGCGTCGTGAGCGATGTGACGCGCATGGGTGAGTGGAGCCCCGAGACGATCAAGTGTGAGTGGATCGGAGGTGCGCCGGGCCCGGTGGTCGGCGCCCGCTTCAAGGGCACGAACAAGCGTGGCCTCGTGAAGTGGTCCACGAAACCGACGGTGGTTGTCGCCGATCCGGGCCGGGAGTTCGCGTTCGATGTCGGCACCGACACACGGTGGACGTACAGATTCGATGCCGAGGGCGACGGCACGTTGCTCACCGAGTCGTTCGAGATGCTCCGCGACCTCCGCTGGTACTACGCCTTCTTCGAGCGCTGGCTCATGCGGGTCGCGGATCGCCGCGCCGACCTCGAGCGCGGCATGGCGACGACACTGGAGCGGATCAAGCGCGTCGTCGAGACCGAGCAGTCCGGGGTGAAGTAGCGCCGCGTGCGCTGATGCCGGGCTCCACCTAGGTTCGACAGAACGCAGCCGCGATCTTGTTGAACGTGTCGGCGGCTTCCCATTGGAGGAAGTGACCGGCGTTGGGTACGAACAGCGGCCCGGTGCAGTCGATGCACGCGGCGGCGGCCTTCCACGGGAACGACGGCAGCACGACGTGATCGTCGGGACCGTACAAGACGAGCGTCGGAATCGGGGTTCGTTCGAAGAGGCACGGCACGTCTTCCATCGGCCGGCGTCCGGTGGTCTGCTCGTACACGCACCAGCTCGCCCGCAGCTTCTGCGCATCCGCGTACGGCGCGGTGTGGAACGCGACCTCGTCGGGTGTGAAGGCGTTCGGGGTTCCCCAGAGCCGGTGGCCGTACATGCCCGCGACGTAGCGCTCGCGGCGTTCGGGCGTGTCGAGCTCGGCGAGCAGACCCTCGGGATCGTTCGCCTGGCGCACGAAGTAGTCGGCCTGCGCGCGCCGCTCCCGCACGTCGTCGTCGGGAAGGCCGGCGGCGGCGTACACCTCGTTCAGCGGCGGCGGCACCGTGTTGAAGAGCACTTGATGCGTGACGAAGCCCGGGTAGCGCAAGCCCAGGTCGTAGAGGACGACGCCCCCGACATCGCCACCCGCGACCGCGCTGTGCTCGTGGCCGAGCACGTCGTGCACGAGCGTGTAGCAGTCGATCGAGTAGGCCGCGATGTCGTAGAAATCGTCGGGCGCCATGCTCGAGTCGCCGTGACCACGGAAGTCGGGCGCGATGACTTCGAAGCCGCTCGCCGCCAACGCCGCGATGTTGCGCCACCAGATGCGCTTCGTCTCCGGATAGCCGTGGAGGAGGAGCAGGGGAGTACCACCGACTCCCTCGCGCACGTAGGCGATCGTCACGTCGTTGCGCACGTGTGCGTGGTAGACGGGGAAATCATTCGGGCTGGGTGCGGTCGTCACGTTGCGTAGTCTGGCACCCGTGACTCACACGATGACGGGCTACGAAACGGTGATCGGCCTCGAGGTCCACTGCGAGCTCGCGACCGCGAGCAAGATGTTCTGTGGGTGCCCGAACGAGTTCGGTGAAGAGCCCAACACGAATGTGTGCCCGGTCTGCCTGGGCCTGCCCGGGTCGCTCCCCGTGCTCAACGGGACTGCGGTGGAGTACGCGTTGCGCGTCGCCGAGGCACTCAATCTGCGGGTGCCCGAGCGCTCGGTGTTCTCGCGCAAGAACTACTTCTATCCGGACATGCCGAAGAACTATCAGACGTCGCAGTACGACGAACCGATCACGATCGACGGTTGGATCGACATCGACGGTGAGCGCGTGGGGATCACGCGCGCGCACCTCGAAGAGGACACGGGGAAATCGCAGCACGTCGGTGTGGGCGGACGCATCCACGACGCCGACTTCTCCCTCGTCGACTACAACCGGGCCGGGGTACCGCTGCTCGAGATCGTGTCGGAACCCGACATCCGTTCCGCAGAACAGGCGAAGCGCTACGTCGAGGAGTTGCGCTCGACGCTGCTGGCGGTCGGCGTGTCGGACGTGAAGATGGAAGAGGGTTCGCTGCGGATCGACGCGAACGTCTCGGTGCGCGCGCCGGGCTCGTCGGAGTTCGGGACGCGGGCCGAGATCAAGAACCTCAACTCGCTCCGGTCCCTGCTGCGCGCGATCGACTACGAAGCCGAACGTCAGTGGGCGCTGACGCAGTCCGGTGAGAAGGTCGTGCAGGAGACGCGCCACTGGGACGAGGAACAGGGTCGCACGATCTCCGGTCGGTCGAAGGAAGAGGCGCACGACTACCGCTACTTCCCCGAGCCCGATCTCGTTCCGGTCGAGCCCACGCAGGAGATGCGCGACCGGGTGCGCACGACGATGCCGGAACTCCCGGCCGCGCGGCGCGCGCGGTACATGGAGCAGTGGGGGATCAGCGCGGAGGACGCGCGGATCCTGGTCGAGGTGCCGGGGCTCGCGGAGTACGCGGAGCGCGCGGTTGCGGCGTTGGCTGCCGACGGCACCGGCGGATCGGCCAAGGACGTCGTCAACTGGGTGCGCCAGGAGGTGCTGGCGTACGTCAACGAGACGGGGCTGTCACCCGCAGTGCTGGCACCGGAGATGATTGCGGAGCTCGTCGGTCTGGTGGCCGCGGGAACGATCTCGCGCCAGCAGGCGAAGGACGTGCTCGGCGAGTCGCTCCGCGAGGAGAAGTGGCCGCGGACGATCGTCGAGGAGCGTGGGATCGCGCAGGTGAGCGACGAGGGCGCGATCGCGGAGGTCATCGACCGCGTACTCGCGGCGAATCCCGGAGTCGCCGACGAGTACCGCGCCGGCGACGAAGGTGCGAAGAAGAAGAAGTGGGGTTTCCTGATGGGTCAGGTGATGCGCGAGCTGAAAGGCAAGGGCAACGCGCAGGTGATCAACCAGATCCTCGAACAGCGCCTTGCGGGGTAGATCCGTTGCCCCGCAGTCGAGTTCGGGGCATCATTTGCCGATGGCGACCGTCGCAGTGTTCGTGGACGACGCGGTACGCGGTCGGCTGCCGCGCATCTGCGTCGAGACCGGACTACCGGCCGAAGGCAGGCTCGTCGTCGAGCAGAGTCGCGGCGGGATCGGGTTCGCGTGGCTGCTCATCCTGCTCGGGCCGATCGGTTGGATCGCACTCGTGGTCGTCGCAGCGCTCGCTCGTCGGGAGACGCTGCTCGTCCAGCTCCCGTATTCTGAAGTCGCGGTCGACCGCGAGCGTCGGCTCCGGAGGATGCGGCTCGCCGGGATCCTCGTCGCCGCGTGCAGTGCGATAGCCGCACCGATCTCCGACCGCGACGCGACGAGCGCCATGCCGGCGCTGTTCGTGATCGTCGCGATCGTCGCCGCGGTCTTCGCGCTCGTTCAACACGCACAGATCGTGTGGACACGGGTCGGGATCCGCATCGATGCCTCGCGACGGTGGGTCACGCTCTCGCGTGTGCATCCGGAGTTCGCGCGCGTGGTCGAAGCGGCGGAACGGTCGAGCGCGAACGCACGCGATTTCACGAGGTAGTTGTCACACCCGTCTGTCATTGTTGACGGGTGGCGGTCACGGACGACTTGCGAACCCCGGTGACGTTGGGGTCGGTGCGCATCTTCGAGCGCGCGTTCGCAGGAATGGTCGGTGGGCTCGACGCAGATCTGGTTGCGTTCGGCGCCGTGACCGACGTGTGGGCGGCGTTCGATCGGATCGAACGGTTGGCCGCGGGCGCGAAGACGTTGCTCGCCGCGCGCGTCGACGAAGCGGGTGCGTGGAAGCGCGCCGGTGCGCGGTCGGCGGCCGAGCATCTGGCGAAGTTGGGCGGTACCTCGACCGCGGTGGCGCGGCGCGCGGTGGAGAACTCGAAGGAGCTCGCGTCCTTGCCCGGCGTTGCGGACGCGGCCCGGAGCGGTGAGCTCTCGAACGCGCAGGTGGAGGCGATCGTGCCCGCGGTTGTGGCCGATGCGTCGGCGGAGGGCCGCCTGCTCGAGGCGGCGGCAACGACGAACATCACCGAGTTGCGGGAGGAATGTCTGCGAACGCGGGCGGCCGCGGATCCGGATCGCGACGCCACGCATCGCCGGATCCACGAGGCGCGGTGTGCGCGGACGTACGTGGATGCCGAAGGCGCCTGGAACCTCCACGCGCGCGGGACAGTCGAGCAGGGCGCGGCGTTCGAAGCCGCGTTGGAACCGATCATCGACGGGATGTTCACGAAGGCGCGCACGGAAAGTCGGCGGGAGCCGCGTGAGGCGTACGCGTTCGACGCGCTGCTCTCACTCGCGAGACGCCAGCCCGAGGCGAAGCGACGTGCGAACCCGCGCTTCCTCGCCCTCGTGCGGGTCGACGCGGAAGCCTTGGCGCGCGGCACGGTCGACGACGATGAGGTGTGCGAGATCGCGGGTCTCGGTCCGATACCGGTGTCGGTCGCACGCGAGTTGCTCGGCGATGCGATCCTCAAAGTCGTGATCACCAAGGGTGTGGACGTGATGAACGTGACGCACCTGGGCCGCAGTGCGACTGCCGCGCAGCGGATCGCGCTGCTGTGGTCCAAGCCGAAGTGCGCGAACGAGGCCTGTTCGAGCCGGTTCGTGCAACTCGATCACCGGGAGCCCTGGGCGAAGACGAAGCACACGAAGCTCGGCGAGCTCGATCCGCTGTGCCCTCACGATCACGACCTCAAGACCAACCACGGTTGGTTGTTGGTCGAAGGGAAGGGCCGACGCGCGTTCGTGGCGCCCGACGATCGCCGCCACCCCCGCAACCGCCCCCCGCCGTGAGGTGCCTCAGGTCGGGCTGTCGGTGGCTACCGCGCGTGTGATTGCGGCCAGGTAACGGTGGACCGCGGCGTGTGCGCCGGTTCAGTTGTGGCGGTACTCGTCGGGGGAGTTGGTGGTGACGATGATGCCGCGCAGGTGGGCGGCGCTGAGGCCGAGGGCGGAGCTCAGGGATTCGAGCACCTGCATCTCGGGCGGTGTGAGCGGACCGTCGACGAGGCCGACGCGCGCGATCTGTTCGACGAAGGTCTCCTTGCCCTGGGGGTCGAGGCCCTTGGCGAGGGGCTCGAGGAAACCGCGCAGCTGCGACGGATCGAGGGCGTCGAGGTCGTTGGCGAGCCAGGTCTCGTCGTAGCTCGCGGTACCGGCCTTACGGGCGGCGTCGATGGCCACGTTGCGGGCCGCGGCGCTGTTGCGATCGCCGGCGGCGAGCATCGAGACCGCGGCGACCCGCGTCGCGCCGCCGAGGTTCTCGCTGAACTCGGCCGACGTCGGCATGTCCAGGACCTCGGTCGGGAAGACCGTTCCGCAGGTCGTGCACTGCACCTGCTCGCCGAGGGGCTTGCCGACCGGGAAGATCGGGATGAAGAAGAACGTGAACCAACGCCGGAACTGCTGCAGGACGTACGTGCGGTCGGCGCCGCACGCCCGGCAGAAGAACTCCCCGGTCGACAGCGACTTGATGCGAGCGCGGATTCCCCAGATCAGAATCATGCGCAGGACGGTACTACCGGAATCCCGCGATCACTCGCGCGACCCGGTCGGCGCCGAGCCGGGCGGGGGTGTCGAACGACACGCGCCGGGCAATGTCGCCGTAGCGCTCCTGCATGCGCGGGGCGATCTGTTCGGGAGTGCCGCTGACGGCGAAGGTGTCGACGATCTCGTCGGTGATGAGTGCTGCCATCGCCGCCCAGTCGCCGGTCTTGGAGAGCCGGTTGAGCTCGGGCTGAAGCTCGCCCCAGCCGTGGGTTTCGAGCACGACCCTGTAGGCGGGGGTCGAGCCGTAGAACGCGAGGCGGGGGCGCATGGCATTGCGGCCCGCGGCCAGTTCTTCCTCGGTCTCGGCGACGATCACCATCGACGGGAACGAGATCTCCAGATCGGAGCGCGACCGATTGCCCGTGGCGAGTCCGCGTTCCAGCGCGGGGATCGTCGTCTCGCGCATGAACTTCTCGGTCGAGAACGGATGGATCATGAAACCGTCGGCGACCTCACCGGCGACTTCGGTCATCCGCGGCCCGACGCCGCCGAGGACGATGCGCGGCACGCCGTACGGGCTCGGGCCGGGATTGAAGAACGGCGTCATCAACGTGTGCGTGTAGAAGTCGCCGTGGAAGTCGAGCTTGGCGCCTTCGTGCCAGCTGGCCCAGATGGCCCGGATGGCGAGCACCATCTCCCGCATGCGCGCCGCGGGCTTGGACCACTCCATCGAGAACCGCTTCTCGATGTGCGGTTTGATCTGCGTGCCGAGCCCGAGGTTGAAACGGCCGCGCGACGCGAGCTGCAGGTCGTACGCCGTCTGCGCGAGCGTCATCGGGTTGCGGGCGAACGCGATCACCACCGCGGTGGTGAGCTGCACGCGCTCGGTGTGCTCGGCCGCGAGCAGGAGCGGGAACATCGCATCGTGCGGGCCCTCGAACGTGAAGATGCCGTCGTATCCGGCGGCTTCGATCGCCCGCGCCGCGGCGGGCACCTCGTGCAGATCGGTGGTCGTTAATGCGGCATCGACGAGCATGGGTCGTCCCTACGATTGGGTGATGGAGAACTTCGGGCCCGAAACCTACGGCGAGCGGGTCGCCGACGTCTACGACGAGTGGTACAAGCCGGTCGACACCGCGGCGGAGATCGCGCTCCTGCGAGAGCTCGCGCAGGGCGGGCGCGCGCTCGAGCTCGGGATCGGGACCGGTCGGATCGCGATTCCGCTGGCCGCGAGCGGCATCGAGGTGCACGGGATCGACGCGTCGCCGGCGATGGTCGAGCGGATGCGCGCCAAGCCCGGCGGCGATGCGATCCCCGTGACGATCGGCGACATGGCCGACGTCGCGGTCGAGGGCGAGTTCGCCCTGGTGTTCGTCGTGTTCAACACCTTCTTCCAGTTGTATTCGCAGGAAGCCCAGGTCCGCTGCTTCGCCAATGTCGCGCGGCACCTGCAACCAGGCGGGCGCTTCCTGATCCACGCGTTCGTCGCCGACACCTCGCGTGTCGAGGCCGGTCAGGACGTGTCGGTGAAGGAGGTCACGCTCGACCGGGTTCGTCTCGACGCAACGGTGTACGACCCGGCCGAACAACGCATCGACACCACGCAGGTGCGGATCACCGAATCCGGGATCCGGCTCGTCCACGCGAAGTTGCGGTTCGCGCTGCCGCCCGAGCTCGATCTCATGGCCCGGCTCGCGGGTCTCACGCTCGAACACCGGTGGAGCTGGTTCGACAAGCAGCCGTTCACCGGTGCGAGCGCCGCCCAGGTTTGCGTCTATCGCGCATGATCTGACGCGTCGCGTGCAGACCCGGGATGCCGGTCACACCCCCGCCGCCATGCGTGGCGCTGCTCGCCTGGTACAAACCGGCGACGGGTGTGCGGAAATCGGCGTACCCGGGCGCGGGCCGCATGTGGAACATCTGGTCGGGCGAGAGCTCGCCGTGGAAGATGTTGCCGCCGATGAGGCCGTACTCGTGCTCCATCTCGTAGGGCCCGATCACCTGCCGGTGCAGGATCGACGACGTGAAGCCGGGCGCGACCGCCTCGACCCGGGCGATGACCCGATCGGCGTACGCGTCGAGTTCCCCTTGATCCTGCTCGGTCGCGTACGAGTGCGGGACCCACTGCGTGAACATCGAGACCACGTGCTTGCCCTCGGGCGCGAGTGTCGGGTCGAACACGCTCGGGATGCAGATGTCGGCGAACGGCAGCGCCGCGGCCCGACCCGCCACCGCGTCCTGGAACGCGCCTTCGATGTCGTCGAGTGACTCCGCGAGCACGATCGTTCCGCCGTGCACCTCGGGATCGAAGCCCGGCTTGGCGGTGAACTCCGGCAGGCGATCGACCGCGACGTTCACCTTCACCGTTCCGCTGCGCGACCGCCAACTCTCGATCCGCTCGACGAAGTCCGTCGGGAGCTGGGCGCGGTCGATGTGCTGCAGGAACGTGATCTGCGGATGGGTCGCCGCGACCACGACGTCGGCGCGGAGCTCCTCACCCGACTCGAGCGTGACTCCGTGCACGCGACCGTTGTGCACGTCGATGCGGGCGACGGGCGCG
Source organism: uncultured Actinomycetes bacterium (assembly GCA_963835455.1). Lineage (GTDB taxonomy): Bacteria > Actinomycetota > Acidimicrobiia > IMCC26256 > PALSA-610 > PALSA-610. Next base: position 604,517 of record CAWIFT010000003.1, read on the forward strand.
TCGGTGCGCACGGTGGCGCCGTTCGCGATCGCGGCGTCGCGCAGCGCCCGGCTCACCCCGCCCATGCCGCCCGCCGGGAAGCCCCACGAACCGAGCTGGCCTTCGCCGACGTCACCGATCTTGTGGTGCGCCATCACGTACGCGGTTCCGGCCGATCGCGGCCCGGCCCACGTGCCGATCACGCCGCTCACCGCCAGGACTCCCTGCATCTGCGGGGACGTGAAGAACTCGTCGAGCAGGTCGGCGATGCTCATCGTGAACAGGCGCGTGACGTCGGCGGTGCCGTCGACGCCGAGGCCGCGCAACCGCCACGCGAGCCGGGCCTGGTCGAGGAGGTCGGCCGGGCGCCGGGATCCGACCCTCGGCGGGATCGTGGTCAGCAACGGACCCAGCACGTTGGCGAGGCTGCCGAGCCACGAGTCCCAACGGTCGTACGCGATGGCGTCCGTCTTCGAGAACCGCGCGATCTGCTCGCGTCGCGCCGCCGGGTTGTCGTCGGGCAACTGCAACGCCCGACCGTCGCGGTACGGCACGAAGTAACCGTTCTGCGGGTACACCTTGTACCCGTGCCGCGCGAGCTCGAGCTCCTCCACGATCGTCGGCGGCATGAGGCTGACGACGTACGACAGCGCGGTGACGTTGAAATCGGGTCCCCACGGCTGTTCCGTCGTTGCCGCGCCACCGACCTGTGACCGTCGCTCGAGCACCGTGACCCGCGCGCCGCGCCGGGCGAGCAGTCCCGCGGCCACGAGCCCGTTGTGCCCGCCGCCGACGACCACGACGTCGAATCCGTCTCCGCTCATCCGGCCACCCCAACGAGTAGCGGCTGCCAGGTCGCGAGCGCGGGGGGATCGGCGTTGCGATCCTTGGCGCGCTCGTCGGCGCGCCGCAGCGCGAGGATCGCGTCGAGATCGGGATCGGCTGCGAGCGCGGCGATCTCCGCCGGGTCGAGCGCGTCGCCCTGCAGCCGCAACGTTTCTATGCTCCGGGGGCTGAGTCGGGCGCGGTACGCCGGATCGGTCGCGACGAGGTAGCGCTTCGCCACCACGTGCGCGCCGACGAGCCGGGCCACGCGCCCGCCCAGCAAGGGTTCGATCAGGTCGGCCCCGCGTTGTGCATGGTCGCGGTGGTCGTGCGGGAACGCGATGTCGGCGATGTCGTGCACGAGCCCGGCGACCGCGAGCTCCGGGTCGGCGGGGTGCGACGCCCGCAGGTTCGCGCCGCACTGCAACGCGTGGAACAGGCCGTCGATGTCGGGCTCGTCGAAGATGGCGACGCCGCGGGCGACCAGCGCGAGCAGTTCGTCGACGGTCGCAGGCGCGCGCACGTTTCTATTGTGGCGCGCCGGTCCATTGTGGCGCGCCCGGATCCGTCGTGATCCGCTCAACCCCGGAGTTGCGCTTCGATCTCGGCGATGAGCTGTTGCAGGTGCAGGACCCGGCCCACGTCGGCCGGGTGCGGTGCGCCATCGGCCACGGCGACGAGTTCGGTCCGGATCCGGTCGGCGCGTGCCTCACGGTCGACGGCGCGCCCGTCGAAGAACGCGACGCCCGCCGGTGAGTACACCTCCACCTCGGTCCGGGCGGTCGTGGTCGCGGCGGTGCAGCACATCGAAACGCCGCTCGTTGCGCCGGATGCGTGCGTGCAGTTGACCGATACCCAGCCCAGGGGGTCGCCGGCGGCTTGCACCGAGACGATCTCGCCCATCGCCGCCTCGATCAGGTCGAGCACGTGCGGACCGATGTCGAGCACCGCGCCCCGCTCGAGTCGCCAGCCGTGCGCGAACGGCCCGCCGAGGAACGCGCCCGAGATGAAGCACGCCCGCCCGCCGGTCGGCTCGATGCGCGCCGCCTCGGCGAGGAAGGCGGGGAGCCGGGGATCGAAGCGGTTGGTGAGCATGACGAGCGTGCCCACACCGGCGTCGGCGACCGCGTCGACGACTCGTTGCGCGCCGGCAACGTCTTCGCCCAGAGGCTTTTCCAGGAGGAGGGTCTTCCCGGCGCGCGCGGCGCGGATGGCGAGGTCGGGTTGGGTGGCCGGGGTCACTACGATCGCGACGGCCGCGCACGTGTCGAGCAGCGCGTCGAGATCGTCGAAGGCCCGAACGTGCAACTCGCGGCCGAGTTCCTGCGCGTGGGCGGCGGTTCGGGACCAAACGCCGCTGAGGCGGGTCTGCGGACCGGCCGCGAGCATCGGTCCGGTCACCATGCGGGCCCACGGACCCGCACCGATCAGGCCAATCGCCAAGGGCTCGGTCACCGGGTCGACGCTACCCTTGCGGCATGGTGAACAAGCCCCACGACGACACGCCCCACGACCTGAAGCCGCGCAGTCACGAAGTCACCGACGGCATGGAGCGTGCGCCCGCCCGGGCGATGCTGCGTGCGATCGGCATGAACGACGGCGACTGGGGCAAGGCGCAGGTCGGTGTCGCGTCGAGCTGGAACGAAGTGACGCCGTGCAACATGCCGCTCGACCGGCTCGCGAAGCGGGCCAAGCAGGGCGTGCGCGACGCGGGCGGGTTCCCGATCGAGTTCGTCACCATCGCGGTCTCGGACGGCATCTCGATGGGCCACGAAGGGATGCGCGGTTCGCTGGTGTCGCGCGAGATCATCGCGGATTCGGTCGAGTGCGTGATGCACGCCGAGCGCCTCGACGCGCTCGTCACCTTCGCCGGTTGCGACAAGAGCCTGCCCGGCATGCTGATGGCGGCCGCCCGGCTCAACCTTCCGGCCGCGTTCCTCTACGGCGGGTCGATCCTCCCCGGCCATTACAAGGACCAGGCGCTCGACGTCGTCTCGGTGTTCGAGGCGGTCGGCGCGTGCGCGGCGGGCACCATCACCGAGAACGAGCTCGGTGAGATCGAACGGCGCGCGTGCCCGACGGAAGGCTCGTGTGCGGGCATGTTCACCGCGAACACGATGTCGTCGATCGCCGAAGCGATGGGTATGGCCCTGCCGGGCTCCGCATCGCCGCCCGCGGTCGACCGCAGGCGCGACGATTTCGCGTACGAGTCCGGGCGTGCGGTGATGCACCTGCTCGAGCTCGATCTCCGGCCCCGCCAGATCATGACCAAGGAAGCGTTCGAGAACGCGATCGCGATCACGATGGCGCTGGGTGGCTCCACCAACGCGGTGCTGCACCTGCTGGCGATCGCGCACGAGGCGCGCGTCGAGCTCGAGCTCGACGACTTCAACCGCATCGGCGCCCGCGTTCCGCACCTCGCCGACATGAAGCCGCACGGCAAGTACCACATGACCGACCTCGACCGCATCGGGGGCGTACAGGTCGTGATGAAGGAGCTCCTCGACGCGGGATTGTTCAACGGCGACTGCCTGACGGTCACGGGCAAGACCATTGCGGAGAATCTGGAAGACCTCGCGCCGCCCAAGCCCGACGGCGACGTCGTGCACGAGCTGTCGAAGCCCGTGCACGTCCAGGGCGGAATCGCCGTGCTGACCGGCTCGCTCGCGCCGAAGGGCGCGGTCGTGAAGGTCGCCGGTCTCGACCAGATGCGCTTCGAGGGTCGGGCTCGAGTGTTCGACGGCGAGGACCTCGCGATGGCGGCGATCCTCGCCGGCGCGATCGAGCCCGGAGACATCGTCGTCATCCGCTACGAAGGCCCCAAGGGCGGGCCGGGCATGCGCGAGATGCTCGCGGTCACCGGTGCGATGAAAGGCGCCGGTCGCGGCGCCGACTGCGCACTGATCACCGACGGTCGGTTCTCCGGCGGGACGCACGGCTTCTGCGTGGGCCACGTCGCGCCCGAGGCTGTCGACGGCGGTCCGATCGCGTTCGTGGCGGAGGGCGATCGCATCGTGATCGACGCCGACGCGCACACGATCGACCTCCTCGTCGACGACGGGGAGATCGCGAAGCGCACGGCGAACTGGAAGTTGCCCGAACCGCGTTACACGAGCGGTTTCCTCGCCAAGTACGCGCGTCTCGCGCAGGGCGCGGAGACCGGCGCGATCACCAACGCCTGAGTGCCCGAGATTCTCGAAGTCGAGGCGGCACGCAAGGTTCTCGAAGCGAGCGCGCTCGACCGCGAGATCACGAAGGTGCACGCGCCCGACACGTGGTTCATGAAGCGGGGGACGACCGCGGCGGCGCTGCGGCACGCGCTCGTGGGCAACGCGTTCACCGCGGCGCGCCGCCGCGGCAAACAGATCGTGCTCGACACGCGCGATCCCGACGTGCACGTCGGTGTCCATCTCGGTATGAGCGGACGCGTGCTCGTCGACGACGAGGAGGCCGGCGACCCGCTCGTCTACGCGAGCAACCGCCGGGTCCCGAAGTGGCATCGGTTCGGCGTCCATTTCGCCGACGGCGGTGACTTCATGCTGCGCGACCCGCGTCGCCTGGGCGCGGTGGAGCTCGACCCCGACGAGAGCCGGCTCGGGCCCGATGCGCTGACGTTGTCGTACAGGGATCTCGATCACGCGCTCGGGCAGCGCAACGCGCCGGTCAAGGCGGTGCTGATGGACCAGCACCGCATCGCCGGCCTCGGCAACCTGCTCGTCGACGAGTCGCTGTGGCGGGCGGGCATCGATCCCCACCGCCCACCGAGCGCGATCGGCCCGGACGAGCGCAAGGTCCTGCACAAGGCGATCCGGTCCGCGCTGCGCACCCTCGACCGGCGCGGGGGATCGCACACGGGCGACATGCCCCGGTCCCTGGACGTCGTATGCCCCCGGGACGGTTCGCCGCTGCAGCGGGACACCGTCGGTGGCCGCACCACCTACTGGTGCCCGGTCCACCAGCGCTGACCGTGGCAATGACTTGTGCCGACCCCCGCGATCTGGTGTTAGGATCGAAGGCGATGTACGCCTCCGACCTCCTCGTAGTAATCACGTAGCGCCCGGCTCGCCCTCGCGCGCCGAGCGCTACCTCGCCCCTCGCAGCTGCGAGGGGTTTTTCTTGTCCGGAATCGTCCGAAGAGGAAACCATGAAGCTGACCGGAGCCCAGGCCCTCATCAAGAGCCTCGAGATGGAACAGGTGGAGGTCATGTTCGGCCTCCCCGGAGGCGCGATCCTCCCCGTCTACGACCCGCTCATCGACTCGTCGATCCGCCACATCCTCGTGCGCCACGAGCAGGGCGCGGGCCACATGGCGAGCGGATACGCGCACGCGACCGGACGTCCCGGCGTCGCCATGGTCACGAGCGGTCCCGCGGCGACGAACATCGTCACGCCGCTGTGCGACGCCTACATGGACTCGATCCCGGTCGTCGTCATCACCGGTCAGGTCGCGTACTCGGTGATCGGCACCGACGCGTTCCAAGAGGCCGACACCGTCGGCATCACGATGCCGGTCACGAAGCACAACTGGCTGATCAGCGACGCGCAGGACATCCCACGCGTCGTGCGGGAGGCGTTCCACGTCGCCACGACGGGAAGGCCCGGCCCGGTGTTGATCGACCTGCCCAAGGACGTCGCGAACGCGCCCATGGACTGGTACTGGCCCGAGAAGGTCGACATGCCGGGCTACAAGCCCAACGTGAAGGGCCACCCCCGGCAGATCAAGGACGCGGCGAAGCTCATCAACGAAGCGCGCCAGCCGGTGATCTACGCGGGCGGCGGCATCATCTTGGCGAACGCGACGAACCAGCTGCGCGCGCTCGCGGAGCTCACCGGGATTCCCGCGGTCACGACGCTCATGGGCCGGGGCGCGCTCCCCGACGAACATCCGCTGTGCCTCGGCATGCCCGGCATGCACGGCAACTACACCGCGGTCACCGCGATGCAGAAGGCCGACCTGCTGATCACGCTGGGCGCCCGCTTCGACGACCGGGTCACCGGCAAGGTGTCGTCGTTCGCGCCCGACGCCAAGGTCATCCACGTCGACATCGACCCCGCGGAGCTGGGCAAGGTCCGGTTCGCGGACGTGCCGATCGTCGGCGACGTGCGCACCGTCATCGAAGAGCTGATCAAGGCCGTGAAGGCGGAGCAGGCCAAGCACGCGCCGCCGGACCTCACGCCGTGGAAGGACACCCTGCACGGGTGGCAGGAGAACTTCCCGCTCAAGTACACGCAGGAGGAAGGCGGGCCGCTGAAGCCGCAGTTCGTCATCGAGCGCCTGCGCGACAACACGCCCGACGACTGCATCCTCGTGGCGGGTGTGGGTCAGCACCAGATGTGGGCGAGCCAGTTGTGGAAGTTCAAGCTGCCGAACACGTGGGTGAACTCGGGCGGTCTCGGCACGATGGGCTACGCGGTTCCTGCGGCCGTCGGCGCGAAGGTCGGCCGGCCCGACCGCATGGTGTGGGCGATCGACGGCGACGGCTGCTTCCAGATGACCGCGCAGGAGCTCGTCACCGCGGCGTCCGAGCGCATCCCCGTGAAGATCGCGATCCTGAACAACGCGTATCTCGGGATGGTGCGGCAGTGGCAGGAGCTCTTCTACGAGGAGCGGTACAGCGAGGTGTACCTCTCGCCCGATCTGCCCGACTACGTGAAGTGGGCCGAGGCGATGGGGTGTGTCGGCATGCGCGTCGACAACGCCGACGACGTCGTGGCCACGATCGAGAAGGCGAACGAGATCGACGACCGCCCGGTCGTGATCGACTTCCGCACCGACTGGCGCGAGAAGGTGTACCCGATGGTTGCGGCGGGCTCGTCGAACGACGACATCATCCTCGGTCCGGAGTTCGGAAAGGGCGGACGATGACGCGCAGCACGCTGCACCACATCTTGACGGTCACGGTCGAGAACAAACCCGGCGTGCTCTCGCGCGTCGCCGGTCTGTTCTCGCGCCGCGCCTTCAACATCGTGTCGCTCGCGGTCAGCCCGACCGACGACGAACGCTTCTCGCGCATGACGATCGTCGTCGACGCGGAGTCCGCGCCGCTCGAGCAGGTCGTGAAGCAGCTCAACAAGCTGATCCCGGTGATCAAGATCACCGAGGTGCCGCCGTCGGAGGGGGTCGAGCGGGAACTGATGCTCGTGATCGTCAAGGCCGCGGCCGAGACCCGCAGTCAGGTCACGGAGTTGACGGCCATCTTCGAGGCCAAGATCGTCGACGTCGGCTACGAGGCGATGACGATCATGGTGGTCGGCGAGCCCCAGAAGCTCGACGCGTTCAGCGACCTGGTCAAGCCGTTCGGCATCGTCGAGCTGCAGCGCACCGGTCGGATCGCACTGCCGAAGTTGGCCCGGGAGTCGACCCGGCTGCGCTCGGTCAAGACCGCCCGGGGCTGATTTCCGTTTCCCGCGGGGGTTGGCGACACTATTGGTCCGCCCCCGCCCTCCCAAGACCGTTCCGTACGAGGAGTTCCTTCGATGCCCGCATCTGTGTACTACGAGAACGATGCCGATCTCGGCCTGATCTCCGACAAGCTCGTCGCGATCCTCGGCTACGGCTCGCAGGGTCATGCGCACGCGCTGAACCTGAAGGACTCGGGCATCGACGTCGTCGTCGGCCTGCGCGCCGGTTCGACGTCGAAGGCGAAGGCGGAGGCCGCGGGACTGCGCGTGCTCCCCACCGCCGACGCAGTGCGCGAGGCCGACATCATCATGGTGTTGTTGCCGGACACCGAGCAGAAGAAGGTCTACGAAGCCGACATCGCACCGAACCTCGTCGACGGCAACTCGCTCGCGTTCGCGCACGGCTTCAACATCCACTTCGGCCAGATCACGCCGCCCGAGGGCGTCGACGTCTGGATGATCGCGCCGAAGGGCCCGGGTCACCTCGTTCGGCGCACGTACGACGAGGGCGGCGGCGTTCCGTGTCTGATCGCCGTGCACAACGACGCAACCGGCAAGGCGAAGCAGACCGGGCTCGCGTACGCGAAGGGCATCGGCGGCACGCGCGCCGGTGTGCTCGACACGACGTTCGAGGAAGAGACCGAGACCGACCTGTTCGGCGAGCAGGTCGTGCTCTGCGGTGGGCTCGTCGAGTTGATCCGCAACGGCTACGAGACGCTCGTCGAGGCCGGTTACCAGCCCGAGAGCGCGTACTTCGAGACGCTGCACGAGGTGAAGCTGATCGTCGACCTCATCTACGAAGGTGGGATCGCGGCGATGAACTACTCGATCAGCGACACCGCGGAGTACGGCGAGATGTCGAGAGGGCCGCGGGTGATCACGCCGCAGACCAAGGCCGAGATGAAGAAGATCCTCGGCGAGATCCAGTCGGGCGATTTCGCCCGCGAATGGATCGCGGAGAACGAGAACGGCCGCCCGAATTTCGACCGGATGCGGGCCGAAGCGGCCCGGCACCCGATCGAGAAGGTCGGCGCCGAGCTCCGGGCGATGATGCCCTGGATCGCGGCCGGGAAGCAGCGCGTCCAGGACGTGTCCGGCGGCTGATCGGCCCCACTCCGGTCGGGAACGTCGCAAATCGGACGGGTTGCGGCCGCCCCAAGTTGTGATCATTGACCAACGCCTCAATTCGGGGGGTTGGGTTACCGACACGGTGGGGTGGAGAATCTGGGCGAGTCGCGCCTGATTGCGCGCTCGGGTGCGCTGTTGTTCGTCGGTGCGGGGCTGGTGGCCCTGGCGAACTCCTTCGCGCTGCGGGAGCTCGGGGTCGCCGGGGTCGACGTCGGCCGGATGCGCCTGCTCTCGCTGCTCAGCCTGACGTCGGCCGCGATCGCCCTGCTCGTGCCCTGGCAACGCCTCCCGCGGCGCGCGTCGATCTCGCTCGCGGTCTGGGGCCTGGTGCTCCTGCTCGCGTCGGGGGCGTGGACGCACTACGCCGCCACGGGTCAGGCGCCGAGCGCCTATCCGGTCTTCTTCATCTTGATCTTCGGGTGGCTCGGCCTCACCCAGGAGCGCTGGACGTCGGTGCTGTTCGCGCCGATCGTCGCGCTCGGCTGCGCGTGGCTCACCGTGACGACTCCGGACGTGACCGTGTCGTTTGCCGGCCTGTCGGTCGCGATCGTCACGTCGGTGCTGATCGCGGAGACGATCGCCTGGGCGATGGCGCGCAGCCGCCGGCACGCGACCGATCTGGGCATCCTCGTCTCCGCGTCGTCGGACCTGCGCGAGGTGCTCAACCTCGCGGAAGGCGCCGCGCTCGCAGCCGATTCGACCTGCACCGTCCTGCACGCCGAGCGGGTCGAGCTCGTGGTGTTGGAGTCCGGGGTGGTTCCGGACGGCCGCCTCTCCTCTGACTGTTTCGATCTCGCCACCGACGCGGCCGGCACGGGCGAGGCGAAGGGCGACCGCGACGGTCTCGCGATCCCGCTCGTCGGGCCCTCGGGGGTCATTGCGGTGGTCGTTGCCTTCGGTGTCCCGCGCGATCCGGTCACCGACCAGATCGTGCGGCTGTTGTCGAGTGAGTTCGGCGGTCGGCTCGAGCAGCTGCGGCTCCTCGAGGCGTTGGGCCAACAGACGCTGCGCGACGCGCTGACCGGAGTCGGGAGCCGGCGGCACGCGGACGCGCTCATCGACGGTCTGCAACCCGGTGACTCGCTGTTGTTGATCGACGTCGACCACTTCAAGCACGTGAACGACACGCGCGGCCACCTCGGCGGTGACCGGTTGCTCGAGCAGCTCGGGGCCCACCTCCGCGGCGGCCTGCGCGATCACGACGCGGTGGCCCGCTACGGCGGCGACGAGTTCCTCGTGCGGCTCCACACGCACGACGGCGACTGCGGCGAGATCGCGCGTCGCCTGCTCGACACGTGGCTCGCGACCGGTGACGTCCCGACGTTCAGTGTCGGCATCGCCGCGCACGTGCGCGGCACGGACCCGCAGGCGACGTTCGCGGAAGCGGATCGCGCGCTCTACGTGTCGAAGCGCGAAGGCCGCGCGCGTATCGAAGTCGCGTGATCAGATGATCTTGATCGCGTCGAGAACGCGCGCCGCGTAGTCCTCGTCGCCTTCGATCTTCACCATGCTCCGCCACGGCGCGCGGCGGGTGCCCCAGATCACGAAGTCGTGATCCGTGCTGTGCACGGTCGCGACGACATCTCCGTTCGTGCTCTCGCTGACGACGACGCGGCCGTCCTCGCCGCCGGGCGCGATCGTCCAGGTACCGCCGCCGGGTCCCTCGAGGCTGAGGGCAAGCGGGCGGTCGACCACCCCGTCGAGCGCGTCGGCGCACATCCAGGGCAGACCGGCGAGCATCCAGTCCATCGTGGGCCGCAGGCGCTTCTCGTCGCGCGGCGGTTGCGGCCGGTCGACGGAACCGTTCGGTGTGAGCATGTCGTTGCGCAGGTGCGTGTAGCCGTCGAACAGGAACGTGCTCGGCAGGATCGACATGGGGTGGGTGCCGAGGTCGCCCATCGGCAGCATGGTTTCCGAGAGCGGGGCGGCTTGCACACTCTCGAACAGATCCGCGGCCTGTCCGCTGTACGTCTCGTACTCGTCGATCACCTGCTCGATCGGCCACGACCGGCGCTCCGCGACCGCGGGCTCCATGCTCGATTCCGTACCACCGGCCATGTCGGGGAGGAACGCGGGATCGATCACGCCGTGCAAGGTGCACGCCATGTGACCCATCACGTCGCGCACCGTCCATCCCGCGCACGCGGACGGCATCATCCATTCGTCGGCCGACAGGTCTTTGGCGACGCTCAGGATGGCTTCGCGCTCGGCGCGGAAACCCTCGACAGCCAGCTCACTCATGATGCCCCCGAAAATCGCCGGAATCGTGCCGGATTCGTTGTGTGTCTCAGCTGCGCGGAACCTGCGACCAGGGCAGGTCCCGGTCGACGCGCGGCTCGCCGGGCAGGCCCAGGATCCGCTCGCCGAGGATATTGCGCATGATCTCCGAGGTGCCACCCTCGATGGAGTTGGCGCGGGCGCGCAGGAACATCTTGCGGGCCGAGCCGAGAGGCGCTTCGAGCCCGGCTTCGCGTGGGCGCGTGAACGTGTAGTCGTAGTCGACGATGCCGTCGGCGCCCAGAAGATCGATGCACAGCTCGTAGGTCAGCTTGTTCATGTTCGCGAGCGCGAGCTTGGCGATCGAACCTTCCGGTCCCGGGTTGCCCGCGCGCGCCTTCGCGGCCGCGCGCTGGTTCGTGTAGTGCAGCACTTCGCTCTCGATCCAGAGCTTCGCGATGCGGTCACGGCTGACGGGGTCGCGATCTTCGATCGGGCGTTTGCTCCAGAGGTCGAGTGCCTCCTGAATTCCGGAGACGCGCTTGGCGCCCTTGCCGCTCCCGCCACTGCTTCCGCTCGCGGCGCCGATCGTCGTGCGTTCGTTCATCAACGTGGTCATCGAGACGCGCCACCCGTCGCCGACGTCGCCGATGCGGTCCGCGTCGGCGATACGCGCGTCGGTCATGTAGACCTCGTTGAACTCCGCCTCGCCCGTGATCTGGCGCAGCGGCCGCACCTCGACGCCGGGCGCATGCATGTCGAGCATGAAATACGTGAGCCCCTTGTGCTTCGGCAGCTCGGGATCCGTGCGGGCGACGAGCATGCCGCGATCCGCGAGATGCGCGAGCGTGTTCCAGACCTTCTGCCCGTTGACGACCCACTCGTCACCGTCGCGCACCGCGCGGGTCGCGAGCCCGGCGAGGTCGGAACCCGCGCCCGGTTCGGAGAACAGCTGGCACCAGATCTCCTCACCGGTGAACATCGGGCGCAGGACGCGTTGGCGGAACTCGTCACTGCCGTGGGTCGCGACGGTGGGACCGGCGAGCGACAGACCGAAGAACAACGTGCCGTGGGGTGCGGCGGCGCCGGCCTCGCGCAGCCGGCGATCGACGTGACGCTGGGTGATCGGCGGGAGATCGAGGCCGCCGAACCCTTCGGGAAAGTGCACCCACGCGAGCCCGCGGTCGTACTGCGCGCCGCGGAACGTGGTCGGGTCCGTCTGCTTCGGGTCGTGCTCGGCGAGCAGCTCGTCGACCAGGGCGTCGACGCGGGCGAGATCGTTGTCGGCCATGGCCCGAGCGTATGCCGCCCGCAGCTTTCGCGTCGGCGGCCGCTACTTCGTCGTGGCGATGCCGCCGTCGACGGGGATCACCGCGCCGGTGACGTAGGCCCCGGCCCGGCTCGCGAGGTAGATCGCGACGCCGGCCATGTCGTCGGGGCGGCCGATGCGGCCGAGCGGCGACGAACGCGCGATCGAGTCGCCGAAGTCGCGCAGCGTTGCGGCCATCATCTTCGACTCGAACGGACCGGGCGCGACCGCGTTCACCGTGATGTTGCGCGGACCGAGGCTGCGCGCGAGATGGCGGGTGAGTTGGTGGATCGCGGCCTTGCTCGTCGAGTACGCGTAGGTCTCGAGGATCGGCACCTGGATGCCGTCGATCGAACCGATGTTGATGACGCGTGCCGGATCATCGGCCGTACCGGCTGCTTCCAGCGCGGGGACGAGGGCACGGGTCAGCAGGAAGGGCGCCTTCGTGTTGAGGTTCATCACCTTGTCCCACGCGTCGGCGGGGAAGTCGGCCAGCGGCGCGCCCCACGTCGCCCCCGCGTTGTTCACGAGGATGTTCAGCTTGGGTTCGCGCCCGGTGACCTCCGCGGCCAGGCGTTCGGGTTCGCCGTCGCGCGACAGGTCGGCGGGGATGCTCACACAGGTCCCGAGTTTCGACAGTTCGGCGGCGACCTCGTCGCAGACCTCGGCCTTGCGGGACGAGATGTAGACCGTTGCGCCGGCCTCCACGAAACCCCGGGCGATCATCAGCCCGATACCCCGGCTGCCGCCGGTGACGAGCGCGGATTTTCCTGCAATGTCGAAGAGGCCGGCCATCGGCGGATGATACGGGCGATCCATATCGGCAGGCACGACGAACCACGTGTGAAAGGACGGGGGAACAAGCGCGAATCTGACCTGGTCAGAGGCCTTCTCCCACCGATCTCGGCGAATCTTCGAGATTTCCCTCAAGTGGGTCCGGGTGCGTGCCGATGGTGCGGTCGGGCACGGCTATCTCTGGGAGGGGAAGACTTGGCGCCGCTCTGGCCACGCATGCGCACCAATGCCATGGGCGCGTCGCGGGAGCTTCGCCTGTTCTTCCGGGAGGTCGACTCCGAGGTCCTGGCGCCGCGGGTGGCGGCGCTGGTATTCCTCCTCGGCGGCCTGCTCGCGCTGGCCGTCACCCTCGTCGTTCCCGACTTCCACGCCGAGCCGTCCATCGGCGCGATCGCGAGTGTCGCGGCCGCGTTCGGCGTCCTGGCGATCGTGTTTCCCTGGCAGCGTTATCCCGCGCCGGTGGAACTCGTCATCCCTGCGTTCGCGTTCGTGCTCTTCGCGTGGGGCGGCGTGATCGCGCACGGCACGCCCGAGCCGTACCTCGCGATGCTGCCGCTGCCCTTCGTGTTCGTCGGCATCACCCAACGACCGGGAACCGCGGCCGCGATGGCACCGATGGCGGTAGCCGCCCTGGTCGTCGCCGATCGTTTCCACTTCGACTCGACCTTCATGTCGACGCTCGTTTTCGCGGTGCCGATGTTGGTGCTCGTCGGCGAGGCGCTCGCGTTCGCGCAGGCGCGCCGCACCAAGGCCGAGGCCCGCGTCGAACGCCTCCTCGAAGCCGTACGTATCCTCGCCCGCGTCGACGACCAGCGAACGGGCGCGCAACTGGTCGCGTCGCTCTCGGCCGAGCTCCTCGGCGCGGACGCGGTTGCCGTGCTGCTCGCCGACCGCGCCGGCTCGCGCCGCCTCTTGAACCGCGCGTTCTTCGGGCACCCGGCCCTCGCCGATTCCGCGCCCCTCCTCGTCGACGCGCTGGGCGCGAGCGAGTTCGACGCCTACGCGCCCCAGTTCATCTCCGACCCGCAGCGTGTCCGGGCGCTCGCGCCCGCGGCCGCGTGCGTGCGGGCGGTCTCGACCGTGCCGCTCCCCGGCGACGGTCCCGCGCCCATCGGTGTGATCATCGCGATGTGGACCACCCCGCGCCGCCGCCTGCAGCCGTCCGCGTGCCAGGCCGCGGAGTTGCTCTCGGAGGAGGCGGGTCGCATGTTCCGCCGACTGCGGGAATCGGCGGCGCTGGCGCACGACGCCGAGACCGATCCGCTCACCCAACTCGCCAACCGCCGCACGTTCGCCCGCACGCTCGCGACGATGCAGCCCGGCGACGCGCTCGTGCTCGTCGATCTCGATCACTTCAAGCAGGTGAACGATCGCTTCGGTCACCAGGTGGGTGACGACACGCTGCGCCTCCTCGCCCGGAACCTGCGCGACACCGCCCGGCAGGTCGACTGCGTCGCGCGCTACGGCGGCGAGGAGTTCGCGGTCGTGCTCCCCGAAGCGGGCATCGAAGGCGCGCAGGCGATGCTGCAGCGGTTCCGCCGGGTGTGGGGCTCGCACCAACCCGTCACGACGTTCTCGGCCGGCATCGCCCGCCACGAAGCGGACCGCACGCCGCGCGAAACCCTGAAGCTGGCCGACGGCGCGCTCTACGCGGCCAAGGCCGCGGGCCGCGACTGCGACATGCTCGCGGCCGGCTCCGAAGCCCAGCTCGTCCTGCCCTGATCAGGAAGCGTCTTCAGTGGACGCGTCGGCCGCGGGCGGATCGGCGACCGCATTCGCTTCCATCTGCTTTTCGATCTCCGCGATCTCGGCGATCTTCGCATCGATCTGCACGGGCGCGTCCTCCGGCGCCTCGTTCCGGCGCTGCGCGACGACAAGGGCACCGATGTCCTGGCACAGGTCGTTGATCTTCTTCTGCAGGCGGGCGTCGTCGAACTTCTCCTTGCCGACGGCGGTGGCGTGCTTGGCCTGATCCGCGGCTTTGTTCGCGGTTTCTTTGACCTTGTCGAGAAATCCCATGCGGGCGAGGCTACCGGAGGGTCAGGCCCTTGTATCCGTCCGCGAATCCGGCCGCACGCAACGCCGCGGCGTGCGTGGACGTGCGCGCGGGTTCGTCGTCGATGCGTTCGATCTGCACGCGCGGCAGGCGGCCCTGCTTGTGGGCCTCGACGATCGCGTCGGCCCAACGTTCGTCGGTCGCAAACGTGATGAGCGCCTTGCCGCCGCGTTCGAGGAACGCGATGCACTCACCGTCCGCGAGGACGACGAACGCACCGGCAGAGCGCGACGGCCGCGCCGACCCGCCCGCCCGCTCCGGCCACGAGAGCGCGGCGCCGTACGGCTGCGCGGGATCGGTGGCCGCGAGCACGAGCACCCGGGCGCGGCTCTCCTCGTCGATCGTGCGGTGCGCACGGAGACGATCCACCGCGCCGGGCAGCGCGAACTGCGCGGCGCCGAGTCCGGCGACGAACCAGCCCCGCCGGGCCCGCCCCGACTCTTCGAGCGCCCGCAGCACCGGGTACACGCCCGCGAAGCCACCGGCAGAACCTTCGGCCCGCACGGCTTCGCGCGTGACGACCCCTTGCCGTTCGAGCAGTTGCAGCGCGGCCGCGTGCGCACGTTCGGTCGAGGACGGCTCGGGCTCGAGCAACGGCACCACGAGCGACCAACGACCCGCGCCCGCGGGCGGGCCGAGGCGGCTGAGCCGGCCCGGATGCGGCCGGGCGCGCGCGGACGGACGCCGCGCCGCGGTCCGGCGCGGGACGCGCAACGGGCCGAACGTGTCGTTCGTGACCTCGCCCGCCCACACCAGGTCCCAGAGCGCGGTGAGCACGACGGTGTCGTCGGCGACTCCGGTCGCGGCGACGAGGTCGGGCCAGAAGCTCGCCCCCGCGCGCAGGAGACGATCGCGGATGGCATCGTGGATCTCGCCGGCGGGCGCGCCCTCGACCGCGGGCCGGTTCGCCAACAGCCGCACACGGTCGCGGAAGAAGAGCCGCACGCGCCCGTCGTCGGAGCCCAGCGCGCCGGCACCCACCCAGACCAGCTCGCCGGCCGCGCACAGCTCGTCGAGCATGCCCGGGCGGTAACCGTCGATGCGGGCCGGCAGCACGTCGCGTTCGAGCACCGACGCCGGGATGGCCACCCCCTGCAACTGCTCGAGCGCCTCGACGAGCGCATCGGTGCCGCGCCGACCGCGACCGACGCCCTGCCACACGCCCAGGAAGCGGGCGTAGGTGGTGGCGTCGACCGGCTCGATCTCGTGCCGCAGCGCGGCGAGCGATCGGCGCCGGAGGATGCGGAGCACGTTCGTGTCGCACCACTCGCGTTCGAGTCCGCCCGGGCGGAATTCGCCGAACACGACCCGCCCGTCGGCCTCCAACCGAGTGAGTGCGGTGCGCGCCCGTTCCAGTGAGATGTCGAAGCGCGCGCACAGCTCCTCGATCGTGAAGGGCACGTGCGTGCGCGCGTGGCGCGCGACCACGTCGTCGAGCGGGCGTTCGATCGGGTCCGTGAAGGCCGAGGGCAGCCCCTGCGGTATCGCCCATCCGAGCGCGTCGCGCAGCCGGCCCGCGTCTTCCGCCGCGGCGAGGCGTCCGCCGATCTCGATCACGCGGCGTTCGGCGCGGAGTTGGTCGAGCCAGGGTTCGGGGGCGGCGGTGCAGCGCGCGCGCACTTCGTCGAGCGTGAGCGGCCCGAGATCGGCGAACAGATCGTGCAGGTCGTCGGCGTGCCGGGCCTGGCGGGTCGGGATCAACCGTTGCAGCTCGAGCTCGAGCTCGGCCAGCACCTCCGGATCGAGGAGCTCGCGCAGTTCCTCCGCGCCCATGAGGTCGCGCAGGAGATCGCGGTCGAGCGCGAGCGCCGTTGCCCGGCGTTCCGCGAGCGGCGCGTCGCCCTCGTACATGTACACGGCGATCCAACCGAACAACAGCGACTGTGCGAACGGCGACGCGCGCCGGGTCTCGACGGGCACCACTCGCAGCTTCCGGGACCGGATCTCGGTCAGTACCTCGCGCAATGCCGGCACGTCGAACACGTCGCGCAGACACTCGCGGGTCGTTTCCAACAACATCGGGAACGTGGGAAAGCCGCTCGCGACCTCGAGCAGATCGGCCACGCGCTGGCGCTGCTGCCACAGCGGCGTGCGTTCGCCCGGGCGCCGGCGGGGGAGCAGCAACGCACGCGCCGCGTTCTCGCGGAACTTCGACGCGAACAGCGACGTGTTCGGCAGCCCGGCCACGAGAAGCTCGTCGATCTCGTCGGGGTCGGGGAGGAGGAGGTCGGTGGCGACGTCGTCGATCGATTCGGGCAGCCGGAGGATGATGCCGTCGTCGCTCCACAGCACCTGCACCGGCAGATCCGCACGCGCGAGGCGCTCCTCGATGACCAGTGCCCAGGGCGCGTGCACTCGCGATCCGAACGGCGTGAGGATGCAGACCCGCCAGTCGCCGATCTCGTCGGGGAAGCGCTCGATGACGATCGTCCGGTCGTCGGGGATCGCACCCGTCGACTCGGCCTGTTCGTCGAGATACATGCGCAGGTTCGACGCGGCGCGCGCGTCGAGGCCGCCGTCGCGCAGCCGCGCCTCCGCCCCCGGGCCGTCGAGGCTGCGCAGCTCGCGCACGAGACCGCCCAGGGCGCGGCCGAGCTCGAGCGGCCGGCCCGGGCGATCGCCCTTCCAGAACGGGGTCTTGGCGGGCTCACCCGGGGCCGGGGTGACGACGACCCGATCGACCGTGATCTCCTCGATCCGCCAGGTCGAGGCGCCGAGCACGAAGCACTCGCCGACGCGGCTCTCGTACACCATCTCCTCGTCGAGCTCGCCGACGCGCCCGCCGTCGGGGAGGAACACGCCGAACAGGCCGCGGTCGGGGATCGTTCCGCCGCTCTGCACCGCGACCGCCTGCGCGCCTTCGCGCCCACGGACGCGTCCTTCGACGCGGTCCCACACCACGCGCGGCCGCAGGCCGGCGAAACGGTCGGAGGGGTAGCGCCCGGCCAGCATGTCGAGTGTCTCGCGGTACGCGTCCTCCGACAGGTCGGAGAAGTTCGCGCCGCGGCGCACGAGCGCGTACAGGTCGTCGACACTCCACTCGTCGATCGCGCACGCGGCGACGATCTGTTGCGCGAGCACGTCGAGGGGGTTGCGCGGGTAACGCATCTCCTCGACCAGGCCTTCGCGCATGCGCTGCACGACGATCGCGGCTTCGAGGAGATCGCCGCGGTATTTCGGGAAGATCTTTCCGGTGCTCGGCTCACCGACCTGGTGCCCGGCCCGGCCGACGCGTTGGATGCCGCGCGCGACGGACCCGGGCGATTCGACGAGCACGACGAGATCGACGGTGCCCATGTCGATGCCGAGCTCGAGGCTCGACGTGGCGACGATGCCGCGCAGCCGGCCCTCTTTGAGCTCCGACTCCACCTGGACGCGCTGCTCGCGCGCCAGCGATCCGTGGTGCGCGCGCACCAGCTCTTCGCCCGCGAGCTCGTTGAGGCTCGCCGCGAGCCGTTCGGCGAGTCGCCGGGCATTGCAGAACACGATCGTGGTTCGGTGTGCGCGGATGAGCTCGAGGATGCGGGGATGCACGTGCGGCCAGATGCTGGCGTGCGATTCGGGATCGTCGAGCCCGAGCGCCCCCGCAGTCGCACCCGACGCCGACGAATGCGCGCCGGGTTCGTTCATGTCGTCGACGGGGACGATCACCTCGACGTCGAGTGACTTGCGCGACCCCGCGTCGACAACCGTCACCGCCCGTTGCCGACCGCCCTCTGCGAAACCCCCGAGGAACCGCGCGATCTCGTCGAGCGGGCGCTGGGTTGC
This sequence comes from uncultured Actinomycetes bacterium, assembly GCA_963835455.1. Taxonomy (GTDB): domain Bacteria; phylum Actinomycetota; class Acidimicrobiia; order IMCC26256; family PALSA-610; genus PALSA-610. Next base: position 622,996 of record CAWIFT010000003.1, read on the forward strand.
CGAAAGACCGATGCGTTGCGGCGGCGTGTCGGTGATCGCCTCGAGCCGTTCGAGCGAGAGCATCAGGTGCGCGCCGCGCTTGGTCGGGGCCAGTGCGTGGATCTCGTCGATGATCACCGTCTGCACGCCCCGCAACGTTTCGCGCGCCCGCGACGTGAGCATCAGGTAGAGCGACTCCGGCGTGGTGATCAGGATGTCGGCCGGGTTGCGTACGAGTTGCTGGCGTTCCTTGCCGGACGTGTCGCCCGTACGCATCGCGACGCTCGGGGTCGAGAACGACTCGCCGAGCCGCTCGGCTGCGAGTGTGATCCCCGCGACCGGGGCCCGGAGGTTCTTCTCCACGTCGAACGCGAGCGCACGCAACGGTGACACGTAGAGCACGCGACAGCGACGGTCCTTGGCCGGGGTGGGCGTGGTCCCGAGCCGGTCGATCGCCCAGAGGAACGCGGCGAGGGTCTTCCCCGAGCCCGTGGGTGCGAGCAACAGCGTGTGGTCGCCGTTCGCGATCGCGGGCCAACCCTTGGCCTGGGCGTCGGTGGGCGCGGCGAAACTCGTCTCGAACCAGGCCCGGACGGGCGCACTGAACCGATCCAGCGCCATGTCCTCACGGTATCCCCGAGGTGAGACGGCGAGATTTGGACAAGGATTCCGGTGACTCGTGTCAACCGATGCCGGCGCGCCGGGGTTGATACGGGGTGAGGGGGCGCGATCGTGACGTGTGATCCCGAGTTCGAGGCGGCGTTCGACCGGCTGTTCTCGGCGGCCTACCGGATCGCGTCGCGCATGGTCGGCGACCGCACACTGGCGGAGGACATCGCGGCGGAGGCGATGGCGCGCACCTACTCGCACTGGCCCCGGATCCGTCACTACGAGTTCCTCGACGCGTGGGTCAGCCGCGTCGCGTCGAATCTGTCGATCACCGCGGTCGCCAAGCGGGGACGCGCCGTTCCGGGCCTGTCCGAGGTCGACGCGGCCGACGACATCGCGGTCCTGCGGATCGCGCTCGTCGACGCGTTGCAGCGATTGCCGCGGCGCCAGCGCGAAGTCGTCGCGCTCCGCTATTTCGCCGACCAGAGCGAGGCTGCGATCGCGACACAACTCGGCGTCTCCGCCGGATCGGTCAAAGCCCATCTCCACCGCGGGATCGGCGCGCTGCGGAGCGCGCTCGGCCCCGACTTCGTGCTCGACATCGAGGGGGCGCAGTGAGCGCGGAATTTCCCGAAGAGCTCGCCGGGAGGCGAGACGAGATCCTGGACCGCGCGACCGCGCGCGGGACACAGCTCCGCATGCGTCGCCGCGCCGCGATCGTCGCCAGCCTCGTGCTCGTGTTCTCCGTACTCGGGGGCACCGTGGCCGTGCTCGCGTCGGGAAGCCACGCGAACCGGGTCGTGACCTCGGAACCCGACGCGACCACCTCGACGAGCGACGAGGCCTCCTCGACCACCGTTGCGGACGCGACCACGACCGTCTCCTCGGACGCGCCACCGCCGACGACCTCGGTCTCCGACACGACGTTCGTTCCCGTGACGAGTGACCCGGTCACCACGGTTCTCGTCTGCCACAACAGTCACGACCCGCGCTGCGGCCCGATGACCTTCGTGCCGACTCCGGTCAACCAATCGTTGGAACTCAGGGTCGAGCCGTCGGTGACGGGCGACACGGTGAACCTGCGCATCGACGCCTCGGACGACACCGCGGTCGATCCGTGCATGTCCGTCACCTGGGGCGACGGTGAGTCCTCGTACGGGCCGAACCCCACCATCGGCTGTTTCGCCCTGGGTCTGTGCGGTCCTTCCGAGCCGCAGTTCGGGCCGTGGGATCCGCCCGCGCCCACCCCCGAGACGATCCACGTCGACTACACGCACGTCTACAAGCACGCGGACACGTTTACCGTCACGATCACCGCGCGCTCGGCCGAAATCGTGCTCGCCCGAACAGGTCTACGCGAGCACCGCGGAGAAGGCCGTCGACGTGACGATCGCGCCGGCTGCGTCGCCGACGACGAAGGCGACGACCTCCACGACCGCGCCATAGCGCCGTTCCGGGGAGAGGTGCGCGATCATTTGCGCGTGCGCGACCGGTCCACGTACCCGTACGTCGAGGGCGGACGGCATTCCCCGCGTTGGTACGACCAGAGCGGGGAGGCGGTCGTGCTCCGTGACGGTGACCGCTTCCTCGTGATGTGCGAGGGGGGACCGTGCATGAGCCGGCTCGAGGTCTATCCGCCGCGTCTCGAGATCGAGGAGCACGACGGTATCTACGTGTTGGTCGACGACGGCCCGCGCGACGAGTGGCTCTACGTGTTCGTCCCGAACCCCGCCTGACCCGGGAAGCGTTCTCCCGTCGTCAGTCGTGGGCGGGTCGCGTGATGAAGCCGGCGACGACCCGCGGAAGGTGCGGCCCGGGTTCGATGGTGAGGTCGACCGTGTCGATCGACTGCGGGACGAGTGCGACGAAGACCTTGCGGCCGGCGATGGTTCCGGTCTGAGGCGTTGCACCGCGCAAGGAGGGTTGGCTCGGGAGCGTTCCGTAGACGATCCACCCGGCCGTGGTCATCGTCCCCGCGATGATTCGACCGAAGTCCGGTATGCCGTAGGCGCCGTCGGTCGGAACGGGTACCGACGCGCACGAAGTCGGCGCGTCCTTCGGCGTGAAACACAACGCGACGACGCTCGGTGCGCCGCGCAACGTGATCGTTCCCAAAGGGAGCGAAGTTCGTCCGAGAACCGGCAGGCTCTGGACTCGCGCGTCGACCTGGTCGCGGAGTTCCGACGCGCGCGACCCGTCAATGGTCGCGACGCTGCGGGCGATGCGTTCGAGAGTGGCCCGGGGAAGCGCCGTTTGACTCGAAACCGCGATCTGCATGCCGTCGCGCGCCGCGAGAATCGCGGTGCCGCCCTGGAACGGGTCGTAGCTGATGGCGACGTCAGCAGAATCGAGCGACCCACCGATCGCGGTCCGTAGGAATCCGGGGTAGGTGTAGCGACGCGCGGTGGACACGTAGATGTCGGGCGAGCGGTTCGCGGTGGGCGTGTGTGACCAATACCCGAACACCGCGGTCGTGTTGGGAGCGGATGTTGCCGGCCCCTCCTCACCGAGCATTCGATACGGCGACGGCACGCTCTCGGTTGCGAAGCCGGTTGTGGCGAGGATCCTTCCGGCCGGTCGGAGCTGGTTCAGGAGCGACTGGGCATCGGCGATCGAAAACCCGCGGACGAGGGCTGTGATCGCTGCGCCGGACTCGAACCAGTCGACGGAGCTCGTTGCGGCCGGCGAGTCCTTCGGGGTGCTGACGCGGGCCGGAGCACCGCGCACCGTCAGCGACGTCTGATCGCCGGGAATGGGCGAGCTGTCCGAGGCCTGGAACTCCAAGAAGATCGCCTTGTCGAGCTCACCGTTCACCGGCGCGGACCCGATCAGCTGCGTGAGAAAGGCCGAGCCGTCGAACGTCGTGCGTCGCGTTTCGAACGACCAGAGGCTTTCGCCGGGCGGCACCCACGTCGGCGCGACGACCGGCGAATCGACCTCCGCGCCGCGCGGGCGGGGCGCGGGAACCGTCGACGGTGTGAGCACGTGGACATCGGGCTTCGCGGACGACGAACTTCGGCTCACAACCGCGGCGATGGCGACGACGGTCACCAGTACTGCCGCGACGAGCACGAGCCAACGCGTCGGGCGAGGAGCGCGAACGCGCGCACGGGCTCGGGTGCCGTCGTCGTCATCGTCGGCTCGAACTCTCGATCCGGGACGACCACGCCGTCTGCCTTGACGCGCAGGGTGCGCCGCAGGTCGTCGACCAACCGGTCTCGTCTGCTCATCGGTCCAGCTCCTTGCGAAGGTCCGCGAGCGCACGCCGCACACGTGTGCGGACGGTCGCGACCGGGCAATCCAAGACGCGCGCGATCTCGGCGTGCGCGAGATCCTCGTAGAACCGCAGGACCAAGACGGCTCGGCGCTCGGGGCGCAGCTTCTGTACAGCCGCCCACATCTCGTCGATCTCGACCCCGGCCGTTTCCTCGGGTGCGTCGAGGCGCGCGAGCCGGTCGACTTCCATCGCGCGTCGACGGTTCCGCCGCACACACGAACGCACCAATGAAACCCGGACATACGCCCCGGGATTGTCGACCTTCTCGAACTGTTCGTGCAGATGCATGAACGAGTCCTGGACAAGTTCCTCGGCTTCCGCAGAGGACCCGACGATCAAGAACGCGATGCGCAGCAGCGCCGGCCGGGCCGACCGATAGATCGCGTCGAAGGTCGGCGGCGTAGCCACTCCCGATTCGGCGACGCGATGGGGCACGCTCACTACTGAGTCACGACCGCCCCAGAACGTTCCCGGTCGGTCATGCGGAGCCGGGACGACTAGGCCTCGGCGAGCAGCACGGCCGAGAAGCGTTCGCGTTCGCGTGCCACTGTGGCGCGGTGCACTTCGAGCCGTTCCATGTGCTGGGAGATGGTGCGGCCACCGGACGGCAACGGGTGCGCGGCGACGAACGCCGTCACGTCGGCGGCCACCGCGTCGGCGACGAGCCAGGTCGTGCCCTCGATCACGCGGGGGATCAGCGACGGGCTGAACCGTGTGGTCACGCGGGCCCAATTGTCGCGCACGAACGCCCACACCGCCGCGCCGTGGTCCCGGTTGCGCAACGCGCGTTGCACGACGAACGGGCCGTTCTGGGCGCGGATCGCGTCGGACAGCGCGAGATCGGTGGCGCGCAGCACCAGTTCCTCGCTCGGGAACTCGCCGAGTGAATAGAGATAGCGGAGCTGCTCCTGGGGGCTCGTCGTCGCCGCCGCTCGTTCCACGAACTGTTCGAACTCGTCGACGCCACTGTTGCCGGCGACCACGCTGATCGCCGCGGCCTGGACATCGGCGTCCGCGCCACCGCGCTCGAAGATCTCGCGCGCCCGGGCGATCGTCTCCGGGTCGTCGGCATTCGATCCGAGCACGTTGATCACGAGGCCGCGCAGTTGCCGGGTGCGTTCGTCGTCGCCGCGGGCGTCCCAGCCGAGCCGCTTCATCGTCGGCCGCACGATCGTCGCGATCTCGGCGCGCATGCGGTCGAGCGCATCGCCCTCGACGAGTCGGGCCGACGCGCGGAGGTGTCCGATGACCGCGCGCCACACGACGGGATCGGATTCGTCGGCGAAGCGGCGCGCGCACGAGAGGAACTCGGCCGCAGTGGAGTCGCCGGCGAGCACCGCGGCCCACAGGTCGTCGACCAGCGCGAACCGTTCGAGCGGTTCCAGCACGCCCGCGTCGAGGAGGCGGTCGCGCCACGCGGTGGGATAGACGACGCGGTAGAAGCCTTCACCGCCGGCGTTGAGCACCACCAGTGCGTCGTCGGGAACGTCGAGCGGGAGCGGCTTCGCATCCGAGAGCAGCGAGCGGGTCTCCGACTGCGACCCGGTGTGCACCCGCGCGAGTACCGGGAGCACCCACTTCTCGTCGTGCGCGGCACCTCCGTAGGAGAAGCGCGACTGCTCGATCACGCCGTCGTCGATCCGCACCGCCGGGAAGCCGGGCTGGAAGATCCACGTGTCCATGATCCGGCGCACCGGCTTGCCGGTCGCCGCTTCCAGCGCGTCCCACAGATCGGTGGTCTCGGTGTTCGCGAGTTGGTACCGATCGAGGTAGTGCCGCACTCCGGCGCGGAACGCGTCGGCGCCGAGCCAGCGTTCCAGCATGCGCAGGACGGATCCGCCCTTTTGGTAGGTGAGGAGGTCGAACATGCCGTCCGCGTCTTCGGGCGTGACGACCTCGTACTCGACCGTGCGCGTGTTCTCCAGCGCGTCGACGTCGAGCGCGGCGGCGCGACCGAGCGCGAACTCGTCCCAGGTCTTCCATTCCGGCTTGTACGCGTCGACGCCGAGGTGCTCCATGAACGTGGCGAAGGCCTCGTTGAGCCAGATGCCGTTCCACCACTTCATGGTGACGAGGTCGCCGAACCACATGTGTGCGATCTCGTGCACGATCGTGAGCGCGGCGGCGGACATCTCGTCGAGCGTCACCGCGTCGGGGTCGAGCAGCAGGCGCGTCTCGCGGAACGTGACGCAGCCGAGGTTCTCCATTGCGCCGAACGAGAAGTCGGGGAGCGCGACGAGATCGCATTTCTCGCCCGGATACGCAATTCCGTAGTAGTCGGCGAAGAACGTGATCGCGAACGTGCCGACGTCGAGCGCGAAGCGGGTGAGGTGGCCGCGCCCCGGTACGTATGCCACGCGTACCGCAACGCCGCCCGCGTCCACGGGCTCGGTCACTTCGAGCGGTCCGACCACCCATGCGACGAGATACGTCGACATCGGGATCGTCTCCCCGAATCGGACACGAACGTTCCCGTCGGGAAGCTGGGCTCGGTCGATCTCGGGTCCGTTGGAGAGCGCGAGCAGCCCGTCGGCCACCACCAACGTGATCGCGAACGTCGCCTTGAACTCGGGCTCGTCGAAGCACGGGAACGCGGCGCGTGCGTGCGGAGCCTCGAACTGGGTCGCCGCGAGCACGCGATCCGCGCCGGCCTCGTCGACGTAGGTGCTGCGGTAGAAGCCGAGCAGACCGTGGCTGATCGGACCGTCGAACTGGAGTTCCAGTACGGCGTCTCCGGCCGAAAGGGGCCGATCTGTGGTGATAACGAGCTGTTCGCGCTCGGCGTGGGTCGTGAGCGTCGCGGCCACGGGCGCCCCGCCCTGGCGCAGCTCGACGAGGGCCACGTCGAGCGCCTTGGCGTGCAGCGTGATCGTGTCCGTGGGCTCCGTGAGCTCCAGGGCGATCACCACCTCGCCCGAGAACGCGGATGCGTCCAGATCCGGGGCGATCAGCAGCTCGTAGCGGCGTGGGCGGGTGGTGAGGGGGAGTCGGCCGGGGTGGTTCATCGGGCCCGAAGCGTATTGGCTCACGAGATCGCACTCAGGGGTTGCCGATCGCGACCGATATACGAATGGTCCGAGGCGCTCGATATGCCCGGCGGCGGGCCTCAATGGGGGCGGAAAACAATGGCAACAGCCGAAGCAAACGACCTGATCACCGAAGTCACCCAGCTGCCGGTGCAGCCGGGGGCCGCGATGCGTCTCCTGTGGATGCTCGAGGACCCGCGCACGTCCGCGGCCGACCTCGGTCGACTCATCGAGTCCGATCCCGCACTTTCGACGCAGGTGATCCGGCTCGCCAACACCGCGTTCTACGGACTCTCGGGCAAGGTCTCGAGCGCCTGGCGGGCCGTGACGGTGCTCGGTCTCGCAACCGTGCGCGCCATCGCGACCACCGCCGCGTTCGACCTGTTCTCCGAGAAGGGCCGTTCCGTTCCCGACGACTTCTGGCCGCACTCGGTCACGACGGCTGCGGCCGCGGCGGCGATCGCCCGCCGGGTCGGTATCCAGCCCAACGACGCGTTCTCCTCGGGCCTGCTCCACGACCTCGGCAGCGCGCTGGTGTTCCGCCGGGCGCCGCGCCGTTACGACGCGGTGCTCGAGCTCCTCGCCGGCGACCCGACGCTCTCGCGGCTCGACGCCGAGCGCATGGAGTTCGGCATGACGCACGCCGAGGTCGGTGCGGCCGCGCTGTCGGTCATGCGCTTCCCGGCCGAGATGGTCGAGGCGATCGGCGCGCACCACACGCCGCCGGCGCAGGTGTCGTCGACGCTCGGACGCGTGCTCGTTGCCGCCGACTCGGTTGCGATCGAGATCGACCAGGTGAAGTCGGAGCAGAACGCATCGCTCGACGAGGCGCTCGAAGCACTCGAGATGCCCGCCGGTTCCGGTGAGTCGTTGCTCGACGAGGTGCGCTCCGACCAGGACAACCTCGCCGGCTTCCTCACCGTCCGCTAGAGCTCCGCTCTAGGTCCCCAAGATCTCGTCGGCCCACGACACGTCGGGGCGGGCGCGCCGGCGATCGGCCATTGCGTCGGGAACGTCGATCTCGAGTCGGACGAGCGCGCCGCCGAGGCTCTTGCCCAAGCTGTCGGCGCGCAGCGATCTCGGCCCGCCGCCGCCGAGCGCGCCCTGCATGACGAAGTTGAGCGCGCGCACGTTCGCCGCTTCGTAGCGGTCGACCCGACCGTGAACCATCGCGCCGAAGTGTTCCTTCACCCTCGCGGCCGTGACTTCGCGCACGATGAGCGCGTAGGTCTCGTCGTCGTCGGCGAACAGCGCGACGTTCGCGATGTCACCTTTGTCCCCGGCGCGGTACCCGCAGAGCTCTCGCAACGCGATCCGGGCCACGGCTACTTCACCTCCTCGAGCACCACACGCACCTCCGCGTCGACGACGGCCTTGTCGACGAGGGTCGGCCAGATCGAGAGCAGCTCGGTCGCGCTGCCGGCACCGCGCCCGGCGCCGGTCATACCCGCGGGCGGCGCGGAGAGCGTCAGCGGGACGAGCTCGCGTCCGACGAGCCCGGCCGTGCGCTGATCGGCGCACCGCCACGCGGCCCGCAGGATGCACTCGGGTGGTTCGTGCGCAGTGCCCGGCACGGTCGGGCCACCGAGCGCGTCGACGCCCCAGTACTCGAAGAGCCACTCGTCGACCTCGAGGCCGGCGATCTCGACGCGCTTGCGCAGGATCGCGGCGGTGGCCTTGGCCTTCTCGTACGCGTCGGGCCACGAGAACGCGACGCGCGCTTCGCCGGCCCAACCGGCGTGCGCCGAGAGGAGCATCTTGTACGTGTCGGTGGCCGGCGTACCGCGCACGTCGGTGATGCGCACGTGATCGTCGGGGAGGTCCTCGAAGTGTGCCGAAGTGAAGTCGGCGACGACGTCGGGTGACAGGTAGCGCGCGGGGTCGTGGACCTCGTAGAGCAGTTGGTGGCGGAGCGTGTCGGTGGAGACACGCCCGCCCGAACTCTTCGGCTTCGAGATCACCGCGGTTCCGTCGGCGGTGACGCTCGCGATCGGGTAGGGCAGGTCCCAGGGATGGGGGAGGGCCCACCAGTCGCCCGAGTAGTTGCCGCCGATGCTCTGGCCCGAGCACTCGAGCAGGTGACCGACGAGGATGCCGGCGGACAACCGGTCCCAGTCGTCCCAGGCCCAACCGTGTTCGTGCACGAGCGGCGCGAGGAACAGTGATGCATCGGCGACCCGACCGGTGATCACGATGTCCGCGCCCTGCGCGAGTGCGTCGACGATCGGGCGCGCGCCGAGATACGCCGAGGCGAACAACGGCTCGCCGGGAAACGCGTCGAAGGGTTCGCCAGTGTCGAGATGGGCGAGCGACTGACCCTGTTGCGTGTGCAACGTGCTCAGCCGGCCGAGGACATCGTCGCCGACGACCGTTGCGATCGTGATGCCACTCACACCCATCTTGTGCGCGGTTTCGATCGCGGCGTGTGCGGCGGCGGTCGGATTGATGCCGCCCGCGTTGGTGATCACTTTCGTGCGCCCGTCGGCGACATAAGGCAACGCGCGCGCGAGGTACGCGGGGAGGTCGCGCGTGTAACCGCGGGACTCGTCGCGTTGACGGTCCTTCTGCAGGATCGCCAGCGTCAGCTCGGCGAGCGCTTCGAGGCAGAGGTAGTCGATGCCGTCGGCGAGCAACGCGTCGACCGCGGTCGGCGTGTCTCCGTAGAACCCCTGCCCTCCTGCGATGACGACTTCACGCATGGACGGCGGGGAACCGGTCGGTCCACGGGCGCGCCTGCTCGAGCTGCGCGGCGACCCGGAGGAGCACGTCTTCGCGGCCGTACGCACCCATCAGCTGTACGCCGATGGGGAGGTTGTCGGCGTTCCAGGACAGCGGCAGCGAGATCGCAGGCTCGCCGGTGATGTTGGCGAGCGGCGTGTACGGCACGAACGTGGCGGCCCGGATGAAGCCCAGCAGCGGCTCGTCGGGAGTGCTCAACGTTCCGAGCTCGACCGGCGGTTCGCCGAGCGTCGGGGTGAGCAACAGGTCGTAGCCCGACGCGTACCACTCCTCGACCCGGCGCCCGAGCTCGAGCGCGGCGTGTTGCGCCTCGACGTAGTCGGGGGCGGCGATCGAACGGCCCATCTCCGCCAGCGTCCAGGTGAGCGGCTCGACGTCGGCGGGCGTGATCGCGCGGCCCACCTTCTGTTCCCAGTAGCGCAGGTTGTACACGAGGGTCGTTGCCCAGAGCGTCGTGAAGTGCCCGACCAGCGTCGCATCGTCCAGCGCACTCGGGAATGTCTCCTCCACGGTGTGACCGAGGGATTCGAGCAACCGGGCGGCGTCCTGCGCGGCCGCGACACAGTCGGGATGGATCTCGCCCGACTCGAGCGGGTTGTGCGTGAGCAGACCGATGCGCAGCGTGCCCGGTGCGGCACCGACTTCGTCGCGGTAGGGACGTTGCGGCGCGGGCGCGCGCACGGTGTCGCCGATCGCAGCGCCGTGCACCACGTCGAGCACTCCGGCGGTGTCGCGGACCGTGCGCGTGACGCACAGCTCCGTGATCAGCAGGTCGTCGACCACGCTGAAGTCGGGGAGCAGCGACGTGCGACCGCGCGACGGCTTCAAACCGACGAGGCCACAACAACTCGCGGGTATCCGGATCGAACCGCCGCCGTCGTTCGCGTGCGCGACGGCGACCATTCCGCTCGCGACCGCGGCGGCCGAGCCGCCACTCGACCCACCGGTCGTGCGGCTGGTGTCCCACGGATTGCGCGACGGTCCGTACGCCTCGGGTTCGGTCGTCGGAACGAGCCCGAGCTCCGGCGCGTTCGTGCGCCCGATGCAGACGAAGCCCGCGTCGAGATACCGCTGCGCGAGCGCGTCGGTGTGGTCGGCGCGGTAGCCGGCGTCGCGGAGGAACTTCATCCCCTCGTGCAGCGGATCGCCCTCTATCGCGCCCATCAGGTCCTTGAACAGCAGCGGCACGCCGCGAAACGGTCCTTCGGGGAGCGCGCCGCGCGCCTCGTCGCGCGCCTTGTCGAAGCGTTCGTGGATGACGGCGTTGAGCTCGCCGTTCAGCTTCTCGACGCGGGCGATCGCATCATCGACGAGCTCGAGCGGGGACGCCTCGCCCGTGCGTACGAGCTCCGCCTGGGCGGTCGCGTCGACGTAGGGCTCGGCCATCTCTGCTCCTTCGTCGGGTCGACTACGCGTGTACGGACGGTCGCCGCCCGGCCCACGGCGCGGCCTGCTCGAGCTGAGCCGCCATGCGGAACAAGAGGTCTTCGCGGTAGGGCGCGGCGACGACCTGGACGCCGATCGGCAGACCGGTCGCCGAAGTCGCGAGCGGTACCGACATCGCGGGTTGGCCGGTGACGTTGAAGGGCGCGGTGAAGATGACGAACGGCAGTGAGCGCCCCGCGCCGGCTCCGGGCGCGATGAGGTCGCCGAGCACGGGTGGCGGCTCGGCGAGCGTCGGCGTGAGCAGGAGGTCGTAGCCGTCGTCGAACCACCAGGAGATCACCCGCCGGCTCCACGCCTGCATCTTCTTGAGCGCGGCGACGTACGTACCGGCGTCGATCGTGGCGCCGGCTTCGTAGGTCTCCCACGTTCCCAACTCCACGTCGTCGGGAGTGACCGGACGCCCGATGATCTCGGCGACTTCGGCGAGGTCGGCGCGCAACGACGAGGCCATGACGGTGGTGAACGTCTCGAGGAGCGCGCCGTCGTCGATGGCGCCGGGCCCGGCCTCGTCGACGGAATGGCCGAGCGACTCCAACAGTCGCGCCGCGTCCTCGACCGCGGCGACGCACTGCGGGTCGACGGCTGCGATGCCGAGCGGCGCGGTGGTGCGGACCCCGATGCGCAACTTGCCGGGGGCGACACCGACCTCGTCCGCGTACGCGCCCGCCGGGAGCGGCGCGGTGTACCAGTCGCCCGTCATGTATCCCTGCAACACGTCGAGCACCGCCGCGCTGTCGCGCACACTGTGCGTCACGACGTGGCGCATGACGAGGCCCGCCCACGATTCGTGTTCGGCGGGGCCGAGCGATATCCGGCCGCGGGTCGGCTTGAGGCCGAACAGGCCGCACATGCTCGCGGGGATGCGAATCGAGCCGCCCCCGTCACCCGCGTGCGCGACAGGAACCATTCCACTCGCGACCGCGGCCGCGGAGCCACCACTCGATCCGCCGCTGCTGTGCGCGAGGTTCCACGGATTGTGCGTGGGACCGTACGCCTCCGGTTCGGCGGTCGGCATCAGACCGAACTCCGGGGTGTTGGCCTTGCCGACGATCACGAACCCGGCGCGCTCCAGCTTCTCGAAGATGTAGCTCGTGGTGGTCGCGACGAAGTTCGCGGCCTTCAACGCCTTGTTGCCCGCGTGGTACGGCGCGCCGGCCAGAGTGCCGTCGAGATCCTTGACGACGATCGGCACTCCCGTGAACGGCCCGCTCGGGAGTCCTTTCGCCACGGCTTTCCGCGCGCGATCGAACAGCGGATGGATCACCGCGTTCACGTCGCCGTTCAGCTTTTCGATCCGACCGATCGCCGCGTCGACGAGCTCCGCGGCCGACGCCTCGCCGCTCTGCACGAGCGCGGCCTGCGCGGTGGCGTCGAGAATCGAAAGGTCCGTCATGATGGTGTGAGTCCCTTGTCGTGCAGCTCTGCGATCGTTGACGCTACTTGCCTCGCCGTGTTCATGCTCTGGGTGTGGACGTCGTGTTCGCCCGCACGTCCCAGCCGCGCAGATCGACAGCCCAGGAGTCGACGACCTGCGCACCGATGCCCGGCCCGTCGGCGAGTTGCATGCGCTCGTGGTACGCGACCGTCGGATCGACGTGCGCCGGCCACACGAGGATGCGATCGCCGACGCGCGCGCGGCCGTGCGGTGTGAACGTGAGGTGCTCGTCGGAGCAGAACAACACATCGGCGTCGTCGATCGTGGGATTGCCGTGGTCCATTCCCATCGCCTTGAGCCCGCAGTCCGCGACCGACCAGCGCTCGTTGGCGTGGATCACCGTCGCCACGATCGCGAGCGCACGGCGGAACGGCAGCCCGAGCTTGCCGTAGTCGCCGTCCATCAGCGCGTACGAACCGGCCTGGATCTCCGTCGCCGCGGAGTTGAGGTCGTAGGTGCCCGTTCCCCCCGCCGACACGATCTCGCCGCCCACCGTCTCGGCGACGAGCGCGAGCCGCGCCATCGACTGTGTCGTCTTGGCCGCCCGTTCGGCGCGATCCGCGATCAGCACGGCGTGGCCTTCGTAACCCATCACGCCCCGTACCTCCATACCGGCGGCCCGCGCCCGATCCGCGAGCCGGGGCGCGTCCTCGGGTGCGCAACCGCAGCGGGGCAGGTACACGTTGACGTCGATGAGCACCGCGCGGATGCCGTTGGCCGCGGCCGCGTCGACGGTCGCGTCGCTGTCGACCGCGACGGTGACGCGAGCCTCACAATCGGCGAGCGCGCGCAGCCGACCGGCGTCCACCGTCTCGTTCGCGAGCAGCAGATCATCGCCCAGGCCGGCGCGCGCGAGGCCGACGATCTCGCTCGGCGTGGCGGCGGTGAAGTGGGTGTGACCCCGGCGGGCCTGTTCGCGCGCGAGCGCGGTGCACTTGTGCGCCTTGACGTGTGGGCGCAGCCGGGCACCCGGGAGCGCGGCCGACATCGTGTCGAGGTTGTGGGCCAGCGCCGCTGCGTCGACAACGAGCGCAGGGGTCGAGAGGTCGGCGACCGTGGTCACGCGTGGGAGCATGGCACGCAATGCCGACCCCTGCCGAAGCGCGGCCCCCCACCGAGCGCGACTGGCACACCGCCGAGTTGCCCGATCTGCCGCAGCGAGACTTCCTCATCCCGGCGACGCGCTGGATCGAAGCGCCCGCAGCACTGCGCGCACTCGGCGCCGACTTCGGCGTCGACCTCGTCGCGTTCAAGCGCCGGATCCGCAACTATCTGCTGTGGCGCGCGGGCCCGGCGGTGCACGCGGACGCGCGGTACATGGCCGTCGACGCGCGCGACGTGGGGCGCCGGTTCACGTACCGCCTCTTCCCCGACGGCTCGGGTGAGGGCGCGGGTCCGGACGGCACCGTGCACACGCGCTTTCGGACCTGGAAGGAAGCGCTGCGTGACGACCGCGCCTGATGCGACGCCCGTGCCTGACGCGAAGCCCGTGCCTGATGCGACGCCGGCTCCGCACAACCCGTTCGCGGCCCGCGATGTCGGTGAGCTCTACCGGCGCGGGCGGCCGTATCACCACCCGCGCACGTTGGCGCGCGTGCGCGCGCTGGTCGGCGACGCGACCGTGGGACGCGGTCTCGACGTCGCGTGCGGCACCGGCATGTCGACGGTTGCGCTCGCGGGTTTCGCGAACACCGTGGTCGGTCTCGACATCTCCGCGGAGATGATGCGCGTCGCGCCGCCGGTCGAGAACGTCACGTACATGCTCGGCAATGCCGAACGACTCCCCCTGACTGCGGGCGCGATCGACGCGGTGACGTGCTCGTCCGGGGTCCACTGGTTCGACCAAGAGGCCTTCTACACCGAACTCCGGCGGGTCGTACGGCCGGGTGGTTGGATCGGTTTGTACGACCACTACTTCCTCGCAATGCTGGGCGTCGAGGAATTCCAGGCGTGGGTGGGTGAGCTGTTCGCGCGTTACCCCCTCCCGCCCCGCAACCCGCAGGTCGGTGATCCGCGCGCCGAGACGCCCGCGGGATTCGAACTCGTCGGTACCGACCTCTTCGAGGATCCGATCGAGATGACGCGCGAGGAGTTCGTCGACTACCAGCTGTCGGTGAGCCACTGCGTCGCCGCGGCCGAGCGCGGCACGCCCCGATCGGAAATCCGCGCCTGGCTGCTCGCATCGACCGCACCGCTCTTCGGAACCTCGGCGACGCGCGTGCTGCAGTTCATCGGCACGATCACCTGTTTACGGCGCCTCGCCGGCGAGCGGGTCCCGTAACAGGCGGCGCATCGGCTTGCCGCTCGCAGTACGCGGGATGGTTTCGACCGCGCGCGCGGCACGGGGGAGCTTCGGCCCACTGAGCCGTTCGCGCGCGAACGCGCGCAGCTCCTCGACCGAGGGCGCGCGGCCGCCCGGGCGCGGCACGACGTAGGCCACGACGAGCTCGCCCCATTCGTCGTCCGGGACTCCGACCACGCAGACGTCGTGTACGTCGGGATGATGTGCGAGCACGCCTTCCACCTCGGTCGGGCTCACGTTGACCCCGCCCGTGATGACGAGATCCTTCAAGCGATCGACGACGTTCACGCGCCCGTCGTCATCGATGGCGCCGACGTCGCCGGTGTGGAACCAACCGTCGCCGTCCAGCACGGCGGAGGTGCGTTCGGGATCGAGGCGGTATCGGCGCATCACCATCGGCCCGCGCACGAGGATCTCGTGGTCGCCGGCGCCGATCCGCACCTCGGCGCCCGCGATCGGAACGCCGTCGAGTGCGAAACCGCCCCACGTCTCCGAGAGCCCGTACGCGTCGACGATTGCGACGCCGTGGTCCTCCGCGCGCGCCCGCAGCGCCGGTGGACACGGCGCGCCACCACTGATCACGAGCCGGAACTCGTGCAGTGGCGCGCCGGCGTCGAGCAACCGCCGGATGGTCGTGGGGACGAGCGAGACGATCGTCGTCCCCTCGTCCCGCGGTGACCGCGCGACGCGCTCGAGGTCGAAGTGCTCGTGCACTGTGCACGGCACGCCGGTGACGTACGAACGCGCGAGCGCGCCGAGGCTCGCGACGTGGTGCAGCGGAAGGCAGGCCAGCCAACGGTCGGACGGACCCGCGTCGAGACCCGCGGAGTAACCCCGGCCCATCACCTGCATGCCGGCGTCCGTGAGCTCGACGCCCTTGGGGAGGCCCTCGGTGCCGCTCGTCACGACGATGGCCGCGGTGCCGGCCGGCGCGGGTACGCCGCCGGAGAACGGCACACCGTCGACGTGCGTGGGCCGGAGCCGGTCCAGCAACATCGCGATCTCCGGCCCGGTGAACGCGGGGTTGACCGCCAGGATGGCGCGACCCTCGTCCCAGCAGCGCAGGGCCGCCTCGGCCAGCCGGGGACCCGCCGCCACGACTGCGACGACGTCGGTTTCGTCGCCGCTCACGCTCGGGTTGCGTCCGCGCCGGCCACGCTCGATACCCTAACCGTAGGAGTGATCACTCCCAGAATCTCTCTGCCCCCACGACCAGCCCGGAGGCCCCATGGAGCCCGTGATCCGGCCCGGCGCCGAGTGGAAGCCGGCGACTCCCGACGGCTTCACCGACGTCACGTACGAGACCGCGGACGGGATCGCCAAGATCACCATCTGCCGGCCCGAGGTGCGCAACGCGTTCCGGCCCCACACGCTGTTCGAGTTGCGCGACGCGTTCGAGATCGCCCGTGACGATCCGGCAGTCGGCGTGATCATCTTCACCGGCGAGGGCCCCGACGCGTTCTGTTCCGGCGGCGACCAGCGGGTGCGCGGCGACGACGGTTATCGCGACGACAAGGGCATCGGCCGGCTCAACGTGCTGGATCTGCAGATCCAGATCCGGCGGTTGCCGAAACCCGTCATCGCGATGGTCGCGGGGTACGCGATCGGTGGTGGTCACGTTTTGCACATCGTGTGCGACCTGACGATCGCGGCCGACAACGCGCGCTTCGGTCAGACCGGTCCGCGCGTCGGATCCTTCGACGGTGGCTTCGGCTCCGGACTGCTCGCGCGCATCGTCGGGCAGAAGAAGGCACGCGAAATCTGGTACCTGTGCGAGCAGTACGACGCGCAGGCCGCGCTCGACATGGGACTCGTGAACACCGTCGTTCCGCTCGCCGACCTCGAGGTCCAAACCGTCGCGTGGGCGCGCAAGATGTTGCAGCACTCGCCGCTCGCGCTGCGCATGTTGAAGGCGTCGATGAACGCGGCCGACGACGGGCTCGCCGGCATTCAGCAGCTCGCGGGCGACGCGACGTTGCTCTACTACATGACCGAGGAGGCGCAGGAGGGCAAGAACGCGTACCTCGAGAAGCGCCGGCCGGAGTTCGAGCGCTTCCCCAAGCGCCCGTGACGACGCCTTCATGACGACGCCTTCATGACGACCCCCTCATGACGACCCCGCGGCTCTGGTATCAGGGCGCCCGGCCGAAGACGTTGGGCGCTGCGATCGCACCGGTGCTCGTCGGTACGGCGGCGGGCACACTCGACGGCCCGATCAACTGGCCGCGCGCCGCGGCCGCCGCCGTGGTCGCGCTCTCGCTGCAGGTCGGCGTCAACTTCGCGAACGACTACTCCGACGGTGTGCGCGGCACCGACGCCGAACGGCGCGGACCGGTGCGCCTCACCGCGACGGGTCTGGCGACCCCGCGCGCGGTGCGGAACGCGGCCCTGATCTCGTTCTCGGTTGCCGCGGTCGTGGGTGCGGTCCTGTCGATCGTCGTGAATCCCTGGCTGCTGCTCGTCGGCGTCGCCGCGATCGGCGCGGCGGTCACCTACACCGGCGGCCCGCGACCGTACGGCTACATCGGCCTGGGCGAAGTCATGGTGCTCGTGTTCTTCGGCTTCGTCGCAACGGTGGGCAGCGCGTACGTGCAGCACGCGACCGTTCCGGGTGTGGCGTGGGTCGCGGCGGTCGCGGTCGGCCTTCCGGCGTGCGGCATCCTGCTCGCGAACAACGTCCGGGACGTCGACACGGACCGCGTGACGGGCAAACGGACACTCGCGGTTCGGCTCGGCGCGGCGCGCGCACGCGGGCTCTACGTCGCGTGCATCGCGGGGGCGATGGTTGCGGTCGTCGCCTGCGGCGCGTTCGTACCGTCGGCCCTGCTCGCGATCCTCGCCCTGCCGCTCGCGATCGCGCCGGTGCGCGCGATGTTGACCCGTCACGATCCGCCCGGGCTCATCGCCGCGTTGGTCGGAACGGTGCGCTTCCAGTTGGTGCTGGCGCTGCTGCTCGCGGTCGGCCTGTGGGCCGGCTAGGGACCGGTGCCGGCGTGCCGGGCCACGAACGACGCGATGAACCCGCCGAGCACCGCGGGTTGTTCGAGCGGCAGCGAGTGACCGCCGTCGAGCCGAACGTGCACCACGTCGCCGCGCATGCGTTCGAGCATCGAGAGCGCGACCTTCTCGTACTTGGCGTCGGCCTTGCCGGTGACGAGTGCGACCGGCATCGCGAGCTCGGGCAACCGGTCCCACATCGGCTCCATCGCGCCCGCGCCCAGCACCCGCAGGCAATGCGCGAGGTAGCGCGCCGAGAGATCGTGGCGTTCGCGCAGGCCCGGTGCGTCGGGGGGAACCGTCGCGAACAGCGGTTGGGCGAGCCACTGCTCGAGGAACGTGTCGACGCCGTCGCGCATGACCGTGTCGGCCAGCGCCTCGTCGGACGCGATGCGTTCGGTCCGCGCCGCCTCGTCGTCGATGCCCGCGGTCGAGCTGACGAGAACGAGCGCCGAGACGAGCTCGGGCCGGTCGAGCGCCAGCCGCAACGCGATGCGGCCACCCATCGAGTAACCCACGTAGACCGCGCGCTTGCCCTGCATCCCGATCGAGATCGCGGTGGCGGCGAACGTGTCGCGCGCCGGTACGTCGAGCGCGACCACCTCGCACGACTCCTGCAGCACGCGCCGCACGCCACGCCACGATGCGATCGTCTGCGTGAAGCCGGGCACGAGCACGACTCGCGGGAGTTCCGGGCTCATACGGGAATTGTGGCGCGGTGAGCGGACCCGATGTGACGACCTCGTTCGCGCGGACACTCGTGGACGAGTGGGTCCGCGGCGGCGTCACTACCGCGGTCGTGTCGCCGGGGAGCCGGAACACGCCGCTCACGCTGGCTCTGGTCCGTGACGGTCGACTGCGCGTCGACGTCGTGCTCGACGAACGGTCGGCCGGATTTCGGGCCCTCGGCGTCGGGCTCGCGAGCGGCCGGCCGGCCGTCGTCTGCTGCACCTCGGGTACTGCGGCCGTGAATCTGCACCCGGCCGTCGTCGAGGCCCATCACGCCCGCGTTCCGCTCCTCGTGTGCACCGCCGACCGGCCGGCGGAGCTCCGCGATTGGGGCGCGGGCCAGACGATCGACCAGGCGCACCTGTTCGGTGATTCGGTGCGCTGGTATCACGATCCGGGTCCGCCCGAGGTCAACGGTGATGCCGGCGCGGCGAACGCGCGCTGGCGCTCGTTGGCGGCCCGCGCGGCCGCGCACGCGTGCGGACCGCCCGCCGGACCGGTGCACCTCAACCTGCCGTTTCGCGAACCGCTCGTGCCCACCGGTGCACCGCTGGTCGACGCGCCGGGCCGCGCCGCCGGCGCCCCGTGGATCCGATCGTCGACGGCGCGCCGCGAAGCGACGAGCGCCGACGTCGAACGGGTGGCCGCGCTCGTGGGCGCGCACCCACGGGGGCTTCTGCTGGCGGGCTGGGGTGCGGGCGTCGATCCCGATGTCGCCGAGAGGTTTGCGCGCGCCGCCGGTTGGCCGATCGTGGCCGACCCCCTCTCGCAACTGCGTACCGACGCGGGCCCATGTTCCGTATCGACGTACGAAGCCCTGCTGCGATGCGAGGCGTTCGCGCGTGCGCACCGGCCCGACCTCGTCGTCCGGATCGGGGCACCGGTCACGAGCAAGGTCACCAATGCGTTGCTCGACGACGTACCGACGATTCTCGTCGACCCCGACGACGCCTGGCTCGACCCGCACCATGGCGCGCACGAACGGCTGGGTGTCGATGCCGGCGCGTTGCTCGCCGCGCTGGCCGGCGAGCTCACCGAACCCGACGCGCCCGGGTGGCTCGAGGGATGGCGGCACGCGGAGCAGCGGGCGCGCGGCGCGCTCGACCACGTCCTCGACGACGACCTCGCCTGCGAGGGCCGCATCGCGCGCGACGTCGCGGCGTCGGTCCCCAACGGCGGTGTGCTCGTCGTGGCGTCGAGTCTGCCGGTGCGCGCGCTCGAATGGTGCATGACCCCGCGCGCCGATATACGCGTGCTGGCGAATCGCGGTGCGAACGGCATCGACGGCTTCGTGTCCACTGCGATGGGAGTCGCCGGCGCGCACCCGGGACCGGTCGTTGCACTGTGCGGCGACCTCTGCCTGCTGCACGACACGAACGGTCTCCTCGGCGGCGGCGCACTCCCGGCGGTGACGTTCGTCGTCATCGACAACAACGGGGGCGGGATCTTCTCCTACCTGCCCCAGAACGAACTGCCCGAGTTCGAGGCCCTGTTCGCCACCCCGCAGTCCGTCGACCTGGTCGAGGTTGTCCGCGCCCACGGCGTCGCCGCCGAGCGAGTCGACCTGTCGACCCTTCCGAAGCTCGTGGCCGAAGGAAGCGACGCGGCGCGCGTGTTGGTCGTGCCGGTCGATCGAGCGACGGCTCGTGACCAACACACCCGCATCTGGGCCGCGGTTGCGACCGCCGTCGCGTAGGTGTGCGGCCTAACATCGACGCGTCACATCAGGGCCAGCGAGAATCGAGACCGGGGTTGAACGCGACACCCGCACCGGGGCTGCACGAGCGTTGGGCGGCGATCGCCCGCGCCGAACCCCTCGGTACCCTGCTCGTCTCCGGTGCGCTCGTCGTTTCGACGCTCTCGATGTCGATCCTGTTGCTCGCGGTGGAGTCGCTCTCGCCGCCGGCGCGCGCGTCGCTCGTCGCCGTCGCCGTCGCCGCGTGGATCCTCATCGTCGGACTGGGATGGACGCGGGGCACGCTGCCGCTCAAGCAGTTGCTCGCGGCGATCGGCATCACGCTGCTCTTCGCGGTCGCGACACCGTCGCATCAGTCCGGCGACGTCAACTCGTACGTCATGTACGGCCGAATCGTCACGGTGCACCACCACAATCCGTTCTCGTCGTATCCGATGCACTTCGAAGGCGACCCGATGCGGCGCCACGTCGCCGCGATGTGGCAGCGCACGCCCGACATCTACGGCCTGGGCTTCACCGTCATCATGGTCGGCCTCGCGCCGGTCATCGGCGAGTCGAGCTTCCTCGTCCACTTCGCGTATCAACTCGTCGCGGTGGCCGCGGTCGGTGCGATGCTCTGGCTGCTCTGGAAGCGAACCCGCAATCCCGCAGTCCTCGCGTTCGTCGGCCTCAATCCACTCGTCGCGATCAGCGTCGTGAACGGCGGCCATCCCGACGCGCTGGTCGCGCTCGCCGTGCTCGCGGGTGTGCTGTTCGCAGTGGACCACCGGCCCGTTCCGGCGGGTATCGCGATCGCGTTCGCGGCATCGGTCAACTTCACCGCGCTCGTCGCGGCCGGAGTGCTCTTCGTCTGGGCGTACCGGCGTTGGACCCGACCGGAGGTCGTGAAGTTCACGGCGATCGTCGGTGCATTCGGCGCGCTGCCGTATCTGTTGATGTCGGGCTGGCTGCAGAACGCGCACACGCACTCCCAGCTCATCAGCCGCCAATCGGTCTGGAACACGATCGGCAACTTCGTTCCGAACGCCGACGTGCTCCGGACGCTTTCGTCGAACGGCGCGACGATCCTCGCGGGCGCGTTGCTCGTGGTGATCGCGGTGCGGCACACCTCGCGCGGGACGCCCGAGCTCGCGATCGCGGCGGGCCTGGCCGCCTTTCTCGTCGCAAGTACCTGGGTGATGCCGTGGTACGCGTTCACCGCACTCCCGTTGCTCGCGCTGCGGCGGCCGAACCTGCTGACGTGGACGGTCGCGCTCTACTCGTCGCTCGTACTGCTCGGTGAGCAGTACCCGTCGCTCTCGCCGACCGCGATCGGATCCGTAGGGCACCTGGTGTTGCAGAACTTGGTGCCGGTCGCGGCGCTGGTGGGTTGTGTGACCGTGATCGTGTTCCGGCCCGACGACGTGCTCGCGGGCGACCTCCACGAGGCGGCGATCGATGCGACGGTTACGGCCGAACCAAGGCTTGCAGCATCGGCGTGAGCTTCTGCTGGGTTTCGGTCCACTCCGCGTCCGGATCGGAACCGGAGACGATGCCCGCACCCGCGTGGATCACCGCGCGCGTCCCGTCGATCTCGCCGCCGCGCAGCGCCACCACGAACTCGCCGTCACCGTCGCGGTCGACCCAGCCGCACGGACCCGCGTAGCGACCGCGCGGCGTCGTTTCCATTGCCTCGATTGCCGCGAGCGCGGCCCGGCGCGGGGTGCCGGCAACCGCGGGCGTGGGATGCAGCGCCGCGACGAGGTCGGTGATCGACGTCGCCGACGGGTCGGTGCGCGCGGTGATGGTCGTGGCCAGGTGACTCACGTCGGCGAGCTCGAGTGGAGCCGGACCCTCGGCGTGCACCCCGGTGCATCGCGACCGCAGCGCGTCGACCACTGCATCGACCACGAGCCGGTGCTCGTGCGCGTCCTTGGCCGACCGGACGAGCGCCGCAGTGTCGATGCCCGTGCCCGCGAGCGGACGCGACGTGACGCGCGCACCCGCCTTGCGGACGAGGAGTTCCGGGCTCGCGCCGACGAAACCGCGGTCGGCGTACACGACGCAGCCGGGCTGCGAACGCCGGAGGTACGCCAGCACGGCGGGAACGTCGAAGGGAACGTCGGCGTCGATGTTCACCGCGCGGGCCAGCACGATCTTCTCGAGCGCGCCCCGGTCGATGTCGACGAGCGATCGATCGACCATGGTCCGCCACTGTTCCTGCGTCGTCGTGGCGACGACACGGAACTCCGACGGCGCCGAGTCGTCGATCGCGTGCACGATCGGCGGCGCGTCGACGTGTTGGATCTCGGTGCGCCACGCGTTTCCGTGCGCGTCGCGCCCGACGATCAGCGCGGGGACCACGAGTTCGCCGGAGCCGGTGAACGGCAACGCTCCCACCGCGCGCGGACCCGCGTGGTCCGGCACGCGGTCGCCGGTGACGACAAGGTCGATGGCGGCGAGGAACGCGACCGCATCTTCGGGCGCGACAACGGCCGCGACCCCCGAGGCGACGAAGCCTTCGTGACCGTCGAACCACACGAACCCGTCGGGCGTGTAGTAGTCCAGCAGGTCGGCGGGCGCGTCGATCGCGAAGCTGCGAGCCGCGAGCCGGGCGCCGGAACGCAGCGTGACGTCGGAGGTGGTCATTCGGCGAGCGTCCCCGTGATGAGCTGCGCGGCGCCGAAACCGAGCGTGCGCCGACTCACGTCCACGATGCCGGCGTCACCGACCAGCGCGAGCAGCTCCGGCAGCGGCGGGAGGTACGCGGTCGACGCGGGCAGGTAGCGGTATGCCGCCCGGTCCGAGACGAGGCCGCCGACGAACGGCACGACGTGACGGAACCAGGCGCCGTGCACCGACCGGACGAACGGGCTCGCGGGCTCGGCGACGTCGAGCAACGCGATGCGGCCACCGGGGCGCAGCACCCGACCGCACTCGGCCAGCACCGGCGCGAGCGCGGCGAAGTTGCGCAGTGCGAACCCGCACGTGATCCCGGCGAACGTCCCGGCCGCGAAGGGCAGTCGCAGCGCGTCGGCGCGCACGAGCGGCGCCTCGGTGTGCGCGGCCCGCAGCATTCCGGCCGAGAAGTCGACGCCGACCGGACGGTGTCCGGCGCGCGACAGCGTTTCGCACAGGTCACCGGTGCCGCACGCGAGGTCGAGCACGACCGCCGGCTCGGTGAGTGCGAGCGCCTCGACCGCGGTCCGACGCCACGCAACGTCCATGCGGAAGGTGAGCACACGATTCAGCGCGTCGTAGCGCGGCGCGATGCGATCGAACATGGCCTCGACCACGCGCGGCTTGTCGTCGAGGTCCGGGAGGTCGGCCCTACCGGGCGCGGTGCCGGGTGCGCGGCTCATGTCGGCCAACTCTCGAGCCGGCTCGACGCGGCGACGTTGACGGCCGCGAGCTCGACGTCTTCGCCCACCGATTCCAGGTGCTCCTGCGCGACTTCGAGCAGGACGCGCCGGAAGTGGTGGGCAACGAGTGTGGTGACGGCGGGAAGGAGCACGCGGAACGCTTCGACGAGTCGTTCCGCCTTCTCGTCGTCGGGAAGGTCGGACGCACGCAACGGGGCGCGCACGTAGCGATCGAAGAGCCCGACCGCCGTTTCTGCGATGTCGCGTGTCATTTCGTGATGGTCGTGCGCGAGGGCGAGGAGGTCGGGGAGGGGGAGTCCCTGCTCGAGCAGGCCGAGTCCCTGCTGCACGATCGCGATGTCGGCCGTGGTGAAGCGCGCCTCGCCTTCGTGAACCCGCGCGACGAGCAGGTTCTCGCGCGCGACGGCCTCGAGGAGCGCGACGGGAACGCCCGACCGTTCCGCGAGCTCGACCAGTGTGAGGAATTCCTCCGGGGTCTCGGCATCGACGCGGACGACCTCGGCCGCGAGCCGGGCGTCGGTGGCGTCGAGCTCGCCGTCGATGACGCGGGCGATGAGCGCCAGCGTGAGACCGCGGCCGCGCAGCTCGCGGATCCGCGTGAGGCGTTCCAGATGCTCGGGGCCGTACCAGGCGACCCGGCCGGCCCGCTCCGGCGGCGGGAGCAGGCGGCGTTTTTGGTAGAAGCGGATCGTGTCCACCGACAGGTCGGCGCGCCGGGCCAGGTCCTCCACCCGCCACCGCTCGCTGGGCTCGGCCGTCACAGCGATGATTCTAGGAGTAATCACTCCCAAGGTCCCCACCGCCCGCCAGAACCCCCCATCTGATGGCAGGGTTTCCGGCACCGGGAGCCACTTTCCCTGCCATCTGATGGCAGGGTTTCGGGTCAGGTGCTGCGCCAGACGGGGGGGCGCTTCTCCGCGAAGGCGGTGGCGCCCTCGATCGAGTCGCCGCTCTCGAAGACCGGCATCATCAGCTCGATGGTGCGCTTCCAGCCGTCTTCCTCGCTCAGCTCCGCGGCCTCGCGCACGAGCCGGCGGGAGTTGCGCACCGCGATGGGCGAGTTCTCGCCGATCCGCTCCGCGAGCGCGATCGCCGCACTGACGACCTGGTCGCCCGGCACGACCTGGTTCACGAGACCGAGCGCCAGTGCGCGGGGCGCGTCGATCGGGTCGCCGGTCATCGCGAGCTCCAGTGCAATCGCGAGCGGTACGCGCTTGGGGAGCCGGATGAGCCCTCCGGCGGCGGCCATGAGCCCGCGCTTGACCTCGGGGATGCCGAAGCGCGCCGTCTCCGCGGCGACGACGAGGTCGCACGACAACACGATCTCGAAGCCGCCCGCGAGTGCAGGGCCGTTCACCGCGGCGATGATCGGCTTGGAGAAATCGCGCGTCGTCAGACCCGCGAAACCGCCTTTGCCGCGCGCGATGTCGTTCGCCTTCCCCTGCGCGACCACCTTGAGGTCGGCGCCGGCCGAGAACACTTCGCCGCGGCCGGTCACCACCACCGCGCGGAGCTCGGGGTCGGCCTCGATCTCGTCGAGCAACCCGGCCATCGTCTGGCTCACTTCGGGACTGATCGCGTTCCGGGCTTCGGGACGATTGAGCGTGACGAGCGCGATGTGATCGCGCCGTTCCATTTCGACGACTGCCATACCGCCGACGCTAACCCACCGGCGTGGTGACGGAAGTCTCGACCGGGATGTCGAGGGCGCGCGTGATGCCCGGCCGGACGAGCCGCGCCACCGCGAGCACGATCGCCATGATCGCGGCGGCGGCGAACGTGGTCTGCCGCAGCCCGATGCTGTCGGCGATCTTCCCCTGGACGACGGCGCCGAGCGGGTAGAGCGACCCGAGGATCATCGTGTTTACAGCGAGGACGCGGCCGCGAATTGCCGGAGGGGCGCGAAATTGCGCGATTGTCGAGAACGTCGAAAGGGCGCCGAGATACAACGCACCGACGAAGAACAACGCCAGCGCCGAGAGTGCGAGCACCGGTGCGAACGCGTAGGCCGTCAGCGCGAACGGCAGCGTGGCCATCAGGCCGATCAGCAGGCGTCGCGGCCCGAAGCGGACCACGAGCATGCCGAGCGAGAGTGCCATCGTGACGGCGCCGATGCCCTGGACGGTGATCAGGATCGATGTGCCCGCCTTCCCGTCGTGCAACACGTCCTGGGCCATCGCGGGGACGAGGGCGATGAACGGCGCGGCGAGGAACGTGTTGAGGCACATCGCCGCGGCGTTGATGCGCAGGCCGGGTTCGTGGCGGACGAACTGGAACCCGTTGACGATCGACCGGAACATCTTCTCGTCGCGCGCGTGCGCGCCGGGCTTGGGGAGCGTGAGGGTGAGGAGCACCGCGATCACGGCGAAGAAGCTCAGCGCGTTGACCGCCTCGGCCCACGCGTACCCGCCGATCGCGATCACGATGCCGGCGAGCGCGGGCCCCACGACGCGTCCGAGGTTGTATTGCGCCGACGAGAGCGCGATCGCGCCGGGAAGATCTTCGACGGGGACGAGATCGGGGAGGATCGCCTGGAAGGCGGGGAAGCCGAGCCCGGCGCAGATCCCGTTGCCGAAGACGATGAGCGCGAGGACCGGCGCAGTCGGGTGGCCGAACGCGAACAGGAAGGCGAGCAGCGTGGCGAGCCCGGTCTGCACGAGGTTCGTCGCCAGGAGGAGGAGCTTGCGCGGGAATCGGTCCGCGAGCGCACCGCCGATCGGACCGAAGAACGCGATCGGGACGAACCCGGCGGCGGCGATGGTCCCTGTCCACGCGGCCTGGTGCGTGAGATTCTGCACGTAGACCCCGAGCGCGACCGTCTCCATCCACGTGCCGATGTTGGAGACGAACGCGCCCGTCCAGAGGCGCGCGTACGCGGGATGACGCAGCGGTGCGAGCGCGTCGAAGCGACGCCGAACCGGCGTGTCCGTCAGTGGTTCCGCCATTGGGGCGCCCGCTTCTCGAGGAACGCGCGCATCCCTTCCTGCGCGTCGTCGGCTTGCGCGTTGGCGACCATCACCGGCGACGCAATGTCGTAGGCCCCCTTCTCGGGGAGCTGGTCCTGCGCGTAGAACGCGAGTTTTCCGAGCGCGACGACATAGGGGGACGCGCTCGCGATGCGACGCGCGAGCGTGTCCACCTCTTCGTCGAGCTGCGCGGTGGGAACGACTCGATTGACGAGCCCCCATGCACACGCGGTCGTGGCGTCGATCATCTCGCCGGTGAACAGCATCTCGAGCGCGCGCTTGCGCCCGATCGTGCGCGCGACCGGAACCATCGGTGTCGAGCAGAAGAGCCCGATGTTGACGCCGGGTGTCGCGAAGCGGGCGTCGGCGGACGCGATCGCAAGGTCGCAGGCGGCGACGAGCTGGCAACCGGCAGCAGTCGCGACGCCGTGGACCTTGGCGATGACGGGCTGCGGCAGCTCGTGGACACGCGTCATCAGGCGCACACACGTCGCGAACAGCTCTTCGTAGAACGCGGCATCGCGGTGCTCGGTCATCTCGGCGAGGTCGTGACCCGCGGAGAAGACCGGACCGCGGGCTTCGATCACGAGTACGTGCACACTCGGATCGGCGGCGACGGCGTCGAGCGCGGCCAGCATCTCGAGCATCACCGACTGAGAGAGCGCGTTCCGGCGCTCGGGACGGTTCAGCACCAGCCGGGCCACGACGTCCCCCCGCTCGAGCTCGATGTGGTTTTCGGCCGGCGTCACGCTTCGAGGCTACGGGAAATGCGAGGGCCGGCCGCCGCAGTGGAGGTCTTCCCGCTCAGCGCGAGTGCGCCTCGATCCAGGCGGCTTCGGCCTCGCCCATCGGTGTCGACGGATCGCCCTCCACGAACGGCCACAGCTCGAACGCGATGCGGCGCCAGTTGCGCTTGGCGCGTAGCCGGCCGAGCACCGCGTGCAGACCGAGGTTGATCCGTTGCGTGACGACGAACGCGGGCGGCACGTTCGACGACTTCGCGACGTGCGCGTACGGGCTCGACACGTCGAACATGCGGCGCACGGTCTCCGACGCGTACTCCGGTGTGAACGCGAGCTCGCGGTCTTCGAACACGAACTCGTAGAAGTGACCGAAGTACTCGCGCACGTCGTCGTCGGAGATGTCGGCCTTCTTGAGGACGTCGTTCGCCTCGAGGATCTGCCGGAAGTGGGGCACGTCGCGATCGATCACGAACGCCTGGATCAGCGACTGGAACAGGCTCACTTCGGCGGGCGTGTAGCGCTTCACGAGACCGAAATCGAGGAAGGTGACGTTGCCGTCCGGTCGGAACAGGTAGTTGCCGGGATGCGGATCGCCGTTGAACGCGTGCAGGCGGTAGATGCTCCGGAAGACGAAGCGGAAGATCGCTTCCGCGGCCGAGTCGCGCTCGTCCTGCGGCCAGTCCTCGACCTCGGCGAAGCGCGCGCCGGTTGCGAGCTCGGTCGTGAGCACGCGATCGGTCGACAGCTCGTCGATCACGTGGGGGACGTGGATGAACGGATGCCCGTCGTACCACTCGGCGAAGAGCCGTTGATTGTCCGCTTCGATCTTGTAGTCGAGCTCTTCGACGAGCCGCTCGCGCAGCTCCTCCACCAGCGGGCCGTGTTCGAATCCGGGGAACAACAACCCGAGCGCGCGGAACACCACGTCCGTGTTGACGAGATCGGCGCGGATCGCCTCGTCGATGCCGGGATACTGGACCTTCACCGCGACCCGCAGCCCCGATTTCGTCACGGCCCGATGCACCTGTCCGATGGATGCGGCCGCGATCGGTACCGGGTCCCACTGTGCGAAGACGCGTTCGGGCGCGTCGCCGAGTTGTTCGCGCACGAGCTCGGCCGTCAGCTCGGGCGCCATCGGCGGCGCGTCCTGTTGCAGCGCGGCGAGCGCGTCGCGCATCGGTTCGGGGAGGCCGTCGTCGAGATAGCTCGCCATCTGGCCGAGCTTCATCAACGCCCCCTTCAGCTCGCCGAGCGCGTTCGCGACGTCGGCCGCGGTCCGGATCTGGTGCTCGGCGTCGAGCTCATCGCGGCGTTCCGGCGATGCGGTCGCGCGGCGCGCGGTGTGGACGGCGTGGCGGGTACCGGTGCGGAGGCCGATCCCGGCGAGGCGGGCGTTGCGCGACGCCACGGAGTCGCGCACGAACCCGACCCGGCCGCGCGCGACCAGCCGGACCGCCACCGCGACCGCGCCGGCGGTCAGTACGAGGGCGAACGTCGTCCGGGTGCGCACGTGGCGACCGTAGCGGCCGATCAGTACACTTGACCGATCGGTCAAGTTGTGAGAGGAGCCTCCGTGACGGCGGACGAGCAGCGCGTAACCCAACTGTGCGACGACCTTCTCGCGAAGCTCGATCCCAAGTCGACGCCGCCGGACGAGTTCCTCGGCGCGCAATACGACCTCGGTCTCGCGTGGGTGCACTTCGCGGAGGGGTTCGGCGGCCTCGGGCTTTCACCGAAGCTGCAGAACACGATCAACGGCAAGTTGTTCGCGGCCGGCGCGCCGATTCCCTACGGGCGCAACCCGATCGGTCACGGCATGTGCGCGCCGACCCTCGTGACGCACGGGTCCGAAGAGCAGAAGACAGCGGTATCTGCGTCCGCTGTTCACGGGCGAAGAGATCTGGTGCCAGATGTTCAGCGAGCCCGGCGCGGGTTCCGACGTCGCCGGCCTGTCGACCCGTGCGATCCGCGACGGCGACGAGTGGGTCGTCAACGGCCAGAAGGTGTGGACGACGCTGGCGCACGTTGCGAGCTACGGCATCGTTCTGGTGCGCACGGATCCGGAACAGGTCAAGCACAAGGGCATGACGATGTTCGTCATCGACATGCACGCGCCGGGTGTCGAGGTGAAGCCCCTCGTTCAGGCGACGGGTGACGCGGAGTTCAACGAGGTCTTCATGACCGACGTCCGCATCGCGGATCGCGAACGCCTCGGCGACATCGGTGAGGGTTGGGGCGTTTCGCTCACGACGCTGATGAACGAGCGCGTCTCGATCGGCGGCCAGGTCAACCCGCGTGGGTCGGGAGTGATCGCGGTCGCCGTGAACCAGTGGAAGAAGAACGTGCAACGCCAGGACGCGGTCTCGCGCGACAACCTGGTGCGGCTCTGGATCGACGCGGAGGTCAACCGCCTCACGAACATCCGCGCGAGTCAGTCGCGGCGCAAGGGAACTCCCGGTCCGGAGGGTTCGGTCGGCAAGCTCGCGATGGCCGGGCTCAACCAGCGCATCATGAGCTTCACCATGGATCTCATGGGTCCGGACGCGATGCTCTACCCGAGCGGCTACACGTTCGATCGGCCCCGCAGCGCGATGGACCTGTCGAACGCGCAGAAGGCGTTCCTGCGCGTCCAGGCCAACTCGATCGAGGGTGGCACGACGAACATCATGAAGAACATCCTCGGAGAGCGGGTGCTCGGACTCCCGGGCGAACCCCGCCCGGACAAGGGTCTTCCCTGGAGCCAAGTACCGCGGAGTTGACCATGCGCGCGACGCTCGGCGTCGTCGTCACCGTTCTCGCGCTCACCGGCGCTGCGTGCAGCACGAACCGCTCCGTGAGCACTCCGACATCCGCGCCGGCAACGACCGCCGCGGGATTGCCGACGAAGACGCGGGCAACGCCCACGACCGCGAAGTCCGCGGCGCCCGCAACCGACACCACCCGGTCGACGGTGCGGGCGGCCTGTCCGGTCGCGATGGCGGAGCAGAAGGCGCAGGACGTCTCCGGACAGACCGTGCCGGTCACGCGCGCCGTCGTGACCCACTACTACGCGATTCACGGTTCGTCGCCGACCCAACTCCGGTCGCAGCTGAACCAATGCGGTCCGATCGCCGACGGACGCGCGAACGATGCGTACACCAAGTGGTTCGTCAACTGGCAGGTCTTCGACAAGGAAGGCAACGGTTGCGCGGTCGGGCGGGTCGCGATCCACGTTCGCGTCGACATGTATCTGCCGCAGTGGACCGACGCGTCCACGCCCGACCTCCAACACCGGTGGAACACGTACATCGCGGCGTTGACGAACCATGAAGCCGGCCATCTCGCGCACGGGTTCGGTGCCGCCGAGCAGGTCTACCGGACGCTCGAGCGGCTTGCGCCGGTGGCGACGTGCGCGCAACTGGACGCGGGCGCGTCGACGGCCGCCCGCGCCGTCCTCGACTCCTTCTCCGCCCGCGACGTGACCTACGACGCGCAAACGCGCCACGGGGCGACCCAGGGCGCGATCTTCCCGTAGCGAACTACCGAATTCCGTCCGATTCGGGCGGCACGTTTGGAGCGGATTGGGGTCATTCCTGAAGAACCCCGGGCGGGATGCCGACTGGAATGGAGATGTTCGGAATTCCGCGCGTGCGCGTTGCCTTCGCCGCGGCTGTCGTCGCCTGGGTCGTCGCCATCGGAGGCACGGCCTACGGCCTGCCGGCCACGACCTCCACGTCGGCCCCCAAGGCCGGTGGCCATCCCGTCGCGGGACCGGCCATCTCGACGTCGACGACCGTCCCGGGCGCGGGACCGACGACCACCACCACGATCCCCGCGCCGCCGCCCGCCATGCCCGCGTTCACGCTGCCGACCAACTCGGGCCTCCAACTCCTGCAGGCCATGCAGCAGGCCAAAGGCGAGTTGAGCATGGCGCAGGGTGGAATCGGCGCGGCGAAGCGCGGTGTCGCGGCTGCGCAGAAGAAGGACGCGGCCGCACGCCGCGAGATGAAGAGGCTCGAAGCCGTCGCGCGCCGCACGCAGCAGAAGCTCGACAAGACGCGCTCCCTGTTGCGGCAAGCCGCGGCCCAGGCCTACATCCACGCGGGGAACGCATCGCTCATGAACGCGATCTCCGGCTACCTGAACACCACGTCGGCGGTCGAGGCCGGGAGTCAGCTGCACGTGATCGGGACGTTCGGCTCGAATCAGAAGCAGCTGCTCGACGAGTACCTCGCGCTCAAGATCCGCGTCGACGCCCAGGTTTCGGAGATCAAGGACGTGGCGGCGCGCGCCGCGGCCGCGGTGCAGGCCGCGAAGCGACACCTGACCGGACTCACGAAGTCGATCGCCGACGCCCGCACGCGCATCGCGGTGGCGTTGGCCGGTATTCACGACTTCCAGACGGCGGCGACGAGCGCCACGAGCCCGATCCTCGGGCCGAGCCGTCTGACCGCGAAGCAGATGTCCGACTACATCAAGGCGCAGCACTACCACCCCAACATCACCGTTCCGATCGAGGTGCTCGCCCAGATCTATCTCGACGAAGGTGCGCGCACCGGCGTGCGCGGCGACGTTGCGTTCGCGCAGTCGATTCTCGAGACCGGCGGCTTCGCCAACCCGGGCAGCGCGGCCACGAACAACAACTTCGCCGGCATCGGTTGGTGCGACTCGTGCAAGCACGGCATCGACTTCCCCGACGCCAAGACGGGCGTGCGCGCCCAGCTTCAGTTGCTGCGTATCTACGTCGATCCGAACTTCCCCGAGGCCGACTACAAGGACCCGATCCTGCTGAAGGGCACGCTCACCCTCGGCTTCCGGGGCAAGGTGCAGACGTGGTGGGATCTCTGGGGGACGTGGGCCACGGGCGCGCTCTACGGCCAGCGCGTGTACGACATCTACGAACGCATGGTTGCGTTCGCCCAGTTCGACCCGACACCCGCGGCGACACCGCCCGCGACGGGGAAGCCGGCGGCTCAGCCGCGTGCCGCCAAGCCCTGAGCGGGAACCATCCGCACCGGCAGGCTGCGGATGCCGGTGTGCTTGTTGCTGCGCGTCCACTCGACCGGACCGGTGAGCTCGATCTCGCGGACGCGCGCCCGTAACTCGTCGAGCACCACGCGGATCTCGAGTCGCGCGAGGTTCGCGCCCAGGCAGTGGTGCACGCCGTGGCCGAATCCGAGATGCGGATTCGGGTCGCGGGCGAGATCGAAACGGAACGGGTCGACGAACACGGCCTCGTCGCGGTTCGCGGAAGCTTCCCAGAACACCACTTTGTCGCCCGCGTGGATCGTCTCGCCGCAGAGCTCGATGGCCCGCGTCGCAGTCCGGCGGTTGTACGCGGCCGGGTGCGTCCACCGCACGATCTCCTCGACCGCGGTGCTGCCCACGACGTCTCCGTTGCAGAGCGCGCGCCATTCACCGGGGAACGCGTCGAAGGCCACGACCGCGCCCGCGATGGCGTTTCGGGTCGTGTCGGCGCCTGCGGCCCAGAGCAGCGAGAAGAAGAACTGCAGCTCCTGGTCGGTGAGCTCGGGCGGGTCCTCGCCCTCGAGATGCGCATGACACACGACCGAGAGCATGTCGTCGGCCGGGTGCGCGCGCTTCTCCGCGACGAGCGCGGTTCCGTACTCGAACATCGATGCGGCCGCGCGCGCGACCTCATCGGTGGTCTCGAACGCCTCGCGCCCGCCCTTGAAGTCGAACGTGTGCTCGATCCATTCGAACAGTTGGTGGCGATCCGCTTCCGGGATGCCCATGAGGATGCAGATCGCCTGCATCGGGAGCTCGCCGGCGATCTCGCTCACGAAGTCGCAGCCACCCTTGTCGATCGCGACGTCGACCAGCGCCGCGGTGCGCGCCCGCAGATCGTCCTCGAGTCGGGCGATGGTGCGCGGCGTGAGGCCCCTGCTCACCAACAGCCGGACGCGTTGGTGACGCGGGTCGTCCATCATGTTGAGCATCAGACCCGCGACCGGCAGGTCGTTCAGCGTCGTGCCGCCGTAGGGCCGGCCGCCGCCCGTCTCCGAGGAGAACGCGCCCGGGTCGTGCACCACCGACATGCAGGCCGCGTGCGACTGCACCGACCAGAACCCCTCGCCGTCGGGCGTGTGCGCCGTCGGCTCGTGCCACAGCACCGGCGCGATCGCGCGCAGCCGGGTGAACACGTCGTGCGGAAATCCCCCGGCGAAGAGGTCGAGGTCGGTGAGATCGACGTCGCCGGGAATCTTGGCCACGATTTCGGACGTTACCCCTCCTTGTATGCCGAACCTCGAGGACTTCAACAACGACTTCAATGCCTTCAATCAGGCGCTGATCGACGAATTCCGCACCAACGCGGGCCAGGTCACGGGCATGTTCGCGGGCGCCCCGCTCGTCCTGATCACGACCACGGGCGCGAAGTCCGGGAAGCGGCGCACGACCCCGATCGTGTACACGACCGACGGCGACAACGTCGTGATCATCGCGTCGAAGGGCGGCGCGCCGACCAGTCCCGACTGGTTCCACAACCTCGTCGCCAATCCCGATGTCACCGTCGAGTTGGCGAACGAGAAGTTCGAGGCGCGGGCCCGCGTCGCCGAAGAGCCGGAGCGGGAGCGTCTCTACCGCGCCCAGGCCGCGTTGATGCCGAACTTCGCCGAGTACGAGAAAGCAACGACCCGCAAGATCCCGGTCGTCGTGCTCGAGCGCGTCTGAGTACCGGCGCGTGTGGCGCGCCGGGCATGATGGAGTCGTGGTGGGTCTGCGGGGCGCGCGGTCGCGGGAGTCGCCGTTGTCGTCGCGCTCGCGGGTTGCGGTTCTTCCGCAAAGCAGTCGCAACGCGTCGACGTTCACGCGATTGCGCACTCGACGAGTTCAGCCGGGAGCGCGCGCTTCGAGACCAGCTTTGTGCTCTGGCAATCCGCAGACGAAGAGCACCCGGCCGCGTACCCGGACACGCAACGAACCGCCGGCGTGATCGATTTCGCCAACGACCGCGGCTACTCCAAGTACGCACCCGATCCGTCGCCGACCACGACGATCGCCGGAGGGCCGAGCATTGTGAATGACGGCGGGGAGGAGCGCTGGATCGGTTCGGTCGTCTACCGAACGCCGGCGTTATTCACCGGCGGTGTCGGACCCGACAACCACAAGTGGGAGAGCATCGACACGGCGAGTGTCACCGTCTCGACCAAGTGCGGCGACGAGTCGTTGCCGGTGGCGAGCCTGGTCCTCGGATCCGACGTGCCTGTAGATCCGGGTCGCGTCCTGGACGACCTCGCGGCCGCGGGCGACACGATCACGAGGGTTGGAACCGTCGCGGTGCGCGGGGTTACGACGACGCAGTGGAAGGTCGGATTCGCTGCCTCAGCGTGTCGTTCGCCCGCGTCGGCCGGTGCCGGGCTCGAGGTGTTCACGGATGGGCAGCAGCGGCTTCGGCGCATCGTCGCGACGTACCCGCAGACCAAGGTCAAGTTGCCGCCGGTGGTCGTGACCACCGACCTGTTCGATTTCGGTGTGCCGGTGCACGTGACGGCGCCGCCGGCGGCTGAGGTCACGGACGTCACCGAGTTCACGGCGGCGATGTTCGGAGGCGCAGGCAAGCTCGACGGCACGTGGCGTGACGTCGCGCAGAGCAGCGGAGGCGCGCCGTTCTCGTTGTGGTTCGGACGCACCACGACCGGGTGGCGCTGCTTCGATCTCGTTCCGAATCCCGATTCCTTCGCGTCGTTGCGCGCGCCCTCGAATCAGCAGGGTCCGCCGCTCCACGACGGCCACACGCCCCAGTGTCTCTATCCCGGCTCGCCGCCCGCGGTTGCGACGCAGGGATTTGTCATTCGAACCACCGGCGACCGCGAGCAGATCGTCGTCGCGTTCGCGCCCGGCTACGCGAACGCGCGCCTGCTGCACGCCGACGGGTCGACGACCGCCGTACCGATTGATGCAACGACCGGCGTCGTCGACTGGACGGGGCCTTCGTGGCCGGAGGTGACGAAGGTCGAGGCGGACTCACTGCGCGGCACCGCGAGCTGCGCGACAACCATGAATGTTCCGCCCAACGGAGGTCCGAGCTCGGGTGGCGTGCTCGGGAGTGGCGCGATCTCCTTGCCGGGGATGTGCGCAGATCCCTCCTGAGCCGAGGCCGCCCGGCATAGTGTCGCCGGTTATGACGCTCGAACGAGACGAACGGCCGTGGGGTAGTTACGAGGTGGTGCTGGACGCGCCCGATCACAAGGTCAAGCAGATTGTGGTGAAGCCGGGCAAGCGGTTGAGCTACCAGAAGCACGCGCGCCGGGCCGAGCACTGGTTCGTCATCCGGGGCAACGGCACCGTGACGCTCGACGATCAGCCCGTCCCGGTCGCGGCGGGAACGGCGGTCGACATTGCGCAGGGCGCGTCGCACCGCATCGAGAACACGGGCAGCGTCGACCTCGTGTTCGTCGAGGTGCAACACGGCGACTACTTCGGCGAAGACGACATCGTCCGCCTCGAAGACGACTACGGCCGCCAGGGCACCACGATCTGAACCCGAGAATCGGCCGGCCGAGCCGAATACCCTCGGATCCATGCCTGTCAAAGACGGACCAGTTCCGCCGTTTCCGGACGGTGCCGATCCCGATGAGTACGACCGGCTCCGCCGCCGGGTGCTCTGGAAGATGCCGAGCGGGCTCTACGTGGTCGGTTCGACCGACCGGGCCGAGCGCCGCAACGCGATGACGCTCAACTGGGCCACCCAGGTTTCCTTCGATCCCAAGTGGATCGGCATCGGGGTCGAGCGCGAGGCGTTGACCCACGAGCTGATCGAGGCCGGGGGAGTGTTCAGCCTCTGCATCATCGATCGCGAGGACCGGGCGATCGTGCGCAAGTTCACGAAGCCGGTCGAGGTCGATCTCGCGCACCGCACCCTCAACGGGT
The DNA here is from genome assembly GCA_963835455.1 of uncultured Actinomycetes bacterium. GTDB lineage: Bacteria > Actinomycetota > Acidimicrobiia > IMCC26256 > PALSA-610 > PALSA-610. The sequence goes on from CAWIFT010000003.1 coordinate 659,173, forward strand.
TCGAGTACCTCGACGGACCGGTCACCGGCGCGCCCGTGCTCGCGCAATCGGTCGCGTACCTGGAGTGCGAGGTCCGCCAGCCGGTCGGCGTGGGGAACCACACCCTCTTCCTGGGCGAGGTGGTCAACGTCGCGTTCTTGAAGGACGAGGAGACCGAGGTCCTCCGCATGGAGGACACGAGGATGAACTACGGCGGCTGACGGGCGGGAGGCGCCGGGGGACCGGGGATCAGCCGAAGAGGAGCCGGCGCACGGGCGCCGCGGACACCTGCTGCGACTTGAACGCCCGGTGGTACTCGGCGAGTGCGTTGGCGGCGGCGGTGCGGCTCTCGGCGATGGGGGAGCTCTGCTCGCCGTCGCGGTGCTGCCAGTACCAGCGGCCTGCTCGCGAGGAGACCTTGCCGATGCTCGTGCCGGCGCCGCCCGTCGAGAGGCGGACCTCGGCCATCGTCAACGAGAGCGGCAGCACCTGGACCTGTCCGGTTTCCGCAGTCGTCATGGTCATCGTCATCGCTCCACCTCCTTGCGAGAGTCATCGCCGCGGCCGCCCGGAGGGTTATGGCGTCGAGGCGTTCTTTTGTCTGGCCTTCTAGGCTTCGGCCATATGGCAGACACTTCTGCAGCACATTCCGCCAAGAGTGCACCCCCGGGTGGCCTTTTTCACAGTTGGCGGTACGTGCTCGCGACCACGAATCCGCCCCCGGGCCGCCTCGATCCGGTGTCGAAATGGCTGTATTTGACCCGGGCTGGGGTACTTCCGATGACCCTCGTCGCGGCCGCGATCGCCGGCCTCCTCGCCGTTTACCGCGATGCCGACGTCGCCTGGGGCTGGTTCGCCCTCTCGGCCCTCGGGATCGTGCTCGCGCACATGGCCAACAACCTGATGAACGACCTCTTCGACCTCGAGGTCGGCACCGACCGGGAGGACTACCCCCGCAACCTGTACTCGCCCCACCCCGTGATCTCGGGCGTGATCACCCGCCGGGGTCTCGCGACCTGCGCCCTCGTGGTCAACGGCCTCTGCCTCGTCATCATGATCGTGCTCACCGTCGCCCGGGGCTGGCCCATCGTCGCCTTCGCCCTCGGTGGGTTCTTGCTCTCGGCCGCGTACACCGCGCCGCCGCTGCGGCTGAAGAAGCACGGCCTCGGGGAGCCGACGGTGCTGATCGTCTGGGGCCCGTTGATGGTCGGCGGCAGCTACTACGCCGCCACGGGCACGATTCCCGGCGCGGTGGTGCTCGCCTCGTTGCCGTACGCCCTGCTCTGCACGACGGTGTTGATGGGCAAGCACATCGACAAGATCCCGTGGGACGCCGCGGACGGAACTCACACCCTGCCCGTGATCCTGGGTGAGGCCAGGGCCCGGCGCGTGACCCAGGGGATGTTCGTGGTGTTCTACGCGTCGATCCTCGCGCTGGTCGTCGCCCGGGTCCTGCCGATCGCGTCGCTGCTGGTCGTGTTGTCGTTCCCCGTGCTGCGGCGGACGTTCGCGTACTACTCGCAGCCCAAGCCCGATGTCTCGCCCATGCCGAACCCCGTGTGGCCGTTGTGGTTCGCGGCGCTGTCGTTCCTCGTGACACGGCGCGCGGGCGGGTTGTTCGTGCTCGGGCTGGCGATCGGCGCGATTCTCGGCTGGTGAGGGTGATACGTCGTACGGTTCGCCACGAATGACCTGAGAACAAGGGGGACGACGTGATCTCGAGCACGATGCAGGAGTTCCCGCTGACCATCACCGCGGTCCTGCGCCACGGGATGAAGGTCTACGGCGACGCCGAGTGCGTCACCTGGACCGAAGCCGGCCCACGCCGCGCGACCTACGCGACGATCGGCGCCAACGCCGGACGCCTCGCGCACGCGCTGACCCGGCTCGGCGTCGCGTCGGGCGACCGCGTCGGCACGTTCATGTGGAACTCGCAAGAGCACATGGAGGTGTACATGGCGGTGCCGTCGATGGGCGCCGTGGTCCACACCTTGAACATCCGGCTCTTTCCCGAACAGCTCGCGTACGTGATCAACCACGGCGAGGACAAGGTCGTGCTCGTCGACGATTCCCTCGTCCCCGTGCTCGGCAAGGTCGTGTCGGAGCTGACAACGGTCGAGTGCTTCGTGGTCGTCGGTGACGGCGACGCGTCGGCCCTCGGTACCGACCGTCCGGTCCTGCGTTACTCGGAGCTCATTGCGAACGAGCCGGCGGAGTTCGACTGGCCCGAAGTCGACGAACGCCAGGCGGCCGCCCTGTGTTACACGTCGGGCACGACGGGGAACCCGAAAGGCGTCGCCTACTCGCACCGCTCGGAGTTCCTGCACTCCTTCGCGGCGACCACGCCCAACGCGCTGAACCTTTCGGAGCGCGACCGGATCCTGATGATCGTGCCGATGTTCCACGCCAACGCGTGGGGCATCCCGTACGCCGCGTTCCTGTGCGGCGCCTCGCTCGTCATGCCGGGCAAGTTCCTCCAGGCCGAACCGCTGACCCGCATGGTGAAGGAGGAGCGCGTCACGTTCTCGGGCGCGGTTCCCACGATCTGGGCCGACATCTACCGCTACGGCGAAGAGCACGACATCGATCTGTCGAGCATCCGCAGCATCATCTGCGGCGGTTCCGCGGTGCCGCGTTCGCTCATGGAGAACTTCGAGAAGAAGTACGGCGTGCGCATCATCCAGGCGTGGGGCATGACCGAGACCTCGCCGCTCGCCGCAGTCGCGCACCCGCCCGCGGGCGTCGAGCTCGGATCCGCGACCGAGATGGATTGGCGGTCGCGCACCGGACGAGTCGTCGGCGGGGTCGAGCTCCGCATCGTCGACGACCAGGGTCGGGCGATGCCGTGGGACGACGAGGCCGTCGGCGAGATCGAAGTGCGCGGACCGTGGATCACCGGCTCCTACTACCGCGACCCCTCACCCGAGAAGTTCGACGACGGCTGGCTGCGCACCGGCGACGTCGGCACCGTGTCGCCCGAGGGCTATGTCCAGATCACCGACCGGGCGAAGGACGTGATCAAATCCGGGGGTGAGTGGATCAGCTCGGTCGAGCTCGAGAACCTGTTGATGGGTCATCCCGGCGTTGCCGAGGCGAGCGTCATCGGCGTCCCCGATCCGCGCTGGGACGAGCGCCCGCTCGCGTGCGTCGTCCGCAAGACCAACTCCGACGTCGACGCCGCGATCCTCGCGGAGTATCTCGGTGGTCGCGTGGCCAAGTGGCAGGTGCCCGAGCGCTGGTCGTTCATCGACGAAGTGCCGAAGACGTCGGTCGGAAAGTTCGACAAGAAGGTGCTCCGGGCCCGACACGAAAAGGGTGAGCTCGTCATTGAACAACTGGATTGAACAACGGCGCTCGGGCGAGTTCGCGGAGGCGGCCAAGGGCGCCGTGTCCGTGCCGGCCGCGACCGTGGTGTTGTTGCGCGACGGAGACTCCGGACTCGAGGTGTTGCTCGCCCGCCGGTCGTCCAAGCTCGCGTTCCACGGCGGCGCGTGGGTGTTCCCCGGTGGCCGCATCGATCTCGCCGACTACGGCGACGCGCCCGATGATCTCGCACGCGCGGCTCGATTCGCGGCGGTGCGCGAAGCCAAGGAAGAGGCCGGTGTCGACGTCGACCCGGACGCCCTGGTCCACCTCTCCAACTGGACCACGCCCGAGGGCGCGCCGAAGCGGTTCGCGACCTGGTTCTTCGCGGGATCGGTGCTCGGCGGCGACGAAGTCGCCGACGGCTCGGAGATGGACAAGCTGCAGTGGTTCCGCCCCGCCGAGGCGCTCGCGGCGCGCGACGAGGGCGAGATCGAGCTCGCGCCCCCGCAGTTCGTGACGCTGCTCGACCTGCGCGAGGTGGCCACGGTGGTCGACGCGCTGCAGGCAATCGCGACGGCGACGCCGATCGACTACCTCCCGCGCTTCTCCTTCATGGAAGACGGCGGCGCGGTCTGCATCTATCCCGAAGACGTCGCGTACGACGACCTCTCGCACATGGAGACTCCCGGGCCTCGCCACCGGTTGCTGCTCGGCCGCGAGACCTGGGAGTACATCCGCGATTAGTCGGCTGTCGGCCGTCGCTCCGTTACTTGTTCGGCTGCGGCGTCACCCGCAGGTACGGCTTCAGCGCCTTCCAGCCCTTGGGGAACTTCGCCTTCGCGTCCTCGTCGGAGACGGCGGTGGCGATGATGACGTCCTGGCCGTCCTTCCAGTTCACCGGCGTGGCCACGCTGTACTTCGCCGTGAGCTGCAACGAGTCGATGACCCGCAGGATCTCGTCGAAGTTGCGGCCCGTCGACGCCGGGTAGGTGATGATCAGCTTCACCTTCTTGTCGGCGCCCACGATGAACACCGAACGCACGGTCAGCGTGTCGTTGGCGTTCGGGTGGATCATGTCGTAGAGGTCGGAGACCTTGTGGTCGGCGTCCGAGATCAGGGGGAAGTTCAACTTCGCGCCCTGCGTCTCTTCGATGTCGTCGGCCCAACCTTTGTGGTTGCCGAGCTCGTCGACCGACAGGCCGATCACCTTGACGTTGCGCTTGTCGAACTCCGGCTTGAGCTTCGCGACCTCGCCGAGCTCCGTAGTGCACACCGGGGTGTAGTCCTTCGGGTGCGAGAAGAGCACGCCCCAGCTGTCGCCGAGGTAGTCGTAGAAGTTGATCCTGCCTTCGGTGGTCTCAGCAGTGAAGTTGGGGGCTTCGTCGCCCAGGCGCAGCGCCATGCGTGCCTCTTTCGTCGTTGGGGGGAATTCGGTCGTCCGGTGTCGGCGAGCAGGCTAGGTCGCCTCTTCGCCAAAAAGCCAGTGTTGAAGTCGGGATTTGTAACCGGGGCCGCGTCGGTAATGTTCCGCGCCCTGTGACCGCATCCGCACCGGGCCGCCGCCGTTCCGGGGGCCGGGTGCCCCGCGGTGTGCGTGCCCTCGCGATCGACCTCACGCCGCTGCGGGAGTCACGCGACTTCCGGCTGCTCTGGACGGGCGAGCTCGTCTCCCAGATCGGGAGCCAGTTCACGCTGGTCGCGCTCTTCTTCCAGGTCTACGCGGTCACGGGCTCCTCGATCGCGGTGGGCCTCATCGGCCTCGTGCAGTTGGTGCCGATGTCGCTCGTGTCGATCGGCTTCGGTCCGCAGATCGACCGCCGCGACCGCCGGCGGATCCTGATCGGGGCCCAGTCCGGACTGATGGTCGCGTCGGCGCTGCTGCTGTTCGGCGCCGTACGGGGGAACCCGCCGCTGGCGCTCCTCTACACCGCGGCGGCATTGAACGGCGCGTTCTTGTCGATCGCGATGCCCACACGCGGCGCGATGACGCCGAACCTCATCCCGGCCCGGCTCCTGCCGCAGGCGGCCGCGCTCAACCAGGTCATGTGGAACGGCGCCGGGCTGATCGGACCCGCACTGGGCGGCATCGTCATCGCCACCGCGGGCCTGTCCTGGGCGTACGGCATCGACGTCCTCAGCTACGTCGCCGCGCTGACCGCCGCGTTCATGCTGCGCCCGCAACGACCGGAGCCGGTCGAGGGCATCGACGAGGACGTCGGCTTCGCGGCGGTGATGAACGGACTCCGCTACGTGAAGGGCAAGCGGATCCTGCAGTCGACCTACACGGTCGACATCGTCGCGATGGTCTTCGGGATGCCGAGGGTCCTGTTCCCCGTGCTCGCCGTCCAGCGGTTCCACCACGGCGCGGCCGTCCTCGGTTGGCTCTTCGCCGCGCCGGCGTTCGGGGCGCTCGTGGGCGCGCTCAGCTCGGGGTGGGTGGGCCGGGTCCGTCGCCTCGGACTCGCGATCCTGATCTCGGTCGTGGTGTGGGGGGCGGCGATCGCCGCATTCGGGCTGGTGGGAGGCAACCTCGGCCTGGCCCTGTTCTTCCTCGCGATCGCGGGTGGCGCGGATGTCATCTCCGCGGTGTTCCGCAACACAGTGCAACAGATCGTCGTACCCGACGGTCTGCGCGGCCGGCTCGGCGCGTTGAACATCTTGATCGTCACCGGGGGACCGCGCCTCGGCGACCTCGAAGGCGGGTTGGTCGCGAGCGTGTTCACACCCGCGATATCCGTCGTGTCCGGCGGATTGCTGTGCGTGGCCGGCGTCGGGGTGATCGCGTTGACGGTCCCGCGCTTCGCGCGTTGGCGCGTCGGCGACCCTCCGTGATCGGAAGTGGCCTGATTGACCGCACGCTTCAACCGCGATTGACTGCGACTGTGGCGGGGTACACGGGGACGCCCCTTCCCCAAAAGCTCGGCATCAAGCCGGGGGCACGTCTTGCGCTCGTGCGCGCACCCGATGGGTTCGAGCGCGAGCTCGAACCGTTACCCGACGGTGTTCGCTTGCGCACACAAGCGCGCGGCGCGCAGGACGTCGTGGTCTTCTTCGCGACGCGACGCGCGGAGCTCGAACGTCGCTTCGACGGACTCGCGCGCACGATCGCGCCCGCGGGTGGTTTGTGGATCGCGTGGCCGAAGCGCACCGCGTGTGTCGCGACCGACCTTCGCGAAGGCATCGTGCGCGATCTCGGTCTCGCGCACGGTCTCGTCGACAACAAGGTGTGCGCGGTCGACGAGACGTGGTCCGGACTCCGTTTCGTGTTCCGTCTCTCCGACCGTCCGTCGCGCAACGGCAAGTCGCACTGACGCGCGGAACGCGCACCCGATGCGCTCGCTAACTCGCGCGCACCAACGGCAGCGTGGCTTCGTAACCGCCACCGGCCCACCGCACGTCGGCGTCGGGAACGAGTTTGCGGACGAGGCCGAGCGCCGCGCGGTTGTCGGGGAGCATCGTGGCGACGAACATCTCGTACCCCCGGTCGGTGGCCAGTGCCGCGAGCCGCCGGGCGAGGCGGAACCCGACCCCGCGGTGCTGCCAGGAATCCTCCACCGTGAGGGCGATCTCGGCCTGGTTGCTGGGCATCCGGTCGCCATTGGGGTCGGCGGCGCGGCCGTCGCGGCCGCGGCCGTCGTAGCGGGCGACCGCCACGATCTCGTCGCCGTCGAGTGCCACCAGGGCGTCCCGGCGGGCGTGGTCGACGTTGGCGAGATGGAGCAGCGCGGCCCGGGGCGGGCGCGAGATGGGGGAGAAGAAGCGGAAGTGCACGCTCTGCGGCGACAGCCGCGAGAACAGTCGGTCGAGCCGCTCGACGTCGCCGATGACGATCGGCCGCACCAACAAGTCGGTGTCGCCGACGTGCATGATGTCGAAGTCCTTCGTCGTGTTCATCGCGCGCTCCTCAGGACGAGGCACGTCGACTTGGCGTGCGCGTACAAGCGTGCCCGAGTCGTCGTAGACGCGGGCTTCGGTCGTGACGACGCGTCCGCCCTCGTGCACGACGCGACCTTCGGCGAACACGCGGCCCGTCGACTGTGTGATCGCGCGGACGAAGTTCGTGCTCAACTCCAGGGTCGTGAACCCGGCGTCGGCGGGAAGTGTCGACGAGACCGCGCAACCCATCGCGGTGTCGACCAATGTCGCGACGATGCCGCCGTGCATGGTGCCCATCGGATTCTCGTGCAACTCGTCGGCGACCATCGAGAACACGGTGCGACCGCGTTCGAACTCGTCGAGGACGAGTCCGAGCAGCGCGACGGCCGGCGGCGGCGATGCCTCCCCGCGCTTGATCGCCGCGAGCCGTTCGTAGCCGTCCAGACCGCGCTGGTCGAACCGCACGCGGGCGGGGTCCGTCCAGCTGATGGTGCGCGTCCGCACGTCCTCGCCGCAGGGGACTTCGGTGTTCGTGGTCGTCGTCATGATCGCCCGTCGTTCACGCGCAGCGACTCGGCGTAGGCAACCAAGTGGTCGGCGACGCGGTCCATGTGGGCCGGGTCGCCGTACAGACGCGAGAGCATCAGCGCGCCCTCGAGCGCGGCGGTGATGGTCGATGCGATCGCATAGGGATCGATGTCGGTCGCGAACGTCCCCGCGGCCTTGCCGTCCTTCACGATGCGACCGACGAGGCGGTGCCACAGCGTCATCGATGCCGCGCGCCCGGTCGCGCAGCTGGATGTTCGTGTCGTCGGCTTCGATCGCGGTGTTCATCATCGGGCAGCCACCCTCGATCGCGGGTCGGCGGGCGTTCTGGGCGAAGGCCCCGATCATCCGGGTGAGGCCGTCGACCGCGTCGACTGCGTCGTCCTGGGAGCGGGCGAGGCGTTCGCTGACCCGGCTCATCGCATAGTCGTACGACTCGAGCGCGAGCTGCTCCTTGGAGCCGAAATGGTTGTAGATCCCGCCCTTTTCGAGGCCGGTGGCGCCGATGAGGTCGCGGAGCGACGCGCCGGCGAAGCCCTGCCGGTTGAACACGGGGGCGGCGAGCTCGACGATCCGCTGGCGGGTGCGCTCGCCTTTGGTTGTGGTCGTACGGACCATGGCGTGCTCCTCGCGGGAAAGAAAACCGACCGGTCGGTCTGATTCTTGCGGTTCGGGGGATCGATGTCAAGCCGCAGGCCGGAGCGCCCGTCGCCAACCTCCTTACGCCGCGCCCGGGCCCGGTGGTTCTCCGGGGCAGCGGTACCGTCCCCCGGGTATGTGCGGCCGCTACGTCTCGGTCTCGTCCCCGACGATCCTCGCCGAGCGCTTCCATGTCGAAGAGGTGCGCCCGGGCGACGCCGGCTTCCCCGAACCGAACTACAACGTCACGCCCCGGGCCGAGGTGCCGGTGGTCGCCGAGAGCCAGGGCAAGCGGGTGCTCGATCTCGTTCGTTGGGGCCTGGTGCCGGCGTGGGCGAAGTCGATCTCGGTCGGCGACCGCATGATCAATGCCCGGGCCGAGGGGATCATGAAGTCGAACGCGTACAAGCGGCCGTTCGAGCGGCGCCGGTGCATCGTCGCCGCCGACGGGTTCTACGAGTGGCAGACGATCGAAGGCCGCAAGCAGCGCCAACCGTGGTTCATCCGTCGCCGCGACGGCGAGCCGCTCGCGTTCGCGGGGTTGTGGTCGCTCTGGCACGACCCGCAGATCGGCGCCGATGCCCCCCGGATCCGTACCTGCACGATCATCACGACCGAGCCGAACGACCTCATGCGCCCGATCCACAACCGGATGCCCGTGATCCTGCCCGAGTCGGAGTGGGACACGTGGCTCGACGCCGAGAACCACGACGTGGAGAAGCTCGAAGCATTGCTCGTGCCGTTCGCGGGCGACGAGCTCGAGGGCTGGCCGGTCTCGATGCTCGTCAACAAGCCCGTGAACAATGGCCCGGATCTGCTCGCGCCCGCGCCGGTAGATTCCCGCTGATGCTGTACGACGAATACGTGACCGCGATCCGTACGAACGGCGCCGCGCTCGCCGATGCGGCGCGCGGCGCCGGCGTCGACGCCGCGGTGCCCTCGTGCCCGGAGTGGTCGGTCGCGGATCTGCTCGGCCACGTCGGCCGGCTCCACCGTTGGGTCGCGCACATGGTCGTCAGCCGCGCGACCGAACCCGACGGGAACCCGTCAACGGTGCCGACGCCCGCGCCCGACGAGCTCGTCGACTGGTTCGCCGCGGGGGTACCGCCGTTGGCCGACGCACTCGCCGACGTGGGTCCCGGCGTCGAGCTGTGGACGTGGACGTCCGACCACACCAGTGATTTCTGGGCGCGGCGCCAGGCCAACGAGACCGCGGTGCACCGCATCGACGCACAGCTGGCGGCGGGCACCCCGGAGCCGATCGAGCACACGCTCGCCGTCGACGGCATCGACGAGCTGTTCGACCTGATTCCGTCCTGGCCGCGCGCCGACCAGGTGCGCGGCGGGGGCGAGACGCTGCACTTCCACTGCACCGACGGTGACGGCGAATGGCTCGTTGTGCTCGGCACCGACGACCTCACCGTCACGCGTGAGCACGCAAAGGGCGACGTCGCCGCGCGCGGCACCGCGTCCGATCTCCTGCTCTTCTTGTACGGCCGGATCGAACCCGAACGACTCGAGGTGTTCGGCGACGCGTCGTTGCTCACGCGTTGGCGCGAGCTCGTCAGCTGGTAGCGCTCGTCACTGGTCCAGCGCGACCGCGGTGCGCAGCACGTCGATGACGTGCTCGCGTCGGATCGCGAGTGCTTCGGGTGAGAGCGGATCGATGTCGAGCAGACCCGTCATCAGATGGGCGTCCGAGAGATAGGACAACACGGCGCCGTAGCCCGTGAGCAAGAGCTGGCGGGCGTCGTAGCGCCGCAGTCGCCCGGCATCCATCTCGCGCTCGAGGAAATAGGCGCCGCGATCGAAGAGCGGGCGCAGGAGCACGGCGAGCTCGTCGCGCAGGATCGGACCGCCTTCGAGCGCTTCCCACCGAACGAGTCGCACGAATTCGGGGTGGTCCTCGAAGAACGTGAACGCGGCGCGCAGCATCCGCTCGACCTGCGGCCACCCCTGGTGTGTTCCCTGCGTCGCCTCTTCGACGAGTTCGGTCCAGTCGGAGAACGATGCGAAGAGCACCGCGCGGTAGAGCGCATCCTTCGACGGAAAGTGGTGCAGCAGGCTCGGACGCCGGATGCCGACCTCGTCGGCGATGTCGTTGAGGCTCGTGCCCGCGTAGCCGTGCTCGCCGAACCGCCGGAGCGCCACGGCGAGAATGAGTTCCTTCGTCGACGAACCGGTACCGGCAGGCAGTGCCACCCGGTCAGTGTACCGACACATCCCTACCGACCGGTCGGTAGTACGATTTGGGCGTGCCCATCGCCAATGTGATCGCCGCGGTGATCGCAGCCCTGCTCGTCACGCAGCTCGCGATCTTCGTGACCACCGTCTACCTCCACCGCGCGCTGACGCATCGCGCGCTCGACTATTCATCCCGGTGCCGCGCTGCCCTTCCGGACCGTGATCTGGATCACCACCGGCATGCGCCCACGCGAGTGGGTCGCGGTGCACCGCAGGCACCACGCCGCGACCGACACCGTCGACGACCCGCACAGCCCGAAGCAGGTCGGCTTCTGGCGGGTGCAGCTGGGCAACGTCGGCTTGTACAAACGGGTCGCGGCCGACGCGGCGAACACCAGCAAGTACGCGCGCGACATTCCCGCCGATCGGCTCGACCGCCTCGCGTTCGACTACTCGCTGCTCGGGCTCGGCGTCGGCACCGCGATCCTGATCGTCACGATGTGGGCGCTCGGTTTCGGCCTGCTCACCGGCCTTCTCGCGGCCGGGCTGCACGCGGTCTTCTACGTGATGCTCTCGGGCGCGATCAACGCGATCGGGCACACGGTGGGCAAGCAGCCGTACGCGAATTCCGCGACGAACCTGCAGGCGCTCGCGTTCATCACCGCGGGCGAGGGCCTGCACAACAACCACCACGCCGCGCCCACCTCCGCGCGTTTCGCGCTCCACCGGGGTGAGATCGATCCCGGTTCCTGGTTGGTGCGCGTCCTCGTGAAGCTCCACCTCGCCGAGGTCCGCCACGCCGACGTCCACCTCAAGACCGCCGCCTAAAGACCCCCAACAAACTCCCAACAGTTGTCGGAGAAATCACCGCTACGCGCTCGATATCTCCGACAACATGCCGGCGGTCGAAAGCCTCCAGGACTCGATGCACGATTTCGCGGTCTGTCGACGCGTGCGTGAACACGAGTGGCAGCCACCCTGCGGCCGACAGCGCCGTCAGGCGCTCGCTGTCGGCGACGACTGCACTCGCACCGATATGGAACGCGAGGCCGTAGTACTCGGCGAAGATCTTCGCTGCAGGCCACGCGAAGTCCGGCCGGTAGGTCTTCGCACCGATCCTGATGCGGTGTTGCTGAACAGGCAATGGCAAGCGTGCTCGGCGCCAGACGTCGAGGAGGTGCAACTCCGACCGGCTCCCGCCCGGATCGAACCCGGCACCGCGTGCGGCGAGGAGCGACCGGACACTGGACATGTGCCGGCCGGGACCGGATTCGAGTCGTTCTGCACACTTCGCCAAGCGTGCAAGCGATGCAATCCCTCGTCGGAGGCCGTCGTCCAAGGCCCGTCCGAGCTGATACTCGGTCATCAGCGTCGTGCAATCGGCGAGCGTCCGTTCGAACGACGTGCACGCGATGTCGTCCCGGGTGACGACGTCGTCGTCTTCGAGTGCGCACGAGGAGTGGAACGCGACGCCGCGAACCTCGGTCCGGCGCCGGCGGTCCACCGTGATCTCGTAGCGATCCTCCGGGCGTGGATTGAATTGCCACAAGCGTGCCGCGGATGAGTGCGATGCAACGGCCCCGTCCACGGAGAGGACGGCGGCGAGTAGCCCACGTTCCCAGGTGTGTCGGCCGCCCACCACGGCGAAGACTCGTGGCCGAACCCGGCGAAGGAGCCCACGGTCGACGAGACGCTGACGCTGGCCATCGCTGACGTCGCCGTCGCGGAGCTGCGCCACCGTGATGAGTCCGTGTTGCGACGCGAGCAGGGCTTCGAACTGTGTGAGTGGCGTTTCCATCGGCCGCACGGTACGAACAGCGTGAGACACGTACTCGCGCGTCGCCCGCGTTGTCGGAGTTTTCGGCGCATGGCGCCGGAAACTCCGACAACTGTTGGTGGAGAGATCGTCAGCGGGCGAGGGCGCGGATGACGTCGGGGAGTTGGTCGGGGCCGCAGAACAGTGCGGGCGCGGGGGTGGTCACACCGTTCTCCATGTAGCGCGCGATGTGTTCCTTGCACTTCTCGGGCGTTCCCCACACCAGGAGGTCGTCGACGACCGAGTCGGGGATCGAGTCGGCCGCGGCTTTGCGGTCGCCCTCCTTCCACAGTCGCCAGAGGTCCTTCAACTCGTCGCCGCGGCCGAGCCACTCGTGGAACGCGGCGTAGACGGGCACGGTGAGATACGACGCGATCGCGCGCTTGCCGACGGAGCGGGCGAGGCCGGCGTCGTCGACCGGGAACACGAAGATGCGTGCCGCGATCTCCTTGTCGGGTCCGACGTGTGGCGCGACCGTCTTCACGTCCTCGGCCGAGAGCCAGTTGATGATCGCACCGTCGCCTTCGCGTCCGGCGAGCCGCAACATCCCTTCGCGCAGAGCCGCCACGAGGATCGGCGGCTGCTCGGGGACCTTGATGCCGAGGCGGAACCCGCGCACGCGGAACGTCTCGTATTCCTCGTCGACCTTCTCGCCGCTCAAGGCCGCGCGCAGGAAGCGGATCGTGTCGCGCACGCGCTGATACGGCTTGTCGAACTCGAGCCCGTTCCAGCGTTCGACGATGACATCCGACGACGTCCCGATACCGAGCGCGAAGCGGCCGGGTGCGGCCTGGCACATCGATGCGACCGTCGACGCGAGGGTGTGCGCGCCGCGTGTGTACGCGGGCACGATCGCGGTCCCGAGCCGGAGTTCGGGCGCCCACTGTGCCGCCACCGCGAGCGGGATGAACGCGTCGTAACCGCCGGACTCGGCCGACCACAGGTCGGTGTACCCGAGGTCGACGAGCTCGCGCACGAGATCGCGTTGCTCCAGCAACGGGATGCCGTCGAACGGGAACGTGATGCCGTAGCGCTGAGGAATCGTCATGGCCCCATCCTTGCCGCGACCCGCCCCCGAGTGCACTACCGCCGCACGTCACCTTCGAGCTCGGTGAGCGGCTGGTCCGCATCGTCGCGCCACGCCCGCACGATCGCCGACTGGCTCGCCGTTCCGAGCAAGGTTCCGTCCTCGGCCCACAAGTGCACGAGTCCGTGGCCGAAGCCGTCGGCGACCGCGTGCACGCGCACGTCGGCGAGCACCCACTCGGTGGGAACGCGGTGCGCAACCCGCAGGGTGTTGTCGAGGCTGTTGCCACCGGCGCGCTTGCCGAGTGCCTGGCCGATGCCGAAGGGAACGAAATCGCCGATGATCGCGAGCGCCGACGCCGACATGTCGAGCAGCTCCGGGAGCCGGATCCACAACGCCGCGCTCCCCGAACCGGGCGGTCCGGGGAACTCCCACGGCGCGCGCCCGCTCGCGAGCTTGGCGTCGAGGCGGCTGCTGATGGTGCCCGCGTGCCGATCCAGGAGCGGACGGGGCGGCGAATCGTGCGGGCCGGGCACGTCGGGCCGAACCGCCCACTGTCCTTCGAGGGGCAGAGGGCGCGTCCCGAGGGCACCGAGGACGGTGAGGATCTCGGTGTCGCCGACGTGCGCGATCACGCGCGCCTGCGAGATCTGATGGCCGCGCACGACCTCGGTGACGTCGAGCTCGAGTGTCGCGGGCGGTCGGGCGAACGACAGGTACTGCGCCGTCGCCCAGATGCACGGGCGTCCGGTGAGCTCCTCCATCACTTCGATGCACGCGCCGAGCCCGACCCCGCCGAACAGCGCACCGGTTCCCGACGTAAGGCCGCGCACGACCTCCATGCGCCAGCGATTGCGTTCACCCGGGATCGGTTCGAGACCGAAGAACGTGCGCGCGTCCACTAGCGGCTCTTCATCGCCGGGGCGCGTTGCGCTCGACCAGGCCCGCGTGCATCGTGAGCTTCATCCCGGTGAGCGTGCGCTCGGTGTGTTGCATCCGCCACGCCAGCATGCGTTGCGCGTATCCGAGCACGGTCGCCGCGTACGCGGGATCGTCGGCGACGTTGTGTATCTGCGCGGGGTCGGCGTCGAGGTCGAAGAAGACCGAAGGGAGCACAGGAAACCCGGAGAACTGCACGTACTTCCCGTGCTCGTCGCGCAGCACGGCGAGCGCGCATTCCTCCAGCGTGAGACCGAACACGTCTTCGATGAGCGCGCTGTCGGGATCGCGGAAGTCGAACTCGAAGTGCGCTTCCCGTCGCCAGTCGTCCGGCGTTTCGCCGTCGAGCCACGGCGTGAGCGGGCGCCCGTCACATTGCAGGGGCACGTCCGCGCCGAGCAGCGAACAGATCGTCGGTAGCACGTCGACGTGTTCCGTGAACGCGTCGACCACGACGCCGTCGCGGACATTCGGACCCCGCACGATCAACGGAACGTTGTACGACTCGTCGAACCACCCGAGCTTGTGCAGCATGTAGTGCGAGCCGAGGTTCTCACCGTGATCGCTCGTGAAGATCACGATCGTGCGATCGGCCTGGCCGGTCGCGTCGAGCCAATCGAGGATGCGCGCCATCTGATCGTCGACCTCGGCGAGCATCCCGTAGTACGTGGCCTGGAGTTCGCGCTGTTCCTGATCGTCGTCGGGTGACTTCAGGAACGGATGGTCGATCATCACGCCGAGCAGCGGATGCTGCGCGCCCTCCTCGGCGCGCGACGCGGCGCGCACCGGTGCGGGAACGGACGCGGGATCGAACATCGTGTCGTACGGCGCCGGCGCGAGGAACGGAGGATGCGGACGCAGGAACGACACGTGCGCGAACCAACCGTCGGAACCCGGAGCGCGACCATCGGCCCATTCGATGAACCGGTCGGTGAGGAACCGGGTCTGGGATTGCTCGGCCCCGTATTGCGTGCGCCACCGGGAGCCGGGCGCGGGCTGGTCGACGAAGGTGCGCCACTCGTCGGGCACGTCCACCCCGCCGGCGCGCATCCATTCGAGCCATTCGAACGGCTCGCCTTCGGGGAGGTGACAGACCGGATCGAAGCCGGGCAGCACGCCTTCGTAGCGGTACAGGCGGGCGTCGTCGGCGGCGACCGTACGGGGATCGATGCTCGTGTCGGTGTAGCCGAACAACGCGGGGTCGTAGCCGAGGCGGCGGGCGAGCAGGGCGACGTTGTCGTGGCGGGCATCGAGCGGCGTGCCGTTCAGCACCGACCGGTTGTTCATCAGGTACATGCCCGTGTAGAGCGCGGCCCGGCTGGGTCCGCAGGGCGCGGCCTGGGCGAAGTGGCGCCGGAACGAGACCCCACCCGCGGCCAGTCGGTCGAGGTTGGGCGTGCGCACGACGGGGTGCGCGGCCGCGCTCAGGCAGTCGCCGCGCCACTGGTCGGCGGTGATGAACAGGACGTTTACCGGAGGTGCCATGGGAATACGGTGAGAAAACCGACCGGGGGAATCGGGAATCACTTTCTGCCGTTACACCCGGCACTATGTCAGACACCAAGACTCAACTCCTGCCCCTGTTGCCCCTCACTCAAGGCGTCGTTCTGCCGCAGATGGTGGTCACGATTGCGCTCGAGACGGACGAGGCGAAGCGGGCGGGCGCGGCGGCCGCCGATGCCGGCGACCTGATCGTGCTCGTGCCGCGGGTCGACGGCCGTTTCGCGCGGGTCGGCACCGTTGCCAAGATCGAGAGTGCGGGTGACCTTCCCAACGGAACCCGCGCCCTCGTCATCCGCGGCGTCAGCCGCGGCCGGGTCGGTACCGGTGAGCTCGGCGCGCACGGCGCGTTGCACGTCCAGGTCGAGGAGATCGAAGAGGCGCCGCCGACCCCGCGCGCCCGTGAGCTCGCGCGCGAGTACCGCGCGGTCGTCGAGACGATTCTCGAACACCGGGCGCGCGGCGGATCGCCGACGTGCTCGCCGGGGTCGAGGACCCGGGTCAGCTCGCCGACACCGCGGCCTACTCGCCCGACTACTCGATGGACCAGCGCGTCGAGCTGCTGGAGACGGTCGACGTCGAGGCGCGGCTCGAGCTGGTGCTCGGCTGGATGCGCGAGACGCTGGCCGACCTCGAGTTGAAGGACAAGATCCGCACCGACGTCACCGACGACCTCGACAAGCAGCAGCGTGAGCTGTTGTTGCGCCGGCAGATGGACCAGATCCGCAAGGAGCTCGGCGAAGGCGACGACGACATCGTCGCCGAGTACCGCGCCAAGTTCGCGGAGAAGGAGCTCCCCGACTCGGTCAAGCTCGCGGTCGACAAGGAGCTGGACAAGCTGGAGCGCATGGGCCAGCAGAACCCGGAGCAAGCATGGGTTCGCAACTGGCTCGACGCGGTCGTCGAGTTGCCGTGGGGCGAAATCGCGGCGGAGAGCAACGACATCCTCGGCGCGCGTGAAGTGTTGGATGCCGATCACGAAGGCCTCGCCGACGTGAAGGACCGCATCCTCGAGTTCCTGGCGGTGCGCGTGCTGCGGCGCGAGCGCGGGCTGGGCGTCGAGAGCGGTCGCGGATCGGGTGCGATCCTCGCGTTGGTCGGTCCCCCCGGCGTCGGCAAGACGTCGCTGGGTGAGTCCGTTGCGCGGGCGCTCGGTCGTCCGTTCGTGCGCGTCGCCGTCGGCGGTGTGCGCGACGAAGCGGAGATCCGTGGTCACCGCCGTACCTATGTCGGCTCGCGTCCGGGTCGCATCGTGCGCGCGTTGACCGAGGCCAAGGCGATGAACCCCGTCGTGCTGATCGACGAGATCGACAAGTTGCAGTCGGGTGGTTGGTCCGGCGATCCCGCGAGCGCGTTGCTCGAGGTGCTCGACCCGGCGCAGAACCACACGTTCCGCGACCACTTCCTGGAGCTCGACCTCGATCTCTCGGACGTGTTGTTCCTCGCGACCGCGAACCAGCTCGACACGATCCCCGGACCGCTGCTCGACCGTATGGAGATCGTCACGCTCGACGGTTACACCGAAGACGAGAAGGTCTCGATCGCGAAGCACCACCTCTTCCCGCGCCAGCGGGCGAAGGCGGGGCTGCGGGACGACGAGCTCGACATCACGGACGCCGCGTTCCACGCGCTCGTCGACGGATGGACGCGCGAAGCCGGCGTGCGCGGTCTCGAACGGCAGATCGGCAAGATCGCCCGCAAGACCGTGCGCAAGGTCGCGGGCAACCCCGACACCGAAGGGGCTGCGGCGACGGTCGTGGTCGACGAGCCCGACCTGAAGGAGTACGTGGGTCGGGCCCGCTTCCGTCACGATGACGCGGAGCGCGCCGCGATCCCCGGGCTCGCGACCGGTCTGGCCGTGACCGGTGCCGGTGGCGACGTGCTCACGATCGAGGTGACCGCGATGGACGGCGAGCCCGGCCTGCAAGTGACCGGTCAGCTCGGTGACGTCATGTCGGAGTCGGCGCAGATCGCGTTGTCGTTCGTGCGGGCGAATGCGAACGAGCTCGGCGTGTTGCCGGGTGCGTTCGAGCACCGCAAGTTCCACCTGCACGTGCCGTCGGGCGCGATCCCGAAGGACGGCCCCTCGGCCGGCATCACGATGACCACGGCGCTCGCGTCGCTGGTTACAGGGCGTCCGGTGAAGCCGAACGTCGGCATGACCGGTGAGGTCACGCTGCAGGGACGCGTGTTGCCGATCGGTGGGTTGAAGCAGAAGCTGCTCGCGGCCCACCGCGCCGGGTTGACGGATGTCGTCATCCCGATCGACAACGAGCCCGACCTGGACGACGTGCCCGAGCAGGTGCGCGATCTGTTGCACGTGCACCCGGTCCGCGACGTCCGCGAGGTGCTCGCGATTGCGTTGACGTAGATATTGCTCCTCGACGATCCCTCCCCGGCACGCGCGGGATGGCGGGCGTTAGCCTGCCGCCCGTGCGTGCCGACGGAGCGGGATCATGAGCGTGCGGGCGCGGACGCTGTACGTCGCGCTCGACGCGTGTGACCTGAACCTCGCACAGAGGTTCGCGGCCGAGGGATCCATGCCGACGCTGGCGCGGCTGCTCGATGCCGGCGCGTCCCAGGAAACGCTCGGGCCGCTCGGCTTCCTCGTCGGCTCGAACTGGGTGACGATCTTCACCGGCACGTCACCTTCGCACCACCAGTTCCTGTGCTCGGGTCAGATCCGCGGTGGCACGTACGAGCCGGCCTGGGTCGGGCCGTACGGCGCGGGCTACGGCACCAAGACCCCGGTTTGGAAGTGGGTCTCCGACGCGGGCGGTCACGTCGCCGTCATCGACGCGCCCCACGCCGCGGTCGCGACCGAGCTGAACGGCGTTCAGGTCGTGGAGTGGGGATGTCACGACCGCCACGCCGGAACGAAGTCGTTCCCGCCGTCGCTGCTGGACGACATCAACGCGAAGTACGGCCCGCACCTGCCCGGGACGCGCACCGCACCGTTCCCGCACCACGCGCCGTGCGACATCTCGCACCGCACGGGCGACCACCGCACGATCGCGGAGAACCAGGCGCTGCTCGCCGAGATCCTGCACGGTGTGGAGCAGAAGGCCGCGCTCTCGCGCGACCTCCTGGACCAGGGTGACTGGGACCTGTTCTTCACCGTGTTCGGCGAGTCGCACTGCGCGGGCCACCAGTTCTGGAAGATCCACGACGAGAACCATCCGTGGCACGACCCCGAAGAACGACGCGCCCTCGGGGGTGACCCGCTCCGCAAGATCTACTCGGCGCTCGACACCGCCGTCGGTCAGCTGCTCGATCACGCCGGCGCCGACGCGACGGTGTACGTGCACCTGTCGCACGGCATGCGCGCTCACTACGACGGCACGTGTCTGCTCGACCCGGTGTTGTGGCGTCTCGACGAGTACGCGTCACGGTCCGATGTGCGCGGCCCGTTCACGCGTGCGGTCGACATCGCCGCGAACGCGTTCCCGCGCACGACTCGCCGGTCGGCACTGGCGTCGTTGATCGACTTCCGTCGCCGCATGGTTCCGACCCGCGGCCCGATCGGGACCGATGGTCGGTCGGTCGACATTCCGCAGTGGCTCGGGGAGCGTCGGTGGTGGATGCAACCGAACGACTCCGTGTTCGGCTCGGTGCGGCTCAATCTCGACGGGCGCGAGCCCGACGGCCGGATCCACGCGGACCGCAAACGCGAGGTCGCGGAATGGCTCGCCGAGCGCATGCTCGAGTTGATCAATGTCGACACCGGCGAGCAGGCCGTTGCCGCGGTGCACCTGAGCGACGACCACTACGAACGCGTCGACGGCGACCCGCTCGGCGATCTGTTGATCGAGTGGAACCGCGACGCGCCGATCGACACCGTGTGGTCGCCCGCAACCGGGGTGGTCACCGCGCCGTACACGCAATGGCGAACCGGGCGATCACCAGCGGTCCGGTCTCCTGCTCGCGCACGGCCGCGGCATCGAACCCGGCCGCCGTCCGGGCTCGATCTCGGTGATGGACGTTGCGCCGACGCTCGCCGCGTCGCTCGGGGTCCAGCCGCCGCCGATCGATGGTGTGGCGCGCGTCGACCTTCTTCCGAGCGAGGCGCGCACCGCCGGAACTCCGGTGCCGAACGTCCTGGCGGGTCCGCTGTTGAGCGACGGGCCGCTGCGACCGTCCGGTCGCCGTCCGTATCCGCGCGCCGCGTTCGACGTGCGCCCCGACGTGTGGAACCAGCGCTTCGCGGTCGGTCTCTCTCGCACCATTCACGTGGACCACGCCGAGGTCGTCGACCTGCGCGACGGGGTCGACTCGCTCGGATCGCGGATGACGGACGTCGAGCGTCTTGCCGCGATCGCGGAGGTCGCCGCGTGGTTGCGTCATGTCGACGTCCCGGAGTCGTTGCTCGTGTCGGTCGTCATGCCGACGCGGAATCGATCGGACCTGGTCGAACGGGCGGTCGAGTCGGTCCGACGCCAGAGCTACGCGAACTGGGAGTTGCTCGTCGTCGACGACGCGTCGACGGACGGCACGTGGGCGCGGCTTCAGAAGTTGGCCGACAACGACCCGCGCGTGCGCGTGTTCCGGCTCGACGCGCAAGGCGGGTCCTCGCGGGCACGCAATCACGCGCTCGACCGGATCAAGGGCGACGTGGTCGCGTATCTCGACGACGACAACCGGTTCGATCCGGACTGGCTGCGCGCGGTGGCGTGGGCCTTCGGCGAGTTTCCCGACACGCAGGTGGCATACGGAGCACGCGTCGTCGACGACGACCTCCGCCATCGCGGACTCGCCGGACGTTCGATGCCGATCGTGCAGTTCCTGGAATGGGATCGCGCGGCGATGCTGGAGTCGAACCGCGTCGACCAGAACGTGATCGTGCACCGGCCGTCGCCGGCGCGGTTGGAGGAGTCCGGTGATCATTTCACCGACTGGGATCTCATGCTCCAGCTGACCGACGACTGCGAGCCGCTCGAACTCCCGGCGGTTGCCGTGCACTACTACAGCGACGTTCCCGACCGCGTGACCGCGCTCGCCCGACAGGCCGCGATCGAGACGGGCATCGCCGAGCAGATCCGGCAACGGGCGCGCGAACGCCGAGGGGGCACGTGAACCGGAAGGTGTTGTGCACTGCGGCATTCGGACGGCACGTCGAGCTGTTCGACGTGACCGGTCCTGCACTCGAGCGGTACGCGAACGTGCACGGGTACGACCTGGTGGTCCAGCGGGAACGGTTGGCGCGGGGCCGGCCCCCCGCATGGGACAAGGTGGTGTTGCTGCACGCGCTCGTTGCCGACCGCGATCTCGTCGTGTGGATCGACTGCGACGCACTCGTGCTCGACGGCGCGCCCGACGTCGCCGAGGCTCTGCAAACGGACCGTTTCCTGCACCTGGTCGAACACCGCAGCGCGCACGGCCGGATCCCGAACACGGGCGTGCTCGCGTTGCGCGGCGGCGACCGGGCGACGCGGTTCCTCGACTGCGTCTGGGCGCAGCGTCGTTTCGTCGAGCATCGGTGGTGGGAGAACGCGGCGGTCAATCACCTGCTCGGCTACCGACACGTGTTCGGGTCACGACGGCTGATGCCGTCCCGATGGCGCAGTGGCGTCGGCTTCCTCGACCGCAAATGGAACAGCATCCCGGACGATCCCTCGCCGCAACCGCACGTCGTGCACTTTCCCGGAATCCCCCTCGACGATCGTCTCCGCGAGCTGCGCCGGTGCGCGGCGCTCGTCTGAGGCGTCACGCTCGTGTCCGGTTTGCTCGACGACAGGGTTGCCATCGTCACCGGCGGTGGGGGCGGAATCGGCCGGGGGATCGTCGAGCGGTTCGCGGCCGAGGGCGCGGCGGTCGTGTTCGCCGAGGTCGACGCGGACCGCGCACGCGAAACTCAGTTGGCGGTCGGGGCGCGGGTCGTCGGGGTCGTGTGCGACGTCCGCGACGACGGCACGGCCGAAGCGCTCGTGACCGCGGCCCGCGACAACTTCGGGCGGGTCGACGTGCTCGTCAACAACGTCGGGCACTTCGGCGGGCGCCGGGCCGCGTTCCACGAGCAGACCGACGCGGAATGGGACGATCTCTATCGAGTCAACCTCGCGCACGTCTTCGCGTGCTCGCGCGCGACCCTCCCGTGGCTCATCGAGCAGGGCGACGGCGGCAGCATCGTCAACGTCTCGACCATCGAGGCGTTCCGCGCCATTCCGACCCGTGCCGTCTACTCCGCGTTCAAGGCCGCGATCACGGGGTTCACCCGCTCGCTCGCAGTCGAATACGCGCACGACCGCGTGCGCGTCAATGCGATCGCCCCCGACGTGACCGAGACGCTTCAGGTGCCGTACTCGAAGTGGGTCGGTCCCGACGACGAGCACCTCATTCCCACCTGGGTGCCGCTCGGTCGTTTCGGCCGGCCGGCCGACGTCGCCGGAGTCGCGGTGTTCCTCGCATCGACGCTCTCCGAATTCGTCACCGGGACCACTGTGCACGTCGACGGCGGTACGTTCGCGGCGGGCGGGTGGTTCCCGACGGAGGAGGGCGGGTGGACCAACCGACCGCGTCGACCCTGATCGCCTCGGATCCCGGTGCGCGCAACGCCGCGCACGGCCCGCGGTCGGGTCGCGAGTCGTGGGCGCGTCGGCTGTGGCGCACGTTCGTCACCGATGTCCGGGCCGACGCCGATGCGCACGCGGAGACGACGCCCGCGACCGATCGCAAGATGGTCATCGTCTTCGTCACCGCCGCGGTGGCGCTGACGTGCGCACATTTCCTCTCCGACGGCACTCAGCCGGGATGGCTCGAGTCGATCCTGCGCACGCTCGGTCTGCATGGTCTCGCGTCGCGGCTCCACGACGGGATGCTCGTTTCGCAGCACCGCGACTTCAACCAGCTCGCCTTCTGGGCCGTCGTGGTCATCACGTTCTACGTGGTGCCGGCTGCGCTCGTCATCCGGTTCGTGCTCCGCGAGCGGGTACGCGACTACGGGTTACGCGTCCGCGGGATCGGGCCGCACGTGCGCGTCTACGCCGTGCTCTTCGCGATCGCCGCGCCCGTGATCATCGCGGCGTCGTTCACGGCGTCGTTCCAGGATCGCTACCCGTTCTTCCATCCCGCGGCCGGCCACTCGCTCTGGCCCTACATGTACTTGTGGTGGGGTCTCTACTTCGCGCAGTTCTGCGCGTTGGAATTCTTCTTCCGCGGATTTCTGGTGTTGGGGCTCGCGCCGCGGCTCGGTTGGGCAGCCATCTTCGCGATGGCGCTGCCGTACAACATGCTCCACTTCGGCAAGCCGATGCCGGAGGCGCTCGCCGCCATCGTCGGCGGCATCGCGCTCGGCAGCCTGAGCCTGAAGACGAAGTCGATCTGGTGGGGCGCGTCGCTGCACATATCGATCGCGCTCACGATGGACATCTGCGCACTGACCCACGCGGGTCGGGTCTTCGGCTGAGCGCGCCGGCTGCCGTCAGGTGAGCGTGACGGGCAGCTCGGCGAGGCCGCGCAACACGATGCGACCGTTGTACTCGACCGTGTCGGTCGCGAGCTCGACGTTCGGGAAGCGGCGGACGAGCGTCGTGATCGCGACCTGCCCTTCGAGACGCGCGAGGTGCGCGCCCAGACACGAATGGAAGCCGCCACCGAACGACATGTGATCGCGCGCGTCGGCGCGGCGGAGGTCGAGCCGGTCGGCGGTCGGGCCCCACTTGTCGGCGTCGCGGTTGGCGGAACCGAGGCACGTCATCACGATCGAGCCGGGGTCGATCGTCTTGCCGCCGATCTCGTACGGCGCGAGGGTGATCCGCCGCGACATCTGCACCGGCGAGTCGTAACGCAGCAGCTCGTCGACGAAGGTGGCGTCGATCGAGGGATCGTTCACGAGCAGCTCGAGCTGATCACGATTGCGCAACAACGCGAGTGTGCCGTTCCCGACGAGGTTGACCGTGGTCTCGTGCCCGGCGATGTAGAGCAGCATCACCTGTTCGATGAGCTCGATCTCGCTCAGGCGGTCGCCTTCGTCCTCGGCCGCGATGAGCGCGGTGAGCAGGTCGTCGCTCGGGTTCTCACGCTTCCAGGCGATGACCTCGTTGACGTACGCGTCGATGTTGTCGATCGCTTCCAGCGAGGCGAGGATCTCCTCGCGCGTCAGGATCGGGTCGAAGGTCTTGACAACGGCGCCCGACCACTCGCGCAGCTGCGACCGATCGCGACCTTCCGGGATCCCGAGCATCTCCGAGATCACGATGAACGGCAGCGGGAACGCGAGGTCGGCGATCAGGTCGGCGTCGGTGTCCCGTGCGGCCGCGACGTCGAGGTGCTCGTCGACCAACTGCTGCACGCGTGGGCGGAGTTCTTCGATCGTGCGGGGCGTGAAGACCTTGGAGACGAGCCGGCGCAACCGGTGGTGATCGGGCGGATCGACGTTGAGCATGCTGTGACTGCCGCCGTCGCGGCGCTCCGCGAGCAGCGCTTCGATGTCGGGGTCCGGTGCGGCGACGCCCAACGGCGTCATGTGCCGCTCCTCGACGCTGAGGCTCGGGTCGCGCAGCACCCGGTGCACGTCGTCGTAGCGGAAGAGGGCGTAGGCCCCGATCGGGCTGAGGTGCACCGGGTCCTGCTCCCGCACGAGCCGGTATTGCGAGTACGGGTCGTCGAAGAAGCCGGGCTCGAACGGGTTGAGCATGACCGGGAGGTAGCCGGTATCGGGCGTTTCGCTCGTCGTCACGAGGTGACCGTACGCCAGTCCGGCGGCGGGTCGCGACGTGACATCGGTCACACTCGGCGCGTCCCGGTCGATCCGTACTAGTTGCAGGATTACTGCAACTAGTGAGAGGATGCTGATCGTGACGGTGACCGACGGACGCGTGACCCGGGGCGCGCGGAACCGCGAGGCGCTCGTCGACGCGCTGCTCGCCTGTTACGAGGCGGGGGTGTTGCGGCCGAGCGCGGCCGAGGTCGCGGCCCGCGCGGGCGTGTCGGTGCGATCGGTGCACAACCACTTCGCCGACGTCGAAGCGTTGCGGGCCGAGGTCGCCCAGCGGCAGTTCCAACGGTTTGCGGCGTTGATCGGGCCGGCGGCCACGGTCGAGGAGTTCGCCGACCAGCGCGTGGCGTTGTGGGAGGCCATCACCCCCGTTCGCCGCGCTGCGCTGCTCTCCGTACACGACTCTCCCACGATCGCGCGGAACCTCGCGCGCGCCGACCGGTTGATGCGGCGCCACGTCGAGCAGACGTTTCCCGGGCTCGGCGCCGGCGCGCTCGACGCAATGGATCTCGTCACGAGTTGGGACGCCTGGAACCGGTTGCGCGCCGCGCAGGGTTGCAGCGTCGCGCGCGCCCGCCGCATCCTCGTCGATCTCGTTCGCACACTCACCGAAGGGAACATTCCATGAGCGGTATCCGGCCCAACAAGGAACAGTTCATCGAGCTCATGAACGCGCCCGACGAGGGTCCGGTGGTGATGCTCAACCTGTTGAAGTTCAAGCCGCGCGAAGGTGCTGCGGAGTACAACAAGTACGGCGGCGCGGTCGTGCAGATGGTCGAGGCGCGCGGCGGCAAGGTGCTGTGGATGGGGAAGGTCGACCAGACCCTGATCGGTGACCTCGACGCCGACGACTGGGACTCGATCGCATTGGTGCAGTACCCGAGCCGCAAGGCGTTCGTGGAGATGACGACGTCGAAGGAGTACGACGCCGCGCACGAGCACCGCGAATCGGGATTGGAACGAACTGTCCTGCTGGCCTGCACCCCGCGGGGCGGTGCCATCTGATGGGTCGCAAGATCCTGTTCATCACGACCGACCAGCAACGGTACGACTCGCTCGGGTGCAACGGCGGCGGTATCGCCCGCACGCCGACGGTCGACGCGCTGGCATCGGCCGGTCTGAACTACCGCCGCGCGTACAACCAGAACACGGTGTGTATGCCGGCGCGCTCGACGATGCTCACCGGTCAGTACGTGCGGACGCACGGCGTCGTCGCGAACGGCATACCGCTGCCGATCGACGCGCCGAGCGTCGCCGCGTACCTGCACGACGAGGCCGGCTACCACACGGCGTTGCTGGGCAAAGCGCACTTCGAGCCGGGATTCGACCGGCGGCTCGAGTGGGCCGAGAACAGCATGGCCGTGAACGGCTCGACCGGTCCGTACCGCGGCTTCGACCACGCCGAGCTCGCGGTGCACGTTCCCGCGTTCAACGACCACGCGCTCCAGCACTACGGCCGGTGGCTGATCGACAATCACGGTCTCGAGGCGACGAAAGGTTTCTCGCCGTTGCTCGCGGCCACGCCCGGCGGTGAGACCGGCGCGCCCGAAACGCGCATCAATCCGATCCCCGCGAGTGGTACCACACCGATTGGGTGGCCGATCGGACGATCGCGTACCTCGATTCACTCCCCGACGACGCCGACTGGTTCGTGTGGATGTCGTTCCCCGATCCCCATCACCCCTGGGATCCGCCCGCGAGCGAACAGCATCGCTGCAACTGGCGCGATCTCGATCTCCCGCCCGGGCATCCCGGCGCCAAGGAGAACATCGAGCGCGTGCTGGCGCAGAAGCCCGCGCACTGGTTGGGCATGTGGGAGGGCAGCTACGTCAACGTCGAAGGCGGTCCCGGTACCTACCGGCCGCAGAATCTCAGCGACGACAACATCCGCGAGATCAACGCGATGGTCCACATCATGAACGAGCTCGTCGACGAGGCGTGCGGGCGGGTGCTCCGCCGCGTCGCCGCGCGCGGCTGGGACGCCGACACCGACGTGTTCTTCACGACTGACCACGGGGAGCTGCAGGGCGACTACGGCTTCGTGTTCAAGGGACCGTTCCACACGGACGCGCTGATGCGGCTGCCGATGGTGTGGCGGCCCGCGCCCGCGGCGGGGATTGCGGGCGGCAAGGAGATCACCGAACCGGTGGGTCAACTCGATCTCGCGCCGACGTTCTGCGAGATCGCGGGAGTGGCCAAACCCGATTGGATGGAAGGTGCGGCGCTGCCGACGGCACCCGGATCCGGGCGCGAGCGGGTGCTGTGCGAGTGGGACTCACAGTTCCCGGGTTACGGGATGCACCTGCGGTCGATCTACCGCGACGGGTGGCTCTGCACCGCGTACGAGCCCTCGACGATCGGCGAACCGAACGGCCTCGAGGAGTTCTTCGCCGCGAACGGGTGGTTCGGCGGAGGTATCGGCCCGGTCAGCTCGGTTGCGTACGCAGGAGACGAAGGCGAGCTCTACGACGTCGAAGCCGATCCGCACCAGTGGGAGAACCGCTGGGACGATCCCGCGTGCAAGGCGCGGCGCGAAGACCTGGTCGCCGATCTCTACGACAGCCTGCCGAAGGAACGCAAGGTGCTGAAGGTCGAACGTCCCGCCTGAGTCGCGCCTGTTCGCCGATGGTGGTCCCCGGGTTGCCGGAACCCGAGGACCACGTGGTTCGGCTCAGGCCAGCCGGCGGTACAGCGTCGATTGGGTGATCGTGGCGTCTTCCACGAAGCAGCCCTTGGTGGAATCGATCAGCTTGACCCACGACGCGTCGGCGGCCAGCTTGTTCTGGGCGGTTTCCAACGCGGCGATGTTCTCGTATCCGGTGAGGAAGCCGACACTCCCGTAAGGACCGGTCAACGAACTGCCGAACATCGTCGACAGCCCCGTGATCTTCTCCGACTTCTGCGCGATCTCGACTCCGGCGGCCATGGCGCGTGCGAAGTTGCCGCTCGCGATCACGCCGACGACGCCGCCGACGTACTGGATGTCTTGCGTCGGATCGGGTTCGCCGTAGATCGGCTGGATGATCGAGTCGTCGAGCCCACCCTCGGTGAACTTCGCGCCTGCATCCGTCAGGTCCAGGTAGCCCGGATCGGCCTGCAACTTGTCCCCCACGGATTCGAGCGACGCCAGATCCGCGAACCAACCGGTCCACGAAACGGTGCCGAACCCCGGCGAGTACACCGTGCCCCACAACTGGATCTCTTGACCCGTGATCTGCTGGACCTTGGCGCAGATGGAAGTGGCCCATTCGAGACCGGCCATTCCGTTGCCACCGACGAGACGCGTACGGCGTGAGAACAAGTACATGTTTGCCTCCTTCAGGAGCGTGCCGAGCAAAATGCTCGAGCGCCTGCAACCTTCCAGGAGGGGGTTTCAATCGGCTGTCGGCGTACATTGCCGAGATGGCGACGGAAGAGGCAAGAGTTACGGCGGCCTCCGGCCTGCGAACGCTCATCCACACGTTCGCGGCGCGCGATCCGCAAGACGATGTGCTCGCAGCGATCGCGGAAGCGACGACGGGTCTCGCTCGTCGGGTCGAGGAAGCGCCCGTACGCGATCGGCTCGCGCTCATGGCGAATCGCCCGGACGGATCGGTCCTGGGCGGCCGAGGGTTCGAGGACCGCGCCGTCGGCGGCTCGGCGAACCCCACGGGCATCGAGCTCGTGGTGCGCTTCGACGACGACGAGGTGGTCGCCGACGTCGTGCTGCGGCGCGCGTTCGAGGGTGCGCCGGGTCGTGCCCACGGCGGCATCGTCGCGGCCGCGTTCGACGACGTGACCGGATTCGTGATCGGCAGCATCCAGGAACCCGCATTCACCGGTGAGCTCACGGTGCGCTACCTCGCACCCGTACCCGTCGACGAGAAGCTGGAGATGCGGGCCCGACTCGACGGACGCGAACGGCGCAAGCTCTTCATCAGCGCCGAGGCGCGCGCCGGCGACATCGTGGTCGCGACCTGCCACGCGATCTACATCACCGTCGATCCGGCCCGCTTTGCCGGAGCGCCCGATCCGCGCTGAGCCCGTCGCTCGGCCCGGCCGGCGTGGAAGACTCCCGCGTATGGGGATCACGTATCGATGCGATCCGGAGTTGCATTGCACGTTCGAGGTCTGGGACAGCCACGTGACTCCCGAGCAATGGCGCGCGCACTTCGATGCCGTGCTGGCGGACCCGGCTTTTCCGCCCGGCCGAAAGATCCTCGTGGACCTGCGCACCGCGGCGGGCGCGACAAGAATCACGGCTGCGGTCGTGACCGAGATCGGCCGCGCCATGAACGACGCGCAATACGTGCTCCACGACATGCGGCTCGCGATCGTGCCGAACGGGGCGTGGGACAAGGCCCAGCTGTTGATCGACGAGGAGATCTCGATTTCGGGCCTCGTCGGTATCACGTTCAGCGGTCTCGATCAGGCGTGCGCGTGGCTCGGTTTGCCGGTCGGGCAGGTGAGCCCGGTCCTGCGGGAGATGAGAGAAGAGCTGACCCACGCTGACCGTGGATGAAGATGTCGGTGCCGGCGCGGGCCGGGCCGACGAGGAGGTAGCAACATGTCGGAGATGCAGGCTGACGACGAAACGCCGGCGCAGAACATCCCTCAGGTCAACGCACCGAGCAACAACCGGATGATCATCGCGTTTCCGTTCTCCGCGGTGCGGATCTCCAACTCGGACGAGACGGTCGCGCGGTTGGCCGGACTCCTCGCGGAGTTGGCCGAGTACATCGCCGCCGGCGCGGCAGATCCCGAAGGCCGGCGTCTGGCGGAGCGAGCGCGTGAACTCGCCGGCGAGGTCGCGCGGGGCGCGGACTCCTCGCGCTCAGCGCGCGTCGTCGTCGGCTCCGCTTCCGTCCCCGCTCAGCGCACGCGCGTCGGGACCTGTTCTTCCAGTTCGGCGATCCGGACGTTGCCCGGGCCTTGGGCCTTGGCGGTGTACATCGCGTGATCAGCGCGCCGGAGGATCTGTTCCGCCGACTCGTCGGGGCCACCGGTGGCGATCCCGACACTCGCACTGAGCGGGAACATGGTGAGGATCGATCCCACCTGGACGATCCCGTCGATGATGCGCTTGGCGACGACCTGCGCGGCATGGAGGTCGCTGCCCTGCATGATCGCGAGGAACTCGTCGCCGCCGAGCCGTCCGACGGTCACGCCGCTGCGAACCACCGATGCGATGCGCGACCCCACGTCCCGCAGCACGCGGTCGCCCTGTTCGTGACCGAGCGAGTCGTTCACTTCCTTGAAGCCGTCGAGGTCGATGAACAGCACCGTGACGTCGACGCGCTCGCGCTGGCCGAGTTGTTCGGTGAGCGCGGCACGGTTGGGGAGACCGGTCAGCTCGTCGACGTTCGCCCGGTGCTGGAGTTGCGCCTCGAGGGCGCGCTGTTCGGTGACGTCGCGGAGGTTCAACACGAGTGAGCCGTCGTGGCGCAGCGTGAGGCGGGCGTAGACCTGACGCTGACCGCGCAGCTCGTTCGTGAGGCGCCACTCGCAGCTGACGTAGTCGGAGAGCGTCAGCGTCTCGTGCGCCCGCGCGATGTCGGCGGCGGCGTCGCGCCCGAGGACATCGCGGATGTGGCGCCCCGAGCACTGGGCCGCGGAACACCCGACCATGGATTCGATCCCCGGGCTGACGTACTCGATCTCCAGGTCGGAGCTGACGAGCGCGATGACGTCGGCCGCGTGCTGCACGAGATCGCGGAAGTAGGAGCGACCCTCCTCGACGCGGAGCGTGGCTTGCTCGGCGGCCTGAGTCGACGAGCCGAGCGTGCGCACGATCAGCGCGAGCAGGATCGTCGTCGTTCCCGCGACGGCATGCGAAGTGGACGGTCGCATGATCGACGGTGCGATCCCGAGCTCGATCAGGATCTCGCCGCCGAACACTGCGACCGCGCTCCACGCGAGACCGGGGCGCCAGGCCTTCGATCCGTGGACGCGCATCGCGTCGGCGATCGCGATCGCGTACGCGATCACGAGCAGTGAACCCCAGCCGCTCGCATACACGACCCATGCCGTGCTGATCGCCGCGACTGCGGCCCGCAGTTGCAGACCCCACATGGGCCGGAGCCGGCCTTCGATCGCGATGACGATCGCATTGGAGATGCTGCAGGCGACGAGCAACGCGCAGAGGAGCCAGAGCGGCGTGTCCGAGATGAGGTGTGCTCGCTGGAGCCAGGGGATCGCGACGATCGCCGCGGGTCCGGCCGCGAAGATGAGAAGGGATGCCCCGACGATCTTCCAGGCGCGGATCCTTCTCACAGAATCTGTATCGGGACGCCTCGCGGTCAACCTGACGGCCGCGTGAAGAGGGCGCTCGAGTGTTACGGATTCCACACCGCAGAATCTGCAATTGGCGCAGATGTCTGCGAAAGGATCCGGGAGATCTCGTCCGCGCCGACCGGGCGGCTGAGGAGGAATCCGCAGGCCGCGTCGCACCGGAGTCGCCGGAGCTCCTCGAGCTGTCGGGGGGTCTCGACGCCCTCCGCGCTGACCGCCATGCCCAGTGTGTGGGCCAAACCGATGACCGCTTCGATGATCGCCGTCGACTCGGCGCTCGTGCCCAGGCCGGCGACGAAGGTGCGGTCGACCTTCAGGATGTCGACCCGAAATCGGAGCAAGTAGAGCAGCGAGGAGTAGCCGGTCCCGAAGTCGTCGATGGCGACGCGGACCCCCAACGCCTCGATGTCCCGCAGCTCCGTGCCCGGGGTCTCGGCCTCGTCGATCAGCGTGCTCTCGGTCAGTTCGAGGCCGAGGGCGGTCGGTTCCAGGCCGTAGCGCTGCAGCGACGCCTCGACGACCGCGGGAAAGTGCGGCCGCGCGAGCTGGCGGCCGGAGACGTTCACCCATGCGGTGCGAAATGCTCCGGTCCGGTCGAGGCTCTGCCAGGCGCCGAGCTGCGCGCACACCGCGTCGAGAACCCATTCGCCGATCGGCACGATGAGCTCGGTGCTCTCGGCGATCGGGATGAACTCGTTGGGCGGGATCAGGCCGCGCTCCGGATGCCGCCAGCGGATGAGCGCCTCGACCCCCGTGATCCGGTTGGTGACGAGGTCGTACACCGGTTGGTACTCGAGGAACAGCTCGTCGTGATCGATCGCGTGCCGGAGCGCCTGCTCGGTCTCGATGCGGCGCACGGTTCGGGTCCAGACCTCCTGGTCGAACATCGAGACGCGGTCGCCACCCTTGGACTTGGCGTCGTACATGGCTGCGTCCGCTTCGTGCAGCATCGCCTCCGCGTCCACGTCGACTGATCCGGGTGCGATCGTCAATCCGATGCTCGCGGTCACGATGAGCTCGCGACCCTGGATGTGGAACGGTCGGCGAAGGTCGGACACGATCGTGCGCGCGATGTCGACCGCCACGTCGTCGTCGGAAACGTCGTGCAACACTACGACGAACTCGTCGCCGCCGAGCCGGGCGACGGTATCGACCGCACGCCGTCCGAGGCCCAACCGCCGCGCGACCTCGACGAGGAGGTCGTCGCCCGCGGAGTGCCCGAGTGAGTCGTTCACCGACTTGAAGCGATCGAGGTCGATGAAGAGAACGGCGGTACTCAAGCCGTGCCGGCGCGCGCTGGCGAACGTCTGACTGAGCCGGTCGATGACCAGCGCGCGGTTCGGCAATCCGGTGAGCGGGTCGTGCAGCGCCCGGTATTCGAGCGCCTGCTCGGCCGTGCGCCGATCGTTGATGTCACGCACGTGCGACACGACCCCTTGCACCGCGGGCTCGTGCAGCAGGTTCGTCGTCAGTATCTCGAACCAGCGCCAGCGGCCGTCGGCGTGCCGGGCGCGAATCTCGATCTGGTGCTCACGGGACGGATCGCTCATGACCGTTTCGAAGTGCGCGGCGCACATCGGGCGGTCCTCGGGGTGCACGAGGTTGAGGAGCCCGCGACCGACGAGATCGCCCGGTCGGTAGCCGAGGACGTGTTCGATCGCGGGGCTCAGGTACGAAGGGCGCGCGTTCCCGTCGACGACGACGATCACGTCGGAGGAGTGGCGCACGAGCGCGCGGAACCGTTCCGATGTTCGCCGGACCGCTTCGAGTGCTGTTTCCGCGTCGGTCATGTCGCGCGAGTTCGACACGACACCCTGGACCGAAGGCACGTCGAACATGTTCGTCAGGACGTGCTCGAACCAGCGCCACGAACCGTCGGCGTGACGTTGCCGGCACCGCACCCGCGCCCACATCCCGGGCGTCGCGCGCACCATCTTCAGGGTCGCGCGGAGCTCGTGAACGTCGTCGGGATGCACGAGCTCGCCGCCGCGGCCGTCACGCCACAACGAGAGCGGGTGCCCGAGGATCCGTTCGTGCGACGGCGAGAGGTACGTCATCTTCCCCTCGCGGTCGATGATCGCGAGGAGATCGAAGCCACTCTGCACCAGCCAGCGGAAGCGTTCTTCGCTTTCGCGCAGCGCGAGTTCGGCGTGCTTGCGATCGGTGATGTCGCGGAAGTGCCCGACCAGGCCGCGCACGCTCGGATCCGAGAGCAGGTTGAGCGCGACCACCTCGGTCCAGGCCCAGCCACCGCCGGCCCGGCTGATGCGCACCTGCGTGATGCTGGGTTCGTCGGGCCGATCGACCAGGCGGCTCAGGTGCTCGCCGAAGCTCGGGAGATCCTCGGGGTGGATGAGATGCAACCCGTCGGTGCCGACGAGATCGGACGAGTTCCATCCGGTGATGGCTTCGATCGCGCCGGTCGCGAACGTGATCGTGCCCGCGTCGTCCGCGACGATGATGATGTCGCGCGAGCGGCTGACCACCGAGAACAAGAAGTCGTACAGCGAACGAAACGCGTCCGGATGTCCGATTTCCGGGGTTCGCGGGGCGCGGGCGGTTGGTGCCCGACTCGGGGTGGTCACGCCGATTCAACGGCCCGACGGCACCGCGGCCTGAGGGCGATCTGCGCCACCGGTCCAAGCGTCACGAATCGCCGGTGGTCGGGAAGAAACCTCTTGCCACGGAGAGTGGCAATGGTGTTCACTATCCGAAGGGGGAAGCGGGGTTGGTAGGCAATCCTCGGCGCGTGAACACGGGTGGACACCGCGCCGGGGATCGCCTCTCCTATGGGTCGCTGCGCGCTGCGCCTCCCCGCCCGGGTTCTAGGCCTGGGGAGTGTGCCTTCTCAGGTTGGCGGTCTGGGTGGCGATTGCGCAGAGGTTGCCGGCTTCGTCCCACAGGCGTGCCGGCCCGGTCGCGTAACCGTCGCCGATGTGCCAAGCCTCGATCTCCTGCAGCACCCACGACGTGACCGGCGCGCGCACGAAACGGATGCCGATCTCGAGCGACAGCACCATGAACATGCCGTTCTCGTCGTGCGGACCGAGGGCGCGACCCACCGCCGGACCGAGCACGTCGCCGTGCACGGCCAGGCTGAGCAGGTGCGGGGCGGACTCGCGCAGGCGCACCCACGACAAGAAGTGACCCTTCCCGGGATCGTCGAGCGGGCTGACGGGCCGCCATTCGGTCTGCTCGTGGAAGTTGATCCGGCCGAACGGGTTGGGCCGCTCGGGCGCCATCTCGATGTCGGCCGGGCCCGGCACCTCGGGGAACCGCACTTCTTGATGGGTGTGCTCGGTGTCGTGCGCGGCGCCGAACACGCCGTGGACGCGCAGCGCGGGCGCGTCGACGTCCGGGACACGCAGGTCGGCCGCGACCTGTGACGCCCGCCGGCCGTCGCGCAGCACGTCGACGTCGATCGTGATCGGGCCCGGGGGAACGGGCGCGAGAAGATCGCGTTCGCGGTCACGAGCGAGAGATCGTCGCGGCCGAGCCGTTGTTCCATGGCTCGCAGCGCCGCGTACATCGAAACGCCGCCGAAGATGTAGACGACCGACCACGCGTCGGGAATGTGGGCGTGGAACCGGCCGGGCCGCTCGGGGTCGGCGTGCAACGTCGTGTCGTCGCGGATGTCGCGAGGCATCAGGTGAGCCTACGCTCTCGCCTCATGGAACCTCGCTTGGAGCCTCTCCCGCGCGACCAATGGGACGACGAGACGCGCGCCCTGCTCGGAGAGAACACGCTGAACGTGTTCGCGACCTTCGCTCACCACCCGAAGCTCATGAAACGGTGGCTCGTCTTCGGCAACCACGTGCTCATGAAGAGCACATTGGCGGCCCGGGATCGTGAGCTCCTCATCCTGCGCACCGGATGGAATTGCCGGGCACCGTACGAATGGGCCCAACACGTCGTGATCGCCCGCACTCTCGGCATCACCGACGACGAGATCGCGCGCGTTGCCGAAGGTCCGGATGCCGACGGATGGTCGGCGGACGACGCGCTGCTGTTGCGCGCCGCCGACGAGTTGCACGACGACCAGACGCTGACCGACGCCACCTACGCGGCGCTCGAAGCGCGCTTCGACGTGCAGCCGCTGCTCGATCTCGTGTTCACCGTCGGCCAGTACCACCTGGTGTCGATGGCACTGAACGCGTTCCGCGCCGCGCGCGACGACGACGTCACCGGCGTCCCTATTCCAGTTCGCGAGTAAGCGCGCCCGCGCCCTCGACCTCGGCGCCGATCGCGCGGACGCGCTGCGACAGGTCGCGATCGGAGGTGACGACGGTGAGCGACGCGGGATCGTCGTCGGCGCTCACCTCCTCGACGATGCGGTCGTCGCCTGCGTCGCGCCCCGCCCGGCGCGCGTACGCGACGTGCACGCCGTCATGGAGGCCCTCGGCGAGATCGGCCACCGGTCGACCGTCGAACACGACCGTCACTTCGTCACCCGTGCGCGCCGCGAGTGTTTGCAACGCGGTGACCAGCCGGCGGGTCGCGCCCGCGCGATCGCGCCACCACCCGTCGGGCTTGCTGCCGACCACGTTGTTCCCGTCGACGAGCAGGCGCCGGCGGACTTCGGGCACGACGAGGTGGTGTTCGCCGGAGCGGGCCCGCGTCGAGGACACGTGCGCGTGTTCGGGGTCGATCTCGAGCACCTCGGCCCCGACGACGTCGAACCCGGGCCGGGGTGCGACGAGGACGCGCGGGAGCGCGGCGAGGGCGCGGTCGCGTTGGTGCTCATCGCCGTCGTACCAGGCCGGATCGCGCACCTGTGCCCACTTGTCGGCGCCCATGACGACCACGTCGTATCCGGTCGCGATCTCGGCGATCAGTTGCGCATCGGTGATCGCGACGCCGAGCCAGGGTCGCGTCCGGGCCGCGCGCCGGATGGCCGCGGCGCGCGCCGCGACACTCGAATGCGCGCGGTCCTCCTTGCCGAGCGCGACGCGCGACAACGCGAGATCGACGCGGTCGAGATGCGCGGTCTGCTGCGCGGCCTCCGCGATCGCAAGGTGCGCAACGGTCAGCGGGTCGAAGGAGCCGGGGTAGACGCCGATCATGGACGGAGGATCGGTGGGTGCAGCCGGGTCGCCCGCCCGCGCCGGTAGAGCGCGGCCGGCCGGCCGTCGGTCGGCGCGGTACCTCCCGTCGCCTCGACGAATCCCGGCGTCGACAGCACCTTGCGCCGGAAGTTCCCTTCGTGGAGCGCCTCGCCCCACACCGCTTCGTAGACGCGACGCAGCTCGCCGAGTGTGAACGGCTCGTCGAGGAATGCGGTGGCGAGCGTCGTGTACTCGAGCTTGGCGCGTGACCGTTCGATCCCGTCGCTGATGATCTGCGCGTGGTCGAACGCGAGTGGGACGCCGTCGTCGCTGCCGACACCGGCGATCGCGAGATCGTCGATCGCCCAGAGGCGCG
The DNA here is from genome assembly GCA_963835455.1 of uncultured Actinomycetes bacterium. GTDB lineage: Bacteria > Actinomycetota > Acidimicrobiia > IMCC26256 > PALSA-610 > PALSA-610. The sequence continues at coordinate 695,389 of CAWIFT010000003.1, forward strand.
CGTCGGCTGCGTCGGAACCCGCGACCGCGGGTTCGTTGTGGGTCGTGAAGCCGACGTACGCGACCGAGATGACGCGCATCCGCGGGTCGCGACCGGGGGCACCGTAGGAGCGAAGCTGCTCGAGGTGCCCGAGCGCCACCGACTCGCCGAAGCCGGAGACCAAAACGCCGGTCTCCTCCTCGAGCTCGCGGCGCGCGGCACCGTCGAGGTCGTCGTCGGGCTCGACGAAGCCCCCCGGGAGCGCCCAGCTCCCGCGGAACGGATGGCCCCGGCGCTCCACCAGGAGCACCGAGAGCCGACCGGATCGGACCGTGAGCAGCACCACGTCCACCGTCACCGCGGCGGGTGGGTACCGCCCCGGGTCATAGTCCCGCAGGAACACGGCTTCCTCCGTCACAAGGGGTCTTCTACTCGCTCTGAGAATTACGAACAAGGTCTCCCAAACGAACGTTTGATAGGGTGCGGATCGTGCCGGCGCAGCGGGATCGCATCCTCGACGCCACCCTCGCCCTCATGGCGCGGGGCGGCGCGCACGGCACGAGCATGCGGGCCGTCGCCGCGGCCTGCGGGCTGAACGTGGCCACGCTGTACCACTACTTCCCGTCCAAGCGCGACCTGCTCCAGGCCGCGATCTCGCACCGGGGCGCCGCCGACCTGTCGCCGTCACCGTTCCCCGAGGGTCTCGCCGGCAGCGTCGAGGACCGCCTCGCCGCGCTGCTCGACCACCTCTTCGTCGGGATGACGGCGGAGGAGGATCTCTGGCGGGCCCTCATCGCAGAGGCGATCCACGGCGACGACGACGTCTTCGAGCCGCTGCTCGAAACCGCGAACGCGTTCCAGGACGCGCTCACCGACTGGTTGCGCACGCTTTGCCCCGATGCGCCCGGGCTCCACGAACCCGCGGTCGTCGGTGCGATCCGCAACGCCGTGATCGGCGTCCTGGTCGAGTACCTCCCGCAGTTCGACGGCCGCCGCGCGGCCCTCGAGGCGCGGGCGCGCGAGCTCGCGCACGTTTTCGCCCGGCTTGCCCCCGATAAGTCGGGCGATCCGCATGCCGATAAGTACCGAGAGAAGCCTGCTTATTCCGGGCCCGGTTCCGGGCTCGATCCTGTGGAGGAGACATGACCGCCCCGGCTGCGCCCTACGAACCGGATGCCCTCGACCCCACGTTGTACGTCCGTGGCGTCGCGCACGACGTGTTCCGGTGGATGCGTGAGAACGATCCGGTCCACCGCGACGAGGTGAACGGGATCTGGGTCGTCTCGAAGTACGAGGACATCTCGTACGTCGAGCGTCAACCCGAGCTGTTCTGCAGCGGGCAGGGCGTACGGCCGAAGGGCGGCGGCGCGGACGCGCTGTCGATCGTCTCGATGGACGATCCGGAGCACGCGCGGCAACGCAAGCTCATCAGCCGCGGCTTCACCGGCGCACGCATCACGCAGCTGATGGACCACATCCGCGAGCTCGCCCGCGAGCTCGTCGACAACGTGGCCCGGCGCGGCGAGTGCGACTTCGTCGACGACATCGCCAAGCCGCTCCCGCTCATCGTCATCGCGGAGATGCTCGGTCTCGGTGTCGACGACCGCGCCCAGCTCGCACACTGGTCCGACACGATGATGGCCGGCGAAGGTGCGGCCGCCGACGACCCGCGGCAAGCCGCGGCGGGCGAAGCGTGGGGCGAATACATCACATACCTCGTCGGGCTGCTCGAAGAGCGGCGCGCGCACCCGCAGGACGACCTCATCTCGGTGTTGCTCTCGTCGGCCGACGCAGGCGACATCGAATTCGACGAACACGCGCTGCGCAGTGTCGTCGAACAAGGCGCGATCCCGAGCGGCAACCTCGGCCTCGGGTCCGATGATCTGCTGGCGTTCCTCGTGCTGCTGCTCGTCGCCGGCAACGAGACGACACGCAACGCGCTGTCGGGCGGAATGCTCGCGCTGTCGAACTTCCCGACCGAGCGGATCAAGCTCGTCGGCGACCTCGGACTCGTCAACAGCGCAACCGAGGAGATCCTGCGCTACGTATCGCCCGTCATCAGCTTCTCGCGCACCGTCACGCGCGACACCGAGCTGCGCGGACGGGCGTTGGCCGCGGGCGACGTCGTGCTCAACGTCTACCCGAGCGCGAACCGTGACGCCGATGTGTTCGACGACCCCGACGCGTTCCACGTCGACCGTTCGCCGAACCTGCACCTCGCGTTCGGCACCGGACCGCACTTCTGCCTCGGTGCCAACCTCGCTCGCACGGAGATCCGGATCCTGTTGGAGGAGCTGTTCACACGGCTGCCCGACATCCACGTCCCCGAAGGCGTGGACGCCGAGCGCGGCGCCAACGCGTTGGTCACCACGATCCAGCACCTCCCGGTGGAGTTCACGAAGGCCTGATCGGCGGGTCGCCCTTTGCGGGCGTCGGAGCTAGGTCGCGAACGCGCCGATACCGATGATGGGTGCCGGGGGCGGATCGTCGGCGAGGCTCCCGAGGAATGACCGGTTCGAGAAGTTGAAGACCCCGCCGTCCGATGCTCCCATCAGGTAGCCGTTGCCGTAGGCGACGAGTCCGTCGACCGGTCGATTGAGCCGGGTCGATCCCAGCGAGCCGCGGAACGGTGCGCCGAACGCGAACACGCCGCCGTCGCCGGCCACGAGCCAGTACCCGCGGTTGTCGGGCGTGGGTGACATCCCGACGACGGGCTGGTTCAGACGCAGGCCGCCGGTTGAGCCGCGAAAGCGCGCATCACCGAAGCTGAAGACGCCACCGTCGGAACCGACCAGGTAGTAGCCGCGCCCGGTGGGCGTTGCGACCGACGCGACGATCCGACCGTTGAGGTGTGTGGCGGACACATCGCCGTAGGGGTGAGCATCGCCGTAGGCGAAGACGTGCCCGAGGTTGGTGAAGAGCCAGTAGCCCGTGCCGGCCGCGGTCGCAGAGATCGTGCTGACGTGCTCGCCGGGGCGCAGCGCCGGTCGCCCACCGTATCCACGGGCGCGGCCGAGCGCAGTGACATTGCCGTCGGCGTCGGTGATCCAGTACCCGCTGCCATCGGACCGGGTCGCGATGGCGACCGATGGACCCGGGGCGTTCCCGAGTCGTCGGGCGTCACCGAACGCATACACGCGACCATCCGCGCCCAACATCCAATATCCGGACCTGGGTGAGATCTTCGTGGGGAGCGTGATCGTCGTGACCGTGGTGCTGCTCGAAGAGACCGACGGCAGCGTGGTGGTCGTGGTTGTGGTCGTGGTGGCCGCGGGTTCGGTGACGGTGAACGGTTGCGGCTCGTAGCCGAAGTATTCGACTTGTTGTCCGGGATGGCCGAACGGCGTGCCGTCGCCCCAACACTGCGCGCCGATCTCGTAATCGTTTCCGGGCGCCGCGTCGGCGGGGACGTGCAGGTTCACGCTCCAGTCGCCCGGGTCGTTCGACACGGCGCCCGTGTCGCTTTCGGCCAACCGCGTGAGCGGATCCGCATCCTTGGCCAAGAAGACCTCGATGTGTCCCGCATCGCTGATGCACTGGGAGCCGCGAACCGCGGCGACCGTCCCGGGCACTCCCTCGGTCGGCAAGACGGATGTCAGCGGCTGCGAAGGTTGCGGTGTGGCGGTGGGTTCGGTGACGGTGAACGGTTGCGGCTCGTAGCCGAAGTATTCGACTTGTTGGCCCGGATGGCCGAACGGCGTGCCGTCGCCCCAACACTGCGCGCCGATCTCGTAATCGGCTCCGGGGGCCGCGTCGTCGGGGATGCGCAGGCTCGCGCTCCAATCGCCTGGGGGACTCCACGAGGCGATTGCTCCACCGTCGGCCAGCCTCGTGAGCGGATCCGCGGCGGCGGCGAGGAAGACTTCGATATGCCCGGCGTCACTGATGCAATCGGAACCCCTGACCGCGATGAGGGCACCGGGTGCTCCCTCGGTCGGCAAGACCGAAGTCAGCGACTGCGAAGGTTGCGGCGTCGTCACCGACGACATGCTGATCGCGCGGTGAAGGTCCGGCGTCGCATTGCTCGACGCCATTGCGCCCCGAGCGGCGAAGATGCCTACCAGCGCTGCGACCGTGACGAGCACGAAGAACCTTCGCCGTAAGCCCACGGCGGGATCTTGGCCCGGGCGCGCGTTCGGGTCCAGCCCTCAATCCGCAACCGGGAACAGGATTCACCATCGTTGCGGTTCTTCCGAACCTCAGGAACTGCTCGTCGCGATCGCGACGGCGGTGGTGCGGTCGGCGCCTTCGTCGCGGACTTCGACGCGTAACACGGTGCCGTCGGAGCGTCGACCGATCGCGCGCGCGATCGCGCGCACCGGCCCGATGCGGTTGGGTGCGAGGAAGTGCAGGACCACGTCGGTCGTGCGACCGCCGCCCGTCGCGTGCTCCGCGGCGAGGTCGACGAGGGTGGCGACGACACCACCGTGAAGGATGCCCCACGGGTTGCGGAGCCGGTCTTCGAGATCGATCTCGACCGCGTGATCGCCTGCGGCGCGCACGCCGAGCCAGTCCGGGATGGCCGGCAAATCCGCCGGCACGCCCGCGGGCGGTTCGAGCTCGACGGGACGGCTCCACTGCGGCGGACCGTTCTCGGGCACCAGGATCGCGGAGGTGAGCACGCCGCTGGCGACGAGCGCGTCGCGCGCGCCCTCGTCGTGGATCTGCACGCCGGTGACGACGTTGTTGCGTCCGCGCCGCAACACGCTGGAGTCGATGCGCAGCGGGCCGACGTGCGCGAGCTCCACGACGCGTGCCGCGAGGTTCGTCGACACGACCCAGCCTTCCGGGAGAGCGGCGAGCCCGCCGTTGAGCCCGCCGACGTTGTCGATCATCGTGAGCAGGGCCCCGGTGCGGACACCGCCGGCCGGGCCGAGCAGGTGCGGCGCGACCGCAGCGCGGCCGACGAGCTGCAGCGCTTCGGTCTCGCGCATGCTGACGCCCGTGTACCACCCGACCTCGCGGCCGCGGCTCGACTCGTCCCCGAACGTCATGCGAGGCCCCGCGTCGCGACCGCGTGCACGACCGTCATCTGCCGGTTCTCCGCGCCGGTGTCGACGAGCTCGACGCGCGCGGAGCCGTGACCGTCGGCCGCGGCCAGCACGTCGACGATGGACCGGACCGGACCGACCTTGCCGAAGCCGAGGTACGTGACGTACAGGTCGTTGACGACGAGGGGCTCGTTGGTTGCGGCGCGCAACGCGGTCTCGGCGGCGACCTCGGCGACCGTCGCGACCACACCCCCCTGCATCGCGCCCATCGAATTCAGCGACCAGTCGATCACGGGAACGTCGATCTCGCCGCGGGCGCGGTCGCGCACCTGCACGCCCAACTGGTCGAGCAGCGGTCCCGCGAGCCGCGACTCGGGTCGCGCCATCGTCGACGCGGGCTGACGGATGCTGGAGACGTCGGGGTTCGTGTCGCGGCGGGGGAGCACGGCGAAGCTCATCGTCGCGAGGCCGATGTCGTGTTCGTGCTCGTCGACCAGTGCAACCTCGATGACCACGGTTGTCCGCCCCGCGCGGAGCACCTCGGCGCGCGCCTCGACGACCGAACCCGGTCGCGCCGCGCGCACGAGGTGCAACGTGAGATCCGCGGTGGCGATCCATCCGGGCGCGGCCGCACTCGCGGCGAGGCCGCCTCCGATGACGTCGACCAGCGTGGCGAGCGCGCCGGCCCGGGCGTGTCCCAGATCGGTGCACAGCTCGGTCACGACGGGCATCCACGCCCGGCTGCGCCGGCCCTCCTCGTCGTGCTCGAACGAGAAGCGCAGGTCGCGCAACAGATGGTTGTCAGGCGGGTAGACCACGGACATGGAACCCGGGACGGTACCGAACCGGCACGCGTCAGCGCAGTTCGAGATCCAGCGCAGTGTCCGATTCGCGGATCACGAGCGTGGCGACGGTGCCCTTCGGATCGACGCGGCCGAACTCGTTGCGCTTGTAGGCGTTCCCGTCGCCGTCGAATGCCCACGCGTGCCCGGGACACACGAGCTCGTCGCCGGCGACGTGACCCTCGGCGAGATCGTGGTCGAGGTGGGGACACCAGCGGGGAACGCTGCGGAGCCGACCGTCTTGACCGCGCCAGACCACGTAGTCGTCGCCGTCGACCTCGACCGCGCGCACCTCGCCCGTTCCGACGGCCGTCGCCGGAAGTTGCATCAGTTCTCGCCGGCGAACTCGCGCACGACGCGCGCGCACTCGTCGAGCGTTGCCCCGCGTGCGATCGCGCGACCGATCACGTGACACAACAGCGGCGCGTTCGTGCGGTCGCCCGACGTGTGCGCGGCGACGCCCGCCAGATCGAGCAGCGTGTCCTTGGCGATCACGTCGACCATGAGATCGGCGGGGTCGAGGTTCGTCGCGCTCGCGAGCTGCAACGTCAGTTCCGTGATCCAGTCCACTCGCTTCGCTCCTTCACGCTCATGGGTCGCTCGCGCTTCGCCTCCCGTCCGGTCGGCTCCGCTGTCGCTCCTTTTCTCATGGGTCGCTCGCGCTTCGCCTCCCGTCCGGTCGGCTCCGCTGTCGCTCCTTTTCTCATGGGTCGCTCGCGCTTCGCCTCCCGTCCGGTCGGCTCCGCTGTCGCTCCTAGTTGACCGTTGCGTCCTCGGGATAGTTCGAGAAGAGCGCGAGCCGGCTGCGCTGGCGGCGCAACACATCGCGCCACAACCGCTCCGGCAGCTCGACGAACGGATCGCGCGGGTCGAGCGCGACGACGAACCACGCGCCCTTGTCGAGCTCGGCTTCGAGTTGTCCGGGTGACCAGCCCGCGTAGCCCGCGAAGACCCGCAACGATTCGAGCGAGGTGCCGACGTCGAACGGGTCGTCAGCCAGATTGACGGTCCCGAGATCGTCCAGGATCTGGACGAAGCCCTCGAGCGCCGCGTGGCGACGACGGGCGAGCGCGATGACCGCATCGGTCGCGACCGGCCCGCCCGCGAACACGAAATCGGGCGGGGACACGACCGGACGCCACTCGGGGAACACGTCCTCGAGCGCGGTCTCGCTGCGGCGGTTCAGCACGATCCCGAGGCCGCCGTCAGCACCGTGTTCGAGCATCAGCACGACGGTGCGGTCGAAGTTCGGGTCGACGAGAGGCGGGGCCGCGACGAGCAAGCGTCCGCGGAGCGATTGCTGATCGGGCACGGCTCGATATTGGCACGACTTAGCATCGATGTGATGAGCGTGTCGTCGGATCTCCTCTCGGCGTTGCGCGAGGTGGTCGGCGGGGCGCACGTGCGGACCGATCCCGACGTGATCGCCGCCAACGTCGTCGACTGGACGGGACGCTTCCACGGTTCCACGGCGGCGGTCGTGAGCCCGGGCACGGTCGAAGAGGTTGCCGCCGTACTGCGCCTGTGCGACGCGGGCGCGGTCGCGGTCGTCCCGCAGGGCGGGAACACGAGCCTCGCAGGTGGTTCGGTGCCGCTGGCGGGTGAGCTGGTGCTCGACCTCCGCCGCCTCGACGAGATCGGTGCGGTCGACGCCCGTACCGGCCAGGTCACCGCGCAGGCCGGGGTCACGCTCGCGCGGTTGCAACGGCAGGCACGCGACGCGGGCTGGCAGTACGGCGTCGACCTGGGTGCGCGCGACGTCGCGACGGTCGGCGGGATGGTCGCGACGAACGCCGGCGGCGTGCACGTGCTCCGCTACGGCGCCACGCGGCGCCAGCTCGTGGGGATCGAGGCGGTGCTGGCCGACGGCCGCGTCGTCCGCCGCATCGACGGGCTCGAGAAGGACAACTCGGGCTACGACCTCGCCGCGCTCGTGTGCGGCAGCGAGGGAACGCTCGCCGTCGTCACCGCGGCGCGGTTCCGCCTGCGCGCGCAGACGCGGTTCGCGGTCGTGGCGCTGTGCGCGTTCGACGATGTCGACGCCGCGCTCGACGCGGTCGGAACACTGCGCCGCGAGCTCGACTGTGTGAACGCGATCGAGCTGTTCTTCGAGGAGGGCCTCGCACTGGTGTGTGATCGCCTCGGCCTCGCGCGTCCGTTCGCGTCACCGCACGTTGCGTACGTGCTCGTCGAAGCGGCGGCGAACACCGACCCGACCGACGCCCTCGGACGCGCGGTCGGCACGTGCGCCGCGATTGCCGATGTCGCGGTCGCGACCGATCCCGCCGCGTCCCGCGCGCTGTGGCGTTACCGCGAGGGTCATCCCGAGGCGATCAACCTGATCGGTGCGCCGCTGAAGCTCGACGTCGCCCTCCCGGCCGATCACCTGGCCGAGTTCATCCACGATGTCCCGGCGCGGGTGGAGGCCGTCGCACCCGGTGCCTCGGTGTGGATGTTCGGACACGCGGGCGACGGCAACGTGCACGTGAACGTGACGGGCGTCGCCGACGCCGAAACCGTCGCGGTCACCGACGCGGTCTTCGGGTACGTTGCCGCGTTGCACGGCTCGATCAGCGCGGAGCACGGAATCGGAACGGCCAAGCGCCGCTATCTCCATCTGGTGCGCAGCGCCGCCGAGATCGCGACCTATCGCGCGATCAAGCGCGCACTCGACCCGAACCGGATCCTGAACCCGAACGTGCTGCTGCCGAACGACGACTAGGCGAGCGGGTCGGCCGCGCGCGCCGGATCGCTCTCGGGCAGGTACTCCTGCGCCCAGGTCATCCGCTTCCAGTCGGGGATCGGCGCCTCGACCTCGGGCTTCGGCACGAACTTCGAGCGCTCCACGAGCTTCATCTGGTGGATGTAGCGGGAGCAGTTCGGGAAGACCTGGGTGGTGCGCACGCGCACGACGAGGGTTGCACCCGTCATCTCGGCGCGCAGCGGGTCGTCGGGGTCGACGGTGGCGACACCGTTCACCCGGACGCGGTTCGGACTCTCGAAATCGATGAACAGCATGCCGACCGCGGCGTGGGCGCGGATGTTGCCGAGCGACAGGAACATTCCGTTGCCGTCGTACACCGGGAACGCGATCGTGCGGTCGTCGACGACCCGCACGAAGCCGGGATCGCCACCCTTGTACGAGCACTGGGGATTCCCGTCGGCATCGCAGGTGGCGAGGAAGAACATGTCGCGCGCTTCGATGAACGCTTTGGCGTGGTCGTCGATGCGCTCACTGACGAGGAGCTCGTCGATCCGGTCGGCAACCCGGCGCGTGTCGAACTCGTCCTGCCAGAATCGGTGATCGTCGTTGAACGTGCTCACCCCACCATCGTCGCGCGGGCGCGGCGACGGTGGGGGAGCTGGTTCAGCGGAGCTCGTAGATGGGGTTGACCACCGCGAGCCGGCCGTGGTGGTCGATGGCCATGCCCTCGATCGTCACCGTGGCCCCGATCGTGATGCCGTCGATCTTGCGCCGCCCGAAGAACACGATCGCAACCTTGCCCGTCTCGTCGGCGAGGGTGCACTCGAGGCTCGGGGCGCCGCCGAGCGGCTCGACGCGGATCGCCTGGATCCGGCCGTGGATCTTCGCGTTCTGGCGGCACCGCACCTCGTCGATCGGCGTGGTGCCGGGTGGACGGATGAGCGTCGCGGTGTCGGCCGCGGCCCTCGCGTTGCCCTTCGCCTTCCCGTTCTTGGCGTTCGGCTTGCCGTTCGCGTCGGTCTCGCCGTTCCCGTCACCGCCGTCGCTGCCGTTCGGGACCGCATAGTCCTTCAGGGTCGGCGCGGCGGCGTCCTTCGCGACCGTGATCGGCTCGCGCTCGTCGAAGTGGAACGGCACGATCGTGACGTTCGCGTGGGGCAGACGCGAGATCTCGCGCGAGAGCGACTCGGCCGTCTTGTCGTGCAGCACGCTCCGCCATGCTCCACTGAACTTGCGCTCGGGGAGCAGCACGCACACTTCCGACTCGCCCGAGGTGAGCTCGTGCGCGACCGTCTCGACCGCGGAACGGGTCAGGCGTCGATCGGGGCAGTCGATCAGCTCGAGCCCGAGGTTCGTCAGACCGTGTTGGCGCCACTCTTCCGCCAGCACTTCGGCGTGCTGTTCGTCGATCACGAAGTGCACCGCGCGCAGCTCGTCGGGCCGGAGCGCGCGTCCGAACTGGATGGCGCGGGCGACCGCGAGGTCGAGGCGGTCGACGAACACCATCACGACGAGCCGCTTGCGCACGGGCGCGACGACCGCCTTGGGAACGTCGTGCGCCAGCGCCTCGTCCTCGGTCTTGTACTGGTTGGCCAGGCGCATGAGCGCGAAGACCATGATCGGCACGAAGATCACGATGACCCAGGCGCCCTCCATGAACTTGTAGCGGATGATGATGAGGTCGACGACGAGCGACAAGAAGGCGCCGACGCCGTTGACGAACAGGCCCCAGTGCCAGCCCTCTTCCTTCTCGCGGATGTGGTGCTTGGCCATGCCGGCCTGCGAGAGGGTGAACGACGTGAACACGCCGATCGCGTACAGCGGGATCAGCCGGCTGACCTTCGCGTCCGTGGCGAGGAGCAGCACGATCGCGGAGGCGGCGAGGAAGATGATGCCGTTCGAGAAGACGAGCCGGTGCCCACGCTTGGTCAGTTGCCGGGGCATGAAGTTGTCGCCCGCGTGGAACGACGCGAGGCGGGGGAAGTCGGCGAAGCTCGTGTTCGCGGCGAGCACGAGAATGAGCATCGTGCCCGCCTGCAGGCAGTAGAAGAGAAGGTTGCCGACGAAGCCGCCGCCGTAGGCGAGCTTGCCGATCTGCGAGATCACGGTCGGTGTGCCGGCGACGTACGGCGCGACGTGCATGTGGGCATCCATGACGGAGAGCCCGAGGAACATCACGCCGAGCAGTGAGCCCATGATGACGAGCGTCGTCCGTGCGTTCTTCCACGCGGGTTTCTTGAACGCGGGAACGCCGTTGGAGATCGCTTCGACACCGGTGACCGCCGCGCCGCCCGACGCGAACGAGTGCAGCACCACGGCGAGCCCCGCACCCATGAGGAGCCCGGAGCCCTTGGAGCCGAACGCCACCAGACCCGTTGCGTGCGCGTAATTGGCTTTGGGCAGCGTGCCCGCCATCGCCTTGTACACGCCGACCCCGATGAGGATCGCCATGTTGACGATGAAGAAATACGTGGGGACCGCGAAGACCTTGCCCGATTCGCGGACGCCGCGCAGGTTGCCCCACGCGATGATGACGACGAACGCGATCGAGATCCACAGGATCCACGGGTCGAACATCGAGAACGCCGACGCGAGCGCGGCGGTACCGGCCGCGACCGACACCGACACCGTCAACACGTAGTCGGTGAGCAGCGCGACACCCGCGACCTGCGCGGGCAACAGACCGAAGTTGTCGCGGGTGACCATGTACGCGCCACCGGCGGTGGGGTACGCCTTGATCGTCTGGCGGTACGACAGGATCAAGAAGAACAGGACGACGAGGAGTGCCGTGGTGATCGGTACGACGAGCGCGAACGCGCCGAGCCCGATGACCGGGACGAGGACCCGCAGCATCTCTTCGGTGGCATACGCCGAGGACGACAGGTTGTCCGACGCGAAGACGGCCAGCGCCGTCGGCTTGCCGAGGCGCTCCTCCTCGAGTTGCTCGGTGTGCAGCGGCGGGCCGAGCAGCTTGTTCTTCAGCCGGTAGCGGAGGCTGTCGGGCGGCAGTTCGAGGCCCGGCACCAGCGGTACCGGCACGGGCATCGCCCGGGTCGTACTGCCCGGGTCGGTCGTGACGTCCGAGTCGGGGTCGGTCGGCTGCTCGACAAGCAAGGGAACGCTCCGCGCTCTGAGTCGTGTGGGTGCTGTGGGTGCGGCGATTGACCGCAACCCTCATCCCAACAGGACACTCGTCAATGCGGTATCAGGAACGCATCGGGCGCCGTCAAGAAGATGTCAAAAGGCGCCGATGCCGTCTCTCAGCCAACCGTCACATCGGACGTGCTTCAATGAGGAGTGCGTCGAGGAGCGGCATGAGGCCAGGCTCGGGTACCCGGGGGGGTGCAAGGTTGCGTTTCGGGCGCCGCGCCGGCACGGCCGCGGTCGTCATGGCCACGGTCACCGGATTGCTCGCCGCGTTGCCGGCCCGGAGCGTCGCCCTGCCGGCGGCCCCGGTGGCCCCGCCGGCGAGTGTGGGCCCGGCGACCCGGTCGCCCCGTGCGGGCCGCGCGTTGGCGCGCACGGTTCCCGACATCGACTTCGACCACGTGGTCGTGCGCTTCCGGACGCTGCCGCCCGACATCGCGAGCCGGCTCGCACGCCGCGGGGCCCGGATCACCCGTGGGATCGACGGCACCCGGTGGACGGAGCTCGCGACCCCGAATCACCGCGCGCGCCAGGTGCGGGCCGCCTTGGCGCACGACCCGACGATTGCTCAGGTCGCCTACTCCTACAGGCGGCACGCGTTGACGCTTCCCAATGATCCGCAGTGGGCGGCGGCGCAGAGCGATTACCTCGCCCCGCTGCGCCTCGATCGCGCGTGGGACATCAGCAAGGGCAGCGGCGTCACCGTCGCCGACGTCGACACCGGCGCGGATCTGAACCATCCCGATCTCGCGGGACAACTCGTCACCGGCCGCAACGTCTTGAATCCGTTCTCGACACCGCAGGACGACAACGGTCACGGAACGATGACCGCGGGGATCGTGGCCGCGAAGACCGACAACGGTCGTGGGATCGTCGGGATGGCGCCGAGCGCGAAGGTGATGCCGATCAAGGTCCTCGACTCCAACGGCAGCGGGAGTGACGCGGACATCGCGGTCGGTATCGACTGGGCGCGCACGCACGGCGCGAAGGTGATCAACCTCTCGCTCGGCGGCTCGGCCGACGACCCCGTGCTCCGTGATGCCGTGGCCAACGCGATCGCGGCCAACGTGGTCGTGGTCGCGGCCGCCGGGAACGACGGTGTCGAAGGCGTGAACTTCCCGGCGGCGTATCCGGGCGTGATCGCGGTGAGCGCAACCGATCACCACGGCGCGCTGACCGCGTTCTCGAGCTTCGGCTGGCGCATCGACCTCACCGCGCCGGGTCTCGACATCACGTCGACGACACTCGGTACGGGTGACAACTACCAGAAGGAATCCGGCACGTCGTTCTCGTCGCCGATGGTCGCCGGCGTGGCCGCGCTGGTTCGCTCGCAACATCCCACGTGGACGCAGGCGCAGGTGGCGAACCGCCTTCGTGACACCGCGCGCGACATCGGATTGCCGGGGGTCGATCCCGCGTTCGGGCACGGGATGGTCGACCCGCTCGCGGCACTGGGCGGACCTCCGGCGGCTCCGGATCCCGCGCCCCGCTCCGGCGCGGACGAACCGAACGACACGCCGACCGATGCGACGGCACTCGGCGTCGGCATCGTCCACAACGCCGCGATCGCGCCGGAGACCGACGAGGACTGGTACCGCGTCAATTTCGGCGCGACCGGCTGGTATTCGGTGCACATCGGCGCCGGAGTTTCGACGTTGGCGCACGCGATGGATCCGATCGTGGAGCTGTACCACGGGGACAATTCCTTTGCGGCGTCGCAGGAGCTCCAGGGGGGCGATCTCCTCTTCCAGATCTCCGTGACCGGCGACTACTTCGTGCGCGTGCGGAACCTGAACGGCAGTACCGCGTCGTACTCGGTCACCGTGAACACGGTCGGAGCACCGCCGCGGTTCGCGCCGGCGCTCGAGGTCGACTTCGGCACCCCCGCGACGTCCGCGGGGATCGCCGACGTCGACGGTGACGGCCGGGGCGACGCACTCCTCGCGTTCGGCGACAGCTCGCAGATCCCCGACACGATCGCGGTCTTCCGGCAGACCCCGACGCGTTCACTCGCCCTCCTTGCCGCGCTGCCGACCGATGTGATGACCGGCGGAGGAATGGCCACCGGCGATCTCGACGGCGACCTGAAGAGCGACGTTGCGATACCCGTGAGCGGGGGAATCGACTGGTTCACGAACGTCGGTCCGTCGAGCGTTTACCATTTCATCTCGCGTTCGGGGGTGACCTCACTCGCAATCGCCGACGTCGACGGCGACGGCCACAACGACATCGTCGCGGCCGGTTCGTTCGGCGTCCGCGTGTATTGGGGTCCGGGATTCGGCACGTCCAACTCCGTCACGCCGACGGCGGCCTCGGGCGTTGCGGTCGGCAACGTGAGCCATCACCTCGACGGCCTCCTCGACGTCGTGACGACCGGGGTGAAGGTCTACCAGCAGACGAGCCTGCGCACCTTTGCGGCGGCGACGCCGCACACTGTGGCGAACAGCGCGAACGTCGCCATCGGCGACATGAATACCGACACCTTGCCCGACGTGGTCACGAGCGCGCGCGCGAACCCCGGTTCGGCGACCGCACTGACGCAGGACGGCGCAGGCGGTCTCACCGCGGGCGCACCGATGCTTCTCGCCGCGATGCCACAGCCGATCGCCACCAACGACATCGACGGCGACGGCCACGACGACGTCGTGGTGGTGCACGACACCGTCGGTCTCGGTTCGGCGAAGGTCGGGTGGCTTCCCCAAACTGCGCCCGGTTCGTTCGCGGGGGAACAGACGTTCACCATCGACGACGGCTTGGGCGCGAGTTACGACGCCAAGGCGCTCGCGGTCGGTGACGTCGAGGGCGACGCGCGTCCGGACGTACTCGTCGCCACGACCTACGGCATGGCGATCCTGATCCAGAACTCCGGTGTCCTTCCGTCGCTCGACAACGCGTGGATGCTCGACGCGCAGCCGAGCTCCAACGAAACGAACGTCGCCGCCGGCGTCGTCCCCACGATCACGCTCGGTCGCAACGCGACGAACGTCGACGGTACGACCGTCGAGCTCCGAGACGAGTCCGGCCATCAGGTCGCCGCGACCGTCGGCTACGACGGCGGGACCCATGTGATCACGATCACACCGACGGCGCCGTTGCCCGACGGCCGGTACGCGGTGCACCTGGCCGGCCTCACCGACACGAACGGCGAGACGCTCACCGACGCGGGCACGACGTTCTCGGTCGGTCCGGCCCCCGACGAGACCGCGCCGCAGACAACGCTGCAATCGCCGCCGTCCGGGGTGCGGACCGTTGCCGCCACGACGCTCTCGTTCACGTCGAACGACTCGGGCGCGGTGTTCTGGTGCACCTTGGACAACGTTCCGTACCACGTGTGTACGTCGCCGCAACACGTCACCGCCAAGGCCGGCGCGAACTCGTTCCGCGTGTTCGCACGCGATGCCGCCGGCAACGAAGACCCTTCACCCGCACTTGCGTCGTGGACGTATCAGCCGCCAGTGCACGGTTACTGGATGCTCGGACGCGCGGGCTCGATCTATCACTTCGGCAACGCGCCGGGCCTGGGGAACGCCGCCACCACTTCTGCAGTCGACTTCGACGTGTCGCGGACGGGATACGGCTACTGGGTCGTCAGCTCGGCCGGACGGGTGTTCGCGTTCGGCGACGCCGGCTACCACGGCAACGCGCCCACACTCGCGGCCGGCGACTCCGTGACGAGTTTCAGCCGCGACCGCAACCGGGAAGGGCTACTGGTTGTTCACCAGCCGGGGCCGTGTCTACGCCTTCGGCGACGCCCACTTCTACGGCGACCTGCGCAACGTGCACCTGAACGGCGGCGTCGTCGATTCGGTGCGCACGCCGTCGGGTCACGGCTACTACATGGTCGCGACCGACGGGGGAGTGTTCTCGTTCGGCGACGCGAAGTTCCGCGGCTCGACCGGCAACTTGAGGCTGGCGGCGCCGGTGCGGTCGCTCGTGCCGGACCCCGACGGCAACGGCTACTGGCTCGTTGCCGTCGACGGCGGCGTGTTCGCGTTCTCGGCGCCGTTCCGTGGGTCGATGGGTGCGACGCGGCTCAACCGGGGAATTGTCGGCATGGTCGCGTTCGGCAACGGCTACCTGATGGTCGGGGCCGACGGCGGCATCTTCAACTTCTCGAACAAGCAGTTCTTCGGCTCGCTCGGTGGGCACCCGCCCGCGATCCCGATCGTGTCGGTCGCGGCCTTCGGCTGAGAGAGCAGACCGCGCGCGGGCGTTCAGTCGAGTTCGACCATCGCGCGGAACTCGTCGGTCGTGTTCACGTGCGGGAACGGCATGTCCGGAACGGGGAGCCCGAGTGCATCACAGATGGGTGCCCAGCCGTCGCCGGGCCGCCAGTCGACGAGTCGCTCGGCCGGGACCGCAGCGCGCACCTCGTCGTTGTGGCGAACGTACGCGGCCTGTGCCGCCGCGGGGTCGTCCCAATCGGGCGTGAACCGTTCGAACAAGCCTGAGATCATCTTCCTCTGCGCGGCCAGCGTCGGGTCCGGGGGCGTGCCCAGGCGCCCGACCGCGAAGATCGTGTCGTTCGCGCTCTTCCACCACGCCTGCGGACTCGAACGGCTGGACAGCAGCACGATCGCGTCGGGGAACGCGTCGGCGACATCGGACCAGAACCCGCAGACGGGCCAGTCGACGCAGGCCGTGAAGTCGCGCATCAGCGCGTGCCAGTCGACGGGTTTCCCGTCGATCGCGTCCTGCCAGACCGCGATGTCGTCCGGACGCCCGAAGACCTCGACCATGTGGTAGCAGGATCCGCCCAGCAGTTGCTCCAGCGCGATCTTCAGTGAGTGAGTTCCGGTGCGGCCCAATCCGGCCCCGACCACGCGCACGGTCATGTGAGTCCCCGATCTCGACGGGTCGAGTCTAGATATCGGGAACGCGCGGCGGACCGGTCAGCGCGAGATGGCGGCGTCCGGAGCGTCCACGGTGGCAGCCGCCCCGGCACTGCGCGCCCGCAAGGCGGTCTCCGGGAGTTCCGGCTCCCGAACGCGCTCGGGGCGCGGCGTCGCGCCGACGCGGCGCGATCGACGCGGCGCCAGCACGCGGAACGAGATCAGCATGAAGACCAGGAGGCCTCCGGTGAGTGCCACCCACTGAATCGCGAGGTTCTTGTTGTCGGCGCCGGACGTGAATCCGTGAATGGTCGAGAACACGAACATCGGAATGCTCAACAGGTGGATCGAGTGCCACAGCTTGCGCGGCAGTCGCTTCATCATCCACGACGTCACCTGGATCGCGACGAGCAGATACGTCGCCGCGATGCCCCACGCGACCGCGCCCGGTCGCCACGGCGACGCAAACGGGATGAACAGCTCCCGGCCACCGAAGTACACGAAGTTGTCGGCCCACAGCGCGAACAGGTGCACGCCGACGAACACGATCGACAGCGTCCCGAGGAACTTGTGCAGGTCGAGCAGCCAGGCGGGAATACCGCGGCGCCGGATCAGGCGGGTCGACAGCGCGAGACCCCAGAGGATGCTGAGCGTCACGAGGGCCCACGCGATCAAGCCCGAGGCGCGCGTGGCGTACCACGACAGCTTCCCGTTCAACTCGGCGAGCACGACCGCGTTCACGCCGTTGCCCCGACTTCGACGACGCGACCGTCATCGTGGAAGATCCACGCTCGGGTCCCCGTCGATTGCGCGAGTTCGTGGGCGGTGGTGGCGCCGCCGATGATGATCGCCTTCGCGATGCCTTCGGCCCACCACGCGTCGTTTGCGGCCGCGACCACGGCGGCGACTCCGGTCCGGGCGGAGTCGCCGGTGGCCGGGTCGACGAGGTGGTGGTAGCTCCTGTTCCCGCGGGTCCACGCGCGCATACGAGTTGTACTCGTCACGATCGCACCGTCCGTGAGCGGAAAACGGAAGGCAACGAGCGTTTCGTCGAACGGGTCGAGCACGGGAACGTCCCAGGAGCCGTCCGGGGGAGCCTCGCCGCGGGCGCGCAGGTCGCCTCCCATGCCGACGAGAGCCGTACGGGCGCCGCGGTCGACGAGCCCGCGCGCCACCAGATCGGCAGCCAGGCCCTTGCCGAGGCCACCGAGGTCGAGGCGCGTGCCCGGGGGGAGGCGGACGCGTGATCGTTCCTCGTCGACCTCGACGGGCGCGAACCCGGGAACCGGTGCGCGCGGCGCGTCGACCTCGTGGTGCACGGCGACGAGCTCGAACGTTCGGTCGTAGCCGGTGCTTTCGAGCGCGTCGAGGATGGTCGGGTCGAATCGGCCCGCGGTCGCACGGTGAAGGTCCGCCGCACAGGTGAGCGCGAGCAGCAGCGTCGTGCTGACCTCGGTCCAGGCGCCGCCGGCGGCATTGAGGTGCGACAGTTCGCTGTCGGGGCGGAACCGACTCCAACACTGCTCGAGTCGTTCCAGTTCGCCGATCGCCCATTCGACGACGCCGTCCGGGGCGTCGCCGACGACAACGTGCGCGATGCTCCCCATCGCCCGGCTGAGGCGTTCCGTCCAGTACGCGTCGCGAGTGTCGAGCGCGAACGCGTCGATCAGGGGCATTTCGAGCCGGTGCACGGCGGCGGCGGGGGCGGCGGCGGCGTGGTGACCGGGACCGGCGCGCTGGTGACGGGCGGGCTGGTCGGTCCGGGGGTCACGTGCGGTGTGGTCGGGGCCGGACCCGGTGCCGGTTGTGACGGCGCCGGCGCGGGGTTCGCGGGGCTGCTCGGTCCGGTCGGCGATCCGCCACCGCCGGCCGCCGGGGGAGACGGGGCACCACCGGAAGGTGAAGCCGGCCATGAGATCGAGCCGCCCGAGTGCGAACCACCCGACGTGGAGCCGCCGTAGGTCGTGCCTCCGCCGGAGGGCTTGGGTCCCGTGCCGGACGCCGGCGTCGGCGACCCGGGCACGGCCACCAGCCCCTTCGGGAGCGACGGCGCCGGGATGGGGCGTCCGTATTGGTCGACGTAGATCGTGTGATGGACGTCCTTGATGACGATCTTCGGCGCCGCCGCGGGCCGCGTGACCGGGGTCTTGAGCGAGCTCGCGGCGGACGCGCCCGACGTCTGCGACCCGAAGGCCGAGATCAACGACAGGAATGCCGACGACGAGAGGCCGACGCTGAGGATCCGCCCGGCCGCGGCCGGGTGGCGGCGCTTCGGTCGCTTCGTGGGTGCGGCGGCGGTCGGCGACGACGGCGTCATGTCGTCGCTCGACGCGGCGTGGATCGCCGTGACGTTCGCCGTGTGCTCAGGCGCCGGCGCCGGTTTCGCGCCGCCCGCGGCGGCTTTGCGCGCCGCGAGGCGGGCCAGGCGGGCGTCGAGATCGGGGTTGTCGCTCATCAAAGGCCCCTCAGTGGTCGCAGTTCCATACGCCGTTGTCCTCGAGCTGCGGTTGCTGGCAGTTCGGCGGCATCGGCGGGATCGGCTTGTCCTTCGGCCAGTCCTTGGGTACGCCCCGCGGCCACGTGGTGGTCGTGGTCGGAAGGGTCGTGGGGCTCGGCGCCGCGACGGTGGTCGGCGTGAGCGCGGCACCGGCGTCGGTCGTCGGGGTGGTGTTCGTTGTCGACGGCTTCGTCGCGGGCTTGGAGGTCGAGGCTTTCGGCTTCGACGTGGGTGTCGTCGAGTCGTGGCCCGGATCCGGCTCGGAGTTCGGCACGGTCGTTCCGGTGGAGGTCGGCGTCGCGCCGGCGACCGGTGTTCCGCCCGCACTCCAGCCCGCGGAGTTCTGGCCGTCGGTCGCGCCGCTGCCGGTGTCCACCACGAACTGGTCGTAGATGTTGCGGGTCTTGACGATCGTGCCGGGCGTGCCGGACGCCGCCGAGGCGGCCTTGCCGTTCGTGCCGCCGCCGAACCCCAGGAACGAGGCACCGGTCATCGACGCCCCGGCGACCAGGGTGCTCCCCAGGATGAGCGTGGCCGTGCCTGCCGCGGCCAACGCCTTCTTGCGTTCCATCGCATCCCCCTCGTGAACGGCTAGAGGTATTTCGGCGCTTTCATGCCCCGACCTCAAGCCCCCGGCCGCATGTTTGCGACAGCCTTATGTCCGGCTTGCAGTGAGCTGGACCGGTTATCGCCGCGCGACATCGGCGGGGTGACGGTTCGGTTCAACGATGTGACCGGCGACACATTCGGCGCGCCCGAGCCGCCCCGGCGGAGCGGGTCCCGTCCGGACTACGAAAGCCGGCGGACCACGATGATCGGGGTGAGCTCGTCGTTCTGGCCGAGCGGGTTGTCGAGCAACACCTCACGGACGACTGCGTCGGCCACCGGGAATCCGGCGCTCGTGCCGAGCACCTCGACGTTGATGTTGTTGGCATCGACGATCGCGACCGGCGCGCCCACCGCGGCGGCGATCTCCGCCGCGGCCGCGTCGGGGTCGGCCGGGCCCAGCATCGCGAACTCGTCGAAGGGCTTCACCGTCGCGGGGCTGAACCCGTCGATCTCCGAGATGCGGTGGCCGGCGATCCGGTAGAAGTCGCCCCGCCGGCGCAGGACGACGCGGGTGAATCCGCCGATGACCATCGCGAACAGCATGCGCCACCAGCCCGCCTGCCAGATCGCGACCTGCATCTTGCGCGGGTCCGAGTAGCCGACGTCGTCGGGATGTTTGGTGACGCCTTTGACGAGCAGCTTGGCGAGCATCCCCGGCCGCACGACGGAGTGGTGGATGACGCGGCCCTGCGAGATCGTCACGAACTTCTCCGACACGGCGAGCCAGTCGCCCGGTTGCAGCACCGGCTTCACGTATTCGTCGAAGACCGGCGGGAGCGATTCCTTGATGCTCAGGAGATGCGTCTGCACCGGGATGCGCTCGTAGTCGATGCCGTCGGCGCGGCGCGTCGTCATACCGCGACCGCCTGATCCATGTACCGGCGCATCCAGAGCTCCGTGACGAGCACGCGCCAGAAGATGAGCCCGTCACCGGGCCGGCCCGCGAGGTACTCGTCCCACGCGGTGACGAGCTGGGCGCGCGTCGTAGAGATCGCGGGACGCGAGCTCGGGCGACGAGAAGATCGCGCGGATCTCCCGCGACTTCGCCTTCATCCACGTGATGTCGGGATTCGTGAAGCCGATCTTCGAGCGGCGCAACCGGTTCTTCTCCGGCATGCGCCCCTTCATCGCGTTGCGGTACACCGCACGGTTCCAACCGCCCTTGATCTTCTGGTCGATCGGCAACGAGAAGATGAACTCGACGAGCTCGTGATCGAGGAACGGGACGCGGGACTCGACCGAGAACGCCATCGAGTTCTTGTCCTCGTACCGCAGCAGATCGGGCGTCGAGAACTGCAGCACGTCGCTCGCGAGTCGCTCGTTGAGATTCTTGTGGGCATGGAAGTACGCCGAGGTCACCGCGGGGCCGGCTCGCAGGAGCTCACGCGCGCTGACCGGGTTGGTGGCGCGCGACGGCAGCTTCGAACGGACCAGCTCGCCCGCGTACTTCTTGTAGAGATCGCGGCCCTTGATGACCTCGCGCGCGGCCGAGAGGTAGTGCCGCTGCGCGATGGCGGAGCTGAGGTACGCGCGGAAATAGGGGATGTAACCCGCGAGGAGCTCGTCGCCACCGTTGCCGCTCACCATCACCTTCACGTGTTGACCGGCGAGGCGGTACACGGAGTAGTACGCGTACGGCGCGGACGCGATCGTGGGTTCCTCCTGGTACCAGATCCATTCGTCGATCTCGTTCCAGAAGTCGTCGAGCGTCGGATACGCGTAGTGCGGGATGCTGCCGACGGCGCGTTCCACCTCGTGGATGTACTCGCTCTCGTCGATGCTCTCCCCCGGATACAGCGCCGAGAACGTGTACAGGCCCTGAGTGTGGAGATCCGTGCCGCTCGCCATGAGGCGATGCATCGTGGAGACCACGCCGCTCGAGTCGAGTCCGCCCGACAGCGGCACGCCGACCGGCACGTCGGAGATGAGGTGCCGCTGCACGACCTCGTCCCAGCGGCTCGCGAACTCCTCCGCGTACTCGTCGTCGGTTCGGCTCGACGCGAACTCCGGATTGACGGGCGGGTTCCAGTACCGCTCGATCTTCACGATGCCGTCCGGCCGCACGAGCATGGTGTGCGCGGGCAACAGCCGCTTGACGCCGTCGAAGAACGTGTCCTCGCCGTCGTCGTGCAGCCGGAACAGGAGGAAGCGGCGCAGCGCGTCGGCGTCGGGGCGACGCGGCACCCGCGCGTTCTGGAACAACGCCTTCAGCTCCGACGCGAACGCGAACCCCTGCGGACTGGCGACGTAGTACAGCGGCTTGATTCCGAGACGGTCGCGGGCGAGGAACAACTCGCCGCGTTCGTGATCGGAGATCGCGAACGCGAACATCCCGGTCAGGTGGTCGACGACGTTGCGGCCCCATTCCTCGAAGCCGCGCAGGATCACCTCGGTGTCGGAGTGGTCGGTGACGAAGCGCCGGCCGCGCTGCTCCAGCTCGCGCCGCAGCTCGGCGTGGTTGTAGATCTCGCCGTTGAAGACCAGCGCCAGGTTGCCGTCGTCGCTGTACAGCGGTTGGTCGCCGGTCGCGACGTCGATGATCGCGAGCCGGCGCATGCCGATCGAGAAGTGCGCCCCGATGTCCGTGCCCTGGCCGTCGGGGCCGCGGTGCACGATCGAACGCAACATCTGTTCCAACAGCTCGGGATCGGAGCCGGCGAACCCGACGATGCCACACATCGCCGGTCAGCCTACGGGTGGGAGCCGGGGATCAGTCGGGTTCAGGGGGCGCGAGGGTGCTGGGGCCGACGTGGCGGTCGAGCCAGCGGTTGACCGGGGCTGCGTCTCGCCAGGCGGTGGTGATGCGTTGCGCCGCGGCAGCGGTGTGCAGCCAGCGGGGCGCGCCGAACGTGCGACCGACGTGGAGCCCCTTCATCCGCAGCAGGTCGACGCGCGGGTGGTCGGGATCGAAACCGCGGGGCACGCGCTTCAGCGCGTCGCGTGAGGCAACCTCGTACTTCTTCTTGCGGAGCGCGTCCACCGCCGCCGCGAGTTTCGGGCCGGTCCGGTTGTCGGCGACCGCGTCGCGGAATCGCTCGAGCTGATCGGTCTGCAGGTGGTAGTAGCCGCTGCCCACGTAGAGACCCTCGGCCGAGATCTGCACGTAGTACGAGGCCCCGCCTTCGCTCTCGGTCACCGCCGCGGCCGTGGTCTTGTACGGAGTCTTGTCCTTCGAGAAGCGCGTGTCGCGATGGGGCCGGAAGATGTGGAGCGGACCGAACTCCTTTTCGATGAGCGCCGAGAGCTCGGCGAACGGCGCCTTCACGCACTCGTCGTAGGTCTCGCGGTGCGCGAGCCAGAACGCGCGTGGAGTTGTCGGCCTCCAGGCGGACGTAGAAATCGAGCGCGGCGTCCGGCCAGCCCGCGAACGTCACTCGTCCTTCACCTTCTTCGCCCGACTGGGCGCGACGCGTGGTGGTTCGCCCGGCATCTTGGGATACTGCGGCGGCCACGGCGCGTCCTGGAGTCCGCTCGCGAGGTCGCGCGCCGACATCTCGAGCAGCGGCTCGATCGACTGCGGTTCCGCGGGCATGTCCGCCCAGGGGTCGCCGAGCGCCTCGACGCGCGCGGGGACGGTTGCGATCGTCTGCGCGTCGGCGTCGATCGTCTCGAGCTCGCTCCAGTCGAACGGGGTCGACACCTGCGCGCCTTCGCGTGCCCGAACGCACCATGCGCCGAAGATCGTCTTGTGCGGGGCGTTCTGGTTGAAGTCGATGAAGATGCGTTCCCCCCGCTCTTCCTTCCACCACGCGTCGGTGATGAGCGCGGGGTTGCGGCGCGCGAGCTCGCGCGCCGCGGCGACGGCGGCCGCGCGCACCTGCATCCCGGTCCATTGGGGTAGGAGCCGGACGTACACGTGGATGCCGCGGTTCCCGGTGGTCTTGGGGTGCGCGACGATCCCGAGCTCGTCGAACAACGCGCGCACGTCGGTGGCTGCGGCCCGGGCCTCTTCGAAGCCCGTGCCCGGTTGCGGATCGAGGTCGATGCGCAACTCGTCGGCGTGCTCGGGGTCGTTCGCGTGCGACGGCCACACGTGGAAACCGAGGCATCCGAGGTTCACCGCCCACGCGATGTGCGCGAGATCGGCGGCGACGAGCGCGCGCGACGTCGTTCCGTTCGGCGTGCTGACGATCGTCGTCTCGAGCCACTCCGGCGCGTTGTCGGGAACGCGTTTTTGGAAGAACGAGGATCCGGTGGCCCCGTGCGGGAACCGTTGCATGAGCACCGGGCGTCCGCCGATGGTCCGCATGATGGGCTCGGCGACCGAGAGGTAGTAGTTCACGAGGTCGAGCTTGGTTTCGCCCCGCTCGGGAAACAGCACCTTCCCCGGGCTGGAGATGCGCACCGGCCGCCCGGAGATCTCGAGCTCGATCGCGTCATCTCCGCGCGCCACGACCCGACGCTACCGCCGTCCCGGTAGTGGTAATCTACCCACTATGACCTTCGTGGTGGCCAGGCCCGACCGCCGGCCCAACCGGCCCGACGGCACCGGGCCGATCCGGTACGAGATCCGGGAGTCGGTGAGCACCGCCGCCGGCCCGCGGGCGCGAACGCTGGCGACGTTCAGGGTGCTGACCTCCGGCGTGATCACCGAAGCCGCGAGCCGGGCGCGTCGACCGTTCGACGCGGCCGACGTGCGGGCGCGGGCGGCTGCCCTGGGCGCACCGCAGCGGTCGCACGAAGCGGCGGCGACGGCGTCGGCGCTGCTCGCGCAACTCCGACTCGGCGAGCCGATCCCGCCCGCGCTCGCCGCAGAGCTGCGGCGCGCCCTCCCGCGCGAGAAATCTGCGCCGCCCGACAGTCTGGAGTCCGCGATCGAATGGATCGGCGTCGACGATGCCGCGCGCGGTCGGGCCTTGCGTGATCTCCTCGAGGTCGCGAGCCGCGTCCCGCCGCGACCGCGGCCGTCCCGGTCGTCGTTCCCGCGCCTCTCGTCGGCCGCGTCGTGACCCCGACCGAAACCTCGCTGCCCGACAAGATCACCGAGCTGTCGCGCGTGCTCGGCGCGTCGGACGTTCCGTTCGCCTTCGGCGGGGCACTGGCGTTGGCTTACTACGCGGAGCCGCGTGCAACCGTCGACGTCGACATCAATGTCTTCGTCCCGCCGGAATCGGTCGATCGCGTGGCCGAGACTCTCGACACGCTCGGCATCCGCACGTCCGTGGCCGATCGTCGACTCGTGCTCCGCGATGGACAGGTCCGCCTGCACTGGGGCGTCACGCCCGTCGATCTGTTCTTCGCGTACGACGCGTTTCACTTCCACGCCGCGCAACGAGTTCGTTCGGTGCCGTTCGGTGCCGACACGATCCTTGTCCTTGCGCCGGAAGACCTCCTCGTGTGCAAGGTGGTCTTCAACCGGCGCAAGGACTGGATCGACATCGAGCAGATGTTGCTGCTGAACGCGGGGACGCTCGATCTCGACGACGTGCGGCGTTGGGTCATTGCGATGGTCGGCGCCGACGACGACCGAACCGCCCGATTCGAACGTGCGGTCCGAGAGGTGCTCGGCGATCAGTAGATGCTGACGTCGGGCCCGAGGCCCATCGACGCGGCGTCGGCGCGGCCCGTCGCCACGAGCACGAACTGCAGCGGGTCGCCGGTGATCTCCGGTCCACCGCCGCTCACGTCGTGGCGGCCGACCCCGTCGAGCGTCAGTGTGGCCGGGCCCCAGTCCTTCTTCGTCAGCTCCGCCGCGAGGTAGGCAACCGACGCATCGAGGCCGTCACCGCGCTCGGAGGCGCGCCCGGTCGCGTCGCGTACGTCGTCGGCGTGGACGTAGGTGTCGTACCAGAGCGTCAACACGCCTTCGCCGAGGGTGAGGTCGGGGACACCGATCGGTCCGGCCCACGCGTCGTCGTCGATCACGTCGAGCAACGCACGCAGCGCCGCGGTGGCGGTGCGCAGCCGCGCCGCGGCACCGGCTGGTGTCTCGTGGCGGACCGACGCGGCTTCCTCGTCGGCATTGCGGCTCCCGGGAACGCCGGCCGCGGTGTCCTCCGCGAGGCCGACGACGTGACCGGCGACATCGCGTGTCTGCCAGCCGGCGCAGCGGGCCGCGGCGTTCCATTCCTTTTCGGTCAAGCCCTCGATCAGCTCGGCGAAGGCTTCGTATTCGGCCAGGCATCCGTTGGATACGTGCGTGCGGGTGTTCGTGGTGGTCGTCATGGCACCGAGTCTGCGCGCGCGGTTGCCGAACGTCGATTCCCTCGGAGGTAATGCGCTCGCGGTCAGACCGACCGCGAGCGGTGTCGGCCGACGACGAGATACAGCGGCGACCCGATGGGCTGCACGAAGCAACCGAGGAACCAGACCAGCTTGGGGCCGCGCACTTCGGCGGCGGGCCGGTGGACGAGGTCGCGCAGCGCGATCGTCGTCACGATGAGCTCCGCGCCCGCGCCGATGACGATCGCGGTCCGCGCCGCCGGGGAGAGCTCGGACCACTTCTTCTTCTGCTTCACGTCCGCACACTCCGTTGGCTCGACGGCCGGACCCGACGCTCGCAGCGGGTCGCCCGCGGCTCGCCCGAGCAGCTTCGCGCCGACGGTCGCAGACTCAGCACGGTGGCGTCGATCATCTCGGCGACCCGACGGGACGCGGCGTCGTCGTCGGATGTCGTTCGTGCGTACGCCACAACGGTGGGGAGTGCCGAATCTCCACGCTCGGTCGACGGTGCGTGCCGGCGACGACGACGCTCCAGTTCGTTGTCGTACTGCAGCATCGCTCGATCGCCGTCTCCCGCGGCCCGACCGAACGCGAGCGCGGATGCGATGAGCACGAAGTAGGCGAGACACAGGACTGCGACCAGGGAACCGTTCAAGCCGATCATGTCCCCGAGGCTCGTCTCCGGCCCGGTCCGCCCCCAGGGCCATGAGCCACTATCCCCGTGGGCCGCGAGTCCCGACGCCGAGGGTTCGACTACCGCTCGATCACCCGCGGTGACGGCGAGTGGCGATCGGAAGGCGGGTGTTCGTGGTCGCGGCGATGCCGTTGCCCGGGGAGACCAGGCAGTCGGGGTCGTGCGGGTGACCCCACGACCGCCGACCGACGCGGACCATCGCCCCGAAGACGAGCGCGACCACGATGGAGATCGCACTCCAACTCACGAGGGCGACGCCGACCACCTCACCGATGCGAAGCACGATCGCGAACACGCCCGATCGGCACTCCGGGTTTGGCCGGCCGGCTCTCGTCGGACGCGCAGTTCGATGACCGGGCGGCGGCGTTCTCCGGGCGTTACCTCGGAGGTAATGGTGGCGGCGCGACGGCGTCGGTACGGTGCATTTTCGATGCTCGACTCCACCCCGGCTCCGGCCGGGCAGCTGTTGCGGGAGTGGCGGGTCCGGCGGCGGATGAGCCAACTCGACCTCGCGTCGGAGGCCGGCATCTCCGCGCGCCACCTCAGCTTCGTCGAGACCGGTCGGTCCCGGCCGAGCCGGGAGATGCTGCTGCACCTCGCCGAGAACCTCGACGTCCCGCTGCGCGAGCGCAATCCGCTGCTCATGGCCGCGGGCTACGCGCCCACCTATCAGGCGACGGACTTCGACGCGCCCGAGATGCAGTCGGTGCGGGACGCGGTCGAACGACTGCTCGCGGCGCACGAGCCGTATCCCGCGATCCTCGTCGATCGCCGATGGAATCTGGTGAGCGCGAACCGCGCCGCGACCGTGCTCGTCGACGGGGTCGCCCCCGAGCTCATCGCGCCGACCTGCAATGTGCTGCGCGCCAGCTTGCACCCACAGGGACTCGCGCCGCGGATCGTGAACATCGCGCCATGGAGTGCGCACGTGATCGACAATCTCCGGCGGCAGATCGCCGTCACCGGCGATGACGAACTGCGCGAGCTCGAGCGTGAGCTGCTCGGCTATGCGCGTGACATGGGCGTCACCGTTCCGCCACCTGCGGAAGCGCCACGCGCGATCGCGACCACGATGCGATTGCGCACGCAATGGGGTGAGCTGGCCCTGATGACCCTCATCGCGACGTTCGGCACGGCACTCGACATCACGCTCGCCGAGTTGT
The DNA here is from genome assembly GCA_963835455.1 of uncultured Actinomycetes bacterium. Lineage (GTDB taxonomy): Bacteria > Actinomycetota > Acidimicrobiia > IMCC26256 > PALSA-610 > PALSA-610. Next base: position 723,009 of record CAWIFT010000003.1, read on the forward strand.
CGCTCGAGACCTTTCTCCCCGCCGACCCGGCGACGGCCGCGGCCCTCTACGAGCGCATGAATTCGGGTACGGCGTAGGAATGACTGCGGTGTTCTACGTGCTATCCCGGACGCCGCGTCAGCGGTAAGCTTGTGCTCAGCCGGCGGCGGGTAAAGGGGCCTACATGGCTTTGCAGACTGACCTTTCTGCCACGCAGTCAACGACCGAGATCGCACCCGATCTCCGACACGGTGAGCATCCGCGGTGCTTGTGTCGCTTCGAAGACGGCGTCGTGTTCGCGTACGCCGAACGCGGCCACGAGTTCATCCGCGCGAGCGATCGTGAGCTGTGGGCCGTCGAGCGCGACGACGTTCTCGTGTCGGCGCGTTCCGGAGTCGTGCTCGCGCAGCGGCGCGGTCGCGTCTTCTTCGCCGCCGAGACCGACGAGCCGTTGTACTACGAGCGCGCGGTCTGACCGGCCGCGCGCGCAACGGCACCCGACTCGGGGTCGAGCAGTAGGCCGATCGCGTCGGTGAGGTCGTCGGACACCATCGTGATCGTGATGCGGCCCGCGAGCCACGAGCGCAAGCGCGATGCGAGCACGGCGTCGATGACGGTGACGACGCGTTGCGCGGTCTCGCGGTCGACGTCCTGGATCGCCTCGACGTAGATGTCGTTCGTGGTTTGCGCGAGGCGCGCGAGGATCTCGGCCGCGAACGGATCGGACGACGTTTCGAGCGTTGCGACCAGGCGGGCGAGTGAAGGCTGACGCTGGAACGCGCGGACCGACCGGTTGATGACCTGGGTCAGACGTTGCGCGTCCGTCGGGCCGCGCAGGGGATTGCGGGAGATGTTCGTCCGCAGGGATCCCGCCCAGCGCACCAGCACCTCGGCGAAGAGATGCTCCTTCGACGAGAAGTAGTGGTACAGCGTGCCGAGCGCGACGTTGGCTTCCTCGGCGACGTCCTTCACCTGGATCTTGTCGAAGTCGCGTTCGCCGAGGAGCGTGAGTCCCGCGTCGATGATGCGGTCGCGCCGGGCCTGTTGCGTGAGCGTCAGGCCCGACTTGGGGACGGTCGACTTGGCGGCGGTCATCGCTGCGAACTATACTAGAATCTCGTTCTAGTTCCGGCGCCCTGCAGGAGGAATCGTGGCGGCAGCGACCGATCAGCGATACACGATCATCTCGTCCGACACGCACGCGGGCGGCAGCCACGCGCAGTACCGCGAGTTCCTCGAGAAGAAGTACCTCGACGACTTCGACGCCTGGCGCGAGAAGTACAAGAACCCGTTCAAGGACCTCGGTGACCAACGCCGTTGGCGCAACTGGGACAACGAGATGCGCAACGGTCAACAGGACGCGGACGGCATCGTCGGTGAGGTCATCTTCCCGAACACCGTGCCGCCGTTCTTCCCGAGCTTCGTGCTCTTCGCCGCGCCGCCGAAGCCCGACGAGTACGAGCACCGGCTCGCGGGCGTGCGCGCGCACAACCGGTGGCTCGAAGACTTCTGCGGCCAGTTCCCGGAGCGCCGCGCCGGCATCGGTCAGTTCTTCGTCAACGACATCGACGATGCCATCGAAGACGTGAAGTGGATCAAGGAGCACGGCCTGCGCGGTGGCGCGCTGTTGCCGTCGGTGCCGCCCGACGCGACCTGGTTGAAGCCGCTCAACCACCCCGACTACGACCGCCTCTGGGCCGTCTGCGAAGACCTCGAGGTACCGATCAACTGCCACGGTGGTGTCGGCGGACCCGCGTACTATCCGCACCCGTCGTCCGCGCTCATCCAGATCACCGAGCTCGGCAACTACTCGCGGCGCCCGCTCATCTTCATGTTGCTGTCCGGCGTGTTCGAGCGCTTCCCGAACCTCAAGTTCGTGATGACCGAGCAGGGTTGCGCGTGGATCCCGTCGTTCCTCGCGCAGATGGACGACGTGTTGGCCCGCGTGAAGAAGCATGGCGCGATCGGCGAGCTCCGCTTCAAGCCCGAGCACATCCTCCCGAAGTCCGCGACCGAGTACTTCCAGCAGAACGTGTGGCTCGGTGTGAGCTTCCCGGGACCGGCCGATGCACGGGCCGCGAAGCAGACCGTTGGTCTCGACAAGTTCATGTGGGGATCCGACTACCCGCACGACGAGGGCACGTACCCGTTCTCACGGGAGGCGTTGCGCCAGGTCTTCTCCGACTGGAGCCCGGCCGACATGCAGAAGATCCTCACCGACAACGTCGCGAAGCTCTACGGCTTCGACGTCCCGGCGTTGAAGCCGCTCGCGGACCAGTTCGGACCCACGCAGGCCGAGCTCGCGCAGCCCCTCGTCGAGCTGCCCGAGAACCCGAACGAGGCGTTGCTCCGGGCGCGCGCGTCGGCGGCGTAGACCCTCGGAATCTGCCCGCTCGCGGTCCCAACCGGTCGAATTCGGGGTCAGGGGTAGCGGTCCGGCCGACGTCCAATACACTGACCAGCGAGCGAGCCGGTCGAATTGGTCGGTCGGTCGCGGATCAGGAAACGAGTATTTCGTGGCACAAGGCACGGTCAAGTTCTTCAATGCCGAAAAGGGTTACGGCTTCATCTCCCGCGAGCAAGGTGACGACGTGTTCGTTCACTTCTCCGCAATCCAGGGTGACGGATACAAGACCCTCGACGAGGGCCAGCGCGTCGAGTTCGACGTGGCCCAGGGCCGCAAGGGTCAAGAGGCGCAGAACGTTCGCGTCATCTGACGTCGAATCACTTCGCGGGAGCCGCCGGCGCAAAGTGCCGGCGGCTTCTTCGCGTCCCGGGACGGTCGCGAGCGGTCAACAGCTCTGGTAGGCGGCCGTGCCGAGGAGCTGGTCGAGCCGCACCGGCGTGAGCCCTTTGGCGCGCAGGCCGTCCAGGATGATCGGCAGGGCCTGCACGAGAACCGCGCGGTTCGCGGTCGGGATCCCGTCGAGGCCGTCGTGCAGGAGGAGGATCGCACCCGGTTTCGCCCGGGCCAGGATGCGGCGCGCGACGAGCTGCGCGTTGTCCGTGGCCCAGTCGCCGGCCGACGCACTCCACAGCACCATGTGCATGTCGTGGTCGCGCACGACACGCGCCAGGAACGGCGTGCGGTCGCCGTGCGGCGGTCGGTAGAGCACCGGACACGTACCGATCGCACGCCGGAACGCGGCCTGCGTGCGTTGGAGTTCCGGGTATCGCGGATCGAGCCAACGCCACTGGTCGTGGTTGTACGAATGGTTTCCGAGGAGCTGGCCGTCTTCGTAGAGGGCGCGCGTGATCGCCGGCTGTGCGTCGATCGCCTTGCCCACCTCGAAGAACGTGCCCTTCGCGCCGTGCGCATCGAGGATCTCCATGATCTTGCGCGTCGCGCCGATGTTCGGTCCGTCGTCGAACGTGAGCGCGACGTGGCCGGTGTTCGTCGGCCCGTGCACCGCGCCGCCACCGAACCACGTCGAGTCGGGCGTCTCCGCGCCGATGTACGCGGTGAAGATCAGCGTGGTCGCGACCAACGCGCTGCCGTACGCGACCGCGCGCGGCGTGTGGGCTTCCCGGTGGGGAGGAACCCGAACACCGTTGCCGCGGTCGCGGCGATCACCGCGATCACGACGACCACGAGCAGCGCGGATTGCGGCGCCGCGACGAAGAGGGCAAACACCACGACGACCGCGGCGATCGTGGCGAACAGACCCCGGCCCCACGACGGCCGGACCGGCCAGATGTCGACGACGGCACCGAATCCGACGCAGAACAAGAACGTGAGGATCGCGGCGGCGGCGACGTCGTCGCGCTGAGGGAGGAGCCAGGCCGCGATGACTGCCACCGAGCCCCCGAGGGCGGCGAGCGTGCGGTTCCTCGGGAGGAGGTGCGCGGCGACGAGCCCGAGCACGGCGGACGCGACGAGCACGATGCCGGTCGCCGCGTCGAGGTTCTGCTGGGCCGCGAGCACGAAGCCGAGGGGGATGCAGAAGAACATCATCGGCGCACATCATGCCGGTCCGGACTGGGATCCTCGGGTCGACTTGACTTTGAGAGTGAGAACCGTTCTCATTATGAGAATGCGCCCGCCCCGAATCATCCCTCTCGTCGCCCTCCTCGCCGTGGTCGTCGCGGCCTGCGGTTCCTCGGGCTCGAAGCCCGGCGCGGCTGGGGTGGTGAAGGTCGTGGCGGCTGAGAACTTCTGGGGCAACATCGCCCAGCAGATCGGGGGCGACCATGTCGACGTCTCGTCGATCATCAGTGATCCGAACACCGACCCGCACCAATACGAGTCGGACGCCCGCGATGCCGCCGCGATCGCGGATGCGCAGCTCGTCATCGTGAACGGCGTCGGCTACGACGACTTCGTCAGCAAGCTGCTGTCGAACACGTCGAACAAACACCGGGCCGTGTTGTCCATCCAGGAAACGTTGCACGTGACCGGCGCCGACGCGAATCCGCACCTCTGGTACGACCTGCCCCGCATGCCGGAAGCCGCGCACGCGATCGAGTCGGCGTTGGCCGCCGCCGACCCCAACGATCGCGCAACGTTCGCCGCCAACGCGCAGAGGCTCGTCGCTTCGCTCGCACCGTTGAATCGCACGGTCGGCGAGATCAGGAGCAAGTACCCAAGCGCGCCGGTTGCATATACGGAACGTGTCGCGGGGTATCTTCTCGACGCGGCCGGGCTGAAAGTCGAGACGCCGACCGGGTTCGCCCAGGCGATCGAGGACGGCAACGAGCCCAGCGCGGGTGACACGCAGGCGATGAACGATCTGATCACGCAGCACCGGATCCAGGCGCTGCTCTACAACGCGCAGGCGACGAGCGCCGTTACGCAACACGTGCAGGATCTCGCGCGCGAGAACGGGATTCCCGTCGTGCCGGTGACCGAGACGATGCCCAAGAACGAGGCGAGCTATCAGGCCTGGCAGCAGCACCAACTCGAGGCGTTGTTGACTGCGCTCGGAGGCTGACGGTGGCCGTAGTGGAGCTGCGCGACGCGTCGATGCGGTTCGGCCCGCGCACCTTGTTCGAGCGCCTCGATCTCGAGCTCGAGGCGGGCGAATTCCTCGCGGTCCTCGGTCCGAACGGTGCGGGAAAGACCACGCTGTTGCGCATCCTGCTCGGTCTCACGCGGCTCTCGAGCGGCGCGGTGGAGATCGACGGTCGACCGCCGAGACGGGGGAGCCACAACGTCGGCTACGTCCCGCAGCAGCACGCGTTCGATCGCGATTTGCCGATCCGCGGGCGTGATCTCGTCCGGTTCGGGCTCGACGGTCATCGCCGCGGGCTCCCGTTCGGCAGCACCGCGAGTCGAGCGCGCGTCGACGCCGCGCTCCGGTCGGTCGGCGCCGAGGGTTACGCGGATGCTCCGATCGGGCTGCTCTCCGGAGGCGAGCAGCAACGATTGCGCATCGCGCAGGCGTTGATCAGTGAGCCGAAGGTTCTGTTGTGCGACGAGCCGTTGCTGTCGCTGGATCTCTCGCACCAGCAAGAAGTCAGTGAGTTGATCGACACGCGGCGCGCGGACACCGGGTGCGCCGTGGTGTTCGTGACGCACGAGATCAACCCGATCCTTCCGTACGTCGACCGCGTGCTCTATCTCGCGGGCGGCAAGTGTGCGGTCGGTGCGCCCGACGAAGTCCTTACGAGCGAAGGGTTGAGTGCGCTCTACGGCACCGAGATCGACGTGGTGAACGTGCGCGGGCGCATCATCGTCGTCGGTTCCGACGACGCCGCGCCCACCGAACCGGGTGGCCATCACCATCATCACGACGATCATCACGGGACCGGTTCGCATTGACGGCGACGGTGCTCTACCTGAACCAACCCTTCGCGCAACACGCATTGATCGCGGGCGCGCTCGTCGCGATCTCCTGCGGTCTGATCGGGCCATTCGTGGTGACGCGCGGGATGGCGTTCGCGGTGCACGGCACGAGTGAGCTCGCGTTCACCGGCGCGGCCGCGGGCCTCCTGATCAACGGCAACCCGATCGGTGGTGCGCTGGTGGGCGCACTCATCGTCGCGATCGTCATCGGCGCGCTCGGTGGGCGAGAACGTGAACGCGACTCCGCAATCGGGGTGATCCTCGCGTTCGGTCTCGGTATCGGCGTGCTGCTGCTGGGCTACTACCACGGTTTCGCGACGGCCGCGACGAACATCCTGTTCGGCAACATCTTCGGCGTGAGCAACGACCAACTCGGCGCGCTGGTCGCGATCGGCGTCGGCGTCATGATCGTGATGACCGTGGTGTTCCGGCCGCTGTTGTTCGCATCCGTCGACGCCGACGTCGCGACCGCGCGCGGCGTTCCCGTCCGCCGCCTCGGGTTCATCTTCCTGATCGTCCTCGCGCTGACCGTCACGGCCGCGGCGCAGGTCGTCGGCACGCTACTGGTGCTCAGTCTCGCCATCACGCCCGCAGCGGCGGCGCAGCGCTGGTCGCCGAACCCCATCACTGTCACCGTTCTGTCGATCGGGTTCGCGCTCGTCGCGGCCGACGGCGGGATTCTCGCCAGCCTGGGAAGCACGACGATCAAGCCGAGTGTCTTCGTGACGTCGATCAGCTTCGCGATTTACATCCTGTCGCGAATCGTCGGCCCGCGCTTCGCCCGTCGGGGCCGGCGGGCGATTCCCGATGCGCCGATTACCGATATGGTCACGACTGCTTGAGCAACGACGAAGAACGCATCGCACTGTTCCTCGACTACGAGAACCTCGCGATCGGTGCGCAGGAACAACTGCATCTGGCCCAGTTCGACTTCCGACCGGTCGCGGACGCGCTCGCGGAACGTGGCCGGGTCGTGGTGCGGCGTGCGTACGCGGACTGGTCGCGGTTCGACGAGGACCGGCGCATGTTGACCCGTCATCACGTCGAGCTCATCGAGATCCCGCAGCGGATGGGGTCGGTGCGCAAGAACGCGGCCGACATCAAGATGGCCGTCGACGCGATCGAGCTGTGCTTCGAGCGCGACTACATCACCACCTTCGTGCTCGGTACGGGCGACAGTGATTTCACGCCCTTGGTGCACAAGCTGCGCGAGCTCAACCGGCGCGTGATCGGGATCGGGGTCGAGGCGTCGACGTCGGCGCTCCTCCCGCCCGCGTGCGACGAGTTCCTGTTCTACGAACGGCTGGAGGGTGTGGAGCCCGTCGAGGCGCGGCGCGCGCCCAGTCGGTCCACCCGCACCCGGCGCACTCCGGCGGTCGAGAAGGAGCCGGTGGTCGAAGAGGAGCATCCGACGGCGCGCGCCGAGGAAGCCGATCTCGGCGTCCTCGTCACGCAGACGCTGTCCGGCCTCTCGCGCAGCGCCGGCGGTGCCGTGCTCGCGTCGATGTTGAAGCGGGCGATCCTCCGCAAGGACCCGACGTTCAGTGAGACGACGTACGGGTTCCGGGGCTTCTCGGAACTCCTGCGCCATCTCGAGGAGCGCGGGCTCGTGGCACTGACCCCCGGGCCCGGCCAGGGCGATCCCGAGGTGAGCTTTCCGGCCGAAGTCGGCGACGAGCAGGCCGCGTTCGCGTTGTTGCGCAAGGTCGTCGATCAGCTCACGGCGAAGTCCGGGCCACCGCACTTGTCGGGCCTGAAGACGCAGTTGCGCAAGGTCGAGCCGGATTTCAGCGAGAAGAAGTTCGGGTACGGCGGGTTCCTGCAGTTCTGCAAGGCGGCCCGGGCCCGCGACCTGATCGAGATGGACTGGGACGACGCCGCGGACGATTACATCGTCCGGCCCGGCTCGACCGAGATCTAGCTGTAGACCACCGCGGCGGTGGTCAGACGGGCGTCAGCCCTTGCCGCCCCGGGCGGGACCACTCTTGCGGGGGTGCTCGTCTTCGCCCGCCCGCTCGCGGGCCCGCTGGCGGGCGGCCGCGGCTTCGGCCTCGGTCGGAGGCTTCGGTTGCGCTGCGGCGGTACGCGCCGGCTTGCGGGTAGCTGCCATTCCGGAAACATAGAGGGCCCGGACGCTCCGGAGCGAAACCCTCCCGAGATTTCGCAGGTCGGGACGGGTCCGACGGCGAGCGACCCAGAGGCGGGAGCGGCAGCGGAGCCGACCGGAGGGGAGCGGCAGCGGAGCCGACCGGAGGGAGGTGCAGCGCGAGCGACCCATAGGCAGGGAGGCGGGAGCGGCAGCGGAGCCGACCGGAGGGAGGTGCAGCGCGAGCGACCCATAGGCAGGGAGGCGGGAGCGGCAGCGGAGCCGACCGGAGGGAGGTGCAGCGCGAGCGACCCATTGGCAGGGAGGCGCAGCGTCAGCGACCCATGGTTACGCGGAGCGCTCTTCTTGGTCGCGTTCGAGCTGGCGATGGCGTTCGAGGTCCCGGGCGAGGTCACGGTTCTCGTCGCTCTGGACGTCGGCGAAGACGGGGGGCACGCCGCCGAGACCCATCGCCGCGACCTCTTCGAGCGCTTCGGTCGTGCCGTGCAGAGCCCCGGACTGCGTCAGCGAGTGGGGCAGCTTCCGGAACACGATGACGGCGCTGATGAGGGCGAGCACGCCGCCGATGACCACCGCGAGGTGGATGCCGCTGACGAAGGCTTCCTGCGCGGCGGATGTGAGGGCGTTGCCCGCGGCGGTGGGCAGCGTGCTCGCAACGTGGAGTGCGCCGGCAATCGAGGCGCTCGCGCTCTCCTGGTTGGCCGGGCTCAGTCCGTGCAGTGCCGGTCCCACCGAAGTTGCGTAACGCGACGCGGCGATGCTGCCCAGGACCGCGATCCCGAGGGCGGCACCCAGCTCACGCGTTGCGTCGTTCATCGCGGATCCCGCGCCGGCGCGGCGCGGTGGGACAGCGGACATGATCGATGCCGTCATCGGCGACATCGACAGCGCGATGCCCGTCGTGAGCGGGATGACGCACAACACCACGTACGCGTAGTTGGTGTCGACCGCCAGGCCGGTGAACAGGAACAGTCCGGTGGCGATCGCAAGCATGCCGAATGCGACGACGCGGTGCGCGCCGAATCTCACGCTCAGCTTCGGCGTCAACGGTGCGACGACGAGCATGATCAACGCGATCGGCATCAATCGCAACGCGGCCGACAACGCGCTGTACCCGAGCACGAGCTGGAAGTACTGCGTAATGAGGAACATGACGCCGTACATCGCGACGAACACGAGAATCATCCCGCCCGTACCGGTACTGAAGGCCGGCCGGCGGAAGTAGCGCATGTCGAGCATCGGCTCGGGCGTGTGGAGCTCCCAGGCGACGAAGATTGCGAGCACGACGATCGCGACCGTGAACGCGGCGATGGTCTCGGGGCTCAACCAGCCTTTGTCCGGTGCCTCGATGAGCCCGTACACCAACGAGACGATGCCGACGAACGACAGCACCGCGCCCATGGGATCGAACCTTGACTCCTCCGGGTCGCGCGACTTGGGCACGAGGAACTTCCCCGCGATCAGCGCAATGATGATGATCGGGACGTTGACGAGGAACACCGAACCGAACCAGAAGTGGCCGAGTAGGAAGCCGCTCGCGACCGGACCGAGCGCGCCGGCCGCGCCGGTGACGCTCGCCCAGATCGCGATCGCCTTCGGACGTTCGTGGCCCGGGAAGACGTTGATGATGATCGACAGTGTCGACGGCATGATCAGCGCGGCGGCGATGCCCATGATGGCGCGGCACGCGATCAGCTGACCCATGCCCGTCGCTTCCGATGCGAGCGCAGCGCCGACCAGGAAGAGCACGAGCCCGAGCTGCAGCACACCTTTGCGCCCGAAGCGGTCGCCGAGTGCGCCCGTCGAGAACAACAGGCCGGCGAACACCAGCGAGTAGATCGCGACGACCCACTGGAGCTGCGACTCGGTCGCGTGCAGGTCGCGGGAGAGCGTGGGGATCGCGACGTTCAGGCTGGAGTTGCCGACGAAGACGATGAGGAGACTCAGGCACAGGACCGCGAGCGTCCACCAACGGCGATCGAACGCGAGATCGGCCGGGCTCTTGGTCGGGGTATCCATGACTCTCCGGGGGACTGCAGATCGGCGGGCGGACCGGCAATCCAGAAGTGGAAGGCCGGTTCCGGATCCCCACTATAATCGGAATCATGGTTCCGCTTGAAACGCAGGCCCCCAAGACCCAGGAATCACCTGCTCCGCCCACGGACGGGCCCCGGCGCGCCGACGCCCGCCGCAACCGGGAGCGGGTATTGGCCGCGGCCGAGTCGGTGTTCGCGGAATCGGGACTGAAGGCGCCCGTCGAGGAGGTCGCCCGCCGCGCCGGCGTGGGTGTGGGCACGGTGTGCCGCAACTTCCCGACCAAGCAGGCGCTGGTCGAGGCGGTCGTCGGCGCGATGTACGAGACGTTGCTCGTCGACGCCGAAGCCGCGCTCGCGGATCCGGATCCGGCGCACGCGTTCGAGCAGTTCGTCATGGCGCTGCCCGCGTTCCAGGCCCGTCATCGCGCGCTGGCCGATCAGATGGCCAGCGAGAACACGCTCCCGACGGCCGACGGCCCACGCGAGAAGTTGTTGCGCGCCGTGTCCGAGCTCGTCACCCGCGCGCAGGCCGCGGGCGCGATCCGTTCCGACATCGGCCCGGGTGACGTTTCGATGTTGTTCTCCGGCGTCGCGCACGCGACCGCGGTCGCCGGCGATCTCCAACCCGTGCTGCGCGAGCGGTACGTGCGGATCATCCTCGACGGTCTGCGGGCGCACGACCCCACCGAGCTCCCCGGCCGGCCCCTCGACTTCGCGCAGGTCCGTCGTATGAAGCAACGCCGCGCGCAGTGATCGTCGACGAAGCGCCGGTAGCCCAACCCGAACCATCGGAACCACTCGATCCGCGGCGCTGGGTGGCGCTGTTCGTCGTGTTGTTGGCGGCGTTCATCGTCGTGCTCGACAACACGGTGCTCAACGTCGCGATTCCGACGATCCGGGCCGACTTCCACACGACGCTGCCGTCGTTGTTGTGGGTCGTCACCGGCTACGCGCTCACGTTCGCGACGCTTTTGATCATCGGCGGGCGGCTCGGTGACATCTACGGCCACCGGCGGATCTTCATCATCGGCGCCGCGCTGTTCGGTGTCGGTTCGTTCGTCGCGTCGGTGTCGACGTCGGTCGCGCAGCTCGTCCTCGGCGAAGCGATCATCGAAGGCATCGGCGCGTCGCTGATGTTGCCGTCGACGCTCGCAATCCTGTCGACCACGTTTCGCGGCCGCGAGCGCGGGACCGCGTTCGCGGCGTGGGGCGCGACCGCGGGGGTGGCGGCGGCGTTCGGACCCGTCGTCGGTGGCTTCTTGACGTCGAACTACTCGTGGCGGTGGGCGTTCCGCATCAACGTGATCGTTGCGCCGATCGCGATCATCGGCGCGTTGGTCTTCATGGCGAAAGGAAAGCGCGCCGAGAAGCGCATTCCGCTCGACGCCGTCGGCGCCGCGCTCATCGCGGCCGGAATGTTCGGTCTGGTGTTCGCGCTCAGCGAGGGCAGCACGTACGGCTGGTGGAAGCCGTTGAAGGACTTCTCGGTGTTCGGGCACGTCGTGTGGCCGGTGACGAAGCCGATCTCGATCATGCCGATCGTGCTCGCGGTCTCGATCGGGATCCTCGTGCTCTTCTACTTCGTCGAGCGCGCCAAGGAACGACGCGACGCGCACCCGCTGTTCCCGTTCGCGCACCTGAAGATCAAGACGTACCGCTACGGACTCCTCACCGGTCTCGTGCTCGCGATGGGGCAGTTCGGGTTGAGCTTCGTGCTCCCCGTGTTCCTGCAGAGTGCCCGGCTCCTGTCGCCGGCCCAGAACGGCTGGTGGCAGTTCCCCACGGGCGTGTTCATCATTCTGGGCGCGCAGGCCGGTGGACGGCTGATCCGCGCGGTCGGGACGACGGTGGTCGTCCGGCTCGGGCTGTTCTCGTACGTCCTCGGGCTCTTGTTGATCCTGCACGCGGTGTCGATCTTCATCACGCCGTGGGAGCTGCTACCGGGTCTCGCGTTCTACGGCATCGGTATCGGTTTCGCGGGCGCGCAGATCACGAACGTCGTGATGTCGGAGGTGCCCGCGGAAAGCTCGGGTGTCGCGAGCGGCGCGAACACCACCGTGCGCCAGGTGGGCGCCGCGCTCGGTGTTGCGATGATCGGATCGCTCCTGAGCGCGCAGATCCTGAGCCACGCGGTGACGAAGATCCACGGCGCCGCGCTCCCGATCGCGGTGAAGACGCAAGCACTCGCCGGCGTGCACGCGCAGGGCGCGTTCTACCGGCCGCCCGGGTCGACGAGCCCGCACGACGCGTCGATCCTCGAGCTCGCGTTGCGGACGAGCGTCGCGAGCGGGACGCGCGTCGCACTGCTATTCGCGGTCATCGTCGTCTCGGTCGGCACTGCCCTGTCGTTCCTCATCCCGCGCGTCGCCGCGCCGAAGCGCAGTGTCGACGAACTCGAACCCCTCGAGCCCCTCGACGTCGACCCCGCCCTCCTCGCCTAACCCGCAGAACGCTCCCAACAGTTGTCGGACTTTTCCGCGCATAGCGCTGATATCTCCGACAACTGTTGGTGGGGTTCACTCCGGGGGGAGTCGAGGCGGAGACACCCGTGGCGAAGGTGGGAAGCATTGCGGGTGCTCCGACCTACTCAGGGTGACCCGACTTACTTAGGGTACCCTTAGTAACTCGTCAACCTCGGGACGGTACGGGCTCATCCGGCCCCATTTCGGGCCGATCGGGGAACCGATGCAACGGCTCGGGCTTCGGCGATTCCGGCGCGTCCCGACGGTGGGGGCGCGGCGCCGGCGGTCGGTCGCGGCGACGACCGTCACCGCCCTCGGCGTGGTCGCGCTGGTCTCGTTCGGCGCGATCGCCCGCAGCGCAGCCGCCGTCGACACGAATGCGCCCGTGCTGGCGTCGCTCGCCATGACCCCCACGACCGTCGACACGTCGGCCGGCCCGGCGGTGATCACGATCACCGCCCGTCTGACCGACGAGCAGAGTCCGTCGATCGGCGGCACCGCGCCGCTCAGCCGGATCGTCCTGACCGGCCCCGGTGGGCAACAGCAGGCAACGGCCTACGTCTCGCAGGCCCAACGCATCTCGGGAACGGCGACGGACGGGATCTACCGGTCGACGCTGTCGATCCCGTGGCACGCGGAGCCCGGCCAGTGGAACGCGTCGGCCGTGCTGGTCGACATCTCGGGCAACACGCGCACGTTGACCACGACGGACCTCGCGGCCGCGGGATTCCCGGCGTCGGTCACGCAAACGGGTCCCGGCGACACGACCGCGCCGCAGCTGGTGGCGCTCGGGATCGCACCGTCGAGCGTCGACACGTCCCTGCAGCCCGCGACGATCACGGTGAGCGTGCACGCAGTGGACGACCTCAGCGGCGTCGCCGACGGTGTCACGATGGCCGCGAGCCAGATCGTCCTGCGCGGACCGAGCGGCGCGCATCACGCACGCGCGACGTTGAGTGTGGACCACCGCACCAGCGGGAACCCGTTGGACGCGACGTACGTGGTGGCGGTCACGCTTCCGCGTTGGTCGGAGCAGGGGACCTGGACCGTCGAGAGCGCCACGCTCGTCGACCAGGTCGGCAACCGGCAGACGCTGACGGCGCCGGGCGTGACGTTCACACAGCTCGGGATCGGTGACACGTCGCCGCCCGTGTTCCGTTCGTTCTCGTTGTCGACGACGAACGTCGACGTGCGGGCGACCTCGGCGTCGATCGTGTTGCACAGTCGCATCACCGACGACCGCTCGGGCGCGGCCGACGGGTTGGTCGATTCGCCGACCTCGGTCGTGTTCACCTCACCGTCCGGCCGCCAGCGTTTGACGCGCGCCCTTCGGCGCGGCGCAGCGCGTGGCCGGCGACGGCCTCGACGGCAACTACACGATGAGTGCAACGGTGCCCGCGCACGCCGAACCGGGCGTGTGGACGATGAGCGACGCCTGGCCGACGGACCGGGCCGGGAACGTCGGCCATCTCCTTCCCGCCGACTGGGCCGCGCTGGGCTTCGCGGGATCGTTCACGGTGGTCTCCGACACGCCGCCCGACACCGGTCCGACCGTGCCGCCGGATCCGACGACCACGTCCGACCCCACGGCGACGTCGGTCTTCACCACTACGACGTCGATCGATCCCGGCTCGACGACCACGGAAACCCTCGGTCCGACCACAACCGTCGATCCGTCCGCGACGACGAGCACCACGTTCGATCCCGCGGCATCGACCAGCACGTCGCTCGATCCCGCGGCCACGACCACGACCGTCGACCCCGCGGCGACCACGACGACCGTCGACCCCGCGGCCACGACCACCGTGCCCGGCGATACCTCCACGACCACGTCCGCGTCCACGACCAGCACCACCACGCCGAGCACGACCGGTCCTACGACCTCGACCACGGTTGCGCCGAGCGGAACCACCACGACCGTGCCCGCGCACACCGACGGCAGCGGACCGCCGCACGTCCGGCGCGCGAACGGGTACTGGTTCGCGACCGCGACGGGCCGGGTCGTCGGCTTCGGTGGCGCGGCCGCGAGTTCGGCTCCGGCGATCGCGGGAGTCGGCGTCGGCGCCTCGGATCGCGTCGTCGGCATTGCGAGCACCCCTTCGGGCAAGGGCTACTGGCTCGCGACTGCGGGCGGCGACGTGAAGGCGTACGGCGACGCGCGCTCGTTCGGTTCGATGCGCGGGCGGCCCCTCGCCCGGCCGATCGTGGGGATCGCGGCGACGGCGAACGGTCGCGGCTATTGGCTGGTCGCGACCGACGGCGGCATCTTCGGCTTCGGCAACGCGCACTTCTACGGCTCGACCGGCGCGATCCAGCTGAATCAACCGATCGTCGGGATGACGGCAACCGCGAGCGGACACGGCTACTGGTTCGTCGCGGCCGACGGTGGTCTCTTCAGTTACGGCGACGCGCGTTTCTACGGCTCGATGGGCGCAACCCGTCTCAACCAGCCGGTCGTCGGGATGAGCGCGTCACCCAACGGCCGCGGCTACTGGATGGTCGCGCGCGACGGCGGAATCTTCAGCTTCGGCACGGCGCGCTTCTACGGGTCGACCGGGGCTTTTCACCTGAATCAACCCATCGCCGGCATGGCGGCATCGCCGACGGCGCGCGGCTATTGGTTCGTGGCCGCGGACGGCGGGATCTTCAGCTTCGGCGACGCGCACTTCTACGGCTCGCTGGCGACCTCGGCGGCGCCCGTCGTCGGCCTGGCCGTGCGCGCCTCCTGACCGCCGTCCCCCGGCCCGCGACCGCCGCGCCGTAGGTAGTTCCTACGGCATCACTGTGACCTAGGTCTCGCGCCCGGACGCCCTCTCAAGCGGGTTCCGGCAGCCGACGATGAAGCCGAATCATGCTCTCGAACACCAAGTCGGCGACCGGCGACGCGTCGGCGCGACCGGCGGACGACCTCGTTCCCGAGGCCGTTCGACTCTCGCGCGGTCGAGTCCAGGCGGCGCGTTGGTTCGCGAGCGCGGCGCTGGTGCCGCTGTTGGTCGCCGCGCCGCCGGGCAGTGAGTCGGCCCGCCGGCTGATCTACCTCGCCGCGCTCGTCGTGCTCTGGGCGTTCATCGCGCACGCGGTCGTCCGCCAGCACGAGGCGCGCCGGTGGACGTTGGTCGCGGTCGGCACCGGGCTCGTCGTGCTCGGTGAAGCCGCCCGCGTGTTGCTCGCGACCGTCGGCAACGTCGCGTTCCTGCACGCGGCCGATGCCCTCCGGATCACGGCGTACGTGGTCCTCGTGGTCGGCTTCTGCACGATCGTTCGCCGCCAGAACCCCGACAACGGGCGCGCGTCGGTCCTGGACGGTGCGATCGTCGGCTGCGCGCTGTTTGCAACGTGTTGGCCGATGCTGGCCTACCCGTCGGCGATGTCGCGCTCGGCGAGCGCGGCGGGCGGGGTGCTCGGCGTCGCGCGCCCGTTCTTCGGGATCGTCGTGTTCGCGGTCGGTGTCCGGCTGCTGTTCCGCGACGAGATCCCGTCGCGCGTTCTGTTCCTCGGGATCGTCCCACTCGTGGGCGCCGATCTCTTCGAGGGGTCGCGCCTCACGCACTCCGATCTGACGGGCCGCGGCGTGTTGGAGATCAGCGCACTCTTCGCGTTGGCGATCATTGCGATCGCCGCGCGCCGGCCGTCGCCGGGCAGCGAGGAGCAGGTGCTCGACATCGATCCCGCGAACCGGCTGCGGGTGCTGTGCATCCTGACATCGGTCGCGATGTGTTCCGCGATCCCGCTCGCCGACGCATGGTCTTCGGGGCACCGCGACGTCTCGACCCTGATTCCGGGCGCGTGCGCGATCGTCATGTTCGTGCTCATCGCGTTGCGCCTGTGGCACCTCGCCGCCGGCGCACGCGCGGCCGGCATGCGTCACGGTCTGCGCCGGCTCGGCGCGCTCGTGCAGGGTCTGAACGAAGCGATCTTCGTCGTCGACCGCGCGGGAATCATCTCGTACGCGAGCCCGCGTGCGAGCGCGATCCTCGGCATCGCGGCCGAGGAGCTGGTCGGGCGGCGATTCGACGAATCCCTGGGAGCGGAGGAGTCGGATCGCATCGCCCGCCAGCTGCAGGCCGCGGTGTTGATGCCGCTGGGGACGCACGAGGAGCTCGTCGGTGCGTTCGTCAACGGCGCGGGTTCGGTACGCGACTTCGAGATGAACATCGTGAACATGCTCGGCGACAAGGACGTGGCCGGCCTGGTCGTCACGATGCGCGACGTCACGGCGAAGCGCGAGCTCGCGCGCGAGCTCGAGCAGCGGGTGTTCCGCGACGACCTGACCAAGCTGGCAAACCGGTCGCTGTTCATGGACCGGCTCGACCAGGCGCGCCTGCGCAGCCGCCGGACGGGTTCGGGCCTCGCGGTCATGTTCATCGACCTCGACGACTTCAAGGCGGTGAACGACGGTCTCGGCCACGCGGCGGGCGACACGTTGTTGTGCGCGGTCTCCGGCCGCCTGAGCGAGTGCCTCCGCCCGAGCGACACGATCGCCCGGCTCGGCGGCGACGAGTTCGCAGTGCTCCTCGACGGGGTCGCCGACGTCGCCGAGGCGATGACGGTTGCGCACCGGCTGCTCGAGGTGTTGCAGCTCCCCGTCGAGATCGACGAGCTCTCGGTGACGGTGCCCGCAAGCATCGGTATCGCAATGGCGGAACAGGGTCACGCGCACACCAACCTGATGCGCGATGCCGACATCGCGCTCTACCGCGCGAAGGAACAGGGTAAGAACCGCATCGCGTTGTTCGACACCTCGATGGGTTGGGAGGCGTACTCGAGGCTGCGCCTGCGTACTCAGCTGGAGTCGGCGGTCGAGAACGACGAGTTGCGCGTGCTGTTCCAACCGATCATCTCGCTCGGTTCGAGCGAGATCGTCGGCGTCGAGGCCCTGGTGCGCTGGGAACACCCAAAGCTCGGCACGCTCTCGCCGTCGGAGTTCGTCCCGATCGCGGAGGAGAGCGCGCTCATCACGCTGCTCGGCCGCTGGGTGCTGCAACAGGCGTGCGCGCACGCGGCCGTGTGGAATCGCGGCGACCGCGATCTGTACGTCAGCGTGAACGTCTCGGCGCGTCAGCTGCGGGAGCCGGTCTTCGCCGACGAGATCGCCGCGGCCCTGGCGTCGTCCGGGCTCGCGCCGTCGAAGCTCATGCTCGAGCTCACCGAGTCGGTGCTCATCGACGAGGTCGCCGGTCAGAACCTCATCGACAACATCGCACCCCTCGGTGTGGGCATCGCGATCGACGACTTCGGCACCGGCTACTCGTCGCTCGCGTACCTGCAGCGGTTCCCGGTCAACGTCGTGAAGATCGACCGCAGCTTCGTGTCCCGGTTGAACGAGGACGGCATGCGCCAGGTCGTGAAGAGCATGGCGGCGATCTCGTCGGTGATGGGTTACACGAGCATCGCCGAAGGCGTGGAGACGCTCGAGGAGGCGGCGGATCTCGTCGGCCTCGATTACGGCTTCGCCCAGGGCTTCCTCTACAGCCGTCCGGTCGGCGCGGCCGAGATCAGCGCGCTGCTCGAGGCCAACAGCCCGATCATCCCCGAGCCCCTCACCCTCGGCTGACGCAGTCGGTCAGCGCGCGCCGCGCGACTGCTCGTCGGTGAGGATCGAGCGTAGGAACCGGTTGACCGCGAGCGCCTGCTCGCGGCGCCAGCGCGTGAGCACGAGGTCGAAACCTTCGCCCTCGTCGCGCGTCGAGACCGCGCGCACCACCGGGTCGAGATGTTCGATCTGGCGCTCGACGAGCGTGCGCGACGACTCGCCCGCCCGATCGAGGATCGCCAGCTTGACGAGGAACTCCGTGCGCACGTCGCGCACGTGCTCGACCGGTGTTTCCAGCCACCGCTTGAGCGCGGCCCGACCGCGACGCGTCGCCCGGAAGATCGTGCGTTGTGGACCCTTCGACCTCGTCGCCTCGCCGCACTCCTCGATGCAACCCTGCTCCGTGAGCGTCGTCAACGACCGGTAGACGATGGGGCGCGGAACGGTGAAGACGCGCCCGACCGGTCCGTCGACGCGCAACGCCCCGACGATCGGCCAACCGTGCGTCGGGGCCTCGGCTACGAGACCGAGCACGACCCAATCGGCGATCGAGAGCTCCGGGAACGACGCCGTCACGGTCCGGCAACGTACCGGACCGTGACGGTGCGCGGGAGTGCCGGACTACTGCGCCGAGGTGTTGACCTTGTCGGGTGTGATGCGAAGGATGATGCGACCGTTCGGCCCGATCGGGTTGCGGTACTTGGTGCCGACGTACTTCTCCGACATCGCGTCGATGTGATCGCGCGCGGGTTGTCCGTCGACGATGTCGGCCACGTGCCCGCGCACTTCGGCCCAGTCCCACGGGTCGGTCGCACTGTGGATCAACACCGTGACCCGCGGGTCGCGCTGCACGTTCTTCGCGCGTTGCCGTTGCGGCTCGGTGTTGACGAGCACGTGCTCGCCGTCGGTGTCGACCCAGGTGAGGAGTGCCTGCGGCTGCCCGTCCGGCATCAGGGTGACGACGGTGGCGAGATTCTTTCCCTTGGCGAGACGAATGACGTGTTCATCCAAAGCCATGACGACGACCTTTCGGTGGGGGGATGAGAAGGTCTCAGCGCCGCGCGCGCAGTGCGGGCAGCGCAAGCGAGCTGCCGACGCCCCACAACAGCCCGACCGAGCGTTCGAGCTCGCCGAGCACCGCGTCGATGGCATCGACGAACTCCTCGGCCTGCGCCTCGGTCGTGATGAGCGGCGGCAGGATCTTCAGCACGTTCTGGTGATCGCCCGCGACCTGAGTGAGGATCCCGTAGTCGCGAAACAACGGCACGATGACCATTTGGGTGAACAGGCCAGCTGCGCATCGACTCCAGCAGCGTCCATTGCGCGCGCAGGCGCATCGACCGCGGGCGGCTGAACTCGATCCCGATCATGAGCCCGCGGCCGCGCACTTCGTGCACCAGCTCGTGGCGCTTGGCCACGCCATCGAGGCCGGACATCAGCTGCGCGCCGATCGACGACGCGCCTTCGACGATCGACTCCGCGTCGAGCGTGTGCAGAGTTGCCAGACCGGCGGTCATCGCCAACACGTTCTGACCGAAGGTCGAGCTGTGCACGACGGCCCGGTCCATCTTGTCGAACACGCGCTCGACGATGTCGCTCTTCGCGATCACGGCTCCGACGGGTACGTAGCCGCCGGACAGGGCCTTGGCGATGGTGACGAGATCGGGCTCGACGTCCCACTGCTCGAACGCGAAGAACGTGCCGGTACGACCGAGCCCGGTCTGGACCTCGTCGATCGCCAGGAGCGCGCCATGGCTGTGACAGAGCTCGGCCGCGCCGCGCAGGTAGCCCTCGGGTGCGACGAACACGCCCTTGCCCTGGATCGGCTCGACGACGTACGCGGCAACGTCGCCGGCGTCGTAGCTCGCGCTCCAACACGTCGAGATCCCCGAACGGCACGCTCTGGCAGCCGGGGAGCAGCGCCCCGAAGCGGTCGCGGAACTCGTGCGCGCCGTTCAGCGACAACGCGCCGATCGTGAGGCCGTGGAACGCGTGGTCGGCGAACAGGATGCGCCCGCGTCCGGTGGCGCAGCGGGCGTACTTGATCGCGGTCTCCACCGACTCCGCACCACTGTTCGTGAAGAAGCAGCGATACCCGTCGT
The DNA here is from genome assembly GCA_963835455.1 of uncultured Actinomycetes bacterium. Classification (GTDB taxonomy): domain Bacteria; phylum Actinomycetota; class Acidimicrobiia; order IMCC26256; family PALSA-610; genus PALSA-610. The sequence continues at coordinate 743,013 of CAWIFT010000003.1, forward strand.
TGGGCATGCGCGCGACGAGCGCTTCCGCGAGCAGGCCCGAGAGCGGCGCGCATTCCATCTGCACCAGGTTCGGCAGCGAGAGATCCATCGCGTCGCGCAGGGCCTGTTCGATCCCGGGATGGCACCTACCGAGGGCGAAGACACCGAAGCCGGAGAGGAAGTCGAGGTAGCGGCGACCGTCGCGGTCGAACAGGTACGCACCCTCGGCCCGGACGTAGTCGGCGTCGAATCCGAGCGTGCGCAACACCTTGGGCATCTGCGGATTGACGTAGCGCTCGTGCAGCGCGAACGCCTCGCGCCCGCGCGCCGCGAGCAGGGCTCCGACGTCGAAGGGTGCGGGATCGTTCATCCGCGCTCGACTCCGCGCCGGCGTGGTGTCGGTGACGTCGCCGATATCGGTGTCGTCGCCCGCGAACCGGATCTTGGCGACCTGCGCCGCCTTGACGTAACCGTTGGCGACGAACCAGCGGGCGGCCCGTGCGAGCGCGGTGCGCGCGGGCATGCTGGTGTAGCCCAACTCGGTGCGGGCGCGGCTCGTGTCGTACTCCATGCGCGTGGTCGCCATGCGTACCGGCTCCGACGGCAGTGTCGGTTCGCGGTGCATCGCCGTGGACTGGAACCATTCCGCGGTGCGGACGATCGGCAGGACGGCGTACGGGGAGAGGCGTACGCGCGGCGCGGTGAGACCGCAGACGTCGGCGAGCGTCGCGAGCATCTCCTGCAACGACATGTTCTCACCGCCGAGGATGTAGCTGCGCCCGAGCGCACCCCGTCGGGCGGCGAGCACGTGGCCGCGGGCGACGTCGTCGACGTGCACGACGTTCAGCGCGGTGTCGACGTACGCGGGGATGCGACCGTTCAGGAACTCGACGATCGTGCGGCCGGTCGGTGTCGGCGCGGTGTCGCGTTCGCCGACCGGGAAGGTCGGGTGTACGAGCACGACCGGCAGACCGGCCGCGCCGGCCCGCAGGACTTCGTGCTCGGCGAGGTACTTCGACCGCTTGTAGTGCCCGAAGAGGTGCTCGAAGTGCACGAGGGTGTCCTCCGAGGCGAGCCGACCGTGTTCGGCGACCCCGATGGTCCCGACCGTGCTCGTGTAGACGAGGCGCTCGCAGCCGGCCCGTTCCACCGCGCGGAGCACGTTCTGCGTCCCGCCGATGTTCACGTCGTAGAAGAGGTCGGGATCCGCGGCCCAGAACCGGTACACCGCCGCGAGGTGAAAGACCGTCGCGATCCCGTCGACGGCCCGGTCGAGGGTGGCCGGGTCGCGGATGTCGCCGACGATCCGGTCGACGGGCAGGCCCGTGAGATTGTCGTCGGCTCGGCCCGGTTCGCACAGCGCGCGGACCTCGTAGCCGTCGTCGATCAGGGCGCGGACGACCGCCGAACCGATGAAGCCGGACGCGCCCGTGACGAGAGCGGGACCCGGTCCCGGGGCTTCAGTCACGACTCCTCACCTACCCCGCAACGACGACGACGCAACGGATTGTTCCCGCGAGCCTCGCGCAATCGCGCCGCGCCCGACCACCGGGTTTGTCCACCGTGCGTCGCCGCCGTCGCGGGTTCGGCCTAGTGCAGGCTCATTTGTGGTTCGCCGAAACCGTTGAGTCCCGTCGAGGCGATCGTGCACGTCCCGCCCTGTGCCGCGCCGCCGTTGTACGCCTGGCGCAGGCAGTTGCGCAGTGCGAGCTGGCCCCAGTAGTTGGGGTGCGCATCTTCCTGCAGCTGGTACGGGCCGAACAGGGTCGACGTGGTGCGGACCTGGCTGACCCACTCGGTCTTGTCGGCGGCACCCGGGCTCATCCAGTTGGCCACGCCCTTCTCCTCGAGCAGGCCGACGGTGTTCTCGCAGAGCCGGCGCCCGGCGAGCGCGTTCTGGTCGTCGAGCAACACGTAGTTGCTCAGGCCCGTCTGCGCCGCGCCGTTGCGCACCGAGTTGTCGATGGTCGGAACGGCGGTGTTGTTCGCCCAGTTGGCATCGTTGTTCCAGAAGCCGCAGCCGCCCGTCGATTGGCGGGTGAAGCCAGACTGCGAATAGCGGAAGCCCGTAGCGCTCGGGATCGGTGACGAATACGTCTGCACGATGATCTTGTACGAGCTGTCGGCGTAGCCGTCGTTGAGCATCGCCTGACGCACGTTCAGGATCGCGTTCTTGATGTTGGTGGTCTGGGTCGCGACATTCGCCGAGGTGAAGTACGCCTTCACGTTGGAATCGTCGTTGCAGTAGTTCGGCCACCACGACGGCGACAGCAAGAAGTCCTCGATGCACGTCTGCACGATGTCGGCGAAGCCGAAGTTGTTCGCACCGATGAGCACGGTGACCGCTTTGACGTTGTGGGTCGCGGCGAACTGCTGCAACGCGAGCGCCTGGCCCTGGTGGCCGCTCGAGTCGCTGAAGAAGTCGAGGCCGGGCTTGAAGTCGCCCGAGCCCGGAGTCTGCGTGTAGGTGCGCGCACCCGAGCACGCGAGGTTCATGCCGTTGACGCCGCCGCCGATGTACACCTCCGCCGACTTCGAGCGGTGGCAGCCGTGGATCAGTTCGGCGGTGTTGGTCGCGTTGTCGTAGTACGCGGTCGAACCGAGCGCGTCGACGTTGCCCGAGCTGTTGTTCGTGTTGCCGGCCCAGCGGCCCGCCTCGCCCGAGATCGCGGAGTCGCCGACGCTCACGATCCACGGCGCACCCGACGCCCGGGCCGTCGGCGTGCGCCGGATGCGCCCCCGTCGCCACGGCCGCGCTCACCAATCCGAACAACATCGCGCCAACTGCGAGCTTGCTTCTCAAGGTCCCCCCCGGGTTCGACGGCTCCGACCAGCCGGTAACCAGCAGCCTCACACGGTTCGCTCAGCGTTTCAAGGACTTCCCCCGCCGCTGCCGCGGACAGCCCGTCGAGGCCGGCGCGGAGCTCGGGTTCGGTGGGCCAGCCGAATCCGAGGCGGAAGTGGCGGTCGTCGACTTCGAACCAGTGCCCGGGGCCGACGTACGTGCCGTAGCTCGCGAGCAGCACTTCGTAGAACTGCGCGGTGTCGACGTCGACGCGGGCGGCGAAGCGCACCAGGCCGACGACGCCGCCCGCCGGTTCGACCCATTCGAACGTGCCCTGGCCGCGCATCCAGTCGCGCACGATGTCGAGCCGGGTGCGCACGTCGGCGATGATCGGCGGGAGGATCCGGGCCCGGTCGCTCAAGCACGCGGCCCGCGATGGCCTCGTCGATCGTCGCTCCGCAGATGACCATCTGCTCCTTGGCCGCGAGCAGCGTCTCCGCGAGCTCCGGCGTCGCGGCACACGGCCCAACCGACGCGCAAGCCCGGGTAGCCCGTACGCCTTCGACATCGACGAGACACTGATCGCGCGGGGCGAGAGGGTCGCCGCCATCGGCAACGGCGTCGTCGTGCGTGAGGTCGCGGTACGTCTCGTCGACGAGGAGCACCGCGCCCGACCGTTCCGCGATCTCGACCAGCGCGTGCAGCGACGCGAGATCGAGCATGGTCCCGGTGGGGTTATGCGGGCACGTGACCGAGATCAGCCGCGTCGTGCCCGGCCGGACACGCGCGGCGAGCGCATCGGTATCGAGGCGCCAACGGTCGTCGAAGTGCGAGGTCGACGACGTCGAGGTCGGCGCCGATCGCGCGTGGCGTCTCGAGGTTGGTCGCGTAGTTGGTGCGCACGACGACCGCGTGCGTCGCCCGGTTCGAGCAGCGAAGTCGCGGTCGCGAACAGCGCCGCGGCCGCACCCGGCGTGACCAGGACGTGGTCGGGGTGAAGTCCGTCGCCGCCCGCGGCGACGGCTTCGCGCAGCGCGGGATCACCGAGGTGATCGCCGTAACAGAGCAGCAGTTCGTCGAGTGCAGTCGCGCCACCCGACGCGAAGTCGAGCCCGAGGTCGGTAAGGCGGCGGTCGGCGACGGAGCTCTCGGAGAGATTGTTGGTGATGGTGTCGTAGCCGAGCTGCTCCGGAGACTCGACCTCGATCGGCATTCGGCGATAGCGCATGGTGATGGGATTCAACCCGAAGCGCCCGGGAACGCGCGTCACCCGCAGGTAGGGGAGCCGAAGGCCGGGAGCGACAGCGGAGGCGACCGAATGGGAGCCGCAGTGCGAGCGACCCAGAAGTATGCGAACATGTGTTCGTGTCCGGGGAGGCCACCATCCTGCATGCCGACCTGGACGCGTTCTATGCGTCGGTGGAGCAGCGGGACGATCCGCGGTTGCGGGGCCGGCCGGTGATCGTGGGCGGCGGGGTGGTGCTGGCCGCGAGCTACGAGGCCAAGGCCTTCGGGATTCGCACCGCGATGGGGGAAAAGCAGGCGCGGCAGCTGTGTCCGTGGGCGGTGACGGTCGCGCCGAGGTTCTCGGCGTACGTGGAAGCGAGCAAGGCGGTCTTCGCGGTGTTCGAAGACACGACGCCGCTCGTCGAAGGACTGTCGATCGACGAGGCGTTCCTCGATGTCGGCGGATTGCGGCGGGTGTCCGGCACGCCCACCGAGATCGCGGCGGAGCTGCGCCGCAAGGTGCTCGAGCGCGTCGGCCTCGCGATCACGGTCGGCGTCGCCCGCACGAAGTTCCTCGCCAAGGTCGCGAGCGGCGTCGCCAAGCCGGACGGGCTCCTCGTCGTGTCCCCTGATGCCGAGCTCGAGTTCCTGCACCCGCTGCCCGTGCAACGGTTGTGGGGGGTCGGGGCCGTCACCGCGCAGAAGCTTCTGGCGCGCGGCATCACGACCGTCGCGGACGTCGCCCGCCTCGACGAGTCGGTGCTCGTCGCGATGCTCGGTCGCGGATCGGGCCGGCACCTGCACGCGCTCGCGCACAATCGGGACCCGCGGCCGGTTCAGGTCGGTCGTCGACGCGGCTCGATCGGATCGCAGCACGCGCTCGGCCGATCACGCACTCCGCGGTCGCAGGAGACCATCGACGAGTCGCTGGTCGCACTCGTCGACCGCGTGACCCGTCGCATGCGTGCGGCGGGACGGGTCGGGCGCACCGTTGTGCTGCGTCTGCGCTTCGACGACTTCACGCGCGTCGACGCGTTCGCACACGATGGCGCGCCCGACTGCGCACACGGCGACGATCCTCGCGATTGCACGCGAGCTGCTCGCCGCCGCGATGCCCAAGATCGCGCGCGACGGGATCACGCTCGTCGGGATCGCGGTGGCCAACCTCGATGACGACGACGTCGTGCAGCTCGCGTTGCCGTTCAATCGTGCCGGCGGGGGCGCGCTCGACTCCGCGCTCGACGATGTCCGCGACAAGTTCGGCACCAGCGCACTGACGCGCGCGGTATTGCTCGGAAAGAACACGGGTATGCAGGTCCCGATGCTTCCGGACTAGCTCGTCGGGGACGAGATATCAGGGGCGTTTCGGGGCCGATGCGGTGAGTTCGTGGGTCGCCAATGTTCCGTCGATGATCTCGCTCGCGGTCTGACTCAACAACGCGTTGTGCGAACGGGCGTGGGCGCGGAGCAACGTGAACGCGGTGTCGATCGTCACCTGGTTGCGCTCGGCGACGATGCCCTTGGCCTGTTCGATCACAATCCGCGACTCGAGCGCGGCTTCGAGCTGAGACGTCACCACCAGCGCGTCGTTCAACGCTCGTTCCTGCAGGATCCCGATCGTGGCGATGTCGGCGAGGGCCTGCGCCACCTTCTGGTCATCGGGCCCGAGCGGCTCGGTCCGGGTCGAGAAGATGTTCAACGCGCCGATCACCTCGCTGCGGAGTCGCATCGGCACCGCCGACACCGACCCGAAGCCGCTTTCCTCGGCGTGGGGCGCGAAGTGCGGCCACAGTTCCACGGCGGCGGACGACAAACTGCTGTTCACGGCAACGCCGGTGCGGTACGCGTCGAGGCACGGGCCCTCGTCGTGCTGCAATTCGAACAGCTCGATCAGGCGCATGCGCTCGCTCGATGACGCGACGTAGCGGAGCTTGCCGTCGCGGTCGGCGAGCATGATGCCGGCTTCCGAAGCATCGACGAGCTCCACGCAACGTGTCGCAAGCCGATGCAAGAACTCGACCACGTCGTATTCGTCGAGGATCGTGTCGGCGAACTCTATGAACGCGGCGAGGAGGTCTTGTTCCCGAGCCATGTGCTGCCCCCCTTCCGGGGTCCGGTACTCAGAGCGTAAGTGTCGAAGAGCTGAAATACGAGTTCAATCGAAGCGAAGCTGCCCGTCCGAGACGGCCGCGGCGACTTGACTGATCGGGCGGTCTTCCGCGAACGCGTACGCGCGGAGCAGCGCGAGCGCGTCGGCGACCGTGATCCCGGCCTGCACCGAGATCCTTCCTGTGGCCTGATGGACCTGCATGCGGTGGTTCGGCACCGCTTCGAGCTGCCACGCAACGGTTCCGGGCGGCGCATCGGCCTGCCAGGCCAACAAGGTTCGGCCCGCGATCCGCGCCACGACGAGCGCGTCGCCGATCTGGCCCTCCGTGAGTGCGCCGGACTTGTCGTGGTAGAGGTTCAGGGCGCCGATGCAGATCCGATCGACGAGAATCGGGAACCCGAAGGCTGCACGCACGCCGGCGGCCAATGCTCCTCGGCGGAACTCCGGCCACAGCGCGATTTCGTGGTCGGCCAGATCGGGGTCGAAGACCGGAGCCCGGCTCGCGTACGCCGCGAGGCACGGTCCTTCGCCCAACGTGTACTCGAGCTGCGCGACGGTCTCGGTCACGAGATCCGATACGGCGACGCAACCCAACGATCGTCCGCCCGACATCAACACCAGACCCGCGCCCGTCACGCCCAGAACGTCTGTGCATGCCAGACACAGCGAGCTGGCCGGGTCGTTGTTCTGTTCGCTCCGTACGGCGACCAGTTGTGCGAACGCTTCCGGTTCGACTCTGCCGACAGTCACGCGGCCCTCCGGTTTTCTCAGTGTCTTCCGAGACGACTGAGGCGAACCGGGGTCTCGAGCAGCCTCAATTCCAACGTGATGGTTGAGTGCGAATCTAGTCGCGCGATCGTCCTTTTCGAATTTCGTGGCGCGCCGGGTCGCCCGTACAATCCGGGTTGGCGCCCTCGCCACGAACAGGCGGCACCGTCGTGGAGTTCCGGGTCCTCGGACCGCTCGAAGTGTTCACCGCCGGCGGTGAGGTCTCGCTGACCGGGCCGAAACGGCGAGCGCTGCTCGCCCGCTTCTTGGTGAGCGCGGGGGAGACGCTGCCGGCCGCGCTCCTCGCGGACGACCTGTGGCATGGCTCGCCGCCCCGCTCGTCGGCGACGACGCTGCAGACCTTCGTGTACCAACTCCGGCGCCGGTACGGCATCGAGGCGCTGCGTACGACCCCGGCCGGATACGTCCTCGACGTCGACGCGTCGCAGGTCGACGCGCAGCAGTTCGAGCTCACGCTGCAGCAAGCGCTCGCGGTCGCGGCGACGGACCCGGGCGCGGCGATGCCGGCACTGCGCGACGCCCTCGCGATGTGGCGGGGCGCGGCGTACGGGGAGTTCGCGACGGAACCGTGGGCACTCGCGGAGGCGACCCGGCTGGACCAACTGCGCCTCGATGCCGTCGAGGCCTGGGCGGCGTGCGCGATCGGTGTGGGCGACCTCGCCGGAGTCGCCACCGAGCTGGAGGCCTGGACGAGCCGGAACCCGCTGCGCGAGTCGCTGTGGGCGCTGCGCCTGCTCACGCTCGCGCACGAGGCGCGCGACGCGGAGGCCCTGCGCGTCGCCACGGATCTCCGCGACGTGCTGCGCGACGAGTTGGGCGTCGACCCGAGCGCATCGTTCAACGCGATCGAGGACGCGATCCTGCGCCGCGAGCCCGTACCCGCGTGGCCGGAGCTCGGCGGTTTCGGCTTCCACGTGCCGAGCGCGCCGGCGCCGCCGACCGCGAGCATGGTGGCGCATCCCGCGTTCCCGGCGCGCACCGCGGGCCGCAGCCGCCGCCCGGTCTCGATGCTCCGATCGGTCCCGACCGCGGGCCCGTCGTCCGGTGACCTCTTCGTGGGTCGGGTCGTGGAGTTGAGCGCGCTCGAGGGCGCGCTCGAAGCGGCGAGTAGTGGCCTTCCTCAGGTCGTGCTGCTCACCGGTGAGGCCGGGATCGGCAAGTCGAGGCTGCTCGACGAGTTCACCCCGCACGCGATCTCACGCGGGGTGCAGGTGCTTTCCGGTGTATGCCAGGAGGATGTGGCGGTTCCGTATCTTCCGCTCGCGAGCGCCTTCAACATGCTCGACCCCTCCGCCAATCCGTTCGAGTCGGATGTTCCCGCGAGCCTGAACGCGGTCGACGACGACCACGCGCGCCTCGCGCTGTATCTCGCGACGACCCGATCGCTCCTGGCCGCGGCACGCGAGCGCATGACGATGCTGGTCGTCGAGGATCTGCACTGGGTCGACGACGCGACACTCTCGCTGCTGAGCCACCTGTTGTCGGTCGTCGGCGAAGAGGGGGAGCGCGACCGCGCCCGGCTGTTGATCGTGTTGACCACGCGCGTTCCGGAGGCGTCGGCCGCGAGCGCGAACCTCGTCGCCCGGCTGCGCCGAGAGAGCCGGACGACGGCAATCGACCTGCGCGCCCTCACCGAGCACGAATGCCGCGAGCTGATCGCGGAGTGGCTGGGGACGCGTCCCTCGCGGACCACGCTCGGACGCTTGTTCGAGGCGACGGCGGGCAACCCGCTCGTGCTGCGTTCGGCGCTCGGACGCGTTCGAGCGTCGGGTGCGCCGATCACCGAGTCGACGCTCGCCGATCTGGTGGGACCGACCGATCTCGACCACGAGTTGTGGCAACGCGTCGAGCGTGTCGGCGACGCGTGCAGCGAGATGCTCGTTTCGGCCGCTTTCCTCGGCGACGGCGCGACCCTCGAATACCTGGCGGCGACGTGTGCGCTGGACGTGTCGATGCTCGACGATCTCATCGACGAGGCCGGTGCGCATCAGGTGCTGGTCGCCGACGACGAGCGCTATTGGTTCGACCATCCACAGCTGCGGGCGCTCGTTTACCACTGGCCCGGGAGCGAGGCGCGTGCCGCGCTCCACCTCCAGTTGGCCGATCGTCTGACGCCCGTCGGTGCGGACGTGCGCGTGGTCGCACACCATCTCGTGCGCGCGGGGACCGTCGTCGAACCCGACCGCATGCTCCGCGTTTGCGGTGAAGCCGCCGATCGCTCCGCCGCGGTCGGGGCCTGGAGCGACGCGGCGAGGTACGCGTCGGTCGCGCTCGACGCGGCCGAGAGATTGGACCTTGCCGATTCGGCCCGGGCCGCGCTGCAGTTGCGCGCCGGGCATACGGCGTTGCTCGCGCGCGACAACGCGACCGCGCTCGCGCAGCTCGACGCCGCAGTCCAGCGCGCGCGGGCGTGCGGGGCGGTCGACGTTTGGGGTCGCGCGGTCGTGCACCTCGCCCGCGAGCGCGTGGGCACGATCGACCTCCAGGCGGCCGCGGCGCGGAGCCTGGCGAGCCTCGACGAGTTCCTCGACGCGGGCGCCGGCGACGTCGCACTGCGCGGCGAGGCGCACGCGCTCGAAGGTGAGCTCTACTTCGACCTCGGTGACCTGGGCTCGGCCAGTCGTCACATCAGCGCGGCCGAAGAGCTTGCCGCGGAAGCCAACGACGACGAGCTCCGAGTGAAGGTCGCGTTCGCACGAGGCCTGCAACACCTCGGCAGCGTCGAACTCGCGGAGGCGAGGGAGCGGTTCGGCGCGGCCTCGCCGCTGGCTGCCACCTTGGTCGATTCCAGCCCACATATCTGGTGCACGTCGCGACTCGGGCTGGTCGCGTTCTCCACCGGCGCGCTCGACCTCGCCGACACCTTGCTCGCGGAGGCGGCTGACGCGTCGCGTCGAGTCGAGAACCAGCGAGAGCTCTCGATGGCGGCCGCGTTCCAGGCCTCGGTCGCGGCGGCGAAGGGCCGATTCGCGTCCGTCGAGATCAATGCGGAACGGGCACTGCGCGCGTACCGGGAAGCGGAGGCGCCCTTCACGCCGGGCGTCGTGTTCACGGCGCTCGCGGCGGCCCGTGCGACCCGCGGCGACGCGGCCGGTGCATGTGATGCACTCGATGCCTGGGACGCGATCGCTCCCGGTCGGAGCCGGCGTTATCGCCCACTCGTCGACGCCATCATCGGCGATCTCGACCCGGTGCGCGAAGCAATCGCGCACCCGGCGTTCCGGTTGTTCACGGCAACGCCCCGGCCCAGCCTCTTCCTCACCGGTGCCATCGCCGCGCAGGTCGAGCTCGGCGCGCTCGCAGGCCGGCCCGATGTCGTCGGCAATCCGCTCGAGACGCTCGTCGAACTCTACGAACGCGGGATGCAATTCGCCGTCGGTTGGCCGTCGTTCATACCGAACGTCGTGGCACTCGGTCTCGCCGCCACCGGCCGCGACGACGATGCGTGGATCTGGTTCGAGCGTGCGCTCGTCGACGCGCGACGCGGCCCACGCCCCCGCGGCCGTCGCCCGCACTGCGACCGACTACGCGCGTGTGCTCGGTGACCGGAAGACGGCACCGGGCCGGGTCGCCGAGCTGTACGAAATGGCCGGTGCGGCGCAGGCGACGATCTCCGACGCGCTTCCGGTGGCGAGCTCGACGCCGGTTCGGGTCCCGGTCGAGGCGCGTGGCCCGCGGGCCTCGACCCGGGTGATGCTCGTGACGGATCTCGTCGGCTCGACCGCGCTCAACGATCGGCTCGGCGACCGTGAGTACGTGGAGCACCTGCGCGTCCACGACGAGATCATCCGGCGCCGGCTGGTCGAGTTCGACGGAGTGGAGTTCAAGCACACCGGCGACGGCATCGGCGCGTGGTTCTTCTCGGTCGGCGCCGCGCTGCGGTGCGGAGCCGCACTCGCTCGCGACTTCGCGTCGACCGAAGCCGGACCGCTGCGCGTCAAGATCGCGATCTCGGCCGGCGAGCCGACGATGGTCGAACGCGATCTCATCGGGCTCGCAGTGACCGTCGCGTTCCGCATCCTCGAGCTTGCCCAGCCGGGCGAGGTGTTGGTCACATCCGACGTCGCCGGAATTGCACGAGGGCTCGCGTGGTCGTTTGAGTCGCACGGACTCAAGCAACTCAAAGGCCTGCACGCTCCGGTCGAGGTGCTGCGCGCGTTTCCCGGCGTTTGAATCCCTTGCAGTAAACGCCGCGCGGGCGTACCGTCCGCCGCATGTCCGGGTTCATGCCCTATCTCCTCGACAAAGGCCCCTACTTCGAGGTCATCGAGAGCAAACTCGCCGATCCGGCGACGCGTGCACACGCATTGCGAGATCTCCGCAACAATGTCCCGATCGCCGACCTCGTCGGATTCGATTCGACAAACCTCGGTGCGGACGGCCGGACCCCGGACACGCGCAAGCAGCACCTGAATGCCGACTGGTTCGGCATCGGTGGTCCGATGTTCTGGATCGGCTACGCCGGAAACCCCGAGATCATTCTGCGCGAGGCGGTAGAGCGCGCGATCGAGGTGTCGTTCGGGATCGAACACGGCGATCCGGTCCCCGGTGACGCGCAGGCCGCGAGCGGCCGTCACTGGCCGATCGATCTGTATTGGATCTGTCAGGGACCCTGGTTCCAGTGCTGGGTGCTCTGGCGCAAGGCCGAACAGGGCCAGGGTCACGTCACGCTCGTGATCACGACACCCGCGGCCGCCGGACTCCCGCTCACGTCGAAGATCACGCGCCCGGTCGACCCGCTCCAGCCGGCGTACACCTCGCCCGACTACTCCCACCCGCCCGAAGCGTTGGCCCCGCCGCCCCGCGCCGGGCTCGAGACCGGCATGTGGGTGCTCGGACACGAGGACTACACGCGAGAGTTGGTGCTCTCGACGGTGCACACGAAGTTCGGTGACATCCGGCTTCCGGTCATGGGCTGGAGTGCGATCGACCCGTCGGTCGTCGAGTGTGTTTCGCCGGCCGAATGGGAGGGCGGCGTGCTCGACGTTCCCCGGCCGTACGTACCGCCGTCGCAATAGCGCGTCCGAGCAACGGAGTCAGTATGACCCTCGATCCCGAGATCGTCACTCAGGTCCTCGACACCGTCGGGCCCGATATCCGCGAAGGTTTCAAGGGCGCGTTCCGGCCGATCTCGTTCGGGCGAGACCTCCACGGCGCCGGCCTCGCCGACGAAAAGTCGTTCGCAACGTCGGATTCCCTCGTGGTCGCGCCCTGGGTCCTGCGCGCCCAGCACGTCGGTGATTTCCTCGGTGTCCCGCCGACGTACATCGAGTTCGAACTGCGCGGGGCGACGTTCGTCCAGGTTGCGGCCGACGACCCCGGCAACAGTGACAAGTGGGCCTACTTCCGGTACATCGACTACGTCGGCGCGCTGCAACAACTCGGCGTCACGACGACGACACGGCCGGCGCTCACCGCGGCCGAATACGCCGTGTGGAGCGAAAATCGACCCTGATCGAGTCGCAATCGAGCCGCGGTCGAGTGGGCTCTTGCACGCTGACTCTCGTCCAGCCACTCCGACTCGGAGGCGACGAGATGTTCCGCAGGTTCCCCACCGACATCGCAGCCCTGGCCTCGACCCAGTTGTTCCGCGATCTCTCGAACCGCGAGCTCGACACGATCTCGCGCATCGGGACGGTGGTCGACATCGCGCCCGGTCGCCGGGTGCGGTGTCCGCGCAGGCACCCCGGCCAGTTCGCGGTCGTCGTGTGGGGCGAGATCGTCGCCACGACGGACGACGGTGACCGGTGCGTCCTGCGGGCGGGCGACTGGTTCGGCACCATCGCCGGCTCCGTCTCCGACACCAGCTCGGAGGGGGAGGCGACCGGCGCGGAGCCGGTGTCGTTCGAGACGGTCCGGCCCACGACCTTGTTCGTGATGAGCCGGCGGGAGTTCGCCGGCCTGCGAACGGCGTGCCCGCGGGTCGCGGCGCGGGTCTCGGGTCTGGTGGACGAGTCCCGCGAGGTCTGTGTCCATCACCCTTCGCTGACCGGTTCGTTCGCTCGCTGAGGGCGGGAGGGCGGCGACGCATCGGCTCCTGCTGCGTCCGGTCGAAGCTCGGATCCCCCCGGCTTCCAGGGCGCAGCAGGCGCCGGCGTGCGCGACCCGGAGCGGCAGCGGAGCCGACCGGAGGGGAGGCGCAGCGCGAACGACCCGGGATTACGTGTACATCAACGAGCCGGGTGTGGTGAGCAGTTCGCCGGTCTCGAGCCACGTCTTCAAGCCGGAAAGAATCATCGGCCAGCCGCCGTACAGCTGATCGTTCGCGCCTTCGCGCAACTGGTCGTGCGTGACCAACAGCCGGCACGAGTCGCCGATCGGTTCGATCTCCCACGTGATGCGTGTCGGACCTTCCGCCTTCACGTCGTCGCCCCACAGGGCGACCATCGTCTGCACGAGCCGGCGCGGCGGATCGACTTCGAGGTTCTCGCCTTCACCCAGCAGTGCGGGCGCGTTCGGGTTCCCCATCTCGAAGCGGGAGCCGACGGTCCAGTCGGAGGAGATCTGCATCCCGAACTGGTACCTGCTGCGGATCTCGCGGTCGGTGATCGCCTCCCAGAGGCGCTCGGGCGTCGTGCGGATGTAGATCTCGAAGACCTTTTCCATGGGACTCTCCAGTCTCGTCTTGATGTCGCTGAGCGCGGCGGCCCAGGGCTCGGCGTACTTGCTGACCCACCGGTCGTGGACGAGGCGGATCGGGACGGGATTGAGGAAGTGCAACTTCTCGCGGCCGCGCTTCTTCGTGACCACGAGGCCGGCTTCCTCGAGCTGCCTGAGGTGCTTCATCACGCCGAAGCGCGTCATCGCGAACCGCTCGTCGAGCTCGCTCAGCGTCTGCCCGTCGCGGCGGAACAGCTCATCGAGCAGGCTCCTCCGGGTCGGATCGGCCAACGCCTTGAACACTTCGTCCACGGGGTCAGAATAGGTGACCAATCAGTCACATGTCAAGCGGAAAACACGCCCGGGGACTGGATCCCCCGAGACGGTTCTCCGTTCGCGGAAACGGAACGCGGATGCGTTCTCACGACAACGGCTTACGACACCGGGTCCGGGTCGCCGGGCTGGCGCGTCGGGAGACGCCGGCTCGCAAACACCGCGATGAGGGCGAGCACGGCCAGCACGGCGAGCGCGGCGCGGAGGCCGTCGATGCGTGCAGCGGCGTTCTCGTCGACGATGGCGTCGGCGGTTGCGGTCGGGACGTGCGCTTCATCGAGTTTCGCCTTCAGATCCTTGTCGGACACGAACGGCACGCCGTTCGAAAGCTGCACCTGCGCGTTCGCCGTGACCGAGTCCGGGACCGCGGGGTTGTTCGTGATGCCCGTGAAGAAGGACGCGGTGAGCGCGGAGATCAGCACCGCCCCGGCGAGCGCGGTGCCGATCGACGCGCCGAGGTTGGTCATCGTGTTCTGCAGACCGCCGACCTCGGAGCTCTGATCGTCCGACACCGACGACACGGTGACCGCGCCGAGTTGCGACGCGAGCGCGCCGATGCCGAGGCCGGCGAGCAGCATCGGCCACGTGACGATCTCCGGTCCGGCACCGGCTTCGAGCGCGGCGATGAGCACGACGATGCCCGCGAAGATCGCGAGGAAGCCGAGTTGCGAGATGCGGCGCGGCGACGCGTGCGGGAAGACCTTCGGCACGCCGACGGCCGCGAGCAACAGCGTGATCGAGAGCGGCATGATCCGCACGCCGGTGGCGATCGCCGACAGGCCGAGCGCGACCGAGAGGAACAACGGCACGACGAAGAACAGTCCGGCTTGGACGAGGTACTGGAAGAAGAACGCGGTGAGGCCCGCGCGAGCCCGGGGTTCCAGATGCGCTCGAAGTCGACCAACGGTTCGCGGTCGTGCGCGACGAGATACCCCTCCCACCGCACGAACCCGAGGAGCACCACTCCACCGCCGGCGATCAGCCAGACGGCCAACGACAATCCGAGGAGCTCCGGCGCCCCGGCCTTCGGCACGAGGAGGCCCCATGTTCCCGAGCGCAGGACTCCGAACACGACGAGACCGAGACCGAGCGCCGACAAGACGGTGCCGACCAGGTCGAGGTGGATGCCCTGCTCGGCGGGGGTGTCGGCCATGCGCCGCGTCATGGCGAGGATGACGAGCACGATCACGACTTCACCCGCGAACACCCACCGCCACGACGCGTACGTCGTGAACAATCCGCCGATGAGTGGCCCGGCCGCGACCGCAATCGCGCCCGCCGATGCGACCAGTCCGTACGCTCTCGGTCGCTCCGCCCGCGAAGTTCGACGCGACCAACGCGACGATCGCCGGGAGGATGAGCGCGGCGCCGATGCCTTCCAGCAGCGACCAACCGAGGATCAGTACGCCGAGTGACGGCGCGAGCGCAGTCGTCAGGGAACCCGAGCCGTAGATGAGGCACCCGATCGCGAACGCGCGTTTGCGCCCGAGGATCCCGCCGAGCTTCCCACCGGTGATCATGAGCGAGGCCATGACGAGCGTGTAGAGCGTGATCGCCGTCTGGATGCCGGTGACGGTGGTGCCGACGTCCTTCGCGACCGTCGCGATCGACACGTTCATCACCGACGAGTCCAACGTCATCAGGAATTGACCCGCGGCGAGCGTCGTCAGGACGACCCCGGCGGCGGCCGTTGCCGCCGTGCTCGATACCCCGCCTTCGGACGACACCGCGGCAGCGTAGGCGGTGCGCGCTGTCTAGCGTGGGTGAGTGGGCGCGAGTTCCGAGCAGCGGGTGCAGTGGCGCACCGATCCGCATGCTCTCCTCGACGCGGTCGTGGCCGGGATGGACGGCGAGCGCCGTGCCGGCCAGCACGAGCTCACCGCCGCGGTCGCGGACGCAGTCGCGGACGGCCATCATCTCCTGGCCGAGGCGCCGACCGGTTCGGGCAAGAGCCTCGCCTACCTCGTTGCCGCGGTTGCGTCGGGGCTGAAGGTCGTCGTCGCGACATCGACGATCGCGTTGCAGGGTCAGCTGACGGGCAAGGACCTCCCGGCGCTGCAGGAGCACGGGGGCCTGCGGTTCTCGTTCGCACTGCTGAAGGGCCGCGCGAACTATCTCTGTCGGGCGAAGCTGCGCGCCGCGGCCGCGCCCGACGCCCTGTTCGAACAACCCGTCGGTCCGAGCTTTGCCCGGCAGCTCGAACGCTTCCGCAAGTTCGCCGAACGCTCGGATACCGGCGACCGGTCGGAGTTCGACTTCGAGGCGAGTGACGCCGCCTGGAAGGCGGTCACCTGCACGAGTGTGGAATGCCCGGGCAAGGCCGACTGCGCCGACGGCGGCGAGTGCTTCGCCGAACGCGCCCGCGACCGCGCCCAGGAGGCATCGATCCTCGTCGTCAACCACGCGTTGTATTGCGCGCACCTTTCCGCCGGCGGTCGGGTGCTGCCGGAGCACGACATCGTGATCCTCGACGAGGCGCACGCCTTCCCCGACAACGCGACGAACGCGTTCGCGGGTGAGATCTCCGGTGACGGGATCACGCGTCTGAGCGGGATGCTGGCCCGTGCCGGTGCCGACGCGGCTGCGATCAACAAGCTGAGCGAGGCGGGCCGCGCGTTGGGAGACGCGATCGACGCGCGTGACGGAACCGTTCGCGTCGGCGAAGACCGCGAGATGGACCGCGTGCTCCTCCAGGCCGCCGAGCGGCTCGCCGCGGTGACGGGCAAGCTCGGCACCGCGGGCGACGAGCACGCCAAGCGGACCGCGCTCGTCGCGAAGGGTCGCCTCGACGTGCTGCGCCGGCTCGCGGTACCGGGGGATGACGACGTGGTGTGGGTCGAGCGCGTGGGTCGGGCGCGCCGTCTGAAGATCGCGCCCGTCGCGGCGGGCGAGACGATCGCGAACGCCTTGCTCATGTGGCGACCGGTCATCGGGGTGTCGGCCACGCTCGGCGGCGATCCACCGTTTCCGGCGTTGGCGAGACAGATGGGCTTGGACGGCGACGCGCCACCCGGCTCGTGGGGCGAACAGGACACCGAAGACGGTCACTGGGTGTCGAATGCCGGACGCGGCTACGCGTCGGTGCAGACGCCGTCGTCGTTCGACTGGAAAGAGCAAGGGATCCTGTACGTCGCCAAGGACCTTCCCGACCCCACGCGGGCGCGCGACGCGTGGACTTCCGACTCCGCCGATCGATTGTGCGAGCTCGTCAACGCGGCCGGCGGTCGGGCGCTGGTGCTGTGCACCTCGCACGCGAACGTCAAGCGGTTCTCGGAGGTGTTGAGCGAGCGCACCGACCACGTGGTGCTCACGCAGGGCGAGCGCGACTCCGGTCGGTTGACGAAGGAGTTCGTCGAGGACGAGACATCGGTGTTGGTCGGCACCCGATCGTTCTGGGCCGGCATCGACGCCGCGGGCGCGTCGTGCGTTCTGGTCGTGATCGACAAGATCCCGTTCCCCGTGCCCGACGAACCGCTGCACGCGGCGCGGCGGCGACGCGCCCAGGCGGCCGGCTTCGACGCGTTTGCCGCGGTCGATCTTCCGGTCGCGGCCCTGGTGTTGGCGCAGGGCGCGGGTCGCCTGATCCGGACCCGTGAAGATCGGGGTGTCGTGGCCGTGTTGGATCCGCGTCTGGCGAAGCAGGCCTATCGCACCCGGTTGCTCGCCGCGATGCCACCGCTGCGGCGGAGCATCGATCTCGACGAGGTGTGCGCGTTCTTGGCGGAGGTTGCGCCGGCGAAGGTGGGCATCGAAGCCAGTGCGATCGATCCCGGTGAGCTCCGCGTCGACGTCACCGGCGAGGAAGCAATGGCGATTCGCAACCTCTTCCCGTGCGGCGTGTGCGACGCCAAGGTCACCGAACGCTGCCGCGACGACGCCGGCACCTCCGCGTATCTCCACGAAGCGCGCGTCCGCGCCGCGGTCGTGTAGCCCGTCGTCAACTCGGGGTTGACGATCCAGTCGCGTCAACCTAGGGTTGACGCATGAGCGATCCCGTGAGCGTGACCGGTCCCGTTCGGCTCGACGACCTCATCGCAGCCATCAAGAAGGTGCATTCGGACGTGCTCGAGCAGCTTTCCGATGCGGTCATGTCCGCCGATCACCTCGGCGAGGTGGCCGACCACCTGATCGGACACTTCGTGGACCAGGCCCGGCGTTCCGGCGCATCGTGGACCGACATCGGCCGGAGCATGGGCGTCACCAAGCAGGCCGCGCAGAAGCGTTTCGTTCCCAAGGATCCCGGTGAACCGTCGGATCTCGATGCCAATCAAGGGTTCAACCGCTTCACCCCGCGGGCGCGCAACGTCGTGGTCCAGGCGCAGGAGGAAGCCGGCGCCGCGCACAACGACGAGATCAGCCCCGATCATCTTCTGCTCGGTCTGCTCGACGAACCCGACGCTGTCGCCGCGCGCGCGTTGGTCGCGCAAGGCCTCGTGCTCGACGACGTTCGGGCGCGCGTCACCGCGCAGCTGCCAGCGCCGATCGATGACGTTCCGGCGCTGATCCCTTTCGACGCGCCGGCGAAGAAAGCGCTCGAACTCACGTTTCGCGAAGCCCTTCGCCTCGGGCACAACTACATCGGGACCGAGCACATCCTGCTGTCGTTGCTCGAGCTCGAAGACGGAACCGGTGTGCTGGCCGACCTCGGCGTCGACAAGGCAACCGCCGAAATGAACATCAGGGCGCAACTCGGGAAGTTGACGAGGTAGGCGACGATTCCTTCGTAGTTAGCGGCGGTGCGGGTGGTCGATGAGCTCGGTTCGATTCGGCGCGTCGTCGACGGGATGGTTGCCAAGGCCGCGCGGCGCGTTGCGGAAACCAGTGAGCGCGACGGAGCCGCGCAGATTGCGAGGCTCTTGGGCGTCGGTACGGGTGCGGTTCGCGGCGCGATCGAGACCGCCAAGAACTTGGAGAAGCTCCCGGAGACTGAGGCCGCAGTGCGCGAGGGAGCGTTGTCCGCGGTGCAAGCGCAGATGCTCGCCGCGGCCGCAACCAAGAACCCGGCGGCGGAGCAGGAACTGCTGGCGGTGGCCGACGAGGGCATGGTTCCGTTGCGGGACGCGTGCGTCAGAGCGCGCGCGGCGGTCGAGGATCCGTCCGCACGCGCGAAACGGGTGGTTGGATACTCGGCGAGCGCGATCCAACCACCCGAAAACGCTCCCTCAGGGCGCCGCCGGAGCTCGTCGCGTGTTAGTGCGTGATCGTGTAGCTGTACGGGATCGCGGCGACGGTGTTGGCGTTCGGGGACAGGTCGCCGAACGAGGAGAACAGGCTGTCGTCGTCGAGATAGAGCACCCCGGAGACGGTCGTGCCCACCGGGCCGGACGGGTTGATGAACACCGGGATCGTCGCGCTGTGGCCCGGTTGCACGATGATCGGGCTGACGTCGATCGGTCCGCCGATCGCCGACTGCCAGAGGTCTCCGGTCACCGACGTCACCGCGGGGTCGAAGGCCTTGGTGACCGCGGTCAGCGTCGTGGTCACCGGTTCGCGGGCGGCGCCGGTCGCCCCGAACGCACCCGCGACCGTCGGTGCGAGATCCCACACGCCCGCCGAGACCGGGGTTCCCGTCACGGTCGCGCTCACACTCGATCCGACACCGGAGACGACGTCGGGATCGCCACTCGGTGCCCCGAGGTCGAACTGAATCGGTGTTGCTCCGGTGGTGGTGGCGGTGCCGGTGATCGACGTCGTTTCACTGGGCACGACGTAGAAGGGAATGTTGTCGGCGAAGGTCAACGGAACCGTCGTGTCCGCGGCCGTCAGCGGCGCGAGGTCGTAGGACGCGGTCGCGTTGGTGCGGCCGTCGACGAAGTAGGCCTCGGGCGCCGTTCCGGTATTGGTCACCTTGATCGACATGACGGCTGGGTGCTTGCTGCTGATGCCCTTCCCGTTCGGGACGCCGATCGCGCTCACCGAGTTCGCGCGCTGGTTCAACGAAACCGTGTACCCCTCCTGGAGCGCGGTCCCCGACACCGTCGGCGCGAAGTTGATGATCACGGTCCAACGCCCGCCCGCGGGATCGAGGACGTGCACGTTGGCGCCGAGCGTGTTCGTGTACGACAGGTTCCCGGCCTTGTCCGCGGTGACCAGACCGTTGCTCTGGAAGGCCTGCGCTTGTCCGGCCGGATCGATCAACCACACGTACAACTGGTTGTTCGGGTTGTCGGCGAGGGTCACCGAAGCATTCAACGCGGGCCGTCCCGCCGGGAGGTCGAGTTGGTAGTAGGCGGCCACGCCGGTCGTGATCTCACGGCCGTTGCCACCGCTCAGGACGCCCGAGAACTGCGTCGGCCCGTTCGGCGCAAGGGAACGCAACGTGACGGGAACCGCGAGCGGCGTCTGTCCGGTGGAGGACATGACGAGTGAGCCGGAGAGATCGCCGGGGGTCGACGGAGACGTCACCGTGAGCGCGACCGATCGCGTCGCGCCGGCGGCGATGGTCACGCGCGTGGGGCTGACCGATCCGAACGACTTGTAGTTCGCGACGCTCGCCCCGAACAGGACCTTGCCGGTGGTGCCGCCGTCGGCCGAACCGCGACCCCAGATGTACGCGGTCCACGTACCCGCGGCCGGCTTCGCAACCTGCGCGTTGCCGTAGTTGCCGATTCCCTGCGGCAGGGAGTAGTCGGCGAGCTTGCCCGTCGGGTCCACCAGCGCGAGGCGCACGCGTGCGCTCAGCGCGGCCGAGGCGCCCTGGAAAGCGATCGAGCCGTTGAGCCGGTCGAATCCGCCCGGCACGGAGAAGTGCACGACCTCGTAGTTGTCGACGAAGCCCTGGTAGTCGACGCTGTGGCCGCTGGCGGTGTCGCTCAACTTGACCGTCGTCGTCTTGAGCGTCGTGTACGCGCCGAGCGTGCGGGTCGACAAGTCGACCTGTTCCGCCGCCGAGCCGACGTTGGTCAACTGCTCGGTGAACGTCGTCGCCGTGTTCGGCGGCGTCACCGCGTTGAACTGCGAGCTGCTCTCGACCAGCGTTGCGGGCGTCTGCGCGGTGAAGAGGGGAGCCTTGTACGCCCTCGCCGCGAGCACGGCGCGATACGCGTCGACGAGTCCCGCACCCTGCGCGTCCGCGGGCGCGCCGATGTCGTCGGCCGTGCTGGTGAGGAACTGCTTCACGAGCGCGGGAGTCGGGGTCGCACCACTGTGCGTCGCCCGATACGCCTGGATGACGAGCGCCGCGGCGCCCGCCGTCAGTGGCGACGACTCGCTCGTTCCGCCGCTTTCCTGCACCGCGCTCGGGTTGCCGTTGAAGTCGGTGCAGTCGGCGTACATGTCGGTGTTGGTGGAACAGAGCGCCCAGTTCAGCTCGCCCGGCGCGACCAGCGAGATCGTCTTCCCGTCCTGTTCGAAACCGCTCGAGCTGAGCGAGCTGATGTTGTTGTCGAGCCAGCCGGTGACACCGAACTGCGAGCCGCCGTAGCCGATCTGCACCGGCAGTTGGTAGGTGGTCGTCGCGCCGACCGCGATGACGTTGGGGTCGGTCGAGGGCGTTCCGGTCGTGTTGGTCACACCCGCGTCACCGCTCGAAACCGTGACGGTCGTGCCCGCCGCGACAGCCTGGTCGTTCGCCTGCTTGATCAGGTCGAGGCTCGCCTGGTCGTCCGGGTAGAAGTTCTCGCCGAGCGATTCGTTGAGCACGTTGACGTGGTCGACCGAGACTGCGTAGTCGATGGCCTGGAGGAACGACGAGTTGAACCCGGCGTCTTCGGCACCGAAGATCGAGAGCCCGACGAGGTTCGCGCCCGGCGCCACCCCCTGGATGCGGATGCGGCACGTTCCCTTCAGCGGCAGCGCGCTGTAGTTCGCGATGTCGTAGACGTTGCGGCCCTGCGCGGCGACCGAGCTCGCGTCGAGGAAGGCCTCGCCGCCACCGGTGGGAACGTCGGTGCCCTCACCGCTGAAGTCCTTGTAGTCGACGAACACGTGGCTGCCGTCGGCGCGGATGAAGTCGGTGTTGTTGATGTCGAGGCCGTCGGCGATGAAGCCCACGGTCACGCCCGCGCCATCGAAACCGAGCGAACGCGCGGTCTTCGCCTGCGGGTCCAACGAGTTGACGTGCATCGTCTGCAGCGCTTGCGGCTCGAGCAACGGCGGCGCGTTCTTCGCGGGGCACGAATTCGGCACCGGCGTACGTCCCGCGTTGGCGCTGCCCTTCGGTTGCGCACCGAACGGGTGGGCGAGCTTGATGAGCTGGTCGGGCACCACCCGGGCGACCGAGGGGTTGGACGCGAGCCGTGCTTCCTCGCCCGGCGACACGGTTGCCGCGACCGCGTTGATGGTCGTGTAGGAGTGGACGTTGCGCGATTTGGTCCGGCCCAGCTCGTCCAGGATCGCGTGCTGATCGACCGCCACGATGTTGCGGCGCGTTCCGACCGAGGCGCGCGATGCCGGCGCCTGCGGGATCTGGTCCTTCAGGACCACGATCACCTTCCTGGCAACGTTCTGCGAGAGAAGCGCGGCCTGCGCCGCGGTCAGCGGAGCCGGAGCCGCGGATGCGGGCAACGCCGTGGGAACCCAGGCCGCCGCCGCGACGAGCGGCACCAACGCGAGCGATGCACGGAGCGAATTGCGCACATGTCCTCCCCCAGGTCGACCCGGCCCCCGCGCAGGGTAACGGTTCGCTGCACTGATCGCCCGTGGTGCCGGACACCTCGCACGGCGAAGGGCGTTCGCCCGATGGGTAGCCTCGGTGGCCGTCCGGACGAGGTAGCCGCAAGTGCCCGAGAAAATCGACCGCAGCATGTGGCGCCGCGGCGTCGCGACCTTGCGCCGATTCATCGTTGCGCACCCGAGGCCGTTCGCGGCGTCGGTGACCGGCTCGTCGGTGTTCGCGCTCACGTCGGTGCTGGGGACGATCGTTCTCGGGCGCGTCACCGATCACATCATCATCCCCGCGTTCAACGGCGGCGTCGCGAGCAGCACCATCTGGGCCGGTGCGATCGCGATCGTCGTCGTGGCGTTCATCCGCAGTGCCGGCGTGATCGCCCGCCGGTACTTCGCGGGCAAGACGGCCGCGGCCAACATGGCGACGCTGCGCCACCAGATCGCCGACCGGTATCTCGACGTTCCGTTGTCGTTCTATCGCGAGCACACGACGGGAACGCTGCTCGCCCACGCCGACAACGACGTGATGGTCGCGGCGGAGGTGATCAACCCGCTGCCGTTCTCGACCGGGCTCATGCTGCTGATCGTCTTCTCGCTCATCGCCCTGTTCGCGATCGATCCCGTACTCACATTGGTCGGTCTCGTGTTGTTCCCGGCGATGTTCGCGCTGAACCGCTTCTACACCCGCCGGGTCGAGCTGCCTGCGCAGACGGTCCAGGAGCGGGTCGGTGACGTCTCGGCGATCACGCACGAGAGCTTCGAGGGCGCCGTGGTCGTGAAGACGCTCGGGCGCCAGGACTCCGAGGTCGAACGGCTCGGGTACGCCGCCGACCAGCTGCGCGTGGCGCGAGTGCGGGTCGGCGCCCTGCGTGCCCTGTTCGAGCCGACACTCGATGCGCTCCCGAACCTCGCGATCATCGTGCTGCTCGCCGTCGGCGGTTGGCGCGTCTCGACCGGCGCGGTCTCGCCCGGTGATCTGGTGCAGGCGATGGCGTTGTTCACGCTGCTCGCGTTCCCGATGCGAGTCGTCGGCTTCCTGCTCGAGGAGATGCCGCGTTCGGTGGTCTCGCTGGATCGCATCGACCGTGTGCTCGACGCCTCGCCGGAACGCGTGCCCGCGGATCCGCGGACGTTGCAGAGCGGCCCGCTCGGCGTCGAGGCGGACGGGCTCGATTTCGGTTACGTCGCCGGGTTGCCGGTGCTGCAGGACTGCGATGTGCGGATCGCGCCCGGCGAGGTCGTCGCGCTCGTCGGCCCGACCGGGTGCGGCAAGACCACCTTGTGCGAACTGCTCGCGGGTCTCGACCGGCCGGAGCGGGGCGTGGTGCGCGTGGGTGGGATCGACGTCAGCGAGATCACCCGTGACGATCTGCGTGCGAGCGTCGCCCTGGTGTTCCAGGAGTCGTTCCTGTTCACCGACACGATCGCGAACAACATCACGATCGGGCCCGAGACGAGCGAAGCCTCGATGCAGTGGGCCGCGGGCATCGCGCAAGTGGCCCGCTTCGTCGAATCGCTGCCGGCCGGTTACGAGACCGCGATCGGTGAGCGGGGCGTGACGGTCTCGGGGGGCCAGCGCCAGCGCATCGCGCTGGCGCGCGCGCTCATCCGCCGCCCGCGCTTCCTGCTCCTCGACGACGCGACGTCCGCCGTCGACGCGACCGTGGAGGCCCGGATCCTGCACGGCCTGCGAGTCGAGCTCGACATGACGACGTTGATCGTTGCGCACCGGGTCTCGACCATCGCGCTCGCGGATCGTGTCTTGTTCATGCAGGACGGGCGGATCGCGGCGACCGGAACCCACACCGAGCTCCTCGCGACCAACCCCGACTACGAAGCCATGGTGCGCGCGTACGAGCAAGAGGTCGCGTGATGGCACGCACCGACGACCAGCCGGTCCACGGCGCTGCCCACGACGTGGTCGCCGATGCCGCGCCGGCCCAGGCGCGCGACGAATTCACGGAACGGGTCTTCGCCGCGTTCGAGGAAGACGACCTGACCCCTGAAGGTGCGGCGGGTGCGTTGTCGGTTCTCCGCCGCGGCCTGGCGACGAGTCCCGAGCTGCGCGTCGGCTTGAAAGCGACGATCGTGTTCGCGATCGTCGCCGCGGCGGGCAAGCTCGCCGTCCCGATCCTCATCCAGATCATCCTCGACCGGGGCGTACTCGGCCCGGACGGATTCCAGGCCGAGTTCGTGCTCCTCGCGTGCCTCGCCGCGGTCGTGATCACCATCGGCGTCCTGTTCGTCAGCCGGACCGCCTACTACCGGCTCGTCCGCGCCGCGGAGCAGGCGCTGTGCAACCTGCGCATGCGCGTGTTCGACCACATCCACCGGCTGAGCATGGCGGAACACACGACGACGCGGCGGGGCGTCTTCGTGTCGCGCGTCACGAGCGACATCGAGACCCTGGCGCGCTTCGTGCAGTGGGGAATGATCTCCTGGCTCGTGAACGGCACACTGATCGTGGGCACGCTCGTCGTGATGTTCGTCTACTCGTGGCAGCTGACGCTGCTCGTGCTGATCGCGTACGCGCCGGTTCCGCCGTTGTTCCGCTTCTTCCAGCGTCGTCAACTCGCGGCCTACGACGAGGAGCGGACGCGCATCGGCGACATGATCGCCGAGTTCTCCGAGACCGTGAGCGGCGCCGCGGTCATTCGGGCGTACGGCCTGCAGGAGCGCGCTCGGGTGCGACTGCGGGACCGCATCGACGGTGCGTACCGGGCGCGGCTCCGCGCCGCGCGGTACTTCGCCGCCATGTTCCCCCTCGGCGACTTCTTCGGCGCCATCGCGCTCGCGGGCATCGTCGTGGCGTCGGCGTACTACGGAAAGGGCTGGGGTCTCGACGTCGGCAAGGTCGTCGCGTTCATGTTCCTCATCAACTTGCTGTTGAGCCCGATCGGCGAGCTGAGCGAGATCCTCGACCAGACCCAGACGGCGATCTCCGGCTGGCGGAAGGTGCTCGCCGTGCTCGACGTTCCGATCGACGTGGCCGAACCGGTCGACGGCGTGCATCTCGCGCACGGCGCACTCGCCGTGGACGTGTCGCACATCGAGTTCGCGTACCGGGGCGAAGCGCCTGTGCTGCACGATGTGAGTGTCGACATCACGGCCGGGACCCACGTCGCGATCGTCGGGGAGACGGGCTCGGGCAAGTCGACGTTCGCGAAGCTGCTCTGCCGCCTCGCGGATCCGACGAGAGGTGAAGTGCGCATCGGTGACCGTGATCTCCGCGACGTCGACCCGGCCTCACGGCGGCGGGCGATTCGCATGGTGCCGCAGGACGGCTTCCTGTTCGACGCGACGATCGCCGACAACGTGCGTATGGCCGAACCGGCCGCGACCGACGACGACATCGAACGCGCATTCGCGCGCCTCGGGCTCGACTGGTGGTTGATGCGGCTGCCGGACGGGCTTGCGACGATGGTGGGCGAGCGCGGCGAGTCGTTGTCGGTGGGCGAACGGCAGCTCGTGGCGCTGGCGCGCGCCGAACTCGGCGACCCCGGACTCCTGGTGCTCGACGAAGCGACCAGCGCGGTCGACGCCGAGACCGAGCGTGCGTTGGCCGACGCGCTCGCGCGGGTGTCGCGGGGCCGCACGACGATCAGCATCGCCCACCGCCTCTCCACGGCGGAGCACGCCGACCGCGTCCTGGTGTTCGACGCGGGCCGGATCGTCGAAGCGGGCAGCCACGAGCAACTCGTCGAGGCCGGTGGCGTCTACGCCCGGCTCTACCGCAGCTGGACCGCGAACACGCGTACCTGAGCGCTAGGCGAGATCGCGACGGTCGAAGGCGACGACCGCGGCCGTGATGCAAATCGCGGTCGCGACGAGCAGGAGCCCGACGTGGAGCGGCTCGAGCCCCGAGCGGAGTGGGTCGTGACCGCTGTACCACCAAAATGGTGACAGCGGGCGGAAGCGCTTCAATCCCTCCACCAGCGTCGCGAGCGTGCTCAAGAGGTACGCAGAGACGGCCGCGGCCGACGCGATGCCCGCGGCGAGCGCGCGATGCCCCGTGATGCAGCCCGCCAGCAGCGTGACCGCGCCGAACAGCAATCCGAGCATGTAGGCCGAGGCCGTCGCCGCGAGCAGGTTCGGTATGCCGATGTCGAGCGCGAACACGCGCGTCGAGATGATCAGCACCGCGACGAACGCGACACTGATGACCGCGAGCGCAGTGCAGAGGCCGACGTACTTCTCGAGCAGCACCCGCCGGCGAGAGACCGGCTGCGCGAGGAGGAACTCGAGCGTCCCCGCTTCTTGTTCTCCCGCGGTCGCGGCCGAACCCGCGGCAATCATGTAGCCGATCAACAGGAGCGGAACCATCAGGCTGAAGAGCTCGACCTGGACGTAGCCCGCGGCCGAACCGAGCCCGCCCCGCTCGATGCCGAAGAACGCCAGGAGCGCTTCGGGATAGTTCTCGATCAGCTTCTGGTACTCGTCCCGGACCGACGGCCAGACCGACAGAGTCGCGATGGTCAGGAGGCCGATGCCGACGCTCCACCACAGCAGCCCGTGGCGGCGGTCGTGGATCGTCTTGACGAAGACGCTACGCAGGAGCATGGGCGGGCTCGCCGTAGAAGGTGAGGAACACGTCTTCGAGGTCGGCCTCGTGTCCGGCGATGCTGTCGACGGTGAACCGCGACGCGGCCTTGATCAGTGCGTCGGCCGAACCGGCAACGGACGCGCGCAACAGATCGCCGTCGACCTCGATGCTGCGCACACCCGCCAGGTGCGCGAACTCGTCGGCGGGCACCGGGCCACCGAAGCGGATCTCCACGACGCGCAGCGCCTTCGCCTCGAGATCGCGCATGGGTTCGATGGTCACGAGACGGCCCGCGCGCAGGATCGCGACGCGGTCGACGACCCGTTGCACTTCGCCGAGGACGTGCGACGACAGGAGAACCGCCGTTCCCCGCGCCGCGGCGTCGCGCACCAGCGAACGAAATGTGCGTTGCGCGACCGGATCGAGACCGCTCGTCGGTTCGTCGAGGACGAGGAGCTCGG
The DNA here is from genome assembly GCA_963835455.1 of uncultured Actinomycetes bacterium. Taxonomy (GTDB): domain Bacteria; phylum Actinomycetota; class Acidimicrobiia; order IMCC26256; family PALSA-610; genus PALSA-610. Next base: position 770,447 of record CAWIFT010000003.1, read on the forward strand.
GTGCGTGCGCCAGGGCCTGCACGACGCCGATTTTCTGCCGGTTCCCACGCGACAGCGTTCCGATCGGTCGTTCGAGCGACACCCCGAGCTGCTCCGCGATCTGTTCCGCCGCGGTGAGATCGCGGGTTCCGCGCAGCGCCGCGACGAACTCGAGCAGCTGCCGGCCGGTCAACCGGTTGTACAGCGCGAGATCGCCCGGGACGTAACCGATCCGCCGCCGCAACGCGGCGCCACCGCGACGCGGGTTGGCGCCGAGCACTTCGACGCTTCCTCGCGATGGTCGGATCAGGTCGAGGAGCATGCGAATCGTTGTCGTCTTGCCGGCGCCGTTCGGTCCGAGGAAGCCGACGATCTCCCCGGGCTCGACCGTGAACGAGACGCCCTCGACGGCGCGGAGGGGTCCGAAGCTCTTCGAGAGGTCCTCGCACCTGATCGCGGACGCCATGAGCCCCATACTCCCGCTTCTGTCGTCCTGCGAGCAGGGACCGGTGGTTCACAAAATCGGGACCTTCGGCCACGTTCCCGGCGAGTGCGAGTGGGTCGAATGGATGTGTGAAGAATCGCGAGCGCGCCAACCTGGAGTCGGTGCTGCTGATCGTGGCGATCGTCTTGTTGGCGGCCGGCGGTGCGCTGTACGCGGCGGGTTTCGATACCGCCGCGAACGGTGTCTGGGCCGCGGACATCTTCGTCGGCCTCGGCCCCGCGGCGTGGTGGGTGATCGACGCGGCCCGGCACCGGCGCCTCGGGGTGGACGCGCTCGCGGTGCTGGCGCTCGTCGGCACCCTCGTCGTCGGCGAGTACTTCGCGGGCGCCGTGATCACCGTCATGTTGGCGAGCGGCCGAACCCTCGAGGCACGCGCTTCGGCCCGAGCGCGCCGCGAGCTCCACGCACTGCTGGAACGCGCGCCCCGGGTCGCGCACCGCTACGTGAACGGCGAACTCACCTCACCCGCGCTCGACGAGGTGGTCCGCGGCGACCTGTTGCTCGTGCAGCCCGGTGAGGTCGTTCCCGTGGACGGTCTCATCGAGGGATCGGTCGCGATGCTCGACGAGAGTGCCCTCACGGGTGAGCCGCTCCCGGTCGAGCGCGAGGTCGGCGACGCGGCGCGCAGCGGAGTGGTGAACGCGGGAGGTCCGTTCGACCTTCGTGCGACGACGACGGCGGCCGAGAGCACTTACGCCGGCATCGTGCGGCTGGTCGCGGACGCGGAGGCATCCAGCGCGCCGTTCGTGCGTCTCGCCGACCGGTACGCGGCGGTGTTCCTGCTCTTCGCACTCGCGCTCGCGGCCGCGGCGTGGGCGGTCTCCGGTGACGCGGTCCGCGCCGTCGCCGTGCTGGTCGTGGCGACGCCGTGTCCGCTCATCCTCGCCGCACCGGTTGCGATCGCGTCGGGACTCTCACGCGCCGCTCGTCGAGGTGTCGTCGTCAAGGGTGGCGCGGCACTGGAACAGCTCGCGTCGGGTGAGATCCTGCTGTTCGACAAGACGGGCACGATCACGGCCGGCCGACCACGCGTCGCCGACATCGTCACCACCGACGCCATGAGCGCCGACGACGTCCTGCAGTTCGCCGCGAGTCTCGACCAGGTATCGCCCCACGTCCTCGCAGCCGCGGTCGTGCGCGCGGCTCGCGCCCGCGGCCTGACGCTGTGGTTGCCCGACGACGTCGAGGAAGTCGCCGGGCACGGCGTACGCGGGCTCGTCGACGGTCGCCGCGTCGCGGTCGGCAAGGCGAGCTGGACCTCGGCCGAACCGGGCTCGCGCTGGGTCCGCAACGTGCGTCGCCGCGCTGCGCTCGACGGCGCGCTCACCATCTTCGTCGAGGTCGACGACCAGCACGTCGGCGCGCTGTTGCTCGACGACCCCATCCGCGCCGACGCGGGCCGGACGATCCGTCAGCTCCGCCGGGACGGGATCCGTCGGGTCGTGATGGTGACGGGCGACCGGGAGGACAACGCGCAGAGCGTCGGCGCAGTCATCGGTGTCGACGAGGTGCTCGCCGAGCGCACCCCGGCCGAAAAAGTCGATGCCGTCCGGCTCGAAGGGCGGGTCGGCAAGACGATCATGGTTGGCGACGGCATCAACGACGCCCCCGCGCTGGCCCTGGCCGATGTCGGCGTCGCCATCGGCGCACGGGGTGCGACCGCGTCGTCCGAAGCCGCTGACGTCGTGCTCACCGTCGACCGGCTCGACCGGCTCGGCGAGGCGCTCGTGATCGCTCGCCGCAGCCGTCGTATCGCCTTCGAGAGCGTGATCGTCGGCATGGGCTTGTCCGTGGCGGCGATGATCGCGGCCGCGCTCGGATATCTGCCGCCGGTCTGGGGCGCGCTGCTGCAGGAGCTCATCGACGTGGCCGTGATCCTGAACGCGTTGCGCGCGTTGCGCGACACCACCTCTGCGAACCGGCTCAACGCCGAGGAGACCGCACTCGCGCGGCGGTTCAGCACCGAACACCAAACCCTGCGGCCCGATCTGGCGAAGATCCGCGACGTCGCCGACGGTCTCGACGTGGCGCGCCCGCTCGAGTCGGTCGCGATGTTGCGCGAGGTGCAGCGGTTCCTCGTCGAGGAGCTCGGACCGCACGAACAAGCCGAAGACCACGACCTGTATCCCGTCCTCGCGCGCGTGCTCGGCGGCAACGATCCGACCGCCACGATGAGCCGCGCCCACGCCGAGATCGCGCACCTCATTCGCCGGATCTCACGCGTCCTCGACGATCTCGATCCGGCCGGTCCCGACGAGGAGGACATCACCGAACTGCGCCGGCTGCTCTACGGTCTGCACGCGATCCTGCGCCTCCACTTCGCGCAGGAGGACGAGGGTTATCTCTCGCTCGCCGACGACGAGCAGGCATCGCAGTCCGTATGACGGAACCTCAGACGCGGTCGAGCTCGAGCATGCGGATGGCGTTGCCGCGCAAGATCTTGTACTTGTGCTCGTCGCTCATGCCCTCGAGCATCTGCTCGCAGTAGTCCTTCGAGCTCGGCCACGTCGTGTCGGTGTGCGGGTAGTCGGTCTCGAAGCAGATGTTGTTCTCGCCGACCTCGTCGAGCGACTTCACACCGTGGCGGTCCCAGGTGAAGCAACCGAACACGCGGTCGTAGTAATAGGTCGACGGCGGCTCGGGGCACAGGCGCTTGGAGTTCTGCCAGGCGTTGTGCTCCTGCCACACGGTGTCGGCGCGCTCGAGTGCGTACGGCAACCACCCGATCTGGCCTTCGGAGTACGCGATCTTCAACTTCGGGAACCGGTGCATGATCCCGCCGAACAGGTAGTCGCCCAGCGAGGCCATCGAGTTGTTGAACCCGACCATGCTGCCTACGCCGGGAGGTGCGTCCTTCGACGAGAACGGATCGGTCGACGACGACCCCACGTGCATGCACACGGTGGTGCCGGTGTCGTTGCACACCGAGAACATCGGATCCCAGTAACCGGTGTGCACGCTCGGCAGGTCGAGCCGGGTCGGTAGCTCCGAGAAGCACACCGCCCGCACGCCGCGCGCGGCGTTGCGTTCGATCTCGCGGGCCGCGAGCTCCGCGTCCCAGAGCGGGATGATGCAGAGCGGGATGTTGATGCCGATCGAGGGGTCGCACCACTCCTCGACCATCCAGTCGTTGTACGCCTGCACGCACGCGAGCGCGAGCTCATGGTCGTCGGCCTCCTTGAAGGTCTGACCACAGAAGCGCGGGAAGGTCGGGAAGGGGAGCGAGCCGTCGACCCAGTTGATCTCGAAGTCCTTCTTGCGTTCCTTGGCGTCGTAGCAGCCCGGGCGCATGTCGTCGTATGTGACCGCGGTCATCGTCATCACGGTCTTGTCGAACGTCGACACGTCGTCGCCGGTGGTCGCCGACTTCGGGATCGCGACGAACTTCTTCTGCACGTAGATGACCTTGTCCTCGTAGATCCAGGCGTCGCCCCACTCGCCTTCGGGGTCCTCGGTCATCTCGTACTTGGCGCCCCGCTTCAGCCGAAAGGCGCCCCAGCGCTTGCGCTCGACGCGCGGCCCGCGCTCGCGGTACTTCTCGGGCAGCCAGGTCTGCCAGACGTGTGCGGGCTCGACGACGTGATCGTCGACGCTGATGATCTTGGGCAGCTCCACAGGTCCCCCGGTGCGGCTCGGAAACATGACGGCGGTGTCAGTTCTCCGCAACGTTAGTCATACGAACTCGGCCGTGCGCCGGTGGAATCGCCACGTGCCGTCGGTGCAGTGGAGGGTGTCGTGGTAGCGGCCCACGAGCTGGACCGCCCAGCCGCCGTCGCCCTGGAGGAGGAAGACCACGTCGCTGATCGCGTCGGCCTCGTGGTCGTTCCAGTCGGTGACGAGGGTGTTGACGACGAGGTGCCGCTGCGGCCGGCGCGGCTTCCACTTCGCGTACGCGAGGCGCAGCGCCTCGTGACCTTCGTGGGTGCCCATACCCGGGATGTCGCACACGCCGTCGGCGCAGAAGGTGGAAACCACGTCGTCCGTCCGGCCGTCGTCCAGCGCGTGCGTATACGCGGTGATCGTGGCGCGGACGCCTTCGACGACCTCGGCGTAGCTCACAGACCGAGGTCCACGATCGGCATCTCGAGCGGGTTCACGTTGATCGCCTGCAGCGCGGGGAGCAGCTTCTCGTAGGGGAGCCCGGCGAGGAATCCGTCGACGGTTCGTTCGAAGTTCGAGATGTGTCCCTCGGCGCGTTCGGAGAGCCGCATGTACTCGAAGCCCCGCGCGTGCAGACCCTTCTGCTGGCGGGGCAGGTTCGAGAAGTCCTGCGCGGGGATCGGGGGCCAGCGCGGATCGTCGCACTCCCACGGCTCCGGCGGTGTGGGCTTCGGCCGCGCTTCGCCCTCCGGGAATCGCGTCAGTGACCAGATCTCCATCAGCGTCTCCTCCGGTCCGAGCGGGCGGAAGCGGTACGAGGACGCACTGCTGTACATCGGGAGCACGAAGTAGTGCGGGAAGCAGTAGCCCATGGGCTCGTTCAGCCCGCGCGCCTCGAGGTCGTTGAAGTCGGGGATGTCGGCTCCCGCGGCGCGGTGCCGATCGCGGACCGCGTCGTTGAGGGCGCGTTCCCAGGCCGCGACCGCGAGCGCGGGTTCGGCGGGCAGTTCCATGTCGCGCAGACCCTCGGCGACGCGGACGTCGTTCGCGTGGACCATCCCGGCCATGCCGGCGCTCATCGTTTGCAGGTAGTGGATGTCGGCGTCGATGTACGCGCGCGGGTCGAACGCCCCCTTGGGTGGCGCGTACCTCGACGGAATGCGGAGTTGCGGATGCGTTTCGACGACGTGGTACTGCTCCACGAACGCCTCTTGCGCGAGCTTCCAGTTGACCGGGAGCCGGCACGCGTACCACCACTCGGTGCGCAGCGACTCGACCTTCCACGCGTCGAGGATCGTTGCGAACGGCTCGATGCACTGCCGCAACGGTGGGGCGTCGGCGTCGAGGTTGATCCATGCGCATCCGCCCCATACCTCGCACCGCACGGGTGTGAGATCGATGTCCTGCAGGTTGTGCTCGGCGAACGACTTCACGAACGGAACGAACGTGTTCTTGCCGTCGACGCCGTAGCACCACCCGTGGAACGGGCAGGTGAACCCGCTCTCGCAGGTGCCGCGACCCTGCACGACCCGGACGCCACGATGGCGGCAGACGTTCTGGAACGCCTTCACGCCGACGTCGGTGCGCAGGACGATGACCGATTGATCGAGGAACTCGTACTCGACGAAGTCGTGCGGCTGCGGGATCTCCTCGAGCCGGCACGCCATCTGCCAGACGCGCGGCCACAACAACTCGGCTTCCATTTGGTAGAAGTCCGGGTCGAAGTAGCGCTCCTTGGGAACCCGATCCGGGAGCTCCATGGCGTACCGCACGAGCGGCGACATTAACCGACCGGTCGGTACAATGCCCGGCGTGAGTGAGGCCCCCGACGTCGACGTCCTCATTGTCGGCGCCGGCATCACGGGCATCTACCAGCTGTACCGCGCGCGCGAAGCGGGCTTTTCCGTGGCACTGCTCGAGGCCGGCGGCGGCGTCGGTGGTACCTGGTACTGGAACCGCTATCCCGGCGCGCGGTTCGACTCCGAGAGCTACACCTACGCCTACCTGTTCTCGAAGGAACTGTTCGACGAATGGGAGTGGCGGGAGCACTTCGCGGAGCAACCGGAAACCGAGCGCTACCTGAACCACGTCGTCGACCGCTTCGACCTTCGGCGGCACATCCGCTTCGGCGCCCGGGTCACGTCGGCGGTGTACGACGAGTCGTCGGGGACCTGGCGCGTCGTGCTCGGCGACGGAACCGGGTACCGCACGCGCTTCTTCGTCGCCGCGACGGGTGTGCTCTCGGTTCCGTACTTCCCCCCGGTGCCGGGCCGCGACGAATTTCGGGGCGAGTCACTGCACACCGGGCTGTGGCCCGCGACGCCCGTCGATTTCACCGGCAAGCGCGTCGCCGTGATCGGTACCGGATCGAGCGGGGTCCAGCTGATCCCGTGCATCGCGGACGAGGTCGCGTCCCTCACCGTGTACCAACGCACCGCCAACTGGTGCACGCCTCTCAACAATGCGCCGATCACCCCCGACGAGCAGCGGCAACTCCGCGCCGACTTCGAAGCGATACGCGAGACGTTGAACACCTCCGCGAGCGGGTTCCTGCACGCGGCGCACGACCGCGCGACCTTCGACGACTCGAAAGCCGAGCGTTCGGCGTTCTACGAGAAGATGTGGAACAGCCCCGGCTTCTCCAAGCTCACGAGTCACTACACCGACCTGCTGTTCGATCCCGGCGCGAACGCGGAGTGGTGCGAGTTCATCGCCGACAAGATCCGGGCCATCGTCGACGATCCCGAGACCGCGACGAAGTTGATACCGAAGGACCACCGCTTCGCCGAGAAGCGGCCCCCGTTCGTGACCGCGTACTACGAGACGTACAACAAGCCGAACGTCGTGCTCGTCGATCTCGGGCAGACGCCGATCCTGCGGATGACCGAGCGCGGGATCGAGACGTCCGAAGGCGAGCGGGAGTTCGACGTCGTCGTGTGGGCGACGGGATTCGACTTCGGTACCGGCGCGCTCGCACGCATGGGGATCCGCGGTCGCGACGGGGTCGCGCTCACCGACTACTGGGCGGACGGGCCGCGCACGTTCCTGGGTGTGCAGACCGCGGGCTTCCCGAACCTCTTCTTTCCCGGTGGGCCGCACGCGGCGGCCGGCAACAACCCCCGGTACAACGGCGACCAGGTCGACTTCGTCACCGACACCCTCGTCTACCTGCGCGACCACGGCTACGACACGATCGAAGTGGACCGCGCGGCCGAAGCCGAATGGACGAACATGGTCGACCGCGGCGCCGCGTCGTCGCCGTTCGGTGAGAGCAGCTACTTCTTCGGGACGAACATCCCCGGCAAGCCGCGCAAGTACCTGTTGAACGCGGGCGGCCGGCCCAAGCTCTTCAAGGAGATCGCCGCGGTGCGCGAGAACGGTTACGCGGCGTTTTCCAAGAGTTAGAGCTCGCCGATCGCCAGCAGCTCGACGGGGTCCTGGACGCGCACCGCGCCGAGGTAGCCGCCGCCCGCCGCGAGTCCGTCGTGGACCGCGTAGCCGAGGAGTTCCTGCGACTCGCGGGGCAGCGTGCGCACGACGTCGATCGGCGTGGCGAGGTACTGGTTCTCCTCCGTGCGCAGCCAGCCGAGGCAGTAGCTCACGTGCATGCCGCGCCGGCGCACGTCGGTGGTGACGTTCGCGCCACCGCCGTGCAGGGTCGAGCCGAGGTAGAGCACGGCCGACCCCGCCGCCATCTCGGCCGCGACCAGTTCGTCCGGCGTCGCAGCGCGGTCGCTCGGCCAACGATGACTCCCGGGCGCCACGCGGGTCGCGCCGTTGTCGGCCGTGAAGTCGACGAGCGCGATGACGGACGCGACCTGCACCTCGGGGTGCGGCGTCGGGAGGTGAACCCACACCAGCTCGTCGCGGTGGATCATCTGCTGCTCGGACCCTGGTCCGCGATCGAGCACGTGAGCGATGTTGAGCTGGTACGCCGCGCAGCTCGGGAGCAGGATCGCGTCGCACACCGCCCGGTACAACGGGTGGGTGAGGATCTCGGTCGCGAACACGCGCGACTTCCCCGCGACTCCGGTGACGTCGCGCGTCTGCGCGCCGAAGAACCACTGGATCGCGTCGTTGACGAACTTGCGATCCTGCGCGCGGGGAGCGGTCTCGACGAACGGGTCGAGCTCGGCGTTGAACCGTGCGAGCAGGTCGGCGTCGAGCAGGTCGTCGACGATGACCGCGCCGTCGCGTTCGAGCGCGTCGAGCACGAGCTGTACGGGAGCGGCGGCGGGGACGTGCTGTACGTGCGGGGTCGTCACGGACGCGAACGCTAGCTCCGCGTCACACCGTCGCGATCGGGGTCGTCGGCGATCCCACCGCGCCCGGCAACCGCAGTGGCGGCGCGGTGAGCAGGAACCGGCTCCGGTCGTGTTCGCGGAGCCATGTGGCGAGCTCGTGGAGATACCACAACTCGCCCAGCGGGACGCCGAGCTTGAAGAGGCAGAGGTGGTGAATCGGCAGGAGCGAATGCCGGCCTTCGTTGCGCTTGCCGCCGACCATTCCTTCGACGGCGTAGTTGTCGGCGACCAGCGCGGCGATCTGCGACTCCGCGATCCATGCGAGGAGCGAATCGTCGTGCGCGTCGAGGTAGGCGCACGTGCGATGGATCTCGACGGGATCCGGCTCGCGGTTCCACTCGAGGACCTTCGTCGCGAATCCCGTGTGGATCAACAGCATGTCGCCGGGTTCCACGACGACCTCGTCCGCAGCCATGATCTCCTCGAGCGTCGCGCGGTCGACACCCCGGAATTCGTGACCGAGATGGTGCGCCACGTCGACGAGGACACCCCGGCCCTGCACGCCTTGGTAGGCCATGTGCTCCAAGCCGAGGTGGTGCGCGAAGCAACGGTGGTCGCCACCGTCGCCCGCCGCGTCTTCCTGCGGGCCGACGAGGTCGACCCCGGCGCGGTACCCGTTGTAGAAGACGGCCTCTTCGATGCCGTCACCGTCGGCGTCGAACTCGGCGCCGGCGTGCGCGAGCGAGTCCCATTGCGTGGAGTACTGCAGCGAGAGCGTGACGTCGTCGTCCGCCCACACGTCGACGTGGCGCGGGCTGCCGTACTTCGGGATGTCCTTCTGGTGGACGTTGTAGAAGGTGGCGGCATTGCCGTCGAGGTCCTCGGTCGGCGCGAGGCGCGGCGGGTAGCGACGCTGGTTGAGCGCGGTGCCGCCCGGGAAATCGAGCGGCAGGCTCAGACAGAAACTGACGCCCGCCTCGACCTCGCGCACACCCTGGAGAACCTTGTCGGGAGTGAGCAGATTGATGCGACCGAGCTCGTCGTCGTCGCCCCAATCGCCCCACGTCGAGCCGGGCGGGCGTTGCGTCCACCGCTTCGTCATCCTTTGAATGTACCGACCGGTTGGTTTACCCTCAACGAATGAAGGATTTTCGGAAGGCCGGAAAGGAATTTGTCGTCTCCGCGGACGGACACCTGCTCGAGCCCACCGACCTGTTCCGCACCCGGCTGCCGAAGCACCTGCGGGATCGCGCGGTCTGGGAGGAAGACTTCGAGATCGAGCCGCTCGTCGAAGGCGGCGCCCGCATCTTCCGGCAGTTGCACACGCCCGGGTACGAGGGTTGGACGGTCTCTCGCTATCGCCAGACCGGTGGCCGGATGCCCGAGGGCGATCCGGAGCTCATCCTCGAGGACATGGACCTCGACGGCGTCGACGTCCAGGTGATGCACCCGAACCTGTCGCTGTTCGGGCTGTACTCCGACGATCACGAGCTCTCGATGGCGCACGCGCGCGTGTACAACGACTACGTCGTCGAACGGTTCACCCCGCACTTCGATCGCATCGCGCCCACCGCGCCCGTCCCGCTGACCGATGTCGACGACGCGGTCGCGGAGATCGAGCGCGTCGCCGCGGCCGGGTTCCGTGCGATCCTGTTGCCCGCGACCCCGCCGCAGCCGTACTACTCGCGCGAGTTCGACCCGGTGTGGTCCGCCGCGCAGGCCAACGGTGTGCACGTGTTCATTCACACGCAGACGGGCGGCGTGAAGGTGAACGACACGACCGCGACGACACTGCGGGTCGTGATGGAGCAGGCCGCGCAGGTCAACCAGCCGATGACCGAGAAGTCGGCGTCGAAGCGGATGATCACGCAGTGCGTCTACGGCCCGATGGTTCCGCAGCAGGTGATGTGCGAGCTCATCGGCGGCGGTGTCGCCGAGCGCTATCCCGACCTGCACTTCGCGCTGATCGAATTCAACGCGCACTGGCTGGCGTCGCTCGTGGGGAGCATGGACAAGTGCTGGGTCACCGGCATCGGCCAGGACGCCGACTGGTGGATCGGCAACTGGGACAAGACCCGCCCGGCCGACGACCAACCGCACATGGCGCAGCTGTTCCGGCTGAACGAGAAGTGGCCCTACCCGCTGATGCCGAGCGAATACGTGCGGCGCCAGTTCCACGTGTCGTTCCAGGACGACCCGATCGCGGTCGCGTGCCGGCACGTCACCGGGTTGTCGACGATCGTCTGGGGCAACGACTACCCGCACGCGGAAGGCACGTTCCGCGGGAGTCGCGAGCTGATCGCGAAGCAGCTCGGCGATCTTCCGGCCGACGAGCGCGCCGCGCTCGTCGGAGGCACCCTCGGCGGGCTCCTCGGCTTCTAGCTAATTCGCGATACCGCGGATGAAGATGTCGGCGAACGGCTTCGCGACGTCGCGCGCCGACAGGCCGCCGCCCGCCTTCAACCACAGGTACGTGTAGTTGTGCATGCCGAGCCACGCCAGTGCGGTGAGCCTCGGGTCGACGGCGCGGAACTCGCCGGTGTCGATGCCGTCCTGCAGGACCGCCTCGACGCGACGCTCGTACTCGCGGCGCCGGATCCGGAACTGCTCGGCGCGCTCGTTCGTGAGCGCGGGGAACTCGTGCAGGAAGACCCACACGTGATCCGGGTAGCGGTGGATGACGTCGAGCAACTCGTCGCCGAGCATCGCGAGGCGCGCGGACGGTGAGCCGCCCGCCTGCGCGACGCGGGCCGCGCCGAGCATCACCTCGTCCATCACGCGGTCGTGGATGGCGGCGAGGAGCTCTTCCTTGGAATCGATGTAGTGGTAGAACGCGCCCTTGCCGAGACCGTTGACCGTGCAGAGCTCCGCGATGCCGGTGGCGTGGTAACCCTGGCGCGCGAACACGGGAGCCGACGTGTCGATGATCAGGTCGCGCCGCGCTTTCCAGCGCTCGCTGCGTTGAGGTTCGTCGCTCGCTGCGGACGCCGGCATCGGTTGCGACGGTACCGCAAAAGTAGAATGACTGGTCGGTACAGAAAGGGTCCGGGTGGACGAGCTCAGCTTCGAGGGACGCGTCGCGGTCGTCACGGGCGCAGGACGAGGTATCGGGCGGGCGCACGCACTCCTGCTCGCCGGCCGAGGGGCCGGCGTCGTCGTGAACGATCTCGGCGGCTCGATGGAGGGCGTCGGCGCGGACGCCGGCCCGGCGGCGACCGTTGTGGCCGAGATCGTTGCCGCGGGCGGCGTCGCGATCGCGGACACCAGCGATGTCGCGGCGGTCGCCGGCGCGCAAGCGCTCGTCGACGCGGCGGTTGCCCGGTTCGGACGTGTCGACATCGTGATCAACAATGCCGGCATCATCCGGTGGGCGGGTTTTCCGGAGGCCGACGCGGACAATCTCGCGGCGCACCTCGCGGTGCACGTGGGCGGCTCGTTCAACACCGCGCGCGCGGCGTGGCCGCACATGGTCGAACAGCACTACGGCCGCATCGTCATGACCACGTCGGCGGGTGTGTTCGGACTGCCGAACAACACGGCGTACGCCACGGCCAAGGGCGGCGTCATCGGGCTGACGCGCAGCCTCACGACCGCGGGCGCCGAGCATGGCATCAAGGTGAATGCGATCGCGCCGGCTGCGTACACGCGTATGGCGAGTGGTCCCGGGGCCGACCAGCTGCCGCCCGAGTTCGTGGCCCCGATGGTCGCGTTCCTTGCGCACGAAGACTGTCCGGTCAGCGGGGAGATCTATGCCGCGGGCGCGGGCCGCTTCGCGCGCGTGTTCATCGGTGTGACCGAGGGATATGTGCAGCCGGGCGCGACGATCGAAGACGTCGCCGAGCACTGGGCGACGATCAACAACGAGACCGGCTACTCCGTCCCCGCCGACCTCATCGCGTGGTCCACGGCGTTCATGGCCCACCTGTAAGGGTGTTCGTGCGATGGCGGCGTCAGGTCTGTTCGACGCTCTCGACGAAGCCGTACAACGAACAGATCTGGTCGCCGTCGAGCATCGCGAAGTAGGTGCCGTGCTCGATCTCGCTGCCGTCGGCCGCCTTCAACACCCACGAGGCTCGCACCGCGTTCCCGACGGTCGACGCCGCGGTGAGCGCGAAGTGTGCTCCGGGATAGCGCGATTGCATCGCATCGCTCAGGCCTTCGAGCGCTTCGAAGCCGACGTACTCCGCGTCGCCGTAGTGGAACACGACGTCGTGTCGGAACAGCTCCTGGATCGCCGCGTAGCGCGTCGAGTTGTTCGACTGCATCCACATGCCGAGCAGGGTATTCATGCGAGCCTCGGGAGACACCATGAGCCCATGATGCCCGCGCCCCGTTTCGCAATGCCACTCGCAGCCGCGAGCGCGGGAACGACGCGCGACCACAGCCGCCCGTCGTCGTAGCCTCGTCGGGTGGGCACGAATCCGTGGGATTCCACTTCGGTCACTCCTACCGGCGCCGGGCGGTACTCCGCGACGATCTCGCCGGCGTGGAGTCTCGCGGTGGCGCCGCAAGGTGGGGTCGTCGCCGCGATCGCGGCACGGGCGATGGAGGCCGAGCTCGGCACCGGTCAGTTGCTCCGTTCGTTTCACGGGGTCTTTGCCAGCCCGATACCGGTCGGCGCGGTCGAGGTCGACGTGGAGGTCATCCGGTCCGGACGGTCGATCTCGCAGGTGCAGGCGACCGTCCGCGCCGAAGGGGCGGACGCGGGCTTCACCGCGCTCGCCGCGTTCGGCAACGAACGCCCGGGATTCGGCTACACCGAGCTCCGGATGCCCGACGTTCCGGGACCCGACGACTGCGTGTCGTACCGCGACCCGCCGCCACCCGAAGCCGGCCTGCCCGATGGGCCGATGTTTCCGTTCTGGCGCGAGGTGATCGAGGGTCGACCCGCGCTCGGGCACGCGCCCTGGGATGCCTCGCCCCGGGGCGCGGCCGAGGTCGCGACCTGGTTTCGCTTCGAGCAGTTCCCCGCCGACGAGCGCGGCCGGTTCGATCCGCTGGCGCTGATCGTCGCGGCCGACATGATGCCGAGCGCGGTGTTCGAGAAGTTGGGAATCGCGGAGACCGGCTGGTTCGCGCCGAGTGTCGACCTCACCGTGCACCTCGCGGGTGTGCCGACCGGTGCGTGGATCCTGAACCACAACCGCGCGCACTTCGCGGGCGACGGCTACGCGTCGGCCGAAGCCGCGTTGTGGGATCCGCGCGGTCGAGACGGTCCGAAGCTGCTGGCGTTCGCCACGCAGATCATGTTCTTCACCCGCTTCGACTGATCGACCGCGGCGGCTACCCCGGCGGTACGACCCCCCGGGGAAGTATCAGCGGCAACTCGTTGTAGGTCGCGATGCCCGGCGCCGCGGCGACGACGGCCGGGATCGCGTTGATCGCGGGCATCGCGGTGATGATGTGTCCGATCACCATGAAGTCCGCGATCGTCTCGGCCTGGAAGTCGGGCGGCGGGAGAAAGCCGACGTTGAGTGTGACCGTGGGCCGGCCTTCGATCTGGATCACCCAACCGTCCTGGTCGATCTTCCAGTCGGGTTCGAGCGTCGGACCCTTGCGCCAGCGGACGTTGAGCTCGACGACGACCCGTTTGCCGACCCGTCCCTTCCAACTCGCCGCGACACCGGCGACGCAGCCCGCGGGGATGGTCCACGAACCGAGATCGAGGTCGGCGGTGGTCTGCGCGTACTCGGCGTCGCACACGATCTCGTCGAGCTCGACGCCGAGCGCGTCGGCGACGAGTCGTACGGCCTCGGCGAAGACGGCGGTCCCTTCGGCGGTCATCGCCTGCAGGTCGGGGTGGTCGATCGGCTTGCCGAAGCCCACCGGAATCTCGGTCGCGGGGGAGTCGTAGAACGTCGTGTCCGCGGCCTCGTTGATCGTCACCTTGTCGACCCGGTCGCAGATGGTCGCCGACACGATGGCCAACAGTTCGGCGAAGCCGGGGCTGATGCCGGTCCCGAACAGGGTCGAGTCTCCGCGCCGGCAGGCCTCGAGGATCCGATCGCGGGCGGGACCCTGGTTGTGCCCGGTGATGAACGCGGCGGTCGCCACGACGTTCACGCCCGCCGCCAGGATGCGCACCAGCTCGTCGGTGTCGATCCACATCGGGTTGTACACGACGCAGTCGGGTTGCAGTGCGAGCAGCGCGTCGACGTCGTTCGTGGCCGCGACACCGAGCGGTGCGATCCCGCACAGCTCGCCGACATCGCGGCCGACCTTCTCCGGCGACCACGCGTAGCACCCGACGAGTTCCAGCGCGGGGTTCGCGGCGATGGCCCGGACGGAGCTCTTGCCGACATTGCCCGTCGTCCACTGGACGACGCGGTACCGAGGACTACTGGTCATCGGCCGGCCGTTCGCTCACCTGCGACCACCCGTCGGGAACCTCGACGTTGATGATCTCCGGCACCGCCGCGAGCAACTCCGACAACACCACGGTCGCGGCTTTGAAGTGCTCCGAGTTCACGTGGGCTTCGCCCGCGGCGCGGTCGGCGAATGCCTCGACGAGGACGTACTCGGTGGGATCTTCGACGCTGCGGTACCAATCGAAGAAGAGGTTGCCGGGCTCGGCGCGCGTGGCCGTGGTGAAGTCCGCGACGAGCGTGGGCCAGTCGTCGGCGTACTTCCGGCGCGCCCGGTTCTTGGTGACGATGAAGATCATGCGGTCGGTCCTCCGGTTGAGTTCACTGGGTTTGGTCGCGCAGGTCGCGCTTCAAGACCTTGCCGGACGGATTGCGGGGGAGCGCGTCGATGAACACGACGTCCTTCGGGATCTTGAAGCGCGCGAGCTGGCCCCGGCAGTGTTCGATGAGCTCGTCGGCTGTGGTCGATGCGTCCGCGCGCGGCACGACAAACGCGACCGGGACCTCGCCCCAGCGCTCGTCGGGGCGACCGACGACCGCAACCTCGGCAACGGCATCGTGTTCGTACAGCACACGCTCGATTTCGGAGCTCGCGATGTTCTCGCCGCCGGACACGATCATGTCCTTGAGCCGATCGACGATGTAGAGGTAGCCGTCGTCATCGCGCACGCCGATGTCGCCGGTGTGGAACCAGCCGCCCGCGAACGCCTTGCTCGTTGCGTCGGGATCGCGCCAGTAGCCCTTGAACACCTTCGGGCCGCGCAGCACGACCTCGCCGCGTTCCCCGGCGGGGAGTGAGGCGCCGTCTTCGTCCCAGATGTCGAGCTCGAGGTACAGGCACGGTCGCCCGACACTCCCGAGTTTCGCAACCGTGTTGTCGCGGTCGAGGAACGTGTCGCCCGACACGGTCTCGGTCAACCCGTACGCGTCCGCGAACCAGGCGGACGGAAAGGTCTTGCGCAGGCGCTCGATGTACGGGATCGGCATCTTCTCGCCGCCCGCGATGAGCACGCGCACGGACGAGAGGTCGCGTTGCTCGATACCGGGCACGTCGAGGACGGCGCGCACCATCGCGGGCGCGGCCCACACGGTGGTCACTCGCGACCGCTCGATCTCGTCGACCACGCTTTTCGCGTCGAACGTGCGGTGGATCATCGTCGTCGCCCCGACGGCGATCATCGTGGTGGTCACGAGGTCGAGCGCGCCGACGTGGTACAGCGGGCCGCACGCGAGCCCGACGTCGGCCGCGGTGAACCCGAACTCGGTGATGTGCGCGTAGTTCTTCCACGCCAGGTTCGCGTGCGTGAGCATGACGCCCTTGGGTCGCCCGGTCGTGCCCGACGTGTACATCAGCCGGTGGATGTCGCCCCCGTCGACCTGCGCCCGGGCCGCGCGTGCGGGCCCGGCCCCCAGATCGGCAAACCGCTCCCAGCCCGCACGGTTGCCGGTGGAGATGCAAATGCGCGACGAGGTTTCCGGGCAGTTCGTCGGTCGCCGCGTCGGCGAGGTCGACGAGTGCGTCATCGCAAACGAGTGCGCGCGCGTCGGAGTGCTCGAGGATGAACCGCAGCTCCGCGGCCGCCAGCCGCCAGTTGATCGGCATCGCGATCGCACCCAGATGGTTGGCGGCGAAGATCGTCGCGAGGAACTCGAGGTTGTTGTACGAGAGCAGCCCGACGACGTCACCGCGCGCGACGCCGCGCGCTTCGAGGCCCGCCGCCAGTGCCGCGGCCCGGTCGGTCATCCCCTGATAGGTGACGACGTCGCCCGCGCAGACCGCGAGCGCCTTGTCCGGTGTGCGGAGCGCGTGGTGCTCGAGCACCCCGAGCCAGCTCATGTCCGAATCCATCGAGACCCCTACGGCGCCGCGTAGCCGCCGTCGACCACGAGCGCCGATCCGGTCGTCCAGCGCGACGCGTCGCCCGCAAGGTAGGAGTACGCGCCGACGAGGTCGGCCGCGCTGCCCAACCCGAGTGGATGCTTGGCCACGATCGCGGCGATCGCCTCCTCCGGTAGATCCGCGTGGATCCCCGAGAGGAACGTCCCCGGGCACACGCAGTTGACGCGGATTCCGTCGCGCGCGTACTCGACCGCCGCGACCTTGGCGAGTTGGATCACCGCGGCCTTCGTCGCGCAGTACGGCGCCGCGTGCGACCAGGCGGTGAGGCCGGCGACGGAAGCCGTGAGGATGATCGACCCGGACCCCTGGGCGCGCATGACGGGTACCGCGGCGCGGATCCCGTTCACGGCGCCCATCACGTTGACGCGCAGCGCGCGTTCCCAGTCCTCGGTCGACAGGTTGTGAATGCGACCGTTCGGCGCGAGCACACCGGCGTTGCTGATCAACACGTCGAGGCGGCCGTAGCACTCGACCGCGCGCGCGACGACGGCTTCGACGTCGGCGATCTCGCCGACGTCGGCCGGCACCGTCTCGACCCCACCGCGCGCCTCCGGCAGGCCGTTCACCGTGGCCGCGAGCGACGCGGCGCTGACATCGCTCAGGACGACATCGGTCTCGGGTTCGCCCGCGAACCGACTCGAAAGCGCGGCGCCGAGGGTTCCGCCCGCACCCGTGATCGCAACGACGCGCCTACTCATGCGGGCTCATACGAGCAGGTACCCGCCGTCGACGCTGATCACCGTTCCGGTGACGAACGCCGACGCGTCGGAGGCAAGGAATTGATACGCGCCCGCGAGATCGGTGGGTGCACCCCAACGTCCCTGCGCGGTGTGGCCGAGCACGCCCGCTTCGAGCTCGGGGCTGTTCTTCCAGCGCTCGGCGAGGGGTGAGTCGAACCACCCCGGCGCGACGACGTTCACAGTGATGCCGGACGACGCGAGATCGAGCGCGAGACCTTTCGCGAGGCCGACGAGGCCGGCCTTCGACGCGCTGTACGCGGCGAGGCCGGCGCGCGGCCGTTCGCCGAGCACGGAGCCGGTGAAGATCAGTCGTCCGCCCTCGGGCATGACCCGGGCCGCGGCGCGGGCTCCGAGGAACGCGCCGGTGAGGTTGACGTCGAGAATCTCGCGCCACACGGCCGGGTCCGTCTGGCGCGGGCCGCCCATGATCGGCGAGATCCCCGCGTTGCAGATCCACACGTCGACGCCACCCCATTCGGCGGCGACGGCGTCGGCCACGGACTCGTTGAAGTCCTCGTCGGTCACGTTGCCGTCGAGCACGAGCGCCGGCCCCGGCAACTCGGCCGCGACTCCTTTGAGGTCGGTCTCCGTCCGCGCCACCAACGCCACTCGCGCGCCGCTCCGGGAGAACGCGTGCGCGAGCAGGCGGCCGAGCCCGCGGCCGGCGCCGGTGATCACCACTCGTTTCCCGGCCACGTCCGCGGCACCGGCGAACGACGCGGGGATGTCGATCTGCTCTGCCATCGCCTCTCCCCGCCGTTTGTACCGACCGTTACAATAACCGCTTCATGTTCACTGACGCCGAGCTCCTCGAGATGCACCGGCGGATGCTCGTGATCCGCGGATTCGAGGAGCGTGTGGCCGCGCTCTACCGCGACGGCGAGGTGCCGGGCTTCGTGCACCTGTCGATCGGGCAGGAGGCGTCGGCCGTGGGCGCCGGCTGGCCGCTCGGCCCGACCGACGTGATCACGTCCACCCATCGCGGCCATGGTCACTGCCTCGCCAAGGGTCTCGACCCGCTCGGGATGTTCGCCGAGCTGATGGCCAAGGACGAGGGCACGAACCGCGGGCGCGGCGGTTCGATGCACATCGCCGATCCGACACTCGGGATCTTCGGCGCCAACGGAATCGTCGGCGCGGGCCTGCCGATCGCGGCCGGTGCCGCGACCGCCGCGCAACTGCGACGCGACGGCAGTGTCGTGGTCGCGTTCTTCGGCGACGGCGCGGTGGCGCACGGTACGTTCCACGAGGCGATCAACCTCGCCGCGGTCTGGCAACTGCCGGTGATCTTCTTCTGCGAGAACAACGGCTACGCCGAGTTCTCGCCCGCCGCGACGCAGCACGCGGCGCCGCTCGAGCGCCGGGCTGCCGGTTACGGCGTCGACTTCGTCGCGGTCGACGGCAACGACGTGGTTGCGACCGCGGCCGCGATGCAGGGCGTCGTCGACGCGGCGCGCGCGGGACGCGGCCCCGTCGTCGTCGAGGCGACCACGTACCGGTGGCACGGTCACTACGAAGGCGACCCGGAGCGCTACCGGTCGCCCGACGAGGTGCGGGAGTGGGAAGCGCGCGATCCGTTGCTCGTCCACGCGCGCCGGCTGAAGTCGGCGGGCGTCACCGACGCCGCGCTCGAAGCCATGCAGTCGTCGGTCACGCACGAGCTCGACGCCGCGGTCGCCGCCGCGCGGAAGTTCGCGAGTCCGGCGGTCGCGACGCTGGCGAACTTCGTCGTGCGGGCGCGACCCGAGCGGCCCGAACCGGCGGGCCCGGCCGCAGATGCCCCGGTGTTCCGCACGATGGATGCGGTCCGAACCGCGCTCGAAGTGGAGCTGGACACGGACGAGCGCGTGTTCGTCGCGGGCATCGACGTCGCGGCCGGGGGCAACGTCTTCGGCCTGACGCGCGGCCTGCACGACCGTTTCGGCGATCGCGTTCGCGACACGCCGATCTCCGAGAGCGCGATCATCGGCCTCGGTGTCGGCGCGGCGATGGCGGGTATGCGGCCCGTCGTCGAGTTGATGTATCTCGACTTCATCGGCGTGTGTCTCGACCAATTGCTGAACCAGGCCGCCAAGCTGCCGTTCATGACCGGCGGCGCGCGCGCAGATGGCGCTGACCGTGCGGACGCAGTTCGGCGCGGGCCGCTCGTCGGGGAGTCAGCACTCGCAGAGCCTCGAGGCGATGCTCGCGCACATTCCCGGGTTGACCGTCGTCATGCCGTCGACCCCGGCCGACACTTACGGGCTGCTGCGCGCGGCGATCCAGGATCCGAACCCGGTCGTGTTCATCGAGAACCGGTTGCTCTACGGCATGAAGGGACCGCAACCGGCGCTCGACCACATCGTCCCGATCGGAAAGTCCGCGGTGGTGCGCGACGGAAGCGACGTCACGGTCGTGTCGGTCTCCCGCATGGTGCACGAGGCGATCGCCGCGGCCGAGACGCTCGACGGCGAAGGCATCTCCGTCGAGGTGATCGACCTGCGCACGGTCGCGCCGCTCGACATGGCGCCGATCCTCGAGTCGGTGCACAAGACCAGTCGGCTGCTGATCGCGCACGAAGCGGTCGTGCCGTTCGGCATCGGCGCGGAGATCGCGGCGACGGTCGCGCGCGAAGGCTTCTGGGACCTCGACGCGCCGATCGAACGTATCGGCGCCGCGCCGACGCCTCCGCCCTACGCCCCCGACCTCGAACGCGCGTGGCTGCCGGATCGCGACGACATCGCCGAAGCCATCCGCCGTCTCGCGCGCGTCTGACCGCTCAGTCGCGCCGGCTGAAGAGGTGGATTCTACCTGCGTCGACATAGCCCAGCCGCTGGTACCACTCATGCGGCCAGTCGTTGAGGTCGGCGGTGAGAAACGACAGTTCGCTGCCGGCCTCGCGGCCCCGCCGCCGCGCGTCGCGGATCAACGCGTCGGCGTAGCCACGACCGCGGAAGTCGGGGTGCGTCTCGAGGTGCTCGAATTGGGCGATGCGGTCCACGGGATCGACGAACAGGTCCGCGTGCGCGGCGATGTCGTCGCCGTCGTAGACCGCGAGCCGCGTGACCTCCGCGCCGCGCTCGTACAGCGCGGTCCGGTCGGCGAGCTGGCAGAGATGTTCCTCTGTGGCGTCGGGGAGCTGGTCCCGCCAATCGCGGATGATCGCCGGGCGAAGTGTCACGAGCGACGCCGCGTGCACCTCGTGGGCCGCCGGCTCGAGCTCCGGACCGGAGAAGACCATGGTCGCGATGGTTTCGTGCTCGTAGCCCGCGGCCACGAAGTGCGCACTCAGCGCCGCGCCCGCTTCGCCGTCCGCCGACACGAACCGATGCCGCAGACGGGCGCCGCCCAGTATCTCGTCGGTCGTCGCGAGCACTTCCGCGGCGGGTGCGGCCGAGCTGACGACGATCCGGTTGTGATACTCGGAGAGCGGGAAGTCCTGTTGGAGCACCGCGTAGCCCCACGAGAAGTCGACGATGTCGGTGGCCTGCGCCCGCAGGAAGCGGTTGTCGAACGCAGTGAACCGTTCGTTCGTCACTGACCCGCATCAGCAGCCCAGCGCGCGGGCGATGACGAGGTGCTGGATCTCGTTCGTGCCTTCGCCGATCTCGAGCACCTTGGCGTCGCAGTAGAAGCGCGCCACCGGCGAGTCGAGCATGTACCCGAGGCCGCCGTGGATCTGCACGGCCTCGGATGCCGCCGACACCGCGAGCCGGCTCGCTTTCAGCTTCGCCATCGATGCTTCCTTGAGGAACGGTTGCCCGGAGTCGCGCAGCGACGCGGCGCGATACGTCAGCCAGCGCGCGGCCTCGAGCTCGGTCGCGATGTCGGCGAGCTTGAACTGGATCGCCTGGAACTTCGAGATGGGCTGGCCGAACTGCTCCCGCGTGCGCGCGTAGTCGGTCGCCATGTCGAGCACGGCCTGGGTCAGGCTGAGCGACAGTGCCGCGATCGAGATGCGCCCGACCTCGAGCGTGCCGAGGAACTGGCTGAGCCCCATGGCGGGATCGCCGACGAGGTGATCGTCGGCGACCCAGACGTCGTCGAAGTACAGCTCGCGCGTGTCGAGACCACGCCAGCCGATGCCGCGCATCTTCGGACCCATCGTGAAGCCGGCGGTGTCCTTCTCCACGACGAAGCTCGCGAACGTCGACGCCTGGCCCTCGTCCGGCTCGGTGCGCGCCAGCAGCGTGACGCCGAACGACATGTCGGTGCCGGCGTTGGAGATGAAGGTCTTGCGACCGTTGATCAACCAACCGCCGTCGTGCCGTACCGCACGCGTGCGGATGCCCCGCGCGTCGGAGCCGGCGTCGGGCTCGGTCAGACCGAACGCGCCGAGCGCGCGGCCCTCGGCCAACGGTCGCAACCAACGCTCCCGTTGCGCGTCGGTGCCGAACAGGTACAGCGGCAACGACCCGATCGTCACGTGGGCCTGCCACGCGGCGGCGACCGACTGGTCGGCCAGGCCGATCTGCTCCATCGCGGCGACGAAGCCGACGGTCGACATGCCGATGCCGCCCCACTGTTCCGGGATCAGCATGCCGAGCAGGCCGAGCGCACCCATCTCGCGGAGCAGGTCGGTCGGGCAGCGCGCCTCGTCCCACGCCAGTGGTGCACGCGGCGCGATCTCCGTCTGCGCGAACTCGCGACACAGGCCGACCAGATCGCGTTCCGACTCGGTCGAGCGAGAAATCCACGGGCGGATTCTATTGGACCGACCGGTACAACGCCTGGTAGTCCTAGGGCCGTGCCGGACTCCGCCGCGACCGATTTCGCCGACATCGACTTCTTCCGCGGCGAACGAGTGCATCGCCGACCCGTACCCGTACTTCGACTGGCTGCGCGCGCAGTGCCCCGTGCAGCGCGAGCAGCACCACGACGTGATGATGGTGACCGGATACGACGAAGCGGTCGCCGTGTACAACGACACCGACACGTATTCGTCGTGCAACTCGCCGACGGGACCGTTCCCGGGCTTCCCGGTCGCGCTCGAGGGCGACGACGTCAGCGCGCTCATCGAAGCGCACCGCGACCAGTTGCCGATGAGCGACCAGCTGCTGACGTTCGACCCGCCGATCCACACCGCGCACCGCGCGTTGCTCATGCGGCTGATCACGCCGAAGCGTCTGCGGGAGAACGAAGAGTTCATGTGGCGGCTCGCCGACCGCCAGCTCGACGAGTTCATCGACCGCGGCGACGGCGAGTTCATCCGCGGGTACGGCAAGCCGTTCGCCATGCTCGTCGTCGCCGACCTGCTCGGCGTCCCCGAGCGCGATCACGAACTGTTTCGCCGGCGGCTCGGGGCCGGGCCGGGTTCGGAAACCGGAACCCTCGGCGGCACCGGTGCCGACGACGCGCTCGCGCAGAACCCGCTCGCGTTCCTCTACGAGCAGTTCACCGCGTACATCGAGGACCGGCGCCGCGAGCCGCGCGACGACGTGATGACGGGCATGGCGACCGCGACGTTCCCCGACGGTTCGATCCCCGAAGCCATCGATGTCGCGCGCATCGCCGCCAACCTCTTCGCGGCCGGTCAGGAGACGACCGTGCGGCTCTTCGGCACGATGTTGCAGCGCATCGGCGACGACCAACCGCTGCAGCAGCTGCTTCGCGAACGGCGCGCGCTCATCCCGAACTTCGTCGAGGAATGCCTGCGCATCGAGAGCCCGGTGAAGGGCGACTTCCGGCTCGCCCGCGTCACGACGCGAGCTCGGCGGCGTCACGGTTCCCGCGGGCACCACGATCATGGTCGTCAACGGAGCCGCGAACCACGATCCCGGCCGCTTCGAGCATCCCGGCGAGTTCCAGGTGGAGCGGGCCAACGCGCGTCAGCACATCGCGTTCGGCCACGGCGCCCACACCTGCCCGGGCGCGCCGCTCGCGCGCGCCGAGGGCCGCATCACCATCGAGCGATTGCTCGACCGGATGGACGACATCAGGATCTCCGAGAAGGAGCACGGGCCCGCGGGCGCCCGCCGCTACGACTACGTGCCGACGTACATTCTGCGCGGCGTCAGCCGGCTGCACATCGAGTTCGAACCGAGGAGCTGAACCATGGCGATCAATCGTGAGAAGTCTCCGTACCGCCGCGGCAATCGGTACGACAGCTCCCCATCCCGATGGTCCCCGAGCACTGCATACCGGTCGACGCCGGGGTCGTGCAGCTGGTCGTGGAGTCGCGGCAGCTGACGAACCAGATCCTGCGCGACACGTACGGCGCCGAGGCCGAACCCGACATCAGCTTCGACGACT
Source organism: uncultured Actinomycetes bacterium (assembly GCA_963835455.1). Taxonomy (GTDB): domain Bacteria; phylum Actinomycetota; class Acidimicrobiia; order IMCC26256; family PALSA-610; genus PALSA-610. The sequence goes on from CAWIFT010000003.1 coordinate 794,011, forward strand.
TCGGCGCCACGCTCCACGTGTGCGGCACCGCCGACGGGCTCGAATACCTGCGCTTCGACTGCTTCGAGAACGAGCCGCACTACCACTACATCGAACCCGCGGCCGGCGCGAACACCGTCGTGCGCATCGACGAGTTGGCGGTCGGCGACCCCGTCGACTTCACGCTCGCGTGCGGCCGAGCACCGACTCCCCGACATGCTCCGCAACTGCGGCGCGACCGACCTCGCCGCCGGCGTCGAGCGCGACCCCGAAACGGTGCGCGCCGCCGTCGACACGGTCCGCGACCTCATGGCGAAGGCCCGCCACCGCTGACATCTCCACCAACAGTTGTCGGAGTAATCAGCGCATAGCGCTGATTACTCCGACAGCAGTTGCGCGAGTGAGCGGGATCAGATGTACATGCCGCCGTTGACGCCGAGGAGCTGACCGGTGATGTAGCTGCCGCTCTCGCCGCAGAGGTACGAGCACGCGGCCGCGATGTCGGCGGGGGTGCCGGCCCGGCCGAGCGGCACCATGGGCCCCACGACGTCGACGCCCGGGAAGTCGCCCGCGGCTTCGGCCGCGCGCGCCATGGGCGTGTCGACGAGGCTCGGCGCGATCGTGTTGGCGGTGATCCCCTGACGCGCGAGGTCGACGGCCAGCGCCTTGGTGAGCGCGATGACGCCACCCTTCGACGCGGCGTAGTGCGCCATGTTGGGCGCGCCCGATTGCGCGCTCGACGACGAGATGGTGACGATGCGGCCCCACCCCGCGGCGAGCATGTCGGGCACTGCAACCTGGACGCAGTTGAACGTGCCGGTCAGGTTGACCGCGAGGATCCGGTCCCACTTCTCGGCCGTGATGTCGGCGAGCGCGTCGAACGACTCGATGCCGGCGCTGGTGACGAGGATCTCGACGGGCCCGAGCTCGGCGCGGACCTTCGCGAACGCGGCCTCGACCGACGCGCGATCCGCAACGTCGACCTCGACGCCGATCGCGTCCTCCAGTCCGGCCGCCGCGGCTTGCGCCGCCGCGCCGTTCAGGTCGAGGAGCGCGACGCGGTTGCCGTCGGCCGCGAGTTGTTGCGCCGCGCCGAGCCCGATGCCGGACGCGCCGCCGGTGACGACCGCGACTCGACTCCCCGGGCCGCTCACTTGCCCGCCTCGACCGGTGTGAACTCGAGGTGCAGATCGTTGAGCCCGCGCAGGACCCAGGTCGGCGCGTATCCGAAGCGGCGCGCGCCCGGCGGGCCGTGGTGTTCCTCGGAGAGGCGGATGTCGTGCATCCGATCGAGGATGCGCTCGAGGCTGATGCGCCCTTCGGAACGGGCCAGCGGTGCACCGGGGCAGGAGTGGTTGCCGCGCCCGAACGCGATGTGCGACTGCGCGTTCGGTCGATCGATCCGGAACTCGGCCGGGCACTCGAAGCGTCGGGGATCGCGGTTGGCCGCGCCGTTCAAGAGCATCACCGGCGTGCCCGCCGCGATGTCGACGCCACCGACGGTCGCGGGCCGGCGCGCGAGGCGGAAGTCGGCCTTCACCGGGCTCTCGACGCGGAGCACCTCTTCGAGGAAGTTCGGGATGAGCTCGCGGTCCGCGCGCAGCTCGTCCTGGAGCTCCGGGTGCTCGGCGAGGAGCTTGAGCGCGGCGGCGAGCAGGCGCGCGGTCGTCTCCTGCCCGGCCGCGAACAAGAACGTGGCCGTGCGCACGACGTTGATGACGTCGGGCGTGGTCCCGTCCGGATAGGTCGCGAGCGCGAGGTGCGTGAGCACGTCGTCGCGCGGCTCGCGCCGGCGGTCCTCGATGTACTGCGCGAACTCGTCGTCGAGCCAGCCGAGCGCGTTGAGGTCCATGTCGCCCTGCTCGTCCACGCCGATCTCGCCGGGGTTGCCGCTCAGACCGAAGTGCTCGCGGAACCGCCGGTGATCCGCTTCCGGCACACCGAGCAGGTCGGCCACCACGAGCATGGCGAACGGTTGGGTGTACGCGCTGATGAACTCGCAGCGACCGTCGGCGACGAACTCGTCGAGCTGGCGGTCGGCGAGGGTCCACATGAACTCCTCGTTGTCCTTCAGCCGCTTCGGCGTGATCAGCCGCATGAGGATCGCGCGTTCCTGCGTGTGCGCCGGCGGGTCCATGGTGACCATGTGCTCGTGCATCGGCAGTTGGTCTCGATAGCGATCGATGATGTCGCTGACGTCGTCGCCTTCGAGCGGCACCGGGAACGCGGCGAACGGACCGATGACCGAGTTGCACGAAGAGAACGTGTCGACGTCGCGGTAGACCTCGTTGGCCTCGTCGTAACCGGTCACGGCGACCACGCCGTGGTGGGGGAGCGCCTGCACCGGGCAGGCCGCGCGCAGCTGCTCGAAGTACGGGTACGGGTCCTCGACGAGCGACTCGTCCATGAAGAAGTCGATCGTCTTCCAGTCGTCGGCCACAGGGTCTCCTCGGTGCCGAAGTTGTGCACTCGCACAAATGTTGTGCGACTGCCTAACACGGGGGGCGGTTCGTGGCAAGGTGGTGGCGATGGAATCGTCGTCGCGACGGGTGGGCGCCAAGGACTCGTTGACCCGCGCCAAGCTCCTCGACGCGGCCGAGAAGCTGATGCTGGACGAGGGCTACGCCGCGGTCACGTCGCGGCGGGTCGGCCGGGAGGCCGGCATCAGCTCGCAGCTCGTCCACTACTACTTCCGCACGATGGACGACCTCTTCCTCGAGGTGTTCCGCCGCCGCGCGGAAGAGGGCTTCGCGCAGTTCGGGCAGGCGATCGACGCGCAGCCGACGCTGCGCACGATCTGGAAGTCGTTGAGTGCCGGCCCGGGCTCGAAGTTCAACCTCGAGTTCACCGCGCTCGCCAACCACCGCAAGGCGATCCGCACCGAGATGGCGAGCTACGCCGAACGTTTCCGCACGATGCAACTCGACGCGATCACGACGAATCCTCGCGGCCCGCGGCGGACTGCCCGACGGGATGACCCCCGAGGTCGTCCTGGTGACCATGGCCGGGGTTGCGCAGCTCATCGCGCTGGAGCGCGCGCTCGGTGTCCGTGGTGGTCACGACGCCGACCCTCGCGTTCGTCGAGCAGCACCTCGACGACCCGGCATCCTGACCGACGTACGATCCTCGACCATGACCGAGGTCGACGACGTCACCGCGCAGCGCAAGTCACTCGCCGAGCGGTTCGCGGTCGCGGCGGTCGCCTACTCGTCGGACGGCCGCACTGTCGGGTTCGCCGCGCCGATGGAGCTGGGCGTCGACGTCGGGGGCTTTGCGATGGTCGACGCGCCCGCCGGCGGTCACCTCGTCGTGCAAGTCCGTGATCTGCACACGGTCGAGCGGGAGCCGCTCTCGATCGAGGTCGACGTGAGCGATGTCGTGCCCGGTGCGGGACACGCGACGGCGCGACCGGTCTTTCGCTCGCTCGTCGGTTCGGCCGTCGTCCTCGGAAATCTCGACGAGACCGGGTTCTCCGCCGCGAGCGAAACGGAACCTTTCGGCGAGCGACCGTTCCGGCCCATGGCCTCGGCCGACGTGGCGACGATCGTCGACGCGCTCGACCGCGACCCGCCCACCTTCGAAGTCGGGACCATGCAGGGGACCCGCGCGCCGGCGCGTCTGCACGCGAAGGGCTTCGCCCGTCACACGTTCATGTGCGGGCAATCGGGCTCCGGCAAGACGTACACCACCGGGGTGCTCTTCGAGCGATTGCTCGCCGAAACCCGCCTCCCGATCATCGTGCTCGATCCGAACTCCGACCACGTGCATCTCGACTCGTTGCGCGACCCGAAGGAGGACTCGCCGGAGGCGCAGCGGTACCGGGAGGTTGCCCCGGCCGTCAGCGTGGCCCGGGCCCGCGGCCTCGAGGCGACCCACACTCTCTGCGCCGATTTCAGCGATCTCGACCTCGACGTGCAGGCGCTCCTGCTGCGCCTCGATCCGATCCGCGATCTCGACGAGTTCGCCGCGTTGCGCCGGCTCGCGCAGCAGTTCGACGGGTCGTACTCGATCACCGATCTCGCGGCGCAAGCGGCGCGTTCACCCGAGACGACGAAGCTCGCGACGCGCATCGAGAATCTCGGGCTCGCCGACTGGTCACTGTGGCGACGTGACGGTGAAACGTCGATCGCCGACTTCGACGGTCGCAACAGTCGTTGCATCGTGGTCGACCTGGGCAGCCTGCCGCGCGCGCAGGAGCGTTCGATCGTCGCGCTGGCGCTGCTCGGGCGGCGTTGGGCGAGGCGCGCCGAACGCGAGCCGGTGCTGCTCGCGGTCGACGAGGCCCACAACGTCTTCCCGGCCCACACTGACGACACCATTCTGGGGGCCGCGGCCGATCTCGGCGTGCTCATCGCGGGGGAGGGGCGCAAGTACGGACTCCATCTGTTCGTGGCGACCCAACGGCCGGGCAAGGTGCACCCGAACATCGTCTCCCAGTGCGACAACCTCGTCCTGATGCGCATGAACGGCGCCGCTGACATCGAGGCACTGACGGTGCTGTTCTCGCACGTGCCCGCGCCGCTCCTGCGGCGCGCGCTCGGCTTCACTCTCGGTCAGGCGTTGTTCGCCGGCCCGATCGCGCCGTTGCCGCTGCTCGCGGACATCGGCACGCGGCGCACGCCGGAAGGCGGCGGCGACCTGCCGACGACCTGGGCGGCCACGACCTGAGCGAGCAGTGATGTCGCGCGCACGAATGTAGGGTTCCGCGTTCGCCGACCGACGGGAGACCTGCATGTGGGCCCAGCTCATCACCACGCGACTCAAGCCCGGCAAGGAAGGGGAGCTGCCGAAGCTCGTCGAACAGCTGCGAGCGACCGAACAACCCGGTTCCGGTCTGGTGCGCTCGACCGCGATGCTGGACCAGAAGGATCCGAGCCGCGTCTACCTGATGGTCGTGTTCGAGAGTGAAGCGGCCGCCCGCGCGCGCGAGAGCGATCCGCGACGCGAGGCGGGACTGCAGCTGGCGCGGGCAACGATGGCGGAGATCTTCGACGGCGCCCCGGAGTTCGTCGACCTGAACATCGTGGGCGAAGTGACGCCGTAGCCTGAGGCGTGATCCTGATCGATGCGCAAGGCCTGCGGGCGTCCCGCCCGAACCGGCCGCTGTTCAACGATCTCTCACTCACCCTGAGCGACGGTGACCGCATCGGCGTCGTCGGCCTCAACGGCTGCGGCAAGAGCACGCTGCTCGCAATGATGAGCGGCGACCGCGAGCCGGAAGCGGGTGTCGTGCGTCGCGGCCGCAACGCGCGCGTCGGCGCGCTCCCGCAACTCCCCGTCTTGCCCGCGGGCACCGTGCGCGCCGCGGTGTGCGACGGCCTCGGCCGAGACGAGTGGCAGGGCGAAGCGATGCTCTCGCGCCTGGGCATGGGCGGCGTGCTCGACGCGTCGACCGACCAGCTGTCGGGCGGCCAGCGCAAGCGGGTCGCGCTCGCCGCACTGCTCGCGCGCGAGTGGGATGCGCTCATCCTCGACGAGCCGACCAACCATCTCGACCTCGACGCCATCGCCTACCTCGAGGAATGGCTGGCCGCGTTCCCGGGTGGGTTGCTGCTCGTGACCCACGACCGTCACGTGCTCGACCGGGTCACGAACAAAGTGCTCGAGATCGACCGCGGCGCGACGTATCTCCATGTTCCTCAGGAACGAACCGGAGGATCCGGCTACGCGGCCTATCTCGCGGCGCGCATCGAACGGGAAGCGCAGGCCGCGACGGCCGAGCAGACGCGCAAGAACCTCGCGCGCCGCGAGCTCGCGTGGCTGCGGCGGGGCGCGCCGGCGCGCACGTCGAAGCCCAAGGCGCGCATCGACACTGCGAACGCGCTGCTCGCTCGGGGTCCCGCCGCGGCCGCACGCGAGGGTGAGCTCGGCCTGTCGCTCGGCAGCGCGCGACTGGGATCGAAGGGCGTCGAACTCCACGGCGTCGGCTTCTCGTGGCCGAATCCACGCGACGATCGCGACACCGGACGGTTGCTCGTCCTGAAGCCGTTCGACCACATGCTCGAACCGGGCGATCGGGTCGGCATCGTCGGACCGAACGGTGCCGGCAAGAGCACCCTGTTGGATCTCATCGCGGGCCGGCTGCAGCCGACGCAGGGCCGGGTCGAGATCGGCCGCACGGTCGAGATCGGCTACTACGACCAGCTCGGCCGCGACCTCGACCTGTCCAAGACGGTGCGCGACGCCGTCGCCGGCGGCAAGCGGGAACCCACGCTCGACGACGTCAAGCTGATGCGCCAGTTCTGGTTCGACGGCGACGCGCAGTTCGCGCCGATCGGCACGTTGTCGGGCGGCGAGCGCCGGCGTCTGCAGCTCCTGCTCACGTTGATCGAGCAGCCGAACGTGCTGTTGCTCGACGAGCCGACGAACGATCTCGACCTCGACACCCTGCGTGCGCTCGAAGAGTTCCTCGACGACTGGCCGGGCATCCTCGTCGTGGTCAGCCACGACCGCGTGTTCCTCGACCGCACGGTCAGTGAGGTGCTGGCCCTCGACGGCGACGGTCGGGCGGTCGTGGTGCGCGGCGGGGTCGCGGGATGGCTCGCGCAACGTGCGGCGCGGCCGAAGCCGGCGCCGGGATCGGCCGGGTCCACGTCTGCTCCCACGGCGCCGCGGAGCGCGACACCTGCGGTCGCGAAGACCGTGTCGAAGAAGAGTCCCAGCACCCTGCGCCATCAACTGGGGCGCGCCGATCGCGAGCTCGTCGACGCGATCGAAGCACGCGACGCGGTGCAGGCCGAACTCGGCGCCGCGGGCGCCGACCACAAGGAGTTGGCGCGCCTCGGCGCGCTGTTGGCGACGACTCAGAGCCGCGTCGACGCCGCCGAGGAGCGCTGGCTCTCGCTCGCCGACGAAGCCGAATCGCTCCGCATGGACATCTAGGCCGGGTACGCGTCCGGCCGGCCTTCGAGGATCACGGTCTTGGTCTCCAGGAAGGGCAGAAGGCCTTCCTTGCCGCCCTCGCGACCGATGCCCGACTGTTTGAATCCGCCGAACGCCATGCCGAAGTCGGTGCGGAACGCATTGTGGCCGACGGTTCCCGACCGGAGCTCGCGCGCGACCTCCCGGGCGCGGTCGACGTTGTTCGTGAACACCGACGCGTTGAGCCCGTAGATCGAGTCGTTCGCGATCCGGACCGCGTCCTGCTCGTCGGCCGCGGGAATCACCGCGAGGACCGGCCCGAAGATCTCGTCGCGCCCGATCGTGGATGCGTTGTCGACGTTGCCGAAGACCGTCGGCTGCACGAAGTAGCCGCGGTCGAGTCCCTCGGGGCGACCACCGCCGGTCGCGAGAGTCGCGCCCTCTTCGACACCCTTCGCGATGTACCCGAGGACGCGGTCGCGCTGCCGTTCCGAGACGAGCGGTCCGAGTTGCGACTTCTCGTCGAACGGGTCGCCGACTCGGGTCCGACCGAAGGAGTCGGCGAGCGCCTCGACGAACTCGTCGTGGCGGTTCTTCGTCACGATCACGCGGGTGAGTGACGAGCACACCTGGCCGTTGAGCCCGCACTCGGCCTTGGCGAGTGTTGCCGCGGCCGTGCCGAGATCCATGTCGTCGAGCACCACCGCGGCCGACTTGCCGCCGAGCTCGAGGGTGCAGCGCGCGATCCGTTCACCACAGAGCGATGCGATGCGCCGGCCGGCCACGGTCGATCCCGTAAACGTGATCTTGTCGACCCGCGCGTCGGTGACGAGCAACTCGGACACCTCGCGGTCGGCGGTCACGACGTTGAGCACTCCCGGCGGCAGGCCGATCTGCTCGGCCGCCTCGGCGAACACGTAGCCCTCACCCGGCGCTTCGGGCGCGGACTTCAGCACGACCGTGCAGCCCGCGAGCAGCGCGGGGCCGATCTTGTGGCAGATGAGGGCGACGGGCGCGTTCCACGGAATGATGGCGCCGACGACACCGACCGGCTCGCGCACGAGGAGACCGAACTTGCCACCTCCCGTCGGCGCGCACTCCTCTTCGAACGGGAACGTCTGTGCGAGCGCGGCGTACGACGCGAGGGCACCCGAGCCGATGCGGCCCGCGTACTGCGAGGTCGAGTAGAGCACGCCCGACTCGCGCGGCCACAGCTGCGCGAGCACGTCGTTGCGTTCCTTGAGCGCCTCGCCGAGCGCCGCGATGTACTCGGCGCGTTGCGCGTGCGTGAGCCGCGCCCACGGACCGTCGTCGAACGCGTGGCGCGCCGCGCCGACGGCCCGGGACATGTCGTCGGCCGCGGCCGCGGCGACCGTGTAATAGACCTCTTCGGTACCGGAGTCGATGACGTCGACGGTCGCGCCGGACGAAGGCGCAACCCACTCGCCCCCGATGAAGAACCGGTCCGCGTGCTGCACCGGAATCGTCGTTGTCCTGCCTGCGCTCATCGGTTCTCTCCATGGGGAATCGTCGCGTTGTCCGCACACGCGTTAGTCCGCTTCGCGGGATCACGGCAACTTCGCCCGAGCCCAATTCGTGTCAGTCGTACGACGGGTGTCGTCGGGTTCGTCGCGGCGGGCTGTGCTGTGCGAGCCCCGCGCAGCGGGGGGCCACTGCGCGTGGCCGGTAGGTTGGTTCTGTGCGGGGTGCGGTGGGTTCGTTGTTGGTGACCGACATTGTGGGTTCGACGCGTCTGTGGTCGGAGCACGAGTCGGCAATGGCGGTCGATCTCGTGGCACACGACGAAGTCGTGAACGAAGCGATTGCCGCGGCCGGCGGTCGCGTGTTCAAACACACCGGCGACGGCGTGATGGCAACGTTCGAGAGCGCGGCGGCGTCGGCGGTGGCGGCCGCGGAGGTTCAGCGCGCGATCAGCTCGCATGTTTGGAGCGTGCCGGACGGCGTGCGGGTTCGGGTGGCGTTGCACTCCGGGAGTGTTCACGAGCGCGACGGCGATCTGTTCGGACCCCCGGTGAATCGTCTCGCGCGGCTGTTGTCCCGCTGTTCGGCGGGTGCGGTCATCGTCTCGGAGGCAACCGCGTCGCTGCTCGCGGACGGCATGCCCGATGGACTCGACGTGATCGAGATCGGACGAGTCGAGCTGCGTGACGTCGGGCGTTCCGAGGCCGTGTACCGCTTGGTCGGTGAGCACCTCGAGTCGATCGAGCTGCGCGAAGTCGTCGACGCGGCGGGAACGCGGGTCGGATCGCTCCCGCCCCTCGACGATGATCTCGTCGGCCGCTCGGCCGAGATCGCGGCCGTTCTCGATGCCATTGCCGTGCATCCGGTCGTTTCCGTCGTGGGTGTCGGCGGCATGGGAAAGACGCGTCTCGCGCTCGAGACCGCGGCCGCGGCCGGCCTCCCGGACGGTGCCTGGTGGTGCGACCTCACTGCGGCGACGAGCTCGGACGCGGTGCCCGCGACGGTATTGGCTGCAGTCGGCGGCCGTCAGTCGGCGGGCCGATCAGCGGTCGAGAGCCTCGTCGACCACCTCGCGACGCGCTACACGCTCGTCGTGTTCGACAACTGCGAGCACGTCGTCGACGCGGCCCGCGCGCTCGTCACTGCGATCCGTGCCGGGTGCGACAAGGTTCGTGTCCTCGCGACGAGTCGCGAGGCGCTCGGGCTCCGAGGCGAACACGTCATTTCGCTGTCGTCGCTGCCGACCGCGGACGCCATCGGGCTGTTCTGTACCCGGGCGGGCGAAGCGCGCGCCGACCTCGTATTCGACGATTCCGCCCTCGCCGCGATCGACGAGATCTGTACGCGCCTCGACGGGATCCCGCTTGCGATCGAGCTGGCCGCGGCCCGGTGTCGGTCGATGGCGCCGGCCGAGATCGCCGCCCGGCTCGACGATCGCTTCCGGCTGCTCCGGGGCGGGCGCGGTGGCGCGGAACGGCATCGGACGTTGCTCGCAGCCGTCGAATGGTCGTACTCGCTGCTCGAGGACGAGGAACGGGCATTGTTCGACCGGATGGCGGTGTTCGCGGGCGGCGCGTTGATCGACGCGATCGCGCAGGTGTGCGACACCGACGAGTACGACGCGCTCGACGTTCTCGATCGTCTGATCGCCCGATCGATGGTCGTCGCCACCGATACGCCGCTCGGCACTCGTTACCGCCAGCTCGAGACGCTGCGCCAATACGCCGAGGACCGGCTCGTCGAAGCCGACGAGATCGACCGAGTGCGCGATCGGCACCTCGCGTGGGCCGGCAACCGCCGGTTGTCGTACAAGGAAGCGATCTGGACCGCGCACGAGGAGGAGTCGTTTCGGCGGTACGTGGCCGAGATCGACAACCTGCGCGCTGCAGTGCGATACGCCGTCGCGAACGGTCGCGATCTCGAGGCATGCCGGGTGATCGCCGGCATCGGGTACTGGGCACTGTTGCAGCCGTCGTTCGAAGTGCTCGACTGGATCGATGCCACGCGCCTCTCCTCGAATGCGTGGAACGACGATGCCGTCGAAGCGGTCGCCGCGCTCGCGGGTACCGCAATCTTCGCCGGCAACAGTTCGCTGACGATCGACTTGCTCGCGGCAATTCCCGAATCGTTCGCGACCAATACCTGGGCGCTGCAAGCCAAGATCTTCGCCACGCTCTGGGTCACCGGCGAATACGAGCTCGCCGAAGAACACCTCGCCGCGTGCCGTCCTCGCAACGAACCGGATCTGCGCGCGGTGGAGCTCAACCAGAGCCACGTGCACCAGACCCGCATACATGCCGACCGCGCCGGTGAGGCGGAGTACGCCGACACCGCGCTGCGAGACACCAAAGCGGTGGTCGACCAGGCCCGCGCCTGCGGCGCGCGGACCTCGCTCGTCACCGCGCTCCTCACGCACGGCTACTGCCTCGAAGGTGCCGGCGACCCGGCCGCGGCCGTGGTCGTGCAGTCGGAAGCCATCGAACTCGGCGAGGCAATCGGGCTCGGCACGCTGGTCGACGCCGCGCGCGCCGGGCTCGTTGAGTCGATCACCCAGATCGCGCTCGCAGAGTCCGGTGATCTGCAGCAGGCGGCCAGGACGCTTTGCACGGCGCTCGCCGACGGCCTCGCCCGGCGCAACGTGTTGTTCGTGCTCAACTACCTCGCCGGCGGGATCGAGCGTTTGCTCTGGAATACAGGGGACCATCGCACGGCTGCGCTCCTCGGGCGCTACGCCCGACAGAACCTCTCGTCGTGGACAGCGATCTCGGTCGTCGATGCCGAGACCTTCGGCGCCGACGAGCTCGCCGCGATCAATGCCGAAGCCGCGTCGCTCGAATTGGACGCGGCCTGCGCGATCGCGCTCGCCGCGCTCGACAAGATCATCGACCCCGAATGACACGGCCTCCACACGACGCTGAGGGTGCTGGCGCACCTCCAACAGTGCTCACGGACCAACCCTGAGCACTCTTGGAGGTGGCGGGAGTCGAACCCGCGTCTCCCGAGCTGTTGGTGGGACTTCTCCGAGCGCAGCCGTTGGGAAATGTCACCTACCTACAGGTCAACGGCACCCCGTAGGCAGGCCATCCTCGTTTTGATGTTCCGGTAAGCCCCGAGGCCTTACTTACCGGTGAGCCATCCTGGATGACGCGTCGGCGGGACGAATGACGAATCCCATCCGGGCGGGATACCTATTTCTAGGCAGCCATTGCCATTTGGTTATTGGCGTGTATTGGTTTTTGCCGACTCTTTCACGACGATCCGGCGACGTCGGCTCGCTTCTCCCACCTCGATCCTCGAGATCGAAGCCACGCACCCCCTTGTCAATCCGCATCGGGCCGGTGCGCGTCGTGGCCGTCAGCGGGACCACGAGTGTACCGGCCGCCCGGACGGGTATTTTCCCCTCCATGCCGCCTCGTCCCCGGGTCGTCATCGTCGGTGGTGGATTCGGTGGGCTGCAGTGCGCGAAAGCGCTGCGGGACGAGCCGGTCGACGTGGTGCTCGTCGACCGCCGCAACTACCACCTCTTCACGCCGCTGCTCTACCAGGTGGCGAGTTGCCTGCTGAACCCGTCGGAGATCACCGCGCCGTTGCGCACCGTGTTCCGCGGTGCCGCCGAACGTCCGGTACCGCGAGGGTGACGTTGCCGGCGTCGACTTCGACGCGCAAGATCGTTCGTCTCGCGGACGGTGCGGAGCTGCACGTACGACTCTCTCGTCCTCGCGACCGGGAGCGAGACCAACTACTACGGCAACGAGAGCATCCGCGAGCGCGCGCTCGGGCTCAAGGATCTCGGCGAGGCGTTGCAACTGCGCAACCACGTGCTCGAGACACTCGAGATGGCGGCGGCCGCGAGCGACGACGACGAGCGCATGCGGTTGCTGACGTTCTGCATCGTCGGCGGCGGACCGACCGGCGTCGAGTACGCGGGCGCGCTCGGCGAGCTCGCGCGCCTCGTGCTCCCGCGGGAGTACCCCGAGCTGTCCGCTACCGGCGCTGCGCATCCTGCTGCTCGAAGGCGGCGACCGCCTGCTCACGATGTTCGTGCCGCGCCTGTCGGAGTACGCGCGGCGCGAGCTCGAACACCGCGGTGTCGACGTGCGCACGAACACGCTCGTCGCGTCGGCCGACGAGAGGGGAGTGGTGCTGCGCGACGGCACCGAGATCCCGACCGCCACGATCGTGTGGACCGCGGGCGTGCAACCGAACGACGTCGTGCACGAGAAGCCGGAACGGCTCGCGGTCGACGACCACCTGCGCGTGCTCGGGGCCGAGAACGTGTTCGCGATCGGCGACGTCGCGGCCGGGCACGACAAACACGGCGACGTGCTGCCCATGGTGTCGCCGCCCGCGATGCAGGCCGGACGGTACGTCGCGCGGCACATCCTCGACCCCGGCCTGCGCCGAGGATTCCGGTACTACGACAAGGGAACGCTGGCGACGATCGGTCGGCGCTCCGCGGTGGGGCAGATCGGTCGGCTGCGCTTCCGGGGCTTGTTCGGGTGGCTCGTCTGGCTGTTCGTCCACATCTATTACCTGATCGGTTGGGGCAACCGCATCCGGGTGCTGGTGCGCTGGGCCTGGTACTACGTGCGCCGCGACCGCCCGATCCGGATCATCGTGCAGGCGGACCCTCCGCCGGGGTCGATGGAATAGTCCGGCGGCCGGCGCCGTTAGGGTTTCACATGGCAACCACCACGCTGACCACCGACAACTTCGAGCAGACGATCACCGAGAACGACATCGTCCTGCTCGACTTCTGGGCCTCCTGGTGCGGCCCCTGCCGCCAGTTCGGCCCCGTGTTCGAGGCGGCGTCGGACAAGAACGCCGACATCGTCTTCGCCAAGGTCGACACCGAGGACCAGCAGCAGCTGGCCGCCACGTTCGGCATCATGTCGATCCCCACGCTGATGATCTTCCGCGAGAACGTGCTCGTGTTCTCCCAGCCCGGCGCCCTCCCGGCCGAGGCGCTCGAGAACCTCATCGAGCAGGTCCGCGCCCTCGACATGGTCGAGGTCCACAAGGCCGTCGCCGAGCACGAAGCCGGCCACGACCACGACCATGATCACGAGGGCCACGACCACGACCACGCCGGTCACGATCACGCTCACTGATCCGCTCCCCGGGTCGTAGCGAATCCTGCGCGATTCGTTACCCGACCCGGGAGAGCACAAGTGAAACCGTCAGAGAAACGCGCGTGGGCAACGGCCAGGTTTTGGCCACATTTCTCGTCGGTTTCGGAGAAGTAGCTGTCACACGGCGTGGGTAATCTGCGCTCATGCTTCCGAGACTCGCAGCGTGGTGTTACCGACGTCGGCGCCTGGTCCTCATCTCGTGGATCGTCCTGCTCATCGGTGTGAACGTGCTCGCGAAAACGGCCGGCGGCGACTTGTTGAAGTCGTTGTCGTTGCCCGGTACCGAGTCGCAGAAGACGTTCGACGTGATGAAAGCCGACTTCCGCAAGAGCGGCGACACGGGCTATCTCGTGTTCAAAGCCGCCGGCGAAGGCGGCGTGCGCGCGGCCGCGGTGACGAACGAGATCCAGAACAATCTCGCGCCCGCGCTGCGCAAGATGGATCACGTCGCGTCCGTCACGACCCCGTTCGACAAGGGGGGAGAGCGCTTCGTCTCGCAGGACGGGAAGATCGGCTACGCCGAGATCCAGTTCGACGTGCAGGCGAACGACGTCCCGGTCAACCTCGCCTCCGATATGCGATCGCTGGTGAAGAAGGCCAACACCGACACGCTGGAGATCGAGCTCGGCGGTTCGATGTTCACGGATGCGACGCAACCGAAGAGTGAGCTCATCGGCATCCTCGCGGCCGTCGTCATCCTGCTGATCGCGTTCGGATCGGTGCTGGCCATGGGTCTGCCGATCATGACGGCCCTGTTCGGGATCGGAACCGGGCTCGCGATCGTCACGCTGCTCGCGCGCTTCACCGATGTCCCGTCGTTCGCGCCGCAGGTCACCGCAATGATCGGTATCGGCGTCGGTATCGACTACGCGCTGTTCATCAGCACGCGCTATCGAGAGGCGCTGCACGAAGGCATGCCGCCCGAGCAGGCCGTCGTGCACGCGATCGACACCAGCGGGCGCGCGGTGTTGTTCGCGGGGGGCACCGTCGTGATCTCGCTGCTGGGGCTGTTCGTCATCGGGCTGGCGTTCATCCGCGGGCTCTCGATCGGCGCGGCGATCGCGGTCCTGCTCGTCATGGCGGCTGCGGTCACACTGCTCCCGGCCGTGCTCGGATTCGTCGGCCACACGATCGACAAGTGGGCGCTGCCGACCGCGAAGAAGCCGAAGCCGCCCGAACAGACGGTCTGGGCGCGCTGGAGCCGCACGGTGCAGAAGCACCCGTGGCCGATCGCGGTCGGCGCGTTCGCACTTCTGATCGTGCTGGCGCTGCCCGCGTTGGGGCTGCGGCTCGGAATCGCCGATGCCGGCAACGATCCGGGCAAGTTCACCACCCGCCGCGCCTACGACCTCCTCAGTGAAGGATTCGGTCCGGGCTTCAACGGTCCGTTGCTCGTCGCGAGCCAGGTGAACTCACCCGGCGACGTCGCCGCGATGCAGAAGGTCGCCGACGCGATCGCGACCACGCCCGACGTCGCCGCGGTCTCCCCGGTGATCCCGAGCCCGAACGGCAAGGCCGTGTTCATGCAGGTGTTCCCGAAGGGATCGCCGCAGGACGCGAGCACGACGCAACTCGTGCACCGTCTGCGCGACGACGTGATTCCGACGAGCTCGGCGGGAAGCACGTTGGAGGCGCACGTCGGCGGGCAGACCGCGGTCAGCGTCGACCTGGCCGACACCATGGGTTCGCGGCTGCCCTACATGTTCCTCGCGATCCTGCTGCTCAGCTTCATCCTGCTGATGCTCGTGTTCCGGTCGCTGCTCGTGCCGCTCAAGGCCGTGATCATGAACCTGCTGTCGATCGGGGCGGCCTACGGCGTCATCGTCGCGATCTTCCAGAACGGCTGGATCAAGAGCGTGGTGGGCATCGGCAAGGAGGGCCCGATCGAGGCGTGGGTGCCGATGATGCTCTTCGCGATCGTCTTCGGGCTCTCGATGGACTACGAGGTGTTCCTCCTGTCGCGCATCAAGGAGGAGTACGACCGCGACCACGACAACGCCACCGCGGTGTCGCACGGCCTCGCGAAGACGGCGCGGCTCATCACCGCCGCGGCCGCGATCATGATCTGCGTGTTCGGCAGCTTCGTGCTCTCCGACCTGCGCGTGCTCAAGCTGATCGGCTTCGGGCTCGCGTTCGCGGTCTTCATCGACGCGACCGTGGTGCGGCTCCTGCTCGTGCCCGCAACGATGGAGCTGCTCGGCGACAAGAACTGGTGGTTCCCGAAGATGCTCGACTGGCTGCCGCGTATCAACGTCGAAGGCCACGCGCGTCCCGAGGTGTCGGCCCCCGAACGCCAACCCGAACCGGCACTCGGGGACTAGGAGCCGTACTTCTCGGGTCGCCCGATGCGGACGTCGACGCCCGGCGAGTAGTGCACGATCGGCTCGCCTTCGGCGGACGGAAGGCCGCTCGCGGTGATCAGGTGATCGTCGGCCTCGATGAGTTCGGCATGCACCAACGGCCAGGGCTCGTGCCATGCGTGCGCGAATCGCGTTCGTCGACCCGCGGCGCTGAACAGCACCCAGCGGGCGGTGAGGAAGTGGTCGCGTTCGTTCGGTTCCTCGGGCGCGAACGGGGCACCGATCCGCACCCGGACCCGGCTCGCCTCCGCGCGGGGCCCGGGCCATCGCCGCCGGCACTCGTACGCGATTTCACTACCGCGCTCCTCGAGCCGCATCCGCGACCAGAAATAGGGGAGGCGGTAGGTCGTGCGGGCGGTGATCACCGCGCCGAGCCGAGCCGCGTCGAGTGAGAAGAACCAGATCCCCGATCGTCCTTCGTGATCGCGGACGTAGGTGCGGACGTTCGTCTCGCAGAACTGCGACGCCCAGGGGACGCGGTGGCCGCCCGGTGTCCCGACTCGCATGAAGAAGGGCACGAGGCCGACCCACGCGGCCCCGTCGAACGTCTCGACGTGCAACCCGTCCGGGAGCAGGCGCTGCACGGTCGCGGCGTCGAACGACCAGTGCACGAACGTGAGTCGCTCCCAACGGTGCAACATGATCGGACGATCAACGGTGATCGGGCAGACGCCCGACCGCGGCGGGTCGTCGCCTGATCCCCGAATGTCGTCCCGCGTCACGGATTCAGCATGGCGTCCCCGTGGTACCGCCGGCGCATCGGACCGGGCCGGCGCCTACCGCCCGAGTTCCTTCAGCGTCCGTTCGACGTCGCGGTTGGAGTCCCGGGTCGCGATCGCCTGGCGTTTGTCGTAGCGCGCCTTGCCGCGGGCGGTCGCGATCTCGATCTTGCAGCGCCCGTCCTTGAAATAGACCCGGAGCGGCACCAGCGTCACACCCTTTTCCTCGGTCGCCCGGGCGATCTCGGTGATCTCCCGCGAGTGGAGGAGGAGCTTGCGCTTGCGCACCGGGTCGAGCTCGCCGCGGGAGAACTCGTACGGCGACACGTGCATGCCGTACAGCCAGACCTCGCCGTTCTCGACGAACGCGTACGAGTCCTGCAGGTTGGCGCGGCCGTTGCGGATGGACTTCACCTCGGGGCCCTTCAGCATCACGCCGGCCTCGTACGAGTCCAGCACGAAATAGTCGTGCCGGGCCTTGCGATTGGTGATGACGACCTGGTCGCCGCGGCGGGACATCGGCATGCGACGGTAATGCACACTGTCCGGAATGCGGACATGGTTCGAGGAGAAGCGGTACGGCATGTTCGTGCACGCGAACATCGCCACCGTCCCGGCGTTCGCGCCGATGCACGAGTACGCCGACTGGTACTGGGGCTTCCTCGAGACCAAACCCGACATCGTCTTGCACCCCACGTGCCCGCTTCCGGAAGTGGTGGCCTGGCACCGCGAGCACTTCGGCGATCAGCCGTTCGACGACTTCATCCCCGAGCTCACCTTCGACCAATTCGACGCGGACGCCTACGCCCGGCTCCTCGACGACGCCGGCATGCGCTACCTCGTGCACGTCACCAAGCATCACGACGGTTTCTGCTGGTGGGACAGCTCGCACACCACCCGCAACTCGGTTGCGCTCGGGCCGCGGCGCGACGTCGTCGCCGAGCTCGCCGACGCGGTGCGGCGGCGCGGCCACGAGTTCGGCTGCTACTACTCGCTGCTCGACTGGAGTCACGCCGACTATCCCGATGCCGAGCGCTACGTCGACGCGTTCATGCGGCCGCAGATCCAGGAGCTCGTCGAGCGGTTCGAGCCCGCGCTGCTGTGGGGCGACGGTCATTGGGGTCATCCCGGCGGCCACTGGCGCGCCGACAAGATCCTCGACGACGCGCGGACATATGCCGCCGCGCACGGATTCGAGATCGTCTGCAACGACCGGTTCTTCGCGTCGGAGCCCGACTTCGTCACGTTCGAGTACGACGTGCCCGCGGCGCCGCCCGATCGACTGTGGGAGGTCTGCCGCGGCCTCGGCGCGTCGTTCTGTGTCAATCGCAACGAGAGCGTCGAAGACTTCCTGAGCGCGCGGGAGATCGTCGCCATGCTCGTGGAGACGGTGGCCAAGGGTGGGAATCTCCTGCTGAACGTCGGTCCGAACGCCGACGGCACCATCCCCGACAATCAGGTGCGGTTGCTGCGCGAGTCGGGGGAGTGGGTGCGCGCCCACGCCGACGCGATCCACGGCTCGACCGCGTTCGCGGTACCCGGCAGTGGCGGGCACTGGTACACGCGCACTGGTGACACCGTGCACGCGTTCGACCTGTCCTCGTCGCCCGAACCGTGCTTCCCGGAGTTGTCGGGCGTGACGAGCGTGACCACGGCGAACGGCGACGAAGTGACGTTTCGGGCATCCGACGCGGGCCTGATCGTCGACGCGCGGGCCATCGAACGGCACCCGTTCGGCACGCGCTACTGCGTCACGTTGCAAGGCGATGCCCAGCCGATCCGCGTGTCGTCGCGCCCGGCCGGCGCGCTCGGCGCGCGGCTCGCGGGTGCGCAACCGGGCACGGTGATCGACGTTCCCGCCGGGCGCTACGACGACGAGGTGTTCCCCGTGGTCGTCCCGGCGGGCGTGACGCTCCGCGGCGAAGGCTCGGCGCGGGTCGTGATCGACGCGGGCGGCAAGGCCGGGGTCGTGCTCGGCGGCGACGGCGCGGCGCTCGAAGGTGTGACGGTCACCGGCAGCGCGCCCGGCTACATGATGATCCCGCCGACGTGCGTGACCGGTCAGGGCGGCGACGGGCTGACGGTGCGCGACTGTCACGTCGAGTCGATCATGATCGTGGGCGGGAAGGATCACGTGATCGCGGGCAACGTCGTCGCCGGCGGCAAGGTGTGGCTGATGGGCGCGTCGCACTGCGAGGTGCGCGCGAACTACCAGCACGGGTTGCGCTGGGGCGCGGGCATCGAGGTTCAGGGGGGCGAGGGCCACGTCATCGCGGAGAACGAGTGCCGCGACGACCTCTGCGCGATCAAGTGCGTCGGAAACCGTCGGCGCGCGCGTCGAACGCAATCGCTACGAGACGCGGTGGTTCGGCATCCATCTCCTGCATGCCGAGGACTCCTCCCTGTATCGCAATCGGGCCTGGCGCACGATGCGGGCCGTCACCGTCGAGGGTGGCCGCGGCAACCGGATCGAGAAGCAGCTCGCCGAACACTGCGACAGTGGCGTCGTCGTGGAGGGTGGTGCGGCCGGGACCGTCATCGCCGAGTCCTGGCTGCACGACTGCCGGGTCGGCGTCTTCGAGTGGGGCGGCGAGGTCGAGCTGGAGAACACCGCGATCAGCGAACGCGCGCGAGCACGAGGTCGTGAGCCGCGACGGACCCACGTAGTCTCGGCCGTCGTGGAGCAACTGCTGATCGCGCTGTGGCGCGCGCCGGACGCGAACGTGGAGTCGCTGCTCGATACCTGGATCCCGCTCGTGCTGCACGATGCCGGGGTCGAGTCGTGCACGATCAGCTTCGCCGACCCGGACCAGGGGCCGTTCGCGGGACCGCCGTGCGACGTGCTGATCGAGCTCGGTCTCCGGCGCGCACAGGACCTCGACGACCTTCCCGATCGGCACGATCTCTACGCGATCGCCCGCGAGGTGAACGTGTTCCGCGTCGACCCGCATCGCGTGATCGAGTGGGAGCGTACGTGGCCCGACGGTGAGTACGCGCCCGGGGTGAAGTACGTGTCGTTCGTCCGGCGCGCGGACGCGCTCTCGCACGGACAGTTCGTGCGGCACTGGAGCGAGGTGCACGCGCCGCTCGCGCAGGCTCACCACGTCGGCCTGGCCGACTACACGCAGAACGTCGTGCGGGCCACCTACACGCCCGGCGGAGCGGGCATCGACGGAGTCGCCGAACTGCGCTTCCGGACGCGTGCCGACTTCGAGGACCGGTTCTACGACTCCGACGAAGGCAAGGCGATCATCCGGGCCGACGTGAAGAAGTTCATCGGGCGCAGCGGCATCTCGCCCACGCTCATGCGCGAGCTGCCCCTCCGCACACCTTCTCCGTAAACGCGACGTCGGCAACCGCGCGGCCGACCGCGCCGGACAACTGCGCGGCGAGCGCGACCTGCTCGGCGTTCGCGGGTCCCGCGTCCCAGTCTTCGAGACCGACCCGGAGGTGCCCGCCCCGTTCCAGCGCCGCGCGCGCGATCGGTGTGTCGAACAGCGACCCGCCCAGCACGGCGACCGCCCACGGGATATCGGCGTCGCCCAGCATCGCGAGGTAGAGGTCGAGGGCTTCGATGATCGGCGGCGCACCCCACAACGGCTCGCCGCCGCCGAGGTAGCCGCCCGCGGAGAAGTAGAACTTCACGAGCGTGCCCGCCGGCAGCGCCCCGGCGTCGTAGTACGCACGTACGACCCGTAGGAAGCCGGGCTCGAAGATCGCGATGCTCGGCCCGAGCCCCCGCGCCCGGCACACGTTCATCTTGTACGCGATGTCGGCGTAGGTGTTCGTGTAGACGTAGCTGCTGTTCGGCGGGAGCCCGTCGGCGCCGGTACCGCCGAGGTTCACGGATCCGGTGTCGACGAACCCGGCGCGGATGAGTCCCATGTCGTCGAGCAGTTCGACGTGCGCGTACCGGTCCTGGATCGTCGGGCCGATGCCGGTGGTCGGGTAGCACACCACGCCCGGGTGTTGTTCGACGACGGGGCGGAACGCGATCGCATACTGCTCGGCCGCCTCGTCGGGGGGCACGGCGATGTTGGGCGCGTGCGTGTGGATCACGGTCGCGCCCGCGTCGACGCACGCCAGCGCGTCCTCGGCCTGCTCCTCCGCGGTCGCGGGAACGTTGGCATTGCGAGCAGGGCTCGTCACACCGTTGAGTGCGGCCTCGATGATCACCGGCGCGTCGATCTCGGTCATCTGTATAGCGTGGCACGCGTGCGCACCCGAATCACAGAGCTGCTGGGAATCGAGTACCCGATCGTGCAGGCGCCGATGGGGTACATCGCCCGGGCCCAGCTCGCGTCGGCCGTTTCCAACGCGGGCGGGCTCGGCATCATCGAGACTTCGTCGGGCCGGCTCGAGGAGGTGCGCGACGAGATCGTCAAGATGCGCGATCTCACCGACAAGCCGTTCGGCGTGAACGTCGCCCAGATGTTCGTGCGGGACGCGTCGATCGTCGACTTCGTGGCCGAGAACGGCGTGACGTTCGTGACGACCTCGGCCGGCGACCCGACGAAGTTCACGAGCGCGTTCAAGGACGCGGGGCTCACGGTGTTCCACGTCGTGCCGTCGTTGCGCGGCGCGCTCAAGGCGGTCGCCGCCGGGGTCGACGGGCTCGTCGTCGAGGGCAACGAAGGCGGCGGCTTCAAAGCGCCGACGGGCGCGTCGACGATGGTGTTGTTGCCGTTGATCGCGTCGCGTGTCGACGTGCCGATCATCGCGGCCGGCGGCATCTGCGACGGCCGCTCGATGGCCGCCGCGTTGGTGCTCGGCGCCGAAGGCGTGCAGATGGGCACGCGCATGGTGAGCGCGGCGGAGTCGCCCGTGCACGACAACTGGAAGCAGCTGATCTGCACGTCGAACGAGGGCGACACGCTGTTGCTCAACCGGCACTCGCCGCCCGCGTTCCGCGTGTTGCGCACCGGCTTCAGCGAGAGCGCCGAGGGCGAGGACCGCGCGGTCATCCCGAGTCTCGAAGCCGTGCACGACCTCTACTTCGGCGGCAACCTGGAAGCGTCGTTCGCGTTCAGCGGCCAGGTCGCGGGTCGGATCAACGAAGTGCTGCCCGTCGCGCAGATCCTGCGGGAGACCGTCGCCGAATGCGAGACGGTGCTCGGCGACGTCGCGAAGCGCTACTTGCCCTGAGACGCGAGCACGCGCAGCACGCCGCCGTGCGTGCCCCACGGCGAATTCGCGATCGCCTGCGCGACGGCAGTCGCGCTGTTGCCGGCACGCAACGCGTCGAGGATGTTCGGGTAGCGGCCGTTCATCAGTGCGTGCGCGTTCGCGTCGATGCCGTCCTGATACGTGGCGTAGTTCTTCACGCCCACGCTGTTGAACCGCGTCTCACCGGCGATAGCCCCCCTGCGTGGTCGCCAGGGGATTGAACGACGCCTTGGTGCCTTCGGCCTGCTCCCACGCGCTGATCGCCCGCACGTTCTCGGACGTGATCGGCATGTTGAGCTTCGTGAGGAAGTCGCGGGCCCATCCGATCGAGTCGACCCCCGCCCGGTTGAGCTGGCCCGAGCTCGTCGGCACGCTCCCGCCCGATGCGGTCGCGGTGGGTGTGCCCTGCGCCTGCGCGAGGGCGGCGGCGAAGGAGGAGGCGTCGCTGTTCGGGGCCGCGCCCGTCGGCGTCGTGCCCGAGTCCGAGGTGCCGAGCACCCCGCCCGCCGTCATGGCGGCGAACTGGCTCCGGATCTGTTGGATTCGCGCCTGTACTTCGGCGATCCCGTCCATCGGTGCCTCTATCGGCGGGAACTTCCGATGTTGAAGGGAACGAGAGCGAATCCGACCGGAGGGGAGGCGAAGCGGCTGCTGACCAGCGCTATCGGAGCTGGAACAGCGCCTGGGCGACTTTTCGCATCTGGATCTCCTCGGAGCCCTCGGTGATGCGGTAGCGGCGATGGTGGCGGTAGATGTGCTCGAACGGCATGTGGCGGCTGTAGCCGAGGCCGCCGCACGTCTGCATCGCCCGGTCGGCCGCGTCGCAGGCGAGGCGGTTCGCGCGGTAGTTGCACATCGCGACGAGGTGCGTCACCTCCATGTGGTGCTGCCGATCGAGCGACCACGCGGTGAAGCGGACGAGCTGGCGCAACATCGCGGCTTCGGTGTGCAGCTCGACGAGCGGGAACTGGATCGCCTGGTTACGCGACAACGGCTTGCCCCACGTGACCCGTTCGTTCGCGTACGCGACCGCGTCGTCGATGCAGAACTGCGCGGCGCCGAGCGACGACGCGGCCTGGCGGATCCGGTTCTCGTGCACGAAGTGCTGCGCGAGCTCGAGGCCGCGATCGAGTGGACCGAACACGGCCGACGCGGGAACCCGCACGTCGTGCAGCGTCACCTCCGCGTGGTCGGTCGGCATGTTGAACGTCCACCAGAAGAAGTCGACGCTGAAGCCGGGCGCGTCGGTGGGCACGAGGAACGCGGTGATGCCGAACGGTGAACCCGGTTCGCCCGACGTGCGTGCGAACACGATGTCGTGCGTGGCGTGGTGCAAGCCCGGAGTTGAAGCGCTTCTGGCCGTTGATCACCCACTCGTCGCCGTCGGGTACCGCCGTGGTCTCGAGGAACGTGGCGTCGGAACCGTGGTTCGGTTCGGTCAGACCGAACGCGAGGCGGCGGGTGCCGTCGAGGAAGCCGGGCATCCACTCCTCGCGCTGTTCGCGGGGTGCCGAAGTCGCGCATCATCAGCACGGTGGGGAAGTTGCCGATGATCGAGCTCTCGTTCTGCAGGTCGTTGTGCAGCCCGAGTCCCTTGGCCGCGAGGTGCTCGCGGATGATCGCCATCTCGAGGTTGCCCGGCGTCGTGCCCGCCGTACTCCGCGGGCAGCGCCCACCGCAGCCAGCCGGCGGCGTCGGCCCGGCGGCGCATCTCGCGCAGCAGTTCCTCCCAGTCGGCGCGCGGCACGCCGCCGGCCTCGAAGTCGGTGCGCGCGTACTCGCGGCGGTGGTCGAAGAACCGGATGTTGTCGTCGACCTGTTCGAGCGGTCGGATCTCCCGCTCGATGAACGCGTCGATCGCGGCGAGCGTCGCCGTGATCTCGGCCGGGATCTCGAAGTCCATGGGTTGCGCCTCCTCGAACTCCGGAAACTACGGGTGCAGGACGACTTTGATCGCGCCGTGCGCGCGGTCGCCCGCGACCTCGAAGGCGCGCGGCGCGTCGTCGAGGCCGAACCGATGCGTGATCACGGCCGCGGCGATCTCCGGGTGCGCGGCCGCGATCGTCGGCCGCGGTCTCGAACTCGCGGTGCCGTGCGCCTCGCCGTAGACGAACGCGGGCACGATCGTGACCTCGCGCATCTGCGCGTTGAGGAACGAGATCGGGAATCGGTTCCCACGTGGTCGACACGAGCCCGATCGTGCCCGACCGGCGGCACGCGCGCACCGCGTCGTCGAACCCCGACGACGTGCCCGCCGCCTCGAACACGATGTCGCAGTCGCGGGGCGCGTCGCGTCCGAGCTCGAGCGCCTCGGCCGCGTGGCGCTGGGCATCGTGGCGGGCGGCGATCGTCACCTCGGCGCCGAGGTGACGCGCGACCGCGCCGCTCAGCAGCCCGATCGTGCCCGCGCCGATCACGCCCACCTTCATCCCCGGCTCGACCCCCGCCCGATTGCACGCATGCAGTGCGACCGCGAGCGGCTCGACGATCGACGCGTCGTTCGGGCCGATGCCGGACGCGAGCCGGACCACACACGACTCGGGCACGACGACCTCGTCGGCCATGCCGCCGTCGGTGAACACCCCGAGCATCGTCGCGGTCGCGTCCCGGCACAGCTGCGCGCGGCCGCTCCGGCACTGCACGCACTCCCCGCACGGCACGAACGGATGAACGGCGACCTCGGTGCCGTCGTCGAGCACGCCCGCGATCTCGTGCCCCAACGTTCCTGCCGCCAGTCCGGTGCGGACCATCTCGAGATCGGAACCGCAGATTCCGGCGGCGCGGACGCGTACGCGGGTGCCCGGTCCGTCCGGCGCGGGTACGTCGACCACGCGGATTCCGTCGTCGGTGTTCCGCACGGCTCGCACGACCGGCATTCTCTCACCGCTAGTCTGCGGCCGGTTCTCAGCAGCGCAGGAGGAACGAAATGCCGACGTCGGGCTCGATTCTGGGTAACCCCGTCCTTCGCAAGGAGGACCCGGGGATCCTCGAAGGCACGACGCAGTATTACGACGACCTCGCCGTGCCCGGCCTGTTGCACACCGCGTTCGTGCGGTCGACGGTGGCGCACGCCAACATCGCCGGCGATCGACTCGAGCGACGCGAAGGCGATGCCGGGCGTCGTCGCGGTGTACACCGCGGCCGACTTCGACCTCCCGACCGTGCACGGCTTCATCATGCTGCCCGCGACGATGAACCGCCCGCCGCTCGCGACCGAGAAGGTGCGCTTCGTCGGCGACCTGGTCGCGATGGTCGTGGCCGAGACCAAGGCCCAGGCCGTGGACGCGGCCGAGACGGTGATCGTCGACTACGACGAGCTCCCGCCCCTCGCCACCGTCGCCGCCGCGCTCGCCGACGGCGCGCCGATCGTGCACGAGGAGCAGGGTTCGAACGTCGCCAACGCGATGGGCACGGGTCCGGTCGAGGGCGTGCTCGACGACGCCGACGTCGTGGTGCGCGAGACGCATCGTCAATCAGCGGGTCGCGCCGGTGCCGATGGAGGTGGGCGGGATCGTCGCCGTTCCCGGCGACCCCGCGGGCAGCCTGTCGATCTGGGTCTCGTCGCAGGGCCCGCACGGCGTGCGCGACGAGATCGCGATGCTGCTCGGGATGGACCCCGCGCTGATCCACGCGCGCAATGCCGCGGTCGGCGGCGGGTTCGGCGCGAAGCAGGGAATGGTGGTCGAGCACCTGCTCGTCGCCAAGGCCGCGCTCACGCTCGGTCGCCCGGTGAAGTGGGCCGAGACCCGCTCCGAGAACATGGTCTCGATGTGGCACGGCCGCGGGCATGGTGCACGAGGTCGAGCTCGGCCTGAAGCGCGACGGCACGATCACCGGCATGAAGGTCTTCACGAACGCGGAGGCCGGCGCCTACGCGAACATCGGCGCGTTCCTGCCCTTCTTCACGCAGATGATGGCCGCGAACGTCTACGTGATCCCGAAGGTCGAGTTCAACTGGCAGGCCGTCATCACCAACACCACGCCGGTCGCGGCGTACCGCGGTGCGGGCCGGCCCGAGGCGATCCACATGATGGAGCGCATCCTCGACATCGCGGCCGACGAGCTCGGCATCGATCCCGTCGAGATCCGCCGCAAGAACTTCATCCAGCCCGACGCGTTCCCGTACATGCCGAACACCGGTCTCGGCGCCACCTACGACACGGGCGAGTACGACAAGGCGCTCGACGCCGTGCTCGAGCACGCCGGCTACGACGCGTTGCGCGCCGAGCAGAAGGCGCGGCTCGATCGCGGCGACCGCATGCTCATGGGGATCGGCGTGTCGTCGTACCTCGAGATCAGCGCGCCGATGGTGCTCACGCAGGAGTTCGGTTCGGTCGAGATCGAGGACGACGGCACGGTCACCGCGCGCGTCGGCACGAGTGCGCACGGCCAGGGTCACGAGACCGCGTTCTCGCAGATCGTCGCGTCGACACTCGGCGTGCCGTTCGAGAACGTGCGGGTGCTGCACTCCGACACCGACGAGGTCAAGCGCGGTGGCGGTACCGGCGGTTCCCGCTCCGGCCAGATCGGCGGCAGCGCGCTGCTCGTCGCGAGCCAGGAAGTCCTCGCGCAGGCGAAGCGCCTCGCCGCGCACATGCTCGAAGCGAACCCCGACGACATCGTCCTCGGCGACAACGGCCTCGAAGTTGCGGGTGTGCCCGCGAGCAAGCTCGCGTGGGCCGATCTGGCGGCCGCGGTCAAGGACCCGGCGAAGCGTCCGGAAGGCCTCGCCGAGCGCCTGCAACACGAGCTCGACTTCCAGGCCGGCGGCTCGTCGTTCCCGTTCGGCTCGCACGTCGCCGTGGTCGAGATCGACTCCGAGACCGGGCGCGTCGAGCTCGTGCGGCATGTCGCGGTCGACGACTGCGGCACCATCATCAACCCGCTGATCGTCGGCGGCCAGCAGCACGGCGGCATCGCGCAGGGCGTCGCGCAGGTGTTGTGGGAGCAGGTGCAGTACGACGACGACGCCAACCCCATCACCGCGAACCTCATGGACTACGCGATGCCGTCGGCCGCGGAGCTGCCGTCGTACGAGACGTACAACACCGTCACGCCCACGCCGCTGAACCCGCTCGGCGCGAAGGGCATCGGCGAATCGGCCACGCTCGGCTCCACGCCCGCGGTGCACAACGCGATCATCGACGCGCTCTCGCACCGCGGCATCCGTCACATCGACATGCCGTGCACGGCCGAGCGCGTGTGGCAGGCGCTCCGGGGATGACGGCGCCGTTCGCGCAACCGACACTGCGGCTGACCGAGTCGCAATACGCGACGATCGTCGGCAATTGCTACGACGGTCTGCCGAACGAAGCCTGCGGCCTGCTCCTCGGTCCGCTCGGTGACGACCGGCGAACCGACGGGCGCGATCACCGAGGCGCGGCCCTGCCGCAACGTCGACGCGTCGGCGGTGACCTACACGGTCGACCCGCGCGACATGCTCGCGGCGATGCGCGCGGCCGAGGCCGCGGGCACCGAGATCGTCGGCGTGTGGCACTCGCACACGCACACGGACGCCTATCCGTCGCCCACCGACGTGCGCCAGGCCGTCGACCCGGCGTGGCTGTACGTCATCGTGTCGCTCCGGGACCAGATGCCCGTCCTCCGCTCGTACCGCATCCGCGGCGGCGAGATCGCCGAGGTCGCCGTGGAGCTCGACCGCGGCTGATCGACTCCCGAAACCCACCAACAGTTGTCGGACTTCTCAGCGCTATGCGCTGATACCTCCGACAACTGTTGGTGGAGTAACCCGGAATCCCTACCGGATGAGTCGGGTTGTAGCCTGACGAGATGGCCGTCGAGATCAAACTTCCCACGGTGTTGCGGACCCAGGCCGATGGCCAGGCGACGCGTCGCGGTCGAGGGCGCGACCGTCGGCGAGGTGTTCACCACCCTCGTCGAGCGCTATCCGGGCCTGCGGGGCAACCTGCTCGACGATGCGGGCAGCCTGCACAAGTTCGTCAACGTCTACAAGGACGACGACGACATCCGTTACCTCGAAGGTCTCGACACCAAGGTCGTCGACGGCGACGTGCTCTCGATCCTGCCTGCGGTCGCCGGCGGCGCGTGAAGCACGACGACATCCTCGGGTTGATCGGAGACACGCCGCTCGTCGGTGTGCACCAGCTGTCCCCGAACCCCGACGTGAAGATCTGGGCGAAGCTCGAAGGCCAGAATCCGGGCGGTTCGTCCAAGGACCGCATCGCGCTGAAGATGATCGAGCTCGCCGAACGCGACGGCGCGATCCAACCGGGTGCGACGATCCTCGAACCGTCGTCGGGGAACACCGGGATCGGGCTCGCGCTCGTCGCGAAGCTGCGCGGGTACAAGCTGCGCGTGATCATGCCGGAGAACGTGTCGGTCGAACGGCAGCAGCTGCTCGAGATCTTCGGCGCGGAGATCACGCTGTCGCCCGGTGAGGAAGGCAGTAACGGCGCGATCCGCATGGCCGAGAAGATCCACGCCGACGAGCCGGATCGTTACGTGTTCCTCTTCCAGTACGGCAATCCGGCGAATCCGCTCGCGCACTACGAGGGCACGGGCCCCGAGATCCTGCGCGATTGTCCCGAGGTCGACGTGTTCGTCGCCGGCCTGGGTACGAGCGGAACGTTGATGGGCGCGGGTCGCTACCTCAAAGAACACAAGCCCGACGTCAAGGTGATCGCGGTCGAACCGCCGGCGGGCGAGCTCGTGCAGGGCCTGCGCAATCTCGACGACGGCTTCGTCCCGCCGATCTTCGATCCCGGGGTGCTCGATCGCAAGCTCATCGTGCGCCCGCGGGAGTCGATCGAGGGAACGCGCCGCCTGTTGAACGAATGCGGCGTGTTCGCCGGCATCTCGTCGGGCGCGGCGGTGGCGGGCGCGGTCAAGGCCGCGCAGCAGATGGAGCGCGGAACGATCGTGACCCTGCTGCCGGACGGCGGCTGGAAATACCTGTCGTCGGGGGCGTGGACCGACCCGATCGACGAGGTCGTCGAACGCGCGACGCGCATCAACTACTGGTGATCGAGTCCGCGGTCGAGGTCCTGCGGGCGGGTGGCCTCGTCGCGTTCCCGACCGAGACGGTGTACGGGCTCGGCGCGGACGCCGCGAACCCGGCCGCGCTGCGGCGCCTGTTCGCGGTCAAGGGACGCCCCACCGACCATCCCGTCATCGTCCACGTCGCCCGCGCCGCGCAGCTCGACGAGCTCGGCCGCGACGTTCCCGACGTCGCGCACGCGCTCGCGCGCGCGTTCTGGCCCGGTCCGCTCACGCTCGTGGTGCGGCGCAACCCGGACCGCGTGGCCCCGGAGGCGACGGGTGGTCGCGACACCGTCGGCATCCGCGTGCCCGATCACCCGGTTGCGCTCGCGCTGCTCGACGCGTTCGGCGGCGGCATCGCGGCGCCGTCTGCGAATCGCTTCGGCCGCGTGAGCCCCACCACTGCGCAACACGTGCGCGACGACCTCGGCGCCGACGTCGACCTCGTCCTCGACGGCGGACCGTCGAGCGTCGGGGTGGAGTCGACGATCGTCGACGTCACCGGCGCGGCACCGGTCGTGTTGCGTGTCGGCGGTGTCGACGAAGCCCGACTCGCGGCGATCGTCGGCGTGCCGCTCGCGCGGCGGACGAGCGGTGAGGTCGCCGCGCCCGGCACACTGCCGTCGCACTACGCGCCGAACGCGCGCGTCGAGCTGGTCGACGCGGACCGACTCGTCGAGCGGGTCCAGTTGTTGCGCGCCGAAGGACTCGCCGTTGCGGTGCTCGACGCGCCGACCGACGCCGCCGAATACGCGCACGTGCTGTACGGCCGGCTACGCGAACTCGACGAAACCGGGGTCGACGTGATCGTCGCCGTCCTGCCCGCCGACCGGCACGGCATCGGCGCGGCGGTCGCCGACCGCTTGCGGCGGGCCGCCACCCCGCCCCGATAGCTTCTTACCGAGGGGGTTTCGAGGGGATGCGAAACGACGGTCGCCCAATTGGCGTCTTCGACAGCGGACTGGGCGGTCTCACCGTCGTCCGTGCGCTCCTCGACCTCGTTCCGGGCGCCGATGTCGTCTACTTCGGCGACACGGGCCGTTTCCCGTACGGACCGAAGCCCGCGGACGAGGTGCTGAAGTACACGCTCGAAATCGTCGATCTGCTGCTCGAGGAAGACGTGCGGATGGTGGTGGTCGCGTGCAACAGTGCCGCCGCCGCGGCCCTGGATCAGCTGAAGGAGCGTCTCGACGTTCCCGTCGTCGGTGTCATCGAACCCGGGTTGCGCGCCGCGCGTCGAGTGACCGGCACGGGGCGGGTCGGCGTGATCGGAACCGTCGGCACGATTGCCTCGGGTGCGTATCAGCGCGTCGCGGCCGATCTCGACGCCGACCTCGAGCTCGCGTGCGCGGCGTGCCCCGGATTCGTGGAGTTCGTCGAACAGGGCGACGTCGACTCCGATCAGGTGCACGTGCTGGCCGAACGACTGCTCGCGCCGATGAAAGAGGCGGACGTCGACACGCTCGTGCTCGGTTGCACGCACTACCCGCTGCTCGCCCGCACGATCGCGGACGTCATGGGCCCCGACGTCGTTCTCGTGTCGAGCGCAGAAGAGACCGCGTTCGAGGTGCGGGCCGAGCTGGACGAGCCGGATCGCGACGCACCCGATCCCGAAACGCCGCGCCGGGTGAAGTTCATGACGAGCGGCGACCCCGCGACCTTCCGCGAGTTGGGTGCGCGGTTCCTCGGCCCCGAAGTCGAACGTGTGGAGGCGTGGTCGTGGAGCTGACCGTTCTCGGATGTTCCGGCAGCTACGGGTCGCCCGCGGGGGGCGCGTGCAGCGGCTATCTCGTGCGCGCCGGCGACGCGGTCATCTGGATGGACTGCGGCAACGGATCGTTCGCGAACCTGCAGCAGCACGCGAACCCGGCCGACCTCACCGCAGTCATCATCACGCACGCGCACGCCGACCACTGTGTCGACATCTACGGCCTGCACGTGCTCCTCAAGTACGGGCTCGAGCTTCGGGGCCTGCCCGTGTACGCGCCCGAAGGGGTGGAGAGGACGCTCGAAGGAATCGTGGGGGAATGGACCGACACGTTCGACTGGAAGCTCGTGGGCGACGGTGACGCCGCCGCGATCGGCGAGGCGAAGGTGCAGTTCTCGCGCACCGATCACCCGCTCCCCACGGTCGGTGTCGATCTCGAGTGCGGGGGCAAGCGCCTCGTGTACACGGCGGACACCGGACCGGGATGGAGCGTCGAGACGTTCCGCCCCGGCGCCGACCTCGTGCTGTCGGAGGCCACGTACCAACACGACGACATCCGCGCGCCGATCCACCTCTCGGCGCGCCAGGCCGGTGAAGCGGCCCGCGCGGCCAACGCCCGCCGGCTCATGCTCACTCATTTGTGGCCGACGCTCGACCCGGTAGCCTCCGTCGAAGAGGGCTCGGAAGCATTCGGGCGCGCGGTGACACTCGCCGCACCACACCTCATCACGCACCTGTAGCACCACCGCCGGCAGCCCCGGCCGTGGTGGACGGAAGGACCCGCTTTGACCACACGTGCCTCCGGCCGCGCCACCGACGACCTCCGGGCCGTCACGTTCGTGCGCGACTTCACCGAGATGGCCGACGGATCGGTGCTCGTCGAGTTCGGGCGCACGCGCGTGCTCTGCACCGCGTCGGTCGAGGAACGGATCCCACCGTGGTTGAAGGGCTCGGGGAAGGGCTGGGTCACGGCCGAGTACTCGATGCTGCCGGGCTCGTCGCCCGAGCGCGTCGGCCGCGAGGCGGCGCGGGGCAAGCAGAGCGGGCGCACGCAGGAGATCCAACGCCTCATCGGGCGTTCCCTGCGCGCCGCCACCGACCTGCGGCTGATGCCCGACGTGCAGATCACCGTCGACTGCGACGTGCTGCAAGCCGACGGCGGCACGCGCACCGCGTCGATCTGTGGCGGTTGGATTGCACTGCACGACGCGTGCAGCCGTCTCGTCGGGGCGGGCACGATCGCCAAGCATCCGATCCTGCAACCGTGCGCAGCGATCTCGGTCGGCATCATCGACGGCACGCCGATGCTCGACCTCGAGTACTCCGAGGACGTGCGGGCCGAGGTCGACATGAACGTGGTGATGACGGGCGACGGGCGCTTCGTCGAGGTGCAGGGCACCGCGGAGGGCGTTGCGTTCACCCGCGCCGAGCTCGACGCACTGCTCGGTCTCGCCGAGGGTGGGATCGAGGAGATCATCGCCGCGCAGCAGGAGATGGTCGCCGAACCGCCGGCGCCGCGCGCGGTGACCCAGAGTGCGCCGCGGCAGTTCGAGGCGCTCCCGTTCGTCCTCGCCACGCAGAACGCGGGCAAGGCGCGCGAGATCGTCGAGATCTTCGTCGCGCTGACCGACCTTCCGCTGATCGCGTATTCGATCGACGGCATCGCCTTCCTCGTCGACGGGCCCGAGCGCATCGCCGCTTCCGTCGCCGCGCTCCCGCCGCTCGCGGAAGCACCCGACGTGGAGGAGACGGGCACCACGCTGGAGGAGAACGCGCGGATCAAGGCGGTCGCGCTCGCGGACGCGCTCGGGCTTCTCGCGATCGCCGACGACAGCGGCCTCGCGGTCGACGCGCTCGGGGGCGCGCCCGGCGTGCACTCCGCGCGCTACTCGGGTGAGCACGCAACCGATGCCGGCAACGTGGCCAAGCTGCTGCGTGAGCTCGAGGGTGTGCCGCCGTCGTTGCGCACCGCGCGCTTCGAGACGGTGGCGATGGCCCGCTTTCCCGCCGGCGCGGAGGTCGCGGCCCGCGGTGTGGTCGAAGGTGTCATTGCCGCGCAACCGAGCGGGTCGGGCGGTTTCGGCTACGACCCGGTGTTCGTGCCGGTCGAGGGCGACGGGCGATCGTTTGCGGAGATGGCGCCGGAGGAGAAACATGCCATCTCGCACCGCGGTCGGGCCTTTCGTGCGCTCGCCTCGGCACTCGACGAAAAGAGGTAGATCGAGATGGCGCTGCACCCGTCGGCGGAGATGATGGTTCAGGTGTTGGCGGACTCCGGCCTCACGTTCACACCCGACGCCACGCCCGCCGAGCGGCGCGCCGCGATGATCGCGGCCACGACGAACCCGCTGTTCCCGAAGCACCCAGTGCACGACGTGTACGACCGCACGATCCCCGGACCGGCGGGCGAGATCCCCGTGCGGGTCTTCCGGCCGAGCGCGGCGACGGGCCTGCCGCTGTTGTTGTGGTTCCACGGTGGAGGATGGGTCACCGGCAACCTCGACACGCACGACCAACTCGGTCGGCTGCTCGCGGACCACGCCGGCGTGGTGGTGGTGTCGGTGGACTACCGGCTCGCACCGGAGTCGAAGTTCCCGGCCGCGGCCGACGACTGCCTCGCGGCCTACGAGTGGGCCCTGGCCCACGCGGACGAGGTCGGCGCCGACGCGCAACGCATCGCGATCGGCGGCGACAGCGCGGGTGGCAACCTGGCCGCGGTGGTCGCGCTCGACGCGCGCGAGCGCGGGCTCCCGCAGCCGAAGCTGCAGCTGCTGGTGTATCCGGTCATCGAGGTCGAGTTCGACAGCGCGGCGATGGTCGACAACGCCAAGGGCTACTTCCTCGAAGCCGAGAGCATGCGCTGGTTCTGGGAGCACTACGCGCGTACGCCGGCCGACTTCGACGATCCGCGCTTCTCTCCGATGCACGCGTCCGACCTCGCCGGTCTCGCCCGGGCGGTGGTGATCACCGCCGAGTACGACCCGCTGCGCGACCAGGGCGAGGCGTACGCGGAACGGCTCGCGCAGGCGGGTGTGCCGACCGAGGCCGTACGCGCCGACGGGCTCATCCACGGATTCTTCGGTATGCACGAGTTCATGCCGCCGGGCCAGGACTCTTGGGACGTCTCGGTGGCGGCATTGCGCGAGTCGCTCGGGTCCGCGTGATGCCGTTGCATCCGCAGGCCCAGACCGTGTGCGACCTCGTGAATGCGGCCGGCGACGTGCCGCCGAGCAACGAGCGTCTCCAGGAAGTGCGCGACGGGTTCGCGATGTTGGTCGCGATGGGTGCGGGTGCGGCCGAGGACGTGTACGCGATCGAGAACCTCGACGCCGACGGTGTGCCCGTGCGCGTCTACCGCCCGTCGTCCGAGCCCGACCTCCCCGTGATCGTGTACCTCCACGGCGGCGGCTGGACGATCGGCAGCGTCGAGCAGTTCGATCCGATCACTCGCCAGATCGCGAACGCCACGGACGCGATCGTGGTGTCGGTCGACTACCGCCTCGCGCCCGAGCATCCGTTCCCCGCACCACTCGACGACTGTTGGCGGGCACTGCTCTGGACCGCGAAGAACGCCGGCGGGTTCGGCGGCGACGGGTCGCGTCTCGCCGTGATGGGCGACAGCGCCGGCGGCAACCTCGCCGCGGTCTGCGCGCTGCTCGCGCGTGACGCGGGCGGACCCGATCTCGCGATGCAGGTACTCGTGTACCCGGTCGTCGACTCCGTGCTCGACACGCCCTCGTATCGCGCGAACGGCCGGGGTCACCTGCTCACGCAGGCCGACATGGAGTGGTTCTTCTCGTGCTACCTCGGCGCGGGCGCCGACCCCGCCGATTGGCGGATCTCGCCGTTGCGCGCGCCCGACCTGCACGGGGTCGCACCGGCGGTTGTCATCACGGCCGAGTTCGACCCGCTGTGCGACGAGGGCGGCGCGTACGCGCGCCGGCTCGAGGAGGCCGGGGTTCCGGTCGTGAACCTTTCCTACGACGGCATGATCCACGCGTTCTTCGGGCTGTCAGCGGTCTTCGACGCGAGCCGCGACGCGATACGACGCGTGAGCGCCGAGGTGTGCCGGGCGTTCGGTACGCTCCCCGCCTGATGGCAGTACTCGACGTCGCCGGATTCGTTGCCGATCTCAAGGATCACGCGGTCGAGCACGGATTCCACGTGCACGACGAGCGGCATTTCGTCGAGAGCTATTCGCTGCGGCAGACCTGGGAAGTCGATCTGCATCCGGAAGAAGGGTGCGAAGGCCCGGTCGACCTCTACCTGTCGCTCGAAATCGATCCACGCGTGCTGCTCGGCTTCGAGGATGCGGTGATCGAGGTCGGCGACGACGCGGAACCGACCGACACGTTCCACTTCCCGTTGAGCTTCACGTGGGCGTTGCCGCCGCTCGCGCACGGGCCCGATCTGCTCGTGCTCGCGACCGATCTCGCCGGTGTCGGTGGTCGCGATCTCCCACTCGACGTATCGGCCACCGACTCGTTCCCGGCCGCCACCGACGCGCCGGAACGATCGCTGCGCATCGTCGCCCATCAGCGTGTGTCGCTCATCGGGATTCGCCGTGGTGAAGAGGTGCCCTGCGACACGCTCGAGGCGTGCCTGCTCGTGAGCCGCTATCTGCTCGACCAGGCGGTCGGCTGGCTCGACTGAGCCGCGACCCGCCCGGGTCGTGCGCCCGAACGCTCCGATCGCGCACAGGTACCATGATCTCGTGGCCATGCGCACGGACTGCAAGCACTACGAGAGCCGTACCTACTCCTCCGGCGAAGCCGTTCGTCGCTGCGCGCTCGACCTCGCCCCGGAGGCGCCGTGGGCGTGCCCGGCCGACTGCCCGCGTTACGAGCGCCGCATGATCGACGCGGGCTGGCAGTACGGATCGCTCGCGAAGGGGATGCAGCCCGCGCCGCCCGAGCCCCTGGTCTCGTCCGACGCGGATGTCGCCGCGCTCCTCGACGAGGCGGAAGACATCGTCAACGCCGCGGGCCTCGACATCCTCGACAAGCAGGCCCGGCAGCGCAAGGGAATGTTCCGCAAGCGCAAGAAGCGCTGACCCGGCCGATCTGTCCCCGGTTAGGTTTCGATGGTGGTCGATCTCGCGGCTCGCTCGCGCGCCATGCCCGTCGAGCGGCGCGCCGTCATCGCGATCCTCGTCGCGGTCGTGCTGTGGTCGGGCACCTCGCTGTTCGTGCGCGCCGGGCACTCCGATGCACTGGTGTTCACCACGTGGCGCCTCTGGTTCGCGCTGCCGCCGTTGCTCGCGGTCGTGGCGTGGCGTTCGGGCCGGACCGACAGCGCGCCGTTTTGGCCGGAAGACGTTCCGCGGTTGCGCTGGCTCGCGTTGCTCCTCGGCGCAGGCGCGTTCTTCATCGCGGGCGCGGCGACGACCTTCGCCGCGCTGGGGCTGACGCGACTGCTCGACGTCACGCTGATCGGCTCGCTGCAGCCGATCCTGATCATCGGCTTCGCGGTCGCGTTCCTGGGGGAGCACGTCGCGCGCACGCACCTGATCCGCGCCGCGGTCGCGATTGCGGGGACGATCATGGTCGCGGCCGCGGCGTCGGGCAGCGGAACGTGGAGCCTCTGGGGTGATGTGCTCGCGGTGCTCAGCCTCATCTTCAACGCGGGCTGGTTCCTCTACGGACGCGTGTTGCGCACGCGCATCGTCGTCGACCCGTTCGCGTTCATGCTCGGCACGTTGACCGCCGCCGCGCTCCTGCTGACACCGCTCACGCTGGTGGTGCACGGGAGCCTCTCGCATGAGCGGGCGCGGGTTCTTCTTCGCGGCGTGCGTGATGGTCGCCGGGACCGCGGCGCACGTGATGATGATCTGGGCGCACCGCCACGTGCCGACGTCGGTGTCGTCGCCCATGCTGCTCGGGGAGACGCCGTTAGTGGCCGCGGGCGCGTGGGTGTTCTTCGGCGAGTCGATCACGCTGTTGCAGGGCGTCGGCTCGGCCGTGGTCGTGGGTTCGTTGTGGGGCGTGACGCGCGGGCCCGAGCTGGAACACGTCGAGCACGACGTCCCCGACCCCGTGCCACCGTCCTGAGCGGCCCGCGACTGGACAATCGTGCCGGTAATGAAGGACTCTGGGCGGCGCGGGGGATGGATCTCGCGGGGATGAAGTTGGGGGCGCCAGTGAGGCTCGGGCCGGTTCGGTTGGCCGCGATCATCGCGACGACAACGGTCGGCGCGGTCGGACTCGGGACGGCGCCGGCGTACGCGGCGAGCCCCCAGACGATCACGTTCGGACCGTTGAGCAACAAGCTCTTCGGCGCCGCGCCGTTCGACGTTTCGGCCACGACCACGGCAACGCAGGTCGAGCCGCCGGTGGCGCACGGATCGTCAACCAATGCGAACAACTGTGTGGCGACGTTCACCCCGCCGATCCAGCAGCCCACCAGTACGACGTTGTCGATCGGCATGGGCGCGGACGCGTCGCCGCGGCCGCACTTCGGTCAAGTCATCACGCTGACGAACACGGAGATCACGGCGACGGTGCCGGCGGACCTCCTCCTGCTGGGCTACCAACTCGGGTTCATCAGCGACGGGCAGGTGTTCGCCGCGAGCCTGCAAGTGACGGTCGCGGCGTCGAACACCGCGGAACGAACGCACGCGTACGCCGCGGTGCCCGCCACGGTGACGGTCCACTTCGTCGACCCGGACGGGATCCCGAACAACGGCGACGAGACGGCGGTGCCCCTGGACCTGACCCTGTCGCTGCCGGACACCTCCTGGCACCCGGTCGACGCTTCCGCGCCCGTCAGCTTCACGGAGAAGTCCGGCTCCGCCCAGCTTGTCGTGACGGTCTTCGGTACGCCGGTCGTGGCCAAGCAGGACTGCACCGCGCCCGGCGCCGTACCGTTCGTCGACGTCGACGCGACATCGTCACTGCCGGTTTCGTTCGCGTCGCTGACGAGCACCGTCTGCACGGTTGCGGGTTCGAGCGTCACGGTGCTGGCGGCGGGGCGATGCACGATCGAAGCGACCCAGGCCGGCAACGCGGATTGGGATCCGGCGCTGCCGTTCGAACAGAGCTTCGTCGTCGGATACACCGTGTCGAGCCTGTCGCCCCCTCCGCACGGCACGTTC
Organism: uncultured Actinomycetes bacterium; assembly: GCA_963835455.1. Lineage (GTDB taxonomy): Bacteria > Actinomycetota > Acidimicrobiia > IMCC26256 > PALSA-610 > PALSA-610. Next base: position 831,531 of record CAWIFT010000003.1, read on the forward strand.
ACGCCCGGGTCGAAGCTTCCCGTGAAGTTCAAGTTGACCGGTGCGGGCGGAAGCCGGATTCCGACCTCCGTGGTGGCGAACCTGGGCTGTACCGCGACCGTGTCGTTCGACGGCGGCGCGCCGGTGTGCGCGGTCTGGGATCCCGTCACCGACTTCTTCCGCGCCAGCGTTGCAACTCCGAAGAACGCGAGCGTGCACGGGAGCTATCCCGTTCGCGTTGCCGTCATGGCCGACGGTCTTCCGGTTGCGTCGGCATCGGTTTCTGTATCGCCCGCGGTCGTTGCGCAACACATAGCGCGGAGCGGCTATTGGATGTTGGCCTCGAACGGCGCGGTGTACGCGTTCGGCAACGCCCCGAAACTCGGATCGGCCCCCGGAACCGGCGGTTGCGATCGCTCCGCGCCGTGACGGTGGTGGGTACTGGACGGTTGACGCGGCCGGGAATGTGTCGCACTTCGGTGCTGCGGGCGCGCATGGTGGCCGTCCCGCATTGCGCGCGGGGGAGCGGGTCAGCACGATCTCGGCCACGCCTGCCGGTAACGGCTATTGGCTCTTCACGAACCGCGGACGGGCGTTCTCGTTCGGCGACGCGCACTTCTTCGGCGACATGTCGGCCGCGGCGTTGAACGGTCCGATCGTTGCATCGGTCGCGACGCCGACCGGTCACGGCTACTACATGGTCGGCTCCGACGGGGGTGTGTTCAGCTTCGGCGACGCCCGCTTCCACGGCTCGACCGGCGGCATTCATCTCAACCGGCCGGTCGTCGGCATCGCGCCGACGGCCGACAACCGCGGCTACTGGCTCGTGGGATCGGACGGCGGCGTGTTCGCGTTCAACGCGCCGTTCCGGGGTTCGATGGGCGCCATCCATCTCAACCAGAGCGTGAACGGACTGGTCGCGTACGGCAACGGCTATCTCATGGTGGCGTCGGACGGCGGCGTGTTCACGTTCTCGAACAAGCCGTTCGCGGGGAGTCTCGCGAGCAACCCGCCCAGCTCACCGGTCATCGGCATCGCCGCATTCAGCACCTAAGGATCGGCGGGGCTGCCATGCTGTCGTCGTGACGGCGATCGACGAGTCGCCGCCGACGTTCGACCATCGAGCGGTGTTCCCGACAGGTGCTGGGATCGCGGCGAGCGTGATCGTCGGTCGAACGCTCTACAGCTTCGTGTACTTCCACCTCGGGCATTCGCCGACCACCACGATCGCCTCGATGTACATACCGCTGTTCGGCGGCATGGCGGCGACGTGTCGCTAGTGAGCAGGCAGTTCGGTACCGGCCGGCTCACCGCGGACTTCGTTTGGGAGTTCCGGCGCACTGACGTCTGGCGAGGAATCCTCGTGCTCATCATCGCGAACATCTCGGCGGCCCTAGTGACCGTTGTCGCCCGGCAGGATCAGATATCGGATCGCACATGCGTGAGTTGCGAATCGGAGTGAGTCAGCTGCCGGTATCGGCAAACGTTCTGCTCGCCCTGTCCACGATCGTCGCCGCCCCGCTCCTGGAAGAGATCGCTTTCAGCGGGATCCTTCAACGGTCGCTGACCGGGGTCGTCGGCGTGTGGTGGGCGGTGACGATTCAGGCCGTGCTCTTCGGCGCTTACCACTTCGCACCAGAGTTGGGCCGTGACAACTCGCGCCGGACCTCGGCCGGGCGGTCGTCGGTTTCGTCTTCGGTGTCGCGGCGATGCGCTGGCGCCGCCTCGGGCCGAGCACGGTCGCGCACATGCTCGTCAACACGCTGTTCATCATCGCGGTTGTGTCGACCCGATGAGGCATGAACTCGTTGTGTTCAGCCCGCGGCGATGCGGCAGTGTTCGAACCACACGGGGTTGATCTTCGGATCGACGCACAAGGTGTGGACCGAGCCCGAGGCCGAGCGTCGTGGCGTCGAGGCCTTCGCCCTCGCCCTGGCCGCCGGTGTGGCCCATCGATCCGTTCGCCGCGCACCTTCCGGTCGCGAGGTCGACGCCGTAGAGGTCGTTCGTCGGGGTCGCTCGTCGATATCCAGAGGACACCGTGCAGCACGTCGGCGCCCTGGGTGTGATGCAAGCGTCGTGCTCAGGTGGAGCGCCGGGAGTCGCTTCCATTTGTCGCGCGACGTCGTACCGCAACACCGCGTTGCCGTCGAAGTGATCCATCGAGTACGCGGTCATCGTCTCCGGGGTCGATGCTGACGAACGAGTTCTCGTGCTGGGGGAGCGTCACCGCGTCGACGAAGCGGAACGTGTCGCGGTCGAATCGCGCGGTGGCCTGGAAGCCCTTGCGAGTAGTCGGGCTGCTCCAACGGCGCGTAGATGTAGTCGGCCGATCACGTCGATGTCGCCGATGTGGTCGAAGCCCCGCGCCGTCCACGCGGCCGGGATGGCGGGTTCAGTGATCGCACCTCCTTCAGGGCATTGTCGGTGCGCCACAGGCTGTCCGTTCCCGAGAAGATCCAGCCGTTCGGGATGTGCGCAACGCCCTGCGCGTAGACGGCCGAGACCGGCTGCTCCGAGGTCCGGTGCAACGGCCCGAGCACGACCGGCAGGGTTGTGGTGGTCGTGGGCGCGCTGCGTCGTCGACGACTGCCCGGTGGTTTGCTTCGCCGAACTCGAGCAACCCGTCAGGATCGCGAGGATTGCGCACCCGGCCACGAACGCCCGCATTGCCGTCACACTACGAGGGCCGGCGTTCGGTGTCTCGTGAACGGCGGGCTGTGCCGGGCCGGTTTACGCTCGCTCGGTGCGGCAGCGGACCACGGTCACGATCACCTTCTGCGACCTGGTCGGTTCCACCGCGTTGTTGACGCAGATCGGCGAGGCCGCCAACGACGAGCTGCGCCAAGACCTGTTCAGCGTCCTGCGGCGGCCGGTCGAACAGCTCGGCGGTCGATGAGGTGAAGACGCAGGGCGACGGGCTGATGGTGGCGTTCGAGGGCCGCGTCACCGATGCCGTCGCCTGCGAGATCGCGTGGCAGCAGGCCATCGACGCGCTGGCGCGCCGCGATCCCCGCACTGCGGCTCGCGCTGCGGGTCGGGCTCTCGACCGGCGTTGCGACCTCGGAGGAAGACGACTGGTTCGGCACACCCGTGGTCGAAGCGGCTCGGCTGTGCACCGCCGCGGGTCCGAGCCAGATTCTTGCGTCGGAGGCCGTACGTCTGCTCGTCGACGACGAGGCCGGGATCTCGTTCGTCGGTGTCGGCGGGCTCGAGCTGAAAGGCTTTCCCGAACCGCGCCACGGCCTACGAAGTGCCGTGGCTGCCAGCCGGCGCGGTGGCTCGGTCGTGCCGACAGTCGCCGGCCCTCGACGTCACGGGCAGCGCACCCTTGCCGACCGGGTCGACGGAAGGCGCGCGGTTTGGGCGACGCGATCGACGCGTCGCGCGCCGGCACCGCGGCGAACCGTCCTGGTTGCCGGCGTCGCGGGCATCGGCAAGACGCGCGTCGTCGCGGAGGCGGTGCGCGATCTCGGCGACACCGCAGTGCTCGCGTGCAGCTGGTCGGAGACCCGGCGCGTACCGCGCCATGTCCGACGCGCTCCGCTGGTACGTGGTCGCCGCGCCCGCCGACGCGCTGCGCCGCGTGCTCGGCGCCGATGCCGACGTGATCGCCGGCCTGGTTCCGGCTGTCACTGTGCGCCTCCCCGACGTCGGCACCGGGATCGAGACCGACCGAGGTCAGCGCCGAGCACCTGATCGATGCGGTGGTCAACACGTTCGCTCGCATCGCCACCGAGATCCCGCTGGTACTCGTCTTCGACGACCTGCACCAGGCGTCGGGGCCGGGCCTCGCAGTGTTCTCGAGCTGCGACGCGCCCCGACCTGGGCCGGCTGACGTTGGTCGGCGCGTTCCGTACCGACGACGACGGCGCGGTTCTGCCCTGCGCTGGCCGTCGTGCTCGACAAGCTCGAACACCGCGGCGACGTCGAGCGCATCGACCTCGCCCCGCTCGGAGTCGGCGCGGTCGCGACGATCGCGGCCGGGGTCGACATCGATGTCGAGGCCGTGCACGCGGTCACTCTCGGGAATCCGGGGCAGATCGTCGACGCCGTGCGGCGCCTGGCGGTCGGCGACGATCCGGACCGCACGCTCTCGGTCGCGTTCCCGTTCAAGGGTCTCGTCGCGTTCCGGGCCGAAGATGCCGCGTTGTTCTTCGGGCGGGACGACGAGATCGGAACGCTGCTCGGCCGGCTCGCCCGGACGTCGGTTCGCGCGCGGTCGTCGGGACATCGGGGAGCGGCAAGTCGTCTTTGGTCCGCGCGGGCTTGTTGCCGGCCCTTTCGGCCGGTCGCCTGCCGGGAAGTGTGGACCAGCGTCGTCGTTGACGCCCGGCGACCATCCGGTCGCCGCGCTCGATGCCGCGCTCGCTCGCCGCGGGCGAGTGCCGACCGCTCGGCGTCGTGTTCGTCGACCAACTCGAAGAATGCGTGACGCAGTGCACCAACCCGGCGGAGACGGGCCGAGTTCCTCGAGCGGCTCGCCGCGCTCGCGACGCGACGTGACGACGAGACGCGCGTCGTCGTCACCGCTCCGCGCCGACCTCCTCGGCTCGATTGCCGTTGCGTCGCTCCGGTTCGTGGCGCTCCTCGAGTCGGGATCGATGTTCCTCGGGCCGATGACCGACACAGCAGCTGTGGGCGGTAGTGGAAGGACCGGCCGCGGTGGCGGGGCTCCGGCTCGAACCGGGGCTCGTGGACATCGTCGTGAACGACGTGGCCGGCGAACCGGGAGCGTTCCCTCTGCATCTCGCACGCCCTCCTCGAGACGTGGAAGCGGCGCGCGCGGCGCCGCCCTGACGGTCGCCAACTACCGCGAGGCCGGCGGCGCTCGCGGTGCGATCGCCCGCTCCGCCGACGTCGTGTTCGGATCGCTCGACGCGCGCGGTCAGGCGCTCACGCGCGATCTCTTCCTGAAGCTCACCGAGCTCGGTGAGGGAGTGCGAGGACTCGCGCCGCCGCCTCGGCCGCGCCGAGGTCGACGACCATCGGCGACCCGGCGCGAGGTCGCGCACCTGCTCGACGAACTCGCCACCGCCCGGCTGATCACCGTGGACGAAGGCAGCATCGAGGTGGCGCACGAAGCGCTCATCCGGCAGTGGCCCCGGCTGCGGGAATGGCTCGACGAGAGCCGCGACGAGCTGCGGCTCGAACGGGAGGTCACCCGGCGGCGCCGAGGAGTGGGATCGGCTCGGGCGGCCCGACGCCGAGTTGCTCCGGGGTGGCCGGCTGGAGAACGCACTGGCCGCGCCGAGCCGCCGGGCCCCTCGAAGAGGAATGATCTCGCCGCGGGGCGCGAGCGGCGCGCAACCGGGACGCCCACGACGTCGGCCCGGCGCGTGCCGGCGCTTGCGCGTCGCTGCTGCTCGGCGGTGGCGCTCCTCCTCGTTGCTCGTGGGCGCGGCCGGAGTGGTCGCGCGCGGCCAGAGCCATCGCGCCGGACGCGCGCAGCCGCCGACGCCCGCGCCCAGACGAACCTCGCCGGCGTGCTCCGCCTCTCGGCCGAGTCGATCACGACGAGCGATGGGCGATCTGCCCGTTGCGTTGCCCCTCGCGGTCGAGGCGTCTCCGGCGCGACAACCGGTACGAGACCCGCAACGCGTTGCTCGACCGTCCTGCAACACGAGCCCGCGCTGCTCGGGTACCTCGCCGCGCCCGCGGGCGGCTACAACACGGGCGCGATCGCGCCGGGCGGGAAGGTGGCCGCGCTCGCGTCCGCGACCGGTATCGACCTCTGGAACCTGACGCACACGTACGCGCGCTCGGGACCCTTCCCGTCGCCGGCGCGCTCGACCTCGCGTTCGCGTCCGACACGTTCGGTCGTCGTCGCGACTCGCACGGCGGGTCGAGATATGGCGCACCACCGGCCGAGCTCCGGAACGCACGATCGCCGTCCGGCCGACGAGCATCGCGCTCGTCGGAGCGAACACCTCGTGATCGGCGGACCGAACGGGGCACTCGTGCTCGCCAATCGTTCCGACGGTCGAATCCGTCGCCCGGCGAAACGCAGGGCACCGGCGACGTGCTCGTGGCGGCCGCGAAGAACGGGACGATCGTGAGCGCGGGGGCCGTTCCGTCGACGGCCCCGGTATCTCGGCCTCGACCAACGTGATCGTGCGCGATCCGGCTCACGCTCGCACCGCGCGCGCACGCTCGCCGACGGTCTGCGGCATCGACGTCCGATCTCGCGATTTCGCCGTCGGCACCGGTTCGTGGCGACCGGAACCGCCGACGGCGGCGATCCGAACTTCATCGCGATCGACGGATCGACAGCCGAACTTCATCGCCGAGCGCCGTGGTCAACGACACCGTCGCAGTTGGCCCGAGCGAGACCGCACACGTTGCGTTCGTCGACGACGACCACGGCCGATCTCCGGCGGGCATCACCGGGAAGCACGACAACGTGGCGAGCTCAGACGCCGACCGACGTGAACGAGACCGCGCCGGCACGTTCAACACGCAGTTCGGGAGGGTGCGTCACCTCCTGGCGACGCCCGGACGGGACATCGGTCTGGGCGATCGGCGCCGGCGGCGGTCGGCTGGTCGCTCGCGGGCGCCGACAGGCTCGGTGGAGCGCCGTCGGCGCCGGGCATGGTCCCCGCGCGCCCTCAGCCCGGACGGTCGATTGCTGCTCGTCGGAACGTCATCGAAAGTCCACGGGTTCCGTGGCCGCGCCCACTCCGCCGATCCCGGGCCACACCGTCGGTCGGGACCGCGATCTCGGTGACCCGCCAGCGCGCAGGTACTCGACGTCCGCACGTTGCGCGCCGGTCGGCGCCGTCCGTTCGCCGGCACTGCGTCTGGGGTTCCTCGCCGACAGCGCGCACGTGGTCGTCGCGGATGGACACGACGTGGAGTGCTCTGGTCGTCGACATCACGACCGGAAGTACACGAGTGCTTGCGACTGCCCTGGCCACCGCCGTACATCCGGTCGTCGCCGCCCGACGGCACGCCGCGTGGCCGCTCGTCGTTGCTCGGACGGCTCCGTCTCAGTGCGTCGACAGCGGCGGACGGGTGCGAAGGTCGCCGCACGGGCTCGGCCGCACCGGACGCGGGCCGTGCCCGACGTCATCGCGTTCGGCCCGCACGACGCGATCGCGATCGAGTACGCGTCTCGGCACGAGATCGTCGTCATCGACGGTGGGCACACGGCACACGATCGAGATCGGTGACACGATCGGCACGCGCGCTCGCATTCAATCCCGACGCGTCAGCGAACTCGCCGTCGGCGGCGCCGACGGCACGACGCGTCTGTACTCACTGGCCAACGGCAGGGTCGACGGCTCGTGGCTCGTGGGCCACACCGGCGCGAGGTGCAAGGCCCTCGAGTTCAACCGGGCCGGTACGCTGCTGGCGTCGACATCCATCGACGGCACGATGCGGCTGTTCGACGTCGCGGGGCGCCGACCGTACGGGCGCCCGTTCCCGACGTGATCGACCAGTCGACCAACGTTTCTTCGATGCCAGCGGGCACGTGTGTGTTCAATGCCACGGGCTCGAGGGATCGTCGACTATCCCACTCGACCCGGCCGTGTGGGCGGCAGCAGGCGTGCGACCGTGGCGGGAGCGAACCTGTCACTGCGACTGCAATGGGACCTCTACCTGCCCGGCGCACACCCCCGCGCGCCACCTGCAATCAGCTACCCGGCGCCGTAGAGCCCGGCGCCGTAGACCGTGCGAGCGGGGAGACTTGAACTCCCACCTCTTTCGAGACCGGGACCTAAACCCGGCGCGTCTGCCAATTCCGCCACGCTCGCGTGCGTCCATCTTCGCACTTGGGAGCGGCAAGAGGCCCAGGGCTATCCTGCGGCCCGAGTCGGAATTCGTCGGAGTTGGAAGTTCGCTGGTGGAGGTCCGTATGGGTAAGCAGATTCCGATCGTCGACTACCTGGCGATCGACGACGGTGCGCCGCATCTCGTCGCCTGGGAGGCGGTCGATTCCGGTGCGCTCTACTTCGACCGGCGCAACGCCGACGCCAAGAGCGGCGGCACCGAGTTCAAGCGCCGGAAGCTCGAACACCACCGGCAAGGTGCGCTCGTTCACGATCGTGAGCCGCGGCATCCCGGGCATCCCCGTGCCGTACGTGTCGGCGCTCGTCGATCTCGACGGCGGCGGCACCGTGAAGGCCAACCTCTCGAACATCCCGCCCGACCCCGAACACGTCAAGCTCGGCATGGCCGTGAAGATGACGACGTTCACGGCGGGTACCGACGACGACGGCACCGAGGCGATCGCGTTCGCCTTCGAGCCGGCTTCCTGAAAGGCGTCTGCATCATGGCGAAGAACGGCAGCGACACCGGCGACAACGTCTGGATCCTCGGCACGTACATGACCAAGTTCGGTCGTCACAACGACAAGGACTTGATCGACCTCGCGAGCGAGTCGGCGCTCGGCGCGATGAAGGACGCGGGCGTCACGATCCAGGACATGGAAGTGCTCGGCTGCGGCAGCCTCTTCAACGCGATGGCCGGCGTCGGTCAGCAGTTGCAGAAGCAGATCGGCCAGACGGGCATTCCCGTCTACAACGTTGCGAACGCCTGCGCCACGGGTGCGACCGCGTTGCGCACGGTGCTGCTCACGATCAAGGCGGGCGAGGCCGACATGGGTCTCGCGGTCGGGGTGGAGCAGATGGGCAAGGGTGGTCTGCTCGGCGTCGCCGGCAAGGGCGACCGCGAACGCAAGGTGTACGAGCCGAGCGGACGCTACGGCTCGGTCATGCAGGTCGAAGGCATTCTCGGCACGGGTCTGATGCCCGGCGTGTTCGCGCAGGCGGGCATGGAGTACACGTACGAGCACGGCGGTGTCGACTTCGAGCAGTTCGCCAAGGTCGCGGAGAAGAACCACGCGCACTCCACGCTCAACCCCTTGGCGCACTACCAGAAGCAGTTCTCGCTCGACGAGATCATGGCCGCCGACATGATGAGCTACCCGAACACGTTGCTCATGTGCTGCCCGAACACCGACGGCTCGGCCGCGGTGGTGTTGGTCAGCGAAGAGAAGCTGCGCACGTTGTCGAAGGAGCAGCAGAAGCGCGCGGTGAAGATCAGCGCGTCGGCGCTCACGACCGACCCGTGGACCGAGCACGCGCAGGTGCAGCCCGACGTCAACACGCTCACCCGCAACGCCGCCAAGCAGGCGTACGAGGCGGCCGGCGTGTCGCCGCAGGATCTCGACCTCGTCGAGTTGCACGACTGCTTCGCCACCGCCGAGCTCATCCACTACGACAACCTGATGCTCTGCAACCCGGGCGAAGCCGGCAAGTTCATCGACGAGCGCGGACCCTGGCGCGACGGGCAAACCCCCGTCAACGTCAGCGGTGGCCTGATCTCGAAGGGTCACCCGATCGGCGCGACCGGCATCGCCAACGTGTACGAGGTGGCCACGCACCTCCGCGGTGAGGCGGGCGACCGTCAGATCGAGGGCGCCAAGGTCGGCATGACCCACGTCATCGGCCTCGGCTCCGCCTGCGCCGTCCACATCCTCGAAAAGTCCGCCCTCTAACGGCGAAGGAGCGCAGCCCGCGCAACAGTTGAGGGTGAGATCCGTCGCCGGCGGGTATCCCGCCGGCGCGCGAGGCCCGACCTAGATAGACGTCCAGCCGCCGTCGACGCAGACGGTCTGGCCGGTGAGGAAGCTGCTCGCGTCGCTGGCGAGGAAGAGGAGCGCGCCGTCGAGCTCGTGCTCTTCGCCGCCGCGGCCCATGGGCGTGCGCTGGCGCATCCAACGTTCGGCGTTGTCGTCGCCGAACATCAGGCCGTCGGTCATCTCGCTGCGGAACCATCCGGGCGCGAGGCAGTTCACGCGCACGCCCCGCCGGGCCCACTGGGCGCTGAGCTCGCGGGTCAGGTTGACCAGACCCCCCTTGGAGGCCGCGTACCCGGCCTCGGGGATCTGACCCACACCGACGAGTCCCCAGATCGACGCGACGTTGACGATCGCGCCGCCGCGTCTCGTCCGCGATCATCGCCCGCGCGCATTCACGCGCGAGCTCGAACGGCGCGACCAGGTTGACGCGCAGTGTCGCGGTGAACTTGTCGGTGGTCTCGTCGAACGCGGGCGTGGGCGCAGACGTGCCCGCGTTGTTGACCAACACGTCGACGCGCCCGTAGTGCGCGAGGGTGGCCGCGACCAACGCCTCGGGCGCGCCGTCCTCCGACAGGTCGCACCCCACGACGTGCGCGTCGCGCAACTCCGAAGCCAACAGCGTCCAGCCGGTCCACGCGCCGCGCCGCCACCACGACCCGCGCCCCGGCCGCGTCCAGCACCCGCGCGAAGCGCGCACCCAAACCGGCACTTGCGCCGGTCACGATCGCGACCTTGCCGTCGAGCCGGAACGGGGTGAACGGGTCGAGCGTCACGGCCTGGGAATCTAGCGAGATGCTGTTGTAGCGTCGCCATCATGGCGAGCGACGACATCCGGCCCTTCCGCATCGACGTGCCCGAAGCGGTGCTCGACGACCTGCGCGAGCGGCTCGGCCGCACGCGCTGGCCCGACCAGATCCCCGGCAGTGGTTGGGACTACGGCACCGATCTCGTGTACCTGCAGGATCTCTGCGACACGTGGCAGAACAAGTACGACTGGCGCGCGCAGGAAGCGAAGTTCAACCGCTGGCCGCACTTCCTCACCGACATCGACGGTCAGCAGATCCACTTCATCCACGCCCGTTCCGACAACCCGAACGCGTTGCCGTTGGTCATCACGCACGGTTGGCCGGGTTCGGTCGCCGAGTTCCTCGACATCATCGAACCGCTGCGCGAAGACTTCCACGTCGTGGCGCCCTCGCTTCCGGGCTACGGCTGGTCGGGGGTCACGACCGAGGCGGGTTGGGACGTGCAGCGCGTCGCCGAGACGTGGGCCAAGCTCATGGCGCGCCTCGGTTACGACCGCTACGGCGCGCAGGGCGGCGACTGGGGCGCGATGGTGTCGGCCCGGCTCGCCGCGATCGACGCCGAGCACATGGTCGGCCTGCACTCCAACATGCTGCTCGCCTTCCCCGACGACGCGAGCGGCATCGCGCTCACCGACGAAGAGGTCGCCGACCTCGCGGCGGCCGGCGAGTTCATGACCAAGGGCGCCGCGTATCAGGAGATCCAGGGCAAGAATCCGCAGACGCTCGGCTACGGCCTGACCGATTCGCCCGCCGGGCTCGCGGGTTGGATCGTCGAGAAGTTCCTCGTCTGGACCGACAACAACGGCAGCCCCGACGACGCGGTGACCCGCGATCAGCTGCTCACGAACCTCACCGTGTACTGGGTGACGAAGACGATCAACTCGTCGATCCGGCTCTACTGCGAGTCGTCGCGTACCGGTCGTTTCGGGCCTACCGGCGAGTACATCACCGTCCCCACTGCCGCCGCGGTGTTCCCGGCGGAGATCTTCCGGATCCCGAAGGCGTACACGGAAACCCGGTTCAACCTGGTGCGCTATAACCGTTTCGACCGGGGCGGGCACTTCGCCGCACTCGAAGAGCCCGACCTCCTGGTGCAAGATGTCAAAGAGTTCTTTTCGTCCCTGACCTGAGGGGGCCCGAACCGAAGGTGAAGCATGCATGATCTCGTGATCAAGGGCGGTTCGGTCGTCGACGGCACGGGCGCTCCCGGCCGCACCGCCGACATCGCGATCACGGACGGCGTCATCACCGAGGTCGGCACCGTCAAGGGCAAGGCGCGCGAGAAGGTCGACGCCGACGGCGCGCTCGTCACGCCCGGCTTCGTCGACGTGCACACGCACTTCGACGGGCAGGTCACCTGGGACCCGATGCTCACGCCGACGTGTTGGCACGGTGTGACCACCATCGTCATGGGCAACTGCGGTGTCGGCTTCGCACCGGTTCACCCCGACAAGCACTCGTGGCTCATCGGATTGATGGAAGGCGTCGAGGACATCCCGGGCGCCGCGCTCTCCGAGGGCATCCAGTGGGGTTGGGAGCACTACCCCGAGTACCTCGACGCCGTCGACCGCGCCGAAGATGCTCGATGTCGGCGCGCAGGTTCCACACGGCGCGGTGCGCGGTTACGTGATGGGGGAGCGCGGCGCGAAGAACGAGCCGGCCACTCCCGACGACATCGAGGCGATGGCGCGCATCGTGCGCGAAGGCATCGAAGCCGGCGCGCTCGGCTTCTCGACGAGCCGCACGATCGCGCACATGGCGATCGACGGCGAGCCCGTTCCCGGAACGTTCGCGGCGGAAGACGAGTTGTTCGGCATCGGCCGTGTGCTCGGGGAGCTCGGCACCGGCGTGTTCGAGCTCGCGCCCGCGGGTGCGCTCGGGGAAGACCTCGCCGCGCCCGAGCGCGAGATGGCGTGGATGCGCAAGCTTTCGGCCGCGATCAACCGCCCGGTCACGTTCGCGCTCACCCAGAACGACCACGACCCCGAGTCGTGGAAGCTCATGCTCGACCTGTGCGCGCAGGCGACGGCCGAGGGTGCGGAGGTGCGCCCGCAGGTCGCGGGTCGCCCCGTGAGTCTCTTGCTCGGGCTGCAGACCTTCCACCCGTTTGCGTACTGCCCGTCGTGGGCGCCGATCGGCGCGGCCTCGCTGGCGGAGAAGGTCGCGGCGATGAAGGATCCGGCGCTGCGCGAGAAGTTGCTCGCCGAGGTCGACGACGCGATCGCGCCGATGCGCCAGTTCCTCGACCCGGCGCGCGCGTTCCCGATGGGCGCGGTTCCCGATTACGAACCGTCACCCGACGACAGCGTCGCCGCACTGGCCCGGCGCCAGAACCGCGGCGAGATGGAAGTGTTCTACGACGCGTTGCTCGCCGACGACGGGCTCGGTCTCGTGCTGCGCCCGCTCCTCAACTACACGAACTTCTCCCTCGACGCGGTGCGGGAGATGTTGCTGCACCCGAGCAGCGCGTGGGGCCTCGGCGACGGCGGCGCGCACTGCGGCACCACCTGCGACGCGAGCACGCCCACGTACATGCTCGCCCACTGGGCGCGTGACCGCGCGCACGACCGTTTGCCGCTCGAGTGGATCGTGAAGAAGATGACGGCCGACACCGCGTCGCTCTACGGGCTCGGCGATCGCGGCGTGCTGCAACCGGGCAAGATCGGCGACGTGAACGTGATCGACTTCGACCACGTGCAGCTCGAGACGCCGGTGATGGTGCACGACCTGCCCGGCGACGCCCGGCGGTTCGTGCAGCGGGCACGCGGCTACCTCACCACGGTGAAGTCGGGCGAGGTCATCCTGTGCGACGGCGACGACCAGGGCGCGCGCCCCGGCCGCCTGCTGCGCGGCGCTCGGTGAGGATCTAGTACCCGGGTTTCCAGACCATCAGGATCAAGAAGATCGCGACGAAGACGTTGAGCGTCGCGCCGGCCGCGGCCATCTTCTTCCCGATCGCCTGCAGCTCCACTGCCTGCGGCGGCGGTCCGCCCGCGGTCGCCGGGCCCTGCTCCATCTCGGCGAGCAGCGCGTTGATCTTCTTGTGCCCGGGAATCAGGATCGAGTGCGAGATCCCGATCGCGACGACGTACAGGAGCATTGCGAGCCAGATCCACGTCTGCGAGAACTTCCACACGGGGTGGCCGACGATCACCAGGAGGATTCCGAACACGGGGATCGCGTAGATGAAGTATTCGCCGATGGTCGAGACCGCGAAGTTCGCCTCGGATACCGCCCGTCCCGGCGGCCCGGGGCGCTTCTGCGCCTGAGCGGCATACAGCCCGTTCAACATCACGGCGCCCAGCCCGACGATCGCGGTCAGGATGTGCAGGACGAGCAGGGTCTTGTACAGGCCCGAGGCGTAGGTGGCGAGCACGGCGATCTCCCAAGATGTCGTGGCGGCTGACGGTCGGCAGATTCCACCACACGCGCGGGCCCAATGCGCGGTACAACTGGCGAATGACCGACCTCGCCGACTTCCGCCGTATCGCCTCCGGCGACGCCTTCTTGTGCATCGTGGCCACGACGCGCGCCGACGGCTCGGTGCAGGCCTCCCTCGTGAACGCGGGCGTGATGACCCATCCCTCCGGTACCGGCGAGGTCGTGGCGTTCGTGGCCCGGGGCGGCGCGGCCAAGATCGCACACGTCCGGGCCCGGCCGCGCGCGACGGTCGTCGCGCGTGCGGGATGGGAGTGGGCGGCGGTCGAGGGTGCGGTCGAGCTGATCGGGCCGGACGATCCCGCCGCGGGCGTCGACGCCGAACGGCTGCGGCAGTTGTTGCGCGAGGTCTTCGTCGCGGCCGGCGGCACGCACGACGACTGGGACGAGTACGACCGGGTGATGGCGAGCGACCGGCGGGTCGTCGTGTTCGTGCGCCCCGAGCGGGTGTACTCCAATGGGTAGCCCGCAGCGCGTCGGTCTGCTCGCGCCGATGCCGTCCGAGTTCTCGCCGCTCGTGAAGGCGTGCGCGTTGGAACGCACCGAGTCGGGCTGGGGCGCCCGTTTCGGCTCGATCGAGCTCGTCGCGGGCAAGACCGGCATCGGCACCAGGCTCGCGGCGGAGGCCACGGAACGACTGCTCGATCGCGGTCCGCTCGATCACGTCATGGTGGTCGGGATCGCGGGCGGCATGGGACCGAGCAAGGTCGGCGATCTCGTCTTCCCCGAAGTCGTCGTCGACAAGGCGTCGGGCGCGGAATACCGCCCGTCTCCGCTCGGCGACGTCGCGGCGCGCGGTCGGCTCGTGACCCACGACGACTTCGACATGCAACCCGACGAATGCGCGGCGCTCGTCGCGGACGGGTTCATCGCGGTCGACATGGAAACCGCGGCGGTGGCGGGCGTGTGCGAACGGCGGGGCGTGCGCTGGTCGGCGGTGCGCTCGATCAGCGATCTCGTCGGCGTGACTCCGGGCGATGTCATCAGCCTCGCCAATCCCGACGGCACGCCGAACGTCGGCGCGTCGGTCAAGTACCTGCTCACCAAGCCGTGGCGGATCCCGAAGCTCGTCCGGCTCGGGCTCGACTCGCAGCGCGCGGCGCGGGGCGCGGCCGAGGCCGCGGCGCGGCTGCTGCGCACACCGTCCGGTGCTTAGTGCTGGATCACCCAGTCCGAGATCGCCGGCGTGGGGTTCGGACCCGACGGCAGAGCGACGCGCGCCGCGAGCCAGTTGGTGCCGCCGATGGTCGCCTGGAGCACCACACTTCCCGCGGATCGGGGTGTGTTCGTCGTGCCGATGACGACCGCCGGACTCGCCGACGCGGGCGCCACGTTGATCGCGCGGGCGACGAGCGCGTCAGTGATCGCGTAGTGGCCACCCGCGGGCCGTAGGTCGAGCTTGGCGCGGGGAACGTCGACGGTTCCGGTGATGTGGATGCCGGTTCCGGCGCCCGATGCCAGCAATGCCGCGCAGCTGTTGATGGTGGTGACGCATCCGCTCTGTGTCGCCATGCCGCCGACCGCGGCGTTCAGGCCGAGGATCGCGAGCTTGACCGTCGTCGAACCCTCGACCGTGTCGAGGCCGCACAGATCGAACTTCGAACCGGCCGACAGCGCGATCTGGCTCGCGCCGCCGAAGACCAACTGGGTTCCGGGCCCGGCGGGATTGCATCCACCGGGGAACGGCGCCGCGGGGAGCGGACCGGCAACGGGAGTGCCGCCGATGATCTTGAGCCCGGCCGCGTTCCACACCGTGTTGCCGAAGTTCAGGTAGAAGAATCCGGGCTTCAACCACACCGTGGTGCACGCGCCGATCGCAGCCGTCAGTTGCGCCACGGTGTACGTGCCGGGCCCGATGGTGGCGACGCCGGCCGCGCACGCACCGACCCCGTTCGCGGGCTTCACCGCGACCGAGGGCGTGTAGGCCGGGTTGATGCCGACGCGCGGGCACCGCGCCCGCCAGGCTGCATTTCGGGGGCGATGGAACCGGCGTCGACCACGATCGTGCCGGTACAGGCCTGGCGGGCCCAGACCCGGCCTTCGTGGACGACGAGGCGGCTCGCGCCGTTCGCCGTGATCGCCGCGTTCGAGAAGGTGTCGCCGTAGACGACGAGGTCGCCCGGCGCGCCGGTGGTGACGTCGGTCTCCGCAGCGTTGGCGCCGAGGGTCAGGAATTGCGCGAGCGGGGTCTTGGTCGGCACCAACGAGCCCGCTTCGGGGCAGACGCTCGACCGTGACCGTTCCCGCGGCTCCGGGAAAGGTCATCGTCGAAGCCGGACAGGTGAAACCGAGATTGCGGCCGACCTCGGGGTGCTCACGGAGATACGCGATCTGCGTCTGCATCGCGGCGTCGGCGGACGTGCTCGAGATGCGCGCCGGCCGCGTCGCGATCGTGGTCGCCGCGAGGCTCGTACGCAGGTACGAGAGTGATGCGGCGGTGATCGCGCCGATGACGGTGAGCACGATGAGCGCGAGAATGATCGCGCTTCCCTGCTCGCCGTCGATCGGCGACGATCTCCTCAACCGATGCACGTACGTTCCTCGCTTCTACGCGACTCGAGAGTCGCGCACTATCCGGCCGGACAAGCCGGTCCTGTATACGTGCCGGCCGCCGCGTTGTACGTGTAACCGGCGGCACCGCTGGGGGTCGCCGCGCTGGGCGCGGTTTCCAACAGGCCGGCCGTCACGAGTGTGTTCAGGCTGGCGGGGTTGGCGTTCGTGGCGCTCTGCGCCTTGTACGCCTCGATCGCGGTCCGCACCTCGCGCACCTCGGTCACGCAGGAGGCGTTCCGCCCACGACTGGTGATGCCACCGACCGAGAACACGACGACGGCCGCGAGGACGCCGAGGATCAATACGACAACGAGAAGTTCGACGAGCGTGAAACCGCGCTGTGAACGCGTCCCCTCGCGCCGCCCTTCGAGGAACGTGTGCATGGTTGTTTTCTCCTTCTTGGTAACGACACTGTTCGACCAGTTGCTCATTACTGCCTCCGACTCACGTCGAGCGTGAAAGCGCTGGAGGGAACGTTGGTGCCTGCGGCCGTCTGCACGTTGACGTGCACGGTCCCGCAGGCGCCGGGAGATCCGCAGGTTGCGGTGAACGCGGTGACCTCATCGGAGATCACGCTGACGGTCGCGGCCGACGCCGCGCCGACGGCGCACGTCGACCGGGACAGCCCGCCGGGCGCAACCGAATACGCGACCGCTTGGTCGGGTGCGGCGAGCGTCGGAACCGATTGCTCGGTGGTCACGAGCGCCGCATTGGCGATGCCGCACGCGGTTCCGCCCGGGGGTGGCCGCGGCCGAGGCCAGCACGTCCTTCGACACGTAGTGCGCGATGAACTGCTGCGCGTCCGACTGGGCGATACGCGTCTGGGTGTCGCCCGTCGTGCGGAGGCCGAGGATCAGCGTGTCGGTCAGCACGCCGATGATCAACGACAGGATCGTGATCGTCAGCAGCATCTCGACGAGCGTGAAGCCGTGTTCCGTGTGCGCGCCCGCGAGCCGCGTCACGGTTTTCTCTTGACGATCGTGAGCTGGTCCTTCTGGCTCGTCACGGTGTCGGTAAGCGTGAGTTGCAGCCGCTGCGCGCCGTGATCACCGTTCGCGAGGCATGTCGCCCGGTTGGTGAACGTTGCCGGCGAGATGTCGCCGTTCCAGTAGTCGATCGCGACGGCCGCGGTTGTCCCCGCCTGCGGTACCGGGGTGTACGACGCCGCGCAGTCGACATACGCCGCGTTGGTCAATGCCGTCGAGTAGCTGCGGGACGCGGTATCGAGCGACGCGGTCGCGCGCCGGACCGTCGTGGAGTGGAAGAACACCGCTTCGCCCTCGAGGATCGTCACGAACGCGAGCGACATGATCGTCACGGTGACCATGATCTCGACGAGGGTGAAGCCGGCCTCGGAACGCGCCCGCGCGTGAGGACGTGGACATCACGGGTGCACCAGGCTCGGAGCGTGGTAGATGCCGTACATCGCCGAGACGAGCGCGAGCGCGACGAAACCGACGATCGCGCCCATGAAGATCACGACCGCGGGCTCGATCAAGGTCGTGAGCTTCTTCAGCTTGTAGGACAGCTGGCTGTTGTAATAGTTGGCCGCGTTCTCGAGCTGATGGTCGAGTGAGCCGGTCGCCTCGCCGACGCGAAGGAGTTGCACGACGATCCGGGGGAACTTCCCGCTGATCGCGATCGGCTCCGCGATGCCCGCGCCCGCGAGCATGCGCTCCTGGACCTCGGTCAGCGTCTCTTCGTACACCGTGTTGTTGGTGCTGTCGGACGCGGCCTGGATCGCCTCGGGGAGCGACACGCCGGCCCGCGTCATCGAACCGAACACCCGGCAGAAGCGCTCGAGGATTGCGTACTTGACGACTTCGCCGATCAGCGGAATCCGCAGCAGCGTCCGGTCACGGAATCTGCGCCCGTGCGGCGTGCGCCGCATCCAGAGGAGCATGGCGCAGCCGGCCACGACGAGGAAGGGAAGGACGAACCACAGCTTGGTCGCGACATGCGACACGGCGATCAGCGCGCGTGTCGTCGGCGGCAGCTTGGTGTGGAACTCCTTGAAGAACTTGGAGAACTTCGGCAGCACGACGATCATGAGCACGCCGACGGTCAGGACCGACATGCCCATGACGATCGCGGGATACGTCAACGCGGCCTTCACCTTCGAACGGGCGTCGAGGTCGCGTTCGATGTACTCGGCCAGTTGCTCGAGCACGGTGTCGATGCGCCCGGTGAGCTCACCGGCGCGGCAGAGCCCGATGTAGTACGGCGGGAGCAGGTTCTCGTGTTCGGCGAGTGCGTCCGAGAACGGGACGCCGCGCACGATGGCCTCGCTGACATCCTGCAGGATCGACGCGGAAGCGCTTGCTCGAAGTGCTGTCGATGATGACGTCGAGCCCCTCGGGAATCGAGATCCCGGCGCGCACGAAGGTCGCCATCTGCCGGGAGAACTGCATGATCTCCATAGGCGGTACGCGCGACTTGCCGAGCTCGATGTCGCCGAGCCGGTGCTGTTCCTTGATGCTCTGGACATCGAGGTTCTGCAGGAGGAGCGCGTCCCGCAGCTCGCGTTCGTTGCGCGACTCGGCCTTCGCCTTGACGGTGGACCCGGCGGCGTCGGTTGCGGTGTAGCGGTAGTGCGGCATCGGTCCTCGATCCGTCTAGAGCACGTAGACCGTGCGGAGGACTTCGGCGACGGTGGTCTTGTCTTCGGCGACGAGCCGGATGGCCTGGTCGCGCAGCGACTTCATCCCCTGCGAGACGGCGATCTCGCGGAGCTCTTCGTGCGATGCCTTCTCGACGATCGCCCGCCGGATCGCGTCGGTGACGCGCAGCACCTCGAACACGCCGATGCGCTCGAAGTAGCCGGTGTGCCCGCAGAAGTTGCAGCCCGCGCCGTGGATGAACACCGACTTGTTCGGGTCGCCACCGGAGCTGTCGTAGAAGGCCGCTTCGTCGGGCGTGAGCTCGTACGGCTCCACGCAGTGCGGGCACACGCGGCGAATCAGCCGCTGACCGACCACGCCGAGCAACGACGACGCGATCAGGAACGCCTCGAGACCCATGTCCATGAAGCGCTGGAGCGCGGCCGGCGCGTCCGTTGCGTGGAGCGACGACATCACGAAGTGACCGGTGAGCGCGGCCTGCACGGCGATGCGTGCGGTCTCGACGTCACGGATCTCGCCGACGAGGATCGCGTCGGGGTCCTGGCGCAGGATCGAGCGCAGCCCGTTCGCGAAGGTGACGCCCGCCTGTTCGTTCGTCTGGATCTGGTTGATCGAGGGGAAGAGGTATTCGACGGGGTCTTCGATCGTCACGATGTTGACGCCGTCGTCGTTGATTGCCGACAGCGTCGCGTACAGCGTTGTGGTCTTGCCCGAACCGGTCGGCCCCGCGCAGATCACCATGCCGAACGGCGAGCGGATCAACTCGCTGAAATCGGCGAACGTGTTGTCGAGCATGCCGAGCTGTTCGAGCCCGATGAACGCGCGGCTGCCGTCGAGCAGTCGCAGCACGCACTTCTCGCCGAGGACGGTCGCCGCGGTCGAGACGCGCACGTCGAGGCGCCGGCCGCCGACCATGATCTCGAGCTGGCCGTCCTGCGAGCGGCGGCGCTCGATGATGTTCATGTCGGCCATGACCTTGATGCGGCTGATGAGCGACGGACCCATCGACACGGGCATCGTGAGGATCTCGTGCAGCACACCGTCGGTGCGGGCCCGGATGCGCAGGCGGTCCTTCTGCGGCTCGATGTGCACGTCGGAAGCACGCGCCCGTACCGCGGCTTCCAGAATCAGGTTGACGACCTTGACGACGGGGGCGTTCTCGTCGACGAACACCCGCTGCTGACTTTCTTCGGGGTGGTGCAGCTGCCGGGCGGCACTGTCGGCCTCGAACTGCCGCAACGCGTCGGTGATCTCCGCGGTCGGCGCGTAGGCGTTGACGATGGCCTGTTCGATCTCGCCGGGGGTCGCGACGAGCATGCGGACCGGGGCGCGTACCGCGTCGAGCAGGCGCGCGAGCAGGTCGGGGCGCAACGGGTCTGCGGTCGCGACGTCGACGCGGTTGCCGTCGCGGCGCACCGGGATCGAGCGGAGCTCCCACGCGAGTTCTTCGCTCAGGAGATCCGCCAGCTCCGGGTCGAGCTCCGCGCGTGAGAGGTCGATCGTCTCGAGGCCGGCTTGCTCGGCGAGCGCACCGGCGAGCTCACGCTCGGAGATGAGCCCGAACTCCACGAGCACGTCGCCGAGTCGCTCGCCGCGCGAGCTCTGCGCAGTCAGCGCCTCGCCGAGCTGATCTTCGGAGAGGATGCCGCGCCCGACGAGGAGCGCGCCGAGCGGTGTTCCCTTGTGTTGCGGTGCGTCCGGTACCTCGAACGGGGGGACCGGCGCGTCGCCTTCGGTGTCGTTCGGGTCCGCGCCCTCAACGAGCCCGCGCAACTCTTGCGATCGTCGTCGTCGGGTCGTCTGGACCGAGATCCGCCCGGCTCGCTTGAGCCGCGTCCCGCACGCGGTTTCGACGCACGATGTCTTCCTCGATCGGCCGCCCTGTGCGCGACTGATCGGCTGGGAACCGTCGGAATCAACCAAATCCGGGCGCGAACCGGAACGTGGAAGTCCGCAGAATCCCGCGGTGCGCGTCCGGATCCAGGTGCGACGGGGGTTGCGGCTGCCGCTGGGCTGTGACGGTGCACTACGGGGCACATCACCGTCATTCGGGCGAATGCCGCCGTCCGGCGGGAACGACGGGACCGTCTGATCAGGCGGCTTCGACGCGGAAGACCGGGTGCCGGTCGGCGATGGCCCGCAGCTCCTCGTCCGAGGCGTCGGGGCCGACTCCTTCGAAGAACACGCCGACCTCCATCTTCCAGCGCCGCAGGTACGCCCGGAGCACCGTGACCTTGTCGTCGTCGGCGATCTCCGACGCCCGGAACGCCTCGACCCGGCGACCGACACGCAGCTCTCCTGCCTGCGCGACGCGCAGGTTGCGCACCCACTGCGTGTCACCGCGCGGCGCGACCAGGTAGCGGTCGTCTTCGAGGGTCAGGAGATTGACGGGGACGGTGCGCCACTCGCCGGTCTTGCGGCCCCGGACGCGCAGCTCGCGCGAGCCCCAGACGCTGATCCCCAGACGGGTGAGGTGGACGATGGCCGAGTTGAAGATATTGCGGGTGAACCAGCCCGGCTCGAGGTAGCGGGTGGTGTGGGCGGGGTCTGAGCTCGGCATGGGTGAGGTCTCCTTCTTTACGAGAGCACTGCTCTCCGTTTCGTGAGCTCATCCTGCACCCTCCCGGTCTGCGTGTCAAGAGCACTGCTCTCGAACCTTGCCACTGCTCTCGATTTCGGGCAGGATGGCCGCATGACGAGCACCGTCCCCCGCGTATCCCGCACCGCCCACGACCGGGCGCGCATCGAGCTCACCGAGGAGATCAAGACGGTGGCGCGCCGCCACCTGTCCGAACAGGGAGCGGCGGCCCTGTCCCTGCGGGCCGTGGCCCGAGAGGTCGGCATGGTGTCGTCCGCCGTGTACCGCTACTTCCCGAGCCGCGACGACCTGCTCACGGCCCTCATCATCGACGCCTACGACGCCGTCGGCGAGCGGGTGGAGGCGGCCGAACGCGGCGCTCGCAGTCGGACCGTCACGGCGCGCGCCCTGGCCGTCTGCGAGGCCGTGCGCGCGTGGGCGGTCGCCAACGCGCACGAGTACACGCTGATCTACGGCAGCCCCGTCCCCGGTTACGCCGCGCCCGAGGCCACGATCGTCCCCGCGAGCCGTGTCCCGCTCGTATTACTGCGGCTCCTGGCCGACGGCGTCGAGCGCGGCGAGATCGCAGCGGGGGAGTCGCCGGCGACGACGCGGACCATCCGCGCGGACTTCGCGCAGCTCCGTCGTACCGCGGCGCCCGCGGTGCCCGATGCCGTGTTGTCACGCGGCCTCGCGCTGTGGGCCCAGGTGCTCGGCACGATCAATCTCGAGATGTTCGGCCATCTGCACAACGTCATTCACGACTACGACGCGTTCTTCACCATGCAGATGCGCGGCGCGTGCGCGGTCCTCGTCGGCACCGACTGACCCCGAAGCGCGAAGACTCCACCAACAGTTGTCGGAGAAATCAGCGCTATGTGCTGGAAACTCCGACAACTGTTGGTGGAGTTTCTTGCCGGACTGAACCGGGGATCCGGCCAAACCGGTACCAGCCGTACGGTCGCGATTGCACACTCGAAATGGCGGGTACCTCTCGGGTTCACCGGAAAAAAACGAGGAGATCGACATGGCTGACAAGCAGAGCGGACCGCGCGCCGGGGTGGAAGGCGTCGTCGAAGACGTCAAGGGCAAGGCCAAGGAGGTTGCCGGCCGAGTCACCGGGAACGAAGAGCGCGAGAAGGAAGGCCGGGCGCAGCAGGACAAGGCCGCGTCGCAGCGCGAGGTCGCGCAGCGAGAAGCGCAGGCCGAGCAGGCGCGCGCCGAGGCCAAGGGCCACGAGCTCGAAGAGCGCGCACACCAGCAGTGATCGCGCGACCGTGCGCGTCCCCGCGCGCACGGTCGCACGGTCCGCCCGACCTGCAATAACCTCCGCGTTTCGCATTCGGCGCGGGAGGATTTCGATGGTCGCCAGCAACTGGGGAGTCGGGCAGGTACTGCTCACCATCTTCTGGGTGGCGGTGTTCTTCATCTGGATCATGCTGCTGATCAACGTGTTCGCGGACATCTTCCGCAGCCACGACCTGGGCGGCCTCGCCAAAGCGCTCTGGGTGATCTTCGTGGTGTTCTTCCCGTATCTGGGCGTCTTCGTCTACCTGATCGCCCGCGGCGACGAGATGACCCATCGCTCACTGGCTGCCTTGCAACCGAACCCGGCGGCGGCGCACACCGACATCCCGGACGCGGCCGGTACGAGCGACGCCGACCAGCTCGCCAAGCTCGCCGACCTGAAGCAGAGTGGTCATCTCACCGACGCCGAGTTCCAGCAGATGAAGGCGAAGATCGTCAACTCATGATTCGAGCATGACGATCGTGCGGCCGATGGTCTCGCGGTTCGCCATCGCTTCCATCTCGGCGGGGATGTCGGCGAAGTCGACGGTCCGGCCGACGATCGGCTTGACCTTGCCGGCGACGACGAGATCGACGATCTCGCGCATGATCCTTTCGCCGAGCTCGGTCGTCGCGAAGTTCCACCCCATCGCGGTCTTCAGCATCTCCGCCATCTCGGGCGCCTGGTACGCGAGCAGAACCCCGCACAACTTGAAATTGCCGAGCGCGATCCGGCGCGGTACGAGGAACGGTTCGTCGGCGATCACCTTGTTCGAGGCGAAGCCCATCATCAGGTAGCGACCGTTGTAGACGGTGCACTGCATCGACTTCTCCATCACCGCCTCGCCGACGTTGTCGAACACGACGTCGACACCTTTGTTGGCGGTCTCGGCGAGCACGATCTCCGCGAAATCGCTTTCGTTGTAGTTGATCGCGACATCCGCGCCGAGGTCGCGGCACAGCTGCACCTTCGCGTCGGTGCCGGCCGTCGCGAACACGCGTGCACCGGCGTTCTTGGCGAGCTGCACCGCAGCGGATCCCGAGCCGCCGGCGGCGGCGTGGATGAGCACGCTCTCACCGGCCTGCAGGTCGGCGCGGTCGAAGAGGCCGAGCCACGCGAGATGAAACGGGAAGTAGAGCGCGGCCGCCCCGGGCAGCGGGATCGACTCCGGCATGTCGAACATCGACACCGCCGGGCAGATCGCGTACTCGGCGAACCCCCCGTTCGCACCTTTGGGCATCGCGACGACGCGCCGGCCCTCCCACTGCTCGGTGCCCGCGCCGCACGCGTCGACGACTCCCATGACCTCCATGCCCGGGCTGTACGGCAGCTCGGGGCGGACCATCATGTTGCCGCCGGTGATGCGTTCGAGATCGTTGAGGTTGAACGGGATCGCCTGGACCCGCACCCGGACCTCACCCGCTTCGGGCGTGGGCACGGCGACGGTGTCGAGTTTCAACACCTCGGTCGGCCGTCCGTACTCGTGCGTCCTCCAGGCGCGCATCGTGCGCTCGCCGCCGTTCATCTGCTCACCTCTGGACTCGTTTCTCTTCGCCGCGGACAACGCATTCTCGGTGTCTAACAGCCTCGATGCGACAAGGCCAGCATGCCTTGCGGATGTAGAGAGATGTGTTTAGATTGACTTCAAATTCGCCGTGACCGGGGGGTCGCATGCTGTCGCGGAAATTGTCGAAGAAGTCGCACGCACGTCGCGCAACGCTCGTCAGCGTGATCGCGATCGGACTGATCGCCGCTTCGTGCGGCGGGAGTCACGGCAGCGCGACGCCGTCACCGAGCTCCGGTCCGAGCACCACTGCCGCGCCCGCGGTCGTGAAGTTCGGCACGCTCGACTCACCGTGCGGCAAAGGCACGGCGACGGGTGCAACCGCCACCGGCGTCACCAACACCGCGATCACGATCGGCTACGGCGACGACGCCGGCTACGCGGCCGCGCCCGGTCTCGACAAGGAGATGGGCGACGCGGTCAAGGCGATGATCGGCTGGTGCAACAGCCAGGGCGGCATCAACGGTCGCAAGGTCGTCGGCAAGTACTACGACGCACAAGTGCTGCAGGTCACGCAGGCGATGACGCAGGCGTGCAACGACAAGGTGTTCATGCTCGTCGGGCAGGGCTTCGTCCTCGACGCGAACCAGGAGTCGACGCGCATCCAGTGTCAGCTGTCGACGATCCCGGGATTCGCCGTCGGTACCGCGTTCGCGAGTGGATCCGGCATGCAACAACCCATCCCCAACCCGGGCGACCAAGAAGCGCTGTCGTCCGCGTTCCAGGTCGCCAAGCTCTTCCCCGCGCAGGTGAAGAAGGCTGCGTTCGCGTTCGCCGACTTCCCCGCGACGCAGGAGACGCGCGACAAGGCCGCGCAGGGGTACCCGAAGGCGGGTTGGACCTTCCTCAACTGCGACCAGCACTACAACATCTCCGGTGAATCGGACTGGAAGCCGTTCGCGAGCAACCTCAAGGCGTGCGGCGTCCAGACCGTGGTCTGGGTCGGCTCGCCCGACCCCAACCTCGAGAACTTCCTCAACGCGTCGAAGCAGGTCGGCTACTCGCCGATCTGGGTGACCGACCCCAACCAGTACACCCCGGCCTTCGCCAAGTGGAACGGGCAGAACGGCGGCGCCGCCGACAAGGTCTACGTGCGGCAGACGAACGTGCCATTCGAGCTCAAGGATCAGGTTCCCGCGGTCAAGCAGTACGTCGACCTCGTCGCGAAGTCGAACGGCACGACCGGGCTGCTCGGCGAACAGTCCGCGTCGGCGTTCCTGCTGTGGGCGACCGCGGTGAAGTCCTGCGGATCGACCGTGACCGCCAAGTGCGTGCTCGACGCGGCCGCGGCGGAGAAGGACTGGACCGGCGGGGGACTGCACCTGCAGTCGAACCCCGGCGACAACACTGCACCGTCGTGTGGCATGTTGATGAAGCTGAACGGCGCAACGTGGGTGAAGGTCGTACCGACGGGGAGCGAGATCTTCGACTGCAACCCCGAGTACGTCGCCAAGGGCATCTCCACCGCGGCGGTGACCGCGGCCAAGCTCAACTCCGAGCGCATCGCGACGCAGTTCGGCACCTACACGCCGAAGTAACCGCCACGCCGAGCCCGGCGGCACCGCGAGGATCCGAATGAACCTGCTGATCAACGGTCTGGTCACCGGCGCGGTCTTCGCGATCGCCGCCAGCGGCCTCGTTGTGACGTACTCGACGTCGGGGGTCTTCAACTTCGCGCACGGCGCGCTCGGCATGTTGTGCGCGTACGTCTACTGGGATCTCCGCGTCAACGACGCGCACACGTGGCCACTGCTCCCGAAGGGAAGCTGGCCCGCGCCGCTGGCCCTCGCCTTCGTGTTGCTCGTGTTCGCGCCGCTCCTCGGCGCGTTGCTGTATCGCTTCGTCATCCGCGGCCTACAGGGCACGTCGGAGATCGTGAAGCTGGTCGTGCCGATCTCGGTCCTGCTCGCCGCGATCGTGCTCGCGAACTGGGTCTGGAAGCCCACCGACTCGCACTCGATCCAGCCCTTCTTCGGCGCCGATCACAAAGTCACCTGGTTCGGTGTGCCTCTGGTCTGGCACGACCTCGTGATCCTCGGCGTGGCGATCGCGCTCGCGATCGGGTTGCGGGTCCTGCTCTACCGCACTCGCGTCGGGGTGTCGATGCGTGCGGTCGTCGACGATCGGCCCCTGGTGGAGCTCAACGGCGCCCGCCCCGATCGAGTGTCGCTCTACAGCTGGATGCTCGGCGTGTCGCTGTCGGCGCTCGCCGGAATTCTCATCACGCCGTTCGAGGGCGGGTCGCTCAGCGCGACGCTGCTCACCCTGCTCGTCATCAACGCGTTCGCGGCGGCCATGTTCGGGCGGCTGCGCAACCTCCCGTTGACCTTCGTCGGCGCGGTCGTGCTCGGGTTCGCCACGCGCATGGCGTTCGAGCGACCGACCGGGGTGTTCCCGAAGAACTGGGACTGGGGCGGCAACTTCCGCATCGCGGTGCCGATGATCCTGCTGTTCATCGTCCTGCTCGTCCTGCCGCAGGACCGGCTGCGCGGCGCGGTCGCGTTGCGGACGCGCGAGCGATTCGCGCTGCCGTCGATGCGCGACACGTACATCGCCGCGGCCGTGTTCGTCGTCGTGATCTTCTTGTTGTCGCGGATCATGGCCCCGTCACCGCTCATCACCTTGAGCGACGCGCTCGGCGGCCTCCATCATCATCTTGTCGCTGGTGATGCTGGTCGGCTACGCGGGCGAGGTGAGCCTCGCCACAATGGCGTTCGCGGGCATCGGCGGCACGGTGTTCTTCCATCACGTCGGTCACGGCGCGTCGAGCCGGGCCGGCGTCATGGCGTTCGTGATCGCGGCGGTCGCGACCGCGCTGGTCGGCGCGGTGATCGCGCTGCCCGCACTGCGGCTCCGCGGTCTGTATCTCGCGCTCGCGACCGCGGCATTCTCGCTCGCGGTCGAGCAGATGATCTTCAAGGAGTACGTCGCCCACCGCCGGATCTACCCCGCGACGTTGATCCTGCTCGTCGTGGTCGCGGTCGGCGCCGTCTACCGGGGCTTCACGTCGAACCGGGTACGGGGCGCGCTCATCGCCGTGGTGATCTCCGGGGCCCTGATACTTGCGGCGGCGACGAACCCGTGGCTGCAGAAGGAACGCTGGAGCCCGATCTTCCCCAACGGCGACCTCCAGGTCCCGCGGCCGCGCCTGTTCGGCATCGACTTCGACCCGCAACGCAACTTCCTACTGCTGCTCGCGGTCGTGTTCGCGGTGCTCGGTGTGTTCATGATCGCGTTGCGCCGCAGCGGTTACGGGCGTCGCCTCACCGCGATGAAGAACAGCCCGGCCGCGTGCGCGACGCTCGGCATGAACGTCGTGGGGCTCAAGCTGTCGGTATTCATGATGTCGGCCGCGATCGCGGGCCTCGGTGGATGCCTGTTCGCGCAGGAGATCGGCGCGGTCACGAGCGATCGCTTCAGCCTCTTCGAGTCGATGACCATGTTGATGCTGCTCGTCGTCGCGGGCGCGGGCTACGTCTCGGGTGGTCTGGGCGCCGGGCTCCTCTACGGCGCGGTGTTCGTCGCGCTGCAGGGCGGTATCGCCAAGGTCGGTGACGAATTCACGGCGTTCCACGGCTGGAGCGTGTGGCTCGTGCGGTTCACCGCCCTGCTCCCCGCGCTGATCGGTATCGGGCTGGGCCGCAATCCGAGCGGCTTCCTCAGCGACTTCTTCGCGCAGTACGGCCCGTTGATTCGCAAGGTCAAACCGGTGCTGTTCGCCGGCATCGCCGTCGAACTGGCGTTGTGGTTCCTCGCGTTCACGCACACGATCGACAACTGGGTGTTCGCGCTCGCCTCGATCGTGCTCGTGGTGGTGCTCCCGCGCCTCGCGGCCGTGGTCGATCCCTCGGCGTTCGGGCTCGAGCGACGCGAGAGCGACGACGGCGACTCCACGCCGCTCGAACTGATCGGGATCGATCGGCCGTTCACGGCTTCCGACCTGCGCGCGATCGATCGTGGGATCGGGCTCGGAGCGCCGACGTGACCGGCGACGTGTTGCTCGCGACCGAGCAGGTCACCGTCGAGTTCGGCGGGAACCGGGCGCTCTCCGAGGTCGACCTCGAGGCGCGCGCGGGCGAGGTGACCGGCCTGATCGGTCCGAACGGCGCGGGCAAGACCACGCTGTTCAACGTCGTCACCGGACTGTTGTCGCCGACCTCGGGTGGGGTCCGGTTCGACGGACGCGATGTGAGCCGGCTCGACACGCACAAGCGGGCGCGGCTCGGAATCGCGCGCACGTTCCAGCGCCTGGAGCTGTTCACCGACCTCTCGGTGCGGGACAACCTGCGCGTGGCGGGCGAGATCCGCAACACCTGGGTCGGCTTCGGCCGCGGCCATCGCCGGATCAACGTGGCGCGGGAAACCGAACGCGTCCTCGACCTGATCGGCCTGGCCGACATCGCGGACTCCGACGTGTCGACGATTCCGACCGGCACCGCCCGCGTGGTCGAGCTCGGGCGCGCGCTGATGATCCAGCCCCGGGTGTTGTTGCTCGACGAACCCGCGTCCGGTCAGTCCGACGAGGAGACGAAGGCATTCGAGGCGCTCCTGCGCCGGCTCGTGCGTGACGACGGCCTTTCGATCCTGCTCGTCGAACACGACATGGCGTTGGTCATGGAAGTGTGCGACCGCATTCACGTCCTCGACTTCGGCGAGGTCATCGCGGTGGGCACACCGGAAGAGGTGCGTACCGATCCGCGCGTGCGCGACGCGTACCTCGGGACGGCAACGTCGTGAACGATACGACCACGCTCGCGCCCGAGACCGAATCGGGGCGTGACGATCTCGCGCTCGAGCTGCGGGGCGTGAGCGCGGCGTACGGCACGATCACGGTCCTGCGCGGCGTCGACCTCGCGATCCCGTTCGGGAGCCTGGTTGCGCTGCTCGGGCCGAACGGGGGCGGGAAGTCGACGACGCTGCGTGTGATCGCCGGGCAGTTGCCGGTGAGCGGCGGTGACGTGTTCGTCGCCGGGCGGCGCGTGAACGGTTGCGCGCCGGATGAACTCGCGCGCCACGGCGTCTGCCTCATTCCCGAAGGCAAGGGCATCTTCCCCAACCTGTCGGTGCGCGAGAACCTCTGGATGGCGACGCACAGCGGTACTTCGCTGAAGCAGATCGAGGAGGTCGCGTACTCGCGGTTCGCGCGCCTCGGTGAGCGCCGCAAGCAGCTCGCGGGAACGTTGTCGGGCGGCGAGCAGCAGATGCTCGCGATGGCGCGGGCGCTCGCAACCGATCCGGCATTGTTGTTGCTCGACGAGCTGTCGATGGGCCTCGCACCGATCGTCGTCGAGCAGCTGTACGAGATCGTGGCGCAGGTCGCGAAGGAAGGCGTCTCGATCCTGGTGGTCGAGCAGTTCGCCCGTGCCGTACTTGGCATTGCCGACTCGGTCGGGATCATGCTGCGGGGTCGGATCTCCGAGTTCGGGACGCCGAGCGCAATGGAAGCCGAGTTGTCGACCGCATACCTGGGCGAATGAGAGACGCAACATGATGGAGCAGTCCAACGATCGGGCCGAGCAGTTCAAGGCCGAGATCGCAGAGATGAAGGTGAAGACGGGGCGGGCGCGGAGCGAGAACCTGCTGCAGGTGCTCGGCGTCGTCCTCATGATCGTCGGTATCGCCATCGCGCTCGGGGCGTACTCCGCGTCGCTGAACGTCACCGCGACCCCGGGGAGCAACGTCGACGTGCTCGACTCGAACTCGTACATGCCGCTCGCGATCGGTGGTCTCGCTATCACCGTCACCGGCGGCTTCATCTTCTTGCGGTACTCACTTGCGAAGTTCCTGCGCTTCTGGTTGCTGCGCCAGTCGTACGAGCAACGCGCCGCGATCGACGAAGCGCGCAGTGTCGAGGCGGTGCCTACGACGCAGGCGTGACGCCGTAGCGTTCGGTGTAGCCCGAGAAACGCTCGGCGAGCTCGGCGGCGTCGAGGCCGAACTCGCTCAGGTCGTACCGGTGCACGCCGAGGCTGTCCTTCGGGTGCGCGGCGACGTACGTGGCCATCGCGTCCCAGGTCCGATCGTCGTCGTGCGCGTCGCGGCATCCGGCGTAGATCGACCGGACCGTGCCGACGGGGTCGCGCATCAGGTCGGTGTACTGCACGTCGACGATCGGGTGCTCGGGATGCGCGGCACGGAACCGGTCGATCCGGCGGATCGACTCCTCCAACATCGCGACCCAGTGCTCGGCGACGTACGCGCGGTGATCGACGTCGGTGAACGTGGACGACAGCGTGTTGATCAGGCTGCAGACCGACGCGCACAGCACGACGGGATCGCGGTGCAGCAGCACGAGGCGCGCGTCGGGGTATACCGAGGTGAGGGCCTCGAGGTTGAGGGCGTGGTGCGGACTCTTCAACGTCCACCGGCCTCGGACGCCACCGCTCTGCAGGACCTGCAGTGCCAGCCGGTGGTACTCGTACGCCGACCGCTGATCGACGCCGAGGAGCCATTGGCCGTAGGTGGGGACGTTCGAGATCGCCTCCCACGACAGGCTCTTGAAGTCCTGACTCATCAGCGAGATGCACTCGGTCGGCCCGTCCGGCTCCTCGTGGTGGATCGCACGGATGCGCGGGTTGATCTGTTCGAGCATGTCGTTGCCCATGCGGGCGGCTTCGACACGCGGGCCGGTGCGAAAGTCGGCGGGGGTCGGTGGGGGAACGCTGTCGCCGGATTCCCACCGCAGGAGCGCGCGGTTGCGGGTGTCCTGTTCGAGTACGTAGCTGAGGAACGTCGTGCCCGCGCGGAACATGCCGATCACCACGATCGGCGCGTCGATGCGTTCGTCCGCGACGGCGGGGTGTTGTTGCGCCCAGTCGACGATGCGCAGGCGGTTGGTGAGCGACCCGACGATGTTGGCCCGGATCGCGGTCTCGCCGAGCTCGTTCAGCTGGGCTTCGGTGCTCGCCGATTCGGCGTATACCGCGAGGCCCTCGCGGAAGCTGTCGCTCCCGAAGTCGTCGAGGGCGGCGAGCTCGCGTGCCTCCGCGATCAGTTCTTCGGGAACCAGTGCGCCCACGCGGTGACGGTACTAAGGAGACCTGCTTATGTCAAAGATCCGGCATCGGCGCGGACATGCCCGCCGCGACCATCGCGACCAGGTTGGCGACGAACTCCTCGTGCTCCAGCTGCGGACGGCCGCGACCACCGCGGCGCCCGAGCACGCGCGCCCGGTCCGCCACCGCGCGCAGGATGAATCCGGTCGCCAACGCGAACCGTTCCGCACGCACCTCGGGAGTGACGTCGGCCATGCGCGTGGCCAGCAGGTCGTACACCGCGTAGCCACCGGTGCGCGCGAGCGCATCGGCGACGTCGGAGTCGAGGCCGGCCGGATCCTCTTCGACGAGCTCGGCGAGGATCACGAGGAAGCAACGTCCCCGCCAACCACTTTCGGCGAGCTCGGTCGCGGGCCGGACGATCGCCTCGACCACCGACTTCACGTCGTCTGCGGGACGCGCCAGCGCGACCTCGAGCAGCTCGCCCTCACGTTGGGCGAGGAAGTCGACGTGACGGTCGAGCACGGCACAGAGCACCCCGTCGCGTGAGCCGAAGTGGTAGTGCAGCGCACCCCGGTTCCGTTGGCCGGCCCGGCGGGTGATGTCGATCAGCGAAGCGCCGTACACCCCGTTCGCGGCGAACGCCCGGGCGGCCTCGTCGATCAGCTTCTCCCGGGTCTTCGACGCATCGACGGGCATCGCGTCGATCCTACGATTTCGCCCCCGCCGGCGACGCAGTGGATGGCGTACGCTCTCGCCGTGACCGGCTCGGGGGTGCGTAAGGTCCTTCTGCTCTGTGGTGCTTCGGCGCTCGCGGTGATGCTGGCCGCGTGTTCGGGCGGTTCCTCGCACGTGAGCGCGGGGCCGACGACAACGGTCGCGTCGCAGAACACCGCGACGACGAGCGGCGCGTCGGCGAAGCAGAAGGCGCGACGGCCGCCGCGAAGAAGCACGCCGCCGCGACGACGCGCCGCGAAATCCTCGGCCAAGGGTGTGAAGGCCGGCGCGACGGGCGTGACGGGCGCGACCGGCGTGACGGGCGCGGCCGGCGGCGGTTCGTCGTCGGCCCAGTCGCAGTCTTCGAGCGCCGCCACGACGGGCACGACGGCGGCGCCGCAGTCGGATTGGGAGATCGTCGGCGTCCCGACCACCACGACGACCTGGCCGACCGCGAAGCCGTACGACCCGACGAAGCCCATCGACCTCAGCGGTACGCCCGGCGTGACTCCTGCCGAACAGGCACGTGCCGAACAACTCGTGCGCGACACCCTGCGGGACCTTCCGCGCTACGCGTCCACGGCCGCCGCGTACGCCGACGGTTACCGCTCGATCAAGGACGGGATCACCGGTACCGAGCACTACGTCAAGTGGGCGTACGTCGACGACGGGCACATCCTCGACTCGAAGTATCCCGAGTCACTCGTGTACCAGTACCGCAACGGTGTGCAGACGCTGGTTTCGGCGATGTACATGCTTCCGTTCGGCGCGCGGTTCACCGACGCCCCCGATGTCGGCGGCCCGCTCACGCAGTGGCACATCCACGACAACCTGTGCCTGGTCGACAACCCGACGGATCCGTTGCAGAAGGTCGTCGGCGGGCTGACCGGCAGCGATGGATCGTGTCCGCCCGGCTCGACGAAGGCGGCGTCGTCGCCGATGCTGCACGTGTGGATCGTCGCGAACCCGTGCGGACCGTTCGCGCCGCTCGAGGGCATCGAGGGCGGTCAGGTCGCACCCGGTCAGCCGGTGCTGTGCGACCGGGCGCACGGCTCGGGCTGAAGCCGCGGGTCGGTAGCTAACGGGTCGCGCGCCGCGGTGGGCGAAGGCGTCGATCGTGACCGCCGCGAGCAGCACGAGGGCGGTGACCACCTTCTGCGCGGCGCCGCTGTAACCCTGCAAGCCCATTCCGTTGTCGATCGCCGCGATGACGAGCCCGCCGAGCACGGCGTGGATCGGTTTGCCGCGGCCGCCGAAGAGGCTCGTCCCGCCGATGACCGCGGCCGCGACCGCGTAGAGCACGAGCGTGCCACCGTCGAGCGACGTCGACACCGAACGCAACCGCGACGCGTAGACGATTCCCGCGATGCCGGCAGTGAACGAGCAGAGCGTGAACGCAATGGTGCGGATCATCGAAAGGTTCACGCCGGCGCGACGCGCGGCCTCGGGATTGCCGCCGATGGCGTACATGTAGCGGCCGAACTTGGTGCGGCCGAGGAGCAGGGTCCACATGGTCAGTACGCCGAGGACGACCAGCACGACGTAGGGCATTCCCTGAATCGTCACCAACGTGCCGCGGTTCGTGTTGCACATGAGCACCAGGAGAAAGCCGGCGATCGCAGCTCCTGAGATCTTCAGCACTGTGACGCTCACCGGGGGTGCAACCAGGCCTTTCCTGCGCCGGCGCGCGTCATGCCTCCAGAGGTTGAAGCCGAAGAGCGCGACGATCGCGATCATCACGATCCAACTGGCGAGGGGAGTGAGATTCCCGCTGGCGATGTCGTTGATGTACTTGTTGTTGATGGGCAGGGCTCCGCCCTTGCCGAGCATGAGGAGCATGACTCCCTGCCAGCCGAGCAACCCGGCGAGCGTCACGACGAACGACGGCAGCCCGAAGCGCGTGATGATCGTGCCCTGCAGCGCGCCGATCGCGGCGCACGTCGTCAAAGAGATGATGATCGCAAGCCACCACGGCCAGTCGAACGACTGCTTGACCAGTTCGGCCATGATGATGCCGCCGATGCCGCTCACGAAGCCGATCGACAGGTCGATCTCCCCGAGCAGAAGGGCGAAGATCTCGCCCATCGCCAACAGCATGTAGACGGCGCCCTGGACCAGCAGGTTGACGAGGTTGCCCGCGGTCAGGAAGTGCGAGTTGAGCGATTGGAACAATGCGGAGATGATCAGGAGACCCGCGATGACGGGGAGCACGCCGCTGTCGCCGGCGCGCACTCGGTTGAACGCGGCCCGCACGTAATCGCCGAGCGAGTCGGCGACGAGCTCGGGCGCCATCGCCCGTTCGGCCTCCGCGGCCGCGGCCGCGGTCGACGGCTGGTCGACTTCGGTCACCGAGTGCTCCCGTTCCCGGGCTGCGCCCCGTTCGGCCTGACTTCGCGGGTCGATGCGCCGGTCGTCATGAGGTCGACGACGATCTGCTTGTCCATCTCCGATGCCGGCCAGACCGCGACCATCTGCCCGAGGCGCAACACGGCGATCCGATCCGCGACCTCGAACACGTCATTCATGTTGTGAGAGATGATCACCACAGCCAGCCCGCGCTCGGCCAGGCGCCGGACGAGCTCCAGCACGTTGGCCGTCTGCGCGACGCCGAGGGCCGCGGTGGGCTCGTCCATGATGACGAGCTTGGAGTTCCACAAGACGGCCTTGGCGATCGCGACCGATTGGCGCTGGCCCCCCGACAGCGACGCAACCGGCTGGCGGATCGAGCGAACCGTGGTGACCGCGAGGCTACTGAGTGTCTCGCCGGCGGCGATCTCCATCTCCTCTTCCGCGAGCGCGAAGTGTCGCACCTTCTCGCGACCGAGGAACATGTTCTGGACGATGTCGAGGTTGTCGCAGAGGGCGAGATCCTGGTGCACCGTCTCGATGCCGAGCGCCGCGGCGTCGCGCGGTGTCCGGATGTGTACCGGATGGCCTTCCCAGTAGATCTCGCCGGCGTCGGGATGATGGATACCGGCGACGCACTTGATGAGCACCGACTTGCCCGCGCCGTTGTCGCCGACCAGTGCGGTGACCTTGCCGAGCGGGACGTCGAGGTCGACATTCACCAGCGCCTGCACGGGACCGAAGTTCTTGTCGATCCCGCGCAGGCGCAACAGTGGTTCGTCTTGATCTTCTTCCGCCGCCCCCTGCACCACCATGGGGTGGATACTTAGTTGATTCCTGCCGCAGTGCAAGCGGCCGCAACCGCCGCGATGCAAAGGTCCGACTTCTTGACCGCGGCATCCTTGATCACGGTCGCTGCCATGTTGGCGGTGGTCACCCACGTCGGCGTCAGGAGCACCGAGCCGACCTGGACATTCACCGTCGAGTCGGTCGTCTTCCCGTTCACCAGGGCGGCCGGCGGAGTCTTGCCCGCACGGAGGTAGACCGCGATGGCGGCCGCGGCCTGGGCCTCGAGGTAGATCGGCTTGTACACGGTGCCGCACTGGTAGCCCTTGAGGATGTTCTGCAGCCCGGCAATCGACGCGTCCTGACCGGTGGTCGGGAACGTCTTGGGCGCGATCTTGAGCCTCTGCAGGCTCGCGATCACGGCGTTGGCGTTGTCGTCATTGGGAGTGACCACGGCGTTGATGTTCGGGTGGGCGGTGTACTGCTGGTCGAACGTGGTCTGCGCGACCGAAGGCGTCCACGTTCCGGCGGGCTCGCCGACCTTCACGTAGGTGCCGGCGTCGAACTTGGGCTTCAACACGCCGTTGTAGCCCTCGGCGAACAGCGTGGCGTTGTTGTCGGTCGGGTCGCCGTCCATGATCAGGATGTTCGGCTTCGAGACGTTCCACGCGGCGATGCAGTCGACCTCGCCCTGTCCGATCAGCTGGCCGACCTTCACGTTGTCGAAGCTGACGTACACGCGTCCGGAGGCCCCGCCCTTTACGAGGCGGTCGTAGTCGATGACCTTGACCCCCTTGGCGGTGGCGTTGGACTCGATGGCCGCGCCGCTACCGGAGTCGAGGGCGTCGACGAGCAGCACGCTCGCACCCTGGGTGATATCGGCTTCGGCCTGCGTCTGCATCGTGCTCGCGCTGCCCTGCGCATTGTCGATCTTGAACTGGGCGTTGGTGAGCCCGGCGGCCTGGAACGCCTTGGTCAGGTACGGCCGGTCGAACTGCTCGTAGCGCTGCGAGGTCGTGGTGTCGGGGAGGAGCACGCCGACCAGGCCTTTGCCCTGGGAAGCGAGTGCCTTCAACTGGGCCATCGCGGAGAAGTCAGCGGTGAACGACGTCACGCTGATGTTGACCGTCGTCGATTTCGCCGTCGTGGTGGTGTTGCCGCTGCTCGACGACTTGGACGACGAACCGCACGCCGCGAGCGCGACGACGGTGCCGACCACAACGCCGGCTTGCAGTGCTCGTTTGAGCGAAGGCTTCATACGTGCTTTCCCCCTTGCTGAGGGCTCCGGGCGCGCCTGGATGCGCGCTGGATGGCCCAGGTATCCACCAGCGTCTACCCGTTGGACCCAGAGTTCAACCATTCACCGGCTCGCGGCAAGAGTCGCTGTGAGTTCGTTGAGTAACACGTCGGGCTCCCGAGTCACCTTCCGCCACGTCGCGAACACGATGCGAAAGCCGCACCGGCCGGGGACGCTCCACTTCTCGTTGTCGTGCTCGAGTCGCGGGTCGTCGTGCCAGCGCGGCCGTTCGTTTCGAGGATCGTGCGCGTCCGAATCCGAAGTCGTAGCGGTAGGTGGGCCGCACTCGAGCGGAAATCGCGACGAAGTCCGAGCCGTGGCGACGAGGAGCGGCGGTCTTCACTTCGAGAGTCGAGCGCCGTACCGGATCGAGTTGGTCCAGGAGACGCCGAAGGTGTGCCGCCGCGCGGCGCCGTACCGGTCGAGGTAGGCGCGAAGCGATGCGACGGAAGTGAGCCGCCGCCGACGCCCGTCCTCACAAGCGATCTCGAACGCCTCCGCGTCGAGCACATGCGCCAACGCCACCAAAGTGGCCTCGACGCCGGTAACCGGAACGTCGTGATAGCGCCGGGGCATATTGGCGGCCCGAGCATCGCTCTGGTGGACGACGACATGGGGCGATCGAAGCCGTGTCGTTCGCGGCACGATGATCTCCGGCAGTACCGCGCGCACTCCTTCGAGTCCGAAGGTCTCACCGGCAGAACGTCCGGCCGCGAGCGCGCCGGTGCCCGCCCGGAGCAGAGCTGCTCGGAGGGATTGGGCGTTCGACGGGGCGACGGCCGTCATGCGGTACGTGTCGGGAAGAAGCCGTTCGATCGCTCCGGCGGCGCACAGCACCGCAAGTTGTTGGCGCGAAACGCCGAGTTCCGCGGCCGATCTTCCGCGGAAGACGCCGTGAGATCGAGCGCTCAGCCGCGAGAGTGCGCCAAGCGTCGTCAGATGCGACATCCCATGCCCCCTGTGCGTATCCACGGTCGCATGTGCGCACCGCGGCGACATCGGGAAAGGGGGAAGAGGCCAAACTGATGAGTACGCCCCCCGGGACTCGAACCCGGAACCTGCAGATTAAGAGTCTGATGCTCTAACCAGTTGAGCTAGGGGCGCAGGGAGCGCACATCGTAACCCACGAGCCCGTACATTTCGGATGTGGACGTAGCGATCAGCGGCGCGAGTGGGCTCTTGGGTTCGGCGCTCGCGGCATCGCTGCAGGCCGACGGTCATCGGGTGCTGCGATTCGTGCGCGGGGGAATCACGAAAGACGACGAGATCGGCTGGGACCCGGCCGCCGGGCGTATCGACGCGCCGGCGCTCGAAGGCATCGACGCGGTGGTGCACCTGGCCGGGGAGGGCATCGGCGAGCACCGCTGGACCGACGCCCAGAAGCAACGCATCCTGGAGAGCCGCAAGACCGGGACCGCGGTGCTCGCGGCCGCGGTGGCGAGCCGGGAACGCAAGCCGCTCGTCTTCGTGTGCGCCTCGGCGATCGGCTACTACGGCGACCGCGGCGACGAGCTCCTCACCGAGGAAAGCGCGCCGGGGGCGGGCTTCCTCGCCGACGTCTGCAAGGTGTGGGAGGCCGAGACCCGGCCCGCGGTCGACGCGGGGGTGCGCACGGTCAACGTCCGGACCGGCATCGTGCTCGCGAAGCACGGCGGCGCGTTGAAGCAGATGCTGTTGCCGTTCCGGCTCGGCCTCGGCGGCAAGCAGGGATCGGGCAAGCAGTGGATGAGCTGGATCGCGATCGACGACGAGATCTCGGCGCTCCGGCACGCGATCGACGACAGCCGGCTGCGCGGTCCCGTCAACCTCACCGCGCCCAACCCGGTGACGAACGCCGACTTCGCGAGCGCGCTCGGTCGCGTGCTGCACCGGCCTACCGTGTTGCCTACGCCGATGTTGCCGTTGAAGATCCGCTTCGGGGGAGAGCTCGTCGACTCGCTGTTGCTCGCGGGTCAGCGGGTCGCGCCGACCCGACTCGAGGCGATCTCGTTCCCGTTCCGCTTTCCCGTGCTGGAGCCGGCTCTCGAAGAGATCCTGCGCGGTCCTTGAGTGCGGCTCTGGATCGACACCGACGCCGGCGACAACCCCGACGACACGATCGCGCTCTGGTGCGCGGCCCACAGCGCGTACTTCGACATCGCGGGGATCAGCACCGTCGACGGCGACGTCGACCGGCGGGCCGCGTTCGTGCACCACCTGCTGCCCGACGTCGACGTCGTCGCCGGTCCACCGCCGCCCGACCGGGTCGAAGGTGTCGACGCGCTGCTCGGCATCGGGCCGTGGACGCACATCGCCGAGCTGGCCGACGAACAGGCATTGCCGTTGCGCGTCGTGCTCATGGGCGGCGTGCTCGCGCCCATCGAACATCGCGGTGAGCTGTGCCGGATCGAGCACAACGTCGGCGCCGATCCGGAATCGGCGGCGCGTCTGATCGCGAACACCGGAGACCTCATCATCGTGCCGCTCGACGCGACCGCCCGGCTGCACGCGCACCCGCACGACGAGAAGACCCTGACGAAATCGATTCCGGGTCTGCGCGAGCAACTCGTCGAGTGGCGCCAACAGAACGGGCCGATCCCGCTCGTGCTGCACGACGTCGCGGCCCTACTCGTCGCGCTCGGCAACCGAGTGGCGCGCATGGAGTCGCGCCGGCTCGTGGTCGAACCCGACGGCACGATGCGCGCTTCGGTCGGCGGGCCACTTCAACACGTGGTCGCGCACCTGAACGACGACGAGATCCGCGCCCGGATGCGCGCGCTCGCGTCCTGAGGGACTGACGGATGAGGGTGGCTGACGGGGTTCGAACCCGCGACCTTCGGCACCACAAGCCGACGCTCTAACCAGCTGAGCTACAACCACCATGCGTTCCCCCGGATCGGAGCCTGCCCCGATCGGGAGACGACCATTCTATCTATGCCGGTGGCGGCACCGCTTCGACGAATTCGAGTGCGGCGTCGATGCAATCGAACTCGCTGGGGGTGCGGAAATGGTCGACTCCGCGCAGGACGACGAGTTGCGCGTTCGGGAGCGCTTCGACCAACGGGTCGGGCGGTCCGGCGAAGTCGCGGTCGCCGATGATGACGAGCGTGGGACACGTGACGCGCGCCGCGTCGGCGGGTGTGTAGGGCTCCGATTGCCGGCGGAGGCACGCGGCCATCGCCCGCGGATCGTTCCCGGCACTGCGCGCGAGTTCCACGAACACCCGCATTCCGATGTCTTCCGGATCGACGCCACTCTCGAACATCTCGGCGAGCGGGCGGGTGTCGTCGTTGCGGAACACGTTCGCGCCCGCGCCGATCAGCACCAGACGCCCGAACCGTTCCGGGGTGCGCGCCGCGATCCGAAGCAGCATCTGGGCGCCGAGCGAGAACCCGATCGCGTCGACCTCGGTGTCGGGCAACACTCGTTCGACCGAGGTTTCGAGGTGCGCGTACGCGGCCGGATCGTGGGGCGCGTCGGCGGTGCCGTGCCCGAGGAGATCGACCGGGATCACGGGCCGGTGCGCGTCCTCGAGGAGATCGACCCAACCGATCGACCGCCAGCCGTGTTCGAACGACGAGCCGAGTCCGTGGACGAGCGCTACCGGCTGAGTTCGCATCGGATCGCGATCAACGCGCCGAGCTGAAGGCGCGCCACGAACGCGGCGACTGCCCGTCCGCCTGGCGAACGAACTCGCTGAGGAACCAGGTCCAGAACGACCGCATCTCCGCGGTCGGCGAGAGCGTGAGCAGCCCGCCGCTGCGGCAGTACTCGTCCGCCTCCAACAGCAGCGGCGCGAGGTCGAGGGCGTCGCCTTTGGCCCGGGGCGGAACGGTCAGCTCCAGGTCGATGTACTCGGCCCGGACCGACGCCGCGGCGTAGATCGCGTCGTCGGCCGCTTGGTTCATGCCCGAGTACTGCTCGTCGAGGATCGTCGCGATCTCCACGAGGCGCTTGGGGACGTCGGCTTGCTCACCGCCCCCGAACGCAATGATTGCGAACTCGCGCAACAGCGCTTCGCGATGGCGGTACGCCCGAGCGGCGACGCGGAGGGGAAAGTCGACGAGAACCACCCGATGCGACGCATCCCCACTCATCACGGCTTCGAGTTTACGGCCTGCAACAGAGAACGGCCCCCGTCCGAAGTCCCGGGGGCCGCCACTCTGATGTTCGGTTGAGGGCCGTCTTCCGGCCTGTTCTCGGCGACTCGGGGGGGAGAAGTCACCGGGACATGAGATCTATCGGTCGCCCCCGGCTGCTTGTTCACACCTGTCGTGGAACTGTGACGAGTTGCACTCTCATTCGGCTCCCTCGTGCGGCGCCGGAACCGGGCGCCGCTGGTCCGCAGGGGTGCAGAGTCCGGTTCGGGCCGGTGGCTCCGCTAGCATGCGATCTGCACCGCACCGCCGGGTCTGTCCGCTGCACCGCAGCCTGGGCCTCAGCGAGCGTGAGATCGCTCCCCGGCGACTTCGCGATATTCGAAACTTTCGTGCGCGGTGCCATTCAGAATCAGGAGCACTGTGTCAACCAGCTTTGCCGATCTCGGCGTTTCCGCCGACCTCATCGACGCGCTCAACAAGCGCGGCATCACCGAGCCGTTCCCCATCCAGGCGGCCGCCATCCGAGACGCCCTCGCCGGGCGCGACATCTCGGGCCGGGCCCCCACCGGCTCGGGCAAGACCCTCGCCTTCGGCATCCCGATGGTGGAGCGCGTGCCCCGTGCCCGCCGTCTGCGCCCGGGCGGGCTCATCCTCGCTCCCACCCGTGAGCTCGCAGCCCAGATCCAGCGCGACCTGCTCCCGCTGGCCAAGACACGCGGCCGCCGGGTGATCGCCGTCTACGGCGGTGTCGGGTACGACACGCAGATCCGTGAACTCCGCCGCGGCGTCGACATCCTCGTCGCGTGCCCGGGCCGGCTCATCGACCTGGTCGAGCGCCGGGCCGTCGAGCTCGACGGCGTCGAGATCGTCGTCATCGACGAGGCCGACCGCATGGCCGACATGGGCTTCCTGCCGCAGGTGCGCAAGTTGCTCGACCTCGTCTCCGCGAACCGCCAGACGATCCTCTTCTCCGCAACGCTCGACGGCGACATCGGCCTGCTCGCCCGCAAGTACCAGAACGACCCGGTTCGACACGAGGTCGGCGACACCGAACCCGACCTCGAAGCGTCGACGCACGCGTTCTGGCACATCGAGGCCACCGAACGGCCGCGTCACACGGCCAAGCTGATCAACGAGCACGGCTCGACGATCGTGTTCTGCAAGACGCGGCACGGCGCCGACCGGTTGGTCAAGCAGCTCTCCGCCGCGGGTGTTTCGGCGGCGTCGATCCACGGCGGTCGTTCGCAGGGCCAGCGCGATCGTGCATTGCAGTCGTTCAAGCAGGGCGACGTCGAGGCGCTCATCGCAACCGATGTCGCCGCCCGCGGCATCCACGTCGACGGCGTTGCGTGTGTCGTGCACTTCGACCTCGCGGAGGACGCGAAGGCGTACATGCACCGTTCGGGCCGAACCGGACGCGCCGGTGCGTCCGGCGTCGTGGTGACGCTGGTTTCCGACGCGATGGTTCGTGACGTCCGGCGTCTGCAGAAGGACGTCGGCCTCGTCGCCGAGCTCGAGCGGGTCGGCCGTGCGCCGGCGAGCACGAACAAGCCGCTGCCGGCGGCGACGCCGCGGCGGGCCGATGCCCGTCCGGCGCGTCACGGTCGCCGGCCCGAGGCGGGTGCGCCCCCGCGGCGCGCCGGTCAGGGTGCACGCGACCGCGCCCGCGGTCGTCAGCGCCGGGGTTAAGAACTCTCGTTCGTGAGCGGCGGCGCGACGCTCGAGCGTCGCGCCGCTTGCACGAGGTCCGTCACGAGCGCGCACGTCTGCGCGATGGTGTCGGGGTCGACGATGTTGCCGTCGGCGTCCTGCTTCGGGCGGACGCCCGCGACTTCGTGCTGCCCGACCACACGCGCGCCCTGCGCGTGCAGGGTCTGCGTCAGCGCGTCCAGCGCGCGTCGACCGCCGCTCAGGCCGGCACTCATCAATCCGACGGGCTTCTCGTACAGTTCGCCCGCGCCGACGAGCCAGTCGAGCGCATTCTTGAGCGATCCGGGCAACGAGTGCGCGTACTCCGGGCTCGCGATGAGCACGCAGTCGGCGCGGCCGATCGCGCGTCGCCACGCGACGACCGGTTCGAGGTCGTCGGCGAGATCGGGATTGAAGTGCGGGATGTCGGCGATGCCCTCGAACCAGGCGACCCGGGTATCCGCTTCCGCGCAGCGCGCCGCGACGGCGAGCAGTGCACGGTTGGCCGACACGCGTTGCAGGCTGCCGGACACCAGCAGGAGATCCACGGGTCGCATGTCGCGATCGTAGATGCGGTCGCAGTCCGCAGGATTCGTGAACCGATGTCGGCGGCCGGACGTATCTCAGTCTGTAGCCGAAGCCCGGCCGGGCTTCCCGAGTGATCGGTACGAGGATGATGAAGACGATGAACGCATTGAAGAACCGAAGGTTTGCAACGTTGGCGGTCGGCGCCGCGGCGGTGATGGCGCTCGCGGCGTGTGGATCGTCGTCGAAGGCGACCGTTTCGCCGGGCGCGCAGCCGTCGGCCTCGACCACCACGGTGAAGGGCGCGAGCGCGACGCCGGTCGTAGGTGCCGGAACGACGACGAAGCTCGGCGTGGTCCTCGTCGACGACAAGGGAATGACGCTCTACACATTGACGAAGAACGGCGCCCCGATCGCGTGCACGGGTCAGTGCGCGATGAACTGGCCACCGCTGCTGGTGCCGAGCGGAACCACGACCGTTGCCGCGGCGACGGGCATCACGGGCCTCTCGACCGCGCCGGGAGGCGGCGGCACGCAGGTGACCTCCGACAAGCTGCCGCTGTACCGCTTCTCCGGCGACCCGGCCGCCGGTGACACCAACGGCGACGGGCTCTCGGCCTTCGGCGGCGTGTGGCACGTGGTCAAGGCTCCGGCGAGCGCGGCGGTCGCGCCGGTCGCGCCGGCGCCCGAGACGACGCCCGCCACGTCGGCCCCGCCCACGACGACGTCGTCGGGGTACGGCTACTGATCGGTGATCAGCCGCGGTCGAGAATCTCGGCCGCGGCTCGTTCGCCGGATCGGACCGCGCCGTCGATCGCACCGTGCGACTTCGTCGCAGTTTCGGTTCCCGCCCAGTGCACGCGTCCGAACGGTTCCCGCAGCAGAGGTCCGTAGCGGGAGAGGATCCCGGGCGGAAGATGCGCCATGGAACAACCCCGCGTCCACTCCTCTTCCC
This sequence comes from uncultured Actinomycetes bacterium, assembly GCA_963835455.1. Taxonomy (GTDB): domain Bacteria; phylum Actinomycetota; class Acidimicrobiia; order IMCC26256; family PALSA-610; genus PALSA-610. The sequence goes on from CAWIFT010000003.1 coordinate 875,333, forward strand.
ACCACGCGGTCTCGATGAACTCGACGGGCGCAGCGGCGCGCGGCCCGAGTCGGGCGGTCAGCGCGTCGATCACTCCCTGGCGCCGCACTGAGGGCTCGAGTGTGTACGCGCGCGCAGCGACGCGCCCGAACGTGAACGACGCGATCACGCCCGGCGTGTTGGACACGGGCGAGGCGTCGAGGGTCACCTCCGCGAGTGAGTTCGGTTCCGCGGTCTGGCCGCTGAAGCCCTCGGCGCGCCAGAACGGTTCGTCGTAGACGATGAGCGTCTTGGTCTCCGGCCCGGCGACCGCCTTGCGGTACAGGGTCAGACGATCGTCGGGGAGCACCGGGTCGAACGCGATGTCGATCGTCAATGCGGGCGGCGTGGTCACGACCACGTGCCGCGCCGACACGTCGAGCGCGTCGCTCGCGACCAGCACGTGGTCGTCGTGCTGGGTGATGGAACGCACCGGGGCGTTCACGTGGACTGCATCGCCGAGATCGTCGGCGACGCGCTTGGCGATCTCGCCCGCGCCCCCGGCGACGAGGTTCTCCTGGGATCCCTTTTCGATGGAGAACAGATTGTTGATGCTGCCGTGGGCGCGCACCAGGAAGAGGAGGTGGAGGTACGACGTGTCGTCGAGGTCGCCGGTGAAGAGTCCGCGTACCGCCATCTCGAACAGGTCGCGACCGATGCCCTTCGTTATTCCGCAGTGCTCGATGTAACCGGCGATGGTCCGCGCGTCCCACTCCGCCGCGCGCGGCGCGGTCCACGGCGCGTCGAGCGGAACCTTCTTGGCGGCGCGATCGAGTGTGAATTGCGCCCACGCGATCGAGCCCACCGCGAGCGGGCTGATCTTCGGAATGAGGCCCGTGTAGCGACGGTTGCGGTCGCCGTCGACCAGCAGGTGCGCACCCTTCACCCAGGTCTTGTACGTCGACACGCCGACCTCACCCGCGAGCGCGGTGATGCGGTCGTGATAGGGCGCCAACCATCCGGCGCCCCGATCGACGGGCGCGCCGTCGGAGAGGTGCTGGGTCCAGACCCGTCCGCCGATGCGCTCGCGCGCCTCGAGGACGACGACCTGCCGACCGCCCTGCACGAGCCGGCGGGCGGCCGTGAGCCCGGCGTAGCCCGCGCCGACGACACAGACGTCGGTATCCATGCGTTCCGGCACGAGCCGTGACCGTACCGGGCAGAATCACAGCATGCTTTGTGCGTTCTCGATCACGCCCCTCGGAGTCGGAGATTCGGTCGGTGCGGTGGTGGCCGACGCGGTTCGCATCGTGCGGGAGAGCGGCCTCCCGAACGAGACGAATTCGATGTTCACCATCGTCGAGGGTGAATGGGACGACGTGATGACCGTCGTCAAACGCTGCGTCGAGGCGGTTTCGGCGCAAGCGCCGAGGGTCAGTGTCGTCGTGAAGGTGGACTACCGGCCCGGCGTCTCCGACATGATGCACACGAAGGTCGCGACCATCGAAGAACAGTTGCGCAAGGCGTGAACCGTCGAGACGAGCGCGCCCGGCAGGATTCGAACCTGCGACCCACGGCTTAGAAGGCCGTCGCTCTATCCAGCTGAGCTACGGGCGCCGGAAGAGAAGAACCCGATGAAAACTACCGGAGCGGTCGGATCGGTACGCGCGGACTCAGGCGGTGGCGATGTCGCGGCGTGAGAACACGGCCATCCCGACACCCGCGAGCGCCGCGCCCACGACGACGAAGGCAATGTTGGCGATCCAGCGCGGGTCGGCCGCCGGCGCGGGGGCGATGTGGTGGAACAGGGAAGCGTCGAGGAACCAATGGTTGGCGCGCACCACGCCGCCGACGATCTCGACGAGAAACGACCACGCGACGATCGAATAGACGACGATCGACGTGGCCCGGGGCGCGAGCCCCTGCACGAGGGTGCCGACGCCGAGCACGACGATGCCGACGGGCACCACGTTGATGCCCGCCAGGAGGACGGTCGTGAAGCTCAGACCCGCGTTCTGGCTGGCGGCGCCGATCCACGTTGCGAGTCCGCTCAATACGCCGACCGCGAGCAACGCGCCGACCGAAACCGTCAGCCGCGCGCCGAGCCAACGGCTCCGGCTGATTCGGCGCACGAGGAGGTTGTCCAGATGCCCCTGGGCTTCTTCCTCGCGCGTCCCGGACGCCAACGATGCGGCCTGTAGACCGATGAGCGCGGACACGATCACGAACGCGATCCCGAGGTACGCGGCGGCGCCGACCGCGTGGCCGCCGAAGCTCGCCTGGATCTTGGCGAACGCGTTCGACTTCGCGATGGCTTCGCCGGCGGCCCTCGACACGACGCCGATGAGGAGGCCGCCCGCGCCCACTCCGATCAACCACGCGATGGTCGAGCCGCGCGGAAGGCGCGTCGCGAGCCCGAGCGGGCTGTTCAACAGCCTCGTACGCGCGGGCGCGTGATCTCGGTCGGGGAGCACGCTGGCGCCGATGTCACGGCCGGCCGCGAGCACCACTGCGAGCGCGCCGGCTCCGAGCGTCATCAGCGTGATCGGGACGAGGGGCAGGGCGTTGCTGTGCGTCAGCGGCTGGAGGGCCTCGATCCAGCCGAGTGGCGTGGTCCAACGGACCCAACGCAATGTCGACCCGCTGTCGGCGACCATGCGCAGCACGAACGTGACGCCGAGGATCGCGCTGCCCAGCCCGGCCGCCTGGCGGCGCGTCGCCGCGAGCTGGCTGCACAGTGCGCCGACGGCGATGAACAACGCCGCGGCTGCGGTCAACGCAATGGCGAAGAAGAGTGACGCAGTGAAACTGAACTGAGCCTCGCGGGCGCGGCCCACGATCAACGTCGCGGTCGCGGTCATCGCCCACAACACGACCACTCCGACACCCATACCGAGCAATGCGCCGGCCGCCGCGCGCCCGCGCGTCGTGGGCCCCGCGAGCATCACCTCCCACCGCCCCGCGTCCTCCTCGCCGCGCAGCAGGCGGGTCGACGTGAGGATGCCCCAGATCGCGCCGACGATCACCAACACCGCGAGCGTGCGCCACGCGGTGAAGCCGGCGACGGTGTCGATACGTCCGGGAAGGCCGAACAGCGCTTGCAGCCCCGCGTTCGATCCGAGAGATACGGCGAGTTGCGCGCGGGATGCGGCCGTCGGGTACGTCGAGATGAACCCCTCGACGGACGCGACGACGTAGATCGCGAAGACGGCGCCCCAGATGGTTCCCGCCCGGGCCGTGGCGCGCGCGTAGCGCCCGAGGATGAGCGAGGTCGAGCCTCGGCGCTCGGGTTCGGCGATCATCTCGGATGCGAGTCGACCGGTGCCGCGTCCGGGTCGGATCCATAATGCGCGAGGAACAGTTCTTCCAGGGACGGCTCACGACTGAGGAGTTGCGAGACGCCCACGGCGCTCAGCCGTTTCAACAACGGTTCCACCGGCCCCGACACCTGGCACCGCAGATGGTTTCCCGAGATCTCGATGTCGTGGACACCGGGAATACCGGAAAGATCCGGCGGCGTCGATGTGAACACCGCTTCGATCGTGAGCGCCGACAGATGACGCAGATCGCCGAGCGTTCCGATCTCGACGAGGCGTCCGTTGCGCAGAATCGCGACGCGGTCGCACAGCGCTTCGACCTCACTCAGGATGTGTGACGAGAGGAAGACGGTCTGCCCGGCCCGGCGCGCCGTGTCGACACAGTGCCGGAACTCGCGTTCCATCAATGGATCGAGTCCGCTCGTCGGCTCGTCGAGAAGGAGGAGGTCGGCCCGCGATGCGAACGCGGCGATCAGGCCGAGCTTCTGCCGGTTTCCCTTGGAGTACGCGCGCACCTTCTTCGACGGATCCAGCGCGAACCGTTCGATCAACTCGTCGCGATAGCCCGAGTCGACGCGCCCTTGCACGCGGCCGAGGAGGTGCAAGGTCTCTTCGCCGGTGAGCGCGGGCCAGAGGTTCATCTCGCCGGGCACGTACGCGAGGCGGGAGTGCGCCGCGATCGTGTCGCGGTGCGCGTCGAGCCCGAAGATCTCGGCGCGTCCGGCGTCGGGCCGGAGCAGCCCGAGGAGGAGCCGGATGGTGACCGTCTTGCCCGCGCCGTTCGGTCCGAGGTAACCGAGCGTCTCGCCGACGGCGACATCCAGGTCGAGCGCCTCGAGCGCGTGGACGTCACCGAAGTATTTGGTCAGACCTTCGACGCGGAGTGCAGTCGGCACGCTGCCCATTCTCTCGCGTCGCGGTCGACCCAGATGTCTTCGCGGGCGGCTCCTCCGTACGATTGCGCTTCGAGCATGCATCGTGAGATCGGTCGGTCGACAGGGACCAACGGCCCTTCACGGTGCACGTTCGGCCGGGAACACTGGACGGAGGAGGTTCGCCAAATGATTCCCCAGACCTTGGTTGTGCCGCTGGACGGGTCACCGTTCGCCGAGCAAGCGGTTCCTGTCGCCCGCGCGCTCGCCGCGCGCTTGAACGCGGGCGTGCTCCTCGTCTCGGCGCCGTATCACGGCCCGATCGAACCGCGGGCGTATCTCGCGGAGGTGGCCGAACGGTGCGCGGGCGTCCCCGTCGAGACGTTCGCGAGCGACGTCAATCTCCCGGCCGAGGCGCTCCTGTCGATCGTCGCGGAATCGGCCGACAGGACCATCTGCATGACGAGCCACGGGCGCGGCGGGCTGCGCTGGTCGATGGTCGGCAGCACGGCCGAGGAAGTTCTTCGCCGATCGGATCGCCCGGTCGTGCTGGTCGGCCGCCACTGCCGCGACGACTTCCTCACGCAGGGCCGGCACCTGCTCGCCGCGGTCGACGGAACCCGGGACTCGGGGACGATCGCACCGGTCGCGCTGGAGTGGTCGGAACGTCTCGGTCTCGCGCTCACTGCGGCGTGTGTCGTGCACCCCCGTGACGTCGAGGCGGCCGAGCATCCGGAGACGGTGCTGGGTCCGATCGTCGAGGGGTTCGGTGGCGCCGGGCACGTCGACGCGAGGTTGGTGTTCAACGCCTACGTGGCCGGCGCCCTGGCCGACTTCGCCGAGGATCTCCCCGCGGCGTTGATCGTCGCGAACAGTCATGCCCGTACGGGTCTGGCCCGAGTCGCGTTGGGGAGCGTGACGATGGCGGTGCTGCACCAGGCAACCTGCCCGCTCCTCGTCGCGCACAGTTCCGGTACTGCTGCGTCCTGAGACTGCCGACATCGGAGGGGAAGATGACAAGTCGCGGACTCGACATCCTGCAAACCGACGAGTGCCTCGATCTGCTCGAGCGCGCTTCGTTCGGACGGATCGGCCTGAAGATCGCCGAAGATCCGATCGTGTTGCCGGTCTACTACGCGTTCGTCAACGGCGAGATCCTGTTTCGCACCGACCCCGGCACCAAGTTGATCGCCGCGGTACTCGAATCGCGCGTCGCGTTCGAGGTCGACGATCCCGCCGCGGGCTGGAGCGTGCTGGTCGTGGGGCGCGCCCACGAGATGCGATCGCCGATCGCGGAGGTTGCGGATCTGCGGGATCGCCTCGACGTCGGATGGCCCGCGGGCGAACGCGACCGCATCGTGCGCATCGAGATCGAACGGGTTACGGGCCGGCGGCTCCGACCGCAATGAACGTCGCGCCGACGCCCACGTAGAAGAACTGGAGCCAGCTGAGCTCGCGGATGAAGGCCAGCTCGACCGCGATCCACGCAATGAGCAGTGATCCGGCGACGACTGCGGTACGACCCGTGTTCCGGTCGCCGCGCCACGCGTACCGGGCGAGGACCGTCGTCGGGATGCCCACGACGATGGCGAGGGCGACCCCTCCGAAGACGGGACTGTGAAACGGCAGGCGCTCGTTGATCGATCCGCTCGTGTCGAGCGTGCCGGTCGCGAGCCCGACGGCGCCTGCGTACGCGGAGAACGAAACGATCGCCGCGTACACGCACAGCGCCGCGCGTCGCCGGTCGACCGGGTTCCCCATCGGTCGAACGATACGGGAGCCGGGCTGCTGTTCGTCCCGCTCGGGGAGGTGCGGACGGGACGAAAGCCTCTACAACCCGGCGTCTCGGCGAGCCATCGTGGGCGCGAAAGCAAGGAAGTAGGGAAGCGTGGAACGACTCGGGCGAAGCTCGGTCGCCACCGGAATTCGGGAGTGGCGTTCATGACGGACACGGCGAGCGAGCGGTTGGTCGGTGCGACCCAGCTGGAACAGAAGCTGTTCACCCATCTGACCGAGCACGTGAAGAACGAGCGCGACGTGCTCAAGGCGTACGTCGCCGCGGCCGAGGCCACCGAATCGAAGGCGTTCGCGTACGTGGTGAAGATCCTCATCGAGGACGAGCGCCACCACCACCTGCTCCTGCAGGCGATGGCCGACTCGCTCAAGCACGACGCCGAATTCCGTCCGGGCGACCCCGAGATTCCTTGGCTGGACTTCCACAGGGTGGACCGCGCGGCCGTTCGGGATCTGACCAATCAGCTCATTGATCGTGAGCAAGCGGACCTGCGGGAACTGAAGCAGCTGCAGAAGAGTGTGAGCGAGATCAAGGACGCGACGCTCTGGTCGCTGCTCATCGATCTGATGCAGAGCGATACCAAGAAGCACATCGCCATGCTTCGCTTCGTCCGCACACACACCTAGTTGCACGTGCGTCCGGCGCTCGAGGGCTGAACCGGCGGTGCTCGCGCGGTCGTGAGCGAACGGCCTGCGGATCCGCCGCCGCAGATCGACTCGCACGCAGCGGTGAGCGTTTCGATCTCATCGGCAACGGATTGCGCGATCACGGCCCCGCGGACGAAAGGGGCTCGCAACGGGACCGTGATCGCTCTTTCACCGGCCCTTCCCGTCGGGCCGGCGGTCCATGCTGACAATGTCAGCGTTGGCCAGGGTCTAAGGCTCGACGATGAACGTGGTCACCATGCCGAACATCCCGTTCGGGCCTTCGGCGTGGGTGAGGATGTGGCAGTGGAACGCCCAGATCCCGGGTGTGTTGTTCGGCCCGAGGAAGTCGGCGGTCGCGTGCACGAGCGTGGTGAACCGTTGACCGGGCGCGATCAACAGAGTGTCCACCGTGTACGGCGCCGGCAGTGGGTAGCCATCCTCGCCGATCACGAGTTGCGGCAGCCCGTGGAGGTGCATCGGGTGAATCTGCAACCCTTCGTTGAAGTAGTTGATCTCGACCCAATCGCCGACGTGCGCGATGACCGGCGCGGTTGCCGGGAACGACTTGCCGTTGAGTGAGAGCCCGATGACGCCGGCATCGTTCAGCACCATCGGCACCGTCTGGGTGACGGGGCCCACGTTCGGCGGGAGCGCCGGATCGCCGACCTGGAACACCCCGAGCATGCCGTTCGTCACCTGTACCTGCGCGTTGTGGTGCGAGTGGTACATCCCGAGCTCGGGCTTCGACGTCGTGAACTCGTACGTGAAGCTCTGTCCCGGCTTGATCGGGGCCTGGGTCACGTCCGGTACGCCGTCCATGTTGAACGGCACCTCGATCCCGTGCCAGTGCACGCCCGTCGACATCGGCAGCTTGTTCGTGACGACGATGCGGACGTGATCGCCGACGTTGACCTTGATCGCGGGTCCCGGGACCGTCCCGTTGAAGGTCCACGCCCGCACGGTCTTGCCCGGCGACACTTCCCAGTTCGTGAGCTCGGCGGTGAGGTGGAACTCCTTCGTGCCGTTGGGCAGCACCTTCGGGACGAGCGGCTGATTGCCGACGCCCTTGGTGTTCGCGCCGGTCTTCAGCTGCGCGACGTACGCGGTCACGGGCTTCAGCATCGCCGCGTCCATGCGATCGTTCATGGCCTGCATCTGCTCCGGCGTCATGGAGTTGAAGTCCATGCTTCCCATGTCGCCGGTTGCCGACGCGCCACTCGAACCGCCACCGATGACGAGCGCCGCCTGCATCCCGAGTTGCTGGTGCCCGGAGATCGCGCAGATCGCGGTGTAGCTCCCGGCCTTCACGCCCTTGAGATCGAGCGTGACGGTCTGGCCGGGTTGGAGGTCCTTGGTGCGCACGTCGGTGCCCTGCACCGTGAAGTTGTGCACCATCGTCCCGGCGTTGGTGACCGTGAGCTTGCCGTTCAGCGGCGCGGAGATCGACGCCGGCGTGATCGCGTACTCGGCCAGCGTCACCTGCACCGCGCCGGCGGGCGCTCCGGTCTTGCGGTTGTCGGCGTGGGCGGCGACCGCGAGAGCGAGGAAGCCGAACAGCAATGCGGCCAGGGCCAGAGCCAATCCGGCGCTCGAGACCGCTTCACGATCCTCACGTTTGAACAAGGGCACGGGTTTCTCCTGTGGGTACGGCGAAGGTCGTCCTGATGGTCGACGAGTGCAGACGCGCCCGGGCAGAGGCGATGCGCCGCGATCAGCAGGGCCGAAGGCGATCGGATTTGGGACTTTCGACTGCCCGAGCCTCGCCGCGCCCGCGGGCGGCTGGAACTACCCTCTGGGGCATGACCATCCGGGTATTTCTCCTCGACGACCACGAGATCGTCCGGCGCGGCGTCCGTGAGCTGCTCGAAGCGCAGGACGACATCGAGATCGTCGGCGAGGCCGGCACCGCGGAAGAAGGTCTGGCTCGCATCCCGGCGACCAAACCCGATGTCGCGGTGATCGACATGAGACTGCCGGACGGCAACGGCGTCGAGGTCTGCCGCGAGGTGCGCTCGGCCGACAGCTCGATCCAGTGCGTCATTCTCACGTCGTTCTCCGACGACGAAGCGCTCTTCGACTCGATCATGGCGGGCGCGGCCGGATATCTGCTCAAGCAGATCAAGGGCACCGATCTGGTGGACGCCGTGCGCCGTGTGTCCGCGGGTCAGTCGCTGCTCGACCCGAGCGTGACCGCCCGGGTGCTCGAGCGGTTGCGGAGCGGCCCCGAGGAAGATCCGCGCCTCGCGCGGCTCACCGACCAGGAACGCAAGATCCTGGACCTCATCGCCCTCGGTCTCACGAATCGCCAGATCGGTGAGCGGCTCTTCCTCGCGGAGAAGACGGTGAAGAACTACGTCTCCAATCTGCTGTCGAAGCTGGGAATGGAACGGCGGACCGAGGCGGCCGTGTTCGCGACGAAGTTGTCGTCCAAGCGAAAGACCGACGCTCCGCCCGAGTAAGGGACCATGGTCCCTGGTCCGACGCCTCGATCGCCATCACGATGGAGGCATGGAGGGACGGCTCGACTCCCGCACGGGCATGGAGGAGTTGGATCGCGACGAGTGCATGAGGTTGCTCGCGGGTTCGCCGCTGGGGCGGCTCGCGGTCGTCGTGGCGGGCCAACCCCTGGTCTTCCCCGTGAACTTCACGCTCGACGGGAACGCGATCGTCTTTCGGACGGACCGCGGGACGAAGCTTCACGGTGCGCGGAGCGGTCCGGTCGCCTTCGAGTGCGACGGCATCGACCGTGAGTACCACACCGGTTGGAGCGTCGTGGCGCAGGGCAACCCGGAGGAGGTGCTCAGCCCGCCCGAAATCGCGCGGCTGGAGCGGCTGCCGTTGCGCCCGTGGTGCGACGTGCCGAAGCCGATCTGGATGCGGTTGCGCCCGAGCTCCGTCACGGGTCGGCGCATACCGGCCCACGTTGCGACCTTTGTTTCGGACACCGAAGAGGAGACCCGATGTCGTTGAACGTCATGGTGTTGGAGAGCGATGCCGGTGCGGCCGACGACGGCACGGCGCGCGCTGACCGCCGCGGGCCACGAGGTGCTCGGCTGTCACGAACCGGGCGCGCGCTCGTTCCCGTGCGTCGGCATCGAGGATCAGTCGAAGTGCCCGCTGCGGTCGCACTCCGTCGATCTGGCGCTCACGGTTCGCACCGGGCACCGGTCGCAGCCGACCGCGCACGAGGACGGGGTGCGTTGCGCCTTGATGCACCGCGTCCCGCTCGTCGTCGTCGGGCCGCCGGTGCTCGACCCGTTCGAGCCGTTCCAGGCGCGCGTCATCGAAGCCGGCGACGATGTCGTCGCCGCGTGCGAGGAAGTGGCGGCGAGCGAGTTGCCGCGACACAGTCGGGTGGCGACGGAGGCGCTCCGAGCGACCCGCAACCCCGGCGACGGCTGCGACGCGGCCCGGGCCACGGTGACGCGCCGTCATGGGTGCCTGCTCGCGTCGGTGACCGGTCTCGAGGCGCTGGGGCCGCGCCAACAAGATGCGGCGATCGTGCGCATGATGGCCAAGCTGCGCGAGTACGACTCGTCGGCCCGGGGGATCGACGTGACGTTCCGGCGTCAGTCGGTCTCGACCGCGACGGACACCCGCCACTCGACCTGAGTCCCGCCCTCGGACGGCGAGGTGATCACGCAGTCACCCCCGAACGCGACGGCGCGCTCGCGGATGTTGCTCAGGCCGTTGCCGATGCCCGCATTCTCCGTTCCGACGCCGTTGTCGCGTACGACCAGACACACATTCGATCCGTCGACGAAGATTTCGACGACAACGTCCGACGCGTGGGCGTGCTTCGTGACATTGCTCAGTGTCTCGCGCAGGGTCGCAAGGAGGTGGGCGCGCAGCTCCTCGGAGACGACACTGTCGATGGGGCCGTCGATCCGCAGCACCGGCTCGAAGCCCAGGACTCTTGTCGCTTCGCGGACGATGACCGTGAGCCCTTCCCTCGTGCTCTCGCCCATGTCGCGCCGCGTATGGAGGGCGAAGATCGACGACCGAATATCGCGGATGGTGAGATCGATCTCGTCGATTGCGAGTTGGATGCGTTCGACCGCCGGGTCGCTTTCGGCTCTCGTGATCGCGCCCTGCAGGGAGAGCCCGACCGCGAACAGTCGTTGGATCACGGTGTCGTGCAGGTCGCGCGCGATGCGCTCGCGGTCGTCGACGATCGTGAGCTCTTCGTGCGCGCGGCGCAGTTCGTCCTCGGACGCGCGCCGGTCGGTGACGTCGCGGATGATCGCCACCACCAGCAGGCCGTCGTCGGTCGGCAGCGGGCTCAAGCTGATCTCGACGGGGAACTCGGCGCCCGAACGCCGGCGCGCCCGAAGGTCGAGGCCCGACCCCATGGCTCGCGTCCGCGGGGTCGCCTCGTATTCGGCCCGCCGCGCGGCGTGCGTCGCGCGTGTCGCCTCGGGCAACAAGAGATCGACCGACATCCCGACGAGTTCGTCGTGGTCGTACTCGAACAGCTGGGCGACCATCCGGTTCACCGACACGATCGTGCCGTCCGCGTCGATGATGGCGATGCCGTCCGGGGCCGCGTCCAGTGCCTGGCGAAGCACTTCGCTCGAGAAATGGGAATCCGGTTGCATGGCCGCCGTGCTCGTGGGTGAGACGTTCCTAGGACCCGCGTGGACACGGCCTTTCGGCCCTGTCCGGCGCTCGGGTCGAGCCCGACAATAGACCGATGCCGGAGAACTCCGCTTTTCTCTCCCGAGACGACGAGGTCTACTCGATGAGTGACGACGAATGCCGTCGATTGCTCGCGACACGTACCTTCGGGCGCGTGGGGGTCACGAGCGGCGGGCTCCCGGTGATCCTGCCGGTCCGATACCTCTACGACGAGAGCGCGATCACGTTCCGGACCGGGGGCGGAACGAAGCTGCGCGCCGCGGAACAGGGCGACGTACTCGCGTTCGAAGTCGACGCCTACGACGACGAGACGAAGACGGGCTGGAGCGTGCTCGTTCTCGGACGGGCATCGGTGCTCACCACCGAGCACGAGCACGCCGGGGTCCCGACGCTGGATCCGAGCGACTCCGGCGGAATCAACAATCACTACGTGCGCCTGTGCTGCGAACTGGTGACCGGCCGCCGCATTGCACCCACCGTCGGGAGCTGAATCGTGAAGATCGTCGTAGGAGTCGATGGTTCCGTTTCGTCCGGCCACGCCGTCGACTGGTGCGCGGCGGTCGCGCCCGCGCTCGACGCCGAGATCATCGCCGTGCACTCGATCGAGATTCCGGTGTACTCCGCGAGCGGATTCGGCGCGGCGCCGGTGCCGCCGCCCTCCGCATCGGAACGCGATGGGGTCCGAGCGATGATCGAAGGCGAATGGTGCGCGCCGCTGACCGAGGCCAAGGTGCGATTTCGATCCGTCGTCGCCGACGGCTCGCCCGCCGCGGCGATCATCGACGTTGCGCAGCACGAAGAGGCCGATCTGGTGGTCACCGGTCGCCGCGGTCTCGGCGGTTTCAAGGAGTTGCTGCTGGGCAGTACGAGCCACGAGCTCTCCCATCATCTCGACCGTCCGCTCGTCATCGTCCCGTAGCCAGGGCGAAGCGTCGGTAGCGTTCCGCATTGGTGCTCCAAGATCTCGACGTTGCCGCGCGCACGACGACCGTCGATGCACTGGCGGCCCTCGAGTCGACTCCGAACGGTTTGTCGAAGGACGAAGCCGGCCGCCGGTTGCGGGTCTACGGGCCGAACGCGCTGCGCAGCCACGGTGCGCGTCCGGCGACGATCTTCGCCCGCCAGCTGCGGAATCCGCTCCTGATCCTTCTGCTCGCGGCCGCGGTGGTGTCGGGCCTGACGCGCGACCCGAGCGACGCGATCATCATCGGTGTGATCGTCGGGCTCTCGGTCGGGCTCGGGTTCGTGAACGAGTACCGGTCGGAGCAGGCCGTCGAGGCGTTGCACTCACAGATTCGCCAGACCGCGCTCGTCGTGCGCGACGGCGTGCCGGCGCGCGTCGACGTCACGGATCTCGTACCCGGAGACGTGCTCGAGCTCTCGCTCGGCGACATCGTTCCCGCCGATGTCCGGCTGCTCGACACGAACGAGCTCGAGTGCGACGAGGGCGTGCTCACCGGCGAATCCGTGCCGGTCGAAAAGACCGCGGAAGCCGTGACGACGGGCAGCGGATCCTGCGCGCTCATGGGAACGATCGTGCGCGAAGGTTCGGGCCGCGGTGTGGTGGTCCGGACCGGTATGCACACGGGCTTCGGCCGGATCGCGGTCGGCCTCGGCGAACGACAGACCGAAACCGCGTTTCAAGTCGGCCTGCGCGGCTTCTCGCTCCTGCTGGTGCGCGTCGCGGGGGTGCTCACGGCGTCCATCTTCGTCGTCAACCTCTTGTTGCACCGGCCGTTCATCGAAGCCCTCTTGTTCTCGCTCGCGATCGCGATCGGACTGACGCCGCAGTTGTTGCCCGCGATCGTCACCGTGAGCCTTTCCACCGGGTCGAGGCGGCTCGCGCGCCGAAAGGTGCTCGTGAAGCGGCTCGTCAGCATCGAGGATCTCGGCAACATCAGCACGCTCTTCACCGACAAGACCGGAACCCTGACCGACGGTCACATCACGTTCGCGAGATCGATCGACGCGGCCGGGGCTCCCGACCCCCGGGTGCATCTCCTCGGGTTGCTCTGCAACGACGCGCTGCTCGATCGCGGCCGGGCCGTGAGTGGGAACGCGCTCGACATCGCGCTCTGGAACGGCAGTGCCGCCGACGTGAGTGGCGAGGCGCAGCAGTGGACCCGGATTGCTGCGCGCCCGTTCGATCACGAACGCCGCATCGCCGCGGTGATCGTCGATGCGGCCGACGGGAATCGCCGCCTGATCGTGAAGGGCGAGCCCGAGCGCGTCCTCGCGCACGCGCCGGATGCACCACCCCAAGCCGCGGCGACGTTGTCGGCGTTGTACGACACCGGCGCGCGGGTGATCGCAGTGGGCTCGCGCCCGGTTCCGGGCCTGCAAACGATCGGCGACGCCGACGAGCAACGGCTCGAGTTCGCCGGGTTCCTCGTGTTCGTCGATCAGCCCAAGGCCGACGCCGCGGACTCTCTCGCGCGCCTCGACCGGCTGGGGATCGTCGTGAAGGTGATCACCGGCGACAGCGCGCAGGTCGCGGTCAAGGTGTGCCGCGACCTCGGCTTCGCCGATCTCTCGTCGATGACCGGTGACGAGGTGGATGCGCTCGACGACGAAGCGCTGCGGGCGGCGATCAAGTCGACCACCATCTTCGCCCGGGTCGGGCCCGAGACCAAGGCGCGCATCGTGCGCGTGGAACGGGCGACCGGCTCCGACATCGCGTTTCTCGGCGACGGGGTGAACGACGCCGTGGCGCTTCATCACGCGGACGTCGGCATCTCGGTCGACACGGGCACCGACGTCGCGAAGGACGCCGCCGACATCATCCTCCTCGACAAAGACCTCGGTGTACTCGCCGACGGAGTCGTCGAAGGCCGCCGCATCTTTGCCAACACGATCAAGTACGTGTTGATGGCGACGTCGTCGAACTTCGGGAACATGTTCAGCGCCGCGGTCGCGTCGACGTTCCTGTCGTTCCTGCCGATGCTTCCGTCGCAGATCCTGCTCAACAACCTGCTCTACGACTCGAGCCAGATGACGATCCCGACCGACAACGTCGACGAGGAGATGCTCGCGCGCCCGTCGGCGTGGGACCTCGGCTTCATCAAGAGCTTCATGTTGTTCTTCGGACCGCTGAGCTCGATCTTCGACTTCGTGACCTTCGCGGTGTTGCTCGGGCCGCTGCACGCCCACGCCGCGGAGTTCCGCACCGGTTGGTTCGTCGAGTCGCTCGCCACGCAGACCCTCGTGATCTTCGTGATCCGGACGCGCCGCCACCCGTTCTGGCGGAGCCGTCCGAGCACCCCGCTGCTCGTGGCGTCGCTGATCGTGCCGCTGATCGGGCTCGCGCTCCCGTTGATGCCGTTCGCGCATGCTTTGGGCTTCACGCGCCTGCCGATGTCGTTTTATCCGATTCTCGTCGGACTCGTGCTGACGTATCTGGTGCTCGTCGAACAGGCCAAGGTGTTCTTCTACCGTGCCCATCCGGTAGGAGCCCCGGTATCCGAACGCCGGCCCAAGCGCGTCCGGCGTGTGCACCGCCGCGCGTCCCGCTTCAGCCGGCGCGAACCACTCGGAGCCTCGAGCTCCGGAGGTGACAGCGCGGCCGAAAGATCCGACGACACAGGCCTACGCTTCCGCGGATGAACGCCAGGGGTCGTCGTGACCATCTGTTGGTCGCGGTCGTCGCGCTGGCGGTTGCGCTCGCGGTCGCGGATTCGTCGGTCGTGGTGCTCGCGCTGCCCGATATCTACGGGACCTTCAACGTCTCGATCGTCACGGTCTCGTGGACCATCACCGCGTACAACCTGGCCATCGTCGTCGGCGCGATCGGTGTGCTCGCGATCGAGCGACGCGTGCGCGGCCACGTCCTCGCGGGCGTCGGGCTCGGGGTGTTCGCGAGCGCGTCGCTGTTGTGCGGACTGTCGTCCTCGTTCGAGCTGCTCATCGTCGGCCGCACGCTGCAGGGGATCGGGGCCGCGCTCGCCCTGGTCGGCGCGATCCCGGTGTTGTCCGGTATTCGCGGGAGCGACGAACATGCGATCAAGGTCTGGGGACTCGCGGGCACCATCGGCGTCGCGGTCGGGCCCGCGCTCGGCGGGTTCCTGACCCAGCTGTTCAGCTGGCGCAGCATCTTTCTGCTGCAAGCACCGCTCGCGGCGATCGCACTGGTCGCGGTGTTCGACCGGCGCGTGCGCGCGGTCGAGCGAGCGCCCCAGCCGGAAGAGCGTGCGCACACCGGGTTGGCCAACGTCGGGTTCCTCGCGCTCTACGGCGCGTTGGTCGGCGCGCTCTTCCTGTCGGTGTTGTTGCTGGTCGTGGTGTGGGGTTGGTCGCCGATCACGGGCGCGCTGGTCGTGACGACGCTGCCGATCGGCACGATCGTCGTGCGGAGACTGCTCCCCGGTCTTCCGCACTGGGCCGCGGTCGCGGTGGGCGGTACCGCGCTCGCGGGTGGGCTCGTCGCGCTCGGGTTCCTGCCCGCGTCGACCGCGGGCTGGGCGGCCGCCGCGCTCGGCGCGTGCGGCCTCGGATTGGGATTGCTCGGCGGCGTGCTCGCACCGGCCGCGGTGCCACCCGACCAACCGGGTATGCGGCCCGCAACCGTGAGCATTGCGGCCCGCCACGCGGGCTTCGTGCTCGCGCTGGCCGTCATCGCGCCGGTCCTTTCGGCGAATCTCAATGACGGCGCGCGCCTCGCGACGCGCGCGACGACGGCCGAGGTGCTCGATTCGTCGGTCTCCCTCAAGACGAAGGTGGGGTTGGCGCTCGATCTGCGCGACCTCGTCGGCAACGCGCCGCGCGGCGAAGTTCCCGATCCGACCGTTCCGTTCGACAAGCGCGGCGCCGCCACCGACGCGAATCTGCGCGAGACGCGAGATGCGGTCGTCACCGCGATCCGCGACACGCTGACGCGTGAGTTCCGGGCTTCGTTCCTGATCGCCGCGCTCTTCGCGGTCGTGGCCGCGCTCGCGGCCGCGCTCGTTCGCGGTTCGCGCTCGGTACCGCACGACTCGGGCGCGCTCGCCGTCGCGGGCCTGATCGTCGTCCTCGTCGTCGCGCTGGTCGCGGGCGAGTTCCGGGCCGGGGCGCGCGATTTCGCCCACCGCGATTTCGTCGATCCGTGTCACGCGCCCGCCGATCCGTTCCCGCAGGGAAAGGGGTTCGACGGCACACTCCAACGAATATCCCTCTCCGCGATCGACGGCGCCGCGTGCGAGCTTCATACGGGCCGGGAGGAGCTGCTCCTGTCGCTCGATTCCAGGGGCGCCTTCGGATCCGACGTGACCTGGACCCGGGCCCGGCTCGACGACGCGCTGCGCGCCGGACTCGTGCGTGCGATCGACGACGCCGATCACCGCAACACCATTCCCGGCTTCGTCGCGACGGCCCTGAAGTTCGTCGCCCGGCGCGCGCCGATCGACTGGGTCCTCGGACGCGTGAACATTCCCTTCCTCGAGAACTGAAACGAAATCTGACGAAAACGACCGGCCGCGCTCTACGAAGCCGCGTACATCTTCCTCGGGCTCGACGGAAGCGACGGCGGCGGAGCGATACTGGGCGGATGGACCAACCGCAACTCAACGAGCTCGGCTTCTACGTGTTGGCCGGCGCACCACAGTCTCCCGCCGAGTTGATCGACGAGGTCGCGGCGGGGGAGCGCCTCGGACTCGGCTCCACGTTCATCTCCGAGCGCTTCAACATCAAGGAGGCGTTCACGCTCTCGGGCGCGGTCGGTGCGGTGTCGTCGACGCTCGGCATCGCCACCGCGGCGACGAATCACAACACGCGACACCCGATGGTGACCGCGTCGCACGCGACGACCATGCACCGGCTCACCGACGGCCGGTTCACGCTCGGCCTCGGCCGCGGGATCGCACCACTCTTCGACGCGTACGGCATTCCGAGGATCACGACCGCGCAGATCGAAGATTTCGTCGGCCTCATGCGCAGGCTCTGGAAGGGTGAGGTGATCATCGGTCACGAGGGCCCGGCCGGAAAGTTTCCGGTGTTGCACCTCGACTCGTCGTTCGACGAGGACATTCCGCTCGGCTTCGTCGCGTTCGGCCCGAACTCGCTTGCCCTCGCGGGCCGTTGCTTCGACGCCGTCGTGCTGCACACCTACTTCACCGACGAGACCGTCGAACGCTGCGTCGCCGCGATTCGCGGCGCGGCCGAGGCGGCGGGCCGCGACCCGGCCGCGGTGCGCATCTGGTCGTGTTACGCGACCGTCGGCGATCATCTCCCGGAGCCCGTCCGCCTGAAGAAGACGGTAGGCCGGCTGGCCACCTATCTGCAGGGCTACGGCGACCTGCTCGTCGAGACCAACCATTGGGATCCCGAAGTGCTGGCGCGGTTTCGCGCCGACGAAGTGGTGTCGTCGTTTCCGGGCGCGCTCGACAGCAAGGCCGACACCGACGTGCTCGAGCACGTGGCCACGCTGCTGCCGGACGCCTGGCTCGAGCCCGCGGCGACCGGCGACGCGCAACGGTGCGCGGCGCGCGTCCTGCGCCAATTCGATCTCGGCGTCGACGGCGTGATCATGCACGGCGCCACACCGACGGAGCTCGAGCCGGTCGTCGCGGCGTATCGCGCACTCCGGCCGGCGGCGAAATTCGACGGTTGGCTCCCGAACCCGGGGCGCGCGCCGCGCGCTCTCGCGTAACGTCGCTCCGGTGACGACGACCCTCGGTACCTTCATCATGCGGTTCGACCTGCGCGCCCCGGGGTTCGGCGCGCCGGTCAACGATCTGTACGCGACCGCACTCGACATGGCCGCGTGGGGCGAGCAACACGGGTTCACCGCCGCGGTCGTCTCCGAGCACCACGCCAGCGACGACGGCTATCTCCCGTCGCCGCTCATCGTGGCCGCCGCGATGGCGGCGCGCACGAACACGATCGCGATCAGTGTGGCCGCGCTCCTCGTGCCCCTCTACGACCCGGTCAAGCTCGCGGAAGACATTGCAGTGCTCGATCACGTGAGCCGGGGCCGGGTCTCGTATGTCGCCGGTATCGGTTACCGGCCGGCGGAGTACGCATCGCTCGGCAAATCGTTCCGTGATCGCGCGCGCCTCATGGAGACGGCGATCGAGGTCATGCGCAAGGCCTGGACGGGCGAGCCGTTCGACCACGACGGCCGTACGGTGTACGTGCGGCCGACTCCCTTCATTCAGCCCCATCCGCTGATGTGTTACGGCGGCGGTTCGCGTGCCGCGGCGCGCCGCGCGGCCCGGCTCGATATGCCGTTCTTCCCGCAGGTGCGATCCGAGGGGCTCGTCGCCGAATACGAGACGGAGCGCGAACGGCTCGGCCTCCCGCCCGGATTCGTCATCGCTCCCGGCGAAGGCCCGCTGAACATCTTCGTCTCAGAAGACCCCGATCGTACGTGGGCACTCATCGGCGAGCATCTCCTCCACGACGCCCGCAGCTACGCACAATGGCAACTCGACGCCAACCTCGTGTCGGTTGCCCTCGACACGGCTACGACCGTCGAGGAGCTGCGGCGGAACGCGGTGTACACGGTCGTCACCCCGGACGAGTGCGCCGCGCTCGTCCGCACGAACGGCTCGCTCGCTCTGCATCCATTGTGTGGCGGGATTCCGCCGGAGACGGCCTGGCAGTCGCTCGAGCTCGTCGCCACGAAGGTCATGCCGCAGCTCACGGCCTGAGCCCAACGCGCCCTTGTGCGCCGGACGTCCGCGACGGTTTACCCTCTCGCCGTGCGGCGGTCCCTCTTCGGCCTGGAATACAAGTGGATCGTCGCGATCGTCTTCGTGTGCGGGATGTTCATGGACATCATGGACACGACGATCGTGTTCGTCGCGACGCCCACGCTCGCCCGCGAATTCAATGCCTCACAGAACGCGATCGAGTGGGTCGTGCTCGGCTACCTACTGTCGCTCGCGGTGTGGATCCCGGCGTCGGGGTGGATCGGCGACCGCCTCGGTACCAAGAAGGTGTTCCTCTTCGCGTTGGCGACGTTCACGATCGCGTCGGCGCTCTGCGGGCAGGCGCACAGCCTGCCCGAGCTCATCGCGTTCCGTGTGCTCCAAGGTGTCGGCGGCGGCATGCTCACGCCGGTCGGTACCGCGATGCTCTTTCGTGCGTTCCCGCCGATCGAGCGTGCGAAGGCGTCGACGGTTCTCATCATCCCGACCGTTCTCGCGCCCACGCTCGGACCCATCATCGGCGGCTGGCTCGTCACCGACGTGTCGTGGCGGTGGATCTTCTACGTCAACCTGCCGATCGGCATCGTCGGCTTCGTGCTCGGCGCGCTCTACCTGCGCGAACACCGTGAAGGCACGGCCGGCCCGTTCGATCTCCCGGGTTTCGTGCTCTCCGGAGCGGGGCTCGCGCTCGTGTTGTACGCGCTCTCCGAAGGCCCGGTGAAGGGATGGAGTTCGGCGGTGGTGCTGGCCACCGGCCTTCTCGGCCTCGTCCTGTTCGCGGTGCTGGTCCTGGTGGAGACGCGAGTCCGTTTTCCCATGCTCGCACTCCGTCTGTTCGAGGAGCGCATGTTCCGCAACGCGAACATCGTGCTCACGCTGACGTACGGCAGCTTCGTCGGCGTGCTCTACATCCTGCCGCTGTTCCTGCAGGAGTTCCGGGGGCTGACCGCGTTGCAATCGGGACTCACCACCTTCCCCCAGGCGATCGGCGTGATCGTGTCGAGCCAGCTCGTCGGGCGGCTGTACCACCGCGTCGGGCCGCGCCGACTCATCTTCTGGGGCATGTTCGGCATGGCCCTGGTGACCATGCTGCTCGCGGTCGTGAGCCTCGACACCAGCTTGTGGTGGATCCGCCTGATCATGTTCGGCCGCGGCATCTGCATGGCGTTCGCGTTCGTACCGCTCCAGGCCGCGACCTACGCGAACATCACGCCCCAGGACACCGGTCGGGCGTCGGCGTTGTACTCGACGACGCGCCAGGTGTCGGCCGCACTCGGAGTGGCCGTGTTGTTGACGGTGCTGTTGTCGGGCGGACAGCCGCCCGCGCTTTCCGCGTATCACGCCGCGTTCTTCGTGGGCGCGTGCCTCGTCCTGTTGGCCGCGCTGACCGCGCTGTTGATCCGCGACGAGGACGCCGCTTCGACGATGGTCGCGCACGAACCGAGCGCCCCGCCGCCTGTCGCGGTCGGGAGCGACTGAGGGCGGCTCGCTTCAGCGGTCGTTCAACCAACGGTGCACGGGGTCTTCATGCATCGCGAGCTGGCGCTGCTCGCCGACCAGCGCCCACAGGTAGTAGAGGCGATAGCCCGGCGCCGCGCACACCGGGTGATAGCCGCGGGGGATACCCACGACACTGCCGTGGCGCAGGAACACCGCCTCCGCCACACCGTCGGCCTCGTACAAGCCTTGGAAACCGAACCCTTCGGGGTGGTCGAAGCGGTAGTAGTAGACCTCTTCGAGTTGGGGTTCGCCGTCGACACCGTCGTGTTTGTGGGGCGGGAACGACGACCACTGGCCGGGCTCGTTGAACGTCTCGCCGACGAGGAGATGCCGCGCCGGCACGGTGTCGGCGATCACGTCGTGCACGTCGCGTTGCCACCCGGGTTGGCCGCGTGGGTGGACGACCACTCCGTCGGGATACACGACCATCGGTTCCTCACCGACGTCTTCGAGGTCGTAGCCGAGCGTGGTGGTGAAGACGATCTCCGCGTCGCGGGACGCGCCGGCGACCACCGACGAACCCGAGGGCAGGTATACCGCGGTCGCCCGCTGGTCGAACACCGAAGTGCGGT
Source organism: uncultured Actinomycetes bacterium (assembly GCA_963835455.1). Taxonomy (GTDB): domain Bacteria; phylum Actinomycetota; class Acidimicrobiia; order IMCC26256; family PALSA-610; genus PALSA-610. The sequence goes on from CAWIFT010000003.1 coordinate 896,257, forward strand.
GCGCGCGCACACCGTCGAACGTGACGTCGCCTTCGACGAGCACGAGCGCGCCCTCTTGGCCGGGCGGGGGAGTGAAGGCCCGCGAGTCGCCGGACGAAAGCGCACAGACCTCGAGTTGAACCTGCGCGCCGCGGTATGCGGCGTCGGTCACGGTGCGGACTCCCGGTTGCGGCGGACTCCGATCGCGTGCGGATGACCGGGCGGCGGCAACGGGTGGCGGAAGAGCTGCGCGGCGTTCTCGTGGCTGATCATCGCGATCTCGGCTTCGGTCAGCCCGCCGAACACGTCGGCAAACACCTGTTGCGTATCGGGCCAGGTGCCGTCGCCGTGCGGGTAGTCGGACTCGAACGTGATGTTCTCGACGCCGATCGTGTCGCGCGTGCTCAACGTCGAAGGGTCGTCGATCGTCGAGAACCAGAAGTTGCGGTGCAGCACTTCGGCCGGGCGCAGCTTGCCCGGGAAGTAGCTGCCGTAGCCCGAGCGGTCGACGATGTTCTCGAGCCGGTCGTGCAGCATCGCGACCCAGCCGATCCCGCCCTCGCTCATGATGATCTTGAGGTCGGGGTATTCGGCGGGATAGCGCGACCACAGCCACTCCGCGCACGCGCTCAGGGAGAGCTGACCGAAGAGCGTCGCGCCGAGCGGAACCATCGGTGAGCCCGGCGGCATGTCGGCCACACCCGTCGACCCGACGTGCAGGCACACCACGGTTCCCGTGTCCGCGCACGCGGCGATGACCGGGTCCCACCACTTGGAGAAGATCGGCTCCATGCCGATGCGGTGCGGCATCTCGGGGAGCGTGACCGCGGTGAAGCCGCGCGCCGCGTTGCGCCGGATCTCGTTCGCGGCCTCGTCGGGATCAGCGAGGTAGGTGATGCCCATCGGGACGATCCGGTCGGGGTACTTCGTGAACCACTCGTCGTAGAACCAGTCGTTCCACGCGCGCGTGACCGCGAGCCCGAGGTCGGGGTCGCTGCACCGGGAGAACACGGAACCGCAGAAGCCGGTGATCTGCGACGGGAAATTCACCGACGCCCACACACCGTTGATGTCCATGTCGCGGATGCGGGCGTCGACCTCGTAGCACCCCGCGCGCATCTCGTTGAAGCGGGTCGGCTCGACCTTCCAGTCCTCGCGCTTGCGGCCGACGACCGCGTTGAGCCCGACCTGGAAGAACACCTTGCCGTCGAAGTGCCACACCTCGTGGCCCTCTTCGGTCTCGACGACCTTGGGCGCGAGATCTTGCAGCTCGGCCGGGAGCCGGCCTTCGAACATGCCGGGCGGCTCGACGAGGTGGTCGTCGGTGGAGAACAGCGTGTAACGGATCGGGCGCGGCTGCGGATCGTCTTCCAGCCCGTGCGTCTCGCTCTTGCGCCAGTTCAGCCGGATGGTGTCCGCCATTGCGCGCGAGAGTACGCCGGGCCTGACACGAGTGTCAGACCCGGCGCGTCCCGCCAAAGCTTGGGCCGAGGTTTGGGATCGGGGCTTACGCCTGGACCCACTCGGCGTCGATCGTGAGCTTGATCTTGTCGCCCACGAGCACGCCACCGGTCTCGAGTGCGACGTTCCACTCGAGTCCCCAGTCCTTGCGGTTGATGTCGGTCTCGGCGGTGAAGCCGACGCGGGTGTCGCCCCACGGCGACGCCTGCGAACCGAGGTACTCGCCCTTCAACGTGACCGGGCGGGTGGTGTCCTTGACGGTGAGCTCGCCGTCGAGCGTGAACTCGCCGTCCCGTGGTCGTTCACCTGGGTGGAACGGAACGTCACGGTCGGGTAGTGCTCGGCGTCGAAGAAGTCGGCCGAGCGCAGGTGCTCGTCCCGCTTCGGGTCGCCGCTGTCCACCGCGGCGACGTCGATCGTCGCGACGACGGACGAGTCCTTCGGGTCCTGGCCGATCTCGAGGCGGCCCTCGGTGACGGGAAAGCGGCCCCGGACCTTGGTCACCATGAGGTGACGGGCGCTGAACGACACGTGCGAGTGGCTCTGGTCGAGCGCGTAGCTCCCGGCTTCGGGGGCGGTGCGTACTGCGGGCGAAGTGCTGGTGGTCATGGCGGAACTCCTCGAAATGTCTGGCGGGCACATTGGTTGCGAACGCAACAGTAGAGACAATGCTTGCGACCGCAAAAACATTCCGGCAGGCGGTAGGATTTCTTGCATGAGCGAGCCCGAAGCCCCGGAACCCGACGCCGGCGAGCCGGACGCCAACTGGCTCACGGCGCCGGAGATGCGGGCCTGGCAGCGCTTCATCCAGTCCTCCACCGGACTTCTCGCGATGCTCGACAACGAGCTCCAGGCCGAGCACGCCCTGAGCCTGGGTGACTACGAAGTCCTGCACTTCCTCGCGGAGGCGCCCGACCACGCCATCCGGATGAGTGATCTCGCCGAGCGGCTGCACCTGTCGCCGAGCGGCATCACCCGGCGGATCGACGGGCTCGTGAAGGCCGCGCTCGTCGAGCGCCGCCCGTGCCCGAGCGATCGCCGGGGGTCGAACGCCGTGCTCACGCCGCTCGGCCTCAAGACCCTGCGCAACGCGGCGCCCACCCACGTCCGGGGCGTGCGCGAACACTTCGTCGACCGCCTCACGGCCGGTCAGCTCGCGCAGCTCGCGTCGGTGCTCGCCGCGATCGACATCGACGAACAGCGCGCGGCCGGCGGCTGCGACTCCGCGGTCTAGAGACCGGCGCGGCGCCGCCAGTGCGCGTCGAGCGCGGCGCGCGCCAGCTGTTCGTGGTGGTGGTGCCATTCGTCGGCGCCGACGTCGTCGATCGCACGCCACGCGATCTCACTCACTTCGTGCAACTGCGGCGTCGGTCGCCCGCCCGTGATCGAACAGAGATACACGACCGAGACGGTGCCGTGCGGATGCTCGCCCGCACGCGCTTCCCGGAAGAACACGCCGACGAGTGCGTCGACGGTGCTCTGCACGCCGGCTTCCTCCGCGAGCTCGCGCACGACCGTCTGTTCCGGTGACTCGTTCGGGTCGACCCAGCCCGCGACCAGACCCCACTTCTGATCGTCGGCGCGGTGCACGAGCATGATGCGGTCGTGCTCGTCGAACACCGCGGCGTCGGCGCCGACCTTCGCGGTCACGTAGCCGATCTCGGCCGCGAACCGAGCGCGAACCGCCACCTCGTCGAGGGGGGTACGCGCTTCGTACTCGCGGATGGCGGCGGCGACCAGCTTCGTGTATCGCTCTCGATCGAACGGGTTCTCGGTGTAGTGCAGACCCGATCGTGCGATCGCCTGCACTTCGTCGAGGAACGCGAACGCGTCGAGCGGGTGGTCGTCGCTCACGATTGAAGGCCGGCGATCCAGCCCGCGACCACGCGGGCGAGCGCCGGTCCCTCGTCCTCCTGCAGGAAGTGCCCGCCGCCCTCGATCGTGGTGTGCGGTTGACCGGCGCAGCCCGGGACGTCGCGCTGGAACGCGCGGTCGCCGCCCCGCGTGATCGCGTCCTTGTCGGAGAACGCGGTGAGGAACGGTTTCGTCCAGGCGCGCAGGGTCTCCCACGCGCTTCGGTTGGCGGCGGCCGCCGGATCGTCCGGTGATGTCGGCACGAGCATCGGGAACTGGCGCGCACCGGCTTTGTAGGTGTCGTCGGGAAACGGCGCGTCGTAGGCCGCGGCGACCGCGTCGGCCGGCTTCGTATGACAGCCCATGCTCACGATGAATCCCACCGCGAAATCGTCGACGGTCTGGGAGAACTGCTGCCAGTTCAGGAACGCCTCGCCCGGAGGTGTGTCGCCCGTCGGCAGAAACGTGTTCGCGGTCACGACGCGCGCGAAGCGATCGGGATGCTCGCCGACGAGCCGGAGCCCGATGAGACCGCCCCAGTCCTGGCACACGAGCGTGACGTCGTGCAGATCGAGCGCGTCGAACAACGCGGCTCGCATCCATTCGACATGGCGGGCGTAGGTGTAGTCGGCGCGTTCGGTCGGCTTGTCGGACCGGCCGAAGCCGACGAGGTCGGGCGCGACGCAGCGCAACCCGGCCGCGGTGAGCACCGGGATCATCTTGCGGTAGAGGAAGCACCACGACGGCTCGCCGTGCATCAGGAGCACGACCGCGCCGTCGCGCGGGCCCTCGTCGAGGTAGTGCACCCGCAGCCGCCCACCGTCGCCGTCGTCGATCTCGACGTAGTGCGGCGGGTACGGGAAGTCGGGGAGATGCGCGAAGCGATCGTCGGGCGTGCGCAGCGTCTTCATGGAGCAGCTCGTGTGTCGCTCATCGACGTCGTCCCTCTCGCTGATCGGCACGTACGATACGAAGGCGTGAACGTACTGCTCATCACCACGGACCAGCAACGCGCCGACACGCTCGGTGTGGAGGGCAGCCCCCTTCGGGCGACCCCGCGCCTCGACGCGTTCGCGGCGCAGGGAACGCGCTATTCGGGTGCGCGCACGCAGAATCCGCTGTGCCAGCCGGCGCGCGCGACGATCCTCACCGGCACCTACCCGTCGACGCACGGAGTGACGTGCAACGGCATCGACCTTCCTTTCGACGCGGAGGAACGGTCGATCGCGACACTGCTCGGGCGTGCGGGATACCGCACCGCGATCATCGGCAAGGCCCACTTCGCCACTGCGTTCCCGTTCCTGCCGACGGGCCGGGCCGAGTCGGTCGACGGTTCCGCGCGTGTCGACCCCGAGTGGAACGGCCCGTACTTCGGCTTCGAGCACGCGGAGCTGATGCTGTTCGGCCACAACCTGCGCATCGCCGATCTGATGGGCCGCTGGAACTGGATCTACGGACCGCCGCCGTTCGGCCTGCACTACGCGCGCTACCTGTTCCGCGACGGCTTCGACCGCGGCGTCGAACGGTTGCGGCTCATGCAGCCCGAAGCCGTCGGCGCGAAGTGGGATCACACGCAGACGTGGCGCAACGCGCTCCCCGAGGAGGACCATCCGACCACGTGGATCGCGGATCGCGCGGTCGAATGGATTACACACGTGGACGGCCCGTTCTTCGGGTGGGTGAGCTTCACCGACCCGCATCATCCGATGGATCCGCCGGCACCCTGGTGCGACACCTACGCGCCGGAAGACGCGCTGCAGGTACTGCCCGAGATCCATCCCGACGAGTTCGAGGGCAAGCCGCCCTTCCAGAAGGTGTTGGCGCAGGGGCTCCGCGGTCGCGCGCTCGAATGGGCGAATCCCGGCGGGGCCACGCTGACGCGTGAGGAGCTCGCGCGGATGACCGCGGGCTACTACGGCATGGTTGCGCAGCTCGACCACGCGATCGGCCGTGTGCTCGACGCGCTGGAAGCGCGCGGGCTGGCCGAGGACACGCTCGTCATCGTCACGAGCGACCACGGCGAGTTCCTGGGCGAGCACCAGCTGATCTTCAAGGGTCCGTTCGGTTACGACTCGCTGTTGCGCGTTCCGCTGCTCGTACGCGGGCCGGGAGTCGAGGCGGGCCTGGTCGTGACCGATCCCGTCGGGACGATCGACCTTGCACCGACGATGCTCGCGGCCGCGGGGCTGGAAGTCCCGCCGTGGATGGAAGGCAGTTCACTCACGGCGGCGCCGCGCGAATACGTGCTCACCGAGAACGACTTCAACATCGTCGCGTCGATCCCCATGCGCACGATCACGACCGCGCAGTACAAGCTGCACCGCTATCTCGACGCACCGATGGGGGAGCTCTACGACCTCGGCGACGATCCCGGTGAAGTCGTCAACCGCTACGACGACCCTGCGTACGCGTCGACACGTGCCGACCTCACCGCGCTCCTCGACGACGTGATGAACCACGACGTGCGCAGGGAACCCACCGTCGGTCTCGTCGCCTGACGTCCCCGGCTACGGCCGGCGGTATCCCGTGACGTAGCCGGGGACCGCCGGGATCGTGTCGGGCTCGGCGATCGGCGCGCCGTACCCGGTCGACAGGGGGAGCTGGCCCGCCCAGACGGCCAGCTGCATGTCTTCCTCGTCGTCGACAGGGCCACCGGTGCGGATCTTGGCCGACGCCTCGTCGATCGGGAGGCGCAGCACGGTCGTGGTGCGCAGCTCCGACTCCGACGGCGGCCGCGCGTCGGCCATGCGGCCCGGCACCACGTGCTCGACGAGCGCGTGCAGCGCCGCGCGCTTCTCGTCGGCGTCCTCGACGCGCACCGCGCGGCCGAAGACCATGACCGACCGGTAGTTCATCGAGTGGTGGAACGCCGACCGGGCGAGCACCAGCCCGTCGATGAGCGTGATCGTGACGCAGGCCTCGATCCCGCCCGCGAGCGACTTCAGCATGTGGTTGGCGACGGCGCCGTGCAGGTAGAGCCGGTCGTCGATGCGGGCGTGGATCGTAGGGATCACCCACGGCCGGCCGTCGACGGCGAAACCGACGTGACACGAGATGGCTTCGTCGATGATGCCGTCAATGAGGTCGCGGTCGTAGTTCGCGCGTTTGGGCAGGCGACGAACCTTGGTGCGGTCGGTCGGAGCGATCTGCATCCGCCAACGGTAGGTGCGCCGGCGGCGCCGGCGAGCGCATTTCTTTCACATGGTGCGGACGAGGCGCCGCGCGTGCGCACGCCGGAAGGAGCCATGGTTGTGTGGGAGAGTGCGAGATGGCTATCGACCGGGTGCGTATGGGAATCGTCGGAACCGGCAACATCGCGGTGTTGAACGTGCCGGGTTACCTCGAGCACGAGCAGTGCGACGTCGTGGCGGTGTGCGATCCGCGGCCGGAGGTGCTCGAGCGCCGCATGGCGGAATGGGGTGTCGAGCGCGGTTACACCGACCTCGACGCGTTGCTCGCCGACGACGACATCGACGCGGTCGAGATCCTCAGCCCCACCCCGCTGCATGCGGAGCACACGATCGCGGCGCTCCGGGCGGGCAAGCACGTGTCGTGCCAGAAGCCGATCGCGAACGACGTCGACGACGCGCGCCGGATGATGGCGGCCGCAGCGGAGGCCGACCGTGTGTTCCGCGTCACCGAGAACTGTTGCTACTACCCACCGCTGCGCAAGGCGCGCGACCTCGTGCGGGAAGGCGCGATCGGAACGGCGACCGTCATTCGCATCAAGACCGTCGTCGGCCGCACCGAGTCGCGCTTCCAGGCGAATCTCGATCCCGCGGGTTACACGTGGCGGTTCAATGCCGAGAGCCCGGGTGGTCACCTCTTCGACGACGTGATGCACAAGTACGCGATGGCGTTGTGGCTGGTCGACAGCGACATCAACGCGGTGCAGTCGATCGTTCGCCCGGGACCGTTGTTCTTCGAAGCGCCGACCGTCGCGCTGTTCGAGTACGAGCGCGAAGACCTGCTCGGGATGATGGAAGTGTCGTACGCGCCCGACATGTACATCCGCAGCGACTACTACGGCGCAGACGAGTTCTTCGAGATCCAGGGAACGCGTGGCTTCATCTGGGTGACGCGGCTGAGCGGCCAACTCCACCTGGGGCTCGCACCGGTCGTGCTCTACGAGGAAGACGGGCGCTCGACGTCGTTCGCCGAGATCGACGCGTCATACGACGGGTCGTTCCGCCGGTCCGCGGCCGCGTTCGTCGACGGCCTGATCGCGGGCGAGGCGCCCGATCTCGACCCCGCGGTCGCGACCCGCGCGTTGCAACTGTGCTTCGCCGTCTACCAGGCGTCGAACGAGGGACGGCGGGTCGAGCTGTCGAGTATCGACGGGCGGGTCAGCCCGAACGGCTGGCCGCCCACCGAGGAGAAGATGCGCGGCGACGTCGAGGAGCTGTTCCGCCGGGAGGCGGCCCGCGCCGACCGGCTCGGGCCCGGGCATCCATAGGTCTGCGCCGCACGTAGAATTCCTGCATCGACACGTTGGGACACGCCCGAGGCCGCGCCCTGGTGTTCGCCCTCGTGGTGAACGCCGCGTTCCTCGGTGTCGAGATTGCGGGCGGGGTCGCGTTCGGCTCGCTCGCCCTGCTCGCCGACGCCGCGCACATGGCGACCGACGTGGTCGTGCTCGCGGTTGCCTACGCCGCGCTGCGCATCTCCCGGCGCCCCCCGACGGAACGCCACACGTTCGGCTTCGCCCGGACCGAGGTGCTCGTCGCCCAGGCGAACGGACTCCTGCTGTTCGCGAGCGCGGTCGTCGTCATCATCGAAGCCGTGCGCCGCTTCGGTTCGCCGCACGACATCACCGCGGCGGGCGTGATCGTCGTCGGTGCGGTCGGTCTGGTCGTGAACGTCGTGAGCGCGGGTGCGTTGGTGCGTCACGCGCACGGCAACCTGAACATGCGGGGCGCGTTCTGGCACTTGTTCACCGATGCGCTCGGCTCGATCGGTGTGATCGTCGCGGGTGTCGGTGTTGCGCTGTGGGGCGCCGAATGGCTCGACCCCGCGGTCTCGATCCTCATCTCCGGTCTCGTCATCGTCGCCGCGTGGCAACTCCTCCGCGACGCGAGCCGCGTCATCCTCGAAGCGGTGCCCTCGAACATCGACGTCGCCGCGGTGCGCGACGCGCTGTCGGCCGAACCCGGCGTCGACGCCGTCCATCACCTGCACGTGTGGACGACCGGGAGCGAACAGGCCGCGTTGTCGGCGCACGTGGTGCTCGGCGGCGAGATGAGCCTGCACGACGCGCAGGTGCGCGCGGGTCAGCTGAAGCACATGCTCGCGGACGCGTTCGGGATCCAGCACTCCACCCTCGAGGTCGAGTGCCACACCTGCGTCGACGACGAAGCCCACGCCCACGCGCCGGCGACGCAACCCGCCCACCACTCCCACTAACCCCACCAACAGATGTCGGAGTTTTCGGCGCCGGGCGCCGTTTTCTCCGACATCTGTTGGTGGGGTTGTCTACGCGTCCAATGTCTCGAGGCGTTCGCGGAGCTGGATCAGGGTGCGGGCGAGGAGGCGCGAGACGTGCATCTGGCTGATGCCGACCTGCTCGGCGATCTCGGTCTGCGTCTTCTCCTCGAAGAACCGCAGCTCCACGATCGTGCGCTCGCGCTCCGAGAGGTCGGAGAGCACGGCGTCGAGCACGACGCGGTGCTCGGCGATGTCGAAGTTGTGGTCTTCGGCGCCGAGCCGGCGTTCGATCGTCGTCGGCTCGCTGCTCTCACCCGGACGGGTATCGAGCGACGACGAGCGGTACGCGCCCCCCACTTCCATCGCCTCGAGCACTTCTTCCTCGGAGACCCCGAGCTCGGCCGCGACTTCGGGGACGCGCGGCGCCCGGGCGAGTCGCTGCGACAGGTCGTTGACGACGTTGCCGAGGCGCAGGTGCAGTTCCTGTGGGCGACGCGGTACCCGTACCGACCACGTCTTGTCGCGGAAGTGCCGCTTCAACTCACCCTCGACCGTCACGGTCGCGTAGGTGGAGAACTCGAGGTTGCGTTCGGGGTCGAAACGCTCGACCGCCTTGAGCATCCCGAGGTACGCGACCTGGAGGAGATCGTCGAACGGCTCGCCCCGGTTGGCGTAGCGCCGCGCGAGATGTGAAGCGAGTGACTTGTGCGCTTCGATCAGTTCGTTGCGGAGCTTGCGTTCGCCGGTTCGCCGGTATTCGACGAACTTCGCCCGCGATTCTGCGCGCTCCTGCGCGGAGAGCGGCATCTCAGATCAGCGGCCTGCGGGTGACGCACGAAAAGCACACGTGGCCATCGGAGGCGCGGAGCTCGTAGTCGTCGATTACTGCCTTGAGGATCTGGGCGGTCAGTGCTTCGACGCCGACATCGGCGCCGTCGGCGATCGGCGCGCGTCCGAGGATGCGCAGTTCGGTATCCGTCGTGAAGAACGTGATCTCGAGCTCGCCACCGGCGGCGAATTCGATGGCCATGCTCGCGAGCTCGTCGAGCGCGACGCGCAGGTTCTCGATCTCCTCCACGTCGAACCCGAGCCGGCTCGCGACGCCGGAGCCGGTGAGACGGACGATGCGCACGTACTCGAGCGCCGCCGGAACGGCGAGCCGGACAACCCCGTCGGTCGGAACTGCTGCATCCATGGTCTACGCCTCCACGGCGAAGTGGTCGGTGAGACCGGTGATGTCGAGGAGCCGGCGGACGGGTTCGCTCGGCGCGCGCAGCGCGAGCCGGCCGTCGCGATCGGCGAGCCGCCGCTGCGCGGTGAGGATCGCCCGCAGGCCCGAGGAATCCAGGAACTTCGTCGCCGAGAGATCGAACACGAGATCGCTGACGTCGTCGGCGAGGAGGCCGGACACCTCTTCTTCGAGACCGGGCGCCGAGTACGCGTCGAGCTCGCCGGTCACCGTCACCACCGCACGCGTGCCGTCGCGCTCGGTTGCCAGCGTGAGTTCCGGGCCCAGTGCCTGGTCTTCCATGTCCGTCCCCTCCTCGTACCCGCCGTCTGCTGAAGTTACCGCGACGACCCGTCGCTCAAACCTGGCCGCGAGTGGGTCAGACGGGAGTTTCGCGGACAACCTCTCTCGGATCCTTGTCGGTACGCGTGCCCAGGAACGTCGGATGACGGACGTTGTCGGAGGATGTCCACTCGGTGAATCGAACGTCGACCACGAGGAGCGGCTCCACGAAGCGCACGCCTTTCGGCACGCGCCCCGCGCCGAACGGACTGTCGTCACGCGCCGTCCGGGCGAAGAGCTTTTCGAGATCGGCGATGACCGGTCCCGACAGACCGCTACCGGCCTTGCCCGCGTAGTGCAGCACGTCGCCGTCGTAGTAGCCGAGGAGCAATGAACCGATGCTGCCGGTGCGGCCCTTCTCGCCCGGCTGCCAGCCGCCCACGACGAACTCCTGGCGGAGCTGATTCTTCACCTTGATCCATGCCGGTGATCGCCGACCGGGTTCGTAGCGCGAATCGAGCCGTTTCGCCACCACGCCTTCGAGCCCGAACCGCTTGCTCACCTCGATCGTCGCCGCGCCGTCGCCCTCTTCGTTCGGTGGCGTCTGCCACGACGCACCGTTGAGTCCGAGTCCGCGCAGGAGCGCGCGTCGCTCGGTGTACGGAAGTTCCATCGTGGAATGACCGTCGAGCCAGAGCACGTCGAACAACACGTACGTGACGGGCACTTCGCCGACGAGTCGACGAATGGTCGAGTCGCTCGTGACGTGCATGCGGCGTTGCAGCATCTCGAAACTCGGACGGCCGGACTCGTCGAACGCGACGATCTCGCCGTCGAGCACCACGTCGCGCGCACCGAGGGTCTCCCCGAGGCGACGCAGCTCCGGATACCGACTCGTCACGTCGTTGCCGTTGCGACTCAGGAGCCGGATGCGTCCGCCGTCGACGTATCCGATCGCGCGGATGCCGTCCCACTTCAACTCGAACGACCAGCCGTCGCCCCTCGGTTCGGTGGTCTTGAGCGTCGCCAACATCGGACGGAGGTCGTTCGGCGGTGCGCGGAGCTCGGGATCCTCGGGCGGGTCCATGCGGTGGATCATCCACTGCTTGTCGCGCGTGCGGAACAGCACGTATTTGCCGTGCACGCGCATCCCGTGGAAGGTGATCATCACCTCGCGCTCGTCCCACTTGTGGGTCTCGTAGGTACCGGTGTCCCAGACTCCCATCGTGCCGCCGCCGTACTCACCCGCCGGGATCTCGCCGGTGAACGTGAGGTACTCGATCGGGTGATCCTCGGTCTGCACTGCGAGATGGTTGCGCTTCGGGTCGACGGGGATGCCCTTCGGCACCGCCCACGACGCGAGCACGCCGTCGCGTTCGAGCCGGAGGTCCCAGTGGAGCGCGCGGGCGTGGTGCTCCTGCACGACGAACCGGGGCGACTGTTCCTTCGCGCGCGCCTTGCGGGGCGCGACGCGGGCCGCCGGCTCGGAGGTCGCGGTGAAGTCGCGCTTCGCTTCGTACTCCGCGAGATCACGCTTGCGCGCCACGGACGCACGGTAAACCCTCGCCCGTTGTGCGCGAAAACCGCACCACAAGCCGATAACCCCCGCAAGGTTGCGAGGGTTATCGGGACAGACAGGTCCGGGGGGAACGTCGGAGCCGGGCGGCGATCCCCGACGTTCCCGAACCGGTGCTGCAGGGAGTCCGAGCACACCGTGCGGGGGGGCGGTGGCATCGGACCCGGAAGTGTCGATACCCGAGCCGCGCCGAGCCCAAACCCGAAACCCTCTCGGAATCTTCTGCCGACGAATCCCTACTGGACTTGTCGGGAATCGGGACCTACCGTGATCGCATTCCGTGAACCCATCGGCCCAGCCGAAACGCCAAACGCCGAAGTGAGGGATTGGTATGTCTGACCAAGCTTGGGGTCTCGAGACCCGACTCGTGCACGCCGGAGCCGAGGCCGATCCCGCCACCGGTGCGCGCGTCACTCCGATCTACCAGACGTCGTCGTTCGTCTTCCGGGACACCGACCACGCCGCGGCCCTCTTCGGCCTGCAAGAGCTCGGGATGATCTACACACGGATCATGAACCCGACCCAGGACGCGTTCGAGCAGCGGATGACATCGCTCGAAGGCGGCGTCGCGGCCCTCGCGGTGGCGAGCGGTCAGGCGGCGCAGACGATCGCGCTGTTGAACCTCGCCGAGAACGGCGGCCACATCGTCTCGAGCACCTCCCTCTACGGCGGCACCTACAACCAGCTGCACTACACGTTCCCGAAGATGGGGATCGAGGTCTCGTTCGTCGAGGACCCCGACGACCTCACCGCGTGGAAGGCCGCGATCCGCCCGAACACGAAAGCGTTCTACGGCGAGAGCATCGGCAACCCGAAGGGCGACATCTTCGACTTCGAAGGCGTCGCCAAGGTCGCGCACGACAACAAGATCCCGCTCGTGATCGACAACACCCTCGCGAGCCCGGCGTTGCTGCAGCCGCTGAAGCACGGCGCGGACGTCGTGGTGCACAGCGCCACGAAATTCATCGGCGGTCACGGCACGTCGATCGGTGGCGTCATCGTCGACGGCGGCGCGTTCGACTATCCCGGCAGTGGTCGGTTCCCCGGGTTCACCGAGCCCGACCCGAGTTACCACGGACTCGTGTTCGCGGAGCTCCCGCCGGAACTGCGCCCGGCGATGTTCGTGCTCAAGTGCCGTCTGCAGTACCTGCGCGACCTCGGTGCGTCGATCGCACCGTTCAACTCGTTCCTGTTCCTGCAGGGTTTGCAGACGCTGAGCCTGCGGATGGAGCGGCACTCGCAGAACGCGCTGGCCGTGGCGGAGTGGCTCGAGGGTCGCGACGAGGTGGAGTGGGTCGCGTACCCCGGATTGAAGTCGAGCAAGTGGAAGAAGCGCGCCGACAAGTACCTCCCGAACGGCAAGGGCGCGATCGTCGCGTTCGAGTTGAAGGGCGGCGTCGACGCGGGCAAGAACTTCATCAACAGCCTCGAGTTGTTCAGCCACCTCGCGAACGTCGGCGACGTGCGGAGCCTGGCGATCCACCCCGCGAGCACCACGCACAGCCAGCTCGAACTGAGCGAACAGCTCACGACCGGCGTGACGCCCGGTCTCGTGCGGCTGTCGATCGGCATCGAGACCCTCGACGACATCCTCGCCGATCTCGACGCCGGGCTGCGGGCCGCGAAGTCCTCTTGAGGGAGTCCGTTTGAGCGATCCGCCCGTCACGGGCGCGTGGCGAGCAGGCGATCCTCCGGGGCGCCGGCAGTTCGCGACGCTGTTCACTGATCGCCCGATCGCGCTCCGGGCGGGCGGAACGCTGCCGGAGGTCGTCGTCGCGTACGAGACGTGGGGAACGTTGAACGCGGACGCGTCCAACGCGCTGCTGTTGTGCCACGCGCTCACGCTCGACAGTCACGCCGCGGGTCCGGCCGAACCGGGGCACGGGCAGCTCGGTTGGTGGGACCCGTTGATCGGGCCCGGGCGGGCGATCGACACCGACCGCTTCTTCGTGGTGTGCCCGAACGTGCTCGGCGGCTGCCAGGGCACGACCGGTCCCGCGTCGATCGATCCCGCGACGGGCACGCCGTACGGCGCGCGTTTTCCGGTCGCGACGATCCGCGATCAGGTGGACGTGGAGGCGGCGCTCGCCGACCACCTCGGCATCACGCAGTGGTACTCGGTGATCGGCGGTTCGATGGGCGGACAGCGCGCGATCGAGTGGGCCGTGAAGTATCGCGATCGGGTTCCGCGCGCCGTCGTGATCGCGGCGGGCGCGGCTGCGACCGCGGAACAGATCGCGCTCTGCTCGTTGCAGATCCGCGCGATCGAAGCCGATCCGAACTTCCTCGGCGGCGACTACTACGCCGCGGGCGACGGACCGTGGCGGGGACTCTCGATTGCACGCGGTATCGGACAGGTCTCGTATCGCTCCGAGATCGAGCTCGCGCAACGCTTCAACCGCGGTCACCAGAACGACGAGCATCCGTTCGAAGGCGGTCAGTACACGATCGAGTCGTATCTCGAATATCACGGCGAGAAGCTCGCGCATCGCTTCGACGCGAACACCTACATCGTGTTGTCGCGCGCGATGAACCATCACGACGTCGGCCGGGCGCGCGGGGGAGTGGCCGACGCGCTCGCGCGGGTCACGGCCGAGGTGACGATCGCGGGCATTTCCAGCGATCGCCTGTACCCCCTGCGCCTGCAGCACGAACTGGCCGATCTCATCCCGCGCAACAAGGGTGTCGAGGTGATCAACTCGATCGGCGGCCACGACGGCTTCCTCACCGAGCACGAGGCGATCGGCGACATCGTCGCGGGCTCCCTGGTGTGACGAAAGGCCTGTTACCCGCGGCCCCGTAGGTCACGATGCCATGGGGTGGGCCCGAATAGGCTTGATGCGATGGGGGGCAGCGGTGACGGCCCGCTTCCGTCGTCCAATCGCCGAACCGCCTTCCGGCTCTCCACTGCGTTCGACGTGCGGGTGCGCAGCGACGGCTCGCCGAGGGGCACCGAGGAGTGGACGAAGGCCGATCGGGGCGCGGCGCGCGTCCTCGCCACGGTGACCGAGGACGTCTCCGCGGGCGGCCTGCGCTTCCGCGCGCCGGCGTTGTTGCCGCGCGGGACGCCGTTGCTGGTTTCGTTCGCGCTCGACGACACCGCCATCGAAGCAGAGAGTGAGGTCGCCCACGTGAGCGCCGACGAGTTCGGCGCGGGTATCGGGGTGTCGTTCGTCGGTGTCGACGGTGCGACCACCTCCCGCCTCGTCCGCTTCATCACCGCCCGCGAACGGCTGCGGCTCCCCACCGTCCCGATCATGTACTCGATCAACTGTCACGTGGATCGCGAGCGGGTCGAGCTCGACGGCGCCACCGAGGAGTGCTCGCCGAGCTTCATGCGCCTCTTGCTGTCGCGCGCGGTGCGGCCCGGGGAGCGGCTCGCGATCGTCGTCAACGTCGGCCGCACCGAGATGCGGCTCGCAGGACGCGCGGTGAGCTGCCGGCCCGCCGATCAACTGTGGCGAACCGAGGTCGAGCTCGGCGACCTCGAAGGGACGATCGCCTCGCAGTGGCGCGACACCGTCGTCCGCCTGCGCGATTCGTCGCGATGACGCGCTAGTTGCGTTCCCAGACCTTCGGGGCGCGACCCCGACCCGAGTGCTTCGGGTCGTCGATCGGATCGGTCACCGTGCCGGCCGCGGCGAGTTCGTCGAGCACCTTGCGCACGGTCGCCGGGGATCCGCCGGCCTCGCGCATCACGCCGGTGACGGTGAGCCACGTGCCCGGCGCCTTGGCGGTGATCGCATCGGCGATGGACTTGGTGCTGACCCGGGGCGCGCGCGCCGGGTCGACGGGGTCCGCACCCGGGGCGTACCGCCGCCGAATACGGCGTCGAGAACCCGCCGGGTGACACCGAGTGCCGCGAAATCCTCACGGCTATAGCCGTGGATCTTCGCCCACGTCTTTCCGTATTTGATGAAACCTTCTTCGGTGTCATCGCTGATGACAATGCTTGCCACCCGCTGGCGTTCTGCCTTGATGGCCGCGAGCTTGGCGAGCGGGTCCGTGATGCCTTTGGTCGCCGCCTCGAAATCAGGCTTGGGGCGGGCCTGGCGGCCACGCGGCCGGGGCTTTCCGAGGGATTCGAGGTAGGCCTTTACGGCGACTTCTGCCTCTTCGGAAGTTGAAACCCGGACATCACTTTTTGCAGCTGACTTGTTCGGCATTCTTCGAGTTGTAGCACAAACGCCGAACTGGCTTGCCGGCACCTATATCGGTATTGAAGAAGAAGGGCGACGATCTCGTGCACGAGCGCGGTGTTCGCGGGGTGGAACCCGCCGCAGCGCACGTCGCGGTGGAGCCGCTCCAGCTCGTTGGACTTGAGCATGCCGGTGCCACCCGCAACCGCCTCGATCGCGCCGGCGAACACGAATCATCAGGCCGTCGCCCAACGACTTGACCGTGCGGCCCCCGTGGGCCGCGGCCGCGTCGCGCACCAGGCGGAAGTGGGCGCGGCGGAGATCCTCGGCGCGGTCGTCGCCGATGCGCTCCATGGTTTCGGTGGAGGCGACGAGATCGGTGAACAGGATCGTCACGACCGTCGCCTGGCCGAGCTCGCTCTCGCGGTCGGCGGTCGACGGCATCGCAACTCCTCGCGGGTGAGTTCGTACAGATTGCCGCGACTCAGGGCTCACCCGCATCCGTAGACACCACGACTCCGCGCCCGGTATGCGTAATGCCCACGAGACGTACGTCCGGCTCGCCGACGCCGGTTCGCGGTTGGCCGAGTTGCGAAGATTGCTCCGGCAGGGAGTTGGTCGGGGTGCCCGGGTCAGTCGGGCTCGGGGGTGTCGGGCAGTTCGAGCCACCCGGCCCAGGTCACGTCGCGCGGGATGAAGCGGGGTCGGGCGAACGGCCATGCGGTCGTGATCCATCGTGGGACGAAGTCGTCCAGCGCGGTGTCGAGCGGACCGCCGACCTCGGTGTCGACGACCCACCAACTGATGTCGGCGTCGGCGCCGACCTTGTCGGTGGGGTCGATGTAGATGCAACCGAGCAGCGCCGACTCTTCCGCGTCGACGATGGCGTAGTTGAACGACTCGTGGTCGTGTATCTCCCGCTCGTGCCGGTCGAGATCGGCCTGATCCTGTTCGTAGGTCATCGTCGTCGGGGGCCAGCCCCACGGCAGTCCGAAGATCGAGAAGAGCCGGGCCTGCGAACCCATCACCGCGGGATAGTCGATCGCCACATCGCTCCCGCGAATCGGCCGGATGTGGTGCCCGGTCGGCAGCTCGACCCGTTCGGGGTGGACGAATTCCGTGGGCAGCCACCGCGCTTCGTCGCTCACAGCGGCGTTTCTAGTCGCCCGGTCGGGGCGGCTTCACGCCCGGCGGCCAGACTGTTCCCGGGTCGTACACGACACGATCGAGAATCGCGGCCTGCATCTGCGCCCCGTCGAAATCGGTCGCGAGCGCGTACGCGCCGCTGAGGTTCGCGCCGCGGAGATTTGCGTCGTTGAACTGCGCGCCGGTGAGGAACGCGGCCGTGAGATCGGCTCCTTCGAGGTCGACACCTGTGAAATTCGCGCCGGTGAGATCGCTACGACTGAGATTCGCGCCGCGAAACACCTTGCCCCGGAGATCGAGGTCGTAGAGCTTGGTCCGGCTGAGATCCGCGCCGGAATGGTCGTCGATGTCGAGTACGTGCGCACGGATCTGCCGGGTGCGCCGTCGCAGGATGATCGCCACCGAGCGATACTCGCACGATCGGCGCAGGTCGGACGTGTGATCGTGGCCGCCGCGGCCGAGGTTCAGCCGCGTCCGTGCATCCGTTCGTGTTCGACGTGCTCCAGCCCGCGGGCGCCGGCCAGCGCACCGGCGCAACCGCCGAGGAAGATCCCGGCGAACACACCGCAACCGGCGGCCACTGCGAGCATCGGAAGGAGCCGGAAGCCGGAGCCGATGGTCGCGAGCGCGACGAGCCCGACCCAGATCGCGCAACACACGACTGCGCCGATCGCCATGCCGGTGAGCACGCTACGAACCAGGTTCCGTTCGGCCTGCACCTGCGCGGCGTCGAGCGCGGCCTGATCGAGGCGCCCGGCTTCGGACGCCCGGGGCGCGACGGCCAACGGGGCAGGGGACGGGGTCTCGAGGGCGGTGGGTTGGGTTGATGCGACCATGCCCCGATTGGACCGCGTCGCCGCTGACCGTCGGGAGGGCAATGGGTCCCGATGCGTCGGTACGAAGGTCCCGGACCGGGCGGGCGCCGGCGACCGACGCCGGACGGCGGGCGGATTCACCGCGCCGGTACGCTGCGAAAATGGGCAACGTCGAAGCGACGGAACCGGGCCCCGACGTCGATCTGCTCCACCGCCCGACGCGGGCGAGTGAGAGCCCGCGTGCGAACTCGCGCGCCGCCCTCATCGACGCGGCGCTCGAGGAGTTCTCTTCGAAGGGGTACGAGGCGGCGACGGTCGCGGCCATCGCGGCACGCGCCGGCGTCACCACCGGGGCGCTGTACGCGCATTTCGCCGGCAAGCTCGATCTGCTCCTCGCGACGGTCGGCCTGACCCCGGCCGCGGAGGTCGTCGACACGATCGTCGGCATGGTCGCGCGGCCGTGGAGCGAAGCGTCGCGGATCATGAGCCACGGTCTCGCGACGCCGCCCGACCGGGGGACGCGCCTGCTGCTCGACGTGATCGTGGTCGCGCGTCGTGATCCGCATGTCGCGCGCATCCTGCGGCGCGGTCTCGAGACCTACCTCGAGGCCATGAAAGTGGCGAACGACAAGGGCGTCGCGCTCGGCGCCATCGACCCGGCACTGCGCACCGACGAGCTCGCACGACTCTTCGCGCTGCTCACGTTCGGGCGGATCGTGTTCGCCGCGCTCGACGAGCCGCCGCCGTCGGACGAAGCGTTCCGTCGCTTCACGGATCTGCTGATGCAGTCGTCGGGCGTCGACGGCCACGAGGGCCAGTCCGCCGCGCTCGCGCGGGTGCGCGCGCGGGCGACGACCGCGGAACGGGCCCAACGCGCGTTGCACGAGAGCATCGTGGAGGCCGTCGAGGCCGGCCACAGCCTCCGGCAGGTCGGCGCCGCGGCCGGTGTGTCGCACGAACGCATCCGCCAGGTGTTGCGCGAACGCACCGCCGAGCACTAGCCGTCAGCCGTCCGACCGTCAACAATTCTGACGAAGGGGTCTCCGGTCCGGACTGCCGGCCGAGCATCGTGACAGGGCGAACGTAACCTTGCTACGTTCCGGGCCGATGCGCGCGACCCCGACGGAGAGCGCCACGTCCATGGCCCCAGTCCCTCCCGGACGGGCCGACGCCTACCCGCACGCGGCGGACCTCGCGCTGATTCCGTTCGTGATGGGAGCCGACCGCGGCGGCGCGCACTTCGTGCTCACGCCCGACCTGGCTCGTCACGACGGCGCGTTGTACGGCGGCACCGGCGCGGCCGCCGCGGTGATGCAGATGGAGGCGGCGACGCAGCGCGCCGCGGTGTGGGTCGCGACCCAGTTCGTCGCGCAGGCGCGCGTCGGCGACCGCGTCGACCTCGCCGCGCACACGCTCGCGGAGGGAAAGCGCATCGCGCAGGTGCACGTCGTCGCGACGGTCGACGACCGGATCATCTTCACCGCGCTCGGCGCGACCGCGCTCCCGCGCCCGAACGGGCTCACCGGGCAGTACGACGAGATGCCCCGCGTGACGACCCCTGAGCACAGCGCGCCGCTCCATCGGGGAACGGCCCTGTCGGAACTGGCCGAGCGCGGCTTCAACCGAAACCTCGAGTTTCGCGAGGCCACGTTCGAAGCGCCGCGACCGCGCGCGATGGCCTTGTGGGCGCGGCTCACCGGACCGGGCCGCGCCATGACCGCCGCGGGAGTGGCGTTCGCCGCCGACATGGTGCCCGGTGCGATCGCCCGGGCCGCGGGCAAGCTCGGCGGCGGCTTCAGCCTCGACAACGCGCTGCGTTTCGCCGCCGTACCGACGACCGAGTGGGTGCTGCTCGATCTGCGCGGCGACGTCGCGTCGCACGGCTACGGGCACGGCTCGTTCACGGCTTGGTCGCGCGACGGCGCGCTGCTGGCGACCGGAAGCCAGACCGCGAGCATGACGCACGTCTTCGACGGGGCGGACGATCCGCAGATGGAGGAGTGGCGGCGCTCGATCGCGCGGTGCGGCCGCGGAAGGAGGCACGCGTGACTGACGAGATTGCCGAGCTCATCGACCCGGAGTTCTGGCGGATGCCGCTCGAGGACCGGATGGCGCGCTTCGCCGAGCTGCGCGAAGTGGACGCGTTCCTCCCCGCGTCGTTCGACAATCCCATGACTGGGTTGACCGAGGCGTTCTCGGTCACGACGCGCTACGCGGAGCTCGTCGAGATCAGCCGCCGCCCCGAAGACTTCTGCTCGGGGCGCGGGGCGGTGTCGATCCCCGACCTGCCGGCCGAGGCCTTGGAGTTCTTCGGTTCGTTCATCAACATGGACGATCCGCGCCACGCACGGCAGCGGGGCATCGTCTCGCGCTCGTTCACGCCGCGCCAGCTCGCGACGGTGCTCGATTCGGTCGAGACGATCTGCGCCGAGGTGATCGACGACATGTGCGAGCGCGGCGAGGTCGACCTCGTCGAGGCGCTCTCGCAGCCGTTCCCGCTGCTGGTCATCTGCGACATGATGGGCATCCCGCGGAGCGAGTTCCGAACGGTGCTCGAGGCGACGAACGTCATCCTCGGCGCCGGCGACCCCGACATGCTCGGCGGGCGCGACCCGATGATGGCAATGTTCGAAGCGGGCATCGAGCTCACGACGCTGATGAACGATCTCGCCGAGGAGCGCCGCAAGGAGCCGCGCGACGACCTGACCTCCGCGCTCGTGAACGCGCCCAACGACGAGGACATCCTGGCGCCGCACGAGATCGCACCGTTCTTCATCCTGCTCGCGGTCGCGGGGAACGACACGACCCGGACTGCGATCAGTCGCGGTATGGACCTCCTGGCGCAGAATCCCGATCAGCGTCGGGTGTGGCAGGACGATCTCGAGGGAGTGACGACGACCGCGGTGGAGGAGATCGTGCGTGTCGCGTCGCCCGTCACCTTCATGCGGCGCACCGCGACGAGGGCGACGCGCGTCGGCGACCACGACTTCGCGGAAGGCGACAAGGTCGTGCTGCTGTACGGAGTCGCCAACCGCGACCCGCGCGTGTTCGACGACCCCGAACGCTTCGACGTGTTGCGCAACCCCAACCCGCATGTCGGTTTCGGTGGCCCGGGACCGCACTTCTGTCTGGGCGCGCACCTTGCGCGCCGCGAGGTCGCGGTTGCCTTCCGGCAACTGCTCACGCGCCTGCCCGACATCGAAGTCGTCGGAGAAGCCGTGCCGCTCGAGGCGATGGGCATCCCTCTGGTCGGTGGGATCAAGCGCCTGCCCGTCCGCTTCACACCGACCGGGCGGCTTCGAACCCGGGAGAGCGAGGAGAACGCGCCGTGATGTTCGCGACGGCGCTGTGGAGCCAGTCGGCGTTGCGCTTCGTGCTCCTCGGCGCCGCGACGGGATCGCTCACCGCGCTCGTCGCACTCGGGATCGTGCTCGTGTACCGCACCTCGGGCGTCCTGAACTTCAGTGCGGGCGCGCTCGGCGGCATCGCCGCGTTCGTCTGTTACAACCTGCGGGACGGCGGCATGCCGACCGCGCTTGCGGTTGCGCTCGGACTTCTCGTCGGCGTCGGGCTCGGTCTGCTCACCTACGCCGTCATGGCGTTGCTCCGCGAGGCGTCGCGCCTCGTGCGCCTCATCGCGACGCTCGGCCTCTTCAGCGTCTTCGAGTCGTTCATGGTGCTGCGGTGGGGGGTCGACCTCCGGCAACCGCGCTCGTTGCTGCCGGCGCGGAACATGACGCTGTTCGGCGATCTCGTGATCGGCCGTGACCGGCTGATGCTCATCGGCTTCGCGCTCGTCTTCGCGTTCGTGCTCCGCCTCATCTATTCGGGGACACTGTTCGGCCTCGCGACCTCCGCGGTGGCCGAGAACCGCCGGGTCGCGGCGAGCTCGGGTTGGTCGCCCGACCGGATCGAGATGGCGAACTTCGCGATCGCGGGCGGGTTGTCGGCGCTCGCCGCGATCCTTCTCGCTCCCATCGTCGGGCTGAACGCGGCGGTCCTGTCCCTCGCCGTGCTCCCGGCACTCGCGGCGGCGCTGGTCGGACGGTTCTCGTCGTTCGGGATCACCGTGCTCGCCGCGCTCGCGATCGGCATCGTGCAGAGCGAGATCGCCTTGTTCCAGCCCGACATCGCCAAGGCGTTCGGCATGAGCACCCCGTCGCTCACCGGGCTCGCGCAGTCCGTCCCGCTCGCCATCATTCTCGTGTTCCTCATCGCGACCGGCCGCTCGCGCCTGCAGCGCGGCGAGACGCTCGCACGACTGCCGCTCCCCGGCAACGGCCGGGTGTCGCTCCTCCCGCTCGGGGTCGGCGTCGTCATGTCGGTCGTCCTCCTCTTCGGTGTGAGCACGTGGACCGACGCGCTCATCACGACCTTTGCGATCGCGATCATCCTGTGCTCGGTGGTCGTCGTCGCCGGCTTCGCGGGCCAGCTCTCGCTGTGCCAGTTCGCGCTGGCCGGGCTCGGCGCGTGGATGGCTGCGCGGCTCGTTTCGGCCGACGGGTGGCCGTTCGGAGCCGCGCTCGTCGCCGCGGTGGTCGGAACCACGATCGTCGGCGTCGTCGTCGCGCTGCCCGCGATCCGCACACGCGGAACGAGCCTCGCCGTCGCCACCCTCGCGATCGCGTTGATGTTCAACGCACTCATCTTCACGAACAGCTCCGTCACCGGCGGCGTAGTGGGTCTGCCGATCAAGAGTGTGTCGTTCGCGGGCATCGACCTCGATCCACTCGGACACCCGGAGCGCTACGGCACCTTCGTGCTCGTCGTTCTCGTGCTCGTCGGTCTGGTCGTTGCGAACCTGCGGCGCGGCCGCGCGGGCGCGCGGCTCCTCGCGGTCCGCAGCAACGAGCGCGCCGCGGCTTCGCTCGGCATCAACGTCATCGCGGCAAAGGTGTACGCGTTCGCAGTCGCGGCGGCGATCGCGGCGCTCGGCGGTGTATTGCTCTCGATGCGCCAGACGAACGTGCAGTTCACGCAATACAACGTGTTCGGCTCGGTGCTCCTGATTCAATACGCCGTCGTCGGCGGCATCGCGTGGGTCGCCGGCATCGTCAGCGCGACCGGCGCGCCGACCGCGCTCGGCAACGTCGTCTTCGAGCGGATCGTCCCGACGGGCACCGACATCGTGTCGTGGCTCGCAGTGCTGTCGGGTCTCGGCGCGATCCTGGTGCTCCGGCAGGCGCCCGACGGGATCGCCGCGCTGTACACGCGCGGGCTGCGCCGGGCCGAGGAACGGTCGGCTCCGCTGCACCGCGTCTTCGAGGGCCTGCGGCTCCCGCCGCGATCGACGAGCAGCCCACCGCGCCGCGGCGCAGCGCGCCGCGCCGCGCCGAGACGCTCGCGGTCAGCGACCTCGTCGTGACGTTCGGCGGGGTCGTCGCGGTCGACGGCGTGAGCTTCGCGATCGGACCGGGCGAGGTCGTCGGGCTCATCGGCCCGAACGGCGCGGGCAAGACGACGATCCTCGACGTCGTCACCGGCTTCACGACCCCGTCGAGCGGATCGGTGCGTTTCGGGGACGCCGCCATCGACCGCTGGTCGGTGGAGCGGCGGGCCCGCGCCGGCATCGTGCGGTCCTGGCAGGCCGTCGAATTGTTCGAGGAGATGACGGTGCGCGAGAACCTGCTCGTCGCGTCGGACGACCAGTCGCGGCGGCGTTACTTCACCGATCTGTTCCGGCCGGGGCGCCCGGCACCGACCGCGCTCGTGCACGAGGTCGTCGAGGAGTTGGAGCTCGGTGACGTGCTCGACGCGCGGCCGTCATCGTTGCCGCACGGTATGGCGCGGCTCGTCGGCATCGCCCGCGCGCTCGTGACCGAACCGGCTGTGCTCCTGCTCGACGAGCCCGCCGCCGGCCTCGATACCAACGAATCGACCGAGCTCGGCGGCATGATCCGTGAACTGGCCCGCCGCCGCGGGATCGGCGTGCTCGTCGTCGAACACGACGTGCCCCTGATCCTGCAGACCTGCGATCGCATCGTCGCGCTCGACTTCGGGCACACGATCGCCGAGGGCACGCCCGACGCGATCAGCCACGACGTGCGCGTCATCGAGGCCTACCTCGGTACGGACGCGGCGACGAGCCTCCAACCCGCCGCACCGCGCGGTCCGGCGGCATGAGCGCGTGCATCGAGGCCGACGGCCTCTCGGCCGGATACGGCAAGGTCGAGATCGTGCGCGACCTCGACCTCCGCGTGGACGCGGGCGAAGTGGTCGCGTTGCTCGGTCCGAACGGTGCGGGCAAGACGACGACGATCTCGACGCTGTCGGGCGAGTTGCGCGCGCTCGGGGGCGAGATCCGGTTGCTGGGCGCGCGTACCGACGCACCGCTGTACATGCGCGCGCGCCAGGGGCTCGGAGTGGTGTCGCAGGACCGGGCCGTGCTGATGGACCTCACGACGCGCGAGAACCTGCGCGTCGGCCGGTGTGACCTCGATCGGGCGCTGGCGTTGTTCCCCGAGCTCGAGGCGCACCTCGAGCGCCGTGTCGGGCTGCTGTCCGGCGGCCAGCAGCAAATGCTCGCGCTGGCTCGCTGCCTCGCCCGTAACTGCCGCGTGCTCCTCGTCGACGAGCTTTCGCTCGGGCTCGCGCCGATGGTCGTCGACCGCCTGCTGCGCGCCGTGCGCGCGGCCGCCGACGAGGGCATGGCCGTCCTTCTCGTCGAGCAACACATCCACAAGGCGTTGCAGGTTGCCGACCGCGTGTTGGTGATGACGAGAGGGCAGATCGCCCTGGAAGGCAAGGCGAGCGAGCTCGTCGCCCGTCTCGACGACATCCAGGACGCGTACCTGCGCGCCGGCGCATCGGATCCGGCTCACGGTGACGACCAACCATCTGGGGGAGCAAACACATGAAGCGACGGACTCGGAGTGCACGCGCGGGCGTGTGCGTGATCGCGGCCTTCGCACTGTCGGTCGCGGCGTGCGCCGGCAGCTCCAAGGGCGGGTCGACGAACGGTGCGACGGGCACGACCGCGCCCTCGAAGCCGTGCCCGGGCACGCCTTTGAAGTTCACCTCGATCATTGCGTTGTCGAGTCCCCTCGGCACCGGCGGTGAGCGGTCGCGCACGGGCATCGACGCGGCGGTCGCCGGGGTGAACCGCACCTGCGCGCTCGGTCGTCCGCTCGAGGTGACCGTCTGCGATGACAAGGCCGACCCGAACGCCAACCTCGCGTGTGGCCGCAAGGCCGGCTCGGACGGTTCGCTCGCGATCCTCGGCTCCATCGGCAGCTTCGATGACGGCGTGACCGCGTCGAAGCTGCCGGCCATCTTCGTGAACGGCACGTCGCCGTTCGAGCTGACGAATACGAACGCCTACTCGTCGGTGAACGGCCTCGCGCTCGGCATCTCGGCCACGTCGGCGATCAAGGCGCGGGGCCGGAAGTCGTCGACGCTGGTGCTCCCGGACACGCCGACCCTTCAGTTCGCCGGCAAGCTGCTCGTGAAGATGGCGGCGCTGTTGAATGTCAAGGTCGACCCGATCTACTACCCGCAGGACACGACCGACTTCGCGCCGCTCGCCGCGCAGATCTCGCAGGCCAACGACGAAGCGGTCGGCATGCTCCCGCTCAACCCGGTCGTCGTGGTGAATGCGCTCGCGCAGGAGGGCATCACGCCCGCGAACCACGACATCGTCGTGCCCGGTGGTGTCATCACGCCCGACTCGTTGAAGCAGCTCGGCGACGCCGCGAACGGCATTCTCGTCGTGAGCGAGGCGATGCCGCCGACGGAGACGAGCAACAAGGGAATCGCAGAGTTCCGGGCCGACATGACGGCCGCCGGGAAGAACCCCGATGACCCCAACGTCGACTTCACCACCGTCACGTCGTGGTCGAACGTGAAGAAGCTCGAAGGCGCGCTGCTCGCGGCCGGGCCCGCGGTGATCGCGTCGCTCGACTCGAAGAGCGTCGTCGACGCGGTGGTGAACCATCCCGTCGACCGGCCCGAGATGGCCGCATACGACTTCCGCCGGAACGCCATCCCCGAAGTCCCCGATCTCGCGGGCTTTCGCGTATTCACCCGCACCGTCGCGGTGCTCCAGATCGAGAACGGGAAATACAACGTCCTGAGCAACGGCTTCATCGACATCCTGAAGCCCCCCGACCTCGGCCACGCCGGCGGATGAACGCGGCTCGACTCGAGCACGTTGAGGGCTGCTCGCGCCACGCGATACCGTCGCTCTCATTCAGCGGGGATTCGAGGACGACATATGCACGGACGGGCGGGGTCGAACTGCGTTTCGGTAACTGAGAAGCGGCGCCGGCGAACGGCCCGACTCGTCGCCGCGGTGCTCTCGTGCGTCTTGCTCTCATGCGGGATTTTGGTTGCCACTGACGGCGGCGAGGCCTTGGCGGCGCCTTCGACATGGCAGGTAGCTGACACTCCGAACCCGACCAGCGTTCATAATGGGCTTTCGGCTGTGTCGTGTCCAACATCATCGAACTGTGTAGCAGTGGGGAATTCCCACGATGACAGCGGCAATCCAACTCGGATTATCGAAAAGTGGGACGGGACCACCTGGTCGGAGGCTGTCCCACCGACGCTGGGCGGAGAACTGCGGGGCGTGTCGTGCGTGAGTGTGATGAGTTGCGTCGCTGTTGGCGATTACTTGAATCAGACGCTCATCGAGACCTGGGACGGCTCGCAATGGTCCGTAACCCCGGGTCCCAACCCGGATACAAACCAGATCGTGTACGCCGTTTCGTGTGTGTCCGTATCGATGTGCGTCGCCGTTGGAGACTCATCCGATGGCACCATCGCCCACACACTGATCGAGAGCTGGGATGGTACGAAGTGGACCGTTGTCCCGAGTCCTAACCAAGGGACGGGCCACAACTTCCTCTTCGGCGTCTCATGTGTAAGCACCGCAAGTTGCGTTGCCGTTGGCTATTCGTGGCCCGCTTCCGGACTCCAGACCCTGATTGAGACGTGGGACGGGTCGGCATGGACGATCACGTCAAGTCCGAGCCCAGATACGAACGATGAGTTCTACGGGATCTCGTGCATAAGTAGTTCGTTCTGCACCGCAGTGGGTGATGGATGGAGTGGTCAAGGCCCAACGACATCGCTTGTGGAGACGTGGGATGGGTCCGCGTGGAAAGTCGCATCGACCCCGAATCCCGGTAGCGCGGGCACCGAATTGTCGGGCGTTTGGTGTACGAGCGCGACGATGTGCGTCGCTGCCGGCTACCAGTGGCGTCCGTTGTCGGTGTATCAGACGCTCGTCGAGAGCTGGAATGGCACCGCATGGACCGTTTCTCCAACCCCGGACAAGAATCAAGGCAACAACATGCTCCTCGGCGTCTCATGTCCGAGCGCACCCGCTTGCGTTGCCGTCGGCCAATACCAGAACGGACTCTGGCAGACGCTCGCCCTCTCCGGAAGCACACCGTCGGTCGAAGCGCTCCAAGTGTCGACGACGAGCCTTCGGTTCGGCAAGCAACGCGTCGGAACCCACGGTGGGCTGCAGACCGTAACCCTCAAGAACACCGGAACCGTTCCCGTCTCATTACAACGATTCGCCGTCGGTGGTGCGCACCAAGTCGATTTCAGTGGCGATACCGATTGCTATGGACACACGCTGCCGGTCACGCTGGGACCCGGAGCGTCATGTCATGTCGCGCTTTTGTTCGCCCCGACCGGTATAGGAACCCGAACAGCGTCTTTTGAAGTGTTCTCGTCGTTCGAGCAAACCGCGGCCGCGCACGCAACGGCGGTGTTGCCATCGAAGACCGTGACGTTGAGCGGGACCGGAACGGAGGGCTACTACCTGGCCGGCGCGCACGGTGAGATCGGTACCTTCGGCGATGCGCTCTTCTACGGCAGTGCTACGAACATCAGGCTGTCGGCACCGATCATCTCGCTGGCGACAACCCCCAATGGCGGCGGCTACTGGCTGCTCGGCAAAGACGGCGGCATCTTCAGCTACGGAAACGCCCACTTCTACGGCTCAACCGGCAGCATCCGCCTCAACAAGCCGATCGTCGCCATGACAGCTTCCCGAACCGGGAAGGGATATCGGCTCGTCGCTTCCGACGGCGGGATCTTCGCCTTCGGCGACGCCCACTTCTACGGCTCGACAGCCAGCCTGCACCTCACGCGCCCCGTCATTGGCATGGCCGCCACACCCGATGACCACGGCTACTGGATCGTCACCTCCAACGGCGCCGTCTACGCGTTCGGTGACGGCCACTACTACGGCGGAACGGCAACCAACGATCTCACGGCACCCATCACGCAAATCGCCCCGACACCGACCGGCCACGGATACTGGCTCCTCACTACTAACGGTCAAATCTTCGCGTTCGGAGACGCCCACAACTACGGAACTGCTCACGGGCAGCGCACCGTGGGGATGGCAATCACACCCGACGGTCACGGCTACTGGGAAACCACCTCTGCGGGACGCATATACACCTACGGCGACGCGCAGCCCTATGGCGACGTCCGCAGCCTCGGCGTGAGCGATGTCATCGCCGTGGCGGGCACCGCCCCGATGCTCGTACCACAACGAATCGGCCACTGACGACGGAGCCTCAAAGCGTGGGTGGGAAGGTTTCGTCCACCAAGGTCAACCCGGCTCGGTGTTGCTTGGTCACCGAACCTCGGAGACGACTAAGCCTGCTGACCAGCCATTTCGTCGAGAGCGGGTGACCGGGATCGAACCGGCATGGCCAGCTTGGAAGGTCGGGCGGCTACGCCGCCCGACCTTCCTGTGCAGACGTTTGTGCAGGTCAACGCGTATGTCGGTTGACCGCCCAATACCGCCCGTGCCCACCCGTGCCCGATAGTTAGGGCACGGGGAGGGCACAAGAACGCGAGACTCTGCCGATCAGTCCGTAGTTCACGCCGGCCGATGCAGTCGGAGGACAGGGTGAAGATCGGCGAACTGGAGCGGACGCACCAGATCTTCAGGCAGCATCTCGACCACCACCGCGGCTATCCGGCTGGTCCGGACCAGTGGTACTGGTGCACTCGTTGCGGCGACGCGCTTCCATCGCTGCCGCTCGACGAGGTGCGGGGTTGCGAGTGCGGAAATCTCTTCTTCGATGTCGGGCGGTTCTGCGTCCAGGACCACGACGAACTGGTTCTGCTGGCGACGGCCGCACGCCCCGACACGCCGTGACGAAGGGCGGCGCGGATCCATCTGCCGGTTGCGCTTAGCGCAACCGGCAATCTGTGGCGATCTTGGCGACCGTTTCGCGGGGCTGCCGTGCAGCGTGATGCAACGTGTGTGAAGTCGGGTTGACGCGAAGTTTCTGGTCGCGTTTTCGCGACTCGACGCGCCATTCAGAGATGTGGACGAGCTCTCGACGTTGTTGGACATCGGTGCGGTGGCGAAAGTCTGTGCGTCACGGAGCGACACGTTCGACGACTCGTCGCGGAACGCCGGATTCCGTACGTCAAGGTCGGCCGGTTCGTGCGCTTCGATCCCACCGACGTTGCGGACTGGATCACCGCTGCTCGCGTACCGCCGCGTTCGCTGACGCACCCTCTGCGTATGATCGACCCGGAGCTCGGCGCGGCGCAATCGCGCTCCGCCGACTCCGGATCGCGCCGCTGAGGCGCCTCGTCACGTCGACCGGCACGGGAGCCGAACGATGAGCAGGCGCCGCACGTTCGGTTCCATTCGTACGTTGTCGTCCGGCCGCTACCAAGCGCGCTACACCTCGCCCGACGGCGTTCGCCATCGTGCGCCGCGCAGTTTCGCGACCAAGGCCGAGGCGAGTCAGTGGCTCGCGAAGGTCGAGACCGAGTTCGCCCGAGGTACCTGGACCGATCCCGACGCCGGTCGCGTTTCGCTCGAGGGGTACGCGAGGAGCTGGGTCGACACACGCGCCAACCTGCGCCCGCGCACCGTCGACCTCTACGAGTCTCTGCTCGAGCACCACATCGTCCCCGCACTCGGCGATCACGAGGTCGGCACGCTCAGTGCCGGAACCGTCCGTCGCTGGTACTCGCAGCTTGTCCGGCGAAGCGGACCGGGATCGCTGACTCCGGCCAAGAGCTACCGGCTCTTCCGGACGATCCTGAACACCGCCGTTGCCGATGGCGTCATCGCGCGGAACCCGTGCGCGATCGTCGGTGCCGGAATCGAGCGCAGCGCCGAGCGCCCTGTCGCGACGCTCGCCCAGGTCTGGGCGTTGGCCGACGCGGTCCCGCCGCACTTCCGTGCGCTCGTGCTCACGGCCGCGTTCGGCGGGCTCCGCTTCGGTGAGCTCGCCGGCCTTACGCGCGATTGCGTCGACCTCACCGCGGGCACGATCACTGTCCGCCGTGCGCTCGTTCAGCGTGATGACGGAACCCTCCAGCTCGGCCCGCCCAAGAGCGAAGCCGGCCGCCGCACCTTCACGATCCCCGCGGCCCTCGTGCCCGAACTTGCCGCCCATCTCGACGAGTACGTCGAACAGCGTGACGACGCGCTGGTCTTCGTGGGAGCGAAGGGCGCGCGGCTGCGCCGCTCGAACTGGTCGGTCCTGTGGAAGAAGGCGACCGAGAAGGTCGGCGTTCCCGGTCTGCGCCTGCACGACCTCCGCCACACGTGCAACACCCTCACCGCTTCGACTGGTGCGAGCACCCGCGAGCTGATGCACCGCATGGGCCACGCCTCACCGAGGGCGGCCCTGCGCTACCAGCACGCCACCCGAGAACGCGACGAGGTGATCGCTGCGGCCCTGAGCGACCTGATCGAAGCCGCGCCTGCTAAAGTGTCTAGCGAGATAGACGAATGAAGGGGAGCGAGGTTCTGCGGAGAGCCGAGCGCCTCGGATGCAGGCGAGTCCGCCAACGCGGCTCGCACGTGATCGTGCGTTGTCCAGGAGGATGTCAGACCGTGATCCCGATCCACCGAGGCCAAGAAGTGGCGACGGGCACGCTCCGCAGCATCGAGCGATTGCTGACCCCGTGCCTGGGAGAAGGATGGCTGCCATGACGAGAACGAAGAATTACGTCGCCGTGTACGAGCGCGATCCCGAGAGCGACGCCTGGCTCGTGCGAATCAAGGGCATTCCCGGCTGTCACACGTACGGCCGCACCCTGCGCCAGGCCGAGGCTCGTATCCGTGAAGCGCTCGCGCTCTGGCTCGATCGCGAATCCGAGGGCCTCGAGATCACGCCGCAGTGGCCGGCGGACGTCGCCATGCTGGCAGCGAAGTATCGCAAGCCAGACTACGCCGCCTCGAAGTCCGCGCAGACTGCCGGAGCGACGACCGTCAAAGCGGCGAAGAAACTCGACCGAATGGGCCTCAGCCGCCGCGACACCGCCGACGTCCTCGGCATCTCCCACCAACGCGTGCAGCAACTCCTCGCCGTCATAAACGAGCGGGCGGCGGCTAAAGACTGCTCCGAAGCCGCGCTTGTTGGCGAAACTGCTCCGGTGGAGCGACCGCCTGCCCGGCTGTCCGTGATTCTTGCTCCGGGATCGTCCGATCGCGGCCGTGTTTCGCCGCGGTCCCAGTCGGTGGACCCGCGTGCTCGAATGGAACACCGAATCAGACGAGATTGTCGAAGGTGATTGGTTCAGAGGTCGCGTCCACAGCCGGCGCAGCGACCTCAGCCCCAACGGCAAGTATCTCGTTTGCTTCGCCGCGTCTTCGGTGCCGGCGTGCCTGGCCTCAACCTCGGCTACTCGTGGACCGAGGTCAGTGCGCTCCCATCGCTCCATCCGGTCGCGTCGTGGACGAAGGATCACTGCTGGTTCGGCGGCGGTCTCTTCACCGACGCGAACGTTTGTGGATCAACGAGCTCCCGCCTGGGCGTCCGATGGACCAAGGGGAGCGGTTTCGCGATCTCCTTCAACGCCGATGCACGCTGGTGAGGACGAGCCGGTCTATTCGCGACGCCTCACCCGCGACGGCTGGCACGTGGTGCAAGAACGAAACGTCGAGTTCGACGGTCACCGCTTCGTCACGCAGGTTGCCGAGCTGCGCCACAAGAGCGATGGTGACGGCGGACACCTGGAGATGTCACGGTCGATCGAGGGCTTCTCCGACGTCGACCGCTTCGCCTATGTCACGCCGACGGCAAGCGCTTCGATCTCGACGTCGAGTGGGCCGACCTCGATCACTCGGGCCGACTGTCGCGGCGAAGCGCGGCGCACTGCTCGAGCTTCATCACGGCCGCGACGGCATTTCATCTCGGCACATCGCGGACCTCAACGAAATGCAGCCGCCGACCGAGATGCCGTGCGCTTAGGAGGACCGTGACGAAGCCACCCCGCCTCGACCTCTGGGCCGACTTCAACAACGAGGACGACGACGGCTTCGGTTGGTCGGCGCTCCATCACGCGACCGATCCTGCGCTCGTGACGCCGGGGGCGCGGGTCATCGCCGGTACCGAGCGGGCATGGGCGGTCGCCGAAATCATCGCCGTCGACGACGACGGCATGGTCCACTTCCGCGTGCTCCCCGCGACGACCCGACTCGCAGCGGTGCTGGCGGATGCTTCCAATCGTTGACGACGGGTGTGGTCGGAGTTTCGAGGCTCACTCGTTCGTCGGCTGACTCCGCCGGTAGTGGTCCACGTACTCGCGCTCCGGCGGCGTCAACGAGTGATCGTTGAGCGCCAAAGCGAACCAGATCTCGTTCTCGATCCAGAATCGCCAGATGAACTCGGCGAAGTTCTTGGCGCAGATCTCGTACTCCGGTTCGTCGGGGTACGCCTCGAGATCGTCGCGACCGAGCACGAAGCCTGCCGGGAACTCCGTTGTGACCATGGCCTCGGCGCCTCGATCATCGGTGTAGAGCAGCCAGTGTCTGCACCACTGTGAGTCCGAGAGGACGTGCACGAGTCGGCCACCGTCGGCCGTGTCGACGACGTGATCGCCGAGGTCGAAGTAGCAATCGGTCGCAGATCTGAGGTGTCCACGCAGGCTGGTGACTTCCACGAAGCGTCGGAGATCGTGCGGGGACGCGTGCGGCTCCGAGGACGTCGTTCAACCACTCGGTCGACAGGTCCTGTCTCGCACTCTCCGACGCGGCCGACATCGTGCTGTCGTCATGAAGGCGAGTCTCGGAGAGCCAAGCGAAGTCGTCTCTCGCCGCGCTTGGCCGCACCGGGAGAAACTCGGACGCGAACCTCGAGTAGGTCGCGACGTTCTCGGGGTGAGGTCGCACCCCGGGCAGCTCGACCGACCACCAACCCGAGCTCAACGACGACAGAAACTCACTCACGTAGCGAGTATCCCAAGTTTGTTAGGGCACGTGGAGGGCACAAACGGTGCTCGCCGGATCGGTGCAGACGTTCGTCAAGGTCTGTACACGTGGGCTGACCAGGCCATTTCTCGGAGAGCGGGTGACCGGGATCGAACCGGCATGGCCAGCTTGGAAGGCTGGGGCTCTGCCATTGAGCTACACCCGCGAGCGGTATTCGCCGCGCGGACAGCCTAGGCGCCGGAACCGCGGCGGCTCACAGCGAGCATCGGCTGACGAACGGATCAGCGCTCAGCCAGCGCCGATTCCACCAGCACGACCGCGCTGCGGCCGGCAACGTCCAAGGCCTCGGTCGTCCGTGATGCCCGGGCCAGGACGAACGCGCCCTCGAGCAGGTTGATGAACGCGATCGCGAGCTCCCGCGCCACCGCCGCCGAAAGCCCCGCCGCCTCGAACCGGACGGTCGCGGCAACGATCCAGCTCTCGAACACTTCCGCGGTCGCGACGCGCAGCGGTTCGTTCGAGCTCGCCACCTCGAGCGCGACCGTCTCGATAGGGCACGCGTCGGCGTAGTCGGTGGCGACCAGCACCGCGGCCGCCCCCTCGAAGCAATCCCGCACACCGCTGACGACGTCGGGCGCGGCATCGAACACGCTCATCACGAGCTCGCCGTACATCGCCCCCGAGCGGTGGAGCACCTCGACACCCAACTCCTGCTTGCCGCCGGGGAAGTGGTGATACACCGAACCGAAGGGCGCGTTGGCGTCGGCGACGATCTGCTTGAGCCCGGTGCCCGTGTAGCCGTAGCGCATGAACAGGCCCGCGGTCGCGTCGAGGATCCGCGCCTTGGTGCTCCCGGCTTGCGCTGTGGTCGCCATGCCGCGTTACTCTAACCGCTAGAGCGATCTATCTAGCGCCTGACCAGCACCGATCGGAGGCCTCATGACGGACGAGTACCGGCTGCTGAGGCTTTGCGCCATCTTCTACGCCCTCGGCCTGACCCTCCACACGGTCGACCATCTCCGGCGGGGCCTCGACGTGTTGACCCCGCAGGTCATCTGGGCCGGCAACCTCTCGACCGCCATCGGCATCACGGTGGTGACACTCGTGCTGCTCGGCAACCGTCACGCGCCGCTGCTCGCCGCGGTCACCGGCCTGCCCATCGCGCTCGGCGTCGCGGCCGTGCATCTGCTCCCGAAGTGGAGCGCGCTGAGCGACACGTTCGAGGGTGCGCGCAACACCGGCGTCTCTCCGCTCTCGTGGACCGTCGTGCTGATCGAGATCGTCGGCGCGCTCGCGATGGGTGTCGTCGGCTTCCGCATCGTCCGCGAGCAGCGCGCCGCGATATCCAATTAGCGCGTGCTCACGAACGCGGCGTGACGTTCTGGAGGCGCACCTGACCGATCGCGACGAGGCGGTCGTCGCCGTCGGTGATGCGAACTTCCCAGAGCTGCGCGGTCCGGCCTTGCTGCAAAGGCGCGGCATTCACCGACACCCGTCCGGCCACCATCGACCGCGCGAAGTTCGTGTTGTTGTTCACACCGACGGCAACCAGCCCGTGTTCGGCCGCCGCGCTCGAAGCGCCGACGCTTGCCGCGGTCTCGATCGCGGAGGTGTACACACCACCGTGCACGAGTCCCCACGGCTGATGGTGCTCGGGCCCCAGTTCGATCCATCCGCTCACCGCGGTCGGGCCGACCTCGTCGAGTACGAGCCCGGCGGCGCGCATGAACGCGCTCGGATCGCGGGCGAGTGCAGCTTGCATGTCGTTGGCAGTCATGCTTCGAGCCCTTCGTTGGAGCTGTGACACGCGCAGGTCGGAAAGGAGCACGGACGCGCGCCCGGCGCCCCACCTGGCGCCGAGCCCGCTTCAGGGGTGAACGGTAGCGAGATGCTGGCGCGCGATCGCGTCGGAGACCGCGTCCGCGATGACGTGCATGTGCGCGACGGCCTGGTCGAGGAGTTGCTGCGCGTCGGCAGTGTGGCCCGCGACGTCGGCGTCGATGTAGTGCGTCATGTCTTCGACGTGCCCGTGGAGCAGGTGCGTCACGGTGACGAGGGCGACACCACCGCCGGTTGCGGTCGAAACGAAGCTTCCGAAGTCGTTCTGATAGTCGACGAGCCTGCTCTCGGCTTGTTCCTTCGCCTTGGCGTTGTCGGTGCGGTCGGCTTGCGCGTAGTCGATGAAGAACTGCGTGTGCTGCTCCCAGAGTTGTGCGAACGCACGCGCGCCGTCGGAGCCGTAGATGAGCGCGATGGCGTTCGTCAACGACTGTGTGTTCGCCGCGAGCGCGGCGACGGCCGCAGTGGGGTGGTCGTTACCCGAACCGACCTGGTGCACCAGCGCGGCGACGAGCTTTGCGTGATTCGAGAGCAACGCGTCGAAGTCCTGCTTCACCTCCGCGCGTGTGAGGAGAACGTGATGCCGCGCGTTCGTGGCCGAAAGTTCCGCGCCGGGGTCGCTCGAGACGTTGAACACGGTGACCGGCGTGGCCTCGGACTGCGACCCCGATCCGCACCCGCCGAGCGCGACGACGAGGAGTGCCGGCAGCACGATCCACCGCGCGCGCGTCATCGACCGACGCCTCATCGGATCGCCTCGCGGTGATTGCGCGCACGGATCCACTCGATACACGTGTCGGCCGGAGTCGGACGCGCGAAGAAGAATCCTTGCGCCTCGTCGCAGCCGAGTTCCTCCAGGACCCGGAGGCTCGCCTCGTCCTCGACGCCTTCGGCAACCGTCGTCAGCCCCAAGGTGCGGGCCAGATCGATGGAGTAGCGGGTAACCGCGAGGTTTCCCGGCGCGGCGAGATCGAGGATGAACGACTGATCGATCTTGAGCGTGCTGATCGGGAGGCCGGTGAGGTACGCGATCGACGCGTAGCCCGTGCCGAAGTCGTCGACACTGCAGCGAACGCCGAGCTCCGCGAGCGCACTCAACACGGTCTTGGCGCGCTCGGGATCATCGAGCACCGCAGTCTCGGTGAGCTCGATCTCGAGCTGTTGCGGATCGATGTCGTGGCGGGCGAGGAGCTCGGCGACCTGATCGGGCAGGCGCGCGTCGCCCGCGCACGCGGCGGCGAGGTTCACGGCCATCCGGATCCGGTCGCCGGTGTCGAGCCACTCGCGCGCCTGGCGCAACGCCTCGTCGAGGACGTAGAGCGTGAGCGGTTTGATGAGGTGCGTCGACTCCACGACGGGCAGGAACTCACCGGGGCCGAGCAGTCCGCGCGTCGGGTGCTGCCACCGGACGAGCGCCTCGACCGCGTCGGCCCGACCCGTGCGCAGATCGATCTTCGGCTGGTAGTGCAACACGAGCTCGTGATGCTCGATCGCGCGTCGCACTTCGGACGCGAGGGCGAGGCGCTCGGCACTGAACAGGTCGTGCTCCTTGGAGTACTTCTCGATGCCCGAGTGCGAGCGCTTCGCCACGTACATCGCGACGTCGGCGTAGCGGAGGAGCGTCGCGGCGTCGCCGCCGTCGTCGGTGCACGAGATCCCGATGCTGGCGCGCACGTCGATCTCGATGCCCTCGATCTCGAACGTTTGCTCGAGCGTGGTGGCGATGTCCTCGGCGACGATGACCGCGTCCTGGGCGTGGGCCAGGCCGGGCAGCACGACACCGAACTCGTCACCGCCGAGACGGGCGACCGTGTCCTGCGCGCGCAGCCGGCTGGAGATGCGCTCGCCGATGAGGCACAGCAGTCGGTCGCCGGACTCGTGCCCGAGCGCGTCGTTGATCTCCTTGAAGCGATCGATGTCGAGCAGGAGTGCGGCGGCGACGGTTCCGTTCCGCTGGGCGTGCTTGGCGGTCTGTTCCAGACGATCGGTGAAGAGCACACGGTTCGGGAGATTCGTGAGCATGTCGTACAGCGCCTGATGCCGATTGGTCTTCACCTGCCGACGGAGATCGCGCGAGGCGCGCGCCACGATGCGGAACAGCGCGAGGTACAGGAGCAGCAGGCCGACGGCGAGCGTGAGGTACAGGCGGCGCGTGTCGTGATCGATCGCCCGTGCGATCGGCTTGTACGGGAGGTAGATCTCGAACGCGCCGACAACCTTGTCGCCGGGGTGGTCGGTGAAATGACCGTCCGCGGCGACGCGCAACGGGACGTACACGGAGAGGAGTTGCTGGTTGGCGCGGTCGTCGAGCTCCTCCGGCGACCTGAGGTCGGTGACCTCGGCGGTGACGCGTCCGGTGAAGCTGTCGTTCAGCCCTTCGTCGCCGGGGAACCACCGCTGCAGGAGGCGCCGGTTGTCGGACCACACCACGAAGTGCTGCTCGTTCCAGATCTTCACGCGGACGATGTTGTTGTTCGACAAGCTGTCGAGCAGCGCGGTGTCGAGCTCGGCGCGGCGGTACGCGGGCAACGGCAGGAAGTCGTGTTGGAGGTCGGCGGGTCGCAACACCGGGCGGATGCCGATGTTCGCGGCGATCTGGGCCGTGCGAACCGCGTCACCGACGGTGCGGTCGCGCAACGATGTTTCGAGCAGCGATCCGAGGACGACACCGAGGACGGCCACCAACAGCGCGCTGACGAGGCCGAAACGCGCGAGAAGGCTGAAGCGGCCCCTCAGCTTGCGCACTCCGGTCCCTCCTTGGCCGACTACCCACGTGGGGATCGGGTCAAAAAGGTCGCCCCTTGACCGGCAATCCACGGCGCAAGCCCCGTCGTGGACGGCGCAAACGCGCGAAGCGGACGCAATCCGCCCGGCCGGAATCAGTTGCGGGCGGTGATGGCCTGAACGGCCCAGCGGTTGCCGTCGGGATCAGCGAAGAAGACGAATGAGCCCCACGGGAATTCCTGGATCTCGCTGACGTCGACGCCGCGCCCTTGGAGCTCCGCGTGTGCATTGTTGATGTCGGCGACCACCATCTGCATGCCCTGGACCGACCCCGGTTCGGCCTCGGTCACGCCGACGCCGAGCGCGATCGAGCAGGCGGAGCCGGGCGGGGTCAGCTGCACGAAGCGGAGATCGGCGCTCACGGTGTGGTCGTGGTCGGCGTTGAAGCCGACCTGGTCGACGTAGAACGCTTTCGCGCGGTCGACATCGGTGACCGGGATCGCCACCAGCTCGAGCTTCCAGTCCATGTCGCTTCCCCTTGTCGTGGTGCCGGTATGTCTGATGTCAGGCATCAT
Source organism: uncultured Actinomycetes bacterium (assembly GCA_963835455.1). Classification (GTDB taxonomy): domain Bacteria; phylum Actinomycetota; class Acidimicrobiia; order IMCC26256; family PALSA-610; genus PALSA-610. Next base: position 934,453 of record CAWIFT010000003.1, read on the forward strand.
CCTCGGGAGAAGTGGCCATCTGTTGACCGCTTTTCGGCGACTCGGCCGAGGATCGCCACCAGGCGGACGTGGTCGTCGGCGGTGAGGTGACGACCGAAGGCGTTGCGGAGGGCTTCGACGTAGACGGTGTTCGCGTCGCGGAACTGCTTGCGACCCGCGCGGGTCGTGACGACGATCGTCGCCCGCCGGTCATCCGGATCCGGGCGACGTTCGACGAGCCCGTCGGCCTCCATCCGCTGAACGAGCCGGCTGAATCCGGGCTGGCTGTAGCGCGGATGCATGAGCCGTTGCAGCTCGGCCATCGCGAGTCGATGCGCGGGCGCGGCGCGCTCGAGGTACGCGAGCGCGGAGAACACGCCGGAGTCGAGGCCGGCGTCTTCGTCGAGCGCGGCGACGACATCGTGGAGCACCGATTGGTACACGCCCACGAGCGCGCTCCAACTCGGAACGGGATCGTCGGTCAAGACTCGCGACGCGGATCGTCGAGCACGAGTTCGAACTCGCCCGCGACGCGGCGCTGCAGCGCGTCGGTGATCGTGTCGCGCAACTCGTCCGGGGGGAGGACACACTCCGCGCACGTGACGCGCTCGAGTACGAGCGTCAGATGGATGCGCGCGGTCTTCGGATTCGCGTCGAGTACGACGAGATCGGCGCCGTCGGCGCGCAGGAACCCCGCGAGCTCGTCGACGGCAGCCGCGACGACGGCCGGATCCATCGTCAGCTCCTCCGAACGACGGGCTTGCTCTGCATCGTGCTCTCGCCGAAGCTCGGCAGGCCGATGGCGTGCAGGCTCCCGAGGCCGCCGCAGACGATCGGGACGATCTGATCCGGGCGTTCGACCAGGTGCACGCGACCGTTGGCGTCCACGCGGCCGCGATTGCGCAACAATTCGGCGTTCGGCTCCGGCCACAGATCGATCGGTTGCCACGCGTTGTCGCGCAGGAACTCCGCGAGGTCGTCGACGTCGGGGAACGCCGTGCCGAAGCGCTCGGCCCACATCGGGTTGAACGCGACGACCACCTCGCCGTTCTCGACGTTGCCGAGGAACATGTTCGCGAGCGGGTACGCCAGGCTCTTCGCGATCAGGTAGAGCAGATCGCGCGGGTCGTCGTTGTGGATGTCGGCCATCGGGAACGTTCCCTTGCCGCCGTGGACCGTGACCACGTCGTCGTCGGTGGTGAAGCCGCGTCGTTGCGCGAGCGACGGCCACGGCGACCGTTCTTCCCATTCGCCGATGCAGAAACCGAACCGGGCCGGTTGTCCGAACACCGATTTCGTCGTCTCGCCCGCGCGCTGGCCGCCGATGTTGCGCAGACACAACGCGACCGCGCGACCGATCGTCATCGACCCCCGGCCCGCGGCGCCGCCCATGCAACTGGCGCGGTAGTCGATTGCGAGCTCGTCCCGACACGGCCCGTTCACGATCAGCATGGGAAACACGCTCGATGTCGTGGTGGTGAGACCGAACGCGTTCCACTCCGGTTCGGAGAGAGCTTCGAGCGCGGCGAGCACCAACCCGAACGCCGCGGGTTCGATGCCGGCCATTGCGGCGTTGATCGCGACGAGCTCGACCGTCGCCACACCGTTCACCGGCGGCAGCACGCACACCACATGGTCGGCCGGGTACGGCGATGCGGCGAGGATCGCTTCGATCGCGTCGTCGGTGGCGGGGAGTTGGGGGACGCCGTCGCCCCAGTGCTCCGCGAGCGACAGTTCGTACTGCGCGCGCGGGTCGGCCGAGACCTCGAGCCGTTCGCCGGCGAGCGTCATGCGGTCACTCCCAGGAGTTCGAGCACCTTCGGGTAGTAGTCGCGCGCGATCTGTTCCAGCTCTTCGGCCGGGCGCGCTTCGAGCGGATAGGGGAGCACCAGCACGTTCATGGCGGAGTGGCCCACGTGGCGCGCGACGTTGTGCGCGTGCACGGTGAACTCTTCACACACGATGGCCACGACCGGCTTCTCGTGTTCCTCGACGGTGACTGCATCCTTGATCGTGAACGTGGTGCACGAGCCACACGTGCCGAGACCGACGATCGCGGCGTCGACCTGCCCCGCGAACTCGTCGATCTGCTTGCGATCGCTCGATGCCGGGTCGCCGATCTGCGCACCGGTCTCGACCGCGACGGTCTGCGCGCCGTCGCGGCGGAGGTACTCGTCCCAGATGCTCGAGATCATCTGCCACGAACGCCACGCCCGATCCGTACGCAGGCCGATCGTAAGACCGGCCAGCGACGTGTCGAGGCGGAACGTCGGTGCGCTGACGTCGCCCGCGGGCGGCGCCGTCGGCCTACGAATCCAGATCGTGCTCTCGCTCATACGGCCACCGTACATATATATGCGGCCGCATACAATACCTCATGCGCTCGTTCCTCGCGGTCAGAGCTGCTGGTCGAAGGTGCTCAGGAGGTCGAGGAGCGCGTTCGTCGAGACGGAATTCGGTGCGGTCGGGTCCGTGGAGTTGGCGGTCGCGGCCGTGGGGTCGGTCGAGCCCGTCGCGCCCGCGGCCTTGAGGTCGGCCATCAGCTTCTCGAGGTCGGTCTTGATCGCGGAGGCATCACCGGTCGCGCCGGAGGCGGCCGTGGGGTCGGCCGACGGAGCACCGTGGTGGTGGCCGTGCGGCTTGTGGTTCTCGATGCGGTCGGCGATGTTCGTCAACTGCGTGTCGGACAACTGCGTGCCGTTCGGGGCGTTGCTCTGCAGGCCCTGCTTGATCGCCGCGGTGAGGTCGGTCTGCGAGATGCCCTTCGACGCTGCGTAGTCGGCCAGCGTGCCGCCGCTCTCCTGCACCGCTTGCATGAGCTGATCGGGGGTCGTGCCGAACAATTGCGCAACCGGCGCCATCGCCTGCTGCATGCGCGTGCGGAAGTCATTGGGGTCCGTGCCGCCCGGGCCCTGCAACGCTCCGTAGGCGTTGATCGGGGAAATGTTCATGGTCTGCTCCCTGCCCTTGTCGTCGAGCTTTGACCTGCGCTTTCTCGGATCACTGCACAGTGCAGGTGAGCATTCCTATGAACCTCACAGGACCTTCTTACATTCGGGTGGGCGGGCGCGCTCAGCCGCCCGGCAGGCCGCGCACAGACTCGTAGCCTGCGCCGGTGCGAACCGGCGCGGAAGACGGCGATGCGCCTTGGTGGAAGGCCGGAGTCATCTACCAGATCTATCCACTTTCGTTCGCCGACTCGAACGGCGACGGCTTCGGTGATCTCCCGGGGATCGCGGATCGGATCGACTACCTCCACTGGCTCGGCGTCGACGCGATCTGGCTGAGCCCGGTCACCGTCTCGCCCAACGCGGACTGGGGTTACGACGTCGCCGACTACCGCGCGGTGCAACCCGAGATGGGAACGCTCGCCGCGTTCGACGCGCTCGTCGCGGCCGCGCACGAGCGGGGTATCCGGGTGGTGCTCGACTTCGTGCCGAACCACACCAGCGAACAACACGAGTGGTTCGTCGACGCACGGTCGTCCAAGGGTGCGCGTCACCGCGACTGGTACGTCTGGGCCGACGCGGCCGCGGACGGATCGCCGCCGAACAACTGGGTGAGCAGTTTCGGCGGTCCGGCGTGGACGTGGGACGAGACCACGGGCCAGTACTACATGCACAACCACCTGCGCGAACAACCCGATCTCAACTGGTGGAACGAAGAGGTCCGCGACGAGTTCGACGACATCGTGCGGTTCTGGTTCGACCGTGGTGTCGACGGTTTTCGCATCGACGTGTGCAACATCATCATCAAGGACGCGGCGCTGCGGGACAATCCGCCCGCGACTCCCGACGATCCGCTCGACGAGCAGCTGTTCGGGCAACGGGCGGTGTACAACGCGAACCGGCCCGAGCTCCACGACATCCTGCGTCGCTGGCGACGCATCGCGGACTCGTACGACCCGCCACGGTTGCTGCTCGGGGAGACGCCGGTCAACGACGCGGCGACATTGGGTGCGTTCTACGGCGCGGACCTCGACGAGCTGCAGCTCGCGTTCAACTTCCCGTTCATCAACGCGCCGCTCGAAGCGGTGGCGATGCGCGCAGTCGTGGAACGCACGCAGGACATGCTGCCGAGCGGCGCGTGGCCCGCGTGGACGGGCTCGAACCACGACGTGTCCCGCTTCGCGACGCGCTGGGCGCAGGACGACCCGATCAAAGCCCGGGCGGCGCTGATGATGTTGCTCGGGCTGCGGGGAACGCCGGTGTTGTACCAGGGTGACGAAATCGGGTTGTGCGACGTTGCGGTGGAGCCGCCCGACCTGCGCGACCCATTGGGCGTCAAGTACTGGCCCGCGTACGCCGGCCGCGACGCGATGCGCACGCCGATGCCGTGGACCGACGCGCCCGGAGGTGGCTTCACCGAACCCGGGACCACGCCCTGGCTCCCCCTCGGAGCGACCGATCGCAACGTGGCCCGGCAGGCGGACGATCCCGAGTCGATGTTGACGCTCGCCCGAGACCTGATCGCGCTGCGGAGACAGACTCCGGATCTCGCGCTCGGTGCGTACACGGCTCTCGCGGCTCCGGAAGGTGCCTGGGCCTGGCGGCGCGGCGAAGACCATGCGGTCGTCGTCAATTACTCCGACACGAACGCCGTGCTCGAGGGTCTCGATGGGCGCATCCTGATCGGAACCGATCGCACGCGCGACCGCGAGCCGTTTGCCGGTGAGCTTCGCATCGGCCCGTGGGAAGGTCTCGTGGTCGAGTTCAGAGGCCGTGCACCGTCGGCACGAACCGGGCCAGGTACGACGTGAGGTGTTGTTAGGTATTCGGGACGAGCAACAGACGAGTTGATCCGGCCGGTTGCGTCGAGGGCGCGCGCCGGTCGAATGTAGGTCGAGAGTGGCGCACCGGCTTTCCGGTGGGTCGCGCCAATCACAACCGAATGCGAGTACCGTCCGCGGACGTTGCCATCGTCTCAGCAATCGCAGCCGGGAACCGGCCCGGGGGCGGTCCGCCGGCTCGTGGAGCTACGGATTCACGGGGTCAGCGGCACGCCACCTGAGGGCATGCTCGATGCGCGCTTCGTCGCGCGGCAGGCGGGCGATGCGACCACGGGCTTCTATGCGCCGGATCCCGACGATCCGTTGCCGGGCGCGGCGGCGGGCGATCGGCCGCGCGGGTTGGAGGGCTACTCGTGGCGGGGCCTGACATCGGGGTCGCCGTTCCAGGCGTTGTGGGTGTTCCTGGCACCCTTCGCACTGGCGAACACCGCGGCGGCGATGCGACCACCGGTCGACCCCGCGTTCGCGGTGGCGCAACGTGTCGCGATTCCACGCGGCAATGGTGCGCGTGTTCGCGCTGTCGTTGGGATTGACGCTCGTCATGGCGGCCTACATCGCCGCCATCGATCAGCTGGCGTGGCAGTGCGGCAACAACCCGGCGTGCATCGCGAACCATTCGCTCACGAAGTTTCTCGGTTGGTCGTGGTTGGCGAGCCCGCCGCGGCGAATCGCGGTGTCGCTCGTGTTGCCGCTCGCCGTGATCCTGACGCTGTGGTTCCTGGCCCGGCACGGGTGGAAGGCGCGGGCCGCCGTCCTCGCGATCGTGGGAAAGCGGTACGCCGACCCCATGTCGGTCGTCGATCACGCAACCGCGCTGGACCATCCGTCGATGTGGGACGATCGCGAGCCGAGCGAATACCTTCGTCACCTCCACGTCGCCGCGGCCTTCAGCCTCCTCAGCGCCATGGCGGCGGTCGGTATCGCGTATGCATCTGTCGGTTCGTCGACGCGGTGGCGCGTTCTGGCCGGTGTCGCGTTCGGGCTGCTCGGGGTGGCGGTCGTGACCGCGATGGTCGGTTGGGGAGAGCGGCTGAAGCGGCTGCGCCGAGTGGTTTCCGTCGGAGTGCTCGTTGCATCCGTGGTGGTCTTCGTGGTTCTCGTCGGGATGCTGCTCCTCGACCCCGCGGTGCAGACCACGAGTGGTGTTGCGTTCGCCGGTGTCGAAACCGTGATCGTGATGCTGTTCCTCGTGCAGATGGTCGTGATGATCGTCGTCGGCGTAGCCGCGCTGTTGCCGCGAGCCGCCAACCGTGCGTATGGCGTCGGTTTGGCCGGCGCGGGGAGCGCACTGGTGTGCGGCTTGGCCCTCGTGCTCGGCGCGATGTTCAGCGCCGGAGTGGTGCTGCGATTCGGCGACTATCTGGGCCAGAGCACGACGGCGCTCGCGTCGGCGAACACGCCCGGTCCCGTGCCGATCATCGTGCCGAACGCGTTGACCTGGGCCGCGCTCGGCACCGCGTTCATGTTCGCACTGTTCATCGTCGCGGCGGCGGTCGCCGCGATCGTGGTGCTGATCGTCGTTGCGGTGCGTTCTCTGCCGAAGATCGCGGCAGTGCTGCGCAGCTTCGTGCATCGTGCGCCTGCACCCGACACTGCCGCCACCGAACGTGCCGCGCGCGCTCGGCAGGTCGCGCGGGCGGTGCGATTCGCCCGCCTGACCGATCGGATCGGTCCGATCCTCATCGGTCCCGCGCTGGTCGCCGCGAGTGTCGCCCTCGCGACGACGGTCGTGGTCGTGCTGATCGACACGCACCACTACCACCCGGCGTTCGAGGCGCACCACCGCGCGTGGATCGCGGAGCACGCCGCGAGCTACGGCAGTTGGATCATCACCGGGTTCGCGGTCGCGACGCTGCTCGTCGTGCTCCGTGCGCGCAGCAATGCCCGCCTACGGCGCACGGTCGGGATCCTCTGGGATCTCACGACGTTCTGGCCGCGCCACGCGCAGCCGCTCGGGCCGCCCTGCTACACCGACCGCGCGCTCCCCGAGTTCGTGTTCCGTACGAGTTGGCATGTCGGCCAGGACCACGACGTGATCATCTCCGCGCACAGCCAGGGTTCGATCATCGCGGCCACGGCCGTGCTGCAACTCTCGGCGCCGGTGCGCGGCCACGTCGCGTTCCTCACCTACGGGTCGCCGTTGCACCGCCTGTACGCGCCATGGTTCCCGGCGTACTTCAACGACGCCACGTTTGCGGAGCTCGACCAGCGGCTCTCGAACCGGTGGCAGAACCTCTACCGCAACACCGACCCGATCGGCGGGCGAATCCCGCCGGGACCGCCGACGAACGTCGAGATCGTTCCCGTCGACGCGATCGCGAACGGCGACTTCGTGTATCCGCCGATCCGCGTCCATTCCGACTATCCGATCGAACCCGCTTATCGGACCGCCGTGAGCGACCTCGACCGCCGACTTCGCGAAGGTCAGGTTTACGACAGCCGGAAGTGATCAGCTGTTCAACGCCCCAGCACACGGTCGGCGGCGTCAACGCGGTATTCCATTGTGGTGCACACCACGAACGTCGCCGCTTCACCGCTGATCGACATCCTCGAACGGGTCCATCGCGAGTTCGCGTCGGAGACGAGCGGAACCGTCGCCACGTACATCCCCGAGCTCGGGCAGGCCGATCCGCAGACGTTCGGTATCGCGGTCGCGACCGTGGACGGAGACGTGTTCGCGGTCGGCGACGCGGGCCACGCGTTCACGATCCAATCGATATCGAAGCCGCTGGTGTACGGCATGGCGCTCGAGGAGCAAGGCAGGGACGCGGTCCTCGCGCGGGTGGGTGTCGAGCCGTCGGGCAACCCTTTCAACTCGGTGAGCGTCGATCCGCGCACGAGCCGGCCGTTCAACCCAATGGTCAACGCCGGTGCGATCGTCACTACCGCGCTGCTCGCCAACTGCGACCCGAACGACCGTATGGAGCGCATACTCGACACGTTCGGTCGCTTCGCCGGCCGGCCCGTATCGATGGACGAGGCGGTACTCGCCTCCGAACGTTCGACCGGTGATCGAAACCGCGCCCTGGCTTGGCTGATGCGGAGCTTCGGGATGCTGGCCAACGATGTCGAAGAAGTCGTCGACGACTACTTCGGCCAGTGCTCCGTACTGGTCACGTGCCGCGATCTGGCGCTGATCGGCGCAACGCTCGCAAACGACGGACTGAATCCGACGACTGGCCAGCGTGCGATCGATCCGCACCACGTCACCAACGTGTTGAGCGTCATGTCAACGTGCGGGATGTACGACAACGCCGGCGAGTGGCTCTACAACGTCGGGCTGCCGGCGAAGAGCGGCGTCGCGGGTGGAGTGCTCGCGGTGCTACCGGGTCAGCTGGGCATCGGCGTGTTTTCGCCGCCGCTCGACGAACAGGGCAACAGCGTGCGCGGCGTCAAGGTCTGCGAACGGTTGTCGCACGAGCTGCAGCTGCATCTGCTGGGTCGAAGCGCGGGCGTCGAGTCGGTCGTTCGTCGCTCGTTGCGTGGTGACGAGATCGGTTCGAACCGCATTCGCACGGTCTCGCAGGAAGACGCCTTGGCGAGTCGCCGGTGCGCGATCGGTCTGCACGAGCTGCAGGGCGATCTGTTCTTTGCGACGGCGGAGAAGGTCCATCGCACCGTCGTTGCCGATCTCGACGGTGTCGAGTTCGTCGTCATCGACTTCACCCACGTGGGGAGTTATGACGAGCCCGCGCTCACCACACTCGACGGACTCGCCGAGCGACTGACCAACTCGGGCCGCACGGTCGTGGTGGTCTGCGAGGACGACGGTGGTATCGGCTCGAAGTTGACCCAGACCGCGATGAGCTTCTGCGACGAGGACGCCGCGCTGGAGTGGTGTGAGGACCAGCTGCTCGGCTCCGCGGCGATTGTCGCGGAAGTGCGCGGCGCGCACGCCGAACTCGAGCGCTTCGACCTGCTGGACGGTCTCGGTGACGCAGAGCTCTCCGCGCTCGAGCTCGAGATGGACGTACGCACTGTCGAGGCGGGAACCGTCGTGATCCGCGAAGGCGAAGAGGCGCACGAGCTGTTCTTCCTCCTCTCCGGACGGATCAGCGTGTTGCTGCCGCTCGACTCGAACGTAGGTGGCCGGAGTCGACGGCTCGCAACGCTCGGTTCCGGGATCGCGTTCGGCGAGATGGCGATGCTCGACGAGGCCACGCGCTCGGCCGACATCGTGTGCGACGAGCGTTCCGTGATCGGGTCACTCTCGCTCGACGCGCGGAAGCGACTCGACACCTCCTCTCCGGTGATCGGTGAGCGAATCAGGGCGAACCTGGCACGCCTCCTGGCGCGCCGCTTGAGGTCGGCCAACGCGCAGATACGCGCGCTCGCGCGATAACCGTCTCAGCTCTGTTCCGCGGCGCGGTTCGCGGCTTCGAACACTGCGAGAACGCGCTGCACGTCGTACGGCTGTTCGCGCAGTGGGTCGCCGGCCCACTCGCTGCGCGGAGTGGCGAAGAAGTCGCCGCCGTACACGTGTATCGCGCCCGCGTACTCGGAGGTCGGGTTCGTGACGGCGTGAATCGTCTCCGAACCGAGCAGGCACACGTCGCGGGGGTGAAGCGATTTGCCGCCGGATTCGACGAGTCCCGGCTCGTCGCGGCGATAGAACGCGTTGTCCTCGCCGCCGGAATACAACGCGATCGCCGCCCACATGCGGTGGTCGTGCGCGGCGAGTGTCATTTTCGGCGCCCACACGATGTTGAGGATGGTCAGCTCGGCCGAGACGTGCAGCGGCTTGATCTCGCCGTGCACGGGGGGCAGCGCGGCGGCGACGGCGGCAGGCTGCGAAACCGCTCGCGTCAGGATCTCGCCGATCGCCCGCCGCGGTTCGGCTTCACGATTCGCGTTGATGCAGTCGGCGATCAGCGTGTCGACGTCGAGCACGCCTCGAGTCTCGCGCGCTACGGCTGCCAGTTGAAGAAGTGGCTCACGCCGGCGGTGTCGAGTTCGGTCCGAACCCGAGGCTTCGCCTCGACGAGCGTCACCTTCACGCCGCGGCGCTGGGCCTGGCGCGCGATCAGCACCAACATCCCGAGCGTTCCGTCGTCGAGCGACTCGATGTTCGAGCAGTCGAGGCCGACGGGTGCAACGGTGTTGCCGGCAGCCTTGTCGATCACGCCACTTGCGTTACCGATGAACTCGCGCCGCGCTTCGAGGTCGAGTCCGCCGAGCACGATCAAAGGGTCTGTCATCACGTCATCCCACGTCCAGAAAAGAACAGGAGCCGCCAGGCGTTTCCGCCGGCGGCTCCCGTACTGCATACGGCGATCTCAGATCACCCGAACGTTCTGCGCTTCGTCACCCTTCTTGCCCCGGCCGACCTCGAACTCGACGGTCTGACCTTCGTCGAGGCTCTTGTAGCCGTCGCCTTGGATTGCAGAGAAGTGAACGAAGACGTCGTCACCCTGCTCACGCGAGATGAAGCCGTAACCCTTTTCGGCATTGAAGAACTTGACTGTGCCTTGTGCCACGAATACTCGATTCTGAGAACGGCCGACCAACCAGTTCGGCCTGCTCGCAACATATGACTCTAGCCAGCCGGCCGAGACGACGAGTCACGGCCCGTTTCGGAGCAGTCACGAACGCCATTTCGGCATGACTTCCGCCGCGATCTCGTCGAGGATCGATTCGGGCTCGTCCCACACCGGATCGTCGGCGCGCGGATGGTGGACGACGAGGTCGGTAAACCCGATAGCCGAGTACCGGCCTACGAAGTCGTCGAACGCGGCCGAGCCCGCGAGCGGTCGTTCTTCGGTGTTGCCGACCAGGTAGATCCGCTGAATCTCCGAGGAATCACGGCCGATCGCGGCGCAGGCGTCCTCGAGCTGCTGCGTCTGCAGCCGGACGCTCGCTTCGGTGGCGGGCGCGGATGCGCTCTGCCCGCTCGTGGCGCCGAAGGTGATCCACGCGTCCGCATACTTCGCGACGAGCGCGAGCGCTTTCGGACCGCCGGCCGCGATCGCGATCGGAACGCGCGGCACTTGCACCGCAACGGGTCGGATGCACGCGTCGTTCACCGTGAAGTACGTCCCGTCGTACGTCACGAACGGTTCTGCGAACAATTGACCGAGCAGGTCCACGAACTCTTCGAGCCGGGCGACCAACTCCGCGCGCGTGAGCGGCTGCGCGCCGAACACCGTGGAGTCGAATCCGACGCCACCCGCCCCGACGCCGAGGATGAAGCGTCCGTTCGCAACGTGATCGACGGTCACGACGTCCTGTGCGAGCGTCGCCGGATGGCGCAGGTTCGGTGTCGTCACCATCGGACCGAGTCGGATCCGGTTCGTGGCCGCGGCTATTCCGGTGAGCCAGGGGATCGCCGCGTGCCACCGTCGTCCTCGATATCGCCGCCACGACAGATGGTCGTACGTCCAGAGGTGGTCGAATCCGAGCGCTTCGACGTGCCGGGCGCGCGCCACCGCGTCCGGCCACGGATCCGTCGGCAGCATCAACACCCCGAACCGCATCAGAGTCCTAGTTTGCCGTCGACCTCGACCTGGATGTCGTGACCGCCGAGCGATCCGGTGATCGTTTCGACGCTCGACGACCCGAATGCATTCGCACACCGGATGCGGAGTCGGGAACGACTCGTGGGCGTGGTCACGTCGACGGCGCCCACGATCGACCCGTAGTCGGGATCTTCGGTGATGTCTCCACTCACCGTGGCGTCGGTGGTCCATCCGATCTCGTCGAGGTGCAGACGGAACTCACCGGGCGTGGACGATGTACGTGTGCTGAACGTTCCGCCGCGCAATCCGCGGCCCTGATCGTCGCCGAGTCGCGACCATCGCCACATCACGTCGGAGACCGCGTCCCGCGCGATTCCGACCGTCCGGCGGTCGTCGACGGAAAGCGTTGTTGCGCCTTGGCTGCTGATGACGTCGATCGGCTTCTCTCCCGCGTACGTCATCGCAAACGCGTCGACCTCGGGCGGTGCGATCAGACCTTGCAGACACGTCGTGTCGATCGCGGTCGCGGCGAGAAAGGCGGCGGCGATGCTCGAGGCACAATGCGTCCGGTCGTTGAGCGCCGCGACGTGCCCGATCCACGGGACCTCGAGGTATCGGCTGTTGCGGAATTCGTCGGCGACTGCCCGCGCGACACGCGGTGGGGTAACGGTGTCGAGTCCGCCTTCGAGGACGAGCGTCGGAACATTCGGGAAATCGTGTCCGAGGGCCCCCGGCGCGGGGCCCGTCGGCGCGGGCCATCCGAGGCACAAGGTTCCGTCGCGCCATAGGGCTTCGGCCGCGGTGAACGGCTTGACCGTGACGGCGGTGGACTTGGCGACTGCGGCGTACGCACGCGCGAGTTGCTTCTTCTGCTCTGCGAGTGGCGCGCGCAGATCGAATGGACTGGGGTAGTCGCCGCACAGGCCCGCGATGAGGAGCCCGGCCGAGTCCTTGTACGTGGGGTCGACCGCGTCGCCGAACCCTCCGTTGGTCGCCTCGTACAGAATGCGAAACAAAGGCCGACTGTCGCCGGCCAGATACGACCGCAACGCGGCCGGCAACTCGCGATAGGCCGAGCCGGCGCGGCCCGCATTCGCGACCAGCAATGCGAGATCGTCGGCACCCGCCGACGGCGTGTAGTTCCGCGGGATCGGCGCGCAGAGCAGGCAGGCTCTCGGCGACGAGCGGTGCGAAGTCTCCCGCCGCGCGGCATTTCGGATGGGCGCGGCACGTCGCTTCCAAGCCGGCGAGGCCCGCGGGCAGCGAATCCAGCGACCACGGATCGGGCTGGAGCGGAAGGGCGCCGTCGAGAACCAGCCGCTGCAAGTGTTGCGGGTATCGGAGCGCGAATACCTGCGCGAAGAACGTGCCGTAGGACTCGCCGTAGAGATCGACGGTGCGGGCGTGGACGCGCTGCAACACGGCTTCGAGGTCGTCGACTGCGGCAATGGTTCCGAAATCGTTGGCGCGTGGTCCGAGAATCTTGCGGCACTCCGCGATCGCCTCGGTCGAGAACGTCTTGTCGGCCGCCGGGCAGTCGATGCGGTCGGACGCGCCCGAACCGCGATTGTCGACGAGCAGGAGATCGTGATCTTCCAGTGCCAGCGAGAACGCGCTGTCTGCCCACGCGTATTGCCGCATCGACGGATCGCCGGGACCGCCGTTCACCACGACGATCGTGCCCGCTGATGGCCGGGATGCCTCGCGCCGCGGGAGGATGCGAAACCGAATCGTGATGAGCTCCGAGCGCGGTGACCCGCGATCGAGGGGCACTCGGATCGATCCGCACACCCAATCGGTGTCATCGCGACACGGAGCACCGACCGTGTGAAGATCGATCGGAAACGGTTCCGTCTTCGAGACGGAACGAGCGAGTCCGGGACCGAACGGGACCGCGAGCGCGACCACGATCACGATCACCGCGGTGACGAACCAGAGCCCGGACCGGGGCCGACGCCGATGAGCTACGACCTCGACCATCCGGCGAAATATAGAGCCGCGGCTTCCCGGTCAAGGACAAATCAATGGGTCGGGGAGGGGGGATTTGAACCCCCGACCTCGTGCTCCCAAAGCACGTGCGCTACCACTGCGCCACTCCCCGTGTGATCACGGACCGAGTGACAATCGTACCGGTCAGGCCGCAGCAGGCTCCCGGCGTTGCGGCGCGGGCTCGGGAAGCCTGCCGTCGCCGGCGTCCCGCAACGCGGCGAGGATCCCTTCCCACTCCAACCGGCGTTTCAGCCAGCGCAACGCTTGCGCTTCGTCGGCGTGAAGTCGGGTCTCTGATCGCGTGTGTGGTCGCATGATCTCCTCCACCGCCCGCATGCCAACCAGTGTCGACCCTCCGTGTAACGGGCGAGTGTCGTCGTCGAGAACCCGAGGTTGCGATCGGTAGCCTTTTGTCATGCACGAAACTCCTGCCGACACGGCCGCGTTGCAGCAGTTGCTCGACGCGTCGTATGCGCGGGTGGGCGAACACATGCGCACGATTCACACGCCGGAGCGCCGCGTGGCCGCGTCCGATCTCGCGCGTGTTCTCCGAGGCGTCCGCGTGCTCGATCTCGCGACCGTGACCGCAAACTGCGAGCCGCGGGTCAGCCCCGTCGACGGTTTGTTCTTTCGGGGCCGCTTCTATTTCGGCTCGGGACAGGAGTCGGTGCGCTTCCGGCACATCCGCGCCCGGCCCCAGGTGAGTGCGTGCCACACGATCGGCGAGACCTTCGCGACGATCGTCCACGGGCGGGCCGTTGAGATCGACGTGCGCGCCGCAGAGAACGCCGACTTCCTCGCGTACGTGCACGACGTGTATCCCGACTGGGACGAGTGGTACGCGGGCGAGACGCCGCCCTACGCCCGTATCGAACCGACGGTCATGTACGCCTACGCATTCGAGCCCTCGGTCCTGGACGGGCTCCGAGGAATATAGTTGCGGACGCAAGGGTTCTGGACGACGTCCGACAATCCCAGGAGGCCCTCATGCCCGCCATCACCCCCGTCGACCCGTCGGTGCTCCCCGTGCTCGAGGAGTCGGAGGGTGCGCCGCGTCCGGTCCAGTCGATCGTCACCGCGCAGTCGGCGATCGAGGGCGGCGGCTTCCCGGTGCACCGCCCGTTCCCCCAGCCCGGCGCGGACCAGGGTGCGACCGACCCGTTCCTCATGCTCGACGAGATGGGCCCGATCCAGTACGGACCCGGTGAGGCGAAGGGCGCGCCCGACCACCCGCACCGCGGGTTCGAGACCGTCACCTATCTGCTCGACGGCGAGATGGAGCACCGCGACTCGACCGGCGGCGGCGGGCTCCTGCGCGGTGGCGACACGCAGTGGATGACGGCCGGCGCAGGGCTCGTGCACTCCGAGGAACCGACCGAGGCGATGTTGCGCGACGGCGGACTGATGCACGGCCTCCAGCTGTGGGTCAACCTCCCGCGCGCCGACAAGCTCACGCCGCCGCGCTACCAGGATCTCGGCGGCGACAAGATCACGCTCGCCCGCACCGCCGACGGCCGCACGTTGTTACGGGTCGTCGCCGGCGAGCTCGGAGGCCAGTCCGGGCCGGGCAGCACGCACACGCCGATCGCGTACGCGCACGCGACGATCGACGCCGGCGGCAAGCTCGCGCTCGCGTGGCCGGGCGATTACAACGCACTCGTCTACGTGTTGCGCGGCAAGGTGCGCATCGGCGGCGACGCACGGCAGGTCGGTGAGCACCAACTCGCAGCGCTCGGTCGCGACGGCGAGAGCGTCGTGGTCGAGGCCGACGAGGACGCCGATGTGTTGTTGCTCGGCGGTCGTCCGCTCCGAGAGCCCGTCGCCTGGTACGGCCCGTTCGTCATGAACACGAAGCAGGAGCTCTTGGAGAGCCTCGATCTGTACGAGCAGGGAAAGCTCGGGTCGATCCCGCCGCGAGTGGACTAGGGGCCGTCACAGCGCAGGTAGCGCGCGATCAGGTCGTCGCTCGACGGATCGGAGACGTTTGCTTGTCGGCGATCGATCTCGGTGAGAACTCGATGTTCGCTCCCGGGGGTAACTGCAAACAAGCAGGCGTCAACATCCGCGTGCGCGGTTCGGGTGCGAGGACCTGAGCGGTAGGTGATGTCGACGCCGTGCACCTCGATGAGTCCTGCGCGCGGTGCGGTCAGCGTCATCGTCAGGAACACCGTGTTGGCCGGGCCCCGGCCGTCGACGCGCGTCCCGTTCATCGGGCGCGGCTCGTAGCCCTGAGCCGCCAGGTCGCCGACGGCCGACCCGAGTGCGGTGGTCACCGCGAAGCCGACGGTGGCGCGTCCCGAAAGAGACGTCGGTGTGGCGGATACGAGCTTGACCGGGCCGTTGCTGGAGTTGAGCTCGATCCCGAACGACCAGGGCGAGCCGACCGCATGAACGCCGTCGTAACCGACTCCGCCGGCCGGTCGGAGACGCGCGCCGCCGACGAACCACCAGCCCGTCGCGGCGACGAGGGCTACGACGGCGAGAACCGCAACGGCGAGCGCGACGCGGTGCCGCGGATCCCGTCGCTTCCGTTCCGGCTCCGCATCGAGTGGCGCGTCTGTGAGCGTCTCGACCATTCCGGCGAAGCGTTCCACGCCCGGCTCGGGGAGTCACGCACTCCTTGAGGGGAGGGGCGGGCAGACCCCGGCGCGCCTCGCAATGGTGTCGCGCCGGGGGCCGCCTCACAGCCCCTTCCCCGTGAGAAAGTGAACACCCGGGTCACTCTGTGTGGCAAGGGATCCGAACCCATTTGCGGACGCCGGAGTACCCATTTGCGCAGGCTGACCGGCACAATCCGGGTGGAGCGGGCCAACCGGCCGGATCGGTCCTCTGCGAGTTCCGGCCACTACGAGTGGGTCCCGGGTCCCGTTTCCGCGCCGCAGGTGCGGTGATTATCGTCGGCTCCCATGAGCGACGCGATTGATTTGATCCGGCGGTTCTGCGACGACTGGGGGAACGGTGCGGATGTCGACCAGATCGTCGGCTACTTCACCGACGACGCGATCTACCACAACATCCCCATCGATCCGGCGGTCGTCGGAAAGGACGCGATCAAGGCCACGTTCGCGATGTTCACGACCGGCGTGGAGAGCATCGAGTTCCGCATTCTCAACATCGCGGCCGACGGCGGCACCGTGTTGACCGAGCGGCTCGACATCTTCGTGCTCCCGAACGTCACGATCGAACTGCCGGTGATGGGCACGTTCGAACTGCGTGACGGGAAGATCGCGAAGTGGCGCGACTACTTCGACCTCAACCAGTACATGACGCAGATGGCCGCCGCCGCGGGTTAGGGCGCGAGCAGCGCGCGAACCGAGTCGATGGTGTCGGCATCCGCAGCCGACTTGTCGGGACGATACGCGCGGACGCGCGCGAATCGCAGCGCGACGCCGCCCGGGTAACGCTTCGACACCTGCACACCGTCGAGCGCGATCTCGACCACCAGCTCCGGCCGCACGTAGACGGTGTAGTCGTCGGTGTGCGCCGCGATCTCCTGGAGCCGTGTGGTCTGCCAGGTGAGGAGCTCGTCGGTGAGACCCTTGAAGGTCTTGCCGACCATGACGAACGCGCCGGTCTCCGGATCGCGCGCGCCGAGGTGCAGGTTCGAGAGCCAACCGCGGCGCCGGCCGTGGCCCCACTCCGCCGCGAGCACGACGAGGTCGAGGGTGCGCACCGGTTTGACCTTGCGCCACGCCGCGCCCCGCCGGCCGGCGTCGTAGCGCGAGTCGAGCGCCTTCACCATCACTCCCTCGTGCCCGGTCGCGAGCGCGTCGGCGAGAAACGACTCGGCTTCCTCGGCGTCGTCGGTCTCGAGCGCGGGCACGCGATACCGACCGACCAGGTCGTCGAGGATCGCCCCGCGCTCGCGGAGCGGGCGGTCGAGCAGGTCGTCGCCGTTCAGGTGAAGAAGGTCGAAGAAGAACGCGGCCAGCGTCAACGCATGGGCCGCGGCGTCATCGGCCCCGAAGCGGCTCATCGTGTCCTGGAACCGGCGCGGCAACGAATCCTCCGACAGGCTGATCGCCTCACCGTCGAGGACGAACGATCGGGCCGTGAACCCACGTGCAGCCGCGACGACTTCGGGGAGACGGGCGGTGACGTCGTTGAGGTTGCGGGTGAACACGCGCACGTCGTCGCCGTCACGGTGAACCTGGATGCGCGCGCCGTCGAGTTTCCACTCGACCGACGCGCGCCCGGTGGCGGTCAACGCCTCCGCGACCGACGCCGCGGTCGCGGCCAGCATCGGCTGCACCGGGCGGAGTACTTCGAGGTGCACTTCGGCCAGTGCCGCGGCACCACCCGCGATGGCGCGGGTCGCAGTGTCGGCGAGGTCGCCACCCAACATCGCGGCACGGCGGACCGCGTCGGCGGGAACCTGTGCGGCGCGTGCGATCGCGTCGGCCATGAGCCCGGCGAGCGCGCCCTGGTGGAGCTCGCCGGTGAGGAGGCGCACGATAAAGCCGGCTTCGGCCTCGGTCGCCCGTCCCAGGAGGTCCGTGAGGATCGCGTGGCGGGCCGCCGCCGACCCGGGGCCGGTCGTCGCCGCGATGCGTTCGAGCGCGTCGTCCAGCGCGGCAACCGTCACCGTCGGCGCGGGCGCGGCCGGCGCGTGATCGCGTACGGCCGAGAGCGTCGCCCACCCGACCCCGATGCGCCCCTGGCGCGGTTCCCCGGTGAGCAGGGAGACGACGGTCGCCACCTCGTCCGTGTCGGCCTCGGACAGCAAGGTCGCGAGCGCTTCGATCTTCGCCTTGCGCGAACGTGTCGCGGCAACCGCTTCCGAGGTGCGCACGACGAGGTCCAGGAGCACGGCTGCTCAGGGTACGGTCGGCGTCATGGAATATCGACGTCTCGGCCGCAGCGGCCTGCAAGTCAGTGAATTGTCATTCGGATCCTGGGTGTCGTTCGGAGACCAGCTCGGTGTCGACACCGCGATGGAATGTCTCGATGCGGCCCGCGCCGCCGGCGTGAACTTCTTCGACAACGCGGAGTCGTACGCCGGCGGCAAGTCGGAGAGCATCATGGGCGAGGCCATCGCCAAGCTCGGCTGGGAGCGTCACAGCTACGTGATCTCCACGAAGGTGTTCTGGGGCATCCACGACGCGCCGAACATGAAGAACACGTTGAATCGCAAGTACCTGATGCAGGCGATCGACGGTTCACTCGAACGCATGGGCCTCGACTTCGTCGACCTGTTGTTCTGTCACCGCGCCGACCCGAAGACGCCGATCGAAGAGACCGTGTGGGCGATGAGCGACATCGTCTCGAGCGGCAAGGCGCTCTACTGGGGCACCTCGGAGTGGACGGCCGACGAGATCCGCGCCGCGTGGGAGATCGCCGAGCGTCATCATCTGCACAAGCCGGTGATGGAGCAACCGCAGTACAACCTCTTGAACCGGATGCGGGTCGAGTTCGAGTACGCGCGCCTCTACGAGGACATCGGGTTGGGGCTCACGATCTGGAGCCCCCTCGCTTCGGGACTGCTCACCGGCAAGTACCTCGACGGCATGCCGGACGGATCGCGCGCGAAGTTGCCCGGCTACGAGTGGTTGCAGGGCATGCTCACCGACCCGAAGACGAACGAGAAGGTGCGGCGGTTGAAGGGCGTGGCCGACGAACTCGGTTGCACCCTCGCGCAGCTCTCGCTCGCTTGGTGCTTGAAGAACCCGAACGTGTCGACGGTGATCACCGGGGCGAGCAAGGCTTCGCAGGTGCGAGAGAACATGGTTGCGATCGACGTTGCACCGCGCCTCGACGCCGACGTGATGGCCCGCATCGAGGAAGCGGTGCCGTTCAGGCGGTAGTCGGGGGAGCCGCGAACGAGCTCTTGTCGGCCACCCAGATCTGCATCCGGCCGGTTTCGCCGGGCGCCTCGGGCGCGCGCGCTTCGGTCCGGTCGAGCGTGTAGCCGAGCCGCCGGGGGATCGCCGCGCTGCGCAGGTTCGCTTCGTCGCACACGATGATCGTGGTCTCGATGCCGTCCATCTCGAGTGCTGCCGCGGTCAGCACGCGTGCAGCATTCGTGACGAGACCACGGTTGACGGCGTCGATGTGCAGCCAGTAGCCGATCTCGATCGTGCCCGGACCGCGGCGCGTCATCAACCCGATCGATCCGACGAACGACGAACGGTCCGCGAACATGCCGTACTGCCATTCCTCGCGCCGGGACCGTTGCCGGATCTGCTCGCGGAGTCGCCCGCGCTGGAACACGACGTCGGCCGAGCGCTCGTCGGCCCACGGCATCCACGGCTTCAAGTGCTCGAGGCTCTCGCCGACGGCGCGCGCGATCGCTTCCGCGTCGGCGACCGTCACCCAGCGCACCACGACGCCGCCGTCGAGCTGAACGCGTTCGGGGGGCGCGGCACTCACGGGAGGCTCACGGCTCGCGAACGAAGCTGTGGGCGCGCTCGACGCGCGCGACACGCAGTTCGTACGCGTCGTACCAACGTGTGCGGCCTTCGTACTGCGCGAATGCGTGATCGGCGTTGCGCTTCCACGCCGCGATCGACGTCTCGTCGGCCCAGTACGAAACCGTGATGCCGATGTCGCGGAAGGCGGTCTCGACGCCGAGATAACCGGGCTGCTGCGCGGCCAGCGCCATCATCCGCTGATCGGTCGCGTCGAACTGGTCCCCGGGTTGGTGGTTCCGGCGTGTGCTGAAGATCACGGCCCAGTAGGGCGGTTCCGGAGTGCGGGCCAGGCCGGAAGCGGGTTCCGGACGGTCGATCGGGGTCACGCGTTCCGCCTTCCACTCGGATCGGTCGCGTGCATTCTGCCGTCCCGGCTCGACAAATCGAATCCGGATATCTATTATCCGGATTAGACGCCGAGAGGAGTGGTCGACATGCGAGTTTTCGTAGCGGGCGCGACCGGGGTACTGGGGCGGCGGGCGGTCAGCCGCCTCGTCATCGCGGGTCACGACGTCACGGGCGTCTCGAGGTCGCCGGAGAAGGACGTCCTGCTCGAGTCGCTCGGGGCGCGTCCCGTGCGCGTCGACCTGTTCGACGTCGATGCGCTGCGCGCCGCCGTGGCCGGGCACGACGCCGTCGTCAACGTCACGACCAAGATCCCGCCGATCGCGCAGATGGCCCGCATGAGCGCGTGGGCCGAGAACGAGCGCATCCGCCGGGAGGCGTCCGGGAACCTCGTCGACGCGGCGATCGCGGCCGGCGCGACGGTGTTCGTGCAGGAGTCGCTGGCCTTCATGTACGGCGAGCACGGCACCGAGTGGATCGATGCCGCTACGACGCCGATGGCGAAGGCGGCGACGTTCAGCGGCGCCGTGGCCGTCGCCGAGGCGAATGTCGCACGCTTCACCGCGCAGGGCGCTCGGGGGGTGGTGTTGCGGTTCGGGCGTTTCTACTCGCCCGACAGCGATCAGGTGCTCGCGACCATGCAGTACGCGCGCCGCGGTGTGTTGCTCGACGTCGGCGCGCCGGACGGTTACTTCCCGATGATCGATGCCGACGACGCCGCCGCGGCCGTGGTCGCGGCGCTGGACGCGCCCGCGGGCACGTACGACGTGGTCGACGAGCCCCTGCCGCGCCGGCAGCAGGGCGCAGCACTGGCGGCTGCCGTCTGTCGCCGCCGGCTCCGGCACGCGCCCGGTTGGATGGCGCCCAAGAAGGCCGACTACCTCGCGGCTTCGCAGCGCGTGTCGAACCAGGCGTTCCGCGAAGCCACCGGCTGGCGGCTCTCCTCGCCCGATGTGCGTACCGGATACCGGAAGCTCGCGCAGGCGCTGCGCATCGAGCCCGCCCTGCCCGGTCGGGTGCGGCTCATGCTCTGGGTGCTTGCCGTGAGCGCGTTCGGCGTGGGCGTTCAGGCCGCGTTCTTCCCGCGGTCGTTCTACGACGACTTCCCGTTCGGCCGCGGTTGGGTGGCGATGGACGGTCGCTACAACGAACACCTGGTCCGCGACGTCGGGGCGCTCAATCTCGCGCTCCTGGTCGTGACGATCGGCGCGATCTTCGTGGGGTTGCGGGCCCTCTCCCGCATCACCGCCGTCGCCTGGCTCGTGTATTCGGTGCCGCACCTCGTGTACCACTGGCGGCATCTGACGATGGCGATGCCCGGCTTCGACAAGGTCGCGATGATCGCCTCGCTGTCGGTCCCGGTGATCGCCGCGATCATCGTGCTCTTCGATCGCCCGCGCGTGCAGCCCGCCGTCATCGACGTTCGCGAGTCGGCACCCGCCGCAAACCTGACGCAGGTGTCAGCTCGGCAGTAGGTTCGCAGCATGAAGCCGGCGCCCTTCGAGTACCACGCGCCGGAGACGATCGCCGAGGTCTGCGCGTTGCTCGCCGACCACGGCGACGACGCGAAGGTCTTGGCCGGCGGGCAGAGCCTCGTCCCGATGCTGGCGCTGCGCCTGACGCACTTCGAACATCTCGTCGACGTGAACCGCGTGGGTGAGCTCGCCGGGTTCGCCCGGGAGAACGGGGCGCTGGTGGTGCGGGCGGGGACCCGTCAGCGCGTGATGGAGCGCGATCCCCAGGTCGGCGCGGCGGTGCCGCTGCTCGCGCAGGCGACGCCGTTGATCGGGCACTTTCAGATCCGCAACCGGGGCACAGTCGGGGGCTCGATCGCGCATGCCGACCCCGCGTCCGAGTATCCGGCGGTCGCGGTCGCGCTCGGGGCGGAATTGGAGTTGGTGGGTCCCGGTGGCCGGAGCCGGCGGGTCGCCGCCGACGACTTCTTCGTCGGCACGTGGACGACGGCGGCGGAACCCGACGAGCTCCTGGTCGCGGCGCGCTTTCCGGTGTGGCCCGCCCGCAGTGGTTTCGCGATCGAGGAGGTCGCGCGGCGCCACGGCGACTTCGCGTTGGCCGGGGTGGCATGCGCGGTCTCGGACGGCCGGGCGGGCGTGGCGCTGTTCGGCGTGGGCTCGACTCCGGTCCGGGCCGCGTCGGCCGAGGAAGCGCTCGTTGCGGGGGCGTCACCGACGGATGTGGCCGAAGCCGCGGTGGCGGGCCTCGACCCGCCCGGCGACGTCCACGCGAGCGCATCGACGCGCGTGCGTATCGCCCGCCATCTCGTCGAACGCGCGGTCACGCGCGCGCAGGAGGCCTTTCGTGCTGCCGGTTGAGATCACGGTCAACGGTGAGGCGCGCCACGCGGCGGTGGACGCGCGGCGGACGCTGGCCGACTTCCTGCGCGAGGAGTGCGCACTCACGGGGACGCACCTCGGGTGCGAGCACGGCGTCTGCGGTGCATGCACGGTGTTGCTCGACGGCGAGGCCGTGCGTTCGTGTCTGCTGTTCGCGGTGCAGGCCGACGGCGCCGAGGTCACGACGATCGAGGGCCTCGGTGGTCCCGACGGCGCGCTGTCTCCGGTACAGGGCGCGTTCCGTGAAGAGCACGGGTTGCAGTGCGGCTTTTGCACGCCCGGTTTCGTCGTCTCCGTCACGGCACTGTTGGCCGAGAACCCCCGTCCGTCGGAGCCCGACATCCGCGACGCGTTGTCGGGCAACCTGTGTCGCTGCACGGGATACCAGGGGATCATCCGCGCGGTGCAGCGCGCCGCGGGAGCATCGCAATGAGCGCGTCGACCGCGGGACGGTTCGTCGGCCAGTCGGTGAAGCGACGCGAGGACCCGCGGCTCCTGACCGGACACGGCCAGTACGTCGACGACATTGCATTGCCCGGCATGTTGCACTGCACGTTCGTGCGCAGCGACGTTGCCCGCGGGCGCATCCTGCGCGTCGACACCACGGCCGCGCGGGCGGTGGCCGGGGTGACGGCGGTGCTGACCGCGAGTGATCTCAATCCGCACGCGGGGACGATGCAACCCACCCTCGTGATGGCGATGCCGGGCGCGCCGCTACGACCACTCGCCGACGGCGACGTCCGTTTCGTCGGCGAACCGATCGTGTTGATCGTCGCGGAGAGCCGGTACGTCGCCGAGGACGCGGCTGAGCTCGTCGAAGTCGAGATCGACGTGGAGGCCCCGGTGATCGACGTCGAGCGCGCGCTCGACGACGGTATGCCGATCGTGCATCCCGAGCTCGGGACGAACCTGGGCGGCGAGATGGAGTTTCCGGTCTCACCGGAGCTCGAAGCGTTGCTGCAGGGCGACAATGTCGTCCGTCGGACGTTCCGCCAGCAGCGGCACACTCCGGTGCCGATGGAGACGCGCGGGATCGTCGTCGCGTACGAACCCGCCGGGGGCGCGATCCACGCGTGGATGAGCACCCAGAATCCGCACGAGGCCAAGCAGGCGATCGCGCGCGTCACCGGTGTTCCCGCGCATCTCGTGCGCGTCGAGGCGCACGATGTCGGCGGCGGTTTCGGGCAGAAGTTCTTCACGCCACGCGAGGAGCTCACGGTCGCGCTCGCGGCGCGCCGGCTGGGCCGCACGCTGAAGTGGATCGAGGACCGCCGCGAGAATCTCATCGCGTCGAACCACGCCCGGGCCGATGTCGCGCACTGCACGTTCGTACTCGACGCCGACGGTCGTCTTCTCGGTACCTACATCGATCACATCGAGGACGCGGGTTCGTTCCCGGTCGGCGCGACCGGCGGCGCCGGGCAACTGGTCGGCTTGCTGTTCACCGGTCCGTACAAGTGTCCGCTCGCGTCCCTGCGGACGCGCGCGGTCTGGACGAACACGTGCGGGCGGGGCGCGTACCGCGGGCCGTGGATGTTCGAGACCGTCGCGCGCGAGCAAATGGTCGACGCGGCGGCACGTCAGATCGGGATCGATCCGCTCGAGTGGCGGCGCCGGAACGTCGTGGCGAGCGCGGAGCTCCCGTACACGTTGCCGACGGGGTTGCCGCTCGACATGGTCAGCCCCGCGGAGACGCTCGAACAGGCCGCGGAGATCATCGGCTACGACGCATTCCGCGCCGAACAACGGCGGATGTTCGCCGAGGAAGGCCGCCTGATCGGGATCGGCCTCGGGCTCTACGTCGAACCGAGCACGGGAATGATGGATCCGATGGGCACCGAGACCGCGGTGGTGCGGGTCAACCCGAACGGCCAGGTGACGGTTTCGCTCGGTACGGGATCGCACGGCCAGGGCATCGAGACGACCATGGCGCAGGTCGTCGCGGAGGAGCTCGGCATCGAGTTCGACGACGTCACGATCGTGCAGGGCGACAGCGCCGTGACCGCGTACGGACGCGGCACCGGTGGCAGTGGTACCGCGGTGATCGCGGGCAACTCCTGCCGCAACGCGTGCGCGATCGTGCGGGCGAAGGCGATCGAGATCGCCGCGCACCTCATGGAAGCCGCACCCGACGACCTCGAGATCGTCGATTCGGCCATTTCCGTACGGGGAACGCCGACGCGTTCGGTCGCGTTCGCGGAGGTCGCGCGCATTGCGTATCTGGAGACCGCCCGCCTACCTGAAGGAATGGAGGTGGGGCTCGAAGCCACCGCAACCTTCAAGGCCCCGCCCTTCTCGTGGTCGAACGCGTGTCACGCGTGCACCGTCGAGGTGGATCGCGCGACGGGTGTCGTGTCGATCCTGCGCTATGTCGTGAGCGAAGACTGCGGCGTCATGATCAACCCGATGATCGTCGAGGGCCAGGTGGCGGGTGGAGTCGTGCAAGGCATCGGCGGCGCGCTGTACGAGCACTTCGTGTACGACGACGACGGCAACCCGCTGACCACCACGTTCATGGACTATCTGCTCCCGACCACGACCGAGGTGCCGACGATCGAGTACGGCCACGTCGAGACGCCGTCACCGACGCCCGGCGGGCACAAGGGGATGGGGGAGGGTGGTGCCATCGGTTCACCGCCCGCGATCTTCAACGCCGTCGCCGACGCGCTCGCGCTCGTCGGCGCGACCATCGACCACACCCCGCTTTCCCCCGACGCGATCTTGCACGCGTTGGGGTAGATGGCCGGATCCGTCCGCGGAACGTCATTGCGTACGGTCTCCCCGGCGCGCAAGATCTCTGCATGCTCGAACTCAGACCGATCTGCGAGAACTGCGCGACCGACCTCCCGCCCGCGTCGACCGATGCGATGATCTGCAGCTTCGAGTGCACGTTCTGTCGAGCGTGTGCGCTCGACGTATGCGGCAACGTGTGTCCGAACTGCGGTGGCGGATTCAGCCCGCGCCCGGTGCGCCCCGGCACCGCCTGGAGCGGAGACAACTACCTGGGCGTCTTTCCCGCGTCGACGAACCAGCGCCATCGCGCCGTCGATCTCGAAGCGCACCGGGCGCTCCGGGCGCGTGTCGGCGACCTTCTCCCGCAGGACCGCTAGCTAGTCGGCCGGTACCGGACCCGTAACCCTCCCGCCGGGCGCGGCGATAACGCAGGTGATGGGAACCACACCTGACTGTCGTGGCCGCCGGCCGGGCTTCGGACGTGTGCTCGAGTCGAACGAGTCGCGTCTGGAAGCGCTCGACCGCCGAGGAATTCAAGTGGTCGTCGACGCCCGGAGGACGCTGCAGTTCTTCCTCGACCGCGCGCTCGTCAGCACCACGCCCCGCGAGTTCGAACACGAGTGGGCGTTGAACGTCGCCGGGTTGGTCAAGCAGTTCGAGGCGGAGTCGCCGCGGCCCTAGGCGAATCTTTCCCGCGGAAATCGAGACTGCCGACACCGACTCCGGCGAACCCGGGTCGGACGCGAATCCAAGCCACTCACGACCGCCGTACCGACGAGCACGAGCAACGGCACGACTGCGCTGCGGGCTACACGCCTTGCAGCTGGACCGTGGGATTGTCGTTGCGGACGCGCGTGATGAGGTCGTACCAGCCGTCGAGCGTGCGAGGTACCTGCACACTTCCGCCTCGATAGCGAAACGTCACGAGGAGGGGGTTCATGCCGCCGTACGACGGTGCAACCGAAGTGAGATCGGCGATGGCGGCCTGTCTCGTGCGCAGCACCGACCGGAACTGAAGCCGCCCGTCATCGGGCCACAGCGTCACTTCGAAGTTGATGCCCACCAAGGCCTGGAACCACATCCAGCCCAGGGCGCCGAGCCAGACGAGCCCGAACCAGAGCGGCGGACTACCGGTGGCGATGCCGACCACGACGAGCGGGAATCCGAGAGCCGTGATCAGACCGAGGATCGGGAGGCAGAACCACGGCATGAGGCCCGTCATCCGATAACGGATGGGTCCGTGCAGGGGCTGGTCCGGCTGCGTCGCCACCCGCTCTGTATCGGTCGCCGGCACCGACATCTGCACTCCCGGCGACCGTAGTGTCCCGCAAAGCGGGTGTGGTCTCTTCGCGACGATCGCGCACAGTTCTGTCAGGTATCGATGCGTTCTGCCAAGTGGATTGCGACGCGGTCGCCGGTTTCTTTCTGGATGACCTTCCGCAGTTTGCTGTTGATCGGGAGCTTGTGTGTGCCGTCGCCGAGCGCCATGAACGAACTCTGGAATGGATGCCCGTCCACAGTGCCACGGACCTTCACGAGCCCGCGAGTGCCGAAGAACTGCGCCGATCCCGGCATGACCACATAGGTCCAGCCGCCCTTGTTCGGACTCGTCTCGAGCGTCGCCGTGAACTTCTTCTTCAGCGCCGTCATGGACGCCCTCCGTTGACTGGAGCTACGGGCACGGTCACCAGCTACGACCGTCAGTGAGACCGAAAGTCATCGCGAAGCCTTCCATCGGGCGGGTTGCAGGGAGTGCCGATCGCGTAGCTTCGCGTGTTGTGGCTGGGGGGACACGGGAGATCTCGCGTCCGTCGGGCGACGGCGGAGACTGACGACAACGACGCGCCGGGCGGTGCGGACAGCGAACCACGAAGGCGCGAGACTGAACCAGTGGATGCGCGGCTGAGTCCTATCGAAGCGATCATGTGGAAGGCCGGGCAGGATCCGACATTGCGCATGACCGTCGGCATCGTGCTGGGTCTCGACCACGCACCCGGCTACGACTTGCTGTTGGAACGCCTCGACGCGGTCATCAAGAGTTCGCCGCGGTTGCAGTCGAGGCCCGGTGATCCGTCGTTCACCCACTCGTGCCCGTTGTGGATCGAAGACGACGTGCCCGACGCCGAGCATCACTTGCGGGCGGCCGCGGTCAACCGGCCGGGTTCGCTCCGCCAACTGCTCGACCTCGTGGGTTTGATCGAGTCGGTTCCCTTCGACCCCGACCATGCGCCGTGGGATGCCACGCTGATCGAGGGGCTCGAGGGCGATCGCGCCGCGCTGTACCTGCGCGCCCATCACGTCGTCACCGATGGATTGGCCGGGCTCCGCCTCGCCGGTCGGTTCCTCGACGGCGACGAGATCGACCTGCGCGAAAAGCCTGCAGCGGCGGACGACCGCCGATCGGGCGGCGCGACAATCGATCTCACGAAGGCACTGCGTCCGTTGCAGGTAGCGGTGCAGGCGGCCCGCGATCCCGAGACGGTCAATGTCCTCGTGCGCGGCCTTCAGGGGGTTGTCGACCTCGCAAGTTCCGTCTCCCGGCAGGTGGTCATCACCGGCGGCTCGTTGTCGCCGTTGTTGGTCGACCACTCCGCGACGACCCGCTTCGAGGTCATCTCGGTTCCCGGCGCACGCGCCGCGGCCCTGGCCCTCGGCGGCAGCCGGAACGACCTGCTCGTTGCCGGCGCCGCGTCCGGGCTCGGCCTGTATCACGAGCGGCTCGGCTTCCCGTGCGACGAGTTGCGGCTCTCCACGCCCACGACTCAGCGGCGCGGCCGCGACGTCGGTGGCAACTGGTTCGCCCCCGCGCGCGTTGCGGTGCCGACCGCCGCCGGGCCCCTCGGGCCGCACTTCGATGTCGTCGCCGACCGATTGACCCGGGCGCGCGTGGAGCCGGCGCTGCGGTTCGCCGACACCCTGGCGTCGACGTTCAGCTACCTTCCCGCGCAGGTGCTCATTCCGGCATTGCAGGCGCAAGCGGGCACCGTCGACTTCGTCGCGACCGCGATCCCCGGCCTCCGCGGGTCGGGTCGCATCTGCGGGGCTCGCATCGAGACCAGTTACCCGTTCGGGCCTCGGCTCGGTTGTCCCGTGAACCTCACCGCGTTCGGGAACCGAGACCGTCTGGACGTGGGAATCGCGCTCGATCCCGCCGCGATCACCGAACCCGCGATCTTCCTCGAGTGCCTCGACGAGGCGTTTGCGACCTTGGTACCGCGCTCGGGGTGACCACGTCCAACACCACGCGAAGGACCCGGGGTTTCCCCCGGGCCCTTTCGGAGCATTGCTCTGCTCGACGTTGAGCAGTGACTACCAGCTGCCGGTCATGGCGCCGGTGATGCCCGCCTCGGTGGCCGCAGGACATGCGACCTTGCCGAAGTAGGTACCTGCGTTGTTGCCGGCTGCGATGTCGGCGATCGAGAACGTCGTGCCCGACTTCGACTTCTCGTCGAGGCACACGATGTCGTTCGTACCGACACTCGAGTTACCGATTGCCACGTTCAACGCGGGCTTGGTGCTGATCGCGCCACCCCAGTTCAGGGACGACTCGACACCTTTCAAGCCTGCAGTCGACGTGTCGGACGAGTAGACCTGACCGTCGGTGTACACCGTCTTCTCGGCGGTGAGACCGTTGCGGAGGTCGGATTCGGCCGCCCGGTCCTGGGCACGCTGACGTGCGCCCAAGAACGTCGGGATGGCAATCGCAATCAAGATCGCAATGATCAGCACGACCACCATCAACTCAATGAGGGTGAAACCTTGCTCATCGTCCCGACGACGGGAAGCAAGGGCGTGGGCAAACTTCACTTGGCATGACCCCTTTTCAGGCGCCGCGGACGGTGTCCGGCCTTGAAACGGCGTCACCGGGGGTATCGACCACGGCTCGTTCCGCCTGAAATCGGGGAGGTGACCCGACGATGGTCTCAGGCGGGGCCTGGGTTCCGAGCCCGGTGTTCCGGCCTAGTGGGCCAGCAAGCGCGCCGAGGGTCCGGTGTCTTCGTGCCAGTGGCGCGAACCGGAGCGAAGGTCGACGTGGATGCCACTCACGTCGATCCGGCCGGGCGCCAACGGCACGACGGTCACCATCACGAGGTCGTTCGGGCCCAACTGCACGTGCCGCGCCGGCACGAGTGAACCACACGCCTTCTGCAGGTTTCCCGGTGCGGCGCCGAACACCTCCTTGGCGTCCCTGCAGACGGTGACGGCGATCGCGGCGGGGGCCGAGTCCGCGCCGACGATGGGCGTCACACTCTCGATCTCGAGGTCGCGGCCCGGTAGTCGATAGCCGAGTTGGTACTGCTGGTTGATCGCGGCGGGCCCGACGAAGTTCGGCGACGAGTCGACCTGACCGAAGCGGTGTCGTACCGGCGCAAGCCGATGGTCGAACCACGCGCGCACCCCGACGAAACCCAAGACCACGAGGGCGGCGGCGACGATGATCCGGCCGCGCCGATGTGTCTTCGGGACCTCGACCTCAGGACTCGGGGGCACGTCCACGGCGAGCACCGGCACAGTTTTGCACCCACTTCGTTCGCCTGCAGGTCGGCGTGGTCCGTCCGCCCGACTCGTAGGATCGGGCGGTGCACGAGTATCTCGTCGAGCGGTTGCAACCTTTCGGCACGACGATCTTCGCCGAGATGTCGGCGCTCGCGGTCGAGACCGGCGCCATCAATCTCGGGCAGGGATTCCCCGACACGGACGGCCCCGACGTCGTGAAGCAGGCCGCGATCGATGCGATCGAGGCCGGGCACAACCAGTATCCGCCCGGCATCGGCGTCCCCGAGCTGCGCACCGCGATCCACGCGCACCACCAGCGCTTCTACGGACTCGAGTACGACGCCGCCGCGGAGATCCTGGTGACCGCGGGTGCGACGGAAGCGATCGCGGCCGCGTTGATTGCGTTGTGCGGTCCGGGCGACGAGGTCGTCACGTTCGAGCCCTACTACGACTCCTACGCCGCGTGCATCGCGATGGCCGGGGCCACGCGTCACGTCGTCACGCTGCGCGCCCCCGACTACGCGTTCGACCCGGAAGCGGTGCGCGCCGCGATCACGCCCCGGACGAAGCTCATCCTCCTGAACTCTCCGCACAACCCGACGGGCAAGGTGTTCACGCGCGCCGAGCTCACGTTCATTGCCGAGCTCGCACGGGAACACGACCTGTTGGTCGTCACCGACGAGGTCTACGAACACCTGGTGTACGAAGGTGAGCACGTACCGATCGCCACACTGCCCGGTATGCGCGAGCGCACGGTGATGATCGGCTCGGGCGGCAAGACCTTCTCGTTCACGGGTTGGAAGGTCGGCTGGGTCTGCGCACCGCCCGCGCTCGTGACCGCGGTGAAGACGGCAAAGCAGTTTCTCACCTACGTCAGCAGCGGCCCGTTCCAGTACGCGATCGCGGTCGGGCTCCAGCTGCCCGACGAGTATTTCGAACGGTTCCGCAACGAGATGCTCGACAAGCGCGATCGACTGTGCGCGGGTCTCACGAACGCCGGTTTCGAAGTGCTGAGACCGCAGGGCACCTACTTCGTCACGGTCGACATCCGCTCGTTCGGTGAGACCGACGGCCTCGCGTTCTGCCGAGATCTGCCGCATCGATGTGGCGTGGTTGCCGTCCCCAGCGTCGTGTTCTACGACGACGTGGCCGCGGGCTCGCACCTCGTTCGGTTCGCGTGCTGCAAACGCACGGAGATCCTCGACGAAGCGTGCACGCGCCTGAAGAGCCTGGCGAAATGATCGTCGCCGGCGTCCAGCACGACATCGAGTGGGAGCGACCCGAGGCCAACTTCGCGCACCTCGCCCCGATGATCGCCCGCGCCGCGGCCGACGGTGCGCGCCTGGTCGTGCTCACGGAGATGTTTTCCACCGGCTTCTCCATGAAGACCGATCGCACCGCCGAACCCGCTGACGGACCGAGTGCGCAGTTCGTCGTCGACCAGGCCCGCACCAACGGCGTGTGGGTATGCGCGTCGATTCCCGAGCGCGTCGATCCGAGTGAACATCCGCGCAACCAGCTCGTGCTGGCCGCGCCCGACGGAAGGGTGCACCGCTACGCGAAGATCCACCCGTTCACGTACGGCCGTGAGCACGAGCACTACTCCGCCGGATCAGAGTTCCTCACCGTCGACGTCGAAGGAACACGCTGTTCGTTCTTCGTGTGTTACGACCTGCGTTTCGCCGACGAGTTCTGGGCGCTCGCGGAACGCACCGACTGTTATGTCGTGCCCGCGAACTGGCCTGCATCGCGCCGAGAGCACTGGATGGCGCTGCTCCGGGCGCGGGCGATCGAGAATCAGGCCTACGTGGTCGGCGTCAATCGCGTCGGCGACGGTGGCCGGCTGCACTACAGCGGCGACTCGATGATCATCGATCCGTTCGGCGAAGTGGTCGTGCAGGCCGCCGACAACGAGACGATCATCGCCGCGGACGTCGACCCGGAGCGGGTGCGCACGGTGCGCGCCGAGTACCCGTTCCTGCAGGATCGCCGGTAGGGCTCACCCGAGCCGGCTCAGACGACCGCGCCGCCGGCCGCGAGGTCGCGGCGAAGAACGTCGACGTCGAGGTGATGCACGTCGCCGTCGACGGCGAGCGCGGCCGCGGCCCCGGACGCTTCGCCGGTCGCCATCGCGGCCGGTATCTCCTTCGTCGCCTGATGCACGTAACGACTCGCGGAGATGCAGCGTCCGCTCACGAGCAGATTGCGCACCGCCGCGGTCGTCAACGAGCGGTAGGGCACGTCGAACACGACTTCGCGCCGGGTCCAGTGGCCGGTGCGCGCGATCGCGTCGGCGAACCGGCGGTCGCCATCGGACTTCTCGAGCACGTACTCGCCGACGAGCCGCCGGCTCTCGGTGATGCCGATCATCTTCGCGACGTCGTCGAGCCACGCGTCCGGGTGACGCTCGCGCACGCGTGCGACCGCGGCGCGCACCGCGTCCCGGCACTCGAGCTCGGCGGCCGTGAGGTCGTCGGGGTCGGTCGGATCGACCCGCCGGTCGAGCGGTCCCCACGGGACGAGCGCCCGGCCGGGCGCGGTGGTGCGGAAGCCGATCTCGTCGACCGTGGCGTCGTCGAGGCCGCCCATCCGGAACCACAGATGCGGAGGAATCGTGGTCGATGCGTACGCGGCTCCGGCCGCGACCATGACGTCGCCGTCGCCGCTGGCATCGATGACGATGCGCGGTCGCACGACCTCCCGCCCTCGTTTCGATTCGAGCACGACCGCTTCGATCCGACCGTCGGGCGCGTACGCGTGTGCGCACCACGAATGCAACCGGAGCCGAACGCTCGAGGCGCGCAGCAGATCGATCGAGACGTCGCAGAACGCTTCCGGATCGAACGCGACCGAGTAGCGCACCACGTCCGGAGGTGCACCCCAGATCAGTCCCCACGGCCGCCACGCGTCGACGGCGGCGGCGTCGGTCGATCCCCACTCGCGCGGCTCCGGGGCGCGCGCGTCGCCGCGGGCGGTGAGGCGGTCGACGACCTCTTGGCACAGCCCGGCGACAACCTGGTTGCCGCAGCCGTCGTCGAGCGTGAGCAACAAGTTGATGAGCCCGAACGTCGCGAGCCCACCGATGAACCCGTAGCGCTCGACGAGCAGGACATCGGCACCGCGGCGGGCGGCCGCGACCGCGGCGGCGATGCCCGCGCTGCCCGCGCCGACGACGAGCACGTCCGGGCGGTCGGTGACGGGCAGGTCCCGTGCCGGTTCGCGCCACGTCTCGGTCATGGCCGGTCACGGTAACGTCCGGCCCATGAGCCGAGTGACCGCGAGCGGACAGCGAGCAGCGAGGCGGGGCCCGAGCGGCCCGGTCCGGAGGACCGAGAGCGGAAGAGCATGAAGTTTGCGCTCTTCTACGAGATCCCGGTCGCGCGCCCGTGGGGGCCCGACAGCGAACACATCGCCTACAAGAACACGCTCGAGCAGGCGATCGCCGGCGAACATGCCGGCTTCCATGCGTTCTGGACCGTCGAGCACCACTTCCTGGAGGAGTACTCGCACTGCTCCAATCCCGAGGTGCTGTACGGCGCGATCGCGAGCCGCACGACGAAGATGCGTCTCGGCTACGGCGTGCGCCTCATGCCGAAGCCGTACAACCATCCGGTGCGGACCGCGGAATCGGTTGCCGTTCTCGACCTGTTGAGCGACGGGCGCGTCGACATGGGCACCGGCCGCTCCGCAACCCGAATCGAGCTCGAAGGCTTCGGCGTCGACCCGAAGGACACGCGCGAGATGTGGCGCGAGGCGATCGAGCACGTCGTCGGTTGCTGGACGAACGAGCGGTACTCGATCGACAGCAAGTACTGGACGCTCGCCGATCGCCGGGTGCAACCGAAGCCGTTGCAGCAGCCGCACCCACCGATCTGGGGCGCGACCACGAGCGACGACGGTCACGCGCAGGTCGGTGAGCTCGGCCTCGGCCTGTGTTCCTTCGCGGTGGGTGTGTCGCCCGAGGACGTGAAGAAGAAGATCGACATCTACCGCGCGGCCGTCGCGCACTGCGAGAAGCCGATCGGCAAGTTCGTGAACAACCAGGCGGCCACGTTCACCATGGCGTTGTGCGCGCCGAGCACCGAAGAGGCGTGGGCGTCGGCGCGCGAATCGTTCGAGTGGTACCCGAAGGTCGGCGCGCGTCAGATCGCGCAGGTCGCGGAGTGGATGGCGGAGCGCAACCAGGCGCTCGGCAACTACGACTACGCGGCGGACATGAAAGCCCACGCCGACGACGGCTCGCTCGATCTGTTGTCGCTCGAGTACCTCGTCGACTCCGGCGCGTGCGTGCTCGGCACGCCCGAGCAGTGCCTCGACGCGTGCAAGCGCTACGAAGCCGCGGGTGTCGACCTACTGCTCTGCCTCGTGAACCCGTACAAGATCGGGCACGAACAGGTCATGCAGACCATCGACCTCATGGGCAAGCACGTCATCCCCAACTTCAGCTGACCGATCGAGCGCGCACCGGCTCGATGCGGAATCAAGCCGCGGGCTAGTGAATCTGCACACATTCTCGGGCCAACCAATCCCGTCTGGAGGTACTGACGGGCCCGAGAATGTCAGATTCCCCGACGACGCGCGCGCTACATGTCGGCGGGAATCGGCACCGTGTAGGTGTCGCGGCCGGAGCGCAGCACTTTGCCGGGGAGCGCGCCGGTCTGCTCGCCCTCGTTCACGATCGTCGTGCCGTTCACGATCACGCGCTGGACACCGATCGCATCGGCGAACAGGCGTGCGGTGCCACCCGGCAGGTCGTTGACCAGCTTGACCTCGTCGGTCGCAACCGTCGACGGGTCGAACATCACGACGTCGGCGTGGTTGCCCACGCGCAGCTCGCCGCGATCGCGCAGACCGAACAGCTGTGCGGGCGCCTGCGTCATCAGCTGTACGCAGCGCTCGAGGGAGATCAGCTGACGGCCGCGGATCGTGTCGGCGAGGAACGATGTGGTGTACGGCGCGCCGCACATGCGGTCGAGGTGTGCCCCCGCGTCACTGCCGCCGACCAATACGAGCGGGTGATCCCACGCCTCTGCACGCATCTGCCACGACTTGAGGTCGCTGTCGGAGGGCAGTGGCCAGAGGATCGTCTGCAGATCGTCGTTCAGCACGATGTCGAGCAGCGTGTCGAACGTGCCGCGGTTCTCGCGCTCCGCGAGGTCGGCGACGACGCGACCCTTCAGGCCGTCGTTGGCGGCGGAGTACGTGTCGCCGATCTGGTAGCGACCCCACGACGCGAGCCGCGAGAACACGCCGGCCTCGGGGGAGCGGGCCTTTTCGTTCATCCACTGCCGTACCGCGGGGTCGCGCAGCTTGGCCATGCGCTCCGGCACCGGCAGGCTCATCACGTCGGACCAGCCCGGCAGCATGAACAGCGCGCAGAAGTTCTTGAACGACATGTTCATCTCGACGAGCGTCGGCATCGTCAGCGCGATCGCGGTGCCGCCCTTGTCGCGCGCGAACTCACAGGCGCCGACCTGGTCGTGGTAGCGCTGCGGCTCCTTCGAATCGATCGTGAGCACGTTCCAGTTCAACGGCCGCCGGCCCGCGAGCGTCATCGCGGCCATCTGCTCGACCTCGTCGTCGCTGAACCCGCGCAGACAACCGCTCGTCACGTACTCGAGGGTCGTGCCTTCGTGGTTCGAGACGGCGCGGCAAAGCTCGAGCACTTCTTCGTCGCTGGCCCAACGTGAGCCAACGGGTTCGCCGTCACCGTCGGAGTGGGTGAACGACAACGTCGTCGAGAACCCGAGGCCCCCGGCGGCGATCGAATCCTCGAGCAGGCGCGTCATCGCCGCGAGTTGATCCGGTGTCGCAACCTTTCCGATCGCGTCGAGCCCCATCACGTTGCGGCGGATCGCGCAGTGGCCGACGAGGAAGCCGACATTGAGTCCGACCCGGTTGTCGACCGCGTCGAGATACTCGCCGAACGAATGCCACGACCACGGCACACCCGTCTCGAGGGCGGGGAGCGGCATGCCCTCCACCTTCGCCATCATGCGGCGCAGATAGTCGGCGTCTTCGGGATTGACCGGCGCGAGCGTGAAGCCGCAGTTGCCCGCGATCATGCTCGTCACGCCGTGGAGGTTCGACGGCGTCGCCGCGGGATCCCAGAACAGTTGCGCGTCGTAGTGCGTGTGCGGGTCGACGAACCCGGGCGCGACGACGAGCCCGTCGGCGTCGATGGTCTCCGCGGCCTCGTCGCTGATCTTGCCGATCTCGACGATGCGGCCGTCGCGAATCCCGACGTCGGCCTGGCGCGCCGGCTCGCCCGTGCCGTCGACGACCGAACCGCCCCGGATCACACTGTCGAGCATCGATATCTCCTAGCGCGCCTTGCGCTTCGCATTGTGCACCGCTTCGCGGCGCTTGGCCTGGGCCGTGATACGCGCCTCGCGCACCTTGATCTCGGCCGCGCGCTTGGCTTCCTTCGCGGCGCGGCGCTGCTCGCGCTTGGCCTCGAGCTCAGCATCACTCAGCTTGGGTGCCGGTACGGCGGCGAACGCCGGCTTGGCCTCCACGGCAATCGGCGGACCGATCACGAAGCGCTCGTCGGTCGCGAGGAGCTCACGCATGACCGGCCGGCAGACGGCGTCGCTTGCGGCATACCCCGCGATCATCGCGGTGACGAGGGCGGCGCCGTGCCGTTCGATGACGGCGGGCAGGACCTCGAGCAGATCGTCGCGCGTCGGGTCCTCGGCACGGTCGCCGAGCGCCTCGATCGTCTCGTCGTTTGCCTGTTGCGCGAGGGCGAAGAGCACCTGCAGCTGGTGATCGGGGCCCGCGGTCTGCAGCTTGCGGCGCACCAGCGGCATCAGCGCCTCGCCGAGGTGCATGGTCGCCCGCGGCAGCTGGAGTTGCACCGCCACTTCGAGGCGGTTCTTCTCGGTCATGTCGGCCAGGGCCCGGCGCATGACGTCGTCGTCGAGCGCGGCGAGGGCCTCGGCCATCCGCTCGGCGTCGGCCTCGGCCTCCGCCTGTTCCTCCGGCGTCAGCTCGCGGTCGTGGTCGTGCCCGTCGTGGTCGTGCCCGTCGTGGTCGTGCCCGTCGTGGTCATGCCCGTCGTGGTCATGGTCGTGCCCGGACGGCGCCGCGACCGGCTCCACGACCGGCTCGGCCTTCGGCTTGGGCTCGGCCCGCTTGGCCGGAGCCTTGGTGGTCGTGCCCGTCGCCTTGGCGGCCGGCGCCTTCTTGGCCGCGCCGCCGGTCTTCTTGGCGGGCGTCGCCTTGCCCGTCGCCTTCGCCGCCTCCTTGGCGGGGGCTTTGGCCGGCGCTTTGGCGGTTGCCTTCGCCGGAGCTTTCGCCGTGGCTTTGCCGGTGGTCTTGGCCGGTTTCGCAGGCGTCTTCGCGGCCGACTTCTTGGTGGGTTCGGGGCTCATCGCCCTGAAGCTTCGCGCACAGCGAGCGGCTATCGTCGAGCGGACATCGCCGTCGACCTCTGACGGGAGAGCCCGGACGCGCGTTTCGTGCGATCCGGGCGCCGAAGGAGCAACCACTCCCCGGAATCTCTCAGGCACCCGAACCGTCGGAGCGAGGCAACTCTGGAGTCCGCGACAGAGGGGGAGTCGGGCCGGTCTCGGCTCGCACCTACGACGCGGAAGAGGTTTCTCGCCATGCCCGACCAGCTGGCCCACGACCCCGGGACCGACGCATTCGTCGACCGGCACATCGGCCCTCGGACCGACGAGCAGACCGCGATGCTGTCGGCGCTCGGATACAAATCGTTGGGCGAGCTCGTGGACGCCGCGGTTCCCGCGGTGATCCGCGAGGCCAAGCCTCTTACCCTGCCCGATCCCCTGACGGAGACCGATGCGCTCGCGCGGCTCCGGGAGCTCGCCGATCGCAACGACGTCTTCACGTCGCTCATCGGGCTCGGCTACCACGACACCGTCACACCGCCCGTCATCTTGCGGAACGTGCTCGAGAGCCCGGCGTGGTACACGGCGTACACGCCCTACCAACCCGAGATCAGCCAGGGCCGGCTCGAAGCGTTGTTGAACTTCCAGACGATGGTGAGCGACCTCACCGGGATGGATCTCGCGAACGCGTCGTTGCTCGACGAGGGCACCGCTGCGGCCGAGGCCATGGCGATGCTGCACCGGCTCAACCCGAAGCAGGGGACCGTCTTCCTCGTCGACGCCGACGCGCATCCGCAGACGATCGACGTCGTGCGCACGCGCGCCGAACCGCTCGGTATCGACGTGATCGTCGGTGATCCCGGCGACGCGGACGCGTCGAACGTCGACGGATGCTTCGGCATGTTCGTCCAGTACCCGGGAAGCAGTGGCCGGCTCCGCGATCTCCGGCCGATCATCGAGCGCGCGCGACGCGCGGGGCGCGTTGGTATGTGTCGCGGCCGATCTGCTCGCGCTGACGATCGTGACACCGCCGGGCGAGATGGGCGCGGACGTGGTGGTCGGAACGACGCAGCGGTTCGGTGTGCCGCTCGGCTTCGGCGGCCCGCACGCCGCGTACCTCGCGGTGCGCGACGAGCATCGGCGCACGCTGGCCGGGCGCCTCGTGGGCGTCTCCATCGACACGCAGGGTCGTACCGCGTTCCGCCTCGCGCTGCAGACGCGCGAGCAGCACATCCGGCGCGAGAAGGCGACCAGCAACATCTGTACGGCTCAGGTGCTGCTCGCGGTCATCGCGGGTTTGTACGCGGCGTACCACGGTGCCGACGGCCTACGCGCGATTGCCCGACGCGTGCACGAACGCACGGTGGGCCTCGCCGCCGGGTTGCGCGCCGGTGGGGTCGAGGTCGTGCACGAGCACTACTTCGACACGTTGACGGTGCAGGTCCCCGGGCGCGCGGCGGAGATCGTCGCGGCCGCCGCGGCCGAGCGCGTGAACCTGCGGCTCGTCGACGCCGACACGCTGGGCATCGCCCTCGACGAGACGACGACGCCCGCGATCGTCGGGACCGTGCTGGCCGCGTTCGGCCTCGCCCGCGGCGCGGACGCCGAGGCGAGCGCGATCCCGTCCGGACTCGTCCGCACATCGGCGTACCTCACGCATCCCGCCTTCACCTCTCACCGTTCCGAGCACCAGATGTTGCGGTACCTCCGGCGCCTGGCGGACCGCGACCTCGCGCTCGACCGCACGATGATCCCGCTGGGCTCGTGCACGATGAAGCTCAACGCGACCGCGGAGATGGAGCCGATCACATGGCCGGAGTTCGGGCGGATGCACCCGTACGCGCCGCTGGAGCAGGCGCGCGGTTACGTCGAGCTCTTCGACGATCTCGAACGGTGGCTCGCGGAGATCACCGGTTACGACGCGGTCTCGCTGCAGCCGAACGCCGGCTCACAGGGCGAGTACGCCGGGCTCCTGGCGATCCGGAAGTATCACGTCTCCCGCGGCGACTCGGGTCGTGACGTGTGCCTGATCCCCGCGTCCGCACACGGCACCAATGCCGCGTCGGCGGCGATGGCCGGGATGAAAGTGGTCGTGGTCGCGTGCGACGACCGGGGCAACGTCGACGTCGACGACCTGAAGGCCAAGGCGGTCGAGCACGCGGACGATCTGGCCGCGCTGATGGTGACCTACCCGTCGACCCACGGGGTGTACGAGGAGCAGATCCGCGACATCTGCGCGGTCGTGCACGAACAGGGCGGTCAGGTCTACCTCGACGGCGCGAACCTGAACGCGCTGGTCGGGGTCGCGCGGCCGGGCCGGTTCGGCGCCGACGTCTCGCACCTCAACCTGCACAAGACGTTCTGCATCCCGCACGGGGGCGGTGGTCCCGGCGTCGGGCCGATCGGCGTGCGTGCCCACCTCGCGCCGTTCCTGCCGAACAACCCGCTGCGCGCCGAAGCCGGTCCGGCAACCGGTGTCGGCGCGATCAGCGCGGCGCCGTGGGGTTCGGCCGGCATCCTGCCCATCCCGTGGATGTACGTGCAGATGATGGGCGGCGACGGGCTGACGCGCGCCACCCACGTTGCGATCCTCAACGCGAACTACCTCGCGCACCGGTTGGCACCCCACTACCCCGTGCTCTACACGGGCTCGAACGGTCTCGTCGCGCACGAGTGCATCATCGACATCCGGCCGATCACGCGCGACACGGGTGTCAGCGTCGACGACGTCGCCAAGCGCCTGATCGACTACGGCTTCCACGCGCCGACGATGTCGTTCCCGGTCGCGGGAACGCTGATGATCGAACCGACCGAGTCGGAAGACCTCGGCGAGCTCGACCGATTCGTCGACGCGATGATCGCGATCCGTGCCGAGATCGACCGGGTCGCGGCGGGGGAGTGGCCCGCAGACGACAACCCGCTCGCGCGCGCGCCGCACACCGCGGAGGACGTGACCGCCGACGACTGGAATCGCGCGTACCCGCGTGAGCTCGCGGCGTTCCCGGTTGCGGGCCTGCGGCACACGAAGTACTGGCCGCCCGTGAGTCGCATCGACGGTGTCTACGGCGACCGCAACGTGTTCTGCAGCTGTCCGCCGGTCGAGGCGTACTCGTAACACTCCGACGGCGGGCGCTACCGGGTATCGGCCCAGCCGCCGGGGGTACGACCGTCGGTGCGCACGAGCCGGTGTGCGAAGAGCCAACGATCACCATCGGGCTCGAGCCGGTCCTTGTAACGACCCCAGTGATCGACGCCGGCGCCGGTCATCACCGTGAAGTAGCTCGTTGCGTTCGCCTCGCTCGGTGACACGATGTCGACCCGCACGCTCGTGACGTGATGCTGCATCCGACCCGGGGGCGCGCTCGTGACGACGTCACTCCCGACGCCGCCGAAGAAGTCGCGGACCGCGGCGCGGCCCTCGGCCTTCGCGCCGCCGATGCCCACGACCTCGAGAACACCGTCGACGGCGAAGAGCTCGGCGACGTCGTCGAACCGCCCGTTGTCCGCCGAGTACGTGTACGACGCGATCGTGTGCCGCACCGCTTCGCGCGCACTCACTTCCCACAGATCCACGGCCGTGGACGCTACTCAGCCCGGGTCCGGGGAAAGCAAGGAAGAAAGTGCTTGCGCTCCTCCGCTCCCGCGAATATCTTGATGTCAAGATATTTGACCCCAAAGTAAAGGAGCGGGCAATGGCCAAGGCACTGAGCATCGTGAAGCACCCGGTGGGCGACTACGCCGCGTGGCGTACGGTCTACGAAGAGGTACAGCCCCTGCGCGACAAGCACGGCGTGAGCGCCGCCGATGTCCTGC
Source organism: uncultured Actinomycetes bacterium (assembly GCA_963835455.1). Lineage (GTDB taxonomy): Bacteria > Actinomycetota > Acidimicrobiia > IMCC26256 > PALSA-610 > PALSA-610. The sequence continues at coordinate 975,172 of CAWIFT010000003.1, forward strand.
AGGACCCCGCCGACCCGAACAGCGTCACGGTGCTGCATTGGTTCCCGTCCGCGGACCAGGCGCAGGCGTTCGCCGCCGACCCCGGTCTGAAGGAAGCGATGCAGCGTGCGGGCGTCACCGCCGCGCCCCGCATCGAGATCGTCGTCGAGGCGTAGGCCCTGTCTCCGCGCCGGCCTCCCGAGGCCACCGCGTTCGAGCGCGAGTTCCCGGGTGCACGCTGGCTTGCCAGCCGCTGCGCCCGGGAACTCGAAGTCGTCGGCAACCTCGTCGAAGGCGCGGTCGGCGCCGTGTGTCGCCGGTACGGCCTCTCGCACGCCGCGTTGAACGCGCTCGCGGTGATGGAAGGCGAAGGCGGGCCCATGCTCACCGGCGAGGTCGCCGCCCGCATGCACATCACCAGCGGGACGGTCACGTCGCTGATCGACAACCTCGAACGGAACGAGTACGTCGTCCGCAGCGCCGATGCCGATGACCGTCGCCGCGTGCTGGTCGACATCACTCCCGCCGCGCAGGCAGTCCTCGACGAGTCCTTGCCCGCGATCCAGCAGGTCTCACGCCGAATCTTCGATGCCCTCGGTCCCCAACGCGAACAGGCGCTGCTCGACATCCTCGACGATGTCCGGCGGGCGATCGCCGAACTCCCGGCCGACCTCCCGGCAGCCGAACCACGACAGCGACCCGAGCGGTTGACCCGCTGACTCCGCTCGAGTCCGGTCAGCCCAGGCGCGCGGTAGCGGCTTGCAGGATGTCCGCGAACTCGCGGCGGGGAGCCGGGCGGCGGGGCGAGTCGTAGGCGTCGAAGCGCGGGCAGCTCGCCGCGAGGGGGATGCGCGGGCGGACGACTGCCGGTGGGCGGGCGTCGACCGGTTGCACCATCGGCCGGTGGGCGATCGGCGCGAGCGCCGCGAGTGCGTCGGTCAACTCCGCGAATGCGACGCGGTCACCACCGTGGTCGGGGTGGGTGACGAGCGCACGGGCGCGAAAGGCGCGCCGGATCTCCGCGGGTCCGGCGTCGTTGCCGACGCCGAGCACGATGCGTGCGCGACGGCCGTCCATGGCCACCTCGTCCTTGAGTCCTGCTCCCGTCCTGGGAGCGCTTCCACCGCGGATCCTTCCGCAGCTCCCTCTGATCGGCGCCGGCTACTCGGGCCTGAACCAAAGGAGCCCGACGGTGTCCGACGCGTGCTCGATTTCGACGACCACGGGGAGATCGATCACCAATTCGGACGGTTCGAGCCCGCGCAGGTTGGCCACGACGCGCGGCCCTTCCTCGAGCTCGACGACGAGGATCGCGTACGGCGGTGTGAACGCGGGGTCGACCGCCCGGTGCGTCGTGGTCCAGGAGTAGACGTGGCCCCGGCCGGATGCCGGCTCCCACGCGACGTCGAGCGACCCGCAGTGCGCGCAGCGCAAGCGCGGCGGGTGCCGCCACGTTCCGCACGCGGCGCACCGCTGCAAACGCAGTTCGCCGCGGGCCAGGAATGCGTAGAACTCACCGTTCAGGCCGACCGCCGCGGGCAACAGTCGATCGCTCATCGGTCACGTCCCAGCACCACGATGCTCCCGTCGCCGAAGTCGCCCCAACCGGTGACACAGCCGATCTCGGCGCCCGCGACCTGCGCGGCCCCCGCGTCACCGCGCAGCTGACGCACGGCCTCGACCACGTGGTTCATGCCCCACATGTGTCCTTGCGACAACAGTCCGCCGTGGGTGTTCGTCGGCAGCGCGCCGCCGTCGAGCCGGAGCACGCCGTCGCGCACGAACGCGCCCGCTTCGCCCCGTTCGCACAGTCCGAGCGCTTCCAACTGCAGCAGCACGACGTAGGTGAAACAGTCGTAGATCTCCATGAAGTCGAGGTCGGCGGCGCGCACGCCGGCCGCCGCGAGCGCACGCGGCGCGGCATCGGTGAGACCGATGCGGAACATGTCGGGCCGGTTCGCGATGTCGTCGGCCGGGTAGGGGTGACCTTCGGCGCCGGCGACGATCACGGCCGGCGGGTGCGGGCGGTCGCGCGCCCGATCGATCGAGCTGACCACGACCGCGCACGCGCAGTCCGTCTCGAGACAGCAGTCGTAGAGGCGGAACGGCTCCGAGACCCAGCGTGACGCGAGGTACTCGTCCATCGAGAGCGGGGTCCCGCGCATCAGTGCCCGCTCGTTCAGCTGCGCGTGCGCCCGGAACGTCGTGGCGATCTCGCCGGTGTCCGTTTCGCGGACGTCGTACAGCTGCTTGTAGCGCATCGCGATCCACGAATAGAACTGCGCGGCGGAGCGCGCGCCGTACGGCAGGTAGAAGTCGAGCACCACGTCGCCGACGGCACTGCCGTCCAGACCGCGCCGCGGACGCGGAATCCCTTCCCGGGGGCGGAACGCCGAGTACCCGTTCCAGCCCACGACGACGAGGACGTTGCGGCAAATTCCGGATGCCACCGCCAGGGCCGCGTGTTGCAACGCGGCCACCGCGCTCGCGCCACCCATGTGCACGGTTGTTGCCAAACGCAACGTATCGATACCGAAGTTGGCGGCGAGCTCCTCGCTCGTCGTGTAACCCGGCGGCGGGATGATGCCGTCGATATCGCCGGGCGTGAGGCCCGCGTCGGCGATGGCGGACTCCGAGGCTTGCAGAATCAGCTCGATTGGGAGAAAGGGCGCGCCGCGGACGTAGTCGGTCTCACCGATTCCGACAATCGCCGCTTGTCCACCAAAGCCGCTGTTCCGGTCCACGAGGGTAGGGAACATACCGCGCGGTATCGAGAGTCAAATTGGTCACAGGGCCTTTCAACCGAGAAGAGGTGCTCGCTACCATTTCCGGTTGCAGTGGGGTGGCATGGGGGACTCATGAAGTGGCCTGAGCTGAGCGTGGATTCGTCACGTTCGCGGCGCGCTCGGCTGGCGTATCCGCTGGTCTGTGTCCTGCTGTCCGGCGGCGCGGTCATCGCCGCCGCCACCCCCGCGTTCGCCGCGCCTCCGGCCCAACCTGCGCAGCCGGCAGTCCTCGCCTCGAACGCATCCATCTTCGTGACCTTCACGGCGGTCACGGCAACTCCGCCGGTCACGTCGTACACGGCGACGTGCACCTCGTCGAACGGCGGCGCAACCGGAACCACGACCGGGGTGTCGACCACGCTCGTCGTGGTGGCCCTGACCAACGGCAAGACGTACACGTGCACGGTGTTCGCGACCAACTCCGACGGCGATGGTCCGCCGTCGTTGGCGTCGACCGCGGCCGTGCCGAACACCGTGCCCGACGCGCCGGCGCCGCCGACGCTCGTGGCCCTGAACGCCGCGCTCGTCGTCACGTTCACACCGCCCTTCGACGGTGGTTCGCCGATCACGTCGTACAAGGCCACGTGTACCTCCTCGAACGGCGGCGCGCCGGGAACGGCCATGGGCGTGTCGTCGCCGATCGTCGTGTCGAGCCTGACGAACGCCAAGACGTACACGTGTGCGGTGCTCGCGACGAACGTCGACGGCAATGGTCCGACATCGTTGGCGTCGGCCGCGGCGGTGCCGAACACCGTGCCCGACGCGCCCGCGCAGCCGACGGTGGTCGGTCTCGGCACCTCGGTCATCGTGACGTTCTCGGCGCCGTTCAACGGCGGTTCGCCGATCACGGGATTCACCGCGTCGTGCACGTCGTCGGACGGGGGCGCGCCGGGAACGATGAGTGACGTCGCGTCGCCGATCACGGTGACGGGGTTGACGACGAACAAAACGTATACGTGCACCGTGCTCGCGTCGAACGTCAACGGCAACGGTCCCGCATCGGTGCCGTCGGTCGCCGTCTTGTTGAATGCGCTGCCGAGTGCACCCGTGCAGCCGACAGTGGTGGGGCTCATCGGATCGATCGAGGTTTCGTTCGTGCCGCCGTTCGACGGTGGGTCGCCGCTCACGAAGTTCACCGCCGCGTGCACCTCGGCGGACGGTGGCGCGGCCGGATTGGGAGTCGACGTTTCGTCGCCGGTCACGGTCGCGAGTTTGACGCCGGGCAAGACGTACACGTGCACCGTGTTCGCGTCGAACGCGAACGGAGACGGACCCGCCTCGGTGGCGTCCGCGCCGGTGACGTTGATCGCGGTGCCGGACGCGCCCGCCCCGCCGTCGCTCACGCCCGGCACTTCGAGTGTCAGCGTGGCGTTCACGCCACCCTCGTCGGATGGCGGCTCGCCGATCACCGGATACACCACGGCGTGCGTGTCGTCGGACGGCGGCACCCCCGGAACCGCGACCGGTACGAGTTCGCCGATCGTCGTGTCCGGTTTGACGAGCAGCAAGACGTACACGTGCACGGTGTACGCGTCGAACGTCAACGGTAACGGTGCGGTGTCGCCGGCGTCGGCGCCGGTCGTCGTACTCGAGGCCGTTCCCGGTCAGCCCGCGCCGCCGACGGTCTTGGCCGGCGACAGCAGCATCTCGGTGGCATTCGTCGCCCCCGCGGACGGGGGTTCGGCGATCACGGGCTACTCCACGACCTGTACGTCGTCGGACGGCGGCACGCCGGGGACCGCAACCGGCCTGACTTCGCCGATCCTCGTGACCGCACTGACGAACGGCAACACGTATACGTGCACCGTGTTCGCGTCCAACGCGAACGGCAACGGCCTGCCGTCGTTCGCCTCGGTCTCGGTGGTGCCGAACGCGGTCCCGGGCGCGCCCGCGTCGCCGAGCGTTCTCGCCGGGACCACGAGCATCCGCGTCACCTTCGTGCCGCCGTTCAGCGGCGGTTCCCCGATCATCAGCTTCACCGCGAGCTGCGATTCGACGAACGGCGGCGCGTCGGGACTCGTGGCCGGCACGGCGTCGCCGATCACGGTCGCATCGTTGACCCCGGGCAAGACGTACACGTGCCGCGTCTACGCGACGAACTCCAATGGCGCGGGGCCGTTCTCGTTGCCGTCACCGGCGATCGTCATCGCGACCAGGCCGTCGCCGCCGTCGACGCCCTCGGTCACGACCGGGAACGGAAGCGTCACGGTTCGCTTCCACGCGCCGTTCAACGGCGGCGCCGCGATCACCTCGTACCAGGCGCGGTGCACGTCGACGAACGGTGGTGCGGGTCACGCCAACTCGAGCAACAGCCTGGCCATCGCGGTGACGGGCCTCACCAACGGCTACACGTACCGTTGCGTCGTCTCGGCGAGCAATTCGCACGGCACGAGCCCGACCTCGCCGCAGTCGTCGGCGGTCGTCCCGTACAGCCGTGGCTACCGGATGTTCTCCGGCGACGGCGGCATCTTCACGTTCGGCGCCTCGGGTTACTACGGCTCGGCGGTCGGCCGCGCCCGTGCGCTCGTCATCAGCATGATCACGACGCGCGACAACAAGGGCTACTGGCTCGTCAGCCAAGTCGGCGAAGTGTTCGCCTTCGGCGATGCCAAGTACCACGGCTCGATGGCCGGCGTACGCCTCAACCGACCGATCGTCGGGTCCGCGCCGACACCGACCGGAAAGGGCTACTGGCTCGTCGCGAGCGACGGCGGCATCTTCTCGTTCGGCGACGCGCACTTCTACGGATCGACCGGCAACATCAGGTTGAACCAGCCGATCGTCGGAATGACACCGACGGCCACGGGGCGCGGCTACTGGTTCGTCGCCGCCGACGGCGGTTTGTTCTCGTTCGGCGACGCGCACTTCCACGGGTCGGCGTCGGGCCGTTCGACGCAACCCGTCATCGGCATGGCCACGAGCGCGACGGGCAACGGCTACTGGATCGCGACGTTCACCGGCCAAGTGTTCGCGTTCGGCGACGCGCCGGCGTTCCGGAGCGGCCCCCTTCCGGGCCTGCGCGTGCCGATCGTGGGCATCGCCGCCAGCCCCACCGGCCGCGGCTACTGGATGAGTGCGGCTGACGGTGGTGTCTTCAGTTTCGGTGACGCCGACTTCTTCCGCTGGCCCCGTCCGTTGACCCTCTCCCGGAGGATTCGCGGCATCAGCCGCTGAAAAGACAGAAACGACCCCCGCTTCATTGCGAAGGCCGTTCCTGTCGTACGCGTCCGAAGTCCGCTGAGGGGCGAACCGCACAAGGAATCGGTCTCCCGGGCCCTCCGACGTGAGTGTCCGTGACCACTGTCACAGACCCCGGTTACCGGACTGCGGCCAGGGCTACGGGCCGGGCGTGTTTGTCGGCGGGTTGTCCCCACTGCATCGCGTTGCCGAACGAGACGACCTGGCCGTCTGACAGGAGCATCCAGTAGCCCGCGCCGTGCGGGGTCTGGGCGAACGCGACCGCGGACGGGCCCGGGCACCAACCGGCGCCGGGGAGCGAACCGAGGAAGGGCGAGTCGCCGAAGCTGAACAACCCGCCGTCGCTCGCGAGGAGTCGGTAGCCGCCACCGCTGCTCGTGGCGATCATCGACGTCACGGGCGCCCGGAGCGTCATCGCGCCCGTCGATCCCCAGAAGTGGGCGTTGCCGAAGCTGAACACGCCCCCGTCCGAGGCCAGGAGCCAGTAGCCCGCGCCGCCGGGTGTCGACGCCATCGAGATGACGGGTGCGTTCAACGTCATCGCGCCCGTCGAGCCGTAGAAGTGCGCGTCGCCGAACGAGAAGATGCCGCCGTCGCGCGCGAGCAGCCAATACCCCTTGCCGTCGGTGGTCGGCGCGATGCCGAGGATCGGTTGATTCAACGCGATCGAGTCGGCGCCGCCGTAGTCGTGCGCGTCACCGAACGCCTGCACGTCGCCGCGCGCGTCGACGGTCCAGTAACCGTTGCCGCTGGGTGTCGAGGTCAGCGCGACGTAGGGGTTGCCGGCGGACGCGGCGGGCGGGCTTCCGAACGTCGAGACCTTGCCGAAACCGAGCACCGTGCCGGTTGCTTCCAGGGTCCAAAAGCCCGCCCCCGCCGCGGCGCTGGGATGCGCGGTGGGATTCGTCGGGTAGCTGCACAGGCCGTTCGCCCCCGCGCCCTGTGCGAGCCGCAGCGACGTGTACGGGTCGATGAAGGTGTCGTCCGGACGGTGGAGCTCGAAGTGCAGGTGCGGATCGGTGGTCTCCGCCTCGCCGCTGTCACCCATGTACGCGATGAACTGACCGCGCTTGACGTGCGCGCCGGTCGCGATGCCCGGCGCGAATCGCCAGCGCGCCGGGTTCTGGCCGTCGTCGGTGCCCGGCGTGTCGTTGTTGATGTGGATGTACCAGTACTTCCAGCCGTCGGTGCCGGTGAGGATGAGCATGTTGCCCGAGTGCCCGCTCGAGTCGGCGCGGACGAACGTGATCGTCCCGTCGTTCGCGGCGAGCTCGTGATCGAGCTTCTTGCCCATCAGGTCGTTCCCGGGATGCTTGCGCACCCCGCCGAAGTCGTCGAAGTACGACACCGTCTCCCGCACGGGGAACGTGAGCGGGTGGTACTCGGTGTGGTTCGGGGTGAACGCCGCGTGCGCGCCCGGCGACCCGGTCACGATCAGCGCCACGGTTACGACCGCGACAACGAGCACTCGATGCTGCACAACGCCCCCTGGACTGCGTCTTTGCGACTCACCCGAACGAGTGAGTGCGCGACTCGCGCTCCGACCTATCCATTCGGATACTGGGTGCGGGCTCTTGATGCGCGGGCGCTGGTATGCTGGCGTTACTGACCGGTAACTTGCTCTCTGGAGAGGGTCATGACCGACTTCTCGCTCGATCTCAACGAAGACCAGCTGCAGATCCAGAAATGGGTCCACGATTTCGCAGCCGACGTCATCCGCCCGGCGGGTCCCGAATGGGACGAGAAGGAAGAGACGCCGTGGCCGATCATCGAGGAGGCCGCGCGCATCGGCCTCTACTCGTGGGAGTTCATCGCCAACTCCTTCGGCGACAAGACGGGCTTGACCCTCGCGCTCGTCTCGGAGGAGCTCTGCTGGGGTGACGCGGGCATCACGCTCGCCTTGCTCGGCACGACCCTCGGGGTGTCCGGCATCGTCGGGAGCGGAACGCCCGAGCAGATCGCCGAGTGGGTTCCGCAATGCTTCGGTACCCCCGAAGACATCCACATGGCCGCGTTCGCGGTGAGCGAACCGGACGCCGGTTCGGACGTCTCCGGGCTCCGGACGCGCGCGGTGTACGACGAGGCCAAGGACGAGTGGGTCATCAACGGCGCGAAGACCTGGATCACGAACGGCGGCATCACGAAGGTGCCGACGATCCACGTGGTGGTCGCGTCGGTCGACCCGGCACTGAAGAGCCGCGGTCACGCCGCGTTCATCGTGCCCGCCGGCACGGCCGGCGTGAGCATGGGTCAGAAGTTCAAGAAGATGGGCATTCGCGCGTCGCACACCGCCGAGGTCGTGTTCGACGACGTTCGCATCCCGGGTTCGTGTCTGCTCGGCGGCAAGGAAAAGCTCGACGCGCGTCTCGCGCGGGCGCGTGAGGGCGGCAGCTCGAAGGTGCAGGCCGCGATGAGCACGTTCGAAGCGTCGCGGCCGATGGTCGGCGCGCAGGCGCTCGGCATCGCGCGTGCCGCGTACGAGTACTCGCTCGACTACGCCAAGGAACGGCAGGCGTTCGGACGCCCGATCATCATGAACCAGGCGATCGCGTTCAAGCTCGCCGACATGAAGATGCACATCGACGCGGCCCGTCTGCTCGTGTGGCGCGCGTGCTGGATGGCCGCGAACGGCAAGCAGTTCACGGCCGGCGAAGGCTCGATGTCGAAGCTGTACGCGGGCGAGACCGCCGTGCGGGTGACCGAGGATGCGATCCAGGTGCTCGGCGGCGCGGGTTACGTGCGCGAACACCCGGTGGAGCAGTGGCACCGCGACTCGAAGATCTACACGATCTTCGAGGGGACTTCGGAGATTCAGCGCCTGGTCGTCGCGCGCAGCATCTCCGGCCTGCACATTCCCTGATCGAGTCGGGACCACCCGTCATCATCGGACGAGACCCGTCTGGTTCCTCCGCTTGACGCATGCCGATATCGGAATATGATGGGGCCATGGCGCGAGCGGCAACGACGTCGGACGTTTTCAACGCGATCGCCGAGCCGCAGCGCCGGGAGATCCTGGTGCTGCTCCGGACGGGTGAACGGCCGGTGACCGAGTTGGCCCACGAGCTGGGGATGACCCAGCCGGGGGCGTCCAAGCACCTGCGGGTGCTCCGGGAGGTCGGACTGGTGCGGGCCCGCAAGTCGGGCAAGCAATCTCTGTACGGCCTCGACGCCCGCGGGCTGCGACCGGTTCACGAGTGGACCGGCGGGTTCGAGCGGTTCTGGAACCAGAGCTTCGACCGGCTGGACGCGTACGTGCAGGATCTCGAGCAGGAAAGGCAGGGGAGGAGCTGATGAGCGCGACGGAACGAGGAGCGCCGGCGACGGCCGAGTCCGGGACTCGCGAGATCGTGATCTCCCGGGTCATCAGTGCCCCACGGGATTTGGTGTTCGAGGCGTTCACCGAAGTCCGGCATCTGTCGCGGTGGTGGGGACCGGAGGGGTTCACCACCACCACGCGGGCGTTCGAGTTCTGCGTCGGCGGGGAGTGGGAGTTCGTGATGCACGGACCGGACGGGACGGACTACCAGGAGTGGATCTCCTGGACGGAGATCACCCCGCCAGAGCGGATCGCGCTGCTGCACGGCGAGTCCCGCGATGATCCGAACGCCTTCGAGTCGGTCATCACGTTCGCGTCCGACGGCGCCGCGACCCGGATCGAGATGCGGACGGTGTTCCCCACCAAGGAGATGCGCGACGAGGTGGTCGAGAAGTACCACGCGATCGAGGGTGGCCAGCAGACCCTGAGCAACCTGGCCGCCTACGTCACCGAGATCGTTCGGAAGGGAGCGGAGGGCTGATGGCCGGGAAGGTGTTCTTCAGCGTGTCGATGTCGCTCGACGGGTTCATCGCTCCCGCGTCCCTCGGCGAGTTGATGGGGCAGCAGTGGATGGAGCTGCAGCAGTGGATCTTCCCGCAGCGGTTCTTCCGGGAGAACCTGCAACTCGGCGAGGGCGGCGAGGAAGGGCGCGACAACGACATGGTGCGGGAGACGTTCGAGCGCACGGGCGCGAGCGTGATGGGCAAGCGCATGTTCGACGCCGGCGAGCAGGGGTGGCCGGAGGAGGCGCCGTTCCACACGCCGGTGTTCGTCGTGACGCACGAGAAGCGCGAACCCTGGGACCGGCCGGGCGGGACCACCTTCCACTTCGTCAACGACGGCATCGAGTCCGCGCTCGACCGAGCCCGCGCGGCCGCCGGCGACCGGGACGTCCGTATCGCGGGCGGCGGCGCGACGATCGTGGAGTACGTGAACGCGGGTCTGATCGACGAGTGCTCGATCGCGCTCTCACCTGTGCTGTTCGGCTCCGGGATCCGCCTGTTCGAAGGCGTGGACGCGGGCCGCGTGGCCCTGGACCCGGTCGGCACGGAGTCCTCCCCAAGGGTGACGCACCTGACCTACGCAGTCCGGGGGCGGTAACTCTCGGAGGTTTGTCCGGCTCACGTGCCGTCGTATGCGGCGACGACGAGCAGCCACGCGCCGGAAACTGAGTAGACGCCGAGGAGCACCATCGCGACGGCGGCGACGTACAGCCCGACCGTCGAGTCCAAGACGAGCACCACGGAGCCGAGGAACAGCGCCGCGTAGAGCATCGTGCCGGTCAACGTGCGCAGCACGCTCAGCGTCGTCGGACTCCCACCCTCACTTCGGGCACGCAGATAGCCGTACACGTACACCGTCCCGGCAACGCTCGAGACGAGCAACCATTCGATGCCAACGGCGACGTGGTTCTGACTCCCCATCAACGCGAGCGCGCACATCACAAAGATTCCCGCGAAGTTGGACAGTGTGCCGATCGCGCGGTAGCGGTGCGTCGGGTCGGGGATGACGGCCCCGAGGTTGAGCGAGAGCGCCACGAAGACCAAACCGGTCAGTACCGCCGCGGCGCCGGCAACCGTGATGAAGAATCGTGCCACTGATCCGGTCGAAAGGCGTCGGCCCCGAGCATGGCGAGATCGTACTGACGTGAGCTCGCAGCCGTGCCGTCTGCGCGATCACTCGGGGCGGACGGGAGCGCATTGCTCGCCGTCGCCGTCAGGTGCGCACGGAGAAGAGACGCCAAGTGCCCGGCACGCCTTTGAGTTCGTGTTCGCCGCGGTCTTCGAACTCGGTGCCGGACCCGGTGACCAGGTCGGTAACCGTCCTCGAGACGAGCACCTCGTCTGCCGACGCTTTCGCTGCGACTCGGGCCCCGATGTGTACCGAGATGCCACCGATGTCCGCGCCGCGCGCTTCGACCTCACCGGTGTGCAATCCCACCCGGACCCCGATGCCGAGATTCCGAGCACTCGTGCAGATCGCTTTGCCGCACTCGATCGCCCGGCCGGGCGCATCGAACGTGGCGAGAAAACCGTCGCCCGTCGTCGCAACTTCGCGACCTTGAAAGCGCTTCAGCTCCGACCTGACCATCCGGTCGTGCGCGTCGAGAAGTTCACGCCATGCCCGGTCTCCCAGCATGGTGGCAAGTCGGGTGGAGTCGACGATGTCCGTGAACAACACCGTTGCCAGAAATCGGTCGGGTGGCTGCGATGGACGCAGACCCGTTACGAACTCCTCCAACACGTTCAAGATGTAACCGGCGTTTTCGGTCTGGGGCATCGCGTCGACGCCGGGCAGTTCGAGGAACCTCGCGCCGGGGATGCGTTCCGTCAACGCCCGGGCCGACTGAACGGTCTGCGATGCTCTGTGCGTGCGATGCATGACCAACGTCGGCACCCGAAGCGATGGCAGCACGAAGTTCATGTTCGTCCGGCCTGCGACGCGAGTTTGTGCGGCGATCGCTCGGGGTGTTGCCGTAGCCCTCATGTACTTGGCCCACCAGGCGGTCTGCACCGGATCGTGCGTGATACTGGGAGCCACGGCTTGTACGTATTCCTCCGTGCCCCAGAACTGCTCGTTGAAGTCTGCCGCGAAGTCCGCCCACTTCCCGTCCGGGTCGTCGTCGTAGCCCGGGGCGTTGCCCAAGGTGTTGAAGAGGACGAGAGCTCGGACCCGTTCGGGATGAGTCGCGGCGAAGCTGATGGCCATTTTTCCGCCGTCGGCAACGGCGAGCAACGCGGCCCGTTCCGAATGCGCGGCATCGAGGACGAGTGTGAGATCTTCGGCCCATTCTTCCCAGGTCGGAACCGCGCCGGTCGAGAGTCGGTCAGAGGCTCCTACTCCTCGCCGATCGAACACGATCAGCCGACTGAACGACGCAAGGCCCTCGAGAAAGCGGGCACTCGCCGCGTCCTCCCAGCGCATGTCGACGTTGCTGATCGTGCCGGTCAAGTAGACGAGGTCCAGCGGGCGATCACCAATGACTTGATACGCGACCTGAGTCCCGTCCGCCGACGCGACATATCTCGTCCTCGGTAGTTCGGTCACCGTCACAGTCTGACCTGGCGGTGAACAGTTGCGGCGGTCAGTCGAGGCGCTCAGCCAGCGCCACGATGATCCCTTCCGGACCACGTACGTAGGCCATGAGCCAGGTGTTCTCGTATTGACCGACACCGCCGACGAGGCCGTATCCGTCGGCGGCAAGCTGATCAACCGCAGCTCGCAGGTCATCGACTTCGAATGCGACGCTTCGCAACCCGAGTTCGTTGGCCATGGCGGTCGGCGACCCCGGATCGTGGTCGGGTCGAATGAAGCTCGATAGCTCCACCGCCGTACCGCCACCAGGCGGACGAAGCATGACGATCTCGGTGCGGGAGTCAGGGATGCCGCAGACGGTGTCGATGAACTCGCCTTCGACGAACGTCCTGCCCTCGACCTGAAGCCCGAGACCAACGAAGAACGCCGCAGCGGCATCGAGGTCGGCCACGGTGATGCCGACATGATCGAACGCTCGGAGTTGACTCATCCAGACTGGTCCTTCCCGGGCAGCGCGTTGTTGGAACATGGCTCACGAAGACGCGCCCAGATTGCTCGATCGCTCGCCCCTGCGGCGACTCCCGATCGGCGGTGATGGACGGCGTCTGCGAAAGGCGCAGCGAGGCCCTCGGGCGGCGGCGCACCTTTGCGCCGATTGCGTTGCGCGCTCCCGGCTCCACCAGACCATGATGTCTCGCCTCAGCGGGCGAGTGCGACGAGTCATCGCAAGTTATGGCGCGCGACAGATCAGTGCATCGCGGCGCGCTCGTCGCGCCGATATGCGATCACGAGCGCCGTTGTCGGCACCGTGACTATGAACGCGAGACCGAGCCAGATGTTGACCCACAGCGCGAGAACTGAAAGCGCTATTGCAAGAAGCGCCCCGAGAATCGACAGGACGAGGAACCTGATTCCCTCGGGTTTCCCTCGGATGAGCCCTACCGTCGTGAGAACGGCGAGATATGACAGCGTGATCACCGACCGGTGATCACGCAACAACGGTACGAGGATGAAGAGCACGAGGACCCCGATTGCGAGGGTCCACTCGACGGCCCGACGCTGGGTCAGCACGCCTTAAGTATGACAGGGCGTCGTATTCGACGGTAGGAGCAGACAACTCGCAGGTCTTCCGGCGAGGGCGCGAGATCCGGCAATCTGTGCGGCTCGGGATGCAAGTAGTCCGCACGTCGGAGCGCTCGCTAACGGCGGCGCAAGTGCTCGCGTCTGCGTTGCTGCGGAAGACGCGGCAGGAGGTCCGTTTCACTGGGGGTGATGCGGACCGGCGCGCCGGTGTTGACCAGGCCAACCCGATGAGACGTTTGTGCAGGCGGCGCTGGACGAGGTGGTGATTCCGACAGAGGTTGAGCGTGCGGATCGCCGAAGAGATAGAGCTTCGGCGCGAGCGAAGGCCGCGGCTGAGGTGTCACAGTCGGTGGGTGCTGGCTCGGAGCAACCGACTGCTCTTGAGGTAGCGGCGCACCGGAGAGTTCCGCTGTCGGGACCTGCGCTTGTTCGGGAAGCCACTGTTGGGGCGGCCTCGCCGCACACGAAAGTGCCGATACGGTCGAGCGCAGCACCGTGTTCTCTTCGGAAAGACGCCGCAAGATCGCGACGACGAACCCGAACGAGAAGCACACGACGCCCCACACCAACGCCGCGATGACGAGACCCATGAAGTGCTGCATCGATACCCCCGGTGCTCTGACTGGAGATATCGGTCGAACAGGTCGCGAATCTTGATCGTTCCGATGAGTCCATCCTGAAAGCGGCTGCTCATCTCTGTCGATCCGGACGCTCCCGTACCCTCACGTCATGGCCGACGTTCGCGATTTCATCGAGCAGGTTCGGAGTAGAGACGAGCCCGAGGCTTCTGGAACCCGAAGACAACGCCTCGCTCGGTGCGCTCCCGAGGTTGCATCAGGCCACAGTCGTTCGCGCCGACGCGCTCGAGGTTGGTCAACTGGAGATCGATTTCGGGGACGGCAGCACCATCGTCGTCGAACCGGATGGCAACTACGAGAACTTCAACGTCACAACCCCTGATGGGGAGATGTTGATCGGTCTTCCCTCGGGTGGCATCGCGAGTTTCCCGGCGAGGTCAAGCGGGAAGTAGTTGCCGATCGGCACTCGCCGCCGTTGGGCTTATTCGGGTTGGAAGATCGCGATGGTGTTGCCGTCGGGGTCTTTGAACCAGGCCGAGCGGCCGATGCCGGGCGAGGTGACGACGTGGTCGACCGTCTTGAACGCACCCATGTCGTACTCCTCGAACTCGATACCTCGCCCGACGAGTGCGGCGACGTCCTTGTCGACGTCCGAGGTCCAGAACCGGACCTGCGTGTGGTCGGCGTTGTTGCCGCTCGGACGGCCGTAGATCAGCAGTGTCGTCCCGTTCCCGCAGTCGAAGAGCAGGTGGTTCTTGATCGTCTCCGACGACAGGGCCAAGCCGACCTTGTGCTCGTAGAAGTCTTGACTCTTCTGCAAGTCGGTCGAGACCAGTACCGCGGAGATCTTGTTGTCGCCCACCATGATCATTTCCTCCTGTCGACGGTGATGTGAGCTACCGACCCGAACCGCGATCCCTGCGCTTCCGCGCGCCGAGATCGCGGTTCGGGCAACCGGTCAAGGCATGAACTTGTAGACGGCGATCTCGGTTTCGTCGGGGGGTGTCGGGAACCCACCTTCGATGCCCTGTTGCATCCGCGGCATCAAGATGTCGTCGCGGAACCGCTCCCAGCTCTGCTTGGACTCGTGCACGGCCAGGATCGTCCAGCCGCCCGGTGCAGTACCGGCCGCGTGGAACAGCTGACCCTCGGGCAACTGGCCATCGCCGGGATGTACGGCCGCAATCGATGCTTCGTAGTTCTCCTTGGTGCCGCCGGGGAAGTGGTGGATGATCGCAAACGCCATGACGCCTCGGTTCGTGGTGTTGATGTTTTCCTACGAAAGGAAATATACTGGCCGGCGTGGCGAAGTCAAGACCCCAACACGAGTTCCTCGATCCCGACGAGTGGGAGTCGTGGGGCGCGCTGATGATGCTGCACCGCTCGGTACTCCAGCATCTCGATATCGAGATGCGCCGCGCGCACGACCTGGCCATCACCGAGTTCGACGTACTGATCACGCTGTTCAACGCGCCCGATCGGCGACTGGGCATGTCCGACCTCGCCGATCGGGTGCTCCTCAGCCCGGCGGGTACGACGCATCTGGTGACGCGCCTCGAACGAGACGGCCTTGTTCGGCGCGAGGTCGACCCCACCGACCGGCGCAAGTGGTTCACGGTGCTCACCGACAACGGCGATCGCGCACTCCAAGCCGCCCGCCGCACCCACAATGACGTCCTCCGACGAACCCTCCTCGCCGACACGACCTCCGCCGAACGCCGAACGCTGCGCCGCATCTGGCAACGCCTGTCGGTACGGCAGCCGCATCCACTCAGTCCCTCCGACTAGGCACGCGGCCGAACTCCACCGATCGCGGAAGTGATGCGCGAGTGATGCGCGCCCGGTGCCATCGTCCTTCTCGGACGATGACACCGCTCGATAGGAGGCGCGATGACCACGGTGATGATCTTCCATGAAGTCGACGATGTCGATCACTGGTGTCGCTCACCCAAGCGCGAAGAGTTCTTCGGGCCTCTCGGGATGACGGTGCGTACCTTCGTCGATCCGGACGAGACGAAGCGGGTGGGGCTGATCGTCACGGTGCCCGACCTGGACACGCTCCGAAGCGCGCTCGCGACCCAAGCCGCCGCCGACGCCATGAAGTTCGACGGTGTGCGCCCCGAGACCATCGTGATGCTCGTCGAGTCGTAACGAACGCGTCGTAGCGAACGCCAGGAGACAAGGGGCAGGGCAATGGCGGGCGGCCTCCCCGCAAGTGTCGCGTTGCCGGTGCACGCGGCCACTCGTGATCACCGACTCGGCGTCTGTATTTGGGAAGGCGAATCGGTCGCGGCGGTGCGCGAGGTCGTCGAGGGCGCGGTCGGACCGTACGCCGACAACGAGTACTCCGAGATGGAAGTCGACGGACTCACTCCGCAGCTGCGGAGCTGACCGGTTCCCGCAACGGCAACGAATTCGCAACTGGAGGAAGCATGACGTTCGCCCCGATCGCACCGACCACCAACGTCGCACCGACGAAGATCGCGAGCGACACGTACGCGATTCACCAGGTGCAGCCGGCCCTCGGTCAGCCGCGGTTCGTGTACATCAACTCGAAGGTGATCCTCGGGGAGGAGCCCGTCATCGTCGACACGGGCACGCCCGCGAACCGGAAGCAATGGCTGGACGACGTCTTCTCGCTCGTGGAGCCGGAGGATGTTCGCTGGATCTTCCTTTCGCACGACGACGTCGATCACGCGGGCAACCTCGACGAGACCTTGACCGCATGCCCGAACGCGAAGTTGGTGTGCAACTGGGCGATGGTCGAACGGCATGCGAACTGCTTCGACTTCCCGCTGGAGCGCTGCCGATGGATCGTGGACGGCGAGTCGTTCGACGTCGGAGACCGGACACTGCACGCGTTGCGTCCACCCGTGTTCGATTCGCCGACGACCCGCGGTCTGTACGACTCGACGACCGGCGTGTACTGGGCCGTCGACACGTTCGCGACGCCACTCCCGGATCCGAGCATGACGATTGCGGATCTCGACGAGGAGTTCTGGTTCCACGGCTTGTGGATGTTCGCACTGGGTGCCGTGAGCCCGTGGTTGACGATGCTCGACACCGACAAGTACGGCGCGTCGGTCGACCGCGTGCAGAACCTCGACATCACGACGATCGCGAGCTGTCACAGCCCGGTGATCGAGGGCCCGTTCATCGAGCGGGCAGCGCGCGCGCCGAGGATTCGTGGTACAGATGAGCACTTGCGGGGGTGTAGTGCGGATACGAGGCCGAAGCGGTGTCGGCTTCCTTGTCGGGCGGCGCGGCTGGTAGAACCGTGACGACCGGCGCCGGGCGGCAGTGCCGACCAGGCCAACGCATGACGTCGCGGCCATCGATTTGTACGTCAATCCAGGAGGCGAGGACACATGAGGTTGTCAAGGATGCTGAAGGCCGCGACCGCGATCGTTGCGGTCGCGGGACTGGCGGTCGCAATGGCGGTCCCGGCCGGGGCAGACCCCGAACACGGTGACTTCCATTGGGGACACGGTCACATGTCTCGAACGTCGACGTGTACGGGCACCGTGGCGTCACCGGGCGTGCTCGCCGGGTCGTATGCAAACGTCGTCGTTGCCGGAGTGTGCTTCGTGAACGGGGGCGCGGCGACGATCGCCGGTGACCTCGTCATCGCTCCGACCGGAGCGTTGAACGCGACGTTCGCGCTGAACGACATGACCGGGACCGGCACCTCGAGTCTGACGGTGAACCACGATGTCGTCGTGCAGCGGGGTGGCGTCTTGGTGATGGGTTGCGAACCGAACTTCTCCGAGTGCAGCGACGACACGGACCCCAACGGCGGCGTCCTGACGGGCGAGAACACGGTTCACGGCGATCTCGTCGCGTTCGGGCCGTTGGGCGTGGTCGTGCACGCCAGCACCATCGGCGGAAACGTGTTCGAGCAGGGTGGCGGCGGCGGTGTCAACTGCACGCCTTCGGGTGTCTTCGCGGCGTTCGGGTCTCCCGCGTACAGCGACTACGAGGACAACACAATCGGCGGGAACCTTGCCGTGATCGGCCTGCAGACCTGTTGGCTCGGCAGCCTGCGGAACATCGTGGGCGGGAGCCTCGTGGACATCGGGAACAAGATGGCCGACCCTGACGCGGGCGAGGTCCTCCAGAACACCGTGCACGGCAACATCGCGTGCTTCGCGAACAGCCCGGCAGTGCAGTTCGGAGACTCCGGTGCAGCCCCCAACGTTGTCAGCGGCTTCGCGTTCGGTCAGTGCGGCTTCAACGTGATGAGCCCCGACCCGAACTACCCGAACGGCGACGGCACCGGCGGGCCGCAGCCCATCTCGGTGAAGGCCGCGTAGCGACGCGGCGCGACGCGCGTCGGACCGACCGCAGAAGCGAACGATGGGCCGACCTCACGGTCGGCCCATCCGCGCCTCGTCCACTCGCGCCGGCGCGCGGCGCACAATCGACGTCGGAGGTGCACCTGCGACTTTGGAGTCGCCAAGGTGTATTGCCGGCAACATCGGTACCGATGGCCTGGTATCGCTGACTCTGGCCGACCGGCGGTCTGCCAACGCCCGCCGCTGGTTCCGCACAAGCGCACGCTGCGCGCCGGAGCGCGAAACTGTGGGTTCGGTGAGCGGACGGCATTTCCTACCGGCGCGCCAAGGGCGGTGGCGCAACGTCATGAGCACGGGCGTCGCGCTCGTCGCGTTCGTCGTGCTCGGGTTCTGCGTCAATACGGCGGTGCGCATGCCCTGCCACGACGTGTGCGGCCTCGACATCGGACGCATGTACGAGGACCACCACATCGATCGCCAACATCCCCCTTACTTCTCTCGCGAGCTCGAGTATCCGCCGCTCATCGGCGAGGTGATGTACGTCGCGCACGAACCGTTCGCGCACGGGCTGCGGAACCCGTTTCTCGCCAACATGGTTCTGCTGACCGCGCTGGCCGCGGGGACGACGTGGATGTTGTGGCGCCGCGACGGCGAGCGGGCCTGGCGCTGGGCGCTGGCGCCACCCGTGCTCGTACAAGGTCTCCAGAACTGGGACATGCTCGCCGTGGCACCCGCGACGATCGGACTGTTGCAGTGGGAGAACGGTCTCGCCCTGACTGCCGGGCTGCTGCTCGGGGTGGGCGCGGCCGCGAAGTTGTTCCCGGCGCTGTTCGTTCCGATTCGCGGCGAGTTCATCGCGGTCAGCGGCGGCACGTCTCCGGGCCGGATCGGTGTTCGTGCTGCCCTCTACGTGGTCCACGCTCGCTGGATTTCTTCCTTCGCTCCACGGCGACGGCCCGGACCGGCCGACGGATCGTGTTCCACGGCCGTCATGCCGCTCGGCGCGGCATCTCGCCGTCTCGGGGCATGCGCCCTCTCGCGACGATCGCATGTCTCGTCACGAGCAAGATCTATTCCCCGCAATACGACCTCTGGATCGTGCCCTTTTTCGTCTTGCTTCCGATACGGACCAAGTTGGTCGCGAACTTCTATGCCGCCAGCTTCGCCGTGTTCGTCCTGACGGCCAGCGACGATCACGTGCTCCACCGTCCGGTATCCGGCTATGCCCTCGGTCTCGCCGTTGTCTACCGGCTGATCGTGTATGTGCTCGTGGCGCGCGACGTGCTGCGAACCGAGGTCACGAGCACGGTCGATCCCGTGACCATCGATCTTCGTGTCGATCGCTCGGACGACGGCGTCAGGTCGTGAGTTGCTCGAGGTTGCGTATCGCGGGGCCCATGTTGTCGGCGAGCGATACGAAGGCGTTTTGGACCTGGGGGTCGTCGAAGTGGTCGGCGGCGCCGCGTCCGGGGTTGAGGCGGCATCTCTCGGTCCACGCTCCGAGGTCCGGCTCGGCCCCGCGGGCGATGAGGCCGGTCATGCCCGCCAACGCGAGTCGAAGGATGTCGGATGCCTCGCCGGTGAACGCGACGGGCGGACAGAGCTCGTTCTTGCGGTCGTCGCCTCGGTCCGAAGCTTCGACCGCGGCGATGGTGGCCGCGCTCCAGGGCGCGACGCCGATCGTGACGTATTGCATCGTGATGCGGTCGCCGTCGAAGACCGCACGGGGCTCGACGGGTTGCACGCCCGCGGCGGTGCAGTCGACGTAGACCTCGTGGGGATCACTCGGCAGATCCGCATCGTCGAACGCGATCCGTTGTGTGCCGATCCGGCGGACGCGGCCGAGCCGGACAACGTTGTCGATCTGTCGCAAGGAGTCCAGTTCGAGCCCGCTCACCGTCGCGCCCCGGAACACCTCGGGCCGAACGCTCGGATCGATCCGGACCATGATGTCATCGGCTTCGAGTCCGTCGATGAAGCTCCGCGTGCCATCGCATTCGGCGGCGTGGGCGACGAAACGCGCTTGCAGCTGCATATACGACGCGACGAGGTCCAAGGGCTGCATGTAGGTGCGGTTGAAGAACCAACCGTCACGGGGGCGTATCCACCGGATCCGGTTTGCATCGACGCCGGTGTCGATCAGCCAGTTGCAGGTGTCCATCGCCGTCTTGCCTGCGCCGATGATCGTGAACCCGCTCGCGGGTTCGGCCAGATCGACCAGGTCGTTCGGTGGCAGCATCCGCACGTCGGAATCGATCACGAATGCCGGCGTGTGCCGCGACGGTATCGACGACTCGATGTAGGTCGCGTCGACCACCTTGCGCCGCACGTGCACGCGGGTCGCGGCGCCGGTCAGCAACGACACGAAGAGGTGACCGTCCGTGTCCGCGCCCCGGTAGTCGCACATCGCGAAGAACCGCACCCGACCCGACGCAACCAACTCGTCTTCGAGCACCCGATTGAAGTAGTCAACGATTTCCGCCGCGGTAGCCCGCTCGTAGAAGCCCGCGTTCGGTCCGACATCGTCGACACGGTTCTGTCCCAACACGCGCGAGTTGACGCCGTAATAGGCCGACGGCTGGTGCAACCGCACGAACGGATACGCATCCAACCAGTGACCGCCCGGTCGATGGCGGCGGTCGACGAGCACGACATCGGCGTCCGACTCGGCGACCAGTGCGTCCGCGAAGGCCATTCCCGTCGCGCCCGCGCCCACTACGAGATAGTCGGTCTCGATCTCTCGCACGACACTTCAACCTCCGCCATCGGCCGCGTTATCGAGCGGTATGAGCCGCGTAGGAATGATGCCCGATCCGGGCGGATCCGGCGAGTACCGGAGGATGATGTCCCGGAGCCCGGAGTCGTAGCCGCCGGGCCGCGGCGCGCGATCATTGCTCGTGACCGTGTGCGATCCGGAGGCGTTCGGCGGGTGAAGTCCGTCTCGGCGAGTGCGGCGACGCGCTCGGATGAATCGGAGCGACTGGAGTGCCCGCCGACGGACCAGCGCCGTGCGCCGAGTATGTCCGCCGGCCTCGATCTCACCGACGCATTGCTGGTCGGCGCACTCATGGTCACGACATTCCTGGTTCATCCGGTTGCCTTGATGATGAGGCGGCCCTACTGGGTCGACGAGGCGTGGGTCGCGGATCTCACGCGGCTGCCTTTCGCGCGGTCTTTGAGTTTGAGCTCGAGCACGCCGGTGGGCTGGCTCGCGCTGTTGCATTTGATCCCCGGCGAGGCGTTGCAGCGCGGGCGCGTATTGACCCTGGCGTTTGCGATCTTGTCCTCCGCCGCGGCGTATGTTCTCGCTCGCGGCTTGATGTGGCGCACCCGAGGTGCTGCTCGCGTCGCCGGCGTCGTGGTTGCCGTCGCCGTGAGCTTCGTTCCGATCGCGATCGAGCGAAACGACCTCAAGCAATACACAGCTGACGCCTTCTTTGCACTGGCGCTGCTGACCGTGACGAGGGCCGTGGACAGCAGCCCGCGCTCACGGTCCGTCGTATGGCTCGGTGTCGTCGCCGTGGTAGCGGTGTTGTTCAGCTCGACGTCTGCCTTCGTGTCGGTCGCCTGCTTTACCGGGCTGCTGGCGACGTCGCTCGCGAGGGGAACGCGCCGCGAGCCCGAACCACTCTGCTGGTGGGTGGCGTCGCAGCCATCGGATTGGCCTGCGTGTTCGGGTTGACCGTGCTTCCGCACGGCAACTCCGCGCTCACCGCGTTCTGGCAGCACGCCTACCTCACGGGCGGCCCGCTACGAATGTTCGACGAAGCATGGAAGCGGCTCAACGGCCTGTCGGGACTCTTGATGCCAAGTGTGCTCTTCGTCGCGCTCGTCCCGCTCGGCGTCTTCGCGCTCACTCGGCTGCGCGCCACGGCGGTGGCGATCGCGCTGCCGATGCTGTGGCTCGAGATGGTCGTCGCCGCCCGCTTCAGGAAGTACCCGTTTCTCGACCAGCGCACGTTTCATTTCGTACTCATTCCATCCGTCGCGGTAATCGCAATCGGCGTCGTCTGGGTGCTCTTACAGCTCGCAAGGCGATCACGTGTCGCGGGGCTGATCGGTGCCCTCGTTGCCGCTGCTCTCTTCGCGGTCGGCGTTGCGCCGCACTGGCGCGCGTTCGGCGTGCCCGACGGCTCGGAAGACGTCCGTACGCAGGTTGCCTATGTCGCGCGCGAAGCCACACCGACGGACGTCATCCTCGTGAACTCGTCAGGGGACTTCGGATTCGCGTATTACTGGCCACGCGACCCGGTGTTCGCGACGAAAGACGACTCCCGGTCGAACGGCTTCGTGATGCAAGTTCGTAACCCGAACGTGATCATGGCTTCCGGGCGGGAGAGACCGACGATTCTCAAAGCACTGCAACGGGCGCTCGCGCGACAACTGCGGGCCCGGACCGGGAGTCGTATCTTCATCGTTCGGACGCACATGTCGGTCGGCGAAGCAAAGGCCTGGTCAGAGGAGTTCCGGGCGCTTGGTCTACAACCGCGCGCAATCGGGAGCGGACCGGAAACCTTGAGCGTGATCGATCCCCGCCGCTGAGTCGAGCTTTCCCTCGGCGTGCCGCGGTTCAGCCGAGCTTGACGGGCTGCACGACGAACCAAAGTGCCTCATCGGGAGCGATGCCCGGACCCGGAGGGCTTGGACCGTAGGCCTGATCGGCGGGGATACCCAGCAGACGGAGCCCACCGACCCTCATGCCGGGAATGCCGTTCGTCCAGCCCGGGATGACGCCAGTCAGGGGGAACTGAATCGGTTGGCCGTGCGCGTACGACGAATCGAAGACCGTACCGGTGCTGCACGCCACACCGACGTAGTTCGCCGTGATCGTCGCACCGGCCGGGACGACCGGCCCCGTCCCGACCTTCAAGTCCTTGATGATCAACTTCGTGGGGGGCGGCCCGATCTGGACCGGCACGTCGGGCGCACCGGCCGGCAAGCTTCCCTTGCGAGCCACGCACGGCTTTCCCGCCGCCGAACCCGCGACAGCAGAACCGATGCTCGGCGTCGAGGTCGCCGCCGCCGTGGTTGTCGTCGCACCGCTCTGGGAGTTCGTGTTGCTCGAGCTGGTGCCACATGCCGAAGCCGCGCCGATCAACGCGACCGCAAGAGCTGCCCAGCGTGCATTCGTGCCTCGTTGACCCCGCACGCCCTCTCCTCGATCGTCCGTAAGGTTGCAGCAGCGTACACACACGGGTCCGGGCCTCATCGCGGGGTCGGCGCGCTATCGATGGGACCTACGCCTCTATGTCTCGGCCCGCTTCCGGAAACACGATGACAACTCGCACCGCATTCTGTGCACGGTGGAGGAGATTCGGTTGCGTGGGAACTTTGGTTGCCGGGCTCGCGTCTTGACGAATATGAGGGTGATCGCGAGACGGTTCCTCGTCGTGCTCTGTGCCTCGGTGACCTTGGCCGCGCTTCCCGTCTGGCGCGCCGATGCCGCAACGGTGTCGACGCAGGCGTTCACCGGCGGGGGGAGCGGAGAGATTCCGTTCCTGCCGGGCCAGACCGCGTTGGCGGGAAGCTTCAGCTCGAGCAGTCAGCTCGGCAACGGTCGGTTCTCGATCCAGATCGGGAGTTCCTTCCCGGGGAACCCCGCCGTGTTCAAACGGTCCGACGGAATGACCTTGACCGGTACGGCGCAGCTCTCCGACAACTGCGGAACGATCCCCACGATCGCGATATGCGTGAGCGCGGACCTCGCGGGTACCGGCGACATCGCGCACGCCGACGTGGTGATGTCGGTCGAGACGCCGGCGTTCGACCAGTACTTCACGTGGTTCTTGATGCGGGGGACGCTCAACCTGAACCGGCGCGTCGGCTACGCGATGGTCGACGCGAACGGGAGGACGTACGCGTTCGGGGGAATCGAACACCTCGGCGACGCGCCGGTCTCCCCACCCGCGGCCGATCTCACGCTCACGCCGTCAGGTCGGGGTTATTGGGTCGTGGACAACTCGGGGCATGTCTACGCGTTCGGTGACGCGCGATACCTCGGTGGCACCAACGCGATCAGCGCTGCGTCCGGCGTCGGCGTGACCAGCATGTCGGCGACGCCGACCGGCAAGGGCTACTGGCTGTTCCTCGCCGACGGGCGCGTGGCCCCCTTCGGCGACGCCAAATTCTTCGGTGACCTGCACTCGACGGTACTCAACCAACCCATCATCGGATCCGTTGCGACGCCGACCGGGAAGGGTTATTTCATGGTCGCCGGCGACGGCGGTGTCTTCGCGTTCGGTGACGCGAGGTTCCGTGGCTCGATGGGCGGCACCCACCTCAACCGACCCGTCGTCGGCATCGTGCCGACCGACGACAACACCGGCTACTGGCTCGTCGCGGCAGACGGCGGTGTCTTCAGCTTCAACGCGCCGTTCCACGGATCGATGGGAGCGGTTGCACTCAACCGCGCGATCGTCGCGATGGTGCCCTATGGCGGGTCGTACTTGATGGTCGCGGCCGACGGCGGAGTCTTCAACTTCTCCCGCGGCCCGTTCTTCGGCAGCGAGGGCGGCGGGCACGTTCCCGCGCCGATCGAGAGCGGCGCCGCCACCGGCTGACGACCGCGACTGAGCGGGCTGGACGGCACGCGCGGCGGAAAGCGGAACGAAAGCGACTGAGAGTAAGAAAGAGTCGGCGCCGTCCCCCCGGCGGCCGGAACGAGGGGAGACGTGCCCGACAGGGCGGGTCCCGGGCACGTCGAACCTCACTCTCTCGTCGCAACGCGTGGAGAGGTGCGGGCGACGCGGTGGCGCGCCAAGGCGCGGAACACCCGACGGTGCACCGGTTGGAGCGCCTTCCAGTAGAGGAAGCCCGGGATCCCGGTCGGGCGGAGCGCGCCGACCTGCACCAGCTCGTTCCCCTCGACGCGATATCCGAGCCAGCCCTCGCCCGGAAACCAGTCGATGCTGCGCAGCACGAGGGTTCCGGGCTCACGTCGTCGTACGGACCACCAGTCGACCGAGGTACCGACAACGACCTCGGCGGGCCGGTACAGGTACCAGCGCTCGCCCGCGAGTCGGCCGAGCAGTGCCCGGGCGCGCCACGCCCAAGGAAGCCCGTACCAGCTGTAGCTGCCGCCGACGCGGTCGAGATCGGCGTCGATGCGTTCCGCCGCACCGGCGGGGCACGGCTCCTCGACCCGAACCGTGTAGACGCCGTCGCGCAGTCCGTCGTCGCGGCTGAGCAGGTCGAGGTCGAGCGCCCGCGCCTGATCGTCCAGGGCTGCGGCGAGCGCGTCGACGAGTCCCATCGGGACGATGCCGAACGCCGCGTCGGTGCGCGGCCGGTCGCGGACGATCACCTCGGTCACGAGGCTCTCGACGAGCGCGTGGCTCACACGGCGATCGACCGGCGTGACGAGGTCCAACCAATAAGACGACAGGCGGGGAGTCAGGTACGGAACGTCGACGATGCGCCGGCGCCGAAGACCGCGCGCCTTCGCGTACGCCGCGATCATCTCGCGATACGTCGTGACGTCGGCGCCGCCGATCTCGTAGATGCCGGGCCCGACATCGACCGCCCGCATGAGATAGCGGATCACGTCGGTCAACGCGATCGGTTGCAGCGCGGTGTGGACCCAGCGCGGACACACCATGAAGGGCAGGCGCTCGGTGAGGTAGCGCAGCATCTCGAACGAGACGCTCCCCGATCCCAGGACAACCGCGGCGCGCAACTCGACGACGGGCACGCCGCAGCAACCGAGCGCGACGCCGACCTCCTGCCGGCTCACCAGATGCTCCGACTCGGGGTCGTTCCCGAGCCCGCCGAGGTACACGATGCGGCCCACGCCGGCCGACGCGGCGGCCCGTCCGAAACCCTCGGCCAGCCGGCGGTCGCGATCACGGAAGTCGCCCGCGCCGAGCGAGTGGACGAGGTAGTAGGCGATATCGCAGCCGGCCAGGGCCGAGCGGAGTGCCGCCGCGTCCGCCACGTCGACCGCGCCCGACCGGACCCCCGGGATCTCGGGAGGGTGGCGGGCGAGCGCGAGCACGTCGTGCTCCGCCGCCGTCAGCGCGATCGAAAGGGCCCGACCCACGAATCCGCTGGCTCCGACAACCGCGACGCGCACTACCCCCGATCTACCCACGTCGACGCGGGACGACTCGAGCTCCGCTCAGACGTCCACGAGGCCGGCACGCACCGCGTACGCGGCGATCTCGGCCCGGCTCGTCATCGAGAGCTTGGCGAGGATGTTGGACACGTGCACCGACGCGGTCTTGGGGGAGATGAACAGGCGCGTGGCGATCTCGCCGTTGCTGAGGCCCTCGGTCAGGAGCGCCGCGACCTCGCGTTCGCGCGGAGTCAGCTCGGCCGGCCCGGCGACCATCTCACCGCCGCCGAGTCGCCGGCGCAGCGCGGCGAGCTCCTCCACCCGCGTTCCTCCCCACCGCGCGAGGAGCGCCTCGGCGTTGGCGGCGTGATCCTTGGCTTCGTCGAGCCGCCGCCGCGCGACCAGACTGCGACCCGCGCCGACGTGCGCGGTCCCGCGTGCCGCGGGGCGCACCTGGTTGCCGGCGCGCGCGATCGCCCGCTCGTACTCGACCACGGCGGCCGCGAAATCGCCGCCGGCTTCGAGCAGCTGCGCGTGGGCGAGCATCCGGTACGGGTCGTCGCGCTCGCGGCGCTGCCCGAATCCGATCGTCGGCAGACCGTCGAAGACCTCCTGCACTTCTTCGACCGGGAGGCCGCCGATGAGCATCGCGCGGACGAGGTCGTGCACGAGTTGCGGGTCGACACCACCGCGGGTCGCGGCGATCTCGATCAGCGCACCTCCGTGCCGTCGTACTCCTTGCGCGTCGTGCCGCAGCGCGGCGATGTGCAACCCGAGCCCGCGCCACCACATCGCGTGCGCGCCCGCGGCCAGGTCGACGCCGTCGAAGATCGCCTCGGCCCGGTCGACTTCACCGGCTTCGAGCGCCAGTCCCGCGGAGTGCGCCCGGTACCAGAACACCGGGGTGCTGCCCGCGGATCGCCGTTGGGCGCGCAGGGCTTCCTCGCTGTACGTGAGCGCGGCGCCGAGGTCGCCCTCCCACTCGGCCAGGTCGGCGAGCCCGTCCCAGTAGCTGCCCGCGAACAGATCGAAGCCCGCCCGTTCCGTCGCGTCGCGCATTCGCAACAGGAGCGAGCGCGCTTCGTCGCGCGTCGGGTCGGTACCAGTCGCCGCGCACGAGGTTGTTCAGACCGCGCGCGACGAGGACCCACTGGCCGAGTCGCTCGGCCTCGTCGACCAACACCTCGAGGACGGCCGCGGCCTGTTCGGCCAGCTCGGCCTGGTTGATCAACGCCGACGCGCGCTCGATCTCGGCGCGTACCCGTACTTCGGGCAGATCGAGCCGCTCCGCGAGTGCCACCGCGCGATCGGCCCACGCGTTCGCACCGTCGAGATCGTCGACGAGCATCGACATCTCGGTGAGCACGGCGAACGCCATACCCTGCTCGACGCCCTCGTCGAGGCGCTCGACGAGCGCCGCGAGCGCGGCCGTGCTCTCGGCGGTCGCCGCGGCATCGCCGATGTCGTGATCGAGGCGACAGATGAGGCGGAGCGCGGCCGACTCCGCTTCGAGGTCTCCGGCCTTGCGGGCTTGTTCGATACTGCGGCCGGCCAGGCTGCGGGCGTCGAGCAGGAGGCCGTTCAGCCACGCCGCCTGACTCGCGATCGCCAGCAACTCGGCGTCGTCCGCCATCTCGCTCAGACCGAGCTCGGCGAGTTGCAACGCCTGGTAGCTCGACCCGGAGAGCAGCGAGCGCAACGCGCCCTTGCGCGCGGCGGCGACCATGTCGTCGAACTGCCCGGCGCCCCGCGCGTGGTGCGCGATCGCGGCGTAGTCGTGGCTGTCCGTCTCCCGCAACGCGTCGAGCGCGGCGTGGTGCAGATGGCGGCGCTCGCGTCCGAGGAGGTCGGCCTCGATGGTCTCGCGTACGAGCGCGTGGCGGAACGAGAAGATGTCGGCTTCGCCCTCCACCAACAAGCCCCGTGCGACGAGGTGACGCAGGATCGGGATGAGCTCCCGGTCGGTGTTCCCCGAGACCGCCGACAGGAGATCGAAGTCGACGCGTGTGACGCCGAGCACCGCCGCGGTCTCGAGCACTCGTCGCTGCTCGGCGGTCAGGTCGTCGAGCTGCGCGTGCACGAGCTCCGCCAGGCTCCACGGCAGCTCCTGGCTCAACAGCGCGTCGGGATCGTCCCTCGGTCCCGCGGCGAGCAACTCCTCGAGGAAGAACGGATTGCCGCCCGTGCGCGAGTGCAGCGCGTCGATGACGCGGTAGGACGGTTCACGCCCGTACACCGCGGTGAGGAACGCCCCGACCTCGAGCGTGGACAGGCGGTCGAGATGGAGGTGCGTGACGGCGTGGCGCCGCTCCAGGCGCGGCAGCATCTCCGCGGTCGGGTGCCGGCGGTGCAACGCGTCCGGTCGATAGGTGCCGACCAGCAGCCGCGGTCCGCTGCCCTGTTCCGCCAGCCGTTCGAAGAGGGCGACGCTCTCGGGGTCGGCCCAGTGGAGGTCGTCGAACACGACCATGCTCGGAACCGACCGGGTCAGGTCGCGCACGATCTCGAGCCCGAGCCGGACCCGCTCGTCGGCCGGGCGCTCCGAGTCGGCGAGGCGTTCGACGCGCTCGTCCTCACGCGCGTGGCCCGTGCCGAGCGCGTCGAGCAGCAATTCGAACGGACGGCCGAACGATCCCGGATCGGCCTGGCCGGCGAACACGACCATGTCCGGGGGGAGCCGGTCGACCAGCTCGCGCACGAGCCGGGTCTTGCCGACCCCCGCTTCACCACCGACGAGGGCGATCGCCGGGCCCTGGCCGGCATCGACGAGCCGGGCGAGCCGCTCGAGCTCGTCCGCCCGCCCCGCCATCTGCGGTGAAAGACCCGGGCGACCCAGCGACACGTCCCCAGAGTAAAGGCCGCCGTTCAGCGAGGAGCCAGAGAATGCCGGCGGAAGGTGAGGAGCAGGTGGTGGTGGCGCACCGAGTGCGCGGGGTGCGCGGCCTGGTGCATCGTCGCCCGGCCGTCCTTGCGCAGACGGCGGTTTCGGGCCTCGGCTTCTCGTGCCTGGCGGATGTCGCTCACCCGCTGTTGGGCCTGGTACAGGTTGTTCATACGGAGATCGTGCGCCTCTGAGGTACACGGCCACATCGGGACGATGCCTTATTCCGCGACCCGGATCTGCCTAGGCCGCCGGTTTTCGAGGGGGCGGGTCTCCTTAGACTCTCGCCCGTCGTGGAATCTGGATCGCTACTTCGTCTCGACGGGCTGACCAAGCGCTATCCCGGCACGACCGCGCTCGATGATCTGACGATCGACGTGCCG
This sequence comes from uncultured Actinomycetes bacterium, assembly GCA_963835455.1. Taxonomy (GTDB): domain Bacteria; phylum Actinomycetota; class Acidimicrobiia; order IMCC26256; family PALSA-610; genus PALSA-610. The sequence continues at coordinate 1,004,760 of CAWIFT010000003.1, forward strand.
CGCGGGCGGATCGGCCTCGTCGGCGCCAACGGGGCGGGAAAGACGACGACGTTTCGGCTGCTCCTCGGGCTCGCGCACCCGACGGAGGGTCACATCGAGGTCTGTGGTCTCGACGTCGAGCGCGACCCGATCGGTGTCCGGGCCCGGCTCGGCTACATGCCCGAGCACGATTGCCTGCCGCTCGACCAGAGCGCGGCGGACGTGGTGGCGACGTTCGGTGAGCTGAGCGGGCTGCCGGCCCGGGCCGCGCGCCAACGTGCGTCCGACATCCTCGATCTCGTCGGGCTCGACGAAGCGCGCTTCCGGTCGATCGGCGAGTTCTCGACGGGAATGCGGCAGCGGACGAAGCTCGCGCAGGCGATCGTCAGTGATCCGGAGCTCGTGCTGCTCGACGAACCGACGAGCGGTCTCGATCCCGCGGGGCGCGACGACATGCTCGCACTCGTGGCGCGGCTCGGAACGTTCGGCATCTCCGTGTTGATGGCCACCCATCTCCTCGACGACGTGCAGAAGGTGTGCGACTACGTCGTGATGATCGACGGCGGGCGGCTGGTCGTCGCGGGCGCGACCGAGTCACTCCTCGAACGCACCGGCACCGTGACCGTCGACGTCGGCCCGAGCGGTCCTGATCTCGTTGCCGCCCTCGGCGCGATGAATCTCCGGGCCGTTGCCGCAGACGGCCACGTCGAGGTCGAGGTCGACGGCGACGAGGGCCTCGACCTGTTGCGCGACCTCATCGCCCGGCTCGAGCTCCCGCTCTACCGCCTCTCGACTCGGGTCACGTCGCTCGACGAAGTGTTCCTGAATCGCTCCGAGGACGTCTCGTGAGCGTGGTCGAGGCGGGCCAGGGTGCGGTCTACGACCGCGGCTACCGGCCCTACGACGGACCGCGCGGCCGGCGCGGCGCCGCGACCCTGGCGTTGTACAAGGCGTCGATGCGGCGCGCGCTCGGCATCCGGCGCTCGTGGCGCCAGAAGGTGGCGCCGTTCGTGCTGCTCGGGATCGTCACGATCCCGGCGATCGTCAACGTCGGGATCGGCTACGTGACGCGCAACCGCTTCCTGACGGAGCGGATCGAGATCATCACGTACCACGACTACGTCGGGGTGTCGGCGGCGCTGTTGTTGTTCGTGGCCCTGGTGGCCCCCGATGTCGTGTGTCCCGACCGGCGCCAGCACGTCTTGCCGCTCATGTTCGCCCGTCCGATCACGGGCGTCGACTACGTGCTCGCCAAGCTCGGCGCGATCGCAACGATCGTCTTCGCGTTCTCGTTCCTGCCCCAGGTCGTGCTGTACGTCGGCAACATGCTCGTGAGCGACAGCGCGCTCGACTACTTCACCGGCCATCTCGACGTCGTCTGGAAGGTGCCGCTCGCGGTCGCGCTCCTCTCGATCTACTACGCGGTCGTCGGAGTCGCGATCTCGTCACTCACGGACCGCCGGATCGTTGCGGGAGCGTCGGTGATCGGGCTGTTCCTCGTCACCTCGATCGCGGCCGGGATCTTCGTGGGCGACTTCCACGAGAAGGGCGGTTCCGCGGCCGCGCTGATCAACGTGCTGGCGATGCCGTTGTACTTGCGGGACCTGGTGTTCTTCGGGCACATCGGTCCTCGCTCGCCGCTCTCCGGAGTGAACAACGGTGGGCTCTTCGCGATCATCGCGTACTCCGCGGTGTTGCTCACCGGGATCGCGGTGCTGCTGCGGCGGTACCGCTGGGTGGAGCGATGACCGCGGCGCTCGGCCCGGATGGGGCGATCGTGCACGACCCCGCGTTCGCGCCGGACGCGACCGTGACCGTGAGCAACGTGTCGGTGTGGTTCCGGCAGAAGGTCGCGTTGTCGGAGCTGAGTTGTTCGTTCGGCCCGGGAGTAACGGGGCTGCTCGGGCCCAACGGCGCCGGGAAGACCACGCTCATGCGCGCGATCACGGGCCTCATCGACGTCAACCAGGGTTCCGTTCGGATCGAGAAGAGCGATCCCCGCCGTGATCGCAAGGTGTTCCGCCGGCTCGCGCTGGTGCCCGAGGACGAAGCGGTGCCGGGCGGTCTCACCGCGCGTCAGTTCGTGCGGTACGTCGCCGACCTCCACGGCGTCGTCGATCGGAACGCGCCCGACGACGCCCTGGAGTCCGTCGCCATGCTCGACGTCGCCGACCGGAGCGTCGACGCGTTCAGCAAGGGCATGCGGCAGCGGACCAAGGTTGCGGCCGCGCTCGTCTGCGATCCGCACGTACTCGTGCTCGACGAACCGCTGAACGGCGCCGATCCGGTCCAGCGGCTGAAGCTCATCGCGCTGTTCCAGCAACTCGGTGCCGAAGGTCGCACCGTGATCGTCAGCTCGCACATCCTGAACGAGGTCGAACGACTGGCGCCGCGGGTGATCGTGCTCATCAACGGTCGGCTCGCGGCCGCCGGCGGCCACCACGCGATCCGCGACGCGATGGACGACCGGCCGCGCCACGTGCTCGTCCGCTCCGACGACGGCCGGCGCCTGGCGTCGGCGCTGGTCGTGCTCGACTCGGTCGGGGGAGTGACATTCGACGCCGCGCGCGACGGCGTCGTGATCGAGACCGTGCGCGCACGCGAGTTGGCGACCGCGCTGCCCCGGCTCGCACGCGACGCGTCGATCCGGTTGCTCGAGGTGCGCGCGCTCGACGACTCGCTCGAGAGCCTGTTCCGGGAGCTGATCCGGTGAGCGTGTCGCAGCCCGCGACGTCGACACGGCCGAGGTCGCGTTTCATCGCGATCCTCGTCTACACGCTGCGCTCGTGCTTCCCGCGCAAGCGGTGGCTGGCGGTGCTGGTGCCGTGCGCGGGTGCGATCCTGTTCGGGCTGCTCGCCCACGCGGTGGAGCGCGAATCCGCGCAACGGGCCTTCGCCCGCGTCGCCGCCGACGGCATCTTCGGGCTCGTCGTACCGATCGCCGCGCTCGTCATCGGCGACTCCGTGCTCGGCGCCGAAGTGCGCGCCGGCACCTTTCACTTCACCTGGCTCACGCCCACGCCCACTTCGCTGATCGTGTTCGGGCGCTGGGCGGGTGGCTCGCTCGTGGCGCTGGCCACGATTGCGCCCGCATGTGCGCTGGCCGCCGTGGTCGCGGGATCGCCCGAGAGTGCGGGACCGGCGTTCCTCGCGGCGGCGGTCGGGAGCGCGGCGTACGTCGCGGTCTTCATCGCGATCGCGTCGCTCACCCGGCGCACCGCCGTGTGGTCGCTGGCGTTCGTGTTCCTGGTCGAGCGCCTGCTGGGCTCGGCGTTGACGGGCGTCGCGCAACTCTCGCCGACTTGGGAATCGCGCGCGATCTTTCTCGGTCTCCTCGACAACGTGCCCAGTCGCATCGTCCGCACCGGCATCCCGCAGGGCGGCGCGGCAGTCGTGCGTCTCGCGCTCGTGACGGTCGTCGCCCTCGTCGTCGCGATCTGGCGCATGGGTCACATGCGCATGTCGGGCGCTTCCGACTAGAGCCGGAGCAGGCCCCGTGCGCCGGCGTGGGCGACCGCTTCCGCGCGCGATGTCGCGTCGAGCTTGCGGTAGATGCTCTTGAGGTGCGTCTTCAGCGTGTTCATGGAGATGAACAATTCGTCGGCGATCTCGCGGGCCGTGAGTCGGGTGGGCAGCCAACGCAGCACGGCGCGTTCACGTTCGCTGAGCGCGTCGACGCCGGGCGACTCCGGCGCGACCGGGTGCGCAGTGCGTTCGATCGCCGCGATGAGCGCGTCGGAGTAGGGGTCGCCCGCGGTCCGCCGGAGGCGGTCGGTGAGCAAACCGGTGACGACCGGATCTGCGGTGACGACCGTGCGCACGAATCCTTCGCGTCGTGCGATCCCGAGCACGCGGTCGAGCGCCGCCGTCGGATCCTCGGCCCGATCGACCGCGATCTTCGCCTCGATCAGCGACAGTTCGAGGTCTTGGCGCGGCGTGAGGATGCTCGCGCGTACCAGTTCGACCAGTGTCTGCGCGTTCTCCGTGTCCTGGGTGGCGAGCAGGTAGCGGGCACGCGCGAGGTTGCCGCGAGGTGCGTCGGGGAGCGCCGCGACGATGGACTCCGCCCGGCCGAGATCTCCCGCAACGAGTGCGAACTCGAGGTCGAGCGCGTGGGCCCGGTGAACGAGGGGAGAGCGGGCACCGAACGGAAGCACTTCCAACGCCCGTTCGATACCGGCCGAAGCTTGTCTCCATTCGCCCCGCGCGTGCCACACGCCTGCGAGACCCAACAGTGCGATCACTGCGATCGGGAGTCGTACCGTTTCTGCGCGCCGAAGCGACCGCTCGAACCGTTGCTCGGCTTCGTCGATCTCCTCGCGCTCCAATTCCAGGAAGGCAAGCGTGAGTTGGATGTCGACCGCGCCGACGTGGTCCTGCACCCCGGCGCGGGTGGCCCACGCGAGCGCGCTCTCGGCGTATTCGGTCGCCACGCGCAGATTTCCCGCGCCGCACTCGTTCAGCGCGGCCGCGCCGCGCAGGACGACGAACGACGCCATGTCCGCCCATCCGGGTGCGGCCTCCTCATAGGTGCGTCGGGCGGCGTCGAAGTCGTCCAACAGATACTGCGAGCGCACCACCAGGAGTGGAACCGCGTCGATCGCCGGGTCGATGCCGCGTGGGATGAGCTCGAGCGCGCGCTGTGCGCCCGCCAGCGCGGCCTCGGCCTCGCCCCGCAGACTGCTGAGGACCGCATACCCGGCTTCGAGTCTCGCCTCGAAGATCGCATCGACCGGTGGTCCGACCGTGGCCGCGTGGCTCGCGCGTTGCAGCCAGAAGGTCGTCGCCTCGATCTTCCCGGCGAGCGCCAGCCCGACGGCGAAGTCGAGGATCCGTTCCCGTTCCTCCGCGACGACGTCCTCGGGCAGCTCGTCGAGCAACGCCCCGAGGTCGACGCTCGCGGGCGCGAACCACGCCTCGAGCACGTGCGCGTGCAGCATCTCGAACGCGCGGTCCACGTCGCCGCCGCGCATGAGGTGTTGCATCGCGGGCGCGACCGCACCTTGCGCTTCGTACCAACCCGCGGCCCGCAGGTGCAACGCGAGCGCGCGGTCGCGGTCCGCGGCGTTCAGTCGTTCGAGCAGAAGATCGCGGAACAGCTGGTGATAGCGATACGCGTGGCGTTCGCCGTCCAGGGGGACGATGAACAGGCCGGTGGCCTCGGCGGCGCGCAGGAGGACGCCCGCGTCGGCGCGTCCGCTCAAATGCTCCGCGAGCCCGGCGTCGAAGGTGTCGACGATCGAAGTCGCCATCAGGAAATCGACGACGTGGTCGTCCTGGCGTTCGAGAACCTCGCCGACCAGGAAGTCGGCGACGTTGCGTTCACTGCCCGCGAACATCCGGACGAAGCCCGCGGCGTCGTCACGTCCGCGCAGGGACAGCGCGGCGAGCTGCATTCCCGCCGCCCAACCTTCGGTGCGCGTCGTCAACCGTTCGACGTCGCGGGCGTCCAGGTCCACGCCGAACGCGTGCAACATCGCTTCGGCCTCGTCCACGCCGAGCCGCAAGTCGGCGTCGCGCAACTCGGCGAGCCGCCGGCTCACCCGCCAGCGATGCAGCGGCAGCACCGGATCGGAACGGCTGCCGATCACGACCCGGACCTTCTGCGGCAGCCGTTCGAGGAATTCGGCGAGCCCGCGCGTCGCCGAAGTCGGCACGGAGTGCAGATCGTCGATCACCAACGCCGTCGGCCGGTCGAGCGTGCTCAGGTCGTTGACGATCGATGCAACGACGTCGATGGTCGCGTCGCCGTCGGTCTCCATCCAGTCGAGCGCGTCCGCCCCGACCTGCGTGTCGATCTGGCGGAGCGCAGTCACGATCGAGGTCCAAAAGCGCGCCGGGTCGCGATCCCACGAGTCGCACGAGAGCCACGCCGTCGCCCGCTCGGGGTGCGCGCCGATCCACGAGGTCAGCAACACGGTCTTGCCCGCGCCCGCGAAACCCGTCACGAGGGTCACGGGCGCCCCGGTCGCTTCGAGCCGCTCGACCAGCCCGCGGCGGTCGACCAACGTGCTCGGGAGACGCGGTGGTGTGAACTTCGTGATCGGCGGCGAGACCAGCATGGAAGTCGTCACGGTACCCGGACCCAATTTCCCACCATCTGTTGGCAGAGTTTTCGGCGGCAGGCGCCGCTTTCGCTGCCATCTGTTGGTGGGAATTTCGGCGCGCGCGCTATCGCAGTTGCTCGATGAGGACCGACGCGTTGACGTTGGGTTGGGTGCCGCCCATCACTGTCGGAAGGCTGACCGCGGCCGCGGACGAGTGGTTGCGCAACCCGAGAACGTCTCCGGCGGCGAGGACGAGGATCGTCTGGCCGTTGTCCTGCTGCGTGCCGGCCCCCGAGCCGTAGGTGGATTGCGGCATCGGTACGCCGTTGACGGTCAGGGCGAACTGGCTGACCTCGGTCGCGGAGGTGGAGAAGTCGACGAGGTAGGTACCGGCGTCGGTGACCGAGACGGTCGACGCGCCGGTCGCGTGCGTGAAGCCGGAGATCGGCCCGTTGCTGTCGAAGGTCACCGCACTCTCGATCGCAACCGTCTGCGCGGCCAGGTTGTAGATGTACGCGAAGTCGGGCGTAGCGACGGGTCCGGCCGGCCCGGTGGGTCCGGTTGTGCCTGCGGGTCCGGTGGGTCCGGTGGGTCCGGTGGGTCCGATGCTGCCCGCGGATCCGGTGGGTCCGGTGAGTCCGGTGGGTCCCGTTGCGCCGATGCTGCCGGCGGAACCCGTCGCGCCAGGGACTCCGCGCGGGCCGGTTGCGCCGATGCTCCCGGCGGGACCGGTCGGACCGCGGAGCCCGGTTGTCCCGGCGGCGCCGTTGCTCGACGCCATCCCGACCGCCTGCGAGCTGAGGGTCTTGCCGCCGAGCGATCCCACGAAGCCGGCGTCGCCGAAGCTGAAGACGGCACCGTCCTTGGCCACCAACCAGTAGCCGTGGCCATCCGAAGTCGCGACGATTCCCACGATCGGCGCGTTGAGCGCCTTGCCGTGCATCGATCCGTACAGGGTGGCCGTGCCGAACGCATAGACAGTGCCGTCCGCGGTCGCGACCCAGTAGCCGGTGCCCGAGCCCAGCCGGGCCACCGTGGTGGCCGACGCGAGCCGGGCCGAGAGCGTTGCGCCGACCGTTGCGCTCGGGCTGTTGGCCGAGAGTCCCACCGTGACGAGAACCATCGCCGCGAGTGCTGTCGTCGCGAAACCGCCGTACCTCTTGAACATCGCAAGCTCCTCCGCGACAGGCACCAATTGGCGCTCCGGCCTTCTCGTCGTCTGATCGTCAATTCCCGACGCGGACATTCGTATCCATGGGCAAGTGTTCGGCGGGCCGTTCGTCACGGCCGCTGCAACGATCAGGTGACGGGCCGACGCGGCACAATGAACGGCGATGCTCGAGGTCGTGCTCGTCGAACCGCAGATCGCAACCAACACCGGCAACATCATCCGGTTGTGCGCGAACGTCGGCGCCGGGCTGCATCTCGTCCGCCCGCTCGGCTTCGACCTCGACGCGGCCGCGTTGCGGCGTGGTGGCCTCGACTACCACGAGCTCATCGACACCAAGGTCTGGGACACCTGGGCCGACTGCCGTGCGGCGCTCGGGGCCGAGCGACGATGGTTTGCGACGACGACGCGCGCACCACACCGTCGCTACGACGGGATCGACTACCAGGCCGGCGACGTCGTCGTGTTCGGCTGCGAAGCGACCGGTCTGGGTGAGGAGTTGCTCGCCGAGTTTGCCGGCGACCATCGCCTGCACATACCGATGCGGCCGTCGAACCGCAGCCTGAATCTCGCGAATGCGGTGAGCGTCGTGGCGTACGAAGCCTGGCGCCAACACGGGTTCGTCGACGCCGCCACCGGAAGCTTCGAGGAATCTCTCCGGCCCGGCCGCAGGTAAGCGGCCGCGGAACTCAGCGCGTCGGCGCCGGCCGCGTGCCCGCCGGGTCGCGCGCGAACCGCTCGGCGTCGCGTGCGTGCACCGGATCGTCGGTCGGCCACGGCCAACCACCGAACTGCGTCGCGCGGTAGTCGGCGAAGGCCTGCTCGATCCCGGCCTCGTCGTTCATGACGAACGGACCGTGCTGCACGACGCGTTCGCCGATCGGGCGGCCCTGCAGTACCAGCACTTCGGCGCCGTTCGGGCCGGCTGCGATCCCGACGTTCTCCTCGACGCGAACGCGCACGCCCGTCGCGGCGCTGATGTCGTGTTCACCGATGCGGAGGGAACCCTCGAAGACGTACAGCACGCGCACGGTGTCGGGTCCGGCCGCGGGCGGAAGCGTCCACTGCGCGTCGGCCTCCATCTCGACGTGCCAGATCGCGAGGTCGGATTCCGGGCGTGACGCCCACGAGTCCGGCGGCGGAGGCGGTGGGCGCAATCCCGCGAGTTCGCCCGCGATCACCGTGACCTGCGTGGTGCGACCGTTCTCGCCCGAGATGCGGTGGCGGGGGAGATCCTCGTTCCACAACATCGTGAAGTACGGCTCGACCATCTTGTCGGCCGCGGGCAGGTTCAACCAGATCTGGAACAGCTCGAGCGGATTCGGCTCGTCGCGCTCGACCAGCGGGAACATCTCGCAGTGCACGATGCCTTTGCCCGCGGTGAGCCACTGCACGTCGCCCCGACCGAACCGCGCGGTCGCGCCGAGCGAGTCGGAGTGGTCGATGAGTCCGCGCCGAACGAAGGTGACGGTCTCGAAGCCGCGGTGCGGGTGTTGCGGGAAACCGGGAACGGACGTGCCGTGATACATACGCCAACCGTCGCGTCCGTCGAAATCCATGCCGAGATCCCGCCCCGCGAGTGACGTGTCCGGTCCCATGACGTCGTTGCCGGCCGGATAGTTGTCGACGTGATGGACGCAGAACAGGAACGGATCGATCGTCGCCCACTGAAACCCGAGGGGTGCCGCTTCGAGGACCGGGTCGTTCGCCATCTCCCGAGGATACGAAATCCCGGGGCGCTTCCGGCCCCCGGGATGGGAGCGGATCAGTCGTCGATCTTGTTGACGTGACCCTCTTCGGTCTTGATCACCTTGCCGTGCTTCTCGAGCGCGACCTTGAGCCCGTCGCCGATCAGATCCTTGTCGGTGATCGCGCCGCGCTCGCCCTTGAAGTCGCCCTCGGTGATGATGACCTTGTCGCCGACCTTGAAGTGCGTCATGGCTCGATCCTCTCACGAATCGGGTGGCAGGATGCACCTATGACGACTGAGCGAATGGAAGTCCAGCGAACGATTCCGGCCGAGCCGGCCGCGATCTTCGGCGTGCTGAGTGATCCACAGGGGCACGTCACGATCGACAGCTCCGGGATGCTGATGGACGCGACCGGGAGCGCGGCGTCTGCGGTCGGCGACACCTTCGTGGTGCACATGGACCGCGAGGCGCTGAACGACTACCCGATGGGTCTGTACGACGTGACGGTCGTCATCACGAAGTTCGATCGCGACCGCGAGATCGCGTGGACGATCGAGGGCCAGATCAAGCCGCCGATCGGCCACATCTACGGTTACACGCTCGAACCGGTCGACGGCGGCACGCTCGTCACCTCGTACTACGACTGGTCGGAGATCGACCCGACGTGGCGCGAGGCGTCGATCTTCCCGATCATTCCCGAGACCGCGCTGCGCGCCACGCTGGGGATCCTTGCCCGTACGGTGGCGCGGAGGAGCGTTGATGGACGGTGAACAGCTCCGTGAGGTGCAAGCGCCGCTGAAGGCGCGTTATCGCGAGGCGCCCGAGGCCGCGTTGATCACGTTGCACGCCGAAGGAGAACTCGGGCGCGAGGACGTGACCTGTTCGGTGCAGACGGGCCGGGCGCTGGTCGAGGCGGGACTGCACGAAGCATCAGGTGGCGACGGGTCGTTCGCGTGCTCGGGCGACATGCTCCTGCAGGCGTTGGTCGCGTGCGCGGGCGTGACGCTGCGCTCGGTCGCGACGAACCGCGGCATCGACGTGTCCGGCACCGTGCGCGCCGAGGGCGACCTCGATTTTCGCGGCACGATGGGTGTCGACCGCGACGCGCCGGTCGGGTTCCGGACGATCCGGTTGAGCTTCGACCTCGACTCGGATGCGTCCGCCGAAGATCTCGACGCGGTCATTGCCACGACGGAGCGGTATTGCGTCGTGTTCCAGACGATTGCTCAGCCGCCGGCGCTGTCGGTGGGTTGGCAGCGCGGACACCAGTAGGTGGAGCGGCCGGCGAGGTCGCGGCGGCTCTTGATGCCGGTCCCGCAGCGCGGGCAGCGCCGTCCGGCCCGGCGGTAGACGGCGAGCCCGTCGCCGTACGTCGTGCGTTTGGCGGTCGTCAGGTTGGCGGTGAGTTGGCGCTGCGCGGTCTCGTAGACGCGTCGGCGGGTCGGCTCGTCGATGCCGCCGATCGTGGTGAACGGTGAGATGCGTTCGGCCCAGCAGACCTCCGACTTGAAGACGTTGCCGATCCCGGCCGCGACGCGTTGGTCGAGCAACGCGGCCGCGAGTTCGGTGTCGGGGTCGAGGCGTGCCAGTCGCACCAGCACGTCGCCGAGATCGATACTGGTGTCGCAGAGGTCAGGGCCGAGATGCTCGAGCATGCGCGCCGCTCGCGAACCGCGATCGCGTCCGTCGCGCTCGCGGCGGAGCTCGACGATCGGCGCCGCGAAACACACGGCGGTCGTGCCGTCGTCGACGCGGACGACCACCCGGGCGGTGTGGCCGGGCCGGCGCCAACGCTCGGCACCCTCGTAGACGTGCCAGACGCCGGTCATCTGCATGTGCGTGTGCAGCACGTGCCCGTCGCCGAAGCGCATGAGCAGGTGCTTGCCCGTCGCGTCGACCGCGGTGATGGCGGTTCCCGGCTCCGGCCCGCGTCGACCGCGCGGATCGCGCCGCACGTCGAGCTCGACGAGGCGCTTGCCGACGAGCGCGGCGCGCAATTGCGCGGCCGCTCGATAGATGGTGTCACCCTCGGGCACAGGTCCATCGTCGCGCGCGGCGCGCGTCAACGTCGGAGCGGTTCCGCGCTGTAGATCTCGATCGTCGGAGGTTCGGCGCCGAGCTCGCTCAATCGCTGCGCGAATGCAGCCGACTCGGGTACCCGGAAGTGCGCGGTGATGGCATCGCGGTCGACCCAGTACTCGACGAACACCAGGCGGTTCCGGTCCTCGGCGTCGTGGTGAACCGCGTGCAGCAGGCATCCCGGCTCGCGCCACGAACGGTGCACGTGCTCCAGGCTGAGGCGCACGACCTCGTCGAGTGTGTCCGGACGGGCCTGCACACTGCCGGTGACGATGATCATGGAGCCGTTGTAGTTCAGAAACTTCGGCCGGGACAGGGCTTCGAAAGTGCTCGACCGACCCGAAGCGGCGGCGATTGGGTGGCTCGCCGCGCCGTGAGATTCTCCACGACCCATTGCCCGGCCCGATGTCCCGGCGCGCGAGGGCAGGTCGTAGCGCGCGGTAGCGACCGGCGATCCGTCGTGCTTTCGGGCGACGATCGACGCTCCGCACGAGTCGCCCGCCCCAGGCAGATGTGGCGGCACAAACTCGCGCGCCAGGACTTCACGCGGGCGATGAGCGAGCAAGTCGGCTGGAAGGCGATGGGAGAACCCCTCGAGAAGTACGACGCCGAAGATCCCAGTTACTTCCTCGCGTGAAAACGGCGCCGCGACGAGGGGCCGCAGGTGGACTAAGGCACGGCTCGCGGTGCGACGGTCCCCGCGGTTACGGTGCTCGGCCGTGCAGCGATTCGAGAATCGGGTGGCGCTCGTCACGGGCGCGGGTGGCGGGATCGGGCGCGCGACCGCACAGCGGTTCGCGGCGGAAGGCGCGGCGGTGATGTGCGCAGACGTCGACGCCGAGGCGGCGGCCGCCGCGACCGCGACGATCACCGGCGAAGGCGGCACCGCGGGCGCGGTCGCGTGCGACGTAGCAGACCCGGCTTCGGCGGCTGCCGCGATCGCGCGCACGCTCGACACCTTCGGCGGCCTCGACGTGCTCGCGAACATTGCGGGCGTGGGTGCAATGTCGTCGACGCGCACGCTGGCGCTGGAGGACTGGAACCGCACGATCACGGTGAACCTCACCGGAACGTTCCTCATGTGCCAGGCCGCGCTCGATCCACTCCTCGCCGGCGGCGACGGCGCGATCGTGAACATGGCCTCCGTTGCCGGGCTCCGGGCGACTCCGTACAACGCGGCGTACTGCGCTTCGAAGGGTGGAGTCGTGATGTTGACGAAATCGTTGGCGGTGGAGTTCGGGCGCCAGGGTCTGCGGGTCAACTGCGTGTGCCCGAGCATGGTCGACACCGGCTTCCTCGACTCGATGACGATCCCCGACGACGCCGACCTCTCGCTGTTCGGACGGGCGGGCTCGATCATCGGGCGCAAGTCGGAACCGGCCGAGATCGCCGGCGTCGTCGCGTTCCTCGCGTCGACCGAGGCGGCGATGATCACGGGCGCCGCGTACGTCGTCGACGGCGGTGCGACCGCCTGACTACAAACCCATCAACACGTTCTTGCGGCGGAGGAACTCCTCGATCCCGGCGCGCCCGCCTTCGCGTCCGAATCCACTCTGCTTGGCGCCGCCGAACGGTGCGGTCGGCGACAGGAACGGATACACGTTGATGGTCACCGCACCGACGTCGAGCCGCCGCGCCATGCGGTGTGCCCGCGCGGCGTCGCGCGTGTAGACGTACGCCGCGAGTCCGTAGTCGCTGCGATTCGCGCGCGTGACCACGTCGTCCTCGTCGCGGAAGCGCATGATGGACAGCACCGGACCGAACACCTCGTTGACCGCAAGATCACTCGCGTCGTCGACGTCGCCGAACACCGTCGGGGCGATGAAGTAGCCACCGGCCAGCGCGCCTTCGATGCGCTTCCCCCCGGTGAGGAGCTTGCCCGCCTTCTCGGATCGGGCGCGGCCGATGATGCCGAGCACCCGTTCGCAAGCCGTAGCGGTCACGACGGGTCCCATCAACGTCGCCGGGTTGAGCGGATCGCCGATCGGCACCGATTCGACCGTTGCGACGACCAGGTCGACCACTTCCTTGTACACGGCCTCGTGCACGTAGAGCCGAGTGGGGAGCGCGCAGCCCTGCCCGCTCAACGCGACGGCACCGAGCACACCGGCGACCGAACACGCGAGATCGAGATCGGCATCCGGGAACACGATGTTGGCCGACTTGCCGCCCAGCTCGAAGGTCAGGGGCGTCATCGAATCCGCCGCCGCGACCATGACCTTGCGCGCCGTCGCGACGCCGCCGGTGAACGAGATCTTGTCGACCCCGCGGTGACGGACGAGCGCGTCGCCGGTCGCGGCGCCACCGGGGACCACGTTGAGCACGCCGGGCGGGAGCCCCGCCTCGAGCGCGAGCTCGGCATAGCGCACGGCACCGAACGGCGCGATCTCGGGCGGCTTGCACACGACGGTGTTCCCGGCCGCCAGCGCGGGCGCGACCTTGTGGCCCATACCCATCATCGGTCCGTTCCACGGGACGATCGCCGCGACCACCCCGTACGGCTCGGGCAGCACGTAGTCGAAGTGGTCGGCCGCGTAGACGGGCACGACCTGGCCTTCGAGCTTGTCGACCCAGCCCGCGTAGTAACGCGTCCAGGACGCCGCGTAGGCGCCGGAGTCGAGCACGCTCACCGGCGTTCCGTTGTCGAGCGCGTTGATCGCGGCGGCTTCGCCGCGATCCCGTTCGAGGAGGTCGGCGAGCCGCAGCAGGATCGCGACGCGGTCGGGGATCGGCATCGACTGCCAAACGGTCAGCGCGGCCCGGGCGGCCTCGATCGCGGCCTCGACCTCGGCGGTGCCCGCGAGCGGAACTTCGGCCTGCAGGCGGCCGGTCGCGGGGTTGTGATGCGCGTACGACCCACCGGTCGTCGCGGCGACGCGCTCGTCGCCGATCAGAAGACCCCGCGCCGCGATGTCCTGCACGAGTGTGGTCGCAGCGTCGAGGGAAATCGTCACGAGCAGCACCTCCCGGGTTCGGTGGCCGTTGCTACCGTGACGTCCGCATGCCGGAGCCGCGACCCACGGAGACCGTACCGACGACGCGGGACAAGTTGATCGATGCCGCCGCCCGCCTGTTTGCCGAGCGCGGCATCGAGTCGGTGTCGCTCGCCGAGATCGTGCGCACGTCGGGGCAACGCAACACGTCCGCGGTGCAGTACCACTTCGGCGGGCGGGACGACCTGTTGCTCGCGATTCTCGAGCAGTACGTGCCCGTCATTCGCGCGCGGAGGCTCGAACTGCTCGCGATCGCCGAGTCCGAGGGTTCGGACGCACGGGCCGCGGCCGAGGCGATCGTGCGTCCCGTCACCGAGCTCGCGCAGCGCGGCTGGCGCGAACGCGCCTACCTGCAGATCGGCTCGGAGCTCACCGCAACGCTCGACCGGGCGCCCCGACAGGTACGCACGCTGTTGCGTCAGACCGCGGGTTACGAGGCGATGGCGCTGCTCGCAACGCGGTGCCCGCCGTTGCCGGACGAGATCTGGGCGGAGCGCAGCCGTTTGATGCATCCGTTCATCGGGCGCGCCGCGGCCGACCGTGCCCGGAGCCTCGATCGGCGTGGCGCGAAGGAGGTGCTGCCCGACGATCGCTTCGTCGACAACCTCGTCGACATGCTGCTCGGTGCGATGACCGCGCCGGCTACCGGTCATCGAGCGGCGCGTGAGAGAGCTTCGTGAGCCGCTGCGGTCCGTCCGTCGTGACGTGCACGGTGTCGGCGCCGAAGTAACCGCCGACCCCCGGCTCCCACACGTAACCCTGCACGACGAGCACCATTCCCGCCGCGAGCGGCAGATCGAGGTGCACCGGGCGGTCGTCGACGATGGGCGCTTCGACGCCGAGCCCGATCCCGTACGCGACGGGAATGGGCGGCAACGGCTCGCCCGACCGTGCCCACGCCGCGAGCAGGTCGCCGGGTCGGGCTCCCGGGATGCACGCGGCGACGACGGCGCCCTGCGCACCGATGAAACGCTCCGCCAGTGCCCGCTGCGCCACGCTCGGTGATCCGGCGGGTCCGAAGCACGGACGCGTGCGCCCCGCGACGCCTTCGTAGCCCGCGTAGTGAACGCTGCCGTGCATCGCGACGAGTTCGCCCGCGCCCACGGGATGCTCGGTGGGAATCTGCCGGAACGGTGGCGCGCCGACATCGCCCGCTCGCGGTGTCGCGCAGAACGAACCTTCATAGGTCGGGTGGTTGATCCCGTAGTCGCACACGGCTTGCTGGAACTCGCCCTTGAGTGCGAGCTCCGACGTCCCGGGCCGGAGGTCGTCGCCGACCCGGGTCAGCGCCCCCTCGGCCATCGCGATCGCGGTGCGGATGCACTCGATCTCGGACGGAAGCTTGACGGCGCGCACCTCGGCCATCAGGACCTCGCCGTCGATCAGCTCCGCGCCGGGCGCGAGCATCGCCAGGAGCTTGGCGAGCCCCGGCTGCATCCCGTCGACTGCGATGCGCGTCGCGTCCGCGAGTCCCGGAATGTTCCGGATGGCGTTGACCGTGTTCGACGCGTTCCACGTGAGCGCGTTGAGGTTCTCGTGCGGGATGTCGGCCGGAAGACCGTCGTCCCACGTCGCGGCGAGGAGATGGATGCCGCGCGTGGATCGTACGAACGTGACCATGGGCGCCCACGGTGTGATGACGGCACGCCAGAGGGGACGGTGGCCGACGACGTACCGGGCGTTGCCCTGGCGCGTGCACATCAACACGTCGATGCCGTGTGAGTCCATCATCTCGGCAACGCGCGCCCGCCGGGCGAGGCGCAACTCGTCGAAGTCGACGCGCGGTCCCTCTTCGAGCGCGATGAGGCCGCGCATCACTCCATACCTTCGTTCGGGTACGCGCTCACGCGCTCGTGACCGTCGTCGGTGATGAACACGAGTTCCTCGCAGCGCCAGCCCGCGTGACCGTCGAGCCAGGTCACCGGCTCGATCACGATCGCCATCCCCGGTTCCAGCACGAACTTCTCGTCGAACTCGGGCCCGCGGTCGGCACCGACCTGTTGCGGCTCGCCGCCCTCGAGGCCGAGCCCGTGCGCGAGGAAGAAGTGGTCGAGCCACGGCTTCGTCCCGTCGTTCGCCTCGATCGCGATGCGCGTCAACACGTCGCCGGTCACCCCGGGCTTCAGCTGCTCGATCACCGCGTCGGTGATCTCCTGCCAGCGGGTGCGCAGGTCGCGCAGCGTCGGGCTGAGGCGGCCCGCAACCCAGGTGCGCCCCACGTCGGACGCGTAGCCCTCGTAACCCATCACGGTGTCGGTCCAGATCACGTCGCCCTCGCTGACGATGTGATCGATCGTGATCAGGTTGAACGGCACGTCGTTGTTCGTGCTCCACGGGCCGTCGGCGATGCGTTCCGGCATCGCCTGGAAGACGGGGTCGAGGAAGTTGCAGGTCGCGCCGAGCTCGAAGAGCCGGCGGAGGAACACTCCCGACAGGTCGGTGAGCCGGATGCCGGGCCGCAGGATCTGTTCGGCCGCGTACGTCGCCGCCTCGTTGATCTCCCAACACCGGCGCATGCATTCCTGTTCGTCGCGCGTCTTGATGACGCGTGCCTCGACGAGCAACGGTCCGGCGTCGACGAGCTCGGCGGGCTCGAGCAGGCGGGGGAGGTGGAACCACATCGGGGCGGTGTAGTCGTCGATCGCGATGCGTTGCGCGGCGCCACCTGTGAGGTCACGCACGACCGCGGCCAGCGCTTCGACCCCCGCCTCCGTTTCCGCGTACAGCGGTGCGTGCACGTGGTCGGCGGCGAGATCGGGTGGAAACCCGTCGGCGTACGAGGAGAAGAGGTGCGGTTGGTCGTCGCCCGCCACCACCAACACGATGATGCGATCGTGGTACCGGCGGCTGTTGTCGGCGAGAACGTTGCCCGCACCGCTCGCGTAGATCACGTTTCCCGTGCCGAGGAGCAGCATCGCGTCGAGCGCGTGTTCGCGCATCGCGGCTTGGAGCTTGGCAAACCGCTCCCGTCGCAAGCGGGCGAGGTCGAGCTCGCGCCGCGACCGACCGAGGCTTGTCGAGAACGGCATAATGCGCGTACATTACCGAGCATCTTCACGGCGGGAAAGCCCGTCGTCTCCGCCATGGGAGACAGTCCTGAGCACCTCGGAATCCTCCCGCTCGATCCGGGAACGTCTCGGCCATCCCGTGGTCGACATCGACGGGCACTGCATCGAATTCTTCCCCGGTCTCGCGCCGTACCTGCGCGAAGAAGGCGTCGACCTGGAGAGCCCGAGCCTGCGGCGACTGCTGCCGCCCTACTTCGGCCCGGATGTCGATTGGTACGCGTTGAACGCGGCCGAGCGCGAGCGCAGCCGCGCGGCCCGGCCCCCGTGGTGGGGATCGCCGGCGCGCAACACCCGCGATCTCGCGACCGCCATGTTTCCCGGGTTGCTCTACGAACGGCTCGACGAACTGGGCATCGACGTGAGTGTCGTGTACCCGAGCGTCGGGCTCGCGTTCCTGCACCTGTGGGACGAAGCCGAACGCCGGGGCGCGTGTCGCGCGCTCAACCGGTGCAACGCGACCGCCTTTGCCGAGTACGCCGACCGCCTGATCCCCGTCGCCGCGATCCCGATGCACACGCCGGAGGAGGCGATCGCGGAGCTCGAGCACGCGGTCGGGGCGCTCGGATTCAAGGCCGTACTGCTCGCGGGGTATGTGCAACGGCCGGTTGAGGCCGTCGCCGACGCGCATCCCGACCTCGCGCCGTGGTGCACGTGGATCGACATGTACGGGATCGACAGCGCGTACGACTACGACCCGGTATGGCAGAAGTGCGTCGACCTCGGTGTGTCGGTGGCGTTCCACTCGGGATCGATCGGATGGGGGAGTCGCCGCTCGATCTCGAACTACATGTACAACCACATCGGCCATCTGGCCGAAGGGCAGCACGCGCTCTGCAAGTCGCTGTTCTTCGGAGGTGTGCCCCGACGCTTCCCGCAGCTCAACTTCGCGTTCCTCGAAGGTGGTGTGGCGTGGGCGGCGGCGCTGCTCTCCGACATCGTCGGACACTGGGAGAAGCGCAACCGCAATGCGCTCGCGCACCTCGACCCGGCCGCGATCGACAAGGCGACCTTCTTCGAGCTCATGGCGAAGCACGGCGGTGCGCTCACCGCGAACTCCGAGCCGATGCGCATCCCCCGCGCGTCGGAGGATCCCGCGCTGCTCGACGAGTTCGCGGCCTGCCGCATCGAGCGGGCAACCGATATCGCCGAGCAGTTCGTGCCCCGCTTCTTCTTCGGCTGCGAAGCCGACGATCCGCTGAACAGCAGCGCGTTCAACACCCAGGTGAATCCCTTCGGCGCGCGCCTCGGCGCGATGTTCGGCTCCGATGTCGCACACTGGGATGTTCCCGACATGAGCGAGGTGCTCGAGGAGGCGTGGGAGATGGTCGACCACGGCTGGATCGACGAGACCGACTTCCGCGACTTCGTGTTCGGCAACCCGGTGCGGTTCTTCACGGGTGCGAATCCGGCGTTCTTCGCGGGCACCGTCGTGCAGGGCGAGGTCGAGGACTTCCTGGCCGCGGAACGGGGCGTCTGATGCTCGATCTCCTCGTGCGCGGTGGCCGCGTCGTCGACGGCACCGGTGCGCCGGCGCAGCGCGCCGACGTCGGTGTGCGCGACGGCATGATCGTGGAGGTCGGGGAGATCTCCGACCCCGCGGCGCGGACGATCGACGCCGACGGTCTCGTCGTCGCCCCCGGATTCGTCGACATGCACACGCACTACGACGCGCAGGTGTTGTGGGACCCGGGCGTCTCGCCGTCGCCGCTGCACGGGGTCACGACCGTCATCGGCGGCAACTGCGGGTTTTCGATCGCACCGCTCGGGCCCGACAACGCCGACTACATCCAACGGATGATGGCGCGCGTCGAAGGCATGTCGTTGGCCGCGCTGCAAGGCGGTCCGGCGTGGGACTGGGTGACGTTCGGTGACTATCTCGACAAGGTCGAGGGCAACCTCGCGATCAATGCCGGCTTCCTGGCCGGACACTCCACGATCCGGCGTGTCGTGATGGGCGCGGACGCGACGAGCCGGCCCGCGACCGCGGCCGAGGTCGACGCGATGATCGCGATCTTGCACGAATCGCTGTCGGCGGGCGCGCTCGGCTTCTCGTCGTCGCTCGGCGACGCGCACACCGACGGCGACGGTGCACCCGTGCCGTCCCGTGCCGCCGTGTACGACGAGTTCGTCGCGCTGGCCGGCACGTTGCGCGAACACGCGGGGACGACGCTCGAATTCATCCCCGCCGTCGGAGAGATCAGCCCGGAGCGCATGGAGCTGATGGCCGACATGTCGCTCGCGGCCAACCGGCCGCTCAACTGGAACCTCCTCGGGAGCCTTTCGCCGGTCGAGATCTACGAGCAGCAGCTGGAGGCGTCCGATCTCGCCGCGGCGCGCGGCGCGCAGGTGGTCGCGCTGACGCTGCCCGACCTCATGCGGATGCGGGCGAGCCGGCTGCTCGAGTCGCTTCCGGGTTGGAAGGAAGTCGTGCGCATGCCCGCGGCCGAACGCCGCGCCGCGGTACGCGACCCGCAGACGCGCGCCCGCCTGCGCGCCGGAGTCGGCGACGCGGCCAAGAACGGTCTCGCGGCGATGGCGCGCTTCGATCTCATCGAGATTGCCGAGGGCCCGCTCGCGGGACGAACGGTCGACGATGTCGCGCGCGAGCAGGGTGTCGAACCCGCCGACGTCCTGGTCGACGTGGTCCTGCCCGATCGCGTCGCACTCACGCTCATCCTCCCGTCGCTCGTGCCGAGCCTCGGCGCATCGCAGGAAGGCTGGGAAGCGCGCGCCGCGCTGTGGCGCGATCCGCGGATCTTCCTCGGCGGTTCCGACGCCGGTGCGCACGTCGACCTCATGTGTCACGGCAACTATCCGTCGGTGGTGCTCGGGCACGCGGTGCGCGAACGCGGCGTCATCGGACTCGAGGATGCGGTGCACCTCATGACGGATCGTCCCGCGCGCCTGCTCGGGCTGCGCGGCCGCGGACGCGTCGCCGAGGGTTGGTGCGCCGACCTCACGATCTTCGATCCGGAGACGATCGCGTCGGAGCCCGCGGAGGTGCGTCGAGACCTCCCCGCGGGCGGCGAACGACTGCACGCGAACGCGCGCGGTATCGAACACGTCGTGGTCGGTGGGCGTACGGTGGTCCGCGCGGGCGCGCCGACCGGCGAACTGGCGGGCACGCTGCTGCGCTCCGGACGCGACACCGAAACCGTCACCGTTCCGGGAGGAGCGCGATGAACAGCTCGGCGGAGCGGGTTGCGTTCGTCACCGGCGCGAGCCGGGGCATCGGGAAGGCGTGCGCCGTCAACCTCGCGCGCGTCGGCTTCGACGTCGCGTGCACCGCGCGTACCCAGCGTGAGGGCGAGGAGCGTGAGCACTCGTCGACCGTGCGCCGGAGCGACACGCGTCCGCTGCCCGGGAGTCTCGCGACCACTGCGGCAGCGATCGAAGCCGCGGGTCAGCGCGCGTTGACGGTGCCCGCGGATCTGCTCGACCGGGAACAACTCGAGGCCGCGGTCGAGACGGTGCTCGGCACCTGGGGCCGTATCGACGTCCTGCTCAACAACGGCCGGTACATCGGCCCCGGCCACATGGACCGGCTCGTCGACACGCCCCTCGATCTCCTCGAGAAGCACCTCGACGCAAACGTGATGGCGCCGCTCGCGCTCACGAAGATGGTGCTGCCGCAGATGCTGGAACGCGGCAGTGGTCTCGTGCTCAACATGACCTCCGATGTCGCGTGGACGGATCCACCGAGTGCGGCCGGAAGCGGTGGTTGGGGGCTCGGGTACGCGATCTCGAAAGGTGCACTGCACCGGATCGCGGGCGTGCTCGCGCACGAAGTTGCCGGTACCGGGGTATCCGTCGTGAATGTGTCACCCGGATTCGTCGCCACCGAGCGCATCGCGATCGACATGGCCGAGTTCGGTTTCGATGCGTCGAAGGGCGCGGCGCCTGATGTCATCGGTCAGGTCGTGGCCTGGCTCGCGTCGAGCGGAGTCGCGTCCGAATGGAACGGGCGCACCCTCGAAGCGCAACCGATGGCGCGCGAGCTCGGCGTCATGCCCTAACCGGGAATTGCGGTCAGTCCGCACCCGATGCCAACTGCGGCTCGCGGTGACCTACGGTTCGCGTTCGACGGGGACGGGAGATCGTGGGCAAGACGGCGCGCGTACTGCTCGCAATGCTGACGATATCGACGGTCGCGTTCGTCGCGCGCGCCGCGCCCGCGAACGCGTACACACACCATTGCCTGAGCACGACCCCGAAGACCGCGGCTGCCTATCAGGTGTTGCCCGACCATCGTGACGCAACCTTCGGCATCGGCGACATCACGTCGATCGTTCGGCTCCCGGACGCCCGGCAGCTCTTCGTGCTCGGCGACACCGCGTACTACGGGCTGACCGCGAACGGCGGAACCGGTCCGATCCAGGGGTTCGGCAACAACTCGGCGTGGGTGCAGTCGGGCGGATGTTTCACGCTGCTCGATCGCGCGGGTCCCGGAAGCCGCAGTTGGGTGCTGCCGCCGCAACAGGACGGCTCGTTCTACTGGCCGGGCGCGTCGGTCGTGGTCGGCTCCCGGCTGTACGTGTTCATGCAGCGCCTCGTCGCCGACGCCCCGTTCGGCCGCTCCCTCGGGGCCGCGGTCGCCGCCTTCGATCTCCCGTCGATGAGGCTCGCGCGGATCAGCGCGATTCCGTGGACCGCGAAGCGGGTGTTCGGCGGGGGCGCGGTGTACGACGGTGGCTACGTGTACACGTACGCGTCGCAGATGCGGACCTGCGCGTTCTGTTTCTCGAGCGACATGTACGTGGCGCGCGTTCCGGAGAGCCAGATCATGGTGCCGAGCGCGTGGCGGTTCCGGGCGGGCGCGAGCTGGGTCGCCGGTATCGCCTTCGCGAAGCCCGTGCTGCCCGCGGCCGTCAGCAACACCGACGTGCAGCCGTACGGGAACGGCTTCCTCCTGATCACCAAGACCATCAGCATCATCGGTCCGCCGGTCGAGGCGTGGTGGGCCCCGGAGCCGTTCGGCCCCTGGCAGGATCTCGGCACGGTGTTCTCGGTCCCCGACCCGCCGCCGGCGCGTGTGTCGGGCTTCGTGTATCACGAGCCGTACACGTACAACCCGGTGGTCGTCGCGGGAACGCCGCTCATCGGCGGTGGGTTCCTGGGTTCGTACAACGTCAACACGTTCGACATGACCGACGCGCAACGTGACGGTCTGATGCTCGGTCCCCGGTTCGTCCCGATCACGCTGCCCGTGCCGCCGGGTGCGCCCCCGCGCGTTGCGAGCGCACCCGGTGCGTCGCCGTGGGTGCCGACCTTCGGGGTCGATCGCACCGGGCGGGTCAGCTCGCTCGACGGGGGCGCGACGCTCAATCGTTCGTTCACGACGAACGCGGTCGCAGTGGCGCGGACGCCGACCGCGCGGGGCGGCTGGGTCGCGTCCGCGACCGGTGGCGTGTTCACCTACGGCGACGCGCAGTTCTACGGATCGATGGGCGGCACCCGGCTCAACCAACCGATCGTCGGGATGGCGGCCACCCCGACCGGTCACGGCTACTGGCTCGTCGCACGCGACGGGGGCGTCTTCGCGTTCGGCGACGCGCGCTTCGCGGGATCCACCGGGAGCATCAAACTGAACAAGCCGATCGTCGCGATGGCTCCGTCGCCGACCGGTCAGGGCTATTGGTTCGTCGCGTCCGACGGGGGCATCTTCTCGTTCGGCGACGCGCACTTCCGGGGATCGTTGGGTGGCAACCCACCGTTCTTCCCCGTCACCGGCATGGCGGCGACACCGGACGGGCGCGGTTACCGGCTCGTCACGCTGGCCGGGCAGGTGTTCACGTTCGGCGAGGCGACCTACAACGGCAACGCCCCGCTGCCATTGAAAGCAGTCGTCGTCGGCATCGTTTCGGCCCCGGGCGGCTACCGGCTCGTCGACGCCGCCGGCAACGTCTTCGTGCGCGACGGCTCGACCCCGCGCACCGGCAAGATCGCGAGCGCGCTGCCGCTGGTCGCCGCGGGCTGATATCCCGCTTCGGATCGCCGCCGTCGGCGAGAGTAAAGGGTGTCGTCGGCGAGGGGAGGAACGGTGGGTGCAGTCGCGAACCGCATGCGCCCGGATCTCATTGCCGTGATCGCCGCGGGTGGCGCGCTCGGTTCACCCGCCCGCTACGGGGTCTCCCGGCTGATCCACGTGGCGCCGGACTCGTTCCCGTGGGCCACCCTCGTGACGAACTTGTCCGGCGCGTTCGTGCTCGGCCTGTTCCTCACGTTCGTGTTCGAGCGCGGCGCGATGTCGCGTACTCCCCATCTCCGCCTGTTCTTCGCGGTCGGCTTCCTCGGCGCGTTCACGACGTTCTCGACGATGGCGGTCGAGACGGTGTTGCTCGTCAAGGACGGCTTCGTCGCGCTCGGTGTCGGCTATCTCCTCGTGAGTGTGGCGGGCGGGCTCGGTGTCGCTTACCTCGGCATCGTGGTCGCGCGCGCCTTTCCTCGCCGCCGCGAGGCGGCGTAGTGCTCATACTCGGCATCGCACTCGCGGGTGCGGTCGGTGCGCCCGCGCGGTACCTCGTCGACATCGTCGTGATCGAGCGCACCGAAGGCGGCTTGCCGCTGGGCACGTTCGTGATCAACGTGAGCGGATCGTTCCTGCTCGGTCTCATCACGGGATTCGCGCTGTACCACGCGTTCCCGTCGACGCCGCGTACGATCCTCGCCACCGGATTCTGCGGCGCGTACACGACGTTCTCCACGTTCGCGTACGAGATCGTCCGGCTCGCCGAAGCCGGCGCGCGCCGCGCCGCACTGCGGGTGTTGCTCGCGAGCCTGATCGTGCCCGCGCTCGCGGCCGCGCTCGGCCTCGCACTCGCGAACCTCTGACGCCAACGCGCGAGACAACAAGAAATACCACCAACAGTTGTCGGAGAAATCAGCGCATGGCGCCGGAAACCCCGACAACTGTTGGTGGCGATGCGGGGCGACGGGTGGCGCCGGCCGGGCTAGCGGGCGAAGGCGAGCAGTCCGCCGGAGAGCAGGGCGATGCCGACGCCGTAGGCGAGCGTGAGCGACCGCTCGCGCATCCGCAGGGCCGTGGTAGCGCCGATCGTCGCGAACGGCACCGCCGCCAGCCCGAACACGAGTGTCAACGACCAGTCGATGTGACCGAGCCACGCGTGCACGATCGTGCCCGGCACGGCGAGGACGGCCGCGAGCGCCAGCGACGTTCCCAACGCGCGTCGCACCGGCATCCCCAACACGTTCATGAACAGGGGCGCGAGCAGGAACCCGCCGCTGTTGCCGAGCAACCCGGAGACGACCGCCGCCACCGCGACCACGGCGACGGTGCGCAGCCGCGCGCAACGGGCACCGGCGCGACGTCGTCGGCATCGCTCTCGTCGCGCCCGTGTCCGTCGAGCAGTACCCGGAGCGCGAGCACGAGCAGCACGACATCGGTCGCGAGCACCAGGGGCTCGCCGGGGATCCAACGGGTCAGGTACGCGCCCAGTGCGGTCAACGGCACGCCGACGATCACGCCGATGCGGATCACCCGACGGTCGACGTGCCCGGCGCGCGCGTAGCCGCGGCCCGCGAGCACGGTTGCGGGGATGGTCGCCGGGAGTGGCGACGCGAGGGCCGCCATCGCGGGGATGCCGAGCGCGTGCAGGAGCGGGGTGGAGATGGCGGCGCCGCCCTTGCCGAACGCGCCCGACAAGAAGCCCACTCCGGCCCCGATCAGCAACACCCCGAACAACACGTGCGGTTCCACGACTCCATTGGACGGCGGGAACCAGTCATCGATCAAGCCTCTGCGAGCTACCGATATCATCGGATATACCTATGGAGCTACGCCAGGTCGAGTACGTGCTCGCCGTCATCGACCAGGGCAGCTTCACTGCGGGCGCGGCCGAGATCGGGGTGGCCCAGCCCTCGCTGTCCGAGGGGGTGCGCCGGCTCGAGACCGAACTCGGGGTGCGGCTGTTCGACCGCATCGGTCGTTCGGTCGTGGTCACCGACGCGGGCCGCGCCTTCGAGGGTCCCGCCCGGCGGATGATCCGCGAGCGCGCGGTCGTGCTCGATGCGGTCGGGTCGGTACGCGCGCTCGATACCGGCACCCTCGACCTCGTCGCCCTCCCGACCTTGGCCGTCGATCCGCTCGCGGCGCTGGTCGGTCACTTCCGCACGCTCCACCCCGGAGTGGTCGTGCGCATGATCGAACCCGACGAATCGAGCGCGGTCGCCGATCTCGTCGCCGGCGGCCACGGCGAGGTCGGCGTCGCCGAACTTCCCGCGCGCCGCGACGACCTGGTCGTCATCACCCTCGCACGTCAGGAGATCGTCGCGGTGTGCCCGCCGGGCACCGAGTTGCCCGCGTCCGGGCGCTTGCCGGTCTCCGCGCTCGCGGGCATGCCGCTCGTCGCGACACCACCGGGCAAGTCGACGCGCGACCTCCTCGACCGCGCGCTCGCGGCCGCGTCGATTGCGCCGTTCATCGCGGTCGAGGTTTCGCAACGCGAAGCGATCGCGCCGCTCGTCCTCAACGGCGCGGGCACGTCCTTCCTGCCCCGACCGATGGCGGAGACGCTCGGTGCGCAGGGCGCCGTCGTCGCGAGACTCGTCCCCGCGCTGACCCGCACCATCGGCATCCTGCACCGGGCGAACCCGCTCACGCCGTCGGCGCGGGCCTTCGTCGAGCTCGCGCGCGCCCAGATGGCGTGACCGCGGCTAGGAAACGCGGTCGACCGCCACGGCGAGGAAGTCGTCCCTGGCGCGCGTTTCCACCGCTTCGGTGACGTCGTTCCGGCCGGCATCGTGCCAACGCCAGGTCTCGAGGCTTCCCCAGCCCGCGGCCTCGGCGATGTCGAACCACGGCAGGTCGTCGACGCGCCCGTAGCGGCGCGCGAACTCGTCGGCCGTGTCGAGGCCGAAGAGGATCGCGAGGTTGGCGCGGCAATGCGCGACATCGGCCGCGGCCGGGCCCCGGCACGCGTGCGTCCAGTCGACCACGCCGGTGACGCGGCCGTACCGCCACAGGACGTTCCCGGGGTGGAAGTCGCGATGGCACAGGACGGGTGTGGACGCGGGAACCCCGCGGCGGACGATCTCGAACGCGCGGGTCCAGACCTCGGGCCGGCTCGTCCACGGCGGCGGCTGCCGCGGTTCGTCGAGACCCCACGGTCGGTACTCCCCGAAACTGCTCGCCGCCGGGACCGCGATCGAGTGCACCGCTCGCAGTGCGGATGCCAACCCGTCGAGGAACCGGTCGAGGTCGCTCGGCGCGAGGACGTCGCGGCCGGGCAGGCGCGTCATCACCACTGCGGGCACGTCGGCGCGGGCGCCGGCCGGATCGGCCGCGACGAGCGCGGGTGTGCGCACGTCCGGCACCGACTCGAGCAGCGTCAGCGCGGCGGCTTCGTTCTCGACCACGCCCGGATCGGGCGCGAGATCGGTGCGGGCCCACCGCCGGAGGACGAGATCGTGCCGCGTGCCCCGGCCGTCGTCGACGTCGACCGCGTGCACCGCCGCGGCCCACGCATTCGGGAGCCGCCGCACCGCGGTGACCCGCGCGTCCGGCCCGAAGTGCCCTGCGACCCATGCCAACGTCGGCCCGGGAGGGAGGCGACGAAGCTCCGCGGGAATGCCCATGCGTCGGGAACCTTTTGGGTAGAACGGTGTTTTACTGGACGGTATCCGCCAGAAGAAGAGGTGTATCGATGTTCCTCCGTCGCGACAAGGCCCAGCTGCCCACTGCCGACGAGGCCCTTCCGGGCCGCTCGAACCGTCCGTTCGCCGTTCCCGAGCGCCACTTCGTGCTCGGCACGCCGCTCGAGCCTCCGTTCCCGGACGGCCTGGAGCAGATCGTGTTCGGCATGGGGTGTTTCTGGGGTGCGGAGCGGAAGTTCTGGACAGCAGAAGGCGTGTACACGACCGCGGTCGGATACGCGGGCGGCATCACGCCGAATCCCACGTACGAAGAGACGTGTTCCGGGCGCACCGGTCACACCGAGGCCGTGCTCGTCGTGTTCGATCCGAAGGTCACTTCGCTCGACGAGATGTTGCGGGTGTTCTGGGAGAACCACGACCCGACGCAGGGCATGCGCCAGGGCAACGACATCGGCACCCAGTACCGCTCCGCGGTCTACACCTTCAACGACGAGCAGGCCCGGGCGGTCGAGGCGTCGCGCAAGATGTTCCAGGAGCAGTTGAACGAGGCCGGCTTCGGCGAGATCACGACCGAGATCAAGCCCGCGTCGACCTTCTATTACGCCGAGGACTATCACCAGCAGTATCTCGCGAAGAACCCGATGGGTTACTGCGGGCTCGGCGGCACGGGCGTGAGTTGCCCGATCGGTGTTGCGCACACCGAGTAATGGACTCGACTGAAGAAGCAGAGCTCGATCCGTACGTCGACTTCACCCGCGAGGAGTGGAGTCGACTGCGGGCATCGACGCCGCTCTCGTTGGCCGAGGACGATCTCGCCGCGCTGCGCGGCCTCAACGAGCCAATGCCGATGCTCGAGGTCGAAGAGGTCTACCTACCCCTGTCGCGGTTGTTGAACCTGCGCGTCGCGGCCACCCGGGAGTTGCACTCCGTCACCGAGACCTTCCTCGGACATCTGCACGCGGGCGCGCCGTATGTGATCGGTATCGCCGGAAGTGTCGCGGCCGGAAAGAGCACGATCGCGCGCATGTTGCAGGCACTCCTGGCGCGCTGGCCCGATCACCCGCGCGTCGACCTCGTCACGACCGACGGATTCCTGTTCTCGAACTCGGTGCTCGAAGCGCGCGGGCTCATGGCCCGCAAGGGGTTTCCCGAGAGCTACGACGTCCGCGCGTTGATGAGATTCCTCGCGGAGTTGAAGGCCGGCGCACCCAAGGTCGGCGCCCCGCGTTACTCGCACCTCACGTACGACATCGTCGACGACGAAGAGATCATCCTGCGGTCTCCCGACATCGTCATCGTCGAGGGTGTGAACGTGCTGCAGACGCCGTCGCGGCGCGGTCGGTCCGAGGCGAGCGTCGTCGTCTCCGACTTCTTCGACTTCTCGATCTACGTCGACGCCGCGGAGGCCGATCTCGAACGCTGGTACGTCGATCGCCTCCTGCTACTGCGCGAGACGTCGTTGCACGATCCCCGCTCGTACTTCAACTTCCTCACGGAGTACAGCGAGGAGGCGACCGCCGAGTTCGCGCACTCGGTGTGGGAGACGGTCAACCTCGTCAACCTGCGCGAGAACATCGTGCCCACGCGCGGCCGCGCCCACCTCGTCCTCGAAAAGGGCAGCGACCACGCCATCGGTCGGGTGCGGCTGCGAAAGCTGTAGTCAGTCGCGTGACGTTTCGGTGCGCACACCGCGCAGACCGAACCACGCGAGTTCGGAGATCCACTGCGCGAGCTGGTCGCCGTCGACGACGGCCTTCGGGTCGCGGAGCGCTTTGCGCCCGACCGACTCCGCCATGCCCACGATCGCGTTGGCGAGCATCTGCCGTTGCTCTTCGGGTGCGGGGATCTCGATCAGCATCGCGATGGTCTCCGCCGCCGCGTCGAGGATCTCCTCGGTGATGCGCGCGAACTCGGGATCGGATCTCATCGACGTACCCATGAGGAACAGGAACGCCGAGCGGTGACCCACCGCGAACCGGAAGTACGCACCGAAGCCGAGCTCCACCCGTTCGCGCAGTGATCCGGCTTGCGCGGTGGCTTCGGCCAGCGCGCTGAGCAGTTGCCGGCCCGTCTCTTCGAGCAGCTCGACGTAGAGCGCGCGCTTGCTCGGGAAGTGCTGGTAGAGCACGGGCTTGGTGACGCCCGCCGCTTCCGCGATCTCGTCCATGGAGGTCGCGTGGAATCCCTGGTGTGCGAAGCGCTCGCGCGCAACTTCGAAGAGCTGCTGACGACGCTGATCGGCGGGCATCCGCACGGCGGGCCGCGCGAAGCCGTCGGTGTCAGCCACTACACACTCGACTTGAGCGGCATTGCGTAGCGGTCGACGTGGTCGAAGTTCCGCGCGTTCAACGCGTCGAGCGCGCCGGCTTCGTCCGCAGTGAGCGGATGCTCCGACGATTGTGCGTACTCGCGCACCTCGTCGACCGAGAGCACCGTCGGGAGCACGGTTGCGAACGACGGGTTCGCGAGGATGCCCGCGATTGCGGCCTGACCGATCGTGCGCCCGGTTTCCGGGGTCCAGAGGAAGCCGAGCGTCTCGGCCTTCTCGAAGTTGTCGAGCATGTTGTCGCGGTTGCGGTGCGCGCGGTGGTCGCCGGGCGGGAAGACGGTGTCGAGCGTGATCTTGCCCGAGAGCGTGTCGGAGGCGTGCGGAACGCGCGCGATCAACGACACCTCGCCGTTGCGGACGCGCGGACGGGCCGCGAACGTGAGACCGGGTTCCTGCTCGAGCACGTTGAAGACCGTCTGCAGCGTCGCAATCGGGCGGTCGTCGATCGAGCGGTTTCCCTCTTCGACCCAACCGATCGCCGGTCCGAGCGCAACCCCGAGCTCACGCACCTTGCCTTCACTGCGCAACGCGACGAGCGTTTCCCACAGCTCGTCGTCGACGATGGGTTCGATGCGCGGGTTGTGCAGCTGCAGGAGATCGATGTGATCGGTGCCGAGGCGGGCGAGGGAGGCGTCGACCTGGCTGCGCACCGATTCCGGGCGCCAGTCCTGTGGGCGCTCTGACTGCCCTGGAAACTTGCGCTCGGCCGTGATGTCGTACCCGACCTTGGTCGTGAGCACGATGTCGTCGCGCGCACTGAGGTAGTCGCGCAGGATCGTCTCGCCCGCGCCGTCGGCGCCGTACACGGGCGCGGTGTCGAAGAAGTTGATCCCCTCGTCGAGCGCGGCCTTGATCATGTCGTGTGGATCGTCGGTGCGGCCCCACCAATCGGTGACGAGTGTCCAGGTGCCGAACCCGACCTCGGAGACGACCAGATCGCTTTGACCCAAACGGCGTTGACGCATGTCCCGAGGCTAGTTAGATCCCGTAGTCGACGACCGATCGGGCAACTTCGCCCGCCTCCATCGACTTGAAGGCGTCGTTGATGCCCTCGAGGTCGATCCGGCGCGAAACGAGCTCGTCGAGCTTGAGGGTGCCGTCCTTGTAGAGGTTGATGAGCCGGGGCACGTCACGCTGCACGTCAGAGGATCCGTACCACGAGCCGCGAACCTGCTTTTCGTTGACGAGCAGCTCCATCGCGATCGGGATCTCCATCGTCTGTTCCATCTTCGGAACGCCGACGATGATGGCCTGGCCGCCCCGGCGTGCCATCGCGAACGCCTGCTGCACCGTGTCCTTGAGCCCGATGACCTCGAACGACACGTCGACGCCGCGCCCGCCGGTGAGCTCTTGCACCTGCGCGACCGGGTCGCCGTTGCTCGCGTTGACGAGGTCGGTGGCGCCGAACTGCTTGGCCATGTCGAGCTTGGAGTCGAAGCGGTCGATTGCGATGATGCGCTCGGCGCCCTTCCACTTCGCGCCCTGGATCGCGTTGAGCCCCACGCCGCCACAGCCGATGACCGCAACGGTGTCGCCCTGCGCGATGTCGGCGGTGTTCGCGGCGGCGCCGAAGCCGGTCAGCACACCGCAACCGATGAGCGCCGCGCTCGGTGAACGGCACGTCGGGGTCGATCTTGACCACGCTGATCTCGGGGCACACGAGCTCTTCGCTGAACGTGCCGAGCGCCGACATCTGGTGCAGCGGATCGCCGTTGCGCGTGAAGCGTGGCGTCATGTCGAGCTGCGCGCCCAGCGCCATCGCGATGAACCCGGTCTCACACATCTCCGGCGAGTCGTGGGTGCACATGTAACAGGTGCCGCACTGCGGCACGAAGGAGAGCACCACGTGGTCGCCGGGCTTCACCCGGGTCACGCCCTCGCCGACGGAGTCGACCACGCCCGCACCTTCGTGCCCGAGCACCGCCGGGAGCGGCGACAGGAGCGTCCCGTTCACGACCGAGAGATCGGAGTGGCACACGCCCGACGCGCCCATGCGGACCCGCACTTCGCCGGCGTGCGGTGCGTCGAGCCCGACGTCGATGACCTCGAGCGACTCGTTGATCGCGGGACAAACAGCAGCCTTGGGCATGGGATCTCCTCTTCGACGACCCGCGATGGTAACGCCGGCCTCAGATACCGAGGTCCCGATCTTCGCGCGCCGCGGCCCGTACGCCATAGGCGAGCACGATCGGGATCGGGAGCACCACGCACGACACCGCCAGACCCGCGATCGACACGGCAACCGTCCACTTCGGGAAATCTGGTCGCGACCCCGATGAAGAACGCGACGATCGCCACCATGAGCGCCAGGTAGCCGATGCGCTTGCCGAGCGCGGCGAACCGGGCGATGCGGGCGCGGCGGGCCAGGACGGGATCGTCGTCTACCACGAGATCCATCCGTGCGCGGAGAAGGTCTCGTCGATCGCGGCGGGCAGATCGGCGATCGAGTAGGAGACGCGTGCCCGGCTGACGTTCGCGTCGAAGTACCGCTCACGAACCGCGGGCCGGTCGGCCAGGAACTTCACGACCGCGTCGGGTTGCTGGGTCGAGAACACGCGAATCCCCGCGGCGACGAGCTCGGCGAGCACGGGGTAGGGGAACGCGGCGCAGGCGCGGCGGTACGCGATCGATTCCACGACCGGGTTGCCGAACCCTTCCCACGTCGACGGGAACACCACGAGATCGCACGCGGCGTACGCGTCGGAGGCCGAGGGTGCGCGCCCGAGCGTGATCGGGAGGTCGGCGCGTTCGACGATCCGGTCGAGCACCGGCGCGTACCCGTCCTCGGCGGGACCGGAGATCCAGAGGCGCAGTGGGAGCGCAGGCGCGAGCCCGTGCAGCTGTTGCGCGAACCGGAGCGCGCCGGGAACGTTCTTGCGCTCGATCGCCCGGGCCGGTTGGAAGAGCACGAACTCGTCGTCGACGAACCCGAGGTGCTTGCGCGTGGTCACGCGATCGCCCGGCGGCGCATCGAGGTCGAAGTAGTTGTGGATCGTGACCGCGTCGGCGTAGCCCCGAGCGTGCAGCTCACGCCGGCTCCGGAGATTGATCGTCGCGTGCAGCGCGCCGCGGACGCGCGGCGGGAACTCGTCCTCGAGGTGCGTGAGGTGCCGGCGCTGCCACGGCAGATCGTGGTGACGAAAGCACACGCGGCCCCGGTGCTCGCGCGCCGCGGCCGCGATGGCGCGCGCCGCATCGACGTTCAACGGCAGCGAGCACAGGTTGTCGACGATGACGAGGTCGGCGCCGTCCAGCGCGGCGCGGATCGCCGCGGGGTCGAGGGTGGTGTCGGTCGGCGCGATCGCGAGACCCGGGATGACGACGTCGTCGGGTGCGATGTCGCCCTCGATCTCACCCGCGACGCGGCGGGTCTCGAATCCGAGCGCGTGCAACGCCGACGACCACTTGCGCGCCTCGACCGAAACGCCGTCGTCGCCACCGAGCCGGAACGAGATGGTGACCGCCTGCGGCGCCATGGCGCCGACGATAGGGCGAACTAGGGAACCGAGACGTACGCGAGGCGACGGTTGGTCGCGTCGAGGATCGCCCGGGCAACCGCGTCGGCCTCTTGTTGCGGGCGCACGATCGCGGAGCCGGAAACCATCTGCTCGGCCGGGGGAATCACGAAGACCACGGTGACGACCGCGACATCCTGCGCCCCGATGCGCACGATCTGCGCATGATCGACGTCGACACATTCGGCCGCGGGTTCGAGCTGACGCAGCGAGTCGACGGTGGCCAGCGCGACCAGCCGGTGCCGAGCGGTCGTGGCGATCGAACCTTCGGCAAAGCCGACGGCCTCGTCGTCGTCGAGTGCGAGCGTGACCCGCACCAGCGAGCGCAGCCCGCTCGCCTCCGCGGTGATGGCGACGATCGACGGCCGGGGCTCGGGCGCCGCACCCTCGTCGAGGATGCTGCCGCCGAGTTGCACCACCGAGATCACCCGGCGGTCGATCTCGAGCCCGAACGACGCGAGGGCGATCGATTGCACGTCGCGCACGATCTGCTTGGGGTGCTTGCCCTGTTGGGCGACGACATGAACCTCGGAGATGCGACCGTCGGGTTCGGCGACGAGTCGAACGATCGACACGTCGGGCAACCGACAGATCTCTCGTTCGACTTCCGTGAGGTCCAGCTCGTCCATGCTCATTTCCAGGTCATCCCGCGCCACGACGACAATAGAGGCTGGTGAGGGCGGTGAGCGTGACCATCGCGAGCGGCACCTTCCGCGTGCGCCCGACGATCAGGACGTCGGTTGCTCGATCAGTTCCAGAACCTCGTGGTCCGGTCCGCGAAAGCAAACGAAACGCAACGTCGGGAGACCGGGTCCCATTGCCATCTCGACCGGCGGCGAGATCGTGGCGATCGTTTCACGCGCAAGCTCCGCAACCGCCGCGTCGAGGTCGGCGACCAGGAACGCGGCGCGCCACATGCCGAGCGTGTTCGCGGCGCGCGGCGCGGCCGATGCGCTCGGCGGTGTGCGGAACCCGACGAGCATCACGAGCACCTCGCCGCCGCCCGGCGCGGCGAGCACGATCTCGTCCATCGCGACGGGTCCGTCGATGCGCAGGTGCGCACCGTCCGCGTTCTCGCTCGGATACCGCGCCGACCTCGCGGAAACCGAGCGCGACGTAGAAGGAGAGGGAGGCGTCGAGGTCGGCACACGCGATCGCGACGAACGCGAGCGTCGTGGGCCCGCCTTCGATGAGCTCGATCGCAGTGCCGTCCGGGTCGCCCACGAGGACCAGACGGATCTCGCCGCCCGTTTCGAGCGCGTGCCCGAAGGGTTCGCTCCACACGGTGCCCCCGAGCGCGCGGACGCGCGCGATCGTGGCGTCGAGGTCGGTTACCCGCAGACCGAGCCGTTGGAAGCCGTTCTCGACGATGCGCGCCGGGGGCGCGCCGACCGGAGCCGGTTCGTGCCACTGCAACAGATCGATCGCGCCGCCGTCGTAGCCGTTCGGTCCGAGCAGGATCGACGCGTCCCAGCGCGCGCGATCCAGTCCGAACGCGGCGCCGGGCTGCGCGACCTCCGGCGCGGTGCGCGCCCCGATCGTGAGGCCGAGCCCGTCGGTGTAGAAGCGCCGGGACCGTTCCAGGTCCGAGCAGTTCACGTTCACGTGGAAGAGCCGGGCGCTGTCCAACGACATCGCCCGCCACCGTATCGGCGCGAGAGGGAGAGCTGCCGAATGTACAATTATCGCTGTTTCGTAAGGGTTTTCGGGTATACTACGAACACATGTTCGCTTCGCTCTCGTCACTTGCGGAACGCCGGAGTGAGATCGACGCGCTCGAAGCCGAATGGTTGGAAGCGGTCGCCGAATATCACCGCTCCGACGACTGGCGTGTCGAGCACTTCGCGAGTGCCGCGTCGGCGTTGGGTGCCGCGTGTCGCATGGACCCGGGAGTCGCGCGCGCCTACGTCCACCTCGCCCGCAGGCTCGAGGATCTGCCGGACGTGGCGGCCGCGTTCCGGTGCGGCGAGATCTCGGCGCGGCACGCAACGGTCATCGCCAGTGCGTTCACGCTCACCCGGGCGGCAGAGATGTCCACGGTCGAAGATCGGCTCGTCGAGGTTGCCCGCATGGAAACGCCGAAGGTGCTGAGCGGTGTCGTGCAACGTCTCGCCGACTCGATCGACGGTGACGGTGGCGCCGAATCCGAAGAAGCCCGGTTCGCGCGGCGGCGATATCACGGGTCGCGCAGCCTCGACGACATGCTCAACGTCAACGCGCTCTACGACCCCGAGTCGGCCGACATTCACGAAAAGGCGATCGAAGCCGAAATGGAGCGCGACCACCGCGCGAACGACGAACGCACGATGGGTCAACGCCGCGCCGACGCGGTCACCAACGTGTTCCGTCAGTCGCTCGATCGCGGCGATGGGGGCACGTCGCACAGGGCAGTTCCCCACGT
Organism: uncultured Actinomycetes bacterium; assembly: GCA_963835455.1. Taxonomy (GTDB): domain Bacteria; phylum Actinomycetota; class Acidimicrobiia; order IMCC26256; family PALSA-610; genus PALSA-610. Next base: position 1,039,642 of record CAWIFT010000003.1, read on the forward strand.
GACGTACGTCGTACACATCGACGGCGGTTCGACCGCGAACGATGCGCTCGTCGACCTCATGCGCACCGACCGCGAGCACGCGGGCCACCTGTCCGGGACCACTCTCGAACGGATCATGTGCGACTGCGACATCACCCGCGTCGTGATGACGGGCGCGTCCGAGATCCTGGATGTCGGACGCGCGACCCGCACGGCGACCGCGGCGCAATGGAAGGCGCTCGTTGTTCGCGACCGGCACTGCCGAGCGCCTGGTTGCCGTCAGCCGCCGGAGCGTTGCCAGGCCCATCACCGCCGGCATTGGAGCGCCCCGTACTACGGACCTACGGACCTCGAGAACCTCGAGCTTCTGTGCTGGTTCCACCACCGCGAACAGCACAAGCACGACGCTCAGGCCCGCGCCGCGTAGCGCAGCGCCGGTTCAGGGCTGAAGGACCGAGCGGATCTCGTTCACGGGGTAGTTCCGGGTCGACGTGATCGTTGCAGTACCGAGGTCGATGGTCGGGACGCCGATCGGCAGATCCGGGCCGGTGATCTCGGCCGTGCCGTGCCAGACCGCGCTGACCGCGATCGTGTGATTGCCCTTGGTCTCGAACGTGTAGTGGCCGCGGGCCGCGTTGGTGGACGGTTGACCGTCGACGCTGATCGCGTAGTGGTCGAGCGTCGCGGTCCCGGTGATCGTGTAGCCCCGGATGGTCGCGGCGATGACCACGGTCGTCGGGCCGCTGGTCGAGATCCGCGTGTCGAGTCCGGTGATGCCGCGGTTCGCGGGATCGAGTGTGATCGCAGGGGGCGGTAACTGCACGCGGTTCCATGCTTCGGCGAACGTCGGCACCGCCGGGATCGCGGGTGCGGGCGGCCGTTGCGTGGCGTCGCCATTCGGGAACGCGATGCACACGAAGCGGTCGTCGACGATCGCGCCCGCCGCGTCTCGTCCGACGAGGTGGTACTGGAATCCGAACACGGGGAGCCCAGCCGGTCCGGGGACGGTGCACAGCCCGTTGAGGCTCCCCGTCTGCGCCGGCGTCGGATCCACCGACCACGAAACCAGGTACTCGATCAACGCCCGCCCCGACCCCGCCGCCCCCGCCGTCCCATCCCCCGGCGAGCTCACCACAACCCCAACGGTCACGTGTCCCGCCTGCCGTCGTCGAGCCCAGCCCTCGACCGCGACTCGGCATCGTTGCAGTCGAAGCCGGCGCATCAGCCAAGACGACCAGACAGTGAATCGCTTCACGATGATAGCCGCTCGGTGCTCGGACGTCGATGGCTGCGAGGTACCAGCGATCGTCGCTCAGGACCACGAGCATCGAGATAGGTCGTCGAGTCCGGCGAAGTCGAACCTGGCTGGTGACGTTGCCAGTCGCGTCGACCGACTTGATGAACCAGGATGTCCTCGACGACCCTCGCCGAGAACGCATCGGCGTGTTGCGCTGAGGATTGTGTACGTGCTCGGGCGGCTCCGAGTTCCTCGATCCGCGCGCTGTCTGTTGTCGCGCAGGTCGAGTGAGGTCCTGCGACGTAGAGCGTCGTACAGCTTGGTCCCGCTAGCGACGATCGTTGGACGTGAGCGCTGGATCGGGTCGGTGTGCCGCCAGCCAGTTGCTGTACTGCCCGAGTGACTTCAGGATGGCTACGTAGTTCGTGCCGGTGTTGATCAGTTCGGGAGGGGGGACGGAGTCGTCGAAGCTGAAATCGGGGGTCGACGTCGTCGTCGTCGTCGTCGTGCGCGGGATTGTGGTCGGCGCGACCGGATCCGTGGTCACGGACGCGGAGCGACTCGAGCCCTGACACCCGCAAAGGGTGAGTCCCAACCCCACGAGAACGCCGATTCCCCGTCTCCCCACGGGGCGCAACGGTAGGAAAGCGCGGGCGAAACGCGAGAATGACTACCTTCGCGTCTTCGTGGCGAAGGTACCGATATGTCCGGTTTGTTCCCTCATCTCTCTTGCGCAAAGGCCGCAGCGGGGCGAGAATTGCCCGAAGGCCAGGTCAAACGTGCGAGAATCCCGCCCGGGCGGTCTGGGGCTGATGTTGTCTGCGTGACGCAAGCGAGTGGTTGTTTGCCAGCGGCGACGGGGGGATTGCCTCGACACGACGACCTGAGAGATAGACGGCAAGGCCTCGGGCCGGCTTCGACTTCACGAAAATTGCCTTGTTCCTCAGCGGAGCGGATGTACCCCGCCGCCGGTAGCGACCGCGGTGGAGGACTTCACGCAAGGGGGAATTACCGTGAAGAAGATCGCTGTTCGTGTGACCACCATTGCCGGTGGACTCGCCGCGCTGCTGCTTGCTGGTGGCGCCTGGGTCGGCCGCTAAACAAGGGTTCCATCTGGCCCGCGGCCTTGCCGCCTCTCTCGTAGGCACCTCTTCCTGCCGAGATAAGTACCGAACATGAGCGCACCCCAACCATTCCCGAGGAGACTTGCCTGGTACACGGGTGTGCTCTTCTGCGCGGCTCTGGCCGCGATGGTGGTGCTGGCGGTCGGCGAGGGCCTGCCGCCCGCCGCCGCGATCATCTCGTTCTCGCTCGTGGTCGTGTTCAGCGCTCACCGTCGCGTCTACTTCCCGAACGGTGTTCACGTGTCGCCCGCGTTCATGGTGTCGATGGCGGCGATCGTCGTCTTCGTCCATCACCACTCGCTTGCGGGCTGCGTGCTCATCGGCATCCTGAGCGCGCTCTACCTCCCCGGCTTCACCAGGTCGTCGTGGGGTTGGTTCCCGTTCAACGCCGGGATCACCGGACTCGCGATGCTCGCGGGCGGTACCGCGTACGCGCACCTGCCCACGCAGGCGCGCGACGTCATGCCCGGCGCGATCCTCGGTGTCATTCCCGTCGCGATCATCTGCGTCGTGGTCTCGGGCTCACTGCTCGTGTTGTCGTACGTCGTCGAGACCGGTCGGGTCGAGCGCGAGGTACTGACCGGGATCCGGTCGTCGTTCAGCCAGGTGGTGCCGTTCGCACTGCTCGGCGTTCTGCTCGGGCGCCTGTATCTCTCGCTCGGGCCGGCGGTGATGCTGCTCATCATCGTGCCGATCCTGATTGCCCGCGAGATGTTCGCTTCGTACATGCGGGTGAAGGAATCGCACGACGAGACCGTCGGGATGCTGATCCACGCGCTCGAGGCGAAGGACCGGTACACGTCGGGTCACTCGGAACGGGTCGCCGACTACGCCCGCTACATCGGCGAAGAGCTCAACTTCATGCCCGCCCGGCTCGAACGGCTCCGGTTCGCGGCGCTCATGCACGACATCGGCAAGCTCGTCGTGCCGAATCAACTCCTCAACAAGCCGGGCCGGTTGACGCCGGACGAGTTCGCCCAGGTGCGGGTGCACGAGAAGGTCAGCGTGCAGATGCTGAGCCACATCGACTTCCTGCGCCCGATCGCCGCCGCGTCGCACAGCGACAACACCCGCTTCGACCCCGACGATCTCGACCACCCGATCGAGCCGTACATCGTGATGATCGCCGACGCCTACGACGCAATGACCTCGACCCGGGCGTACCGCAAGGCCCTGCCGCAGGATGTCGCCTTCCAGGAATTGCGGGACAAGGCGGGCGTCCAGTTCCACCCCGCCTGCGTGGAGGCGCTCATCCGGGCCGTGGAGAAGCGGGGCGAGAAGCACGGCGACGGGTTCGAGCGCGACACGGAATTCGACAATGCCCCGGTCGTGGGGCTCGGTAGCGCCGGCCTCGGCGACCTGCTCGACAGTGAATCGTCACAGACGTCGTCGTCGTCTCAGGGCGCTTCGTAGCTCACAGGTACCTGCCAGGTTCGATTCGCGCGCGCCTCGCGCCCGGCGTGACTACGATTGCGCTGTTCAAAAGGGCTGATCAAGGCTTTTCCGACGCTGAAGGCTGCCGAGAAAGAACCGATGCGGCTGGAATCTCGAGAGTCGGGCGCGACGGGATGAACCGCGGTCGTCGGGTCGTCCTCGTCTGTGTGTTCGGCTTGATCGCGGGCGCGATCGCGCACGTGGCCGACCCGAACGGGCCTTCCGACGCGCTGACGTTCTTCGCCGTCGGGCTCGTGCTCGGTGAGCTGCTTTCCTTGCGCCTCGAGGATCGCAGCGCGCTCCCGCTCTCGTACGCCGTCCTGGTGGTGATCGCGGCGTCGTTCGGCTGGCGCGAGTTCGCGATCGCGGTGCTCGGCGCAGAGGTGGTCTCCATCAGTTTGCGCATCACGGATCGCAACCACGCGTGGCGGCTGAAGATCTTCGGTGTGCGCATGACGGTTGCGGCGGCGACGTTCGTCGCGTATCTCGCCGCGTGGCATCTCGTCGGTCAGCGCGAACAGGTCGCGCCGGTGCTCGCCGCGCTCGCGGCGGCGGCCATCGCGCAGGTCGTGGTCGACGTGAGCGCGAGCAAGGTGTTCAAGCTGGGTGCGTCGTTCTCGGCGCGCGGCCGGCTCGCATGGCTCGCGATCGCGTCGTCGGGGATGTTGATGGCCATCGGCTACCGCGGTGTGGACGGCAACGGGAAGCTCGGCATCTGGGGTCCGCTCCTCTTCGCGACACCGCTGCTCGCGGCCTGGTACGCGTTCGAGCGGCTCGACTCCGCGACCCGCTCGTACCGCCAGACGATCGAAGCGCTCGCGATGGCCCCGGAGCTCGGCGGAATGGTGCCGCCCGGTCACGCCGAGCGGGTCGCCACGCTGGCGTCGGCGATGGGGGAGCAGCTCGGTCTGCAGGCCAACGACGTGCGCGACCTCGAGATGGCGGCGCTGCTGCATCACCTCGGGCAGGTCACCCTCGACGATCCCGTCGACGAGCACGGTGTCGATCCCGCCGAGGTCACCACGGTGACCGGCGCGATGCTGCGCGAGATCCGGCCCCTCGTCGCTGCGGGCGAGATCGTGGCCGGCGAGGTCGACGATCCGAAGCGGCGCCTCGCGGTGCAGGCCCTGCGCCTGGCGAGCGAGTACGACGACCTGACCGTCCGCGACAACGTCCCGGGTGACCTGGCGGTGGAGTCGTTGCGCTCGGCACCGTCGTATGTCTACGACGAACGGGTGGTGATCGCGCTCGAGCGCGTACTGCGCGATCGCGTCGGCATTTCGCGGCCGTTCGCGCCGCTGCCGTCCGCCGCGTCGTCGCCGTACGACTCGTCGCCGACCAGCTCGTGATCGTTCAGATCGATCGCGGTTGAACGCGCGGTCCTCGACCGGTTCCGCTTCTTCTTCCGCGGCGGCTTCGAGCTCCGCGGCGTGCGCCGCTTCGGCTTGCGGCTCGCGTTGTACGCGACGTCGCACAGGCCGACGGCCAGGATGAGGTCACCGAAGCTGACGATCGACTCCAGGGGACCGTTCAGCACGATGATGTCGGACAGGAACAGCAGCTGCTCGTCCGGTTGCTGCGGGTGATGCTTCACCGTGGCCTTGGCCCACGGCTTGTTCTGCCACTCGGCCGGGAACTTGACCGGCATCCCCTGGTTCAGCGTGATCACGAGCGCATTGCACGCGATGCCGATGAACACGATGCCCATGCCGCGGAGCACGAGATTGCGGGCGACGAAGGCGAGGATCAGGACGTAGGAGGCGACGAGGAGCCCGAAGCCCACGTCGTGCCAGTGCGCCTTCGGGATGCTCACGAATTCGAGGACGACCTGGATCGCCACGCCGGCGAAGAGCAGGGAGCCCCAGCGCCAGCGCACGTTCAGCATCCGGCTGTACGACCCGCGGGTGAGGAGCGGGATCGCGAGCGCTACCACGATGGCGATCGCGTACACCAGCACGAAGAGAATCGTATGCGAATACGATCCGGAATTGATGGCTAACGAAGTGTTGTTCGAAATCGCCGCGGGCGTGGCGCGCGTGACGATCAATCGCCCCGAGCGCCGGAACGCGATGTCGTTCGAAGTGATGCAGGGTCTGCGCGACGCGTTCGCGCGGGCGCGTGCCGACGATGAGGTGCGGGTCGTCGTGCTCACCGGCGCGGGTGAGAAGGCCTTCTGTGCGGGCGCCGATCTCGGCCACGGTGGGATCGCCGACGGCGCGGCCTCGGCGCACGACGGACGCGGGCTGCTCGCGGACCTGTTCCGCGACATGTGGCAGCTCGGCAAGCCGGTGATCGCACGGGTGCGCGGCTACGCGCTCGCGGGAGGCTTCGGCTTGGCCTGTGCGTGCGACCTGATCGTCGCGTCCGACGACTCGGTGTTCGGCACGCCCGAGATCAACGTCGGTCTGTGGCCGTACATGATCACCGTGCCCTTGCTGCGGTCGATGCCGCCGAAGACCGCGCTCGACCTGATGATGACCGGGCGCCGCGTCACCGCGGAGGAGGGCGCGCGCATCGGTTTCGTGCAGCGCACCGTCCCCGCGGCGGAGTTGGACGCCACGGTCGACGCGCTCGCGGCCGAGCTCGCGTCGAAGTCGCCGATCATCATGCGTTGGGGCCGCGACGCGTTCTACCGGGTGCTCGAGATGGACGCCGACGCCGCACTCGCGTATCTCCAGGGCATGTTGACCGTGACCTCGCAGACCGAGGACGCGGCCGAAGGGGTTGCGGCGTTCGCGGAGAAACGCGCGCCGCGGTGGAAGGGACGTTGACGATGGCCGACCCGCGCCACGACTGGGGACCGCTCGTCGGCGATCTCGCCGCGCGCAAGGAACGCGCGCTCGCGATGGGGGGAGAGAAGTTCGTCGAGCGCCAGCACTCGCTCGGCAAGCTCACCGTGCGCGACCGACTCGACCTGCTGCTCGATCCGCACTCGTGGGTCGAGTACGGGCTGCTCGCCGATCACATGGACGCCGGGCTCGGTGATCGGTTCCTCGCGGCCGACGGCGTCGTCACCGGCGTGGGCGAGATCGACGGCCGGCTCGTCGCGGTCGCGGCCTACGACTTCACCGTGATGGCCGGCTCGATGGGCGCCGTGGGCGAGGACAAGATCGCCCGCATGCGTGCGCACGCGGTGCGTCAGCGCATCCCCTTCGTCTGGCTGCTCGACTCCGCCGGCGCGCGCATCCAGTCGACGAGCGGCTCGACCTTCGCCGGCGCCGGTGCGCTGTTCCGCGAGCAGGTCGCGATGAGCGGAGTGGTGCCCATGGTCGCGGCGATGCTCGGTCACTGCGCGGCCGGGACGGCGTACATCCCCGGGCTCGCCGACTTCGTGCCGATGGTGCAGGGCACGTCGTCGATGGCGCTCGGCGGTCGCCATCTCGTGAAGGCCGCGGTCGGCGAGGACGTGAGCGAGGAGGAGATGGGGGGCTCGGCGGTGCACACCAAGATCTCGGGCGTCGCCGACCTCGAGGTGACCGACGAGGAGGAGTGCCTGCGCGTGGTGCGGGACTACCTGTCGTTCTTCCCGCAGCACAACCGCGAGCAGCCGCCCGTGCGCGCGACCGACGACCCGGTCGACCGGCGCACCGAGGAGCTGTACGACATCGTCCCCACCGCACCGCGGCGCGCGTACGACGTGCGCAAGGTGATCCACGCGATCGTCGACGACGGCCACGTGTTCTGGATGAAGCCGGAGTGGGCGAAGAACCTCGTCACAGGCCTGGCGCGCGTCGGCGGCCGGCCGTGCGGCATCGTCGCGAACCAACCGATGGTGCTCGGGGGCGCACTCGACGTGAACGCGGCCGACAAGGCGGCGCGTTTCGTGTGGCTGTGCGACGCGTTCAACATTCCGCTCGTGTTCCTGCACGACGTACCCGGCTTCATCGTGGGCTCGGCCGTCGAGAAGCAGGGCATCATCCGCCACGGCGCCAAGATGCTGTTCGCGGTGAGCGAAGCGACGGTGCCCAAGATCTCGGTCATCCTGCGCAAGAGCTACGGCGCCGGCTATTTCGTCATGAACGGGCTCGCGTACGAGGCCGACTACATCGTGGCGTGGCCGACGGCCGAGATCGCAGTGATGGGACCGGACGGCGCGGTGAACATCATCCACCGTAAGCAACTCGAGGCGATCGAGGACGACGACGAGCGCGCGGCGCGTCGGCTCGAGCTGGCCGAGGAGATCCGGGCCAATATCGATCCGTACATCGCCGCCGGGCACGCGCAGCTCGACGACGTCATCGACCCCGCCGACACCCGCGCCGCGATCGCCCGAGGCCTGCGCATCACGGCCGACAAGCAGGTCGACCGACCCTGGCGCAAGCACGGCGTGCTGCCCGTCTGAGTACGATCCCCGTCCATGGCCGAGATCCGTGCGGAGATCACCGCAAACGTTTGGCAGGTTGTCGTCGAGGTCGGACAGATGATCGCCGAGGGCGACGAGATCTGCATCCTCGAGTCGATGAAGATGGAGATCCCCGTTATCACCGAAGTGCCCGGTGTCGTGCGCGAGCTCGATGTCGAGCCCGGCCAGACGGTGCAAGAAGGCGACCGCATCGCGCTGATCGACGAGTCCTGACCGGGACCACCTCGTGATCACGTTCGAAGAACGGGGACAGGTCGGGCTGGCGACCATCGATCGCCAGGAGCGCCGCAACGCGTTGAACGCGGAGATGTGTGCGCAGCTGCGCGGACACCTCGAGCAGTCGGCGGGACTGCGCGCGATCGTGATCACGGGCGCGGGGAGCGCGTTCTGTGCGGGCGCGGATCTCGTGACCCGCTTCGCGGCCCACGGCGACACGGCCACCGACACGTTCCGGCCCGCGTTCGAAGAGGTGCTCGACGCGATCGTCGCGCACCCCGCGCCGGTGGTCGCGGCCGTCAACGGGCCCGCGATCGGCGCCGGGATGCAGCTCGCGGTGGCGTGCGACCTGCGCGTGGCCGCGCTCGGTGCCCGCCTCGCGATTCCCGGCGGCAAGCTGGGGATCCACCTGAGTGCTCGCAACATCTGGCGTCTGGCCCACTTGGTGGGGCAGGGCGCGGCGCGCGATTTCCTGCTCGCGGGCCGTACCGTCGACGCGGAAGAGGCCTTGCACCTCGGCCTCGTCCAGTACGTCGACCACGATGCACTCGGCGCCGCGCTCGCGCTCGCCGGCGAGATCGCGGCTTCGGCGCCGTTGACCGTGCGGGGCCACAAGCACGCCTTGAATCTCGTGGCCGAGGCGCAGTGGCTCGGCGAGGGTGCCCGGGCCCAGATCGCCGAACAGGAAGCCGCCGCGTTCGCGAGCAACGACCTGCAAGAGGGCATGGCCGCGTTCGCGGAGAAGCGCACCCCGAACTTCAGCGGAAACTGAGGCGGGCCGAGATGGTCGAGGAGCTGCAGGATCCGCGTCGCCACGACCCGAGTTTCGTGGCGGGCGAACGCGAGATGCTCGAAGGCTGGCTGGAGTATCACCGCGTCACGTTGCTGATCAAGTGTGAAGGCCTCGACGACGCCGATCGCAAACGGCGACCGGTCCCGTCGTCGAAGCTCTCGCTGCACGGTCTCGTTCGGCACATGGCCGAGGTCGAGCGCAACTGGTTCCGACGCGTGCTGACGCGCGAACCCGACGCGCCGTACATCTGGCTCGACGCCGACATCGACGACAGCGAGCTCGTGCCCCTCGACGACGCGGACTGGGAAGCCGACCTGGACACGTGGCAGGCGGAATGCGAGGCCGGTCGCCGCGCCGCCGCGGCGCGCACGCTCGACGACACGGGTATCCGGCGCGGCAACGAGTGCTCGTTGCGCTGGATCTACAACCACATGATCGAGGAATACGCCCGCCACAACGGCCACGCCGACCTCATCCGCGAGCTCGTCGACGGGAGCGTCGGCGACTAGGGGAGTGCAATGGACGAACGCCTGGAGGCCAACCGGGCCAACTGGGACGATCGCACGGAGATCCACGTACGTTCCGACTTCTACGACGTCGAAGGTTGGCTGAAGCGTGCGCCGGGGCCGCGGCCAGCGCGAGATCGAGGCCTTGGGCGACGTCGCCGGACTGCGGCTGCTGCACCTGCAATGTCACTTCGGGCTCGACACGTTGCAGTGGGCGCGCGCCGGCGCCCTCGTGACCGGTCTCGACTTCTCCGCCGACGCCATCGCCGCCGCCCGCGACATCGCGCGGCGCGCGGACCTCGCGGACCGGTCCGAGTTCGTGTGCGCGAACGTGTACGACGCGGTGCGCACGCTCGGGAACGCGACGTTCGACGTCGTCTACGTGAGCCTGGGCGCGCTGTGCTGGTTACCCGATGTGGAGCAGTGGGCCGAGCAGGTGGGTGCGCTCGTCGCGCCCGGCGGTCGCTTCTACATTCACGACGTGCACCCGGTGGCGTGGGCGCTGGCCGATGACCGCAACGAGTTCGAGCACACGTACTTCGAGGAATCGCAACCGTACGTCGACGACTCCGGGAAGACCTATACCGACGCCGATCGGCCGCTCGAACGACGCCGCTCCTACGAGTGGAATCACTCGATCGGCGAGATCGTCACCGCGTTGATCCACCACGGGCTCCGCCTCGAATGGCTCGTCGAGCACGACTGGACCGTGTGGCCGCGCTGGCCCTGGTTGGTCCAGGTCGGCGACGACCAGTGGGCGCCACCCCCGGGCGCGGCGCGACCGCCGCTGACGTTCAGCCTGCTCGCGTCGCGGGAACGCTGAGCCCGGCAGTCACTCGTCGATGACTTCTTCTTCGACTTCGGCGTGGACGACGCCGTTCGAACACTCGGCCTGGATGGTCGACTGGTGTTGGCCGTTCGCGAACGTCTGGCGCACGCCGGTGGGCGCTTCGATGTCGACCGTTCTCGCGTAACCCGTCTTGGGCACCGCGGCCACGTACGCGATCGTCTCGGGTCCGGTGCAGCGCGTGTAGACGGTTCCACCCTGCGAGGGGGTCACCGTGTTGCGCAGCTGCACCGGCGGCGGAGGCGGCAGGGTGGTCGCAGTGGTCGGCGTCGTCGGGGTCGGGAGTGACGAGAACGCGGTGAGCGGCGGCGCGGTGAGCGTCGTACCGCGCGTCGTCGGTGTGGTCGACCCCGCGGTCCACCGGGTCGAGGGCGTCGTCGAGGTCGTCGTCGGGGTCACGGCCGGACTCGTGGTCGTGGTCGCGCCGGACGTCGGCGCGGTGGGTTTGCGAGTCGGGGCGGTCGTCCGGCCGGTGAGCTCGTTGTCGATTTCGGTCTTCGTCAAGTGCGAGACATCGTTGGGGGCGACACCATTGGCGACGCGCGCGACCGCGGCGAAGGCAAGGGTCCCCGCAATCACCACGCCGACAACCCAGATGCCGGCCAGCAGTACGCCGCGTCTCACCCGTCGATTCTCGTCCAGTTGGCCGCCGGGAGTGCTCAAGCCCACTGCAAGTGCGGCTCAAGTCTCTCCGGCGTTGCCGAACCTGACGCCTGGTCCGCCGTACCCTGGGGCGGCATGGCCAAGGTGCTCATCGTCGAAGACGACGACCGCTTACGGGCACCGTTGGTCCATTCGCTGACCAGTCGTGGCCACACCGTCACCGAAGCATCGAGCGGGCTGCCCGCGCTCCAGTCGGTGGTCGACGATCCGCCGGACGTCGTGCTGCTCGATCTCGGGCTCCCCGACATCGACGGTGGCGACCTGCTGAAGATGCTCCGCGCGATCAGCGCGGTCCCGCTGATCATCGGCACGGCACGCGACGACGAACAGGAGGTCGTCCGGCTGCTCGATGCCGGCGCCGACGACTACATCGTCAAACCGTTCTCCGCCGAGCAGGTGGATGCCCGGATCCGGGCCGTGTTGCGCCGGACCTCGAACGACGCCCCGAAGCGGCTGGAGATCGGCGACCTCGTCATCGACGCGTCGGCGCGTACCGCGGAACTCGGCGGTGAGCCGCTGGCGTTGAGTCGCAAGGAGTTCGACGTCCTGTTCTACCTGGCCGCGCGGTGCGGGAGCGTCGTCACGAAGCAGGAACTGCTCGCCGAGATCTGGGATCAGCCGTACGGCGGAGTCGAGAAGACCGTCGACACGCATCTGTCGTGGCTGCGGGCCAAGCTCGGCGAGAGCGCGAGCGCGCCGCGCTTTCTCCACACCGTGCGCGGCGTCGGTATCAAGCTCGTCGCGCCGGACGACTGAGACGAGGCCGTGCGCCGCCAGATCGTGTTGATGACGGTGGCGGTCACGTCGATGGTCGTCGTCGCGTTCGTGGTGCCGCTCATGTTCCTCGTCCGCACGATCGCAGCCGACCGCGCGACGAGCAAGGCCAACGCCGACGCGCAGTACGTCGCCCAGATCATCGCCGGCAATCGCGCGGCTGCGCCCGGCCTCGTCGCCCAGGCCGACGCGTCGACCGAGTCGAGCGTCTCCGTCTATTACTCGGACGGCGTGGTCATCGGCGACCGCTCCCGGCCGCCGGCGGCGGAAAGTCTGCAACTCGCCCTCCGCGGCCGCTCGTTCAGTCGATCCAGTGGCGGCGGCATCGACGTGTTCCTGCCGGTTCTGCAGTCTGCGGGCCAGACCGCCGTCGTTCGGGTCAGCGTGCCTCGCCACGAGGTCCGGCGCGGCGTCATGACCGCGTGGGTCTCGTTGGCCGCGCTCGCACTCGCCCTCGTGGTCCTGGCCGCCCTCGTCGCCGACCGTATGGCCCGCTCGATCACGAAGCCGTTGAACACGCTCACGGATATCGCGCGGCGGCTCTCCAACGGCGAGCTCGACGCACGTTCGCGGGTGAAAGGTTCGGTCGAGATCGTGGAGGTGAGTCGCGCGCTCGACACGCTCGCGGTGCGCATCGGCGATCTGCTGCGCGCCGAACGCGAGTACGCGGCCGACCTGTCGCACAGCCTGCGAACGCCGTTGACCGCGCTCCGCCTGGACGCGGAGCTGCTCTCCGACGAGGCGGAATCACAGCGCATCATGGCCGCGGTCGACGATCTCGAGACCGCAGTGACGTTCGTGATCGCCGACACGCGACGTGATCGGTCTCCCGACGAGCGCGGCGCAGACCTCACCGACGTCGTGCGGGAGCGCATCGCATTTTGGGAAGTGCTCGCCCGCGCGCAGCGCCGCCCACTCGATCTTTGCCTCGCGTCGGAGCCGCTCCGGGTGGACGCGCGGCGCCACGATCTCCAGCAGCTCGTCGATGTGCTCCTCGACAATGTGCTCCGTCACACGCCCGCGGGCGGCGCCGCTCGCGTGACCAGCGCGCCGGGCGCACACGGCGGGGCCCGGTTCGTCGTCGAAGACGCGGGGCCGGGGGTCGCGGCGCCGGCACTGAAGTCGGCCAAGGGCACCGGGCGCGGGCTCGAGATCGCGCGGCGGGTCGCGCGCGACTCGGCGGGCTCGTTGACGATCGCGAAGAGTGACCTCGGTGGGGCACGCGTCGAGGTCGAGTTGGGGCCGGCGCGGGTCTGAAGTCCGCATCGCGTGCCGTTCGCCGGCCCGCGCGTCCGGCGCGACGACCCCCACGCCAAGGCCCCCTCAAATCGGCGGCAAATGCGCCGCGCGCGCCTTCCGGACGGCGTGAACGCACCCGACAATGAGCGCACTCAGCCGTCGACCGGAGGTTCTCCGTGCAACTCACCAAGACCACCACTCGTGCGTTTGCAGCATCGCTGGCCATGGTCGCGGCCGGCGGAACGATTGCCGGCGCCGCGGTCTTCCATCTCCCGATCCTCGGGATCAACGGCGCCGCCGCATCTGCGAACACCGCATCGCACAAGGCCGACCCCGCCGTCGCGGCCGCGCACAACAAGGCCCACCGCAAGGTGGTCGTCAAGACGCGCTTCGCCGACGTCGTCGTGCACGTCCCCGCGCCGTCGAGTGGGACCGTTGCCGCCGCGGCGGACGTGACCGCGCCGCCGGCCCCCGCGCCCACCATGGAACCGGCAGCGTCGACCGGTACACACGACTCGGGGTCGAAGGTCTCCGAGCCGCAGCCCACGACCACGACGTCGGTGGCGACCCCGACGACGGTGGGCGGGCACGACGACCAGGGTGAGCACGCGAGCGAGCCGGAGACCGAGGACGCAGCCGAGGTGCCCGAGCACCAGGGCGCGACGACGACCACCACCACCACCACGGTGCAACCGTGAGTCCGACGAACCTCGAGTCCGGCGAGATCCCGCCGCGGTTGGCGAAGCGTCGCCGTCGGCGTAAAGCCGCCGGCGCCCGCGTCGCCGCCACCGGCCTCGGCGCGAGCGCGGTCCTCGGAATCGTCGGCGCGATCGGCGCCCAGTCTCCGCCCTCGGGCGCGAGTGCCGCGGCCCGGCCCACCCGGTTGAAACCATCGTCGGCCGCGGCGACGCGCGGGCGCGTGCCGAACACCACCCCGACGACGATCGTCTGGCGGGTCGTTCGCCGGGTTGTCGTCGTGCACGATCCGCCGGCGACGGCCGGGTCACCGTCCGGGGGTACGCGGCGCTCGTATTCGCCGTCCTACCAACAGACTTCGTACACGCCCACGGCTGCGTACGCGCCGTCGGCTCCGACCGCGGGGCCGGCACCGGCACCGGCGACGTCACCCGCCCGCGTCGTCGCGCCGGCGCCGGCCCCCGCGCCCGCTCCGGCTCCGGCTCCTGCTCCGGCTGTATGCAGTGCATCGAAGTGCCCCTAGCCACGACCGACGTCGTCACACATCGGGTCGTGGCGATGGGCTCGACCGCGGACCTGATGATCGTCGGCGGTGACGGCGCGGCCCTGGTCGAGTGGGCGGTCGCTCGCCTCGAAGCCCTCGAAGCGAGTTGGAGCCGGTTTCTTCCCGAGAGCGAACTGCGCAGTCTCGACGACTGCGCAGGTGCGGGAGCGGCGGCGGCGTCGCCCGACCTCATCGACGCGGTCGGGCGCGCGCTGTCGCTCTGGTACGTCACCGACGGTCGGTTCGATCCGACGGTTCGCCGCGCGCTCGAGGCGATCGGATACGACCGAACCTTTCGCGACATCAGTCCGACCGGTCCGGAGATCGCCGAGGCGTCGTCGCCCGTACCGGGCTGCGCCGGCATCCGCGTCGATCGCGAGGGTTCGACCCTGACCATTCCCGCCGGCGTCGCGCTCGATCTCGGCGGCATCGGCAAAGGGCTCGCGGCCGACCTCGTCGCGACGGGTCTGATCGAGCGCGGCGCGACGGGGGCGTGCGTGGGTCTCGGCGGAGACGTGCGGGTGGCGGGATCGCCCGTCGAGGGCGAGAAGTGGGCGATCCGAGTCGAGGATCCGTTCGACGAAGCAGGGACGCTGACGACTCGGGATCTGCGCGACGAAGCCATCGTCACCAGCACCACTCGGTTTCGACAGTGGAAACGAGGAACGAGAACGATGCATCACATCATCGATCCGGCGACGGGCGAACCGGCCGAGCACGGCGTCGTCGCCGTCGTCGCGCAAGCCGACGAAGCCTGGTGGGCCGAAGGCGTGGCCAAGGCCGCGCTCGTCGCCGGCGTCGGCGCGGGCCTCGAGTTGCTCGAGCGGCTCGGTGTCGCGGCCCTGGTCTTCGACACCGCCGGCCGCCGTCATCCCTCGACCCGTTGGGCCGCGTCGTGAGCGCAGCGATGGATCCGCGGGTGTGGTGGTGGGTGACACGCGCGTCGGGAATCGTCGCGTGGGTGATCGTTGCCGCGGCCGTGGTGTGGGGGTTGCTCGCGTCGACCCGCTTGATCCGCAAACGCGGGGTGCCGGCGTGGATCCTCGACCTGCACCGTTACCTCGGCACGCTGACGCTCGCCTTCGTTGTCGTTCACGTCGGCGCGATCTATCTCGACTCGTTCGTCAAGTTCACGCCGATGCAACTCTTCGTGCCGTTCAAGTCCGGCTGGCGACCGCATGCAGTCGCGTGGGGGATCTTGGCGACCTATCTCCTCCTCGCGATCCAGATCACGTCGTGGGCGATGCGTCGCCTTCCGCGCAAGCTGTGGCATCGCGTGCACGTGTTGAGCCTCCCGATGCTCGTGATGGCGACGGTCCACGGGTTCCTCGCGGGCACCGACCGTTCCAACCAGGCGGTGCAGTTGAGCGCGTTCGCCATGCTCCTCGTGGTCCTGTTCCTCCTGACGGTGCGCGTGCTCTCGCCGCGCAAGAAGGCCTCGGCCTCGCCCGTCGCCATTCGCGAACCCCGTTCCGGGCGGACCCGGGTCGACGCGGAAGAGGTCTCGGTCTGACCCGACCGGCTACCAGGGGAGTGCGTCGAGGTCGACGTTGCCGCCCGAGCTGATGATCCCCACGCGCGCCCCGTCGAGAGCGGCGGACCGGGCCGCCGCGAAGGCCACCGCGGCGCTGGGCTCGATCAGCTGCTTCGTGCGCTCCCAGACGACGCGCATCGCTTCCACGATCGCGGGCTCGTCCACCACCACCCGCTCGACGCCGTGTTCCTGCAGCAGGGCCTCGGTGCGGGGTGAACAGCCGGTGCGGAGTCCGTCGGCGATGCCCGACGACCGATCGCGCGGCATCCCGCCGATCACGCGCCGCGGCGCGACGGCAATGCACGTGCCGCTGCACAATCCGCCGCCGCCGATGGGCGCCACCACGGCGTCGAGATCATCGATCTCCTGCACCAACTCGAGCGCGGCCGTGCCCGCACCGGCGATCACGCGGAGGTCGTCGAACGGATGGATCTCGTGCGCTCCGGTGCGCGCGATCACCTCCGCCAACGTCGCGCGCCGAGCGTCGAGGGTGTTGTCGCAGAGCGTCACCTGCGCGCCGTAACGCTCGACCGCGGCGCGCTTCGGTTTCGACACGTTCTCCGGCATGACGACGAACGCAGGGATGCCGCGCGCGGTCGCGGCCCGCGCCAGCGCAGCCGCGTGGTTCCCCGACGAGTGCGCGGCAACACCACGCCGGGCGTCGGTCTCCGCCAGCGACTGCACCGCGTTCGTCGCACCGCGATACTTGAACGCGCCGACGCGCTGCAGGTGCTCCGCCTTCACGAACACGGTCGCCCCGACCCACTCGTCGAGCGCGTGGGACCGCAGGACCGGTGTGCGCCGTACGAACGGCGCGATGCGCGCCGCCGCTTCCTCGACCTGCGCGCGATCCAGGTCCGTCAATAGCCGGCGGGAAGCGCCCGTTCCAGGTACACGTAGAACGGGAACAGCGCGACGAGGAAGAACAGCACGCCGATCAGCCACGTCCGCGGCAGGCGCCAGCGGCGGAACGCCCACCACCACGCGAGCCCGACCACTGCGGCGAGGAAGCCGAACACGAAGCTCGGGACCAGGCTCTTCGTCTGGCCGGAGAGGCTCTCGGCGAGCGTGTGCTGTTGCGACGCGGTCGCGGCCGCACTCGGCTTGATCGGCGTCCTGATCGAGATCCGGGAACTCTCGTTCACGACGAGCTTGGCCTTGATGACGATGCGGAACTCGGCCGAGCCCTTCGGGTGACAGGCCGTGAGCGTCAGCTCGGGATCCGGCGTGTTGTCGACGACCCACACGTCGGTCGCTCTGACCTTGAACCACGGTTGCGAGACTCGGTAGACGAACGTGCCGGCCTTCGTGGTGATGACGATGAGGTCGCCCGGCAACATCTTGTCGAGGTCGCCGAACGGGTGCAGGTACGTGGTGCGGTGTCCGGCGATGGCCGCGTTCCCGAGCGTTCCCGGCAGCGGCGTTGCCGGGTAGTGACCGGGCCCCTTCTTGAGGTCGTCGCGCGACGTGCCCTCGACGAAGGCGAAATCGATGCCGATGCGCTGGATCGAGATCGTCCCCTCGACGTCGCCTTCGGGCGGCGTGGGCGGCGCCGGCCGGGGCGCGTCGTGCGGCACCGTGGGTGTCGTGACCCCGGGCTTCACCGTGGTGGAGGGGGCGATGACCGGGTTGTCGTTGGCGCCGGCCTGCAGCTCTTTTCGGAAGTCGCTCTTCAGGTTCTCCTGGGCCCGGGCGGTGAAGATCCCGGTCCCCCAGAGCTGATACACGACGAAAAGCAGGATCAGGAACCCCAGGGTGACGAGCGTCCGCCCCATGCCTGCGATCGCAGTCCGCACCGCGTGATGGTACTTGCTGTGCCGCGGCGGTCGCCCGCGGTGGTCGGTCCGGTTCGCAGCCGTGACCAGCGCCTCCGTAAGCTTGGGCCCGTACCGCACCCCCGGTCCCCGGAGCTCTGGTTGCGCTGCGTACGCCTTCGGTCGGCCGTCTGCATGCTCGGACGATTTCCCGCGCTCGCAGGTGCCGATCTCGAGGTCGAGACCGGCGAGGTGTTGCTGCTGAGCGGACCGAACGGCGCGGGCAAGACCACGCTGCTGCGGCTGTGTGCGGGTCTGTTGCCACTGCGCGCGGGCGAGGCTGAAGTGCTCGGTGTCGATCTCCGGGTCGAACCGCGGCGCGTGCGACGGGCGGTGGCGCTCGTCGGTCACGAGACCTTTTGTTACGACGACCTCACGGTCGCGGAGAACGTGCGGTTCGCGGCGCGATCGACCGGTCACGGGGTCGCCGACGCGGACGAGGCGTTGGAGCGGGTGGGTTTGCAACGGGTCGCGAGCGTTGCCCACGGCCGCCTGTCGCAGGGGCAACGCCGGCGCCTCTCGCTCGCGAACGCGCTGGCCCGCAAGGCGCAGCTCCTCCTCCTCGACGAACCGCACGCCGGCCTCGACGAGCACGGCCGCGAAGTGCTCGAGGACATCGTCCGGACCGCGGCGGCCGGAGGCTGCACCGTGATGCTCGCGTCGCACGAGCTCGACCTCGCGCGCCGGCTCGCGACGCGCGAGGTGCGCATCGTCGCGGGGCAGGTGCACGAGGTTGCCGCCCCGGCGCCTCCGCCCGTGACCCCTTCGGGAGTCACCGGCGTGCCCGAGCTCGGGGCGCACGCATGAGCTTCCTGCGCGATGCACTCCTTGTCGCCGGCAAGGACCTGCGGATCGAGCGTCGTTCGCGCGTCGCGTTGCAGCAGATCATTCCGTTCGGCGCCATCGTCGTGATGCTCTTCGCGTTCGCCCTGGACTCCGACCGGACGCTGTTGCACCAGGCCGCCCCGGGCCTGTTCTGGGCCGCGGTCCTGCTCGCGGTGCTCCTCGCGGTGGGGCGGTCGTTCTCGATCGAGGAGGCGAACCGTGCGCGGGACGGGCTGCGGCTCTCGGGCCTCGACGGGGGATCGATCTTCCTGGGCAAGGCCGCGGCCGTCGCGATCGAGTTGTTTCTGCTCGAATTGATCGTCGGGGCGGCCGTTGTGGTGCTCTATGACGTGACTGTCCGCGGCGTTGTGGTGCTGGTGTGCACGGCCGTCGCCGCGACCATCGGATTGGCCGCCACCGGTACGGTTTACGGCGTGCTGGCCGGAGGATTGCGGGCCCGCGAGACGCTCGTGCCCCTGCTCGTGCTGCCCGCGGTCACGCCGGTGATGTTGGGAGCGACGCGCTCCTTCCAGGCCGCGCTCGCGGGGACCCCCGGCGACGCGTGGCCCTGGGTGCAGCTGCTCACCGCGTTCGCGGTACTCGCGGTGACGGCGGGCACGGTCGCGTTCGGGCCGTTGCTGGAGGAAGCGTGAAGCGGCTCTTCCTCGCGTTGACGGTGGTCGCGATCGGCGTCACGGTCGTGTTCGCGTTGTGGGTGACACCGCCGCGGCCGAACCAGGGCTTCGACGCGGTGCGATTGCTCTACCTGCACGTGCCGACCGCGTGGGTCGCGTACCTCGCGTTCGGCGTCACCGCGTTGGCGTCGCTGCTCTGGTTGGTGCCGCGCACGCGCGACACCGCCTGGGACCTGCTCGCGGGAGCCTCGGCCGAGGTGGGCGTGGTGTTCACCGGGCTTACCCTGATGCTCGGAGCCCTCTGGGGCAAGCCCGCGTGGGGCACCTGGTGGGAGTGGGATGCGCGTCTCACCACCACTGCAATCCTGTTCTTCCTCTACCTCGGCTATCTCGCGCTGCGGCGCACCGGTGCGACCGCGGACGAGCGAGGCAAGCGCTGCGCGATCGCCGCGCTGATCGCGTTCGCCGACGTGCCGATCAGCTACCTGTCGGTGACGTGGTGGCAGACGCTGCACCAGCAGGGCACGGTCTTCAATGCCGACCGGCACGTGCTCATCAACGGCTCGATGGCGTTCACGCTGATTGCCGCAGTCGTGTCGTTCACGATGTTGTACGGCTACCTCGTGCTCGAGCGCTTCGAGCTCGCCCAGCTCGAAGAAGGCCGCGAGGCCCGCGAGCTCGAGCGTGCGATCGCCGAACGGGTGCGGGCCGAACCCACGGAAGTGGTGCCGGCATGAGCAACAACTGGAACTACGTGATCGTGGGCTACTCGATCACGGCGGTGGCGCTGGGCGGGTACCTCGTGTGGATCAAGCAACGCTCGCGTCAACTCCGGCGGACGCTGCGCGACGAGAACCGTGACTGACACTCAGGGAACCGCGCCCGTCGCGCCGCCGCGGAAGAGCAACCGCGTGCGTTACGCGGTCGTGGCCGTGCTCTGCCTCGGCGCGGTCGGCTGGATGCTCGTGCTGATGCAGAAGAACGTCGTGTTCTTCAAGCCCGTCTCGGAAGCGGTGCACGACGAGCCGCACGACGGCACGCGCACGATGCGCATCGGCGGCGGTGTGCTCCCGGAGAGCATCCGCCAGCACTCCGACGGCGCCGACTTCGACCTCACCGAGGGCGGGGTCACCGTGCACGTGCATCACACGGGGAGCGAGCCGGAGTTGTTCAAGGACTGCGCGCCGGTCGTGGCCGAAGGTCACTGGAGCGCCCCGGGCTCGAGCACGTTCGTGTCGACGCGCCTGTTGATCAAGCACGGCGCCGACTACAACCCGCCCAAGACCGCCACGCAGTGCCCCGCCGACCCATTCGGACGCTGAGCACGTGAAGGCGCAACTGGGCATCGGCCTGCTCACGATCGGTACCGTCGCCGCCGCGCTCGGCCTCGCGACGATCGCGACGGGTCTCGCAACCGGCCGGCGCGCGTTGCTCGACATCGGTCGCCGCTACGTCCTGGTCATCCTGGTGGCGGCGATCGGCGCGTTCGTCGTCATGGAACTGGCGCTGTTCGGCCACGACTTCTCGATCAAGTACGTCACCGACAACGTGGCGCGGGCGACGCCCGGGCTGTACACGTTCACCGCCGCATGGGGTGCGCTCGAGGGGTCCATCCTGCTGTGGGCGTTGCTGCTCTCGATCTACGTCGCGGTCACGACGTGGCGCTTCCGTGACCGTTCCGGCGACCCGCTCGTCGCGTGGGCGACGCTCGTGCAGTACGGGATATTGCTGTTCTTCTTCGCGTTGATGCTCTTCGCCGCGAACCCGTTCAAGGCGCAACCCGGGTCGGTGCCGATCGACGGCGCGGGCCCCAATCCGTTGCTGCAGAACCATCCGCTGGTCGCGATCCACCCCCCGTTCCTCTACGCCGGACTGGTCGGCTTCGCGATCCCGTTCTCGTTCGCGGTCGCGGCGCTCGTCACCGCGCGTTTCGGCGAAGGTTGGCTCGCGGCGGTGCGCCGGACGACCCTCATCTCGTGGGGTTTCCTCACGATCGGCATCGTGCTCGGCGCGTGGTGGAGCTATGCGGTGCTCGGCTGGGGCGGTTTCTGGGGCTGGGATCCGGTCGAGAACGCTTCGCTCCTGCCGTGGCTCACCGCGACCGCGTTCATCCACTCGGTGATGGTGCAGGAACGGCGCGGGATGCTGCGGGTGTGGAACCTGTCGCTCGTGCTCGCGACGTTCTGCCTCACCATCCTCGGCACGTTCCTGACCCGCTCGGGGGTCATCAATTCGGTGCACGCGTTCTCGCAGTCGAGCATCGGTCCGTGGCTCCTCACGTTCCTCGGGATCTGCGCGTTCGGCAGCGTCGCCCTCGTTGCCTGGCGGGGCGACAAGCTGCGCTCGCCGGGTCGGATCGACTCCGCGGTGTCGCGCGAGGCCGCGTTCTTGTTGAACAACCTGCTCTTCGCCGGGTTCGCGCTCGTGGTGCTCACCGGCACCGTGTTCCCGCTCCTCGTCGAGGCGCTCCAGAACAAGCAGGTCACCGTCGGCGAGCCGTACTTCACCCGGCTCGGCGTGCCGATCGGCATCGCGCTGTTGTTCCTCATGGCGATCGGTCCGGTACTGCCGTGGCGTGCGGCCAGCCCCCAGGTGCTGCGCGACCGGCTGTTGATCCCGGCGTGGGTGGGCACGATCACGTTCGTCGTCGCGTTGATCGCGGGCGCGCACGGCATCGCCAACGTGTTCGCGTTCGCGTTGGGTGCGTTCGCACTCACCAGCATCGGTCGCACGGTGGTCATCGGCATCCGGGCCCGGAAACGGACGACCGCGGAGTCGCTGCCCGTGGCCGCGGCGCGCACCGTCCGTTCCAACACGCGGCTCTACGGAGGTCTGCTCGTGCACGTCGGTGTGGTCGTCGTCGCCGTGGCGTTGGCCACGACGGGCGGGTACACGACCCGGCGCGAAGTGCAGCTCTCCCAGGGCGAGTCGGCCCGGGTTCGCGGGTACACCGTGACCTACCTCGGCCGCGCGGTCGAACAGACGGGCCAGAAGACCACGATCAAGGCCCGGGTGAAGGTGAGCGGCGTCGGCGAGCTCGCGCCCGCGATCTCCACGTTCCCGAACGCGGCCGAGGGGATCGGAACGCCCTCGATCCACACCACTCCCTGGCGCGACATCTACCTCACGCTGGTCTCGTCGCCCACCGCCGGACGCGTCACGATCGGCGTCCAGGTCGGCACGATGGTGATGTTCTTGTGGATCGGCGGGCTGATCATGGCGCTCGGCTGCGCGCTCGCGCTGGTGCCCGCGCGAAAACGCGACGTGCTCGCGCGGTACCGTCACCGACGTCGCGGGTGACGACCCCGAGCCCGCGCCCCTCGAAACGGTGCCCACCTGATGCTCACGCGTGTACGAGTTCGTTGGATCGCGCTCGGAGTCGCGGTGGTGTTGGTGGGGTTCGGCGTGATGCTCGCGGTGCAGCACCGTTCGGAACCGTCGGTGCCACGGCTCGTGCTCGAGCACGGTCAGGTGCCGAACCTCGACATGCAGACCCTCGACGGCAAGGCCGTGACGACGGACCAGTTGAAGGGCAAGACGTACGTCGTCAACTTCTTCAACAGTTGGTGCATACCGTGCGAGCAGGAGACGCCTGCGCTCAAGGCGTTCTACGCCGAACACAAATCCGAGGCCGACTTCGCGATGGTCGGGATCATCATCGACGACGACGCCTCGACGGTGCGCGGCTACGTCCACAAGCAGGGGATCTCGTGGCCGGTCGCAGTCGATCCGCACGGCGCCGCCTCGCTCGGGTTCGGGACCACCGGTCAACCCGAGACCTACGTGATCGCGCCGGACGGCGTTGCGGTGTGCGGAACCCTCGGTCCGTCGACGCAGGCCGCGCTCGACACCTGGCTCCAGGCCGCGCGCAACGGCCAGCAGTGCGTGTGAGTCCCGGCCTCCGATGAAGTCGCGCAAAGTCGTGCCGTGGCTCGCGCTGGGCGTCGTCGTCGTCATCGGCGTCGTGGTGCTGTTCGTGCGGTCCCGGCCGGACAACTCGCCGACGGCCCGCGCCGATCGGCTCGCGCAGCAGCTCGCGTGCCCGGTCTGTGAGGGCCAGTCGGTCGCCGACAGCAACTCGCCCCAGTCGCGTTCGATCCGCGAGGACATTCCCCGCCGCATCGCGGCCGGCCAGTCCGACGCCGAGATCCGCGCGTACTACGTCTCGAAATACGGAGAACGCGTGCTCGAGACGCCCTCCAACTCCGGGCTCGGCATCGTGGCGTGGGGTGTCCCCGCGCTCGTCGTGATCCTCGGCGCGGTCGCGATCGTGCTCGCGGTCCGCAGGTGGAGCAACGCGCCGCGCCTGACCGCGACCGAAGAAGACGAGGACATCGTGCGCCGCGCCCGTGCCGGGGAACACGAAGCCCGAGCCGCCGAACACGACGAAGGCGCGCGATGACCGGCGATCGCGACCGGCAGCCGGACGGCGACTCGCTCGAGGACGAGCGCGAGTTCCTGCTGCGATCGCTCGACGATCTCGACCGCGAGCTCGTCGCGGGCAACATCGACCCCGACACCTACCGCGTCCTGCACGACGACTACACCGCGCGCGCCTCGGCCGTGATCAAGGCGATCGACGACGGCGTCGAACGCCGTGTGTCCGACGCGCCCCGCGTCCCGCCGGTGATGCGGGCGCTCACGATCGGCGGCATCGTCTTGTTCGCGGTACTCGCCGCGGTGCTGTTGGCCAAGACCGTCGGGCAGCGCCAGCCGGGTCAGCAGATCACGGGCGACGCGCAGGCCAAGGGAACGCCGACCTCGGTGTCGCCGGCCAACGCGATCGCGGCGGCCCAGGCGGCGGCCACCGCCGCGCCGAAGAGCTATGACGCGCGCATCCGCTACGCCCGGGCGCTCTACCTGTCCACCCTGTATCCCGCCGCGCTGCAGGAGTATCTCGTTGCCGCGAAGCTCGATCCGACGCAGGCCGAACCCCTCGCGTACACCGGGTGGCTGACGGCGCTGTTCGCCCGCACGGAGACGAACAAGGCGACGCGCAAGCAGCTCTTCGACGCGGCGACGACGAGTCTCGACCGGGCGATCACCGTCGATCCCAATTACCCTGACTCGTATGTCTTCCAGGGTCTGCTGCTCACCCAGATCCAGAACCAGCAATGTGCGGGCGCGGCCGCGTTCGAGCAGTTCCTGGCGATCGCACCCGCCGACCACCCACTCCGGTCGCAGGTTCAGACCGCGCTCGCCCAGGCCGTGAGCGCCGGTAAGTGCCCCACAACCCTCCCGACCACACCAACCACCAAGCCGTAAGGAGCCCGTCGTGGCCGCCAACAAGATGCCCGAACAGCAGATCGACGCGTCGAAGATCTACCGCGTCACGATCACGACCGATCGTGGTGCGATCGTGATGGATCTCGACCCGCAGCTCGCACCCAACACCGTGAACAACTTCATCGGGCTCGCGCGCCAGGGCTACTACGACAACCTCACCTTCCACCGGGTCGTGCCGGAGTTCGTCATCCAGGGGGGCTGCCCGGAGGGGAGCGGTCGGGGTGGTCCCGGCTACAAGTTCGCCGACGAGCCGGTGCAGGGCGACTACACGCTCGGCGCGGTCGCAATGGCGAACGCCGGTCCCGACACCAACGGATCACAGTTCTTCATCTGCATCGACGACTGCACGCGCAAGCTCACGCCGAACTACAACCTCTTCGGTCACGTCGTCTCCGGCATCGACGTCGCGCAGGCGACGAAGGTCGGCGACGTGTTCAACAAGGTGGAGATCGAAGAGCGCGACCGGTAGGCCGTTCGCGAGACCGCGCGCGGGATCTCAGGCGGCCGCCGCGTCGACGAGCCCGTAGCGCCGGCGGATCGCGCGCTCGACGTTGCCGAAGAACGCGGCGTCGATCACGACGCCGATCACGAAGATCACGATCATCGCTTCGTACACGCCGACGTAGTCGGCGTTCTGGTACGCGACGTTGAGCTTCTGACCGATCCCGATATGGCCGGGTAACGCCGCGATCAATTCGGCGGCCATCAGGCTGCGCCAGGCGAACGCCCAACCCTGCTTCAGGCCGCCGATGACGGCCGGGAGCGCAGCCGGTACCACGACGTAGCGCAACGCCGCGAAGCCGCGTGCGCCGAGCACGCGTCCGGCGCGCAACAGGATGGGCGGGACGTTGTCCACACCGTCGATGATCCCGTTCGCGATCGACGGGGCCGCGCCGAGCACGACCACGAACAGGATCGCCTTCTCACTGAGCTGGAACAGGACGATCGCGAGCGGGACCCACGCGACCGAGGGCATCGTCTGCAGGCCGGTGATCATCGAGCCGACCGCGACGCGCAAGACGTGCACTCGCGCGACCGCAAGACCGATGGCGCCGCCGATGACGATCGCGAGCCCGAAGCCGACGGCCGCACGCCGCAGCGTCACCCCGACTGCGCCGCTCATCGTGCCGAGATCGTGGAAGAGCGCATCGAAGACGGTGAAGGGAGACGGGATGACGTACTCCGGCTTCCAGCCGATCCACACGATGATCTGCCAGATACCGATGAAGATCCCGCACGCGAGCAGCTTGGGCCAGACCGCGGGCCACGCCTTGGCGGCCCGGTTCGGCTGCGACTGCAGCGCGCCGACCATGACGCGGTCGACGACGTCAACGGCCACTGGGCGCCTCGAGCCGGAGTCGGTCGGTGATGGTGGCGGCGAGCGTCGCAACCTCGGCCGAGTCGATCCGCCGGGGTCGGGGAATGTCGACGGGGAAGATCTCGGCGACCCGGCCCGGCCGGCTCGCGAGCAGCACGACCCGGTCGCCGAGTCGCACGGCTTCGCGCACGTTGTGCGTCACGAAGACGACCGTCTTGTGCGTGTTCCGCCACACGGTTTCGAGCTCGTCGTGCAGGCGGTCACGCGTCATCGCGTCGAGCGCTCCGAACGGCTCGTCCATCAGCAGGACCTCCGCGTCCTGGGCGAGCGCGCGGGCGAGCGCGACGCGTTGCCGCATACCGCCCGAGAGCTCGTGCGGCCGATTCTTGGCGAACTCGCCGAGGTGCACCGTCTCGAGGAGCTGATCCGTGCGGGCGCGCCGCGCGTCGCGACTCACACCGGCGAGCTTGAGCGCGAGCTCCACGTTGCCCCGCGCGGTGAGCCAGGGGAACAGCGCCGCCTCCTGGAACATCAGCCCGGTGTGGGTGGCTCGCACGCTTATCCGGCCCGACGTCGGCTGGTCGAGGCCGGCGATGATGTTGAGCAACGTGCTCTTGCCACACCCGGAAGCACCGAGCAGGCACACGAACTCGCCCGGCGCGACGTCGAGGCTGATGTGATCGAGCGCGGTGACCGAGGCGCGACCGTTCCCGAACACCTTCGAGACGTCGGCGATGGAGACCGCAGCCATCGGCTGCACGCGGGGCTCGAGCTCGGTCGGCGCGGTCACGGCTGCACTGTGGGTTGGCCGCGCTCTTTCAGCACGTTGTTGAGGGGCGCGAGGTCGACGAGGTTGCCGAGGTCGCTGGATGTGAGGAAGCCGAGGGCCTTCGCGTTGTCGGCGTTCGTCTGGAGCGACGAAGCGATCGGATCGAGCGTGAACAGGATGTGGGAGAACGAAGCGTCGATCAGGCTCGGCTGGAGCGGCTTGCCGGTGATCTTGATGATGCCGTCCCCGACGAGTTTCTTCGCCTCGGTCGGGTTGGACGAAATCAGGGCGACCGCGTCGGCGAGTCCGCTGATCAGGTTGTGGACGACATGGGGGTGCTGGTTGAGGAACTGCCGCTTGAACATCAGCAGCGTCGTCGCGTACTGACCTTTGGGCCACAGCGTCTTTTCGTCGACCAGGACCTTGCCCCCGCCTTCGGTCACCAGGCGCGTCGCCCAGGGTTCGGGAACCCAGGCACCGTCGATCGCGCCGGACTCGAACGCCGTGAGCGTGACCGCGTTCTCCTCGGGCACGATCGCGACGTCGCCGCCTTCCTTCGTCTCGTGCAAACCGTTCTTGTTCAACCACGTGCGCAGCGCGACGTCCTGGGTGTTGCCGGCCTGGGGCGTGGCGATCTTCTTGCCCTTGAGGTCGGCCGCGCTCTTGATGTCCGGCTTGACGACCAAGTACGCGCCGCCGGATGCGGTGCCGGCCACCACGCGGACGTCACCGTGCGTCTTCTGATACGCATTGATCGCCGGGTTCGGGCCGACGAACGAGGCGTCGATGGCACCGGCGAGCAGCGCGGTGGTTGCTTCTCCGCCGGAGTTGAACGTCTTCAGCTCGAGCTTGACGTTCGGGCCGAGCTTCGCCGCGAACATCCCGTTCTCGACGCCGATGATCGCGGGTGCGTGCGTCACATTCGGGAAGTAGCCCAGGCGCAACGTGACGGTCTTCGAACCGCCCGAGGAACTGCTCTTCGAGCTGCCGCCGCACGCGGCGACGGCGAGGGCGAACGCGAGCGCGATTGCGACAGAGGCGATGACGCGTCGCCGGGGCGACGGTCGACCGGTCCGAATCTGCACGGGATCCTCCAGAGAAACTCGACTAAAGAAGTCGACAAAATAGGGTAACTCGGCTTCGGGCGTCAAGGCGCAGGTGGGAGCCCCGAACGGGTAAGAATCCCCTTCGTGCGGATTACGGCGAAGGCCGATTACGCGGTGCGGGCGGCGGTCGAGCTCGCGGCCGCCGAAAAGACGGGCAAACCGGTCAAAGGTGAATACCTGGCCCGGTCGCAGGGGATCCCGCAGAACTTCCTCGAGAACATCCTCACCGAGCTCCGGCGGGCCGGGATCGTCCACACCCGGCGCGGGGCCGACGGCGGCTACCAGCTGGCTCGCCCCGCCAACGAGGTGACCGTGGCGGACGTGCTCCGCGCGGTCGAGGGCCCGCTCGCGGCGGTGCAGGGCATTCGCCCCGATCAGCTGGCCTACGGCGGCGCGGCGGAGCGATTGCCGGAGGTGTGGGTCGCGCTCCGGGCGAGCCTGCGCGAGGTGCTGGAACACGTCACGGTCGCCGACATCGCGCGCGGGCGGTTGCCGGCCGCGGTGAAGGATCGCACGCGGGCGAAGGACGCCTGGAAGGCCCACTAGTCATGGCCCTGGTCGTCGTCGTCCTGGTCGTCGGCATCGCGGTTGCCGGCGGCCTGGCGTATCAGCAGTACCGGAAGAAGCAGGCGCGGATCCAGGCCGTCATGGCGCTCGCCCGACGCGTCGGGTTCACGTTCTCGATCGACGACTCCGACCGCATCGTCGACATGCCCTTCGGGTTGTTCTCCAGGGGCGACAAGCGCGCCGTCGAGCTCGTGATCAGCGGCGAGCACGACGGACTGCCGATGCGCCTGTTCGACTACTGGTACTACGACGAAACCTCGGACTCGCACGGCAACCGCAGCCGCACCTACCACTACTTCACGTGCGGCATGGTGACGATTCCCGCCGCGTGTCCCCGGCTTCGGCTCGGGCACGAGAACTTCATCACCCGGCTCGGCGACCACCTCGGCCTGCACGACGTCGTGTTCGAGTACGACGACTTCAACCGCCGCTTCCGGGTGAAGTGCGACGATCAGAAGTTCGCGTTCTCGCTGTTCGACGGGAAGATGATGCAGTGGCTGCTCGGGGCCGACCACTTCGACAGTGTCGAGGTCGACGGGCCGTGGGTGCTGCTCGCGTCGCCCAAGATCGATCCCGCCCAGTGGCTCGCGCTGGGGAGCTGGCTCGAGCAGTTCCACCGTCAGATCCCGGCGGTCGTGTACTCGACCTACCCGCCGCGTTGATCGCGTACGATCCGACCCCGTGCAGCACGTGACGGGCCGATGAACCCCGCTCTCATCATCCTCTTCGTCGTGCTGGTCCTGGCGCTGGCGGCGCCGTTGATCATCTACAACCGGCTCGTGCGCCTGCGCAACGTGACCCGCGAGTCGTGGCGCGACATCGACACCGAGCTGCAACGCCGCTACGACCTGATCCCGAATCTCGTCGAAACGGTGAAGGGCTACGCCGCGCACGAGCAGCAGACCTTCGAGGCCGTCACCGCGCAGCGCGCCGACGCGATGGGCGGCGTGCGCGAACCCGATCAGCAGGGGCCGCGCGAGCAGGCGCTCGCCCAGGGCGTCACGCAACTGCTGGCGGTTGCCGAGCGCTATCCCGACCTCAAGGCCAGCGAGCAGTTCCTCGCCCTGCAGCGCCAACTGTCCGACACCGAGGACCGGATCCAGGTCGCCCGGCGCATCTACAACGCCAACGTCCGGGCCTACGACACGCTCGTCCAGACGTTCCCGGCGATGCTCGTCGCCCGCTGGTTCAAGTTCACGGTGCGGCCATACTTCGAGCTCGATCCGATCGTGCGGGGCGCAGGCCCGCCGCCCGTGGACTTGTCAGGTCGGACGTAGACAAGTACAATACATCTCGTGCGTTACCTCGACCTTGCCGATGCGCTGCGGGCCCGGATCGCGGCCCGCGACGTCGGCGCCGGGGGAGCTCTCGCCGGCGAGCTCGAGCTCGCCCGGGAGTACGGCACCAGCCGGGTCACGGTCCGCCGGGCGCTCGACCTCCTGCGCCAGGAGGGTCTCGTCACGAGCCGCCGGGGCGCGGGCTGGTTCGCCGCCGTCGACCCCGTCCGCCAGCCGCTCGGGCGGGTCACGACGGTCGAGGCGGCCCTCGAGGCCGCGGGTGCCCGTCCGGGCCGCGAGATCCTCGCGTTCGGCTTCGTCGACGCGCCCGCGAACGTCGCCGACGCGCTGCAGGTCGACCGGGGCTCCGACGTGTTGCGCGTGGAGCGCGTGAACCTCGCCGACGACGAGCCCTTCGCGTTGGTCACCGTGTGGGTGCGCGCCGATGTCGGGGCCGACGTGTCGCGCGCCGATGTCGAGCGTTCGCCGTTCTACGACCTCCTGCCGTTGCGAGGTGTCGAGCTCGGCACCGTGCACCAGACGATCACCGCCGAGCTTGCGAGCGCGGCCACCGCGCGATTGCTCGCGTGCGCGCCGGGCGCGCCCGTGTTGCTCTGCCGGCGTGTCACCCTCGACGCGGCCGGAGTCCCCACGCTCGTTTCCGAGCACCGTTATCCCGCTGACCGCACCACGTTCGAGATCGAGTTCTCGTTGAGAGCAGGAGCCCTGCAACATGCCTGACCAGATCGGTCCCACCACGCCCGAATCGCTCGTCGCGGCCGCGTACGCGAAGTTCCCGGAGGCGGTGTCGATCACCAGTGAACGCCTCGGCCGGCCGCTGACCTTCGCGGAGAAGGTTCTCGCCGCGCACGCCGACGACCCGCGCACCGTCGGGCTGACACGCGGTGTTGACTACGCCGACTACCGGCCCGACCGCGTCGCGATGCAGGACGCGACCGCGCAGATGGCGTTGTTGCAATTCATGCTCGCGAAGATGCCGTCGGTCGCGGTGCCGACGACCGTGCACTGTGACCACCTCATCCAGGCCCGCGTCGGCGCGGACGCCGACATGCGGGTCGCGCTCGACACGAACCGCGAGGTCTACGACTTCCTGCGTACCGTCTCGTCGAAATACGGCATCGGCTTCTGGAAGCCGGGCAGCGGGATCATCCACCAGGTGGTGCTCGAGAACTACGCGTTCCCGGGCGGGATGATGATCGGTACCGATTCACACACCCCGAACGCGTGCGGACTCGGCATGGTCGCGATCGGTGTCGGCGGCGCCGACGCCGTGGACGTCATGGCGGGCTGGCCGTACAACACGCGTGTCCCGAAGCTGATCGGCGTCCGCCTCACGGGCACGCTGTCGGGCTGGACCGCGGCCAAGGACATCATCTTGAAGGTCGCCGGCATCCTCACCGTCAAGGGCGGGACCGGCGCGATCGTGCAGTACTTCGGCCCGGGCGCGCAGTCGATCTCGGCCACGGGCAAGGCGACCGTCTGCAACATGGGCGCGGAGATCGGCGCGACCTGCTCGCTGTTCGGTTACGACCACAACACGGCCAAGTACCTGAAGGCGACCGGGCGCGAGGCGCTCGCCGATCTGGCCGATCGCTACGCGGAGTTCCTCGTCGACGATCCCGCGGTCGAGGCCGATCCGGAACGGTTCTTCGACCGGGTGATCGAGATCGACCTGTCGGCCCTGGAGCCGCATCTCGTCGGCCCGCACACGCCCGACCTCGATCGCCCGGTGTCGGAGATCGCCGCCGCGGCCGAGCGCGAGGGCTACCCGCGGGAGGTGTCGGCCGCGCTCGTCGGGTCGTGCACCAATTCGTCGTACGAGGACATCGGCCGGGCCGCGCACCTCGCGCGTCAGGCGGCGGCACGCGGCCTGCGCGTGAAGGCGCCGCTCATGATCACGCCCGGGTCCGAGCAGGTGCGCGCCACGATCGAGCGCGACGGTCTCCTCGCCGACCTCGAAGCCATCGGCGCAACGGTGCTCGCCAACGCGTGCGGACCGTGCATCGGGCAGTGGAAGCGCGACGACGCGCCGGAAGGACCCAACGTCATCGTCACGTCGTTCAACCGCAACTTCCCGGCTCGCAACGACGGCAACAAGAACACCCTCGCGTTCATCGGTTCGCCGGAGACGGTCGTGGGCATGGCCCTGAGCGGGCGGCTCGACGGTTCGTTCCTGAAGGAGTTCGACCCGCCCGTCGCCGACGATCTGCCGGCGCGCGGCTTCGATCGCGGGGCGAGCGGGTTCTCGGCGCCGGCCGCCGACCCCGCGAGTGTCACCGTCGCGGTCGCACCCGGTTCCGACCGGCTCGAGCTGCTCGAACCCTTCCCCGCGTGGGACGGCCACGACATCCAGGGTCTGCGCGTCCTGCTCAAGGCGAAGGGCAAGTGCACCACCGATCACGTGTCGCCGGCCGGGAAGTGGCTGACCTACCGCGGTCACCTCACGAACATCTCGCAGAACCTGTTTCTCGGCGCAGTGAACGCGTTCGCGGACGCCGAGCCGGGGCAGGGGATCGATGCACGCGACGGCTCGCTCACCTCGCTGCCCGACCTGGCCCGGGCCTACAAGACCGCGGGCATCGAGTGGATCGTGATCGGCGACGAGAACTACGGCGAGGGATCGTCGCGTCGAGCACGCGGCGATGGAGCCGCGTTACATGGGTGGACGCGCGATCCTCGCCCGTTCCTTCGCCCGGATCGCGGAGGCCAACCTGAAGAAGCAGGGTGTGCTGCCGCTCACGTTCGCCGACCCCGTCGACTACGACAAGATCCGCGCCGACGACGTCGTCGATCTCGACGGTCTGAGCGCGCTCGCCCCCGGCAGCACCGTGCAGGTCGTGGTGCACCACGCCGACGGCACCGTCGACACGTTCGCCGCGAACCACACGCTCTCCGAGGAGCACATCGAGTGGTTCAAAGCCGGCTCCGCCCTCAACCTGCTCGCCGCCAAGCGCCACTAACCGAAACCCTGCCATCAGATGGCAGGTATTTTCGGCTCCAGGTGCCTGTTTCCCTGCCATCAGATGGCAGGAATTCGGGTCAGCCGTGTTGGGCGAGCTCGGCGCCGAGGTCGAGGCGCTTGGTGATCGCGTCGTGCTCCATCGCGCCCCACTGTTCCTTCGGGACCATCCACATGACCTCGAACTCGTTGCCGTCGGGGTCCTTCGCGTAGAGCGACTTGGTCACGCCGTGGTCGCTCTCGCCGACGAGTGACTTCATCCGCAGCAGGCGCTCGCGCATCTCCGCGAGGTCCTGAATCGTCTCGACCTGCCAGGCGAGGTGGTAGAGGCCGACGCGACCCTGCTCGGGCAGCGGCGCTTGCGGACCGATCGAGAAGAGCCCCAGATCGTGGTGATTGTCGGTCTCCGCGGCGCGCATGAAGACGGCTGCACCGTTGCCCACGTCGGCGATCACCTCGAATCCGAACGCCTCGCTGTAGAACGCCGCCGATCGGCTCGCATCGCGCACGTAGAGCACTGCATGGTTGAGTCCGCGAACTGTGGCTGTCATACCGCTCGCAACCCCCTCAGACGTTCGACGATTCCCGGGAACACTTCCACAAACCGCTCGATATCGGCCGTGGTCGACGACCAACCGACCGAAACCCGCAGCGTTCGGTCGGCGTCGGCACCCATGGCCTCCAGAATGGGCGACGGTTCCAGCGTCTCCGAGGAGCACGCCGAACCGGAATGGACCGCCACGCCGTGCTGATCGAGCGCGAGCAGGATCGGCTCGGCCTCGACGCCGGCGACCCCGAGACACAACAGATTCGGGAGTGATCCGGCGCCGAACCGCTCCACGTCGGGGACGAGGTCGACGACCGTCGCCGCCCGGTCGATCAGCACGCGTTGCATCGCCGACTCGACCTCGAGATCGACGGCCGCGCACGCCGCGCCGAAGCCGACCCAGGCGGGGATGTTCTCGATCCCGCCGCGCCGCGCCCGCTCCTGCGCGCCGCCGACGAGCAAGGGCGGTATGCGCAAGCCGCGCCGCACGAGCAACGCCCCCGCGCCCAACGGTCCACCGAACTTGTGCGCGGTCACCGAGCAGAGGTCGGCGCCGAGCGCGCCGAAATCGACCGGCACGTGTCCCGCGGCCGCGCAGGCGTCGACGTGGACGAGGGTGGAGTGCTCGCGCAGGGTTGCGCAGATCTCGGCCGCGGGTTGCACCGTGCCGACCTCGTGGTTCGCGAGTTGCACGTTGACCAGTGCGGTGTCGGCGCGGACTGCGTGCACGACCTCGGACGCGTCGACCCGACCGAATCGGTCCACCCCGACCACGGTCACCTCCGTGCCGAGCCGCGCCACCGCGTCCCGCACGCTGGAGTGCTCGACCGCAGTCGTCACGACGTGCCCACCGCGCGCCGACGCACCGAACACTGCGGTGTTCACCGCCTCCGTGCCGGACGACGTGAACACGACCTCGCGGGCCCGTGCCCCGAAGAACGACGCGACCTGCTCGCGTGCGTTCTCCAACGCGACCCGCGTCGCGCGTCCTTCCGCGTGCAGGCGTCCGGCATCACCGAACGAACCTTCGAGATACGGCCGCATCGCGTCGAGGGCCACCGGACGCAGTGGAGAGGTCGACGCGTGATCGAGGTACGCGCGCACGAGACGAGCGCCGGTCAGACGCGGGTGACGCAGTGCTGGTCGCCGCCGGGGCGGCTCTCGGTCAGCTGCGGCTGCGTCTCGCCGTAGAGGCCCTCGAGCATGCCGCGCACCATGCCGGTGTCGACCGCGCACAGCACGTGCGGCCACTTCTGCGCGGCCTCACCGAAGGGGCAGTGCTCCGACACCAGGGTGAGCAGG
Source organism: uncultured Actinomycetes bacterium (assembly GCA_963835455.1). Taxonomy (GTDB): domain Bacteria; phylum Actinomycetota; class Acidimicrobiia; order IMCC26256; family PALSA-610; genus PALSA-610. The sequence continues at coordinate 1,074,017 of CAWIFT010000003.1, forward strand.
TTGCCCCGGGCCTCGGCGTGCGCGGCGAAGCCGTGCGCGGTCAGGGCGTCGGCGACCGACGCGACCGCGGCCTTCACCGAGCGGTGTCCCTCGGTCGGCTCCATGCGGGCCGCGATCGATCGGCCGTAGTCGTAACCGACCTCCTCGGCCAGCGCCCGGGCCTCGTCGATCGGCAGCCGCTCCAACGCCCGGGCGAGCAGGGTGGCCAGAAGGTCGTCCCGCTTGGGCGGGAACGAGAGGTGGTTGTCGCTCGCGGCGGCGCGGTAACGCTTCGACGGCCGGCCCGCGGTCACGTGGCGCTCGAGCTCGACGTCGAGGTAACTGCCGGCCGCGAGCTTCTCGAGGTGGTGGCGGGCGACGTTGGGGTGGAGATCGAAGCGCTCGGCCACCTCGGCCGCCTTGGCGCCGTCCGGCGCCGATCGCACGAACAGGTAGATGTCGCGGCGGGTCGGATCCCCGAAGGCACTCGTGACGGCAGCAACTGCGGCTCCGAACTCGTCCGCAGTGAGATCTTCGTTGGCCACGCTGGGTATTGTACCTACGTCCGTAGTGGTAATTCCCGGGAGGCCCATTTCATGCCCAACGAGGCCCAGGTGCTCGAAGCCCTGCGCCCGGTCGAGGACCCGGAGATCCACCGCTCGATCGTCGAGCTGAACATGGTGCGGGGTATCGAGATCGACGGCGGCAACGTCAAGGTCACCGTTGCTCTGACCGTCGCGGGCTGCCCGATGCGGTCCGAGATCATCCGCCTGGTCACCGACGCGGTGGCCCCGCTCGAGGGCGTCGACCACGTCGACGTCGACCTCGGGGTCATGACCGAGCAGGAGCGTGCCGCGCTCGCCCAACAGCTCCAGGGCGGCCACGCGCACGGCGACGACGGCCACGAGCACCGCACGAACCCCTTCACCGATTCGAACACGCGGGTGCTCGCGATCTCGTCGGGCAAAGGTGGCGTCGGCAAGTCGTCGGTCACCACCAACCTCGCGGTCGCGCTCGCGCAGCGGGGCCGGAAGGTCGCCGCCATCGACGCCGACGTGTGGGGATTCTCGATGCCGCGCATGCTCGGCATCGATCGTCCGCCGACCGTCATCGACGACGTCATCGTCCCGCCCGACGCCAACGGTGTGACCTTGATCTCGATGGGATTCTTCGCGCGTGAGGACCAGCCGGTCGTGTGGCGCGGCCCGATGCTGCACAAGGCGCTCGAGCAGTTCCTCACCGACGTGCACTGGGGCGAGCCCGACTACCTCATCGTCGACATGCCTCCGGGCACGGGCGACATCGCGTTGTCGATGGCGCAGTTCCTCCCGCGCGCCGAGGTCATCGTCGTGACCACGCCGCAACCGGCCGCGCAGAAGGTCGCGCAGCGCGCGGCGTACATGGCGCGCAAGGTCAACCTCTCGGTGGTCGGTGTCATCGAGAACATGTCGTGGTTCCAGTGCGATCACGGCACCGAGTACCGCCTCTTCGGCGAGGGCGGCGGCCGGGAGCTCGCCGACCAACTCGAGGTGCCGTTGCTCGGCCAGGTTCCGTTGGTGCCCGAGCTGCGGGCCGGCGCCGACAACGGCGAACCGATCGTGGTTTCCCACCCCGACGATCCCGCCTCGCAGGTGTTCGCCGCGATGGCCGAGCGCCTCGACGTCGAGATGGCGCCCAAGCGCATCTATCGAACCGAGCTCAAGATCGTCTGACGGCTAGGGTCGAGGCATGGAAATACGCATTGGCGTGGTGTACACCGCCCGCGAGCTCAACCTCGAGACCGACGATTCGGTCGACGGTGTGACCGCGCAGATCGAGAGCGCGATCTCGGCCGGTGAAGGCGTGTTGTGGCTCACCGACAAGAAGGGCCGCCGGGTCGGCGTGCCGGTCGACAAGATCGCCTACGTCGAGATCGTGACCGACGCCGGTGGTCGCAAGGTCGGGTTCGGCGCGAGCTAGCGCGCCTCGTCCTGTGAACGGGCCCGCGCCCGAGCTGCTCGATCGCAGGCTGCTCTTCTTCACGGGCAAGGGCGGGGTCGGCAAGAGCACGATGGCGGCCGCGACCGCGCTCCTCGCGTCGAGCATCGGCAAGCGCGTCCTGCTCGTCGAGGTCGACGCGAAGGGCGACATCCCCGCGCAGTTCGAGCACGCGCCCGTCGGCTTCACGCCCAAGGAGGTCCACCCCGGCATCCTCGCGATGGCGATGGACACCGAAGCGTCGTTGCAGGAGTACCTGCGCCTCAACCTGCGCGTTCCGGTGATCGGTCGCATCGGACCGCTCGCGCGGGTCCTCGACTTCGTCGCGACCGCGGCGCCGGGTGTGAAGGAGATCCTCACGATCGGCAAGATCGTGTGGGAGGTGCGCGAGTCGATCGAGGGTCGCGCCGACTTCGATCTCGTCGTGGTGGACGCGGCCGCCACCGGTCACATCGTTGCGCAGCTCGGCGCCCCCGACGCGATCCGCGAGCTCGTCGACGTCGGTCCGCTGCGCAGCCAGACGGAGTGGCTCTCCGAGCTCCTCGCGGACCCGGCGATCACCGCCGTCAACGTCGTCACGACGCCGGAGGAGATGCCGGTCGCGGAGACGATCGATCTCGTCGCGCGCATTCGCAGTGAGGTGAATGTTCCGCTCGGGAGCGTCATCGTGAATCGCGTGCTTCCGGAATTGTTCACGCGGGCCGACGAGGAGACGTTCGAGGCGCTGCGCGCGCCGAAGCCACGCGACGTGCTGACCGCGCGCGTGGGCAGGGGCGCGACCGATGTCCTGGACGCGGCGCGGCTCGCGGTGTCGCTCCGGCGCACCCGCGCAACCCACCTCGATTACCTGCAGCAGTCGGTCGACCTGCCGTTGCTGTACGTGCCGTATCTCTTCGTGCGCGCGCACGGTCTGCGCGTCACGCGCATGGTCGCCGACGCGCTCGGCGCGGAGCTCGGGCTGTGAGCGCCCGCCGCCGCAGCGGCGATGCCGGCCCGGTCACGCTCGAGCAGCTCCTCGCCGCGAAGGAGATCGTCGTCTTCTGCGGCTCCGGCGGCGTCGGCAAGACATCCGTCGCGGCCGCGGCGGCGCTCGGCGCCACCGTTCACCTCGGCGGCAAGGTGCTCGTGCTCACGATCGACCCGGCCCGGCGCCTCGCGACCGCGCTCGGGCTCGAGGGGCTCGGCAACCGCGCGCACCGCGTCGCGCCCGAGATCCTGAAGGCCGCCGGGATCGAGGCGCGCGGTGAGCTCTGGGCGGCGATGCTCGACACGAAGCAGTCGTGGGACGATCTCGTCCTGCGCCACGCGCCCGACGAGGAAACCGCCTACCGCATCCTGGAGAACCGCCTGTACACCAACATCACGGCGCGGTTCGTGCAGAGTCACGACTACATCGCGATGGAGCGGCTCTACGAGATCCACGCGACCGGCGAGTACGACCTGATCATCATCGACACGCCGCCCACCCGCAACGCGATCGATTTCCTCGACGCGCCGGCGCGCATGGGCGACTTCTTCGGCAGCAGGTTGTTGCGCTGGCTGACGCTTCCGTACCGCGTCGGCGGAAGACGCGGTACGCGCATCATCAACGTGGCGAGCCGGCCCTTCTACCAAATGGCCGATCGCATCCTCGGCAGCAAATTCCTGCAGGACATCGCGGAGTTCTTCCTGAACTTCCAGTCGATGTACGACGGATTCGTGACGCGCGCCCAAGCGGTCGAACGGCTGCTCCACGACAAGCGCACCACGTTCGCGGTCGTGACGACACTCGAAGCGGCTCCGCTGCACGAGGCGGAGCGGTTCTGCGCGACCCTCGTCGACCGCGACTTCCACCTCGGCGCGCTGATCCTCAACAAGACCCTGCCCGACTCGCTCCGCGATCCGGACGGCGCGACGGCGGCCGGCATCTGCATCGACGATGCCGGCGCGCTGGCGGAAGAACTGCTCGAAACCGGCGACCGGGCCCTGGCCGATCGCGGTCGCACTGCGCGCGTCTTGCGGACAGTGGGGGAGTCGTACCGTAATTTCTCGGTGGTGGCGATGCGGGAGGCCGAGTTGCGGGCGGAGCTCGCCAAGGTGCCCGGCGTCGTCGTGCGCATCCCCACCTTCTCCGGCGACATCAGCGACGTCGACGGACTCGACCAGATCAGTCGTTACCTGTTCAGCGGACCGACCCCGTGAGCACGCTCGAAGACCTCGCGCTCGCGCGTACGGCCCTGTCGGGTGCGGACCTCGTGCACATGGAGCGGCTCGTCTCGTCGTGGCGGCACCTCGCCGACCTCTCGTTCGCCGACCTGTTGTTGCTCGCGCCGATCACCGGTGAAGAGGGGCATCGGTTCGTCGTACTCGCGCAGGTGCGCCCGGTCACCGGGCAGACCAACTATCCGCAGGACCTCGTCGGCACCGTCGTCGACGAGGTCGAGCGGCCCTTGTACGCCCGATGTTGGCGATCGGGCGACATCGTCCGCGGCGACACTGCCGCGCTCGGATCGAAAGACCGGGTTCGGGTGCAGGTCATCCCGGTGCGTCGGGCCGATCGCCTCATCGGGATCGTCACTCGCGAAGAGTCGATGACTCTTGCGCGCCGTTCGGGAGAGCTGGAGCGTACGTACTTCGACGTGTTCGACCGCTTCGCCCGCATGATCGCCGACGGCACGTTCCCGTTCGACGTCGACGAGGTCGAGATGGAGAGCGCACCGCGCGTCGGTGACGGCGTGATCGTGATCGACGCCGAGACGCGCGTGAAGTTCGCGAGCCCGAATGCGGTGAGCTCGCTGCACCGCATGGGCATTCACGCGTACGCACAGTCGCAGCGTTTGATCGACGTCGGGTTCGACGACACCGCGGCGCGCAGCGCGATGCTGCTGCACCTGCCGGTGGCCGAGGAGATCGAACGCGACGACGTCTCGGTGCTGGCGCGGGTGCTGCCCCTGGTGGACCAGAAGCAACCCGCCGGGGCCCTGGTTCTGCTCCGGGACGTCAGCGACCTTCGCCGGCGCGACCGTCTGCTGCTCTCGAAGGACGCGACGATCCGCGAGATCCACCACCGGGTGAAGAACAACCTGCAGACGATCGCTTCACTCCTGCGGCTCCAGGGCCGGCGGCTGCAGTCGCCGGAAGGGCGGGTGGCGCTCGCCGAGTCCGAGCGCCGGATCCGCTCGATCGCGATCGTGCACGAGACGCTTTCCCGCGAGGCGGGTGACGTCGTTTCGCTCAACGAGATCGTGCGCCCGTTGGCGCGGCTCGTGGAGGACACGGCGTCGTCGCCCGATCACACGATCCGGTTCAAGGTCGAAGGCGATGCCGGTGAGCTGCCGGGCGAGGTCGCCACACCACTCGCGGTCGTGCTCAACGAACTCATGCAGAACGCGGTCGACCACGCGTTCCCCGAGGGCGCCGGTGAAGCGCTCGTCGAGGTGACGCTCTCGCGCACCGACGATCACGTCGAGATCGAGGTGCGCGACAACGGCACCGGTCTGCCCGATCAGTTCACGCTCGAGGGGTCACGCGGTCTCGGCCTGTCGATCGTGCAGGCGTTGGTGACGAGCGAGCTGCAGGGCTCGATCGAGATGCACGACGACCGCGGCACGTCGGTGCTCGTGCGCGTTCCGGTCGCGATGCCGCGCGTCGAGCTCTGAAGCGCCTTCGGTGGTTACGCGGGACGCGTGGCCGACACGGGCGTGGCGACGTCGAGTCCCTTGCGGAGCCGGCGCCGTTCGTCCTCGGTCGTGCCGCCCCAGACTCCGGCCTCTTGGTTCGTTGCGAGCGCGAACTCGAGGCACTGGCCGGTGACGGGGCATTCGTCGCACACCTGCTTCGCGGCATCGATCTGGTCGAGCGCGAGGCCGGTCGTTCCGATCGGGAAGAACAGCTCGGGGCTGGTGTCGCGACACGATGCCTTGTCGCGCCAGTCCTCGGCGTCCCAGTCGTGGGTTCGAATCCAGGTCAACGCCACTTCAGCTTCCCCCCTGTTGGGTCGCATAGCCGCGGCAAGGTCCGCCACACACTTGTGCGCCCGGTCACAAAATTTCCCCACGTGCCTCACTCCAAGGCGACAGCAGGCTACGGGACATAAGTTGCGGCGGCAAGAGGTCTGACCAGGACTTTCGCGCTGCCGAGTGGAACGTGTTCCCGGTCACTCCCGTCCATAGGCTGGCAAAGTATGGAAAATCGTCCGCTCGTCCTCGGCCACCGGGGCGCGTCGCAAGCGTGCCCGGAAAACACTTTGGCGGCATTTGCGCAGGCCCGTATGTTCGGCGCCGACGGTGTGGAACTCGACGTGCGGCGTACGGCCGACGACCAATTGGTCGTCCACCACGACCCGCACGTCGCCGATTTCGGCCTGATCCTGCACCAGCCGTACGCGGCGCTACGGGCCGCGCACCCGGAGATCCCCACGTTGGCCGAGGCGCTCGCCGCGTGCGCGGGCATGATCGTCAACGTCGAGATCAAGTGCCTGCCCTGGGAGCCCGATCCCGACACGCCGGACCGGGCCGTCGTGCGCGCGGTCGTCGACCTGGTGCGCGCCGGCGCGAGCGTGCCGGTCGCCGACGTCATCGTTTCGTCGTTCGAGCTCGCCGCGGTCGACGCCTGCCGGGCGCTCGCACCCGAGCTCGCGACCGGATGGCTGACGAACGGAGCGGAGATCGCGGCAACTGCGCCGCTCGTGGCCGAGCGCGGCCACGCGTGGCTCAACCCCGACCGCACCGCCGCGCGCCGCGCCGGGCCGGACGACATCGCGGCCGCGCACGCCGCGGGCGTACGGGTCAACGTCTGGACGGTCGACCAACCGGGCGACATCACGGCGCTCGCGGAAGCGGGGGTCGACGCGATCATCACGAACGTTCCCGACGTCGCGCTCGCGGCGCTGAACCGAGGTCGAGCTACGGAATGACGACGGTCAACGCGTCGGGTTCGTACTCGATGTCGAGCTGTTCGGTGTCGCCCACGTCGTCGCCGTCGACCTGGTAGGCGAACGGCTCACCGCTGCGGATCATGATCCGGTGCAGGTCCTTGCGCCGGTCGATGCCCCTCCGGTGCGCGAGGAACCGACCGGTCCGCATGGCCGACGCCGCGCCACCGAGCAACGTGACCGGGTCGAGCACCCGGAACGCCGTGAGGGCGAGCGGCCGGTCGAGCCCCGAGTCGGGTGCGACGTGGAGGGGAATCCGGCCGAGGAACGTGTACGGGTCGGTCTTCGAAACGATCGCGAAACGCGCGTTCTCGATCGCCTCGCCGGTGTCGAGCTCGATCTCGAGGCGACTCCGTGTCCCCTCGTGGCGGAAGAACGCTTCGAACGCGGCCGCGATGTGCAGCGGATGGGAGAGGTGGCGCTTCAGCTCGCCGTACCGTTCGACCCGACGGATCACGGCGGCATCGAATCCGATACCGGTGTTGAACAGGAACGGCCGGCGGTTCGCGCGGCCGACCCCGATCCGTTTCGTCGCGCCGCGTGCGAGCGAGCGGATGAGCTCGTTGGTGGCGTCGATCGCGTCGGTCGAGAAGCCGAGGGTTCGTGCGTACACGTTCGTCGACCCGCCGGGCAGCGGCGCGAGCGCGGTGTCGGTGTGCAGGAGACCGTCGGCCGCTTCGTTCAAGGTGCCGTCGCCGGCGAGCACGACCACGACGTCGAACCCGTCGTTCGCGGCGGCGTGCGCGAGGCGGGTCGCGTGGCCGCGCCGCGACGTCTCCGCGACCTCGACCTCGTGCTGTGCGGCGAGCAGCTTGCGAATCATCACGCGCTTGCGGGCCGTGACCGACGACGCGGTCGCGTTCACCAGCAGCAGGACGCGCACGGCCCGAGGGTAGCGGCGCGGCGCCCGTAGGCTCGCACCCCGTGCCGGCCCCCGACCTCACTGCGCTCACGTCCGAGATCGTCGCGTGCCGGGCCTGTCCGAGGTTGGTCGCGTGGCGCGAAACGGTCGCACGCGAGAAACGGGCGGCGTATCGCGACGAGGAGTACTGGGGCCGGCCGGTGCCGGGTTTCGGCGACCCCGGCGCGCGATTGCTGGTGGTCGGGCTGGCGCCCGCGGCGCACGGCGGCAACCGCACCGGTCGGGTCTTCACGGGCGACCGGTCGGGCGACTTCCTGTTCGCGTCGCTGCACCGCACGGGATTCGCGAACCAGGCCGAGTCGGTTCGTCTCGGCGACGGTCTGCAACTCCTCGATTCCTACGTGGCCGCCGCGGTGCGGTGCGCCCCGCCGGCGAACAAGCCGACTCCCGAGGAACGCGACACGTGCATGCCGTACCTCGTACGCGAGATGCAGCTGCTCCCGGACGTGCGCGTGATCGTCACACTCGGCGCATTCGGCTACGAGGCGACGTGGTCGACGCTGCGCGCGGCCGCGCTCGCCGGGGTGGTGCTCCCGGCGCGACGCCCGCGCTTCACGCACGGACTCGAGGTCGAATGCGGAACGGTCACGGTCGTCGGCGCGTTCCACCCCAGCCAGCAGAACACGTTCACGGGCAAACTGACGCCCGACATGCTCGACGCGGTCTTCTCGCGTGCCCGGGAGTTGATCCGCGTCAGTTGACGAGCGCGAGCAATTCGCCGAGGCCGTAGACCAGCGCGATCACGCCGAGCGCGGTCCCGACGCTCATCCGGAGCTTCCGGTCCTCGGCGTTGATCGTGAAGTGCGCGCCGACCTGCGCACCCGGGATCACGCCGACTGCGAGCGCGATCGCGAACGTCCAGTCGATATGGCCGAGGTACCAGTGCGTGAGCGTGCCGGGGATGGCGAAGATCCCGACGCATGCGAGCGACGTCGCGATCGTCTCCTTCAACGGCAACCCCACCCACGCCGAGAACGCGGGCACCATCAGGATGCCGCCGCCGATCCCGAGCAGCCCCGACAGCGCACCGGCGGCGACGCCGATGATCGCGAGCCGCCACCACTCGTCGTTCGGGGCCAGACCGGCGCGCTCGAGCGTGCGGACGGTCGGGAACGCGGTGCGATAACCGGTGTACCCGACCAGTACCGCGGTCAGGATCATGAGCGCGTGACCGTTGCCGGGGACGGCACTCGAAAGCCGCGAGCCGGCAACCGACGCCGGAACGCCGAGCAGTGCGGTCAGCGCCACGACCCGCCACAGGATGAAGTTCTCGCGCTGGTAGCGGAACGATCCCGACACCGACGACGGCAGGATCGACGGGAGCGTCGAACCGATCGCCTGCAGCGCGGTTGCGCCGAGGGCACGGATCGCGGGCGTGGAGACGACCGCGCCGCCGATGCCGAACATGCCCGAGAGCACGCCGGTCGCGAAGCCGACGAGCACCGTGACCGCGACCTCGACCCATAGCGGCATGTCGGGAACGTACCGCCCGACCCGGTATCTACCGGGAATGGTGGCCGGCGACGAAGTACGCTTTTCGCATGACGAGCGACCTCGATCTCCGCGGCGTGTGGGTGCCGCTGATCACGCCTTTCGACGAGCAGGGCCTCGTCGACGTCAAGGCGATCGAACGGCTGTGTCGCGAGTATTCACTCGCCGGGGTCAGCGGCATCGTCGCGTTGGGCACCACGGGCGAGGCCAGTTCCCTCGACGCGGCCGAGAAGCAAGAGGTCATCGACGCCGTCCTTCGTGCGTGCCGCGCCGCGGGCACGCGCGTCATCGTCGGTACGGGTTCGAACAACACCGATGCGACGATCCGCGCCACGGCCGCGCTCGCGGCGACGCCGGCGGTCGTCGGCGCGCTCGTGGTCGTCCCGTATTACGTCCGTCCGTCGGTCGAAGGCATCGTCGCGCACCTGAAGGCGGTTGCCGCCGAGAGCCCGGTGCCGGTGATCGTGTACAACATTCCGTCGCGGACGGGCCGCGACCTCGGCGCGGCCGGGTTGCTCGAGCTCGCGGAGGTCCCGAACATCGCGGGCGTGAAGCAGGCGGTCGCCACCCTCGACGCCGACACGCTCGAAGTGCTCGCGAATGCGCCCGACGGCTTCGGTGTGCTCGGCGGTGAGGACACGCTGCTCTTCCCGCTCATGTGCATGGGTGCGGTCGGCACGATCTCCGCGGCGGCGCATCTCTGCACGGAGCGCTTCGTCGCGATGATCGAGTGCGGCCTCGCGGGCAAGATCGAGGACGGTCGGGCCCACGCCGAGGCCCTGTTGCCCGTGATCCGGGCGGCCTACACCGATCCGAACCCCGCCATCTTCAAGGGCGTGCTCCACGCCGAGGGCCGGATCGCGACCCCGGATGTGCGCCTCCCGTTGACGAACGGTTCGGTCGACGGCATCCGGCGCTGCCTCGATGCGGTCGCGCGCGCATCGCACCCGTAGCCTCGAACGCGTGTCCCGCCGCGTCGCCTGGTTCCTGATCGCACTCTGTGCCTGGACGCTCTACGTCTGGATCACGCGCGTGGTGATCATCGCGGGTCAGGACCAGAGCACCGGATTCAAGGTCGTGCACGACACGCTCGCCGCGATCTCGATCGCGTTCGGCCTCGTCGCCGGCTACATCGGCTACCGCGCGCTGCGCTCCCGCTAACGCCGATTCCCGGGTCTCACGGCTTCGGGCAGGCCGAAACCGGGGCTTGCAGCGTGCCGAGCTGGGTGGCCGAGAGGGCCACGAACAGTCGCGGTGAGTTGGTGATGACCGTGTCGACGCCGGGAAGCCGCCCGTATCGCTGGGTTGCCGTCTGCAGTGCAACTCCGGGCCTGAGTATGACGCGGAACGACTCCGGCAGGTCGGACGGCTTGGTGCTCTGGACGAGCGCCGGTTGATCGGCGAAATCCTTCTTGAAGATCGCGTATGCATCCGTCTGGTCGATGTCACGGAACGAACTGATGTCGGCGTCGGACGTCAACGCAGACCGGACCGAATCACGTTGAGCGCGGGGCGCTCCCGTCCGCATGAACACCTCCATGTCGAATCCGAGGGTGTCGGCAACGTCATACGCCTTGGCCGCGCCGCCGAGCACTTGGACGAGGTGGGCGTTGCTTTCCCGCGTCGGTGCGGACGTCTGAATGGCGAAACCGTCTTCGGACTCCAACGCGCAAAAGGCCGGGAGCTCCGATTGATCGAAGAGTCCGGAACCTGCCGATCCGCGAATGCCGCGCGGCATGAGCGCATAGCGGCGGACGAATGTCGATGCGTCGAGGACCTGTCGGACCGACGGGTCCGCGGGAACGACGATGAGGTCGACGTGGTACATCTCGGCCGCGGACACCTCCTTCGATCCCGTCCCGGTCACGTTCACCTTGCCGGCGTCGCGGTGCCCGGCGACCGCGACCGTCGACGCGACAACGGCGACGAAAAGCGCGGCTGCCAGAGCAGTCGTGATGATGCGGCGACTGCGGACCCGGCGGTGCACTGCTCGCACGTCGCCGGTGAAGGGTTCGATCTCGTCGGCGAGCGTTGTCAGCTCGCCGCGGAGTTCATCGGTCGGCATCGTCGTCCTCCGTGTCGTCGAGCTCGATGCGCATGCTCTGCATCGCCTGATGCAGCGTCGCTTTGACCGTGCCCGTTGCGCAGCCCATGGCGTCGGCCACGTCCGCGAGCGGCAGGTCGGCGAGGTAGCGCAGCACGACCGCCTGGCGTTGCCGCGGCGGCAAGGTGGCGATCGCTTCCCGCACCGACAAGCGCGTCGCGACCGCGCTCGTGTTGTCGACCCCGTCGTCGGGGGCGGGTCCGCGTTCTCCGTGGCGCGCGGTGCGCCGCCACGTGTCGCGGAGCTGGTTCATCGCGACGACGTAGACCCAGCCGTCGGGACGATCCATGTCCCTGACCTTGCGCCAGCGCCGGAGTGCCCTCGTGAACGCTTCCTGGGTGGCGTCGCGCGCCTGGTCGCGGTCGGCTCCGGCCAGGACGAGCGCGCGTCCGACCCGGTCGAAGTACGACTCGTAGAACTCGTCGAACACCAACCCGCTCATCGCGAGCGAAACGCTACGGCAGGGCGAAAGGTTTAGTCGGCGACGCGCGCGATGAGCTCGATCTCCACGGCAATGCCGAAGGGGAGCGCGGCGACCCCGATGGCGGAGCGGGTGTGCCGGCCCCGGTCGCCGAACACCTCGACGAGGAGGTCGGAGCAGCCGTCGATCACGGCGGGGGTCTGGTCGAACGTGCCGCCCACGTTCACCATCCCGAAGACCTTGACGATCTGTTCGACTCGGTCGAGCGAACCGAGGTCGGCGCGCATCGTCGCGAGCAGGGAGAGAGCCGTCATGCGTGCGGCGTCCTGGCCCTGGGCGAGGGTCAGATCGGTGCCGACCTTGCCGCGCACGATCGTGTCCCCCGCGACGGGTCCGTGCCCGCCGACGAACAACAGGTCGCCCGTACGCGCGGACGACATGTAGTTCCCGGCCGGTGGGAATGCATCCGGCAGGGTGACGCCGAGCGCGCGGAGGCGGTCGTCGATCGAGGGCATCCGCCGAGGCTATTGCGCGGTGCGGATTGCCGCTTCGAGGAGCGCGGCCTGCTCGGCGTCGTGCACGGTGGAGCTCCCCGTCGCCGGGCTCGGGCTCTCGACGCGCGCGACCACGTCGCACACGCGTCCGGCCGCGAGCTCTTCGAGCCGGCGGCGGGCGAAATAGCGCGCACCCATGTTGCCGGGCTCTTCCTGGGCCCATACCACCGTGGCCTCCGGGTAGCGCGCCAACACCTCGGCGATCTCGTCGCGGGGCCAGGGATACAACTGCTCGAGCCGCACGATCGCGACCGGCGCCTGATCGGCGTCGCGCTTCGCGATCAGCTCCTGACCGAACTTCCCACTGCAGAACACGACCCGTTCGACGGTTGCGGGCGGCGTGGGATCGTCGAGCACCGGTTGGAAACCGCCGGTCGTGAACGCGGAGACCGGGGAAGCGGTGACCGGCATCCGCAGGTAACGCTTGGGCGTCATGACGATGAGGGGTTTGCGGGTGGGGTCGTGCACCTGGCGCCGCAACACGTGGAAATACTGCGCTGCAGTGGTCGGGTAGACGACGCGGATGTTGTCCTGCGCGCTCAGGACGAGGAAACGTTCGAGGCGGGCCGACGAATGTTCGGGCCCTTGTCCCTCGAAACCGTGGGGGAGGAGCAGTACCAGGCCGCTGCGCTGACCCCACTTGTCCTCGGCGGCGACGATGAACTGGTCGATGATCGTCTGCGCGCCGTTGCCGAAGTCGCCGAACTGCGCTTCCCAGCACACCAGCGCGTCGTGGTCGGAGACCGAGTAGCCGTACTCGAAGCCGAGCGCGGCGAACTCCGAGAGCACCGAGTCGTAGATCATGAACGGCGCGGCGGTGTCGCCCAGGTGGGCGAGGGGTGTGTACTCCTGCTCGGTGCGGTGGTCGACGATGGTGGCGTGCCGTTGGCTGAACGTGCCGCGGCGCGTGTCCTGGCCCGCGACCCGCACCGGCGTTCCCTCCAACAGGAGCGAACCGAACGCGAGTGCTTCGCCGAGCGCCCAGTCGACCTGGTCGGAGTCGAAGGCGGTGCGCCGGTTCGCGAGGATGCGTGCGAGCTTGGGGTGCGGTTCGAAGCCGGCGGGGAAGATCGTGAGCGCGTCGACGATCTGATCGAGGCGTTCGCGCGGCACGCCGGTGTCGATGTGCGACGGCGTGGGCTCCGGAGCGCCGGCGCCGATCGTCGCGGGCGGCCGCACGCTCGTCTTGGTCTCGTCGAACGCCTCTTCCATGCGCGAGCGGAAATCGTCGAGCGCGTGCTCGGCGTCCTCGAGCGTGAGGTCGCCGCGGTTCACGAGGAGCTCCGTGTAGAGCTTGCGGATCGAACGCCGATTGCCGATGACTTCGTACATGCGCGGCTGCGTGAACGCGGGCTCGTCGCTCTCGTTGTGTCCGTAGCGCCGGTAACAGACCATGTCGACGACGACGTCCTTCTTGAAGACGTTGCGGAACTCGAGCGCCAACCGGATCGTCCGCACGCATGCTTCCGGATCGTCGCCGTTCACGTGGAAGATCGGCGCCTGCACCGCCTTCGCGATGTCGGTGGCGTGCACGGTCGAGCGCGCGAATCCGGGCGTGGTGGTGAACCCGACCTGGTTGTTGACGACGATGTGCACGGTGCCGCCGACGTCGTAGCCGGGCAGCTCGGAGAGATTCAGCGTCTCCGCGACCACGCCCTGACCCGCGAACGCGGCGTCGCCGTGGATCAGCACGGACAACACGCGGTCGTGCTCCGCGTCGCCCAGTCGGTCCTGCTTGGCCCGCGCCATGCCTTCGGCGACGGGGTCGACCGCTTCGAGGTGGCTCGGGTTGGCGGCGAGGGTGATGCCGATCGACCTTCCCGAAGCCGACGTGAACTTGCCCGTCGCGCCGACGTGATACTTCACGTCGCCCGATCCCTGCGGCACGCTCGGGTCGAGCTCGCCCTCGAACTCGCGGAAGATCTGCTCGTACGACTTGCCGACCACGTTGGCGAGAACGTTGAGCCGCCCGCGGTGCGCCATCCCCATCACGACGTCCTCGACGCCGGCATCGGCCGCGCCGTCGATGAGGAAGTCGAGCATCGGGATGAGCGTCTCCGCACCTTCGAGACTGAATCGCTTCTGCCCGAGGAACTTCGTGTGCAGAAATCGTTCGAAGGCTTCCGCGCCGTTCAAGGCGGAGAGGATGCGCCGCTGGTCGTCGGCGGACGTGTCGCCGTGCACGCCCTCGACCTTGTGCTGGATCCACGCCTTCTGGTCGGGCTCTTGGATGTGCATGTACTCGACGCCGATCGTGCGCGCGTACGCGTCGCGCAGGACTCCGAGGATGTCGCGCAACTTCATGGTGCGGCGACCGGCGAGCCCGCCGGTGGGGAACTCGCGGTCGAGGTCCCAGATCGTGAGGCCCCAGTGGTTCGGGTCGAGCTCCTCGTGCGTGCGCGGCTCCTTCAGCCCGAGCGGATCGAGGTTCGCGATGAGGTGCCCTCGCACGCGGTACATGTTGATCAGCTGCTGGACCGCGATGATCTTGTCCTGCGCCTCGACCGAGCCCTCGACGGGGCTGCGGTCGGGCGACCAGCGGGCCGGCTCGTAGGGCACGCCGAAGCTGGCGAAGATGTCGTCGTAGAAGTCGTCGCCGCCGAGCAGCAGATCGTGCACCCGGGCGAGGAACTCGCCGCTCTCCGCGCCCTGGATGATGCGGTGGTCGTACGTGCTCGTGAGCGTGACCGTCTTGCTGATCCCGATCTCGGCGAGGGTCTGCGGGTCAGCGCCTTCGTACTCGGGCGGATACGTGATCGCACCGACGCCGACGATCACGCCCTGGCCGGGCATGAGCCGCGGCACGGAGTGCAGCGTCCCGATCGTGCCCGGGTTCGTGAGCGACACCGTGGTGCCGACGAAGTCGTCGAGGGTCAACTTGTTGGTACGGGCCCGCTGTACGAGGTCTTCGTACGCGGCGTGGAACGCGGCGAAGTCGAGCGTGTCCGCGTTCTTGACGTTCGGCACGAGCAGTGTCCTCGTGCCGTCCGACTTCTGTTGATCGATCGCGAGTCCGAGGTTCACGTGCGTGTGGCGTACGACGCTCGGTGTGCCGTCGACGACGCCGAAGCTCGCGTTCATGCTCGGCACGCGCCCGAGCGCGCGCACGACCGCGAACCCGATGAGGTGCGTGAAGCTGACCTTGCCCCCGCGGTCGCGGGCGAGCTGGTTGTTCAGGATCTGCCGATTGATCTCGAGCAGCTTGGCGGGCAGCGTGCGGACGGAGGTGGCTGTCGGTACACCGAGGCTCGCCTCCATGTTCTCGACGATGCGCGCCGACGCGCCGCGCAACGCCTGCGCGGACTCGCCGTCGAGCGTGACCGGCGCGCGGGTGCCGTCGGGCTTCGTGGCGGGCATCGGCGCCGGCGTCGGCGCGGCGACCGGAGTCGCGGCCGGCGGCGCGGCGACCTCGGCGCGCGGTTGGTAGTCGGCGAAGAACTCGCGCCAGCCCGCGGAGACCGCGTTCGGGTTCTCGCGGAACAGTCGATACATCTCGTCGATCAACCCCGCGTTGGGACCGAGTTCGGCGAAACGAGGCCCGGCGTCGAGCCTCGGGTCGGTCGTCATGGTGAACGCACCTCGTTCCGGGGCGAATTGCTACCCCTGTTTGCCCCTCGAGCGTATGACACCCGATCGGCGGATTCGTGCCCGCGCGGAGCGCGTCGTCAGCGTTGTACGAGCTCGCCGAGCCGGAAGGCGAGGTCGAGCGACTGCCGCGCGTTCAGTCTCGGGTCGCAACGCGTCTCGTACTTGTCCTCGAGCTGCTCGCCCCGCACGTCGTCGCCGCCGCCGAGGCATTCCGTCACGTCGTCGCCCGTCAGCTCGACGTGCACCGCGCCCGGCCAGACCTCGGCCGCGCGGCACGCCAGAAAAAACTGCTCGACTTCGTGCATGACGGCGTCGAAGTGACGCGTCTTGTAGCCGCTCTCGTGCGCGTACGTGTTGCCGTGCATCGGGTCGCACGCCCACACGACGGGGTGACCGGCCCTGCTCACCGCCCGCAACAACGGCGGCAGCTTCTCGGCGACATGATCGGCGCCCATTCGGCTGACCAGCACCAGCCGACCCGGCTCGCGCGCCGGATCGAGCCGCCGGCACAGCGCGACCGCGTCGTCGGGACTCGCATCGGGACCGAGCTTCACGCCGATCGGGTTCTGCACCCCGGAGAGGAACTCCACGTGGGCGCCGTCGATCTGGCGGGTGCGTTCGCCGATCCACAGCAGGTGCGCCGAGCAGTCGTACCAGTCGCCGGTGAGGCTGTCGCGGCGGGTGAGCGCCTCCTCGAAGCCGAGGATCAGCGCTTCGTGCGACGTGTAGAAGTCGACTTCGTGCAGTTGCGCCTCGTGTGCGAGGTCGATGCCGCACGCCGCCATGAAATGGAGGGCCCGCTCGATGCCGTCGGCGACCTCTTCGTAGCGGCGCCCCTCGCGGCGGGACGCGATGAACTCGAGGTTCCACTGGTGGACGCGGTTGAGGTCGGCGAAGCCGCCCTTGGTGAACGCGCGCAGCAGGTTGAGCGTCGCCGCGGCCTGGTTGTAACCGCGCAGCATGCGCTGCGGATCGGGCCGGCGGGCGATGGCGTCGAACGCGTAATCGTTGACGATGTCGCCGAAATAGGAGGGCAGCTCCTGCCCGTCGCGCTTTTCGACGGGTGACGAGCGCGGTTTCGCGAACTGTCCCGCGATCCGGCCCACCTTCACCGTCGGGACGCCGGTGCTGTACGTCAGCACCACGGACATCTGGAGGATCACCTTGAGCTTGTCGCGAATGTTGTCGGCGGTGAACTCGGCAAACGACTCCGCGCAGTCGCCCGCGTGCAGCAGGAACCCGTCACCTCTGCTCACCGCGGCGAGCGACTCGCGCAGCGATCGCGCTTCGCCCGCGAAGACGAGCGGAGGCATTCGCCGCAGTTCGTCGGTGACCTGCTCGAGCTCGGTCGGGTCGGGCCAGTCGGGCTGGTGTGCAGCCGCGCGGTGCCGCCAGCTGTCGGGTTCCCAGTCGAAGCCGCCCAACGGCACCGGTGCGCTCATCCGACTAGAGGTACACGCCGGGGATGCGTTCGCCGGCGCCCGTGCCGGCATCGAGCGAGCGGCGGCCCCGCATGTCTTCGAACTGGCGTTGCGCTTGGACCTGCTGGGTGAACAACGTGGCCTGGATGCCGTGGAACAGCCCTTCGAGCCAACCGACGAGCTGCGCCTGCGCGATGCGCAGCTCGGACTCGCTCGGCGTGTCGCTCGAGAACGGCAGGGTCACGTCGGAGAGCTCCTGGCAGAGATCGGGGGAGAGGATCTCCTGCAGCTCGTGGATCGAGCGCTCGTGGATCTCTTTCAGCGAGCGGCGCCCGGCATCGTCGAGCGGGGCCCGGCGCGCTTCGTCGAGGAGCGCGCGCACCATCGCGGCGATGCGGATGAGCTTCGTCGGGCGCGAGACCTGCTCGGTGCCTTCGGCTTCCGCCTCGCCCTCGGGCAACAGCATGGGCATCTCGACGACCTCGGGCGTCACCGGACCGTCTGTCGACGCGCCTTCGGGGGCGGGTTGCATCTGAGTCACGGGTCCGAATGGTACCGGCCGGGTCGGTCCGGCCTCCCAGGGATTCAGACCGAGGCGGTCTTGCGCCGGGGGGCGGGTCCGTCGAGCTCGACGAGGTTGGCCAGGCGCGGATCGTTCGAGAACACCTCGATGATCGGCTCCCGCATGCCGAGCCGGCGTTGCAGCCGCTCGACCTCGAGCTCCTGGTTCCACAAGACGAACGTGACGACCATGCCCTCGTTGCCGGCGCGGGCGGTGCGCCCGGAGCGGTGGACGTACGACTTGTGCTCTTCCGGCGGGTCGTAGTGCACGACCACGTCGACGTCGTCGACGTGGATACCGCGGGCGGCGACATCGGTGGCGACGAGCACGCCGTGCTCGTCCTCTTGGAAATCCTTCAACGCCTTCTCGCGCGCGGACTGGCGCAAGTCGCCGTGGATCGCGGCGGCGGCGACGCCTTCGCGTTTGAGTTGCGAGACGAGCTTGTCGGCGCCGCGCTTGGTGCGCACGAAGACCATGGTGCGGGAGACGCCGCCGGCGATCGCGGCGAGAACCTTGATGCGGTCGAGCTCGTGCACCTTCAAGAAGCGGTGCAGCATGTCTTCGACGTCCTGCTCGTCCGAGACGACCTCGTGCAGCACCGGATCGTGCATGTAGCGCCGCACCAGCACGTCGACCTCGCGGTCGAGCGTCGCCGAGAACAAGAGCGTCTGGCGGTCGTTCGGGACCTTGCGCATGATCCACTCGACCTGCGGCAGGAAGCCCATGTCGGCCATGCGGTCGGCCTCGTCGATGATGAGGATCCCGATCTCGTCGAGGTCGAGCTCGCCCCGCTCGAGGAGATCGATCAACCGGCCGGGGGTCGCGACGGCGACCTCGATCTTGCGCGAGAGGTTGCGGATCTGGCGATCCATCGACGTCCCGCCGTAGAACGCGGCGACGCGCACGCCGATCTGCTTGCCGATCGGGCTCAGCACGTCGACGACCTGCTTGGCGAGCTCACGCGTCGGCACGAGCACCAGCGCGGTCGGGTGGCCGGGCTTCGACGCCTCGGTCGTCTGGATGGCCGGGAGACCGAACGCGAGCGTCTTGCCCGATCCGGTCTTGGCCTTGCCGCACACGTCGCGCCCGGCGAGGGCGTCGGCGATGGTGGCGGCTTGCACGGGGAACGGCTCGTGGATGCCTTGCTCCGCGAGGGCGTCGACGATCTCGGCCTTGAGGCCGAGCTCTCGGAATGTGGTCACGTTGCTCCTCAACCTGTACGTCGTGTCGGAGGCCGATCCTCGGCATCTCCGAACGGGAAACAGATGAGGTACGGCCGCGGGTCCCGGCAGATGTTCGGAACCCGAAACGCCATATTAGCTGGTCAGGGCAATCGCCCTGTTCATGGGGCGCGCACCGCTCCGCGCCCTTCGGTCGCGACGTCCGGCCGGACCCCTCCGGGCAGTAAGCCCGGCAGCTCAATTATCGTCGCGGGTGTGCCCTACGCGACCCGACCGATGCACGACGCCGACTCGCACATCATGGAGCCGGCCGATTGGCTCTCCCCCTACCTCGACGAGCCCACCCGGGCCCGGTTCCCGAAGGTGTGGACCGACGCCAACGAGGACACCACGCCCGGCGACGCGGTCGAGCGGGCGACGGCGCTGCACCACGATCCGGCGTACCGCGCCGACGACGAAGCGCAGATCACGCTGCGCAAGAACTTCCTCGCCACGGGCTCGTTCCTCAACGAGGATCGCGCCGGCGCGCTCGACCTCCTCGGCTTCGCGAGTCAGCTCGTGTTCGACACGTTCACGAGTCCGCACGCGCTGCGCTTCGACCGCGACGGCGATCACGAGCTGGCGGTGGCGATCGCGCGCGCGCAACACCGTGCGGTGCTCGACTGGTGCGCAGCCGATCCGCGCCTGCTGCCGGTCACGGTCGTGCCCGTAGGTGACACGAGCGCGGCAGTTGCTCTCACGCGCGACCGCGATCGAAGCCGGGAGCGCGGCGATCTGGATCGGCCAGTACCCGGCCGGTCACTCGCCCAGTCACGTCGAGCTCGAACCGATGTGGGCGGCATGCGCGGAAGCGGGCGTGCCCGTGGTGCTGCACGTCGCGGGCGCGGGTGCGAATGTCATGGCGCCCGACTTCTTCGACAACGGGTTGCCGGCGGTGCCCGACTTCCACGGCGGCGACACCAACTTCAAATCGATCGACTACCTGTCGATCCCGCTGCCCGTCATGCAGACACTGAACGCGTTGATCATCGACGGTGTGTTGATGCGCTATCCGGCGCTGCGCATCGGTGTGATCGAGCTCGGGGCAACTTGGGTTCCCGGCTGGATGCGCTCGCTCGATTCCGCGCACGAGGCGTTCCGCAAGAACGAAACGCGCTTGCAGGAGATGGATCTCCGACCGAGCGAGTACGTACAGCGGCAGGTGCGCGTGACCCCGTATCCGCACGAGGACACGGGCTGGACGATTGCGAACGCAGGCGCCGAGGTGTGCATGTTCTCGTCCGACTACCCGCACGTCGAAGGCGGCCGCAATCCGATCGCCCGGTTCGAGCGGAGCATGGACGCCGCGGGCCTGGATGACGCGGCCCGCGAACGCTTCTACGTCGAGAACTTCGTCGACCTGCTCGGTCCGGTGCTCGACCGCCGCGGCGTGTCGATCGGCGCGTAACGCCTTACGACTCGCGTGCGGCGCGCAGCGCGCGGCGCCAGACCGAGCGGTAGGCATCGAGCCCGTCGGCGGCGAGCGGTGCTTCGGGACCGCTCGCGATCGAGACGCGTTCGGGGACGCTGCCCCACACCGCGACGTCGGCTTCGGTCCACGCCGCGACCACGTCCTGGTAGTCGCGTGTGTACGTACGCGCCGACGAGATCACGAGACCGACGGGCAGCTTGCGCGGTACGAGGTCGAGCACGGCCTCGACGCGCGCGGTTTCGACGCCACCGATGCGCGTGGGGATGACGACGACGTCCGCGCGCTCGATCGCCTTCGCGAGGAGACGTTCGTTGCCGGGCGGCGTGTCCACGACCGCGATGTCGTCGGCGACGATGCGATCGAGCGCCTTGAGGAGCATCCGGTCGGTCGGTGCCTCCACGAGGAGCACACGCTCGAGTTGGTCGTCCTCGGCGGACTCGAGCCAGTCGGCGGCGCTCGCCTGCGGGTCGGCGTCGACGAGGGTCGCCGACCGCCGGGCCGCGGCCAGGGCCGCCAGGTAGACCGATGTGGTCGTCTTGCCGACCCCGCCCTTGAGTGCTGCGACCACGATGATCATCCGCGCAACGTATCGAGTCGCGAAGCCGGGCCCCAAGCCCTGCGCCGAGCCCCTGGTCCGGGATGTGTACAGCCCTACCTACGGGTAGGTAGGCTTGGCCCATGACGCAGATGAGTTCCCCGGACCTGGTCGACGCGCTCACGCCCAACGTCGAGTCTCTTTTCGAACGGCACCTCGCAACGACGAAGGCGTGGATGCCGCACGAGTTCGTTCCGTGGGAGCGCGCGGCCGATTCGGCGCCGCGCGAACCCTGGGACGCGCAGCGGTCACCGCTCTCGTCCGGAGTGCGGAGCGCGCTCGTGGTCAACCTGTTGACCGAGGACAACCTGCCGTACTACTTCGAGACGATCAACCGGATGTTCGCGAACGAGGTGTGGCGCGAGTGGGCGCGTCGTTGGACCGCGGAGGAGATGCGCCACGGCATCGTCATCCGTGACTACATCACTGTGACGCACGCGGTCGATCTCGAAGCGCTCGAGCACGCGCGCATGCAACAGGTGTGCGGCGCGAAGGTGCCGCAACCCGATCACGCCGTCGACACGATCGTGTACGTCGCGCTGCAGGAACTCGCAACGCGCATCTCGCATCGCAACACCGGCAACCTCCTCGACGACGAGGCCGGGTACAAGGTGATGGCGCGCGTCGCGGCGGACGAGAACCTGCACTATCTCTTCTACCGTGACCTCGTCTCCGCGGCGCTCGAACTCGACCCGTCGGGAACGATGTGTGCGATCGAACGCCAGGTGCGCACCTTCGAGATGCCCGGGGTCGGCATCCCGGACTTCAGCACGCACGCGAATGCGATCGCGGCGGCGGGCATCTACGACCTCGTGCTGCACCACGATCAGGTGCTCGTGCCGGTCGTGCTGCGCCACTGGGCGATCGAGAGCATCGAAGGCCTGAGCCCCGAGGCCGAGCAGGCGCGCGACCGTATCGTGCACCACATCGCGCGCATCGAGCGCGTCGGCCGGAGGCTCGCAAGCCGCCGGCCCTCGGTTCCCGTCGGCGCACCCTCGTAAAACGCGCCGGTAGGCTCGGCGCCAATGTGGCGCGAGTGATCGGTGTGGTGCCCGAGTGAAGACCGATGCCGATGCCGGCGGTCTGATCCTCCGTTCCGCGAGCGGGCGCATCGCGCTCGTCGCCACCGTGGGCGCCAGCGGCATGGCGGCGCTCGACGCGACGGTGGTCAACGTCGCGCTCCCACACATCGGCGCCGACTTCCACGCGAGCGTCAGCGCGTTGCAATGGGTGCTCACCGGCTACCTCCTCGCGCTCGCGTCATTGATCCTGTTGGGCGGCGCGCTCGGCGACCGTTACGGACGGCGCAAGGTGTTCGTCGTCGGGACGGTCTGGTTCGCGGCGGCGTCGTTGCTCTGTGGCGCGGCGCCGAACATCGACGTGCTCGTCACGGCCCGCGTCCTGCAGGGGATCGGCGCCGCGCTGCTCACGCCCGGAAGCCTGGCGATCCTGCAGGCGAGCTTTCGCGAGAACGACCGTGCCGCGGCGGTCGGGGCCTGGTCGGGCCTCGGCGGTGTGGCCGGCGCGATCGGCCCGTTCGTCGGCGGGTGGCTCGTCGACGGTCCGGGCTGGCGTTGGGCGTTCCTCATCAACGTGCCCGTCGCCGCGCTCGTCGTCCTGTGCGCGCGGGTCGCGGTTCCGGAATCGCGTGATCCGCACGCCGCGCGCGGTCTCGATCTCGTCGGTGCCGCGCTCGCCGTGGTGAGCCTCGGCGCCGCGACGTGGTCGCTCACCGAGGCCGGACCACGGGGTTGGACGGACCCGGCAGTCGTCGGCGCGGGCGTGGTCGCCGCGATCGGCATCGGCGCGTTCGTGCGGCGGATGCGCCACACGCACGATCCCCTCGTACCGCCGGCGCTGTTTCGCAGCCGAGAGTTCACGGTCACCAATCTCGCGACCGTGCTGCTCTACAGCGCGTTGGGCGTGACGTTCTTCCTCGTGGTGTACCAACTCCAGGTTGCGGCCGGCTGGTCGGCGTTGCGGGCGGGAACCGCGCTCATGCCCGCCACCTTGCTGATGCTCGCGTTCTCGTCGCGATCGGGCGCGCTCGCGCAGCGGATCGGTCCGCGGCTCCAGCTCACGGTCGGCCCGTTGCTCGCGGCCGGTGGGCTGCTCCTCCTCGCGCGCGTCGGCTCGGACGCGTCGTGGGCCGTGCACGTGCTCCCCGGCGCGGTCGTGTTCGGGCTCGGGTTGGTGACGTTCGTCGCGCCCCTCACGGCCACCGTGATGGGTTCGGTCGATCCCGACCACGTGAGCGTGGCGTCGGGCGTGAACAACGCGATCGCGCGCACGGCAAGCCTCGCGGCGCTGGCGGTGATCCCGGTGGTGTCGGGGCTCACGGCGGCGACGGGCGCGGCGGAGGTCACCCACGCGTATCGGGTGTCGCTCGTGATCGCCGCGGGCATCGCGTTGGCCGCGGCCCCGTTGTGTTTCTTCGGACTGGCGCCGAAGATCCGGACCCGCCGGAGTGCGCGCCGGGTCTACTGCGCGGTCGACGGCCCACCCATCCAGCCCGATCCGCAGCGCTGCCCTCCCGTCGTGATCGCGTGAGTGTCACGGGAACGAAAGGAACCGGGCGCTCTATGGTGGCGCCTGAATGACCCAGACCTCTCAGCCCGATGTTGCGTGGCCGGAGATCGACGAAGCGACACTCGAAGAGCTCCTGGCCTTCGGGGAAGTCCGGGCCGTCGAGCGCGGCGACATCCTCTATCGCGCGGGCGGACCCACGCCCGACTTCTTCGTGGTGCTCGAAGGCGCGGTGGAGATCGTGCGGCTCGACGACAGCGGCGAGATGGTGGTCGCGACGCACGATGCGCACCGATTTCTCGGAGAGTTGAATCTCCTCACGGGACAACGCGCGTTCCTCAGCGCGCGGGTCGCGCAGCCCGGACGTGTCCTGGCAATACCGCTGGCCACGTTCCGGCAGCTGATGAGCACGAAGCCCGACTTCTCCGACACGATCTTCCGCGCGCTCGTGGCGCGCCGCGAGATCCTCCACGCGGGAGAGGGGATGGGCGCGATCCGCATCATCGGTTCGCGGTACTCGCCCGACGCGATGGCACTGCGCGCGTTCGCGAACCGTTCGCGGCTTCCGCACACCTGGATCGACCTCGAGGACGTCGAGGACGCGCCCGTCTATCTCGCGAGCATCGGCGTCCGCCCGCGCGACGTCCCGGTCGTGATCACGCCGACCGCGCGCCTCCGCCACCCCACGCCCGGCGAATTCGCGTCGCACCTCGGGCTGACGTATCGCAACGTCCCCGGTTACCTGAGCGATCTCGTCGTCGTCGGTACCGGGCCGGCCGGTCTCGCCGCGGCCGTGTACGGCGCGTCGGAAGGGTTGGAAACCGTCGCGCTCGACTCGGTCGCGGTCGGCGGCCAAGCCGGCGCCAGCTCACGCATCGAGAACTACGTCGGCTTCCCGAACGGCGTGTCGGGCGACGACCTCGTCGCCAACGCGGCGATACAGGCCATGCGGCTCGGCGCGCGCCTCAATGCCCCGTGCGACGTCGCGGGACTTCGGGTGGACGAGGGTTTCCATGTCGTGATGCTCGCCGACGGCAGTGAGATCTCGACGCGCGCCGTCATCGTCGCGTCGGGTGCTCGCTATCGGCGTCTCGACGTCGACGATCTCGAGCGCTTCGAAGGAGCCGGCGTGTACTACGCCGCGACCGATCTCGAAGCGCGCGTGTGCCGCGGCTTCGGCGTGGTCGTGGTCGGTGGGGGCAACTCCGCCGGCCAGGCCGCGGTCTACCTGGCCCAACAGGGCAGCCCGGTTTCGCTCGTCGTCCGCCGCCGCGCTCTTTCGGAGACGATGTCGCAGTACCTGATCGCACGCATCGAGGCGGATACGCGCATCGAGGTGCTGCAACACACCGAGGTGCGTGCTCTGTCCGGCGACACGCATCTCGAGCAGGTGACCCTCGAGGACAACGAGACCGGGCAGCGGCGCACGGTTCCGTGCCAGGGACTGTTCTGCTTCATCGGTGCGGTCCCCGCGACCGCGTGGCTCGGCGACTGTGTCGTTCTCGACCGCGCGGGCTTCGTGCTGACCGACCGCTCACTGCCCGACGACGCCGTCGCGCGGGCGCCGTTCGGCGAGCGGGACCCGCTGCCCTTCGAGACCTCGGCGCCCGGGGTCTTCGCGGTCGGCGACGTCAGGAGCGGATCGATGAAGCGGGTTGCCGCGGCGGTCGGCGAAGGGTCGAGCGCGGTCCGCGCCGTCCACGAATACCTTGCGACACACGTATAGCTGAGGAGGTTTCGGCATGGCGAGATTCACTCGGGGCTTCACCGGGCGAGGCCACTCGGAACGCGATGCCCGTCTCCCGCCCGGCCAGTACGACACCGGCAAGACCTGGCCGGTACTCACCGCCGAGGTCACGCCGCACCTCGACCTCGCCACCTGGACGTTCCGGATCGAGGGGCTCGTCGACCGGCCGACGACCTGGAGCTGGGACGAGATCCACGCGCTTGCACCGTCGTCGTACGCCGGCGACATCCATTGCGTCACGACGTGGTCGAAGTTCGACACCCACTTCAGCGGCGTGTCGGTCGACACACTGCTCGACGCGGCCGGTGTACAACCGAGCGCCACGCACGTGCTCGCGTTCTCGCACACCGCGTACACGACCAACCTCCCGCTCGCGCACGTCACGAACGGGCAGGCGTGGATCGTGTGGGAGTACGAGGGCCGGCCGCTCGAGCCTGCGCACGGCGGACCGGCGCGGCTGCTCGTTCCGCACCTCTACTTCTGGAAGAGCGCGAAGTTCATCGCCGGCCTGCGCCTGCTCGATCACGACGAGCACGGCTTCTGGGAGCAGAACGGGTATCACGATCTCGGCGACCCCTGGCTCGAGCAGCGCTATCAGGGCGACTAGTGGACTCACCGGCCGCCACGGTCGCGCCGCGTTCGTCGCCCTGGCACACGGCGAAGGTCATCGCGATCAGACCCGAGACGCCGCGCGCGAAGACGTTCCGCCTCGCGTTGCCCGAAGCAATGCCGCATCGCGCCGGGCAGCACTGCGTCGTGCGACTCACCGCACCCGACGGATACACCGCGTCGCGCTCGTACTCGATCGCGTCCGCACCCGATGACTCGGCCGAGTTCGAGCTGACGGTCGAACGCCTCGACCACGGTGAGGTCTCCACCTTCCTGCACGACGACGTCGAGGTCGGCGACGAGCTCGAGGTCCGCGGTCCGATCGGCGGCTGGTTCGTGTGGAACGCCGATGCTCCCGCGCTCCTCGTCGGCGGAGGCTCCGGCATCGTCCCCGTCATGGCGATGCTCCGGTACGCGCGCCGGCTCGGCCGCTCCGATCTCGTCAAGCTCGTCGTGTCGGTGCGCACCCCCGACGACCTGTACTACGCAGACGAGGTGGTCGGCCCGGAGACGACGATCCTCTATACGCGCACCGCTCCGCCGGACTTCGCCCGCCCGCCCGGGCACCTGACCGCCGGCGACATCCCCGGGCCCGTCGCGCCCGGCACCACTGCGTACATCTGCGGCTCGTCGGGCTTTGCCGACGCCGCCGGCGCCGTGCTCGTCGACGCGGGCCTGCCGACCGCCGACATCCGAGTCGAGCGCTTCGGCCCCTCGGCCTGAAAACCCTCGCAACAGTTGTGCGCGATATCCGCTCTGCGAGCGGAGAAGTCGCGCAACTGTTGCGAGGAATTCGGGCGCCCTCGGCAGGATTCGAACCTGCGCACACGCCTCCGGAGGGCGATGCTCTATCCCCTGAGCTACGAGGGCAAGGGCATCCGATCGTAGCGGGCGCGCCCCCCGGCGACTGCGCTGCGGGCCGACGCGGGTCAGCGCGTTCGGCTCAGCCGGCGGTTCAGCGCGTCGAGCGTGGCGCGGGCGGCGGCGTCGATGAGGCTCGTGCCGGCCGCGAGCCCGTAGTGGAGGAGTGATCGGGAGTCGACCCCGTCGAGTGCGACGCCGACGACCTCCTGGTCGCCGTTGCCGACCTCTGCGTCGGTGAGCGCGCGCGCCCAGCGCAGGCGCGGATGAAAGCCGGCGCCGAGGTCGCGGACCGCGTCGATCGTGGCTTCGACCGCGCCTTCGATGCCGCGGCTGGCCGGCGCGCGCCCGATGGTGCGACGGCCCTCGAGCACGAGGTGCACCTCGAGCTCGTCGGTGTCGGGAAATGCGAGGACGGCCAGCAGCCGGGTGCGGTTCGACTCGCTCGCTTCCTCCTCGACGGTGGCGTCGATCACGGTCGCCGTGGGCGCAGCCGGTTCGGGGTGCGCGGCTTCCGCCGCCGCGGGCTCCCGCGGTGCGGCTTCGGGAACTGCCGCCGCCGCTTCCGGGAGCGGTGCCGGCGCGGGCATCGACGGCGCGTTGCGCCAGCGCACGACCTCCACCGCGACCGGGCGGTCGGCGTGCCGGGCGGCGATACGTGAGGCCGACACGGGAACCGATTGGTCGTTGCGGTCGGTGCGGTTGATGCGCTCGGGTCGCTCGGCGACGTGCAACTGCACGACCAACATGTCGTCGGCGTCCTCGAAGCCCGCGGCGCGTACGCCGGGAAGCTTGCGCAGCTCGAGCTCGAGGTCGTCGATCGACCAGACTTCGTCGCCGCGCGTCGCCGGGCTCATCGCTTCGCCTGCTTCGCCTCGTAGAGCCGGGTGTCGGCGAGCTGCACGAGCTTGTCGAACTCGTTCGCTTCCTGCGGGCACTGCGCGACGCCGAACGAGAACGCCGGGCACGCTGATTCGATGCCCTCGGTCCGCCGGACCCGATCGAGCAATGCGGGAACGAGGTCGGCCTCGGTGTTCGGCAGGATCATCGCGAACTCGTCGCCGCCGATACGGCCCGCGTTGTCGCCGAAGCGCAACGCGCGGCGGAAGCGCTCGCCGAGATCGCGCAACGCGGCATCGCCGGCCTGATGCCCCTGTTCGTCGTTGATGTTCTTGAAGTGATCGAGGTCCAAGAGCACCAGTGTGAACGGCCACTCGTAACGCGTGCTCCGCGCGATCGCCATCTCGAGCAGACGATCGAAGCTGCGGCGGTCGTACAACCCGGTGAGCGCGTCGTGCCACGCG
Organism: uncultured Actinomycetes bacterium; assembly: GCA_963835455.1. Lineage (GTDB taxonomy): Bacteria > Actinomycetota > Acidimicrobiia > IMCC26256 > PALSA-610 > PALSA-610. The sequence goes on from CAWIFT010000003.1 coordinate 1,102,242, forward strand.
TCGTACCGCAGGACGTCGAGACGCAACGCCAGGACACACAGCGTCAGCATCATCGAGCGGTCGAAGGTGTGGTCGTCGAGCGCGGGCCGCGTATAGAGACCCGGCGGCGAGACGAGCAGCTCCTCGTCGTCGATGCCGAGCGGGCGCCGGCCGGCGCAGAAGACCTGCTGGCCCAAGCTCGCCTCTTCGATCACGACCGCGGCGTCATCGAGCTCGAACTGCTCTACGAGTGAGTCCAGGGCCTTGTAGATAAGGCCGATTCCCGACTCGCTGGTAGCCACCGCTGAGGCGAAGTCCTCGCCGAGAGCGTTCATCCGCTTTACCCCGCTGGAGGCGTTGCTGCCGGCGGCGGGGTCGGTCGTCGCGCGCTGTGCTGACGGACCGGGGAACAGAGCCCCGAGTCCACGAGCGACACCCGACTGCTGCGACACGATCGCCCTCCTTGGCCCATCGCAACGGCCCCCACCCTTGGTGCGCCGCCCCCTTTGAAATCACTGTTTCCTTGTCCACTCAGCATAGTGAGATGCGCGCCTCGCGTGAAAATGGATCGGGGTCCCCGATGGGCGGCAATGTACGATTCGCTCACCCCGAGCGATTGTCGTGCCTGCTTCTGTGATCTCGTCCCCATGATTCGAGACGATCTCCGCACGGCGTTGGGGCGCGCACTGCAGCGCGCCGACCTTCCCGAACCGGCGGGCGGCATCACGCTCGACCCCGCTCGCAGCCGCGATCACGGTGACTGGGCGTCGAACGTGGCGCTCCAACTCAAAGGGGTCGTCGGCGCGCCGCCACGGGAGATCGCCGAGCGCATCAAGGCCGCGCTCGACGCCGAGCAGGTCGCACACCTCGCGAAGGTCGAGATCGCGGGCCCGGGTTTCCTCAATCTGTTTCTCGCGCCCACCTGGTTGCAGGATGTGGTTCGCGGGGTGGTTGAGGCAGGAGAGCACTATGGCCGCTCGACCGCCCTGCGCGGGCGCCGGATCAATCTCGAGTTCGTGTCCGCGAACCCGACGGGCCCGTTGCATGCGGGCGGCGGGCGCTGGGTCGCCGTGGGCGACGCGATCGCGAACCTCCTGGCCGCCCAGGGCGCCGACGTTCACCGCGAGTACTACCTGAACGACGCCGGCGCGCAACTCGACCTGTTCCGCGACTCGCTCTACGCGCGGTACCTCGGCCGCAAGCCTCCCGACGACGGGTACCAGGGCCAGTACCTGGTCGAGATGGCGGCCGAACTGCACCGGGAGCTCGGTGACGACGTCACGCCCGACGACGCCTGCGAGTGGGGCTATCGCCGCGTCGTGCAGGGCCTGCAGGACGATCTGGCGCGCGTGGGTGTGCACTTCGACACGTGGTTCTCCGAGCGCACCCTGCACGAGCGCGGTGAGGTCGTCGACGTGCTCGACCAGCTCACGGCCAAGGGGTTCGTCTACGAGAACGATGGCGCGCGTTGGTTCCGCTCGACCGACTTCGGCGACCAGCGTGACCGCGTGGTCGTGCGCAGCGACGGCAGCACGACGTATCTGTGCAACGACTTCGCGTATCACCGGGACAAGTTCCGGCGCGGGTATACCCACCTGATCGACATCTGGGGCGCCGATCACCACGGCCAGGTCAAGTCGTTGCAAGCCGGCATGGAAGCGCTCGGCTTCGACCACGGTGAGCCGGAGATCATCCTCGGACAGTTCGTGAAGGTGATGAAGGACGGCCGCGAAGTCCGGATGTCGAAGCGGACCGGCAACATCGTGGCCCTCGCCGACATCCTCGACGAGGTCGATCCCGACGTCGCGCGTATGACCTTCCTGTTGCAGGGCATCGACACTGCGCAAACCATCGACCTCGACGTCGTCACCGAGCAGTCGCGCGAGAACCCCGTGTACTACGTGCAGTACGCGCACGCGCGCATCGCGTCGATCGGGCGCAAGGCCGACGCGGCGGGCATCGTCCGTAAGCCGATCGGAGAAGTCGATCTCTCGCGTCTCGTACACGCGCGTGAGGACGAGCTCATGCGCGCGCTCGCCAACTACCCCGATGCAATCCACGAGGCCGCCGAGGTCCGGGCCCCGCAGAAGGTGAGCACGTGGGCGCGCGACTTCGCGAGCGAGTTCCACGGCTTCTATCGCGACTGCAAAGTGTTGTCCGACGACACCGAGCTCACGCAGGCGCGGTTGTGGCTCACCGAAGCATGTCGCGTCGGGCTCGCGAACGCACTCGGCGTGCTCGGCGTGAACGCGCCGGACGAGATGACCCGCCTCGACCGCGACGACGAGGACGCCGAATGAGCGCGTTCGACCTCTCACTCCTGCCCACGTCGGCGACCGTGGACGCGAGCGGTCGGGTCGCGATCGCCGGGGTCGACCTCGAATCGTTGGCGGAGCGATTCGGCACGCCGCTCTACGTCTACGACGAAGCCGACATCCGGGCGCGGTGCCGCGCGTATCGCGCTGCGCTCGGCGACGGCGTCGCGTACGCGAGCAAGGCGTTCCTGTGCGTCGCCATGGCGCGACTCGTGAACGACGAAGGCCTGCATCTCGACGTCGCGAGTGGGGGCGAGCTCTACGTCGCGCTCACCGCGGGCTTCCCGCCCGAACGGATCGTGTTCCACGGCAACAACAAGTCGACGGCCGAGCTGCGCACGCGCACTCGAATCCGGCGTCGGGCGCATCGCCGTCGACTCCGCCGACGAGCTCGCGCGCCTCGAGGCATTGGTCGGCGAAGGATTGCCCGCCCCCCGGGTGCACATCCGGGTCACGCCCGGTGTCGAGGCCCACACGCACGAATTCATCGAGACCGGGACCGAGGATTCGAAGTTCGGCTTCGGCCTCGACAGCGGCGAGGCGCTCGCGGCCGTGCAGCGCGTCGTCGGCCGCGGACTCCTGCGCTTCGCCGGTGTGCACTGCCACATCGGCTCGCAGGTGTTCCGGCTCGACTCGTTCGAACGGGCGGTCGAGAAGATGGTCGGCCTCGTGCACACGATCGAGAACGAGACGGGTTCCACGGTGGACGAGCTCAACCTCGGCGGCGGCCTGGGCGTGCGCTACGTGACCGAAGACGCGCCGCCCACCATCGAGCAGTACACGACGGTCGTGCGGGACTCGGTGGGGAAGGCCCTGGCCGACGCGGGTGTGCGGTCACGACCGCGGTTGCTCACCGAACCCGGGCGTTCGATCGTCGCGCCGGCGGGCATCACGCTCTACACGATCGGAACGATCAAGGCCATCGAAGGGATCCGTACGTACGTCGCGGTCGACGGCGGAATGAGCGACAACCTGCGCCCGGTCACCTACGGGGCGCGCTACGAGGCATTCCTCCCCGCCGCGCGACGGCGGAGCGTTCGGCGCTCGTGACGATCGCCGGCAAGCATTGCGAGCAGGGCGACATCATCGTGCGCGACACGATGTTGCCGGACGACCTCGCGATCGGTGAGGTGCTCGCGACGCCGGTGACCGGTGCGTACGGGCAGTCGCTGTCGTCCAACTACAACAAGGTGACGCGGCCCGCGGTCGTGTTCGTGCGCGACGGAGACGCGCGTCTCGTGGTGCGGCGCGAGACCGATTCGGATCTGGTCCGGCTCGACGCCGAGACCTAACCTCCCTGTCAGCTTCCTTTTCTTCCCCGGTGTCGTCACGTTCCCGGGAGAGACGATGGCTTCGATGTTGGCCGCCGACGCGCGGCTTGCCGTGCTCGCAGTGCCGCAGCACGGGGTGTTCACACGCGCGCAGGCAACCGCGGCCGGGTTCAGTCCGGCGCAGATCGGGCGGCGGGTGCGCGCGGCGGCCTGGGTGCGGGTGCTGCCGCGCGTGTACCGGCACGCGTCCACCCCGGCATCGAGCCTGGTGTCGCACTGGGCGGCAGTGTTGTGGGCCGGACCCGACTGCGCGCTCTCCCATACGAGCGCGGCTGCGATCTGGCGCATCCGGGACGCCCCGGTCGCGGCGCCCGAACTCGTCGTTCCGCGCGGCCGTGCCCCGCGCGCCCCGGGGTCGTGGTTCATCGCGTGGCCCGGATCGACGCCGACGACATCGTCCGCGTGCGCGGCCTGCCGATTACATCACCAGTGCAGACGATCATCGATCTCGCGGGTTCGGTCGGCGACGCAGACCTCGAAGCGGCGCTCGAGTGCGCGCGGGCGCGCGGCCTCGTCACTGTCCGCGCGGTACGTGTCCGTTTCGACGAGATCGGCACCGTCGGGCGCCCCGGCGCGGCCCGGCTCCGCGGCACTCCTCGCGGCCGTCGGTTCGGGGCGGGTAGACGCGTCCGCAAGAATGGCGGGGTGACGGACGTCGTGAGGGTCGGATTGCTCGGTTGTGGGAACGTGGGCGCGGCACTCGTGCGCCTCCTCGACTCCAATGCCGATCTCATCACGCAGCGCTCCGGCGTGCGGCTCGAGGTCGCACGCGTCGCCGTGCACAACGTGGCCAAGGAGCGCGACGTCGACCTCGCGCCGGGAGTGCTCACCAACGACGCCGACGCGGTGGTCGGCGACCCCGACATCGATGTGGTCGTCGAGGTCATCGGAGGCGTCGAGCCCGCGCGCCGGCTCATCCTCACGGCGTTGAAGTCGGGCAAGCCGGTCGTGACCGCGAACAAGGAGTTGCTCGCGAACTTCGGCGAGGAACTGTTCGACGCGGCGGAGACCGCCGGCGTCGATCTCCTGTTCGAGGCCTCGGTCGCGGGCGGTATCCCGCTCATGCGGCCGCTGCGCGAGTCGCTGGCCGGTGAGCGCATCACGCGCGTGATGGGCATCGTGAACGGCACGACGAACTACGTGCTGACGCAGATGACCGAGGAAGGCTCGAGCTTCTCGGAGGCGGTCGCGGAAGCCCAGGATCTCGGGTACGCCGAACGCGATCCCACCGCCGACGTCGAGGGGATCGACGCGGCGGCCAAAGCCGCGATCATCGCGAGCATCGCGTTCGGTGCGCGCATCGTCGCCGGCGACGTGTACCGCGAGGGCATCACCAAGATCACCGCCGACGACATCGCGGCGGCGAAGGAGCTCGGCTACGTCGTGAAGCTGCTGGCGGTCGCGGAGGAGGACGACGGCGCCGTCGGCGCGCGCGTGCACCCCGCGATGGTGCCCGTCGATCATCCGCTCGCGTCCGTGCGCGGGTCGTACAACGCCGTCTTCATCGAAGGTGAGGCGGTCGGCCAGCTGATGTTGCTGGGCCGCGGTGCGGGCGGTGGCCCGACTGCGAGTGCGGTACTCGGTGATCTCATCGACGCGGCCAAGAACGTGCGCGCCGGGGCGCGGGGCGCCACGATCGGCGATCTCGTCCGCAAGCCGATCCGGCCGATCGACGAGACTGCGTCGCAGTTCTACGTATCGCTCGACGTCGCCGACCAGCCCGGTGTGCTGGCCACGATCGCGGGTGTGTTCGGCAACCACGCGGTGTCGATCCAGTCCATGCAGCAGAAGGGTCAGGGCGAGGGCGCCCGGCTCATCTTCGTCACGCACCTGGCACGCGAGGCCGCCTTGACGAAGACCATCCACGACGTGCGTGAGCTCGACGTCGTCGTGCGCATCGGTTCGGTGCTGCGGGTCGTCGGCGGCGAGGAGTAGCCGTGCGGATGCAGCGGAGCCGGGGACGGCGAAGCGAAGGAGTCATGTGATGGCTCGCTGGGCGGGGATCATCGATGCGTATCGGGACCGGCTGCCGGTCACCGACAAGACACCGATCGTCACACTGTGCGAGGGCAATACGCCGCTGGTCGACGCGCCGCGCCTCTCCGACACCGTCGGTGCGCGCGTCATGTTGAAGGTCGAAGGCGCGAACCCGACCGGCTCGTTCAAGGATCGCGGCATGACGATGGCGATCTCGAAGGCGGCGGAGGAGGGCGCCAAGGTCGTCGTCTGCGCGTCGACGGGGAACACCTCCGCGAGCGCCGCGGCATACGCGGCACGCGCGGAGATGCTCGCGGCCGTCATCATCCCCGACGGTCACGTCGCGCTCGGCAAGCTCGCGCAGGCGTTGATCCACGGCGCCAAGGTGGTGTCGATCCGCGGCAGCTTCGACGACGCGCTGCACGTCGTGCGCGAGTTGGGGGAGCGGGGTGGAGTGACGGTCGTCAACTCCATCAACCCGTTCCGCATCGAAGGGCAGAAGACCGCCGCGTTCGAGATCTGCGACGCGCTCGGTGCCGCGCCCGACGTGCACTGCATCCCGGTGGGCAACGCCGGCAACATCACCGCGTACTGGAAGGGCTACGGCGAGTACGCACGTGACGGCGTCGTCACGAGTGTGCCCCGGATGCTCGGTTGGCAGGCCGCGGGCTCGGCGCCGCTCGTGATCGGCGAGCCGGTCGCGCACCCGGAGACCATCGCCACCGCAATCCGGATCGGCAATCCGGCGAGCTGGGAGAGCGCGATCGGGCGCGTGACGAGTCGGGCGGCCACATCGGATCGGTCACCGATGCCCAGATCCTCGAGGCCTACCGGATGCTCGCGTCGCAAGAAGGCGTGTTCGTCGAACCCGCGTCGGCGGCGTCGGTCGCGGGATTGCTCCAGGCCGCCGCGACCGGACTTGTCGATAGAGATGAGACAATCGTCTGCACCGTCACCGGGCACGGGTTGAAGGACCCGAACCGGGCGATTGCCCAGATCGAGGCACGACCGGCAGTCGACCCTTCGGTCGACGTGGTGCTGGAGGAACTCGGCCTCTAACGTGAGCGACAGGATGAGGTCGAGATGACCACCAAGCGATGGATTGCGGTACTCAGCGTTCTCGGCATCGTCATCGCCGCCGCGCTCACGACCGCGGCCGTGATGCACGGCGACGGCAGCCGTTCCGCCGACGACTCGCCCCTCCTCGTCGCGTCGACGACCGTTCCGCGCACGTCGACGACGCACCCGACGACCACCACCATTGCGCTCGCGAAGCTTCCGCAACCGGCGCCGCCGCCCGCGGATCCCTACGCCGCGACCCCCATCGTGCAGATCGGGAGCATTCAGATCCCGAAGATCGGTCTGCTGCACGCCGTCTTCGAGGGGATCACGCTGACGGTCATCGATCACGGCCCGGGGCACTGGCCCGGATCGGCGATGCCGTGCCAGGCCGGGAACGCGGTGTTCCCCGGCCACCGGGTCACGCACTCGCATCCGTTCCTGAACCTCGACCTGCTCTCGCCCGGCGATCAGATCGTGTTTCACATGCCCGGCCACGACTGCGTCTACAAGGTCACGGGCACCAAGATCGTGTCGCCCCGCGATCTCTACGTGACGAACCCCACCCCGACGCCCACGGTGACGCTGATCGCGTGTCACCCGAAGCACAGCGCCGCCCAGCGCATCGTGGTCACCGGCACGCTCGCGGCGGATATTCCCGTCAAGTCGTAGCATCGGCTCCATGAGCAGACCGGTTGCGTTGATCACGGGCGCGTCCGTCGGGATCGGCGAACAATTCGCGCGCCAACTCTCGGACCGCGGCAACGATGTCGTGCTGGTGGCGCGCGACGTGGCGCGTCTCGAAGCGCTCGCGAAGGAGATCGAGAGTCGCAGCGGCACCAACGCCGAAGTGCTTGCCGCCGACCTCACCGACGCCGCGCAGTTGGCCACGGTCGAAGCGCGCGTGCGTTCGGTCGACATCCTCGTGAACAACGCGGGCTTCGGCACGTTCGGTCCGATGCACACGCTCGACGTCGATACCGAGACGCGTGAGATCAACCTGAACGTGATCGCACTCGTGCGCCTCACGCACGCGGCCGCGGGCGCGATGGCCGAGCGCGGGCGCGGCGGGATCCTCAACGTCTCGTCGATCGCGGGTTTCCAACCCGGTCCGTCGAACGCCACCTACGCGGCGACGAAGGCGTTCGTCACGTCGTTCACCGAAGCGGTGCACGAGGAATTGAAGAGTTCGGGAGTAGCCGTCACCGCGCTGTGCCCGGGTTTCACCCACACCGAATTCCAGGCCCGCGCCAACGTGCCCGCGAACGAGGTGCCCGGCTTCCTCTGGCAGGAGGCCGACGTCGTGGCTCGCGCCGGCCTCGACGGCCTCGCGAAGAACCGCGCCGTCGTTCTTCCCGGCGCGCTCAACAAGGTGTTGGGCAATTTCTCGGCGGTGTCGCCGCACGCGATCACGCGCCGCATCAGCGCGGCAGTGGTGAAGCGCGCCGATCAGTGAGCGCTACGCGGCGGTGAACTTGTACACCGTGCCGCTGCGTGTCACGGCGTAGACCTCGCCGTCGGGGCCTTCGCCGAACGTCGTGAGCTGCGGCGCGGTCGGACCGAGGTCGCGCCGGGCGACGACCTTCCCGCCGGACTCGACGACACCCACGATGTGTATGTCGCAGTTGTCGCCGAAGAGGTAGACGCCGTCGAGTGCGGGTATCGCCTTTCCGCGGTACACGTAGCCGCCGACGATCGCGCACGACCCGTCCGAGTGCGCGACGTCGAGGATCGGATCGCGCGAGCCCGGGGGCGGATCGCCGCCGTGATATCCGTGCAGACCTTCCCGCGCGCTCCAGCCCCAGTCGACGCCCGTGTCGCCCTTCGGCGCGAAGTCGACCTCCTCGTAGTTGTCCTGGCCGACGTCGCCGATCCACACGTCACCGGTCTTGCGATCGAACGAGAACCGCCACGGGTTGCGCAGGCCCCACATCCACGTTTCGGGGCGGGCACCCGCCTTCCCCGCGAAGGGGTTGCCGACCGGGACCGAGTAGGCGGCGCCGCCCTTGGCGTCGGGGTCGATGCGCAGGATCTTCGCCAACAGCGTGCCGAGGTTCTGGCCGTTGTGGTCGGGGTCGCCCGCACCCCCGCCGTCGCCGAGCCCGACGTAGAGCATGCCGTCCGGACCGAAGATCACTTCGCCGCCGTTGTGATTCGCGAACGGTTGCTTCACGAACAACACCTGCCGGCGGCTCGTCGGCACCACCGCGTTGCCCTGCATCGCGTACTCGTCGACGTGCGTGTCCATCTTCGCGTCGGTGTAGTCGACGTACAGCTTCGATCCGTCGGGCGAGAACGTGATGCCGAGCAGTCCTTCCTCGTTGCCGTGCGACACCGGCCCGACCCGGAGCAGCGGTGTCGGCGAGAGCTTCCCGCCCGCGGAGACCACGCGGATGCTTCCCGCTTGTTCGGCCACGAACAGGCGCGTGTCGTGCGTACGCCAGGCGATGGCGACCGGGCTCTTCAGACCGGAGACCACCGGTGTGAGCGCGACGTGAACGTCGGTGAGGTTCGGCGCGCCCGGCGTCGTCGACGAGCCCCCCGATTGCGTCGCCGTCGTGGTGACCGTGGCGCTCGACGGATTGTTCGAGCCGGACCCGGCACTCGATCCACTGCTGCACGCCGTCAGCGCCAGCGCACCCACGATGACGACGGGCCAGCGACGCACGGGCCGCAGGCTAAGGCCTTGTGAGCCCGCCACCGGTGCACCCGTATGATGCGCGGCGATGAAGTACGTGGTGTTCGTCCCCGACGGTTGTGCCGACGTATCCCTGCCCGAGCTCGGCGATCGAACGCCGCTCGAGGCCGCGCGCATGCCGCGGTTGGCCGCGCTCGCCGCGCACGCCGACGTCGGGCGGGCCGCGGTGATCCCGCCCGGCCTGCCGCCGGGCAGCGACGTGGGGAACATGGCGATCCTCGGTTTCGATCCCGGGCGCTACCACACCGGTCGCGCGCCGATCGAGGCCGCGGCGATGGGTGTCGAGCTGGCTCCGGGCGAGGTCGCGTACCGGTGCAACCTCGTTTCGCTCTCCGACGAAGACCCGCCGATCATGGTCGACTTCGCGGCCGGTCATCCCACCAACGCCCAGAGCCACGCGATCGTCGCCGCACTCGACGCCGCGCTCGGCAACGGTCGCGACGGTGTGCGCTTTCATGCCGGCGTCGAGTACCGCCATCTGCTCGTCGTTCCGGATTCGTGGACGGATGCCGAGTGCACGCCGCCCCACGATCTCACCGGGCAACCCGCGGTGTTCCCGCACGGCTCGTCGGCGCCGAAGCTGAATGCGTTGATGGACGCGTCGCGTGCCGTCGTTCGCGAGGCGGCGGCCGCCGTCGGTTCACCGGCGACGCAGATCTGGCTCTGGGGGCAGGGCGTGAAGCCGGCCCTGCCGTCGTTCACGGCGACGTACGGGGTCGAGGCGCGGATGACCTCGGCGGTCGATCTCGTGCAGGGCCTCGGTGTGCTCACGGGGATCGAGGTCGTCGACGTCCCCGGCGCGACCGCCGGGTTCGACAACGACTACGGCGCGCAGGCCCGGGCGTGCATCGACTCGCTCGCCGACCGCGACCTCTTCGTGCTGCACATCGAAGCAACCGACGAGGCGGGACACCAGGGTCGGTCCGACATCAAGGTCGACGCACTCGAACGATGGGACACCGAGGTCATCGGCCCGGTCGTCGACGCGCTCGATGCCGGCGGCCAGCCCTATCGGATCCTGTTGATGCCCGATCACGCGACACCGTGCGACACGATGACGCACAGCGCCGACACGGTGCCCTACCTGCTCTACGACTCGACGGTCGCGGGCGTGGGCGGGAGCTACACCGAGCCGGCAACCGCCGGGTGCGCGCCGGTGCCGGGGCATTCGTTGATGGCCCGCCTCGTGGAAACTTCGTAGTGGCCATAAGGATTTGATCGAATCGGCCGACTGTTCGTTGGGGAGCCTGCACCCGAAGCGCCCCCGGGTATAGGGTGCATCCGATCCTTCGAGACCTCGACCCGAGAACGTTTCTCGGCGGTGGGGGCCGGGTCACCGCACTTTCTTTCCCGCTCAGCACGCGCGGCGAGATCGTGTGAGACCTTCCGAAGGAATCGCCCCGCCGCAAACATCTTCTCGCGTCGGCGCTTGAAACACGGATCACACGATCACACTCCGGTCGCTGACGCACAGAGCCGCAGCCGGTCGGTAGGAGCAGAACATGAGTGAGACCTTCGACCGTTCGCAACTGGACGGGAAGGATCGCGAACAACTCGGCGAGATTGCCTCCGCACTCGGGGTGAAGGGCACGAGCCGGATGCGCAAAGCCGACCTCGTCGACGCCATTGTCGGCGCGACGAGCGGTGCGGAAGCAGCGAACGGCGCGACGCGGTCGACGCCGCGCAGAGTGCGCTCGACCGCGGCCGCCGGCGACGACTTCGCGTCGATCGCCGAAGAGGAGAACGCGCTCGCGGGCGGCAGTGAGCCGGTCGACGAGATGGCCCTGATCCGCCCCCGCCGGCGGACGGCGACCCCCACCGCCGACAACGGGAACGACCCCGAGCACTCGGCGAACGGGAGCCACACGTCGGCGTCGACCTTCTCCTCGAGCGGGTCGGCGACCTCGACAACCGAGATCGACCGTGACGATGCGAGCGACGCCGACACCGACGGCGACACCGACACCGACACGGACGCCGATTCGGGTTCGGGCGACCGTTCGCAGGCGGGTCAACCGGCGTGGCGCGACGACGACGGCTCGGCCAACAAACGGCGCCGGCGCCGGCGCGGGCGCGATCGTGAGCGCGGTCCGGGCGACGGGCGCGTCGGCGGCGAGGCCCGTCCCGGCGGCGATGGGCGGCCCGACCGCGGCGACGACTACAGCGGCGAACTGATCGAGATCGAAGGACTCCTCGACCTGCGCGACGAGGGCTACGGCTTCCTGCGCGCGTCCGGTTATCTCGCGGGCCGCAACGACGCGTACGTCTCCGCGTCGCAGGTCCGGCGATTCGGGCTCCGCAAGGGCGATCACGTGAAGGGCGCGACGCGTCCGCCGGCGAGCAGCGAGAAGTACCCCGCACTCGTCCGGGTCGACCTCATCAACGACATCACGATCGACGAGGCGCGGCACCGGGTGCGGTTCGAAGACCTCACGCCGTTGTTCCCGGATTCGCGCCTCCGCCTCGAGCTTCCGGACAACCCCGGCGAGATCACCGGTCGCATCATCGACCTCATCGCCCCGATCGGGAAGGGTCAGCGCGGCATGATCGTGTCGCCGCCCAAGGCCGGGAAGACGACGATCATCAAGCAGATCGTCTATTCGATCGAGCGCAACAACCCCGAGTGTCACGTCATCGTGTTGCTCGTGGACGAGCGTCCCGAAGAGGTCACCGACATGCGCCGGCACGTGTTGCGCGCCGACGTGGTCGCCTCCACGTTCGACCGTCCCTCGGACGAGCACTGCCACATCGCCGAGCTCACGATCGAGCGGGCCAAGCGGCTCGTCGAATGCGGCAAGGATGTCGTGATCATCCTCGACGGCATCACCCGTCTGGCCCGGGCGTACAACCTCGCGGCGCCGGCATCGGGTCGGATCATGTCCGGCGGTATCGACGCCGGCGCGCTCTACCCGCCCAAGAAGTTCTTCGGTGCGGCCCGCAACGTCGAAGAGGGCGGATCGCTCACGATCCTCGCCACCGCGCTCGTCGAGACGAACTCGAAGATGGACGAGCACATCTTCGAGGAGTTCAAAGGCACCGGGAACATGGAGTTGCGCCTCGACCGCCGCACCGCGGACCGTCGTATCTATCCCGCGATCGACGTGGAGCAGTCGAGCACCCGCCACGAGGAGCTGCTGTTCGACCGCACCGACCTCCAACAGGTCTGGAAGTTGCGACGTGTGCTCAGCGCACTCGAAGGCGGCTCCGGGCTCGAATTGCTGATCGACAAGCTCCGCAGCACCAAGAGCAACAAGGAATTCCTCACCGAGATCGCAAAGGCCCCCACGGGAATGGGAACCTGATCCGGCGGGTTGAGATGATCCCGACGTGGGCAGCCGACGCGCCGGCCAATAGACTGGAAGCCTCATGAAGACCGACATCCACCCCGAGTACGTCGAATGCCGGGTCCACTGTTCCTGCGGGAACGAGTTCGTGACCCGTTCGACGTCGTCCGAGCTGCGCGCCGAGCTGTGCTCCGAGTGCCACCCCTTCTATACGGGCAAGCAGAAGCTCGTCGACACCGGTGGTCGGGTCGAGCGCTTCCAGCGCCGGGCCGCGAAGGCCAAGACCAAGAAGCCGTAGCCCGTCATGCCCCGGCCGGAACCGCGCTACATGGGCGGACAGGCGGTGCTGGAGGGCGTGATGATGCGCGGTGCGTCCACCTGGGCGGTCGCGGTGCGCGGCCCCGAGGGCGACATCAAGATCGACGTGCGCGAGGTCCCGGGCTGGGCCGAGCGCTACCGCAACTTTCCGATCGTGCGCGGAGTGATGGGTCTGGGTGAGTCGCTCGGCCTCGGCTACCGCGCGCTGACCTGGTCGGCGAATCAGCAGGTTCCGCCGGAGGAGCAGGTCTCGGAGAAGGTGATGGGTTGGGTCGTCGCGGTGGCGGCGATCGTGTTCAGTGCGCTGTTCATCATCCTTCCCGCGCTGGCCGGCCGTTCGCTGGGCCACCTGTTCCACGGATCGTTCCCGATCGTCGAAGGCATCGCGCGCCTCGCCATCTTCGTCGTCTACCTGCTCGCGATCTCGCGTACGTGCGACATCCGGCGCGTGTTCGAGTACCACGGGGCGGAGCACAAGACGATCGCCGCGTACGAGAACGGCGTCGAGCTGACGCCGGACACCGCGCAGCAGTTCTCGACCGCGCACGTGCGGTGCGGAACGAACTTCCTGCTGACCGTGATGGTCGTGGCGATTCTCGTGTACTCGGTCGTTCCGAGGCCGAACCTGTTCTTCGTGATCGGATCGAGGGTGGTGCTGGTTCCGCTCATTGCCGGACTCAGCTACGAGGTGATCCGTCTGGCGGCCAAGCACATGGACAACGCCGTGGTGCGCACGCTGATGCGTCCCGGCCTCCTGCTGCAGAAGCTCACGACGCGTCAGCCGAGCCTCGATCAGCTCGAGGTCGCGATCGCGTCGTTGCGCGCGGTGATGACGAGTGAGCAACTCGCCGACGTCGACGGTCGCGTGGGACTTTGCGTTCCCGTCGTTGCTCCGGCGGTCTGACTACCCGCGCCGGATCGTCGCCGGGTATCGAACCGGGCGCGACGTTTACACTTCGGGCCGTGAGCAACCTTCAACTGACATGGTCGGAGCCGGAGCTGCTGGCGAACGAGGTCGTGGCCGAGCCACTCGTCGCGGGGGGAGTGCGTTGCCACGGCGGCTTCGCCGGCGACGGCACCTACGTGTCGCCGCGCACGAAGAACCGCGTGCCCGCGACGAAGGCGTGGCAGCAGTCACACCGCGAGCAGTTCGGCACCGAGATCCTCGACGCGCCGATCGAGTTGTGGCCCGAGGTGTTCCCGAACGTCGCGCAGACGAAATTCCTCTTACGCGAAGGCGTTCCCGAGCCGACGATCAGCGCGCTCACGCGCATCGGCACGGTCGAGGGCTTCGGCTCGATGATCCGCGCGGTCAGCGTCGAGAACATGCAGAGCCATTTCGTCGAAAGCATCGACGGCACCGCGATCCAACACCTGCAGCGCGGCCTCTTCGAAGCACACGCGCGCGACGAAGCGGGTTGGGAAGCCGAAGCCGGCCACCGCCAGATGTGGTTCGCCGCGCGCGACATCGCGTTCGAGAACCCGGTCACCGAGGACATGACGCAGACGATGCTCGTGCGGATGGGCATCGTCCCGGCCGACGGCAAGCCACCGACGCCGGAGGAGATCCGGCGCAACGCCGAAGCGCTGCGCCGCTTCCCGGACCTCGATCTCTCGTTGGAGATGATGGTCCGGCGGATGGTCGGCTTGCTCTTCATCGAGGTTTCGGCGTTCCACACCTTCGCCTGGGCCGAAGAGGTCCTCGCGGACACCCGGCTCACCGCCGGGGAAGGCGCCGCCGCCGATCTCGTCGCGTACGTCCGCGCCGACGAGACGCCCCACGTCGACTACCTGCGGACGGCGCTCACCGAGATGCGCGACCGCACGTTCGTCGGCGAGTCGGGCGCGACGGTGCCGGGCTCGGAGGTGATCGGCACGCTGTGGGACACCGCCCTCGAGCAGTCGCTCGGCGCGAACCGCGACGCGTTCGTGCGCCAGGCGATGGGCGAGGTCGAGCACGCGCTCGGCTCGAACCCGCGTCGTGACGACATCCTCGAGGAGTTCGTGTCGCTCGGTTCGGGAACCGGGTCGGGCCCCGCGCAATGAAGTTCGGGATCTTCTACGAGCACCAGCTCCCGCGGCCCTGGACCGACGACTCCGAGTACCAGCTGATCCAGGACGCACTCGACCAGATCGAGTACGCCGACTCGCTCGGCATCGACTACGCGTGGGAGGTCGAGCACCACTTCCTCGAGGAGTATTCGCACTCGAGCGCGCCGGAGGTGTTCCTCGCGGCCGCGTCGCAGCGCACGAAGAACATCCGCCTCGGGCACGGGATCGTGCAGACGCCACCGCCGTTCAACCATCCCGCGCGTATCGCCGAGCGCGTCGCGATGCTCGATCTCGTGAGCGGCGGCCGCGCCGACTTCGGCACGGGCGAATCCTCGTCGGAGGCCGAGCTCGGCGGGTTCATGGTCGATCCGGAACGCAAGCGCGCGATGTGGGAAGAGGGTCTGCGCGTCGCCGTGCGCTGCATGACCGAGACTCCCTTCACCGGGCACTCGGGCGAGTTCGTGACGATGCCGCCGCGCAACGTCGTGCCGAAGCCGCGGCAGAAGCCGCACCCGCCCCTGTGGGTCGCGTGCAGCCGGCGCGACACGATCCATCTCGCGGCGCAGAAGGCGATCGGCGCGCTGGCGTTCGCATTCGTCGATCCCGAAGAGGCGAAGTACTGGGTCGATGATTACTACAAGACCCTGGAGTCGCAGGCCGTCCCGATCGGCGACGCGGTGAACGCGAATGTCGCGTGCGTCACCACTTTCATGTGTCATGACGACGAGGAGGAGGCACTGCGGCGCGGGCTCGAAGGTGCGAACTTCTTCGGCTACTCGCTCGCGCACTACTACGTCTTCGGGCGGCACCGGCCGGCGGTCACGAACGTCTGGGACGAGTTCGTGCAGCGCCGGGCCGAACAGGGTTACGACCCGGAGGCGGTCATCGCCGCGTCGGAGAACGAGGACCGCCTCGGTGCGAAGGTCGTGGAGCAGGGGATCGGCGGCCTGCGCGGCGCGGTGGGCACTCCCGACCAGCTGCGCGACTACCTGTCGCGCTACGAGGAGTGCGGTGTCGACCAGGTGATCTTCTGCTTCCAAGCCGGGAAGAACCGCCACGAGCACATCATGGAGGCGCTCGAGCTCTTCGGCCGCGAGGTGCTGCCGGAGTTCAAGGACCGCGACGAGAAGCTGACGAGCGAAAAGACCGTTCGGCTCGCGCCGGTCGTCGACGCGGTGATGGCTCGCAAGCCGGCGGAGGATCACCCGCCCCTGCCGTCGCCCGACTACGAATTCCCGGCCATCCCGCGGGCCATGGCGGACCGGTTCGGCAACGACGACTTCCACCGGATGCTCGACACGTTCGCAGAACAGTCCGCGCTCGGGCCCGGTGGGATCGAGGGTCTGATCAACGGGTAGGCGGTTGCCTACGCGACAGCGCGCTCGGGCGTGGCGACCGGGGTTGTGGCGGGCGCGACGGGAGCGAGCTGAACCGCGGGCGCCGCATCAGCCGGAGGTGTCGCTGCGGCCGGTGTGGCCGGAGGCGTCGGAGATGTCGGCGCGGCCGGGGCGGGGCCCGCGGCGTGCACCTCGCCGTAACGCTGGTACGCGCCGACGGCGCGGTTGGTCTGCGCGGCGTTGCCCGGAGTCCCTTTGAGCGGGCGGGCGCTCGCGCTCTGACTGACCGTGCGTGCGTACATCGGGAAGTCGACCGCGTAGGCCGGCACGAGCAAGGTCGCATCGCCGCCCGCGGCGGCACTGCGCGGGTCGAGCTCCCCGTCACCGTTGACGTCGAACCACGCCAATCGGGCGAAGTCCACGCTGGTGCCGGCCGAGCGGGAAGGAGAACGACCGGACGCGACCGATGCGGAGCGCGTCGAGGCGGCGTCGCTCTCGCCTGCTGCCCGCGGGAGCGCTGTCACACTCCCCAGACCCTGTCCGATGTTCGGTACGTTCATGCCGCCGTCCCTGGCAAGCAATCGGTTCCCAGCCCGTACCTGCCGGTGTACTCGACTCGTACGCGCTCCACCTTGAGGGCGGAGTACGACTTCTCTCCGTCGACCTCGCCTGCGCCGATCTTCGGCGGGCTCCGCCTGCGTCTCCTCTGGGTGATTTGCGCCGGAAGACCCCGGCCCGGCCGGTACCCTCCGCACCGATGTTCGAACAGCTTTCCGCGCTCGCCGACGAGCTCGAACGGCTCGAAGCCGACCTGCCCCGCATCTACGCCGCGGGCGATCGGCGCGCGTCCCGAGACGCCGGCCGGCGCCAACAGGAGCTGCGCCCGGTCGTCGAGGCCTATGCCGAGTGGCGACAGGTGTCACAGGACGTCGACGACGCCCGAGAGCTGCTCGAGGGCCTCACGGACCCGGCCGAGCGGGAAACCTGGCGGGCGGAGCTGGTCGACAAGGAGGCCCAGCTCGAGGTGCTCGAAGGCCGGATCAAGGAGCTGCTGCTGCCGCACGATCCGAACGAGGGCCGCAACGTCATCGTCGAGATCCAGGGCACAGAGGGCGGCGAGGAGGCGAATCTCTGGGCCGGCGATCTGTACCGGATGTATCAGCACTTCGCCGAGCGCCAGGGGCTGAAGATCGAGGTCCTGTCGAGCCAGCCGTCGGAGCACGGCGGATACCGCGACGTCACGTTCGTGGTGAAGGGCGACGACGCCTGGAGCCGCTTCAAGTACGAGGGTGGTCCCCACCGCGTGCAGCGCGTACCGGCGACGGAGAGCCAGGGTCGTATCCACACGAGCGCGGCGACCGTCGCGGTGCTGCCCGAAGCCGAGGACATCGATGTGGAGATCGATCAGAACGATCTCGAGATCGATGTGTTCCGCGCCACCGGACCGGGCGGACAGTCCGTGAACACCACCGACTCCGCCGTGCGGATCAAGCACAAGCCGACCGGGCTCGTCGTCTCGTGCCAGGACGAGAAGAGCCAGCTGCAGAACAAGGACAAGGCGATGCGCATCCTGCGTTCGCGTCTGTTGCAGGCCGAACAGGATCGACAACACGCCGAAGTCAGCGCGGCTCGGCGCGATCAGGTCAAGGGCGGCGGCCGATCCGAGAAGATCCGCACGTACAACTACAAGGAGAACCGGCTCACCGACCACCGGATCCCGATCACGCTGCACTCACTCGATCGCGTGCTCGAAGGAGAGCTCGACGACGTCGTCGATGCGCTCGCGGCCGACGAACGGGCCCGGCAGCTCGGCGGCGAATGACCCCGGCCGCGACGACGTGGCGCGAGCTGCGCGCCACGACCACGAGGGCGCTGGAGGAAGCGGGGGTCGGGCCGGCGGAGGCCGAAGCGCGCTTCATGGTCGAGCAGCGCGTCGGGATACTCCGCCTCGGAATGGCTCGAGATCGCCGAGTCGAAACCCCCCGCGCGGGGTGAGCGCGAGTTGCGCGAGATGTTGCAGCGACGTGTCACGGGGGAGCCGTTGCAATACGTGCTCGGCGAGTGGGAGTTCCGTGGCCTCGACCTGTTCGTCGACCGGCGCGTGCTGATCCCGCGGCCCGAGACCGAGTACGTCGTCGAGGTGGCACTGGAGGAGGCCGCCCGTTCGGGATTGCGCAGATCGCGTCGCCGGCTGTCGCTCGTCGAGACCCGCGCGCCCGTGCGGGCCGCCGACATCGGAACCGGTTCGGGTGCGATCGCCATTGCGCTCGCGGCGGAACTCCCCGATGTCGAGGTCTGGGCGACCGACGTGAGCGACGACGCGCTCGCCGTCGCCCGCGCGAATGTCGCGGGCTGCGCGGCGACGCGGGTTCGGATTGCCCCGGCGGGGGAGTGGTTCGATCCGCTGCCCGAAGAGCTGCGCGGTTCGCTCATGCTCGTGGTGTCGAATCCGCCGTACGTCGCCGAGCACGAAGTCGCCGATCTCCCCGACGAAGTCGCGGCTCACGAACCCCGCCGCGCGTTGGTCGCGGGCCCGTCGGGCACCGAGGCGATCGAGCTCCTGCTGGAGTCGGCGCGCGACTGGCTCGCGCCCGGAGCGTCGTTCGTGTGTGAGATCGCGCCGCACCAGGCCGGCGCGATGTCGGAGCGGGCGCGTGCACTCGGATACGCCGAGGCGATGGTGCGCGACGACCTCACCGGTCGGGCCCGCGTCCTCGTGGCGCGCACGGACTAAGTTCACGCCGATGGCCGCCGACGATCAGCTCGACATCGACGCGATGCTGGAGCGATTCCGCGAGCGGGCCGACGCGGTGAAGCGGCGGGGTCTGCCGCCCGTTGCGGGACCGGAGCGCCAGCAGTTCCTCGAGCGCGCTCAACTCGACTTCCAGGACTTCGCGTTGCTCGGCGATGCGACGTGGTCGTTCGACGAAGGTGTCCTGACCCTCACCATCGACCTCCGCCCCACCTGACCCCAACAAACTGTTGGTGAACTGAGGTACCGGTCCGGGGGCCTCGTCAGGGCGATGTCCGGAGTTGCGGGAGCCACCATTTCCAGACGACGGTCGCGCCCTTCAGCGTGAGGTGCTGGTCGTCGGGTTGCCAGAGATGCACGCCGTCGATGCTTTCGGTGCGCGTGCCGTTCGGGCACACCAGCGTGCGCCAGTGCACGATCTCGACGTGCGGCATCGTGCGGGCCGCGTCTTCGAAGATCTGGTTGACCGCGGCGATCCGTGCGGGATCGTGGCGCTCCGGAAGCGGGTTGTTCGCGTCGCCCGCGCCGTAGCACGGCACCTCGAACAGGGAGACCATCCTGCCGTCGGAGCTCAACAGGGTGAGCGCGAGACGGAGCGACGAACGAATGAGATCGGTCCACGCGGCGGTGCCGTACCGGATCACCTCGCCCGTCTCGGTGCGTTGGTCGAGGGTCTCCCACGCCCCCGCCATCAGGGCGAGACGCGCGGTCGGGTCCTTGCGCAGCAGCTGTTGCCACCTCGTCGCCCAGTCTCGGCAATCCGGCGGCGGCCTCAGGACTTTGTCGCCGCTGACCCGATCGGTCTGCACGATGCCGCAGCCGAGTTCGGCGTCGCCGCCGACGAAGATGTTCAGCTGTTTGCCGTCGTACGCGCCGCCGAGCCCGAACACGAGTCCGGTCGAGTCGCCGAAGACGTCGACCTTCAGTGTGCCGGGCCGCGGCGCCGGGTGCGGCGCGACGCGCAACTGCGACAGGCTGGTCGGAGGAAGGGGTTTGGGCGCGTCGATGGTGACCACGAGTACCGCGGCCACGAGGGTCAACACCGCGAAGTAGGCGATCGCCGGTCGGCTGCCGGCGCGCCGCGCAACGATTCCGATACGGAACGGCTGCTCGATGAGGCGGTACGAGATCTCGGCCAGCACGATCGAGATCGCGAGGCGGGCGGCGAAGAGCGCGGCGCCGTGGAGCCCCGAGCTGGGACCGATGAACACGCGTACGGGCCAGTGCCAGAGGTACAGGGAGTACGAGCGGACGCCGATCGCGACGAGCGCGGGAGTGCGCAGGACGCGCGCGATCCCGGCGTCGGGCATCGATACCAAGACCGCGACGATCAGCGCGCACAGCACCGCGAACACGAGGAAGCCGCCGCGGAACAGCCAGGTCGAGCGTTCGTCGGCGACGCGCATCGTCACGAGGATCACGATCAGCGCGGCCGTCGCGAACACGGGCGCGAGCCGCGTTGCCGTCCGATTCGATCGCACGCGTCGGGCGAAGGATTCCCAGGGGCCCGCGCCCGCGAGCACGCCGAGGGCCACGCCGACGAGAAGCCCCATCGCGTGCGAATCCGTTCCGATGTACGCGCGCGTCGGGTCGCCGGTCGGCGAGAAGAGCACCGCCATCCAGATCGTCGACGCGACCGCGCCGATGAGCGCGATCACCGACGCGCGCACGGGATGGCGCACGAGCGCGCGGCGCGTCGCGAAGAACACGAGTGGGAGCACGATGTAGAACTGCTCCTCGACGGCGAGCGTCCACATGTGCAGGAACGGTGAGGGGCGACCGAGGGTCGCGAAGTAGTTGCCGTTCTGGTGGATGATCACCCAGTTCGCGCAGTAGAAGAGCGTGCCGAGCGCCTGGGCGCGCAGGTCGTGCATCTCCGTGTCGGAAAAGCTGATCGCGGCGGCGATCAGGACCGCGATGGTGACCGTGACGAGCGCCGGGAGGAGTCGGCGGGCGCGTCGGGCCCAGAAGTCGCGACGCGACAAGGTGCCCGAACCCGCGATCTCGCGGACCACCAGGCGGGAGATGAGGAAGCCCGACACGACGAAGAACACGTCGACACCGAGGAAGCCTCCGGGCAGGACCGTCGGCGCGAAGTGAAAGACGACGACCGCGGCGACGGCGATGGCGCGCAGACCGTCGAACCCGCCGACGTACGCGGCGGCAGCCGACTGCGTTCCTCGCTCGTCAGGGGGCGTCGTCGACGTCACCCCAGGAGTCTCGTCCGTCGTCACCCCGCGTACACATCCGCCACCTCAGTTGTTCAGAGGTGAGCGAGGAAGGCGCGGTCGACGGCGACCCAGAGCGTTTTCGAGAACGGGTAGAACGCGATCGGTCCGAGCGCCATGATCGGCAGCTCGATCAGTAACAACGTGACCCACGGGATGTCCGGGACCGTCGCCGCGCTGTACGCAATGAACACGATGACGAAGAGCACACCGACCACCGCGGTGTTGATCGCGACGGCGCCGACCCAATAGCCGGGTTCGCGCTCGAAGTGCAGGTCGCAGTTCGGGCAGTCGGGCACCATGGCGAACCAGCGCCGAAAGAGCTTTCCTTCGCCGCACCGCGAGCACTTCCGGCGCAAGCCGCGCCACAGCATGAGTCCCTTCGACGGGTTCAGGGTCCGGTTGCTCATCAGCCCGCGATCGAGTTCGTCGTTCCGTCGTTCGTGATCTTGACCCGGCGGCCTTCCCAGGGCTCCTCGGTGAGGGCCCGCAGGAGGTCGGAGTCGCGGGAGTTCGCAAGGACGCGCCGGCCGTCGTCGCCCAGCGCGGCCACGATGCCGAGCGACGGGTTGCCGTCGCGCTCGAACGCGACCGACGTCGCCTCGATCGTCGCTTCGACACCGACGAGACCCGCCGCCTCACGACGCGGCTGCGCGTCGACGACGGACTGCACGTCGATGCAGCGGAAAGGTTGCGTGGGCGGACGGGTCGACCACACTGCGGCTGCATGTTTGGTGAGGTACCAACCGACGGCGGTCGTGAGGCCGACGTCGCCGGGACGCGCGCGCAGCCGGTCGACCATCGTTGCGAT
The DNA here is from genome assembly GCA_963835455.1 of uncultured Actinomycetes bacterium. Taxonomy (GTDB): domain Bacteria; phylum Actinomycetota; class Acidimicrobiia; order IMCC26256; family PALSA-610; genus PALSA-610. The sequence goes on from CAWIFT010000003.1 coordinate 1,124,383, forward strand.
CGCGTGCGTCGGGTAGTTGTTGACCGGGCCGCCGGCGAACCCGAGACCACCCGTGACGGTGAGCGGGCGCGGGTCGTTCGCGGCGATGCCGAGCGCGTTGCGCGCGATCTGCACGGCCGACGGGAAGCACGAGTACAGGTCGAAGTGCGCGACGTCGTCGAGACCGGTGCCCGAGGCATCGAGCGCGGCTCCACCCGTCGCCGCGATCGCGGGCGAAGCCGCGAGCGACCAGCGCTCGGTGACGAACCAGTGGTCGTGGGCCTCGGCGGCCGCGTGCAGGAACACGATCTTGTCGTCGGGAACGCCGGCCGCCCGCGCCGCTTCGTAGGAACAGAGCAGCACCGCCGCGCTCTGATCGACGTCGATGTTGGCGCACATCCGCTTGGGATACGGGAAACACACGGCCCGGTTGTCCGGGGAGATCGTGCGGATCTCCTCCGGGGAGTACGCGACGCGTGACCACGCGTGCGGATTCTCGGCCGCGATCGCGGAGAACCCCGACCACAGCTCACTGACCGCACGCTGATGCTCTTCGACGCTCTCGCCGTTCGCGCGTCGCAACGCGGTTTCGAACAACGGGTAGACCATCGTCGGCGCAACCGCGAGATGGGCCATTTCGTAGTCGCTGGCCCCGGGGGCGTCATCGCCGATCACCACGGGGCACGGCGGGTCGTCGCCCGACTCCCACGTGAGCTCGACGCGCGGCTCGCGCCGGGCGCGCCAGCGCGTGTGCATGCTTTCCGCGCCGCCCACCAACACGACGTCGCAGTCGCCTTCTCGAATCCGCGTTGCGAACTCGTCGATCAGGAGCTGCGGACTGTTGCCGCCGACCGTCGACACCGCGGTCGTGCGGGGCGAGATGCCGAGTTGTCGTGCGAGCAGCGCGCCCGGATCCGGGTACGGCCACGACCCGATGGAAACGACGGCGACCACGTCGGCGCGTGCGAGCAGCGAGTTCGGGGCGCCGCTGTCGGCGTCGGCCGCGCGGGCGGCATCGGCGAGCAGTTCGACCGGGGGGCGAGCGTCGGCCGCGGGAACCCGCTGGTTCGTCTGCCCGACACCCACGATGACCGGAGCACGACGATCGACCGCCACGCCGTCACCCTACCGGTGCGCTTCCGCCGGAATCGCAGCGCAAGCGCGTGCGCCTCCAGCCGGTGCGCACGCACGACCTAGGTATCGCCGCCCGAGAGATCGGTGCTCAACACCGGCCACGCGGGCTCCCCGGGCGCGGCGCTGTCGCGGCAGATCGATCGGTACCGACACGTGCGGCACACCTCGATCTCGTTGACGCCGCGCCACTCCTCCTGCTCCCACATGCGCGCCACCGCGGCGCGCAGCTCCTCTTCGACGGCTTCCAGCGCCTCGTCGTCGAGCTCCCAGGCTTCCGGGTCCTCGTCCACCTCGGGCTGCAGGTACTCGTAGCGCAAACGCAGCCGTAGGCCGCGGTCGCGGGCTTTCCCGGCGAGCGCGTATGCCTGCACGTGCGCGGCGGCGATGTCGGAGACCGCGTCGTCGTAACGACCACCGGTCTTGTAGTCGCGCGCGTCGAGTATGCCGTCGTGGATCCACACCGCGTCGATGCGCGCCGTCGCCATGAACATCGGAGGTTCGCGACGGTGGAAGCGGGCGACGTCGACCTCGTGGGCTTCGCTGTCGGCGGCGCGCGACGGACAACGGTTCGCGTGGCGGTTGATCATGTCGCGAAACGACGGAGTGTCGAAGCCGTGCGCGACGAGCACGTCGGAGACGTGCTCGTCGTCGGCGCACGACCCGTCGTCGTGGATCTTGCGCAGCATGTCGTGCACCTGCAGGCCCTGATCGGTCGAGGGCACCTCGTCGCTCGGCGGAAGACCGAGAAGCGCCGTGAGGTAGAAGAGACGCGAGCACCGGGTGAACGCTTCGTAGTTGCTCGGCGTGAGCGACACGATGTCGGAGAGCAATCGTTTGGCCGGCATTTCGAGCAGCCGGCCGATCAGCCGGGATGTGACGCGCAGCCGGATATGAACGCACAACCCTGGCAGTCGCGGCCCGCTCGCGGTCGGGGATCGGACGCAAGCTCGAGAACCCGCTCGACGCGTTCGCTGATCCACGCGTGTGCTTCGGCGCGCTCGGTGTCGATGTCGGGTTCGTGATGGACCCGGCGCTGATCGATCACGTCGACCGCAACGATGTCGAGTTGCACCGGCGCCCACTCCTCGGTGCGTACCAGTGCGATACGCACGTCGATCGGATCGAGGAGCAACGAATCGCGGCGCGACCCGACCAGCACCTTGCGCAGCTCGCGGCCGCCGTCGTCGAGCTCGGCCGCGATGCCGAGGTTGGACGAGAGCTCGACGCCGAGCTCGGGCAGTGCGGTGCGGAAGCCGAGATCGACGACCGTCGCGGAGCGCGTGCCGAATGCATCGAGGTAGCCCCGGGCCGCCGCGCGATACAGAGCCTGCTGTTCGGGTTCGAGCTCGTTGGGCTCGACGAAGGCCTCGGGCCGCGGTGCTCCGGGTTCGGCCTGTGCGAGGCGGGCATCGGCCTCGATGCGATTCGACACCGCGAACCGCATGTCGCCGGTGCGGTTGACGTTCCGTTTCCCGCTGTGGACCTCGCGCGCGAGGCGCCGCCGGCACAGCTCGTCGGCCAACCGGAGGTGCCTCGGGCTGATTCGCGGGAGGTCGTCCTGGTTCACTCACAGCGACCTTACTTACAGGGTGGGTCAGGGAGTGCCTAGGTACACTCGCCGGGTGCGCATCGCAATCGGCAGCGACCATGCCGGCTACCCACTGAAACAGCACTTCGTCGGGGTGCTCAAAGAGTGGCGACATGACGTCGACGACCTCGGAACGCACTCCGAGGACCCCGTCGACTACCCGATCTACTGCGCCGCGGTGGCGCGCGCGGTCACGCGCGGCGACGCCGAATTCGGCATCGTGCTCGGCGGCAGCGGACAAGGCGAGCAGATCTCGGCCAACAAGGTCAGGGGTGCGCGCGCCGCGCTGTGCAACGACCTCTACACCGCGCGCATGGCGCGCCGGCACAACAATGCGAACGTGCTGTCGATCGGCGCCCGGATCGTCGCCCCGGAGCTCGCCGACGAGATCGCCCGGATCTTCCTCACGACCGAATTCGAAGGTGGGCGCCACGTCCGCCGCCTCGAGGAGATCACCGCCATCGAGAACGAGGAGGCCGATCGATGACGACGCCGTTGGAGCGCACCGATCCCGAGATCGCCGACATCATCCGCCGCGAGCTCGAGCGGCAGAACACGACGATCCAACTGATCGCGTCGGAGAACTTCACGTCGCGCGCGGTCATCGAGGCGCAGGGCTCGGTACTCACGAACAAGTACTCCGAGGGCTACCCGGCCAAGCGTTACTACGGCGGCAACATCGTCGTCGACGATGCCGAGAACCTCGCGCGCGACCGCGCCTGCGCGCTCTTCGGTGCGGAGCACGCGAACGTGCAGCCCCACTCGGGCGCGAACGCCAACCAGGCCGCATTCATGGCGCTGCTCGAGCCGGGCGACAAGGTGATGGGCATGCGGCTCGACCAGGGCGGCCACCTCACGCACGGTTCGCCGGTCAACTTCAGCGGTCGCATGTACGACTTCGTCGCCTACGGCGTCGACGACGACTCCGAAATGCTCGACTACGACGCGATCCGCGACCTCGCCGTGCGCGAACGGCCGCGGATGATCATCGCGGGCGCCACCGCGTATGCCCGCGTCATCGACTTCGCCGCGTTCCGGGCGATCGCCGACGAGGTTGCCGCGCTCCTCCTGGTCGACGCCGCGCACATCGCCGGTCTCATCGCGGGTGGCGCGCACCCGTCGCCGGTTCCGTTCGCCGATGTCGTGACGTTCACGACCCACAAGACGCTGCGCGGGCCGCGCGCCGGCGCGATCCTCTCCCGCCGCGACTACGCGACCGGCATCGACAAGGCCGTGTTCCCCGGCTTGCAAGGCGGGCCGCTGATGCACGTCGTGGCGGCCAAGGCGGTCGCGTTCCGAGAGGCGAGCGAACCCTCGTTCCGGCAGTACGCCACGGACGTGGTCGTCAACGCGCGGGCGCTCGCCGCGGCCTTGGCCGAAGAGGGATTCCGCATCGTCTCGGGCGGCACCGACAACCACCTGATGCTCGTCGACCTCCGCCCGTTCGGTGTCACGGGCAAGGTGGCGCAGGAAGCACTCGACCGCGCCGGGATCACGTGCAACAAGAATGCGATTCCGAACGACCCGGAAAAGCCTTTCGTCACGAGCGGTCTGCGGCTCGGTTCGGCATCGTGCACGACCGCGGGGATGGGTCCGGACCAGATGCGCGAGATCGCGTCGCTCATCGGCACTGTGTTGCGCGCCCCCGACGACGACGCGATCGCGGCCGACGTGCGGGAATCGGCCAACCGGCTGTGCTCCAAGTTCACCCCCTATCCCGAAGGCGCGTGAGCGTCCCAGGCGCAGTCCGGAGGCCCGGACTCTGTCGCGCGCCTCACGGGCGGTCGAGGGCCGGAGGGCGCAGCCGCATGATCAAGGTGGACGGGTAACGCGGTGGCGGGCTACGCAGTCGTCCTCGCCGTCGCGCTCGGCACAACGCTGCTCCTGACGCCGTTGGTCCGGCTCGTTGCGATCCGGTTCGGGGCGGTCGTCACGCCGTCATCCGACGCGCGGCACGTGCACACACGGCCCACGCCGACGCTCGGTGGCATGGGGATGTTCGTCGGGTTTCTCGTGGCGATCGCGGTCGCGTCGCAGATGCACCAGTTCCACCAGATGTTCCAGTCGAGCTCCGAGCCGTTCGGGCTCATCCTCGGCGCGGGCGTGATGTTCGTCGTCGGCGGCCTCGACGACCTCATCGACGTGTCGCCACCCGCGAAGGTCGCGGGTCAGGTCGTCGCGGCGAGCCTCCTCGCCTTCTACGGCGTCACGATGTTCTACTTCCGGATGCCGTTCAATCTCTTCCACACCGACACCGTGGTGCTCGGTTCGCAGTGGGCGCCGCTGGTCACCGCGTTGTGGGTCGTGTTGATGACGAACGCGGTGAACCTCATCGACGGGCTCGACGGACTGGCGGTGGGCATCGTCGCGATCGCGGGTGGCGCACTCTTCTTGTTCGCCGATCGGCTGTTCAAGCAGAACTACATCGACGGCACGAACATAGGCCCGCTCGTCGCGATCATCGCGGTCGGCGTCTGCCTCGGCTTCCTGCCGTTCAACTGGCATCCGTCGAAGATCATGATGGGAGACGCGGGCGCGCTCTTCCTGGGCGTGTTGCTCGCGGTCCCGACCATCACGATCGGCGGACGCACCGACCATGCGTTCTCGGGCAACACGTTCTTCTTCTTCGGGCCGCTCCTGATCCCCGTGCTCATCTTGGGTGTGCCGATCCTCGACACCGTGTTCTCGTTCCTCCGGCGCATGGTGAAACGCCAACGGTGGCACCAGGCCGATGCGGGCCACCTCCATCACCGGCTCATGCGCCTCGGCCACGGACCGAGGCGCACCGTCGTGATCCTCTGGGCCTGGACGGCGCTGCTGTCCGGCGTCGCGCTCGTCCCGACGTACTTCCCGCACAGCGGCAGCAACGCGCTCGTGCCGTTCGCGGCCGCCGCGCTCCTGCTCCTGCTCCTGGCCTGGTTCCACCCGGGCATCCGGTCGCGGCGAGAGCGCAGGGAACGCGCCCGCCACCCCGCCAGCAGCCGCACCGGCGAAGACGTCGTCGACCTCGCCGAGCGCCGCCGTCAGCGAGCGTGATTTCGCGGTCGGAAAATTCCGGCTTCGGTTTGACTCATTCTGGGTCGCGCCCGTAGATTGCGAATGGATTCACAAGCGCCCTCCGGCAACGGTGGCGGGGGTCAGAGGCTGTGATCCGGAAGGGGCTTCGGCGTGGTTCCGGCAGGGGAGCGTCGCGACCGGCGAGACACATGGCACGGGTACTCGAACGCCTTTTCCCAGGCGTTCGAGATCGTCGCCACGCTCGTGATCTTCACGCTGCTCGGCCTCTGGATCGACGGTCGCCTCGACACCCGTCCGCTCTTCACCGTGGTGCTCGCGCTGTTCGCCGTGCTGGGAATCAGCGTGCGGACCTACTACTCGTACAAGGGCCAGGTCGCTCGGGACGAGGAAGGGAAACCATGGCTGAAGAGTCAGTAGCTCCGCTCGTCGAACGCGAAGTCGCAATCGACATCGTCAAGCGCGGTCTCATGGTCGCGCCGGTCGTCATCCTGATCGCCGGACTCGCGTTCGGCTGGGACGGCGCCGCGAGTGCGGCGATCGGGCTCGGCATCGTCCTCGTCAACTTCCTCGCCGCGGCGGCGATCATGTCGCGCGCCGCGAAGAGTGGTCCGACGGCGATCGGCGCCGCCGCGCTCGGCGGATATGTGCTCCGCCTCGCCGTGATCCTCATCGCACTCGTATTGTTGCGCCACCAACCCTGGATCAATCTTCCGGTACTCGGGATCACGATCGTCGTAACCCATCTCGGGTTGCTGGTTTGGGAAATGAAGTACGTGAGTCTCACGCTCGCTGCGCCGGGGTTGAAGCCGGCACGACCTTCCGGAGACCAATGAACGCGCTCTTGCTATCGGTCGACGTACCGCCGATCAGCCACGTCACGATCTGGGGAAGCGGCCCGCTCGGTATCAACCGGACGGTTGCCATCTACGTGTTCGCGACCCTCGCGACCACGCTGCTGTTCTGGCTGGGCACGCGGAAGAAGGACGCGCTCGTGCCGTCCGGGTTCCTGCAGAACACCGCGGAGTCGGGCATCGGCTTCGTCCGCAGCCAGGTCATCATGGCGACGATGGGCACCGACGGCCTCGGTTACCTGCCGTACCTGTCGGCGCTGTTCTTCTTCATCTTCTTCAGCAACATCACCGAGATCATCCCGACCGTGCAGTTCCCCGCGAACGCGCGTCTGGGCATGCCGCTCGTGCTCGCCCTGTTCACCTGGGCGATCTACATGGTGGTCGGCATCGTCAAGCAGGGGCCGGGACACTTCCTGAAGAACTCGACGATCCCGTCGGGCGTGCCGTGGTGGGTGCTCCCGCTCGTCGTGCCGATCGAGTTGCTGCAGGTCCTGATCGTCCGGCCGTTCTCGCTGATGGTCCGACTCTTCGCCAACATGCTCGCCGGTCACCTGATCCTCGTGACCTTCGCCTCGCTCACCGCCGCGCTGTGGGCGCTCAAGGTCACCGTGATCATCGCCCCGTTCTCGTTCGCACTGCTGGTTGCGATGACGGGCTTCGAGATCCTGGTGAGTTTCCTCCAGGCCTTCATCTTCACGATCCTCACGGCTGTGTACATCGACAGCTCAATGCACCCCGCTCACTGACCCAGATCCTGACCCAACGTTCGTACTGACAGAAAGAACAAGGAGAACCCACGTGGCTCTGCTCCATCTCCTCCTCGCCCAGGCGGCCGCCGACCCCACCAAGGGTCTGACCGCGATCGGCCGAGGCATCGTCTACGGCGGCGCCGCCATCGGCCCCGGCATCGGCATCGGCTTGGTCGTCGGTAACACGATCACCGCCATGGCGCGCCAGCCCGAGTCGGCCGGCACCGTCCGCACGACGATGTTCCTCGGGATCGCGTTCACCGAGGCGCTCGCGCTGTTCGGCTTCGTCCTCGCGTTCATCATCTCCGGCTGAGGGGGCAATCGTGCGAAAGCGCATTGGCGCACTGATCGCAGTGGCGGCTCTCGCCGCGGCGTTCTTCGGTATGGCCGCGCCTGCATTCGCGGCGGAGGGTCCCACGGCGGCCATCGACGCGAAGTACGCGAACGAGGCGGCGAAGCAATGCGTCGAGAAGCTCCAGAAGGGCGGCTCGATCGACGATTGCCAAAAGGCGCCGTCGCCGTTGCTCCCCGGCCTCAACGAGGTCATCTGGGGCACGGCCGCGTTCATCGTGCTGCTCGGGGTCATGTGGAAGTTCGGCGTGCCGGCCGTGAAGAACATGGAGAAGGCACGCGAGGACCGCATCCGCAACGACCTCGAGGGCGCCGAGAAGGCGAAGGCCGAGGCCGAGGCGGAGAAAGAGCAGTACCTCGCGCAGATTGCCGGCGCCAAGGACGAGGCCGGTCGTCTCATCGAAGAGGCCCGGGTCGCGGCGGAGTCGGTGCGAGCCGACCTCATCGCGCGCGCCGAGACCGAAGCGAACGAGATCCGGGCGCGGGCTCAGGCCGACATCGCCAACCAGCGCAACCAGGCGATGACGCAGCTGCGTACCGACGTCGCGTCGTTGTCGATCGATCTCGCGGGCCGCATCGTCGAGCGCAACCTCGACAGCGACACCAACCGCCAGCTCGTCGACAGCTTCATCGACCAGGTGTCCGGGAGCAACTAACCGTGATGAGCGAACGTCGGGAGGCGGGTATCCCGCCGAGCAGTGAGCGGGGCCCGAGCGGCCCGGCCCGTAGGGCCGAGAGCGGGAAAGTATGAGCGAACGCATCGAAACCTGGGCGCAGGCGCTCCTCGAGATCGCGCAGGCCGAAGGCAACCTGCACGAGGTCGAGGACGAGCTGTTCCGCTTCGCCCGGATCGTCGAAGGGAACGACGACCTGCGCACCGCGCTGTCGAATCCGGGGCAACCCGCGGATCGGCGCGCGGCGATCGTCGACGACCTCCTCGAGAACCGTTCGCTGCAGCTGACGCGCTCGATCGCCGCGTTCGTCGTCGGCGCGGGCCGTGGGCACGACCTGCCCGGCATCGTGGCGCGGTTCGTCGAGCTCGCGGCGGAGAGTCGTGAGCACGAGGTCGCGGAGGTCCGCTCCGCGGTTCCGCTCGACGACGCGCAAGTGGAGCGGCTCGCGGCGGCACTCGGTCGTGCGACCAAGAAGAACATCGAAGTCCGCGTGGTGGTCGACCCGACCCTCATGGGCGGGCTCGTCGCCACCATCGGCGACACCGTGATCGACGGCACCGTCCGTCACCGTCTCGATCAGCTGAAGGAGACGCTCTAACCATGGCCGAGCTCACGATTGATGCGGCCGACATTGCGGCCGTGCTCCGCAAGAACGTCGAGGGCTTCCGGCCCGAGGTCGACCGCGCCCAGGTCGGTCGGGTGCTCGAGGTCGGTGACGGCATCGCGCGCGTCGCCGGACTCCCGCACGCCTCGGTCAACGAACTGCTCGAGTTCGAAGGCGGCGCCCAGGGCCTCGCACTCAACCTCGAAGAGGACACGATCGGTGCAGTGATCCTCGGTCACGCCGACTCCGTGGAGGAAGGCCAGCTCGTCACCGCGACGGGCCGCATCCTCTCGGTCGCGGTGGGCGACTCGCTCATCGGGCGCGTCGTGAACGCACTCGGTGTCGCGATCGACGGCAAGGGCCCGATCGCGCAGGACCACGTGCGCCGGCTCGAAGTGCAGGCGCCGGGTATCACCGGGCGCAAGCCGGTGCACGAACCGCTGCAGACCGGCATCAAGGCCATCGACGCAATGACGCCGATCGGCCGGGGCCAGCGCGAGCTCATCATCGGCGACCGCAAGACGGGCAAGACCACCGTCGCGGTCGACACGATCCTGAACCAAAAGGGTCAGGGCGTGAAGTGCATCTATGTCGCGATCGGGCAGAAGGGCTCCACCGTCGCGCAGACGGTCGAGACGCTGCGCGTGAACGGTGCGCTCGAGTACACCGTCGTCGTGAGCGCGCCCGCCTCCGACGAAGCGGTGTTCAAGTACCTCGCGCCGTACACCGGTTGCGCGATGGGCCAGCACTGGATGGAGAACGGCGAGCACACGCTGGTCGTGTACGACGACCTGTCGAAGCAGGCCGAGGCGTACCGTCAGATGGCGTTGCTGCTCCGTCGTCCGCCGGGCCGCGAGGCGTACCCCGGCGACGTCTTCTACCTCCACTCCCGCCTGCTGGAGCGCGCCGCGAAGTTGAACGACGAGAAGGGCGCGGGTTCGCTCACCGCGCTTCCGGTCATCGAGACCAAGGCCGGCGACGTCTCCGCGTACATTCCCACCAACGTGATCTCGATCACGGACGGGCAGATCTACCTGCAGGACGACCTCTTCAAGTCGGGGGTGCGTCCGGCTGTCGACGTGGGCATCTCGGTGTCACGCGTCGGGAGCGCCGCGCAGATCAAGGCGATGAAAGCGGTTTCGGGAACGTTGAAGCTCGACCTCGCGCAGTTCCGTGAGCTCGAGGCGTTCGCCACGTTCGGTTCCGAGCTCGACGCGGTGTCGAAGGCACAGCTCGAGCGGGGTGCGCGTCTCGTCGAGCTGTTGAAGCAGGGCCTGCACGAGCCGATGGCGGTCGAGGAGCAGATCATCTCGATCTACGCCGGCACGAACGGCTACCTCGACGACATCCCCGTGTCGGACGTGAAGCGCTTCGAGGTCGAGTTGCTCGACTTCGTCCGGACGCGTCACACCGACATGCTGAACACCATCCGGAACACGGGTGCGATGCCGGACGCCGACGCGATCGCGTCGGCGGTCACCGACTTCAAAGGCCAGTTCGTCCCGACGGCAGCCGAGTAACGACGACATGACCCTGACCCAGCGTGCACTCGAAGCGGTGAGCGCAGCGAACTCGCCGGCGATCGAGCGGCCGCGGCCCGGGTATCCCGGGACGCAGCGAGGAGCGCGTAGATATGGCAGGCGGTCAGGAGCGCATTCTTCGTCGGCGGATCAAGTCCGTCGAGTCGACGAAGAAGATCACGCGCGCCATGGAACTGATCGCGGCTTCTCGCATCGTGAAGGCGCAGGCGCGCGTTCACGCGGCGCAGCCGTACGCGGAGGGCATCACCGACGTGGTGCGCAACCTGCAGGGTTCCGGCGGAGCGTCGAACAGCGCGCTGCTCACGCCGCGCGAGGAAGTGCGCAAGGTCGCGAACATCGTCATCGCCGCCGATCGCGGTCTGTGCGGTGGTTACAACACCACCGTCATCCGCGCCGCCGAGAACGACATGCGCGACCAGGAACGGGCCGGACGCGAGAACGCGCTCTTCACCGTCGGCCGCAAAGCCGAGGGCTACTTCCGCTTCCGTGACTACCCGATCGACGCCGCCCACTCCGGGTTCAGCGACAGCCCCACCTACGAGGACGCCCGCGCGGTCGCAGGCGCAGTCGTCGCCGGCTTCGAGTCGGGTGATCTCGACCGCGTGCAGCTCGTCTACACCCGGTTCATCTCGGCCGGACGCCAAGAAGTCGTCGTCGAACCGTTGCTGCCGCTCGAACCCGCCGCGGACGACGCGCCCGCCGACGCGGCGAGCTCCAACGAGCCGACCGCCGACTACGAGTTCGAGCCGAACCCCGAAGCCATCCTCGAGACGTTGTTGCCGCGCTACACGGAGTCGCGCGTGTACGCGGCGCTGTTGAACGCGGCGGCGTCGGAACACGCGGCCCGCCAACGGGCCATGAAGGCCGCGACCGACAACGCCGAGGAACTGATCCTGACCTACCGCCGGCGTATGAACCGGGCCCGGCAGGACTCGATCACGACGGAGATCATGGAGATCGTCGGCGGCGCCGAGGCCCTGAGTCAGGGCGCGGGCGACCACGACGACACGCAAGCCGCCGAGTACTACGACAAGACCGCTTGAAACACCGGGAGCAACAGCTGCCATGACCGCAACCGCCGAACCGAAGACCGAACTCAAAGACGGATGGGTCGTATCGATCCTCGGTCCCGTCGTCGACGTCGAGTTTCCGCCCGACGCGTTGCCGGAGATCAACTTCGCGCTCGAGATGGACATCGAGCTCGAGGGCGAGAAGATCACCGTCACCGCGGAAGTGGCGCAGCAGATCGGTGAAGGCCGCTGCCGCGCCGTGTGCCTGAAGCCCACCGATGGTCTGCAGCGCGGCACCGCCGTGCGCAACCTCGGGCACGGCATCCAGGTGCCGGTCGGCGACAGCACGCTCGGTCACGTGTGGAACGTGATCGGTGAGCAGCTCGACGTGACCGCCGGCAAGGTCACCGACATCAAGGAGCGGTGGGACATCCACCGCGACGCACCGCCGTTCGACCAGCTCGAGCCCAAGGCGAAGATGTTCGTCACCGGGATCAAGGTCATCGACCTCCTCGAGCCGTACGTCGAGGGTGGGAAGATCGGCCTGTTCGGTGGCGCCGGCGTCGGCAAGACCGTGCTCATCCAGGAGATGATCAACCGCGTGGCCACCCAGCACGGTGGTGTGTCGGTGTTCGCCGGAGTCGGCGAGCGCACCCGTGAGGGCACCGACCTCTGGTTGGAGATGCAGGAGTCGGGCGTCATCGAGAAGGCCGCGCTCGTGTACGGCCAGATGGACGAGCCGCCGGGCGTTCGTCTGCGCGTCGCGTTGAGCGCGCTCACGATGGCCGAGTACTTCCGCGACGTGCAGAACCAGGACGTGCTGCTCTTCGTCGACAACATCTTCCGGTTCGTGCAGGCCGGTTCCGAGGTGTCGACGCTGCTCGGCCGTATGCCTTCGGCCGTGGGTTACCAGCCCACTCTCGCCGACGAGATGGGCGAGCTGCAGGAGCGCATCACCTCGACCAAGGGCCGTTCGATCACGTCGTTGCAGGCCGTCTACGTGCCCGCCGACGACTACACCGACCCCGCGCCGTTCACCACCTTCACGCACCTCGACGCCACGACCGAGCTCGCCCGTGAGATCGCGGCCCTCGGCATCTACCCGGCCGTGGACCCGCTCGCGTCGACCAGCAACATCCTCGCTCCCGAGATCGTCGGGCAGCGGCACTACGCCGTCGCCCGCAAGACCCAGGAGACGCTGCAGCGCTACAAGGAGCTGCAGGACATCATCGCCATCCTCGGTCTCGACGAGCTCTCCGAAGAGGACCGTGTCACCGTGGCCCGGGCCCGCAAGGTGCAGAAGTACCTGAGCCAGCCGTTCTTCGTGGGCGAGGTCTTCACCGGCCTGAAGGGGATCTTCGTGCCGGTCGAAGAGACCGTCGAGAGCTTCGAGGCACTCGTGAACGGCGACCTCGACCACGTTCCCGAGCAGGCCTTCTTCAACGTCGGCGGCGTCGAGTCGGTGCTCGCCAAGGCGAAGTCGCTCGAGGGCTAGGGGCGCATTCGTGGACGTGCAGCTCGTCTCCCCCGAGCAGGTTCTGTACCAGGGCGTCGGGAAGATGGTCGTCGTGCGCACGCTCGGCGGCGGCGACATCGCGTTCGAGGACAACCACGCACCGTTCCTCGGTGCGCTGGCCGACTGGCCGGCGCGCGTGAAGTTCGAGGACGGCACGCAGGCGTGGTTCGCGGTACACGGCGGTTTCGTCGAGGTCAGCAACAACCAGGTGATCATCCTCTCGGATGTGGCCGAGCTCGCGGGCGACATCAACGTGGACCGCGCGACGCAGGCCAAGACGCGCGCCGAAGAGGCACTGCGCGCCGACGCCGACGACGTGGACGCGCAGGCTGCGCTGGCCCGCGCCGCAGTTCGGCTCGAAGTCGCCGCTTCCGCCTGACCCGTCGGGTCACGGCGACCCGGTCAGGGCGACCCGGTCAGCGCGAGGGTCATGAACGTGTTGTCGGGGCTCGGCGCGTAGTCGCCGAACGGTTCGCACGCCTCGAAGCCCACACTCGCGTAGAGGGCGTGCGCGGGCCTGAACGCGGGCGTCGTTCCCGTCTCCAGGCTCACTCGGGTGAAACCCCGGGCGCGGGCGACCGCGACGAGGTGGTCGACCATCGCCCGCCCGACCCCTTGGCCGCGCGCCGCGGCCGCCGTGTGCATCGACTTCAGCTCCGCGTGTTCGACATCGAGCCGCTTCAGCGCTCCGATCCCGAGCAGCTTGCCGTCCACGCGGTAGCTGAAGAACGAGATGTCGGGATCGACGAGGCCGTCGACGTCGAGCGCGTGGATGTTCTCGCGGCGCGTGTGCTCATCCGCAAACGAGAGGTGTGCGGCCAAGAGTGCGCGTACATCGTCGGCGCGCGGATCGTCGCTCGAGATCGTGCCGATCACGGACAACCCGCCGAAATTCAGCTGTATTTGACCGCGGAATACGCGTTCAGCTTCGTCCAGTGGTGCTGGGCGTCGACCATGCGGATCGTTCCCGACTTGGAGCGCATCACGAGACTCTGGGTGCCCGCGCCTTCGCCCCAGTACCGCACACCGCGCAGCAACTCGCCGTCGGTGATACCGGTCGCGGCGAAGAACACGTCGTCGCCCGAGACGAGATCGTCGAGCATGAGCACCTTGTCGAGGTCGTACCCCGCGTCGAGCGCCGCGGTGCGTTCCTCGTCGTTGCGCGGCCAGAGCTTGCCCTGGATCGTGCCGCCGAGGGCCTTCAGCGCGCACGCGGCGATCACCCCTTCGGGGGTTCCGCCGACGCCGAAGAGAATGTCGTTGCCGGAGTTGCGCCACACGACGGAGATCGCACCCGCGACGTCGCCGTCGGGGATCAAGCGGATGCGTGCGCCCGCGTCGCGACACTCCCGGATGATGTCGGCGTGACGGTCGCGGTCGAGAACGACGGCGGTCACGTCGCTCACCTTCTCGCCGAGCGCCTTCGCAACGGCTTCGAGATTCGCCTTGACGGGCGCGTTGATGTCGATCACGTCGACGGCGGCGGGGCCGGCCGCGATCTTCTCCATGTACACGCACGGACCGGGATCGAACATCGTTCCCCGCTCGCTCATCGCGATGACGGCGATCGCGCCGCCCCGACCGAGCGCGGTGAGGGTCGTCCCGTCGACGGGGTCGACCGCGATGTCCATGCTGGGCGGTGAACCGTCGCCGATCTGCTCGCCGTTGTAGAGCATCGGCGCTTCGTCCTTCTCGCCCTCGCCGATGACGACGACGCCCTCCATCTGGACTGTGGCGAGGACGACGCGCATGGCCTCGACCGCGGCGCCGTCGGCCGCGTTCTTGTCGCCGCGGCCCATCCAGCGGCCGGCCGCGAGCGCGGCGGCCTCCGTGGCGCGCATGAGCTCCATTGCGAGGTTGCGATCGGGCTGTTGCTCCGGCATTTCCCCTCTCCTGGTCGCATCGCTGGTCGATGGACCCTAGTCGAGGGTCGGCCGGATTCCACGGGGCCGCCGCCCCGTACTAGAACGTCGCCATGGGTCGACTCGAGGGCAGATCAGCACTGGTCACGGGCGCGGCGTCGGGCATCGGGCTGGCGTGCGTCGCCCGCTTCGCGGCCGAGGGCGCGCGGGTCGTCGGGGTCGACCTGACGGCGCCGACGGTGGAGCTCGAACTGCCGGCGCATGCGGCCGAGGTTTCGTTCGCACAGGCCGACGTGCGCGACGAGGACTCCGTCGCGGGCGTCATCGACGCCATGGTGGCCGAGCACGGGCGTATCGACTCGATCGTGACCGCGGCGGGAGTCGCCGGTGGAGGCCCCGCGCACATGCTCGACCTCGCGGAATGGCAGCGGGTCATCGACATCAACCTGACCGGCACCTTCTTGTGCGCGAAGCACGCGATCGCACGGATGCTCGACCAGGAGCCGATCGACGGCGAGCGGGGGAGCGTCGTCACGATCGCGAGCGTCGAGGGTCTCGAGGGCACCGCGGGCGGGAGCTCGTACAACGCGTCGAAGGGCGGGGTCGTCATCTTCACCAAGAACCTCGCGATCGACTACGGGCACGCCGGGATCCGCGCCAACGTGATCTGCCCCGGCTTCATCGAGACGCCGATGCTCGAAGGCGTCTTCGGTATGCCGGGCATGGACGACATCCGCGAGCAGATCCGCCACGAGCACAAGCTGCGCCGGCTCGGGCGGCCCGACGAGATCGCCGCCGCCGCGCTGTTCCTGGTTTCGCCGGACGCCTCCTTCGTGACCGGGCACGCGCTGGCCGTCGACGGCGGCTACACGGCCGGTAGAGACCACGGCGTGACCGACATGTTCGGCATCTAGCATGGAGCGGTGACCACCGACCCCGGTACTCCCTTCGACACGATGTCGGGGATTCCGGTCGAGTCCGTGTACGGACCGGCCGATGCGGAGCGGCCCGGCGCGTACCCGTACACGCGCGGCCCGTACGCCGACATGTACCGGTCGAAGCTCTGGACGATGCGGATGTTCGCGGGCTTCGGGACCGCGATCGACACGAACCGCCGGTTCCACGAACTGCTCGACGCGGGCGGTGACGGCCTGTCGACCGCGTTCGACCTGCCGACGCTGATGGGCCGCGACTCCGACGACGAGCTCGCGCTCGGCGAGGTCGGGAAGTGCGGGGTTGCCGTCGACACGCTCGCCGACATGCACGACCTCTACCGCGGCATCGACCTCGGTGCGGTCACGACGTCGATGACCATCAACGGCCCCGCGGCCGTGATCTTCGCGATGTTCATCGCGCACGCGGAGACCACCGGCGTGGAACGGGCGCGGCTCGGCGGCACCCTGCAGAACGACATCCTCAAGGAGTACCAGGCGCAGAAGGAGTTCATCTTCCCGCCTCGCCCGTCGCTCCGACTCGTGCGCGACACGATCGCGTTCTGCACCGAGGAGATGCCCCGCTGGCATCCGATCTCGATCTCCGGATACCACATCCGGGAGGCGGGATCGACGGCGGCGCAGGAGCTCGCGTTCACGTTGGCCAACGGCTTCGCGTACGTCGAGCTCGCACTGCGCGCGGGTTTGCCCGTCGACGCGTTCGCCCCGCGGCTGTCGTTCTTCTTCAACGCGCACGTCGACTTCTTCGAAGAGATTGCGAAATATCGAGCCGCGCGCCGGATCTGGGCGCGCTGGATGCGCGATCGCTACGGCGCGCAGCTCGAACGATCGTTACAGATGCGCTTCCACACGCAGACGGCCGGGGTCTCGCTCACGGCGCAGCAACCCGAGGTCAACATCGTGCGCACCGCGATCGAGGCCCTCGCGGGTGTCCTCGGTGGCACGCAGAGCCTGCACACCAACTCGATGGACGAGACGCTCGCGTTGCCGTCGGAGAAGGCGGCCCGGATCGCGTTGCGCACGCAACAGGTCATCGCGCACGAGACCCGCGTGACGAATGTCGCCGATCCGCTCGGCGGGTCGTGGTACGTCGAAGCGCTCACCGACGAGATGGAACAGCGGGCGGAGGATCTCTTTGCGACCATCGAGACGCTCGGCGACGGTTCGATGCTCGACGGTGCGATCCGCGGCGTGGAAGAGGGGTGGTATCAGGCCGAGATCGCCGACTCCGCGTACGAGCTCGAACGCAAGCTGAACTCCGGCCGGCACGTGATCGTCGGCGTCAACGGGTTCCTCGAGGGAAGCGACGAGCCGCCGCCCCCGATCCTGCGCATCGGACCCGAGGTCGAGGAGGAACAACGACGCCGCCTCGACAAGGTCAAGCGGGAGCGCAACTCCACGGCGGTCGAGTCGGCCCTCGCGCGGGTGCGCACCGAGGCCGCCGTCCCCGATGTCAACCTGATGCCGGCGTTCATCGACGCGGTGAACGCGTACGCAACGCTCGGCGAGGTCGTCGACGCGCTGGCGGACGTGTTCGGTCGCTGGGTCGAGGCGGCCCGGATCTGACGGTCCGCCCTAGTCTGCGCGTCCTGATGGACGATCGACTGCTCGAGATTGCCCGGGCGGCAAAGGGCTTCATGCCCGACGACGAAGGGCTCGCGCTCTACGACGCGGGTCTCGCCGCGGGCGCGTTCGGCCCGCTCCTCGAGGTCGGGACCTACTGCGGGAAGTCCGCCGTGTATCTCGGCGCGGCGGCGCGGGAGGCGGAAACGGTGTTGTTCACCGTCGACCATCACCGTGGCTCGGAGGAGAATCAGGCCGGTTGGGAGCACCACGACCGTGAGGTCGTGGATCCCGAGACGGGCCTGATGGACACGCTGCCGTTCTTCCGCCGCACGATGCTCGCGGCCGACCTCGAAGACGTCGTCGTCGGCGTGATCGGCCACTCCGTGCCCGTCGCGAAGGTGTGGCGGACACCGCTCGGGTTTGTCTTCATCGACGGCGGCCACGCCGAGGATGTTGCGATGGCCGACTACGAGAACTGGTCGGTACACGTCGTCGCGGGTGGGACGCTCGCGATCCACGACGTGTTCGACGATCCCGCGGCCGGCGGGCAGGCGCCGTTCCACGTCTGGCAGCGCGCGGCCTCCGACGGCTTCGAGCCGGTGTCGACCACAGGCTCCCTCCGGGTGCTCCGGCGGCGGGCTCAGGAACGCGACCAGTAACCCGCCGAGCCGTTCGCGCTCCCGTTTCCGTTGCCGTTTCCGTTGATCCGGCCCTTGCCGGCCGGGTGGGCGCTGAACGCGTCGCCGAGTTGTTCGAAGGTCTCGACGTGGCGGATGTTCGTGGCGTCGAAGAGTTCGGGGAGCACGACGCCGTCACGCTGACGCCGCAACCGGTAGCGGGGACCGTCCGGGGTCGTCATGACCTCGCAGATCTCGAACCCGTCGACCCAACGATCGCCGAACCGCCCGCGCACTTCGACCGCGATCTCCATCGTCGCCGCCGCTGACGGAGGCGCGACGGTTGCGAACTCCGGTTGCGGCTCGGGCGACGGCTCCGGATCCGGTTCGGGTTCCGGCTCGACGAGGTCGATGACGGGTTCCGGCCCGGCCGGCATCGAACCGCCGAGCACCCGCTCGCCCGGCGCGACCGCGAACGCCCCGGCCGGGGTCGGCGCGGGATCGGTCGGGACGTCCGCGACCTCGATCGTGACGGGTGCCGCGGGCGCGGCGAGGGCCTGCGCCGAAACCGCGGCGATGGTGGCCGCGCCGTCGGTGATGACTCGACCGAGTTGGGTCAGCGTCTCGAGCATGAGCCGGCGATCAGCCTTGTCGGCCTCGATGTACTCGATGACGTGATCGCACATGTTCGTCACGACTTCGAGGAGCCGCAGGATCTCCGCCTGACCGCTCGGGGGTCGTGCCGAGACCGGCGGTTCGGGTGCGGCCGGCTGCGGCGGTCCGTCCCGACCCACCCAGGCCTGGGCCGGAGGGTCGTCCGCCATCACGACGAGCGCATCGACGGCCGCGTCGGCTCGGAGGTCGAGGGTCGGTTCCGGCGCGGGCGTTGCCGCGGGCGCGGCCTGTGCCGCCTTGGCCTTCGCCCGTCCGCTCCGCCAACCCCGCATCGTCGCGGATGGTACGACGGAAGCGGTCAGATTTCGCGCATCCCCGCCCGGGGATTCGCGAGGTCAGTGCCGATCGCGGGCGGCGCGATCGGCTTCGATCGCGGAGCCGGCTTCGATCAACTCCTCCGCGCTGAGCCCGCCCGGGAGACCCTCGCCGCGGAACATGCCGGCGGTCGGGCCCGACCCGCCGAGCGCGTTGGCGGCGAGCACCACCGCGGCACTGTTCCACGTGGGTTGCTCGGCGGTGAAGTACTCACCGGGTTCGTCGTAGCGCTCGTCCTCGAAATTCATGCCGGTCCAGTACGACCCGTCGTCGTGGCGGAGGAACTGCACCCACTCGAACAGGGCGCGCGCCCGGTCGTGCAGGCCGATGGCGTCGAGCGCCATCACGAGCTCGCACGTCTCCGCGGCGGTGACCCACGGTTGATCCGAGACGCAGCGCACACCGCGATCGGGTGCGACGAACGTGTCCCACTTCGCCGCGAGGCGCGCTTCGGCCGCGTGTCCGCGCAACACGCCGACGAGGATCGGGTAGTACCAGTCCATCGCCCAACGCTCTTTGTCGAGGAAGCGTTCCGGGCGGTGCGCGATTGCGATCGCGAGCGATCCCAGCGAGAGCTCCCAGTCGGGCCGTTCGCGACCGAGTCGTTCCGCAGCCGCGATCGCGCAGCGCAGCGACGAGTAGATGCTCGACGATCCGGTGAGCAGCGCGCCCTTGCCGTCGACACGGGCGGGATCGGCATCCCACTCGATCTCACCGGTCGGGTGCTGATTGTCGAGCGCGAAGTCGATGGCGCGCTCCACGACCGGGAACATCGCCTCGAGGAATCCCGCGTCGCGCGTGCAGAGGTAGTGGTGCCACACGCCGTTCGCGACGTAGCTGCTCACGTTGGTGTCGAGCGTGTGGTCCTTCACGTCGTTCCCGACGTAGTAGGCGTTCCACGAGCCCTGGTCGTGTTGCATGCCGGTCAGCCACTCGTAGGCCCGCTCGGCCTCGACGAATCGGTTGCCGACGTCGAGCGCCATCGCGGCCTCGATCAGGTTCCACGGATCGGTGTGGTGTCCGGGCGTCCACGGGATGTTGCCGTCGGGCAACTGGACCGCGGCGATCGCCGCGACCGTCTCCTCGATCTCGGCGGGGGTGAGAACGTTCTCGACTCCGGGGAGCTGGTGATCAGGCAAGGCTCTGCTTCCCCCATTTCGCCATCGTCGGTGCGACCTTTTCGCCGTACAGCACGACGCTCTTCCCCAGCACCGGGTTCAGCGCCTGTTCCGTGACCTGCGCCCAGCGCGGGTTCTTCTCGATCAGCGTGCACAAGAAGTCGTGGTAACGCCGGACCGGCGCGGCCTCGGTGTTCTCGAGCCCGAACGCACACTTCAACCACCAGTAGGGCGAGTGGAACGCGTGGGCGTGGTGGGAGCCGCGCAGGTAGAAGCCCGCGCGCTCCATCTTCAACTCGAGCTCGTGCTGGCGGTAGATGCGGACGTGGCCGCCGGGCGTGTCGTGGTAGTGCCAGTTGAGCGCCCACGAGACGCGCTCGGGCCAACGCGTGGGAACCGTTGCCGCGATCCGGCCTCCGGGTCGGAGCACACGCGCGATCTCGGAGAGTGTGCGTTCGTCGTCCCAGACGTGCTCGAGCACCTCGGAGACGATCACGCGGTCGAAGCTGTTCGCGGGGAACGGGAGATCGAGTGCGTCGGCGTTCACGACCCCGGCCCATTGGTCGTAGGTCGATTCGCCGCTGTCGATCATCGCGCCCGCGACGGCCGCGACGTCCTTCAGGTCGGAGGCGGAGTAGTCGAGCGCGGTGACGCGCGCGCCGCGGCGCATCGCCTCGAACGCATGGCGGCCACCGCCCGCGCCGAGGTCGAGCAGGCGTTCGCCGGGGACGAGCCCGATGCGATCGAAGTCGACGGTCAACATCAGCCGGCGGAGCCCGAGTCGTGGCGTCGCTTCGCGTGCGCCTCCAGCTCGAGGTAGTACTGCTCGGCGGTTCCTTCGGCGGTCTTGCGCCAGGTGAACCGGTCGAGCACGCGGCGCCGGCCGCGCTCGCCGAGCTTCGCCCGCAACTCGTCGTCGTTCAGCACGTCGATGATCTGCTGCGCGAGCGCGCCGGGGTCGCCGGGCGGAACGAGCATTGCCCCGTCGCCGGGCGTGCCGACGACCTCGGGCAGTGCGCCGCCGGTCGTGGTGACGAGCGGGACGCCACACGCCATGGCCTCGATCGCCGGGAGCGAAAAGCCCTCGTACAGCGAGGGAACGACCGCGATCTCCGCTTCGGCGTACAGCTCGACGATGCGCTCGTCGCTCACGCCGCTCACGAACTCGATCGCACCCTGCAGGCCGAGGCGTTCGATCTGCGCCGGCACCGCCGACTTGTGGCGGGGCTGGCCGATGACCACGAGGTGCGCGTCTTCGCGTTCGGTCCGGATCTTGGCGAGCGCTTCGATGAGGTACGTCAGACCCTTCAGCGGAACGTCGGCACTCGCGGTCGTCATGAGGCGACCGGGCACGCGCTTCACGTTCGGCATCGGACGGAACTGCTTCTGATCGACACCGACCGGCACGATGTGCAACGTGTCGGGGTCGACGCGCATCTGGGCGACGATGTCCTTCTTCGAGTTCTGCGACACGGTGATGTGCCGCGGCAGCTGACGCGCCACGTTCATCTGCATGCCGAGGAACCCGTACCAGCGGCGCAGCGTCAGACGCCGGAACGGCGAGTTGGCCGCGGCGAGATCGAGGTCGCGGTCGACGGTGATCGGATGGTGGAGCGTGTTCACGAACGGCCAGCCGTCGCGCACGAATCCGAGGAGGCCGCGGCCGAGGCACTGGTTGTCGTGGACGAGATCGAACTCGTCGCGGCGGTCACGCAGATGCGCGTACACCCGCCGGCTGAACGCGTACGGCTCCGGGAAGCCTGCGCCCGCCATGATCGCGAACTCCTCGACGTCGGAACGGGTCCGGAACTCGTGCGGCCACGGCACCCGGAACGGGTTCTCGCGCTTGTACAGGTCGAGGCTCTGGATGTGCTCGAGCGTCACGGGCGCGTCCGCCACCGGCCACGGCGGACCGGCGAGCATCGTCACCGAGTGACCGAGCTCGGTCAGCTCCCGGGTGAGATGGCGGCTGTAGACGCCTTGTCCACCGCAGTGCGGATTGCCGCGGTAGATGAGGAAGGCGACGCGCAACGGATCGCCGGGCTTCGGGGTGCGATCGGGCGTGCGCGTGCGCGAAAGGGCAGATCGGGGGGTCGGCATGTGTCACCCAGGATGGAGGCCGGGCCACCCGAAAGGCAAGCCGCGTGGGCCCGCGCACTAGCGTCGTCGCTCGGTGGCGCCCTCGATAGTACCTACGATGCTGAGCCGGTCACGGAGCGTGAGTAGTCCGCGCTGGTCGCCGTCGGCGGCCCGGCTGGCCTGGGTCGAGGCGTACGACGGGCGGGCCGACGTGGTCGTCGCCCCGTCCGACGGGACCGGTCCGCCGGTCGTGGTGACGGCCGAGTGCGGGATCGGTGGGGGATACGCCTGGATCGACGACGACGCCCTCGTCGTCGCGGGTGGCGACGGCCGGTTGGTCGTCGTCGGTGCCGGGGGTGGAGTCGACCGGGTGCTCACCCACGACGGCCGGGCCCTGGCCCCGGCGGTGTCGGTGCGCGGCGAGGTCGCGTGCGCGATCGAGCGCGACGACGCTTGCGACGTGGCGACGGTTCCGCTCGACGGCTCGGGTTGGCCCGAACGGGTGTCGCACGCCGACTACGCGTGGGACCCGGCCTGGTCGCCCGACGGCGGCGCGCTCGTATGGCAGGAATGGGATCTGCCGAACATGCCGTGGCACGCCTCCCGGATCATGCGGCGCGACGGCCGCGACTCCAAGGCGTACGCGCTCGCAGCCGACGGTGCATGCAGTCAGCCGCGTTTCTCGCCCGACGGTGCGCGGCTCGCGTGGATGCGCGACGCCGAACTCGTCGTCGACGGCGAACCGTTGCTGCCCGGCCAACCCCACCAGGAATGCGCGGAGCCGGCGTGGTCGTCGGGGCAGCGCTCGTTCGCGTGGTCGCCCGACGGCAGTGAGCTCGTGTGGTGCCGGAACGAGTCGGGATTCGGCCGGCTGGTGATCGGTGCGCCGGGCCGCAAGTCGGCGCGTGAGTTGTCGCGCGGGTGGCATCGCGACCTCTCGTGGGGCGACGCGGGGATCGTGTGCGTGCGGACGGGCGCGGTGACGCCGGGCCAGGTCGTCGTCCTCGCCGCGAACGGTTCGGCCCGCCGGTCGATCGCGCGCGGTCCGGTCGGTGGGTTCGAGCGCACGGCTCTCGTCGAGCCGAGGCCGGTGATGTGGAAGTCGGCGAGCGCGGCCGTGCACGGGTTGCTGTGGCGCGCGCCGGATGCTTCGGGCCCGGCGCCGCTCGTCGTGCAGGTGCACGGCGGCCCGACCGGGCAGGCGCTCGCGGACTGGAACCCGCGGGTGCAGTGGCTCGTGCAACGGGGTTACACCGTCTTGCAGCCGAACCACCGCGGCTCGTCGGGTTACGGCGTTGCCTATCGGAACGCGCTCGACGGTCGGTGGGGCGACCTCGACGTCGCCGATGTCGCCGCGGGCATCCGGCACGCGCTGAAGGAAGGATGGGCCGCGCCCGGTCGGGTCGCGCTGATGGGTGGGAGCGCCGGGGGCTTCACCGCGTTGAACGTCGCCGCCGCGCATCCTGATCTCGCCGCCGCGGTGATCGCGTTGTATCCGGTGACCGACCTCCTCGACCTCGCGGCCACGACGCATCGCTTCGAGTCGGGAGACCTCTCGCGGTTGGTCGGGCCGCGGCCGGACGCGCGCGAGCTCTACGTCGCCCGCTCGCCGATCACGCAGGCTGCGAGTGTGCGGGCACCGGTGCTGTTGCTGCAGGGCGACGAGGATCGTGTCGTCAACCCCGAGCGCACCGCCGCGTTCGCCGCTGCGCTCCAGTCTGCGGGAACGCACGTGGAACACCATGTGTACGCGGGTGAGGGCCACGGCTGGCGTCGAGCCGAGACCGTGACCGACGAGCTCGGGCGCATCGCGGCATTCCTGAACCGATGGCTCTGACCGACTTCGCGTATCAAGGTCCGAAGCGCGGCGCCGACCGCGCGGTGCTCCTCGCGCACGGTGCGGGCGCGGACATGAACGCGGCGACACTCACGACCGTTGCCGACGCGCTCGCGGCGGCCAAGATCCCGTCGCTGCGCTTCAACTTCCCGTACCGAGCCGCCGGTCGGCGCGCGCCCGATCGCGCGCCGGTGCTCGAGGCTGCGGTCGGCGAAGCCGTCGCCGAGTTGTCGCGCCGGACGAAGCTCCCGCCGGAACGGTTGGTGCTCGGTGGTCGTTCCATGGGTGGGCGCATCTGCTCGATGGTCGCCGCCGACACCGGCGCGCTCGGCCTCGTCCTCCTGGGCTACCCGTTGCATCCGCCGGGGAGGCCGACGCAACTCCGCGTCGAGCACTTCGCGCGATTGCGCATGCCGGCCCTGTTCGTCAGCGGCACGCGTGACGCCTTCGGCACGCCGGCCGAGCTGAAGCAACACGCCAAGAAGGTGAAGGGCCGGGTCTCGTTCCACTGGGTCGAGACCGGCGACCACGGGTTCAAGCCGTTGAAATCGAGCGGCTTCACCGTCGCCGACGTGCTCGACGACGTCGCCGCAGCCGTCGTCGATTTCGTTGCGCGTCTGCCGAACCGGAAGTGACAGACTCGCGCCATGCGAGTCGACCGTTGGTTCGCGTTCGTCGACCTCTCCGGCTTCACGTCGTTCGGTGACGAGTTCGGTGACGACGAGTCGGTGCGGGTGTTGACCCTGTTCCGGGGCGCGGTCCGCCAGGTCGCCACCGACTTCGGGGTGCGCATCGCCAAGTGGCTCGGCGACGGGTGCATGCTCGTCTCGGTCGATCCGGCGCAACTCGTCGCGGCGGTGCCGAAGCTGGAAGGGCTCACGCACGAGCTCGGCCTGCCTCTCGCCATGCACGCGGGGTGCGCAGGCGGCGGCGTGATCCTGCTCGAGGGCGACGACTACACCGGCCGCTCCGTGAACCTCGCGTCGCGCCTCGCGAATGCCGCGCAGCCCCACGAGATCCTCGCGACCGTGGAGCTGGCCGCCTACGCACCGGCCGGCATGCCGGTCGAACCCGCCGGGATGATCACGGTCGCCGGATTGCACGATCCGGTCGAGGTCGTCCGTTTCGGCTGTGTGGCGGCGGGCGATACCGTTCGCGCATGACCGACTACGAAACCGTCGAGTTCTCGCGCGACGACCACATCGGCTGGCTGCGCCTCAACCGGCCCGAGAAACTGAACTCCTTCACGATCCAGATGTGGCAGGAGTTGCGCGCGTTGGGCAAGGAGCTGCGCGACGACCCCGATCTGCGCGCGCTCGTCGTGATCGGGAAGGGCCGCGCGTTCTCGTCCGGCATCGACACGTCGGTGTTCACCGGCGGCTCGACCGACTCGATCGAGGGCGGCGAGGACGTCGGCACCCGTCACCACGATCCCACCGTCGACGGCATCCTCCGCACTCAGGAGGCGTACTCGTGGTTGGCGGAGGCGCGCTACCCGACGATCGCCGCGGTGCGGGGCTTCGCGCTCGGCGCGGGACTGCAGATGGCGCTGGCCTGCGACATCCGCGTGTTCGCACGCGGTACATCCGTCGGCTTGCTCGAGCACAAGTACGGCATCCTTCCCGACCTCGGCGGAACGCAACGGCTTCCGCGCGTCGTCGGCGCGGGCAAGGCGAAAGAGATGATCTGGACCGCGGCGCGCATCGACGCCGACGAGGCGTACCGCATCGGCTTGTGCGAACGCCTCGTCGACGACGACGTGCTCGACGCGGAAGCGGGCGCGCTCGCGGCGGCGATCGCCGCGCAACCGCCTCTCGCGGTGCAGGGCGCGAAGCGCGCGGTCGACGCGGCCGACCGCGTCCCGGTCGCGGAGGGACTGGTGGTCGAGGCCGAGGCGCAGGCCATCTGCCTGCGCTCGGGCGACATGCGCGAAGCGATCACGGCGTTCGTGGAGCAACGCCGACCCGACTACTCCGGTAAGTAGTCTTTTCCGCCGTGACTCGATTCCGCGTCCGTGCGAGCGGACCGCTCGCCGGCCGCGTGCAACCTTCGGGAGCCACCAAGAACGCGGGCCTGAAGCAGATGGCGGCCGCGCTGCTCGTGCCGGGCGTCACGACGCTGCGCAACGTCCCGACCGTGCGCGACCTCGACGTCATGATCGAGTTGTTGCGCGCCACCGGGGCGCGCGTCGATCAACCCGCACCCGATGTCGTGCGGGTCGACGCGAGCGGTGAGCTCACGCCGGAAGCTCCCTACGAACTTGGTCGCGCGCATGCGCGCCTCGTTCAACGTGCTCGGCCCGTTGCTCGCGCGGTGCGGGCAGGCTCGGGTCGCGCTGCCGGGCGGCGACAACATCGGTAGCCGCAAGGTCGACATGCACCTGCGCGGGCTCGAGGCGATGGGAGCGCAGGTCGAGGTCGCCCACGGCTACGTCGTCGCGCACGCGGAGTTGCTGCACGGCGCGCGCACCGTCCTCGAGTTCCCGAGCGTCGGCGCCACCGAGAACCTCATGTGCGCCGCGGTCCTGGCCAAGGGCACGACGGTGATCGAGAACGCGGCGCGCGAACCCGAGGTCACGGCGCTCGCGACATTCCTCAACCGCATGGGCGCGCACATCCTCGGCGCGGGCTCGTCGACGATCGAGATCGAAGGGGTCGAGGATCTGCAGGCGGTCGACACCGAGATCATGACCGACCGCGTCGAGGCGGCCACCCTGCTCATGGCGTGCGGGATCGCGGGCGGCGAGATCGAGCTCGTCGGCGTGCGGTCGGAGCACGTCGAGATGGTCTCGATGAAGCTGTGCGAGATGGGCATGCGGATCTCGCCCACGAGCGACGGCCTCTGGGCCCTCGCGTCGCGGCGATTGCACGCGGTCGACATCGCGACCTTGCCGCACCCCGGGTTCGCGACCGATTTCATGCCGCTCGCGGTTGCGGTGATGTCGGTTTCCGAAGGCAGCGCGATCGTCACCGAGAACGTCTACGACGGTCGCTTCCAGTTCGTCGACGAACTGGCGCGGATGGGCGCCGACGTACGGACCGAGGGCCGCCACGCGATCGTGCGCGGCGTCGATCGCCTCTCCGGGGCTCCGGTCCGGGCTTCCGACGTCCGGGCGGGCGCGGCGCTCGTACTGGCCGGGCTCGTGGCCGACGGCGAGACGATGGTCCATCACGGTGAGCACATCGAGCGCGGCTACGCCGATCTCGCGGGCCGGCTGCGAATGCTCGGCGCCGACGTCGAACGCCTCGACGACTGAGCCGTTCCGCGCGTTTCGGTCTTTCGGGGCCGGGATCGAGGCCCGCGGGGAACAAGCGCGATACTGGAACGGTTGTGCCGGGCAAGTCCCCTTGCAAGCTTGTGGTCTGGAGAACTGATGGCGCTTGATCTCGCAGAGATGGAACCCGGTGTCCTCGATGCGATCGAGGCGATCCGCCCCGCGTTGCAGAGCGACGGCGGCGACATCGTCTTCAACGGCATCGACGAGGACGGCGTCGTCCACGTCTCCCTGGTCGGCGCGTGCGGTACCTGCCCGGTCTCGATGATGACGCTCAAGGCCGGCGTCGAGCGGATCATCATGGACCGCGTCCCGGGCATCACCGAGGTCGTCGCCGACGAGTAGCGTCGGCGCTCCATGGGAGACGCCACGGTCGCGCTCGTCGAGCGCGCGCTCGAGGGTGACCGGCGATCGATTGCAAAAGTCATCTCGCTGGTCGAACACGGGTGGCGACGGCGCGCGCATCGCGATCCAGATGCTCCACCCGCGCACCGGCAACGCGTGGTCGATCGGCATCACGGGCGCGCCGGGTGCGGGAAAGTCGACCCTGACCGACCAGCTCGTCGGCCGATTGCGCGCCACCGGCGGTGAGGTCGGCGTCCTCGCGGTCGACCCCACGAGTCCCTTCAGCGGTGGCGCGATTCTCGGCGACCGCGTACGCATGCAGAGTCACACCACCGACGCCGGAGTCTTCATTCGTTCGATGGCGACCCGCGGCCATCTCGGCGGTCTCGCGCTCGCGACTCCGCAAGCGGTGCGCGTGCTCGACGCCGTGGGCAAGACGTGGATCGTGATCGAGACGGTCGGCGTCGGCCAGGTCGAAGTCGAGATCGCGGGGCACGCGGACACGACCGTCGTCGTGGTGAACCCGGGCTGGGGTGATTCCGTACAGACCGCGAAGGCGGGCCTCATGGAGATCGCCGACGTGTTCGTCGTGAACAAGGCCGATCGTCCGGGCGCGGCCGAGACCGAGAGCGATCTCATGGGAATGCTCGAGTTGTCGGGCCGGCGCGCGTGGCGGCCGCCGATCGTGCGTACGGTGGCGACGACGGGCGAGGGGGTCGACGAACTGTTCGACGCGATCTCCGAGCACAAGGGCCACCTCGAAGCGACGGGTGACGCGGCGACGCGGCGCCGGGCGCGCCTGCGGGAGGAGCTGCGGGGACTGGTCGCGGCCGAGATGTTGGCGCGTGCCGCGGCCGTGTGCAGCGGACCGGAGTTCGAGAAGATCGTCGACGAGGTCGCGGCGCGTACCCGCGACCCCTACACGGCGGCGGAGGAGTTGCGGGGCGCGTGAGCCCGCATCCCCTGCGCGTCCTCCTCGACGACGCGGCCGCGGGACGGTTCCCGGCCGCCGACGGACGGGTCGAGGTCGTGCCGTCTCCGGGCGGTCGCGCCGACGCGCTCGTCGGATTCACCGGTCACTTCGTGCTCGCGGCCGACATCAGTCCGGAGGAGTTCGCGGCGCACGTGCCACCCGGTGATCTCTCCGTGCCGATGTCGCCGGCCGCGTTGGTGTGGCTGGAGGCGCGCCTCGGATCGAGATCCACGACGCTGGACGTGCTCCTGGGCGCGACCGGTACCGGCGGCGGCGCGCCCCGTGGTTGCACGAGGTCGACGGGCACGACCACCCGCGCGTCGAGGAGGCGGCGCGGTATCGCCGCAACATGCGCGTGTTCGTCGCCGCACGATGACGCGGCGGTGCTCGTCCTCGGCCGAGGGGTGTGCGACCGTTGGGACTTCGGCTTCGAGGTGGCGCCGGAGGCGCGGGGACGCGGATTGGGGCGCCGCGTCGTCCGGGCGGTCCGTGATCTCGTACCCGCGGGCGAACCCGTGTTTGCCCAGGTGGCTCCCGGCAACGTGGCGTCGCTCAAGGCGGTTGCCGCGGCCGGCTTCGTCCCGATCGGCGCCGAGGTTCTCTTCCCACGCTCGCGCTGACCGCGCCGTGAGCCGGTTATAGGGTCCGGAGATGGCCGACGACCTCGTACTCACCGAGCCCCTGTCCGACGGTGTCCTGGTGATCCGTCTGAACAATCCTCCGATGAACGCGCTGTCGCGCGCGCTGCTCGAGCAGTTGCGCGACGTTGCGCGCGCGGCCGGCGACGATGCGGCGGTGAAGGCCGTCGTGGTCGCGGGCGGGGAGAAGGCATTCGCAGCGGGCGCCGACATCTCCGAGTTCGGCGGTCAGGACGCGGCGCGGGCCATTGCGCGCGCGTTCCGCGACGCGTTCGACGCAGTTGCCGCGATCCCGCGTCCGGTGATCGCCGCGATCCGGGGTTACGCGCTCGGCGGCGGGCTGGAGCTCGCCTGCGCGTGCGACCTGCGCGTCGCGGCCGAGACGGCGCGGGTGGGCCAGCCCGAGATCCTGCTGGGCATCATCCCGGGCGCGGGCGGGACGCAGCGGTTGACGCGCCTCGTCGGTCCGGCGCGCGCCAAGGACCTCATCTGGAGCGGTCGGCAGGTCCGCGCCGACGAGGCGCAGGCCATCGGGATCTCGTCGACCGGGTCGTCCCCTCCGACGAGGTCGAGCACGCCGCGCTGCCATTGGGCCGCAGAGCTCGGCAAGGGCGCGGTCGTCGCCATGGGTATCGCGAAGCGGGCGATCGACGGGGGGCTCGGCGTGTCGCTCGCGGACGGTCTCGATCTCGAACGGGACGCGTTCGTCGAGGTCTTCGCGACCGAGGACGCCGACACCGGCGTGAAGTCGTTCCTCGCCGACGGACCCGGCAAGGCCAAGTTCTCCGGCAAGTAGCGCGGGCGCCCGCACCCCCTCAGGCCAGGGCGCGGAGGGTCCGGCTGACGGTCGCCATGCGGTCCTCGCCCCACGGGATCGCGAACACGATCGGTACGTCGACGCCGTGGTCGCTGTAGGCCTGCACCGCGTCGCGGACGTGTTGTTCGTCGCCCATGATCTGGATCGCGTCGACCCAGTCGTCGCTGATCGCGGCGAGCGCGCCGTCGCGATCGCGCGCGGCCCAACGCTTCTGGAAGTGCTGCACCTCGCTGACGAATCCGGCGCGCTCGAACTGCGTGGCGTACGCGGGAACGACCGCGTAGTTGAGGAGGTCCTTGCGTGCGAGTTCGGCGTAGCGGTCGCGATCGGTGACGGCGCAGTGCACGTACGCGTGGATCTCCGCGTCGCCGCCCGCGCGGATCGTTCGCGACACACCAGGGCACCAGCGATGCGGGGAGGTAGTTCAACAGCACCACGTCGGCGAGCTCGCCGCCGAGGCGCAGCATCTGCTTGTTCAGCGCGGCGAGCGCGATCTTGGGGCGGCGGTCGCCGAGCTTCAGACCCAGCCGGAAGCGCTTGACGTTGTAGAAGTCGCCTTCGAACGTGACCGTCTCGCCGGAGAGGCACTCGCGCAGCAGGGTCAGGAACTCGCGCACCTGCGCGATCGGGCGGTCGGTGTAGCCCGCGCCGTGCCACTGGCCCGCGACGGCGGGCGACGAGATGCCGACGCCGAGGAAGACGTCACGGTCGCCGGCCAGTTGCTGCAAGGTCGCGGCGGCCATCGCGTGCAGCGGCGGCGTGCGCAGTTGCAGTGCGAGCACACCGGTTCCGATGCCGATGTGCGGCGCGACCTGACTGATCGCGCCGAGCATCGACATGCCTTCCGCGGCGTTCGCCTCGGCGACCCAGACCGCGGCGTACCCGAGCTCGTCGGCCTCGCGCGCGACGTCGAGCGACAGACCTGCGCCCAGCGTCTGCAGACCGGCGACGCTCACTGCCCGATTCGTCATACCGCCTCCACGATCGACTTCAGCCGGCGCAGGTTACGGCGCCAGATCGCGCCGAGCACCGGCGACGCGACGACGGCGCCGACGGGTCCGCCCATCCACCACGGAAACGTCAGGCGCTCGTTCCAGGTGAAGCACGGTCCGGCCACCGTCACGGCGCTCCAGCGTGAACCGCCCGCGACCCGTGACCACGCCGCGGTGCTCGATGCCCATCGCGCGGCCCGGCTCCCACTCCGTCACCGACATGCGGTCGGTCAGCCGGATCGGACCGACCTTCGTGACGCAGTCGAACGCGGTCCCGACACCCCGGGTCTGGGCGGTGGTGAACCGGATCGACTCCGCGTCGGCCATCCAGTCGACGTGATGTTCGATCGGCTCGACGACGCTCCAGACCGCGTCGGGCGCGGCGTCGATCGTGATGCCGACGCGGATGCTCACGGCGCGGCCCAGCAAGGCCGCGGCGGCGTCGGCGGGCGCCACGATGTTCACCGAGAGCCCCGTCGACAGCTCGAACCCCGCGGTGACGGTGAGCCGGGGCACGAGATCGACCCACCAGCGAAACGCACCGTCGTGGTCCCGGGGTGCGGTCGCGATCATGACGTTGTACGGAACGTCGCCGAGCGCGGCCGCGGATCGTCGCGATCGTGTTGCGCAGCGCGACGCCGACCGCGCGCGCGTCGTCGTCGGAGGCTTCGTCGAACCGAGGCCCGCCGTCGGCGAGCGCGAGGCGAACCGTGAACGGCGTGGGCGACGCGGGCGGGCACCAGACCACCACGTGCCCGTCGACGATCCGGTGCTGTTGATCGTTGGCGAACGCGGTCGCCGTGAACCGATCGAGGCGGGCCTGCGCGCGCGGGGGGACGAAGTCGAGCGCGACCACCTGGGCGTGCGGATGCTCGATCGACGCGCCCGCGGACTTGCCCTGGTTGACGAACGCCTGCGCGTAGCGCCGCCCGTTCGTGAGGTGGAACCGGGCGCGGTCACGCAGTGCGACCATCACGTCGGCGGCCGCGTCCGCGGAGAGCGCGCCGGCGTCGGCATCGTGTGCGGGGGAGAAGATGACGACTTCGTGCGCGCCGGCGACGCCGTCACCGACGATGGGGTACTTGTTCGGGACGACCCGCAGGGTCCAGCCCGGCGTGTCGGGCGCTCCGGCGCCGAACCGTGCGACCTCGGGCGGCGTCTCGTGCTCGTTGTCGCGGCAGAACGGACACGTCGCGACGCTCGCGGGCAGTGGTTCGGCGTGCACGCGGAACGTGTCGGGCCGAAGCGCTCGCGCCGGCGCGAGGATCACTCGATCGCCGGTGAGCTCGTCGACCAGGAGTTGCTGCATGGAACGGTCAGGGTAGGCGGCCCGCGGCGCGTAGCCTGGACCGCATGGCCGTGCGATTGGTGATCATCGGAGGCGGTCCCGCGGGAAACACCGCGGCGACGGTTGCGGCGTCGATCGGCGCCGACGTGACGATGATCGAGCGCGACATCGTGGGCGGCGCCGCGCACCTCTGGGACTGCATCCCGAGCAAGGCGATGGTCGCAACCGGCAACGAGCTGACCGAGCTCGCGCTCGCGAAGACGATGGGGCTCGAAGCCTCGGGGCGCCTCGACGTCGACGCCCTGCGCGAACGCATCTCGGGGATGGAGGAGAAGCTGCGCGGTGGCGTCACCAGCCTGCTCGAGTCGCAGGGTGTGCGCCTCATCTGCGGAACCGGTCGCCTCACCGGTGCGTACACGGTTGCGGCCGAGACCGAAGACGGCGTCGAGGAACTGGAAGCCGACGCGATCCTGCTCGCGACGGGCTCGCGTCCGCGCGTCCCGGAGTGGGCCGCGATCGACGGCGAGCGCATCCTGACGACACGCCAGGCGTATCCGCCGCCGGAGATCCCCGATCACCTCGTCGTCATCGGTTCGGGCGTCACCGGCGTCGAGTTCACGCACATGTTCAGCGCGCTCGGGATCGAAGGTCACGCTCATCGTGTCGCGCCAACAGGTACTGCCGTACAAGGACCCGGAGGTCGCGGCGACGCTCGAGGACGAGTTCCTCCGGCGGGGCGTCAAGTTGCTGAAGGGCGCGCGCGCGATCTCGATGGGCCGCGACAACGACAAGGTGTTCATCGCGTGCGACGACGGTCGCGCGGTCGACGGTTCGCACGCGTTGCTGTGCATTGGTTCGTTGCCCAACAGCGAGGGACTCGGGTGTGACGTCGCCGGCGTCGAGGTCGACGACAAGGGCTACATCCCCGGGAATCGCCACTGTCAGACCAACCTGCCGCACATCTACTCCGCGGGCGACCTCTCCGGCCGCCTGCCGCTGTCGTCCGTTGCGGCGATGCAGGGGCGCAAGATCGCGGAACACGTGATGGGGCTCACCGCCCGCGCCCACCGCCACCTCGACTACGACAAGGCCGCGCAGGCGATCTTCACCGATCCGGAGATCGCGGAGGTCGGTGTCGCGGAGGCGGAGGCGTTCGCGGCCGGCCGCAAGCTGCGCGTCACGAAGGTTCCGTTCTCCGCGAACCCGAAGGCGTTGATCAACGGTGACACGCGTGGCTTCGTCAAGATCCTCTCCGACCCGGCGACCGGCGTCGTGCTCGGCGGCGCGATCGTCGGGCGGAACGCGGCAGAGTTGATCTCCGTGATCGCGGTCGCGGTGACGAACCACTTGAAGGTCGTCGACATCGTCGACTCGCTGCTCGTCCATCCCGCGCTCTCGGAGTCACTCGCGGACGCGGCATCCTGACGTGCGCGCGTTGGTCACCGGCGCCGCCGGTTTCGTCGGGAGCCATCTCGTCGAGGCACTGTTGGCGCGTGGCGACGTCGTGCTCGGCGTCGACTGCTTCACCCCGTACTACGCCGTCGCCGAGAAGGAAGCGAACCTGAGCCGGGCGCGCGCCGACGCGCACTTCGAGTTCGTCGACCTCGACCTGCGTTCGGACCCGATCGAACCGCTGCTCGACGGCGTCGACGTCGTGTTCCACCAGGCGGCGCAGCCCGGCGTACGGCTGTCGTGGTCGGCGGGATTCGGCGAATACGCCGGCCACAACGTGCTCGCGACGCAGCGACTGTTGGAAGCGGTCGTCGCCGCGCGTCCCGGCGCTCGGGTGGTCAATGCGTCGTCGTCGTCCGTGTACGGGAACCAACCGCGCTATCCGACGCGGGAGACCGATCTGCCGAAGCCGTTCAGTCCGTACGGCGTCACGAAGCTCGCGGCCGAGCATCTGTGCGGTCTGTACGCGGAGAATTGGGGCATCGCCACGCTGTCGCTGCGCTACTTCACCGTCTTCGGCCCCCGCCAGCGTCCCGACATGTCGATCCACCGGCTGTGCGAGGCGGTGATCCATCACGAGCCGTTTCCCCGTTACGGAGACGGGTCGCAGATCCGCGAGTTCACGTACGTCGACGACATCGTGCGCGGGAACCTGCTCGGCGCGGAGCGCGACGTCGAACCCGGCTCCTATTGCAACCTCTCCGGTGGGGGAGAGATCACGTTGTCGCAGCTGATCGAGCTCGTCGGCGAGCTCGCGGGCACACCGGTGAAGATCGACCAGCAGGAGCGCAAGCCCGGCGACGCGTTCCGGAACGGTGGTTCGATCGACCGCGCGACCGAGCTCCTCGGATGGACGCCCGAGGTGACGCTGCGCGACGGCGTGCGCGCGCAGCTCGCGTGGCACCGCTCACGCGCGTAGTTCGCCCGCGAGCACGGTCGTGCTCCGACCGGTGAGCAGCGCGCGATCGCCCTTGCGCACGACCGCGACCTCGCCGCCGCGTGCCGATGCCTGGTACGCGTGCAGCTCGTCGACGCCGAGGCGCGGGCCCCAGTAGGCGACGAGGACGCAGTGCATCGATCCGGTGACGGCGTCCTCGTCGATGCCGACGCGGGGTGCGAAGCACCGCGACACGATGTCGAAGCCGTCGTCGCCGGGGGCCGTCACGTACACGCCCCGCACGTTGCCCAGTGCGCCGAGCTTCGCGAAGTCGGGCGCGAGCGTGCGGACCGTCCGCGGCGGATTCGACGACGCACATGTAGAAATCGCCGTCGGTCCGCAACATCTCGCCGACCGGAAGACCGAGCGCGTCGAAGAGCTCGGGCAGCGCCGGTACGGGAACGGGCTCGGCGACGGGAAAGTCGAGCGTGATGCCGGCCGCGCCCGCGTGGTCGGCCCGAAGCTCGCCGCCGCGCGTGTGGAAGCGGATCGTCTCGTCGGGTCCGACGCGTCCGGTCTCGAACAGCACGTGCGCACTCGCAAGGGTGGCGTGCCCGCACAGGTCGACCTCGACCTCGGGGGTGAACCACCGGAGGTCGAATCCTCCGTCCGCGCCCGGGCGCACGAATGCGGTCTCGGAGTGCCGCATCTCGGCGGCGACCCGTTGCATCCATGCGTCGTCGCCGTGGCCGAGCACGACTGCCGCCGGGTTCCCCCCGAACGCCTCGGCCGTGAACGCGTCGACGACGAAGATCGGCAAGCCTCATTCCCCCATGCAACCACGCCCGAGCCGTACCGCGACCCGATTTACCTGCCAACAGTTGTGCGCGATATCCGCCCACAGGGCGCGATAAGTCGCGCAACTGTTGTGCAGGGTTCTGGGGTCAGGCGATGACGGCGAGGACGTCGCCGGTACCGACGGAGTCGCCCGCGGCGACGCGGATCTCCTTCACGGTGCCCGACGTCTCGGCGTTGATGTGGTTCTCCATCTTCATCGCCTCGAGCACCACGAGCGCGTCGCCGGTGGCCACGGTCGCGCCGACCTCGACGAGCACCTTCACGATCGTGCCCTGCATCGGCGCGCTCACCGTGCCGCTGCCGCCTGCACCGCCGCTGCCGCCGGTGACGGCCGGTTTCGGCCGGCTGCGCCCGCCGCCGGGAGATCCGCCCGTGCGCACCGGCGCATCCGGGAGCCACACCTTCACCGAGTAGCGCCGGCCGTCGACCTCGACGGGGACGGTCTGCTCGACGAGCGGGGCCGCGCCGTCGGCGGGAGGCGCGCCCACGGCCAGTGCGTTCGCCGAACCCACGTGCGTGGCGAACTCGGACTGGTCGACCTCTTCCTCGACCCACTTCGTCGAGTGCGTCACCGCGCGGAACGCGTCGGTCGGCAACAAGGTGAGGTGCGCGGGAATCGTCGTCTTGATCCCGGCGATCTCGAACTCCGACAGCGCGCGCATCATGCGTTCGATGGCGCGATCGCGATCGGGCGCCCATACGACGAGCTTGCCGACGAGGTTGTCGTAGTACTGCGAGATCGTGTCGCCCTCTTCGTAGCCGCCGTCCCAACGGACGCCGGGCCCCGCGGGGACACGCAGCCGCGTGATCGTGCCGGGCGACGGGAGGAAGTTCTTCGTGGGGTCTTCGGCGTTGATGCGGCACTCGATCGAGTGCCCGCGTCGCTCGATCGAGTCCTGCCCGAACGAAAGGGTTTCACCCGCGGCGACGCGCAGTTGTTCGGCGACGAGGTCGAGGCCGGTGACCTCTTCGGTCACACAGTGCTCGACCTGCAGGCGCGTGTTCATCTCGAGGAAGAAGAACTCGTCGTCCTGGTACAGCATCTCGACGGTGCCCGCGTTCACGTAGCCGCACGCGAGGGCGACCTTGACCGCGGCCTCACCCATCGCGCGACGTGTCGCGTCGGGGATGCTCGGCGCGGGCGCCTCTTCGATCAGCTTCTGGTGCCGGCGCTGGGTCGAGCAGTCGCGATCACTCAGGTACACACCGTTGCCGTGCGTGTCGCAGAAGATCTGGAGCTCGACGTGCCGGGGCCGGGTGAGGTAGCGCTCGAGGTAGCACTCGGGCCGCCCGAAGTACGCCTGCGCCTCGCGAGCCGCGGAGTCGAGCGCCGCCTGCGCGTCCTCGGCGCGCTCGACGACCTTCATCCCGCGCCCGCCACCGCCGTACGCGGCCTTGATCGCGATCGGGTACCCGTGCTCCCGACCGAACGCGACGATCTCGCTCGCGTCGGTGATCGGGGTGGTCGTGCCGGGCACGCTCTCGACCTCGGCGCGCGCGGCTGCGAGCCGCGACGAGATCTTGTCGCCCATGACCTCGATCGCCTCGGGCGGCGGTCCGATCCACGCGACGCCGAGCTCGGTGACCGCGCGGGCGAAGTCGGCGTTCTCGGAGAAGAACCCGTAGCCCGGGTGCACGCCGTCGGCGCCGCTCTTGCGGATCGCATCCAGGATCGCGTCGGTGTTGAGATAACTCTCGGCCGCGGTCTGACCGCCGAGGGCGTAGGCCTCGTCGGCGTAACGCACGTGAGCGGCGTCGCGGTCGAGCTCGGAGTACACGGCGACGCTGGCGATGCCGAGCTCGCGACACGTGCGCATGACGCGTATCGCGATTTCGCCCCGGTTGGCGATCAGGATCTTCGTGAGCACGGCTGCGTATCCTAAGGGTGGGCGTACGGAGGCAGCGAAGTGTCGCCGCTTGCGTCCCGTCGCCGCTGAACGATTGGCAACCGCGAGGGAGACATCGTGACGTCGCACGAGCCCGCGGTGTGGACACATCCCGACCTCGCGGGCACGCGCTTCGACGACGTCCGGTGGTTCGAGGTGATCGACTCCACCAACCGGTACCTGCTGCAATGCGCGGCGCAGGGCGCGGCGGAGGGCGTCGTTGCGGTGGCCGACGAGCAGACCGCCGGGCGCGGCCGGCTGGGCCGCACGTGGGTCGCGCCGGCGGGTTCGGCGCTCCTCGTCTCGGTGCTGTTGCGGCCTGCGCTCCCCGTGGAGCGGGTCCACCTCGCCACGCTGGCGGCCGGGCTGGCGGCCCTCGACGCGCTGGACGCCCTCGAGGCGCTGGACGCGCTGGACGCCCACGACGGGCTCGGGCCGGGTGACACGAGCCGGACGGGTCGACCCGGGTTGAAGTGGCCGAACGACGTCGTCGTCGACGATCGGAAGCTCGCGGGCATCCTGGCCGAGGCGGACGGCGCGGGCGCGGTGGTGGTCGGGATGGGTTGCAACGTCCGGGCCGAGGCGCTGCCCGCGGACCTGGTCGACATCGCGACCGCGGTCGCCGTCGATCGCGCCGCGTTGCTCGTCGCCTGGCTACGCGCGTACGACGCACGCCTCGGTGCGCTCGGCTCGGTCGTGGCCGACGCCGTCGCCCGTTCGGCGACGCTCGGTCGTCGCGTGCGGGTCGAGCTCGCGCACGAGACGTTCGAGGGGGTTGCGACCGACCTCACGGACGAGGGCTTCCTCGTGGTCGACGGTCGTGTGGTCAGCGCGGGCGACGTCGTGCATCTGCGTTACGAGAACCGCGGCTGACGCCGAGCGCGGGGTCCTACGGGTCGAGATCGCGCGCCACGAGATCGCGGAACGCGGCGCCGAGGCGCTCGCACACCGGACCGCACACGATCGGGAGTTCGGCGCCGTCGACGCGCGCGATCGGCTGGACCTCTCGGGTCGTCGACGACAGGAAGGCCTCGTCGCCGCGCGTGAGCTCTTCGATCGCGATGTCGATCTCCTGCGCCGGGATGCCCGACGGCTGCGCGAGCTCGAGCACCAGCGCCCGGGTCACCCCGAGCAGGCATCCGGCGCTCGCGGGTGGGGTGATCAACACGCCGTCGCGCACGAGGAACACGTTCGACCCGGTCGCCTCGCACACGTTTCCCCTCGTGTTCGCGAAGATCGCCTCGCCCGCGTTCCGCTCACGCGCGTATGCCAGCGCACGCACGTTCGCCGCGTAGGAAATCGTCTTCAGGCCCGCGAGCGCACCGTTCTCGTTGCGCGTCCACGGGGCGATAACCACATCGACGCTCGCGGCCGCGGGTTCGATCGGGAACGCGAGGAGGAACGCCGTGGGCGCCGCGTCGCCGCGCCCCGATCCCGGCGGCGCGATCCCACCGGTCACAGTGATCCTCAGGCGCGCCTCGGTCAACGCGTTGGCATGCAGGACCGCGGCCGCGGCGTCGCGGAGCACCGCCGGATCGGGCAGGTCGAGTCCGAGGCCGTCGGCGGACGCGCGCAGGCGGGCGAGGTGTCGGGTCCACGCGAACGGGACTCCGCCGTACACGCGCAGCGTTTCGAAGACCCCGTCCCCGACGACGAGGCCGTGGTCGAGCACCGATACCTGCGCGTCGGCGAGCGGGACGAGCCTGCCGTCGATCCACGCCGTCATCGGGTATCCACCGCCGTTCCGCTCTCGACCAGCTCGGCGCGCGCGCCGGCGGCGTGCAGGAGGCGCGCGCCCTTGAGCTCGGTCTCCATCCACTCGTCGTGCGCACAGGAGTCGGCGACGATTCCACCACCGACGCCGAGATGCGTCCGTCCGGCCGCGATCGTGAACGTGCGGATCGCCACCGCGAGCTCGACGCGCGAGCGCGCGTTGTCGACCCAACCCAACGCGCCGCAGTAGACGCCGCGCCGCAGGGGCTCGAGGTCTTCGATCGCCTGCAACACGCGCTGGCTTGGGCGCGCCCGTGACGGATGCGGGCGGGAACGTCGCGCGGATGAGCTCGTCGAGCCCGACGCCCGGCCGGAGGCGCCCGCGCACGGTGCTGACGAGGTGGGCGAGACCGGGGTGGGATTCGATCGCGAAGAGCGCGGGCACGTCGACCGACCCGTACTCGCAGACGCGACCGAGATCGTTGCGCGCGAGGTCGACGATCATCACGTTCTCGGCGCGGTCCTTCTCGCTCACCCGCAGGGTCGCCGCGTCGGTCGCGGTGCCCTTGATCGGGCGCGTCTCCACCGACCGCCCGTCGACGCGCAGGAACAGTTCGGGTGAGGCCGACACGACCGCGACTCCCGGGAGCGCGTCGCCGAAGACGCAGACCGCGGCGTGCGGCGCCGGGTTCAGTTGCGTCAGCGCCAGGAACAGCGCGTAGGGGTCCGGGGCTGCGTCGAACGTGAGCCGGCGCGTGAGGTTGACCTGATAGCACTCGCCGGCCGCGAGCAGGCCGTGGATCTGCGCCACGAGCAACGAGTGCTCGCCCGGCGTCAGGCTCGACGCGCCGGGTCCGAGCTCGAGCGGATCCGGCGCCGTCCGTCCGAACACCTGCGGCAACTCGTCGACGACGCGCACGTCGTCGAACCTCATGAACGCGACATCGGGAAGGCCGGTGTCGTCGGCGATCCGCGTCTCGACGTGCTCGATGGCGCGGCCCGCGTCGTACGACACGAACCCGACCCAGAATCCCTCGGCGTCGATCTCCTCGAGCGCCGCGAACACATCGGGCCCGCGCGCCGTGATCACACGGACCGGGTTCCGGCCGATGACCCATTGCTCGCCGTCGCGCACGACCGCGTAGCCCTGTCGCGCATCCACGGGACGAACGGTACTGCGACGAGTACGGTCGTGACCGTGGAGTTCGACCCCGCGCCCGAGCAGGAGCAGTTCCGCGCCGTTGTGCGCGACTTCGCCGAGAGCGAGATCGCGCCGCACGCCGAGGCCTGGGACCGCGATCACACCTTCCCCGTCGACGCGGTGCAGGCGATGGGCAAGCTCGGGCTGTTCGGCCTCCCGTTCCCGGAGGAGTACGGCGGTGGTGGCGCCGACTACCTCACCTATTGCATCGCGATCGAGGAGATCGCCCGCGTCGACGCGTCGATGGCGATCACGCTCGAAGCGGGCGTCAGCCTGGGCGCCGCCCCGTTCTTCTACAGCGGGACCGAGGAGCAGAAACAGGTTTACCTCGTCCCGATGATCGCCGGGGAAGTGCTGGGCGCGTTCGGGCTCACCGAAGCCGAGGCCGGGTCCGACGCGGGCAACACGCGCACCCGGGCCACACTCGACGAGTCGACGCACGAGTGGGTGATCGACGGGCAGAAGACCTTCATCACCAACTCCGGTACCGCAATCACGAAGTGCGTCACGATCACCGCCCGCACCGCCCCGAACGAGATATCCAACATCGTCGTCGACGCCGGAACACCCGGGTTCGTCGTGCAACCGCCCTATCGCAAGATGGGATGGCACGCCTCCGATACCCACGAGCTCGTCTTCGACGGGTGCCGCGTTCCCGAAGGACAACTGCTCGGCGCTCGCGGTGAAGGCTTCAAGACGTTCCTGCGTATCCTCGACGACGGCCGGATCGCGATCGCCGCGCTCGCGCTCGGCATGGCCCGGGCGTGTCTCGACGCGTCGGTCGCGTACGCGAAGGAGCGCAGGGCGTTCGGCGGCCCGATCGGTCGCTACCAGTCGATCGCGTTCAAGTGTGCCGACATGGCGGTCGCGGTGGAGAACGCCCGCAATCTCGTCTACAAGGCCGCGTGGCTGCGCGAGCAGGGCCGGCCGATCCGCGATGCCGCGGCGATGGCGAAGTTGTACGCGACCGAGATCGCGGTCGACGCGACCCGCGAGGCCGTCCAGATCCACGGGGGCTACGGCTACATGGACGAGGCGCCGGTCAGCCGCTTCTACCGCGACGCCAAGATCCTCGAGATCGGCGAGGGAACGAGCGAGATACAACGCATCGTCTTGGCCCGAGGCTTGGGACTGCCTGTGGAGTGAGGCCAGGGGAGTGAAGGTCGGGTGAAGGCGGGCAGGGCGTCCGGAATTGCGGACTGTGCGCCGGTAGAATCGACGGTCGAGTGCCCCCGCCCATCTCGGTTTTCTCATTCCTTCGTCGCTTCGCGATCGCGCTGCTGGCAGTCGTCGTCATCGCCGGCGTCGGCTTCGTGTCGGCCCAGGCGTACGGCAAGCGCAAATACTCGGAGAGCCGGGTCATTCACATCCCCGACGGGATCCTGAAAGCCGTCAAGTCGGGCGAGCCCGCGAACTATCTCCTGATCGGTTCGGACGTGCGCCCCCCGGACGAGTCGCCCCAGGAAGCGCAGGCGTACGGAACGAGCAAGGACGTCGGGCCGCAACATTCCGACGTGATGATGGTGCTGCACGTCGACCCGAACGGTCACACCGGAATGCTGGTGTCGTTCCCGCGTGACCTCATGGTCGACATCCCCGGCCACGGTCGCAACCTCCTGAACGCGGCGTTCGCGTTCGGTGGCGCGACCGGGAACGGTCCCGGACTCGTGATCCAGACGCTCGAACAGAACTTCGCCGGTCTGCAGATCAACCACTACCTCGAGGTCGACTTCCGCGGCTTCAAGAAGATCGTCGACGAGATCGGCCACATTCACCTGTGGTTCCCGACGCCGGTCCACGATCCGTACACCGGCCTCGAGGTGAACCAGGCGGGTTGTGTCACGGTGAACGGTGACCAGGCACTCGCGTACGCGCGCTCGCGCCACTACTACGTGCCCAAAGATCTCAAGAACCCGGCGCCGTGGCAGTGGAACTACAGCACGTCGACCGGCGGCTACGGCTGGGTCGCGACCGGAAGCGACATCGACCGCATCCCGCGCCAGCAGTATTTCCTGCGCACCGTCAGTCAGGCGGCGATCGACAAGTCGGGGAGCGACCCGCTCGCGATCGGCCCGCTCCTCAGTGCGGTGTTCAAGAACCTCGGGCACGATCAGAACCTCAAG
The DNA here is from genome assembly GCA_963835455.1 of uncultured Actinomycetes bacterium. GTDB lineage: Bacteria > Actinomycetota > Acidimicrobiia > IMCC26256 > PALSA-610 > PALSA-610. Next base: position 1,166,857 of record CAWIFT010000003.1, read on the forward strand.
CAGGGCGAGTTGAACTCGCTGGCGCTCACCTTCCGCGGACTCAATCCGGCCAAGGTCCAGATGTCGACGCTCCCGACGCTGCCCGACCCCTCCGATCGGAACCGCGTGATTGCGAAGTTCCCCGACGCGGGGGGACTCATCGCGCTGCTCGGCCAGTTCACGCCCAAGCCGAAGAAGGCGCCGGACCGCCCGCTCGCGGCCGACAAGGTGACCGTGCGGGTCGTCAACGGTTCCGGGGTGAAAGGCGCGGGGAGCACCGCGCTCGACGCGTTCACCGCGGCCGGCTTCCGATCGGCCGGTGCGGCCGAGGACGCCGACCGCAGCGACTACAACACCCAGATCCGTTATGCGCCGGGGAAGTTCCGTGAGGGTTACACCGTCGCCCTCGCGGTCGGGACGCTCAACCTCGTCCCCGCGGCGTCGGCGAAGAACACGCTCGGCGGGGATGCGCTGTTGATCGTGGGTCGCGACTACGACTCGCTGAAGCACCGCTTCGACCTCGTCCCGCCCCCGACGAATGCGGCTCCGACCAGCTCGACGACCCCGACGAGTTCGATCGCGCCGACGACCACGACGACGACTACGACGGTCCCACGCGAAACCGTCGACACCCGCTTCGTCCCCGTCGATCCGAAGACGGGCGCAGCGCTGGTCGGCTGCCCCACGAAATGAGCGCGCTGTCGCCGCGTGCATTCCTGCACCGCCTGATCACCGCGTTCGTGGTCGCGGTCGTGTTGAGCACGGTGGTGATCGCCGGTGCGTACGCCCAGGCGTCGCGCAAGGTCTCGAAGGTCGCGACGGTTGCGATCGACACCTCGGTGCTCGAGTCCGGCGGCAATTTCCTGCTGATCGGTTCGGATTCGCGGGCGTTCGTCAACGATCCGACCGAGGCGCAGCACTTCGGGAGCGCACAGCAGCAGACCGGACAACGATCCGACACGATCATGGTCGCGCACGTCGACGGCAAGACCGGCACGGCGCTGCTCGTCTCGTTCCCGCGTGACCTCTGGGTCGCGATCCCGGGGATGGGGAGCGGCAAGATCAACGCCGCGTTCAACGCCGGACCGCAGCGCGTCATCCAGACGATCGAGAACGACTTCGACATCCCGATCAGTCACTACCTCGAGGTCGACTTCCAGGGCTTCGCCAAGATGGTGAACGCGATCGGCACGATCCCGATCTACTTCCCGGCGCCCGCGCGCGACGCCAAGACCGGCCTGAACATCAACACCGCGGGCTGCAAGCAACTGAACGGCGATCAGGCACTCGCGTACGTTCGCTCGCGCTACTACGAGTCGTTCGTCGACGGGCAGTGGCGGGCGGATCCCACCTCGGATCTCGGTCGCATCCATCGCCAGCAGTACTTCCTGCGCACCCTCGCGCAGAAGACGCTCCACACCGCGGCCACCTCACCGTGGAAAGCGAGCAACCTGATCGACTCGATGTTGGAGAACCTCCAGCGTGACCCACACCTCGGGTTCTCGGCGCTGCGTTCGCTCGCGTACGCGTTCCACCAACCCGGCGGGGTCGAGACACAGACGCTGCCGGTCAACCGTCAGTTCATCAACGGGCAGGACGCGTTGGTGCTCGACACGGCCAAGGCGGCGCCGTTGCTCGCCCGCCTGCGCGGCATCGGCAACCCGACGATCGTCCCCAAGAACGTGAAAGCGCTCGACCCGGCGACGGTGCACGTCGCGGTCGAGAACGGGAGCGGTCGCACGGGACTCGGGGCGACGGCGAACGACGCGCTCGGCGGGCTCGGCTTTTCCGCAGTGGGCGCCGCGACCAATGCCGACCGCAGTGACTATGTGGTGACCGAGGTCCGGTACGCGGCCGGCGCCGCCGCGAAGGCCCAGTTCCTCGCGTCGTATCTCGGTGGCGCAGGCAAGGTGGTCGCGCTCGCGGGGAGCGCGCCGGCCGGGGTCGACGTCGTGCTCGTGCTCGGCCGTGACTACCAGGGATTGTCGCGTCCCAAGGCTCAGTCGACCACCGCCGCGTCGGGCGCCAACTCGCCCACGACGCGGCCGGCGGCAGTGGGTGCGACGTCCGTCACGTCACTGCCGGAAGCGGGCTGCTGATCTGCCGGGATACGGATTGCGTCCCCTAGACTGGGCCGTCATGTCGTGTCGCGGGCCGGGGCGGTCGTGAGAGTCGCGGTCATCGGGGCCGGATACGTCGGTTTGACCACCGCCGCGTGCTTTGCGCACCTCGGACACAACGTCCTGTGCGCCGATATCGACGCCGAGCGGGTCGCCCGCCTGAAGAAGGGTGAGGTCCCGATCCTCGAGCTCGGGCTGCCCGAGCTGATCAAGGAAGGCCTCGCGGCCGGTCGACTGGAGTTCGTCGTCGGCGCCGCGACCGCGGCGCAGCGCGCCGAGATCGTCTTCATGTGCGTGCAGACCCCGCAGGGCGCCGACGGTTCGGCCGACCTGTCGTTCGTCGAAGCGGTCGCCCGCGAGATTGCGCCGGTGCTCGCGCCGAACACCGTGGTGGTCAACAAGTCCACCGTGCCGGTCGGTTCGACGCGCTTCGTCCAGCGGGTGTTGTCCGAGGCCGGAGCGCGCGCCGAGGGAGTGACCGTCGCGTCGAATCCGGAGTTCCTCCGCGAAGGGCAGGCGGTGCGCGACTTCCTGAACCCGGATCGCGTCGTCATCGGTTGCGACGACCGCGAGTCGGCCGTGCGCGTCAGCGCGCTCTACAAGCGGGTCGACGCCCCGATCCTCGTCACCGACCCCGCGTCGGCCGAGATGATCAAGTACGCGTCGAACGCGTTCCTCGCGACCAAGGTCTCGTTCATCAACGCGATCGCCAACTTGTGCGAGGCGGTCGATGCCGATGCCCACGAGGTCGCGATCGGGATGGGTTACGACAAGCGCATCGGTTTCCAGTTCCTCAATCCCGGCCCCGGTTACGGCGGTTCGTGCTTCCCGAAGGATGTCGCCGCGTTGTTGCACATCTCGGGGTCCGCCGGGTACTCGTTCGACCTCCTCCGCGGCGTCGTCGAGGTGAACGAGGCGCAGCACGAACGCATGATCGACAAGATCCGCGGCGCCGTCGGCGGCAGCCTCACGGGCACGACTGTCGGCGTCTGGGGCCTCACCTTCAAGGCCGACACCGACGACCTGCGCGATTCGCCGGCGATGTTCGTTGCCCGGCGGCTGGTCGAGGAAGGCGCGATCGTGCGGGCCTTCGACCCCGGTGCCGGTGACCGACCCCGGCAGATGATTCCCGGCCTCGAGCTCTGCGCGGACGCGTACGACGCCGCGACCGCGGCCGGCGCGCTCGTCCTGCTCACCGAGTGGGACGAGTTCCGTTGGCTCGACTTCGACCGCGTGCGCGACGTGATGAGCGGCCGCGCGATCGTGGACGCCCGCAACCTCCTCGACCCCGCCGCGATGCGGCGGCGCGGCTTCGCGTATCAGGGCGTCGGGCGGCAATAGATGGCCCGCATCGTCATCACCGGCGGATCCGGATTCGTCGGATCACATCTCTGCGACGCGTTCCTCGCGCGCGGCGACGAGGTGGTCGCCGTCGACAACCTGTCGACCGGCCGCCTGCAGAACGTCGCGCACCTCGCCGAGCACCCGGGTTTCACCTTCGTACGCGCCGACGTGTGCGACGGGATCCCCGTCGACGGCCGGGTCGACGGCGTGCTGCACTTCGCGAGCCCCGCCAGCCCGCCCGAGTACCTCGCCATCCCGCTCGAGAGCCTCGACGTCAGCTCCATCGGGACCCGCCGCGCGCTCGACCTCGCGCTCGCGAACGAGGCGCGTTTCCTGATCGCCTCCACCAGCGAGATCTACGGGGATCCCGAGGTTCACCCGCAGACCGAGTCGTACAACGGCAACGTCGACCCCACGGCGCCGCGCGCCGTGTACGACGAAGCCAAGCGGTTCGGCGAGACCCTGGCCGCCACGTACCGCCGCCTGTACGACCTGCCGACGGCCATCGTCCGCATCTTCAACACGTACGGACCGCGGCTGCGGCCTTCGGACGGGCGCGTGGTCTCCAACTTCCTCATTCAGGCGATCGACGGGAAACCGTTGACGATGTACGGCACCGGCGACCAGACCCGCTCGTTCTGTTACGTCTCCGACGAGGTGCGCGGCATCATCTCGTTGTTCGATTCCGACGTGTGTGATCCCGTCAACATCGGCAATCCCAACGAGATCACGATGCTCGAGCTCGTCGAGATCGTGCGCGAGATCACGGGTTCGCGTTCCGAGATCCGGTTCGAGCCGCTGCCGATCGGCGACCCCACGCGCCGCCGTCCCGACATCACCCGGGCGAAGACGCTGCTCGGTTGGGAACCGACCGTCGATCTGCGCCAAGGTCTGTCGATGATGCACGAGTGGTACCTGGAGGAGCGCCGTCATGGCCGGGCGTGACGAAACCGACGTGGCGAAGATCCGGAAGCTCTCGGTCATCGTGCCCATCTTCAACGAGCGGAACACGGTCGTCGAGGTGCTGCGCCGAATGCGCGCGGTCGACCTCCCCGACGGGATCGAGCGCGAGATCATCGTCGTCGACGACGGCAGCACCGACGGCACCCGCGAGGTGCTGCGCCAGCTCGCCGACAGCACTGTCCGCATCGTCTTGCACGACGTCAATCGCGGGAAGGGTGCGGCGCTGCGCACCGGCTTCACGCACGCCACCGGCGAGTACATCCTCGTGCAGGACGCCGATCTCGAATACGACCCGGAAGACTGGCCGAAGCTCCTCAACCCGGTGCTCCGCGGTCGGGCGCGCGTCGTCTACGGATCGCGCTTCACCGGCGAGCGGCGCAACATGCTGCTGCTGCACTGGATCGGCAACCGCTTCTTGTCGATGACCACGAACGTGCTCTACAACACGACGCTCTCCGACATGGAGACGTGCTACAAGCTGATCGACCGTACGTTGGTCGAGGAGATGAACCTCCAGGCGAGCCGCTTCGACATCGAGGCGGAGATCACCGCCAAGATCCTCAAGCGCGGCGTGCGGATCTACGAAGTGCCGATCTCGTACTCCGGCCGGGAGTTCGAAGAGGGTAAGAAGATCACGTGGCGAGACGGGTTCTCCGCGTTGTACACGCTCATCAAGTACCGCTTCCGGGACTAGCCGCCGCGTGAGCCGCGCCTGCGCTGCAGTTGTCGTCAACTACCGGGCGGGAACGTTGCTCACGGACTGCGTCCGCTCGCTGCTCGCCGACTCGAGCGCCGGCGACCTCGAGCTCGTCGTCGTCGACAACGGATCCGACGACGGCTCGGTCGACCTCCTGCTCGACGCGGTCCCCGACGTGCACGTGATCACGTCTCCGGGCAACGTCGGGTACTCGCGTGCCGCGAACCTCGGCATCGCCGCGACCCGCGCGCCGATCGTCGCGGTGCTCAATCCCGATCTCACGATGGAACCGGGCACGATGAAGGCGATGCTCGCGCGCTTCGACGAGTCGCCCGCCCTCGGTGCGTGCGGCCCCCGGATCCGCAATGTCGACGGCTCCGACTATCCGTCGGCCCGGCGGTCGCCCACGGTTCCGCTCGCGGTCGCGCACGGGCTGCTCGGGCTCTGGTGGCGGAGCAACCCTTTCACGGCCCGCTACCGCGAGCTGAACGCGGATCCGTCGGCGCCGCGCTCGGTCGACTGGGTCTCGGGGGCGGCGGTCTGGTTGCGGCGCGGCGCGCTCGACGCGGTCGGCGGATGGGACGAGCGCTACTTCATGTACATGGAGGATCTCGACCTGTGCTGGCGGCTCCGGCGCGCCGGCTTCGAGGTCGCGTACGAACCCGGCGGGGCAATCACCCACGTCCAGGGCGCGAGCACCTCACGCACTCCCTACCGGATGCTGATCCAACACCACCGGTCCGCGTGGCGCTACGCCCGCCGCCGCCTGACCGGTCCCGCCGCGGTTTTGTTGCCTTTCGCGGCGGTATATCTGTTCTCCCGGTGCCTCTTGGCGATGGCCGAGCACGCGTGGAGTGCATCCAGGCCGAGCCTCACCCGCGGCTAGCCTGCCCGTCGTGACGAACGCCTCTCGAGCGAAGCGCAAGCGCGCGGCAGTCCGGTCCGCCAAGCGTTCCCGCCACAACACGTGGTGGTACGGATTGACCGCGATCGTGGTCATCGCCGGTGTGGCGCTGATCGTCTACGCCCGGGCCACCGCGCCGACTCCGGTCGGCCCGTACCTGCAGAACTCGAGCGGCACCCAGAAGGACACCCACTGGCACGCCGCCCTCGGTGTCTACGACTGCGATCACTGGATGGGCGACACGCCGGGTTCCGGCGTGTGGAACTGGCCGACCGCCACGCCGCAGGGGCAGCCCGGGCGCGCCAACAACACGTCCGTGTACGCGGGCATGCACAGCCACGACGACGGTGTGATCCACATGGAGCCCCAGGTGTCGTCGGAGGCGGGCAAGAACTCCACGGTCGGCCTCTACTTCGAGTACGGCGGCTGGAAGGTCTCGCCGACCGGATTCACGTTCCTCGGTACGACGCGCAAGAACGGCGACATGTGCGGGACCAAGGCCGGCACGTTGCAATGGGCGGTCGGGAAGTGGGACGGCGACCCGAGCGGGAAGACCAAGCAGAAGTACACGGTGCAGACGGGGAACCCCGCCAAGTACAAGTTGAACCAGGGCGACATCGTCATCCTCGCGTTCCTGCCCGAGGGCAAGTCGATCCTGAGCATCGGCAACCCGCCCTCGGTGGCGAACCTCGCCAACGCCCTCAATGCCGAGAGCGCGCCGGGTTCGGCCACGACGATGCCGGCGGTGACGGTGCCCGCCGTCACGACGCCGACGACAGCGTCCCCTGCGACGACCGCGAAGCCGTGAAAGCGGTCGTCCTCGTCGGGGGCGAGGGAACCCGGCTCCGGCCACTGACGTTCACCACGCCCAAGCCGCTGTTGTCGATCGCGAACCAGCCGCACCTCGAACGCCAGCTCCTCTGGCTCGCCTCGCACGGGGTCGATGAGGTCGTGCTCTCGATGGGCTACCTACCCGACGCGTTCCACGAGCACTTCAAACCCGACGGAGCCGGTCACGACCTGTTCGGTGACATCGTCATCCGTTACGCGATCGAGCACGAACCGCTCGGGACCGCGGGCGCCGTCCGGTTCGCGGCCGACGGCATCGACGAGCGGTTCATCGTCTGCAACGGCGATGTGCTCACGGCGCTCGACCTCGACGCGATGGTTCGTTTCCACGACGAGCACGGCGCGGAGGCGACGATCTCGCTGACGCAGGTCGACGACCCGAGTGCCTTTGGCGTCGTCCCGACGCAGGACGACGGCGGCGTGATCGCGTTCGTGGAGAAGCCCGCGCCGGGGAAGGCGCCGAGCAACTGGATCAACGCCGGGACCTACGTCGTCGAGCCCGCGTTCTTGGACCGCATCCCGCCGCGGCTCAATGTTTCGGTCGAACGCGAGACGTTCCCGCGCATGCTCGCGGAGCCGGGCCTGTTGTTCGGCTACCAGAGCGACGCCTATTGGCTCGACATCGGGACCCCCGAGAAGTACCTCGAGGCCCACGCCGACGCCCTGGCCGGTCGCCTGTCGAATCCGCCCGCGCCGGGTGCGCGCGAGATCACGGCGGGAGTCTGGGTGCAGGGCGACGCCACGATCGAGCCCGACGCCCGTATCGAAGCGCCGGTCCTGATCGGCGCGGGCGCACGCATCGAGGCCGGCGCCCGGGTGCACGCATCCGTCCTGGGCTCGGCGGCCGTGGTCGAGGCGCGGGCGGAGCTCGAACGGGCCGTGCTGCACAACGGCGCCCGGGTCTCGCACGGCAGCAGCGTCCGGGACTCCGTCGTCGGTGCGTACGCGGTGCTCAAGCCCGACGTGTCGCTCACCGCGGAAACCATCATCGGTGCGAGCGCGACCGTCCCGTCCGGCACGCGGATCTCCGGCGGGCGCGTGCCCGCCGAGCGCGGCTAGACCGCAACCATGCAGGCGCTGGTCACCGGTGGAGCCGGATTCATCGGCTCGACGCTCGTCGACCGGCTCTTGGCCGAGGACTGGCGCGTCGACGTGATCGACGATCTGTCGACCGGGTCGCTCGCGAATCTGGCCACCGCGCGCGCCCTGCCCGACCGGCGCTTCTCGTTTCATCGTCTCGATCTCGCGTCGGCCGCCGTCGTCGATCTGATCACGCACCGCAAGCCCGACGTCATCTTCCACCTCGGCGCGCAGATGGACGTGCGCGTCTCGGTCGCGCGCCCGGTGTTCGACGCGACCGTCAACGTCATCGGTTCGCTGAACGTGTTCGAGGGCGCGCGCGCCGCCGGTGTCAAGAAGGTCGTGTTCGCGGGCTCCGGCGGCACGCTCTACGGGACCCCGCAGAAGATCCCGACGAAGGAAACCTCGCCGCAGCACCCGGAGTCGCCCTACGGCGTCTCGAAGAAGGCCGTCGGCGACTACCTGCACTACTACCGCCAGCAGCACGGGCTCGAGTACAGCGTGCTCGCGCTCGCGAACGTGTACGGACCGCGCCAGAACCCGCACGGCGAGGCCGGCGTCGTCGCGATCTTCTCGAATCTGCTGCTCGAACGGAAGCAGGCTCTGATCTTCGGCGACGGCTCGCAGACCCGCGACTTCATCTTCGTCGACGACGTCGTCGATGCGTTCGTCCGCGCGGCCGAGAAGGGCGGCGGGCTCACCATGAACATCGGGACGAGCATCGAGACCAGCGTGCAGGAGTTGTACGACGTCATGGCGAACCTCACCGGCTTCCACGAGCCCCCGCGCTACGAACCCGCCCGCGCGGGGGAGCTCCAGCGCAGTGCGGTCGATCCCGGCAAGGCGAAGATCCACCTCGGGTGGAAGCCGTTCACGGTGCTCGAAGAGGGCCTGTCGCTCACGCTCGAGCACTTCAAGGCGCAGCGCGCCGGCCGCTGAACCGGCCCGCCTCGGTTACGCGAAGCGCCGGATGTCGTCGAGGGGAACGGGCGGACGTTGCCGACCGACGTAGGCCGGATCGGGGTGCCCGACGAGCACGAGCGCGTGCGGCAGCCACTCGGCCGGTAACGCGAGCGCGTCGCGTGCTGCTTCGGGACAGAAGATGGGCGCCGCGACCCAGCACGATGCCAGGCCCCGGTCGGTCGCGGTGAGCATCAGGTTCTCCACCGCCGCACCCAACGAGAGCAACGCCATACCCCATTCCGCACGCTGCCGCCGCTCGTCGGGATAGCGGTCGAGCCCGTTCCACGTGAGGCAACCGACGACGAATGCGGGCGCGCGCACCAGCTTCTCGTACGACGCGTCGACGAGCTCGTCGACGCGCTCGGCGCCGACACCGTCGGCGAGGAGGTCGGTTCGCCACCGTTCGCCCATACCGAGCGCGAGCGCGCGCTTGGCGTCGTCGGTGTCGACGACGACGAAGCGCCACGGCCGCGAATGGTGAGGCGCGGGGGCCAGGCACGCGGCTTCGACGATGGCGTCGAGGTCGGTGCGGGCGACGGATTCGGGGAGAAAGGCGCGGATCGATCGGCGAGCCTCGACGAAGGCGGGCACGCTCATCGGAAGAGGTCCTCGTTCGTCGGGCGGATCAACTCGTGGACCGAGCCTTCCCGGAGCCACGCGCGGTCGACGCCGCGCACGATCGCCACCGGCACGTTCGTCGCCTTGCCCATGACCAGTTCCGCGGCCGCCGCGATCTCGTCGGCGACGGCGACTTCGGTCACCTGCAGGACCCGCCCCAGCGCGTCCGTGGTGTCGCGCAGATCGACGACCGCCGCGATCCCGCTCACACCGATCGCGACGTCCGTGAGGCCGCGGCGCCACGGGCGTCCGAACGTGTCGGAGACGATCACCGCCACCTCGAGCTGCTCGCGGGCGCGCAGGGCGTCCCGGACGTGCTTGGCGGACCGATCCGAGTCGACGGGCAGGAGCGCGGCCCACCCGCGTTCCACATTGGAGAGGTCGATCCCCGCGTTCGCGCAGACGAACCCGTGTTTGGTCTCGCTGATGATGAGGTCGCCGCGCCGGCGAACGATGCGCACCGATTCCGACTCCACCAACGCGCGGCGCGCGTCGAGATCGTCGGGGTCGAGGGGCACCAGCCGGTTCTCGGCCTTCGACACGATCTTCTGCGTGACGACGAGACAGTCGCCGTTCTCGAGGGGCGTGCCCTGCACCCGTGCCGCCTCCGCGACGAACACGGCGATCTCGTCGCCGGGCCGGATCTCGCCCATGCCCTCGATCGGGATGATGGAGATCGTCACGCCACTGCGGCAAGCGTCTCGGCCGCGAGCGCGGCCGCGATCTCGGGGCTGCGCATCATCGTGTCGGTGACGACCGCGTGCACGCCGGCTGCTTCGACCTCGGCGACGCGTTCCGCGTCGACCGCGTCGATGACGAGCGAGCTGCAGAACTCGGCGTAGTTGCGGGCGACGCCGACGCACGACACGTCGATGCCGAGCGGGGCCATGAGCCGGTCGGCCGGTCCCTTCACCGGGGCGCCACCGACGATGGGGCTCACCGCGACGACCCGGTCGCGCCGCGCGACCAGAACGTCGCGCACACCGGGAATCGCGAGGATCGGCGCAATGGAGATCACGGGATTCGACGGGCAGATCACGATGGTGTCCGCCCGGGTGAGCGCGTCGAGCACGCCGGGTCCGGGGCGGGCGGTCTCGGCGCCGGCGAAGCGCACCGACACCACGGGCGGGGTGGCGCGCTCGCCGACGAACCAGCGCTGCATGGCGATCTCCTCGACCCGGCCCGGACCGCGCTGCACCGTGATGCGGGTGCGCACGGGATCGTCCGTCATCGGCAGGAGCTGCGCCTCGACCGACCAGGCCCGGGTGATCTCGGACGTGACCGTCGACAGCGGAACGCCTTCTCGCATGCGTTGCGTGCGGTAGAGGTGGGTGGCGAGGTCCTTGTCGCCGAGCCGGAACCACGTGTCGACCTCGTAGCGGTCGAGTGCGTCGAGGGTGGCGAACGTCTCGCCCTCGAGTCCCCAGCCCTGCACGACGTTCGCGGCGCCCGCGAGGGTGTAGGTCACGGAGTCGAGGTCGGGCGACACGTAGAGCCCGTGGAACTCGTCGTCGTCGGCGGTGTTGACGATCGCGACGACGTCCGCGGCGGGAACGACCCGCACGAGCCCGGCGAGGAAGCGGGCGGCGCCGACACCACCGGCGAGAGTCGCAAGCACGCCTGCGACCCTACCGCCGCGCCTCTTGGTCGCTCGCTCTCCGCCTCCCATCCGGTCGGCTCCGCTGCCGCTCCCGGATCAGTCGGGCGGGGTGCGAGTCGAAGCGAGGGCGTAGCGCAAGTGGAGTAGGTCGCCGGAGTCAGCCGGCGCAACGCGGCGCCCGGAGCGAGGGCGAAGCGCAAGCGGAGTAGCTCGCCTGGAGTCAGGCGCACTCGCAATCGCGAGCGCAGCGAGCCGCACAGTAAGCCTGCGACCAAAAATTAGTCCTGCGACAGAAATTACGCGGCGTTGCCGGCGATCTCGCGGACGCGTGCCGCAACCGGCTCCATTGCCTGCACGACTCGCTCCGGCAGCTCGCCGAGCTGCGCCTGCACCTGACCGACAACGGGCTCGACGCGCTTGCCGAGCTCGTCGCGCAGTTCGTTCGCGCGCACCACGGTGTGGCGGACCTGCACTTCGGCTTGCGTGCGCGCGGTCTGGGTGTGGGTGCCGAGCTTGGTCTGCGCGTCACGGGCCCGACCGGCGAGACAACTTCCGGCCTCGCTCACGCGTCCGCGGGCGGCCCGGGCGCGGACCTGGGCCTGCTGGAAGCCCATGACCCCGAGACCGACTGCGATGTAGCCGGCGTCGGTGAGGGTCTTCTTCGCGTTGGTCGGCATGGCGACTCCTTGGGGACGGGCGACCCGCGACGAGGGGCCGAGCACAAGCATGACGGGTCCGGTACGGCACCCGTCGACTGCTCGCGAAGGTAGCACTCAGTGCTAACTATTGCAAGCACTCGTGATCGCGCGCACAAATGGCGGACCCGCGCCGGGCTAACCTCTCCCGGCCTCATGGACACGATCGACCCCGACTCGATCAGCGCCGAGCTGCTCGAGCGCGAAGACGAGACCGAACCTGTCCAGGCGGTTCCGCCCGTGGTCGCGGTGATGGTCACGAGCGAGCCCGGGCCCCTGTTCGAGGAGAGTCTGGCGGCGCTCGGCGCCCAGGACTATCCGTCCCTTTCGGTCCTGGTGCTCGACAGCGGGTCCGGTGAGGATCCGACGGATCGGGTCGCGAAAGCCCTCCCCGGCGCGTACGTCCGCCGGTGTACCGGTCTCACGGGCTTCGCCGAGGCGGCCAACGAGGCCCTGGCCTCGGTGGAGGGGGCGGTGTTCCTCCTGTTCTGCCACGACGACGTGGTGCTCGATCCCGATGCCGCCCGCCTGCTCGTCGAGGAGGCCTACCGGTCGAACGCCGGCATCGTCGGGCCCAAGTTCGTCGATCGTGACAATCCCGACGTCCTCCTCGAGGTCGGGATGGCGATCGACCACTACGGCGTGCCGTTCTCGGGGATCGAGCCGGACGAGGTCGACCAGGAACAGCACGACGGCGTCCGCGACGTCTTCTACGTCTCGCACGCGGCGATGCTCGTACGCGCCGACCTCTTCCACGAGCTCGGCGGGTTCGATCCCGCAACGTTCCCCGGCGCCGATGACATCGACCTCTGCTGGCGGGCCCGGCTCGCCGGCGCGCGCGTGATCGTGGCGCCCGACGCGCGGGTGCGACAGCGCCGGGCGACCGTGATCGAGTTGCTCCACGCGCGCGATCTCCCCGCGCCCGAGCTCCGCAACGAGACCCGCTCGCGGATTCGGCTCCTGTACAAGTCGTATTCGGCGGTCGCGCTGTTGTGGGTGCTTCCCGTCGCGTTCGTGCTCAGCCTGTTCGAGGCGCTCGGCCTCCTCCTGACCGGTCGCGTGGCGTTGTCGCGCTCGGTCGTGACGGGATGGGTGTCGGCGTTCGCGCACCCGGGCGAGCTCCGGCGGGCACGATCCGCGACCCAGCGCGCTCGGAGCGTCGACGACAGCGACGTGCGCGACCTGATGATCCGCGGCAGCGCACGCCTGCGGCGGTTCATGCTCGAGCGGGTTCACGCGGGGGAGCGGCTCGCCGAAGTCTCCAACCGCACGCGCGTGCAGATGGACGACGCCGCGCGCCGGGCCCGCCAGCTCCCGGCCCTGCTCGCGATCGGGCTCGCGTTGTTGCTGGTGTTCGGTTCCCGATCACTGCTGTTCGGTCACGTACCGGAGATCGGGTCGTTCCAGGCCTGGCCGGGGGTCGGCGATGCCTGGTCGACGTTCACCGGCGCGTGGCGCACGACGATCATGGGCGCGGCGCGCCCCGCGACGCCCTTGTTTGCGTTGATGTCGGTTTCCGGTGCCGCGCTGGTCGGGCATCAGGGGATGGTGCAGTCGTTGCTCGTCGGCGGAGCCCTCCCGCTCGGCGCCTTCGGCGCCTACCGCTTGTTGCGACCGTTCGCGACTTCGGCGTTGCCGGGAATCGCCGCGGCCGCGGCGTACGCCGCCAACCCGATTGCGCGCAATGCCATCTGGGGCGGCGAGCTCGGTCCGCTCGTGTGCTTCGCGCTCGCGCCGTACGTGCTCGGCGCGTTCGTCCGGGCCACCGACACCGCGAGCGATGGCGACGCGGCGAACGGGCCACACGACGGCGACGGTGCGCGGCGGCGGAGCCGGCTGCACACGTTGTGCTCGGTGGCGCTGCTCACCGCGATCGCGGGCTCGGTCTGGCCGCCCGCACTCCTCCTCGCGCCCGCGCTCGCCGTCGCCTATTGCCTTGCCGTTCCCTTCGCGGGCGGCGCGCACCGGGCCGCGCTCGCCGTCGGCGGCGCGGTGGCGGCGTTCGTCGCCGGTGCAGTGCTGCTCGCGCCGTGGTCGGTCTCCCTCGTCGGGGCCGACGCGGCGACCTTCGGCGCCCAACCGCGCGCGTCGCTCTCGTTCGCCATGGTCCTGCACTTCCACACGGGACGCGCGGGCGCGGGTCTCCCGCCGTGGGGCATCGTGGCGGCCGCCGTGGTGCCGCTCGCGATCGCGACGGGACCCCGGCTCTCATGGGCAACACGCGCGTGGGTGCTGGCCGCGATGTCGTTCCTGCTCGCGTGGTTGCCGGGTCGGTTGACCGCGGGGGCGACCGTGCTCTCGCCCAACGGCGTGCTCGTCGGCGCCGCGATCGGCCTCGCGTTCGCGGCGGGACTCGGTGTCGCGGCCGTGCTCGACGACCTGCGGCAATTCCACTTCGGTTGGCGGCAGGTCATGATGATCGTGGCTTTCGCCGGCCTCTCGATCGCGGTCGTCGGCCTCGCGGCCGACACGCTGTCGGGGCGATGGGGACTGCGCTCCGACGACTGGGCGGGAACGTATTCGTGGATGAACGACGCGGTGCCCCCGGGCGGCTTCCGCGTGCTCTGGGTCGGCGATCCCAACGTGTTGCCGGCCGACGCCAAGGTGGTCGACGGGGTCGGATTCGCAATGACGCGCAACGGAGTGGGCGACGCGCGCGCGTCGTGGGCCGCGCCCGAACAGGCCGCGGATCGCGTGCTCGCCGGGATGATCGACGCCGCCACGACCGGCTCCACTGTTCGCCTCGGGCACCTTCTCGCGCCGGCGGGCGTGCGCTACGTCGCCTTCGTCGCACGCGCGGCTCCGAAGAGCGGAAAGTTCGGCAACGACCAGACGAAGCTCACGAACGCACTCGCGCGTCAGCTCGATCTCACGCTCTCTCGGGTGGACGACTCCGGGCTGGTGTACGACAACGACGCGTGGATCCCGATGCACGCGCTCGTGCCGCCGGGTAACGCCGGCGAACAGTTCGGTGCCCGCGATCCGCGATCCGCGGCCGTGCGGTCCGAGCCGGTGGGCGTGGTCGGCGTCGACTCCACGGCGGGCAAGACGCGGCCCGCGGGGCCCGGAACCCTGCTCTGGTCGGAAGCGGCGAACCCGGGTTGGAGCGCGACGGTGAACGGCCGGAAGGTCGCGCACAGCGATGCGTTCGGTTGGACCAACGCGTTCGCGCTCGACAACCACGCGCCCGTACAGGTGCGGTACTCGGGGAGCAGCCTCACCACGGTGGCGCGGTTCGTCGAGATCCTGCTCTGGATCGGGGTCGTCGTGATCTGGTTCCGGACCCGGCGCCGGCGCACCGAGTCCACGCCCGCCGCCACGGAGGCGACGGCATGAGGTCGCGCCGCTTCCTCTTCGTGCTCCTGCTCGGCGTGTTGCTGGCCGCGGCGCTGGTTGCCGGTCGCGCCTCGAGCGTGCCGCCGGCGCCTGACCCGAACGCCGCGCCGATGGCCGCGGCCATCTCGCAGCCGAGTGGTGTGTGGTTCTGTCCCGGCCTCCCGCCGACGTTGCCGCACGCGGCCGGGCGCGTCACGTTCTCGAACATCGGCGACTCCGGAGCCGACGTCGTGATCACCGATCTTTCCGACAAGGGCCGGGCGACTCAGGTGACGATCCAGCTGGCGGCCAACACGGTCGTCACCCGCACGCGCGACCAGCTCGGTACGCCCGGCGCGCTGACCGTCGAGACCTTCGGTGGCCGGGTCCTGGTCGAGGAGGGCCTGAACGCCGCGCATGCGCTCGAGACGACGCCGTGCGCGACGCAGACCTCGACGCACTGGTACTTCGCCGCGGGCTCGACGCCACGCGGCGTCGAGCAATGGCTCGTGATCGACAACCCCTACGCGTCCGACGCGAAGGTGGATGTCACCCTGCGCACCAACTCGGGCGTCCTGCGGCCCGACGCGATCCAGAGCCTCGACATCTCCCGCCGGTCACGCGCGGTCATCCCGATTCACAACCTCGCGGTGCGCAAGGACCGCGTGGCGGTCGAGGTCGCGGCCAGCCTCGGTTCGGTCGTCGCGGCCCAGACGATCGTCGACACCGCGATCTCCGGCACTCCGGGCGTTGCGCTGTCGCTGGGCTCGCCGGTGTCCGCGAACGAATGGACGTTTGCAGGCGCGACCGCCGAACCCAAGTCCAACGCGATCGTCGCGATCGCGAACGTCAGTGGCGACGACGCACACGTCGACGTGCAGGCGACCGCGCAGACGTCGAAGCAGGCGCTCGCGTCGGCGAGCATCACGCTCGCGCCGGACGACGTCATGTGGCTGCTCCTCGGTGCGTGCACCGCGCCGACGAAGCCCCCCGCGTCCGGGACCGGTTGCGTCACCGTCCCGAACGGCGTGAGCTACAGCCTCGACGTCCGCGCCGAGCAGAACGTCGCCATCGTGGCGCAGACGCTGACGCGCTTCGCCAACTCGCCCACGGTCGTGGGCACGGTCACCTCGCCGGGCGGCGTCGAGCCCGCGGTGGACTGGGCCTTCGCCCGCAGCCGGGTCGACGGCGAGCGGTCGACCTCGTTGTCGTTGTTCAATCCCGGCGCGGCGCCGGCGGTCGCGAACGTCGGGCTCGCCCACAACGGCAAGGTCGACAAGCCCGGTGCGCTGCAGAAGGTGACCGTCCCGCCGGGACGCGCGGTGACCGTCGTCGTGATCGCGCGCAAGACCGCGGCGCCCGATGCCGCGTTGGTCATCTCCGCGAGTCAGCCGATCTTCGTCGAGCGGACGATCCTCGCCACCGACGAGGCGTCGACCGCGGTCGGCATCGTCGTGCGATCCGCGCCGGCGGGGTCGCCGTGAGCGACCGCCCGAGATGATTATCCGCATCGTCGTCGCCGTCGTGTTGTTCGCGTTGCTCGCCGGGCTCGCCTGGTGGCTCGAACGACGACGCCGCCACGACGCGCCCACACAGTCACCCGCGTTGGCGCCGACCCAACTCGACCGCGCCGACTTCCCCCGTCCCTTGGTGCCGTGGCTCGTCGTGCTGTTCACGTCGAACACGTGTGAGTCGTGCGAGGGCCTGTACGACAAGGCCGCCGCGCTCGAGTCGGACGACGTGGCCGTCACCGAGGTCGAGTACTTCGCGAACCCCGCGCTGCACGCGCGGTATCACGTCGAGGCGGCGCCGATGACGCTCGTCGCCGACGCCGACGGCGTCGTCCGCATGTCGTTCATCGGCGCGTTCGCCGCGCCCGAGCTCTGGTCGGCGGTCGCGGAGCTCCGCGCGGGCTGAGTTCCGGTTCCGCTATTCGCCGAAGCCGTGCGCGGGTTCGATCGGCGCATCGATGTCCGCGAGGTCGCCGAGCAGTTCGCCCTCTTCCTCGGCGGGCACCTCGGTGCCGTCGGCCCGGGTGATCAGACGCGGTCCGCCGACCTTGCGCCCCATTGCCTGGTCGACGATGTCGGCCACCTCCTGGCCGCTGAGCGTCTCGCGCTCGCGCAGCCCCTTGGCGACGCCGTCGAGGCCCGCCCGGTACTCGGTGAGCACCTTGCGGCAACGGTCCTGCTCGTCACGCAGGATCCGCTCGACCTCTTCGTCGATGACGCGTGCGGTCTCGTCCGAGTAGTCCCGCGTGTGCATGAGGTCCTCGCCGAGGAACACCGCGCCCTGTGAACCCCAGGCCATCGGACCGATGCGATCCGACATGCCCCACTCGCGCACCATCTTGCGTGCGAGCTCGGTGTTGCCGACGAGGTCGTTCTGCGCGCCGGTGGACTGGTGTCCGAAGATGAGCTCTTCGGCGACGCGACCGCCGAGGCGCACGACGAGTGAGTCGGCGATGTACTCACGCTTGTAGATGTGGCGCTCTTCGGTCGGAAGCTGGTGCGTGACACCGAGCGCCATACCGGTGGGGAGGATCGTCACCTTGTGCAGCGGGTCGGCGTGCTCGAGCACGTACGCGCACACCGCGTGACCGCCCTCGTGGTAGGCGATGATCTCCTTCTCTTCCTCCGACAGCGCGAGCGACTCGCGCTTCAGCCCCATGAGCACGCGGTCGCGGGCGGCATCGAAATCTTCGCGGTGGACCTCGTGCGCTTCGCGGCGCACGGCGAACAGCGCGGCTTCGTTCACCAGGTTGGCGAGGTCGGCGCCGCTCATGCCGGGCGTGCCCCGCGCGACGACGTTCACGTCGACATCGGGGTCGACCTTCTTGTCGCGCATGTGCACCTTGAGGATCTCGACGCGCTCGTCGAGGGTCGGGAGGGGCACCATGATCTGGCGGTCGAAGCGGCCCGGCCGGAGCAATGCGGGGTCGAGTACGTCGGGGCGGTTCGTCGCCGCCATCATCACGATGCCCTCGGTGGCCTCGAAGCCGTCCATCTCCGCGAGCATCTGGTTGAGCGTCTGCTCCCGCTCGTCGTGCCCGCCGCCGAGGCCCGCGCCCCGCTTGCGGCCGATGGAGTCGATCTCGTCGACGAAGATGATCGCGGGCGCCTGCTTCTTCGCGGTCTGGAACAGGTCGCGGACCCGCGCCGCGCCGACTCCGACGAACATCTCCATGAAGTCGGAACCCGTGATGGAGATGAACGGGACGCCGGCCTCACCGGCCACCGCCCGGGCGATGAGGGTCTTGCCGGTGCCGGGAGGGCCGACGAGCAGCACGCCCTTGGGAATCCGCGCGCCGATCTCCTTGAACTTTCCGGGTTGCTTCAAGAAGCCGACCACTTCGGTGATCTCTTCTTTCACCGCGCCGTAACCGGCGACGTCGGCGAACGTGGTCTTGGGCTTGTCGGTGTTGTACACCTTGGCGCGCGATCGCCCGATGTTCATGACCGCGCCCATTTGGCCCTGCGCGCGGCGCGCGATGAAGAACCAGATGCCGCCGATCAGGACGAGCGGCAACAGATACACGACCAGCGTTCCGAAGATGTCGCTCGACCGCGGCTTGTAGTTACGGGAGACGCCGTGCTCGTTCAGCGTGTTGATGTCGGCGTCGGGGAGGGTGATCTGCGGGCCCTGGGAGGTGAACTCCTTGTGCCCGTTCTTCTCGAACCCGTCCTTGAATGCGCCGGTGATCTTCCCGCTCGACGACTCGTACTTGATGCTGGCGACGTGATCCTGCTTGACGAGGGTCAGGAAGTCGCCGTACTGCAGCTTCTCCTGCGGGGTCGCCGAGGTCGGCGCGGCCTTCCAGACGAAGATGATGGCGACGATCAGGCCGATGACGACCCACGGCATCCACTTCGGACGGTTTCCCGCCTTCATGGGTCCGCCGGGCGTGCTGGGTCGCGGCGAGCGGCCCGGCGGTTCCGGCGGGCGCCACTGATCTTCGGGGCCTGGACTCATGAGCGATTCTCCACGGCAGTCGTTCGTTCCATCGTATGGCGGACGGGTCAAGTTTCCCGTTCCCGGTCGATTCGGGCGCGCGCCAAGTGATTACCTGCCTTCCCTGTCGATCGGCAGAGCCTGCCCTGTCGATCGGCAGAGAACGCGTGCTCGGTAGCCTGAGCCCGTGGATCCGGGGTCTTCGTCGTCGTCGCCGGATCACGTCCCCGACGACGTCACCCGGAGTGCGCCGCGGTGGGGCCTGGGCGACTTCGCCTGGATCTACGTCGCGGGAATCGTGGCGTCGGTCGTCGGCGCGTCGATCGGCTTCGCGATCACCGGCGATACGTCCGATCACATCGGCGCCGTCACCACGGCCCTGTCCACGCTCGCGCAGTTCGGTACGTGGTTCGGGGCGGTGGTCTGGGTCGCGCGCACGAAGGGCCACTCGGTGCGCGCCGATTTCGGCCTCGTCGTCCATCTGCGGGACTGGTGGGCGCTGTTTGCCGGTTTCGGGCTGTTCCTGGTCGGTTCCGCACTGATCGAACCGCTCGTGCGGATCGTCAACGAGCACCAGGCCGTCGTCGACGACCTCGACAAGGCCAGCGGCGCCAAGCTCGCGGTCTTCGCCATCGTCGCGTCGCTCGTCGCGCCGGTGTGCGAGGAACTGCTGTTCCGGGGGCTGCTGCTCCGCTCACTGCGGCGGAAGATGTCGCCGACCGCGGCCGTGATCGTGCAGGCACTGGCCTTTGCGCTGGCGCACCCGATGTTGAGCCCGACGCTCGGTGACTTCGCAGTGGTGCCCGCCCTCTTCTTGATGGGAGCGGTTTCCGGCGTCCTCGCCGTGCGAAAAGGTGATCTCTCGGGCTCGATCCTGTTGCATATCGGCTTCAACCTCTTCACGACGATCATCGCGCTCTGACCCCGCCATCGGCGCAGGCGTCACGATCGTGGCAAAAGTCACCCACGGAGGGCTTCAGTACCGGGGTGTGGATGCCGACCAACACCACCGGCGCGGTGTCAGGGAGGCACGGAATGCTGGTCTGCACAGGATGTGCGAAAACGGTGCTCATTACGATCCGCATGCGAGTAGCAGGGCGCGAGATCGTCTTCCACCGTTGTTCGAAGTGTGAAGCCAACACGTGGCAGGACGACGCGGGCGTCCTCTCACTCAACGAGGTGCTCGAGCTCGCTCGGGTCGGGCATTAGGGCCGTTTTCGGGGTCTTGCCGACCATGGGGTGAGTCCGGAACGGCGTCGCCGTCTGGCATCCTTTCCTCCGGTGGCTGCTCCCACGACGGAAACCGAAGCTGTTCCGATCGTCGCCCGCGTGGCGCCGACCGGGGGTGGCTCATCCCTCGACGAGGACGATCAGCCGCGCGCGCTCTGGGAGCGTGCGATCGGCTGGGCGGTCGTCGCCGTCTGCACCTTCGTCGTCTTCTCGATCATCGACCCGGCCCATCACTGGACCCTGAACCCGACCCAGTTCCAGTTCGGCGATCTGTTCCGCAACACCACCGCCAACGGTGGCGACATGGGCGCGCACGTGTGGTGGCCCAAGTTCCTCGCCGACAACTGGTTCCCGAAACTCCGCCTGTCGGGTTGGGCGCCCGACTGGTACGCCGGGTTCCCCGTCGGCCAGTACTACTTCCCGGTTCCGGCGTTGATGATCTGGGTCCTCAACGTCGTCATGCCGTACAACGTCGCGTTCAAGCTCGTGACGGTGAGCGGCCCGCTCATGCTCCCCGCGGCCGCGTATTCGTTCGCGAAGGGCATGAAGGCGCCCTGGCCCGCGCCGCCCGCGTTCGCGGTCGCCGCGCTGGCGACGCTCGTGCAGACCCGCAACGACTGGCAGATCTACGGCGGCAACATCGCGAGCACCCTCGCGGGTGAGTTCTCGTTCACGATCGGTCTGGCATTCGCGCTGTTCGGGCTGGGGGCCCTCGCCTACACGCTCGACACCGGCAAGCGGCGCTGGCTCCCGGCGACGCTGATCGCGCTGGCGATCATGTCGCACATCGTCGTCGCGATCTTCATCAGCATCGCGGCCGTGTTGCTGTGGCTGACGCGCCGTCCGCAGCGCACGTGGGCGATCGCGATCCCGGTCGGCGTGGTCGCCGGCGCACTGAGCGCAGTCTGGCTGCTTCCGCTGGTGTGGCAGCAGAAGTACACGCAGAGCATGCGGTACTCGAAGCTGCTGCCGCGGGCGAACTGGCAGCTGCCGTCGTGGATCCCGCTTCCGGGCCCGGTGCGGCACACGGTGCAGGGCTTCTGGAGCGCGTTGTTGCGCGGGCCGCTCGACACCAACGCGAACCCGGTCAAGCACTTCTCGCCGACCTTGTGGTTGCCGTGGTGGATCTGGCTGCTCTCCGGCGTCGCGATCGTCGCCGCGGGCTGGTACCGCCGGCGCTCGACGCTCGTGCTGGTCGTGCTCGCCCTCGTCATCGGGGTCATGTTCATCGAATGGCCCGAGCACGCGATCTGGAATACCCGCTTCCTGCCGTTCTGGATGCTCTCGTGGGCGTTCGTCGCCGCCATGGGGGCAACCGAGATCGCGCGGCTCGCCGGTTTGGCTGCAAGCGGGGCGTACCGGTGGATACGCGACGGCGACCTCCAGGACGCGCGCGCCCGCGCGTGGGCGAACATCGCGACCGCCGACGACGACGACGAGTCGATCGACGCAGAGGCGCGCAAGGACGCGGCGTGGGTGCTCGCCGATCGCCGGTTCGATCGTGGACCCGACGGTTGGGAACCGCCCGAGGAGCTTTCCGAGACCGCCGTGGGCGGTATGGGCCGCCGCTTCAGCGCGATCGCGATCGCGGTCGTCGTCGTGTTCGGGAGCATCTTCGCGCTGTACCGCGCGAACAACGCGACGAACAACAACTCCGCGATCGCGATCCGAGGGTGGGCCGCGTGGAACTACTCGGGCTACGAGAGCAAGCCGGCGTACCCGCAGTACCGGGCGGTCATGACCGGGATGGAACAGGTCGCCGACGCGCACGGCAACGGCCGCGCGCTGTGGGAGCCGTCGTCGGGTGATCCCGATGCCATCAACAGCTACGGCACGAGCCTGGCGTTGGAGCTGCTCCCGTACTTCACGCACGGGAAGATCGACTCGATGGAGGGCATCTACTTCGAGTCGTCGGCCACGACCGACTATCACTTCCTCACCGTTGCGGAATGTTCGCAGCATCCGTCGAATCCGGTGCGCGGTCTCGTGTACGGCGACTCTTCCGACTTCGACCTCTGCGTGAAGCACATGCAGATGCTCGGCGTCCGCTACTACATGGCGTGGACGCCGGAGATGCAGAAGTTGGCGGACGCCAATCCCGATCTCACGTTGGTGAAGGACATCCCGCAGAATCCGCCGATCTCCGGCCCGGCGCCCGACAAGCAGTTGAAGGACTGGAAGGTGTACCAGGTCGCCGGGAGCGACACGGTTGTCGGGCTCGATCACGAGCCGGTCGTGCTCACGTCGCTGCCGACCAAGTTGAAGTACTCGCAGTGCTGGAACGAGGCGTGGAACGCGTCGGCCGGTCCCGAGCCGCACATGCAGGACGGGTGGGAGTGCACGACCGCGCCGTGGTGGGGGAACCGCGCCGAGTTGGGCACCACGTTCGCGCAGACCGGTCCGAGCAACTGGCAGCGCGTCAAGGCGAGCGATCTCGCGACCGCCAAGCCGGTCGCGGTGACGCCGACGCAGGTGAGCAACATCACCTCGTCCGTCGACAAGATCTCCTTCGACGTCTCCGAGATCGGCAAGCCGGTCGAGGTGAAGACTTCGTACTTCCCGAACTGGCACGTGTCCGGGGCCAAGGGTCCCTACCGCCTCGCGCCGAACCTGATGGTCGTGGTGCCGACGGCGAAGCACGTGGAGCTGACCTACGGCCTGACCGCAGTCGACTGGCTCGGGCGCATGATCACGATCGCGGGCGCGGTGGGACTGGTGCTGCTGGCGTTGTGGACCGGCGCGCGCCGGTTCGCGGCGGAGGGCGACCGCGAGTCCGACGGCGAGGAACCGGACGGCGACGACGCTCCGCCGGACGGGCCGCCGCCGGATCCGTCCGAGGGTGAGCCACCTGACCGGAGGGAACCGGAGCCGGCGCTACCATGATCCGGCCCTGATGCCGGAACCGCTCTCAGGAAGTTGGTAGGAGCACAGAGTGTCGCTCGACGAGGTGTTCAAGGCGTACGACATTCGCGGCGTCTATCCCGACGAGATCGACGAAGCGCTCGCACGTCGGATCGGCAATTCGTTCGCGCACTTCACCGGCGCGCAGCACCTCGTCGTCGGACACGACATGCGCGAGTCGTCCGGCCCGCTCGCGGCGGCGTTCATCGAAGGTGCGACGCTCGCCGGTGCCGACGTCACCGACGTGGGACTGGCCTCGACCGACCTCGTGTACTTCGCCTCCGGTCGCCTCGACGCGCCGGGCGCGATGCTGACCGCGAGCCACAACCCGGCGAAGTACAACGGCATCAAGCTCTGCCGCGCGGGCGCCGCACCCGTCGGCGAGTCGAGCGGGTTGCAGCAGATCAAGGAGATGGTCGAGTCGGGTGTCACTTCGCGCGGCGAGACCTCCGGTCGCGTCGAGCAGGTCGACATGCTCGCGGCATTCGGTGAGCACGTGCGCTCGTTCGTCGACGCGTCCGCGTTGAAGCCGCTCAAGGTCGTGGCCGACACCGCGAACGGTATGGGCGGGCTCGTCGTGCCGCGTGTCTTCGAGGGCCTGCCGTTCTCGTTGACGGTGTTGTACGGCGAACTCGACGGCACGTTCCCCAATCACCCCGCCGATCCGATCCAGGCCGAGAACCTGAAGGACCTGCAGCGGGCGGTGCTCGATCTCAACGCCGACATCGGACTCGCGTTCGACGGCGACGCCGACCGTGTGTTCCTCGTCGACGACAAGGGCGTGCCGGTCAGCGGATCGACCACGACCGCGATCGTGGCGGCCGGCATCCTCGACCGTCATCCCGGCGAAACGGTGGTCCACAACCTCATCTGCTCGAAGGCCCTGCCCGAGGTGATCCGCGAGCACGGGGGTACGCCCGTCCGGACGCGTGTGGGCCACTCGTTCATCAAGCAGGTCATGGCCGAGACCGGTGCGATCTTCGGCGGCGAGCACTCCGCGCACTACTACTTCCGCGACAACTGGCGCGCGGACTCCGGCTCGATCGCGGCGCTGCTGGTCCTCGAGCAGCTCGGCCGGGCCGGGATCCCGCTCTCGGAGCTGCGCAAGCCGTTCGAGCGCTACGTGCAAAGCGGCGAGATCAACTCGCGAGTCGACGATCCGCTCGCAATCATCGAAGCGGTCGCGGCCGAGTTCTCCGCGTGCTCGCAGGACCGGCTCGACGGCTTGACCGTCGACTGCGGGGAGTGGTGGTTCAACCTGCGCCCGAGCAACACCGAGCCGTTGCTGCGCTTGAACCTCGAAGCGCCCGACGCGGAGCAATGTGAGGCGCACACCCGCGAGGTGCTGGCACTCATCCGCGCCGGCTGACGCGGGCCCTTGCACTACAGCTAGTCTGCGCGACATGGCGCTCGACCCGAAGCTTCTCGAGATCCTTGCGTGCCCGCAGGACAAGGGCCCGCTGTTGTACTTCGCCGACGAGCAGTCGCTGTACAACCCGCGCCTGCACCGGCGTTATCGCGTGCTCGAGGGCGACATTCCCGATCTGCTCATTGACGACGCCGAGACCGTCGACGACGCGGAAGACGCGCGGCTGACGAAGAAGGCCGAAAGTGACGGAATCAAGCCCACGTTCGTGCAGTGACCGACTCGCTCGATTTCCTGGGCGCAGTCGCCGGGCTGCCGGAACAGCTCGCCCACGCGCACGAGGTGGCGGGCGAGGTCCACGCCGACGCGTTCCCGCGTGGCGACGCGATCCGGAACATCGTCGTGCTCGGCATGGGCGGTTCGGGGATCACGGGCGATGTCGTCGCCGCCGCGTTCAACGACGAGCTCCCGGTTCCGATCACGGTGTTGAAGCAGATCCGGACACCCGCGTTCGTCGGCCCGGAGACGCTCGCGATCGCGGTGTCGTACTCCGGCAACACCGAAGAGACGGTTTCGATGGCGTCGAGCGCGGTCGAACGGGGCGCGCAGCTGGTCGCGATCTCGTGCGGCGGCGATCTCGCCGGTGTCGCGCGGCGAGCGGGCGCGCTGCACCTGCCGTGCCCGGAGGGTTTCCTGCCCCGCGCCGCGATCGGCGCGCTCCTCGCGCCGATGTTGGTCACGCTGTACCGCTCGGGTCTCGCGCCCGGCGCGCACGCGAACCTCGTCGAGGCACAGGTGCAGCTCGCGCACCGACGCGACCGGTGCGTGCCCTCGGTCACCGGCGCGGCGAATCCGGCGCGCGAGCTCGCGCGCCGGATCGGCCGCACGATTCCGCTCATTTACGGCGCGGGCGCGTTGGGCGGCGTCGCTGCCTATCGCTGGAAGTGTGACGTCAACGAGAACGCGAAGTCGCCCGCGTTCTGGCACCAGCACCCGGAGATCGGTCACAACGAGATCTGCGGCTGGGGCCAGCACGGCGACGTCACGCGCCAACTCATCTCGATCATCGAGCTCCGGCACGGATTCGAGCACAAGCGCCTCCAGCTGCGGATCGACGCGACGCGCGAGATCATCGACGAGTGCGTGCACCAGGTACTGCCGGTCGAGGCCGAGGGCGAAGGAAGGCTCGCTCAGCTTCTCGACCTGATGTATCTCGGTGACTGGACGAGCTGCTACGTCGCGCTGCAGAACGACGTCGACCCCGGACCCATCGATGCGATCTTCGACCTGAAGTCGCGGCTCGCCGACACGCCGTAGCTCCTTCGACGCGGAAGGTCCTCCCATGCCCGCAGTGCTCGTTCACGGTGTCCCCGACACCGCGCAGTTGTGGGACGGCGTGCGCGCACACCTCTCGCGCACGGACATCGTCACGCCCGCGCTCCCGGGTTTCGCGTCGCCGGTCCCGCCGGGATTCGACGCGACGAAGGAGGCGTACGTCGACTGGCTGGTCGCGCAGATCGAGGCGATCGGCGAGCCCGTCGATCTCGTCGGGCACGACTGGGGCTCATTGCTCGTGCAGCGCGTCGTGTCGATCCGTCCGGATCTCATTCGCACGTGGGCGGCGGGCGCGGGCGCGGTCGATCGTGACTACGTGTGGCACGACATGGCGCAGATGTGGCAGACACCCGAAGTCGGGGAGCAGGTCATGGACGCGATGGTCGGCGATGCGCTCGCCGTCGCCCTGGCCGAGACGCTGGGCGCGGACCAGGCCGCGATCGTTGCGAGCCACGTCGACGACACGATGAAGGACTGCATCCTCAGGCTCTACCGGTCCGCGACGCCCGGCTTCGGCGAATGGCACGACGGGGTCGACGCGATCTCCCGGCCCGGCCTCGTGCTCTGGGGTGCCGACGACCCGTACGTGACCCGGGAGTTCGGCGAGCGCCTCGCCCGGCGCACCGGCGCGCGGCTCGAGATGTTCGCCGACAGCGGACACTGGTGGCCGATCACCAAGCCGGTC
Source organism: uncultured Actinomycetes bacterium (assembly GCA_963835455.1). Taxonomy (GTDB): domain Bacteria; phylum Actinomycetota; class Acidimicrobiia; order IMCC26256; family PALSA-610; genus PALSA-610. The sequence continues at coordinate 1,193,452 of CAWIFT010000003.1, forward strand.
GAGGTCGCGGCCGGCCTCGAATCTCTCTGGAGCTGATGCTTCGGGTTCCCCGCACGACGGAACCTTCCGGAGCCGGTGAACGTCGAGTAGACGGACATTGACTCAGGCAGGTGATCGTGAACGACGACGATTATTGGATGCTGCGAGAGAACAGCGGCGCCGGGAGCGTTCCCGTCGCGGACCTGAGCGACGAGGGCCGTAGCCGGCGCGGCGGGCCGCGGTCGCGGCGCGTTGCCGCATTGCTCCTTGCGGTCGCGGTGGTCGTGGCCGGCATCGTCGTTGCCGCGCGTGTCGCTGATGACGCGCACAACCCGCGCCGCCTCGTCGAGCCGGGCCCGCAGCGCGACGTGAAGATCAGCGATCAGAAGGCGCGCGTCGACGTGCTGGCCGCACTGAGCTCGACGACCGCGTCCGGCAGTTTCAAGATTCACTTCCGCCTGAGTGCGCAGCCGGCGCACGGATCTTCGACCCCAACGACGTTCTGCCTGAGTCAACCGGCCGCCGGCGGCGACCTCGTGACGAATGGGTCCGTGCCCGGCGCCGACATCTCGATCTGCGAGCGTGGGTATGGGGGCCCGGACAACACGAGGGTCACGATCTCCGGTGACGGCGTCGTGCACGTCGACCCGACCGCGATGGTCACGACCGCGCAGGTCCCGAGCCTCGGCGAGATCACGACGCGCGTCGACGGGAACGACGTGTGGGAGGACGGCGGCGCGAACTACGGCATGACGCCGAGCTCCACCAATGGTCCGGGTTCGCCACTGTCGAAGTTCGCGAGCCTGGTCGAAGGCACGCTCGGTCGTCGTGAAGGTGCGATCGCGATGAACAATCTCGCGAGCCCGACCGGTTACCTGGATATCGCAAAGGGAGCGATCACCGCGTCGTCGAAGCTCGACGACGCGGTCGTCGACGGCGTCCCCGTGCGCGTGTACCAAGTCACGATCGACACGATGAAATCACTCGACCGCCCCGGGCTCACGAACGAAGAGATCGGTGCAACGACGGCGGCGCTGGGCGTGCTCCGCGCCGAGGGCTACACGACCACGACCGTGCGCCTGTCGATCGACGTTCTCGGCTTCATCCGTCAGGCCCACACGGTCGTGAGCTTCGCCGACGGTGGCACGGTCACCGGTGACACGACGTTCTCCGACTTCGGCTGTTCGTCCGTGCTGATGCTCGCCAACGGACCGGCGATCGTCCCCAACCCGCACGGGTGCACGCCGGCGCCGGCGAAGACGATCCCGTAGATCCACCCGTTGCGCCGGGTGCGGGGGGATAGCGCGGGACCTCAGTCTCGGCGTACCGAAAGGGTGAAGACGTCCGGTCGGGCGTAGTGGCCGACGACGTCGAACTGACGGCGCGACTGGCGCACGGTGGCGACGTCGACCTCCGCGTAGAGGATGCCTTCGGTCTCGCTGATCGGACCGGCGAGGACGTCGCCGTACGGGTCGACGATCACCGTGTTGCCGCGCGACATCCAGTCCTCGGCGCCGCCGTAGATTTCGTCGCGGCCGGGTATGTCGGCGGGAACGTCGGAGCCGCGCAGGCACGAGGTGACGCCGAGCACGTAACAACGCCCCTCCTTCGCGATGTGGCGCATCGACGCGACCCACACATCGGAGTTGTCCCAGGTGGGCGCGAGCAAGATGTCGACGCCCTGTTCGTACATCGCCGCGCGCGCGAGCGGCATGTAGTTCTCCCAACAGATGAGCCCGCCGAGCCGTCCGAACGGCGTGTCGAACACCGGCAACGTCGAGCCGTCGCCCATGCCCCACGCGAGTCGCTCACCGCCGGTTGCCACGAGCTTGCGGTGCTTGCCGAGCAGCGTGCCGTCCGGACCGAAGTAGGTGATCGTGTTGTAGACGGTGCCGCCGTCGCGTTCGTTCACGGGCACCGCGAGGAACACGTCGTTCTCGCGCGCGATGTCGCCGATCGCGTCGCACGCCGGACCGGGGACGTCGACGCACTGGTCGATCCAGCGCGCGTACCACTCGCCGTCGGCCCACGGGTTGGTGCGCCAGACCCAGTCCGGGTACGTCGGCACGAACCCCTCGGGGAACGCAACCAGCCGGGCCCCGGCTGCGGACGCCTCCTTCGTGAGCGTGCCGATCTTTTCGATCGTCGCTTCGCGATCGAGGAAGACGGGTGCCGCCTGAACGGCTGCAACGATGGTGCCGGAGGTGACGTTCGTCATGGGTTTCACCATCTCACAAGGCCGGTATCTGCGCTAGCATGGGTGCTCGGTCGGGCCCAGTGGGCTGTCACCCGGTGATCCGGGCCGGCCTCCGTGAAAACGATGGCGCGCCCGACGCGCTCGCAACCGGAGGACCAGACATGACCAAGATCGAATCACGCGTGTCCGCGGGCACGTTCACCGACTACAAGGTGGCCGACATCTCCCTGGCCGAATTCGGCCGCAAGGAGATCGCGCTGGCCGAAGTGGAGATGCCGGGCCTCATGGCCTGTCGCGAGGAGTTCGGCGCGAGCAAACCGCTCGCCGGCGCCCGCATCACCGGCTCGCTCCACATGACGATCCAGACCGCGGTGCTCATGGAGACGCTCGTCGAGCTCGGCGCCGAGCTGCGCTGGGTCAGCTGCAACATCTTCTCGACCCAGGACCACGCGGCCGCGGCGATGGCCGCGGCGGGCATTCCGGTGTTCGCCTGGAAGGGCGAAACGCTCGAGGAGTACTGGTGGTGCACCGAGCAGGCCGTGCAATGGCCCGACGGTGGTGGCCCCAACATGATCCTCGACGACGGCGGCGACGTCACCTTGCTCATCCACAAGGGTGTCGAGTTCGAGAAGGCCGCCAAGGTGCCGGGCCCGGAGACGGCCGACAGCGAGGAATACGCGGTCGTGCTGAACCTCCTCGCCAAGCTGCAGCAGGAAACGCCGCGGCTGTTCCACCAGATCTCGGCCGAGATCAAGGGCGTCACCGAGGAGACCACGACCGGTGTGCACCGCCTGTACCAGATGCACGCCGCGGGCACGTTGCTGTTCCCGGCGATCAACGTGAACGACTCGGTCACCAAGAGCAAGTTCGACAACCTCTACGGCTGCCGGCACTCGTTGATCGACGGCATCAACCGCGCGACCGACGTGATGATCGCGGGCAAGATCGCGGTGGTCTGCGGCTACGGCGACGTCGGCAAGGGTTGCGCGCAGTCGCTGCGCGGCCAGGGTGCACGCGTCATCGTCACCGAGATCGACCCGATCTGTGCGTTGCAGGCGGCGATGGAGGGCTACCAGGTCACGACCCTCGACGACGTCGTTTCCGAGGCCGACATCTTCATCACGACCACCGGCAACCGCGACATCATCACCGTCGAGTCGATGGCGAAGATGAAGCACAACGCGATCGTCGGCAACATCGGTCACTTCGACACCGAGATCGACATGGCGGGCCTCACCGCGTTCGCCGGCATCGAACGCAAGAACGTCAAGCCGCAGGTCGACGAGTGGCTCTTCCCCGACGGTCACGCCATCATCGTGTTGGCCGAGGGTCGTCTCCTCAACCTCGGTTGCGCGACCGGTCACCCGAGCTTCGTGATGTCGAACAGCTTCACCAACCAGGTGATCGCGCAGATCGAGCTCTTCACGCACACCGACTTCTACGAGACCAAGGTGCACGTGTTGCCGAAGCACCTCGACGAGAAAGTCGCGCGTCTGCACCTCGACAAACTCGGGGTGAAGCTGACGACGTTGAGCGAGGAGCAGGCCGACTACATCGGCGTGCCGGTCAACGGTCCGTTCAAGCCCGATCACTACCGCTACTGAGTCGCGAGGGGACTGCACGGCCGGGACGGCGTTACCATCCCGGCCGTGCAGGATCTCAACGGAAAAGTCGTGGTCATCACCGGGGGCGCGAGCGGCATCGGATTCGGGCTGGCGCGGCGGTTCGCGCGAGAAGGCGCCCGGATCGTCATCGGTGACATCGAGGGGGCGCGCTCGAAAGCGCGGTGGCCGAGTTGCGCGAGTCGGGGGCCGAGGTCGAGGGCGTGCTGACCGACGTGACCGACCCCGCCCAGATGCAAGCGCTGGGCGACGCGGCCGTCGCCCGCTTCGGCGGCGTCCACGTCTTCTGCAACAACGCAGGTGTCGGCGGCGGCGGTCTGTCGTGGGAGATGCCGCTCTCCACGTGGGAGTGGGTGATCGGGGTCGACCTGTGGGGCGTGATCCACGGCGTGCGCACCTTCGTGCCGTTGCTGATGCAACAGAGCGAGGGCTACATCGTGAACACCGCGTCGGTCGCGGGTCTGGTCGCTTCGCCGTTCATGGGTCCGTACAACGCGGCCAAGCACGGTGTGGTCGCAATCTCCGAGACCCTGCACCACGAGCTGGCGATGGCCGCGCCCCACGTGAAGGTCTCGGTGTTGTGCCCGGGTTGGGTGAACACCGGCATCGCCGAGAGCGCGCGCAACCGGCCCGCGAGCCTGCGCGAAGAAGGCGCCCCCGATCCGGACGGGGCGGCGCTGCTGCGCGGGTTCATCGAGAAGGGCATGCCGCCGGACGACGTCGCGCTCCAGGTGCGCGAGGCGATGCGCGACGGACGCTTCTGGATTCTCACGCACGACGACGAGAGTGACTTCTGGGTCGACGCCGTGAACCGGCGGATGCGTTCGCTCGAAGCGCGGGAGAACCCGCAGCTCACCTTCCCGCTCTGACGAGGCGCGACCTGCGTGCGTGACGCCGAACCGATCCCGCCGACGATCGAATGGCGGCGCGACACGGTCCGGCTCCTCGATCAGCGCGCTTTGCCGGCGCGGGTGCGATTCGTCGTGTGTTCGGACGTGGACGCGCTGATCGAAGGCATCGCGACGCTCGCGGTGCGCGGCGCGCCCGCGCTGGGAGCAGCCGGTGCGTTCGGCGTCGCTCTGGCCGCGCGCACGGCGAAGACGAAGCGGCAAGTGCGCGCCGCCGCCGCGCGGGTGGCTCGGGCGCGCCCGACGGCCGTCAACCTGGCCTGGGGCGTCGCGCAGGGTCTCGACGCGTACGAGCGCGGTGGTGCCGACGCCGCGCTCGGTGCGCGCGCAGTCGATCGCCACCGACGACGTTCGCCGCAACCGGCTCATCGGCGCGCACGGGCTGGCGCTCGTGCCCGAAGGCGCCGCCGTGCTCACGCACTGCAACACGGGTGCACTCGCGTGCGTGGGATACGGCACCGCGCTGGGCGTCGTACGCGGCGCGTTCGAGGCCGGCCGACGCCCGCGACTTTGGGTCGACGAGACGCGACCGTTGCTGCAGGGCGCGCGGCTCACCATGTGGGAGTGTGACCGCCTCGGTATCGACGCGACGCTCATCGCCGACGGCGCGGCCGCCGCGCTGATGGGACGGGGACTCGTCGACCTGGTGATCGTCGGCGCCGACCGGATCGCCGCGAACGGCGACGTCGCGAACAAGATCGGCACGTACGCGCTCGCGATCTGCGCACGCCATCACCAGATCCCGTTCTACGTCGCCGCGCCCGCGTCGACGATCGATCTCGCGACCGCGACGGGCGCCGAGATCGAGATCGAAGCGCGCGATCCCGCCGAGGTGACGCACGTGGGGTCGCACGCGGTCGCGCCGGCGGGGATCGAGGCCTTCAATCCCGCATTCGACGTCACGCCGGCCCGGCTCGTCACCGCGATCGTGACCGACGGCGGAGTGGCCCGTCCGCCGTACCGCCGTTCACTGCCCGCCCACGTCCGCCGCGCCGCCGACGCGTAGCTCATGACGGGAGCGGGAGCGTTCCGACGCACCGGTTTCCCTCCCAACAGTTGGGAGTCGGGCGGGGGAGTGTCTCACCCGGTTCGTAGCGTCGTCCGTCATGGTGCTGCGGACCGCCTGGGAAGACCTCCTCGACGCGATGCTGCCCGCGCGCTGCCCCGGCTGCGGCCGACGTGGCGCGCTCGTGTGTGCCGCGTGCGCGGCAACGCTCGCGCCCGCCCCGATCGGTCCGCCGCCGCATCCGATCGAGTGGTGGACGGCGTGCTTTGCGTACGAGGGGGTCGCGCGTGAGCTCGTTGCCCGGGCCAAGTACCGCAACGAGCGGCGCTTCCTCGTGCTCGTCGCGCGCGAGCTCGCACATGCGGTCGTGCGCGCCCCGGTCCCGATCGACCTCGTCACCTGGGCTCCCGCGAGTGCGGCGCGCATCCGTGCCCAGGGCGTGGATCACGGCGAGCTGCTCGCCCGGGCGGTCGCGCGCATCACCGCGCGTCCGGGTGAAGCCGTGCCTGTTGCGGACGCCGGGCGCGGCGCAGACCGGCCTGGACGCCCGGACCCGTCGGCTGGGTCCGGGTCTGCGGGTGATCGGATCGGTCGCCGGATCCACGGTGCTCGTCGTCGACGACGTCGCGACCACCGGCGGAACCCTCGCCGCCGCGGCGCGGGCATTGCGTGCCGCGGATTCGGGGGCCGTGCTCGCGGCAACGATCGCCCGCACGCCTCGGCCCGGGGCCGGTCGCGGCGGGGCCGCGTATACTCCCATCTCTCCAACCGGAATTCGGGCATCGAGGAATTCGATAGGGAGCACGTGGACGTCGTCGTCTTCGGGAAGCACGTAGAGGTCGATGCAGCACTCCGGGCGATCACGCTGGAGAAGCTCGAACGGATCGGCAAGTACGCGAACGACGTCCGTCGGATCGACGTCGACTACGGCGAACATCAGACCCGTCGGGCGGGCGACTCGTGTACCTGCGAGATCCTCGTGCACCTCACCCATCACCTCGTGAAGGGAACCGCGGCCGCGGTCGAGCACGTCATGGCGCTCGATCTCGCGCTCGACAAGGTCGAGCACCAGATGCGCCGGTTGCACGAGCGGCGCGTGCGGCGCGGCAACCGATCCCGGCGTGACGCACGGAACGAAGGCACCGTGAACGGCCGCCTCGCATCGGACGGCGAAGGCATCGACGGATTCGACGACCTCGACGCGCTCGACGAGCACGACGACACCGGGCCGTCGATCGTGAAGACCAAGCAGTTCGCGGTGAAGCCGATGAACCCCGAAGAGGCGGCGCTGCAGATGGAGCTGCTCGGCCACGACTTCTTCTTGTTCCGCAACACGGAGTCCGACAACGCGGCGGTGCTCTACCGGCGCCGGGATGGGGCGCTCGGCCTCATCGAAGTCACGGGATAACGCGGGATAGGGCGTGTTGGAGGGCATCGGCAGCGAAACGCCGCCGATACGGGTGCTGGTGGTCGACGACCACACGCTGTTCCGGCACGGTCTCGTCTCGGTGCTCGGCGCCGCATCCGACCTCGCGGTCGTCGGTGAAGCACGCGACGGGATGGAAGCGATCGACCAGGCCGCGGAGTTGCTCCCCGACGTCGTGCTGATGGACGTGCGCATGCCGTCGGTGAACGGGATCGAGGCCGCGCGCCGAATCCGGGTCACGCAACCGTCGGTCCGCATCCTGATGCTGACCGAGTCCGAGGACGAGGAAGACCTCTACGGCGCGGTGCGTGCGGGCGCAACGGGGTACCTGTTGAAGGAGGTCGCGATCGACGAGATCGCCGACGCGATCCGCGCGGTCGCGAGCGGGCAGGCGGTCGTTTCGCCGACGATGACGACCAAGCTTCTCTCCGAATTCAACGCGTTGTCACGTCGCCTCGAAGAGGAGCACGACGGCCGGCGCCTGACGGACCGTGAGCTGGAAGTGCTGCGGCTCATCGCGCGCGGGATGTCGAACAAGGACATCGGCGCCGAGCTCGTGATCGCCGAGAACACGGTGCGCAATCACGTCCGCAACATCCTCGAGAAACTGCAGGTGCGCTCGCGCGTCGAGGCGGCGATGTACGCGGTCCGGGAGAAGCTGGTCGACGCACCCTGAGCCGCTGACCGCAGCCGTTCCGGTGCGGCCCTGGGCCCGGCGGGGCCGCCGGTAGACTCGCCCGCCGCATGGGATTATTCAACAAAATTCTTCACGCCGGGGAGGGCCGCCGCCTCAAAGCGGTCCAGGCGATCGTGCCCGAGGTGAACGCGCTCGAGCCCGAGATGGAGCGCCTCTCCGACGAGCAGCTCGCAGCCAAGACGGGCGATTTCAAGCAGCGGGTGGACAACGCCCGCGCCGACGCCAAGAACGAGGAGCGCGAGAAGGCGGTCGTCGCCGACCTCCTCGACGACATGCTGCCCGAGGCGTTCGCGGTCGTGCGCGAGGCCGGCCGGCGTGTGCTCGGTCAGCGCCACTACGACGTCCAGGTCATGGGCGGCGCCGCGCTCCACCTCGGCTGGGTCGCCGAGATGAAGACCGGCGAGGGCAAGACGCTCGTGTCGACGCTGCCGGCGTACCTCAACGCGCTCGCGGGTCGGGGCGTGCACCTCGTCACCGTCAACGACTATCTCGCCCGCCGTGACGCGCAGTGGATGGGGCGCCTGCACCGCTTCCTCGGTCTCACGGTCGGCGCCGTCGTTCCCGACGACGCGACTCCCGAGGAGAAGCGCGCGCAGTACAACTGCGACCTCACGTACGGGACGAACAACGAGGTCGGTTTCGACTACCTGCGCGACAACATGGTGGTCAGCATCGAGGATCAGGTGCAGCGCGGCCTGCGCAACCAGTCGTGGTCGCCGCACTACTTCAGCATCGTCGACGAGGTCGACTCGATCCTGATCGACGAAGCCCGTACCCCGCTCATCATCTCGGGCCGCGCGGCCGATGCCGCCGAGCTCTACTACCAGTTCGCCCGCGTCGTGAAGGGTTTGCAACGCGACCGCGACTACGAGGTCGACGAAGCCAAGCGCACTGTCGTGCCGACCGAAGAGGGCATCGCGCGCGTCGAGTCCGCACTGCAGGTCGAGAACCTCTACGAGAACATTCACCAGAACTACGTCCACCAACTGCAGCAGGCGCTCCGGGGCAAGGAGCTGTTCAAGCGCGACGTCGACTACATCATCCAAGACGGCGAGGTGAAGATCGTCGACGAGTTCACCGGCCGCATCCTCGAAGGCCGGCGGTGGAGCGAAGGTCTGCACCAGGCCGTCGAGGCCAAAGAGGGCGTGAAGATCAAAGAGGAGAACCAGACCCTCGCCACCGTCACGCTGCAGAACTACTTCCGCCTCTACGAGAAGCTCGGCGGCATGACCGGAACCGCGTCGACCGAAGCCGGCGAGTTCGCGCACACCTACGACCTGCAGGTGGTGTCGATCCCCACGAACCGGGCCATGGTCCGGATCGACAACTCGGACTACATCTACAAGACCGAGGACGCGAAGTACAACGCCGCGGTCAGCGACATCAGCGAGCGGTACGAGAACGGCCAGCCCGTCCTGGTCGGCACGATCTCCGTCGAGAAGTCGGAGAAGCTGTCGCGCGCGTTGCAGCAGAAGGGCATCCCGCACGAGGTGCTGAACGCGAAGCAGCACGAACGGGAAGCGGAGATCGTCACGCAGGCGGGCAAGCTGAACGCGGTGACGGTGGCCACGAACATGGCCGGCCGCGGCGTCGACATCCTGCTCGGCGGGAATCCCGAGGGCCTGGCCCGGCGCGAGTGCCTGAAGGAAGGGCTCGAGCCCGGCACCCCCGAGTTCGACGAGCGCTACGAGAAGCTGCTGCCGGACTACGAGACGGAGTGCAAGGCCGAGGGCGAGAAGGTGCGGGGGCTCGGCGGCCTCTACGTGCTCGGTACCGAACGTCACGAGTCCCGCCGGATCGACAACCAGTTGCGCGGCCGGGCGGGCCGTCAGGGCGACGCGGGGGAGAGCCGCTTCTATCTCTCGCTCGAAGACGAGCTCATGCGGTTGTTCGCGACGGGACTCATGTCGCGCGTCATGAACGCGTCGTTCCCCGACGACATGCCGCTCGAGTCGAAGATGGTGTCGAGGGCGGTCGAGCGGGCGCAGGGAACGGTCGAGGACCGCAACTTCGAGATCCGCAAGAACGTGCTCAAGTACGACGAGGTGATGAACGAGCAGCGCAAGGTCATCTACAAGCGCCGCCAGCAGATCCTCGACGGTGAAGACCTCGGCGAGGAGGCCGTCCTCGCGATCGAGTCCGCGATCAGCCGGCTCGTCGCGCAGTACTGCCTCGGTGAATTCTTCGAGGACTGGGACGTGCCCGGGTTGCTCGACGCCGCGAAGCTCTACTTCCCGACGCGGATCACGAAAGAGCAGATCGACGAGATCATCGGGCGGGAAGCGCTCGAGCAGATGTTCGTCGAGGACGCGACCGTGCTCTACGAGGAGAAGGCCGAGGCGATCGGTGTCGAGACGCTGCGCGACATCGAGCGCCGGGTGATGCTCTCGGTGATCGACCAGCACTGGCGCGAGCACCTCTACGAGATGGACTACCTGCAGGAGGGCATCAACCTGCGGGCCATGGGCCAGCAGGATCCGCTGTCGGAGTGGCAGCGCGAGGGCTTCGACATGTTCGAGGCGATGATGGGCCAGATCGAGGACGACTTCGTCCGCTACGTCTTCCACTTGCAGGTCGTGGTCGACGAGGAGCCACGCCCCGACATCCGCAACGTCTCCTACAGCGCGCCCGAGGATCCGGTGCAGGGCTCCGATTCCATCGAGGCCGCCCGGGCCGCGCAGATCGCCGAGGCCCCGCTCGCGTTCGACGACGACGACCAGCCCGTCGCACTGGCGACCGAGCAGGTGCAGCAGCAGCCGGTGCGGGCGGAGAAGACGCCCGGCCGCAACGAGCCCTGCTTCTGCGGCAGCGGCAAGAAGTACAAGCTTTGCCATGGGAGATGAGGTGGAGCGGCGCCGTAAGGCGAGCGCAGCCGGAATCGACCCATCGAAGTGGCGCTGAATGAAGGACTTTTCCGAGGAGCTCGGTGATCTCGCGCGTCGTGTCTCGGACGCGCACAAGTACCTGAGGATCGACGAGGCGCGTACGCGCCTCGTCGATCTCGAGCAAGAGGCGAGTGCGCCCGACCTGTGGGACGACGCCGACAACGCGCGGCAGGTGACGTCGGACATGGACCGTGTGCGCAAGGACGTCGAGCTGATGGACGAGCTCGACGGCCGCCTGTCGGACGCGCAGACGTTGTACGAGCTCGCCCGTGAGGAAGACGACGCGTCGCTCGAGCCCGAGATCGCGCAGAACATCGCCGAGCTCGCGCAGGATCTCGACAAGCTCGAGCTGCGCGCGCTGTTCAGCGGCGAGCACGACGAGCGCGATGCGATCTGTGAAGTTCATTCCGGCGCGGGCGGCACCGACGCGCAGGACTGGGCGCAGATGGTGTTGCGCATGATCCGGCGCTGGGCCGAGACGAAGGGCTTCGAGGTCGAGGTCGACGAGATCAGCGAGGGCCAGGAGGCGGGGATCACCTCGGCGACCTTCATCGTGAAGGGTCGCTACGCGTACGGCATGCTCGAGGGGGAGCGGGGTGTGCACCGCCTCATCCGCATCTCACCGTTCGACGCGAACGCGCGCCGCCAGACCGCGTTCGCGTCGCTCGACTGCGTCCCCGCACTCGAGCAGGCCGAGCAACCGGAGATCGACCCGAGCGACCTCCGGATCGATACGTACCGCTCCTCGGGCGCGGGCGGCCAGCACGTCAACGTCACCGACTCGGCGGTGCGGATCACGCACATCCCGACCGGCGTCGTCGTGTCGTGTCAGAACGAGCGCTCGCAACTGCAGAACCGGGCCAAGGCGATGCAGATCCTGGCGGCGCGGCTCGCGGAGCGCCAGCGCGAGGAGCAGCGCCGCGAGTTGGAGCGGCTGTCGGGCGACAAGCAGGACGTCGCCTTCGGTAACCAGATCCGCACGTACACGCTCGCGCCCTACCAACTCGTGAAGGACGAGCGAACGCGCTACGAGACGGGCAACGTGCAGGCAGTGCTCGACGGTGACCTCGACGGGTTCATCGAGGCGTACCTGCACTGGCGCAGATCACGCAATTCGGCATAATCCGGTACTGTCATAGTGAACACGGACCCCGCTGCTACCCTCGTTCCGCTTCCGATGCTGCGCACCACATGATCCGTTTCGAAGACGTCTCCAAGACGTACAAAGGCGATGTCGTCGCCCTGAAAGGGCTCTCCCTCGAGATCCTGAAGGGTGAGTTCGTCTTTCTCGTGGGCCCTTCGGGCTCCGGGAAGTCGACGTTCCTGAAGCTGCTGCTGCGCGACGAAGTGGCCACCGACGGCCGGGTCCTGGTGGCCGGCCGCGACATCGGCCGCCTCGGCGCCTGGAAGGTCCCGCAGTTGCGGCGCAACATCGGCTGCGTCTTCCAGGACTTCAAGCTGCTGACCAACAAGACGGTCTACGAGAACGTCGCGTTCGCGCTCGAGGTCATCGGCCGGCCGAAGCACATCGTGCGCACCCAGGTGCCGCAGATCCTCGACCTCGTCGGGCTCACGAAGAAGGCCGACAACTTCCCGACCGAGTTGTCCGGTGGAGAACAGCAGCGCGTTTCGATCGCGCGCGCGTTCGTCAACCGGCCGCTGATTCTTCTCGCCGACGAACCGACGGGAAACCTCGACCCGGCCACGACCGTCGGCATCATGCGACTGCTCGACCGCATCAACCGCACCGGTACCACCGTGGTGATGGCCACCCACGACCAACGCATCGTCGACGCGATGCGTCGCCGCGTGATCGAGCTCGACCGCGGTTCGCTCATGCGCGACCAGGTCCGCGGCGTCTACGGAGTCGGTAGCTGATGTCACGTCTGGCGTACTTCGTGCGGGAGACGCTGATCTCGCTCCGCCGCAACCTGTTGATGACGATCGCCGGCATCATCACCGTCGCGATCTCGCTCTTCTTGTTCGGCGGCATCCTGCTCGTCTCGGCCACGGTCGATCACGGCACGCAGCAGTGGAAGCACGGCATCGAGCTCGAGATCTTCATGAAGACGGGCGCGACCGCACCGCAGGTCGCCGCCGTCGAGGCCGAGCTCAAGTCCGACCCGCAGGTGAAGAACTACACGCACCTGACCCAGGCCGACGCCTACGCCATCTTCAAGAAGGACTTCGCCGATCAGCCCGCGTTGGTCGAGTCGACGAAGCCCAGCGACCTGCCCGAATCGTTCCGGGTGGCGCCGCTCAAGGCCGAGCTCACCCAGCCGCTTGCGCTCAAGTACACCGATCAGCCGAACGTCGACACGGTCATCACCGCGGCCCAGCAGATCAAGCGCCTGCTCACCGCGACCCGGTGGATCCGGCTCACGTTCATCGCGATGGCGAGCGTGCTCCTCGCGTCGTCGCTGTTCCTCATCGTGAACACGATCCGCCTCGCCACCTTCGCTCGCCGGCGGGAGATCGAGGTGATGAAGCTGGTGGGTGCGTCGAACTGGTTCGTGCGGGTTCCGTTCATGGCCGAGGGCCTCGTGCAGGGTGCGATCGGTGCCGGGTTCGCGTTCGGGCTCGTGTGGCTGTTGAAGATCGTGATTTCGAACCTGTTGAGCAACCAGCACACGTTGCTGTCGACGTTCCGCGTCACGTCCGCCGACGCGATCGGCATCGGGATCCTGATCCTCGTCATCGGTGCGGGGATCGGCGTGATCGGCTCGATTGTCGGGCTGCGCCGCTTCCTCGAAGCCTGATCCGCTCCCCGGGCTACGTCTGGAGCGAGAGGAGCGCGGCTGCGCCTGCGGCGAGCTCGTCGTCCCAGCTCGCCGGCTCCGCGAGCGGCACCAGCACCAGCTTCGAAAAGCCGACCGCGACGTAACGCGCGCACAGTTCGTGCACCTCGTCCCAGCCGCGTGCGACGAGATCGTCGATCTCGATGTCGGGGTTGCGTGACTTGATCGCCTGCGCGAACGCGTCGGGGATCGCGTCGTGGGTGTACAACACCATGACCCCGTAGTGCTCGGGATCCATCTCGCGGCCCGCGGCGTCTGCGGCCTCCTCCACCGCCACCCGGGCCGTCTTGCACTGCTCGGGTGTGGTGAAGCTCGCGAGCCAGCCGTCGGCCATCCGGCCGATGCGCCGCAACTCGGACGGCGCGCGGCCGCCGAGCCACACATCGAGCCGGTGCGTGGGCTTGGGCAGCACGTTCATGTGCTCGTAGTGGAACCACTTCCCGTCGTGCGTGACGTCGTCCTCGGCCCACAGTCGCCGCAGCAGGGGAAGCGCCTCGTCGAAGATCGACGCGCGATCCGTGCGCTCGACCCCGAACGCCTGCTGCTCGATCGGGTGCGCGATCCCGAGCCCGAACGCGGGGAGCGCGCGGCCGCCGGAGAGCACGTCGAGCGTCGCCCACTCCTTCGCGACGAGCGCAGGACTCCGACCGGGCAACACCGACACGCTCGTGCCGAGCTTGATCTTGCGGGTTCGGGCCGCGGCGAATGTCAACGCGAGCACCGGGTCGGGTGCCGGGCCGCTGATGCGCTCCGACAGCCACAGTGAATCGAAGCCGTTGCGCTCGATCCCTTCCGCGAGCGCACCCAACGCCGCGCCGGAGAGCGGGCGCAGGTTGCCCAGCCCGTAGCCGATCCGGACCTTCATTCCGTCTCCTAGAAGCCGGCAGGACGGAGCTGTGCGTACTTGCCGAGCTCGTCGCGGGCGATCTGGCGCAGGTGAACTTCGTCCGGACCGTCGACGAGGTGAAGCGTGCGCGCGTGCGCGTACATCCCCGCGAGCGGCCAGTCGTCGGTCACGCCCGCGCCACCGAAGATCTGGATGGCGCGGTCGATGACGTCCGTGGCCACGCGGGCGGCGACGACCTTGATCGCGGCGATCTCCGTGCGTGCGTTCTTCTTGCCGACGGTGTCCATCATCCACGCGGCCTTCATCGTCAGCAGGCGCACCTGCTCGATCTGCATACGCGATTCCGCGATCGTCGCCTGCACCACGCCTTGATCGGCGAGCGGCTTCTTGAACGCGACGCGCGTCTGCGCCCGCATGCACATGAGATCGAGCGCGCGCTCGGCCATGCCGATGGCGCGCATGCAGTGGTGGATACGCCCGGGGCCGAGGCGGGCCTGCGCGATGGCGAATCCGCTGCCTTCCTCGCCGAGGAGGTTCTCCTTCGGCACGCGGACGTTCTCCCACAGCGTCTCGGCGTGACCGCCACCCTCGGAATGACCGAACACGGGGAGCCCGCGCACGACGCTGACGCCCGGCGCATCCATCGGGACCAGGATCATCGACTGGCGGTGGTAGGTGTCGGTGTCGGGGTCGGTGACACCCATGAACACCGCGAGCTTGCAGCGCGGGTCGAGCGCGCCGCTCGTGAACCACTTGTGCCCGTTGATGACGTAGTGGTCGCCGTCGCGCTCGATCCGGCTCGAGATGTTGGTGGCGTCGCTCGACGCGACCCACGGTTCGGTCATCGCGAAGCACGAGCGGATCTCGCCGTTGAGCAGCGGCTGGAGCCACTGCTCCTGCTGCAGCGCGGTGCCGAACTGGGCCAGGATCTCCATGTTGCCGGTGTCGGGTGCGGAGCAGTTCGTGGCCTCACCGAGCAGCGGTGAGGTTCCCATCACCTCGCACAGCGGCGCGTACTCGACGTTGGTCAACCCGGGACCGTGTTCGGCTTCGGGCAGGAAGAGGTTCCAGAGGTCGCGCTTGCGGGCCTCGACCTTCAGTTCCTCCATCACCGGCGGCGGGAAGTGCGGATCGCCCGAGTCCGCGCGCTGGTCGCGGTAGATCGGTTCCGCGGGCCGGACGATCTCGTTGTCGAACTCGACGAGCTTGGCCTTCAGTTCGTCGGCCCGATCGCTCAGAGCGAAATCCATGGAGTCCTCCTCGTCTACGGCTTCCTCGCACAGCGTCCGGGCGCTACGCGTGAGGGGCCACTGCGTCCGCACGGCACGACCGCGCGATCGCGAGACCCTACTCTTGCCGCCCGTGAGCGAGACCCCGTTGGCCGGCCTGCGCGTCCTCGAACTGGGTGCGTTCATCGCGGGGCCGTTCGCAGGCCAGTTGCTCGGCGATCTCGGCGCCGACGTGATCAAGATCGAACCGCCCGGAACCGGCGACATCATGCGGCGCTACGGCGTGCGGGTCGACGGCCGGAGTCTGTGGTGGCCGGCGATCGCCCGCAACAAGCGCTCCGTCGCGATCGACCTGCGGGACGCGCGGGGCCGAGACGTCGCGCGCCGCATCGCGGCCTCGTGTGACGTCGTGCTCGAGAACTTCAAGCCGGGCACGCTCGCGGGCTGGGGCCTCGACTACGCGACCCTCGCCACCGACAATCCCGGCGTCGTGCTGGTGCACGTCTCCGGGTTCGGGCAGAGCGGGCCGCGTGCGGCGGAGCCCGGCTTCGGTTCGATCGGCGAGGCCATGGGCGGCATCCGGTACACGACCGGCGAGCCCGATCGACCGCCGTCCCGCACCGGCGTGTCGATCGGCGATTCGCTGGCAGGTCTCTTCGCGGTGGTCGGCACCCTCGCCGCCCTCAACGAACGCAGCCGGAGCGGGCAGGGGCAGGAGGTCGACGTCGCGATCTACGAAGCGGTGATGGCGTTGATGGAGTCGACCGTTGCCGACTACGAACTCGGCGGGGTCACGCGCACGCGCACGGGTGGCATCCTGCGCGACGTCGCGCCCGCGAACGCGTATCCCACGCGCGACGGCCGTGACGTGGTGATCGCGGGGAACGCCGACGCGGTGTTCGCGCGGCTCTGCGCGGCGATGGAACGGCCCGACCTCGCGCGTGACCTCGCGACCCACGAGGCCCGCGCCGAGCGCCAGGATCCGCTCGACGAGGAGATCGCGGCGTGGACCGTGACGATGAACGCCGACGACCTGATCGCGCGGCTCCGCACGCACGACGTTCCCGTCGGCCTGATCAACACCGCCGCCGACCTCCTGACCGATCCGCACATCCTGGGCCGGGACATGATCGTGCGGCTCGCCGCCGGATTCGCAGGCGACGTCCCGATGACGGGGGTCGTGCCGAAGTTCTCGCGCACGCCGGGCGCGATCCGCTCGGTCGGTCCCGCGCTGGGCGAGCACACCGACGCGGTGCTGCGCGACCTGGCGCGATTCAGCGACGAGGAGATCGCGCGGCTACGAGACGGTGGCGTTGTCGTGTGAGCGCGCTTCGAAGAACTCGATGGGCGGCTCGACCTTGTTCAACGGCGGCACCGCGGCCGCGGCAATTCCTGCGCCTCGCGGTGATCGTCGGGCGTGAACGCCCGCGTGGTCGCGCAGAACTCGACCATCGTGCCGCTCGGGTCGTTCGCGTAGATCGACGTGCACCAGCCGTGATCGATCCGCACGACGTCGAAGCCGTGCTCGAGCCACCGGTCGCGCTTGGCGTCGAGCTCGTCGAACGGGGCGTCGAACGCAATGTGGTTGACGAAGCTCGGCAGCCCCAGACCCGTCGAGATCGCGGGGTCGAAGTCGGGGAGGTTCTCGTCGTGGAGGTCCCAGATCGCGAGCATCTGGCCGTTGCCGGTGTCGTAGAACAGATGCCGGGCCCACCCGCCTTCCATGTAGGGCTGGGCTTCGACCCGCACCAGCTCGAAGCCCATGGCCTCGGTGTAGAAGCGGTGGGTTGCCTCGAGATCTCGGCAGGCGATTGCGACGTGGTGGAAAGCCATGGCCTCATTCTGGCACCGACGTAGCGGTTCTGGCACGGTTGGCGGCTGTGCCTTCCGCCCCGGACGTCCTCGATCCCGAATCGGTTGACCCGGATCCGATCGCGCAGTTCCGCCGCTGGTACGACGAGGCGGTCGCGGCGGGCGTGCGCCAGCCCGACGCGATGACGCTCGCGACCGCGCGGCCCGACGGCACCGTGTCGGCGCGCACCGTGCTGCTCCGCGGCCTCGACGAGCGCGGCTTCGTGTTCTTCACGAATTTCGAGAGCGCGAAGGGCCGGGAGCTCGCGGCCAACCCCCGTGCCGCGCTCGTGTTCCACTGGCGGGAGCAGGAGCGGCAGGTGCGCGTCGTCGGATCGGTGCAGCGGGTCGGCGACGACCAGGCCGCGCGCTACTGGGACAGCCGGCCGCGCGGCCACCGCGTGAGCGCGACGGCATCGCCCCAGAGCCGGGTCGTGCGCCGGGACGAGCTGCTCGGGCGCGTCGCCGAGGTGGAGGCGCGGTTTGCCGATTCCGACCCGCCCCTGCCGCGGTTCTGGGGTGGGTTCGTGGTCGGTGTCGACGAGCTCGAGTGCTGGCAGGGGCGGCCGGATCGCCTGCACGATCGGGTGCGGTATCGCGCCGACGGAAACGGTGGCTGGCGCCGCGAACGCCTCGCGCCGTGAACGCGGCCACGGCGGTTGCGTTCGCCGCGGCCGCGGTCTTCGCCGTCGGCAACTGGATCGCGGTGGGCAAGACGGACCGGACGCATGCGTCCCGAGTGCTCGAATACGTCTGCAAGCCGGCCACGCTCGTGGCGTTGATCGCGGCCGCGGCGCTGCTCGACCCCGCGGCCGACGCCCGGACGTGGCGCGCGTGGTTCGTCGCCGCGCTGGTGCTCTCGCTCGTGGGCGACGTGCTCCTGATGCTGCCGCAGGACCTGTTCGTTGCCGGTCTCGCCGCGTTCCTCGTCGCGCACGTCTTGTATCTCGTCGGTTTCTGGACCAACGGCCCCTCGGCGTTCGCGCTGGCGATCGCGGTCGTAGTCGTGGTCGCAGTGGTGGGGCCGCTGGGTTGGCGGATCCTGTCCGCCATCGTCCGGAGGGGTGAGCCGCGCGAACTCCGCGTCGCCGTCGCCGGCTACATGGTGGTCATCTCCGCGATGCTCGCCACTGCGCTCGCGACCGGCAACGTCGTTGCGGCAGCCGGCGCCGGGCTCTTCGTGGCCTCCGACTCGATGATCGCCTGGGACCGGTTCGTGCGCCCGTTCCGCTTCGCCCCCTTGGCCATCATGGTCACGTACCACCTCGGCCAGGCCGGCCTCGTGGCTGCGCTGCTGCGCTGACGCGCAGGCGGAGCCGGGCTCCCGGCGGGCGCACCGGCCGAGTGGTCACGGTGAGCGTTTTTCCGGTTGAGTGGGTCACGGAACGTGCCGATGCCACTCCATGCGTTTGGGAGGCGCTCGGAAGTCAGGCAAATCAGGCGTGCACGCGCGCCGTGTGGTTGCGGCCGTGGCCGTCATCGCCGGGGTGTTCGCGGCCGGCGCGGGCGCGTCCGCGGGCGCGGCCGAGGCCGCGCAGGCCACGAAGGGTTCGTGGGCGATGACCCGCGACGACGACGGTCGGGTCCACGTCGTACGGGGTCTCGACGCCGCCGTCGCCGCAATGGACAACCGCCTCGGCCGGGCCGGCGCCCGCGTCCTGACCATGGAGCAGGACGAGACGGTGAAGGTGCTGACGACGAACGACGCCCTCCGTCCGCAGCAGTGGGCCTTCAGCGCCGTCGACTTCGAAAACGCGTGGAGCCTGTCCAACGGCGCCGGCGTCAAGGTGGCGGTCGTCGACACGGGCGTGCTCGGGACGCACGAGGATCTCACCGGTTCGGTCCTACCCGGACTCGACCTCGCGGCCGATAAAGGAACGTACGACCCGGCCGGGACGGGCGAAGTCGATCCCGCCGGTCACGGAACGCACGTCGCCGGCATCATCGCCGCCCACGCGAACAACGGAGTCGGCATCGCGGGCGCGGCGCCGGGCGCGAAGATCCTGCCGGTGCGCGTGCTCGATGCGTCGGGCAGCGGTTCCTCCTCCGACGTCGCCGAAGGCATCGTCTGGGCGACCGACCACGGCGCCCGCGTCATCAACCTGAGCCTCGGCGGCGGTCCCTCGCCGGGTATGCAGATCGCGATCCAGTACGCGCGTTCCAAGCAGGTCGTGACGTTCGCGGCGGCCGGCAACGCGTTCCAGGACGGGAACCAGGCCACCTACCCGGCCGCGTATCCGGAAGCGGTCGCCGTCGGCGCCATCGACCAGACCCTCAACCACGCGTCCTTCTCGAACACCGGGAGTTACGTCGACATCGCCGCACCCGGCGATCTGATCTGGTCGACCTACGGCCAGGGCCACGCGCAGTACGCGCTGATGAGCGGCACGTCGATGGCGACGCCGTACGCGACCGCGACCGCCGCGCTGGTGTTGGGTGAGAACCCCAGTCTCAGTGCGTCCGACCTCGTGCACGCGCTCGAAGCGAGCGCGACCGACCTGGGTGCGCCGGGCCGCGACGACACTTTCGGCTACGGCCTCGTCAACCCGCGGGGTGCGCTGCTCGCGGCGTCGCCGGAGATGATCAACCGCGGAACCAAGGGTCACGGATACTGGATCGTGACGGCCGACGGCCAGGTGCGGACGTACGGCGCGGCGCGGTCCTACGGAGACCTGCGCGGCCATGCGATCTCGGGACCGATCGTCGCCGCGGCGCGCACGAGTGACGGCCGGGGCTACTGGCTCGCCGGCGCGGACGGTGCGGTCTACGCATTCGGCGACGCGCGGTACCGCGGTGGCCTGCAGGGGCGGAGGCTCAACTCGCCGATCGTCGGGATGGCCGCGTCGCCGACGGGCGGGGGATACATCCTCCTCGGCCGCGACGGTGGTGTGTTCGCCTTCGGGAGCGCGCACTTCTACGGGTCGACCGGAGGTCTGCATCTCAACGCGCCCGTGCTCGACGTCACGATGGCGGGCGACGGCCGGGGCTACTGGTTCGTCGGTGCCGACGGAGGCGTCTTCTCCTACGGCAGCGCGAAGTTCCACGGGTCGACCGGCGGGATGAAGCTCTCGCAACCCGTGCGTTCGATGACCGCCGCCGCGAACGGCCGGGGCTATTGGATGGTGGCCGACGACGGCGGCATCTTCGCCTTCAACGTTCCGTTCGAAGGCAGCCTCCCGCGCGTGCGCGAGCTGTTCGGTTATCCCTACGTCCCGAGCGTGCGCATGCGGTCGTTGGCGACCAACGACGGCTACTACATCCTCGGCTTGAACGGCACGGTGTGGGCCTTCGGGAACGCGAGGTACTTCGGTTCGCTCCCGGGTTCGTGGGCAGTTGACCTCATGCAGGCGCCCTGAACCTGGAGTTGACGGTCGGGTGACGACGCCGACAACGGCGCCGGTGTCGTCACCCGATCGACCCGACCACCGCTGACTGCCACGGGCTTTCCGGCCAACCGCGTCGGCCGCGGGCCTTGGCAACGCGGTCGAGGTGCGCAATGACGAGGTCGGGGTCGTGGCCGAGCGTCACGAGCGCGACCCCGATGACGGTGCCGGTGCGCCCACGCCCGCCCATGCAGTGCACCGCGACGCCGATGCCGCGTTCGAGATGGGCGACGACATCGGCAGCCGCGTCCTCGACCAGCGCGCGTTCGCGATCGGGATCATTGGGATCGCCGCCGCTCACGAGATCTTGCAGCCGGACCGCGGTCATCGTGCACGGCGCGGGGTCGTACGCGGGCGCCGCGTGCGAGAGGCACACCACGTGGCCGATGCCGTTCTCGTGGAGCAGGGCCCAGTCGGCGCGACCCGGATACGACATGCCGGCGAGCGCCACCGGCGCGCGTGCGATCCAGTAGAGATCGTCGGGAACGCAGAGTGCCCCGAGAAAACCCGTGTGTGCGCCCGGAGGCAGGATTCGCAGTGTCATGTCCATTGGTGGCTCGCGCGGCGGTGCCCGTCCGGTCGGCGCCGCCGCCGCGGCGCCGCTAATTCATGAAGCGTTCGTTGTAGTGATCGTCGGGCTCGTAGCAGACGTTGTCCGCGATCAGCGCGTCGATCTCGGGATCCCGGTGGCCGAGCTCTCGGAGCACGGCGCGCGTGTCCTGGCCGACGAGCGGCGGCGGTCCCGCGATTCGCCCCGGCGTCTCGGAGAAATCGATGAGCTCGCCGAACTGGCGCATGTCGCCCATCACGGGATGCGTGTAGCGCGCGACCATGCCGAGCTCGACGTTGTCGGAGTCGAACAGGGGCGTCTCGCCGCCGTGGGTGTCGAGGGGCACTTCGTTCGGAACGCCGGCGTCGTCGAGTGTCCGCGTCCAGAAGGCCGACGTCTTGGTGCGGAACCGGGGCTCGAGGATCGTCTCGAGCTGGCGCCGGTGTTCGGCGCGGCCGGCCGCAGTCGTGAACCGCGCGTCGTCGGCGATCTCTTCGACGCCGAGGGTGGTGCACAGTGTTCGGAATTCGTCGTCGGTCACGGCCGCGATGCAGATCCAGTCGTCGTCCTGGGTGCGGTAGAGCCGGTACGTCGCCGAGACGCCCATGAGCTCCTTGTCGAGATGCGGCCGGGGCGCGGGCACGCCGCCGACGAGGTGCGCGTCGGAGGTGAAGATCGCGCCGCCGTCGAAGAGCGACGTCCACACCTCTTGCCCCTCGCCGGTGCGTTTGCGGTGATAGAGCGCACCGAGCACGGCGACGACGGAGAGCATCGCGTTCGACGCGTCGCACATTCCGAAGCGGTAGTAGAGCGGCGTGTTGCCTTCGTGTACCGCCGCCGACTCGTGTTCGAGCCCCGACGACGCCTGGTACAGCGGATCGAGGCCACCGAAGCGGGCGAGCGGACCTTCGAGGCCGTACGCCCACGTGTTGCAGTAGACGATGTCGGGCTTCACCGCCTTGCACGCGGTGTAGTCGATGCCGAGCTTGGTCGCGACGCCGGCGGTCATGTTGTGGTGCACGACGTCGGCGGTGCCGACGAGCTCGAGCGCGATCGCGAGACCGCGGGGGTCTTTGACGTTGAGGGCGATGTCGCGCTTGCCGCGCTGGCATCCGAAGAACGGCTTCGTCGCCAGGCGCATGCCGTCCCCGGTGACCGGCTCGATCTTGATCACCTCCGCGCCGAGATCGCCGAGGATCATCGGCCCGAACGGGCCCGCGAGATACTGCCCGAAGTCGAGCAGGCGCACGCCTTCGAGTGCGAGCGTCATAGTCCCAACTCCTTCAGGATCTCGGCGTTGTGTTGACCGGGCGTCGGTTGCGGTCCCCGGATCGCGGTGGGCGTGCCGAACATGTGCAGCGGTGAACCGACCTGGGTGGTCTCGCCGACGACGGGGTCGACCACCGTCGCAACCATTCCGTTCGCGATCAACTGCGGGTGCGCGAACTGCTCGTCGGGCGTGATGATCGCCTCGATCGCGTGATTGTGCTCCTGGAACGCGGCGACGATGTCGTCGCGCTTCCATTCCTTGAACTTCTCCCGTCGCTTCGCGTTGAACTGCTCGCGCTCCTCCGGTGGCAGCGCCATGAACGTGAACGGGTCGGGGGCGTCGTCGAGCCCGAGGATCGCGTCCTGGCTCTGCGTCGGCGTGAGCCCGCTCATGATCGACGCGTGCACCCACCCGTCGGCGCACTCGTAGATCATTCCCTGGTGGACGCCGGGCGGGTACGTCTTGCCCATGAGCTCGTGCGTCTGCGCGGTCGCGTGCTCGAGGTGCTGCCAGATCTGGGTGGTGTAGAGCATCGCGCCGGCGAACAACGAGGTACTGACGTGTTGCCCGCGGCCCGTGGCCTCACGGGCGATCAACGCGGTGAGCACGCCCGTCGAGATCAAGAAGAACGCGCCCATCGACGGCATCGGCATGTGCAGGAAGATCGGCCCCATGCGCCAGCCCGGCTGCTCCCACATCTGCCCGCTGCTCGCCTGCACGAGCGCGTCGTAACCGGGGCGTTGGGCAAAGCGGTGGCCGTCGGGATACGCGGGGCACGAGAGGTAGATGACGCGCGGATGCGCGGCGTGCACGCGCTCGTAGCCGAAGCCGAGGCGCTCCATGACTCCCGGCCGGAACGACTCGACCACCACATCCGCGGTGGCGAGGAGCCGTTCGAAGACGTCTTTGCCTTCGGTCGACTTCAGATCGACGGTGAGCGAACGCCGGCTCCGGTTCCACACGCGGTAGCCGTCGTACGCGCGGAACGGATCGCCGCCCGGTGGTTCCACCTTGATGACGTCGGCGCCCTGCTCGGCGAGCAGCAGCACGCCGAGGGGGCCGGCGATTCCCCAGGAAAGATCGAGGATGCGGACACCGTCCAACGCTCCGGGCATGACTAGGGCTCCCTCACTGCGGCGCGCCCTCCGGCGCACCTCCGTTGCGTCCGCACGGGGCTCGACGCTACCTGACGCTTGCGTCAGCTCGTGGAGACCGCGAGGTTGAACGCGGCGAGGAACCGGCCGCCGGGCTCGACGACCGGGGCGGTACCGCGGCCGAGGGCGTCGATCTCCGCGGTCATCGGCTCGATGGCAACGAAATCGCCGACGGGAGGCACGAAGAGCTGTGCGAACGGATACGCGGGGTCGAACTGCAGTGTGAGCGTGCGCCGGGTGCGGCCCGCGCCGGCCGAGATCGCGAACGTCCGATCCGGTCCGAGCGCGTAGTGGTCGTCGAAGGTGCGATCGGCAATCGGGTCTCGTTGCGCGGCGAGCGGGGTGCGCGCCCCGGTGGGGATGACGCGCTCGTCGACCTCGACGTGCTCACACGCGGGCCAGCGCAGTTCCCACTCGGCGCGGGGCGCGTTCGGGAGGCGCACGTACGGATGCCAACCGAACGAGATCGGCACCGCCCGCGTCGGAGGTGGGTTCGACCTGGGTCACGATGTTGAGACCGCGGGTCGGGTGGAGACGCACGTCGACGGTGATGGTGTGGGGAAACGGGAACGCCCGGAGCTTCTCGGGGTGCGCGCCGTAGTCGAGGCGGGCGACGACCCGCGTCGAGTTCTTCAGCTGCACCTCGAACGGGATCGCGAACAGGTTGCCGTGGATCGGGAGCCCGTTCGGGTCGTGGGGGAGCGTGACGCCGTCGAGGGCCACGCGTTCACCCGCGGCTTCGTAGGTGTCGCCCGCGAGCCGGTTGATCCAGGGGTGCATGAGCGGGATCGCGGTCGCCAGTCCGGCGCGGAGGTCCTCGATGGTTCGCGGCCACGCGACGTACTCGTCGTCGCGGAACCGCAGCGACGAACACAGCATCGCCGCGTCCGGGCAGACCGTCGCTTCGTACTTCCCCGCCTGCAGCGTGATCCCGTCCACCGCTGCGCAGCGTAGGTCCGATCAGCTGTTCGGCTTGTCCTTCGCCTTGGCGGCGGCTTCCATGGCCTGCAGCCGCTCGAGGATCGGCATCGGCTCCTGACCGACCTCGGGGAACCGCGACGCGATCTCGTCCACGGTCCACCGGCCGTCCTTGCGCATCTCGCGCACTTCGATCGGCTGGTTCCACACCGCGATGCGACCCGCGTTCACCGTGTAGATCTGCCCGGTGACCTCGCGGGCGAGGTCGGAGAGCAGGTAGCACACCATCGGCGCAACGTCCTCGGGTTCACCCATCTCGATCCCGAACGGCACCTGACCCGACATCCGCGACTTCGCCACCGGTGCGATGCAGTTGGCGGTCACGCCGTACTTCTGCATACCCGCGGCCGCGCTGCGAACGAGCGAGACGATCCCGCCCTTCGCGGCCGAGTAGTTCGCCTGCGCGACGCTCGCCGCGAACGCGCCCGACGTGAATCCGATCATCGTTCCGCTCTTCTGGCCGCGGAAGATCGCGGCCGCGGCGCGGAACACCGTGAACGTGCCCTTGAGGTGGGTCTCGATGACCGGGTCCCACTCGTCTTCGGACATGTTGAAGAGCATGCGCTCGCGCAGGATGCCGGCGACGCACACCACGCCGTCGATCCTGCCGAACGTGTCGATGCCCGACTGCACGATCGACGCGCCGCCCTCCATCGTCGTGACGGAGTTCGCGTTCGCGACCGCCCGGCCGCCCGCGCTCTTGATCTCCTCGACGACCGCGTCGGCGACCTCGCTGGTCGGCTCGTTGCCGTCCATCGACACGCCGTAGTCGTTCACGACGACGGCCGCACCTTCGGCCGCCGCGGCCAGCGCGACCGCGCGGCCGATGCCACGCCCGCTGCCCGTAATCGCGATCACCTTGCCGTCGAGTGCACCCACGTCGCCTCCGAGAACCGGTTCCAGTCGGACGGCGAAGTTACAAGTGGGGGGCGCACCCAGGCGATTCGGGCGCGCTTTCGGGCAATATCGCGGGCTTTCAGTGCGGTGACGAGGCGACCCGGCTGACCCGTTCGAGCCGGGCCTCGAGATCGTGGTCTTCCGGCGTGAGTTCGACGAGGACGCGCGCTCGGTCGATCAACGCGGCGCGGGTGCGAGGGCAGTCCGGTCCGGCGATCGCCCGGACGTTCGGGAACCACCACGAGGTGTTCGGTGGGGTGGTCTCGGGATCGAACCAGAGGTGCGCGATGTCCCACGTGCTCCGGACCGGCGTCCGGTGTTCGATCACGTCGAGCATCAGCGTGGCCAGCAGCTTGGGCTGGTTGGTGACGCGCACGGTTTCGAGATCGGTGAGCTCGGCGGTGCGGTCGAGGAGTTCGACGATCGCGTCCGAAGCGAGCGACACCAGCGGCTTGGTGACGGCCACGAGGACCACCATCCCCAAGACGCTCGCGCCGACGACCGCGGTCGGGACGCCGACGACACCGGAGACGAACACCGCTCCGGCCAGACCCCAGATGGCGCGTGTGCACCAGTCTGCGTCGAGGATGACTGCGGCCGCGGCTCCCGCGAGCAGCGCGGCGCGCTGCGAGACCGCGGCGACGGTGTGAGCACAGAGGGTTTCGAGTTCCTCTGCGGGCAGGGCGAGTGCGCCGGTCGTCAGAACGATCTGCGGTGACCGGGCCCGGCCCGTCGCCAACGCGTTGACGGCCGGATCGTCGACGATCGACAGGCGCGGTTCGGCCAGGCCGAGGCCGAGCGCGAACGTCGACGCGAGGGACTGGGCGCGTTCGGCCTCGCCCGGCTGTGGAGTGCGGGCCCGGGCGCGGCGCAGCACGTGTGCACCGAACCTCGCCCACGCGAGGGAGGCGATGGTGAGCCCCGCGAGCACGACGAGGCCGAGCGCGAGCGCGACGAGACCCAACGGTCCGATGCGGTGCCGCCACGTTTCTATTCCCCGCCACGGGCCGAACTCGCCGACGCGCAACGCCGCGAGAACCACGGTGATCACCGTCGCGAGGTACGCCGCGCAGATGGTCGAGGCGACAATGAGCAGCGCGACGGCGCCGTGATACGCGCGGTCGTGGGTTTCCCACCACGACGCCGATCGGGGATCCGGCCGTCGTTCTGCGTCCCGACCCCCGCGCACACTCGAACAGTACGCCTTTGTGTGACACTGAATGCTCACCGCGAGCCTCCGGCATCGGGCAAGCTATCGAGACTGCCAATCGGGGGGTTGCGGGATGAAGCGTTGGCCGTTGTACGTAGCGATTGCGTACGTAGTGATGTTGTTCGCGGGGCTCACGTTCCTCCCGGCCGCGCCGGAGACGACCGCATCGGGCAAGGAGATCGTCCACTACTACCAAGAGCACGCGAGCGCGGTACGGCTCGCGATGTGGTTGGGGGCATGGTCGACGGTGCCGCTCGTGCTGCTGATCGCGCACCTGCGGTCCCGGCTCACCGGGATCGGCCGCGACGTGATGCTGTTGGGCGCGGCGAGCCTGGTGACGACAACGGCAGTGTGGTCGTGGTTCAACCTCGGGCTCGCACTGCACCCGAGCACGCTCGATGCGCACGTCGCCCGCACGATCACCGATGTCGGCGCGTACTTCGGACCGGTCGTCACGGTCGCGATCGTCCTGCTCATCGCGCCGGTCGGGCTCGCGGCCTGGCGCCGCGAGGGCGGGCTGCCGCGGTGGCTCGCGTGGCTGACGATCGTGTTCCTCGCGGAGCAGTCGATCGAAACGGTCACGATCTTCGGGAAGAGCGGCTTCATCGCGCCGGGCGGACCCATGAACCTCAACCTCGGCGCCGGACTCTTGCTGGTTTGGGTCGTCGCCGCGGGCGCCGCGTCCTCTAGCACCTCGCCGAGCGGTGTCCCTATTGTTGGGACGTGAAACCTTCCGGGATCCATCACGTCGCCATCTGTGTGCGCGACTCCGACGAAGCCGTGAAGTTCTACACGGACGTGCTCGGCCTCACGGAGCTCGACCGGCCCGACTTCGGATTCGGCGGGCACTGGCTCGACGCCGGCGGCCAGCAGGTGCACCTGATGGAGAGCGACAGCGAGCGCTCGGGCAGTGATCACTTCGCGATCCGGGTCGACGACCTCGAAGCGGCCGTCGCCGACATTCGCGCGAGCGGCGTCACCGTCAACACCGTCGACCACATGCGCGGCGCCGGGTATCAGGCGTTCCTGCACGACCCCAGCGGCAACTTCATCGAGCTCAATCAGCCCGACGGTCTCCAGCCGTAGCCGCGATTACCTGTCGTTGACGACGAGGGTGCCTGCGACCTTGTCGTGCACGCACTGCGTGTTCGCGTCCCAGAGACACCACAGGTAGTTCACGAGCCCGATCCATCCCAGCACGCTCGCGAACCACTGCGCGCCGGCGCGGCCGAACGACCGCCCCCAGCCGAGTGCCTGACCCTCCAGTGTCACCGGCCGGATCTTCAGCCACCGCTTCCCGAGAGTTCGGCCGTAGCGCGCGGTCGCGACGCCTTCGTAGAGAACGAAGAGCGCGCTCTGTACGGCGGCCGCCGCAATGAGAGCGAGGTACAGCCAGACGATTCCCGGTGTCGGGACGGTGGCATTCGGATCGGGATTCGATTTCGGGAACATCGGGCCGGCGTGGGGCGCAACCAACGCGACTGCGATGGCGATGCACACGATCGTCACCGGCAAGAAGACGAGACCATCGAGGACGCGCGCGCCCAGGCGGCGGCCGGGGTCGGTCAACGAACCGGGTCCGTGGGCGGGCCGGCCGTACGCGGCGCCCTTCCACGGCTGGGCCTGCGGCGCCCACTGCGCGGGCGGCGCCCAGGGCGCGGTGTAACCCGTCCACGCAGTGCCGTCGAAGTAGCGCTGACCGCCGCCACTCGGGTCGGGGTACCAGCCGGGCGGCGCAGTACCGACATTCATGGATTCGGCATCGACTCGGCGGAGTACGGACTCCAGCCGTAGGCGATGAACGCTTGGCCGGTCCACGCCTCCGGCAGGTCGGTGTAACCGGTTTCGTTCCACTCGTCGTACGGAACGTCGCGATCGGATCGGCGGACGAAGCCGAAGCGCGTGTAGATGCGTTGCGCGGTCTCCATCCAGGGCGTGGTGTGGATCATGAGTGAATGACCCGCGGCCGCGGCGCGGTCGGTGCACGCGCGCACGAGCGCCGCGCCCGCCCCGAGTCCATGCGCGGCCGGGTCGACCGCCAGGAGCCGGAACTGCGCCTCGCCCGGTTCGGTCCACTCGCTCCAGTCGCTCGAGGAGTCGGCGACGTAGGTGACGGAACCGACGACGCGATCGTCGGCGACTGCGACGAGCACCTCGGCGCCCCGGGCGCGGGTCGCGGTGTCGCGGATGCGATCGTCGTAGCCGCCGAAGAGATGGTCGACGGCGAGTGCTTCGTACGCCGCCACCGTGAGCGCGCCGACGCGCTCGTACTCGTCGGGGGTGGCGCGGCGGACCGTGATCACGGGCCCGGGATCAATGGGTCTGGAGGTAGCCGAGGATCGCGAACACGATCGTCGGTGTGATCGCGAGCACGAACCGGATCCACACGCCCCGATTCCAATGGCGGGGGGCACGTGAACTCACGCCGCCCGACTCGAGGCGCAGCATCGAGAGCGCCGCCTCGGTCTTCGCAATGTCACCACCGCCGCCGGCCATGCGAAAAGGCTACAGCCGCTTGGCTTCGATGATGCTGCGGAGGAAGGCACGCGTCCGGTCGCTCTCCGGGTCGACGAAGATCTGTTCGGGCGGGCCCTGCTCTTCGACCCGACCCTCGTAGAGGAACACGACCTTGCTCGAGACGTCGCGCGCGAACCCCATCTCGTGTGTCGCGATCAGCATCGTCATGCCCTCCACCGCGAGGTCGGTGACGAGCGCCAACACCTCGGAGACCAGCTCCGGGTCGAGCGCGCTCGTGACCTCGTCGAGCAACATCACGCGGGGTTGCATTGCGAGCGCGCGCACGATCGCGACGCGTTGTTGCTGCCCGCCGGAGAGCCGGTCGGGGTACTCGTACGCCTTGTCGGCGAGCCCGATCCGGTCGAGCAGCAGGTACCCGCGTTCCGCGGCTTCCTCGCGACCGAGCTTCAGCACCTTCCGCGGGGCGAGCGACACGTTGTCGAGCACGCTCATGTGCGGGAACAGGTTGAAGCTCTGGAACACGATCCCCACGTCGGCCCGCAGCGCGTTCACGTCGACGCCGCGGCCCGACACGCGTTCGCGGTCGATGTAGATCTCGCCGCCCTCGATGGGCTCGAGCGCGTTGATGCAACGCAGGAGCGTCGACTTGCCGCAGCCGGACGGCCCGATGAGGCACACCACTTGGTGCTCGTTCACCGTGAGGTCGACGCCGCGCAGCACTTCGTTGTCGCCGAAGCTCTTGTGCACGTCGCGGAGTTCGATGAACGCGCTCATTTGGCTTGGGTGCGTTCTTTGTCGATGCGGATCAGATAGTCGACGAAGCGGGTGACGGGGATCGTGATGATGAGGTACGCGATCGCCGCGCCCGTGACGGGGGAGAGGTTGAAGTATTTGTTCTTGTAGAGGTTCGCGTAGTTGAGGATCTCGACGACGCCGACGAACGACACGAGCGCGGTGTCCTTCTGGAGCGCAACGAAGTCGTTGAGCAGCGGTGGAACGATGCGGCGAACGGCTTGCGGGATCACGACGTGGCGCATCGTCTGCCATTGCGACAGACCGAGCGAACGGGCCGCCGCGGCCTGACTCCAGTGGATGCTCTCCAGGCCGGCGCGGTACACCTCGGCCACGTACGCGCCGTACACGAGCACGAGCGCGAGGACGGACAACCAGAACACCTGGCCGCCCTTGCTCATGTTGTCGAACACCGGAACGCCCGCGAGCGCGAACCCGAACACCACGAGGTAGATCGTGATGACCGCCGGGACGCCGCGGAAGACGTCGGTGTAGGCGATCGCGAGGAAGCGGATCGGCGCACACGCCCGTCCCGGGAGCAGCCGCACGACCGCGATGAGCATCGCCCAGACGAGCACCAGGGCCTCGCTGATCACGAACAGCTTGATGTTGATCCAGAAGCCCTTGACCAGCCCGGACCGGCTGCTCCAGATGATCGACCAGTCGAACAGCACCGAACGGACCGCGCCGTTGTTGGCGGCCAACAGGTAGGCGGCGAACGCGACGACCAGGGCCGTCAACCCGAGACCGACGACGAACCAGATGTCGTCGCGGGAGTCCTCGACCGCGACGCGAGCGTCCGCGAAGCTGCCGTCTGCCGCCAGCCGCTCGGCGCGCCGCGACGCCGTGAAGGCGCGCAGTCCGAAGAACGGAACTGCGAGCACGGCGACGGCCAACGCAACCTCGACGACGCGGGCGATCGTGAGTCGCGTCGTGTTCACGACCAACGACTGATCGAACTTCCAGAGCATCGCGATCGTGAGGCCCGCGATGAGGAGCGCGGCGCCCAACGCGATCGCCGCCGCGAGCATGTTCCCGCGAAACGGCACCGCCCGGCGCACGGATGCGCCGGGCGGCATTGCCGAGATCGGTTCGTCTGTTGCCACGTCGGGGACCTCGCGTCCTCAGACGGTCGGGTGGTTGCTCAGGAAGGGACCTGGATCGTCGGAAGCGTTCCCGGATCGGCGGTCAGGTCCTTGGTCGCCAATGACGCGAGCTGGCCCGTGTCCGCGAGGTTCTTCAGCACCGCGTTCACCGCCGGGGCGTTCGTGGAGTCCTTGGGAACGATCGCGCCGTACTGGTCGGGGCCGCCGGTCTGGGCGAACTGGGCGGTGACGACGAACTTGCCGTTCGACTGCGCAGCTTCACCGAGGTTGATCGCGGTGTCGATGAGCACGGCGTCGATCTGCTTCGCCTGCAGAGCCGCGTACGCGTCCGACAGTGACTGGAACACCTTCGGATCCTTCGTCGGCTTGATCTTGGCGAGGAGGTCGGACGCGGTCGTGCTCGTCTGCACGCCCCACTGCGCGGCCTTCGCCTGGTCGAGCGTGGTGATCGAGTCGCCCTTGTTCACGAGGATGCCCTGGTTCGAAGCGAAGTAGGGGATCGAGAACTTCACGACCTTGGCGCGATCACACGTGATCGTGACCTGGGACAACGCGACGTCGTAGTTGGTGACGGTGCCCGCGGTGATCGCATCGAAGTTCTCGTTGCGGACGACGAGCTTGCTCAGGCCGAACGCCTTCTGCATCGCGGTCGCGATGTCGTACTCGTAACCCGACTTGACCTGGGCCGGGTCGCTGTCGCTGCCGACCCAGAAGCCCGGTCCGGGCAGACTGGTGACGACGGTGAGCGTGCCCGGCGTGACCGGCTTGAAGTCGGACGTGCTCCCGATGTCGGTGACGTACCCGCTCGTCCCGCTGCAGTCGATCTTCGGCATCGTCGTCGGCGTCGACGAGGTCGTCGGCGTCGCCGCCGCGCTCGTTGTCGTGTTGCCGGACGACGATGACTTGCTACTGCTCCCGCATGCGGCCACGCCGGCTGCGAACATCGCAGCTGTAGCCAGGATTGCCAACTTGCGCACGGTGGTCCTCCCACGTCTGGATTGGGCAGACATTACTCATGCGCACTCACGCGATCTCGACCGGGAAACCCCCGGCGACGAGGGCGTTCACGATGTCGTCAGCGTGCGCCCGATCGCGGGTCTCCACCGAGAGGTCGAGGCGGACGCTCTTGAGCGCGACCCCGGGAAGATCGCGGCGGTGCTCGACGTCGACGATGTTGGCGCGCTGACCGCCGACGATCTCCGCCACGGAGGCGAGCACGCCGGGCCGGTCCGGCAACTCGATCTGCAATCGCACCAGGCGCCCGGACCGGGCGAGGGCGCGCAGGAGCACCGACGCGAGGATCCGGGCGTCGATGTTGCCGCCGCTGAGCACCACACCGACGTTTTGGCCGCGGAACGTGGCCGGATACTCGAGGAGCGCGGCCAGGCCGGCCGCCCCCGCCCCTTCGAGGATCGTCTTTTCGATCTCCGCGCCGAGCGCGATCGCCTCCTCGATGCGCTGCTCCGAGACGACGACGATCTCGTCGACGAGATCCGCCACGATGCGCCGCGTGAGTTCGCCCGGGGTCACGACCGCGATGCCCTCGGCAATCGTCGGGCCGCCGGTCGGCGCCGCGGCGCGGCCGAGCGCGTGCGCCATCCCGGCATACCCCTCCGCCTGCACGCCGATCACGCGGACCTCCGGACGGAGCGCCTTCACCGCCACGGCGATGCCGGAGACGAGGCCGCCGCCGCCGATCGGCACGACGATCGCATCCAGGGGGTCGTCGGCGGTCTGTTCGAGCAACTCGAGCCCGATCGTGCCCTGCCCCGCGATCACGCGCGGATCGTCGAACGCGGGGACGAGCGTGGGCCCGTTCTCGCGGGCGATCCGCTGGGCGCCGGCCAGGGCACCCGCGTAGTCCGCGCCTTCCAGCACGACCCGGGCCCCGTGGTACGCGGTGTTCGAGACCTTCGAGAACGGTGTGTCGGCGGGCATGACGATCGTGGCGGTGATTCCGAGCAGGCGGGCGTGATAGGCGACGCCCTGCGCGTGGTTGCCCGCCGACGCGGCGACGACCCCCTGCGAGCGCTGCTCCGGCGACAGATGCGCGAGGAAGTTCCGGGCGCCCCGCTCCTTGAACGCGCCGGTGAACTGGAGGTTCTCGAACTTCAGCCACACCCGGGCGCCGGTGAGCTCGGAGAGGGTCTGCGAGATCGAGGCCGGCGTCCGCGCCACCGCGCCCCGGATGGTTTCCGCCGCGTTCCGCACGTCGGCCAGCGTCACCGCGGGGTCCACGGGCGCATCTTCGCACCGCCCCTCTGGCCACCCCGGATAATGATCGTTATCATGCGCCGTCATGGCGGCCGTCCACGACACCTCGACGCGCGACCGGCTCCTCGCCGCCGCGGTCGAGGTCTTCGTCGAACAGGGTTACGAGGGCGCCCGGCTGCAGGACATCGCCCGCGCCGCCGGCCTCACCACCGGCGCGGTGTACGCCAACTTCCGGGGCAAGGACGAGTTGCTGTTCGCCGCGATCGGCGCCCGCGCCGAGGTGGAGATGGACTCGCTCCTCGCCGAGGCGCAGGTGCGCGAGCCGCGCGCACTGCTCGAGCTGCTCGGCGACCGGCTGATGGCGCCGCGCCGTCAGCCCCCGCTGTTGATGGACGCGATCTCCGCGGCCCGGCGCGACGACGCGCTCGCCCAGGCGTTGCGCGACCGGCTCGACGGGCGCGAGCGCTTTCTCGTCGAGATCGTCGAACGGGCGAAGCTCGACGGCGCGATCGACCCCGCACTCGATTCCGACGCGTTCGCGCGCTTCGGTCTGACGCTCGCGATGGGTGCGCTCGTGCTGCGCACACTCGAGATCGAAGCGCCGGCCGAAGGTGCGTGGCACGAATTGATCTCGCGTCTTCTCGACGCAGTCTCAGAGGAGCAACCGAAATGACCGTCGACGACAAGCTCGAGCTCATCCACGCGGTTTCGGCCGAGGTCGAGACGATCTTCACCTGGGACTACGAGCGCAGCCGCGTGCCGCTCATGAAGCTCTACGAGAAGGCGAAGACGTCGCAGTGGAATGCGTCGACCGATCTCGACTGGTCGATCGACGTCGATCCCGAAAAGGTCGCCGACGAGCTCGGCCAGGGCGGCACCGCGCGTTTCCAGGCACTGGCCGAAGCCGAGGGTTCGCCGGTCAAGCACTTCGGCGACAAGGAATGGCGCCGGGTCGGTATCGAGTTGCAGAACTCGTTGCTGTCGCAGTTCATGCACGGCGAGCAGGGCGCGCTCCTCTGCACCGCGCGCATCGTCGAGACCGTGCCGTGGATCGACGCGAAGTACTACGCCGCGACCCAGGTGGTCGACGAGGCGCGGCACGTCGAGGTGTTCGCTCGCTACCTCGACGACAAGCTCGGGACGCAGTACGGCATCAACGAGAACCTGAAGGGCATCCTCGACGACATCCTCTCGGATCCGCGTTGGGACATCGCGTACCTCGGCATGCAGATCATGGTCGAGGGTCTCGCGCTGGCCGCATTCGGGTTGATGCAGCAGATCACGAGCGAGCCACTGCTGAAGAAGTTGCTGCGTTACGTCATGAGCGACGAGGCGCGGCATGTCGCGTTCGGCGTTCTGTCCTTGCAGGAGTTCTACCAGGAGCTGACCGACGCCGAGCTGCGCGAACGCCAGGAGTTCGCGTTCGACGTCGCCCGCCGGTTGCAGCGCCGGTTCGCGCACACCGAGATGTGGGCGCGCATGGGTGTCGACCCCGATGCGATCTACCGCACGATGGAACAGGTCAATCCGCCGGCCCAACAGATGTTCCAGCAGTTGCTCTTCTCGAAGATCGTGCCGAACTGCAAGAAGCTCGGCCTTCTCGATGCTGCGGACGGCTGGCTGCGCCAGCGCTTCACCGAGATCGGCGTCATCCAGTTCGAGGACTGGGCCGACACCGGCGAGGAGTACACCGCGCTCGACGAAGTGGAGCGCGACCGCGAGCAGGCAGCCGCCGCCGGCGCGTAGCTACACGGTCGCCGGCTTGCGGGCCAGGAGATAGGCCTGCCGCGTCGTCTCGAGTGCGACTCGGCGAAGACCCCGGGCAGTTGGCCACGCCGCGTCGCACGCAAGTAGCTCGGCTCCGTCACGCCGCGGAAGGTACTCCCGGGGAGAGACAGTCAACCGGTGGCCGTGGGCGATGGGTGCGCGAAACCACGCGCTACTACCGGTGGTACCGCGGGTGCTACCACCGGTAGTAGCACCGGTAGTAGCACCCGAATTGCGCGCATACCGGCGCGGAGGGCTTCGGCTCGCGCTGGACGACTCGACGTGGACGGGTAAGCATCCACGGCGATGGCTGCACCCGATTTCGATCAGCTGAATGCCGCCGCGGACCGGGGGATGCTCGCGTCGTTCTGGGCGCACGGAGGACCCCGACCGGCCCGCGGTGATCTCCGAGGCGGGGAACCGCACCCGCGCCGAGGCCAACGCGAACGCCAACCGGTTGGTGCGCGCGCTGCGGGCGCGCGGCGTGAAGGCGGGCGACGGGCTGGCGTTGATGTGCTCGAACCGTCCGGAGTTCTTCGAGGCGGTCGCGGCCGCGCGCCGCGCCGGTCTCCGGCTCACCACCGTCAACTGGCATCTGACCGGAGACGAGGCCGGCTACATCGTCGACGACTGCGAAGCAACGGTGTTCGTGGCCGACGCGCGCTTCGCGACCTGCGCACGCGGCGCGGCGGATCTCGCGCCGAACCTGCTCGCGTCGATCGCGGTGGGCGGGAGCATCGACGGTTTCGAGGAATGGGAGAAGGTCCTCGCGCCGGAGTCCGGCACCGACATCGACGACCCGGTCGTCGGCAGCACGATGCTGTACACGTCGGGCACGACCGGACGGCCGAAGGGTGTGCACCGCCCGCCCGATCCGCGCAGCGCGCTCGACGTCGCCGCGCTCACGCAGTACCGCGGGTATCGCCACGTGCACCTCTGCACCGGCCCGCTGTACCACGCCGCGCCGCTTTCGTTCTCGTTGACCGCGCCCGCGGCGATGGGTGTTCCGGTCGTGATGATGGACGGCTGGTCGGCCGAGCAGACCCTCGCGCTGATCGAGGAGCACGGCGTCACGCACACGCACCTCGTGCCGACGATGTTCCATCGCCTCCTCTCGCTTCCCGACGACGTGAAGGCTCGCTACGACCTCAGCTCGCTCGTCTTCATCATCCACGGCGCGGCGCCGTGTCCGGTCGAGGTGAAGCAACGGCTCATGGAGTGGCTCGGCCCGATCGTGTGGGAGTACTACGCCGCGACCGAGGGCGCGGGCACCCTGGTGGGCCCGGACGAGTGGCTGCGCAAGCCCGGCACCGTCGGCCGGGTGGACCCGCCCGACCACGTCCGCATCCTCGACGACGACGGCAACCGGACCGGCCCCGGTGAGGTCGGCACGGTGTATCTGCGCGCCCCCGACGACGACCGCTTCGAGTACTTCAAGGCCCCGGAGAAGACCGATGGCGCCTACCGCAACACGCACTTCACCCTCGGCGACGTCGGTTACGTCGATGACGACGGCTACCTCTTCCTCACCGATCGCAGCGCGCACCTCATCATCAGCGGGGGAGTGAACATCTACCCGGCCGAGGTCGAGGCCGCGCTGCTGGGCCATCCCGCGGTCGGTGACGTCGGGGTCGTGGGCCAGCCCGACGACGAGTGGGGGGAGGTCGTGGTGGCGGCGGTGGAGCCGCAGGAGGGCGTCGAACCGACGGATGCGCTCGGATTCGAGCTCGTCGAGTGGTGCCGGGACCGCATCGCGCACTACAAGTGTCCTCGCCGCGTGGTCTTCGTCGAGGCGCTGCCCCGGCACGACAACGGCAAGCTCTACAAGCACCAGCTGCGCGAGCAGCTCCGCCAGACATCATTCCGACCAACACCCTGAGGTGAGTTCGAGCATGGGCATTTGCGACGGCCGCGTTGTGATCGTGACGGGTTCGGGACGCGGCATCGGACGTGAGCACGCGCTCGCGTACGCGCGGGAAGGCGCCAAGGTCGTGGTCAACGACCTCGGCGGCGACATGCACGGCGAAGGTGGCGACCCGAGCGCCGCGATGCAGGTCGTCGAAGAGATCAAGGCCATGGGCGGCGAAGCCGTCGCCGACGGCGAGAACGTCGCCGACTTCGCGGGCGCGGGTCGGATGGTGCAGCGGGCGATCGACACGTTCGGTCACCTCGACACGCTCGTGAACAACGCCGGCATCCTGCGCGACCGCATGCTCGCCAACATGGAAGAGAGCGAATGGGACGCGGTGATCGCGGTCCACCTGAAGGGCGCGTTCTCGCCGACCCGCCACGCCGCCGCGTACTGGCGCGACCAGGCGAAGGCCGGCAACCCGTTGAAGGCGCGCGTGGTGAACACGTCGTCGCCGTCGGGGATCTTCGGCAACGCCGGTCAGACGAACTACGGCGCGGCGAAGGCCGGCATCGCCGCGTTCACCATCATCTGCGGGCTCGAGCTCGGGCGTTACGGCGTGTGCACGAACGCGATCGCACCCGTCGCCCGCACGCGCATGACCGAGAACCTCGGGTTCGGCGCGCCGGCGGCCGGTGACTGGGACGCGCTCGACCCGGCGAACATCTCGCCCCTGGTCGTGTGGCTGGGTTCGAACGACAACGAAGACGTGAGCGGGCGCGTCTTCCTCGTCGACGGCGATCGGGTGTCGGTGGCCGAAGGTTGGCACCGCGGGCCGACCGCGACGAACAACAAGATGCGTTGGGAGCCCGCGCAACTGACGAAGGTCGTTCCCGACCTCGTCGCCAAGGCCGCGGAACCCTCGAACATGCTTTCGTGACCGAACCACAACGATCTTTGCGAGAAACAGGAGCAACACCATGCCCATGAATCTGGATTCCGTCGGTGCGGTCTCGAATCCGGCCCGCAACTCGTGGACCTCGAAGGACGCGCTGCTCTACGCGCTCGGCACGGGTGCCGGTCAGGTAGACCCGACCGGTTTCGAGCTCGAGTTCACGACCGAGAACTCGCAGAACGTCACCCAGCGTGTGCTGCCGACGATGCCGGTCGTGCTCGGCATGGGTGGCGGTCCGGGCCTGCCGAGTTGGGGCGACTTCGACTTCCGCATGTTGTTGCACGGCGAGCAGGGCGTGACGGTGCACGGACCGATCCCGGCCGACGGTGAGGTCGACTCGATCACCAAGATCGTCGGCATCTACGACAAGGGCAAGGCGGCGGTCGTGCGGCTCGAGTCGGATTCGACGTACGTCGACAGCGGCAAGCCCGCGTGGACGACGCGCTTCGCCGCGTTCATCCGCGGCGAAGGCGGGTTCGGCGAGAGCCGCGGCCCGGAGATCGCGGATCCGCCGAAGATGCCCGAGCGCAAGGCCGACCACGAGGTGACCTACGCCACGCGTCCCGACCAGGCGTTGCTCTACCGCTTGTCGGGCGACCGCAACCCGTTGCACTCCGACCCCGAGCTCGCGAAGTTCGCGGGCTTCGAGCGGCCGATCCTGCACGGTCTCTGCACGTACGGCGTCACCGGGCGCGCGTTGTTGCACGAGCTCTGCGGCTCGGACGTCGCCAAGTTCGGGAGCATGGACGCGCGTTTCTCGAAGCCGGTGTACCCGGGCGACACCCTCACCGTGAGGATGTGGGACGAGGGTTCGGGTGCGACGATCTTCCAGACCGTGAACCAGGAAGGCACCGTCGTCATCGACGGTGGCCGGTTCCAGCTCCGCTGAGACCGGAGCCGCGGCTCAGGTCGCAGGCGCGAACAGCGCGACGGCGGCGGCCCCGATGAGCGGGCCGTCGTCGGCGAGCGCGCCCGGGACGACGCGCGTGCCGCGCGAGAAGTCGAGGCGACACCGCGCGTCGATCTCGTCCTGCGCGGCCGTGAAGAAGGGCTCGCCGTAGCCGAGCGCGACCGAACCGCTCACGACCGCGAGTTGCAGGTCGCAGAGGTTCGCGACCGACGCAATCGCCCGGCCGACGAGCCGACCGGTGCGCGCCCGGACCTCGGCCGGCGCCGCCGCGGGCGGGCGTCCCGTGATGCGTTCGATCGCGGTACCCGAGGCCTCGGCCTCGACGCAGCCGCGGGCGCCGCACCCGCAGATCGCCCCGTCGGGCTCCACGATGACGTGCCCCACGTGACCCGCGTTGCCGCCGGCGCCGTCGAGCAGACGACCGTCGACGACGACGCCGCCCCCGACCCCCGTCGACACGACCATCGCGATGTAGTTCCGCACGCCGGCCGCGGCACCGAGCCACCCCTCGCCGCGCGCCAGGGCCTTGGCGTCGTTGTCGATCCGCACCGGGAGCCCGCAGTGCGCGGCGAGCCGGGCGCGCAGCGGGAAGCCACGCCACGCGGGGATGTTGAGCGGCGAGACCGTCTCGCCGCCGCCGGTCATCGGCCCGCCGCAACCGACGCCGACCGCACCGGCGGTCCGGGCCGCGGCGCCGAGGTCGTCGATCGTCGCCGCGAGCGTGCCGAACAAGCCTTCCGCGTCGATGCCCGCGTCGTTCGGCGTCGGGACGACGCGTCGATCGTGGATGCGTCCGGCGCCGTCGACGATCCCGACCGCCAGCTTGGTGCCACCGATGTCGATGGCGAGCACGGTGGCACTCACCGTTGGGCGCGTCCGGAGTCGATGCGGAGGGCGACGACGCAGATGTCGTCGGGTGACGGGTGCGGCACGAACGGATCGTCGACCAGCTTGTTGCAGAGCGTCGGGAGCGAACTGCCCGCATATTCACGAACCCGGTCGTCCAGCCAGGCGAGCCCGTCGTCCAGGATCCGGTCGCGGCGCTCGATGAGGCCGTCGGTGTAACAGACGATCAGCGCGCCGGGGTCGAGGCGAGTGGTGGCCGTGCGGTACTCCCGAACCATGGTGCCGAGAGGTGCGCCGTTTACATCGTCGAGGA
Organism: uncultured Actinomycetes bacterium; assembly: GCA_963835455.1. Taxonomy (GTDB): domain Bacteria; phylum Actinomycetota; class Acidimicrobiia; order IMCC26256; family PALSA-610; genus PALSA-610. Next base: position 1,233,569 of record CAWIFT010000003.1, read on the forward strand.
ACCGGGTATTGCCGTCGGGCGCGACGAGAAGGGGTGGTGGATGCCCGGCTCGCGACCACGACATGAGTCCGGTCGCGGGTTCGTAGCGCGCGATGAAGGCGGTAACCATGGCGTCGTCGTCCTGATTGCGGATGAGACGGTGCAGTCGCAACAAGATGCTCGCCGGGTCGGAGTCCTCGAACGCGTACGCGCGCAGCGCGTTGCGGACGCGTCCCATGAGGCTCGCGGCCTCCACGCCGTGCCCGGCGACGTCACCGACCACGACGACGACGCGGCCGTCGACGGTCTCGAACGCGTCGTACCAGTCGCCGCCGACGTCGACGTCGACCTCGGCCGGACGGTACGCGGCCGCGACCTGCACGCCCTCGAGCTCGGGCAATCGGTCGGGGATGATCGTCGTCTGCAGGAACCCCACGATGCGGTGCTCCGCTTCGAAGCGCTGCTGGCTCTCCTGCCAGAGCCGGGCGCGCTCGAGCGCCGATCCGCCGCGCCGACCGAGGTCGACGGCCAACTCGACGTCGGCCTCGCCGAGGCGCTCCCGGCGCTCGTCGCCGATCGACAGGACCGCGAGCCGGCGGCCGGCGACCGTCAACGGCACCAGTACGCACGATTCGAATCCGACACGGTTGAACTTCGCCCGCAGCTCGGCGTCGTGGGCCAGGGCTTCGGCTGCGCCCCGGGTGAGCCCGTGAAACAGCAGCGGCTCGCCCGTCTCCAAGACCTGTTTGACCGCATCGCCGTTGTCGCTCAGGCGTTCCATGATCTCGCGCAGCGCGCTGCGCCTGCGCGGGATCCCGGTGCGCGACGTTCGACCTTTCGAGCGAGCCGTCGGGCGCGACCCGCATCACCGTCGCCCACGCGCCGATGCGTGTGGCCGCGAGCTGGCAGATGGTGTCGAGCACACGGTCGGGGTCGTCGAACGCGCCGAGTTGCTCCGACGACTCGAGCAGCGTCCGCAACCGGGTGCGGCTCGCCTGTTCGGCGGCGAGCAACGTGCGGCGCTCGTCGATGTCGACACAGATTCCGGTCGCGCCGACGATCACACCTCTTGCGTCGTGGACCGGTTCGCCGCTGCCTTCGAGCCAGTGCACACTTCCGTCGCTCCAGACGACGCGGTGATCGAAACGCCACGCGACGTCGCGGGCCATGCCGTCGTTCACCGTCGCGATCGCGAGATCACGGTCGTCGGGATGGAACAGCGACCGGTACATCGCCATCGAGCCGTCGAACGCGCCGGGCTCGAGCCCGTACAACGCTTCGAGCTGTTCGTCCCAGTCGACCTCGCCCGTCACCAGGTTCCACCGCCACGTTCCCATGCCCCCCGCGGCCAGCGCGAGCCGGAGTCGTTGCGCGTCCATTGCCTGCGGGCGCGCGATCTCGAGCTCGGACTCCCGCCGCTGGCGGATGAACGTCAACACGGCCGCGGCGATCACGGCGACGGCGACCACCCCCATACGGGCGAAGTGCTCGTTGGTGAGGAAGATGCCGTTGATCTCCCCGAGCTCGAGCGCCAACGCGACCGCGTAGAGGCCCACGACGGTCACCTCGATCAGCGTCGCGCCGACCGCCGCGATCAGCGGACCGACCAGCACGCCCACGAGGAGCACGTCGCGGTTGCGGACCAGGTCGAGCAGAGCGACGGCCGACGCGGCGAACAGGCCTGCCAACAACCAGAGACGGGAGCTGTGACCTCGACGTCCGGGCGGGGCGACCTGCCGCGCGAGGGAGACCATCGCCCCGATGGTAGCGACGCACCGTCGATCGGCCCCGTGCGCTTGCCGTCGCCAACCGGATGCGCTCAGTAGAATTTGGGTTCGTGACCTCGCTGCATCTCCCTCCGGATCACGCGGCGGCGGCGAGGGCGCGGCGCTTCGTCTCGGACACCCTGCGCGGCTGGGGTTGCGACGACGCGATCCCCGACGCGCAGCTCCTGGTCTCGGAATTGGTGACCAATGCCGTACTGCACGCGCGCTCCGCGACGCGGGTCACGGTCACGCGCGACGGTGCGACGGTGCGGATCTCGGTCGACGACGACAGCCCGACTCGACCGCGCCTGCGCGAGCTCGGACCCGAGGCGGTCACGGGGCGGGGGTTGTTGCTCGTCGATCGCATCGCGCGGCGGTGGGGCGTCGATCCGCGCGCGGACGGGAAGTGCGTGTGGTTCGAGGTCGACGGTAGGGAACGCGTCGGCTAGTCGAGCTCGAACAGCTCGGCGAGGCCGGAGATCTCGATCACCCGGCTCACGCGGGCCGTCGGTCCGCGCAGCTCGAAGCGCCGGCCCTGCGCGGAAAACCGTTGCTTCGCCTGCACGAGCAGGCTGAGTCCGCTGGAGTCGATGAACTGCAGCGCGGTCAGGTCCACGACGATCGGGTCCGAGTCGTCCTGGGCCAGGTCGCTCAGGGTCGTGCGCAGCGACGCGGCGGTCCCGAACTCGAGCTCGCCGCCGACGGTGACGAGCGCGGAGCCCGCGTCGCGGTGTACCTCTACTGCGATCGCCGCCGATCCGTCGGTGCTCACGATTCCAGGGTAGCGGCGGGACGGGCGCACCGGGTCGGCGCAGGTAGGTTGCGTGCGTGACGCTCGACAGCTTCGGAGCCCGGTCCGCACTCGCGGTGGGCGACCGAACGTACGACCTGTACCGGCTCGACGCGGTCGTCGACGACCCGCACACGCTGCCGTATTCACTGCGCATCCTGCTCGAGAACCTGCTGCGCCACGAGGACGGCGCCAACGTCGGTGCCGACGACATCCGGGCGCTGGCCGATCGTTCGCGCGCGGCCACCGAAGCCGGGACGCGCGAGCTGCAGTTCATGCCCGCACGCGTGCTCATGCAGGACTTCACCGGTGTGCCGGCGATCGTCGACCTCGCGGCGATGCGCGACGCGATGGCCGACCTCGGTGGCGATCCGCGCCTCATCGAGCCGGGCATACCCGTCGATCTGGTCATCGACCATTCGATCGTCGCGGATGTCGCGGGTGTCGCCGACGCGTTCGTGCGCAACGCGCAGTTCGAGTTCGCGCGCAATCGCGAGCGGTACACGTTCCTGCGTTGGGCCCAGTCTGCGTTCCGGACGTTGCGGGTGTTCCCGCCGAACCGCGGCATCTGCCACCAGGTGAACCTCGAGTACCTCGCGCAGGTCGTGTTCCGCGGCGCCGACGGTCTCGTGTATCCCGACACCCTCGTCGGCACCGACTCGCACACGCCGATGGTGAACGGTCTCGGGGTGCTCGGTTGGGGCGTCGGTGGCATCGAAGCCGAAGCCGCGATGCTCGGGCAGCCGTTGTCGATGCTGTTGCCGCGCGTCGTCGGCATCGAGCTCGTCGGCGCGTTGCCCGTCGGCTGTACCGCGACCGACCTCGTGTTGACGGTGGCCGAGTTGTTGCGCAAGCACGGCGTCGTCGGGAAGTTCGTCGAGTTCTACGGCGAAGGTGTCGGGCGCGTTCCGCTCGAGAACCGCGCCACGATCGGCAACATGTCGCCCGAGTACGGATCGACCTGCACGATCTTCCCCGTCGACGAGGAGACGCTGCGCTACCTGCGCGCCACGGGCCGGCCCGACGATCTCGTCGCGCTCGTCGAGACGTACGCGAAGGAGCAGGGGCTGTGGCACGACCCCGCGGTCCGGCCGGTGTACGACGAGACGATCTCGTTCGACCTGTCGACGATCGAGCCGTCGCTCGCGGGCCCGGCCCGCCCACAGGATCGCGTGTCGCTGTCGGGTGCGAAGGCGAGCTTCGAGGCGGCGTTGCTGGCGTTCCGGCGCCAGGAGGCTGCGGCGAACGCGACCCCGCCGATCGGGGCGACGCGCACGAAGGTCGACGAGGCGTCGATCGAGTCGTTCCCGGCGAGCGATCCTCCGGCTCCGGCGCCGAGTGCGGCACGCGCGGAGCCCGCCGCGGTCGAGGCGACCAAGCCCTTGCTGCTGGATCGCAAGAGCTGTCCGGTGACGCTGGCGGACGGTCGCCGCTTCGAGGTCGCCGACGGTCACGTGGTGATCGCCGCGATCACGTCGTGCACGAACACGTCGAATCCCTCGGTGATGATCGCGGCGGGCCTGCTCGCCCGTAACGCCGTCGCGCGCGGGCTCACGGTGCCGCCGTGGGTGAAGACCTCGCTCGCGCCCGGCTCATTGGTCGTCACCGAGTACTACGAACGGGCGCAGTTGTTGCAACCGTTGCACGAGCTCGGCTTCGACGTCGTCGGCTACGGCTGTACCACGTGTATCGGCAACTCGGGTCCGCTCGCGCCCGAGATCTCGGAGGCGATCGAGCAGGGCGATCTCTCGGTCTCGTCGGTGTTGTCCGGCAACCGCAACTTCGAGGGTCGTATCCATCCCGACTGCCGCATGAACTACCTCGCCTCGCCGCCGCTCGTCGTCGCGTACGCGCTCGCAGGCACCATCGACATCGATCTCGAACACGATCCACTGGGGCACGATCCGAGCGGCGCTCCCGTCTCCCTGCGCGACATCTGGCCGACGGAGACCGAGGTCGCGCAGGTCGTTGCGTCCGTGCTCGACCGGGCGATGTTCGTCGAGAGTTACGCGACGATTCTCGACGGCGACGAGCACTGGAAGGCGCTCGCCGCACCGACCGGTGACCGGTACGCCTGGGACCGGGATTCCACCTACATCCGCCGGCCGACGTTTCTCGAAGGCATCACCGCGGCGGCGGTTCCGCCGCGCGACATCACCGACGCGCGCGTGCTCGCGCTCCTCGGCGACAGCGTCACCACCGATCACATCTCGCCGGCCGGTGTGATCCGGCGGGGGAGTCCCGCGGCGAACTGGCTACAGGAACACGGCGTCGATCCGCTCGACTTCAACTCGTACGGCTCGCGGCGCGGCAATCACGAAGTGATGGTGCGCGGCACGTTCGCCAACGTGCGCCTGCGCAACCGTCTCGCGCCGGGAACCGAGGGCGGCGTTACCGTGCACCTGCCCGACGGTGAGCCCGCGACGATCTACGACGCCGCGATGCAGTACGCCGGCGAGGGGGTACCGCTCGTCGTGCTCGCGGGCAAGGAATACGGCTCCGGCTCGTCGCGCGACTGGGCGGCCAAGGGTTCGAAGTTGCTCGGCATCCGGGCGGTCCTCGTCGAGAGCTTCGAGCGGATCCACCGCTCGAACCTGGTCGGGATGGGCGTGCTGCCGCTCGAGTTCGTCGGCGGCGCGACCGTCGAGTCGCTCGGCCTGACCGGCCGCGAGACCTTCCGCGTCGTCGGCCTCGAAGCGCTCGCGCAACCGGGACCGCTGCCGCGTGAGGTCACGGTGACCGCCGGCGACCGGGAGTTCACGATGCGGGCGCGCATCGACACACCGTTCGAGCTCGCCGTGTTCCTGGAGGGCGGCATCCTGCCGTTCACGCTCCGGCGCCTCGTCCGGGAATAGCCGAGCCGCGGATCAGTCCGCGAGCTCGACCTTCGCGGCGGTGTTCCCCGCGACCGACCGGTACGCGGCGTCGACGAGCGCGTGCGCGGCGAGCGCGTCGGCGAACGTCGGTGCCGCCGGACGCCCATCGCGTACCGATCGTACGAACGCGCGCGCCGCGGGGTAGAGGTACACGAAGAAGTCGCGGCGATCGATGCCCTCCGCGGCGAAATGACGGTCGCGCAACGCGGCGACGTCGAGTCGTTCGGGTTCCTGGTCGGGACGCTGGATGAGGAAGCCGTCCTCGCGTGCGCCGACGAGGAAGTCGGTGGTCAGCTCGACCGCGCCGCGCTCGAAGAACACCTCGAGCCGGCGCTCCTCGCGCCCGCGCACACCGTTGAAGATCGAGATCAACGTGCCGACCACGCCCGAGGTGTGTTCGATGGTGCACACGGCGGTGTCTTCGACGTCGTAGCCGAACACGTTGCGCGTGCGTGCGTAGACGCTCGCGGCCGGCCCGAACAACCACGAGAGGATGTCGGCGCTGTGGATCGAGTGTTCGAGCAGCGCGCCGCCGCCCGCGTGCTCGCGCTGCGAACGCCACGAGCTGTGCCCGGGAACGACGTCGCCGGTCGGCCAGTACTGGTCGTCGCGCAGCGTGTACCCCATCGGTGCGCCGAGCTCGTTTTCGGTGACGAGGCGGACGAGCTCGTTGACGAGCGGGTGGAACCGGGAGTGGAACCCGACCTGGGCCGTGAGACCCGACCCGGCCACGAGCGTGCACATCTCGCGCACGACGTCGAAGCGTGTGGCCAACGGCTTCTCGCACAGCAGCGGCTTTCCTGCCGCGACGACGGCCCGCACGAGGTCGCGGTGCGTCGTGGTGGGGGTGACGATGACGATCGCGTCGACGTCGGGATCGTCGATGACCGCCTGGGCGTCGGCCGCGACCCGCTCGAACGGGCAGATGGCCCGGGCCGACTCGACCGCTTCCGCCGAGAAGTCGGTGACCGCGACCGGGCGAACTTCGCCGTCTTCCGCAAGCAGCCGCAACGCGTACGCGTGCCCCTGCCCGATCATTCCCGCTCCGATGAGACCGACACCCACTCGACTGTTCGTCATCCGCCGCATCGTGGCGCGCGGGGTGGGGCTACATCAATACGAGCTGCCGACCGGCTCCCGCTCGGCGACGACCTCGTCGAAGCGCCGGCTCGTCGCGCGCGTCGCGGTGACGGTGCAGTAGACGATCGTCGGGCCCACGATGAGCCCGGCCACGATGTCGGCGGGGAAGTGCATGTCCCGCGACATCACCGCCCAAGCCACGACCAACGGCAGCGCGACGATGAACGGCCGGAGCCGTGAACGCTTGTCCACGATCATCCACGCGAACGTTGCGAACGCGGCGGCCGCGGTGACGTGCGCGGACGGGAACATGGGTCCGCCCGCGATGATCAGGCGATGGCGCCAGCCGACCGGCACCAGGCGGATCCGGTCGAAGAGCGGCTTGAGCACGAGTTCGGTCGCGATGACGGCGGCGAGGCAGCCGCCGAGGCCCGGGATCGCGAGCCGTGTGCGCCCGCGGGCGGCCGCCCCGAACGCGAGCGCGATCGACGCGAACGCGAACGGGACCGGTTCGAAGAGTGCGATCAGGTAGTCGCGGAACGGGACCGGGAACCGTCGGGCGGTCGAGACGATCGGCTGTTCCCACGCGGTCGGGCCGGTGGTGTGGCGCACCATGAGACCCAGCAGGACGACGACGACGGCCCCCACGAGTACGACGGCCCACTGGAACGGGGCGCGCGTCGTCGGGGCGCTCGAATCGGTGTCCACCTCTGAAGTATCGCCAATTTCTGGCTGTGAAAGAGAAAAGAACACAGTCGGGTGACGGCCCCCGGAAGGGTGGAGTGGGAGGGGGCCGTCACCAGCGACCGGATTTCTCGTCTGGATAGTGCGCCTGTGCGGTTGTGGGGATGAAGGGGAAAACGCTGTGACTTATCGGTGGATAACCGGTCCGGTTATCCGCAGCGGGCCGTGATCAGGCGCGAGAGTTGTCAGGGTCACGTTTTCGTGATGCCGGGGCGCGTATCTTTTTCTTGTCGGGATCTCCGCTCGGCCCCGCCCGGCCCGGACGTCCCAATGGCGATGCCTCCCGCCCCCCGCCCGGGGCATCGCCGCGAGCGCGATCTCAGGGTTTCCTGATGGTGCTCTCAGTCAAATCACATGGCCCGGCGACACGCTCCACACCAAGGCTTGGATCTCGGCCGGAGTCGACGTCCCCCCGTCTCGTCCCCGGTCGAGATCAGGCCTTTCCTGGGGTCTGGCCCCCGTCTCCCTTGCCGTGTGCTCCCTCGGGTGCCGGGTCGAGGAGTCCGTTCGAGGATTCCCCGGCCCGGCGCGCGGGTGAGGAAGCCTTGACGGTGTGTGACCGCCGATGCCACGCTTAGTGCTTAGGGATGGCGTTGGGGGGCAAGGATGCGTTGGCTCATGGCTTGGTGCGTACCGGATCGGGCTTTGCGGGTGGGCATCGGCTGAGTCACCACGGGCGGTGTTCGCGGCAATGTGGCCGCGGCGCGTCGCGCCCGGGTTCAAGGACGGGGGGAACCGAGGGCGGCTCCCCGACGCCACCCCCAGGGCTGCGGCCCTCGGGTTCGCCCGTCGCGGACGAACCCCCGGCTACCCGCGGTCGGCGACGAAGACTGCGAGATCGCGATGCGCCCAGCGGAGCGTGGCCGTCAGCTGCGCGTCGCGCAGCCAGCGGAGTTGGTCGGCGGCGGGGCTGGGGAGGTCGTAGCCCTCGTCGAGGGGCGTGACCGCGTCAGCCGGATCATCGGGAACCACGACGTCGGCGAGCACGAACCGGCCGCCCGGCGCGAGGCGATCGGCGACATTGCGGAACAACGCGGCCTTCTCGGTTTCGTCGAGGTGGTGGACCGCGAGGGCGGAGACGACCAGGTCGAACGGACCGTCAGGGAGGTCGTCCTGCAGGCGCGCGACGCGCAGGTCGGCGGTCGGTACCACTGCGCGCGCGACCGCGAGCATCCGGTCGCTCTCGTCGATGCCGATGGTGCGGGCGTTCGGGTGGCGTTGCACGACTCGCCGCAACGTCTCGCCCGTGCCGGTACCGAGGTCGAGGATCGCGGTCGCCCCGACCTCCCCCGCGGCTTCACCGACGACGTCCTGCAACGCGTCGTAGTCGGGAACTTCGGCCCGCACCATGTCGAGGTAGGTGGCGGGATCGAAGTGGAACTGCTCGGCCATGTCGATCACCCGCAGCGACAATACCGATTCGGTTCGGAGGCGGCGCGGGGGATTGGGGGACGGAAATCCACGTGAACCTTCTCGCCGCTCGCGTCGTACCCAGGGGCAGGTGTGCGCTGCCGTGTCCTAGCACCCCCGCCGAGGACACGGCAGGCGCACCTTCGCACATCGGTCCCGCCGGGCACCTCGGGCTGCACAGATCCGAAGATGGGCCCGGAAGTCACCTCGGGCACGGGACTCATTCCTCTAGAACGCGTCGGCCGGACGCGGTCCGATGGCGGGGCTCACCCCGACCAGGAGACAGCCCGTGCGCGGATCCGATCACTACATCGTCATCTCGGCCGATTGTCACGCCGGTGCATCGCACGCGCAGTACCGCGAGTACCTCGCGGCCGAGTGGCGCGACGAGTTCGACGCGTGGCGCGGCAAGTACGCGAACCCGTTCCGTGATCTCCAGGGCGACGGGCGCACCCGGAACTGGGACGGCGAGCGACGCATCGCCGACCAGGAGGCCGAAGGTGTCATCGCGGAGGTCATCTTCCCGAACACGGTCCCGCCGTTCTTCCCGACCGGTTCGGTGATCGCGCCCGCGCCGTCGCCCGAGGAATTCCCGGCTCGCCTCGCGGGCATCCGCGCCCACAACCGCTGGCTCGCCGACTTCTGCGCGGAAGCACCGGCGCGACGGGCCGGCCAGACCCAGATCTTCCTCAACGACGTCGACGAGGCGGTGCAGGACATCATCTGGGGTCACGAGCACGGCCTGCGCGGCGTTCTCCTCCCCGGCGTGTCCCCCGACACGCCGTGGATCGAGCCGCTGTTCTCCCCGAAGTACGACCCGATCTGGCAGGTCTGTCAGGAGCGCAGCATTCCGGTGTCGCATCACGCGGGCGGCACCGGCATTCCCAAGCTGCCGAAGGTGCCGTGCTCCGTCGTCATGTTCGTGATGGAGGCCGGATTCTGGGCCAACCGGGCGCTGTGGCACCTCACGATGTCGGGAGTGTTCGAACGCTTCCCCGGCCTCACACTGGTGCTCACCGAGCAGGGAACGAGCTGGGTGCCCGAGGTCCTCGACCGCATGGACCAGCTCAACGCCGACATGCAACGCAACGGTCGCATCGGCGAGCTCGGCATCGATCCTTCGGTCATCCTCCCGCACAAGCCCAGCGACTACTTCCGCCGCAACGTCTACGTCGGCGCGGCGTTCCCCGCGCCCGGCGACGCGGACGCGATGCGCAAGCTCGGCATCGACCGCATCATGTGGGGCAGCGACTACCCGCACATGGAAGCGACCTCGCCGCACTCCAAGGAATCGCTGCGCCGGACGTTCGCGGGTTGGCGGCCGGAGGAGCTGCGTCAGGTCCTGTCCGAGAACGCGGCGAAGGTCTACGACGTTCGATCTCCCCAAGCTCGTTTCACTGGCGGAACAGCACGGACCGACGGTGGACGAGCTCGCGGAGCCGCTCGCCGAGCTGCCCGAGAACCAGAGCCCGGCCTTCAGCCGACCCTGATCGTGACGTCCGCCGACACCGCGCCCGTTGCGCCGAGTGGGGCCCGCCCGAGGAGCGGCGACTCGCTGCTGCCGGTGCTGCGCGCCATTCCGGCGCACTGCTACGAACGCAGCACCGCGAAGGGGATCGCCTACGTCGCCCGCGCGATCGTGGTCTACGCCGCCGCCCTGACCGTGCTCGCGTTGACGAACACGTGGTGGCTGGTGTCGGCCGCTGTGGCTCGTCGCCGGATTCGCGGTCGCCGGTCTGTTCGTGCTCGGTCACGACGCCGCGCACGGCGCCCTGTTCGACTCGAAGCGCCTCAACCGCACCGTCGCGCGCGTCCTCATGTTGCCGTCGCTGCACGTGGTGGAAGCGTGGGTGCTGGGCCACAACCGGATCCATCACGGCCACACACTCCGCCAGGGCATGGACTTCGTGTGGCACCCCCTCACCGTCGACCAGTACCGCGCGCTGCCGCGCTGGAAACGGCTCCGGCATCGGGCGGAGTGGTCGTGGTTCGGGTCCGGCCTCTACTACGGCCGCGAGGTGTGGTGGAACAAGATGATGAGGTTCACCCCGCCCGCGCGCTATCGCGACGCGATTCGCCGCGACTCGCGCTTCGTCTACACGGTGGCCGGACTCGTCACGATCGCGACCGCGACGGTGGGGTGGTTCACGGGTGGACCACTCGGATCGGCCTGGCTCGTCGTCAAGCTGTTCGTCGTGCCGTTCCTGTTGTTCATCTGGCTCATCGGCTTTACCGTGCACGTGCACCACATCGCGCCCGACCTGCGCTGGTGGCCGCGCCGCACGTGGACGAGCTTCCGGGGCCAAGTGGAAGGTACGACGGTGCTCGCCATTCCGCGCGCGTTCAACTTCTTCTTCCACAACATCTTCGTCCACGTGCCGCACCACGTGGACGTGCGCATCCCGTTCTACGCGCTGCCCGAGGCAGCCGCGGCGATCAAGGCCGAGTTCCCCGATTCGGTGCACTACGACAAGCTGCGGCTGCGCACCTACGTCGCGTCGACGCGTGCATGCAAGCTCTACGACTTCGACGAACAGCGCTGGCTCACGTACGACGCGGTGACGAAGTGACGTTCGTCCCTGGTCGCAGCGCGCCCGAGCGTTCACGATCGGGCGCATGACGACCTACGAGATCGAGACCCGCACCCTCGCCGAGCAGGACACCGCGGTCGAGTACACGACCTTGGCCGCGACCGAGATCGGGCCGTGGTTGGGCAAGGCGTTCACCGAAGTCGCGTCGTACCTCGGGCGCAAAGGCGCGGGCCCGGCCGGCATGCCGTTCGCGCGCTATCACCCGACGGGCGACAATCGTTTCGAGGTGGAGGCGGGGTTCCCCGCGAGCACTCCCACCGGTGGTGAGGGCGAGGTCGAACCGTCGGACCTCCCCGGCGGTCTCGCCGCAGTCACCGTTCACGTCGGGCCGTACGACGCGATGGAACCCGCGTACGAAGCGCTCCGGACCTGGGTGCACACCCAGGGCGGCGAGCCCGTCGGCGACGCGTGGGAGGTGTACCTCAGCGATCCGAACGCCGAGCCCGACTCGAGCACCTGGCGCACCGAAGTCGTCCAGCCGTACAAGCCGGCGTAGCGACCGCGGCCTGCGTTTCGTCGACGCGGCCGGCGGGTACTCCGGTTCCCGAGCACGGCACGGCCCCGCGGGACCCCCCGAGCCCCGCCCGCACCGCGGGGCCGAGTCGTGATCGGTGCCCGATGCCTGGTTCGCTCGCGCTCACTCCGAGTGCGCTGCAGCCGACGCGGCCTCGTACCCGTTCCCGCCCGGTACGGGGCCGCGTCGCGTTTCGCGATGTGACCTTCCCCGCGACCTGCAGCAACAACGCGCCCTCGGCATGATTCGAACATGCGACACACGGTTTAGGAAACCGATGCTCTATCCCCTGAGCTACGAGGGCTGACCTGCAGTTTTGCGCGTTGCGCAATCTACTTACGGCCGCGTGAGCGCCGCGCTTGTTCGCTCACGTTCGTGTTGGTCCGCTTCGCGCTGCGACGCGTTCTAGCACGCGTCGTGCTGCGGTCCATTGGGTTGTGTGGGCGGCGCCCGCTCGGGCGGAGTGATCCTCATGCTTGGGAATAGCGCGCCCGTGGTCGGAAACGCGACGAGAAAGCTGAAGTTGAGGATCCTCGTCGGGCAACAGTTCGCCGGACACCGACCGAGTAGGGCTCTGACCAGGGAAAACACCCCTTCAGGGCGCCTCCAGGCCGCGAGGAGGCCGCGGGAGTTTCGAGCTGACGCGACGCGGGCCTCCGGTCTGGGAGAACCTCGTGCCCTCAGGTCGCGCTCGCGTTTGGGGCCGGGGTTGCGCGCCGGCCGAGGAACTCGATGAGGAGGATGCCGATCAGCACGAGCACCGCGATCGCGATCACTTGGGCGGGCGTTGGGGCGGAGAGCGCGACGAGAACGACCAGCCCGACGCCGAGAACCAATACACGCAAGACAGTCTGGTTGGCCGCGATCCACGCGCCGAACGCGGAGGGTTCTCCTGCGGAGGTGCCTTTGCCGCGCACGAGCTTGAGCACGCCTTCGCGCAGGCTGGTCGCCGACCGGGCCGGACCGGTGACCCACGCTGCGATCGCGACGACGACGCCGAAGGCGAAGGCGGCTCGGAGCACGATCCGCAGCGCGCCGAGGAGCTGATCGTAGACGGCGCTCGCTGCGGCTGTGTTCACCGTGTTTGGCAGCGCGCTCGAGATAGAAGTGACGCCCGCCGGTGAACGCGAGCAGCAGCAGCGCCATGCCTAAGGCGAACCCGAGCGCGCTCCGCAGGATCGTGCGGCGACGACGGGGAGACAGCCAGATCGCGATCCCGAAGCACAACGACGTGAGGATCGGCAGGACGACGGCGAGCTTCTGTAGCAGATCTGTCATCTTCTGCCCCTTCTTCAGCACACTCGACTCGATGAGTACGACCTCCTTGTCCGACGCGTTGCTCGCAGCATTCGAGAAGGCGTCGATGCCGCGGCTTTCCAGCGCGCTATTCACCTTCTCGACGATGGGGCCGATTTGGACAGCGATCTGCCCGTTGTCGGTGTGGAGCACGTCGCTTCCCTTGCCTTCGAGCAAGGCCACTACCCGAGTATGTGCGCGACGGTTGACTTCCTGCCACAGCGTCGAGAACTGATCGGATTGGACGATCTTCAGAGTTGCGTCGTGAACGAACGCCGCAACCGCATCGGTGATCTTGCGTGCGACGAACTTTGCGTTGTCGGGCAACCGATCGATGATGCGCTGCCCGACGGAGTTGTCGACGATGAGCGTGCTCGTGACGCGATCGGCAATCGCGTTCTGGATCTCGGGGGAGTCGGCAAGGGGCGCGACCGTGGCGACGTAGTTGTCGGTGTTCAAGAGCGTCGTCTTCATCCAGACGCTGAGGACCGAGAGTGGAGCCAGCACGCAGGCGACGACGACGAGTATCGCGACGACGACCCGTCGCCAGCGTGGGACCTGCGACGCACCTGGCTCAGGCGATGTCGTCTCCGTCGGATCAGCCATGTTGTCCTCCTACGCGATCTCTCACCGTGAGGTCGTCGTCGTGCTCGCAGTGCTCAGCC
>CAWIFT010000004.1:0-708266 GCA_963835455.1 uncultured Actinomycetes bacterium
AGGTTTTGGAACATCCGCAAGTGTCGGGGGTGCCGCTAATGCCAAGGCATTCTCCACGGCTGCACGCCAGTCGCCACCGAACTGCGCGACCTCGACACCGATCCTTTCGGCGGCCTCGCGATCGATCGATACCTCATAGCTTCGAGCAACAGCTTCGATGAGGTCGCTCGTCGTCTTCTCCACCAGCGTGAGTACCTCGGCTTCATGACCAGGCTCGGGGAACTGTTCGCCGAGTGCCTCGTAGTAAGCAAGGCCCGAGACCTCACCCGCCCAACACTCGGCAAGGGCTTCCTGAACGACGCTCGTCTCCGCCATTTTAGTTCCTCCGCTCTTTTTGCAACCGTCACTCCATACGGAGCCCGCCAGGGGCACGCCATAACTGCCGATCGGGTGGGTCGCCGAGTAGCGCGCGATCGGGCAATCCGTGCCCTTGATGTTTTGATCGATGGATGGAAGGACTGGGCATCTTGTTGATCACCGAAGGGATGGACTACGTGCGCTCGCGACGGCTGGCCCGCGAAGTGACCGTCGCCGTCTAACCTGCGGCGCCGTGGACAGTCCGAAGGTCAAGTACGCGCGCACGGGTGATGGCGTGCACATCGCGTACCAGACGTGGGGTAGTGGTCCGGTCGACATACTCATTTCGAGCGGGCTGTGGTGGCACATTGAGTTTCAGTGGACCGAACCGACTGTCGCCCACTATCTCGAAGCCCTGGGGCGAATCGGTCGGGTCATCACGTTCGACAAGCGCGGCACCGGATTGTCGGACCGTGTCCCGGTCGATCGTCTCCCGACCCTCGAAGAACGGACCGACGACCTGACCGCGGTGCTCGACGCTGTCGGAGCGGAGAAAGCGGTGGTGATCGGCCAGAACCATGGCGCGCCGATGGCGATCCTGTTCGCGGCGACCTACCCGGAGCGGACACATTCGCTGATTCTGTCGGGTGCGTTCGCGCGGTTCGTGCAGGCGGCGGACTATCCCTGGGGATTTCCCGAGCACCTGGCCGAGCGCACCCTGGCCCGCATGGAGGAACATTGGGACGAGCCGAACGCGCTTGCCCAGGTCGCTCCGAGCCGCGTCGACGACTCTCACGCCCGTGATTGGTGGGCGACGATGCAGCGGATGGCAGTCAGCCCCGCGGCTGCGGTCGCGCTATTCCGGATGTCGATGGAAACCGATGTGCGTGACGTTCTTGCCGCGATCCACGTGCCAACGCTGGTCGTCCACCTGACGGGTGACCGACTGATCAACATTGGTTGCGGTCGACACCTCGCCGAGCACATCGACGGCGCGCAGTTCGTGGAAGCCGAAGGCAGCGACGTCGTCTTCGAGGACCTGCCCGAGATCGGTGACGCGATCGAGGAGTTCGTCACGGGCCGACCCGCCGCTCGCGAGCCCGACCGTGTCCTCGCCACGGTGGTGTTCACGGACATCGTTGACTCGACGAAGCATCTCACGGCGTTGGGTGACAGTGGCTGGCGCGAAGTGCTCGACCGCCACGACGCGCTGGTCGAAAGATCACTCGAGCGTTACCGAGGTCGCAAGGTCAACCCGACGGGCGACGGGATGCTCGCAGTCTTCGACGGCCCGGCTCGTGCGGTGCAGTGCGCGTGCGCAATACGGGACGGCGTTGGGGCGCTCGGCATCGAGGTCCGCGCTGGGGTGCACACCGGCGAGATCGAGCTTCGTGGCGATGACGTCGCGGGGGTGGCAGTCCACATTGGAGCGCGCGTCGCGTCGCTCGGCGGTGCTGGCGACGTGCTCGTGACGCGCACTGTCACGGATCTCGTCGCGGGCTCAGGCCTAGAGTTCGCCGACCGGGGCGAGCAGGACCTCAAGGGCCTTCCGGGAACATGGCAGATATACGCGGTCGACTCGGCCTGACCGCGCGCCATAACTGATTGCGCCTCTGGGTGTCAAGCGGCGATTCGCTTCTCTTCGTTGGTGTGGATGATGGCGCGGATGTCGTTGTAGATCTCGCGGGCGACGTAGCGCTTGAGGCAGCGGATGGCTTCGCGTTTCGAGAGGCCTTCGGTGGTGCGTCGCTCGATGTAGGCGATGGTGGGCGGATGCTTGGCCGCGATGCGAGACATGACCACGGTCCAGAGCGCGGCGTTGGCGTGGCGATCGCCGGCACGGTTCAGTCGGTGCCGTTTCGTCTTGCCGGATGAGACCTTGACCGGATTGCTGCCGCAGAGGGCGGCGAAGCCGGCCTCGGTGGTGATGCGTTCGGGGTTGTCACCGGCGGCGCACAGCAATGTCCCGGCAGTCTCGTAACCGAACCCGTAGCGGTCGACCACAGGCTTGGCGATCGTGTCGAGCACCTGGCGGATCGCCCCGTCGAGCTCGCGGGTCTCGTCATGCAACGTGAGGTAGCGAGCTGCGACGGACCGCAATGCTCGCTTCGCCGCGCCGGCGGGAGTGAGCAGATCACCGGCCCGGAACCGTGCGCAAAGCCGCGCGCGTTGCAGTGTCGTGAGCCCGCGGAGCTTGGCGCGCAGTTCGTCGGGTGCGGTGTCGGTCAGGCTGTGCATCTGGTTCGCAGCCGCGGTGCGCGCCTTGACCGCTCCCCGGCGAGCCAACCGCAGTTGGCGTAATGCCTCCACTGGGCCGTCACCAGCCTTGGGGGTCACGGTTGCATCACCTGCGAGGACTGCACGCGCGGCCATCTCTGCATCGACGGTGTCGCTCTTGCCCTTGCGGCGCCGGGTCTGACGGTTCGGTCGGTTCACCTCGACCACGTTCAGATCACGAGCTCGCAAGAACCGTGACAGTCCCGCACCCCACGACCCGGTGCCCTCGACACCGACCGCGAGCACTTCACCGAAGCCCGTGAGCCATCGGTAGCAGTCGCGATACCCGAACGCGTTCGCCGCGAACGATGCGGTCTCGAGTAGCCGGCCCTGCTCATCGAGCACCGCCGCGACATGTTCGTCTTTGTGCGTGTCGACGCCGCCGATCACTCGGCACGTCGTGTCATCGTCAGCCATCATGGTCGTGCCGCCTTTCGTAGTGGTTGAAGCGGCAAGCACCAGCCGGGAGGGTGGACAGGACAGGGAGCGGGCCTGGTCGCACAGGCGCCTCTTCGGTCACGTTCGCCCGACCGGTTGCTTGCCAATCGCAGGGCTTCGTGCCGCGGGCCGACGGGTCAGTTCCTGGACACCACGGTCGGGCCGATCAGTCAGTCAGACCCGAAGCACGCAACCCTGCGACCATTCACTAACAGCCGCCGGCTCTGTCGCGCATCATCCCTGCCGATCGGTACTCAGGGTTTCTCACCGGTTGGGCGATACTGAGCCTGTGTCAGAAGGCCCGGACCGGTGTGCGCGCGGCGGACGACCCATCAACGTGTCGGCCAGCATGCGAACTCCAACAGCGCCGGGTGAACTGTGCTCTTGGTGCCTCACTGGTCACGGTCCCGGATGGCAGGAGTATCCCGAACCTGACTGGTGGTTCGGTCGATGGCTGATGACGTCGCGTTTGACCCGCTGGATCTTCACCGGACGCAAGCAGTAGCGACGCCATAACTGCGCCGATCTGCACGCGTCGAGTAGGGCGGTCAAGGCCGGCGTCGGGGAGACGCCGCCCGAAGGGCTTGGCCTTGAGGGCCCGGGCCGGCGTGTCTAGACACTGGGTTGAGCGGCCGCCCTCGTGGCGGCCGGCTTGGCTGCGGCTGTCGTCGGTAGTCCCTAGAGTGGGACTCATGAGCGACCAGGATTTCCGGGCGGACCCGATGGAGTCGCCGGACGGTCGGGGGTTTGCGCGGCGTGCGTGGGACTCGTATGCCCGCCGATCGAATCAGATGTTCGGGCCGGCGCTCCGTCCACTAGTCGAGCCGGTGTCGGCAAGCATCGCTGCGGACCTGTTCGGCTTCTGGCTGCTGTGGCAGCTTGAAGGAGGATTCGACGGTCTGCGCCGGCTCGGGATGAGCCGGTCAGCGATCTATCGACGCATCAAGGTGTTCCGAAGCCTGACGGGCATGCACCCAGACGAGTACATCCTCCCGGGCGTGGACATCGACGTGCAGGCGTATCGGAAGGGCAAGCCGAGCCGTCGAGAGCAGTACTGATCAGTCCCAGATCGAGGATTTTCAATCCCAAAGTGTGGACTGTCCAGCGCGAGACGCGGCGAGAGTTACACGCATGGGATTCGTGGCGGAGGCCTCCGAACCGAGGCGCGGGTGTCGGCGCCGCCCGCAGGGCGGCGCTTCACTTGAAGAGTCAACGAAATCCCCCGAAGGACGTGGGCAGTGCCGTGCACGGATCTATCCAGGGGCCGGCGAAGCGGTCGTGTCGATGCTGCAACCGCCTCGAACGCCGACCGACCGGAGTAGGAAGCTCGAGGGCGCACGGGACCCGCAACGGTGTCGAGAGAATGCGGCACGGCGAGCAAAGACGAAGTTTCGTCGGTTCGTGAAGCAGCATCGGCTGTGTTTCATGTGGACATTCACCTACGGCGAGGGGGGTCAGAGGGATCTGGTCCAGCTTCGTCGGCAGGTCGA
This sequence comes from uncultured Actinomycetes bacterium, assembly GCA_963835455.1. Taxonomy (GTDB): domain Bacteria; phylum Actinomycetota; class Acidimicrobiia; order IMCC26256; family PALSA-610; genus PALSA-610. Next base: position 4,503 of record CAWIFT010000004.1, read on the forward strand.
ACGACTCATTGCCAAAGTCTCGAAGGACCTCGGTCACGACTTCCCGTATGCGTACGTCGTGGAGTTCCACAAGGACGGGGAACGTCTGCATGTGCATATCGCAGTGCCGTTCCGATACCCGTTCGAGAAGCTGGATGCGTTGTGGTCGCACGGGTTTGTCTGGTTGAGCGACAAGCGACGCAAAGGCGAGTGTGCGTTCGTCGGTGCAGAGCGCGCCTACCGGTACATGGCGAAGTACATGATCAAGGAGTTCGAGGCGAGCGAGTTCGGACGACACCGCTACGAGATCTCGCGGGGCTGGCAGGTTGAGTCCTACGACGTACGGGTGCAGGACTTCGGTGACGGACAACGCGTGGCGGAAGGCGTGTTCGGCGGCCCGCCGTCGTTCGTGTGGGACTCGGCTGAGGTCGAGGATTGGCAGGCGCCGCCGTGTCGGGTGCTGTTCTTCGAGATGCGAGCCCGTGATGGCTGAGGAACGCGATCTGCGACGTGTTGCCGCCGTGCTGGTAGATATCGGGCTGCGTCTGACGCAAGAACGGGCGTCGATGGGAGGCAGTAGTGGGTCTGACGGTCGGATATGTACGGGTGTCGACAGAGGATCAGGTCGAGTACTCCCCCGAAGCGCAATCGAACCGGTGCCGCCAGTTCGCCAAGGAGCACGACCTCGGAGCGATCACGATCCTCCGAGACGAAGGCTGGTCAGGAAAGAATCTCGAACGGCCGGCGATGCAGGAATTGATTGCGCTGATCGAAGCCGATCGAGTCACGAACATCGTGACGTGGCGTCTCGATCGGCTCTCCCGTGACACTGGGGACCTGAACTTCCTGGTGCGCATGTGCGAACGGCATTGCGTCACGTTGCATCCCATCAACGAGGGTGCAGCGGATCTCCAAACGGCCTCAGGTCGTATGCAGATCGGCGTGCATGGTGTGTTCGCTCAGTTCTACCGAGAGCACATTGTCGAGAACGTCCGGCTTGGAATGCAACACGCAGCGCAGCAGGGCCGATGGCTGAACCGGGCACCAACGGGTTACGACATGATCAATCCGCGACTTGTTGCGAATGACGACGCGGCGGTCGTACGTCGCATATTCGCACTACGGGCAACGGGCCTCAGCTACAACGAGATCGAGCTGCAAACAGGTGTCGGATACTCGACTGCGAGACACATCATCGAGAATCGCGTTTACCTCGGCCAGGTACGACTCCGAGACGAATGGTTCGCCGGCATCCACGAACCGCTCATCACGGCGGAAGAATGGGCAGCGGCACGGCGGCCGCACATTCGAGGCCGACGCCGAGGCAGTGATGTGCTCTCGGGCCGCGTTCGTTGCGGACTGTGCCGTCGAGTGGTGGGGATCGACTACAACCAACGCGGCCAAGCGATCTACAAGTGCCGACACCGCGGTCGAGGCTGCGACTTGCCCGGCCGATCGGCGAAGGGACTGCACCGCGCCGCACTGCACGGTTTGCGACTTCTTGCGGAGGACAGCGAGCTGCAGACCGCAATCCGACACGAGCTCGACCGCCACGAACCGGAACCGAGACAACAACGTGAAGACCGGCGACACGGAGTCGCCACACTCCAACAGAAGCGGCGAAAGCTTCTCGACCTGCACTATGCAGACCAGATCAGCGGCGAAGCCTTCGCCGCCGAGGAAGCCCGACTCGCCCAACAGATCGACGCACTGCGCCTTGCGGACGACCAAGCCGAAACGCAGCAGCAGCAACGCAACGAACTGCGTGAACGCTTCGAGGAGGTGGCGGCACTGCTTGCTCGCCTGGACATTGACGCACTTTGGGAGGCGGCGACGAGTGCGGAGAAACGAGTCCTGGTCGAGGATCTGATCGACGCGGTCCTGATCCATCCCGACCGGTTGGTCGTGCAGGTCAGCGGCGCTCCCCCGCTGCTCGTCACCCTCAAGGAGGTCGGCTTGCGGGAAGGTGGTACGAAAACCAGCGTGTCGGAGGACTGTTCGGAACGCCCAATACACGACCCGCGCCGCTGCAACGTTGGTGCGAGGTCCGCAAGCCCTCACGGCGCTGAGCGTCTCGCGGTGAACGGGTACTCGATCGGCCGCGTCCCGATCGGCCGCGATTTCAGGGGTTCAACGCAACACCTCGACGGAGTGCGACAGCGAACCCGACGCCGAGAACGATTGCCGCGATCAGGCAGGCTAAGAGGACCAAGATGCCGCCGCCGATCGGGTTCAAGGCAAGCCTGACGAGCGCGCGTAGATCGGCAGATTCTGAGTTGTCGAGTTGCGCGGTGTCAGGTCGCCGCATCTGGGGTTTGCGGCGTCGGTTACTTGATCTTGTTCGCCAGCGTGACGGCCTGATCCACCGTGACGTTCGGTCCGCCGAGCGCGAACTCAAGGCCGAAGTTGCCGTAGTCGACATACAGCACGACGTTCTTGTTACTGCCGATCGGGACAACGCCGCGCGACCATGCGGCATTGCCGGCGCCCTTCACCGGAGGAAAGGCGATCGCCCATCCGGCCTTGCGCCGGGCAAGGTCGCTGCCGGTGAAAGCGGTTACCTGCACCGACGGGTTTGGTCCAATGGCGCCCCACAGACAACTGGGTTCGTTGTCCGCGTTGCCCATGCTGCGCGTCGACGTGATATTGGGTGCGGCGAGCGTGCTGGACGCCGTACTCACGTCGAGGATCTTGCAGATGTCAGCGGGCAGCGTCGCGGTGGCGGCTGCCGTCGTGGTGGAGGAGCGGCTCGGGCTCGTGGTGGCCGTCGAGACGTTGCCCGACGGAGTGTTGCTGGTCTTGTTGGAGGCAACCGTGGTGTTCGACGCCTTCGAACTGCTGCTTCCACACCCGGCTGCCAGAAGCGCGCCGCAAGCAGCCAGCACGACGAAGCTCGGAGCGAGAGCGCGGCGTGTGCGCTTCGAGCTCGCCTTCTCGGTCCCTCGCAGAATGGTGCCCATCATTGCATGCCCCCTCCGAATCGAGCGTACGCTCCGACGCAAGCGTGTGAGCGTGTATGGACGGCGAGCCTGCCACACGGCTCCCGGTCGGGTCGACTGAATCGCCCTGGGAAACTTGGAGGCTCCTTACCTTGGAAACGAGGATGGAGTTATGCCAGGCGACAAGACACCGGGGAAGCCGACGACGCGTCGGTATTCCGATCAGGAAAAGCAGCAGGCGGTCCGGTTGGTCCGTCAGCTCCGCGCCGAGTTGGGCACCGATCACGGCACCGTGTATCGAGTTGCGAAGCAGCTCGGTTACGGGATCGAGTCGGTGCGGGCGTGGGTCCGTCAAGCCGATATCGATGAGGGCGTGACCGCGGGGACCACAACCGCGGAAGCGGAGCGGATCAAGCGGCTCGAGCAAGAGAACCGCGAACTGCGACGCGCGAACGAGATCCTGAAACGGGCGTCGGCTTTCTTCGCGGCGGAGCTCGACCGCCCACAGAAGTGATCGTGCAGTTCGTCGACGACAACCGCGACGAGTTCGGAGTCGAGCCCATCTGCACGGTGTTGCAGGTGGCTCCGAGCACGTATTACGCGGCGAAGTCCCGGCCGCTGTCGGCCCGAGCGGCGCGCGACGCGGTGATGATCCCGGTCCTGGTCGCGCTGTGGACTGCGAACTACCGCGTCTACGGCGCGCACAAGCTGTGGAAGGCCGCGCACCGAGCTGGTCATGAGATCGGTCGGGATCAGGTCGCCCGGCTGATGCGGCGCGCCGGCATCCACGGTGTGTCCCGCAAGCGGCGGTTACGCACCACTCGACCCGATCCGACTGCGCCGAGGCCGTCGGATCTCGTCAAACGCGACTTCACCGCCGAGCGACCGAACGAACTGTGGGTCACCGATCTCACCTACGTGCCGACCTGGCAGGGGGTCGCGTACGTGTGTTTCATCGTCGACGCGTTCTCCCGCATGATCGTCGGCTGGCGTGTCGCGTCGCACATGCGCACCGGCATGGTCCTCGACGCGATCGAGATGGCGCGCTGGTCACGCGGCACCCAACTCGAAGGACTGCGGTGTCACTCCGACGCCGGGTCGCAGTTCACGTCCATCCGCTACGGCGAACGCCTCGCCGAACTCGGCGCGGTTCCATCGATCGGCACGGTCGGTGATTCGTATGACAACGCGCTCGCGGAAACGGTGAACGGTCTCTACAAGACCGAACTCATCCGCGGGCCCGGACAGGCGCCATGGAAGACCGTCGCCGATGTCGAACTCGCGACCCTCGGCTGGGTGCACTGGCACAACACCGAACGGCTGCACGGCTACCTCGGCGACGTTCCCCCGGCCGAGTTCGAAACGACTCACTACGCTGCGCTCGCGACGACCAGCGAGACGGTTGGAATCCAATAGCCCGAGCCTCCATCAAACCCAGGGCGATTCATCCCGTGAAGGAGAGCGTGTCGAGTCAGCTGTTTGCGCAGCCGGCTCGGTCACCCTCCGGAACGGGGCGTGCCCAATTCCAGCACCGTCCGATCGACACGCACTCCCATCAAACGAGCACTTCGACAGTTCAGATCAGACAACGCTCACCGTCACCCGCGGAACCGCGAACAACGACGACCCCAGTCTCACTGGCAGTTATGGCGTGTCACGGGAACGCGACCTAACGTGTGTTGATGCGGGGTGCGCGGATCGCTTTGGCAGTTGCGCTCATCGTGATCGCGGTCGCCGCGGCCTTTGAGGCCATCAACCTCCTGCTCGGGTACCCGCAGTTGGTGACGGACTCTGTCCGTCACTGGTTGGAGGCGTTCACGATCGCACTGGCCGGACTCGCGCTTTCAGCCGCCTGGTTCTCGTGGCTCCGTGGTCGCGAGTCCTCGCAGGACTGACCGAACGCACCGGGGTCGCACCGATCGGCAGTTGTGTACGCGCGGGTGCGGTCGGGTTAGAGGACGATTTGGGCGACGAGTCCGATGCTCATGCGTTGCACCGCGGGCAGACCGACCGGGCCGGGGTTCCTGATGATGGTGACGCCGGGTGCGGCCGGGTCGCCGAGCGCCGGGTAGCCGGGTGCGCTGACCTGCAACACGAACGACGGCGCACCGCTCGGGCCGGGATTCTTGTAGACGAAGTGGCCAGTCGTGGTCTTGTCCGGTGAGACGCACGGATTCGGCGGGAAGCACGCGCTCACGGAAAGGCCCGCGATCTTGGCGCGGGTTGTCGCGTCGCGGACGGTACCCACCAGCGCGTTCGGGTTCGGCGGATGCTTCGCCGCGAACGGACAGTTCGCCGGGAGCGGGTTCGGTGCCAACGAGATGTGGGTGACCATCCCGATCGCCATCTGCTGCGGTGCGGGCAACTGGACCGGGCCGGGACTTGACGGTGACGGTGACGCCGGGTGCGGCCGGGTCACCCAACGCCGCGTAGCCCGGCGCACTCACCTGCAACTGGACCGGACCGGGACTGACGAGCTTGAACGTGAACTTCCCGACCGTGGTCTTGTCCGGGACGGCGACCGCGCCGGTCGTGGTGTTCGTGAGTGTGACGACCAGGCCCGCGACCTTCCCGTTCGTGCAGCCATCGCGGACGATCCCCACCAACACCGGAACCTGCACCGGTCCCGGACTTATCGCGTGGGCGGGCACCGCCGCGCCGACCAACAACCCGACGACCGCGACCGTGACCAACATGCTGCGCCGCACCATCACACACCCCAATCCCGACAAAGAACCCGGCCCGGAACAAGTCCAGCCGCCGTCAGCCAACAACGTCAAGACCCGACCAGAATGCCCTGAATGATGCTGGTCGTGCAGGCGATCGGGCTCCTCCGAGATTCGGCGGTAATCCCGGCACTAGTGGCGAGCGTCGCCGCAATGCTCATGGCTGGGTGCGGCGCAGCTTCTTCGACGCCGCGGTGGTACACCGACCGAACGCGGCTTCCGAGCTGCGGCGCGCTCACGTGGGATGCCGCTCCGCTTGATTCGCGTGTCGGCCGCTCAGCGACTCAATGCCTGCTCGCGGCGCAGGCTGCGGGTCGCCAGGCCGAGTTGGACGTAAAGGGTCAGCCCGACACAGACGGAACGATCGACGTTGCGTTGCACGTCATCGACCGCCGCCATGTGGTCATGATGGCGCACTTCTACCGCTACAAATACGGTGGAAATCGTTGGAGCGTCACGCATGTGCCGCGTTCCAGTCGCCGTCTCTGGGAAGTACCTACGCCAATCTCGGGACTGGCTGCGGACCCGAGCAGGCGTCGTAGCGCGCGCCAGACCTGAGGCGCCTCTTGGTGTCAAGCGGCGATGTTGGTCTCGTTGTTCGTTGTTGTGGTTGTGGCGGTGATGGCGCGGATGTCGTTGTAGATCTCTCGGGCGACGTAGCGCTTGAGGCATCGCATGGTCTCTCGTTTGGAGAGGCCGTCGGTCGTGCGCCGTTCGATGTAGGCGATGGTGGGTGCGTGGTTGCTTCGGATGCGGACCATGACGACGGTCCATAGTGCGGAGTTGGCGTGGCGGTCGCCGGCACGGTTGAGGCGGTGTCGGTTCGTCTTGCCTGATGAGACGCGCACGGGTGATGTGCCGCAGAGTGCGGCGAAGCTGGCTTCGGTGTTGAGTCGTTCGGGATTGTCTCCCGCCGCGCAGAGCAACGCGCCGACGGTTTCGTAGCCGAGACCGTGCCGTTGCAGGAGTGGCGCGGCGATCTCGTCGAGGATGTGCTTGATGGCCTGGTCGAGTTCGCGGATCTCGAGGTGCAAACCAAGCCAGCGCGACGCGACCGACCGCAACGCCCGCTTCGCCGCGCCGGCCGGGGTCATGATCTCGGCGCCTCGCAGTCGTGCACATGTCTTGGCGCGTTGCAGCGTCGTGAGACCACGGAGCTTCGCTCGCAGTTCGTCGGGTGCGGTGTCGGTGAGGCTGTGGAGCTGGTTCGCGGCCGCGGTCCGGGCCTTCATTGCGCCGTTGCGGGCCAAGCGGAGCTGGCGGACTGCTTCGATCGGGCCGTCACCAGCCTTGGGGATCACCGTGGCGTCGCCCGCGAGCACGGCGCGGGCTGCGGCTTCGGCATCGACGGTGTCGCTTTTGCCTTTGCGGCGGCGGGTCTGACGGTTCGTGCGGTTCACTTCGATCACGTTCACGCCCCGCGCTCGCAGGTGACGCGACAGACCCGCACCCCACGAACCAGTCCCCTCGACACCGACCGCGAGGATCTCGCCATGACGGCACAACCACCGGTAGAGATCGCGATACCCGACCGTGGTCGTCGCGAACGTCGCGGTCGCGAGCAGACGGCCGAGCTCGTCGAGCACCGCCGCGACATGCACGTCCTTATGGGTGTCGACCCCGCCAATCACCGCGGTGTCGGGTTGTCGTCGGTCATCATGGTGTGCCGCCTGTTCTGTAGATGGTGGAGGCGGCAAGCAACAGCCGGGAGGGTGGACAGGACAGGGAGTGGGCCTGGTCGCACAGGCGCCTCTTCGGTCACACGTTCGCCCGACCGGTTGCTTGCCGATCGCAGCGCAGAGTTCATCGGGCCGACGGGTCAGTTCATGGACACGAAGTCGAGCCGCTCTGGGGGTCAGACCCGATGAACACCGCACTGCGACCAATCGCTAACAGACCGCAGCCGACCGAACAACATCATCCCTGCCGCTCTGCGCACGCCGACCGGCGCGTGATCGGGCAATCGGTGTGCCTAAGGACCGAGGGTGGGGATCTTTTCAGACCCGCCACCCTTGTCGGCGCTCGGGTCGGCTGGGTCAGTTGCGGATGAGTTCTTCGAGGTGGTCGAGGGCGACTTGAAGTCCGCCTTCCATGCCGGAGGCGATGGCGGCGTCGCGGTGTGCGTGGCTCGGGTAGCGGGAGCGGATCGTCATCGTGGTAACGCCGTCGGTTTCATCGAAGGTGGTGATGCTGACCGCCTCGGCGTCAGGTACGAGTTCGAACACTTCGGTCTTCACGAGGCGGTGGGGTCGGTCGATCTCGCGGTATTCGCCGCTGAAAGCAACTTCGAAGCCACCGTTGGCCGTCATCACCCAACGCCAGCGGCCTCCGACGCGCAGGTCGATCTGGGCGTCGGTAACCTCACCGCGATCTCCGGCCCACCAACGTTTCACGAGGTCGGGCTTCGTCCAGGCGTCGAACACGAGGTCGGCCGGGGCGTCGAAGATCCGGGTAATGAGGATCTCGTCGTCGGATGGCAACGTGACGACGGCGGAGCCGTGGCGGTTGTTCGTAGTCTTGTTCATTCCTGTCTTTCCTTTGCTTGTAGCTCGGCGAGCACGTCGTCGAGTCGGTCCAGTCGGGTGTTCCAGGTGGACTCGAAGCCGCGAACCCACTCAAAGACGGGCTGCAGTGCCGGGCCATTGACCCGATACCAACGACGACGACCTTCGGCTCGGACCGCCACCAGTCCCACGGCCCGGAGCACCGCGAGGTGCCTAGACACCTGCGGTTGGGTCAATCCCAGTCGGTCGACGAGATCGCCAACCGTCGACTCCCCGTTGCCGAGGGCATCGAGGAGTTCGCGGCGGCTGCCTTCGGCAACTGCGTTGAAGGCATCCGTTGTCGTCGAAGTACGAGCCACATCCAAATAATATGGCGATATCGACATATGTCAAGCCCAATGCCGCCGCACGAGGCGCACCGAAGTGCCGCTCTGGACTATCCGCGTCAGCGTGGGGTCGGACATTCTGTACGCATGGGCGGGTCCGGCCCGGCTCGTGCAGAGGTCGCGTGCAGACTCCTGGATATGGGAGACGTCACTCTCGACAGCTGCGCTCCCATGGCGATCTTCGAGGACCGTTCCGGCGTCATGCGAATGCAGCGCCCGAAAGAGACCTCCGACCGAGCCCGGGACGTTGATCGCCCAAGCGAGCAGTCTGCGCCGTCGGCGAGCGGCGATGGTCGAGCAGCGATTGCAGCGTGGCGTGAATGGGTTGGCGTGGCCGTCGCTGCCATGCCGGTGAGTCTCGAAGGTCCTCGGCTGCTTCCGCTTAGCGGAAGCGGCATATCTGTGCCGATCTTGAAGCCTGGATTTTGGGATGAGACGTCAAGGCTGCGAAGACGGTTGCTGAGTCTCCGGAACGGGCTCGAGATCACTGATCGGAGGGGCGCGGCGGTTCGCTCGAGGAGACGCGGTACTCCGAGGGCGCCTTCGTCGGCTTCGTTCGCGGCGCGCGCTGGTCGTGCTTCCCGACGCGATGCTCGGACTCGACAGTTCGTGGAACCATCGGGCCTCTTCCACGCGTGGCCGGTTATCTCAAGCGGTACCGGCCCGTCCGAACGACTAACGGCGGCTTCGGCAACCATCTCCTCGAAGCCTGCCCTATCGACGTCTCGGAACGCCCTCCAAGATCGGCACAGATATGCCGGTTGCGCTAAGCGCAACCAGCAGAGCCTCCACGTGCCGCGGTGCAGTGGGTCGGACGAGGGCGGAACCCATCCGCCAGGTGGACCGCACGACTCCAAGACGTCACCGACGCATACGCGTCGCTGACCGGCGGGGCGGGCGGCCGAAGCGCCACTGCGCCGACTGCATCGTGATGCCGAATGCCTTGCCGATCTCCATCCAGGTCAGGCGATCTTGCGCGCGGGCGTCACGCACGAGCTCTCCGCACAGCTCGCGAGCCGCCTCCTCGATCCGGGCCATGAGCAACGCTCCTGCGAGCGGCTCCTCGACGCGGCGTCCGCAGCTCGAGATGAGCGACCGCAGCGCCGTGCGTACGACGCGCCTCTCGCGATCGGAGAGCGGATCGATCTTCACCAGGGCCTCCTCGTCCAGTCAGCAGGATCGAGGGCCCCGAGCACGCCGGCGCCGAGCGGCTTGACCAATCGTAGCGGCGCGACACGGGGCAGCGTCGCGGGCGGTAGTCGGTTCGACGGTTGACACTGACGCGTCAACGCGACTCAACCACCATCTGCACGCGATGTCTGCACCACACCTCTGCACCTCGGGCTCCGACGCGATGTGTTTGTCGCGTTGCGTCTGCACGACCGCGCCATTCCGAAGCGATGGGACAACCTCGCGCACGAAGCCAACCGGTCATGGTGCTCGCCGATACACCACCGACAATCACGTCCGACTCCGCGCCCGCGCTGTTGCGGCTCCTCCGAGAGCTGGTCGACGCTCAGACCAAAGCTGATGGACCCGACGAAGACGCTGTCGTAGCGTCGTGAGCATGCGCTTCGCTTTCTACGGACGAGTCTCGACCGAGGACCAACAAGATCCGACGTCGTCACGCAACTGGCAACTCGCCCGCGGCCGCCAACTCATCGAGCCGGTCGACGGAGAGATCGTCGGCGAGTTCTTCGACCTCGGTCAGTCACGCTCGTTGCCGTGGCCGCGACGACCGGAAGCCGCCCGTCTCCTCAAGACCCTCGCCGACCCCGATCGCGGTTTCGACGCCGTCGTCATCGGCGAACCGCAACGCGCGTTCTACGGCAACCAGTTCGGCCTGACGTTCCCGGTCTTCGTGCACTACGGGGTGCAGCTCTGGGTGCCGGAGGTCGGCGGCGCAGTCGATCCCGGCAGCGACGCGCACGAGATCGTCATGTCGCTCTACGGCGGCATGAGCAAAGGCGAACGCAACCGCATCAAGACCCGCGTCCGGTCCGCGATGCAAGCCCAAGTCGCGATCGAGGGACGGTTCCAAGGCGGCCGCCCCCGTTCGGCTACCGACTCGCCGACGCCGGCGCGCACCCGAATCCGAGCAAGGCCGGCGACGGCCGCCGTCTGCATCGGCTCGAACCCGACCCGATGACGGCCCCGGTCGTGCGTCGCATCTTCAGTGAGTTCGTCCGCGGCAAGGGCTTGCACGCGATCGCGTCCGATGCTCACCGTCGAAGGGATCCTCTCCCCCAGCGCGAGCGACCCGGGCCGCAATCCGCACCGCCAGCAGAACGGTCCCGGCGTGGCGACACACCGCGGTGCGAGCGATCCTCAAGAATCCCCGCTACCTCGGCTACGAGGTCTGGAACCGGCAGAAGCGCCACGAGGTCCTCCTCGACGTGCACGACGTCGCGCTGGGCCACCACACGCGCATGCGTTGGAACGACGAGCACGACTGGGTCCGTTCCAAGGAGCAGACCCACGAGCCGCTCGTCAGCCAGGAATTGTGGGATGCCGCGCAAGCCGCGTTCACCGAGAAGCGGCGCGCAACGCACCGCACACCGATCGAGGGCCGTCACTACGTGCTCGCCGGGCTCGTGCGTTGTGGCGCGTGCGGCCGGCGCATGGAGGGCAGCTGGAACAACGGCAAGCCCTACTACCGCTGCCAGATCCACCGCGACGATCCCGTCGATCGCGCCGGCCATCCGCCGACGATCTACATGAAAGAAGAAGCCATCCTTCCGCAGGTCGACGAATGGCTCGCTGAACTCTTCGACGACGAACACCTCGACAACACGTGTCGCGCCCTCGCCGACGCAACCGAGGTCGATCCCGACGAAGCCGCGCGCCGCGAAGGAAATGCGCGACCGGATCGCCAAGATGGACGAGGAGATCGAGGCCTACCGCACCATCCTGCGCGAGCAGCCGGTGACGGCACCGGAAGTCGGCAAATGGATGGCCGAGACCGTGCAGGACAAGCGTCGACTCGAGAACCTCCTCGGCCTCGAACCGACGACCAAGCTCACCGTCGACGACGTCAAGGCGATGATCGCCGGCTTGCGCGACATCACCCGATCTCTCGCGCTCGCCGACCCCGCCATCAAGGCTGCGGCCTACGCGGAACTCGGCGTCACCGTCACGTACCACAGGGAAGGCCGGGCCCTCTTGGAGTCCCGGCCTCAACCAAGCGATGTAGCTGACGTTCGTGTCGGAGGGGGGACTTGAACCCCCATGCCCTTACGGGCACTAGGCCCTCAACCTAGCGCGTCTGCCAATTCCGCCACTCCGACGTGGAGCGGAGATTCTAGCAACGGGAGAGCCGGATGACCGGGTTCGCAACCTGCTGCCGGGCAGGTCCGCACGGGTCGCTGCCGCGATGAGGTGACGGGCACCCCACGCACCTCTTCGATGTCCCACCCTCATGCGAGAGTCAGCGATGTGGCTGATTCCGCGGCGGAGGTGGCGTTCGGACAAGCAACGCGCGCACTCGACGGACAGGGGGCCGACCTCGCGAGCATTCGCGGACATCTGAACTTGGTTGTCACCGCGGGCGGTATCGCCGCGACCTTCCTCGGAAGTCAGGCCAGCGGGCATCGTTGGTCGTTCTGGATCGCAGCGCTCGCGTTCGGTGCGATTGCAGTCCTGACGATTCTCGTCTACTGGCCTGTGGCGTTCGCATACGACTTCGACGGCTACGAAGATGTCGGCACCTACGTCGATTCCGATCCGCCGTGGGCGCCCGACAAGATGATGCGCGAACTCGCGATCCACGCCACTGACGACTACCAAGACAACCGACACGTGCTGGACATGCTCTACAACGACCAGTCTCTGGCGTTGGCACTCTTTGGAGTCGAGGTAGCCGGACTTCTGGCCCACCTCGCGTGGGATTGAGGTCGAATCGTGACGGACAAGAAGCCATCGGAGCCGAGCAGAAGCCGGCACCGCGACCCAAGACGACCACACCGAATCCCTCGAACTTCCAAAAGCGCGGTGGCGTTCCGTGGCCGGCGAGTACGCGCAAATCGACGCGAACGCCGTCGCGACTACGCGTCCTGGGGCACGGTCCCGAGCGGGACGGTGACGTCGCCGGCGAAGTGGCACGCAACCACGTGACCGGCGCCGTGGTCGACGAGCGGCGGCTCCTCGTCGACGCAGATCTCCTGTGCCTTCCAACACCGGGTGCGGAAACGGCAGCCGCTCGGCGGGTTCAAGGGAGACGGAACGTCGCCCTCGAGGATGATCCGACCACGCCGGCGCTCGCGCCGCGGATCGGGAATCGGCACGGCCGACAACAACGCCTGCGTGTACGGGTGCTGCGGCCGCTCGTACACGCTGTTCGCGTCGCCGAGCTCCACCACCTTGCCCAGATACATCACGGCCACGTCGTCACAGATGTGCCGCACGACGGAGAGATCGTGCGCGATGAACACGTACGCAACGCCGAGATCGTCCTGCAGATCTTCCAGCAGGTTGACGACGCCGGCCTGGATCGACACGTCGAGCGCCGACACCGGCTCGTCGAGCACCAGCAGCTCCGGACCCAACGACAACGCGCGCGCGATCCCGATGCGCTGGCGCTGCCCGCCGGAGAACTCGTGCGGGAACCGGTTGACGTGCTCGGGATTGAGCCCGACGCGCTCCATCAGCTCCTTGACCCGGTCGATCTCCTTGCCGCGGTACATCTTGTGGATCCGGATCGGCTCGCTGATGATCGAACCGATCGTCATGCGCGGGTTCAGCGACGCATACGGGTCCTGGAACACGAACTGCATCTTGCGCCGCAGCTCGCGTAGATCGGCGCCCTTGCGCGTCAGTACCTCTTCACCGCGGAAGAGCACCGAACCCGAGGTCGCGGGCACCAACTTGAGGATCAGCCGGCCGGTCGTGGTCTTGCCGCACCCCGACTCCCCCACGATGCCCAACGTGCGCCCGGCCCCCACCGAGAAGCTCACGCCGGAAACCGCTTTGACCGAGCCCACCTGCTTGCGCAGGAACCCGGACCGGATCGGGAACTCCTTCACCAGGTCGCGCACCTCGAGGATGGCGGCCCCGGTGTCGGAGGGCGTCGGGCGCGCCGCGTCCATTTCGGTCGTCATTGCTGGATCAACTCGCGCTCGTCGAGGGTCGTCGCGAAGTGACACGCCGACAGCTGTCCCGCACCGATGTCGGAGAGCTCCGGCCGCGTCGTCACGCACACGCCCTTCAGATCGGCATACGCACACCGCGGATGGAACGCGCATCCCGACGGCAGGAAGATCAGCGACGGCGGCTGCCCGAAGATCCGGTAGAGGCGTTCGTGCTCGTTACGACGATCGAGCCGCGGCAACGACGCCAGCAAGCCGCGCGTGTACGGGTGCCGCGGCGTGTAGAACACCTCGTCCACGGTCCCCCGCTCGACCTGACGGCCCGCGTACATCACCATCACCCGATCAGCCACGCCCGCGACGACGCCGAGGTCGTGCGTGATGAGCATGATCGCGGTGCGCGTGCGGTCCTGGATGCGCTCGAACACGTCGAGCACCTGCGCCTGGATCGTCACGTCGAGCGCCGTCGTGGGCTCGTCCGCGATCAGCACCTCGGGGTCGTTGGCGATCGACATCGCGATCATCGCCCGCTGTCGCATACCGCCCGAGTACTCGTGGGGGTACTGCTCGGCGCGCTGGGCGGGTTGCGGAATGCCGACCAGGTCGAGGAGGTCCTGCACGCGCGTCTTCAGCGCATCCTTGGAGAGCTGGTGGTGCACCTGGATCGACTCCGCGATCTGGTCGCCCACCTTGAACACGGGGTTCAGTGACGCGAGCGCGTCCTGGAACACCATCGCGATCTTCTCGCCGCGGACCGAGCGCAGGCTCTTGTCGTCCATGCCGACGAGGTTCACCCCGCCGAACTGCACTTCGCCCTTCACGACCGCGTTCTTCGGGAGCAGCCCGAGGATCGCCATCGACGAGACCGACTTCCCCGATCCCGACTCGCCGACGATCCCGAGCGTCTCGTTGGGATATACGTCGAAGGTCACGTCGTCGACCGCGTGCACGACCCCGTCGTCGGTCGGAAAGTCGACGGTCAGGCCCCGCACCGACAACACCGGCTGCTCGCTGCGCGGCGACTGCGCGCGCGGCGTCGACGGCGCGCCCGCGATCACGCTCGTATCCAGATCTGACGGCTCGATCGGTTCCACGGCGCTAGTGGGGTGACTGCGGGTCGAAGGCGTCGCGTAGGCCGTCACCCAGGAAGTTGACGGCCAGCACGGTGAGGATGAGCGCGAGGCCCGGGAAGGCCACGAGATAGAAGGTGCTCGTAGCCGTCACCGCGCTCTCGGCCTGGTTCAACAGGATGCCCCAGGACGTTGCCGGCGGCTGCAACCCGAGGCCGAGGTAGGTCAGCGTCGACTCGGCGATGACCGCGGCGGCGATCGCGAGGGTGGCGTTCACCATGATCGGCCCGATGCAGTTCGGCAGGATGTGCCGGACGATGATCCGCCGGCTCGACGCCCCCGACGCGCGCGCCGCTTCGACGAATTCCTTCTCCTTGAGCGACAGCACCTGCCCGCGCACGACGCGCGCGATGTACATCCACCCGAGCGCGGCCAGCACGATGATGAAGGAGTTGTCGGTGGCGCCGAGGCGCTTGATCGCCACACCGAGAATCGCGATCTCGGGCACGATGAGGAAGAGGTCGGTCAGCCGGCTCAAGCCCTGGTCGATCCAGCCCGCGTAGAAGCCCGCCAGCGCGCCGACGAACACGCCCGCGACCGTCGAGAAGAACGCAACCGCCAGGCCGATCTTCAGCGAGATCTGCCCGGCGTACAGGATCTGCGTGAGCATGTCCTGACCGAGCGCGTTCGTGCCGAACCAGTGCTGGGCGCTCGGGCCGCCCGGCGTGATGAGCAGGTTGGTCTTGTTCTTCGGATACGGCGCAATCCAGTGTGCACCGAAGCACACGACGATCAGGAAGACGAGCAGGACGAGACCGACGACCGCGAGCTTGTGGCGGAAGAACCGGCGCCGGAACAGTTGCCAGTTGGACCGGGCAACCGGCTCGACCCCCGGCGGGAGCTCGAGCTCGGCATCGACGACGGAGGGAAGCGGAGGTGCAGTGGTCACGAGACCCGGATCCTGGGATCGAGCCAACCGTACGCGAGGTCGGCGAACAGATTGAAGGTGATCACGAAGAGCGCCACGATCAGGAACCAACCGAGCAGCACCGGCGCGTCACCGAACTGGAGCGAATCGAGGAACAGCCGGCCCATCCCCGCGATGGAGAAGATCTGCTCGGTGATCACGAGCCCGCCGACGAGGAACGCGGTGTCGAGCGCGACCACCGTCACGAGCGGGATCAGCGCGTTGCGGAACGCGTGCTTGAAGATGACCTTGCGCTGCGGCACGCCCTTGGCGCGCGCGGTGCGGACGTAGTCGGCGTTCAGGATGTCGAGCATCGACGCGCGTTGGAAGCGGCTCCACACCGCGACGCTCTGCACCGTCAGCGCGGCGACGGGGAGCGCGAGATGGCGGAGGTAGTCGAGGTTGAAGCCCGACTGCCCTTCGGAGTGCAGACCGACCGAGTAGAAGATCGGTTGGCTGAGGTGGAACTTCGTCACGGGCCACGTCACGAGCAACGCGATCGAGAGCAGCCCGAAGAGGAACGTCGGCATCGCGATGCCCACGTAGGAGATCCCGGTGAAGGCGTAGTCGCCCGCCGAGTACTGCTTCACCGCGGAGTACACGCCGACTCCGATCGCGAGCACCGAGCGCGATGATCAGCCCCCAGAACATGAGCTGGAGGCTCGGCCACAAGGCGTGCGTGAGCATGTGCGACACCCGGTCGCCCGTGCGCTCGCTCGTGCCGAGGTTGCCGTGCAGGAAGCCGGTGAACCACGTCCACCACTGAGCGATGATCGGGCGGTCGAGCCCGAGCTCCTTGCGCTTCGCCGCGATGACGCGGGCCGAATCCTTCGACGTGCGGTACTTCGCGGTCGGGTCGTAGGTGGTGCGAATGCCCCAGAACACGAGGAACGACGCGATGATCAACACCGGGACCGAATACAGGATCCTGCGCAGGATGTACGTCAGCACTGCGGCGTCCCCATCGTCGGACGACCCTCCGGCGGACTCTTCTCGTCAGTTTTCCAACTAGTAGAGCGGAGGGGCCCGATCGGTGTCGACCCGGCCCCTCCGCAACGCACTCTCTTCAACTCCGTGCCTAGGGGTTGACGCCCCACTGGTTGATGTTCCAGAACGGACCCTCGATCGAGTTGTCGCCGATCGGACCGACGAGCTTCTTGCTCCAGATGACGATGTCGGGAAGCGGGTCGAGCGGGAGGCTGACCTGGTTCTCCGCCATGATGTCGTCCGCCTGCTTGGCCGCGGCCATCTGGGCCGAAGAGTCGAGGCTGTTGTCGACGGTCTCCAGCTGCGTGTCGTTGGCGGGGATGCTCACCCGGTACCAGTTGTTCCCGGAGTTGCCGTTCGCCGCCGTCGGGATGTTCTTCGTGCAGAAGATGTTGCACTCGCCCGGCGTCGGTGACGTCAGCTGGTTGGCGAACAACGACAGCTGGTAGTCGCCGTTCGGGAGGGTCTTGCCGAAGAGGTCGCCGGCCTTCTGGTTGGCGATCGTCATGTCGAACCCGGCGTCCTTCAGCTGCTGCTGCATGACCGTCTCGGTGAGCTCACGACGCTTGTTGCCCGTCGTGCTGTTGATCGCGAAGGTGGCCTTCTGGCCGCCCTTGGCCCAGATGCCGTCCGAGCCCTTGGCCCAGCCGGCACCCGTCATGATCGAGTTCACCTTCGAGGTGTCGAGCTTGTAGTTCGCCCAGGCGTCGGGGTTGCTGTAGGCCGCGACCACGTACGGGTTGAGCGAGTTCACGGCCTGGGTGACACCCAGCTTGCCGAACAGACGGTTCACGATCGCGTTGCGATCGATCGCGTAGGCGAACGCCTGACGGAACTCCTTCGTGTCGAACGGCGCCTTCTGGTTGTTGATCCAGAGCGCTTCGACCGAAGCCGTCTTCGAGTTGTAGACGGTGTTCGCGTCCGTGAGACCCTGACCGATCGCGTCGACGACGTCGAGCTGCGGCTGCGGGTAGATCATCGAGACCTGACCCGACTTGAACGCCTGGAACTCGGCCGACGTGTCGGCCAGGAACTTGAACGTCACCTTGTCGAGCTTCGGCTTCGTGCCCCAGTAGTTCGGGTTGGGCGTGAGGACGATCGAGTCACCCTTGGTCCACTTCGCGAACCACGGGCCACCGGACCACGTGTAACCGTCCTTCATCAACGCGGTGCGGTCCTTACCCTTCAGGATGTGCGACGGCATGATGCCGACGGAACCCGAGAAGAGCGACTGCCACGTCGAGAACGTCTTGCCCGACTTGTACTTGACGACGACGGTCGTCGGATCGGGACACGTCACCGACGCGATGTCGACGTAACCGGTGCGGTCGTAGATGTCGGTGCCGTTCTGCTGCTGATCCGCCGTGTACTGGAAGTCGGCGCAGGTGATCGCCACGTTGTCCGACCACTTCGCGGCGGGGTTGATCTTGTAGGTGATCGTCTCCGGGTGAGGTCTCGAGCGTCGGCGTACCGGCGAGAACCGGGCCCGGCTCGTTCTTCAGGTCGGGACCGACACCCGTGGCGACGTACGCCAGCGGGATCGTGTTGACCTCGGCCATCCACAGGCCCCAGCTCGAGCCGGCGCAGGTGCCCAGCCAGTCGAAGCAGTCAGGTTCCTGCTCCGCGCCGATCGTGATGGCGCCCCCGGTGGGGACGACCGCCGCCGACGTCGGCGAGGTGCTGTTGCTGCTGCTGCTGTTCTTGCTACTGGAGCCGCAGGCTGCTGCGACCAGCACCAAGGCGATGGCGACAACACCAACGCGAACGAACTGTTTGCTCTTCAACTTCACTAGACCTCCTCGGTCCAATACGGGACTTGGACCTTCATACGACGACACGTAACGCGAGATGAGGTGAACATACGGCGAACCACGGGCTTTGTCTCGTCATACAGCCGGACATACCGCACGACTACCCGCAATCGCCGGCGCGTAACCGCGGGGCGCAGTCAAAACCGGGGTCCGACTTCACGCCGCGTGAGCGCGGGCGGTGGAGCGCCTGTCCGGCCCGTCAGTCGAGGCGCATGGACAGCAGGATGCTCGTGAACGTGAACACGAGCGCCACGACGACGGTCAACCGGTCGAGGTTCTTTTCCACGACGGTCGATCCGGCCATCGCCCCGCCGCCGGCACCACCGAACATGTCGGAGAGTCCGCCACCGCGCCCGGCGTGCAGGAGGATGAACACGATCAGGATGATCGAGGACAGCATGTGAAACACGATGATGATCGCGTTCAAAAGCACCGAGACGTTCTCCTGGTCGATCGTTCCCGAACCGGGACAGCGTACCCCTCCCGCCGGTGGGGGTATGCAAGCGCCCTCAGCGGGTACCGAATTGCACGACTCGGGCGAACTCGTCGGGGTCGAGGGAGGCTCCGCCCACGAGACCGCCGTCGATCTCGGGCATCGCCATCAGGTCGGATGCGTTTCCCGGCTTCATGCTCCCGCCGTAGAGGATCCGGAGGCCGTCGGCCAGCCCGTCGCCCAGGCCGACCCGGACGTGCTCGCGGATCACCCCGATGGTGTTGTTCGCATCCTCGGGCGTGGCGTTGTGGCCCGTGCCGATCGCCCAGATCGGCTCGTAGGCCACGACGCAGCGGGCCGCGTCGTCGGCGGGGAGCTTCTGGAACGCGGCCTCGATCTGACCCTGAACTTTCTGGTCGGTGACACCCTGCTCGCGCTCTTCGAGTGTCTCGCCGACACAGAGGATCGGCGACATGCCCGCGCCGAGCACCGCGCGCAGCTTCTTGGCGACGATCTCGTCCGTCTCGCCGAACAGCTCCCGCCGTTCGGAGTGCCCGACGATCACGTACTTCACGTTCAGCTTCGCGAGCATCGGCGGACTGACCTCGCCGGTATACGCGCCCGAGGGCTCCCAGTGACAATTCTGCGCACCGAGGCCGATCTTCAACTTGTCGCCGTCGATCGTGGTCTGCACCGAGCGCAACGCGGTGAACGAGGGGCACACCACCACTTCGACGTTGTCGAAGTCCTTCGACTCGAGTCGGAAGCCGAGCTTCTGCACCACCTGGATCGCCTCCAGGTGGTTGTGGTTCATCTTCCAGTTGCCCGCCATCATCGGCTTGCGATCGCTCATTTCCTGGGCCCCTTGCGTAGAGCTTGCAGTCCGGGCAGATCGCCGAGCTCGATGAACTCGAGCGACGCGCCCCCACCGGTCGACACATGGTCTATGCGATCGGCGAGGCCGAAGTGGCGCACCGCCGACGCACTGTCGCCGCCGCCGATGACGGTGAAGCCGCGGCAGTCGGCCACCGCCTGCGCGACGGTATGCGTGCCGGCCGCGAACGGCTCGAGCTCGAACACGCCCATGGGGCCGTTCCACAGCACGTTGGCCGCACCCGCGATGATGTCGGCGTAGGTGCCGGCGGTCTCGGGCCCGATGTCGAAACCCTTCAGACCGTCCGGGATCGCGTCGGCCCGCACGTGGCGCGTCCGGGCGTCGGCGGTCATGTCGGCCGCGGCCACGACGTCGGTGGGGATCTCGATGCGGCCCGACTCCAACAGCTTGCGGCAGTGGTCGACCTGATCGTCCTGTACGAGCGAGTCGCCGACGTGCGCACCTCGTGCCGCCAGGAACGTGAACGCCATCGCACCCCCGACGAGGATCCGGTCGCAGCGTTCGAGCAGCGCGTCGATCACACCGAGCTTGTCGCTCACCTTCACGCCGCCGAGGATCGCGACGAACGGGTGCTTCGGCGCGTCGAGCAGACCGCCGAGCACCTCGACCTCGCGGGCGAGCAGACGACCGGCCGCGCACGGCAGCACCAGCGGCGGTCCGACGATCGACGCGTGTGCACGGTGCGCGGCGCCGAACGCGTCGTCGACGTACATGTCGGCGAGACCCGAGAGGTTGGTGGCGAAGGCGGGATCGTTCGCTTCTTCGCCCGGCTCGAACCGCAGGTTCTCGAGCATCATGATGTCGCCGGGCTGCAGCGACTCGATCATCCCGGTGCTGAGGTAGCCGCCGACGTCGGGCGCGAGACCGACCTGTTGCCCGAGCAGCTCACTGAGCCGCACCGCGACCGGCAGGAGCGAGAGCTTCGGGTCGACCTTGCCCTTCGGGCGGCCGAGGTGCGAGCACAACACGATCTCCGCCCCGTACGACCGCAGGTACCTGATCGTGGGGAGGGCCGCGGTGATGCGCAGGTCGTCTTCGATGACGCCGTCGCGCAACGGCACGTTGAAGTCGGCGCGCACGAGCACGCGCGTGCCTTCGTTCAGCCCGAGATCCTCGAGCTGCGGAACCGGGTCGACCACGAACCGCTACTTGGCGCCGACGAATTCGACGAGATCGATGAGGCGGTTGGAGTAGCCCCACTCGTTGTCGTACCAGCCGAGCACCTTGACCATCTTGCCCATCGACATCGTGTCGACCGACGAGAAGATGCACGACGCGGGGTTCTGCACGATGTCGGCGGAGACCAGCGGCTCGTCGGAGTACTCGAGCACGCCCCGGTAGCTCGCGGCGGCCGACGCGGTGCGGAACGCGTCGTTGATCGCGTCGACGCTCGCGTCCTTGCCCAACACCGCGACGAGGTCGGTGATCGACCCGGTCGGCGTGGGCACGCGCATCGAGGTGCCGTCGAGCTTGCCCTTCAGTTTGGGCAGGACGAGCCCGATCGCCTTCGCGGCGCCGGTCGAGCTCGGGATGATCGACAGCGCCGCGGCCCGCATGCGCCGGAGGTCGGGCTTGCCGGAACGGGTGGCGGTGGCTTGATCCTGGAGCTGCTGGTCGCTGGTGTACGCGTGCACCGTGGTGATCAGGCCCTGCTCGATGCCGAACGCGTCGTCCAACACCTTGGCGAGCGGGGCGAGACAGTTGGTGGTGCACGACGCGTTCGAGATGACGGTGTGCGCCTTGGCGTCGTAGGTGTCGTCGTTCACGCCCATGCAGATCATCACGTCGGCGTCGCCCGCGGGGGCAGAGATGATCACCCGCTGGGCGCCGCCCTTCAGGTGGGCGGCGGCCTTCTCGCGCGCCGTGAAGAGACCGGTCGACTCGATGACGATGTCGACGCCGTTGTCGCCCCACGGAATCTCCGCGGGCTCGCGCTCCTCGAGCTTCTTGACCTCGCGACCGTCGATCGAGAAGCCGTGGTCGTTGTGCTTGATCTCGTTGGAGAGCGTGCGACCGACCGAGTCGTGCTTGAGCAGGAAGGCCATCGTCGCGGCGTCGCCGAAGGGGTCGTTGACCGCCACCAGCTCCACGTTCGCCTGCTCGCCGCGGGCGAGGATCGCCCTCGTGAACGAGCGGCCGATGCGGCCGAATCCGTTGATGCCGACGCGTACTGCCATCTGTGTCTCCCTTGAGAACCTCGAAGGCTTGACTACAGCAGAGCGGAAAGCGCCTTCGCCAGTTGTTGTGGATCGTGCCCGTCGCCCTCGGGCCCGGCAATAGGTGCGGCGACCGGCTCTGCACCGAGCGCCCGGACGACTTCCGGATCGACGGCCAAGCCGTGGTCCGGGTCGTAGACGAACTGGTCGACCCGGCCCCCATGATCGCGCACCGCGCGCAGGTGATCGGTCCCGTCGTGGCCCGTGCTCTCGTTTTCCATGGCCAGGTTGGCGATCTGGACGACACGGGCCGGGGCCGCGTCGATGGCGGCCCGGATCTCGGGCACGCCGAGCACCGCGACGATGCTCGTGTAGAGCGACCCGGGCGCGAGCACGATCTGGTCGGCGCGCGCGATCGCTTCGAGTGCGTCGGGGCACGCGGGTGGATTCTCGGGGACGAGCCGGACGTCGTGGATGCGGTTGGTCTCCCCCGCCGCCGCGATCGCGACCTGACCGGTGACCGGGTCGTCACCGACCCGGGCGATCATCGAGACGGGTCCGCGCGTCGCGGGCAGGACGCGTCCGACCGCGCCGAGCAAGCGGCCCGCCTCGTCGAGCGCGGCCGTGAGGTCGCCGAGGGTCTCGGCGAGCCCGACGATCATGAGATTGCCGAGCGCGTGGTCGGCGAGCTCGCCCGAACGGAACCGGTGCTCGAACGCACCGGGCCAGGGGCCGTCGCCCGCCGCGAGCGCGACCAGGCAGCGGCGGAGGTCACCGGGCGCGGGAACGTCGAGGTCTCGTCGGAGCCGGCCGGAGCTGCCGCCGTCGTCGGCGACGCTCACGACCGCGGTGATCTCCCCCGCGTAGCCCCGGATGGCGCGCAACGCGACAGCCAAGCCGTGCCCTCCGCCCAACGCCACGATGCTGGATCGCACGTCAGGCGTCGCGGTCGACGTCTCGGTGATGCACGGCGACCCGGTAGCCGTGCGCGCGCAACCGGTCGCCGAGCTGCTCCGACACGACGACACTGCGGTGGCGTCCGCCGGTACACCCGACGCCGATCGACAGGTACGCCTTGCCTTCGCTCTCGTAGCCGGGGAGCGTCAGGCCGAGCAGGCTGTCGAGCTGCTCGAGGAACTGGTGGGTGCCCGGGCGGCTGAGCACGTAGTCGCGCACGGCGGGATTGAGACCGGTGAGCGGCCGGAGCTCGTCGACCCAGTGCGGGTTCGGGAGGAAGCGACAGTCGAACACGAGGTCGACGTCGATCGGCAGCCCGTGCTTGTAGCCGAACGACACCACGTTCACCTGGAGCGCCCCGTCGACGAAGTCTTCTGCGAACAGCTCGCGCAGGCGGTCGCGCAGCTCGTGCACGTTGAGGCTCGACGTGTCGACGATGAGGTCGGCCTCGCCCTTGAG
The DNA here is from genome assembly GCA_963835455.1 of uncultured Actinomycetes bacterium. GTDB lineage: Bacteria > Actinomycetota > Acidimicrobiia > IMCC26256 > PALSA-610 > PALSA-610. Next base: position 27,856 of record CAWIFT010000004.1, read on the forward strand.
CGGTTCGAGGAGCACGCGCTCCTGTGCGATGCCGTCGCTGACGCGGTCGGTGTCCGACAACGGGTGGCGGCGGCGGCTCGCCTCGTAGCGGCGGACGAGCACTTCGTCGGACGCGTCGAGGAACAGCACGCGGGTGTGCGCGCCGTTGCGGCGGAGCTCGTCGATCGCCTGCGAGAGATCGTGGAGGAAGTCGCCGCTGCGGACGTCGACCACCAGCGCGTACCGGATCGGCTTCTCCGTGCTGCGCGCGAGCTCGGCGACCTTGCCGATGAGCATCGGCGGCAGGTTGTCGATGACGAAGTAGCCGAGGTCCTCGAGCACGTGCGCGGCTTCGGAACGGCCGGCGCCGGACATGCCGGTGATGATCGTCACGTCGAGCGACACCGAGATCATGGCTTCTCTATCGTCGCGCGCTCGAGTCCGTGAAGGCGGGCAAAGACGGCCTTTCCGACCGGGTCGGGCAGCCACGAGAGCGCGAGGAACTGTTCCTCGTCGAGCTCGCGCATCTTCTTCACCGATCCGAACTCCTTGAGCAGGCGCTTCTTGCGGGTCGGGCCGAGACCGGGAATGTCGTCGATCGCGGAGACGATCATCTTCTTGTCGCGCAGCTGCCGGTGGTACGTGATCGCGAAGCGGTGCGCCTCGTCGCGGACCTGTTGCAGGAGATACAGGGCCTCGGAGTCGCGCGGGATGATGATCGGGTCGGAGCGGTTCGGGACGTAGACCTCCTCGAACCGTTTGGCGAGCGACGCCACGCAGATGTCTTCGAGGCCGAGCTCTTCGAGCACGCGTACCGCGACGCCGAGCTGGCCCTTGCCGCCGTCGATGAGCAACAGGTTCGGCGGGTACGCGAAGCGCTTGCCCGCGTGCGCGCCTTCGTCGCGTTCGCGCAGGTAGTTGCGGAAGCGCCGGGTCAGGACGTCTTCCATCGACGCGAAGTCGTCCTGGCCGGGGAGCTTCACCTTGAAGCGGCGGTAGTCGGAACGCTTCGGCAGGCCGTCTTCCATGACGACCATCGACCCGACGATCTCGGTGCCCTGCAGGTTGGAGATGTCGAAGCACTCGATGCGCAGGGGGGCTTCGGGAAGATCCAACGCGTCCTGGAGCGCGACCAGCGCACGGGCGCGGGCGTTGTGGTCGGAGGCGCGGCGGAGCTTGTGCCGTGCGAACGACTCCTTGGCGTTGAGCGTCGCCGTCTCGAGCAGATCGCGCTTGCCGCCCCGGCGCGGCACGCGGATGCGCACCTTCGTCTGCCGGTTGAGCGCGAGGAATTCCTCGTACAGCTCGAGATCCTCGGGCTCGACCGGCACGAGGATCTCCTTGGGCAGATCGTCGCCGGTTGCGTCGGCGTAGAGCTGCTCGACGATCCGCGCGACGAGTGCCGGGGTCTCGACGTCCTCGACCTTGTCGACGATCAGGCCCTTGCGGCCCACCATGCGGCCCTTGCGGATGTAGAACACCTGCACGCTCGCCTCGAGCGCGTCCTCGTCGATCCCGATGAGATCGAAGTCTTCTTCGCGCGAGGCGACCATCTGCTGGCGCTCGATCGCCTTGCGCACGCTCGCGAGCTGGTCTCTGACTCTTGCCGCGAGCTCGAACTCCAACTCGTCCGAGGCCGCGGCCATGCGCTGCTCGAGGCGCTTGATGACTGCGTCGTGCTCACCGTCGAGGAAGTCGAGGAGCTCGCGGACGAGCTTGTCGTACTCCTCGTGGTCGATGTCGCCGACGCACGGCGCCGCGCACTTCTCGATGTGCGCGTAGAGGCACGGGCGCCCGAGCCGGTGATGGCGGTCGAACTTGGCCTTGGTGCACGTGCGGATGGGGAACGTGCGCAGGAGGAGATCGAGCGTCTCGCGGATCGCGTAGGCGTGCGCGTAGGGCCCGAAGTAGCGGACGCCCTTGCGCTTCTGCCCGCGCAGCACCATGGCGCGGGGCCAGTCCTCGTCGAGCGTGACCGCGAGGTACGGGTAGCTCTTGTCGTCCTTCAGCCGGATGTTGAAGCGCGGCTTGTGCTTCTTGATCAGGTTGAACTCGAGGAAGAAGGCCTCGACCTCGTTCTTGGCGACGATCCACTCGACGCTCTCTGCCGTCGTCACCATCTGGCGGGTGCGGTCGAGGAGCAGCTCGGGCGAGACGAAGTAGTTGGACAGGCGGCTGCGGAGGCTCTTGGCCTTCCCGACGTAGATCACCCGGCCTTCGGCGTCGAGGAATTGGTACGACCCGGGCGCATCGGGGATCGAGCCGGTCGGCGGGCGGGCAACCACGTCCCCATTGTCGCGGGCAGGTGAGACGCCCCGGCGCCCCACCGCTCCCCGCTCCGTTGTGGCGATTCTTCGGAAGAATCGTCGCAACGGATTTGGGAATGCGGGTGGGTCGGTGCCTTCCACTCGACATGAGTGTTATGGTGGTCGCACGCCGGCCCGGTATCCGGCGTTTCCATCACAAAGCTCCGAGGCCGACAACCCCGCGGTGCTGGCGACCGGGCTGCCACCCGCCGGCCGACGAGGAGTTGACCCCGCAATGGGGAGGCCCCAGATCATGCTGAGACTGCAGGCTCCGCTCCCGGACGAGTACACCCTCGCCTCCGAAGCATCACTGGTCGAACGCATCGCCGCCGCCAAGGCGACGCTCGGCGACCGGCTCGTCATCCTCGGTCACCACTACCAACGAGACGAGGTCATTCGTTGGGCCGACGCGGTCGGGGATTCGTTCCTCCTGGCCCGCTTCGCCGCCGACAACGAGCGCGCCACCGACATCGTCTTCTGCGGCGTGCACTTCATGGCCGAATCGGCCGACGTGCTCACCGGCCCGCACCAACGGGTCATCCTCCCCGATCTCAACGCCGGCTGTTCGATGGCCGACATGGCAAACCTCGACCAGGTCGAAGACGCCTGGGAGGAGATGGCCGCGGTCACCGCGATCGATCGGGTCGTCCCGATCACCTACATGAACTCCTCCGCCGCGTTGAAGGCGTTCGTCGGTCAGCACGGCGGTGCGGTGTGCACGTCGTCGAACGCCCGGGCCGTGCTCGAGTGGGCGCTCGCCAAGGGCGACAAGGTGCTGTTCTTCCCCGACCAGCACCTCGGCCGCAATACCGGCTTCACGATGGGGTACGGCGAGGCCGACATGCGGGTGTGGAACCCGCACCGAGACGGCGGCGGGCTCGAAGAGCGCGACGTCAAGGACGCGACGCTGCTCCTCTGGAAGGGCCACTGTTCCGTCCACCAGCGGTTCCGGCCCGCGCACGTGGACGCCGCCCGGGCCGAACACCCCGGCATCGAGATCATCGTGCACCCGGAATGTGCGCACGACGTGGTCGAGATGGCCGACCGGGTCGGGTCGACCGAGCGCATCCAGGAGTGGGTGCGGAACGCGCCCCGGGCGCGGCGCTGGCGATCGGCACCGAGATTCACATGGTCCAGCGGCTGGCACGCGAGCACGCCGACAAGACCATCGTGTCGCTCGACCCGCTGATCTGCCCGTGCTCGACGATGTTCCGCATCGACGCGCCCCACCTGGCCTGGGTGCTGGAGAACCTCGTCGCGGGGACGGTCGTCAACCAGATCGTCGTCGACGACGACACCGCGGGCTGGGCGCGCACCGCGCTGGAGCGGATGCTCGCGATCACTTGATCGCGGAGTTCGACGATCCGCGGCTCGCGGCGATCTACGACACCGTCAACACCTACGGCGACAACGAACAGCCCGACTTCTACGCGCAGGTCGCGGCCGACACCGGCGCGGCCACGGTCGTCGAGCTCGGGTGCGGGACGGGCATGGTCGCGCGAGCGCTGGCGGCGCGGGGTTACCGGGTGACCGGGGTGGAGCCCTCCCCCGCCATGCTCGCGATCGCCCGGACGCGCCCGCGGGCGGATCAGGTGCAGTGGATCGCCGGCGACGCGAGCGTGCTCGATGCGGACGCGTCCACGGGCGCGTTCGACTTCGCGTTCATGTCGGGACACGTCGCCCAGTTCTTCGTCACCGACGAGAGCTGGCGGTCCGCGCTCGGCGCGTTGCACCGCACCCTCCGGCCCGGCGGCCACCTCGCGTTCGAGAGCCGCAACCCGCAGGCCCGGGAGTGGCAACACTGGACGCGCCCGCGGACGCGCACGGTGGACGACCCCACCGCGGGCCGGATCGAGACGTGGACCGAGGTCGACGACGTCAGTGACGGAATCGTCACCTACCGCAACCACTACCGGTTCGCGACGACCGGCGAAGACCTCGTCTCGCACGCCCGGCTCCGCTTCCGCACCGAAGCCGAGCTCCGCGCCGCGCTGTACGCCGCGGGCTTCGCAGTCGAGCAGGTGTACGGCGACTGGGACCGAAGCCCCGTGGCACCGACGCACCCCGAGCTGATCTTCGTCGCCGTGCGCGACTGATCAGCCGTGCTTGCGCGCCACCATCAACAGGAGCCGGGGAATCGTCGCCGCGTCGCGGTACTCGGGGGCCCGGGCCAGGAACCCCTCCGGGGGCATCGGTTCCTCCATCCGTTCGATGAGCAAGCCGTGCGCGGCCATCGCGTTGACGTACTGCGAGAGCGGCCGGTGCACGAACGGCAGCAACACACCGGGCGCGAGCTCCTCCATCGACACGTCCTCGACCAGGTAGGGCCCGATCCGCCAGTACTGCTCGTCGAGGATGTGATCGACGATCCAGCCGCTGTTCGGCGCCTGCAGCAGCGGATGGTTCAAGAAGAACGCGAAGCGGCCGCCGGGCTCGAGCACCCGCGCGATCTCTGCGATCGCGGGCTCGTGGTGCGCGATGTGCTCGAACACCAGGCACACGACCACCGCGTCGAACGCGTTGTCGGGAAACGGGAGCGCGTCCGCGTTGGCGCGGCTGTAGCCGATCGGGCCGCCCCGTTCGTGCGCGGCCTGCAGCTGCGCGAGCGTGGGGTCGACGCCGACGACGAGCCCGGCGCCGTCGCGGGCGACGAGCCGCGCGATCTGCCCCTCACCGGTACCGACGTCGAGCACGCGCTGTGCACCGGCCAGGCACTCCCGCGCCAACGGCAGGATCTGTTCCTCGTACTCGGCGTCGGCGCCCTCGGTGAACCCGTCCTGCCACCACCCCGCGTTGCGTTCCCAATGATCACGATCGTGAACGTCGTCGGCCATGCGAAGGCGTTCAGCGCGTGATGCCGAGCAGCGGTGCGAGGTAGCGCCCCGTGTGGCTCTCGGGCACCTTCGCGACCTGCTCGGGCGGGCCTTCCGCGATCACGAGCCCACCGCCGGAACCACCTTCCGGCCCCAGGTCGATGATCCAGTCGGCCGACTTGATCACGTCGAGGTTGTGCTCGATCACGAGCATCGTGTTGCCCGCGTCGACGAGGCGCTGCAGCACGTACAGCAGGCGGCGCACGTCCTCGAAGTGAAGGCCCGTCGTGGGCTCGTCGAGGATGTAGATCGTGTGCCCGGTCGAGCGCTTGCCGAGCTCGGTCGACAGCTTCACGCGCTGGGCCTCGCCGCCCGAGAGCGTCGGAGCGGGTTGACCGAGCCGCACGTAGCCGAGTCCGACGTCGACGAGCGTCTGCATCTGCCGGGCGATCGACGGCTGGTTCGCGAAGAACTCCAGCGCCTCGTCGGCCGGCATGTCGAGCACCTCGGCAATGTTCTTGCCCTTCCAGGTGATGTCGAGCGTGTCGCGGTTGTAGCGCGCGCCTTTGCAGACCTCGCACGGCACGTACACGTCGGGCAGGAAGTGCATCTCGATCTTGATCGTGCCGTCGCCCTGGCACGCCTCGCAGCGGCCGCCCTTCACGTTGAAGGAGAACCGGCCGGGCTGGTAACCGCGGATCTTCGCTTCCTGCGTGGTCGCGAACAGCGTGCGGATCTTGTCGAACACGCCCGTGTACGTGGCCGGGTTCGAGCGGGGCGTGCGCCCGATCGGCGACTGGTCGATGTTGATGACCTTGTCGATGCTCTCCGCGCCTTCGATCTTCTTGTGCCGGCCCGGCACCTCGCGCGACCGGTAGATCTTCTGCATCAGCGCCGGGTGCAGGATGTCGCCGACGAGCGAGCTCTTGCCGCTGCCGCTCACACCGGTGACCGCGACGAAGCAGCCGAGCGGGAACTCGACGTCGATGTTCTGCAGGTTGTGCTCGCGCGCGCCGCGCACCGCGAGCCAGTCGGCGCCCGGCTCTCGACGCAGCGAGGGCACCTCGATCTTGCGCTTCCCCGACAGGTATTGACCGGTGATCGACGGCTTCGACTTCAGCAGGTCTTTGAGCGTGCCCGAGACGATGATCTCGCCGCCGTGCTCCCCGGCGCCGGGCCCGATGTCGACGACGTGATCGGCCACCCGGATCGTTTCCTCGTCGTGCTCGACGACGATCACCGTGTTGCCGAGGTTGCGCAGCCGCATGAGCGTTTCGATCAGCCGCTGGTTGTCGCGCTGGTGCAGACCGATCGACGGTTCGTCGAGCACGTACAGCACGCCGGTCAGGCCACTGCCGATCTGGGACGCGAGCCGGATGCGCTGGGCTTCGCCGCCCGCCAACGTGCCCGCGTTGCGGTTCAGCGACAGATAGTCGAGGCCGACGTCGAGCAGGAACTGCTGACGCTCGATGACCTCCTTGAACACCCGCTCCGCGATCAGCCGGTCGCGCTCGCTGAGCTCGACCGTGCGGAAGAACGCGGTGGAGTCGCGGATCGACAGGTCGCCGACCTCGTGAATGTTCTTGCCGCCGACGGTGACCGCCAACGACGCGGGCCGCAGCCGCGCGCCCTTGCACACCGGGCACGGCACGAGGCGCATGTAGCCCTCGATCACCTCGCGCACCCGATCGGACTCCGACTCGGTGTGGCGCCGCTCCACCCACGGGATCACACCCTCGTACTTGGTGGAGTACGAACGCTGGCGCCCGTAACGGTTCTTGTAGCGGACCGTGACCTGTTTGCCCGGTGCGCCGTAGAGGATGGTCTTCTTCGCCTTGGCCGTGAGCTTCTTCCACGGGGTCGACGTCGTGAAGCCGTACTCCTCGCCGACCGCGATGAGCACCCGCTTGAAGTACTCGCCCCGGAAGCCCGACCACGGTTTGATCGCGCCCTCGTCGATCGAGAGATCGTCGTCGGAGATCACGAGCTCGGGATCGACCTGGAAGCGAGTGCCCAGACCGTCGCACTCCTCGCACGCGCCGTACGGCGAGTTGAACGAGAAGTTGCGGGGCGCGAGCTCTTCGAACGACAGGCCGCAGTGCGTGCACGCGAGGTGCTCCGAGAAGGTGAGGATCTCGGGTTCTTCGGCCTCGTCCTTGTGGACGATCTCGACCTCGGCCACACCTTCCGCGAGCCGCAGCGCGGTCTCGAGCGAGTCGGTGAGCCGGCGCTCGATGCCCGAACGGCGGACGAGCCGGTCGACGACCACCTCGATCGTGTGCTGTTCGTAGCGCTCGAGCTGGAGCTTGGCGGGCAGGTCGACGAGCTCACCGTCGACCCGCGCCCGCGTGAAGCCCTGGCCCGCGAGCTCGTCGAGCAGCGCGTGGTACTCGCCCTTGCGCCCGCGCACGACCGGCGCCAGCACCTGGAAGCGTGTGCCTTCCTTCAGCTGGAGTACCCGGTCGACGATCTGCTGCGGGGTCTGGCGCGTGATGAGCCGGCCGCAGTTCGGGCAGTGCGGGATGCCGATGCGCGCGTACAGCAATCGGAGGTAGTCGTAGACCTCGGTGATCGTGCCGACCGTGGAGCGCGGGTTGCGTGACGCCGACTTCTGGTCGATCGAGATCGCGGGCGACAAGCCCTCGATGAAGTCGACGTCGGGCTTGTCCATCTGGCCGAGGAACTGCCGAGCGTACGACGAGAGCGACTCGACGTAACGGCGCTGGCCCTCGGCGTAGATCGTGTCGAACGCGAGCGACGACTTGCCGGAACCCGACAGGCCGGTGAAGACGATGAGCTTGTCGCGGGGCAGCTCGATATCGACGTTTCGCAGGTTGTGCTCGCGCGCGCCCCGGACGACGATCGTGTCGTTCATCGAGGCCAGGTTACCTGGTCGGCGGGTTGTCTGTCGAACACCTGTTCGGGCTGTCAACTCACCTCGCGGAGCTCGCGCTTGAGCTCGTGAATCTCGTCGCGCAGGCGCGCGGCTTCTTCGAATCGCAGGTCGCGGGCCGCGTCCTGCATCTCGTCGGTGAGGCTCTGGATGAGCCGGCCGAGCTCGTCGCGCGGCAGGTCGAGCCGTTCCGTCGCGGGCGCACGCCCCGCGCGCCGCCGCGCCCTCTTCCCCGTCCGCGCCCGGACGTGGTCTGACCGTCTTCCCCGCCGTCGCGCATGCGGATCATCTCGAGGATGTCGGTCACCTTCTTGCGCACCGTCTGCGGATCGATGCCGTGTTCCTCGTTGTACGCGAGCTGCTTCTGGCGCCGCCGCATCGTCTCGGAGATGGCGAACCGCATCGAGTCGGTCATCTGATCGGCGTACATGATCACCTGACCGTCGACGTTGCGCGCCGCCCGCCCGATCGTCTGGATCAGCGACGTCGACGAGCGCAGGAATCCCTCCTTGTCGGCGTCGAGGATCGCGACGAGCGACACCTCGGGCAGGTCGAGGCCCTCCCGCAACAAGTTGATGCCGACCAGCACGTCGAACTCGCCGAGCCGCAACGACCGGAGGATCTCGATCCGTTCGAGGGTGTCGATCTCGGAGTGGAGGTAACGCACCCGGATGCCGAGCTCCAACAGGTAGTCGGTGAGGTCTTCGGACATCTTCTTCGTGAGCGTGGTGACGAGCACACGCGCGTCGGACTCGGTGCGGCCGTGGATCTCGGCGACGAGATCGTCGATCTGGCCCTTCGTGGGCTTCACGATGATCTCGGGGTCGATGAGGCCGGTCGGGCGGACGACCTGCTCGACGATCTGCGTCGAGGTTTCGCGCTCGTACGCGCTCGGCGTGGCCGACATGAAGATCACCTGGTTCACGCGCTCGGTGAACTCCTCGAACCGCAACGGGCGGTTGTCCATCGCCGACGGCAGGCGGAACCCGTGGTCGACCAGCGTGTCCTTGCGCGAGCGGTCGCCTTCGAACTGGCCGTGCAGCTGCGGGATCGCGACGTGCGACTCGTCGACGATGCACAGCCAGTCGTCGGGGAAGTAGTCGAGCAAGCGTGTACGGGCGGCTGGTGCCGCTGCCGGCCGTCGAGGTGCATGGAGTAGTTCTCGACCCCCGAGCAACTCCCGACCTCGCGCAACATCTCGAGGTCGTAGCTCGTGCGCATGCGGAGGCGCTGGGCCTCGAGCAGCTTGCCCGCGCCCTCGAGCTCGGCCAGGCGCTCCGCGAGCTCGGTCTGGATGCCTTCGATCGCCTGGACGAGGCGTTCCTCGTCGGTGACGTAGTGCGACGCCGGGAACAGGGCCAGGCCCTCGAGCTCCTGGAGCACCTCGCCGGTGAGCGGGTCGACGCTCACGATGCGCTCGACCTCGTCGCCGAAGAGCTGGATCCGGATCGCGTGTTCCTCGTACGCCGGGAACACCTCGATCGTGTCGCCCCGGACGCGGAACTTGTTGCGGGTGAACCCGAAGTCGTTCCGTTCGTACTGCAGCTCGACGAGCCGGCGCAGGATCTCGCGCTGATCCCGCTCGTCGCCGGGGCTGAGCATCAGCAGCTGCTTGCCGTACTGCTCGGGCGAACCCAACCCGTAGATCGCCGACACCGACGCCACGATGATCACGTCGCGCCGGGTGAGCAGTGCACTCGTGGCCGAGTGGCGCAGCCGGTCGATCTCGTCGTTGATCGAGCTGTCCTTCTCGATGTACGTGTCGGTCGTGGGGAGATAGGCCTCGGGCTGGTAGTAGTCGTAGTAGCTGACGAAGTACTCGACCCGGTTCTTCGGGAACATCTCCCGGAACTCGGCGGCCAGCTGCGCGGCGAGCGACTTGTTCGGCGCGAGCACGAGTGTGGGCCGCTGCGCGTTGGCGATCACGTTGGCGATCGTGAAGCTCTTCCCCGAACCCGTGATGCCGAGCAGCGTCTGGAACCGGTCGCCGTTCTCGAGCCCCTCGCCGAGCGCGGCGATGGCTTCCGGCTGGTCGCCGGCGGGCTCCATATCCGTGACGAGATCGAACAGCACGGAGCGAGAGTACCGGTGGGGTGAGACAGTTATGTTTCCGAATCGGCCTCTGCGGGAGGCGCCGGCGGCGCCGCGGCGCGGCGCTCCAGGTCTGTCCAGATTTCGCGGATCTGTTTCTCCAGGTGAGCGAGGTCGCCCGCGTTGTCGACGACCCACGTGGCCACTTTGCGGCGGTCCTCGTCCGTGGCCTGCAACTCGATGCGGCGCCGCGCGTCGTCTCGGGGCACGCCGCGCGACTCCAGGCGGTCGAGCCGGGTCTCGATCGGTGCCTCCACCACGATCACGCACGCGTACTCGAAGCCCCGCTTCGACTCCACGAGGAGCGGGACGTCGTGGATCACGACCGCCTCGGGCGGCGCCGCCGCGACCCGGCGCAGGAATTCCTCGCCGATCGCCGGGTGCGTGATCGCTTCGAGCTCCTTGCGGGTCGCGTCGTCGACGAACGCGACGGCCGCGAGCGCGGGCCGGTCGAGCGACCCGTCCGCCTGCAGGATCTCGGGCCCGAACCGCTCGACGAGCTTGGCCAGCGTCGGCGTACCCGGCTCGACGACCTCACGCGCGATCCGGTCCGCGTCGATCACGACCGCGCCGCGGTCCGCGAGCAGCTGGGCGACGGTGGACTTCCCCGCGCCGATCCCGCCCGTCAGCCCGACCATCAGCATTGCGGGCGATTCTACGAAGCGGACCCGCGCCGGTTGCAGAGGGAAACCCGTCCGCAGAGGACGGATAACCCTCGCAACTGTTGCGAGGGAATTCGGGCTGTACGGCTACTCGGCCGCGGGCTCGGCCGCGGGCTCGGCGACCGCCGCTTCCGCAACCGGGGCTTCCGCAACCGGGGCTTCCGCGGCGTCGGCGCCTTCGGCCGCCTCGGCGACGGCACCCTCGGCCGGCGGCGCGGGCGGCGCACCCTCGGCGCCCTCTTCACCTTCGGTGTAGTCGGGGCCGATGTAGTTGCCCTGCGCGTCGTACGCGTGCTCGCCGTAGAACTCGCGGTACTCGGCCGCGACCTCGCCACCTTCGGCGGCCTGCTTGATCGACAGCGAGATCCGCCGGCGCTCGAGGTCGATGTCGATGATCTTCACCCACAGCTCCTCGCCGGGGGTGACGACCTGCTCGGGCGCCTCGACGTGGTGCGCGGCCATCTCGGAGATGTGCACCAGACCCTCGATGCCCTCGCCGACCTGGACGAACGCGCCGAACGGCACGAGCTTGGTGACCCGGCCGTAGACGAGCTCGCCGACCTGGTGACCGGTGGCGAACTCCTGCCACGGGTCCTGCTGCGTGGCCTTCAACGACAGCGAGATCCGCTCGCGGGAGAGGTCGACGTCGAGCACCTGCACGGTGACCTCGTCGCCCACCTGCACGACCGACGACGGGTGGTCGACGTGCTTCCACGACAGCTCGGACACGTGGACGAGTCCGTCCATGCCGCCGAGGTCGACGAACGCACCGAAGTTGACCACCGACGAGACGACACCCTGACGGATCTCGCCCGGCTTCAGGTTGGTGAGGAACTCGTCGCGCTGCTCGCGCTGCGTCTCCTCGAGGTACGCACGCCGCGACAGCACGACGTTGTTGCGGTTCTTGTCGAGCTCGATGATCTTGCACTCGAGCACGCGGCCGACGTACGGGTGCAGGTCGCGCACACGACGGAGGTCGACGAGCGATGCGGGAAGGAAACCGCGCAGGCCGATGTCGATGATGAGCCCGCCCTTGACGACCTCGATGACCGGACCGGAGACGACTTCCTCGTTCTCCTTCTTCTGCTCGATCGTGCCCCACGCGCGCTCGTACTGCGCGCGCTTCTTCGAAAGGATCAGGCGACCGTCCTTGTCCTCCTTCTGGAGGACGAGCGCTTCGATCTCCTCGCCGAGCGACACGACCTCGTTCGGGTCGACGTCGTTGCGGATCGAAAGCTCCTTGCTCGGGATGACGCCCTCGGACTTGTAGCCGATGTCGAGGAGCACTTCATCCGAGTCGATCTTGACGACCTTGCCGTGAACGAGATCTCCGTCATCGAAGGCGACGATCGTCGCGTCGATGGCGTCGGAGAGAGACATGCCGCCGAGGTCGTCCTCGACGATGTTCTGCTCCATCTCTTCAGCGGGCTCTTCCGCCGCCGTGACATCCGCGCCCGCTTCGGGCTCGGCGGCGGTGGTCTCGGCGACTGCGGCGGTGGTCGCTGCAGTCGCGTCCGGTTCCTGATCCAACACTTGTTCCTGCTTTGTTCGGGGTCGATGTACGGCGCAAACGTGGGGTGGGCGCGCGCACATCGCCGCTCCGGTGGAGCGGCCTCGCAAGGCTACAGGCCGATCGCCCGCAGCGAAACTCCCAACTCTTGGGCCTCGCGGCCGATCAGCCCGGGCGATGCGCGACGAGCAGATGCTCGGGCACGTCGATCGACGGACGGGCGCGCGCGTAGTTCCCCGGCGTCACACCGAACACGGCGTCGACGACGAGGCCCGCACGCGTCGCGATCAGGCGCAGTTCGCGCGGCGTGTAGCACGTCGTCCAGAGGTCGAACGTGCGCTCTTTGCCGTCGGCGTCGCGCACCACGGCGTGCTCGTGGTTGACGCCGGCGTCAGCATCGAAGGTCTCTTCGGGCTCGAGGTGCTGCACGACGAAGTACGACGAGAACGCGCTCAGCGCGAGGCGCCCACCCGGTTTCAGCGCCGCCGCGAACCCGGACACGACGTCGAGCTCGCGGTCGTCGCCGCCCAGGAGCCCGAATCCGCCTTGGCAGAGACACACGACGGCGTCGAACTCGTCGCGGAACGTGAGCGAGCGGACGTCGGCCTCGTGGAACTCGACCGGGAGATCACCGGCATCGGCCCGGGCCAGCGCGACGAAGTCGGGTGACAGGTCGACGCCGACGACGCTGATGCCGCGGCGCCCCAACTCGAGCGAGTGCCGCCCCGGACCGCAGCCCGCGTCGAGCAGCCGCATCCCCGGTTCGAGCCCGAGCACGTCGACGACGAAGTCGACCTCCTGCACGGTCCCCTTGGTGAACGCGTTGCGCAGGTAGGCGCGACCGAGGAACTCCGCGACGGGATTGAACCAGGGTCCGGAGGGAACGGCCGGCGGATCGCCCATGCCCACAGATTGCCCTACGGACCGCGCAACCGTCGTGAGGAATACCGGCGCCCATCGGGCCTAACTTCGCGACCGATGCCGACGCCGCACGACCGGACCTTCGTCGAGCTCACAGCCGCGGAGCTCTACGGCATCCTCCGGCTCCGGGCGGAGGTCTTCGTCGTCGAGCAGGCAGCCGCCTACCTCGACCCCGACGGACGCGACACGGAGCCCACGGCCCGCCAGCTCTGGTTCGAGGACGAGGGCGGAACGGTGGTCGCGACCGCCCGCGTGCTCGACGACGGCGACGCCCGCCGCATCGGTCGGATCGCGACGCGCACCGACCACCGCGGCCGCGGGCTCGGCGCGCAAATGGTGAACCACTTCCTGGCGTCGGCGGTCGGGCCGTGGCGGCTCGACGCTCAAGCCCACCTCGTGGCCTGGTACGAGAGTTTCGGCTTCGTCGTCGACGGACCCGAATACGACGACGACGGCATTCCCCACGTGCCGATGGTCCGGCGGGGTTGAGCGCGTAGCGCGCACGCGCGCGATTCTGGGTTCATGAGCGACCGCGTACCGGTGACCGTCGAGAACTTCGTGCAGGCCGAGACCGCCCGCATGCTGACCGACCTGATGGCGGTGGGGGGCGGCGTCAATCGGTGGGGCCACAATCGAGGCCCGACGCCGCTCGACCAACAGACGGTCATCCGCATGAACCGCGACACGCTGTACAGCTGCGCGGTGGTCGATCTCGCCGAGGGCGCGACGGTGACGATGCCCGACAGCGGTGAGCGGTATTCCTCGCTCATGGTGGTGAACCAGGACCACTACATCAACCGCATCTTCCACGAGGCCGGCGACCACGAGTTGACGATCGCCGAGTTCGACACGCGCTACGTGCTGCTCGCAGTCCGCATCCTCGCGAACCCCGACGACCCCGACGACATCGCCGAGGTCAACGCGCTCCAGGACCAGCTGGCCGTGCGGGCCGGCTCGGCCGAACCGCTGACCGTGCCCGACTACGACCCCGCGTCGTTCACGGCCGTTCGTGATGCGCTGTTGGTCCTGGCGGGAACGGTCGGAGGCTTCTCCGGCGCGTTCGGTCGGCGGGAGGACGTCGATCCGGTCTTGCACCTTCTGGGCACCGCAGCCGGCTGGGGTGGATTGCCCGACAGCGAGGCGTTCTATTGCAACATCTCGCCCGGCGGCCCGGTCGGCGAGTACGAGATCGTCGTGCGTGACGTTCCCGTGGATGCGTTCTGGTCGCTCTCGGTGTACAACGCGCAGGGATTCCTCGAACCGAGCGCAGCGGGGTGGCTGCAGCCTGAACAGCGTCACCGCACGGCCCGAGCCGGACGGCTCGGTCGTGATCCGTCTCGGCCGATGCGAGGACGACCGGCCGAACTGTCTGCACCTGATGGACGGCTGGAACTGCATTGCGCGCCTGTATCGACCGCGCCCGGAGGTTGTCGACGGTTCGTGGACCTTCCCCTCGCCCGTACCGGCCGGGTAGACCGCGGGGGCGATCCTGGGCACGCCCACGGGCGCGTGCGAAGATCGGCGCCATGCGCCGTGCCCGTGTCACCGTTGCCGTATTCGGAATACTCACGCTGATCGGGATCGGTGCGACCGCGGCCACCGCGGTGGCTCTGAGTCGTCCCGCGCAGCAGACCACGCTGCCGAACGAGACGACCACCCTCGCGCCGACCACGGTCGCGCCCACGACGACGGTCGCGCCGACGACCACCGCCGCGCCGACGACCACTACCACCGAAGCCTCGACCACGACGAGCTCGTCCACGACGACGACCGTGGCGCCCGCGCCCGCGTCGACCAAGGACAGCAACTCCAAGGCCGGACGCGTCATCATCGGCATCCTGCTGGTGCTCGCCGCGGCGGCGATCACCGCCGTGATCGTGGTCCGGCGCAACGCGAAGCGCGACAAGGCCGAATGGACGAACTCCGCGGCATCGGCGCTGCGCGATGCCGACCTCACGCGCGACATGCTCGCGGGCGAGGCGCGGCCGGGTCAGGCCGAGGACGCCGCGCGCGTGACCGCGGTGCGCGACAACGTCGAGCGGGTCGCGACGACGTTCGAGCAACTCGCCACCAACGCCCCGGCCGAGGACATGCGCAGCAACGCGATCGCGGTCGCGACCTCGCTGCGCGGCTACTTCTTCGCGCTCGAGGCCGAGCAGCTGCTGCACAACGCGCCGACGCCCCCGACCGGCGAGCAGCTCGCGACCGCGGACGCGACCCGGCGCACGCGCGCGTCCGACCTCGACGCCGCGATCAACTCGATCCGCGCCTACCTGCAGCCCGACCCCGCGAGCTAGCCGTCCGGGGTCAGTGTGACTTGGCGTCGGCCCAGGTGGGGCCGAAGCCGACGTCGACCACGAGCGGCACGCGCAGCTCGGTCACCTGCTCCATCGTCTCCCGCACGACCTCGGTGACCTTCTCGCGCTCGTCGAGCGGAACCTCGAGCACCAACTCGTCGTGCACGGTGAGCACCATCCGGCTCTCGAACCCTCCCGCGGCGAGCGCGCGGTCGAGGTCGACCATGGCGAGCTTGAAGATGTCGGCCGCACTCCCCTGCACCGGCGCGTTCTGGGCCATGCGCTCGCCCATCTGCCGGATCCGGAAGTTGTCGGACGAGAGCTCGGGGAGTTGGCGACGACGACCGAACAACGTCGTGGTGAAACCCGTGGCCTTCGCCTCGCGGATCGTCTCCGTCATGTACGCGGCGATGTTGGGGAAGGCGGCGAAGTACGCGTCGAGAATCTCGCGCGCCTGATCGGTGGGGATGTCGAGCCGTGTGCCGAGCCCGTAGGCCTCCATCCCGTACGCGAGGCCGTAGTTGACGACCTTGGCGAAGCGACGCTGGAACTCGTCGACCGCGCTCTCGTCGACGTGGAAGACCGCGGCGGCCGTGGTCGTGTGCACGTCGGCACCGCGCTCGAACGCCGCGATGAGACCGGGGTCCTGCGCGAGGTGGGCGAGCACCCGCAGCTCGATCTGCGAATAGTCGGCGGTGAGGAGTCCGCAGCCGTCGTCGGCGATGAACGCCTTGCGCAACTCGCGCCCGGCCGAAGTGCGCACGGGCACGTTCTGCAGGTTCGGCGCCTCGGACGAAATGCGCCCCGTCGTGGTCGCGAGTTGGTTGAACGTGGCGTGGATACGACCGTCCGCCTGCACGAGCGGCGGCAGCGCGTCGGCGTAGGTGTTCCGGAGCTTCTCCACCTCGCGGTAGCGCAGCAACGTCTCGACGATCGGGTGCTCGTCGGCGAGCTTCTGCAGCGAGTCGGCATCGGTCGACGCGCCCGTCTTCGTCTTCTTGACCGGTACGAGCCCGAGCTGGTCGAAGAGGATCCGCCGCAACTGCGGGGTGGAGTTGACGTTGAACTGCTCCCCCGCGTGCTCGTGGATCTCGGCTTCCAGACGCCGGCACTCGTCGCCGAGCTCCTTGCCGAGATCCTCGAGGAACCCGACGTCGATCCGGATGCCGGCCGATTCCATCTTCGCGAGCACCGAGACGAGCGGGCGCTCGATGCTCTCGTACAGCTCGACGAGCTCGCGCGCGTCCATCGACTCCGCGAGCGAATCCGCCAGCCGCATGAGCACGGCGACGCGCCGGCCCGTCTCGCGCGCATTCGCCTCACCGTCGAAGTCGAGCGTGCCCTCGACCTGATCCGGCGACGTGAGCTCGAGCGAGAGGTAGCGCAGCGCGAGGTCTTCGAGCAGATACTTCCCCTCGCCGGGGTCGAGAAGGTACGCCATGACCGCGGTGTCGCGATCGAGCGACTCGAGCTCGCGGCCCAGGCCGTGCATCAGCTCCTTGGCGCGGTGCGCGACGAGCGGCGGCGTGTTCGGCCCGTCGATCGCGTCGAGCGCGTCGCGGACCTTGGCATCGGCGAGGAGGTCGCCGTCGATGTACGTGGCGTCGTCACCCGTGGAGATCGCGATCCCGGTCACCGCGCTCCGGCCCACCACACCGGCCCAGCGCGCCTCGATCGCGACGCGTTCGCCCTTCGCGGCCGCGCGCAACGCCACGACCGCGGCCTTCGCGTCGCGCGCGATCGACACCTCGACGTCGAGCGTGTCGGCCTCGGGGGTTTCGGCGACGTCGCCGACCGCGTCGAGGATGCGCGGGAGGAGCAGGCGGAACTCGAGCTGGTTGAAGAGCACGCGCAGCTTCTCGCGGTCGAAGGCGCCCTGCTGGAGATCGTCGGTGGTGATCCCCTCGAGATCGACGTCGAGGATGAGACGCGACATCTCGCGGTTCTTGAACACCCGGTCCTTGGCCTCGCCCAGGTTGGTGCGTTGCTTGGGCGGCAACTCGTCGAGATGCTCGTAGATGCCCTCGAGCCCGCCGTAGGTGGTGATCAGCTTGGCCGCGGTCTTCTCACCGATGCCGGGGACGCCCGGGAGGTTGTCGCTCGTGTCGCCCCGCAGACTCGCGTAGTCGAGGTACTGCGCGGGCGTGACGCCGAGACAACGTTCCGCGATGCCCGCTTCGTCGTAGAGCGCGTAGTCGGAGACGCCGCGCTTGTTGTAGAGCACTTTCACGTGCGGGTCCTTCACGAGCTGGTACGAGTCGCGGTCGCCGGTGACGATCACGACGTCGATCCCGGCCGTGGCCGCCTGCGTTGCCAGCGTGGCGATCACGTCGTCGGCCTCGACCCCGGTGATCTCGAGCTGCTTGATCTCGAGCGCGTCGAGCACCTCGTGGATCAACGGGATCTGCGAGCGGAAGAGGTCGGGCGTCTCCTTACGACCGGCCTTGTACTCGGAGTCGAGGTCGTTGCGGAACGTGCTGCCGCCCGGCGCGTCGAACGCGACCGCGATGAGATCGGGCTGCTCGTCGGCCATCACCTTCGTGAGCATCGACGTGAAGCCGTAGACCGCGTTGGTGACCGTTCCGCTCTTCGTCGCGAGGTCGGTCGGCAACGCGTAGAACGCCCGGTAGGCGAGCGAGAGACCGTCGAGCAGCAACAATTTGGGCATCGCCGGTCATGCTATGACGGGCCGGAGACACGGACGTGAGGAGCCGGGAATGCTGCAGTGGAAGATCGGGCAGGTCACGATCTCGAGCGTGACCGAGCTGAACGACGCCGTCATCCCGGGCACCTCGGTGATCCCCGCGGCCACACCCGAAGCGGTGCTCGCGCTCGACTGGCTGCAACCCCGCTTCGCCGACGAGGCGGGCAACATCCGGCTGCGGATCCAGGCGCTCGTCGTGGAGTCGCAGGGCCGGCGCATCGTGGTCGACACGTGCCTCGGCAACGACAAGCCCCGCACGAAGCCGTTCTTCGACCGCCTGCAGACGCCGTTCCTCACCGACCTCGGCGCAGCCGGATTCGAGCCCGGAACGATCGATGCGGTCGTGTGCACCCACCTCCACGTCGATCACGTGGGCTGGAACACCGTGCTGCGCGACGGCCGGTGGGTCCCGACCTTCCCGAACGCCCGGTACTACATGTCGCGCGTCGACGTGGAGTACTGGTCGACGACGCCGTCGCCCGACGGCGACCTCTTCGGCGACTCCGTGCGCCCCGTCCTCGACGCGGGGCTCGCCGACCTCGTCGACGCCCCCTTCGCGATCACCGACGAGGTCGGACTCGTTGCGACGCCCGGCCACTCCCCCGGCCACGTCAGCGTGCACATTCACTCCGAAGGCAGCGACGCCGTGATCACCGGTGACGTGCTGCACCACCCCGCGCAGTGCGCCCGGCCGTCGTGGGCGTCGGAATTCGACGAGGACGCGGCGCACGCGGAAGCGACCCGCCGGGCATTCCTGGCCGAGCACGCCGACCGCGACGTGCTCGTGATCGGGACGCACTTCGCCGACCCCGTCGGTGGCTACATCACCACCGCGGGCGACGCGTACCGGTTCGACTAGGTCGACTCGGGAACGAGCGTTCCCGCGACGACGTCGGCCGCGACCTCGTGGATCTTGCGGCGGGAGTTCATCGCCGTCTTCTGCAGGAAGCGCCACGAGTCGGCCTCGGAGAGCCCGTGCTCGTCCATCAACCGGCCCTTGGCGCGGTCGATCATCTTGCGCGCTTCGAGACGCTCGGCCAGGTCCGCGTTCTCCTGTTCGAGCGCGACGATCTGTTCGAACCGACCCAGCGCGGTGACGATCGCCGGCAACAGGTCGCTGGTCTGGAACGGCTTGACGAGATACGCGAGCGCACCCGCGTCGCGCGCCTGCTCCACGAGATCGTGTTGCGAGAACGCGGTGAGGATGAGCACGGCCGCGAGGCGCTCGCCGGCGATCGTGCGCGCCGCGGTGAGACCGTCCATCCCCGGCATCTTGATGTCGAGGATCGCGAGGTCGGGCTCGAGCTCGCGCACCAGCTCGATCGCGGTGTCGCCGCGACCGGTCTCGCCGACGACTTCGTAGCCCTCTTCCTCGAGGATCTCCTTGAGATCCAGACGGATGATCGCCTCGTCCTCCGCGATCACGACGCGCACAGGTTTGGTCACCGGTTCTGAGCCTCTCACCTATCGGTTACGACGAGGAGGTAGGGGCCCGAGGGAGCGTGAGCTCGTTCGCCATGCGATCGAGGAGCGCATCCTGATCGCGCTCGAGCTCTTCGATGGCTCGGCGCAGGGCGTCTCGTTGGCGAGACTGCGCGTCGGCGTGGCGGCGCATCTCGTGCGCCTCGGCCTGCGCGAGCGGGGTCTCCGACACCAACGACCGCAGCCGCGCGTCCTCGGCCTCGTTCACGAGGACCGCGCACTGCTCGTCGGCGACGGCCAACTCGGCGCGCAGACGCTTCAGGCGGTCGCTCACATCGATGAGCCGGCGCTCCAGCAAGGACTTGGACATGGAACCCACCAGTCTACGACGCCCGTCCCCGTATGGCAGCGTTACTCCTGGTGAACTCCTGGTGATGCGCCATCCGATCTTCACACCCGAGCACGAGGAGCTACGGGGAACCGTCCGCCGGTACGTCGACTCCGAGGTGCGCCCCCACGTCGTCGAGTGGGAGGACGCGGGCCACTTTCCCGACGAGGTGTTCCGCCGCTGTGGGGAGCTGGGCTTCTTGGGCCTCCATTTCCCCGCCCGCTTCGGGGGCAGCGGCGGCGACCTGGCCGCGGGCCTGGTCTTCGTCGAGGAGCTGGCCCGTTGCGGCGCGGGCGCGATCCCGATGGCCGTGTCGGTACAGACCCACATGGCCACCCCCGCGCTCGGCGAGTTCGGGACCGACGATCAGCGCGAGCGCTGGCTCCGACCCGCGATCGCGGGCACGAAGATCGGCGCGATCGCGATCACGGAGCCCGACGCCGGCTCCGACGTCGCCGCGATCCGCACCTCGGCCGAGCGCGACGGAGACGTGTGGCGCGTCAACGGCCGGAAGATGTTCATCACGAACGGCACGCGTGCGCACTTCCTCACGCTCGTGGCCAAGACCGATCGCGATGCCGGACACCACGGTGTCTCGCTGTTCCTCGTCGACACCTCGCTGCCGGGGGTACGCGTGTCGCGGCGGCTCGAGAAGCTCGGGATGCACGCGTCGGACACGGCCGAGATCGCGCTCGACGACGTGTGCGTTCCGGCCACCGATCTGATCGGACTCGTTCCCGGGCAGGGCTTCGCGCAGTTGATGTGGCAACTGCAGTACGAGCGGCTGGCGGGCGCGGCCGCGTGTGTGGGTCATGCCGCGCAGACACTCGACGACACGATCGCGTACGCACGCGAGCGCGAGGCGTTCGGGCGGCCGATCGCGCAACACCAGGTGATCGCGCACAAGCTGGCCGACGCCGCAACCGAGCTCGCGGCGGCGCGGGCGTTGCTCTACTCGACGGCGTGGGCCGTGATGCAGGGCGAGTATCCCGTGGCGGAGATCTCGATGTGCAAGAAGTACTGCGCGCAGGTGCAGAACCGCCTCGTCGATTCGTGCCTCCAGGTCTGGGGCGGCGCCGGCTACCTCGAGGAGACGGGTATCCCCCGCGCGTTCCGCGACGCGCGCCTGCAACGCATCGGCGGCGGCACCGACGAGATCATGAACGAGGTCATCGCGAAGCGGATCGGCCTCTATGGGCCGACCACGTAGGAAGCACTCATCTCGCTCGGGTTTTCCAACAAGCCTCGGAACGCAACTCGATACCGGCGCGTTGGCGGTCGGCGTCGAACACAAGGGTGTCTGCGCCCACGCAACTTTCGACGAATCGCACCCGTTTCCTTTTGGGGCGAGGGACGATTGCACAACTCGGGAGAGGATTGCCGTCCCCTGGCACACACACAATGTGGCGAATCTCTCCCGAGAGCGCTTACGGCCCCGCTGCCAGCCCTTGCCCAGCGGGGTCGTAGTGCGTTCCGCCGTCGGAAGGAGTTCGCCCGTCTTCCCGTCGCCGTACCGTTCGGGCGATAGCTACCGTGAGCTCCAGACCTCGGCTCGCTGAACACGATTTCCATGAGCGATCGGGGTTGCGGGATGAATCAATACGCGGGAAACGGATCGGCGACCAGCGCGGTGGTCGCTCAAACGCAAGGCATGACCTCGGCCCAGGTGCCCTGCACCGTCGGAGAAGCTCTCCCGCTTCTCCATGCCCGAGCCCGTACCGTCGCGCTGAGCGTGGAACAGGTCGCGAGCTCGGTGGTGGCAGATGAGGTGCGGTTCGACTAGCCGCGCGCTCCAGGCCCGCTGGCGGGGACGGGGTTGGAGATCAAGGTGAGGAACGCCCCGCCAGCGCGACCTCCATCGACGGTACGCCGATCCGTTTGGGTCGCGGTGGATTTCCGGGGACGCGGCGCGACCCCTGCGGTTGGGCGTCAACTACATCTAGGTGGTCGCGAACGCGGCGATGCCGATGACGGGCCCGGCGATCGGGGTGTTCGCGAGGCTGCCGACGAAGCGCTTGTCGGAAAAGTCGAAGACGCCGCCGTCGGCGGCGACCATGAGATAGCCGTTGCCGTAGGCGACGAGTCCGTTGACGGGCCTCGCCAAGCTGACCGCCCCCATCGAGCCGCGGAACCGCGCGTGGAACGCGAACACGCCGCCGTCGGAGGCGACGAGCCAATAGCCCCGGTTGTCGGCACTGGGTGAGATCCCGACGATGGGCCGGTTGAGGTCGAGGTTGCCCGTCGACCCGTGGAAGTGGGCGTCGCCGAAGCTGAACACGCCACCGTCGGATCCGACCATGTAGTAGCCGTGACCGGTTGGGGTCGCGACGGACGCGACGATCGGACCGTTCAACGGGACGCCGCTCATGTCGCCGTAGGAGCGCGCGTCGCCGTACGCGAACGCATGTCCGCGGTTGGTGAAGAGCCAGTAGCCGTTTCCGGACGGTGTCGCGGCGATGGTGCTCACGCGCTCCGCGGTGGCCAGCGCGGGCCGCGCACCGTGCGCGTGTGCGGTGCCGAATCCGCTCACGGTGCCGGCCGCGTCGGTGGTCCAGTAGCCGCTCCCGTCGAGACGGGTCGTGATCGCGATCGCCGGACCGGGGGCGCGGCCGAGTTGACGGGCATCACCGAAGGCATAGACCGTGCCGTCGGCGCCGAGCATCCAGTACCCGCTCTTCGCCGGGCCCGGTGCGCTCACGACGGTGACGGGGTTCGACAGCGAAGACCAGGCACCGGCACCCAATGCGCTCGTCGCCCGCACCTTGAATCGGTACGTGCCCGCGGCGAGACCCCGCATGGTCACCGAACGGGTGGCGGCGTCGACGCTGACCGACCGGCCGCCGGGGGACGCGACGATCGTGTAGGACTCGGTCGGCGATCCGCCGGGATCGGGCGCGGACCATCCGACCGTGACCGCACCCTTGGCAACCGCTGCGTGCACACCGGCGGGCGCGGCGGGCGGTCCGACCGGCGTCACCGCGTTGGACGGCGCGGAATCGCTGCTGTCGACGCCGGAACTCGTCGCGTGCACGACGAACGTGTACGTCGTTCCGTTGGTGAGACCCCCGATCGTCGCCGACGCCTGACTCGCAGGGACCGTGAGGCTCGTGGTCGGCGGTACGGACGTGACCGTGTAGGTGTCGACGAACGGATCGGCGGGGGCCGACCATGAGACCTTCGCCTGCTTGTCACCGGCGATCGCGGCGACGGCGGCCGGTGGCGTCGGGACGTACGTCGCGATGTTGACGTCGCTCACGCTGTGCGCGTCGGTGAGGCCGCCGGTGCTCCCCGTGAAACCGACGAGCACGTTCGGCGGAAGCGTGACTGCGGAGGCAAGAACGGTCGTACCGTCCAGCGCCACGGTCAGCATCCCGCCGTTGACGGTGACGTGCACGCGGTGGGATCCGCCGCGAACCGCGACCACGTTCGTGTCGACCGCAAGGAAGGTCAGCGCGCCCGGGGCGCCGCTGAAGTCCGTCTGCGCGACGCCGACGAAGTTGAACGACGACACCGAGCCGTTCGGATAGGTGTCGATCGCGATCGCCAGACCGTGCAGACCCGAGAACCCGAGGCCGCTGCCGCTCGCGCCGAGCGCCTGGGAGCCGTCGGCCGGATCGAGCAGCGCGAGGGTCAGACCGTCGGCGCCGCTGCCACCGCCGACCGTGGACGTGAACGCGACGTCGAGGCTCGCCGAGCTGACGGGGACCGGCGAGAAGGCCGAGCCCGCCTGCGCCGTTGCCGCCGAGGTGAGCTCGAGCGTCGAGGCGTTCATCACGGCCGACCCGTTCAGTTGCCACGCCGGCCCGGGCGGGACGACGGTGCCGAAGCGCACGCCGGTGCCGGTGAAGGCGACGACGCGGACGCCCGAGTCGTCGTCGGCGGTGATGATCCACGTCGCGGTCGACGGTCCGACGGCCGTGGGCGTGAACGAAACGGTCTCGGTCAACGTACTGCCGCCCGGGATGACCGTCCCCTCGGCGAGCGAGGAGGTGGCCGCGAAGCCGCCGACGACGGGCGGCTTCGATTTGAGAATCGTCATCGGGCTGCCGCCGTTGTTCGCGACGGTGAAGCTCAGCGTCACGGGCTGGTTCAGCGTGACTTGCCCGAATGCGACCGACGCCGGCAGGACGAGATTGGGAGGCAGCGCCGTACTCGCGGTGAGCGGTACCGCGGCGCTCGTCTGATCGGTCGTGATACCGACGATCGCGGAGTACGGCGTGGTGCTCGTACCGGACTGGTTGGGCGGTGTGAAGGTGACCGTCATCGCGACGCTGGCACCGGCCGCGAGCGTGGTCCCCGGTGGCGGCGCGCCCGTGACGCCGAACGGTGCCGCCGGCAGCGTCATCGCCTGAATGGTCTGCGTCGTCGTGCCGGTGTTGGTGAACGTCACCGAGGAGCTGACGGTCTGCGACCCGCCCGGGAGCGTCCCGAAATCGACGCTGGCAGGCGACGCACCGATCGGGGCCGTCGGAGACTGCCCGGTCCCGGTGATCGGAATCGTCGACACGCCGCTGTCGGTCGTGAGACTGAGGGTTCCCGCAATCGGTCCCAACTGTCCCGGCGTGAAGCGCACGGGCACCGTGAGGGTGTCACCGGTTGCGAGGGCCGCGGGCAGCGTCGGGGTCGGTATGCCGACGGTGAATGCCGGGTTGTCGACGGACACCGCCGTCACGCTCGCCGCCCGGGTCGCGGTCAGTGCGACCGACGCCTGCGCAGTCGTGCCGACCGTCGTCGCCGAGAAGGCGAGCGACGGGCCCGTCAGGGCCGGTCCGCTGCCGATGACACCGAAGGCGATCACATGGCCGTCGCGTGTCCCGACGTAGACGCGCCCGTTGTCGGCGACGGGCGATTCGAACTTGCTGGCCGTCCCGATCGGTGCGTGGAAACGCAGCGTGAGCGCGTCGCCGTTGGGGAGCGCGTCGTACGCGCGCAGCTCCGCGAACTGGCCGCTCCCGTCGAACGTGTGCACGACCCACACCAGCGCGGTTCCGCTCTGTGTGCCGTTGGAGGTGACGATCGGCGGACTCGAGCCGAAGCCGTAGGCGTCGGCCGACGTCGCGGCGAGGCTCAGCGCGGGATTCCCCGCGCCGTCGACCACACGCCGGTACGCGCGCAGATATCCGGCCGTGCCGACGGTGCTCGCCGCGGGACTGGCCGTCGGGAGGTACACGTATCCCCCGTCGCCCGGCCACACCGCCGGCTTGCTCCATACGCCCCCGAACGGACCGAACTTGCCGAGCACATTGTCGGCGGTGCTCCCGCGCCCGCCGAGATTGTCGCGGTCGAGGAGGTAGACGTATCCCTCTTTGCCCGCGGACACGAGCAGATGTGGGTGGGCAGCCGTCCCGAAGGCGTCGGGCAGCCCGACGACGCCGCCGGAGCCGAAATCCTGATCGTTGCCGTTCAACGACTCCGCGTTGTACGGCGTGAAGAAGTCGGTGGATGCGAGCGATCCGTCGGGCTGAACGGTGAGGCGCAGGGCCGCCTCGCCGAAGCCGATGCTCGGCGTGGACCCGCCGCCCGGCCCCACCGTGGGCGAGGTTCCGTTGCCCGTCGCGAGGACGATCTGTCCGGGCCCGTCCGACATCAGCGGCGAGCCCGACATCCAGATACCCGCGCCTTTGTTGTTCGCGTCCTCGGACGCCCACAGAGTCTCGATGGTCCCACTCGTGTTGATGCCGACGACCAGACCACGGTACGGCCCGGCATCGCAGTGCCCGCCGAACGCGGCGTACACCACCCCGTTCATGAGCAACAGCCCGGGCCGTTGCAGCTCGTACGTCGCATCGAACGGCGCACCCGGCGCGTTCGTCGGGACGCCTCCGACGACGACCGGCCAACCGGCCCGCTCGGCCCCGGTGAGGACGTCGATCGCGTGCGCGACGTACTGCGCCGGGCCGGAGGTTCCGCTCACGTAGGTCTTCGCGAAGAAGTACGCCGTGCCGGTCGCGGGATCGATCGCCGGCGTGCCCGTGATGCCAATCGTCGGCGTGATATCGCCGCAACCGAGTACGAGCGGGTTCCACCCGGGACCGTAATTGTTGTGCCATCGGATCTCGCCCGTGACCGGATCGATGCCGTAGACGTCGTTGCTCTCGGTCGCGACGACCAGCGTGTTACTCGCGATCACCGGTTGCGCGTACACCTGACCGGTAATGGCCGTGGAAAACAGCTGACCGAAGGTCGAACCCCCGACGGCCGCAGGAGTGAGCGTCGGTTCGCTTCCATACCAGCCGGTCCGCAGGTTGTCGGCCGCCGCGATGATGCTGTCCGCGTGCGCCGGCGCCGAGAGCGTGACGGCGAGGGGCAGACCGAGTGCAATCGTGACGACCGTCAACGCGATGCGTCGGAAGCGCTGACGTGCACCGCGCGTCGTGTGGATCGACGTCATGGACCACGCCCGTCCGGGCGCCGCGTGAGTCATGTGCTCGATCGGCGCCACACCGTGTAGGCGCCGCTGCCAACGCTCGTCCGGAATGGAATCGTTGCAACGAGTTCGTAGCCTCCGGCCCGCGCGATGTCGTCGCGAATCGCGACCGCGGTCGCGGCATCGGCTCCGTAACGCAGTTCGATGACGTCGAAGTAGCGCTCCTCGATCGCGGCTCTGTACGCGTCGAGACCGACGCGGTAGACGCCTTCGCGGTTCGTGTACTCGAACCAGTGGAGATCGGTCCACTGCCAGGCCTGGACCGCGTTGCGCATGCGATAACGCGGAACTTCGGCTTCTTCGGCCAACACCCGCCCCGATTCGGGACGCACGAGTGCCCGCAACGTGACGATCAACGCGTTGCTGTTCGGCCATTCGTTCTCGAGCCGCGCGGACTGGGCGAGGCCGGTCACGATCAGGACCAGACCGACGGCGACGCCGGCCATGAAGCGCCGACCGGAGAGCCGCCTGCCCCTTCCCGCCAGGCGATACAACGCGACGCCGACGAGCGGGGCCGCGAAGAACAAGCCGAACCCGACGTGCTTCGACAAGGAGACGGGTTCGCCTTTGTAGACGTGGTATGTCGGGGCCAACAGAAGGGTGCCGAAGAGCACCGCGCCGAGCAATCGCTGCGCGCGCGGCACGAGAGACCAGCCGACCAGTGCGACTGCGGCGAAGAAGCCGCCGAGTGTCAGCGCCCGGCTGATCAAGTCCCACGCATGCGCGTGCAGCGCCACCGTACGATTGATCGTCGTCGACTTCAGACCGTTCGGTATCGACATCCCGAATGCGGCGATCCCCGCGGCAATCAAGACGACCGCGGCCGCCGCAGCCGCGCCCAGGCGAGCGACGGCGGCCCGTGCGCCGTGCCGACGGTGCGACTCCAGTACGAGGATCGCGAGAACGGTCGGCACGAACAATGCCGCCGCGTACTTCGTGACGATGGACAAGACGAGCAGCGGGCCTACCGCGAGCGCCCACCACACCTTCGTGGCCGCGGCGCGGACTCCCGCGTACGTCGCGAGCGCGAACAGCCCGACGCACATCGCATCCATCGTCGCAAGATGACCGACGAACAGAACCGGCGCGGAGAGTCCGAATGCGGCCGCGGCCGGTACCGCCGCGTGCACGCTGAACGTGCGCTTGGTGATGCCGTACACGCACAACGTCGCGACGATCATCCACACCAGGTTGAAGCCGCGCGCGCCGGCCAGGCCGAAGACGCTGTCGACCACCGACGCGATCACCGGGTACACGCCGGGACTCCCCGAGAAGTAGGACGAAAAGTTGCCGTACAGCGCGGTCCCGTGCAGTAGGTGCGCAGTCATCTGATGACCGGCCCAGAGATACAGCGCTTCGTCTTGGAACGCGGAGTTTCGCAGCCGCAGGGATCCGAGCACCTGCGCGACCACGATGCTCAAGAGCACCCAACGACCGGACCTGCGCCAGCCGGGCACGCGGTTCGGCGCCGATGCGGGCTCGACCGTGACCTCGGTCGAGTCCGCAAGGGTCACGCGCGGATCGAACGCCCGATCGAGGACGTCGCTCACCGTCCACCACCCGTTCCGCCGGCACGCGCCAGGGCCCGCGTCGTGGCGACGGCGAAGCGGCCGCGCTCCAACCGGTCGGCGGCACCCGCGAACGCGGCCGCCAGCCGCGGACTGGCCGAGAGCGACCACGCCGCGCGCTCCGCCGGCGTTGCAACGGGGGCCGGGCCGCCTTCGTGGTAGATCAAGGCCGTGACGTACGAGGCCCGGTCGATCGCGGATCCCAGGCGTCGCAACCACTCGATGCGTTGACGCTCGGGCCCGGCGACGCTCGTCTCGACGAAGAGCGGAACGTCGGGGTGCTGCGCGTGGGCGCGGGCCAACGCGCGGTGCGGATCCGGCCACTTGGTCGCCGGGAACTCGATCAGCGTCAGCAGCACTGCGTCGTACGTCCCCGCGGCGGGTGCGTACGCCCGGTCGGCCGAGGGATCGGCCGGTGCCCACACCCACGCCGCGTTCGTCGCGCCCTCGGCGCGGAACACGGCCCGCACGTGGCCCCACGCCCGCGCGCTGTCCTGCGGAATGCCGCCGTTGGCAACCGCCGAGGTCAGGGCCCAGTCGCGGTCGACGTCCGGGAGCACGGTGAGGTCGACCGGTTTGCCGAACTCGCGGATTGCTCGCGCCCATCGTCGGAGGTCTCCGTCGTGGACTCCGTTGGCCACCGACAGCAAGCTCGCCTCGAACCGTGGTCGCCTCGGCGCGCTGAAGAGCAGCGTCACCCACGGTCGGCCTCGGGCCGCGGTGACGCGTTCGGCCCACGCGCGGTCGAAATGGTCGCTGATCTCCTGCGTACGACCGACGAGTCCGACCGAGCCGCCCAACTGTGACGGCAACGTCGTTCCTTCGGCGACCAGGAGGTCGGTCGTGAAGTCGACACCGATACCCCGGCTCGCGATCCCGGCGGCCGTGGCCTTCGTCTCGCTCCCGGCCGGCTCCAAGAGTCCGAACGCGGCGACGAGCGCGAGCGCGACGACACCGAAGCTCGCCGCGGCTCGCCACGTCATCCGCGGAAGCGTCATCCGCGGAAACGCCACGCGCGGCCGCCACGTCAACGCCCGCCCGCGGGCGAACGCATGGTCGGCCACGGCGAGGCTGATGAATCCGGCCAGGAACACGCCGGTGTAGACGGCCCAGACCGAGCTGATCACGACGGGCGCGCCTCCGCCGCGTACAAGCGCGGTGACGATCGCGCCGACGCAGGCGAACAGACACACGACGTGGAACGCGACGTGCCGCAGCGCGGAGTTGCCGACCCTCTGCTTCGGCGTGACGCTGAACGTGCCGTCGCCTCGAAAGAGACCACGCAGGAAGGCGGCGCTCAGCACGGGGAAGCTGCCGAAGCCGATCACGACACCGCGCAACGTCGACTTGCCCTCCGCCGCGTGCCAGTAGGCGACCTGCGTCAGCACGAAGCAGGGGACGAAGTGCGCGAGGAACTCCCCGAGCGTGGCGCCTTGCACCGCGGAGACGCCCGTGACGAGGAACACAATGGGCACCGAGACGTAGACGAAGTCGCGCAAGCCGCACATGTAGTGCGTGCCCGCGAGCCAATACTGCGCGCGCTGTTCGGGATGCAGTCCGCCGCGCCGTCGCGGAAGGAAGATGTCGCGCCAGTGGCTGCGCAGCACC
Source organism: uncultured Actinomycetes bacterium (assembly GCA_963835455.1). Classification (GTDB taxonomy): domain Bacteria; phylum Actinomycetota; class Acidimicrobiia; order IMCC26256; family PALSA-610; genus PALSA-610. Next base: position 57,445 of record CAWIFT010000004.1, read on the forward strand.
CCGGCCGATCCGCGCGCCCATCGCCGTTGCTGACGGAAGTAGCTGTTCAGCTCGACCGGTCCGAGACCGTGCGCGAGCTGACCGGGGACGAAGATGCTTCGCCAGCGCTGGTGGAGCACGATCGACGCCGCGAAGTCCTCGGTCACCGACGTCTGCGGGAATCCGCCGATCTCGTCGAGCGCGGCGGCGCGTACGACAACGTTCGTTCCGCAGATGTAGGCCCCGTTGCTCGCCGACTTCCCGGCGCAGAGCATTCGGTAGAAGATCGCCTGCTGGTCGTTCGCCCAGCGCGCGACCGGGTTCTCCAGGTTGCGGTAGTACTGCCCGGTCTGCACCCAGGCGATGCTCGCGTCCCTGAAGCTGGGCACCGTCGCGAGAAGGAAATCCGGCCGAGCGACCTGGTCGGCATCGAAGATGACCACGAGCGCGTCCCCGGTTGCGCCGACCACTTGCCGCGCGTGCTCGATGTTTCCGGCCTTGGCTCCGCCGCCGACGACGCGCGTGACGCATCGGACACCGAGGTCGCGACACATCTGCTCGACGTCGCTCGAGCAGGCCGCACCGAGCACACCGCCGTCGTTGCACACGACGACCTCGACACGCGCGTGCGGAAGCTGCGCCACGTAACGCGCCCGTGCGGCGAGCGCACCCTGCACGGTCTCTCGCAGGATGTCGACACCTTCGTCGACGGTCGGGATGAGGATGAAGAGCGGCCGTGTCGTCGGGTCGACGTCGTCGTCGGCCAGCGGGACCGCTTCGCGCGGCCAGAGCGTGAAGTGGAAGCCGAGGATGTGCAGCGCCGCGAAGACCTCGGCCGCGAACAATGGGACGGACAACCAGGGTGCGTGCCAGTTGATGATCCGGACGCGCCACGCGAGGTAGTCGCAGATGCCCGCGGCGACCATCGCTCCGAGTACAGCCGCGCGCTTCTCGTAGCGCGTCATATTGCGACGCGCGACGAAGCCGCCCGCGAGCACGCCGGCTGCGACGGTGAACAGGAGTCCCGCCCGGGGCTGGGTCGTCGCGAGCCAGACGACGATGCCGACAGTGACGAGCACGAGCACAGAGTCGATCCACGACCACTGGGGACGTGCGGGGCGACGGTCGACCACACCGTGTGTGTGCGCGCGCGAGGATCCCCCGTCGCCGTTGAGATCGATCAGGGAGTCGGTCGAACCGGCGTTGCGCGCTTCGGACTCCAGCGCAACGAGATCGATGACGCCCGACGCGAGCTCGCCATCGTGGCTCGTCGTCGACCTCGTCGATCGAAACATCCGGGTCCGCCCCTGATCAAACGTCGAAGATAGGGCCCGGTTTCGCCACCTACTCCCCGGAAAGCCGCGAACTGGCGACCATCAAAGCCTTCCGGATCCTCGCCACCCTGAGTGAGACACGGTAGACGGTCCGTCGTAAGCCGAGCAAGGCCGGTGCGGCGCTCGGAAACCCTTTGTCCGGATCGTCGCGGCGATCGTCGACTCCACCAATATCGAACGCTCGACGAGCACTACGCCGGCTTGATCTCGCAGCGGTGGATTTCCTTGCGATCGATGCTGATGACGCGCACCGTCGGTTGTCCGCCCGCGGCATGCAACGTGATCTGTGGTGTCGCCCCGTCGGGGATGTCGATGACCGCGCCGCACTGAGCGCACTCGGTTCTGCCGTCACGCAGTCGCATCGGCGGTGTCTCCTCGACCTCTTGCCGCCCCGACGGGAGCGTATCGCTCACCCGAACGGGTGAGAAGTACTCCACCCGGCCCGAGTGCGGCCTCCACGGCTCGTACGCTGAGGGCTTCGTGGTCGTCGCCCTGGTCTGCGCACTCGTGGCCAACGTCACCTACGGGCTCGGCACGATCCTGCAGGCGCTCGGCGCGCGGCGCGCAACGACCGCTGCGGGCCTCGATCTCGCGTTGTTCGCGCGCCTCGCGCGCCAGCGCTTCTATCTGGCCGGCCTCGGGCTCGACGCGATCGGATTCGTCGCGTCGATCGTCGCCCTCCAGACGCTGCCGCTGTTCGTCGTGCAGACCGCGATCGCGGGCAGCGTCGGTGTGACGGCACTCACGGCCGTCTTCGTGTTCGGCTACCACCTGCGCGCGACCGACAAGATCGCGATCGGCGCGCTGATCGCCGGGCTCGTGCTGCTCGGTGCGTCGGCGCAGGGCGAGAGCGCATCCCGCCTGTCGAGTCTCGGCGGATGGCTCCTGCTCGCGGGTGTAGTGGTCGTCGTCGGCGCCGGCGTTGTCGCGGCGCGCATGCCCGATCCGCGCGGCGGACTGACGCTGGCCGCGTGCGCCGGTCTCGGGTTCACCGGCACGGCCGTCGCGGCACGCGCCCTGCACGTGCCGACCCCGGTGTGGCACGTCGCCTCCGATCCCGTCGCGATCGCACTACTTCTCTACGGCGCGTGCGGAATGCTGATGTTCGCGAACGCGTTGCAGCGCGCCTCGGTGACCGCGTCCTCGGCGGTGACGTTCTCGGTCGAGACGATCGTTCCCTCGGTCGTCGGCTTCGTCGCGCTCGGTGACCGAACCCGCCCACACTTCGCCGCGGTCGCCGCGTTCGGCTTCTGCGTGACGGTTGCCGCGTCGTTGGTACTTGCGCGCTACAGCGAGCCTGTCTCATCTACCGCACAGGAAGCGGAACGAACGTAAAAGTTTCCGGCCGAACCTTCAGCAGGTTCGGAATTCCCGTACGTACGCTCGATGTAATGCGCGTGCATGCATCACCGGGCGTTCCGTTCGCGTGACGTACCAACTCGAACCCGAAGACGTCCCGCACGCCGAGCTCGTGCATCGGGCCGTCGAAATCGTCTCGGTGCAGGCGGGTTGCGAACCCGCCGAAGCGTTCGTCTTGCTGACCGGGCGGGCCCGGACCACCGGAGTACCGGTGCACACGATCGCGCTCGCCGTCGTCACCGACGTTCTTCGCTTCGACGACCCGTCGTAGCTCAGGCGAGCCGCACGGGGAGTTCGCGGACGGCGCCGAGCACGGGGTTGTCGACCGTGAGTCCGCTGAAGGTCGGCGGCGCGAGGATCTCGATGTCCGTGGTGCGGGCGAGGAGCTCCTCGAACATGATCGCGATCTCGCAGCGGGCGAGGTTCGCGCCGAGGCAGTAGTGCGCGCCGCCGCCCCCGAACGCAACGTGGTTGTTCGGGGTGCGCGCGATGTCGAAGCGGAACGGGTCCTCGAACTCCTCCTCGTCACGGTTCGCGGACGGGTACCACAAGGTGAGGCGGTCGCCTTCGGCGATCGGGACGCCCCGGATCTCCGTCGCGCGGGTTGCCCGCCGGGCGAAGTACGCGACGGGCGAGGTCCACCGGAGGATCTCGTCGACCGCCGGTCGCATCGCGTCGGGGTCGCGGCGCAGGCGGGCGAGCTGTTCGGGGTGCTCCAGCAACGCGATCAGCCCACCCGAGATCGCGTTGCGCGTCGTTTCGCTGCCGGCGATCGTCAACACGAAGAAGAACATGTCGAGCTCGATCTCGCCGAGTTGGGTGTGCTCGCCGTCGTCGCCGTCGACCCCGACCGTGGAGAGGATCGTCCAGATGTCGTCCTCGGGCTCGGCGCGCTTGCGCCGTCCGAGCTCCTGGGCGTACTCGAACATCTGCACCTGGATCGAGAGGAGCTTGTCGGGCGACGCGATGTTGCCGGCGTCGCCGCCTTGCAGGAGCTCGTTCGTGAGGCCGAAGAGCCACTCGCGATCCTCGAGCGGGATGCCGACGATGTCGGCGATCATGTGCATCGGCAGCTGATACGCGACGTCCTGCACGAAATCGCACGTGCCCCGTTCCCGGGCCCGTTCGATGATCGCAACCGCCCATTCCCGGGCCTGGGTCTCGAGGCGTCCCACCATGCGCGGTGTGAACCCGGCACTGATCAGGCGACGCTGCCGGATGTGGTCGCGTCCGTCCATGCTGACGAGCATCGTGCCGCGCATCTCGGGCTGGATGCCGAGCTGCGGACCGTCGTACGAGCAGAACAGCTCGGTGTCGCGGTTCGCGGCCTGCACGTCCGCGTACCGCGACAGCACCCAGAAACCGGGGTCGTGCCGGCCCGGGAAGCCGGACGGAAATGCCTGCCAGTGCACCGGCGACTCGCGCCGCAACGTCGTGAACACGTCGTGCGGAAAGCCATGTCGGTAGGTCAGCGGGTCGGTGAGGTCGATGTCGCGCACGATCGCATTGTTATCCGACAACGGACGGAACGGCCGACAGGGCCGTGGGCTGCGTTCGCGTCGTCGCGTTGCGTCGTGTTCGCAGGTCAGATCAGTACCCGAGGAGGGACTTGAACCCTCACGCCCTTGCGGGCAACGGATTTTGAGTCCGTCGTGTCTGCCATTCCACCACTCGGGCGCGGTCTCGTCCCACAAAACGCGTGAAACGGGCTCGACCATCATGCCATTTCGGTACGATCAGGAGCGTGGTGGAGTTCGTGGTCGGCCTCATCGTCGGCGCATCTGCAGCGGCGTTGCTGATGATCCTGATCGGGCCGTCGCGACGCGTGCGGGCCGAACCACCGCTCTCACGCGAGGTCGAGACCCGCCTCCTGCTCGGCCAGGACCCGGAGCAGCCGACGATCCCGCCGGCGCCGCGCGTCGAGCATCCGCGCCAGTACACCGCGAACGAGCTGGCGGCCCTGCAGCGGCTCGGCCAGGAGCAGCAGCGCCGCCGCAAGCAGCACTAGAACCGGTCAGGCGAGGGCGAACAGCAAGCGGGCCCGGCAGCACTCCGCACCGGCGACCGACGCGACCCCTCGTCCCCAGCCCCCGCGCGCTGAGGCGCTCGATGTCGACCGCGAGGTCGACAACGTCACCCGGCTTGACCAGGCGGCGGAACCGCACGTCCTCGACGCCACCGAAGAGGGGGAGCTTGTCGGCGTAGCGCGCATCGGCGAGCACCGCGATCGCGCCGGCCTGGGCCAGCGCTTCGAGCTGCAACACGCCGGGAAAGATCGGGTTGCCCGGAAAGTGCCCGGCGAGAAAGGGCTCGTCGCCCGTCACCCGGTAGTGCGCCCGCACGGTGACCGCGGGTTCGCACGCATCGACCTCGTCGACGAAGAGGAACGGCGCACGGTGCGGCAGCAGCGCGACGAGCGCGCTCCGGTCTTCGGGCATGCGCGCCGACATTACTGCTCGGTATTCGTGGTTACCGTCCCGTACGAAACGAGTCGTTCATCCATCATGTATGGACAGGTCACACAACGGTGTAACCCTGCGGGGTGTACAGGAGTCGGATCCGTTCGAGCTCCTGCATTTCCGCCCTACTCGTTCCGTCCCCCCGGAGGTCTGCTCGTGCGCGTCGCGGTCGTGTTCCCGGGCCAGGGGACACAAGCACCCGGCATGGGCGCGCCGTGGCACGACCATCCCGCGTGGAAGATCGTCGAGCAGGCGGAAGCCGCGCTGGGTGAGCCGCTCGCGCCCCTGCTCCTCGACGCGTCGGCGGAGCAGCTCGCGCGTACCCGCAACGCGCAGCTCGCGGTCTTGTGCACGTCGCTGGTCGCGTGGGAAGCCGCGCGCCCGATGCTCGACGACGTCGCCGCGTTCGCGGGCCACTCGCTCGGTCAGGTGACCGCATTGATCGCGTCGGGCGCGCTCGACCTCGAAGACGGTGTGCGGTTCGCCGCCCGGCGGGCCGAGCTCACCCAGGCCGCGGCCGACGCGCACCCGGGCCGGATGGCCGCGCTGCTCGGGGCAACGGTCGAACAGGCCGAGGAGTCGTGTGCGTTCGGAGACACCGACGGTGCGTGGGTGGCCAACGACAACGCGCCGGGCCAGGTCGTGATCGCGGGAACCCCCGAAGGGGTCGAGCTCGCGATCGCCCGCAGCAAGGAGATCGGCGTGCGGCGCGCGACGAGCCTCAACGTCGGCGGCGCGTTCCACACGCCGTTGATGAACAGCGCGCGCGACGGACTCGTCGAAACACTTGCGGCGGTGTCGTTCTCGGCGCCGAGCGCACCGGTCGTGTCGAACCACGACGGCCGGGCGTACGACGACGCCGAAGGCTGGCGGACCCGCCTCGCCGACCACGTCACCGTCCCCGTTCGGTGGCGCACGTCGATGGAGACCCTCGCCGGTCTCGGCGCGTCGGCCTTCGTCGAGGTCGGTTTCGGCTCGATGATCGCCGGCGTCGCGAAGCGGACCGTCCCCGATGTTCCCGTCCTCCCCTGCGGCACCCCCACGGACTGCCGCCAACTGTTCACCGAGGAGATCGCATGAGCCCCCGACTCGACCTCGAAGGCGAGCGAGTGGCAATGGTCGAACGCATGATCGTCGCACCGGGGGTCGGCGTGTTCCGTCCGCTCGGCGTCGTCGAAGGCGCGACGGTGAGCGCGGGCGAGATCGTCGGCGTCGTCGAAGGACCGGGCACGCGTGAGCCGGTCCGCAGCGCGTTCACCGGCATCGTCATGGGCTTCCTCGCCCACTCGGGCGAACGGCTCCGCGAGGGACAGGCCGTCGCCTGGATGCGCGTCGCGTGACCGCGGCGGTCGGCATCGTCGGATGGGGCACCGCCGTCCCCGACGGGCGCGTCACGAATGCCGACCTCGAGGCCCGGCTCGACACGAACGACGCGTGGATCGTCGAGCGCACGGGCATCCGCGAACGCCGGGTCGCGGGCCCGAACGAGACGACCGCGACGTTGGGCACCGAAGCGGCCGGGCACGCGATCAAGCGCGCCGGACTCGTGCCGACGGACATCGACCTCCTGATCGTTGCGACCGCAACGCCGGAGCAACCCATGCCCCACACCGGGGCCTACATCGGCGATGCGCTCGGCCTGCGCTGCGGGTCGTTCGACGTCTCGGCCGCCTGCGCGGGCTTCGTCTACGAGCTCGTGATCGGTGTCGGGATGGTCCAGATGGGCTACGAGCACGTGCTGATCGTCGGGGCCGAGACACTGAGCCGCATCGTCGATCCCGACGATCGGACCACGACCGTCCTCTTCGGTGACGGGGCGGGAGCCGCGGTGCTCGCCCGGACGCGAGAGACTCCGGGCATGCTCGCCTGGGATCTCGGTTGCGACGGCTCCGCCGCGGGTCTGCTCGAGGTACCCGCGGGCGGCAGTCGGATGCCGACGAGTGCGGCGACGGTGGCCGACCGCCAGCACTACATGAAGATGTCGGGCCAGGAGGTGTTCCGGCGCGCGGTGCGCGCGGTCGTGGAATCGACGACGGCCACGCTGGCGCGCGCCGGCGTCGAGGCGTCCGAGGTCACGTGGTTCGTCCCGCACCAGGCGAACGCGCGCATCATCGATGCCGCCGCGAATCGTCTCGGCTTCGAGCCCGAGCGCACGCTCGTCAACATCGAGCAGTACGGCAACACGTCGTCGGCCTCCATCCCCCTCGCGTTGTTCGAAGCAGTCGACGACGGTCGGGTCCGCGACGGCGACCTCGTGCTGTGCGCCGGCTTCGGCGCCGGCATGACCTGGGCGAGCGCATTGGTGCGCTGGGGCGCGCGATGAGCGCGGCACCCGAAGATCGCGTCGCGTTCGTCACGGGGGGTTCGCGCGGCATCGGCCGTGAGACCGTGCTCGCGCTCGCCCGCGCGGGTCACCCCGTCGGCTTCTGCTACTCGTCCGACGCCCAGGGCGCGGCCGAGACGCGCGAAGCAGTCGAGCACGCGGGCGGCAAGGCGGTTGCCGTGCGCGCCGACGTCGCCGACACCGACGCGGTCGACGCGGCCTTCCGCGAGATCGAGAGCTCGTTCGGGCCGGTCACGATCCTCGTGAACAATGCGGGCATCACCCGCGACGGCCTCGTCGTGCGCATGACCGACGAGCAGTGGGGCGCGGTCGTCGACACGAACCTCACGGGTGCCTTCCACACGATCCGCCGGGCCACCCCGGCCATGATGAAGGCGCGCTTCGGCCGGATCGTGAACGTCTCGTCGGCCAGCGCGCACATCGGCCAGGCCGGTCAGGCCAACTACGCCGCCGCCAAAGCCGGCCTCGTCGGCCTCACGCGCAGCGTCGCCCGGGAGCTTGCGCGCCGCAACATCACCTGCAACGTCGTCGCGCCCGGACCTATCGTGACCTCGATGACCGACGAGCTGACCGAGGAGTGGCGTACGCAGGTCGAGACTGCAGTGCCGCTCGGCCGGTTCGGAACCGCGGAAGAATGCGCGGCCGTCATCGCATTCCTGTGCTCGGAACCCGCCGCCTACGTGACCGGAGCAGTTGTGCCGGTCGACGGCGGACTGGCCATGGGCCACTGATCGACCCCCAAACTGCCGACATACGAGGAGACATTTCAATGGAACGCGCCGAAGCGCTCGTCACGATCAAGGAAGTCGCCGCCGAGGTCCTGAGCGTCGACCCGGACCTGGTTACCGAGACCGCGCGCTTCAAGGAGGACCTCGACGCCGACAGCCTCGACCTCGTCGAGCTCGTCATGGGGCTCGAGGAGCGGTTCGACATCGAGGTTCCCGAGGACGACCTCGAGGGCGTCACCACGATCGGCCAGGCGGTCGACCTCGTTCTCGCGAAGGTCGACGCCTAGGACATGGCCGCTGTGGATCAGGATCACCGTGGGCGCGTGCGGGTTGCCATCACCGGTCTCGGCGTCAAGTCGCCGGCCGGGAACGATCTCGACACGTTCTGGTCGACGCTGGCGTCCGGACGATCCACCGCGGCCGGGATCACGCGCTACGACCCCGCGGACCTGCCGGTGCGCTTCGGGTGCGAGGTCCGCGACTTCGACCCGACCGCCTACCTCGGCGCGAAGGAAGCGCGCCGCCTCGATCGCGTCACCCAACTCGGCTTCGCGGCCGCGGCCGATGCGCTCGCGGCGGCGGGAGATCACCGCTGCGATCCGGCCCGCTCGGCGGTCATCGTCGGTACCGGTGTGGGCGGCCTCATCACGCTCGAGGAACAGGTCGGGGTCTACCGCGAAAAGGGCGCGGCCCGGGTCAGCCCGTTCCTCGTTCCGATGATGATGGCGAACGCGACCGCCGGGACCATTGCGATGCAGTTCGGCTGGAAGGGCCCCAACTTCTGCGTCGCCACCGCGTGCGCGGCCAGCGCCAACGCGATCGGCGAAGCCGCGCGGTTGATCCGCGACGAGAGCGCCGACATCGTGATGACCGGCGGCTCCGAATCGTCGCTGACCCCGACCGCGATCTCCGCGTTCGCACGCATGACCGCGTTGAGCACGCGCAACGACGACCCCGAGCACGCGTCCCGGCCGTTCGACGCCGATCGCGACGGCTTCGTCATGGGCGAGGGCGCCGCGGCGCTCGTGTTGGAGCGTTGGGACCGCGCGGTGGCACGGGGCGCGCACATTTACGGCGAGGTCATCGGCTACGGCCGCAACGCGGACGCGTACCACATCACCGCGCCGTCGCCCGGCGGAGAAGGCGCGGCCGCGTGCATGCAGCTCGCGCTCGACGACGCCGGCCTCTCCCCCGTCGACATCGGCCACGTGAACGCGCACGGCACGTCGACCCCGCTCAACGACGCGGCCGAAGCCGAGGCGATCCACAAGGTGTTCGGCGAATCGCCGCCCGCGGTGACGTCGACCAAGGGGGTCACCGGCCACCTCATCGGCGCGGCCGGCGCAACCGAAGCGATCGCTTGCCTGCTCACGTTCACGCACGGTGCGGTGCCGCCGACCGCGAACCTCGAGCGACTCGGAGACGACATCGCGCTCGACGTCGTCTCCGGCGGGCCTCGTTCTCTGCCTCCGGCCCCCGCACTGTCGAACTCGTTCGGCTTCGGTGGGCACAACGCGACGTTGGTGTTGGCACCGCCTTCGTGAGGTCCACGCCGCTCCACGCGTGGGCCGACGCCGCCGCCTCGGCCGAGATCACCGAGATCGACGGGCGGCGCGTCGTTGCGTTCCGGGTCGCGGGCGGAAAGCACCACGGCGCGATCGGGGTCAACGGCTCGGCGACGGTCGAGCGTGCGGTGCGGCTGGCCGGCGACCTGCGTCTCCCCTTGGTGGGTGAGCTCGACACGTCGGGTGCGGAGCTCCGGGACGGGGTCGCCGCCCTGCACACGTGGGGGGCGCTCGCCCGGGAGCTCGTGCACATCTCCGGCGTCGTCCCCACGCTGTTGGCGGTGACGGGCGCATGTGTGTCGGGTCCCGCGCTGGCCCTGGGGCTCTTCGACCACGTGGTGATGACCGAGGACGCGTTCGCGTACGTGACCGGGCCCGACTCGGTCCAGGAGTTCACGGGCGTGCGGGTGTCGAGAACGGAGCTCGGTGGCGCGTCCGTGCACGCGCAGCGGACCGGGGTCGCGACCCTGGTCGTGCCCGACGATCTCGCGGCCCGCGACGCGTTGTCCGCGCTGCTCTGGTATCTGCCCGACCACCATCTCGCCGACCCGCCGCGGCTGGCAACCGACGACGGGGCGGAACGGTCGTGCGAGATCGCCGCGGCCGCGGTTCCGGCGCGCTCGACCGCGTCGTACGACGTGCGCGTCGTGGTTCGGGACGTGCTCGACGCCGACTCGTTCCTCGAGATCCGTCCGCAGTACGCGCCGAACCTCGTGACCGGCTACGGATCGCTCGGTGGGCGCGCGGTGGGGATCGTCGCGAACCAACCGGTCCAGCGCGCGGGCACGCTCGACATCGAGGCCTCCCGCAAGGCCGCGCGGTTCGTGGCGACGTGCGACGCGTTCAACATGCCGATCATCACGTTCGTCGACACACCCGGCTTCGAACCGGGTCGCGATCTCGAATGGCGGGGCATGATCCGCCACGGCGCCGAGCTCGTGCACGCGTACTCGGCCGCCACAGTGCCGCGGATCTGCGTGGTGCTGCGCAAGGCGTACGGGGGCGCCTACATCGTCATGGACTCCCGCGGGATCGGCAACGACCTCTGTGTCGCGTGGCCCAGCGCCGAGATCGCGGTGATGGGCGCGCCGGGCGCGGTCGCGATCCTCAACAAGGGGCGCAGCGACGAGGGTCTCGTCACCGAGTTCCGCGAGGCGTTCGAGAACCCGTACCGCGCAGCCGAGCGGGGCCTCGTCGATGCGGTCATCGACCCGATCGACACGCGGCGCGTCCTGGTCGACGCGTTGCGCGTGCTGGTCGACAAGCGCGACTCCCGGCCTGCGCGCCGGCATTCGAACACACCGCTCTAGCCCGCTCTCTTGGGGGGAACGCTCACGATGTTGCTCGCCGACAAACGCATTCTGGTGACGGGCGTGCTGAACGACGCGTCGATGGCATTCCACGTAGCGCGGCGCGCGCAGGAAGAGGGCGCCGAGGTGGTGTTGACCTCGTTCGGCCGGGCGATGAGCCTGACGACGCGCGCGGCGCGCCGGCTCCCGAGCGAGCCCCCGATCGTGGAGCTCGACGTCACCGACGCCGCGCACCTCGACGCGCTCGCGGAGCGGGTCGGTGGACGGCTCGACGGGGTATTGCACGCCATCGGATTCGCACCGGAGTCGTGTCTCGGCGGGGGGTTCTTGACCGCGCCGTGGGAGGACGTCGCCGTCGCGCTGCAGGTGAGTGCGTACTCGCTGAAGGCACTCGCCGTGGCCTGCCGGCCCCTGATGTCGAGCGGGGCGAGCATCGTCGGTCTCGACTTCGACAACAGCCGCGTCGCATGGCCGGTATACGACTGGATGGGCGTGGCGAAGGCGGCATTCGAGTCGACCGCGCGGTACCTCGCCCGCGACCTCGGCCCGGACGGCATCCGCGTCAACCTCGTCGCGGCCGGCCCCATCCGCACCATCGCGGCGCGCAGCATCCCCGGCTTCGAGAAGTTCGAGGACGCCTGGGGTGAACGCGCGCCCCTCGGCTGGGACGTCAAGGACCCCTCCCCCGTCGCCGCCGCGTGCGTCGCGCTCTTCTCGGACCTCTTCCCCGCCACCACCGGCGACGTCATCCACGTCGACGGCGGCTACCACGCCATCGGCGCCTGACCGCTCCCCTGTCGCGTTGCGAGACATATCCGCCGTCTCGACGGTTTTCGCGCACAACAGTTGCGAGGGATATTGGGGTTGTCAGGGGCGGGAGCTGGCGAGGGTGAGGCCGAGCTCGTCGGCAATCGCGATCGCGACGAGGCGCTTCTCCAGGGACGCTCTCGTGGCCTCCGCGGCGTAGAGCACCAGGCGACCCATCTCCCGGCCGCGACCCATGACCGGGACCTCGATGCCGCCGGTCGGCAGGAGGAACTCACCCCACGCGACGAGCGGCGCGTTCTCGAGCGCGCCCTTGTTGCCGAGCCGCGGGAGATCCGGTCCCGAGCGCTCGGCCTGGTACACGCACTCGGTGAGGCCGAACAGTCCGATCAGCTCGGCCCGGGCCGACATCACGACGTCGTCGACCTCGGCACCGCGCGCCGCGAGCTCCCCGACCCGCAACAACCGGTCGAGCTCGGAGCGCGACTCGCGCGCCGCCGCGCCCCCACGTCGGGAACGGATGCCCACTTCGGCCGCGACCATCGCGACGATGAACAGGAACACGAACGTCCACACGTCGTCCTTGCTGGCGATGCGCAGCGAGAGGTACGGCTGGGTGAAGACGAAGTCGAATGTCAGCGCGGCAACCACCGCAGTCACTGCGCCGGCGATGCGGCCGCCGATGATGGCCGCGAGCAGCACCGGTATCACGAGCGCGAGCGCCATGTTCGCGTTCGGGAGGTGATCCCGGAAGGGAACGAGGGCGCCGGCGACGACGAGGACACTCAATGCGCCCACACCCGCGCCGGCCGCGGTGCGACCGTCGCCGGCGTCGGGCGGACGCCGTCGCAACCTTTCCGATGTCGTGTTCATTGCTCCTCCATGACGAATCGATAGCCCATGCCGGGCTCGGTGATGAAGTAGCGCGGTCGCGACGGGTCGGGTTCGAGCTTGCGCCGAATCTGGCTCATGTAGATGCGCAGGTAATGCGTCTCGCGTTCGTACTGCGGACCCCACACCTGTTGCAGCAACTGCTGCTGCGTGACGAGCTTGCCGCGGTGCCGGGCGAGCACTTCCACGATCTGCCACTCCGTGGGCGTGAGGTGCAGTTCCTTGCCGTCCTGGTGGATCTGTTTCGCTCCGAGGTCGATCTCGAAGTCGTTCGTGGTGATGACCCGCTCTTGTTCGGTCGGCGCGGCCCGGCGCAATGCCGCGCGCAGCCGGGCCAGGAACTCGTTCATCGCGAACGGCTTGGTGACGTAGTCGTCGGCGCCGGCATCGAGCGCGGCGACCTTCACCGGCTCCGCGTCACGCGCCGAGAGCACGACGATCGGGACCGTGCTCCAACCGCGGAGCGCGGCGGCCACGCTCACACCGTCCATGTCGGGCAGGCCGAGGTCGAGGATGACGACATCCGGGTGCTCGCGCGCCGCGAGGTCGAGGCCTTCGCGTCCGGAGGCGGCGAGCGCGACCTCGTAGTCGTGCGCCTCGAGGAAGATGCGCAGCGCCCGCCGCAGCGGAGCCTCGTCCTCGATCACCAGCACCTTGCTCATGACCGTGCCACCCCGAGGCTCATGACCGTGCCACCCCGAGGCTCATGACCGTGCCACCCCGAGGCTCATGACCGTGCCGCCGCGAATCGGAAGCTCATGGTGGTACCGCCACCGGGCGTGTCCTCCAGCTGCAGCTCGCCCCCGATCGCCTCGGTGAAACCCCGCGCCACTGCGAGGCCGAGCCCGACTCCGGCGCCGCCGCGCCCGCGGGCGTCGCCGAGCCGTTGGAACGGTTGGAACACGCGATCACGATCGGCGGGCGCGATGCCGGGCCCGCGGTCGATGACGCGCAGGACGACGTCCTCGCCGACGACCGCGGCCTCGATGCGTACAGGCCGTTCGGGCGGCGACCACGCCAGCGCGTTGTCGACCACGTTCGCGAGCGCACGCTCGGCCAGCGCGGGATCGAGGTGCACCCGGGGCAACGAGTCGGGAACGTCGACCATGATCGCGGCCGCCCGATCGCCGAGGCTCACGAGCGCACGGCCGACGATCTCGTCGATCCCGACGTCGGACGCCGCGAGCTGCAGCGCGCCCACCTGCAGTCGACTCATCGCGAGGAGGTTGCTGACGATCTCGTTGAGGCGGTCGACCTCTTCGTCGATCGTCTGGTGCAGTTGCTGCACGGTCTCGTCGTCGAGGTGGAGGTCCTCGGCGAGCAACGTCGACGACGACGCCTTGATCGACGCGAGGGGGGTGCGCAGATCGTGCGACACCGCGCGTAGGAGCGCCGTCCGCAGTGCGTCGGCCTCGGCGACCGCGACCGCTGCCGACGCCTCGGCCCGCAGCTCACGGCTCGCGAGCGCGACCGCGAGCTGGGCGACGAAGGCGTTGAGCACGCGGCGGTCGTCGCCGGTCAGGTTCGGACCGACGTACGCGAACACCGCGTCGTCGGGCAGTTCCGAGGTGGCCGTCGCGTCCTCGGGCCGTTCCAGCACGCCTTCACCCGCGTGCGCTACGACCGTCCAGCCTTCGCCGCCCGCCGGTCGCAGCACGGCGACCGATCGCAGTCCGAACGTGCTCAGCAGTTGCTGCATGATGCTCGGGAGCGGGTCGTCTTCGGCGAGCACCGCGCCTGCGAGCCGGACGAGCGCCGTCGCCTCGCTGCGGGCGCGGGCGGCCTCGAGGGCTCGGCGCGCGGCCGACGTCACGAGTGCGCTCACCACCGCGGCGACCAGCAGGAACACCGCGAGCGCGAGCACGTTCTCACCGTCGCTGATGGTGAACGTGTGGATCGGTGGCGTGAGGAACCAATTGACGAGCAGGAAGGCGGCGACCGCGGCCACGCCCGCCACCCATGCGCCGCCGATCGCGGCGATGGCGACGATCAGCACGAGATAGAGCAGGAGGTCGCTGCCGAGCGAGAGCCGGTCGCGGTGATTGGTCAGGATGTACGTGAGCAGCGGCAGCCCGACGACGGCCAACACCGCGGCCGCGATCTGCCGTTGGGAGGAGAGCCCGAGCGAGAACCGGCGCGGCGTGCGCGTGCGCGTCGCCGGCTCGCCCTCGCGGCGGGTCGAGATGATGTGCACGTCGATGTCGCCCGACGCGCGGACCACACGGTTGATCACCGATCCGCGCAGCAGCGAACCCCAACGGGAGCGGCGGCTCGAACCCATCACGAGCTGCGTCGCGCGCTCGGCCCGGGCGAAGTCGACCAGCGCCAGCGACGCGTCGGCGCCGATGACCTCGTGGTAGGTGCCGCCGAGATCTTCGATCAGCGCGCGGTGCCGCTCGAGCGAACCGGGCGGCGGGCCGGAGAGTCCCTCGCCCGCGCGTACGTGGACGCCGAGCAGATCACCCTTGGCGCGCGTCGCGATACGCGACGCGCGCCGCACGAGGTGCTCACCCCCGGGCGCGCCGGTCAGCGCGACGACCACGCGCTCGCGCGTCTCCCACGCGGCGGTGATGCCGTGATCCTCCATGTACCGCTGGAGGCTCTCGTCGACCTTGTCGGCGACCCACAGCAGCGCGAGCTCGCGCAACGCGGCGAGGTTGCCGGGCCGGAAGTAGTTCGCGAGCGCGGCGTCGACCTTCTCCGGCTTGTAGATGTTGCCGTGTGCCATCCGCCGGCGCAGCGCCTCGGGCGTGCTGTCGACGAGCTCGACCTGGTCCGCGCGCCGCACGACCTCGTCGGGCAGCGTCTCGCGCTGCTGTACGCCGGTGATGCGCTCTACGACGTCGTTCACCGATTCGAGGTGCTGGATGTTCACGGTCGAGATCACCTCGATGCCGGCCTCGAGCAGTTCCTCGACGTCCTGCCAGCGCTTCTCGTGGCGCGAACCGGGGACGTTCGTGTGCGCGAGCTCGTCGACGAGCACGACTTCCGGGCGGCGGGCCAGCACCTCGTCGAGGTCCATCTCCTCGAAGTCGCTGCCCCGGTACTCGATCATCTTGCGCGGCACGATCTCGAGGTCGCCCACCTGCTCGATCGTGCGCGCCCGGCCGTGTGTTTCCACGAAGCCGACCACCACGTCGGTACCGCGGTCGTGGCGCCGGCGACCCTCGTTGAGCATCGCGAATGTCTTCCCGACGCCGGGGGCGGCGCCGAGATACACCCGAAGATTGCCCCGGGCCACCGTGCTACCTCACGACTTCTGGCCGAGTTTGTCCAGCGCGACATTGAGTTCGAGCACGTTCACAGTCTGCTCCCCCAGCACACCCAACTGCCGCCCCTGGGTGTGTTGCGCGATCGCGGCGTCGACCTGCTGCAGCGTGAGGTTGCGGGCCTTCGCGACCCGAGCCGCCTGGAGGCGGGCATTCGCCACCGTGATCTGCGGGTCGAGACCGGAAGCGGACGACGTCACCGCGTCGACGGGCACCTTGGCGTTCGGGGCGAGACCGTTGAGCGTCCGGTACGCGATCGCCCGCTCGGGCACCGTGTTCGGGTCGCAGACGTACGAACCGTCCTTGTTCTTCTCGTACACCGCGTTGCCGGCGGCGTCGGTGACGTCGTTTCCGTTCTTGTCGGTGGCTTGCACCGGAACGCAGTACGGATCGGCGGGGGTCGCGTAGATGTTCTGGTGGATGATCTTGCCGTCGCTGCCGGTCACCACACCGGGGACGTTCCCGATGAGGTTCGGGTTCGACGGGCCGAAGTTCGAGCCACCACTCGCCATCGCGTCGTAGCCGTTACCGGCCTTCGACGGGCGGGGCTGGAAGTACTGCACCAACGCGTTCCCGTCCTTGTCGGTGAAGCTCTGACCGATCAGGGACGAGCCCACGACCTTGCCGTTGACCTCGACGAGCGAGCCGTTGGCGCGCTTCGACATCGTCAGCTGCGAGATGCCTGCGACTGCGAGCGGGTACACGAACCCGAGCAGCACCGTCAGCACGATGGTCATGAGCAAGCCGGTGATCAGCTGACGACGCAGCATCAGTGCACTCCCAACGCAGTAACGACGATATCGATGAGCTTGATGAAGATGAACGGGGCGATGATGCCGCCGAGTCCGTAGATCAGCAGGTTGCGCCGCAGCACTGCCGCCGCGCCCAGCGCCCGGAACTTCACCCCGCGCAACGCCAGCGGGATCAACGCGACGATCACGAGCGCATTGAAGATCACCGCCGACAGGATTGCGGAGTGCGGGTTGCTGAGCTTCATGATGTTCAGCTTGTCGAGCGGCGCGTACACGCCGACGAACATGGCGGGGATGATCGCGAAGAACTTCGCGATGTCGTTCGCGATCGAGAACGTCGTGAGCGAGCCCCGAGTGATGAGCAGCTGCTTGCCGATTTCGACGATCTCGATGAGCTTCGTCGGATTGGAATCGAGGTCGACCATGTTGCCGGCCTCTTTGGCGGCCTGCGTGCCCGTGTTCATCGCGACACCGACGTCGGCGACGGCGAGCGCGGGAGCGTCGTTGGTCCCGTCGCCCGTCATCGCCACCATCGACCCACCGAGCTGCTCGCGCTTGATCAGCGCCATCTTGTCCTCGGGGGTCGCCTCGGCGAGGAAGTCGTCGACGCCGGCTTCTTCGGCGATGGCGGCGGCGGTCCGAGGGTTGTCACCCGTGATCATCACGGTGCGGATGCCCATCGCGCGCATCTGGTCGAACCGTTCGCGCATGCCCTGCTTCACGACGTCCTTGAGGTAGATCACCCCGAGCACGCGCGTGCCGTTGGCGACCACCAGCGGGGTTCCACCTTGCGTCGCGATGCCGTCGACGATCGTCTCGAGCTCGTCGGGAGCATGGCCACCCTGCTCGACCACCCAACGGCGCACGGAGTCGGCCGCGCCCTTGCGGATCGAGTTGCCGTCGAAGTCGACACCACTCATGCGGGTCTGCGCCGTGAACGCGACGAGCTCCGCATTCGGGATCTCGCGCGGCACGAGACCGTAGTGCTCCTCCGCGAACGTCACGATGGAACGCCCTTCGGGCGTTTCGTCGGCCAGGCTCGAGAGCATCGCCGCGTCGGCCAGTGTCTGCTCGTCCACCCCCGGCACCGGGAGGAACTGCGCAGCCTGGCGGTTGCCGTACGTGATCGTGCCGGTCTTGTCGAGCAGCAGCGTGGAACAGTCGCCCGCGGCCTCCACCGCACGCCCGCTCATTGCGAGCACGTTGCGTTGCACCAGCCGGTCCATGCCCGCGATACCGATCGCCGACAACAGTGCACCGATCGTCGTCGGGATCAGACACACCAACAGTGCGATCAGCACGGTGATCGACTGCGGCGCGAGCGAATAGATCGCGAACGGTTGCAGCGAGACCGTGACGAACAAGAAGATGAGCGTCAATCCCGCGAGCAGGATGTTCAGCGCGATCTCGTTCGGGGTCTTCTGCCGGGACGCGCCCTCGACGAGCGCGATCATGCGGTCGAGGAACGTCTCCCCCGGCTTCGACGTGATGCGCACGATGATCTCGTCGGACAACACCCGCGTGCCACCGGTGACCGCGGAACGGTCACCCCCGGACTCGCGGATGACCGGCGCGGATTCACCCGTGATCGCCGACTCGTCCACCGACGCGATGCCTTCGATGATCTCGCCGTCGCCGGGGATCAGTTCGCCCGCCACGACCACGCACTCGTCCCCGACGAGCAGATCGTTCGAGGACTTCTCGACGATCGTGCCGTCGGCCTGACGGATGCGGGCGATCGTCTCGGAGCGCGTCTTGCGCAACGTCTCGGCCTGTGCCTTGCCCCGGCCCTCGGCGACCGCTTCCGCGAAGTTCGCGAACAGCACCGTGAACCAGAGCCATGCGGAGACGAGTCCGGCGAAGACACTGTCGGACCGGGACGCCGTCGGGAGCTTCTGGAAGAACAGGATCGTCGTGAGGACGCTGCCGACCTCGACGATGAACATGACCGGGTTGCGCATCATCTCGCGCGGGTCCAGCTTCAGGAACGAATCGATGATCGCCCGCTTCATGATCGCGGGATCGAACAGCGACCGCGAACCCGACGGGCGGGTCCGCACTTTCGGAGGCCGAACCTCGGTGGGCTCGGGAGCTGCAGTGGATGTAGAGGTCATTCGTTCGCTCCTAGAACTTGCCCACGAGGTGCTCGACCACAGGGCCGAGCGCGATGACCGGGAAGTAGGTCAGGCCGACGACGATCACCACGACACCGGTGAGCAACGTGGCAAACAGACCGGTGTTGGTCGGGAACGTGCCCGCCGTGGCCGGAGTCGGCTGTTTACGGCCCAGCGATCCCGCGATCGCGAGGACGGGAATCATGAGCAGGAACCGGCCGACGAGCATGGAGATGCCGCCGGTGATGTTGAACCAGTTCGTGTTGCCCGAGAGCCCGCCGAAGGCCGAACCGTTGTTGTTCGCCTGCGAGGTGAACGCGTAGGTCATCTCGGTCAGGCCGTGCGGTCCGTGATTCTCCAGGGAGTTCAGGGACGTGTGCATCACGACGGAGATCCCGGTGAAGAGGAGGATCAACAGCGGCACGAAGAGGATGTAGAGCACGACGAGCTTCATCTCCGCGCCCTGGATCTTCTTGCCGAGGTACTCCGGCGTGCGCCCGACCATCAGGCCGGCGATGAAGACCGCCAACAGTGCGAACAGCAACATGCCGTAGAGACCGGACCCCGTGCCACCGGGATCGACCTCGCCGAGCATGATGTTCACGAGCGGGGCCGCACCGCCGAGAGGCGTGAAGCTGTCGTGCTGGGCATCAACGGAGCCCGTCGACGTTCCCGTCGTGGAGGCCGCGAACAGGCCCGAAGCCGCGGGCCCGAACCGCGTCTCCTTCCCTTCCATGTTGCCGCCGGCTTGCATCGACGTGGCCGTCTGACTCACGCCGACCCGATTGAACTGATTGTTCCCGCCCGTCTCGAAGATCATGGCGACGAGCGAGATCGCGAACCACAGCACGAACATCGCGCTCAGCACCGCGATGCCCTGCTTCAGGTCGCCGGCCATCTTCCCGAACATCCACGGGAACGCGAACGGGATCGCGAGCAGCAGCCAGATCTGCATCACGTTCGTGAACGGGTTCGGGTTCTCGAACGGGTGTGAGGAGTTCGCGTTGTAGGGACCGCCGCCGTTCTCGCCGATCTCCTTGATCGCTTCCTGGCTCGCGATCGGACCACCGGGAAGGGTCTGGGTCTGCTTGGCCACGGTCGTCACGCTCTTGGCGGCGTGGAAGTTCTGGACCACGCCCTGGCTCACGAGCACGAGTGCGAACACGAACGAGAGTGGGAGCAACACCCGCGTGGTCGTGCGCACGAGGTCGACCCAGAAGTTGCCGATCGTGTGGGTGCGGCGCCGCACCAGACCCCGGATCAGCGCGACGGCAACTGCAGCACCGGCCGCGGCGGACACGAAGTTGTGTACCGCGAGCCCGGCCATCTGCGTGAGCTGCGACATCGTCGACTCACCGGAGTAGTTCTGCCAGTTCGTGTTGGTGAGGAAGCTGACGGCGGTGTTGAAGGACAACGTCGGCTTCGGTCCGACGAACCCGTCGGGGTTGCCCGGCAAGTGCCCCTGCAACCGAATCTGTGCGTACAGCACGACGACGGATGCGAACGAGAACGCGAGCAGCGAGATGGCGTATGTCTGCCAGCGCTGCTCACTCTTCTCGTCGACACCCGTGGCGCGGTAGATGAGGCGCTCGACCGGTCCGAAGACGCGGTCGCCCGGCGCCCGGCCGCCGCCGTACACCTTGGCCATGTAGCTGCCCAACAGCGGCGTGCTGATCGCGAGCAGTGCGATCACGACGAGAAGTTGCGCCCATGCGGCTGCAGTCATCAGAGCTTCTCCGGGAACACGAGCGCGTACACGAGATACGCGACGGCGAGCAGGCTCAGCACGAGCCCGATGACACTCTCGGGACCACTCATGCCGCGGCCTGTTCCTCGTCGGTCGCCGGCAGACCGGCATCGAGACGAGCCGCTTCGACGTCGGGTCCGATGATGCGTTCGCACGCCTTCACGAACACAACGGCGAGCGCGAAGAACGCCACGAGAATGGCGAGCATCAGCACGTCGGTCATGAGCAAGCTCCTTCGGTGAACCGGGCCGCGAGTGGGACTCGCTGAGTGGAGCCGATCATGCGCCTCCATCACGACCTCTGCCGGGAGACTTGACGCCTTCCTTGCGGCGGGTCGGAGGTTCTTTGCGCGTCCTTAGCGGTGAGCCTCCGGACGCGGATCGACCCCGCAGGCACAGCGCGCATTTCGCTTGGGACGAACGAGCTGTTCCGCGGGGTCGATCTTTGCCTTCGCGCGGGATGATCACTACCTGCGCATCCGGTTGCGTCCAGGCTGAGGGCTCGGACGGCCGAAAACAAGCTTCCTTACGCGTTCTTATCGCGCTCGTGCAGCGATTCTTTCGGGGCACCCGGGCGCGGCAGGATGGCCGCCGGAACCCGGCGGCCATCCGACCGATTTCCCGCTTGGACTCGCCTTACAGGGCCTCGGAGCCGAGCTCCCCGGTCCGGATCCGCGCCAGGTATTCCACCGGGAGCACCCAGACCTTGCCGTCGCCGATCTTGCCGGTTCGGGCGGAGGTCTGGATCGCCTCGGCGATCTTCAACGCGTCACCGTCGTCGACGAGGATCTCGAGCTTCACCTTGGGCACGAAGTCGATCTTGTACTCCGCACCCCGGTACACCTCGGCGTGACCGCGTTGGCGCCCGAACCCCTGGACCTCGGTGATCGTGATCCCGTGCAGGCCGATGTCCTCGAGCGACGCCTTGACGTCCTCGAGCTTGTGCGGTTTCACGACCGCCACGACGAGTTTCATGACTTCTCCAAGTCGACGGTACGGGTGGATCCGGTCCCCATTTCCTCCGAGTCGGTCGTGACGTGACCGGCGGCCGCGTGATGCAGCACGAAGTCGGGGTACGCGAGCGCACCGAACTCCGGCACGTCGAGACCCTGGAGCTCCACCTCTTCGGAGACACGAACCTTCATGATCTTCGACGCCCCCTTGAAGATCAACCAGGTGATGCCCCAGGCCCAGACGAATCCGACGAACACGTGGGCGATCTGCGCCCACAGTTGACCGACGTCGCCGTAGAAGAGGCCCTTGACGTTGCCGGCGACACCGTTCCATCCGGCCCCGTAGGTGCCGTCCGCGAACAGGCCGACCGAGAGCACACCCCATGCGCCGTTGACGCCGTGCACCGAGATCGCACCGCACGGGTCGTCGACGAGACGCCGGTCGAAGAACGCGACGCTGTAGACCACGAGCGTTCCGGCGACTCCCCCGATGACGACCGCCGCCCAGGGCGCGACGAACGCGCATCCGGCGGTGATCGCGACGAGCCCCGCGAGCATGCCGTTGCACGACATCGAGATGTCGGGTTTGCCGTACTTCGCGTTGGTGATGATCATCGCCATCACGAAGCCCACGCACGCGGCGAGCAGCGTGTTGACCGCGACGAGCCCGATGCGCAGGTCGGTGGCGCCGAGCGTCGAACCCGGGTTGAAACCCATCCAACCGAACAGGAGGATCATCGTTCCGATCACGACATAGGGAATGTTGTGGCCCGGGATCGCGTTGGCCGAGCCGTCCTTGTTGAACTTCCCGATGCGGGGTCCGAGCACCATCGCGAGTGCGAGGGCGGCCCAACCTCCGGTCGCGTGGACCACACCGGAGCCGGCGAAGTCGACCGCGCCGTGACCGAGGTGTGCGGAGATGCCGAGGTGTGCCAGCCACCCGCCGCCCCACATCCACATCCCGTAGATCGGGTAGATCACTGCACCCATTGCGACCTCGGCCAGCAGGAACCCGGCGAACGAGATCCGTTCCGCGATCGCACCGATGATGATGTAGCCCGCGGTCTCCATGAACACGACCTCGAACAGGAACAACACCATCACGCCGACGTCATAGGTGCCGTGGCTCTGCAAGAGGAACCCGTGCAACCCGATGATGCCGGCGCTGCCGTGGCCGACAATGCCGGTGAGCGGTGAGACGCCGCCGAGATTCGCGATCGGGGCGATGCCACCGAACTGAAATGCGAACCCGACCGCGTAGTAAGCGAGCAACGCGACCGCGAAGGCCGCGATGTTCATCATCATCATGTGACCGGCGTTCTTCGCCCGGGTGAGACCCGTGACCAAGAAGGCGAAACCCACTTGCATGAACAACACCAAGAAGCCGGTGACCAGCGTCCAGGTGAAGTTGATCGAGACGCCCAAACGAGCACTGTCACTCGCGAGCTGGTTGATACCGACCTGCGTCACCGGAACGTTGGTCGTGGTGTTCGGATAGTTGCCGAGGCCGGTGAAATTCTGACCGACCGGGTCCGCCGGTGCGTGGTGGCCCCACATCGCACCGAGAACAATGATCACGATGAATGTCAAGAGACTCATCGCAACGAACTTCTTACCTGACGACACGCCGCCTCCCCGTGAGCGACCTACGCCGAAGCGAGGTCGTTTCGATGGTGATGACGCGCCATGCACTCGTTCGTCCCGAGCGCTACTCCACTCGCCCTACCTTTCGCGACCGTCTCCTGCGCGTGTCGTCTCCGTGAAGCGCTTCTTTCGGAAGTCTTACGACGGTGGCGGTGTCAATCGTCGCGGTCGGTCTCGATCTCGTACGCGAGCAGCGCTTCGCCCTTGTCGTCGCGCACGAGCTTGAGGCCCGCGGCCGACAGCGCACCGAGAACATCGGTACCCGACACGTCGAGGCCGTAGATCCCGCTGAGCTCCAACGCGACCAGGTCGGCGTACTCGCTCTCGTCCGGTTCGCCCATGACCTCAACTCCCCCGCCCTCGCGCGCCTGCGCACTTCGGAACGCGCGGTTGTTCGACTCTGTGCCGGACTGTACGCCGCCCGTCGGTCAACGCGTCACTCCCCGGGCGGAGAGCGCGTAGCTCCCCTCGCACGATCCGCGTGCGAGGGAGATGGAGAAGGCGCTCGTGGCTCCCGGCCGGAGGCGGTCCGTCGCGTGGCCGGTCCCGAGTCCGATCTCGTCGGGACGGGTCCCGGAGAAGCAGATCACCGACACCGTGGGTGGCGGGGTCGCCGTCAACGTCGTGTCGGTCGAATTGACCACGGTCCCGGCCACTACGTCACTCGACGATCCGTGCGTCACGTGGGCTTCGGCGATTTTGAGGTCTCGGGTGCGCGCGCTGTACGCCGGCGTGGGATCGGCGATCGGTGTCAGCTCGACCCGTCGTACCGGGCCGATCGAATCTCCCCCGAACCCGATCGCCCCGAACGCCCACTCGCCCGGGCGCACGATCTCGGGCGACAACATCGCCGTGTCGACCGAGGTGACGGGCGAACCGTTGCGTTCCGCGGTCCCGCTCGCCCCGACGTTGTAGACGGTCTGGGCCGTGTTGTTCCGGACCACGATCGGGATCATGCCGGTCGCGTCCTCCGGCCCGACCGCGATCGCAGAAAGCTTGCCGGGTTGTCCGAGGGGAAGCGCAACCGCGCCGCGTACGTAGAGCGCGGCCGATGTCGTTATGGCCGCCGCACCCGACGAGATCGGGCCGTGCGCGCCGCCCGAACACGCGGCCGCGATCAACAGTGACGCGACCAGCGCGACCAGCCGCCGAGACATCCGGTGTCGGCCTCTACTTCCCCAGCTCCTCGAGCACCTTCTGCGTCTTGGGGACGGTGTCCTTCGGGCTGATCTTGTAGAAGACGCCGGCGAGCTTGCCCTTCTCGTCGATCACGAACGCCGACCGGACGATGCCCATGAACTTGCGGCCGTACAGCGACTTCTCGCCCCACACCCCGAACTTCTCCGCAACCGCGTGTTCCGTGTCGGCAAGCAGCGGGAAGCCGAGCGAGTACTTGTCGTCGAACTTCTTCTGCTTCTCGACGGGGTCCGGGCTGATCCCGTACACGACCGCCTTCAGCTTCTTCAGCTGCGGGAACGCGTCGCGCAGGCTGCACGACTGTTGTGTGCAACCGGGCGTGTCGGCCTTCGGATAGAAGTACACGACGACGCGCTTGCCCTTCGCGTCGGACAGCTTCACGCTCTTGCCGTTCTGGTCCTTCAGCGTGAACGCCGGGGCCTTGTCGCCGACGGCCAAGGTTGCCATATGAGCCTCCGAAATGGGTGCGAGCTGCGCCCGTAGCATGCCGCGCGTGGCGCGGTCTTCGCTCGTTCGGCTCGCGGCGCCGAGCGACGCGGTGAGCACAGCGGCCGTCGATCGGCTCGGTGCAGCTTTGCCGACGCCCGGGGTGCTGGTGATCGCGCCGCTCCCCGACGCGCAGCCGGCGATCACACTGACACTGGAGCTCACGCCGGCGGACGACGGAACCGAGGTGACGGTCACGTCCGCGGGCGGGATCGACATCCCGTTCTTCGGCTGGTTCTTCCGGCCGCTCGTCGTGGTCGCGCAACGACGCGCCCGGGCCCACGCCGTCGACTCGCTGCGCGCGGAACTCGAGGGCGGGCCCGCGCCCGCTGCGGTGAAGTCTGTGGTCGGGCTGCCGCCGGTCGCGTTCACCCCCGAACAGGTCACCTTCATCGCGACCGCCTCCGCCGCGACCGCCATCGTCTCGTTCGCCGCCGCGTTGTTCGGCCAGCTCACCAGCCCGATCAGCAACACGTTCGGCGCCTCCGATGCAACCATCGGAGTCGCGTTCGCGCTCACGCGCCTCGGCGCCCTGTTCGCGCTCTTCGCGATCGCGATCGCCGATCGCCGGGGCCGGCGCCGCTCGATCCTCATCGGTGTCGTCGGTTCCGCGATCGTCTGTATCGCGTCGGCCGCGTCCCCCAACCTGATCGCGTTCACGACGGCGCAGGTGCTGCAGCGGGGATTCGTCGGCACGACGGCAACCGTCGCGTTCATCGCCGTCGTCGAGGAAGCGCCGGAGGGCGCGCGCGCCTACGCGGCGTCGATGCTCGCGCTGGCGGGCGGATTCGGCTTCTCGTTCTCCGTGGTGACGCTGCCGCTCGGCGACGTGGCCTCGTGGGGCTGGCGCATCCCGTTCGCGCTCGGCGGCGCCACGATCCTGCTCGCGCCCACGATCGCCCGCCGGCTGGGCGAGACCGCGCGCTACACCGCGCTCGCGCAGCGCAC
The DNA here is from genome assembly GCA_963835455.1 of uncultured Actinomycetes bacterium. Taxonomy (GTDB): domain Bacteria; phylum Actinomycetota; class Acidimicrobiia; order IMCC26256; family PALSA-610; genus PALSA-610. Next base: position 83,288 of record CAWIFT010000004.1, read on the forward strand.
CGACATCGTGCGGGGCCGGGCGCGCGACGTCTTTCGCCGCCACCGGCGCCGCTTCTTGCTCCTCGCCCTCGTCGCGTTCCTCACGAGCAGCTTCAGTGGCCCGTCGTCGTCGTTCACCAACAAGTACCTGACCGACATCCGCGGCTTCACCAACACCGACATCGCGATCTTCCGCACGGTGACCACCGCGATCCCCGGCATCATCGGGGTGCTCGTCGGCGGGCGCCTGGCCGAGCTGCGCGGCCGGCGCCCCGTCGCCGCCCTCGCGCTCGCGGTCGCCACCGCCACGCAGATGATCTTCTTCCTCACCGGAGGACTCTCGCTGTGGGTGACGTCCGCGGTGTCGATCTTCATGGCCGGCGCGGGCGGCATCGCGCTGGGCACGCTCGACGCCGAACTCTTCCCCACCGAAGTGCGATCGACGTCGAACGCGATGCTCTACACCGTCGGCGTGATCGGTTCCGCGACCGGCCTCCTGATCGCCGGCGGGCTGTCGGATCAGCTCGGCGGCATCGGCCGCTCGGTCGCGCTGACCGGCGTCGGGTCGTTGCTCGTGGCCGTCTTCGTCGTGCCGCTGCTGCCCGAGTCGGCGGCCCGCATGCTCGACGAGGTCAGCCCCACCCGGACAGAGCGCGAGGCCGACGAGTACGGTCCGGATCCGTGACCGCGCGAACCACGACCGTGCTGCTCGACGACCTCGTCTTCCCCGAGGGCCCGCGCTGGCACGAGGGCCGGCTCTGGTTCTCCGACCAGCACGACAAGCGGGTCGTGGCGATGACGGCCGACGGCGTCGCGGAGACGATCGTCGAGGTGCCGCAGCAGCCGTCGGGGTTGGGTTGGCTCACCGACGGCCGCCTCCTCGTGGTCTCCATGCTCGACCGCAAGGTGCTGCGCCGCGAACCCGACGGTGCACTCGTCGTACACGCCGATCTCTCGGCGCTCGCGCCCGGGGCCTGCAACGACATGGTGGTCGGCGCGACCGGTCGCGCCTACGTCGGCAACTTCGGATTCGACATGTACGCGGGCGAAAAGCCGCGGAAGACCTGCGTCATCGCGGTCGAGCCCGACGGCACCGCGCGCGTCGCGGCCGACGGTCTCGGTTTCCCGAACGGATCGGTGATCACGCCCGACGGTTCGACCCTGCTCGTCGGCGAGAGCATGGCGAGCCAGATCAGTGCGTTCGACATCGCGGACGACGGCTCGCTGTCGAACGCCCGGGTCTGGGCGAAGATCGACGAGGCGACCGTCGACGGCATGTGTCTCGACGCGGAGGGCGCGATCTGGGCCGCGTGTCCGTTTACCGGGCGCGTGCTCCGTATCCGCGAGGGCGGTGAAGTCGTCGACGAGGTCAAGGGAACCCATCCCGGCGCGTTCGCGTGCATGCTCGGCGGCGACGACCGGCGAACACTCTTCGTGTGTACAGCTCCGACCCATGTGCCTGACGATGCACGTGTTGCGCATGCCGGTCGGATCGAGGCGGTACCGGTCGACGTGCCGGGCGCGGGATGGCCCTGATTCCTTCCAAATAGGCCCTGATTGCTCAAGAACCCACCCGGTTCGGGCCGATGGAGGATCGGCGGGTTGGGGATTCCAGGGATGAGGGGGACGACGTGCCGCTTCCTGCGAACGTCGCGCATTTGCTCCGGCGCGCCGGCTTCGGTGGAACCAACGCTCAGGTCGCGACTCTCGCGGCCCAACCGTGGGACACCACCGTCGATCAACTGCTCGATTTCTCGGGCGCCGATCCCGACACGCAGCCGGCCTACCTGACCGACGCGAACACGGGTGACTGGGAAAAGGAATACAAGCTGCAGCAGTGGTGGCTGGACCGCATGGCGACCGCCGCGTCGCCACTGCAGGAGAAGCTCACACTCTTCTGGCACGGCCATTTCGCGACCGCCAACTACAAGGTCGGCGACATGCTGCTGATGTACCAGCAGAACGCGATGTTCCGGGCGAACGCCGCGGGGAACTTCCGCGATCTCGTGCATCAGATGTCGCTGCAACCGGCCATGCTCATCTGGCTCGACAACGACCCGAACGTGAAGGGCAGCCCGAACGAGAACTTCGCCCGTGAGCTCATGGAGCTGTTCACGCTCGGCGTCGACCAGTACAGCCAGGCCGACGTCGTCGCGTCGGCGAGGGCGTGGACCGGGCACAACACGCTCGACGGCGACCGCGAGCAGTACCACTTCTACCCCGATCGGCACGACAGCGACCCGAAGACCTTCATGGGCGTCACCCAGAACTGGGACGGCCCCGACATCATCGACTTCATCCTCGGTACCGACGCCACGCACAAGCAGATCGCGGCGCGCTTCATCGCCAAGAAGATGTGGACGTTCTTCGCGTACCCGGATCCCGAAGACGACGTGTTGACGAGCATCACCAACTCCTTCCTTGCGAACGACCTCTTGGTGCACGACCTCGTGCGGGCGATCTTCATGCACCCGAACTTCGTGTCGCCGAAGGCGATGACCGGACTCGTCCGCACTCCGGCCGAATGGGTCGCGGCGTGCATGCGCGTCGTCAACATGACCGCCGAGCAGACGAACCCGCAGTGGTACATGGACGACATGGGCCAGCAACTGTTCGAGCCCCCGAACGTGTCGGGCTGGCGCCCGAACGAGTACTGGGTCACGACCTCACGACTGTGGGCCCGCGCGAACTACGCGGCGAACATCATCTGGCAGAGCGACGCGAACATGGACCTGCAGGGCATTGCCGGGCTGAGCGTTCCCGACGCCGTGCAATACGGCTTCGACTTCTTCGGCATCGACAGTCCGTCCGCGCACACGCGCGCCAAGCTCGAAGCGTGGCTCACCGCGCAACGGGCAGACAACCACGCATGGGTCAACTACACGTGGCGCAACCTGACCACCTTGTTGATGCTCAGCCCGGAATTCAACCTCGCCTAGGAGTGCGACCGTGACGACATCCGGACCCACCATCTTCGAACGCAACCCGTTCTCCCGCCGGCGCTTCATGCAGTACAGCGCGGTCGGCACGGGCGTGGTCGCGATCAGCCCCTACCTGACGAAGCTGCGAGCGTTCGCGGCGCCCCCCGTCGGCGACCACGACGGCATCCTCGTGACCATCAACCTCGCCGGCGGCAACGACGGCCTGAACATGGTCATCCCCTACGCCGACCCGCACTACGCGTCGCTCCGTTCCTCGCTGCGCGTCACCAACGCGCTGCCGATCGGCGCCGGCCTCGGGCTGCACCCCGCGATGCCGAAGCTGAAGGCCCGCTTCGACCAGGGCAAGGTCGCCGTGGTGCGCGGCGTCGGGTACCAGCCACCCGACCTGAGCCACTTCACCTCCGGCGACATCTGGATGCACGGCTGGGGCGGTTCCACGCAGGTGACCACGGGTTGGGCCGGCCGATTCCTCGACCTCCTCCCGAACGCAGGACACGAGTCGCTCTACGGCGTGTCGTTGCACGGTTCGGTGAGCGAGCACCTCCAGGGCGCCATCGCGCACCCGTCGTCGCTGCCGTTGAACATCGGCGGCGCGTTCGGCATCGACCGCAGCGACGCCAGCATGGCGCGCATGTTCGACGCACTGGCCGGCTTCGGCACCGGCGCCTCCGGCCTCGGCGACCTCGGCGACCTCTACGACCAGACCGAAGCCGACCTCATGATGCTGACCCAACGGATCCGGCCCGCGTACGGCTTCGCCGACCAGCCGAACGATCTGCAACAGCAGCTCGTGCTGGCCGCGCACCTCATCAACGCCAACCTCGGCATTCGCGTGATCGACACCGAGATCGACGGGTTCGACACGCACTCCAACGAGCACGACTGGCACGCGACCCTGCTGGGCCGGCTCGACGACGCGATCGCGGCGTTCTTCGCGACCCTCTCGAGCAAGTGGCTGCCGCACGTCGCGATGATGACGTTCTCCGAGTTCGGCCGACGCCCGGAGGAGAACGGTGACGGCGGCACCGACCACGGCACCGCCGCGCCGCACTTCGTCATCGGCGACCACGTCAGGGGTGGTCTGCACGGTACGCAGCCGAGCCTCACGGCCCTCGACCGCGACGGGAACTTCGTGCCGAGCGTCGACTTCCACCAGATGTACGCGCCCATCCTGAAGACGTGGCTGGGCGTGGACGACCGGGTCGTGCTCGGCAAGACGTACTCGCCGCTCGGCCTGTTCACGTCCGGACCGGGTCTTCCGGCGGCCGTGAAGCCGCCGTCGTCGACCTCGGCCGGGTACTGGCTCGCGGGCCCGACCGGCCACGTGCACGGCTTCGGCTACGCGACCAAGTTCAGCTCGATCCCGCACGTCGCGCTCCCGCTCGTGGCGGGCGCGCGCACCGCGACCCGCAAGGGACTCTGGCTGGCCGGATCGGACGGCGGGATCTTCAGCTTCGGTGACGCCAAGTTCTACGGGTCGACCGGTGCGATCCGCTTGAACAAGCCGATCGTCGCGATGGCCGCGACCCCGACCGGCAAGGGCTACTGGCTCTCCGCGAGCGACGGCGGCATCTTCGCCTACGGCGACGCCAAGTTCCACGGATCCACCGGCAACATCCACCTGAACAAGCCGATCGTCGCGATGGCCGCGACCCCGACCGGCAAGGGCTACTGGCTCTGCGCGAGCGACGGCGGCATCTTCGCCTACGGCGACGCGCACTTCTACGGCTCGACCGGTGCGATCAAGCTCAACAAGCCGATCGTCGCGATGGCGGCGACGACGACGGGCAAGGGCTACTGGCTCTGCGCGAGCGACGGCGGCATCTTCAGCTACGGCGACGCCAAGTTCCACGGTGCGTCGGTCCACACCTCTGCGCAGGTCTGCGGGTTCGCCCGCTCGCTTTCCGGCAAGGGCTACTGGATCGCCGCGGCCGACGGGACGGTCGCCGCGTTCGGGGATGCCACCGTGCTCGGCAGCGTCACCGACTTCACGTCCGTCATCGTCGCCTAACCCGATTCCCCCCACCAACAGTTGTCGGTGAAATCAGCGCATAGCGCTGATAAGTCCGACAACTGTTGGGTGGGATTTTGTCGGGATCAGTCGGTGGAGATGCGTTCCCAACCCGGGGGCGGTGGCGCGAGGCGCCAGTACTGCTCCGGCGCGGGGGCGTCCAGCTTGGCCTGGATCTGCCAGTCGTCCTCGAGCGCGAGCAGCTGCGACGGGTAGCACGCGACCGCGCCGGCCTTGCGCTCACCGTGGTAGTCGACCGGCGGGCACACCGGCGTCGGCCACACGCCGCCGCGGAACAGTGCGGACACGCGCCACGCGAGCATCCCCGGAATGTGCTTGTACCCGGTGTCCTCGTAACACCACCAGGACACGGCCGGATCGACGCGATCGCGGGCGATCATGCAGCCGCGGTGCGTCACGTCGTGATCGGGGTTGGCGAGTCCGAACGGTGTCATGACGAGGGTCGGCGCGAGCTCGTTCACCGCGTCGACGATGCCGTCGGCGATGCGTTCGGGTGCGACGGGTCGATCGCCGGGGTTGTACGTGTGCTCGACGAAGTCGAGGTGCCGGGCCGTGGCGTCGAGGCGGGCCAGCGCCGCGTGGTCTTCCCGCCGACGTACCTCCATCACGTCGTCGCCCGGTCCGAATCCGCTCTGCACGTCCCAGACGCGCATCGGATCGGGATACTCGTCGGGATTCCCGGCGAACACCGTCACGACCGTCACCCCGGGATGCACGGACATGAACCGCGCGCAGCCGAGCACCGCGTCGTCGAGGTGCGGCGAGATGATGACGACGCGATCGAGCTCGCCCGGTTCCGGCAGTCCCCACCCGCGCATCGGGAACGAGTCGTCCCGGAGGCGCTCGGTCCGGACGCGCTCAGGTTGCGCGTTCGCCATGGCGTTTCGTCCTCTTGCTCGTCTGCTTGTGCAGGACGCGGAACTCCGCGTAGCGGTCGTCGTAGACGGTGCCGTTTTCCCGGTCCGGCACGAACGTCTGGTTGACCCGAACGTTGCGGGCGAGATCGTCGACACCGATGCGCCCGAGCGCGATGCCGGCCAGCAGGGCCGCGCCGCGCGCGTTGGCGCGGATCGGGTGCTCGACCTGGCGGATCTCGCGCTGCAGGACGTCGGCCATGATCCGGCACCACAGGTCCGACTGCGCGCCACCGCCGATGAAGTGCAACCAGGGGAACGGCCGGCCGACGAACTTCTCCACGGTCGCGAGCAACCAGCGGCTGTTGTAGGCCACGCCCTCCAGGACCGACCGCACGAGCTCGGCGCGGGTCGTCGAGAGCGACAGGTTGTTCCATCCCGCACGCAGCGTGTGATCGTCGACCGGCGTGCGTTCGCCGTTCAACCACGGCGTGAAGATCACGCCGTTGCTGCCGGGCGGGGCGGAACCGGCCACGACGTCGAGCTGCCGCATGTCTTCACCCGTCTGGAGCGCATGCTCACGCAGCCACTCGAGACACCCGCCCGCGACCTCCTGCTCGTCGGCGACGTAGTACTTCCCGGGCAGGGGTGAGGGCAGCGAGGCGATGCCGTGGAAGAGGTCCGTCTTCTTGAACGGCACGTGGCAGGTCAGCCACGACGACGTCCCGACGTAGAGATGACCCTCGAAGTCGCGCACCGCTCCGGAACCGATCGCGGCCGATTGCAGGTCGGGTGTTCCCCCGACGACGGCGATCCCCGCCGGCACTCCCAGCTCGGCCGCGGCCTTCTCCGTGAGCGGCCCGAGCACCGAGGTCGCCGGGACGAGGTCCGGCAACTGCGCCCGATCGAGATGTGCGAGCCGGAGGAGATCCGCGTCGTAGTCCACGCGGGCCGCGTCGCGGTTGTCGGTGACCCAGTGCAGGACGATGGAGTCGTGCGTCGCCGCGCACCGACCGGTGAGCTGGTAGTTGAGCCAATCCTTCGGCTCGAGGTACTTCCACGTCGCCCGCGCGATGTCGGGGTGCTCGCGCTGCAACCAGAGGATGTGCGAGATCGAGTCCTTGCCACTGAGCGCGGGCGCGCCGCCGGTGCGACTGATCCACGTCCGCAGCTTGCGCGGGTCATAGCCCTGCAACCGCACCGCGCCGCCGACGACGCGCCGGGTCTCCTCGGCGCCGCGCGAATCCATCCAGATGATCGCGTCGTGCAGCGGCGTTCCCTCACGATCGATCGGAACGGTTCCCGACCACTGCGACGTGACCGCGACCGCGATGACATCCGCCGCCGGAACTGTCGCGCGCTCCATCACGCGCCCGGCGGCCGCCACGACGCCGTCCCACCATTTGCTCGGCGACTGCTCGACCCCACCGTCGGGCAGAACGTTCAGCGCAACCGGCGTGAAGTCGCCGTCGACGAACGAGCCGTCGAGCGTGAACAGCGCGACCTTCGGCCCCGACGTACCGAGGTCGATCGTGAGCACGTGTTCGGTCACCGAACGCCTCGGCTCACTGGTCTGCGCGCCGCTTGAGGCCGTGACCGAAGAAGCCGCCCTGCGGACGCGCGTGCGCGTGGTAGTGGTCGGGAATGTTGCGCATGTTGTCGTCGACGTAGTGCTCGAACGTGAAGTTCTCCACGACCACCATCGCGAGCTTGTCGTGCATGTGCGCGAGCTGATCGCCCGGTGGCGTCACCCCGTGACTCCGCCACACGACCATGGGAACCGCGCAGATCTCGCACTCCGCGATCCAGCAGATGTCGTCTTCGTGGAACCACGGTGTGATGCGCGCCGCCTCACAGAGATCGCAGTTCGGGTCGAGCGCGAGTTCGTCGGGCATCCCCGAACGTTACGACAGGCCTCGAGATCTCCGCCGGGCCAAGCCCAGACCGAGTGCGCTCAGGGCCAGTAGCGGGACGCCGTAGAGCATGACCGCGTTGCTCGAACCCGTGAACGAGACGGCCTGGGCCTTCAGCCGGACCTCGGAAACGGTGGTCGGCGGCGGCGGAGCGGTCGTCGACGTGGTCGGCGCGGTCGTGGTGGTTGCGAAGGTCCGCGTCGGCGACACGATGATCGCCCTCGGCCCGGCGGGCGCAGTAGTGGTCGTGGTCGGCGCGGCAACCGTCATCCTCGGCCCCGCGACGGTCGTGGTCGTCGTCGCCTCGACCGTCGTGGTCGTCGTGGCCGGCGCGACGGTGGTCGTCGTGGCCGGCGCGACCGTGGTCGTCGTGGTCGTTGCAGGGGTGGTCGTCGTGGTCGTCGGACACCGGTCGTCGTCGTCCCGATCGCCGTGATCCGCGTCGCCGTGATCCGCATCGCCGTGGTGCTGCTCGTGGTGCTGCGGCAACCTCTGCTGATGATGGGCCCACGCGGGCGCGGCCGACGTGACCACTGCCACACTGACCACCATTGCGGCGGCCGCGATTCGGCCCAGTCCCACGGATCTTCTCCCAACGGAACCCGAAGGTCCCTCACTCCGGCCCCTACGTTGCGCAACTCTAGAGGTGCGACCACTACCCGTGGTAATCTGGGTCCCCTCCGCGTCGAGTCGGGGCGGGAAACGGCGTGAGCGAACGTGCCAAGAGGTCCGATCACCACTCCACGCGTTCAGATTCCGATCAAATATGCTCTACCGCTGCGCAGGCATCGCCCGGGCGTGCGCGGCGCCCAGAGGCCATGCGAGCCATGCGAGTAGCGATGGGGACCATATGAAGGGCTTGATCCTGGCGGGCGGGGCCGGAACCCGGCTGCGGCCGATCACCCACACGAGCGCCAAGCAGCTCGTCCCGATCGCGAACAAGCCCATCTTGTTCTACGTGGTCGAGGACATGGCCGCGGCCGGCATCAAGCACATCGGCGTGGTCGTCTCCCCCGAAAGTGGCGCCGAGATCGAAGCCGCGCTCGGCGACGGCTCACAGTTCGGTGTCGAGCTCACGTACGTTCCGCAGGCGGATCCCCTCGGCCTCGCGCACTGCGTGCTGATCGCCCGCGACTTCCTGGGCGACGACGACTTCGTCATGTATCTCGGCGACAACATGCTGCAGCAACAGCTGAAGCCGCTCGTCGACCGATTCGTCGCCGAGCGGACCCGGCCGCTCGAGCTCGACGAACCCAACCGTGAGGCACCGGCCGCGCAGATCCTGCTCGCGCACGTCGACGACCCGCGCCAGTTCGGCGTGGCCGAGGTCGACGCGCACGGCGGCGTCATCCGCCTCGTCGAGAAGCCCGCCGACCCGCCGTCCGACCTCGCGCTCGCGGGCGTCTACATCTTCGACAAGCGCGTGCACGACGCGGTCAACGCAATCGAACCGTCGGCGCGCGGCGAACTCGAGATCACCGACGCGATCCAGTGGCTCATCGACCGCGGCTACCCGGTCATGCACGAAGTGCTCGAGGGCTGGTGGATCGACACCGGAAAGAAGGACCCCCTCCTCCACTGCAACCGGCTCGTGCTCGACACGATCGTCCCCCGCATCGACGGGCAGCTCGATGCCGGGTCGCGCGTCGAAGGCCGCGTCGTGATCGAAGCGGGGGCACGCCTCGAAGGCTCGGTGGTGCGCGGGCCCGCGATCATCGGCGCGGGCACGCACCTGGTCGACACGTACGTCGGCCCGTACACCGCGATCGGCGCCGACTGCGAGCTGCAGGACGCCGAGATCGAACACTCCGTGGTGCTGGAGCGGAGCCGGATCATCGGCGTACACCACATCCACGATTCGCTCCTCGGGCGAGAGGTCGAGGTCGTGCGCAGCGGAGAGCGCCCCAAGGCGACCAGACTGATGCTCGGCGACCATTCCCGCGCCGATCTGGAGTAGCGGAGCACGATGGCAACGATCACCGAGAGCACGATCATCACCGGCGTGTACCACGTCGTTCCCACGGTGCACCGCGACAAGCGGGGGCTGTTCGTCGAGACGTTCCGCCGGGAGTGGATTCCGGGTGGGCGCGAGATGATCCAGGCGAACCGCGCCGACCGCGCCGCGGGCTGCATCGTCGGGTTGCACTACCACCTGCACCAGGCCGACTACTGGTACGTGCCGTTCGGCCGGGCGCGCGTCGTGTTGCACGACCTGCGCGTCGGCAGCGCCACCGACGGCGCCACCGAGGTCTTCGACCTCGGTCAACCCGAGGCCGGCGAGAACACCCACGCCGGGGTTTTGATCCCGCCCGGCGTCGCCCACGGTTTCGCATCGTCGACCGACATGACGATCACCTACCTCGTCGACGGCTACTACAACGCGGCCGACGAGCTCGGCGTCGCCTGGGACGACCCCGAGATCGCCGCCGACTGGGGCCTCACGAGCCCCGAGCTCTCCGACCGCGATGCCGCCAATCCCAAGCGTGCCGAGATCAGCGAGCGCGCCCGACCCGTCTGGCCGATGCGCACATGAAACTTCTCGTCACCGGCGGCGCCGGCTTCATCGGTTCGAACTTCGTGCGTTGGTGGGCGCGCGAGCGGCCGGCCGACACGGTGGTCGCCTACGACGCGCTCACCTACGCCGGCAACCGCGCCAGCCTGGAAGGCGTGCCGCACGAGTTCGTCCACGGCGACATCGGCGATCTCGACTTCGCGGAGAAGACGCTGCGCGACTACGAGATCGACGCGATCGTCAACTTCGCGGCCGAGTCGCACAACTCGTATGCGATCACCAACCCGGGCGTGTTCTTCCGTACCAACGTCGTCGGCACCCAGACACTGTGCGAGGCGGTGCGCCGCATCGGCGTCGATCGCTTCCACCGCTTTCATCACGTGTCCACATGTGAGGTCTACGGCGACCTCGACCTCGACGCGACGGAGCCGTTCAACGAGTCGTCGCCCTACGCGCCGCGCACGCCGTACAACGCGTCGAAGGCCGGCGGCGATCACGCGGTGCGCGCGTACTACGAGACGTTCGACCTGCCGATCTCGATCACGAACTGCGCCAACAACTACGGGCCGTACCAGTTCCCGGAGAAGGTCATCCCGCTGTTCACGACGCGTGCGCTGAACGATCAGGAGATCCCGCTCTACCAATCGACGCAGAACCGGCGCGAATGGATTCACGCCGACGATCACTGCAGCGCCATCGCGCGCATTCTCGACGACGGCCGCGTGGGCGAGACGTACCACGTCGGGACGGGCGAGGAGCGCAGCATCGAGGAGATCGCCGACGGCGTGCTCGCCGCGCTCGGGAAACCGTCGTCGCTCAAGACGATCGTCCCCGACCGGCCCGGTCACGATCGGCGCTACCTGCTCGACGCGTCGAAGATCCGCGCCGAGCTCGGTTGGGAGCCGAAGGTCAGGTTCGAGGCCGGACTGCGCGAGACGTGCGAGTGGTACGCGGCGAATCGCGCCTGGTGGGAACCGTTGTTGGAGCGGGCACCGGTCGACGAGACGGCCGCGTGGAAGTGACCTGAGCGTTGCGCGTCCTGGTCACCGGCGCCGGCGGCATGGTCGGACGCGAAGTCGTCGAGACCCTCGAACTCGGTGGTGCCCACGAAGTCGTCGGCCTCGACCACGGCGCGCTCGACGTGGGCGATCGCGACTCGGTGCTCGGCGCGATCGGCTCCGTCCATCCCGACGCGATCGTGCACTGCGCGGCGATGACCGCGGTCGATGCTTGCGAGACCGAGCAGGACCGCGCGTTCACCGTGAACGCGCTCGGAGCGCGCTTCGTGATGGAGGGCGCCCGCCGCGTCGGTGCATACGTCGTCGCGCTGTCGACCGACTACGTGTTCGACGGTACACAGCCCGAGCCGTACCACGAGTGGGATACGCCGAATCCGGCGTCGGTGTACGGGCAGTCGAAACTGGCGGGCGAGTTCGAGCTCGACCTCGACTGCGCGGTCGTGCGCACGTCGTGGGTGATCGGCCGCTACGGCGCCAACATGGCGAAGACGATCCTGCGGCTCGCGGGCGGCGACGCTCCCCTGCGGTTCGTCGACGACCAACGCGGGTGCCCCACGGTCGCGGCCGATCTCGCGACGATGTTGCGTACGTTCGTGGTCGAACGGCTGCCGGGGACGTGGCACGTGACGAACCAGGGTCCGGTCAGCTGGTTCGAGTTCGCGGGCGAGGTACTCCGCGCCGCGGGCGACGACCCCGCGCGCGTCGCGCCGATCTCGACGGCCGATCTCCAACCGCCGCGCCCGGCGCCGCGGCCCGCGAATTCGGTGCTCGACAACCGCGCCTTGCGACTGTCGGGTCGCGCGCTCCTCCCCGACTTCCGCGAGTCGCTCCCCGCCCTCGTACAGGCGATTCGCTAGCAGTCGTCGCCGCCGGATCAGGCGCACCGGCCGCGTGCGGGTCACTCCGCGCGGGCTGACGGCGGCCCGCAGAGGGGGACGATGATGTCGGTCGCGATCCGGGCCAGGGATGCGTCGCCCGCGATCGCCAGAACCGGGGGGATGTCCGGCTGGGCGATTCCACGAGAGGTCAACGCCACGACCCGGTCCGGGGCGACCGAGATGCGGGCCGCGGCGGCTCGGTCGGCACCTTCGAGTACGACCCAACCTTCGGCGTCGCGCTTGCAGGTCCAACCACCCACCTCGCCGTAGTCGAGCGCAATGGCCGAACCCACCGCGGGTGCGTCGTTCAGCATCCACGCCGCGAGCATGTGCACGGTGGCCCGCGCCGCGGCCGTCGCCAAGGCACCGTCGAGGTCGGGCGCGCCGACCGCACGACGAATCTGCGACTGATGTACGAATCGCTCGATGTACTCCCGCGCGATCACCTTCCAATACGCCGAAGGCTCCGTATCCGCGAACAGGCCGACCGCCTCGCGCGCCCGCGTCTCGAAACCGACGTCGCAGTAGAACGCGTGACTCCAGTCGCCGACGAGACCGAGCATCTCGATCAGCAGCTCATTGCTGAAGAATTGCGCGGCGGTCACCCACTGCTCGTTGAACCCGTCGAGGAGCGCGCGGAAGCTCAGCCCGGGGCGATCAACCGCGAACATCGTGAGACCGTCGGTGAAGACGTCGCGCTGGCGAGACAGCAGCGACAAGTCATCGCCGAGAACGTGCAGCGCGATTCCTTTGACGTCCCACTCCGGACACTCGGTCGACCGTTTCCAGTCGTCAGCCGAGAGACCACGGAGGAGGGCGAGCAACGCGGCTCGCTCCGGCTGGAGCCACGACGTCACGTCCAAGTGCCTGTCGATCATCGCCACAGATTGCCCCGAGCGTCGACTTCGTGTCACCAGCAGCTCGTCCGCCGCAGTATCGCAACCCTCGTCGCGGGCCGTACCGTTGACCTCCGTGGCCGCGCCGACCCTGACGACTCGAGCCGGGGGCCGCGCCCGGGTGTGGGGGCCCGCGGTGCTGGCGCTGGTCGCCGTCGTCGTTCGCCTGCCCATGTTCTTGTCGACACGCCCCCTCTCGTTCGACGATGGTGTCTACGGGGCCACCGTCGTCGACATGCGGCACGGTCTCGTCCCCTACCGCGGTGTCTTCGCGTCGCAGGGGCCCTTGCACCTGCCGCTGCTCTATGCCGGCGACATCCTCGGTCTGCACACGATCGACGCGCCCCGTCTCACTCCCCTGTTGGCGGGCGTGGTCACCGCACTCGCGATCTCGGCGAGTGCGCGGCGCCTCGGGGCGAGCCGGACCGCGGCCTTCGTCACGGCGCTCCTGGTCGCGACGACCGGAACCATGTTGTGGACGACCGGTCAGATCACAGGTGACGGTCCGGCGGCCGCACTCACCGCGCTCGCGGTGTGGGCCGCGCTCGTGTACCGCGATGAGCCGCGCTGGTGGCGCGCGGTCCTGGTCGGCGCGCTGTTCGGGGGTGCGCTCGCGACCAAGCCGATCGCAATCGCAGCGATCGTTCCGCTCGCGGTGTGGCTCCTCGCGCCGCGCCGCAACGCGCACGTGGGCGCGGCGGGCGCGGCAATGGTCGGCACGTGGCTCGCGGCCGCGGTGCCGTGGGGGCTGCCACGGGTCTGGGAGCAGTCGATCGAGTACCACCGGGGCGCGGGGCCGAGCTACTCGCACCTGTCCCAGCTCGGCAAGCTCGTCACGACACTCGCGACGCGCGACGCCGCCCTGGTCGCAGCGGTCGTGCTCGGTGTCGTCGCCGCACACCGCGCGACCGCCGCGCGGAGTGCGCGCAACGACGCGCGACTCCTCGGCATCTGGCTCGCGCTGACTGCGCTCGTCCTGGTGTTCGAGAAGGCGATGTTCGCGAATCATCTCGCCGCGATCATCCTGCCGCTTGCGCTCCTGGCCGCGGTCCGTCCGCCCCCGTTGTCCTGGTTGGCCATCGCGCTGGTCGTGCTCATTCCGTGGGAAGTGGTCAATCAGCGCGACATCGTGTGGCCGAGTCACATCACGGGCGTCGATGCGCAGGTGGTCGCGCAGTTGCGCCGCTTGCCGCACGGCGCGGAGGCGATCGCCGACGATCCGGGCCTCGTGTGGCGCGCCGGTCTGTCCACGCCTGCGCAGATGAACGACACCACCGACATGCGCATCTTTCAGGGCGGGATCACCACGCGGGTCGTCGCCGCCGCGGCCGCGTCGCCGCGCACGTGTGCGGTCGTGATCACACCGGTCGGCTTCGGCGCGCAGCTGCAGGGGCTGCGCGCGGCGATCACCGCCGTCGGTTACCGACTCGCCTACGCGTACGGCCGTGATCGTGAGCTCTGGTTGCGACCGTGCCCGGGCGCGACGATGGGTCGATGACACCGATCGACCCGTCGCGCTTCTACACCGGCCTGGTCGCCGAGCTCTACGCGCCGCTCCGATCGGTCACGCCCGATCCCGAGCCGTACGCCGGATTCGTCGCGCGGTGGGGCGAACCGGCGCTCGAGCTCGGTTGCGGCACCGGCGATCCGCTGCTCGACCTGCGCACCCGCGGGTTCGACGTCGAAGGTCTCGACTCGTCGCCCGACATGCTCGCCCGCTGTCGTCGAGCCGCCGTCGAACGCGGCGTCGAGGTCGTCCTGCACGAACAGTCCATGCAGACGATGAACCTCGATCGCACGTACCGCTCGATCTACATCGCCGGACCGACCTTCAACCTGCTCCCGGACGACGACGCCGCACTGCGCGCGCTCGTCGCGATCCGCCGGCACCTCTCGGCCGACGGCGCCGCGTTGATCCCGTTGATGGTTCCGGAGCCGACTTCCCCGGACGCGCTCGGACGGGCCCGGACCCACAGGAACGGCGACGGCACCGAGATGCGGGTCACCTCCGTGGCCGAGCACCGCGACGAGCTCGCGCGCTGTCAGATCACGACGCTGCGCTACGAGCACGTCACGCCCGCGGGCGTGGTCGGCGAAGATCGCCCGTGGCTGCTCCACTGGCACACCCAGGCGGGGTTTCGTGAGCTCGCGAGCGCGGCCCGGCTGCACGTCGGCACGCTGCGCACACCTGCGGGCGCGCCCGCGACCGCAGATGACGGGATCTTCGTGGCGGTGGCCACCCCGAGCCGGTGAGCACATGGGCCGGCGCCGGCTAAGGACCAGCCGGCGCGCAGTCCGACGGCGTGGGTGGCGGACCGATCTCGACTGCGACGATTTGCCGCTCCACGTCGGAGAGCAGTCGCAGTATCGCCTGGTGCTGCGCATCGAGGACACCGGCCTCGGCCGAGTTCGCGGCCAACGCGGCGAGGAGCTGACGGTTGACCTGTGTCTCCTGCGCCCGCAGCGACTGCCGTTCGTTCTCGAGCGCCGCGTACGCCGCACTCTTGTCGGCTGCGATCGCATCCGCGCAGTCACGCGCGACCGACGTCGTCGACGGGGCCGGCGCGTCGTTCGCCGCCGCGCACGCGGCGCCGTAGTCGAGCCGCAGTCGTCGATACGTCACGTCCGAGAGCTGCCGCAGCACGGCCTGGTGTTGGGCGTCGAGCGTGCCGGCATCGGCCGCATGGGCTGCGATCGCAGATCTCAGTACCGCGTCGAGCCGATTGGCCTGCGCCTCGAGCGCCGCCTCCTGCTGCAGGAGCACATCGACCTCGGGACACCGGCCCGACGCGGTCGTGGTGGTCGAGGTGGTCGAGGACGTCGGCGACACCGCGATGTGCGGCCCGCTCGAGGCATGACCCAGCGATGCCGCGACACCGACGGACGCGCCCGAGATCACGCCCACAGTCGCAACGAGCGCAACGGCGCGACGTCGACGCCGGCGGCGCACTCTCGCCCGGAGGCCATCGATCTCGGGCCCAGAGGGCACGCTCGACAAGAGATCCTGTACGGCGTCGTCGAAGCGATTCATGACGGCTCCTCGGCAGCTTGCGGTTCGGTCAACACCGCGGCCAGCGACCGGCGCGCGTCGGCGAGTGTCGAGGCGACGGTGCCGCGCGTGACCCCCATGGCGGTCGCGATGTCGCTCTCGGTCAGGTCGGCGAGGTAACGGAGCACCACGGCGGTTCGTTGCCGATCGGGCAGGGACCGCACGAGGTCCCAGACCTCACCGGCCGGGCCGGGCGCGGCGGTACGCGGTCCGAGTCGCCGCAGGAGACGCTGCTCCAGGGCCCGACGACGAGCAACGCGCCGGAGCCGGTTCACCGCGACCTGGTACACCCAACCCCCGGGCGACTCCATCTCGCGCACGCGGTCCCAGTGCTGCAACGCCCGGGACAACGCCTCGTCCGTCGCGTCCTCGGCCAGGTCCCGATCGCCGGACAATACGAACAGTGATGCGAACAGGCGCGCGTGCTCGCCCACGTACCAATGCTCGAAGTCCCGCAACTCCACCCCGCGGTTCACACCTTCAGCAAGTCACGACAACGCCGAAATGTTGGGTCGACCAACGGTATCGCCCGCCGGCGATGGCAACGATTGCGATCGCGGGTGGTGGAGAATGGCGCCGAACCGGACTGGACCGGGAGTGATCGCCGGTCGCGGCGGGCGAGTATCGAGGGCGGTGCCAATGCTGTCGGTTGCCGAAACGGACCTGGCCCGGATGCGCGATCAGGTGTTCTTCGAAGGACCGGAGCGCGCGCGCCGCCTCAGCCGTTTCTGGGTGCTCCTCGTCCTCGCCGCGATCATCGCCGCGGCCGGGGTCACCGCCGACTCCACCGCGACGGTCATCGGCGCAATGATCGTCGCGCCGCTGATGACGCCGATCCTCGGGATCGTGCTCGCGGTGGTGCTCGCCGATCGCGCCAACCTCGTTCGCTCCCTGCTGCTCGTCGTCGCCGGCGCGATCGTCGTGATCGCGCTCGGTTGGGTGCTCGGCAAGTTCGTGCCCTACCCCGTGGTGGCCGCAACCAACTCGCAGGTCGCGCAGCGCATCTCGCCCCGACTCATCGATCTCGTCGCCGCGCTCGCGACGGGCGCGGTCGGATCCGTCGCGCTCGCCCGTTCCGATATCTCGGATACGCTCCCCGGCGTCGCGATCGCGATCTCGCTCGTCCCGCCGCTGTCGGTGGTGGGGCTCACGCTCGAAGCCGGGGCAACCAGCCAGGCGCGCGGCGCGCTCCTGCTCTTCGTGACCAACGTGACCGCCATACTCGCGAGCGGCATCGTCGTCATGGCGCTCTATCGCGTCCATCGCCACGCACCGAAGCCGGGCGGGCAGACCCGCTACCTCAGTCGCAAGGGCGCCGCCGCCGCGATCGCCACCCTCGTGCTCATCATCGCGGTGCCGCTCGCGATCACCTCCGAGCAGCTGACCCAAGCCAGCCTCGACCAGTCGGATGTCCAAGCGGTTCTGGATCCCTGGGCGAAAGCCGCGGGCTGGTCGATCGTGAATGTGAGCCCTTCACCCGACGGCATCACGGCTCGCGCCACCGGCCCGCTGCCCGAACCGTCGACCAAGGGGCTGCGGGCCGAGCTCGACCGACGCGGGCTCAAGGGCACGACCGTGCACATCGAGCTCGTCCCGGGCGACATCATCGACCTGCGCGGGAGCTGACGCGACCCGCTTCAGGTACGCATCCGGCGCATGTCGGCGGGCACCGGGGCCCGCGCGGGCACGACCCGGATCTTGACGTCGATCGCCACCACCGAATCGGCCGACGCGACGACCGGGTTCAGGTCCATCTCCGCGATCTCGGGGATCTCGTCGGCGAGCGCGCCCACGCGCAGGATCAGGTCCTCGAGCGCCGCGACGTCGACGGCGGGCCGGCCGCGATAGCCGAACAACAGCTGCGAGCCGCGAAGCGTTCGCACCAGCTGATGCGCGTCCTCGTCCGTGACGGGAACCAGCCGGAGCGCGCGGTCGGCGAGCAATTCCGCGGTCACGCCGCCGAGCCCGAACAACACGAGCGCGCCGAACGACTGATCGTGCGTGATGCCGACGATCACCTCGACACCGACCGGCACCATCGGTTGCACCACCGCCCCGGTCATATGGTCCCCCAGCGCCGTGGCCATGGCCTCGAACGCGTTCACCACCGCGGCGTCGTCGCGAAGATCGAGGGCGACGCCGCCCACGTCGCTCTTGTGCACGAGGTTGGGCGCCGACGCCTTCAACACCACGGGGTAGCCGAGAGCGCGCGCGGCCGACCGCGCCTGTTCGGCATCGGTCACCTCGCGAAACCCGACGACCGGAATGCCGAAGCAGGCCAGGACCGCGGCCGCGGCGCCGGGATCGAGCCACGCGCCTTCGGGATCGTTGTCGAGCGCGGCGGTGACAACGGCGCGCGCGCCGGGCACGTCGATGCCGACGAGATGCGGCACCGCGCCTGCGGGCCGGCGCCGCCAGTCGGCCAGATCGGCGACCCGGCCGAGCGCGTGCGCGGCCGACTCGGGAAACGCGAACGACGGAATCGTCGGGCGCGTGTCGTCGCCGCGGAGCGCGTCGGGCACGCCGTTCTGGCCGAGGAAGCACGAAACGATCGGCTTCCCCTCCGCCGACTCCGCCACGCGCACGATCGCGCGGGCGACGTCCGCGGCCCGGGTCACGAGCGGCGGAACGAAGATCGCGAGAATCGCGTCGATCGACGGGTCGGCCAGCGCCAGCCGGAGCGCGGCCTCGTATTGGTCGGCGGTCGCGGCCGCGACGAGATCGACGGGGTTGCGTACGGATGCGCCCGTCAGCACGACCTCTCGCAACGCGTCCTGCGTCGCGGCCGCGAGCTCGGGCACCTCGAGTCGGGCACCGGCGCACGCATCGGCCGCGAGGATGCCGGGCCCACCCGCGTTGCTGACGATCGCGACGCGGCGACCCGCGGGCAACGGTTGGTGCGCGAGCACCATCGCGGTCGAGAGCAACTCGTCGAGCGTGTCGACGCGGATCACACCGGCCTGGCGGAAGAGCGCGTCGACGGCGAGGTCCGGCGCGGCGAGCGCGGCCGTGTGCGAGGACGCCGCGCGACTGCCCACTGCGGTGCGCCCGCTCTTGACCGCGACGATCGGTTTCGACCGCGCGACGTTACGCGCCAGCCGTACGAACTTACCGGGGTTCCCGAACGACTCGAGGTAGAGGAGGATCACTTCGGTCTGCGCGTCCTCGGCCCAGTACTGCAACAGGTCGTTGCCACTGACGTCGGCCTTGTTCCCCACCGACACAAACTGTGAGATGCCGATGCCGAGATCGCCGGCCCGGCTCATCAGCTCGATCCCGAGACCGCCCGACTGCGACAGGAACGCGACGTTCCCCGCCACGGGTTGCGCGGGCGCGAACGTCGCGTTCATCCGCACTCCCGCAGCCGTGTTCAACACGCCGAAGCAGTTCGGGCCGATGATGCGCATCCCGTTACTCCGCGCGAACGCCACCAGCTCACGCTCGGCCGTCTTGCCGTCCCCACCCGCCTCGGCGAACCCTGCGGTGATGACGAGCATGCCGAGCACGCCCTTGTCCGCGCACTGCCGGGCAATTCCGGCCACGTCGGGGGCGGGAACGACGACGACCGCGAGGTCGACCGCGTCCGGCACTTCGAGAACACTCGGATAGGCACGCACGCCGGCGACCGACAGCGCGGTCGGGTGCACGGGATACACGGGCCCCTCGAATCCGTACTCGAGCAGGTTCCGGAACAGCTCGTGGCCGATCTTTCCCGCAGTACGGCTCGCGCCGATCACCGCGATCGAGCGGGGCGCGAGCAGCCGCGCGATCGATGCGGACTCCGCATGGCTCTCCCGCGCCTCGACCACACCGACCGATGCCGACGTCGGCGCGATCGGGAAGCGCACCCGGATCGTTCCCTCGGTGAAGCGCCGGTCGGCTTCCCAGCCCGCGTCGACGAACACGTTGAGCATCTTCGAGTTCCCCGGCAGCGTGTCGGCGAGGAACGTGGTGATCCCGTTCGCGCGCGCGATACCGGCGAGGTGCTCGAGCAGAAGCGTGGCGAGACCGCGCCGCTGTTGATCGTCGGCGACCGCGAACGCGACCTCCGCCTCGTCGGGCCCGATCCGGTCGTAACGCGCGACCGCGACGATGTCCGCGCCGATCTGCGCGACCAGCACCATGTGATCGACATAGTCGATCGACGTGATCCGTTCGAGCTGCACCGCGGTCGGGCGCGGCACCGGCGAGAAGAACCGGAGATAGATCGACTCGTCGCTCAACCGTTCGTAGAGCGCCAGTAACGCCGGTTCGTCGTCGGGGCGGCTCGGCCGGACGCGAGCCGTTCCCCCGTCGGCAAGAACAACGTCGCTCTCCCATTGGGCGGGGTACTCGAACACCCCCGCACGTTAGGGCGCCCGGCGATCGGACCCATCCCGATCCGCGTTGGGAGCAAGAGCGGCTCCCGGCGCCGGCTTCCCTCCCAACTGTCGGGAGGGACATTGTTCAGAGGCGATCGACGATGGCCTGCGCGAACTCGCTGGTCTTCACCTCGGTGGCGCCTTCCATCAGCCGGGCGAAGTCGTAGGTGACGACCTTGTCGGCGATGGTCGCCTCGATCGCGGTCTCGATGTCGCGGGCGGCCTTCGTCCAGCCGAGGTGGTCGAACATCATCACGCCCGACAACAGGACCGAGCTCGGGTTGACCTTGTCCTGACCGGCGTACTTCGGCGCGGTCCCGTGCGTGGCCTCGAAGATGCCGTGCCCGGTGACGTAGTTGATGTTGCCGCCGGGGGCGATGCCGATCCCGCCGACCTGCGCCGCGAGCGCGTCGGAGAGGTAGTCGCCGTTCAGGTTCGTGGTCGCGATGACGTCGAAGTCTTCGGGACGGGTCAGCACCTGCTGCAGCGTGATGTCGGCGATGCTGTCCTTCACCAGGACCTTGTCGCCGGGCTTGCCGCCGCAGTCGTCCCAGCCGACCGCGACATCCGAGAACTCGTCGCGCGTGAGCTCGTAGCCCCACTTCATGAACGCGCCCTCGGTGAACTTCTGGATGTTCCCCTTGTGCACGAGGGTGACGCTCTTGCGGTCGTTCTCGATCGCGTACTTGATCGCGGCGCGGATCAGGCGCTTCGAACCCGTCTCCGAGATGGGTTTGATCCCGACGCCGGAATCGGCGCGGATCTCCCAACCGAACTTCTCCTTCAGCAGCGCGATCAGCTCGTGTGCCTCGGGTGTTCCCTCTTCGACCTCGAGCCCCGCGTAGATGTCTTCGGTGTTCTCGCGGAAGATCACCATGTCGACGGCCTCGGGCCGCTTCACCGGCGACGGCACTCCGGTGAACCAGCGCACGGGGCGCAGGCACACGTACAGGTCGAGCAGCTGCCGCAGCGCGACGTTGAGCGAGCGGATGCCCCCACCGATCGGCGTGGTGAGCGGGCCCTTGATCCCGATCAGGTACTCGCGGAACGTGTCGACGGTCTCGTCGGGAAGCCACGAGCCGGTGGCGTTGAACGCCTTCTCGCCGGCGAGGACTTCCTTCCACGCGATCTTCTTGCCGTACTTCGCCGCGGCCGCGTCCATCACCAGCTGCGCGGCCGGCCAGATGTCGACACCGGTGCCGTCGCCTTCGACGTACGGGATGATCGGCTCGTCGGATACCGACAGCACGCCGTCGGAGTTCATCGTGATCTTGTCGGGCATGGGTCCGACGTTAGTTGCCGCCGAGTTGCGCCTTGAGATTGGGAGCCGCGGGCGACGGGGTCCGGGTCGTGTCGAAGGGCAGCGTCGTCGGCGTGAGGGCGTGGTTGTCGAGGCCCGCCTGCTGGAGCGTCCGCTTCACCAGGTTCGATTCCACGATGATCTCGACCCGACGATTGAGCGCCCGGCCCTCCGGCGTGGCGTTCGTCGCGATGAAGTCCTGGTCACCACGGCCGGCCGGGAAGAGCCGGCTGCGGTCGAGGCCGATCGAGGCGAAATAGTCGGCGACGGCATCGGCGCGGAACGACGACAGATACAGGTTGGACGGGAACTGGCCGCCCGGGCCGATGGGCACGCTGTCGGTGAACCCGTTGATGTCGATCGAGTTGTCGATCGAGTTCAGCACCGCGCCGATGACGCTCAAGAGCCGCAGTCCGTTGGGCTGCAACGTGGCCTGACCGCTCTGGAACAGCACCTTGTCGGTGAGCAGCGTGACCTGCAGACCGTTGTTGAGCTGTTTGGTGCGAATGTCACCCCCGAGACCGAGCTTGTTCGCCGCGTCCTCGATCGCCTTCTGCACGTCTTCCAGCGTCTGGCGCTGCTTGGCCGCCTGCGCCCGGCCGCTCGCGAGATTCGAGAGGATCTGCTGCAACGAGCTCTGGCTGGCGACCGGACTCGCCGGCATGATGGAGCCACCGTCGAGCGGTCCGTTACCACTGCCCCGGCCCACCTGCGTCGAAGTGGCGTTCGCGGTCCCGCCCACGCCTGCGTCGAGCTTCCCCCCGCCGAGCGCTTCGTTGAAGCCGATCGCGAACGCCTTGAACTTCGTGACGTCGACCGTCGACATCGCGAACAAGGCGATGAACATCGCCATGAGCAACGTGAGCAGGTCGGCGTACGGGATGACCCACGCCTCGTGGTTGACGTGCTCTTCGTGCTCCTCGTGGATCTCGTCGTCGCCTCCTTGCGACATATCGATCCCCCGCTACGCGGCGGCCGCAGTGGCTTGGCCACCACCGCCCTCGGCCGCTTGACCCGCCACCGGCTTGTCGCGCTCCGACGGCGGGATGTGCGACTTGAGCAGCTCTTCGACGACCCGGGGCGACACGCCGGCCTGGATCGCCATGATCCCCTCGACGATCAGCTGCTTGTGCGCGACCTCGGTCAGCGAGAGCTGCTTGAGCTTGTTCGCCCACGGCAGCCAGATGCCGTTGGCGAGGAACACTCCCCAGAACGTCGCGACGAACGCGCCGGCGATGCCCTCACCGACCTTCGCGGGCTGGTTCAGCTGGGCCATGGTTGCCATCAGGCCGAAGACCGCGCCGATGATGCCGAAGGTCGGGGCGAACACACCGGCCGAGGTGAACCATCCCTGGCCGATCTTGTGCCGCTCCTTCATCGCGCCGATCTCGGAGTTGAGCGTCTTCTTCAGTGCGTCGGGGTCGGTGCCGTCGACGGCGAGCTCGATGCCCTTGCGGAAGAACGGGTCCTCGATGCTCTTCGCCTCTTCCTCGAGGGCGAGGAGGCCCTCGGCGCGGGCCCGGTTGGTGAGCACCACGATCTTGGCGATCGTGTCGCTGGCGGAGTGGGCTTCTTTGCCCTTCATCGCCTTGCCGACGTACTTGCCCAGGTTCTGGGTCGCCTCCCACGGGTACGAGGCGATCGTGGCGCCGAGGTGACCGAACACCACGATGATGATCGAACCGAATTCCATGAAGAGGAACGCGATGTTGATGCCGTGCATGGTCGCGCTGATGAAGACGCCGGCCACGCAGAGGCCGAGGCCGATGCTCGCGCCCTTTTCCATCATCCGCTCCCTGGTCCCAACGCCATCCCTAGCGACTGGATATCGACTGCCGCCCGGAGCGCCTGTAGGGCGTTTGTCACACCTGGGAGCGGGTGTATGTACCGATCAGGCGTCGCCCGGCGTCCGCCGCTCAGGCATCCAGGGCGACCCGGAGGGCGCGGACGAAGGTCGCCGCTTCCTCGGGCCCGCCGCCGTCGAGCAGGCGCCGCACGAGGGCGCTCCCGACGATCACGCCGTCGGCGCTCGCCGCGGCCTGGGCGGCCTGTTCGGGCGTGGAGATCCCCACGCCGAGCAGCACCGGCTTGTCGGTGACCGCTTTGCACCGTCTGCCCATCTCGCCCGCGTGCGCGGCGAGCTGGTCGCGCTCACCGGTCACGCCCATCAGCGAGACGCCGTAGACGAAACCGTGCGAACGCTCGCAGATCTGTGCGAGCCGGTCGTCGGGAGTGGTCGGCGCGGCGAGGAGAATCGTCTCGACCCCGGCCGCGTCGGCCGCGTCGCCCCACCCGTTGAGCTCGTCGAGCGGCAGGTCGGGGACGATCGCACCGTCGACGCCGCACGCCTGCAGGTGGGTCGCGCACCGCTCGTGCCCCATGCGCGCGACGAGGTTGTAGTACGTCATCACCACCAGCGGTGCGGGCACGTCGATGGTCGCCATCGCGTCCATCACGCCGACGGGCGTCGCCCCCAGATCGAGGGCGCGTTGGCTCGCCTCCTGGATCGTCCGGCCGTCCATGATCGGATCGGAGAACGGGATCCCGACCTCGACCGCGTCGGCGCCTGCATCGACTACGGCTCGCACGACTTCGTGCCACTCGCGTCCGAGCCCGCCGGTGACGTACGGGACCAACAGCTTCTTCCCGGCGTCGCGACGGCTGCGGAGATGCGTTTCGAGGTTCATCGCGCGTTCACTCGAGCTCGCCCAACATCTCCGCGACCTGCGCGGCGTCCTTGTCGCCCCGTCCCGACAGCGTGATCAGCACGGTCGAGCCCGCGGGAATCGCGTGGCCGGCCTCGCGCGCCACCCACGCGATCGCGTGCGCGGGTTCGAGCGCGGGCACGATGCCCTCGGTCGCGGACAACAACTGGAATCCGGCGAGCGCTTCGTCGTCGGTCGCGGCGTGGTACTCGGCCCGACCGGTCGCCGCGAGCATCGCGTGCTCCGGCCCGACGCCGGGATAGTCGAGCCCCGCACTGATCGACGAGGCCTCGAGCACCTGCCCGAACTCGTCCTGGAGGAACAGTGAGCGCATGCCGTGCACGACGCCCGGCACGCCCCGTGCGACCGCGGCGCCGTGATGACCCGACTCGAGTCCCTGCCCACCCGCTTCGACCCCGACCAGACGCGCGTCGGTGTCGACGAAGCCCGCGAACGTACCGATCGCGTTCGAGCCGCCGCCGACGCAGGCGACCACGACATCGGGGTCCCGGTCGCCGAGGATCGCGCGGCACTGCCGGTACGCCTCGTCGCCGACGACACGTTGGAACTCGCGCACCATCCACGGGAACGGATGCGGACCCATCGCGGAACCCAGGCAGTAGTGGGTGCTCTCGACGCTCGCGACCCACGCGCGCATCGCCTCGTTCACCGCGTCCTTCAACGTCGCGCTCCCCGACGTCACCGGCACGACCTCGGCGCCGAGCAACTTCATGCGCCACACGTTCAGTGCCTGGCGCTCGACGTCGACGGCGCCCATGTACACGGTGCAACCGAGTCCGAAGAGGGCGGCTGCGGTTGCGGTCGCGACGCCGTGTTGGCCGGCACCGGTCTCGGCGATGACGCGCCCCTTGCCCATGCGCCGCGTCAGCAGCGCCTGCCCGAGCACGTTGTTGATCTTGTGCGATCCCGTGTGCGTCAGGTCTTCGCGCTTCAACAACACGCGCACGCCGAGCCGGTCCGAGAGCCGGTGGCACTCGGTGACGGGCGTGGGGCGGCCCGCGTAACCCGAAAGGAGGCCGGCGAATTCGTCGCGGAACGCGTCGTCCGACCATGCGGCGCGGAACTCGGCTTCGAGTTGCACGAGCGCGGGGACGAGCGTCTCCGGCGCGAAGCGCCCGCCGTATTCGCCGAAGCGGCCGAGCCCGACCGGTTCCGGCCCGGGTGGCTCGAGGTGCACGGGCGCGCCCCGTCTCGGGACAACGGTGCGCGGCGCGTCGGCGGGGACTGCAGGCATCCGGCGGATTGTACGGCGCCCGCCTCGGGATCCGGCCCGGCTTACGCGTCGATCTGCCAGTCCCACGGGCGCGTGACGCCCGCAACCTCGTCGGCGGTGAGATCGATCGCCCGCTCCGGCCCGCGCGCCCCGCTGATCCCCACCGCAGGATCGATGACGTCGTTGCCCGCCTCGCGTGCCGCGACCACGAACCGCCGGAGCTTGCCCGGATCCTTGCGCCCCGGTGTGGACTCGACGCCGGTCGACACGTCGACACCCCAGGGCCGCACGAGCCGGATGGCGTCGCCGACGTTCTCCGGGGTGAGTCCGCCCGCGAGCAGGATGCGCTTTCCGCTCGGCGCGCCTTCGGCGAGTTGCCAGTCGAACACCTTGCCCGAGCCGGGCGCGGGCGAGTCGACGAGGATGATGTCGGCCGCACTCTTACCCGCACCGGCGAGCGCGGGATCGCCCGCCGCGAACGCCTGGATCACGAACTGCACACGCTCGCGGACCCACCGCACCTCGGACGCCGGTTCGCTGCCGTGCAACTGCACGCCGTGCAGGCCGGCGCGCCCGACGATCTCGATGATCCGCTCGGGCCGCTCGTCGCGGAACACCCCGACGGTGTGCATCTCGCGCGGCAACCGCCGCACGATGTCGCGCACCGTCTCGGCATCGACCTGACGGGGGCTCGGCGCGAACACGAAGCCGAGCGCGTCGGCGTCGAGCGCGGTGGCGAGCAGCGCGTCGTCCTCGTTGGTGATCCCGCAGATCTTGACGAACATGGCGACTTTCGGTTCGGGCGCTCAGGCCTCGATGAGACGGCCGTGGTTGAAGTCGTCGTAGGCCTGAAGGTCGAGGAGGCCGTGACCGGAGTAATTGAACAGGATCACCCGCTCCTCGCCACTCTCCTTGGCCGCGAGCGCCTCGTCGATCGCGGCGCGGATCGCGTGGCCGGTCTCGGGCGCGGGGACCTTCCCCTCGGTCCGCGCGAACTGCACCGCGGCCTCGAACGTCTTGCCCTGGGGGTAGGCGACCGCGTCCATCCGCCCTTCCTGCACGAGCAGCGAGATCACCGGAGAATCGCCGTGGTACCGCAGCCCACCCGCGTGGATCGACGGCGGCACGAAGTTGTGGCCGAGGGTGTACATCGGCAACAGCGGCGTCATCTCGGCGGTGTCGCCGAAGTCGTATTCGAACTTGCCGCCGGTGAGGGTGGGGCACGACGCGGGCTCGACTGCCAGCAACCGCACACTCTGGTCGGTCATGAACGGCAACGCGATGCCGCCGAGGTTCGAGCCGCCGCCGCAGCACCCGATCACCACATCGGGGCCGTCCTCGCCCGCGAGCCGCAACTGCTCCTTGGCCTCGATCCCGATGATCGTCTGGTGCAGCAGGACGTGATTGAGCACGGATCCGAGCGCGTAGTGCGAGTCGTCGCGCATGGCGGCGTCGCGCACCGCGTCGCTGATCGCGCTGCCGAGCGACCCGGGATGGTCCGGGTCGTCGACGGGCGACGGCACGACCGTCGCGCCCCACGTCTCCATCAGCACGCGGCGATACGGCTTCTGCTCGTACGACGCTCGCACCATGTACACCTTGCACTCGATGTCGAACTGCGCGCACGCAAACGACAGCGCGCTCCCCCACTGACCGGCGCCCGTCTCGGTTGCGATGCGCTTCGTGCCGTCGGCGTGGTTGTAGAACGCCTGCGCGACCGCGGTGTTCGTCTTGTGCGAACCCGACGGCGACACCGATTCGTCCTTGTAGTAGATGCGCGCCGGCGTGCCGAGCGCCGCTTCGAGCCGGCGGGCGCGCATGAGCGGCGTCGGTCGCCACAGTCGCAGGATGTCGATGACCTCGCCCGGAATCTCGACGGTGGGCGCCTGCGTCATCTCCTGTTCGATCAGCGCCATCGGGAACAGCGGCGCGAGATCGGCGGGGCCGGCGGGCTCCTTGGTGCCGGGGTGCAACGGCGGTTGCATCGGCGCGGGGAGGTCGGGCAGCGCGTTGTACCACGCGGACGGGATCGCGTCCTGCGAGAGCATGAAGCGCGTCGGTGCACTGGCGGTCATTCGGAGCTCCTTCGGGTGACGGGCGCGGTGCCCAACTCACGCACGAGCGCAGTGGGGTCGTCGGCGCGCACCAGCGCCTCACCGACGAGCACCGCGTCGAATCCGGCCGCCGCGACCCGGCGGGCGTCGTCGACCGAACGGATCGCCGACTCGGCCACCGCGATCACCTCGGGGGGGAGCATCGTCGACAGGCCGGTGGCGATACCGAGATCCTCGGCGAACGTCGCGAGGTCGCGGCTGTTGATCCCCACGACGTGCGCGCCCGCGCGCAGGGCCCGTTCGACCTCGCGCACGTCGTGCGCTTCGACGAGCACGCCCAGTCCGAGCGCGATCGCGAGCGCGTGCAGGTCGGCGAGCAGCGCGTCGTCCGGGATGGCGGCGACGATCAGCAGGATCGCGTCGGCGCCGATCGCGCGCGACTCGTAGACCTGCACCTCGTCGATGGTGAAGTCCTTGCGGAGGCACGCGAGCGTCGTGGCGTCGCGCGCGGCCTGCAGATCGGCGACGGATCCGCCGAAGTACGGGCCGTCGGTCAGTACCGAGAGCGCGACCGCGCCGCCCGCTTCGTAGGCCTTCGCGGTCGGGCCCGGATCGAGGTTGGGGGCGAGGTCGCCTTTCGACGGCGATCTCCGCTTCAGCTCGCCGATGACGGCGACCGCACCGTCGGCCCGGCGCAGCGACGCGGTGAAGTCGCGGGTCGGCGGAGCGTCGAGCGCGGTCTTGCGGAGCAGGTCTCTCGTCTGCGGATAACGCAGCACCGTGACCTCGTCGCGCTTGGTCGCGAGGATGTCATCGAGGATGGTCAAGCGGCCCGGAGTCTACGCTCCGCTCCCATGAGCGTGACTTTTCCCGAAGGGTTCGTTTGGGGCGTGGCCGCGGCCTCGCATCAGATCGAAGGCGGCAACTGGAACAACGACTGGTGGGAGTTCGAGCACCGGCCCGATACGCAGTGCGTCGAGCCCTCGGGCGACTGCACCAACAGCTTCCACCTCTACGCCGACGACGTTGCCCTGGTGCGCGAGCACGGGTTCGCCGCATACCGCTTCTCGATCGAGTGGTCACGCATCGAGCCCGAGGACGGCGAGTTCTCGATCGCCGCGCTCGACTACTACCGGCGCGTCCTCGCCGAGTGCCACGAGCAGGGCGTGCAGCCGGTGGTCACGTTCCACCACTTCTCCAACCCGCGCTGGGTCGCCGCGTCCGGCGGATGGGAGTCGCCGCAGATCGTCGACCGCTTCACGCGCTACTGCGAGCGCACGGTCGAGCACCTCGGCGATCTGATCTCGATCGGTTGCACGATCAACGAACCGAACATCCTCGCATTGATGGGTTACGTCGTCGGCGTGTTCCCGCCCGGGCGGCCCGGCGATCTCGGCGCGTACTCGAAGGTGAACGACAACCTCGCGCGCGCCCACCGGAGCGCGTACGAGGTGATCAAGGGCGGGCGGGGCGACTTCCCCCTCGGTCTCTGCGTTGCGATGGGCGACTGGTGGAGCACCGAAGGGGCCCAGGACACGCTCGCCCGGTCGCGCTACCTGCACGAGGGTCAGTTCCTCGAGGCGGCGCGGGGCGACGACTTCGTCGGCGTGCAGGCGTACTCGCGCGTGCGCATGGACGAGACCGGGATCATCGGGCCCGAAGAAGGCGTCGAGGTCGTGACCTCGATGGACTACGAGTTCTGGCCGCAGGCGCTCGAGGTCGCGATCCGCTCCGCGGCGGAGATCGCCCGGGTCCCGATCTACGTCACCGAGAACGGCCTCGGGCACGAGGACGACGGCCGGCGCATCGCGTACGTCACCGAGGCCCTCGAAGGCGTCGGCCGCTGCTTGGCCGACGGCATCGACGTGCGGGGCTACTTCTACTGGTCGTTGCTCGACAACTTCGAGTGGAACCGGGGCTACGGCCCGAAGTTCGGCCTGGTCTCGGTCACCCGGGACACCTTCGTGCGCACGCCCAAGCCGTCCGCGGCCTGGCTCGGTGGAATCGCCCGGGCCAACAAGCTGGATTGAGGGATCATCGCCGCCTCACACGTCCTTCACACTTCCGATCGACCCTGAATGGGACGATGGAGTGAACATGGAGCGCGGGACGATTCTCGTCGTCGATGACGAGCCGAACATTGCCGACCTGGTCGAGCTGTACCTTCGCCGCGACGGCTACCGGGTCGTGAAAGCCGCGAACGGCGAAGACGTCGCCGCCGCGGTCACCAACCACCGGCCCCGGCTCGTCGTGCTCGACGTCGGCCTCCCCGGTATCGACGGCCTCGAGGTGTGCCGGCGCCTGCGCCAGACCTCCGCGATCCCGGTCATCTTCCTCACCGCCCGTGACACCGAGATCGACCGCGTGCTGGGCCTCGAGCTCGGCGCCGACGACTACGTCACCAAGCCGTTCTCGCCGCCGGAGCTGGTCGCGCGCGTGAAAGCCGTGCTCCGGCGAGCCGAAGGGGCGGCCGCCACGACCGAGCTGCTCCAGGCCGGGGGCGTGACGATCGACCTCGGGCGCCGCGAGGTGCGCGTGCACGACGACCCCGTTGCGTTCACGGCCAAGGAGTTCGACCTGTTGAAGTTCCTCGCCGAACGCCCGGGCCTTGCGCTCTCGCGCCAGCAGATCCTGGACGCGGTGTGGGGCTTCGACTGGTTCGGCGACGAGCGCACCGTCGACGTCCACATCGCCCAGATCCGCAAGAAGCTGTCGGGCGCGGTCCGCATCGACACCGTGCGCGGCCTCGGGTACCGGCTCGACGCGAGATGAGTGCGTGAAGCGGTGAGATCGGCTCGGATCTCGTTGCGCACCCGCCTCGTGATCGCGTTCACCGGCGTCGCGCTCGTCGTGCTCGTGCTGTCGGGCCTCGCGACCTTCGGGCTCGTGCGGCGTTCGCTGCAACAGCGCGCCCTGGCCGACATGCGCGGGCGGTCGGCCGACCTCGCCGCGCTCGTCCAGTCGAACGACTTCGCGGCTCGCCCGGCGCAGAAGTTCCGCATCGGCCTGCGCGCCGCGGACATGCAGGCCGTCCTCATCACGCCCGCGGGCAAGGTCGCGGATCTGCCCAACTTCCAGCTGCCGCCGCCGTTGCGCCCGGCCGACATCCAACCTGCGGCGCTCCTCGCCAACCAGGAAGTGAGCGGCCGCCGCGGCAACACCGTGTTCCTCGCCATCCCGACCGCGACGCTCGTGCGCCGGAGCCGGCTCGCCGTCGTCGCGACCGATCGGGTCGATCTCACGGTCCTGCGCAACGCGTTCCCGCTCATGCTCCTCGCCGGCCTGATCGTGTTGCTCGCGGTCGCGCTGCTCTCGATCTGGTTGTCGGGTCGGTTGACCCGCCCCATCCACATCATCGAACGAGCCGCCGCGCAACTCGCCACGGGCGACCTCTCGGCCCGCGCCGACGTCCCCGCCGCGACCGACGACGAGCTTGCGTCGCTCGCCGCCGCACTCAACGCGATGGCCGCGCAACTCGAACACGCGCGTGGCGCCGAGCACGCATTCCTCTTGTCGATCTCGCACGACCTGCGCACCCCGCTCACCTCGATCCGCGGGTACGCGGAAGCGCTGGCCGACGGCACCCTCGACGACGCCGACCCGAAGGAACGCAAGCGCGCCGCCACGATCATCGGGGCGGAGGGCCGTCGCCTCGAACGCCTCGTGCGCGATCTCCTCGACCTTTCCCGCCTCGACGCGCAACAGTTCTCCCTGACCCCGAGGCCGTGCGACGCAACCGAGGTGGTGCGCGACGCGGCCGAGGCGTTCACACCGCAGGCGCGCGAGCTCGGCATCGAGCTGAGCGTGATGAGCGGCGAGGCGCTCCCGGTCGTGCTCGATCCCGATCGGCTCGCGCAGATCGCCGCCAACCTCATCGAGAACGCACTGAAGTACGCCACCTCACGGGTCGAGGTGTACGCCGCGATGCAGAGCGACGGCCGGGCGGCGGTCGTCGTGGTCGACGACGGTCCCGGGATCCCCGCCGACCGGATGGCCCGGGTGTTCGACCGGTTGTACACCGTGCGCGAGACGCCCGGCCGTTCCGTCGGCACCGGGCTGGGCCTCGCGATCGTGCGGGAGCTCGCGGCCGCGATGGACGGGAGTGCCCGGGCCGAGGCCGCCCCCGGCGGCGGCACGCGATTCGTGGTGTCCCTTCCCCTGCACGCGCGAACAGTGGGCGCGTGATCCACAATCGGGGCATGACCGGTGCCCGCAGAACCGGCGCCACGATCCTCGCGCTCGCGGTGTCGATCGCCGTCGTCGCCGCGGGCTGCAGCAGCTCCTCGTCGCACTCGTCGAGCCTCCCGCCCACGACCACGCCGTCGTCGAAGACCACGCCGGCGCCGGCGCAAACGGCCGAGTGCGCACACCCGCACGCCGCGGGGCAGTTCGCGCAGTCGTTCACCTTCGACGGTGTCGCGCGTACGTATCAGCTCTACGTGCCGAAGGGGTACACCGGGAACCGGAAGGTCCCCCTGGTGCTGAACTTCCACGGCTTCGGATCGAACGCGGTGCGGCAGATGATCTACGGCGACTTCCGGCCGGAGGCCGACCGCGCCGGCTTCCTCATCGTCGCGCCGGACGGTCAGGTGCCGGCGGCTCGCCACTTCAACCTCTTCCGCGAAGCCGGATTGCAGAACGACGTCGACATGGTCGGCGCGCTCATCAGCCATCTCGAGGCGACGCTCTGCGTCAACCCCAGACGGGTGTACTCGGCGGGACTGTCCGACGGGGGTGCGATGACCTCGGTGCTCGCGTGCCGGATGAGCAATCGCATCGCCGCGTTCGCGACGGTCGCCCTCGTCCTCGCGTGCCCGGCCACCCACCCGGTACCGATCGTTGCCTTCAACGGCACGGCCGATCCCGTCGTGCCGTTCAACGGGGGCAAGGTGAATTGCTGCGGCGGGCCGACGCTCGGCTCGGCGCCCGCGGCGATGGCGAGTTGGGCGAAGGTCGACCACTGCTCCGTCAAGTACCGCGACAAGCTCATCAGTTCCGAGGTCACGCGGCGCCGGTGGACGGGGTGCGATCCGGGCAACGCGCCGGTGTTCTACATCGTCGGCGGCGGGGGTCACACGTGGCCGGGATCGATTCCGATCCCGCGCCTGGGCAAGACCACGACGCAGATCGACGCGAGCGAGACGATCTGGAAGTTCTTTCAGCTGCACGCGCTGGCAACCGCGTAGCTGGCGCGCCCGCAGGTTCAGAGCGCTTCGACGACCGCCGCGTCGGTGCCGATGCGAACGGTTGCGCCCGGCTCCACTTCGCGGCGGAGCATCGCCAGCGCAACCGAGCCGGTCGAGCTCGTGACCTCGCCGACTTCACGGTCGTCGAGCACGACGGATGCACCCCGTTCGACCCGGCTCTCGCCCACGACGCGCAGGCGCCGCAGGTGACGGTTGACGTGGCCTCGGGAGTCGATGCGGCACACCAACTCCTGCCCGACGAAGCATCCCTTCGTGAACGACACCGCGACCAGTTCGAGCCCGGCTTCCTGCGGAATGGTGCGCTCGTCCGTGTCGAGACCCTGGCGCGGCACGCCGGCTTCGATGCGCGCAACCTCGTACGCGGCGGCGTCGATCACCGGCGCGTCGACCGCACTGCCGAGCGCGTCGATCGCCGCCTCGGGGCCGACCGCGTCGAAGGCGGTTCCGCCCGCCCAGTCGACCGCGAACACCTGAACCCCGGCGGGCACGGACGCGGGCGGCTCGACGCCCCGGAGCGCGAGCGCCTCGACCCGAACCTCGCGCACCTCGACCTTCACCCGGATCTTGAAGCGGTTGAGTCCGCTCGCGAGCGCCTCGCCGAAGCCACCCTCGCACACGCACCACCACACGTCGGGCTCGACGTGGAGCACGTAGAAGTCGACGAGGAGCTTGCCCTGCGGCTGCAGCAGCAACGAATGCCCGCTCGCGCCGACCGCCAGCGCATCGAGATCCTGCGACACCAGGCTCTGCAGGAACGACGTCGCGTCCGGGCCCTCCACCACGACGAGATCACGCGGGAGACGGGCCTGGAACGAGTCGGTCATGATCCTCCGAGGAGTCGCCGGGCGGCGGACGCTGCAGTGAGCAACGCCCGGGCCTTGTTCCGGCATTCCAGGTCTTCGTCCTCGGGCACCGAGTCGGCCACGATCCCGGCGCCCGCCTGCAACGTGGCCCGGCCGTCGCGCCAGAACATCGTGCGGATCGCGATCGCGGTGTCGAGATTGCCGGAGAAGTCGACGTAGCCCACGACCCCGGCGTACGGACCGCGCTTGGTGGGCTCCAGCTCGTCGATGATCTCCATCGCCCGCACCTTCGGCGCGCCGCTCACAGTTCCCGCAGGGAACGTGGCGCGCAGCACGTCGATCGGACCCTTACCGTCCGCGAGATCTCCCGCGACCTGGCTCGTCATGTGCATGACGTGCGAGTAGCGCTCGAGGGTCATCAGTTCCTCGACCTGCTCGCTGCCGTACTTCACGACGCGACCGATGTCGTTGCGCGCGAGGTCGACGAGCATCACGTGCTCGGCGCGTTCCTTGGGGTGCTCGACCAGTTCGGCTTCGAGGCGGCGATCGTGCTCCTCGTTGCGGCCGCGGCGCCGCGTGCCCGCGATCGGCCGGCTGATGACTCGCCCGTTGCGCAACTGCACCAGCGCTTCCGGTGACGAACCCACGACCGTGGCTTCGGGATGATGCAGGTAGTACATGTACGGCGACGGGTTGACGAGGCGGAGCACGCGGTACACGTCGAGTGGTTCGACCGGCTCCACGAGATCGAAGCGTTGCGCGAGTACCACCTGGAAGATGTCGCCCTCGAGGATGTGCTCCTTCGCGGCGTTCACCGCGTCGGCCCACGCGCCGGGCGAGAAGTTGCGCTTCACCTCGGGGAGCTCGACGAGGTCGTCGTCGGGCGGGAGTGCGGGCGTGTACGGCAGCGGACGGCCGAGGTCGGTCACCGCGTTGTCGAGACGCGCGATCGCGCCGTCGTACATCGCGTCGATCGTCTCGGGGTCGGCGTCGGGCGGCGGATACACGTTCTCGATGAGATACAACCGCTGCCGGAAGTGATCGAACGCGGCGACGCTGCCCGCGAGCGAGCACACCGCGTCGGGGAATCCGAGGTCGTCGGCCGGCGGCGCGGGGAGGTTCTCGATCTCCCGCACCGTGTCGTAGCCCATCCAACCGACGATCCCGCCGTGGAACGGCGGGAGCTCGGGCATCGTCGGCGCGCGAAACCGCTCGAGCAGCGCCTCGAGCACGGCCAGCGCGCCCTTGTCGGCGGGGACACCCTCGGGCGCCGAACCGCCGAGCCATTCGATGTTGCGACCGCGCGCGACGAACGTGCGCGCGGGATCACGACCGAGGAACGAGAAGCGGCCCCACCGCTCCGCATGTTCCACGGATTCGAGCAGGAAGCCCTCGCGATCGCCGACGAGCTTCACGAACGCCGACAACGGGGTCTCCAGATCGGCGAGAACCTCGCGCCACACGGGCACGACGGTGTAGTCGCGCGCCAACGCACGGAACTCGTCGCGCGACGGTCGGGCCTCGGGCGCCATCACGGGTGCGGGGTCACAGGTGCCCGGGCGTCGCGCCGCTGCCGAACGCGCGGAAGAAGCAGCTGCGTTCGCCCGTGTGACAGGCGCCGCGGCCCTCCTGCTCGACCACGAACAGCAACACGTCCATGTCGCAGTCGTAGTAGCCGGCGCGCACGTACTGGCGGTCGCCCGACGTCTCACCCTTGCACCAGTACTCCTGGCGGCTCCGGCTCCAGAACCACGTGCGCCCGGTCTCCAGCGTGCGTTCGAGTGCGTCGCGGTTCATCCACGCGACCATCAGCACCTGATTCGTGCCCTGCTCCTGCACGATCGCAGGCACCAGGCCGTCGGCATCGAAGGCGACGGCATCGATCTCCTCGGTCGTGAAGGCGATCGGGGTCGTGACGGGCGGCATGAGGTCGAAATCGTAGCGGTCGGGAATCGCCCGCCCGCTCCGTTTAGGCTCGCCCGGCGATGCCCGGATCCGATGTGTCCGCCGCCGACGCGTCATCACCCGACGCCTCGTCAAATCGCACGACACCTCCGACGGCCCGCCGAGTCCCCCACGTGCTGACGGCGCACGGCGACGTCCGCACCGACGACTGGTACTGGCTCCGCGACCGCGCCGATCCGGAGGTCATCGCGTACCTCGAAGCGGAGAACGCCTACGCCGACGCGATGCTCGCGCCCCTCGTGCCGTTGCGCGATCGGATCTTCGACGAGATCAAGGGCCGTGTGCAGGAGACCGACGAGTCGGCGCCCGTCGCCGAAGGCGAGTGGGAGTACACCTCCCGGACCCGCGAGGGTTCGCAGTACGGCATCCACTGCCGCCGCCCGCGCGGCGCGGGTCCCGACGCCGCGACCGTGGTGCTCGACGAGAACGTCCTCGCCGAGGGCCACGACTACTTCTCCCTCGGCGGCTTCGAGGTCACGCCCGACCACGAGACCCTCGCGTACTCCGTCGACTTCACCGGGGGCGAGCGCTACACGTTGCGGTTCCGCGACCTCGCGACCGGCGCCGACCTGGCCGACGTCGTCGAGAACGTCACCTACGGGCTCGCGTGGGCCGACGACGCGCGGACGTGTTTCTACGTCCGCCCCGACGACGCCATGCGGCCCAACGAGGTGTGGCGGCACGTGCTCGGTACGCCGGTCGCCGACGACGTGCTCGTCCTGCGCGAGGACGACGAACGTTTCTACCTCGGTATCGAACGGACGCGCAGCGGTCGCTTCGTCCTCATCGACATCTCGTCGAAGCTCACGTCCGAGGTGTGGTTCGTCCCGACCGAGACGCCGGACCGCGCGCCGCAGGTCGTCGCGCCGCGCGCCCACGGACACGAGTACACCGTCGAGCACCACTGGAACCTGGCGCAGGGCGACCGGTTCTTCATCATCACGAACCAGGGCGGCGCGGCGCGCAACTTCGAGCTCGTCGCGGCGCCGTGCGTCGACCCCGGGCGCGCGCGTTGGACTCCCGTCGTGCCGCACCGAGACGACGTCAAGCTCGATGCCGCCAGCGCATTCGCCGATCACGTCGTCCTGAGCGAGCGCGCGAACGGCCTCGAACGACTACGCGTGCTGCACGTGGAGTCGGGCGCCGTCCACGAGATCGAGATGCCCGATCCCGTGTACAGCGTGTGGGTCGGGGGCAACGCCGAGTTCGAGACGCGCACGCTGCGCTACGGCTACACGTCGCTCGTCGCGCCGGTCACCGACGTCGACTACGACATGGACCGGCGCGTCTCGACCGTGGTGAAGACGCAACCCGTGCTGGGCGGCTACGACGCGACGCAGTACGTCTCGGCCCGGCTGTGGGCGACGGCGACCGACGGCACCCGGGTCCCGATCTCCGTCGTGCACCGGCGCGACACTCCGCTCGACGGCTCCGCACCCGCACTGCTGTACGGCTACGGCTCCTACGAGATCTCGACCGATCCGTCGTTCCGCTCCTCGCGACTCTCGCTGCTCGACCGGGGGTTCGTCTTCGCGATCGCGCACGTGCGCGGCGGCGGCGAGATGGGTCGCGAGTGGTACGAGGACGGCCGGCTCGAGCACAAGATGAACACGTTCACCGACTTCGTCGCCGGCGCGGAACATCTGATCGCGAACAGCTACACGTCACCGGCGCGTCTGACCGCACGCGGCGGCAGCGCGGGCGGACTCCTCATGGGTGCGGTCGCGAACCTCCGACCCGACCTCTTCGCGGCGATCGTCGCCGAGGTGCCGTTCGTCGACGTCGTCACGACGATGCTCGATCCGTCGTTGCCGCTCACGGTCACCGAATGGGAGGAGTGGGGCGACCCGCGCGAACCCGAGGCCTACGCGCGCATGAAGGAGTACTCGCCCTACGACAACGTTCGGGCCACCGACTATCCCGCACTCCTCGTGACCACCGGACTGAACGACCCCCGCGTGCAGTACTGGGAACCGGCGAAGTGGGTGTCGAAGCTCCGGACGCTCTCGACGTCGCACCAGCCGATCTACCTGCGTACCGAGATGGGCGCCGGCCACGGCGGGCCCTCCGGGCGCTACGACGCCTGGCGGGACGAGGCAATCGTGCTCGCGTTCGTCTGCGATGCCGTCGGTGCCGCCGGGTGAATCTGCTGACCGCCGACGGCCACACGCTCGAGGCGGAGTGGGTCGCACCGGTCGGTGCCCGCCGGACCGCCGTGCTGTGTCATCCCCACCCGCAGTACGGCGGCACCATGCGCAGCATCGTCATCTCGGCGTTGTTCGAGGCGCTGCCGAAGCTCGGCATCGCCTCCCTGCGCTTCAACTTCCGCGGCGTCGAGGGCAGCGAGGGCTCCCACACCGAGGGGCGCGACGAACCGCATGACGTCGTCGCCGCGATCGACGCGGCCACTGCGGCTGCCGCCTCGGCCGGCATCGACGGCCCGCTCGCGCTGATCGGCTGGTCGTTCGGCGCCGACATCGCACTCGGCGTCGACGACCCGCGTATCGCGGGATGGGTCGGCATCGCGCCGCCGTTGCGATTCCGGCCGCAGACCGTGTACGACATCGTGGCGCGCGACCCGCGCCCGAAGTTGCTCGTGCTGGCCGCGCACGACGAGTTCCGCGCTCCCGACGAGATCGCCGCGGAAACGAACGAGTGGGAATCCACGCGCATCGAGATCGTCGCGGGCGCGAGCCACTTCTTCGTGGGTCGCACCGAGCGCGTGACGACGCTCGTCGGCGAATTCACACTGCAGCTGGCCGGTTGACCAACCGCGGAGGGCCGGGTCGACGGACTAGAGCGTGAGCGTCTGGTCGGTACCGAGACTCGCGAGGAAACTCGTTCGGCGCTCGATCGCGAGATGCCAGACCGCGAGGTCGGACTCGTACGACGCACGGTCGCCGTCCTCGTACGCGTGCTCGAGCTCGTCGAACGCGGCATCCTCGGCGTCGAGGAGACTTCGATATCGACGGAAGAAGTGGTCGTCGACGACGCCGACGGTTCCGGGGAGCGACATCACGCCGCCGATGGGCGGGAGCCCCGAAAGGTAGTGAGGTTCGGCCATGGGCACCTCCTACGCACGTGCCGGGCCCGAGCCCGAGCACTTGTGACGACGACGGTACTCCTCTTGGCGGCCGCGCGGAACGTCTTCCCGTCACCGTCTCGTCAACGCCGATTGACGTGCTTCTGACCGGCCGGTCAGGGGCGCACGACGAGGCCGCGTTCGGCCAGGTAGGTCTTTGCCTCGCGCACGGAATGCTGCCCGAAATGGAAGATGGAGGCCGCGAGGACGGCGCTCGCGCCGCCCGCCGCCGCACCCTCGTACAGATGCTCGAGCGTCCCGACGCCGCCGCTCGCGATGATCGGGACGTCGACCGCCGCACCCATCGCCTGCAGCAGTGCGATGTCGTAGCCGGCCTTGGTGCCGTCGCGGTCCATGGATGTCAACAGGATCTCGCCCGCGCCCAGCCCGCACACGCGCTCGGCCCACCCGATCGCGTCGAGACCGGTGGGCGTACGGCCTCCGTGCGTGACGACCTGCCACCCTCCGCCCTCCTCCCGGCGGGCGTCGATCGCGACCACGATGCACTGGGCGCCGTACTCCTGCGCGGCCTCGTGCACGAGGCCCGGGTCGTTCACCGCGGCGGTGTTGAACGACACCTTGTCGGCCCCCGCGCGCAGCAAGCGGCGGGCGTCTTCGACACTGCGGACTCCCCCGCCGACCGTGAACGGGATGAACACCTGCTCGGCAACCTGTTCGACGACGTGCACCATGGTGTCGCGTCCGTCACTCGACGCGGTGATGTCGAGGAACACGAGCTCGTCGGCGCCTTCGGCGTCATAGCGCGCGGCCAGCTCGACGGGATCGCCCGCGTCGCGGATGCCGACGAAGTTGACGCCTTTGACGACGCGGCCCGCGTCGACGTCGAGGCACGGGATCACGCGGACGGCGAGCACGCGGCGATCCCCTCCTCGACGGTGAACCGGTTCTCGTAGATGGCCCGGCCGACGATCACACCCGCGAGGCGGCGATCGAGGCCCCTGATGTCGGCGAGCGTGCCGACGCCGCCGCTGGCGATCACCGGGAGGTCGATCGCGTCGAGCAGCTCCCGGTACGGGCCCGCGTCGGGCCCTTCGAGGGTGCCGTCGCGACCGATGTCGGTCGAGATGACGGCCGCGACGCCCGGCCGCGCGAATTGCCGGGCCAGCGTCACGAGGTCGAGGCCGGTCGACTCGGTCCAGCCGTGGATCGCGACGTCGCGGCCCCGCGCGTCCAGCCCGACGGCAATCCGGCCGGGGTGCAGCGTCGCCAGCTCGTCGACGATTTCGGGATGCTCGACCGCGGCGCTGCCGATCACCACTCGGGCCACGCCCGCCCCGAGCCGCTCCGACGCGTCGGCGACGCTCCGCACACCGCCGCCGGTCTGCACCTTCGCCGTCACGTTGGCACAGATCGCCTCGACGACGGACAGGTTCGGGTTGCCACCGTTGAGGGCGGCGTCGAGATCGACGACGTGGATCCAGCGCGCGCCGGCGGCGTCGAATCGCCGCGCCACCCCGACCGGGTCGTCGTCGTAGGTGGTCTGCACGCTGTAGTCGCCCCGCAGCAGCCGTACGACCTTGCCCTCACGGATGTCGATCGAAGGAAAGAGATCCACGGGCTACGCGACCGCCGCGACGAAGTTCTCCAACAGTTTCATACCGACCGCCCCCGACTTCTCCGGGTGGAACTGCGTGGCCCACATCGGACCGCGCTCGATCATCGCCGCGAACCGGCGGCCGTACTCGCACCAGGCCGCGACGACGCCCTCGTCGTCGGGTTCGGGCGCGTACGAGTGCACGAAATACAGCCACGCGGGATCCGGGAGGCCGGCCGCCAGCCGCGCGCCGTTCACGATCTCGAGCGTGTTCCACCCCATCTGCGGGAGGCGCACGCGCCGAGGGAGCAGGGTGACCCGGCCCGCGACCACTCCGAGGCCGGTGACCTCGGGCGTCTCGTCGCTGCCGTCGAACAACATCTGCATCCCGATGCAGATCCCGAGGAACGGCCGGCCGTCGGTCGCCGCGGTTCGGGTCGCGTCCTCGAGGCCGGACGCGCGCAACGCCTTCATGCACGCGCCGAACGCACCGACGCCCGGGAGCACCACCGCATCGGCGCTTTCGATCGCGCCCGCGTCCGAGGTGAGCGCGGCGTCGGCGCCGAGATGCTGCAACGCCTTCTCGGCCGAGCGCAGGTTGCCGATCCCGTAGTCGACCACCGCGATCCGCGGTCCCTTGGCCGTCATTGCGAGAGCGTTCCCTTCGTCGAGGGCACGTCGTCGCCCTCGACCTTCACCGCGTCGCGCAACGCCCGCGCGACCCCCTTGAACGACGCCTCGATCACGTGATGCCCGTTCTTGCCGCTGATGCTGCGCACGTGGAGCGTGACCCGCGCGCCGTCGACGAAGCCCTTCCAGAACTCCTCGCAGAGCTGCGGATCGAACGTGCCGATCCATTCCGAGATCGGATCGACCGCGTACACCAGGAAGGGACGCCCGGAGAGATCGAGCGCGACCTCCACGAGCGCCTCGTCGAGCGGCACGAGCGAGTTCGCGAATCGCCGCACGCCCCGCTTGTCGCCGAGCGCCTCGCGGAGCGCGTTCCCGAGCACGATCCCGACGTCTTCGACGGTGTGGTGCAGGTCGACGTCGAGGTCGCCGTGCGCGTCGATCGTCAGGTCGAAGCCGGCGTGCTTGCCCAGTTGCTCGAGCATGTGGTCGAAGAACGGGATGCCGGTGGACACGCTCGTCGCGCCCGTTCCGTCGAGCGCCACCGTCACCGCAACGGTGGTCTCCTTCGTCTCCCGGCGCAGTTCGGCGCGCCGTGTCGACTTCGTCGGGTCCGGCGTGTTCGTCATCTCACGACCTCCGGGAGGGTCTCGCCGAGTGCGGCGAGGAAGGCATCGTTCTCATCGGGCGTGCCGACCGTCACGCGGAGGCAGCCCTCGATCCTCGGCCACGACGAGAAGTCGCGGACCAACACGTCGTGCTGCAGCATGCGCTCCCAGAGCGCGTGCGCGTCGCCGGCGACCCGGAACATGAGGAAGTTCGCGCCCGACGGGCACACCTCGATGGTGTCGATCTCCGCGAGCGCCGCGAACAGCCGGCCCCGCTCCTCGACCAGCGTCGCGACGCGCGCTTCCATCTCCGGCGCGAACTCCAGCGCGATCGTGCCCGCGAGCTGGGTCGGTACCGACAGGTTGTACGGGAGCAACACCTTTTCCAGCTCGGCGATCATCCACGTGGGTGCGACCGCGAAGCCGAGCCGCACCCCGGCGAGGGACCAGACCTTGGAGTAGGTGCGCACGACGACGATCGGCCGATCTTCCGAAACGAGCTCCAGCGCGCTCCACTGCGCGAACTCGCCGTACGCCTCGTCGACCACCAGCACCGCGCCGACCTCGGCGGCCGCGGCGGCGAGGCGTTCGACCGTCGACCGGGACTCGACCGTCCCGGTGGGATTGTTCGGGCTGCACACGAACACGACCGACGGCCGCAGCCGGCGGATCGTCTCCGACGCGTCGTCGGGATCGATGCTGTAGTCGGCCGCCCGTTCCCCCGCGACGACTTCCGTACCGGTGCCGCGGGCGATCTGCGCGTGCAAGGCGTACGTCGGCTCGAAGATCAGTGCGCTCCGCCCTGCGCCGCCGTACGTGAGCAGCAGGGTCTGCAAGATCTCGTTGCTGCCGTTCCCGCACAACATGCCGCGCCGCGGGTTGGTCGAGAAACGACGCGAGCGCGTTCCGCAGATCGGTCGCGGCGCGGTCCGGGTAGCGATTCCACTGGACATCGCGCATTGCATCGAGCCAGCGGCTCACGAACTCGAGGGGTGGCGCGTACGGGCTCTCGTTCGTGTTGAGGCGAACGTCGACCTCCACCTGGGGCGAGTGGTATCCGTCCAGCGCGCGCAGGTCGTCGCGCGGCTGCGGCCGCGACCCCGTCACGACGTGGGCTCCTCGCGCATGCGCACCGAGTCGGCGTGAGCGTGCAGACCCTCGGCCTCGGCGATCGCCCGGGCCGACGGGCCGACCCGAGCCAGTGCCGCGGCATCCGCGCGCACGACGTGGATGTGCTTTTGGAAATCGGCGACGCGCAGTGCGCTCGCGAAGCGCGCGGTTCCGCCCGTCGGCAGCACGTGATTGGTCCCGGCCACGTAGTCGCCGATCACCGCGGGCGCGTGCGCCCCGACGAACACGGCGCCCGCGTTGCGGACCAGTGGCACGAGGAGATCAGCCGACGCGCACATGAGCTCGAGGTGCTCGGGCGCGATCGCGTTCGCCGCGTCGATCGCGCGGGCGGAGTCGTCGACGACGATGACGCGGCCACCCGCTTCCAACGTCGAGACCGCTTCGTCGCGTCTCGGTGCGGTGAGCAGCAGCGCTTCCAGCGCGAGATCGACGCGATCCGCGACGGCTTCGTCCCACACGATCACCGCGACCGCGCCGCCCGGCCCGTGCTCGGCCTGCGCGAGCAGGTCGGCCGCGACCCACAACGGATCGACCGTGTCGTCCGCGACGATCGCCACCTCGGAGGCGCCGGCCAGCCCGTCGATCCCGACCGTTCCGAACACCTGGCGCTTCGCCTCGACCACGTACGCGTTGCCGGGCCCGACGATCACGTCGACGGGTTGCAGGGCGCCGGCGCCGTACGCCATCGCCGCGACCGCCTGCGCGCCGCCGATGGCGTACACCTCGTCGACCTGCGCGATGGCCGCGGCGGCGAGGATCGCGTCGTTGATACGGCCGCTCGGATCGGGCGGCGAGCAGAGCACGACCTCCGCAACTCCCGCGACCCGTGCCGGGAGCGCCGTCATCAGGACCGAGGACGCGAGCGGCGCGCGACCGCCCGGCACGTAGCAACCGACACGATCGACGGCCACGACGTGCTCGACGACCTCCACACCGAGGCGGACGTGACGGGCCTCGCGTTCGTGCTGCGCCTCGTGCCAGGCCACGATCTGGTCGCGTGCGAGTTCGAGGGCGGCGCGCAACCCGGGCGAGATGCGCTCCAGTGCCGCCGCGATCTCCGCCGGATCCACCCGCGGATCTTCGATCTCGGCGCCGTCGAGGCGCGCGGTGAGTTCCCTCACCGCGAGCGCACCGCGCACCCGAACGTCGGCAACGATCGCGGCGACCGCGACGCCGAGATCCGGCCCGGCCGGTTCCGGCCGCGCGAGAAGGGCGCGCAAGTCGTCGGGAGCGCCGCGGACGTCGATACGGGCCAGCATGGGAACTGCTCATCGTACCGGTCGACCTTCGCGGAGCCTTCCCTATTGCGGTCCGGATCGGGCTGGACTCGGCCGCGGGTTCGGGCCCGAATCCGGTATGGCACACTGCCGCGATGAGCA
The DNA here is from genome assembly GCA_963835455.1 of uncultured Actinomycetes bacterium. Taxonomy (GTDB): domain Bacteria; phylum Actinomycetota; class Acidimicrobiia; order IMCC26256; family PALSA-610; genus PALSA-610. Next base: position 127,376 of record CAWIFT010000004.1, read on the forward strand.
CCACGAGCGACCTGGCCGTGCTGTCGAGCATCACCGCGCAGGTCGACGAGCTGAGTCGCCGCATCACTGCCCTCGCCGAGGAGTACGGCCGGACGCCCGATTCCGCGGTGGCGAGTGAGCTGTTCTCGACCGAGCGGGCGTTCGCCACCGCGCGGCGCTCGCTCGACCGGGCGACGACGCTGCTCACGCGCATGCCCGACGCCTGAACCCCGCCAACCCTTTTTGGGTCAGCGTGCGCCGACGATCTTTCCGGCGGACGGGCAGATGCCCGCGAGGGTGCACTCGCTGCAGCGCGGGCGTTTCGCGTCGCAGACGCGCCGGCCGTGCTCGATCAGTCGCAGGGAGAAGTCGCCCCACTCGGGGGGCGGGAGGAGCTCGTCCAGATCGAGCTCGATCTTCACCGGATCGGTCTCGTTCGTCAGCTTCAGTCGGGCCGACAACCGCGTGACGTGCGTATCGACCGGGAGGCCCGGCTCGTGAAACCACACCGAGCGCACGACGTTCCCGGTCTTGCGCCCGACTCCCGGCAAGGTCACGAGATCGTCGAGGGCAACGGGCACCTCGCCGCCGAAATTCTCGACGACCGTCTGGGCCATGCCGATCAGGCTCTGGGTCTTGGCCCGGAAGAATCCCGTCGACTGCACGATCGTCTCCACCTCCGACGGATCGGCGACCGCGAGGTCGGCCGGCGTCGGATACTTCGCGAAGAGCGTGGGCGTCACCATGTTCACGCGCATGTCGGTGCTCTGCGCCGACAGGATCGTGGCCGCGAGGAGCTCGTACGCGTTCTGGTGATCGAGCGCGCACTTCACGTCGGGGTACAGCTCGCGCAGGAGCTCGGCGGTCGCCGTGGTTCGAGCCTTCGCACCCCGGGGTCGGGTCACGGCGGTCACGGTACCCTCGTCCCGTGGCCGAACCATCCGTCGTCGAGGTGGCGCCCGCGCAGTTCCCCGAGGTCCGCGACCGCGTCGCGCGCATCGATGCCGCCGCGGCCGCGGCCGACGGCCATCCCGCGCTCGGCGACGCGGTGTGGCTGGATCTCGAACACCCGGGCCCGGACTCCGCGGCCTTTTTCGTCGACGAGTCCGCGTACGCCCACGTCGCCCGGGGCGACAACGCGACGCCCGCGCACTGGGTCCTCGGCCTCGCATTGGCACCCGCGGCGCGCACACTCGGCATCCGCCGGGCGCTCGTCGCGGCCGCGGCGCGCCACGTCGCCGGGCACGGCGGCGGCCGCCTCGTGCTGTGGGTCCTGGGTGCGAGCTCCACCGACGATGCCGAGCTGGCCGACGCGGAAATGCATGCCGCCCGCGACCTGTACGAGATGCGCGTCGTGCTCCCGCTCGAGCGCGAACCGAAGTGGCCCGCGCACACACACGTGCGCGCGTTCGAGACCGGACACGACGAAGCCGCGTGGCTGGCGGTCAACAACGAGGCGTTCGAGGGTCACGCCGAGCAGGGCGGATGGACCGCGGACACGCTGGCGCGCCGCGTGGCCGAACCGTGGTTCGACCCGACGCTCTTCCTGCTGGCGTTCGACGACACCGACGACACGCTCGTCGGGTTCGACTGGCTGAAGATCCACGCGCCCGACGGCGACCATCCGGGCGTGGGTGAGATCTACGTCATCGGCGTCGCCCGGCGCGCCCAGGGCACGGGTCTCGGCACGGCCCTCGCGATCGCGGGGCTCGCCGCCGTACACGAGCGGGGCATCACCACCGGCGCGCTGTTCGTCGCGGCCGACAACGAAGCCGCGCTGCGGCTGTACCGGTCGCTGGGCTTCGACGTACACCGCGTCGACCGAGCGTACGAGCGCGAGGTGTCGCCCGCGTGAGCACTCGTTACGACGCGCGGCTGCCGGAGCTCGAGGAACTGATCGCGGTGCTCGGCGAACCCCGCTACCGGGCGCGCCAGCTCTACGAGGGCATCTACAACCAACGCCGACCGCTGGAAGCGCTCACCACGCTCCCCAAGGCGCTCCTCGCCCGGCTCGAGACCGAGCTGCCCCTCGCGTTCACGGCCGACACGATGCAACTCGCCGACGACGACACCACCGCGAAGTGGCTCTGGCGCGCGGGCGACGGAGCCCAGATCGAAACCGTGCTGATGCGTTACTCCGCGCGGGCAACCGTGTGCGTCTCGTCGCAGGCCGGCTGCGCCATGGGTTGCACGTTCTGCGCCACCGGACAAGCGGGCTTCGAACGGCACCTCTCTGCGGGCGAGATCGTGGAGCAGGTGCTACGGGCGCAGCACGCGTCACCACAGCGCGTCTCCAACGTCGTGTTCATGGGCATGGGTGAACCGCTCGCGAACCCCGACGCCGTGCTCGATGCGTGCACGCGCCTGCACGAGGACGTCGGGATCTCGGCCCGCCATCTCACCGTGTCCACGGTGGGCGTCGTGCCCGGTATCGAACGTCTGACCGAGTTCGAGCTGCCGGTGACCCTTGCGGTCTCGTTGCACGCGCCCGACGACGCACTGCGCGAACAACTCGTCCCGTTGAACCGGCGTTACCCGCTCGCGGCCGTCCTGGACGCGGCCCGGGCGTACGCCGACCGCAAAGGCCGCCGGGTGTCGTTCGAGTACGCCTGCATCAGTGGGGTGAACGACCTCCCCCACCATGCCGACGCGCTCGCCGGTCGCCTCACGGGATTTCGCGGTGGGGCGCACGTCAACCTCATTCCGCTCAACGACACGGCGGGATATCCGGGCCGGCCCAGCGATCCGGACCGGATCGGGGCTTTCGCCGAGCACCTCCGGGCCGCAGGGGTGCAGGCGACCATTCGGCGCAATCGGGGCAACACGATCGACGCCGCCTGCGGCCAGCTGCGTTCGCGAAGCACCTGAATCGCGCGCCGCGACGCACCGGTGCACCACGATCCGCCACAATGGACGTGTGAACGACCTCCGTTGGATCAACCCGCACCAGCCGCAGACGCTCTACATGGCGGTCATCCTCGCCTATTTCCAGGCCTTCTTCTCACTCCTCCAGCTCGGCAATCTCGGCCCGCTGGGGCTGTTCATCCTCCTCGGCCTGGCCGGTGGCGGATTCGGCATCGCCAACGAGAAGAAGTGGGGCTACACGCTCGCAGTTGCGGCCGCGGGCCTCCAGGTCGTCCTCTTCGTCGCGTACGGCGGGCTCAGCGCGCTGGGGAACATCTCGGTGCTGATCAGCTTCGCGTTCGACGTGCTCCTGGTCGTGCTGTTGATGCACCCCATGAGCCGTAGCTACGAGCGCACCTGGTTCAAGTGACCGCCGACGCCGTCGTCGCGTCCTGCGGCGCGACGTTGGAACCCCTCGAGACCGCGGCCAACGCCGCGTGGTGGGACGCCAATACCGACGCGAGCGACGAGACCCAGCGCCGCCGGGCCGACGCCGACATCGCGCTCTCCGACGCGCTGGCCGACCCTGATGCCTTCGCCGCAGCGCGCGCCGCACAAGCGGAGTCCGGGATCGATCCGCTGGTCGCCCGCCAGCTCGAAGTGCTCGTGCAGGGCTTCACTCCCAACCAGGTCGCGGCCGATCTCCGGCGCGAGATCGTCGAGCTACAAAGCAACATCGAGTCGCGTTTCGCCCGGCACCGCGGCGAGATCGACGGCGTGGCCGTCGACGACAACGAGATCCTCGAGGTGCTGCGCACCAGCGCCGACGGGGCGCACCGCCGCGCGGCCTGGGAGGCGTCGAAGAGCGTCGGAGCCGAAGTCGCCCCCGACGTGCGCGAGCTCGCCCGTCTCCGCAACCGGGCCGCCGAGTCGGTCGGCTACCGCGATCACTTCGCGCTCGCGCTCGCGATGACCGACTTCGACGAGGAACGCCTCTTCGCGACGCTCGACCAGGTCGACGAGCTGACCGCGGCGCCGTTCCGGGCGCTGAAGGCCGAGCTCGACGAGCAGGTGTCGACCCGCTTCGGCGTCGACGTTGCCGCGCTGCGGCCCTGGCACTACGACGACCCGTTCTTCCAGGACGCGCCCAGCGCGGTCGGCGTCGACCTCGACCCGTACCTCGCCGACGCGGATGTCGACGCGCTGACGGTGCGGACCTTCGACACGATCGGCCTCGACGTGCGGGGCGTGCTCTCCCGCAGCGACCTCACGCCGCGGGCCGGGAAATCGCAGCATGCGTTCTGCATCGACGTCGACCGCGTCGGCGACGTGCGCGTCCTGAGCAACAACACGCCCAGCGAACGCTGGGCCGAGACCATGCTGCACGAGTTCGGGCACGCGGTGTACTTCGAAGGCCTGAGCCGCGACCTGCCGTGGTTGCTCCGCACGATGCACATCTGTCTCACCGAGGCCGTCGCCATGCGGTGCGGACGGCTCGTCCGCGACCCGCGCTGGCTCCGGGACATCGCCGGCGTGCCGGAGTCCACGGTCGCGGAGCTCGCGCCCCGGCTGCGCGCCGCGAGCCGGGCGTACCTGCTGATCTTCGCCCGCTGGGTGCTCGTGATGACGCACTTCGAGCGGGGCCTGTACGCGCAGCCCGACGCCGATCACGACGCGCGGTGGTGGGATCTCGTCGAGCGCTACCAGCTCGTGCACCGCCCCGACGACCGGCACGCCCCGGATTGGGCGGCGAAGATCCATATCGCCGCCGCGCCCGTCTACTACCACAACTACCTGTTCGGCGAGATGATCGCGTCGCAGATCGCCGCGACGTTCGGCGGCCTCGTGGGCGACGCGGACTCCGGCCACGCGCTGGCAAGCCGGATGTTCGCGCCCGGCGCGACCCGGCGTTGGGATCACCTCGTCGAAGCCGCGACCGGTTCGGCCCTCACGCCCGCGGTGTTCGCGCGCGACCTCGCCAACTGAGCTGTACGCAGGATGTGCGACACGCTGTGCGTCCGCACCGACGCCGGCATGCTGTTCGCGAAGAACTCCGACCGGCATCCCGCCGAAGCCCAGATCGTCGAGTGGCACGAGCGACGCGCCGCCGGGAATGAGCTGCACACCCAGTACCTGGCGATCGGCGACAGCGGCGCGTCCGCGTTTCTCGGTTCGCGACCGACGTGGCTCTGGGGCGTCGAGCACGGAGTCAACGAACACGGCGTCGCCATCGGCAACGAGAAGATCTGGACCGTCGACAATCCCAAGGAACGCGCGGCCGCACTGATCGGCATGGACATCGTCCGGATCGCGCTCGAGCGTTCGCAGACGGCCGAGGCCGCCCACACGATCGTCACGAGCCTCGTGGAGCAGCACGGGCAGGGCGGCTCCGGGGAGCCCCATCGCGACGAGCCCTACGACTCGTCGTTCCTGATGGCCGACCACAACCGCGCGTTCGTCGTCGAGACCAGCAACCGCACCTGGGTCTCGCGCCCGATCGACGAACACGGCTGCGCCCTCTCGAATCGCGTCACGTTGAACACCGACTGGACGCGCGCGTCCGCCGACATCGCGCCCGGTACCGACTTCGACGACTATCGGTGGCCGCGTATGCCCACGGCGATCGCCGACCACCGGCTCACCGTGACGCGAGGAGTCGTGGCGCGCGCCGGCGCGTCGGCCGAAGACCTCGCGCGGACACTGCGCAGTCACGGGCACGCGGACGACGAGAACGCACTCCCGGGCGAGATCGACGACGGGCGCGGATTCACCGTCTGCATGCACCGGCCCGAGTCGCATTCGCAGACGACCGCGTCGATGATCGCCGAACTCCGCAACGACGGCCGCGTGCGTACCTGGACGTGCCTCGGCAATCCGTGCTGCGGCGTCTACGTGCCCGGCTTCGGCGCCGCGGTCGCCCCCGAGCTGGCGGACCCCGCGCAGTGGCAACGATTCGCACGCCTGCGCGACGCGGTCGAGACCGACCCCGACCGGCTGGCCGGGGTTCGGACGGCACTCGCGAGCGTCGAGGCCGACCTGTGGGCGAGGGCCGCGGCGGCGTTCCGGTCCGGTGACCAGGGACAACTCGACCGGTTCGCGCTCCGAGCGTTCGCGCCGGTCGACGCGGCTCTGCATCGACTCGGCGTCTGACCACCCATTACGGTCGCCGCGTGAACATGGAGTTCAACGTGGCGGACCTGTTGGAGCGGGTCGCCGACACGGTCCCCGATCATCTCGCCCTCGTCTGCGCGCAGCGGCGGCTGTCGTACGCCGACCTCGAAGCCCGCGCGAACCGGCTCGCGCACGTGTTGACCGCGCACGGCGTCGGCGCGGGCGACCACGTCGCGCTCTACCTCTACAACTCGACCGAGTACCTCGAGGGCATGCTCGCCGCGTTCAAGATCCGCGCGGTCCCGATCAACGTGAACTACCGCTACGTCGAGGACGAGTTGCAGTACCTCCTCGACGACGCCGACGCCGTCGCGGTGATCTTCCATCGCGAGTTCGCACCCAAGCTCGCCGCCATCCGGCCGAGCCTCCCGCTGCTCCGCGCGTTCATCGCCGTCGACGACGACAGCCCGCGGACGGAAGCACTCCTCGCCGCCGACGACTACGAGCGCGCGCTCGCGGGAGCGTCGCCCGCGCGCGACTTCGGGCCGCGGTCGGCCGACGATCTGTACCTTCTCTACACGGGCGGCACCACGGGAATGCCGAAGGGCGTGATGTGGCGTCACGTCGACCTGTTCTTCGGGGCGATGGCCGGCGCGGGTGGCGGCGGCGCGCCGATCACGACGCCCGAGGAGATCGCCGAGCGCTGCCTGCAGCCGCGCACACGCTGCGTTCCGATCTGTCCGTTCATGCACGGCACGGCACACTGGATGGCATTCAGCTCGCTCTTCATGGGCGGGAGCGTGATCATCCCCGCCGAGCACCATCTCGAGCCGCTCGCCCTGTGGCGGCTGGTCGAGCGCGAACAGGCGAACTACATCGTCATCGTCGGCGACGCGTTCGCCCGCCCGCTGCTCGACGCGCTCGACTCCCCCGAGGGCCGAGCCATCGATCTGTCGAGCCTGCAGGTCGTGTTGTCGGGCGGCGCGATCCTCTCGCCGTCGCTCAAGCGCGCGTTCGTCGAGCGGCTACCGGCACTGCTCGTGGTCGACGGTTACGGCGCGTCGGAGACGGGCGGACAGGGCCAATCGGTGGTCGTCGCAGGCGGTGACGTTCCGCGCGGCGCCACGGTTCCGGGTGGGCGACGACACGCAGGTGCTCGGGCCCGACCTGCGCCCCGTCGGGGTCGGCGTGGTCGGCCGCCTCGCGCGACGCGGTCACATCCCGCTCGGCTACTACAAGGACGCCGCGAAGACCGAGGCGACCTTTCCCGTCGTCGACGGCGTCCGGTGGGCCGTGCCCGGCGATCACGCGGTCATCGAGACGGACGGCACGATCACGCTGCTCGGTCGCGGCTCCGTGTCCATCAACACCGGCGGCGAGAAGGTGTACCCCGAAGAAGTCGAGTCGGTGCTGAAGGCGCACGCCGACGTGTTCGACGCCTTGGTGGTCGGCGTTCCCGACGAGCGCTGGGGCGAGCGCGTCGTCGCCATCGTGCAGTCGCGGACCGGTACGTCGCCCCGGCTCGATACCCTCCAGCTCCACAGCCGCGCGCACCTCGCGGGCTACAAGGTTCCCCGCGACATCGTCGTCGTCGACGCGATCGAACGGTCGCCGTCGGGCAAGCCCGACTACCGGTGGGCCCGGGCCGTGGCCACGCGCGCTCCCGGTACGGTCGAGGCGTGACCACGAACCGCCTCGCCGCCGAGACGAGCCCGTACCTCCGTCAACACGCCGACAACCCCGTCGACTGGATGCCCTGGGGCGACGAGGCGTTCGCGATCGCGCGCGAACGCGACGTACCGGTGTTCTTGTCGGTCGGCTATTCGTCGTGCCACTGGTGTCACGTGATGGCGCACGAGTCGTTCGAGGACGAAGCCACCGCCGCGCTCATGAACTCGCACTTCGTCAACGTCAAGGTCGATCGCGAAGAGCGCCCCGACGTCGACGCGATCTACATGCAATCGGTGCAGGCGTTGACCGGGCGCGGCGGTTGGCCCATGAGCGTGTGGTGCACGCCCGACGGACGCCCGTTCTACGCGGGCACGTACTTTCCCGATGCCGACCGGCACGGGATGCCGTCGTTCCGCCGCGTGTGCGAAGCGGTTTCGCAAGCTTGGCGGGACCGACGCGACGAAGTCACCGCCCAGGGCGACCAACTCACGGCCGCGCTCGCCGAGGACGTACTGCGCGCCGACGCCGACGCGGGCGTGCTGGACGCAGAGATCCTCGATCACGCGTACGCGGGTGTGCGTGCGCAGTTCGAACCGAACTACGGAGGCTTCGGGCGCGCGCCGAAGTTCCCGCAGGCGATGACCATCGACCTGCTGTGCCGCGCGTACGTGCGCAACAACGCGCAAGAGACGCGCACGATGATCACGACCTCGCTCGACGCGATGGCGGCGGGCGGGATCCACGACCAACTCGGTGGCGGGTTCGCGCGCTATTCCACGGACGACGCGTGGCTCGTTCCGCACTTCGAGAAGATGTTGTACGACAACGCGCTCCTCACGCGCGCGTATCTGCACGCGTTTCTCGTGACCGGCGAAGCGCGCTATCGCGGCGTCGTCGAGGACATCGTCGAGTACGTGCTGCGCGACATGCAGAGCCCGCAGCACGGCTTCTACTCCGCGGAGGACGCCGACTCCGAGGGGGTCGAAGGGAAGTTCTACTGCTGGTCGATCGACGAGATCCGCGAGGTCTGCGGCCCCGACGCCGAAGTGGTCATTGCGTATTACGGCGTGACCCCGGGCGGGAACTTCGTCGATCCGCACACCGGCTTCCGGGGCAGCATCCTGCACGTGCAGAACCGTAACGCTGAGCCTCCAGTCGAGGTCGAGCGTTCGAAGCCTCGACTCCTCGCCCGCCGGGCCACGAGGGTTCGACCGGGTCTCGACGACAAGGTGCTGCTCGGGTGGAACGCGCTGATGCTGGGGGCGCTCACCGAGGCGGCCGCGGCGCTCGAGCGCGAGGACTGGATGGAGACCGCGCGGGCCAACGCCCACTTCCTGCTGACCGAGCTCCGTCGCCCCGACGGCCGATTCCTACGCTCCTGGCGCGCCCCCTACCTCGCCTACTCCGAGGACTACGCCGCGCTGCTCGAAGCGCTGTGCACGCTCGCCGAGCTCGACGACGTCGCGTGGTTGGGCGAGGCGCGCATCGTCGCCGGCGAACTGCTGCGCCTGTTCCACGACTCGGACGGCGGGGGCTTCTTCACCACCGGCGCCGACGCCGAGCAACTCGTGGCGCGCCTGAAGGACGTGTTCGACGACGCGACACCGTCGGCGAATTCGCTCGCCGCGAACGGCCTCCTCCGCCTGGCCGCGCTCACCGGTGAGACCGACCTCGAAGCACCGGCGCGCGCGGTGCTGCGGATGCTCGCCCACGCGGGCGCTTCGCATCCCACCGGGTTCGCACATCTGCTCGCCGCGATCGAACGCTTCGTCACGAGCCCCGCGGAGATCGCGATCGTCGGCGACCGCACCGACGAACGCACCCGCGCGCTCCGGCGCGAGGTCACGACGCGACTCATCCCCGCGTCCGTCACGCTGACCGGATCGCCGCGCGACCCGTCGCCGCTCCTCGCCGGGCGCGACACCCGGGACGGGATACCGACGGCCTACGTCTGCGAGCACTACGCGTGTCGGCAACCCGTGACGGAACCGTCCGCGCTACGGGAGCAGCTGGACGCCGTGCTCGCCGCGCGCCGATCGGTCGGTCAGCAGGCCGCGAGGTAGGAGCCGGCCGCGAGTTCTTCGGCGACGGCCCACCCGAACGCGATCATCGCCTGCCCGCGCGCCGCATCCAGCGTGCCGACGAGCGACGCGATCTTCGCGCCCCCCGTGGCCTTCACCGCGCTCGTGTCGAGCACCGCGAGGCACGGCGGCTTGCGGCCCTTCACGGCCACCTTGAACTCACGGTCGTCGTAGTGCCCGTCGTTGCCGTACCGCTTGGCCAGGCGACGACCCCACGCCCGGTCCTCGCCGTTCGGCGTGTAGCCCGGGCGGGGAACGACGTTGGCGTAGCTCTGCAGCAGCACGTAGCAGCTCGGCTGGGCGAGACGGGCGGCCACGAGCACGTCCTCGTCCGGGAACGAGATCGCGGCCCGGCGGGTCAACTCACCTGTGAGCGACTTGAGCGTCGCCGAGGCGGTCTTGCCCTTGCGGACGACGCCCATCCCCCAGAGGATCGACGGCGTGCCGCCGATGCGCTCGAGGGATCCCAGCATCAGCCCGTGGATGACGCCCTCCTCGCTCGCGAGCACCGCGAGCGGGAAAGACTCCACCTGGCGATCGAGCTCCTCGTCGGTGACGGGGAGGCCGTTGGAAAAGAAGATCTGACCGACCTCATCGAGCTCGGCGGGCTTCAGCGAGACGGAATCGCGGGACTCGACGTTCATCGCCAATACATTGTGGCCGAAGTCACGCCCGGAGGAAAATCGAGACGCGAATCACCCATCTCGGAGGGTGTGGCGTTCCGGCGATTCGTCCGAGAAAATCCTACGCTCCGCGCGTGCGTGCGCGCGACATGTCCCAGTACGCCTTCATCCCCGAGATCTTGCCGTCGTCGTTCACCTCGAGCGTCTCGACGCAATCCATGATCATCCCGCCGTCGCCGATCGTGACGTGGATCTCGAGCACCATGGCGGCCTCGGGCCCGCACACGATCACGTCCCGGAGCTTCATCTCGACGCGATCGGCCAGGGCCCGGGTCTGGTCGTAGAACGCGCCGATCCCCTCCTCGCCGACATGCGGGGGTTGGCCCACGGGGTCGTACCAGACCGCACCCGGTGCGAACTGGGCGAGAACTGTGGGTTTGTCGTTGGCGTTCGACGCGGCGACGTACGCCTCGGCGACGGCTTTGACCTGCTCGGGTGTCGGCATGCGCAGAACCTACGCCCTCATCGGATGACAATCCCATCGAGGTCGGTCGTGGGCACCGGGAGCTTCGGGTCGAGTGCCTCGAGCGCGTCCAGGAGGATCGTCGCGGTCGCGATGCCCGAAACCGACTTGTGGTCGGCGGGCACCACGTACCACGGCGCCACCTCCGTGGACGTCGCCGTGATGGCGTCGTCGAACAGCCGCAGATAGTCGTCCCACCTCCGGCGGGTCTCGAGATCGGCCGGCTCGAACTTCCAGCGCTTTTCGGGATCGTCGAGACGCGTCTGCAACCGGACGCGCTGCTCGTCCTTCCCGATGTGCAGGAAGACCTTCACGATCGTCGTTCCCTCGTCGGCGAGCATCTCCTCGAAGTCGTTGATGTACGCGTACCGCCGCCTGCGGCGCTTGGCATCGATCGCGCCGATGACCTCGGCCGCGACGACGTCTTCGTAGTGCGAACGGTTGAAGATGCCGATGTCGCCCCGCGCCGGCAGTGCGTGATGAATCCGCCAGAGGAAATCGTGCGCGAGCTCGGTCGGCGTGGGCGCCTTGAACGATTCCACGTCGCAGCCCTGCGGACTCAGACCGGTGAACACGCGCCGGATCGTGCCGTCCTTGCCCGCGGCGTCGAGGCCCTGCAGCACGAGCAACACCGAGCGGGTGCGCTCGGCGTACAGGCGGCCCTGCAGCACGCTCAACCGGTCCGTGAGCCGGGCCAGCTCCGCTTGCGCCTGGCTCTTGTCGATGCCGAGGCGGTCGTCCGTCGACCGCTTCATGAGGTTCGCCTTGGTTCCGGGCTCGATCCGGCACGCGTCGCGCATGGCGGGACCGTAGTCATCTCACAGGGTGCAGGTTGCTATTGCACGTGCTCGGTCCAGCGGTACCCGTCCCAGTAGCGCCAACGGCCGGAGCCCGCTGGGTCCGGGTGCCAACCCGGCGGTACCGGCGCCGCGTACACGAACGCGCTGCGGGCCCGATTGCGGCGCACCGAACCGACGATCAGCAACACGATGCCGGTGATGAGGATCAGCCCTCCCACCCCGGACAGGGCGAACCAGATGAGCACCGACACGATCGTGTCGGTCAGCGGTCGCGCGATCAGCACCGCCGTTGGCGCCACGTTGCTGATCGTGATCGTGTAGTCGCCCGCCGCGGGAGTGGTGAAGCGCACCGCGTCGACGAACTGATCGCCGTTGTCGGAGAGCGACTCCCGCACGTCGCCGCGTTCCGACACTTGGATGCGCGCGTTGTCGGGGCCGAACACGGTGACGTCGGCGGGCGTGATGGTGACGTTGTCATCGGTCGAGAACGGTGAGGTCGAGTGGGTCTGCTCGTACACGAGGTAGTTCCCGCGGCCGAGATGTACGCGCACCGTGGCGGGGGCCTCGAAACGCGACGAGGCGGTGAACGCCCGCGCGATGGGGACCACACCCGCGATCAGCGTCGGGATCCCCAAGAGAAGGCCGACGACGATGAGCACGATCGAGATCCGCAGGCTCGGCCCCGGCGGCTTCGGCGCCTTCGGGACCTCGACACTCGTCATCTCTCTATCCTGGCTCGGTGAGCGCGACTGACGCAGGCCGGGAGCGAAAGCCTCGCCGATTCAGCATTCCGCGCATCTTGATGCTCCTGCTGGCGTTGTTCTCGTTCCACGTCGTCGCTCCGAGCGTCGTCGAGGTCTTCGGCTCGTGGCCCCGGGTGTCGAGCGTCGCACCGGCGTGGCTCGTGGCCATCGTCGTGTGCGAAGTGCTGAGCTTCGGGAGCACCATCGCACTGCAACGCATCGCGCTCCGCACCAAGGCCTGGTTCTCCGTCGCGACGTCGCAACTCTCGGGCAATGCGATGACGCAGGTCGTGCCCGGGGGCGCGGCGGCCGGCGCCACGTTGCAGTTGCGCATGCTCGCGCAGTCGGGCGAGGACACCTCCACGGCGATCGCGGGGTTCACCGCGTTCTCGTTGCTCCAGACCGCGAGCATCCTCTTCCTGCCGGTACTCACCCTGCCGACGATCCTCCTCGGCGCGCCGGTCGATCGCGGCCTGGCCCAGACCGCGTTCCTCGGCATGGCCGGATTCGTCGTGGTCGCCGGCCTCGGCGCGCTCCTGCTGACGACGGGTCCGTTGTTGATCGGCATCGCGCGCGTGGGCCAGTCGATCCGCAACCGCGTGCTGAGCAAGCGCCCGCCGCTCACCGGTCTGCCGGAGAAGTTTCTCGAAGAGCGCAACAACATTCGCGCTGTGCTCGGGGAACGGTGGCGCGAGGCGCTGTTGGCCACGGCCGGACGCATCGGTTTCGACTTCCTTGCGCTGTTCGCCGCGCTCGCGGCCGTCGGCAGCCGGCCACGGCCGTCGTTGGCGCTCCTCGCGTACACCGCGGCATCGCTGCTCGCGATGGTGCCGATCACGCCCGGCGGCATCGGAATCGTCGAAGCCGGCCTCTCCGGGACACTCGCCCTCGCGGGCGTTCCTCCCGCCCAGGCCGTGCTGGCCACACTCCTGTACCGCCTCGCGTCCTACTGGCTCCCCATCTTCGCGGGCCCGGTCGCCTTCACCCTCTTCCGCCGAAAATTCCCGGTTGCCCGGAACCAGACCTGACACAGATTGCGGGCATGGCGTCGAGCGAGTTCAATCTCGGCCGGGGGACATGCGAGATACGGGCGACACGGCTGATGTTTCGTCTCAAGCGACGGAAACGTCGGCCGCGACGCCGCGCCTGAGACACGAGCCCGCGCTCGACGGCCTGCGCGGCATCGCGGTGGCCGGCGTCTTGTTGTTCCACGGTGGGCACCTGGCCGGGGGGTTCCTCGGGGTCGACGCCTTCTTCGTGCTCTCGGGCTTCCTCATCACGTCGTTGCTGCTCGCGGAAGCGGGGAGCCAGGGGCGCATCGCGCTCGGCGCGTTCTGGGCGCGGCGGGCGCGACGCCTCTTGCCGGCGCTCGCGTGCGTGCTCGCGGCTGTCGCGCTCTACGCCGCCGTGTTCGCCAAGCCCGACGAGCTCGCGACGATCCGCGGCGATGCGCTCGCGACCATCGGATACTTCGCGAACTGGAGAGCGATCGCCACGAGCCGCGACTACTGGGCGTTGTTCCGGAGCCCGTCGCCGCTCGACCACACGTGGAGCCTCGCCATCGAAGAGCAGTTCTATCTGGTGTGGCCGTTGCTCGTGGCTGCGGCCATTCGTGGTTGCCGGATCCGCGTCGCGGCCCGCCGCGTGCTCGCGATATCCGTCGCGCTCGCGCTCGCGTCGTTCGTCTGGATGCTGGTGATCTTCGACCCGACGGACCCATCGCGCGTCTACTACGGCACGGACACGCGGATCGCCTCGATCCTGATCGGCGCGGCGCTCGCCGCGCTGTTGTTCGTGCGCGGACCGGTGCGCGCCGCCGGTGGCCGCCTCGCGCTCGAAGCCGCGGGCGTCGTGTCGATCGCGCTCCTCACGATCGTCTGGTTCCGCGCGTCCGGGTCGTCGAACTCGCTGTACCGGGGTGGTCTCTTCGCCTGCGCGATCGCGACCGCGGTCGTGATCGCGGCCGCCATGCACCCGCGCCGCGGCCCCGTGAACCGGCTGCTGTCGTTCCGCCCGATCTGCGCGTTGGGCATCATCAGCTACGGCGTCTACCTCTGGCACTGGCCGATCTTCATCGTGCTCGACACCTCGCGCACGCACCTCACCGGATGGCCGCTGTTCGGCCTACGCCTTGCGGTGACGCTCGGCGTCTCCGTCGTGTCGTTCCGATTCGTGGAACGACCGATCCGACGCGGTACCGGATCGTGGTTCACGGCACCGCGGGTCACGGTCGCGTTCGCCACTGCGGCCGCACTCGTCGCCGCGATCCTGGTCGCGACGTCGAGCGCGCCCGCGCCCCACGTCGTCGTGGCCGACCAGATTCGTCGCGCCGCGCCGACCCCGACCGTCCCCAAGGGCGACAGGGACCCGGCACCGCCGCGTCCGCAACGGGTACTCGTCGTCGGCAACTCGATCGCGCTCTACGGCGCGGACGAGGGCTTCAAGCGGATCCGCACGACACCGCCGCTCGACGTGTTGAACCTGGGCTCGATCGGATGCCGGCTTCTCCCCGAAGAGACGCGCACGCGATACCCGCACGGCGACACGTTCGTCGGTCAGGCGCGCGTGTGCCGGGACAACTGGGCCTACGCGGTCTCCCTGTTCCGGCCCGACGTGGTCGTGCTCCTCGTCTCCGAACCGACCGACGCCGCGCACGAGATCAACGGGAGCTGGACCGCGCCGTGCGAACCGGCGTACGACACCGTCTTGGAGCGCGAGCTCCGCGAGCAGGTGCAGTTGCTCGGGTCCGAGGGCGCCCGGGTCGTGGTGACGACGGCGGCCTACACCGAGCTCCCCTTCAAGTCGCCCGCGTGGTTCCAGCACAACGACTGTCAGAACGCGATCTTCCGGCGCGTCGCGACGAGCACACCGCGCGCCGTCCTGGTCGATCTCTTCTCGTGGATCTGCCCGAAGCTCGATCAGGACTGCGACAATCGGATCGCCGACGTGACGTTGCGTCCCGACGGAGTCCACTTCCGCGACGCGTCCGCGCGCCTGCTCGCCACGTGGCTGATCGCACAGGCGCAGCGCCACGGCGTGTTCGCGGGCGTGCACGTCGAAGGGCCCGAAGTACGCGAGATCGCCATCCACCCGTCGCGCTGAACGGGCGATCTCAGGCCGGGTGCGCCTCGACGTGCAGCCGCTTCTTCCAGCGCAGGCACGGCTGTTCCACGAAGTTGTACGAGAACCAGACGGCGATGGTCGTGAGCACCGCCGCGAGCGCCGTGCGTTCCGCCACGCTGATGTGCGGCAGATGCCGGTGGAGGTGCGAGAGGATCACGAAGTGCCACAAGTAGAGGCCGTAGGAAACCCGGCCGATCAGTTGCAAGGGCGGCAACGACAACAAGCGCGTCACCAGCGACTTGGGCGCGTCGACCGCGCACAGCACGAGCAACGCGAACGCGAACGTGAGGATCAGGAGACCGATCTCGCGGTGTGACTCGAACGGATACGTGCCGACGTAGATCGCGTAGATCGCGAGGCTCGCCGCGCCCGCGCCGCCGAGGAAGGCCCGGTACCTGTCGCTCGCGCGGATCCGACCCGACGATCGCAACAGGGCGAGGACGCAGCCGATGAGTATGGCGTACGCGACGGCATCGGTCCCGTAGAACTCGTGGCGCCGTCCGATCTGCTGCGCGTCGAACTCGCTCAGGTGGCTCAGGGCGTGCTTCACGTGGAGTTCGAGCGTCTGCGCGATGCACCACGACGCAACCGCGCTCGTCGCGGCGATGATGATGACCGTGCGCACGCGGAGATGGCGGAGCATGAGGATCAGCCCGAGCGGCCACAACAGGTAGAACTGCTCCTCCACCGACAACGACCACAGGTGACCGAACTCGCGTCCGCCGTCGAACGGGATGGATCGCCAGTTCGCGAAGTAGAACAGGATCGAGAACACCGTCGGCACGTGGTGCCGGAGAGCAGTACCGCCGTCGAGCGCGGCGACGACCACCATGTCGACGGCCACGATGAAGAACAACGCGGGCAGGAGCCGCAACGCGCGGCGGGCGTAGAACGCGCCGAGCCGGATCGCGCCTTGCGTTGCCCACTCCTCGAACAGGAGGGTCGTGATGAGGAAGCCGCTCAGAACGAAGAACAACCGCACACCCGAGAATCCACCCGGCGAGAGTCGGCTGACGGTGTGACCGACGACGACCGGAACGACCGCCGCCGCGCGCACGCCGTTGAGCGACGGGCGAAAGCCGAGCCGCGTCGACGGATCGAATTCCGCGTGTTGGTCGTCGACCGCTTCGCCGTCGACCGCCTCGTTGCGTGCCACTCCCCCACCCCCCGCGACCCTCCGTGCGGGCCGTCCCAAAACTCTAGAGGTGCCGCGTTGTCGTTCGCCATGGTCGAATCGGGCCAAACCGGATGTGGGAGGCTTCGGCGATGGACACGGGGCGGTTGAGAGCCATGGTGCCGGATCCGGCGAAGGCGTACCTGCGCAAGGTGCGTGATTTCGGCCGCCGCATCGGTGGGCGCGACCCGTCCGCACCGCCCTACGAGCGCTTCGAGCGCAACTACGGCGAGTTCCACCGGGACGCCGACGGGTACGAGAACCTCACGATCACCGGACTCGACAAGCCGAGCGGCGCGATCCGCGGTTCCATCGTGCACTTCTGTTCACAACTTCCCCGACCGACGTCGGTGTTGCTGCCCGGAGAACCGAGTGCGTTGCGCGGCGTCTACGCAACGATGCTCGGGGTCGACGACGACGCAATCGTGACCGCCGGGCTCATGGACGACAGCGACTTCCGCTGGGATTTCGAAGCGCCGCCCCCGACGATCGGCGGCTTCGATCTCGTGTTGTCCCAGGCGATGCTGGAGCACCTGATCGATCCCTACAAACACATGCGCGATCTCGCGCAGCTCCTGAATCCCGGCGGACACATCGTCGTCCTGACGGTGATACCGGGCTTCCCGTATCACCGTCACCCCATCGACGCCCAGCGCTTCTTTCCGGATTGGTTCGAGGAGGTCGCGCAGCGGCTTTCACTCGAGGTTGTCGACAGGTTGATCTGGCAACTGCGGATCGTCTACGTGCTGCGCCGGCCTCGCTAGACGAGGTAGCCGAGCAGGTCGAGAGTGAAATGGGTCGCCCCGCTGCCGTTCGTATTGAAGAGGTTCAGCATCAACAGCACCGATTGCGCGGCGGACGGAACCAGCGTCGGCACCGTGATGGTGCGCGTCGTACCGCCCGCCAGCGCGCCGTGGGTCCGGGAGTCGTAGAACCGACTCGGGTTGGTCAACATGACCGGGTTCAGGGCGCCGAGCGTGAACCCCAGCCGCACACCGTTGATCTGTACGGTGCCTCCCGTCGGAGTGTTGACGTAGGCGATGAGCCGCGTTCCGTGCGGGTACGGGCCGGCGTTCGCCGCCGGGATCGCGATCCGGCTGGCCCTCACACCCGAACCACCCGCGATACTGCCGGTGGCCACCGCGAAGGCCGACCCGTGCCCGGCCGCTTACGCGCTGATCCCCCAGGTCGCCGCCACCGAGTTGAAGAGGTACCACTCGACGTCGCTCAGGATCGTTCCGGGCGGCACGTCGAAGGTCGTCGTCAGAAATCCGCCGCTGGTCGGCGTGTACACGCCGCTGCCGCAACGACGGGCGCGGCGTCCGCGCGCAGCGGCGAGCCGAGCAGCACCGCGCCGCCCGCGGCGCCCATCCCGGCGAGCATCGCCCGCCGGCTCGAGCCCGATCGTTCCTGCCCGTCCATGCCGCCACTCCCCTGTGAGATCGCCGTGACACCGCGCATCCGAAACCGGACCGGCGACGAACATGCCACACGGGCAGTGGAGAGTGGGCGATAGAGGACTCGAACCTCCGACCTCCTGCGTGTGAAGCAGGCGCTCTAACCAGCTGAGCTAACCGCCCCGAGAGACGACGAATCTAGCGCGTTGCGTCGATGCGACGATTTCCGGCGAGGTACTCGATCGCCAACGCCGCGTACATCGCGGCGCCCACCGCCATCGCGTCTTCGTCGATCGTCATGCGGTTCGAATGGCACGCATGGGCGCGCGCCGGATGCTCTCCGGGCGGGCACACACCGAGGAAGGCCATCGCGCCGGGACGTCGTTGCAGGACGTAGGAGAAGTCCTCCGCGCCCATGACCGGCGCGGGCATCTGCCCCGCGCCCGCGGGCCCGAGCAGGTCGGTCGCGACGTGGGCCACGAACCTCGAACTGTCCTCGTGGTTGATGGTGACGGGATAACCCTCGTGCATGATCAGCTCGGCGCGCATGCCGTGCGCGCCGGCGATGCCCTCGACCAACTGGCCCATCGCTTCGATGGCCACGGCCCGACTGTTCTCGGAAACCGCCCGCAACGTCCCCAGCATGTCGACCCGCTCCGGGATCACGTTGTCGGTGGTTCCGGCGCGGATCTTGGTGATCGTCACGACGACAGGGTCGAACGTGTTGATCCGGCGCGTCGCCATCACCTGCAGCGCCTGCACGATCTCCGCCGCGATCGGCATCGGATCGTTCGCGAGGTACGGGGTCGACGCGTGCCCGCCTTTGCCCGTGACCTTGATCTCGACGACGTCGGCCGACGCCATGAGCGGCCCGCCGCGCGTCCAGATCGAACCGGTCGGCAGATTCGGTGAGACGTGCAACGCGAACGCGGCATCGACGGGCGGGTCGCCGTCGAGCACACCTTCGTCGATCATGTAGCGCGCGCCGTGGTGGCCTTCCTCCCCGGGCTGGAACATGAAGCGCACGGTTCCGGGAAGCTGGGCGCGCCGCGCGTGCAACAAGCGCGTCGCTCCGATCAACATCGCGGTGTGCGCATCGTGCCCGCACGCGTGCATGGCGCCGTCGACCTTGCTGCAGAAATCGAGTCCGGTGTCCTCCGGCATCGGCAGCGCGTCCATGTCGCCGCGGAGCAGCACGACCGGACCGTCACCACATTCGAGATCGGCAACCACGGATGACACCGAGTCGCCGGTGGTCACGTCGAGACCGAGACCGTCGATCGCGCCGAGCACGGTCGCCTGCGTCATGGGGAGCTCGAGCCCGAGCTCAGGATTGCGGTGAATGTGGCGCCGCAGGTCGACCAGCATCGGCAGCATCGCCTGCGCGTCCGCCAGGAGCTCGGTCCCGTTCGTCGTCACACCCCACCATAACGCTCAATGTGCCCGAAACCACGTCCGCAGTGCACCGGAGAACGCGCGCTCGTACGAGCGATACGCATCGCGCAGGGCCTCTCCGGCTCCGGGGTTTGCCGCAAGCTCGCGCGGCAGCAGCGGATCCGCGCGCACGTGCGCGAGCGCCGCCGCACCGGTGACGAACCCGTCCGCGAGTGCACCGGCGTCCGAGTCGCCGAGCGCGATCGTCACGCGTTCCAAGCGCCGTGTGAGCATTGCCGCGCGCTGCCGACCATCCCGTGCCGCCGAACAGCTCCTCGGCCACGGCGACCGGATCCCCGTCGGGCCGGCCCGTCCACCACGCACACTGGTCGTCGACGAAGGTCCACGATTCGGTGGGCGCCGACGCGCGCGGGAGATTGTCGGGGCGCATCCACGTGCCTTCGCGGCGCGGCGCGTACCGCAGGGTGCGCAGGGCATCGCGCAACGCGGTCCGCTCGGTGGATTCCCGCGGCCCGGGCTCGACGAACGCGACCCGCCAGTCCCCGCGCCACGGCCGCAGCTCCGGCTCGAGGCTCCAGTCCTGGGCGCGCCGGCGACCCTGCACCCGGCCCGCGAGCTCGTACACGCCGTCGCGGGTGCGGAGCTCGCCCCGTTCCACCATGCGGCTCAGTGCGACCCGAGTGGTGCCTTCCGCCACGCCGAACAGGCCGCACCACTGCACGAGCCGGGCGCCGCGCATGCGGGGCGGCTGGGTCCGGAGCAGGAGGCTCGCGATCAGCGATCGGGCCGGGAGCGGACGGTCCAGCAGCGCAGCGCTCTCGGCGCCGGGGTCGGAAGCCTTACGTTCTCGCAGCATCTGTTTCGCAAGTGTAATATGGCGGACATGGCCACGACGATGATCCCGGAGCCGGGCCTCCTCGACTCGGTGCATCCGACCGACCGCATCACCGAGGCCGGCCGGCCCACCCCGGAGTTCCGCGAGGAGCTGCGCCGGATCCCGAATCTGCGCAATGCGCTCGCGGTGATCTTCCTCTACGTGCAGACGATCGCGATCGTGTGCGTCGCCGTGTGGGCCGACAACTGGTTCGTCTGGATCGCGGCGTTCGTGCTGATGGGCCGCGCGCACGCGCAGTTCGCGGCGCTGATGCACGAAGCCGCGCACCGGCTCCTGTTCCGCAATCGCAAGATCAACGATTTCGTCGGCCGCTGGCTGCTGGGGTTCCCGTCGTTCACGCCGATCGACGCGTACCGGCGCGGCCACATGGCCCATCACCGCGAGGAGTTCGGGCCCGACGAGCCGGACATCCCGCTCTACCGCGGCTACCCGATCTCCCGGGCCTCGATGCGCCGCAAGCTCGTGCGGGACGCGACCGGCCGCACGGGCTGGAAGCTCTTCAAAGGCCTGTTGGGCGCGGTCCGGTCGGACAACCCCTCGGTCCGGTTCCAGGCCCGGGCCATCGTCGGCACACAACTCGTCCTCATCGCGATCGGTATCGCGCTGCACCACCCGTGGGTGTACTTCATCCTCTGGCTGGCGCCGTATCTCACGGTGTGGCGGGTCATCAACCGGCTGCGTTCGATCGGCGAGCACGGCGGGATGCAGCGGTCGAAGGACCGCCGGCTGACCACGCACACCGTCAAGCAGTCCCCGGCGGCGCGCTTCATCTTGGTGCCGTTCCACATCGGTTGGCACCTCGCGCACCACGTCGACGCGGGCGTCCCGATGGCGCACCTCCCCCGCCTGCACGCCGAACTGCGCCGCGCGGGCTACGTGACCGACGGGCTCGAGTACCGCAGCTACACGTCGCTTTGGCGCAAGCTCGCGAGCGGTGCAAGCCTCGACGGGTGAACACGAACGACGCGATGTTCGGGGCGGTCGCGGCACTCATGCGCGACCAGGCCGCGCAACGCCGCCTGCGAAACGACCCGATCGACGACGACACGCTGCTCACGCTGCTCGAACTCGCCTCGCACGCGTCCTCCCAACGCCGGCAGCGGTGCTCGTTCCTCGTCGTGCGCGACCCCGACGTCCGCCATCAGCTCGCCCGCACCTACCGCCAGGGTTGGTCGGTCTACAAACGCGTACTCCGCCGGCGCTTCCGCGACGACGCGCTGCTCGAAGACCGGCAGTGGGAGTCGGACCACTTCGAGGACGTTCCGGTGCTGGTCGTGGCCTGCCTGCACGGCCGCCGACCCCTGTTCCCCGCCATCGGCGCGGCCGCGTTCTACGGCGCGGCGTTCCCGGCCGTGCAGAACCTGCTGCTCGCCGCGGCGGCGCGCGGGCTCGGCGCGTCGGCCACGACATTGCCCCTGTGGTCCGTCTGGGAGGCGCGGCGCACCCTCGGCCTCCCGGGTCGGGTCACGCCCGTTTCCGTGGTCGCGTTGGGGTGGCCGCGCGGGCCCGCGGGGGCCACCGCGGGTGCGCCGTCGCCGCCCATCGGCAACATCGTTCATCTCGACCGCTGGGGTCACCAGCCATTTCGCGCCCGGCGCGACCCCGGCGCGTGAGACACGGCATAATGGGTGTCACGACTTCGAGGCAGGTGACGACGTGCCCAGAAAAGGACGAGCACGACGCTTCCGTGAGGCGCGCAAGCTCAAGCAGGGGTACGACGATGGGCTGTTCCGGGAAGGCTCCGGCACCCTCGCGGATCTGAGCGAGAATCCTGACGGCGAGGCGGATGACGACGACGACTTCGACGACGAGTTCGAAGACGAAGAAGAAGACTGGGACCCGGACCACAACGTCAACCGCTAGCGCGGCACCGGCCCGCCCGGAGCCCGAGCCCGTCGCCCGGGCCGGGGGCCCCGGACGTAGCCCGGGTCAGGCGGTGCGGGGGTCCGGAGCGTCGGCGTCGATCTCGTAGCGCTCGATCGCCTCGGCCACGACTTCGGCCTTCAGGTCGCCGGTCTGGGCGAGCCCGTCGAGCACCCCGACCACCACGTGGGCGGCGTCCACCTCGAAGTGGCGGCGCAGCGCCGGGCGCACGTCGGAGAAGCCGTAGCCGTCGGTGCCGAGCACCACATAGGGCTGGGGCACGAACCGCGCGATGCAGTCGGGCACCGAGCGCACCCAGTCGGAGACGGCGACGATCGGTCCGGCCGATTCCGCCAGCAACTCGGTGACGTACGGCGTGCGCGGCGGCTCGGCCGGGTGGAGGCGATTCCAACGTTCGCACTCGAGTGCGTCGTCGCGGAGTTGCTTCCACCCCGGAACGCTCCACACGTCCGCGCCGACGTCGTAGTGCTCGGCCAGCATCTGCTGGGCCTCGAGCGCCTGCAGCACCATCGGTCCGCTGGCGAGGATCTGCGCCCGGTGCGTGAACTCCCCCGAGGCCGGCTGCAACAGGTACATCCCGCGCACGATCCCGTCCTCGACACCGTCGGGCATCGGCGGCTGCACGTAGTTCTCGTTGTAGAGCGTTATGTAATAGAAGCAATCGTCGGGCTCGGGTCCGTACATCCGCCGGATGCCGTCGCGGATCAGGACGCCGACCTCGTACGCGAACGCGGGGTCGTACGCGCGGCAGTTCGGGTACGCGAGCGCGTACATCTGCGACTGCCCGTCGCAGTGTTGCAGACCCTCGCCGGAAAGGGTCGTGCGGCCCGCGGTGGCACCGAGCATGAAGCCGCGGCCGCGCTGGTCGCCGAGCGACCAGATCAGGTCACCGACGCGCTGGAATCCGAACATCGAATAGAAGATGTAGAAGGGAACCATCGGCTGGCCCCACGACGCGTACGCGGTGGACGCCGCGGTGAGCGACGCCATCGCGCCCGCTTCGGTG
The DNA here is from genome assembly GCA_963835455.1 of uncultured Actinomycetes bacterium. Classification (GTDB taxonomy): domain Bacteria; phylum Actinomycetota; class Acidimicrobiia; order IMCC26256; family PALSA-610; genus PALSA-610. Next base: position 150,625 of record CAWIFT010000004.1, read on the forward strand.
ATGCCCTCCTCGAGGAGCTGACCGTCGGCGGCCTCGCGGTACGAGAGCATCAGGCCCGCGTCGACCGGCTCGTACTGCTGGCCGAACGGCGCGTAGATCTTGAACTCGGCGAACAGCGCGTCGAGCCCGAACGTCCGCGCCTCGTCGGGGATGATCGGCACGATGCGCGGCCCGATGTCCGGCTCCTTCAGGAGCACGCGCAACAACCGCGCGAACGCCATCGTGGTGGAGGCCGGGACCTTCTCCCCCGTTCCGGCGGTCAGCTGGTCGATGATGCCGTCGCGCGGGAACAGGATCGTCTTCGAGCGCTGCACGCGGTCGGGCAGGAAACCGTCGAGCGCGCGCCGGCGCTCCATCATGTACTCGTACTCGGGCGACTTGTAGCCGGGGTGGAAGTAGGGGGCCATGCCGCTCTCGAGATCCTTGTCCGGGATCTCCAGGTAGAGGCGGTCGCGCAACGCCTTCAGCTGATCGGGCGACATCTTCTTGATCTGGTGCGTCGCATTGCGTGCTTCGAAGTCGGCGCCGAGCGTCCAGCCCTTCACCGTCTTCGCGAGGATGACGGTGGGCGTTCCCTCGTGCTCCACTGCGGTCTTGTACGCCGCGAAGATCTTGCGGTAGTCGTGTCCGCCGCGCGGCAGCCGCTGGAGCTCGTCGTCGGAGAGGTGCTCGACCATCTTGCGCAGGCGCGGGTCGGGACCGAAGAAGTGCTCGCGGATGTACGCGCCCGACTCCACCGCGTACTTCTGAAACGTTGCCGTCGACGGTCGAGTTCATCTTGTTGACGAGCACGCCGTCGACGTCACGGGCGAGCAGTTCGTCCCACTGCCGGCCCCACACGACCTTGATCACGTTCCAGCCCATGCCCCGGAACGTCGACTCGAACTCCTGGATGACCTTGCCGTCGCCGCGTACCGGACCGTCGAGCCGCTGCAGGTTGCAGTTGACCACGAAGATCAGGTTGTCGAGCCGTTCGCGCGCCGCGAGGTCGAGCGCGGCCGTCGCTTCGGGCTCGTCCATCTCGCCGTCGCCGACGAAGCACCACACCCGCGCGTTCGACGTATCGACGATCTTGCGGTTGTAGAGGTAGCGGTTGAAGCGCGCCTGGTAGACCGCGTTGATGGGTCCGAGACCCATCGAGACCGTCGGGTACTCCCAGAACGTCGGCAGCCGGCGCGGGTGCGGGTACGACGGAAGGCCTCGCCCCGTGGTCTCCCGCCGGAAGTGGTCGAGCTGATCCTCGGTGAGGCGGCCCTCGAGGAAGGCGCGGGCGTAGATCCCCGGCGCGGCGTGACCCTGGAAGTAGATCTGGTCGCCGAAGCCACCGTCGCCCTTGCCGTGGAAGAAGTGGTTGAACCCGACCTCGCACCAGCGACGCGGCCGAGGCGTAGGTGGAGAGATGACCGCCGAGTCCGTCGAAGCGGTGGTTCGCACGGTCCACCATCGCGACCGCGTTCCAACGCACGAACGCGCGGATCCGGCGCTCGATGTCCTCGTTGCCCGGGAACCACGGCTCCTGTTCGGGCGCGATCGTGTTGATGTAGTCGGTCGTCACCATCGCCGGGACGAACGAACCCTGCTCGCGGGCGCGCTCCATGAGCCGCGCGAGCAGATAGTGCGCCCGCGCCTTGCCCTTGACTCCGATCACCGCGTCGAGCGACTCGAGCCACTCACCGGTTTCCTGGGGATCGACATCAGGGAGCTGATGGATCGAACCGTCGCTGAACATTGGCCTCCGTCCCTTGACGGATCATCGGCCGGTAGGGCCGGGCGTTTGAGCCGTCGGCGAGGACTCGCTTGGAATGCCAAGGGTATGGCCGTCGCGAACCCGTCCGGTGCCACCTGCGGCGACCCGATCCGTACGCGACGGATGGTTCCACGAGGCGTCCGGGAGCGTCAGAACGATCGCGACGGCGAGGAACCACGTCGGCCGCCCTCGCCGAGCACCGGCCGAAGCTCAGCGCAGCCGGTACTCGCGAGGTGACACATGGGGTGGGCGCGGAGGGATTCGAACCCCCGACCCCCTGCGCGTCATGCAGGTGCTCTGCCAGACTGAGCCACGCGCCCGATTGGAGCGCGCCAGAATAGCGCGCCGAGAACTTTCGGCCCGATGGGGCATTACCGTTCCGCCCATGGGACTCCTCGACGGACATCGCGCAGTCGTCACCGGCGGCGGTTCGGGAATCGGTGCCGAGACCTGCCGGCGCATGGCGGCCGAGGGTGCGCAGGTCGCGGTGTTCGACGTGAACGCCGACAACGCGGACTCGGTCGCCAAGGAGATCGACGGCATCTCGTTCACCGTCGACGTCACCGACTACGACGCGCTGTCGAGCGCAATGCAGTCCGCGGCGGAGCAGATGGGCGGGCTCTCGCTCCTCTACAACAACGCCGGGGGCAGCACGCTCTCACCGATCCACGACTACGACGTCGCGGAGTGGCGCCGCATCGTCGACCTCAACCTCACCGGCGTGTTCCACGGCTTCAAGGCCGGCGCGCCGCTCATCCTCGCCACGCGGCGGCGGCGCGATCGTGTCGACCGCATCGATCTCCGGCACCCGACCGGCCGCGGGCGAAGCGCCCTACTCGGCCGCCAAGGCCGCGGTCATCGCACTCACCGCGAACGCCGCGCTCGAATACGCGCCGTCGATCCGCGTCAACTCGGTTTCACCGGGAATGATCAGGACGCCGCTGACCGAGCTGCTGTTGGAGCCGCGCGGCATCGGACTCGAAGACCGTCAGCGGGCCAAGACCCCCCTCGACCGGATCGGAACCCCGGGCGACATCGCGGACGTCGTCGTCTTCTTGTGCTCCGACCTCGCCCGGTTCGTCACGGGCCAGAACCTCGTCGCCGACGGCGGGATGACGTTGCACGGCTCGGGGGTCGACGGGGTGCTCGACATCGTCCGCGATCTTCTGTCCCAGGCGCTGACCGCGGCTTCACGTTCCCATCACAATTGGGTGCGATGTTGAGTCCATGAGATTCACCACGATCATCGCATCCGCAAGCGTCGCCGCCGTGCTCGGCCTGGCCGGCGTGTCCGTCGCCGGCGCCGCCTCGACCTCGGGGTCGACCCCGTCGGCCCCCACCTCCACGACCGCCGCCGCGACCCCCGGCGCCGCCGGGGCGAAGGCCGGGGCCGTGCGGCCCGGAGCGGCCCTCCGCCGCAAGATCCGGCGCGCCGCCGGCGCGATCGTGGCGAAGACGATCGGGATCACCCGACCCGAGCTCCGCCAAGAGCTCCTGGCGGGCAAGACGATCGCGACGATCGCCACCGAGCACGGCGTTCAGCCCCAGGCGGTCATCGACGCGCTGAAGTCGGCGGCCACCACCAAGATCGACGCCGCCGAGGCCGCCCACAAGATCACCCCCGAACGCGCCGCGAAGCTGAAGACCCGCCTCGACACCGCGATCCCCAAGCTCGTGAACGACTGGCACCCGCGCCACAAGTGACGCGCCGGTCGGCTTCCGCCTGCGTCTCTTCCGCTCTACCGCTCTACTGCCGGACGCGGGCTTCGTCGAGGCGTTGGCGCAGCGAGGACCGCTTGGGCAGCGGCTTGTACGCCCGGTGGTACTCCGCCAGCGCCTGGGCGGCGGCCAACCGGGTCGGAGCGATCGGTGAGCTCTGCTCGCCGTCGTTGTGCACCCAGTGCCAGGTGTCGTGATCGAGCCGGACCGTCCCGATCGTGGCCGCGGGCTGCCCCGCGCCCAAGACGATGCGTACCTCCGCCAACGCGGGCGTGCGCGCGACCACCTGGACGGCGTCGGCCGGGAGCGCCGCAACAAAGCGCGGGTCGGCCGGGGGCGGAACCGTGATGCATACCGAGCACCGTGACAGGCCCCGCGCTGCCGCGGAAGAGTCCGCGCCGGCACCGTGGCCCATGTCACACCGGTCGGGACCCCGCTGCCTGCGGCCGCGGCTGGTCGCCGCGGGCCACGAGTACCCGGTTCCACGCGTTCTCGGTCCGGGCCCGCAGCACCGGGGCGCGGAGTCGATCGCACACGTCCAGCGCCTCCGCGAAGAACATGTCGGCGTCGGGCTGGCCCGCCGCGGCCGCCGCGAGGGCGGCGCCGTAGGCGATCGGCGCGACCACCCAGACCGCGTTGAACGCGACCCGGTCGTGGAAGGGCTCGAGCAGTCCACGCACGACCCGGCCGACATCGGCGCACCCGAGGAGCAACGCGGTCTCGGCCGCGACCACGAGCTCCCCTGACCACAGCATCCCGAGCGGCAGATCGGCGAACCCGTTCTGCGCGGCCGCGGTCAGGACGGAGGTCGCCTCGGGCTCGAGCTCGGCGAAGTCGGCCAGCGCCCGCGCGAGCAGGATGGCCGAGCCGGCGTCCTGGGGTTCGGGATTCGCGCGCAGGAGCGGGAGCAGCTCCCCGAGCCGGTCCTGTTGCCACCGCATCGAGCCGATCTGGAGCGACGGGCCCACCTCCGGCCTCGGTACGCCACGGCGGGTACCGACCTCGATCGCGCCGAACACGAGCCGTTCGGCCTCTTCGAGATCTCCCGCCAGGCCGGCCCGCCACGCGCGGACGCATTCGACGTTGTAGGCGAGGATCGGAAGTTCGCACGAGCGACCGAGGGTGCACGCGTCGTGGATGTAGGCGTCGGCCTCGTCGAGGTCCGCGGCTTCGATCGCGGCCGACGCCGCCGCCGTGAGCGCGTGGAACCGGGCGACCGGATCGTTTTCGGCCGCGGCGATGGCCTCCTCCGCGTTCTGCCGCCGCTCCGCCAGGTTGTGCGGAGTGAACGTCGCGGCGAAGTGTCGGAGCAGCACCTCGGTCAGGACCGTCGCGTCGCCGTGCTCGCGCGCCTCTCCGAGCGCGGCGTCGGCCAGGGTGCGGGCCCGGCGCCAACTCGGCGTGAACACCAGCTCCGTGGCGAGCCGCGCGGTCAACTGTGCGCGCGTACCGGGATCGCGGGCCTGGCGCGATCCATCGGTGAGGATCGAGACGCGTTCCCCGGCGGAGAGCGCGGGCATCGAGTCCCAGATCGGCGTCGAGAGCGTTGCCGCCTCCACGAGGAGGTCCGAGTCGTCGAGCCGGCGCGCGATGTCGAGCGCGTCGCGGAGCGTTTCCGCGCCCGACTTGTCACCGGCCTGGCACTGCGCGCCGGCGAGCCGGATCAGGAGGTGAGCGCGGGTGCGTTCCTCGTCGGCCCGTTCCGCGGCGAACGCGAACCATTCCATTGCCGCGTGCGGGTCGAGATCGTGCAGCGCATCTTCACCGGCCCGATCGGCCCACAACATCGCCTTGCGGCTCGCGACAGCGCCGGACGCCCGTCCCCATTGCGCCGCGATCCTCGCCGCGGGCGCGCTCCGGCGCTCGAGCGCGATCGCGATCGCGGCGTGCTCCTGCGCGCGGGCGCCCTCCTCGCGGGACTCTGCGATCGCGCGCCGGGCCAGATCGTGGACGAAGTCGAACGTTCCGAGTCCGGTCAGGTGCAACAGCCCCGCGTCGACCGCCTGGTCGATGAGCGATCCGGTCGACTGCAGGGTGCCGCCGGAGACCTCGGTCAGCAAGGCAGCATCGAACTCTCCGCCGACGCCGGCCGCGATCCCGAGGAGGCTCGCGCCCGGGCCACCGAGGCCCGCGACGCGCCGCAGGACGAACTGGCGGATCCGGCACGACACCGTATCGGCGCTCGGCGTCGCCACGCCGAGATCGGGCTCGCGCAACATCTCGCCCAACAGGTACGGGTGCCCGCGGGTGACGAGCGAGAGTTCCGCCGCCAGAGTCGCGGCGTCGGGGTGCTCCAGCTCGTCGAGCAGACGCTCGACGAATGCCGGCGCGATCCCGCCCAACTCGATCCGGTCCACCAGGTCGCGGCGTTCGAGGCTCCACAGCAGTCGATCGAGTCGCGACGAGCGATCGGCGCTGTCGGAGCGAGCGGTTGCGACGAGGAGCACGCGTTTGGGCTCGTCGTCGACGAGCGCCGCCCCGACCAGTAGGAGCAAGGCCGCGCCGGCGCGATCGATGTCGTCGACGAGCAGGAACACCGGCGCGCGCTGCGAGAGCGCGCTGATCCACGACACCACGGCCGCGCGCAGGCGCGCCGCTCGGATCTCCTCGTCGCCGTCGAGCGGAGGTGGGAGATCCGGCAATCGTTGGCGCAACGCGGGAACGACGGCGGCGAGATCGCCGGGCCAATGCCCGAGACACAATCTGAGCTCCGCGTCCGACAGTTGCGACGACGCGTCGGCCAGTGCCGCGGCGAGAACGTGCAGACCGGGGCGGAGTGAGTCGCCGCCGTCGACCGCGAGGACGATCGCGTCGCCGCCGGCCCGGCGCGCGGCTTCGAGCGCGAGCCGCGACTTGCCGATCCCGGCGACGCCTTCGACGAGAACCATGTGCGTCGAGCCCGCGGCGACGTCGCGCAGACGGTCGAAGATCAGCGTCTCCTCGCGCGCCCGTCCGACGAACGGCAAGCTGCACGGCGTCCACGCGGGGAGCGCGGCGACGATACCGGCGCGCCGGGCGAGCAGTGTCGGGTCCTGGCGCAGAACGCGCGCGTGCAACTCCTGCATGAACGTGCTCGGATCGACGCCGAGATCCTCGCGCGAGGCATTGGCGAAGGTCGTCGTAGACCGCGAGTGCGTCCACCCGGCGCCCGGCGCGATACAACGCCACGATGTGATGGGCGCGCATCCGTTCGCGCCACGGATCCAGACGGATCCACGCGTCGATGTCACCGAGCACCTCGACATGACGACCGCACCGGAGGTACGCGCGGGTCCGGAACTCGTAGATCGCGAGCCGTAGCTCGGCGAGTGCTTGATGCGCGGCGTCGTAGAACGGCGCATCGCGCAGGTCGGTGAGCCCGTCGCCGTTCCAGCACGAAAGCGCGTCGTCCGCCCGCGCCGCGGCCTCGGCATAGTCGTCTTGTGCCCACAGTGCCTGCGCGCGGAGGAACTCGCGCCGCGCCTGCAGCAGATCGAGCTCGTCCTCGGCGACGTCGATGCGGTAGCCACCCGGCACCGACGTCACGCGGTCGGCAACCGGACCGAGTGCGTTGCGCAGACGGGAGACGACGATCTGCAGCGCGGCGTCGGGGTGCTGCAAGGCCGCCGCACCCCAGATGCCTTCGATGAGCACATGGCTGGGCAACGCGCGATTCGCGTCGAGCAACAACAGCGCGAGCAGCGCGCGCTGACGCGGCGCGCCGATGGCAACCGACGTTCCGTCGACCGAAGCGCCGAGCGGGCCCAACAATCTGAATCGAACCGTGCGTGACATCGGGACTACCACACCCACCCAGACTCACCCCTGGCAGTCCGCGCCTGACCAGCCACCCGGCACGGACGCCTCATTGTAGAGTCTATTATCGAGCGCGCGTCAACACGGAGATACCGCACTCGGACGCGTTCCGACCGACTGTATTCACGACGGGATAGCGACTCAGTGCCGAGACGGCGATCATTGTCGTCGCAAGAGAACGACGAGCGTCTGCTCGAGGCCGCACTCGACGAGATCGCGGCGTCGGGCGTGGACGGGCTCGGCATGAGCGGCGTGGCCCGGCGCGCCGGGCTGACGACCGGGGCGCTGTACGGGCGTTACGAGAACGTCGCAGAACTCGCGGCCGCGGTGTGGTCCGCCCGCGTACGTGACGCGCATTTCGAGTTCCTCGATACGGCGGTTCGGGCGCTCGTCGATCACGACCACTCGATCGCGCCGGCCGACGTGACGCGCGAGCTGATCTGTCCTTCCCGCTCGACGGTCGCGGCGCTCGAGCTGCTCGCGACCGCCCATCGCATCGACGAGCTCGAGGAGGTCGTGACGCCCGACGTCGACGCGTGGCTGAAGGGCTGGGGGGCGGGGCCACGCGCCCGCGATCGTGTGCGTCGGGCGCGGATCATCTTCACCATCGGGTCACTCTGGGGTGCGCTGCTGCACTCCATTCCCCGTCCACGACCCGCCGACTGGGAGACACTGTTCGCGGGGGTCGGCCGATCGTACGCGCGACCGCTTGTTGCACCCACGACGCGATTCGTCGCGGAGTCCGCGGGCCCCGTGCGTGCCGACATCGGCGACCCGTCGCACAATGCGCTCATCGACAGCGTGCTCGCCATCACCGCGCGTGTCGGGTTCGAGCGGGCGACGGCGTCGCGGATCGCACGCCGGGCGAACCTCACCTCCGGTGCGATCTATGCACGCTACGAAACCAAGGACGAGCTCCTGGCCCACGCGATCGAGGTCCTGTTGGCGCAACGCTTCGCCGACGATCTCGAAGCGAACACCTATCTCTTCACCGCGCCCGATGTCGGTCGGGCCACGGCGAGCGTCATCGGCGGCTACCTGAGCCCGGCCCGGCGGGATTGGCGGATCTTCCGGGTGGAGGCCCAGATCGCGGCGCGACACCATCCCGCCATCGCGGAGACACTCGACCGGGTGCAGGAAGCCGCGATCCACGCGTATCTCGAAGCGCTGGGTGCGCACACGCCCGAGGAAAAGCTGGTCCTCGACGGGCTCGCGCGGTTCGCGCAACTCATCCCGCTCGGGCTCGCGTTCGCCGACCTCGTCACGCCGGGGCTGCCGGGCACCGATTGGCGCCAGATCTTCGTGCCCCTCCTGGCTCCGCAACCCCTCTGACCGAGGGCCCTCCGGGAACCACCACCGAACAACAGATCCAGAGCGGACGACGGGGCTCGAACCCGCGACCTCGACGTTGGCAACGTCGCGCTCTACCAGCTGAGCTACGTCCGCGTAAGGGCGAGAGTATACAAGCCACACTCGTGCACGTCCGAGGTGACAGGTACCCTCCGGGCATGAAAATTGGCATCTTCGGAGGTGACACCGCCGCTCGCTCCATCGACGACGTGGTCGCCGACGCCCGCGCGGTCGAGGCCGACGGCTTCTCGTCGTACGCCCTCCCCCAGATCTTCGCCCTCGACGCGATCTCGGTGCTCGACGATCGTGGGCCGTGAGGTCCCGCGCATCGAGCTCTCGACCGGCGTGGTTCCGACCTACAGCCGTCACCCGCTCACGATGGCGCAGCAGGCGTTGACGGCCCAGGCCGCGAGCGGCGGCCGGTTCGTGCTCGGCATCGGCTTGTCGCACCAACTCGTCATCGAGGCCATGTTCGGCCTGTCGTTCGACAAACCCGTGCGGCACATGCGCGAATACCTCGCGGTGCTGATGCCGCTGATTCACGACGGCAAGGTGTCGTTCAAGGGCGAAACCATCAGTTCGGAGATCACGATCGGCGTCGAGCCCCGCATCCCGTGCCCGGTGCTGGTCGCCGCGCTCGGTGCGCAGATGCTCCGGCTCGCCGGCAGCGTCACCGACGGGACGGTCACGTGGATGACCGGTCCGGCCACGCTGTCCTCGCACACGGTGCCGACGATCGCCGCGGCCGCGCAGGCCGCGGGACGACCCGCGCCCCGCATCGCGGCGTCGCTGCCGATCTGTGTCACGAACGACATCGACAAGGCCCGCGAGCGCGCCGCGCGCGACTTCCAGGTCTACGGGTTCCTCCCGTCCTACCGGGCGATGCTCGACCGTGAGGGTGCAGAAGGTCCCGCCGACGTCGCGATCGTCGGCGACGAGTCGACCGTCGAGAAGCAGGTTCGGGCGCTGGCCGATGCGGGTGTGACCGAATACGTCGCGTCCATCTACGGCTCGCGCGACGAACGCGCGCGAGACGCGGGCGTTGCTGAAGTCGATGTTGTGAACGCGGACCAGGAGCAGTCGCTGCGCTCGCCGCTCGAGCTCCTCGAGGTGCTCGGGGTCGAAGAAGTCGAGATCGCGCCCGGTCTCGCACACCTCGAGATCTACACGTTGCGCGGCCTGCTGACGGTGCTGTGGCACGGACCCCGCGACGCGCGTCACGTCGTCGTCACGTGCGGCGGCGGAATGGGCGGCGTCCTCGGTCCCGCCGACGCCATCTTCCACACCCTCGGTCACGAGCTCGCCGCCGCGCACGGCATCGCAACGATGCGCGTCGGCTATCGCAAGCCGAACGACATCTCCCGCTGCGTGCACGACGTCGCGGCTGCGGCCGACCTGGCGAGCCGCTCGGGCGCGCGGGGCTTCGTCGTCATCGGTCATTCGTTCGGCGGTGCGGTCGCGATTCAGGCCGGAACCGTCCTCACCACGCACTGCCGCGGCGTCGTCACGCTCGCGACCCAGTCGGCGGGATGCGAGAACGCGGCGGAACTCGGTGACACGCCGCTCCTCCTCTTCCACGGCACCGATGACGAGATCCTGCCCGCGGAGACCAGCGCGGTCGTGCAGATGCTCGCCGGACACGGCGAAGTCGTGTTGCTCCCCGGCGCCGGGCACCTGCTGACGCAGGCGGCGACCGAGATCCGTGAGCGCCTGCTGACCTGGATCCCGGAGCGGTTCGCCGGTTAGGTCCCGGCGAGCTTGGCGACGATCGGCGCGAACTCGTCGACGTTGTCGTCACCGACCACGATGTACGACAATCCCCACTCCTCGCGCCGGCGGTGGAGTTGCTCGGTGATCTCGTCCTCGGTCCCGACCAGTGCCGCCCCCGACTCCAGCGCCTCCTCCGGCGACACGCCGAAAGTCGGAGCCATCGCCTCGGCCAGCTTCATCCGGTCCGGCCGCACGCTCGTGATGAAGAACCGCATCTGGATCTCGATGTCGTCGATGCGCGCGCCCGCGGCGTCACGAATCCATTGCACCTTGCGCGTCGGTCTGCTCGCGCAGCGAGTCCTGGGCGGCATCGAGCCCGATCTCCCCCGCGCGCAGATTCGGGTTGATCCCGACGATGTCGGCTTCGCGCGCCGCGATCGACAGCACGCGCTTGCCGCCGCCTCCGATCAGGATCGGCGGGCCCGGGGTCTGCACCGGCCGCGGCCACGACGCGTAGTCGCTGATGCGGTAGTGCTCACCCGGGTAGGAGAACGGCTCGCCGGTGAAGCACTGCTTGATGATGTGCAGGGCTTCTTCGAAGCGATCGACCCGTACTGCCGGAGGGTCGTACGGCAATCCGAGCTGGTCGTAGTCGGTCCGCATCCAACCCGCACCGAGTCCGAACTCGAGCCGGCCGTCGCACAACAGATCGATCGTCGCCGCTTCCTTGGCGAGGATCGCCGGATGCTTGTAGTCGTTGTCGAACACGAGCGAACCGACCCGCAACGTCGTGGTGTGCGCGGCGGCCATCGCGATCGCCGGAAGGGGCGCGAGCTCCTGGCCGAAATGGTCGGGCATGAACAGCGTCGAGAAGCCGAGGTCCTCGATCTTGCGGGCCTTGTCGCGCCACTCGGACGCGGAACCGACCTGTGAGACCTGTACGCCGAACCGGAACGGTTTCATGATCCCCTACTTTCCCGCGAGCCGCGCGACGATCGGCGCGAAGGTGTCGATCGCGTTGTCGTCGATGACGTGGTACGACATCTGCCAGCGCTCGCGTCGCTCTTCGAGCGAGGCGACGATGTCGTCGACGCTTCCGACCAGGCACGGCGGCGCGACCCGCGCCTCGTCGACGGTCACACCGAACGCGTCGGCGATTCCCTGCAAGATCTGCGTCGCGTCGTCGGTCACGTGGACGAACCCGACGAGTGCCTGCAATTCGAGGTCGTCGTAGTGGTCGCCGGCCGCCTCCCGCACCCAGCCGACTTTCTGGTCGGTTGCCCGGGGCGTCATCGACTGCGCCACGTCCGGTGCCGCGTCGGAACCCGAGCGCAGGTTGGCGTTGATGCCGACGATCTGCGCCTCGCGCGCCGCGAGCGCCAGGATCTTCGGCGCGCCGCCACCGACGAAGAACGGCACCGGCTGTTGCACCGGTTTGGGCATGCCGTCGAGCTCGGTCACCCGATAGTGCTCACCGTGAAAGGTGAAGGGACCGGGCGCGAACAAACCCTTCATGATCGTGATCGACTCCGCGAGGCGCGCGATGCGCACACCCGGTCGGTCGAGTGGGATACCGGCCTTCTCGTAGTCCGCGGTCATCCAGCCCGCGCCGATGCCGAGCTCGAGGCGACCCTCGGACAGTAGGTCGAGCGACGCCATCTCGCGCGCGCACACCACCGGGTGCTTGTAGTCGTTGCCGAGCACGAACGTGCCGACGCGCAGCGTCTCGGTCACGGCCGCGGCGTGCGCGAGGGCGATCGTCGGGGCGAGATCGTGGTCGACGAAGTGGTCGGGCACGAAGAGCGTGGCGTACCCGAGGTCTTCGGCCTTGCGGGCGAGCTCGGTGAAGTCCTTGCGGGATCGGCCCTTGCTGCACGCGAGGCCGAAACGAAATCTGCGGTCGTGCACCGAGCGACCCTAGCGCCGGCCGGTCGACCCCCACCCGCCCGTGCCGCGCGCCGAGTCGTCGAGCTCGTCGACCTCCGTCCACTCGACCGCTTCGACCCGTTGGATCACGAGTTGCGCGATCCGATCACCTCGGTGAACGTCGAACGCCTCGTGGGGATCGAGGTTCACGAGCAGTACGCTGATCTCGTCCCGGTACCCGGCATCGATGAGCCCGGGCGTGTTCAGGCAGGTCACACCGTGGCGCAACGCGAGACCCGAGCGCGGCTGGACGAAGCCCGCGTAGCCCTCGGGTATTGCGATGGCGATGCCGGTGGGCACGAGCGCGCGCCCGCCACCCCACTCGAGCCGGGCATCGACGCGCGCGATCAGGTCGTAGCCGGCGTCACCCGCGTGTTGCCGGGCCGGCAACGGCACGTCGGGATCGAGGCGGCGAACGCGGATCTGCACTACGACTGATCGCGCAGGTCGGCGAGCAACTGCGCGTGCTGTTCCGGCGTCAGCAACACGTCCTGGTCGTACTCGGGGTGATTCACGACGATGTGCACCGGACCGCTCGCGAACATCTCGACGTCCTCGGGCGCGAAGCGGAACTTGAGGAAGTGAACGGCCGCGGTGATGTCGTCGCGCGTGAGTCGCAGCTCGTCGTCCTCGGACAGTTCACCGAACACGCCGTGGCCGTCGGGCAGGACGATGGCGATGTGCTCCTGGATCCCGACGAGACGCGGCAGCCATTCGCGCAGCGCCGGCTCCGAGGTCAGCTCGATCATCAACGTCGCCGACAGCTCACCCGCATCCGGGATGAGCTGGTTGTACGTCTCGACCTCGTGCGCGATCTGCTCGTCGCGGAGCATCCGTTCGACCCGCGCCATCTCCTGGACCTGCCAGCGCATGGTGAGCGTGTTCTCGAACACCATCGTCATGATCGGCCCCAACGCGATCCGCCGCGACTTCTTCAGATCGATGATGAGGCGGCGCAACCCGTCGCGTTCGCGTTCGTAGGCACGCATGTCGACGATGTCGTCGACGGTCAGCTTCCTCATTCGTCCTCCTCGACCCCATAGGCGCGGGCGAGCACCTGCAGCGGGTGCACCGGCCGCTTCCCGCTGCCCTCCTCGATGGCCACGTTGGCGAGCTGGCAATCGCCGGCCACGAGCTGTGCGTCCGACTCACGGATCTTCTCCATCAGCGGCTTCGCGACGCGCCGGGCCAGCTCCTGGTTCTCGGCGCGCAGACCCCACGTGCCGTCGATCGCACTGCACCGTTCGACCATCTGCACCTTGGCCCCCGTCAGCTGCATGAGCTGCGAACTGCGCGGCCCGATCTGCTGGGCGCGGTAGTGGCACGCCGAGTGCCACACGATCGACTCGTAGGTCCGGCCCCCGAACTCCGTGTCGAGCTTCTCGGTCTTGTGCGCGTTCATCAGGAACTCCGCCGCGTCGAAGGTGGCGGCCGCGACCGTCGCGCGCCGCGTCGGTGCCGAGGAACGCGGGGTACTCCTCCTTCAGCGTGTACGCGCAGGTGGGCTGGGGCACGACGATCGACCGGCCGGCCTCCACCGCGGGCAGGAGCGCGTCGACGTTGCGTTGCGCGGCTTCCCGGAACTTGTCGGCGTCGCCCGCGTCGAGCCACGGCATCCCGCAGCACACCTGACCTTCGGGCAGCTCGCACGTGTACCCGTTGCGTTCGAGCACGGCGACCGCGGCCTTGCCGATCGCGGGCTGCTGGTACTCCACCAGGCACGTCGGGAACAGCGCGACGGGGCCGCGTTCCACCTTCGGCGCCGGGGTCGACCGGGCGGGCTCACGGTTGCGGAACCACTTCGAGAACCGCACGCGATGGAACGTCGGCAACAGTCGGTCGCGCGCGATCCCGGTGACCTTTTCCATCGCGTACCGGGCCGGGCCGAACTTGGCGGTCGCGTTCACGATCGGGGCGAGCGTGGTCGCGACGACTCCCTGCTGATCGGTGCGCGCGAGCAAGCGTGCCGAGTGCGACACCTCGCCGGCTTTGCCCTGACCCGTCAACGAGCGGAGCATGAGCTGCGGGAAGTCGACGCGCCACTCCTGCTGTTGATCCGGCGTGTACGGACAGATGACGTAACAGAGCTTGCACTGGTAGCACTCGTCGACGACGCGCTTGTGCTGCGCGTCGTCGAGTTCGCCCGCGCAATCGCTCCCCCCGCGATCGTCGATCATCTCGAACAACGACCGGAAACTCGGGCAGAGCTTCACGCACACCCGGCAGTCGCTGCAGATGTGGAACGTGCGATCGCGCTCGGCACGCGTCGCGGCGCCGTCGAACCACGACGGGTCGAGTGGGTCGTAGAGATGTTCAGCCATCGTCAACTCCACACGATCGTGATTGGGACGATCGGGAACGGGCGGGCGCGGGCCACGAGATCGGCCCCGGGGACACTCCCCAGGGCCGCCCTCGTTCGACCGGGAATCGTGCTCGGGTCAGGAGACGTTCTCGAGGCCCTGCTGGAAGCGTCCGGCGTGGCTCTTCTCGGCGCGGGCCAGCGTCTCGAGCCATTCCGCGATCTCCTCGAAGCCCTCGTCCCGCGCCGTCCGCGCGAAGCCGGGGTACATCTCGGTGTACTCGTACGTCTCACCGGTGACCGCCGACTGCAGGTTGTCGGTGGTCGCGCCGACCGCAACCCCGGTGACGGGGTCGCCGACCTCGGCGAGGAAGTCGAAGTGACCGAACGCGTGGCCGGTCTCACCTTCGGCCACCGAGCGGAACAGCGCGGCGATGTCGGGGAAACCCTCGACGTCGGCCTTCTGGGCGAAGTAGAGGTAACGGCGGTTCGCCTGGCTCTCGCCCGCGAACGCCTCCTTCAGGTTGTCGTGCGTCTTGCTTCCCTTGAGATCGGGCATCGATGGGCTCCTTGTTATTCGGGTCGATCAGAACATTGGTCGCAGCGGCCCCGGAAGATCACCTGGACGTCGTCGATGGTGAAATCGCGGCGGTAGCGAATCGGAACGTGCAGGCCCGTGAGGTCGACGGGCAGGTCGCGCACGCGTCCGCAGGCGGTGCACAAGAGGTGATGGTGATCGTCTTCGACGTTCGGGTCGACGCGGACGCTGCCGGTCCCGAGGTCGAGGACGCGTACCTCGCCGAGCGCTTCGAGGTCGTGGACGGTCTGGTACACGGTCTTCAGCGAGATCGTCGGCATGTCGGAACGGGCGCGGTCGAACAGCGATTCGACGGTCGGGTGGGAGTCGTCGCCCTCGAGCAGGCGGAAGATCGCCTGGCGCTGCGGCGTGACGCGCAGCCCCTGCTCACGAAAGATCGTGGTGAGGGTGTCGGTGTCCTTCATGACAGCGACACGCTAACAACAATGATTGTCAACAAGCAACTCGGGGCGGGCCGTGCGATATTGCGGTCGTGCTGCACATCGCGGAGATGCTCGCCAACGCGGCCCGCGTCGCACCCGACTCGGTCGCGGCGACGCTGGACGACGACGCGCTGACGTTCGGCGAGATCGACCGCGAGGCGAATCGGATCGCGAACGGGCTGCGCGAGCTGTGGGTCGGGCGCGGCGACCGGGTGCTGTGGTGGGGCGAGACGTCGCTGGAGGCGGTGCCCGTGTTCGCGGCGCTGGCGAAGATCGGTGCGGTGTTCGCACCGCTCAACGCCCGGGCGTCGCTCGACGAGGTCGCACCGGTGGCCGAGTACGCGCAACCCCGACTGCTGCTGTGCGGCGCGACGCACGGCGAGATGGGCGCGCAACTCGCGGCGCGGGTCGACGTCCCGTTCGCGCCCGAGGTCCCGCGCGGCGCGGCCGACGCGGCCGTCGCGGCCGATCTCGACGAGCGCGATCCCCACGTCATCTTCTTCACCAGCGGCAGCACCGGCCGGCCGAAAGGCGTCGTGTTGTCCCACCGCACGAATTGGCTGCGCACGTACGTGGGCGCGACCACGACGGCGGGCGGCGCCGGCACCGTCTGCATGTTCCCGCTCTTCCACATGGCGGGCTGGACGATTGCGCTCGGCGCCTGGCAGGGCCGCCGGCCGGTGCACTTCGTGCGCACCCCCGACGCCGAGACCCTGCTGCACACCACCGCCCGGCACCGGGCGGCGCGGTTGTACTGCATCCCCGCGGTCTGGTCGCGCATCCTCGAACACGGCCTGGGCAACGTCGACCTGTCGTGTCTCGAAGAGGCCGACACCGGGACGTCGGCCACACCCCCCGAGCTCCTGCGCGCGATCAAGGACGCCCTCCCCCACACCCGGACCCGCGTGTTCTACGGCTCGACCGAAGCCGGACCGGGCGTGCAACTCGGCGACGACGACCTCTTCCGCAAACCCGGGTCCGTCGGCGTCGCGCAACCGGGCGTCGAGGTCCGGCTCGCCGACAACGGCGAGGTCGCGATGCGGAGTCCGTTTCTCATGGACGGCTACTTCGGCGATCCCGCCGCGACGGCCGAGGCGCTGCGCGACGGCTGGTACTTCACCGGCGATCTCGGCGCGTTCGACGACGAGGGCTTCTTGTCGATCGTCGGGCGCGCCCGTGACGTCATCCGCACCGGCGGCGAGACGGTTGCGCCACCCGAAGTGGAAGCCGTGCTCGCCGCGCACCCGGCCGTCGCCGAGATCGCCGTGGTCGGCGTCCCCGACGTGCAATGGGGCGAGGTGGTCACCGCCGTGGTGGTGGTGCGCCCGGGCGAAACGCCACCCGACCTCGACTCGCTCCGCACGTTCTGCGAGGGCCGGCTGGCGCCCTTCAAACACCCCCGCCGCCTGGCCCTGGTGGACGCCCTCCCCCGCACCGCCGCCACCGGCCAGGTCCAACGCACCCTGATCGTCGAACGCCTCCAAACCGGAGGCTGAAACCCTGCCAGCAGATGGCAGGGAAACTGACACCTGGCGCCGGAAACTCCGCCATCAGTTGGCAGGGTTGGCGGCGGGGAATAGTGTTCTGGGAGTGCAGAACGTTGTTCCGGTGGAGGAGCGGCTGGCGGACGCCACGCTCGCCGCGCGCCGCGGCCAGTACGCGGCCGAGGTCCGGCGCCTGATCGACGCCGCCTTCGCGGTGATGCGGACGACCGGCGACATCGATCCTCCCGTGCGCGACATCGTGAAGCGCGCCGGGCTCTCCAACCAGGCGTTCTATCGCCACTTCGCGTCCAAGGACGCGCTCCTCCTCGCGGTGCTGGCCGACGGTCAACGGCAGCTGGTCGACTACCTCGAGTCTCGCGTCGAGTCGAGCGCCGATCCCGAGACGCAGGTCCGGCTGTGGATCGAGGGGGTGCTCGCCCAGGCCCGCAACCCCGAAGCCGCGGAGGCGACCCGCCCGTTCGCGATCAACGGCGCGCGGCTCGCGGACCGCTACCCCGCCGACCTCGTCGCCACCCGCGCCCAACTGCTCGACACCCTTGCCCCGTCGGTGCGCGCCCTCGGCGGTACCGACGAGGACGCGTCGTTCGTGTGCGAGCTCGCGCTCGCCCGCATGAACGACGCGATCGCGCATCGTCGTCGCCCGCAACCCCACGAAGTCGAACGTCTCGTCGCGTTCTGTATCGCAGGAGTCCGCTTTGGAACGTGAATTGCTCATCACCGGAATCGGCGGCCAGGGCGTCCAGCTCGCCGCGCAGGTGCTGGCCCGCGCCGCGACCCTCGAAGGGCGCGAGGTCATGTACCTCGGCCTCTACGGCGGCATGATGCGCGGCGGCAACACGGACAGCACCGTCGTCGTCGCCGACGCCCCGATCCTCGCGCCGCCCGTGGTGTCACGGGCCTGGTCGGCCATCGCGATGCACGACGACTACTGGCCCGCCGTCGCGGCGAAGCTCCGGCCCGGCGGACTCGTGCTGGTGAACGACACGACGTTCACGAGCGACGTGCGAACGGACGTGGTGCTCCACCGCGTTCCCGCGACCACCGTCGCCACCGACCTCGGGAGTCCCCTCTCCGGATCGATGGTCATGCTCGGCGCGTACTGCGCGACCACGGGGATCGTCACCGAGGACGCGGTGATCGCGGCGATGCGCGCTTCGATCCCTCCGTACCGGACCCAACACATCGAAGCCAACGAGCGCGCGCTGCGAGCGGGATGGAAACTCCTGCCCGTGGCGGAGTTCCCGGCCTGGGAGACCGCGAATGTCTGAGAGGACGACCACCATCAAGAGTCGGGGCACGGTCACGATCGATGCCGCGCATTGCAAGGGCTGCGACCTCTGCATCCCGGCGTGCCCGCCCGGTGTCCTCGCCATGTCGACCGAGGTCAATCACATGGGCTACCGCTACCCCGAGCTGTACGCGGGGTGCACCGGGTGCGCGGCGTGCCTGTACGTGTGCCCCGACTTCGTGTTCGAGGTGTTCCGCTTCGAGGAACCGGTGGTCACCGTGGTGGAGGCCGCCCGATGACCGCGACCACGGCTCCCACGGGCGAACGCGTGCTGATGGAGGGCTCCGAAGCCCTCGCACGCGCCGCGATCGCCGCGGGCTGCCGCTTCTTCGCGGGCTACCCGATGACGCCGTTCACCGAGGTGCTCGAGCACTTCGCCCGCCTCCTTCCCGACGCGGGTGGCGTCTGCATCAACGCCGAGTCCGAGCTCGAGGCGGTCGGCATGGCCTGGGGCGCGCTCTCGACCGGAGCCCGCGCCGCCACCGGCTCGACCGGCCAGGGCCTGTCGCTCATGCAGGAGTCGTTCTCGGAGATCACGCTCGCCGAGCTTCCCCTCGTCATCTTCAACATGGCGCGCGGCCAGCAGGACTACTTCCAGGCGACGCGCGGCGGTGGCCACGGCGACTACCGCCACATCGTGCTCGCGCCGCAGGACGTGCGCGAGGGAGTCGAACACGTGCAGCTCGCGTTCCATCTCGCCGACAAGTGGCGCAATCCCGTGTTGATCTACGGCGACTACCTGCTCGCGCACACGCAGGAGGCGATCTCGATCGAGCCGATGGCGTTTCCCGAGCTGCCGCAGAAGGACTGGGCCGTCGACGGCAAGCGGTCCGGGTCGGGCAAGAGTCGTGGCGTGACCCCGCTCGGTGTCACCAAGTACGGCCAGCCTGCGCTGGGACAAGAGGGCAAGGCGCAGTACATCGGTACCAAGATCCCGTTCATGGAACGCGAGGCCCGCGTCGAGCACGGATATTGCGACGACGCCGAGACCGTGATCGTCGCGTTCGGCTCGCCCGCCAAGTTCGTGAAGTACGCGATCAAGCAGTTGCGCGATGCCGGTCACCGCATCGGGTACGTGCGGCCGGTCACGCTCTGGCCGTTCCCCTACTCCACCGTCGCCGACGTCGTGTCCTCGAACCCGAACGTGCGGCGCGTCGGCAGCTTCGAGCTCTCCGCCGGCCAACTCGTCGAGGACGTGCGCATCGGTGTGGCCGGGCGTGCGCCGGTGACGTTCATCGGCGGCGTCTCCACCGACCAGTCCGGATTCGGTGTCGGCCGCATCCTCGACGTCGAACACATCTCCGAACGCATCCTCGCGTTGCACGAGGAGCGCGAGCTTCCGCTCATCCCCGGTTACGAGCAGTTCTCGTACCAGATCCAGGAGCACCAGAAATGACGATCATCAACACGTCGTCGCCGCCGTCGGTTCCGGCACGCATGGTGGAGGCGCTCAAGCCCGCGCTGCTGCTCACGCAGGAACACCACATGTGCCCGGGCTGCGGCGAGCCCCTCGCGGTGCGCCAGTTCCTCGAGACCATCGAGGAGCTCGACGTGGCGACACGTTCGATCGCCGTCGCCGGCATCGGTTGCTACACGTCGTTCGCGAGCACCATGGACGTCGATCTCGTCCAGGCGCTGCACGGCCGCGCGCCTTCGGTCGCCACCGGCGTGAAACGCATGCTCCCCGACGCGCTCGTCTTCACCCTGCAGGGTGACGGCGACATGGTGAACGAGGGCCTGCAAGAGGTCCTGCACACCGCGGCGCGCGGCGAGAAGGTCACCTGCATCCTCTTGAACAACGGCGTGTTCGGCGAGACCGGCGGACACATGACCGCGACCAGCGTGATCGGTCAGCGCACGAAGAACTCGCTCGACGGCCGCGACGCCGAGTACCACGGCTACCCGATCCTGATCGGCGACCTCATCGCGCAGCTGCAGGGCGCGTCGTACGTGGCCCGCGGCTCGGTGCACAACGCGGGCTCGGTCGCCCGCACGCGCAAGATGTTCAAGCGCGCGTTCGAGTCACAGCTCCGCGGCGAGGGCTTCACGTTCGTCGAGGTGCTGACGATGTGCCCCACCGGTTGGTTCGTTCCGACCGCCGACGGCCCGAGCTACATGACCGAGACGCTCGGCGAGGTCCACATCATGGGCGAGCTGAAGGTCGACGGCCGCGTCCGCACCACCGAGGAGCTCCACGCGGAGAACATCGCCAAGCAACGTGAGCTCGACGAGCAGCTCGCGCGGGGCGGCATCGAGAAGTGACAACGTCGACTCATGGAACACGCCGCGGCGCCCGGAGCAGCCCGAAGGGTGCGCAGGAAGCTCGCCGGAGTCAGGCGTACTTCACAACCGCGAGCGCAGCGAGCCACACAAGTACGGCTGCGACCAGAAATATCGTCACAGTGACGTATCGAGGGATGGGCTGCTGAATCATGGATTTCCGGTATCCGGCCGAAGCCGAAGCCTTCCGCAAGGAGTTCCGCGCCTGGCTCGAGGCGAACCTTCCGGCCGACCTCGTCGGCGACGGCCTCGGCGGGGGCTCGATGGAGATCGGCGGCGACCGGCTCGACCGCCTGCGCGCGTGGAACCGCACGCTCGCCGACGCGCGCCTCGCGGCGATCGCGTGGCCCGAGGAATGGGGCGGCCGCGGCGCGGGCGTCATGGAACAGGTCGTGTACGCGGAGGAGATGCACCGTGCGCACGCGCCCGGAACCCTGAACCCGCTCGGCCTCTCGAACATCGCGCCCGCGATCATCGAGCACGGCACCGCGCAACAGAAGACCACACTCCTCCCCGGGATGCTGCGCGGTGACGACATCTGGTGCCAGGGCTTCTCCGAGCCCAACGCCGGTTCCGATCTCGCGTCACTGCGCACCTCGGCCGTGCTCGACGGCGACTGCTGGATCGTGAACGGTCAGAAGACCTGGAACACACTCGGCAACCTCGCGAACTGGTGCGAGCTCCTCGTGCGCACCGACCCGAGCGCGCCGAAGCACAAGGGCATCACGTGCCTGCTGGTCGACATGACCTTGCCCGGCGTCGAGGTGCGGCCGCTGGAGACGATCACCGGCGAGAAGGAGTTCAACGAGATCTTCTTCACCGACGTGCGCGTCCCCGTCGACGGCACGCTCGGCCCCGTGAACGAAGGTTGGCGGGTGGCGATGACGACGCTCGCCTACGAGCGCGGCACGGTGGCGAAGCTGCACCTCGGAACGCGGGCCAAGGTCCGGCGGCTGATCGAAGAGGCGAAGCGCACGCCGATGGGCGACGGCCGCTACGCCGCCGACGACCCGGTCGTCCGTCAGCACGTGGCGCGCGTCTACATGGAGGGCGAGTTGCTGAAGCTCATCTCCGAGCGCGCGCTGTCGGGCGAGTTGCACGGGCGCGCGATGGGGCCCGAAGGCAGCATCGCCAAGCTGCTCTGGAGTGAGGCCGAGCAACACATCACCGAGGTCGCCGGCGAGGTCCTCGGTCCGGACGCGCTCGACGGCTCGTGGGCCCGGGACCGCGTGTACAGCCGGGCGCTCACGATCGCGGGCGGCACGACGCAGGTGAACAAGAACATCGTCGCCCAGCGCATCCTCGGCCTCCCCCGCAGCTAGCGCCCCCACTCAACGAAAACTCCACCACAGTTGTCGGGGTAAACCGCGAGCGGCGAAACTCCACCAACAGTTGTCGGGGTAAACGGCGCGGAGCGGCGAAATCTCCACCAACTGTTGTCGGGGTAAACCGCGGAGCGGCGAAATCTCCGACAACAGTTGTCGGGGTTAGAGCGGAGTGGATCCGTTCGAGGTGGGGAGCGTCTCGCCCGCCGCGAGCGGGAAGTGACAGGCGACGAACTGGCCCTCGGCGATCTCCTGCACCTGGGGCTCTTCGTCGGCGCACTTCTTCTGCGCCTTCGGGCAGCGCGTGCGGAACCGACACCCCGACGGCGGCGCGACCGGCGACGGGATCTCGCCGATGACCTTCGCACGCGCTTCCGGGCGAATGCTCGGATCGGGCACCGGGATCGCGTCGAGCAGCACGCGCGTGTACGGGTGCGCGGGCTGATGGTAGATGACGTCGGGTGAGCCGACTTCGCAGATCTTGCCGAGGTACATCACGACCACCCGGTCGCTCACGTTCTTCACGACCGCGAGGTCGTGCGCGATGAAGATCAGCGTGAGGCCGTAGCGCGACTTCATCTCTTCGAGCAGGTTCAGGATCTGGGCCTGCACCGACACGTCGAGCGCCGAGACCGGCTCGTCGCAGATGATCAGCTTCGGCTCGGTGATCACCGCGCGCGCGATGGAGATGCGCTGGCACTGCCCACCGGAGAACTGATGCGGACGCCGCCCTCGCTGCAGCACCGGATCGAGCCCGACGGAGAGCATCATCTCGTCGATCTTCTGCTGCTGCTCTTCTTCGGTCCCGACCTTCCAGATGCGCAGGCCCTCGGCGATGATGTCCTCGACCTTGCGGCGCGGGTTCAGCGACGAGATCGGATCCTGGAAGATCATCTTCATCCGGATGCGCGTGCGGCGCCGGTCCTCGTCGGAGAGCTTGCTCATGTCGAGGCCCTCGAAGTCGACCTCGCCCGACGTCGGCGGCGGCAACTGCATGATCGCCTTGCCGGTGGTCGACTTGCCGCAACCCGACTCGCCCACGAGCCCGAGGGTCTCGCCTTCGAGCACGTCGAGGCTGATGCCCGACACCGCGTGCACCTTCAGTCCACTGCGACCCGCGGGGAACTCGACGACGAGATTCTCGACCCGCAGCAGTGCGTCGCCTTTCGGGCGGAGGTGCGCCGTCCCGGTTCCGGCCATCAGACCGTGCTCCCGGTGAGGACAGCCTCTCCCTCCTTGCGCACGGGCAATCCCGTCGCGGTCTCGCCGGCCGCGAGGTTGCGGGCGAGCGCCTCGGTTCCGGCCTGGCTCCCGACCGGGAAGAAGCACCGGTACGCGTGCCCGGGGATGTCCGGGTCGACGAGCGGCGGCTCCTCGCTCATGCACTTCGGCTGCGCGTACGGACACCGCGCCGCGAACTTGCACCCGATCGGCGGCTTGACGAGGTCGGGCGGCCGGCCCGCGATCGCATCGAGCTTCGAGTGGCTCGGCATGCCGAGCTTCGGGATCGACTTGAGCAACGCCTCCGTGTACGGGTGGCGCGTGTGCTCGAACAGCGACCGGGTCGGCGCGCGCTCGACGATGCGGCCCGCGTACATCACCGCGATGTCGTCGGTCCGGCCCGCGACGACCCCGAGGTCGTGGGTGACGAGGACCATCGACATGTAGCGCTCCCGCTGTTGCTGTTGCAACAGGTCGAGGATCTGGGCCTGGACGGTCACGTCGAGCGCGGTGGTCGGCTCGTCGGCGAACAGCAGCTTCGGACCACATGCGAGCGCGATCGCGATCATCACCCGCTGGCGCATGCCGCCGGAGAGTTGGTGCGGGTACTCGTTCATGCGGCGCTCGGCCTCGGGGATACCGACCGAGGTGAGGAGTGCGAGCGCGGTCTCCTCCGCGTATTCCTTCGTCACGTCGAAGTGGAACCGCAACGACTCCATGATCTGTTGACCGACGCGCATCACCGGGTTCAGCGCGGTCATCGCGTCCTGGAACACGATCGCCATCTGCGTGCCCCAGAAGTGGCGCATCTCGTTGCTCTTGGCCTGGCCGATCTCGTGGCCCTCGAAGCGAATGCTCCCGTAGCGCACCACGTTGCTCGGGAGCAGGCCCATGATCGAGCGCGACAGCACCGACTTGCCGCAGCCCGACTCGCCGACGATGCCGATCGTCTTGCCCCGCTCGAGCGTGAACGAGACGCCGTCGACCGCGTGGACCAACCCGCGCGGCGTCTTGAACTGCGTCTTGACGTCTTCGATCTCGAGCAGCGAACCGTCGAGCGGCGCATCGGCGAATCGTTCGGTGCCGGGTGCGGCGCCGCGCTTGCGACCTCTCATAGCGCGCTTTCGCGGACGTCGAAGCGGGCCCGCACGACGTCGCCGAGATAGTTCAGCGCGAGCACCGACACGAAGATCAAGATCGACGGCACGATCCAGACCGCGGGGGCGGAGTTGAGGTTGCTCAACTGCGAGTAGATCATGTTGCCCCACGACGGGTTGGGCTCTTGGATACTGACGCCGAACACCGCGAGCGCACCTTCGAGGACGAGCACCACCGCGACACCGAGGAGCGCGATCGACAACATCGCGGGGATCACGTTCGGCAGGACCTCGCGGAACATCACGCGTTTGTCGGTGGCCCCCTGCGCCCGGGCCGCCATGACGAACTCGCGTTGCGTCCACGAGAGCGCGCTGGCGCGGGTGATACGACCGAGCACGGGGATCGAGACGATGCCGACGGCCAGGATCACGACGCCGATGCGATGGGCCCACTCCCCCGGCTTCACCCCGCCCGAGGTTGCCTGGGGCGCGAGCACCGACACGAGCGTGAGCGCGAGCACCAGCTGCGGGAAGGCCAAGAAGATGTTGAACACGCCGCTCAGGGCCGAGTCGGTGGTGCGGCCCTTGAAACCTGCGAGCAGTCCGAGGAAACCACCGACGAGCGTGCCGAACAGCACCGATCCGACCGCGATGACGATCGAGGCCCGTGCACCCCAGATCACCCGGCTGAGCACGTCGCGGCCGGAGTCGTCACTCCCGAGGAGGTGACCGGACGAGAAGATGCCGGCCTTGGGGTGGAGGTAGTCACCGATCATGGGATTCTTGAGCGGCAGCACCGGCGCCAGGATCGCGATGATCACGAGGAACGCGAGCCAGCCGATACCGAGCCACGCGAGCACACCGATCCTGCGCTTCTCGAAGTTCTCCTCTTCGGAGCGCTCGTCCATCCCGGTGACGGCGCCGAAGATCGCCGTCCCGACGTCTGTGTCAGCCGATTCGAGCACCGCGGATCCTCGGGTCGAGCACACGGTAGAGGCCGTCCACCGCGAAGTTGACGAGCACGTACACGATCGCGACCACCGCGATGTAGTCCTGCAGCGCGATGTACTGACGGCGGTTGATCGCGTCGCTGATCGCGAAACCGAGGCCGTTCAGGTGGAAGATGACCTCGACGATGAGCGCCCCACCGATGAGGCTGCCGACGTTCAGGCCCGCGACCGTGAGCAGGGTCAGGCTCGACGGCCGCAGCGCGTGGCGCCAGAGCACCCGGCCGTCGCTGATCCCCTTGCTCTTCGCCATCAGGATGTAATCCTCCTGCAGCGTGGCGACCATGTCACTTCGGAGCAGTCGGGCGTAGATCGCGACCTGGCCGACGGTGATCGCGAGCACGGGCATCGCGAGGTGCTTGAAGTGTCCGACCGGATCACTCGTGAGCGCGACCCAGCCCTCGCTGGGCAGGACATGGTTCTGAATGCTCAGGAACAACAACATGAGCGTCGCGACGACGTAGACGGGGATGCTCAGCAGGAGGAACGCGAATCCGTTCGACAAGTCGTCGAACCGGGAGCCCTGCCGATACGCGCTGTAGACCCCTAACGGCACGGCAATTAATAACGTCAGGATCTGCACGTAGAGCATCAACAACAGCGAGCGCGGCAGCGAGTCCTTGATGCGGGCCGAGATCGACTGGCCGCGCACGCCGGTGCCGGCGTACTCCCGGCCCATGTCGCCGGTGAGGAAGTGGCCGAGCCAGTCGCCGTAGCGCACGACGATGTTCTCGTTGAGGTTGAGCTGGTTCCGGATCTGCGCGCGATCCGCGGCCGACGAGAACGGCGCGATGGTGGTCACCGGGTCGCCCGGCAGGAACGAGGTGAGGAGCGATGCAAAGAACGTGACGACGATCAGCACGACAATGAGCTGAATCAATCGTCGCACGATCACATGCACGACTCGTCCTCTCCCTCGCTCCTGCCGTTCGACGTCACGTCACTCTTGCCAGCGGCCGGTCAGCACTGCCCGTTGTCGCACCAGATGCCGTCGACCGGGTGTCCGGTGGGAAGCCCCTCGAACGGCGCCGCGCCGTCGGGAAGCGCCGGGCCGAGAACGTTGTGGATCCCGGGCTTGTACGCCACCGTCCACAGCGTGTACTGCGACCACAGGTTCCAGAGCTGCGAGGCGAACCGCTGGTTGATCTCTTCGTAGATCTTGGTCCGGGCCGGACCCAGGGGCGCCGAGCGACCCTTGTCGAGATCGCTGTTGATCACCGGGTCGTTGAAGCCGCCGAAGTTGACCGGGTTGTCACACGCCGCCGCACCGTTGGGGTTGGCGCCCGCGGCCGGCGAGTTGCCGCAGTGCCACCACACGTACTGCGTGTCGGGGTCGGCGCCGGGGTTGTTCCGCCAGAGCACGGCGTCGTACTGGCGGCCGATCGCCAGGTTGATCAGGGTGCTCTGGTCGGGCACCGCGTTGAGCTGGGTCGTGATACCGCCGTTCTGCTTCAGCATCTGCTGAATGAGGACCGCGTCCTGCGTGGTCGACGGGTCGGCCGTGTGCGAGATGGTGAAGGTGAGGTCCTTGCCCGTCTCCTGCTTGTACTGCGCGGCCGCGGCCTTGGCCTTCGCCGGATCGAAGTTCGGAACCCCGGTGACCGCGAGGTAGCCGTCGACGCCCGGACCGAACGGTCCCGACGCCTGCTGCAGGATGCCCGCGTTGCGCAGCTTGTTGTAGGTCACGCGGTCGACGGAGTAGGCGAACGCCTGGCGGGCCGCCAGGTTGTTGAACGGCGCCTTGGTGACGTTGAGCATCGAGTAACCGAGCTCGGGGTACTTGTCCGACTCGGTGTCGGCGAGCTTGCCCGCGGCGACGTCGGTGCGGATCTGCACCGTCTGCAGCGCGTCCGAGGTGTGGATCATCTGGTAGTCGCCCGCTTCGAGCGAACCGGTGCGCTTGGCGCCGTCCTCTTGCGGGACGTAGGTGATCTGGTCGAGGTACGGGAGCTGCGCGCCCGTCTTCGGGTCGTGGTACCAGTAGGTCGGGTTCTTCTTGGCGACGAACTTGTCACCGAACTTCCAGGACACGAACTCGAACGGTCCGGTGCCGATGAGCTTGGTGTTGCAGTCGGGCGACTCCATCTGCGCCTTGGCCATGATGCCGAGGCGGCTGCTGCTCCAGAGGAACCACGGGAACGCGGTCCACGGAACGCTGGTCGTGACCTTCACGGTGAGGTTGTCGACCACGTCGACCGACTTCACGTCGGCGAAGACGAACACGAACAGCTGGTTGTCCTTGCGGTAGTGGTCGAGGTTCTCCTTGACGGTCGACGCGTCGAGGGGCGAGCCGTCGTGGAACTTGATGTTCGGACGGAGCTTGATCGTCCAGATCGTGTTGTTCGCGCTCCCCGTGACCGACTGCGCGAGGTACGGGTGGATCTTGCCGTCGCCACCCGGCATCGTCAGCGTGTCGTAGATCGTGCGCGCGACCTGGATGCCGCCGATCGCGAGCTGCGCCTTGTAGAGGCAGAACCCGCCGCTCGTGTCGGCCTCGAGGCCGTACGTGATCGAGCCACCGGGAACCGGCTTGGCGTCGGTCGCGCTCTTGTCGACGATTCCCGCCGTGGTGACCGGGCCGGACGCCGAGGTGGGCGTGGTGCTCTTGCTGCTGCCTCCGCCACACGCCGATGCGATCACTGCGAGCGCCGCGACGGTGGCGCACACCGTCATCACACGCGACCTACGACTCCGTACCACGGTTCCCCCCGATTCCGGCCGGGCCCGGAGACCCGACGTATCAGACCGACATTCGTAAATGGCTTGCGCCAGCTGGATGCGAAAACTACCGGGCAGTCACTGACAAAACTGTGACCCAGGTCACATGCCCGGAGTGTAACGGTGGAAGCTACGGATGGGTTCGCGCCTTGTCAATCACGGCCAATCCTGTGCGGCGGCCCTGTTGACCGACGCCCGACCCATCGGTCCGTCGACCTCCTCGGTGGCGAGTGTGACCGTCACGCCGACGAGCTCCTCGCGCTCGGCGCGCCGGCACACGTCACGGTCCGTGCAGATCGCATAGGTACGTGCGCCCCCGGGCAGGTCGCACACGAGCAGGGCCCGCGCCGGCTCGCCGTCGCGCTCGTGGACGACCGAATAGGCCGCGACCGTCGCCGCGCCGTCGTGCGCGGCCACGACGGGGACCGTCGGGGGCGGGGCGATCGCCGACGGCGGCGAGACCGCTCCGGGCGCCGGGGAGTAGACGCCGAAGACGTGCTTGGTCATGTGCATCCCGACCCCGCTCACGAGACCGAGAGCCGCGTCCGCTCCGGGCCCGGTGCCGCCGCGCAGCTGCTCCACCATCGCCGCGATGGAGTGCGTGAGGTAACCGCTGGCCGGGCCGCCGTGGTACGCCAGTCCGCCGGTGACCGTGAGCCCGCGCGGGTCGGTCGGCGCCATCCCGAGGGCGTCGACCGCGAAGTGCAGAGAGCTCGGGAAGCAGGAGTAGAGGTCGAGGTGCGCGACGTCGTCGATGCCCGCGCCCGCGCGCGCGAGGGCCTCGGCGCCCGCGGCCGCCATGGCCGGTGAGCTCGCGAGATCCGGGTGTTCGGCCACGAGCACCGGGTCCCGCGCCTCGCACCAGCCGCGGAGGTACACACGCCGATCGTGCGGGATCCCGAGTGCGTCGGCCCGTTCGTGCGTCGAGACGACGAGCGCGGCGGCCATGTCGACGTCCATCACCGCGACCATGTACTTCGTGTACGGGTAGCCGACCATGCGGTTCTCGGCGCGCGCTTCGACGATCTCCTGCCGCGCCCCGTGCCACCGGGAACCACGCGTGCGGGTTCGCGGCCGCGATCGCGGTCATCGGCGCGAGCATCCGGCCGATGCCGGCGCGGTACTCGTCGAGGCCGATGCCACGGTGCGCCCGCCGGGCGTTGTCGAACACCGCGAACGTCAGCCACGCCTGGAACACCTCGTGGGCGACCTCGATCGGATCGGGTGGCGACTCCCACGGGAACGGACGCTTCTCCGCCGGCTCGTGTGAGTACGGATACCGCGCACCGCGCTTGCGGTACGACCGCTGGGTGGCGAGCGCCTCCGCGCTCGTGATCGAGCGCGAGGTCGAGCTCGCCCGCGAGCATGCGTTCCGCGGTGGCGTTCACGAGTTGTTGTGTGGTCGTGCCGCCGATGCCCGAGTAGTGCCGATGCCGGGGCTCGGCGCCGAGCCGGGCCGCGAGCCGCGCGACCGCGTCGTCGTACTGCCAGGTCTGGCAGTACACGACCTGGATGCTGTCGAGCTGTTCGAGCAGGGCGGGGCGGGCGGCGTCGGCCGCCGCGGCCCGGGCGACCGCTTCCCACATCGCCAGCGGTTCCGGCGCCCCCTCCTCCCCGACCTCGTCGGGATGCCACGTCCGGGCCGCAACCCCGATGATGCACGGCGCCCGCCCGTCGGGAACGCGGCTCACCGCGCCTGCCACACGGGCGGGCGTTTCTCCGCGAACGCCTTCGGGCCCTCCTTGGCGTCCTCGGTGCGGAAGATCGCACTCGACAGCTTCGACTCCTTCTCGAACGGCGACCGCAGTTCCTTGCCGAGGCGCTCGAGGATCGCCGCGGCCGCATTCGCGTCGGCGCCGTCGGCCACGGCCGCTCGCAACTCGCGCACCGCGGCGCGGAGTTGTCGCGTCAGGTCCTCGTCGAAGTACAGGCCCTGCAGTGCGCTCTGCTTGGTGGCCTGCACCGCGAGCGGCGCATTGGCGATCATCCGCCGCGCGTACTCGCGCGCCGCGTCGAGCAGTTCGTCGCGCGGAACGATCGCGTTCAGCAGTCCCATCTCGTGCGCGCGCTCGGCCGGGACGAGGTCGGCGCACAGGAGGAACTCCATTGCCTGCGCCCACGGAATCTGGCGCGGCAGCCGGACGGTGGTGCCGCCGCCGGCGAACAGCCCGCGTTTGGGTTCCATCACCGCGAACTTCGCCTCCGGGCACGCGACGCGGATGTCGCAACCGCCCAGCATCTCCATACCGCCCGCGGTGCAGAAGCCGTTCACCGCGGCGATGACCGGCTTGTACAACGGCCAGTTCCGCAACACGGCACGCGTCCCGTCGTCGAGTCGGTACCCGTTGATCTCCGTGAGGCCCTTCTCCGCGATCTCGGCCTGGAACTTCGTGATCTCGGGGACGTACCGCTTCAGGTCCGCGCCCGAGAAGAACGCCTCGCCGACACCGGTGACGATCGCCACCCATGCCTGGTCGTCCGCGGCGAAACGCTCCCACGCTTCCCGGAGCAGCTTGAAGTGCTCCATGTCGCACGAGTTGCGCGCTTCGGGCCGATCGATCGTGATGACGACAACGTGTTCGAGGTCGGACTCGTAGTGGATCGGCATGGTTCTCCCCCGCGTGGCGACGGCCAAGTTAGCGAAGGCGAGTTTGCACGACCTATAGGCTCCGCCACCATGAAAGTGCTGGTGACCGGCGGCGCAGGGTTCATCGGATCGCACCTCGTCGACGCGCTCGTCGCACGCGGCGACGAAGTGGTCGTGCTCGACGATCTCACCACCGGCTTCGCGGCGAACATCAATGCGGGCGCGACCCTCGTGGAAGGTTCCGTGGCCGACGAGCAGCTCGCCGCGACCGCGGTCCGGGGCTGCGAAGTCGTGTTCCACCAGGCCGCCCACAAAGCCGTGCTGCGCTCGGTCGAGCGGCCGCTCACGACGGACACGGCCAACACCCACGGCACGCTCAACATGTTGAAGGCCTCGGCCGACGCCGGTGTGCGCCGGTTCGTGCACGCGTCGTCGAGCAGCGTCTACGGCGGCGCGACCACCCTGCCGACGCCGGAGTCGGAACCGCTGGTGCCACGCTCGCCCTACGCCGTCACGAAGCTCGCGGCCGAGCACTACTGCCGCGTGTTCGCCGAGCTCTACGGGCTGGAGACCGTCGCGTTGCGGTACTTCAACGTGTACGGGCCCCGCCAACGGCCGGACGCGACCTACGCCGCGGTGATCCCCCTCTTCGTGGCCGCCCTGCTCCACGGCCAGGATCCCGAAGTGCAGGGCGACGGGCTCCAGTCACGCGACTTCACGTATATCTCCGACGTCGTCGCCGCCAACCTCGCGGCCGCGGCGGCGCCCGCGGCCGCGAGCTCGGGGCGCGTGTTCAACATCGCGGGCGGACTCGCCGCGTCGCTGCTCGACATCCTGCGCGTGCTCGGCGAGCTGCTCGACGTCACACCCGCACCGCGGTTCGTCCCGCCCCGCCCCGGCGACGTGAAGCACAGCCTCGCCGACGCGAGCGCGGCGGCGCGCGATCTCGACTTCCGCTGCGCAGTGGGTCTCGACGACGGGCTCCGGCGCACGGTCGACTGGTTGCGCACGATCTCCTGACCGCCCGGCCGCTCCCGAACGCGCGGCCGGTACACCCCGAGCGTCAGGTGTCGTCGCGCCGGCGCTCGTGTTCCTCGGCGGCGAGTTGGCGGAGCCCGTCGACCGTGGAGATCGCGTTGCGCGTCGAGCGCGACGGCCTCGGCGCGGGCCTGGTCGAGCAGCGCGTTGGCTTCCGCGGCCGCGTCGTCGCGGATGCGTTGCGCGTCGGCCCGGGCCTGCCCGAGGAGCCGCTCCGCTTCGGCGCGAGCGGTCGCGGCCAGGCCCGCCAACTCCATCCGCTCCGCCCGCAGCGATTCGCCGAGGGCACGCAGCTCGGCCGCGGTCCGCGCGAGCGCGTCGAGGACCTCGGGGGCCGCGGGCAGCACTGCGGGGGCATCGCCGCCCGGGGCCGCGGTCTCCGAGTCGGAGCGCGCGGGCGCAGCCGACCGGCCGCGCAATTCGTCTCGCACCCGGCGCAGCTCGAAGCGCGTCTCCGCCAGCTCCTCTTCGAACACCGCGATCCGGGCGTGCAGGTCGGCGAGCTCGTCGGCCGGATGCTCGTCGGCCGCCGCGCGCGCCGGTTCGCCGCGCCGTTCGCTGCGCAGTACCCGCAGGAGCGCGGCTTCGGTCCGCCGGGCGTCGAGGGCGACGTCGGCAACGGGCGCGCCGACCGCCGCCGGCTCGTCGGGTTCGGTCTCGACGAGCGAGAGCTCGGGCGGCGCCATCTCGTCGGGCTCGCGCCGGTCGATCAGCGCGGGGCCGTCGATCGCGGCCACGAACTCGTTGAAGTTCGCAAATCCGAGGACGCGCAGCAGGTCCGTCTCTGCCTCGCGCGCCTCGCGGCGTTCGCGCCGGGCGCGCCGGCCGCGCGCGCCCGTGACATTTCGATCGAGGCGCACGGTACGTTCGTGCAGCTCCCGGACCTCGTCCACGATCTTGGGCGACAGACCGGACGAGCGCGACACCGCGTCGGCGGGCTTCATGACCGCCGACCCCGTCGTCGTGAGAACTTCCCGCCCGACCCGCTCACCGAGTCCCCGCTCCATCATGGCCTATGAGCCGCCCGCGACTGCCCCCCAATCATACGGAAGCTCTTCGAGGTCGATGACGTCGTTGGTCCGCGCCATGCGGTCGCACAGTTCGACCAGTGCGTCCGCGGCCCGCTCGTTGCTGAGGGTGGGCGGGAAGTGGCGCACGGAGTCGCCGTCGAGCGGGGGCACCGCGACCGAGCGGATGAGGTCGTGTGCGGTCTGCGCCGGGTTCTCGGCTTTCCCGAAGAGGTCCTCGTGCATCTTCTCGCCCTGCCGGAGCCCCACGTACTCGATGCGGCGGGCGGGCTTCACGCTCTGGGCGAGTTGCTCGGCGACGTCGGCGATGTTCACGGGCTCGCCCATGTCGAGCACGAGCACCCGGCCGCCCTCGCCGATGGCACCGGCCTGCAGGACGAGCTGCACCGCCTCCTCGACGGTCATGAAGTAGCGCGTCGCCTCCGCGTGGGTGACCGTCAGCGGGCCACCTTGTTCGAGCTGCTTCTGGAACGCGGTGAGGACCGAGCCGCGGCTTCCGAGAACGTTCCCGAAGCGCACGGAGATGAAGCGGCCGCGGGCCCGTTCGTCGACGCCGGCGGTGAGACCCTCGGCCACGCGCTTGGAGTAGCCGAGCATGCTGCACGGGTCGGCGGCCTTGTCGGTCGAGACGTTGACGAAGCATTCGACGCCCGAGGACTCCGCCGCTTCGAGCACGGCGAGCGAACCCCACACGTTGGTCTTGAACCCCTCGACGGGGTACGCCTCGAGCAACGGAAGGTGTTTCAACGCCGCGGCGTGGAACACGACCTCGGGACGACGCTCACAGAACAACCGCTTGACGCGGTCGCGGTCGCGGATATCGAGCAGGACCAGATCAGGCGTGTCGAGGAGCGCGCGCCCTCGGATCGAGAGCTGCACTTCGTGCAGCGCGGATTCGTCGCGGTCGAGCATGATCAGCTCGGCCGGGGCGAACTGCGCGATCTGGCGACACAGCTCCGAGCCGATCGAACCCCCGGCCCCCGTGACGAGGACCCGCTTGTTCCGCAGGTACGAAGCGGCCTGGTTGAGATCGGTCTCGATCGAGTGCCGGCCCATGAGGTCGCGCTCGGTCGGCTCGCGGATGTCGACGACGCGCACCCGGCCGTCGAGCAGCTCGCGCACCGACGGGAGCACGCGGACGGAGAGGCCGGCCTTGGTCGCCAGCTCGGAGAGCTCGAGCACGACCGAGCTCGTCGCGCTCGGCACCGCGATCACGATCGCGCTGGCGTGATGCTCGGCCGCGACGCGCTCCATGTCGTTGCGGTCGCCGACGACCTTGACCCCTCGCGTGGTCACGCCGCGCATGGTCGGATCGTCGTCGAGCAGGGCGACGGGGAAGTACACGCTTTCGGGATCGCTGAACATCGCGACGATGGCCGACCGACCACCGCTGCCCGCACCGAAGACGATGACGCGCTCGCAGCCGCGGTCCTTCAAGGTGCGCCGGAGTTGACGATCGTGATCCATCCGCCACCAGAACCGGACCGCGACCATGACGAGCACCGCCATGGTGCCGCCGGCGAGGACGGCCGAGATCGGCAACGGGCGGTCGTACATGATCGACCCGTCGACGATGAGCAGACCGATGCCGGCGACGAGGAACGACTTCGCGACCGCGCCGACCTCCTCGACCGATCCGAACACCCACTTGCCGCGGTACAGACCGAAGAACGATCCGGCTGCGAGTTGCGCGATGACGACGAGCGGAACGAGCGGGATGAGCCGCCACCACTCGAGACCGCCCGACCCGAGGCGCAGTACGGAGCACAGCACGAGCGCTCCGGCCCACGCGGCGGAATCGATCACCGCCTGCGAGACACGTCGTCCATGAGACGGACGCCGTGCTACTCCCCCCAAGAACCCTGCTACCACTCGGTCCCCCCGACCCCCGTGACTGGCAGATTCTGGAATATGACGGGCCCGGCTGCAAGCGTCTGGAGGAAAAACCTTCCAGATCCGAAGTGGTTCACTCGGCCGGGTCTCCGGCCAAATCGCCCGATTTGTCATGCGCCGTGGCAATCAGGGTGACGATGGCGTCGACCACGTCGTCGCGCAGCGCCGGGTACACCGGCAGGCTGAGGACCCGGCCGCTGGCCTCGTCGGTCACGGGCAGTGCCTCTGCGGCCACGTTGCGATACGCCGACTGCCGGTGCACCGGCGGGTCGAAGTAGGTGCGGGTGTCGACGCCCTCGGCGTCGAGGACGCGGCGCAGGGCGTCACGGCCGATGCCGAACGCTGTGGGGTCGACCGCGATCGTGAAGTCCTTCCACGTCGAACGATCGGTCGCCGCGACCGTCTGCACGCGCACACCCGGGATGCCCGCGAGCCCGGCCCGATAGCGCTCCACGATCTCGAACCGCCGCGACTGGTTCGCGTCGAAGCCCTCGAGCGACGCCAGCGCGGTGGCGGCGTGCATCTCCGACATGCGACCGTTCAGGCCGACGAACTGCGTGTCGTAGTTGCCCGGGTTCGCGTAGTCGCGTCCGATCCGGACCTTGTACGCCACGTCGTCGCGCGTCGTTGCGACGAGGCCGCCCTCACCCGCGACGAGCGGCTTCGTCGGTGTGAGACTGAACACCTCCGCGTCGCCGAAACCGCCGACCGGGACGCCGGAGTGGAGCGCGCCGAACGCGTGCGCGGCGTCGAACACCAGCGGTATCCCCATGACCCGCGCGACGTCCTCGATCTCCTTCGGTGAACACGGCGCGCCGAAGACGTGGGTGGCGAGCACCGCGCCCGCACCGTCGAGTCGCTTGCTCGCGTCGTCGAGCGCGACCTGGAACGAGGACGGGTCGCACTCGGCGAACCGGGGCGTCGCACCGTTCCACGCGACCGCGTGCGCCGACGCCGAGAACGTGAACGACGGCATCACCACGGGGCCGGTCACGTCCAGCGCGCGCAGCGCGAGCATCAGCCCCGTCGTGCACGACGACACGGCGACGACGTGCGGCACCTGCAGGTACTCCGCGGCCCGGCGCTCGAGCTCGGCCACGAGCGGACCGTTGGTGAGCGCACCGCGTGCCCACGACTCGCCGAGGAGCTCGGTGACGCGAGAGAGCGCAGGCGCGGCCGGGCGCACGAACGGAATGCCCTCCGGGAACCGGGCCCCGCCGCCGAGTACCGCGAGCTCCGTCATGCCACCGCCCTCTCCGCCACGAACCCGATCTTCCACGCCGCGAGCGCGACCGCAGCCGCGCACGCGCCGAGCACCGCCGCGGCACCGGCCGCGCCGAGATGCCACGCCAGCAAGCCTGCAGCAGTCGCCGCGATCTGCAACCCCACACACACGAACAGCACCCGAACAATCGACCAACCGCGATCGGCGAGCTGGTCGTACACGTGACTGCGATCACCCGCGAACAGCGGGCGGCCGGCGCGGTACCGACGCACGATCGCGATCGCGGTGTCGGCGACGGGCAGGCCGACGAGGAGCGGCAGCGCGATCCACGCGGCCGCACCGTGATCTTGTGCGCCGCTGCCCAACGCGCTCGCCGCGAGCAGCGCGAGCGCGGTCCCGAGCAGGTACGAGCCGCTGTCGCCGAGATAGATACTCGCGGTCGGTTTGTTGAACACGAGGAAGCCGGCGAGCGCACCGCACAGTGCGAGCGCGGGAACCGACGCGTCGCCGCCGACCAGTGCGAACCCGAGCGCGCAGACCACGACCACGCCGGCCGCGAGCCCGTCCATCCCGTCGATCAGGTTCACCGCGTTGACCAGCACGACGACGAGCACGACCGTGGCGGCCGCGCCGAACCGGCCGGGGGCGGGTTCGATGGCCCCGGCGACGCAGCCGATGGACAGCTGCATGAGCAGGCGCACGCGCGGCGAGATGCTCCGCACGTCGTCTGCGAGCCCGAGCGCGGCGGCCAGACCGAGCGGGAGGAGCCACGCCGGGTGGTTCGGCGCCAGCGTCACCGCGAGCGCCACGAACACTGCCACCCCGCCGAGGTATGCGACCGGCCGGCGTTGCACCTTCAACGGACCGGGCCGGTCCACGACGTCGAGCGCGAACGAGAGCCGCCGGGCGGCAGGCGTGGCGACCACCGCCACCACGAACGCGGCGACGAACGCTACGACGACGCCCATACCAACACTTCCGAGCGCACGTCGGCGTGGATCGAGATCTGCTGGAGCGGCGCGAAGCCGCACCGTTCGTAGAGTCGGAGCGCCGCCTCGTTGGACGCGCCCGCCACGACCTTCACCGACGAACAGCCGCGCCGCTCGAGCTCGGCGATCGTCTCGTGCAGGACGAGCGACCCCCAGCCCCTGCTCGCGACCTCCGTGTCCGTGACGACGGCCAGGATCTCCGCGTCGGGCAACTCGCCGGTGGACGACGGGTACCGCAGCGTCTCGAGAACGTGCGGCAACGACCGGACGAGCCGCGGCGCGGACGCGACTCCCGCCTGAATGCCGTCCCGCACCATGAACTCGCGGTAGAGCCGCCCCACGTTCTCCGCCGCCGCGCAGAACGCGACCACCCGACCGTTCTCCTCGGCCACGATCGCGAACGCGCGCGGCGAGCGCACGACCCGGCGGTAGAGCCGGCCGAGGAACACCGGCCCGAGCGACGCGAGGAAGCCTTCGTTGATCCGGCGCGCGTGCATGTCGGCCAGCCGCCAGGCGTCGTCTCGCGCCGCGAACCGGATGCTGGCGTCGTTCATGCCGCGACCGCCTCGGGGATGTTGCCCAACAGCGATGCGTACGCGTGGAGAGTGACGTCGATGCAACGCCGCTGGTCGAAGTCGGCGCGAGCCTTCACCCGCCCGGCGCCCGCCATCTCCGACCGGAGGACCGGGTCGGTCGCCAGGGTTCGGATCGCCGCCGCGAGCGCGCCCGGGTCGCGTGCCGGCACGAGCAGACCGCTGCGGGCGTCGTCGACGACCTGGCGGCAGCCCCGGATGTCGGTCGCCACGACGGGGAGTCCCATTGCCGCGGCTTCCATGGCGGAGCGCGGGAAGCCCTCGCGGTACGAAGCGAGCGCGTAGAGGTCGAACGCGGCGTAGCACGACGCCATGTCGCGGCTCTCGCCGACGAAATGAATGTTGCCGAGCGCTTCCGCGCGATCGATGTCCGCGCCGGAGAGGGCCTCGGCCTTGGCGTCGTCGCGCATCCCGACGACGACGATGTGCAGACCGGGAACCTGGTCGCGCAGGATGCCGCGCCGCGTCGATGACCTCGCGGTAGCCCTTCTCCCACACCAACCGGCCCACGACGCCGCACACGAGCGCGTCGTCGTCGATGTTCCAACTCCGGCGCAGCGCCGCGCGTGCTTGGGCCGGCACCGAGGCGGGATCGAACTGCGCGAGGTCGATCCCGTTCCCCAGCAGATGCAGCTTCTCCGCGGGGACGCCGAGCCGCTCGAGCACCGGGATGTCCTCGACGTTCTGGACGAGCTCGGCCTGCGAGCACTTGGCCGCGATCCGCTCGAGGCCGTACACGACCGAGCGGCGGGTCCAGCCGTCGTCCGGCTGCGCGTAGAGGCCGTGCACCGTGTTGACCACGACGGGCACACGGGCGAGCCGAGCCGCGAGCCGTCCGTAGACGCCGGGCTTCGGGTTGTGGGTGTGCACGATGTCGGGCCGAAGGCGCGAGAACACGCGCGTCAACTCGCCGAGTGCGCCGAGGTCACGCAGCGGGGCCACGGACCGGGTCGCGTAGCGCAGCGGCACGTGGCGTACGCCGAGCGCCTCGAGCCGTTCGACGTACGGACCGGCAGCGGAGGCGCCGATCACTTCGTAGCCCGCGTCGCGAATGGCCGCGAGCTGGGGCCCGAGCAGCAGCGCGAGGCTGATGTCGGTCGTCGTCACGTGAACGACACGGGGCCGTCGGGTCACGTACTCGCCCCGATGTAGCGGACGCGATTGACCAGGCGACGCACGTCGTCTTCGAGCCGGAGGCCGCCGTTGAGCTTCTGTTCGAAGAAGTGCATGCCGTCGGAGCGCTGCACGGGCGAACGGGCGAGGCGCCACGGGTCGGTGCGCCCGTAGCGGTTGGCGCGGGTGCCCGCAACGGCCGCCGAGCGGAACATCGTGCGGATCTGCGCCTCGACGGGGGCCTTGCCGGGAAGCGCCTTCGGATACGCGAAGTGCTCGGCCACGACGCCCGTGCGTTCCTGCAGGAGATCGATGGAACGGCGGAGCTCGTCGGTTGCGGTCGGGACGTCGACCCGATCGAGCAACGTGTGCGTGTGCGTGTGGGAGCCGAGCGTCACGAGTCCGGTGCTCACGGCGTCGCGCAGCGCCGCCCACGACACCGGCTTCCCGCCGTCGGGGAACTCACGCGCGTGCTCGACGAAGTCGGTCGCGACGTAGAGCGTGGCCGGGATGCCGTGGCGCGCCAGGATCGGGAGCGCAACGTCGACGAAGTCGGCCGTACCGTCGTCGAAGGTGACGACGACCCTCCCCCGCGACGTCGGTCCGGGGGATCGCAGTGCCACCAGTGCGGCATCGATCGAGACGGGATCACAGAACCGGGCGATGACCTCGCTCTGTTCCTCGAACCGTGCGGTCGGGAGATCGATCTCGCGGGCCGCGGACCTGCCGCCGACGCGGTGATACGCGAGGACGACGACACCCGGTGACCACGTTCGCAATCGGTCGCTCGCGCCCGCTGCGCGCTTTATCGCGCTCTGCGCGCGGGTACGGACCGTACTGCGCACGCCCCCCGCGCCTGCGGACGCCACCAACTGCCCCTCCCCCCGAGCCTCGGACCCCCGTCGCCGGTGGCCGCCTCCCGAGGGAAGATCGTAGTAACGCTGCCAGAGTTTGACAATGGAGCATTCGCGGCCTGTGACCGGGTTTCGGGCGTTGGCGAGCAAGCGGAACCCGCCGGAGTCACCGACTCCGGCGGACCGCCTTCACTCCTCGCAACCCCGCCTCCGGATCAGGCGTTCTCGGCGCCGGGAACCATCCGCTCCGACGCGTAGACCGAAGCGGTGATCAGAAGAGTTCGATGTCGCCCATCGCGAAGTCGAATTCGTCGACGCTCGTCGGTGCGGTGACGCTCAACGACCGCGTCGTCAGCTCCGGTCCGCCCGCGTTCGCAGGAATGAATCCGGGCACCGCGCCGGCTGCGAGCGCGTAGTCGGCGTCGGCGCGAGCCGCGTGCCGAACCCGGCGCACGAGCGCGCGCCGGGCCGCCATGTCACCGTCGGCCACGAAGAGCGCGGCGACCACGAGCTCGCGCGCATTCCCCCGCCGCCGCACGCGCACGAACGCGAGTCCGCTCCGAATGCCGTCGGGCGCCACGACCACGCGGTATCCGAGCAACTCCGTTCCGTAGCGCCAGCGCAACCGACCCCGATCCCAACGGGTGCGGAACTTGTCGCTCGGCGCGACCGATGCCAGGAGCCCGTCGACCGCCGGTGCGTCGGCCAGCACCTCCGCCGCGGGCACGCCGAAACCGACATCGACGGAGAAGTGCGCGGCCGGCACGCGATTGCGCGCGAGTCGCACGGCGCCGCCGAGCGAGAACGGACGTACGCGCGCCCGGATCGTTCCGACGGCCGACCAGCCCATCTTGAGATAGCCGGGCCGGCTCGAGTCGTTCGGGGTGTTGAACACGAACGCGACGCCCTCGGCCTCGAGCTGCGGGAGCGCATCCAGCGTCAGCCGTCGGAACAACCCCCGCCCCTGGTAGTCCGGGTGCGTCGCCGTGTCGACCGCGCGCACGCAGCGCGCGGTGCTGCCGGCGCGTTCGAACTCCCAGCGCATGAGGGTGCGCAGCGCGACGATGCGGCCGCCGTCGCACGCGACCCAGATCGGCGACGGCCCGAACGCGTTGTCGAAGTGCTTCCAGCGGAACAGTTCCTCGAAGCGCGGATCTTCGGCGCGCCCCATCGAGTCGCGGAGGAGCTGCAGCACCGCGGGGACGTCGTCCGGACCGGCGATGCGTAACGAGAGGTCGTCGCTCATTGCCTGTCCGCCCCGGGCTCCAGGACTCGACGGTACGTCGCTTCGATGCGCGCCACCGCGCGGCGGACGTCGAAGTCGCCGGATCGCGCCGCGGCCTGCGCACCGAGCCGCTCGCGGCAGCGGCGCGTCGTGCACCAGGCCTTCGAGCGCGTCCGCGAGCGCTTCGGGTGATCCCGGCGGTACGAGCACCGCATCGGCGCCGTCGTGGAACGCGTCCGGAATCCCACCGACGCGCGTCGCGACGATTGCGAGACCCAGCGCGCTCGCTTCCATCAGCGCGACCGGGAGCCCTTCGTAGCGAGACCCCAACGCGAAGATGTCGCAGCCCGCCATCAGTCGTACCGCATCCTCACGGTATCCGGGGAGGATCACCGCGTCGTCCAGTCCGAGCTCGGTGCGGAGCGCCTGCACTTCGGCTTCGAGCGGCCCCTGCCCCACGAGCAGGAAGCGCACCGGCAAGCCTCGATCGACCATGATGCGCGCCGCGCGTAGAAGGTTGGGCCAGTCCTTCTTCGGGTGGTAGTTCGCGACCGTGCCGATCGCCGTGACGTCGGGGCCCAGACCGAACTCGCTGCGGACCGCGTCCCGTTGATCGCGCGTACCGGCGATGGCGACGACGTCGACACCGTGCACCAAGACCTCGGTGCGGGCGCGCTGCTTGGCCGACATGGAGTCGCGGGCCTCGGAGGAGACGGCGAACACGGCGTCATCCAGCCGCGCGGTCCACGCATTCGCGTAGCGGGTCGGGGCCTTGAACGTCGACCAGGGGTTGTGCTCGGTCGAGACGAGACGCGGGCGCACCCGGCGCGGTAGCGACCGCACCACGAGCCGCCCGATCGCGGCCGCATACGGCGAATGCGCGTGCACGATGTCGACGGGTCGGTCGCGCAGGTGCCGGCGCAGGCGGAACGCCCAGCGCACGTCGCGCTCGTCGCGCACACCGAGGCACGTGGACTGCACGCCGAGGCGTTCGAGCTCGCCGACGAGATGATCCTTCCAGGGCAGGAGGTAGACGACCTCGAACGAGAATCCGTCCCGGTCGTGTGCGCCCGCGGCCGCCACGAGCAGGCGCTCCGCGCCGCCCGGCCCGAGGCCCTTCACGAGCCAGGTCACCTTGATCGGTTCCGGCCTGATCGGCTGCTCCAATTTTCGCCCGATCCCCCGTACTTCCGTCGCGGCCTGCGCAAGATTACGGCCTTGGAGATCGCGTCCGACGGCTGATACAGAGAGCACAGTGGCTGATACCGAAGACAACGGGGCGGAATCGGACGCAATCGTCGGCGATGCGTCGCCACCGAGCGTTGTCGTGATCATCGCCGACGCACTCCGCCGCGACGCCGTGTTCGGCGATCGACCGGCGATGCCGAAGCTCGCGGCGCGATTCGGCGACTGGAACGTGATGGCGCAGTACTTCAGCGCCGCGCCGTGGACGCTTCCCGCGTGTACGAGCCTGCTCACCGGAACCGACAGCCGCCGGCACCTGCATTTCTCCCACGACCACTCGCTGACCGAACCCACGTTGACGAAGTGCTTCGGCCCCGAACGGGTGAAGGCGGCTTTCGTCAACAACCGGGCGCTCGCGCGGAATTCCGGATTGTTCGACGAGTTCGACGAGTACGAGCTGATCCTCGATCACGACGAGACCCTCGCCCGGGCGCACACGTTTCTCGATGCGCGAGCCGCCGACGGGCAACCGTTCTTCCTGATCGTGCACTCCAATCTCGTGCACGACTACTACCTGGCCAGCACGCGCGCCCGTTACGAATCGGCCTTTCCCGACCGCAACGACTGGTTCGAGCTCGGCGACCGAGTCATCCGCTGGAACGGGTTGACCGGCGCGCAGTGCGACACCGCGCGCCGCATCTACACGGCCTGCGCGAACGCCCTCGACGAACAGATCGACGGTCTCGTGGATCGCCTCGATCCCCAGGCCTTGGTGTGCTTCCTGGCCGATCACGGCGAGGGCCTCGCCCCGGAACTGGCCCGGGTGCATCACGGTGGTCGCCTCCACGACGACCTGCTCCGGGTTCCCTGCGCGTTCCGGCTCCCGGAGGGCGTTGCCCCGTCCGTCGCCTCGGCAATGCAGCACGCCCAGAACGCACCCGTGACGACGGCCGACATCATTCCGACGCTGCTCGACATCGCGCACTGCGAGATTCCCGGGTCCGTCGCCGATCGAAGTCTCCTGGCGCGCGCCGAGTCGTCCGCGCCCCGGCGCTTGAGCTCCGAGGACCGGCGCTATCTCTGCCTCCGCAACCGTCACCGCCTGAATGTCAACACGCACGGCAAGAACATGTCGGCACTGGCGCGGTGGCGGAACACGCTGTTCCGGGCCACGCTCGCGCACGACTTCCGCGTGCGGTGCGAGATCCAGTACCCGTACAAGCTGACCGCGACCGACTTCGTCGCCCGCAACGCGACCCTCATGCGTCTCGGCGGACGGCTGCTGCGCGCGACTCACAACGGCGATCCGTTCGTCGTGAGGAGTGGACGCAACTGGCGGGCGCTCGAGCTGGTCGACCTCGAGGCCGATCCGACCGAACGCCGCAATCTCCTCAACGGACCGCCGTCGTACCCGCCCGAGGTCCGCGCCTGGGTCGATTCCTGGTCGGACGCCGGGACGCCGTAACGACGTTTCAGCGCTCCGGAGCGGGTTCGTTCGGCGGCGCGTCGGTGACGGCCACTTCGAGCGTGCCCGCGTCGAGCGCACGCCGGAAGAAATCGCTGCGTTCGGAGACGTCTTCGAGGGTTCCCATCGTCTCGATCTCACCCTGCTTCAGCACGAGGATCCGGTCGCAGATGCTGAGCGTCGTCAACCGGTGGGCGATGATCAGCACCAGCACTTGTCCGCCGAGACTCTCGAGCGTCGACTGGATCACGCTTTCCGAGTGCATGTCGAGCGCGCTCGTGGGTTCGTCGAGCACCAGCACCTGCGCGCCGCGCGCCAGGGCCCGGGCAATACCGATCCGCTGGATCTGGCCGCCGGACAGGTCGCGGAACGCGGGCCCGATGAGGGTGTCGTACCCGTGATCGAGCGCCTCGATGACCTCGTGGACGCCGGCCGCCTTCGCGGCCGCGACCAACGCGTCGCGCGGGATCGAAGTGTCGAGAAACGCGATGTTCTCCGCGACCGTCGCGTGGAGGAGCCGCGGGTCCTGCGGGACGAGCGACACGTGCCGGTACCACGACGCGAGCGTGTACTCCCCCGCCGCCATGCCGTTGACCCGTATGTCGCCGCCCGTCGGTTCCCGCAGCCGCAAGATCAGCTGGGACAGCGTCGACTTGCCACCGCCCGACGGACCGACGATGCCGACGATCTCGCCGACGTTGAACGACGCCGACACTCCCGCGAGCGCGTCGACCTCGCCGTCGTAACTGAAGCGCAGCGCGTCGAGTTCGAGTCCGTGGACCTCCTCGAGGATGACGCCTCCGTCCGGAGTTGCACGCGCGACGTACACCTCGCGCATCGCTTCGAGTTTTTCCAGGTACGGCGCGCTGTCGAGATAGCTCTGGTATGCGTTCTGGAGACTCGAGCCGTTCGACAGGCTGCGCAACAGCAGCAGGGCGATCGCGCCGAACTCGGCGACGTTCATGTGCGGCAGCGCCGTCGACGCACCCAACGCGCCGATGACGAGCAACATGCCGAGGTACTGGTAGGCGGGTGAGGTGACCCCGCTGATGAAGTTCGACTTCTCGCGGAGATCGCAGACCTGACCCGACATCCCGGTGAGCTGATCGCCGATGGCCTTTTGCGCCTGGAACACGCGCACG
Organism: uncultured Actinomycetes bacterium; assembly: GCA_963835455.1. GTDB lineage: Bacteria > Actinomycetota > Acidimicrobiia > IMCC26256 > PALSA-610 > PALSA-610. The sequence continues at coordinate 194,969 of CAWIFT010000004.1, forward strand.
TCGCGAGCCATTCGCGTTGCCTCGGTGACGTCCTGGCTGTACGACACCAAGATGGCCGACAGTGCCCGGCTGTACTTCTTCGTTCGCTGCATCAGCGGCCGCAGCACGAGTGACAGCAGCACGATCGTGACCATCAAGAAGATGGCGGCGCGATAGTCGATCAGCATCGCGCCCACGATGAAGATCAGGATCGTGAGCGCGGATCCGAGCCCGTTCATCAACGACCCGAACGCGACCGAGCCGCGGTTGACGTAGGTCGTCAGGGTGCCGAGGGTGCCGAGGCGTTCGGCGGCCTGCGTGGCGTAGTCGGTCGCCAGGTACTCGCCGATGACAGCCTCGCGGCGTGCGTACTCCCACTTCGCCATGATGCGCGAACGCCAGAACGAGGTGAGGACGTCGAGGATCGCGGCCGCGATGATCGATCCGGTGGCGAGCAGGGCGAGCGTCGTCGTGCTCGCAGAGATCTCGATCGGGCCGATGTGGCCGTGAAACGTGCTCTCGTTCTTGGCGACGTTGTTGACGAGCGGGATGATCAGGACGAGCGCGGTGGTCTGGAAGTAGGCCGAGAAGAGTTGCAGGCCCGCGATGGCCGCGATGTTGCGGCTCTGGTCGCGGTAATGCCGCAACGACCCGAACGCTTGTCCGCGCATCGTCCCCCCGAACGCACCCCTGCGATCCGAAGAGAATTACCACACGTCGCCGGACGCTATGCGGCCTTTGTCGCTTTCTACAGCGAAAACACGCGGAACCGGAGGCTGCCGACGAGCCGCCCGCGCGCTTCGCCCGCGCGGCGGATCCACAGACCGCGACGCGTGGGCGAGAACACCAGCGGCGACCGCAGAACGATCCACACCCAGACGCGGAGCACGCGTCGGAAGCGGCCGGCGGCGCAGACCCTCGCGGCGATAGTCGCGGTAGAGGCGCGCGGAGTCGAGCCCGCTCAGGTAGGCCTGCCGGGCGATACCGCGCGCATCGCTGCGGTATCGGTAGTGCACGACGGCATCCGGTGCGTAGCCCAGCGTGAAGGACGCAAGCTGCGCGCGCCACGACCATTCGACGTCGTGCGCCTGCGGATACTCCTCGTTGAATCCGCCGGTGTGATCGAAGACGTCGGCCCACACCCCGAGATTGCACGACGGCGCGAACGGAAGAAAACGTGCGCGCGGGAGCGTCTTGGCGCGCGGCGACCGCCACGACTGCACGGCCTCGTCGTTGATGACGCTGACCTCCTGCGGCCCGGTGACCGCGTCGAACTCCTGCGCACCCTTGGCCAGCGCCGCGATCCAATCGGGCGCGACCACGTCGTCGGCGTCGCAGAACGCGATGAAGTCGCCGCCGGCCTCCTGGGCACCGAAGTTGCGCGCGTAGCTGGACCCGGGCCGCGCCGAGGCGTCGAGCACCCGGAGCTTCGGGAAGCGGTCGACCCAACTCTGCGCGATCGCACGCGTGTCATCAGTGGACCCGTTGTCGACCACGAGGAGTTCCCACGGACCGTCGTAGTGCTGTTTCGACAGCGCCTCGAGTTGTTCGCCGATCGTCGCCGCGCCGTTCTTCACCGGAATCACGACGCTGACGAGCTGCGGCGCCGCGTGGGTGTGGCTCATGACTCGGCCGGCGGCCCGGAACCGATGCCCGGCCGGCGCGCGATCGCCCAGACGGTGACGGGGAAATCCGGCTCGTTCGTGTTCGACGCCCAGGCCGGCTTCTTCGCCCACGCGAAGAAGTTCGCGTTGACGCAGTGACGATTGCCCCAACTGCGCAGCTCGACGACTTCGAGCCCGGCGCGCTCCAGCAGCAGGCGCAGACCGTCGGCCGTGAAGCGCCAGTAGTCGCCGGGCGCGGGATGGATCTTGACCAGAAAGGGAACCCCGACGACGACGTATCCCCCGGGCGTGCAGAGATCGGCCAACGTCGTGGCCGCGCGGTTGGGATCAACGACGTGCTCCAGCACCTGATCACAGATCACGACGTCGAACCGGCGCGTGATCGGGCTCGGGTTGCACAGGTCGAACTCCGGATAGTGCCGTTGCTCGTAGCTGCGCCACGGATGGTTGTCGTAGAACGTTCCACTGACCTCCACGGCGTCGCACTGGTCGGCAGGGAGCGCGGAGAAGAACCCGTCGACGTGCTCGAACATCGCCTGCCGCAGCCATTGATCGCGTTCTCGCGCTCGTCCGTAGAGACGGCGCGCCACGCGCCGCTCGATCCCGAAGAGCGTCTCCCGGGAGAAGAGCTTTCGTCCGGTCGCGCTCACGGCCACAACGTCCGGGAGCGGACCGACTGCTCGAGCCGGCCGATCCGCATGCCGGCGACACGAGCCCACGGCACCGCCGCGTCCGGATCTCGCAGATCGAACACGTGGCGGATCACCCAGCCCCACACCTTGAGTGTTTGCCGGAGCTCGGCCCGGCGATCGGCCCGGCCCTTGCCGTACCGCTGGTACAGCGTCACCGCGGATCGTCCGTAGCGGCGCGCCTGGCGAAAGGTCGGTCCGACCCCACCACGGCGCGCGACGTGATACACCGCGTCGGGCTCGAAGTGTGGGGTGACGCCGCGTTCCAGGAACGCGCGCATCGACATGTCGAAGTCTTCGCCGGTGAGGGTGAGCGTCTCGTCGTTACCCCCGAGCGCGTCCCACAACGACTTGTGCCAGCCGCTCACCCCGGCGACCGCCGGAAGCCCGAAGATCTCCTCGACCCGTTCGCGCTGGAACGTTCCGCCCGCGCGGGCACCGTTGCCGTCGGCGAGGAGATTCCAATCGAGCCGGCTCGCGACGAGCTCGTGATCGCGCAACGCGGTGCCGATTGCCGCCACCCAGCCCTCCCCCACGAGATCGTCGTCGTCACAGAATGCAACGCTGCGCGCACTCGTGCTCGCAACCCCGACATTGCGGGCGTAGCTGAGACCCAGCTTCTCGTCTGCGCCGACGACGCGGAACCGAGGGTGACGCGCCGCGAAGTCGGCGACGACCCGCGGGGTCGCATCGGTCGAACCGTTGTCGACCACAACGACGTCCCAGCTGCCGTCCCAGACCTGCCGCTCGAGCGCGTCGAGCTGACGGGTCACCGTGGCCGCACCGTTGTGAACGCATAGGACGATGGTCAAATCCGGCTGGCGTTCCGTGTTCGGCTGCGTTGTCATCGTGTGGTCGGCGTACGGAAGATCCCGCGCGTACTGCTCCGCGAGAGTATGACAGCGGTGCCGACCCCTGATCCATGGTGGCGACGCCACGCGACCCGTGTCATGTGTGGCATTCCGGACTCTTCGCCAACTCGGGCGCTCCATTCGTTCTCGTACACTCTGACCGTGACGAGTTCCTCCCGGGCGCGGCCGGTTCACGGAGCCGAACCCGAGCGCCGATGAGCCGTTCACCCGCGCAACTCGGGCGAAAGGACTGGTACGGCCCGGACCCGAAGGAACCGTCCGCGATGCAGCGCCGGCTCACCGCGGCGGCCGGTGCGACCCGGCTCGTGCACCGCCGGTTGGTCGATCGCGCGCACCGCAACCCACCGGGGTTCCCGGCCACGACGCCGTACCCGAAAGTGTTCGTCGTCGGCTGCGGTCGCTCCGGAACCACCTGGGTGCAGGAGTGCCTCACCGGCGCCGACGCGATCGTCACCACCCAGGAATCGCACGCGTACGAACACGTGTACGAACCGCTCCGCGCGTCGGGGAACACGCCGGCGACGTGGTCGCACATCCTGAACCGCTACGAGATGGGTAGGCGCCGCCAGGCATGGACCGGGCTGTATTGGTGGATCACGCGCGACCAGCTCCTGAGCATCGCGTCGACTGCGCTCGCCATGCACGGCGTCCCCGCGGAAACCGTCGCGCAGCAGTGCATTCGCGCGACGTTCGACTACTGGTATGCCGCCGCCGCGCACACGGGCGACGTGATGGTCGAGAAGTCGCCCGGGCACGTCGCGTACGGAGCGCAGATCCTCGAGGGATTCCCGGAGGCCAGGATCGTCGAGGTCGTGCGCGACGGTCGCGACGTATGCGTGTCGTTGGAGAAACATGCCGCGACGATGAAGTGGCCGCCGACCCGACGCGAAGCGCAGATACGCCTGTGGACGCGCGCGATCGAGTTCGGTGAGCAGTTGCAGCGGCATCCGTTGGCGCCGGGCCGCGTGATCCGCGTGCACTACGAAGATCTGTCCGCCGATTCCCGGCGGGAGCTGACCCGGCTCTTCGCCGCCCTCGACGTCGCCGTTCCCCCCGACGAGATCGAGCGCATCGCCGCGACGAACGACATCAGCGCGCGCAAGGTGAAGGCGGGTGGGCAACGCCGCAAGGGCGTGGCCGGAGACTGGCGCAACGAATTCACCGCGGACGACATCGCACTGTTCGAAACGCTCGCGGGCGACATCGCGCGGCGCGTCGGCTACGACGACGTCGGCCGCGTGCGCGAAGCGAGCGGACCGAGATGATCCGCCGGGCCGCCGGAGGCGCGCTGCGCCGGCTCGGGCTCCGCAGCCGCACTGCGGCGTGGGTCGTCGCGGAGCCACAGCCCCGCAGACCGAAGCCCGTCGACTTCAAGCTGTTCGGCATCATCGGCGCCTGGACCGAGGAAGATGTCATCGCCGCGACCGTCGCCAACGCGTTCGCGCAGGGCTGCGAACGGGTGCTGCTCGTCGACAACAACAGCGGTGACGACACCGTCGCCGAGGCAGTCCGCGCCGGCGCGGAGCTCGCCGAGTCGTTCGCGACGGAGAGCTACGACGAAGGCCTGCGCCTCGAGATCATGAACCGCGTCGTGCAGGAGACCTCGGCGCAGGACGGCAGCGAACACGTCTGGTGGATGTGGCTCGACGCGGACGAGTTTCCGCACGGTCCCGGAGGCGAGACGGTGCGCGAGTACCTCGCACACCTCGATCGGCGCTTCCGGATCGTCGGCGCCCGCTTCATCAACCATTTTCCGGACCGCACACCCGCGTACGTCCCCGGCTTCCACCCCCTCGACTTCCAGCCGCTCGGCGAGGAGCACCTGCTCGGTTGCCGGCTTCACCATCGCAAGCACCCGCTCCAGCGCTTCGACCGAGCGGGACTGCCGATCATCTGTGACCGCGGTTTCCACCGGGCATCGAGCCTGGAACAGCCGTTGCGGGAGCCCGAGCAGGCGATCTACCTGCATCACTTCCCGTACCGCGATCCCGAGGTCACCCGGCGCCGACTCGCGCTCCTGTGCGCGACCGACGAGACCGGGCGCAAGCGCGTCGTCGAAGGCGACGACGCCGCCGACGGCATGGTCCCACGCTTCGAGACGCTCGACGCGGTGTACCGCGGGGATTGGGCGCGGGTACGCAACTACCGCGGCGACACCGACTTCTCCGTTGCGCAACCCGTACCGTGGACCGAGCTCGCACCACCGGCGGACTGGCCCTCCCGCCGCTGGTACACCGAAGATGACCTCGACGCCGCCAAACGCGCCGCGACCCGAACGGTGGACTCATGACCGTCGAACACGAGACGCCGCGCGATCAGCTCGCCCACACCTACGACCGCGCGTTCTACGAGACGCTCGACACCTCGGTGCGCGGCTCGGCCGAGGTGATCGTGCCGATGGTCGTCGATCTGGTGCATCCCCGCTCGGTCCTGGATGTCGGCTGTGGGCGCGGTACGTGGCTCGACGTGTTCCGCGCCGCCGGCGTCACCGACTCGATCGGCGTCGACGGACCGCACATCGCCGCGGCCGATCTCGAGATCCCGCCCGCGACCTTCGTCGCGCACGACCTCGACACGCCGCTTCGGCTCGACCGCCGCTTCGATCTCGCGCTGTCGCTCGAGGTGGGCGAACATCTCGACGCCGCGCTCGCACCCGCGCTGGTCGCGTCGCTCGTCGCCCACGCACCCGTCGTGTTGTTCTCGGCCGCGGTGCCCTTCCAGGGCGGCGCGGGCCACGTGAACGAGGCGTGGCCGAGCCAATGGGCCGGCCACTTCGCCGCGCACGAGTACGACCCGTACGACGTGGTGCGACCGCGCGTCTGGTCGGATCCACGGGTCGCGTTCTGGTACGCCCAGAACACGATCCTCTACGTCGAACGCAGCCACGCGCCCACGCTCCCGGCGTTGGGCGAACCGGCACGGGCCGACTCATCCCTCGACCTCGTGCATCCCGCGCTCCACGTGCGTGACCACACGACGAGGAGACCACCGCCCCCGCCTCCGTCGCTCAGCCGGGTCATGCGCGACGCGCCCGGTGCGGCCTGGCGTGCGGTCCGCAGTCGCCTGCACCGACCGGGCGCGGACGACTGATGGTCGCGGCCTGATGGGTGCCCGTCGGATCACTCGTCTCATCCCGCCGGACCGGCGCGTGAAGGGTCTCGGCGGCGCGCGCGGCCGCCGCCTCCTGCAGGTGCGCAAGCTCGTCGCGCCGATCCTGCAGGTCCCGATCACGCTGCGCACCGCCACCGGGCTCAAGCTGCGCATCACCGGCGATCCGGTCGACGAGCAGATCGCCCAACACGTCCTCGGTCCGCACCGCGACGAGTACTTCCCGGCCCACGACGGCCGCATCCCCGCCGCGCCGTGCATCCTCGACATCGGCGCGCACCACGGCCTGTACGCCGTGGCCGCGCTGCACGAATACCCGGGCTCCCGCATCATCTGCGTCGAGCCGAGCGCGAGCGCGCTCCCCGACCTGCGTGCGAACCTGAAGCTCAACGGCTTCGAATCGCGGGCCCGGGTGGTGAATGCGGCGCTCGCCGCGCATTCGGGGAAGGCGCTGCTGCGGCACACCGCCGAAGGCAGTTGGGGCGCGTCGCTCTACGAGGACGACGCGGTCACCGATTCGTCGGAAAACGTCGCGCTGGTCCCGCTCGACGAGGTCCTGCGCGGAGATCGCCCGGACATCCTCAAATGCAACGCGGAAGGCGCCGAGTACAGCCTCTTCGATCAACTCGCCGACTCCGACCTCCGCCCCGCGTTCATGGTCGTGATGGTGCACCCCGAGTTCGGCGACCTCGACCGCCTCGAGCACCAGGCCGCCGCAATGGGCTACGAGTTCTCCCGGCACGGCCCCGACCATCACCCTGCATTCCACATGTGGAAGAACCGCGCGCCGTCCTAACCGGCGGCGTCGCGGTGCGCGAACGCCCACACCACGAGCGGGAAATCGGTTTCGTCGCGCAGCGATCGCCACGACCGCATCGGCGGGAACCGGCGCAGGTTGCCCCGCACCGCGCGCTTGCTCCCCCAACTCCCGGTCTCGTCGACGATCAGACCGGAACCTCCGAGGAGCTTGCGCATGCCGTCCTCGGTGAACCGCCAGAAGTCGTACGGCGTGGGGTGCACCCGGATCAGGAACGGCGTGCTCACCACAACGTGGCCGCCCGGAACACACAGATCGTGCAGGGTCCGGGCCACGCGCCACGGATCCTCGACGTGTTCGAGCACCTGCTCGCAGATCACGACGTCGTAGGTGCCGAGATCGGCAGTCGGCGCGCAGATGTCGAAGTCGGGATAGCGGGACGAGACGTGCTCCGCCCAGCCGTGACGGCGATGACTCGTACCGCTCACCTCGAACGCGCGCAGCCGCTCCGGGTGCAGACCGGCGAGATGCTCGGCGATCGCACGGTTCATCACGATCCGGCACCACTGATCGTCGGGACCGCCGTCCCGGTACACGCTCTTGCGGGCCCGCCGTTCGATCGAGGCCGCGATACGCGCCGGCGTCAGTCGCTCCGACCACGGTTCCGACTTGCGCGCCACTACGCACCACCCGTCGTCGGCGTGTTGCGCGGCGCACCCGCGGCTCCTTCGACGCGCCGCCGGGCGCGCTGCAGGAACCGCCGCATCCGGCCCGTCGGCGTCTTCTGGAGCCGCAGTTCGAGCGTGCGCCGCGACGCGTTGACGGCGCGATACGACTCCTCCAACGCTGCGACGCGCTGGGTGAGCCCACGATCGGGGTCGGGAACGAACGCGGCGCCGGCGGGAAGCGGGAACACGTCGTAAATCTCGCGCGCCAGTGGCGTCAGGTCGATCGTGCGCCCGAGCGCGCCGGTCGTGAGATCGAGTTGCACCAACCGGGTCCGGTGATCGAGGGGTGCATCGTCGGTGATCACGTTCGCCGTCGCGCGGCTCTTGCTCTCGCGGCGCAACGCGCTCAGGCCGATCCACACGGTCGAGCCCGCATCCGCCGCGACACCGCGCGGGTAGCCCCCGGGGACCGTCCACGTGATCGCGTCGCCGCCGCCGACTCGACGCACCGTCTTCGCCTGCGACTCGACGACGAACAGATCGTCACCGTGTACGAACAACGTGTGCGGGTGGTAGAGACCGTCGACGATCGTCACGCCGTCGCGCACGCGCACCACGCGTCCGTTACGCCGGCCGAGGTGCGAATCTCCGTCGGTCGTCCCGAACATCGAAACATAGAGATCGCCCTGCCACTCCGCCACCGAGTTGAGGTGGTAGCGGTCGAGCCCGCGCCGCGAAGGATCAGCGCAGAACACCGCCTCTACGCTGGCAACCCGCTGCCCTGACCCGTCAAGCGTGTAGCGAAACAGCGTGTCGTTGAAGGTCGACGTCACGTATAGGGCTCGTTCGTCGGCGCGATAGAGCAGCGAATGGAGATCAAGCGCGCCGCGCGTCGGCAACACGACCTTCGGCTCGAGATCCGTTCCGTAGCGCACGATCCCACCGTCTTGGCACGCAACCAGCAGCGACCCGTCGACGACGGCGATCCCGGACGCGCCACTTTCGATGTCGCCGAGCACGCGCAACCACTGCATTTCCTCGGTCTCGAGGTCGAGCGCGCACACCGACAGGCGCGGCGTCGAGCGCTGATTGCAAAAGGTGACCGCGACTCGCATGGTGATCTACGCGTCGTGACGACGCGTCGGTCCGGGTCGGGTGGCCACGCGGCGAATGATACGGGAGCCACGCTCGCCCGAACGAGGATCACGGCCCGGCCGCTAGCCTTTTGCGATGGCGAGTCGGGTCGCGTTGCTCTTCTGGTTCTACCGCGACCTGCCGGTGTGCCGGAACCGCCTCGAAGGTCTGCGCAAGAACAATCCGCACACGCCGATCTTCGGTCTCTACGGCGGCGATCCGGACGACGCGGCGCGTTTTCGCGACGCGCTGGCGCCGCATCTCGACGACTTCTGGGCCTTCGACGTCCGGGCCCCGTCGAAATGGAAGTGGCGCCACGGCGATCTCATGCTCGCCGCCTGGTACGAGGGTCGCGGCCGTGACCTCGATTGGGATCACGTCTTCGTCGTGCAGTGGGACATGCTCGTCCTGGAGCCGATCGAGTCGCTGCTGCCCGCGCTGGCACCCGACGAGATCCTGCTCAGTGGCGTCACACCGGTCGCCGCGCACAAAGGCCGCTGGGTCTGGGCCGAAGGTGGCCACGAAGCGGCGTACCGCGGCTTCCTCGACATGATCCAAGCGCAGTACGGCGCGGTCGAGCCCCTCTCGTGCCTGTTCGTGATCGCCTGCCTGCCTCGCCGTCTGCTCGCCGCGTACGCGGAGCTCCCCGACGCCGAGGTCGGGTACATCGAGTACCGACTCCCGACGCTCGCGTCCGCCGTCGGCCTGCGACTCGTCAACGACGAGCGCGTCGACGCGTCGCAAGGTCCCGGTGAGAACGCCCGCGCCGCGGGTCGCCGCCAGAGCCTGCTGAACGGCACAAAACGCGCGATCCGCCTACCGACGATTCTCGTCGAGATGACCCGGAAGGACGGTGCTCGACTCTTTCACCCGTACTTCGGCCTGTTCCCGTCGAGCCCGGCGTGGGCGTTGCAGACTCCGGGTTGGGGCGCGTACGTCGGCTATCGCCGCGCGCACACGGCCATCGCCGCGCGTTGGCACCGTCTGCCGTTCGTCCCGAACAGCTGACAGCGCCACGTCCGCTCACCTATCCTGAGCCGTCGTGTCGAAGAGTGGGCGCTTCGAGTACTTGTCGGTGCTCGACCAGATTCAGCAGCGGTTGCGGCCGCGCACCTACGTCGAGATCGGCGTGCGTTTCGGCACGTCGATGCAGCTCGCGCTCCCGGGGACGACGACCGTCGGTATCGACCCCGCGGCCGAGATCCGCTATCCGGTCCCGCGCCACACGCGCATCTTCGAAACCACCAGCGACGACTTCTTCGCAACGCATGATCTGCGCAAGGAGCTCGGCAATCAGCCCGTCGACATGGCCTTCATCGACGGCATGCACCTCTTCGAGTTCGCCCTCCGCGACTTCGTCAACATCGAGCGCGCCGCCGCTCCCGGCTCGGCGATCCTCGTGCACGACTGCTATCCGATCGACGCCGAGACCGCCGCGCGCGAGCGGTCCACGAAGCTCTGGAGCGGCGACATCTGGAAGCTCACGCTCGCACTGCGCGAGCGCCGGCCCGACCTCTCGGTCGTCACGATCGACGCCGCGCCGACCGGGCTCGCGCTGATCACGCATCTCGATCCCACGTCCACCGTGCTCTCCGACGACCTCGACGGCATCGTCGCCGCGTACCGACCCCTGACCTTCGACGTCATCGCCGACACCAAGGCCGAGCGCCTCAACCGCATCGACGCGGATTGGGCGGGCATCGAAGCCCTGCTCCCGCCGCCGTATCGCGCGACGAGCCGCGATCTCCTGCGTGCGGGCCGCGCCATGCGCCCACCGACGACCGCGCAGCTGCGGCACCGCATGGGTCGGCGCCCGGCGTCGACGCACGCGTAGACACCGGCGCGTCGCGCGCCGCGCGGTCCGCGCACGAACTCTTAGTTCGCGCCCGGTCCCGGCTCCATGGTCCGGCCGACCCGACCCCGCCACGCGTCCACGCAGCCGCGCGTGCTCGCGGAGATCAGGGCGAGCCGACCCGGCTGGCGACGCGTCAACTCCCGCACGGGCCGGCCGAAGAGATGCGCCAGCGTGACGAACACGGCCGCGGGCCACGTCGTGTACCGCCGCATGATCAGGATGTGGTTGCGCACGCTGTAGTAGCGGCGCCACGGACTCCCGCGCCGTTCGACCCGGCCGACGGTACCGAGCCGGCCGAAACGCTCACGCGCCTCGATGCCCGAGGGTCCGTGGACGTAGATCGAATAGCCGCGGCGCGCGAGGCGAAGGCAGTAGTCGAGATCGTCGAACGCGAAGAACAGGCCGGCATCGAACACGCCGACCTCACGCGCCGCCGCGACGCGGATCATCAGCATCTGCCCACCCGCGACGTAGTCGACCTTCACCGCGCCGACGAGCTCCTCGTCGCCAAGACGGTGCAGCCGGCCGAGCCGCGGGTCGAACCGCGAGCCCATCTGCCCCACCGCGCCGAGACGCTCGCCGCCTTCGACGAGCCCGACCGCGAAATCGCGCAACCGGACGGCCGTCTCCGTCGACCCGGTCAGCCGATCGTCGTCGAGGACGAGCATCCAGTCCTCGGTGTCGGCCGTTTCGAGGACACTGCCCATCCCCCGCTCGTAGCCGCCGGCGGGCCCGGTGTTCTCGGACATCTCGATGTAGGTGGTGGGAACGCGCGCGGCCGCTTTGTGCGCGGCCTCCTTCGATTCCGGCGACGGGCCGTTGTCGACGACCGTCAACGTCGCGAGACCGATTTCCGCCAATTGCTCGACCATCGCGGCGAGCGAATCCGGGCGGTGATAGGTCACGAGGATCCCGTGGATCCGTGCAGGCATCCGTACAGTCTGACGACCGGCGCGGGGCCGGCTCAACCACCGCCGGTACGGCGATATTCTTTCGGACCCTCGGACAACGGAGCAGCAGCCACGTGACGCCGGAGTTCAGCGTCATCATCCCCACTCACGGGCGACCGGATCTCCTCCTCGAGGCCGTCGAGTCCGTGTTGCAGCAGACCGTCGCCGATTTCGAGTGCATCGTCGTCGACGACGCGAGCGCGCAGGCGCCGACACTCCCCGCCGATCCGCGGCTGCGACTCATCTGTCGCGAGCAGAACGGCGGTCCACCCGCGGCGCGCAATACCGGGATCGCGGCCGCCACGGGCACGTATCTCGCGTTCCTCGACGACGACGACGTGTGGCGCGACGGCAGGCTCGCGGCCGCACGCGACGCGCACCGGCGCGCGCCGGTCGCGATCTGCTGGCAGTCGACCCTCGGCGCCGACATCTCCCGGGCGTCCGGGCGCGTGCTCGACGGTGATATCGAAGCCGTCGTGCTCGACGGCATGATCCCGCACCTGGGTGCGACCTCGATCGAGCGGGCGCGGGCGCCGCGCTTCGACGAGAGGTACGAGGCGTCCGACGACGTGGAGTGGTGGCTCCGAGTCGCGCAAGCGCTCGAGGTGGCGACCAGTCCCTACGTCGGCCTGCTCTATCGCGTCCACGCCGGACCCCGCTCGCGCACCGGCCAGCGCAACCGGCTGCACGACGCTTCGATGCTGTTCGAGCAGTACGACGCGTGGTTCGCGGCGCACCCGCACGCCAAGGCGTTCCGGCTCTCGCGCATGGGCCTGTCGGCGTTGCAGGTGAACGACCGCACGCTCGCGGTGCAGTCCTTCGCGCAGTCTCTCCGGCTCCACCCCCGACCCCGGACCGCATGGCACCTGCTCCGCGCGTTGGTGTCCCGGGGAGGACCGGCCGATGCCTGAGCGATCGCCGTTCCCGTTCGTCGTCGGTTGCGGTCGGTCGGGCACCACGCTCGTGCGCGCGCTCCTCGACGCGCATCCGCAGCTCGCCGTGCCCGACGAGTCGTATTTTCCCGCGTGGTTCGGGAGGGTGCGATCCCGGTACGAGCGACCGGACGGGTTCGCCCGCGACCGGCTCGTCGCCGATCTCCTCGCGCACGAGTCGTTCGGTCGCTGGGGGCTCGACGCCGACGACGTCCGCGCCGCGATCGCACGGGCCGAGCCCGAAACGTTTGCCGACACCGTGCGCGCGTACTACGCGGCCTACGCGCGTGCGCACGGCAAGCCGCGCTACGCCGACAAGACACCGATCTTCGCCCTGCACATGCCGGTGCTCGCGGAGATCTTCGAGGAGTCGGTGTTCGTGCACGTCGTGCGCGACGGGCGCGATGTGGTCCTCTCCCGCATGGAAGCCGCGTGGGGGACGCACCGCGTCGACTTCGAGGCGTTGCAATGGCGGTCGCACATCCGCACGGCACGCGCCGACGGCACCCGCCTCGGCCCGGGGAGATATCGCGAGTTCCGGTACGAAGCGCTGCTCGACGATCCCGAGCAGTTCGCCCGGGAACTGTGTGCGTTCATCCGGCTCGACTTCGACCCCGCGATGCTCCGCTACCACGAGCGCTCCCAGCCGCTGGTCGAGGCGATGACTCACCCCGAGGAGCACAAGAACCTGCTGAGCCCGCCGACGAAGGGCCTGCGCGACTGGCGGGTCGAGCTGACGGGCCCACAGCTTGCGCTGATCGAGGAGCTCGCGGGCGACACGCTGCCGGCATTCGGGTACGAACGTGTCACCGGCGCCGCGCCGATCGGCATCCGTGCCCGCGCGCTGGAGGCACGCGCGCGCTACACGTCCACGATGCAGTACCGACGCGCGCGCGCCGCGCTGTGGCACGCACTGCACCGTGATGCCGTGTCCTGAAGGCCGGTTCACAACCGTCGCGCGTGCGGCGCGACCCGCGCTTCACACGTGGTCGGGCTGTGCAAAACGGGCGACGATGTCCTGGTCGGCAACGATCGCCTGAAAGACCTCGTCGGCCAGCTGTTCCTGCCGCGGCAGCTCTCGTCGTTCCCAGCGCGCGCGGCGGCGGGCCGACACGCGTCCGCGCAGGTGACGCTCGACCCGGCGCAGGCCGGGCACCCACGTCGGGCCGCGCAACGTCTGCGTCTCGAACGCGAACCCGCCGGTCATCGTGTCGACGCGGCCGACCCGGCCCCGGAAGCCCGCCCCGTGGTGGTACACGACGGGGCCGTACTCCGCGTCGCCGTAGAGCGCGAACCAGAGCGGGTGCAGGTTGACGGTGTTCACGCGATCGAGCGGCCGCCACACGATGTCGCGCTCGCGCAGGTTCTCCATCAGGTTCGCCCCGGGATCGGTGACCATCAGCCCGAGCGAGTTCTTCCACTTGTATCCCGCACTCCAGTCGCCGTCGATCTCGCGCCAGAGCCGCGCGGTCGTGATGCAGAAGCACGGGTGCGGCTGCGGGTCGCCGAAGTTCTCCGCCCGCCGCGCGGCGATCAACGCGGTGGGATCCGCGAGGAGGGGCTCGAGCGGGCGGACGGGGAACGCGTCGCCGTCGATGAAGAGCAGGTGATCGTCGGGCCCGGCCTCGGCCAGGACGAGATCCGCGAGTTGATTCAGCTTCTGCGGATGCGAGCCCTCGAGGTCGACTGCGACCGAAAAGCGTGATCTGTACGCATCATCCACGCCGTTGAGGCACGCCCACACCCGGGTTTCCGCAGGCGCGAATCGTGCGAGATAGCGAAGTTGCGGCTCGATCCACACGTCGGATTGCCAATGGATGGTGAGGACGTGCAGCACGAAGCGAACGCTACTCCGCCCCCGCGAGTCGAGCGGGGCCGCGGTTGACGAAGCGTCGCGCGTGCCGAGCGATTGGCCGAGCGGACGTTCAGACGACGTTCCCCGAGTCGCCCACGCGCCAGCGCGTCGAGCACCGCTGTCGGCGCGGCACAATCACGTGCGGCGGCACTGACCGCGAGTGCGCGCGCGCGTGGACGCGTATCGGCGCAGGAGCACGATGCGGTTCCGGACCTCGTCGTCGCGGCTGCAGGTCGCGGCGCGGGTCGGCGCGTGGGCCGAGCGCACGCGCCGCGGGGCCGTCGACGTAGACACCGAAACCGGCTCGCTGCAGGCGCAGGCAGTAGTCGACGGCGTCGAACCCGCACGAGAGGTCCGCGTCGAAGCCGCCGACCGTCCGGGCCGCGGCGACCCGGACGACCATGAAGTCGTCGACGTCGATCGCATCGACCGTGACTGGACCGGTGAGGTCCCGATCCTCCCACGGGAGGAACCTTCCGCTCCGGCGGTCGAACTGCAGACCGCGCCGCCCGAGCGCGCCGACCGGTGCGCCGCGGCTCAACAGCCACACGCCGAGATCCGGCACCGACGGCAGCGCCGCCGACTCGGACTCGCCCCCACCCCGCTGCACCACGATCCAGTCGTTGTCGTCGGCACCGGCCAGCGCCGCGCCCATGCCGGCGACCGTGACCACGTGCACCGCGCCGTCGCCGGGTTGCGCAGTCGAACGGGTCGCGGGGCCCGTGTCGCGCGGCCGGACCGGCTCCGCGCGGGTGCGACGCGCGCTCGTCAGGACGACGCGCGCCAGGTTGCGGTAGCGCTTGAGCGAGAACGGATCGTTCGCGATCGCTTTCGCGATCAACGTGTACGCCTCCCGGCGGTTCCCGAGTTGCGCGGCGCCGACCGCGGCGATCGCCTCGTAGGTCGCCCGCCGCTGGCGCGACGAGACGCCACCGAGACTGTCGCCCAGCGCGTCGTCGTATCCCTCGAGGATGCGACGGGCGGAGTCGTACTTGGCCAGGTCGTAGTCGCGGTTCGCGCGCGTGAAGACCACGACGGTCGGTTCCTCGACGACACCCATCGCGCGACCGTTCGCGGTCAGGAACGATCGCACACGCCACCCGAACGCGGTGTTCTCGCCGAACGCGAGCTGCGGGTCGTAGCCCTGCACGTCGGCGTACGTCGATCGCCGGATCGCGAACGCGCCGGGCACGAACGCGAGCCGGCGCGGCACGACCGTGCGCCAGCGGAGCCGGTCCGGCGAAGCCATGATGCGCGCGCCGAGCACGGCGTCCCAGGCGTGGGTCTCCAGCGCGCCGTGCATGACCTCGAGCGCAGCCGGCTCCATCTCGTCGTCGCTGTCGAGGAACACGAGGAATTCGCCCCGCGCCGCCGCGGCGCCGGCGTTGCGCGCCGCGGACACCCCGGCCCGACGCTGCGGCTGGTACCGGACCCGGCCGTCGTCGAACCCGTGCACCACCGCGGCCGTGTCGTCGGTCGAGCCGTCGTCGACGATGATCAGCTCGAGGTCGGCGTAGGTCTGCGCGAGCACGCTGCGCACCGCGTTGGCCAGAACTCCCGCGCGGTTCAACGTCGGGATGACGACGCTGAACCGCGGCGAACCCGCGACCGCATCCGCACCTGCGTCCGCCGGATCACCCATGCACCGAGCTCCCCCGCGCCCCCAGCGCCCGGTCGTAGAAGCGCACCATCTCGTCGGCGACGCGATCGATCGTGTAGCGGTCCAGGAACCGGGCGCGCGCGGCCGCGGTCCGCACCGACACGTCGCCGTCGAGCGCGGCGCCGATCGCGGTCGCGAACCCCTCCGGCTCGGGCGGCGCGACGAGCCACACGGACGCGGCGTCGCCGAGAACCTCGCGCACCGGCGCGATGTCGCTCGTGACGATCGGGGTCTCGAGCGCCATGGCCTCGATGACGCCGCCGGGCGAGCCCTCCCACCGCGACGTCGACACGAACACGTCCGCCGCGCAGAGCAGCTCGGGGATGTCGGTCCGAAAGCCCAGGAAGGAGACGGACTCGCCGAGGTCGAGGCGCCCGGCCCGGTCGCGCAGCTGCGCCGAGTCCGCGCCCTCGCGCCCCGCGACGACCAGGCGCGCACCGGGCCGGTCCTTGTGCACCAGTGCGAACGACTCCAACAGCACGTCGAAGCCCTTCTGGTATTCGTGGCGCCCCACGGCCAGGAGGAGCGGCGTGTCGTCGCCGACTCCGAGCGACCGGCGCGCCGCCGAGCGCCGCGCCGGCGTGCGCGTACCGATCTCCTCCGGATCGCGACCGCGCGGGATCACGTCGATGCGAGCGCGCGGCACCTTGAGCCGGCTCGCCATCGACGCCGCCACCGACTCCGACACCGCGTGAAACCGTCGCACCCGCCGCGCGGTCGCGATGTCGACCAGTTGGACCGTGCGCAGCCGCCACGGCGTGACCGCGGGATTCGCCAGTTGCTCGGGGCCGTACGCCGCGTTCACCAGGCTGCACACCACCTTCGCGCCCGAGCCGATCGACGCGACGCGCCCGATCACGTCGGCGTCGAACAACGTGGTGTGGCAGATGTCGGGCCGCCGGGCGCGCACGAAGCCGGCCACGCGCCGGACGAGTCCCGCACGACCACGACCACGACCGCCCGCGCCCGCGCCCGCGAGCGACACGACCTCCACCCCGGCGGCCTCGATCGCCGGTATCCAGACGTTGTCGCGCTCGTAGAGATACGCAACCTCGAGTTGTACACCGCGCTTTCGGTACTCGGGGGCGAGCACCGCGAGCGAACGTTCGGCGCCGCCCACGATGAGGCTGTCGATCAGGTAGACGACGTGCATGACTGCGCGATCATGTCGGCGAGCAGGTCGTGCCAGCGCCGCACCGACGACTCGAGGCCGAACTCC
Organism: uncultured Actinomycetes bacterium; assembly: GCA_963835455.1. Lineage (GTDB taxonomy): Bacteria > Actinomycetota > Acidimicrobiia > IMCC26256 > PALSA-610 > PALSA-610. Next base: position 212,272 of record CAWIFT010000004.1, read on the forward strand.
GATGCACAACGGGCGCGCGCCGCGAGCCCGAACGCGCGCCGCCGTTGCTCGTCTTCGACGAGTGAACGCGTCGCGCGCTCCAGCGCGGTGAAGTCGTCCACGGGCACCACGAATCCCGTGACGCCGTCGGCGACGACGTCGCCCGCGCCCGGGACGTCGGTCGTAACCACCGGCAGTCCGGCCATCCCCGCCTCGATCAGCACCCCGGGCATCCCCTCGGGCGGGCCGCCGGTGAACACCAGGATGTCGCTGCCCGCGAGCAGTTCCGGCACATCCGCGACCGAGCCGAGCACCTCGACCCCGGCGCCCGGCGCCGCGGCCTGCACCGCGTCGAGCCGCGGGCCGATCCCGGCCATGGCGCCCTCGACCGCGCATCCCGACGCGCGCAACGCCCGCGTCAGCGCAACGAACTGCTCGGGCCGTTTGGACGCATCGAGGTGGCCGACGAACACCAACCGCACCGGGCCGTCGCCGGCGTCGCGGTTCCCGGGCCGGTACTCGCCCGGGTCACGGCCGTTCGGGATCACCACCACGCGCGCCGAGGGCGTCCCCAGCGCGATCGCCTCGTCGGCCGCGGCCCGCGACACCACGGCCACCCGGCACGCGCGCGCCTGGAAGAACCGGTGCAACCGGCGCTTCATGCCGTGCAGACGCGCGTCGCCGACGCCGATCTTGTAGTACACGAGCCGGTTCCGCGACACGCCCGCGAGCACGGCGTACTTCAACGGTTCACCACCGTGCGCCACGACGACCTCCGGCTGCTCGGCGCGCACGACGCGCCGCAGCGCCCACGCGGCGCGGGGATCGAACCCGAAGCGGCGCAGGCGACCGGACGGAACATCGAGCTTTTCGTCGGCGCGCAACGCCGCGTCCGGAGCCCGGAACAGCGTCAGCGTTTCGTGGCGCGCACCGTCGCCGTCGAGGCTGCACCGCAGCTGCCGCGCGTACGTCTGCGCGCCGCGCGCCAGGTCGATCGGCAGCACGTGCAGGACCAGCGGCGACACCTCGGAAGTCTGGCATGCGCGCACTGGTCGCCTCCGCGGACGGCCCGAGCGTCAATTCGCCCGAGACGCTCGCGTCGGCACGATTCGGCGCAACCGCGACCTGATCTCGCGCGCCCGCCGGTGCCGGTTCGTCCCGTAGCGGCGACCGTCGACGACCCACAGGTCGCCCGCGCCCGCGAGCGTGTGCGTGCCGCTCCCGTAGCGACCGGACGGGAGCACGAGCCGGCCCGCGGGTTCCTCCTGCAGGCCGCGCTCGTCGAGCGCGACGACCCGGTTGATCACGACCGCGCTCCCGTACGCCGTGGAACAGTCCTGCGCCGGTCGGTACAACACCCCGTCGACGACGAGCGGGGTCCCACCCGGCCGGCTCGACCCGACGTCGATCTTCACCGGGTTCAACGGGTGCGCCACCCACGGGCCGCCGAGCGCGGGCGCCGACCACACGTGCAGCTTGGTGTCGGCTTCGTCGTCCTTGCGGGTGCCGAAGAGCCACCAGCGATCCCCGTACCGGCACACCGTGGGATCGACCACTGCGTCACCCTCGACGAGCACCCCGGCCCGCTCCCAGCGCACGGGGAACTCGACACACCGCCACAACTCGACCCGCCCCGCCTGCCAGGTCTCGGGCACGCAGTAGAGCTCGCCCTCGTCCTCGACGAGGAACGGATACGACGCGTGCACGCCCGGGTCGATCACGCCCGAGCGGAGCTCCCACGAGTCGCCGACCTGCTCGAGCGCGCTGATCACACCGCGGTTCGATGCCTCGTCGTACTCCTCGACGAGGATCGCGGTGCGCCCGTCCCGCCGCGCCGGGAACGGGTCGGCCAGGTAGCCGTCGTGCTTCACCTCGGGCAGCCACTCGACCGACCGCAGAGCAACGTCACCGTGACCGATCGCGGGTCGCGCGACGATCCCGACGGTCCACACGTCCGCTTTCAGCACACCGTTCGCGCGCACCCGTATCGCACGGCGCGTCTGCGTCGCCAGGAACTTCAGCATCTCCGCGTTCGTGGGGTTGCGGCGCACGGGCGCGTCGGTGGCGCTGACCGCGATCTCGTTCGGATCGACGAGACCGAGGCGGATCGCACGCGCCACCTGCGCCGGCAGTCCCGCCGCGCCGAGCAGCGTGCGATCGCGGTTGCGGGGGTACGAATGCAGCACGGTGCGAAACGTCGCGCGCGCCAACGGAACGCCGCCGTCGAGCCGGTCGGTGAGTCGTTGCAGGAGCACTCCGGAGGTGGCGAGCCCGTCGTACAGCTCCCAGAACGACGGCGGGCCACCGCGGATCACGCGTTCGTCGTCGTGATGAAACGACCAGATGCCGTACCGGGCCGCGTCGAGCACCTCGCCGCGGATGATGCCGAGCCCGAACCGCAGGACGAAGTCGAGCCCGGCGGCGCGGATCGCGACGAGATCCGGCCCGGTCACGTGTTGCGACCACCGGCCGCGCCGTTCGACGGCAACCGACAGCTCGGGTACGCCGGCCGCGATCTCCTTCCACGAACCGGCGCGCGCGACGCCGCGGGAACGGCGGGCCACGACCCCGTTGTTGTAGAGCCGCCAGAGGGAGAACCGCGAGCTCGTGGCGCCCGCGTCGGAGTCGTCCCGGGCCCGTATCAGCAACGCGAACTCGGCGTCGCCCCCGTCGACGAGCGCGCGCACTACCGCCGACTGCCACTGCGGCACGGCGTCGCGGTCGACGATGACTCCGAATCGCAGCCGCGGAGTCGGCGGCGAGGCACCGGACACGATGGCGGAAAGGTACCTCCCACCTGCCCGATTCGACGCGATTGCGCCCTGGCGGGTCCGCGCCGGCACGGGTATCGTCCCCGCGCCACAGGCCGCGGGGTTCGCCGCGCGGCGGCACGACTCCTCCGGGGCGGAGCGCAATGAAGACCAGCGACGACGTCGATGCACTCGACCGCGACGACGTCGCGGCGCGTCCGGCACCCTGGGTTCCGCTCGCGCTGATCAGCCTCGGCGCGTTCGTCATCCGGGCGGTGTACGACGTCGGCTACGCGCGTCACCTCCGGCTGGGCTGGGACGCGACGTGGTACACGGGCATCGGCAATTCGCTCGCGGCCGGCCGCGGGTACTCGGTCACCTGCCCACTCATCTCGACGTGCGTCGTCCGCCAGACCGCGTTGTTCCCGCCGGTCCTGCCGTTGGTGTTCGCGGGTGCGTCGAAACTCGGGCTCTCGTCGCTGCTCGGTCGCGAACTCCTCTTCGCGGTGATCGGATCGTTCACCGTCTTCCTCGTCGGTCTGCTCGGTTTCCGGGTCGGCGGCCGCAAGACCGCGTACGTCGCGGCCGCGCTCGCCGCGGTCAACCCGATGATGATCCTCCTCGAGGGCTCACTGATGTCCGAGGCCGTAGGAGTCGCGCTCGCCGCGCTCCTCCTGTTGCTGCTGGTCGACCAGGCGCGGTCGCCGAAACTGTGGCGTTGGTTCGCGGCGGGCGGGGTGTGCGGTGTCGCGGCGTTGACGCGCGGCGAAGGCACGCTCTGGCTCGTGGTGGTCGTGGGGGCGGGCGCGATCTTCTTCCGCAAGATTCCGCCGCGCGACCGGGCGCTCGGTCTGCTCGCCGCCCTGGCGACCACCGCGCTCGTCGTCAGCCCGTGGATGATTCGCAACGCCCACGAGTTCGGCACGCCGTATCTCGGCCAGCCCAACCTCTACCCCACGCTGGCCGCCACGAACTGCAAGGCGGGTTACTACGGCGCGGGTATCGGCGGGTGGGTCTGCGTGAGCAGCGACAAGTCCGACGCGGGCTTCGAGAATCTCGAACGCAACGGTGAGACCGAACAGACCGCGTACGCGCGCGCCCGCAAGGAGGCGGTGACGTACGCGACGCACCACGTCTCGCGTTGGCCGGTGGTGGTCGTCGCGCGCGAGGCCCGCGCCTGGAACGTCATCGCGCCGTTCAAGTTCCAGCTCGGTCTCACCCGGTTGCGGTTCTCGGTGACGTTGTTCGACTGGGTGCTCTTCCTCGGTGCGGTGGCCGGCATCTTCAGCGCGGTCCGGCGCCGCATCACGATCTGGCCGCTCGTCGCGTTCCTCGTGTCCGTGTCGCTCACGATCGCGGTCTCGTACGGCAACCCGCGCTATCTCGCGACCGCCGGCCCGGCCCTCGTGGTGCTCACCGCACTCGCCGTCAGCGGTTTACTCGAGCCTCGCGGGCACCGTACGCGCGGGGCCGCGGCGGATTCCCAGTAGTTTCCAGGGTCGGGAAACCGGGCGTAGACTCCGTTTCACCTGGGAGAGGGGCCGATGGACGGGGCCACACAACCGAGCGACGTCGGGCCCGAGGTCGGCGATTCGACGGGCGCCGCCGAATTCGAGCTGCCGTCGATCAGCCGGCGCCGATTCGCGACGGTCGCGGTAGGCGCGGGCTCGCTCGCCATCGCGGGCGGCGCCCTGGCGTCACCGCGCATCTCGACGATCCGCTTCGCGGCCAAGGCCGCGGTCGGGAGCGCGCCCCCGGATCGTCGACGACCTCGACCACGATCGCGGGCCAGAGCGGTTCGATCTCGGTGTCGAGCAACAGCCCGTGCGCGGGCGCCGATCTCGTCGTGCAGGCCAGAGGATTCGCCGCGAAGACGGCGGTGACGCTCGAGATCGACTCGGCCGCCACCACCCTCGGCGTGACGACGTGTGATTCCCAGGGCCGGATCGACACGATCGTGAAGCTCCCGCGCCATCCCACGGGCGCGCACGACCTCGTCCTGGTCGGCGTCGCCCCGGGCGGGCGCACGCTCACGCTCAGGACCCAGGTCGACATCAAGACCGAAGCGGAGTGCGCCGTCGGCCCCGAGGGCACGACGAGCACCACGACCACGACCAACCCGAAGGTGTCGACCTCCACGCCGAGCTCGACCACACCCACGACGACGCCGCCGTCGACGACCCCGGTCACGACCGAGGGGCGCAAGCCGACCCGCACCGGCAGCGGCCTCGCGTTCACCGGCACCGACACCACCGAGCTCGCGCTGCTCGGCGCGGCGGCCGCGGTTGCGGGGCGGATGCTCTACGGCATCGCCGCGGGCCGGGGCGCCGAAGACGACGATCACGCCGACGAAGGCGATGCCGACAAACGGGGATGAACCCACCCCAGACGGTCTATCCGGCGCACAGAACAACCCGTATGCGAACGGGTCTGGCCCTGGCAACATCTGGGATCCACGACTACCCTGAACACGCAGACGCGGCGGAGGGGACTGCGTCCAGGACGTACCGACGCTGCCGGTGGCGGGCCGCGCGTCAGAGGAGACGCAAGGTCGGGGCATGGGAATCAGCGAGATCCTTTGGGCGTGCAGGCGCCACTGGCGAGTCATCGTCGTCGCTGTCGCGCTCGCGATCGCGGTCGGCTGGCTGACGACGCCGAGCCGCAACACTGTCGCGACGCAAGCTCGCGACAACGTTTCGTTCCGCGCCACCGCGACACTGGTCTCCGACGGAACGTCGAGCGACAGTCTCGACCGGCTCACGCTCCTCGCATCGGCCGGCGACGTTCCCGCCTCTGTGCGCAAGCTGCTCGGCGACCGGCCGGTGCCGATCGCCGACTCGACCGTCAATCCCAACACGGGCGCGCGCCACGTCGACATCGGCAAGACGAGCGTCACGATCACGCCCGAAAAGCCCGCAGGCGCGATCCGGATCATGGCTCAGGACAAGACCGCCAAACGCGTGGTCGATGTCGCGAACCTCATGGCCATCAAGCTCGAGACCGGTGCGGCCGATCAGGCGCAGCGCGCCTACGACGACGCGTACGGCGCGCTCGACTCGCAACGCAAGACGTTGCGGAGCCAAGAGCAGGTCCTCAACCAGCAGTTGCTCGCCGCGCTGCTGGTGAACTCGCCGAACATCGGGACCATCGACGCCCAACACCAAGCAGTGCTCCGCCAGCTCTCCGATCTGCAAGAGCGGATCATCAAGCTGGAGGCCGGTAAGCCGTCCGGCGCCCCCCTGACGACGCTCGAGCCCGCGGCGCCGATTCGCGAGGTCTCGGGCAGCGGCGGACTGTCGACCCCCAACGACCCCCTGAGCCGTCTCTTCCTCGCGGCGTTGCTGGGTCTCGCGCTCGGCATCGGTATCTCGATGCTGCTCAACCGCCACAGCGAAGCGGCCTACGGAGTGCCGTCGGTCGAGGCCGCGACGCTCTTGCCGGTCATCTCCGAGGTGCCGTACGTCAACGCGATCGGCAAGCGCCGCTACGACGTGCTCACCCAAGTCGTCCCTGCGTCAAGAGTCGCCGAGGCCTACCGCGGCCTGCGCACGACGATCGCGCTGATGTGGATGGCCAATACGACGTCGGAGTCCCCGGACTCCAACGAGACACCCGTCGCGCGACTCGGTCGCAGCGACCAGGAGCTTCCACCGCGTGCTCATGGTCGCGTCTCCGGGCCCGAGCGAAGGCAAGTCCACCTCGACCGCCAACCTGGCCGCGTGTTACGCGGAGACGGGCCGGCGTGTCGTGGTCGTCGACCTCGACCAGCGCCGCCAGAAGCTGCACCTGTTCGTGGGCGCGAGTCCCGAACCCCACGCCGAGAACGTGGGTACGGCGCAGGAGCGGGCCATCGACATCGACGCACTGCTGCAGGACACGTCGATCCCGGGCGTCCAGTTCGTCAGCAGCCCCGCTCGCGACACTCCGCCGGCCGAGGCAATCGCGCTGGCGCAACTCGTCATCGCGGCAGTACGCGAGCGCGCCGACATCGTCATTCTCGACACTCCCCCGCTGCTCCTGACCAACGCCGCCTACGACCTCATGAGCGCGGCCGACGCGCTCATCCTCCTCATTCGCGACGGCCACACGAAGCGCACCGCCGCGACCCGCGCCACGCAGATGCTCCGCCGTCTCGACGCGCCGATGCTCGGCGTGTGCCTCGTCGGCGCGGTCAGTACCCGCCGCGGGTACGGCTACGGGTACGGCTACGGGTACGGGTACGGGTACGGGTACGGGTACGGCGACGAGGAAGAGCGCGACGGGCGCAAGGTGCGTTCGACTTCGGGACCATCTCGGGAACGGGACGACGGGACACCGCCCGCCGAGCGTTGATGGTCGCGGGACACGCAACGGAACTCCCGTGCGGCCGGGCGCGCGGCGTCGTCGTTCGGAGTACCGATGGCTTCGTCATGGTCTTGGGCCCGACGAGCGACGACCCCCTGAAGCTCGAAGGCCTCGCCCGCGCCGTGTGGGACGCGCTCGACCGGCCCCGCACTGCAACCGAGCTGACTGCACTTGTCGCCGCTCGGCACGGAGTGCGGACCGAGGACCTGGGCGACGACATCGAGGGCACGTTGCGCATGCTCGAGGCGGCCGACGTCGTCGTCGAGGCCTCGTGAGCGAGTCGACGACGCGCCGGCTACGGGCGATCGCCGCGTACGGCCTCGCGTCGGCGCCCGCGCCCGACCCGGACGAGAGCTTCGACACGCGGGCCCTCCTGGCCGCGGTGAGCAAGGAACGCCTCACCGGATTGGCCCTGGCCGCCGTCGCCGACGGCGCGCTCGAGTTCGACGCGGCAGACGCCGACGACCTGTCGATGCGCCACGACGATCAGCTCGCGCTCGACCTGCGGCTGGAGCGACTCCTCTGTGAGGCCGCGGGCGAGCTCGACGGGGCCGGGATCCCCTACCGCGCGCTCAAGGGCCCGCTCCTGGCGCACACGATCTATCGCGACCCCGCCCTGCGTTCGTTCGGCGACATCGACATCCTCGTTCGGGGCGCCGACTTCGATGCCGCGGTCACCGTGCTGGGCGCCCTCGGATTCCACCGTCGCTTCGTGGAACCGCGACCGCACTTCGACGCCCGTTTCTCCAAGGGCGCGTGCCTCGAGCGTCCGGACGGTCTGGAGGTCGACCTCCATCGCACACTCGCGCCGGGGCCGTTCGGAATGTTGCTGGGGCTCACGGATCTGGTGGGAGGCGCGCCGCAGACATTCGCGCTCGGCGACGCAGAGATCACGGGCCTCGGTCGCGAGCTCGCGTTCGTGCACGCGTGCTTTCACTCGGCGCTCGGCGACTATCCCCCGCGCCTCGTTCCGTTCCGCGACATCGCCGAGCTGCTCGCGGCCGGTTTCGACGCGAGCGCCGTCATCGATCTCGTCACCGAAGCCCAGTGCGAGACCGTGATGACACGCGCGCTCGGCTCACTCACGACCGTGCTCGGCATCACTGTCGAAGGCGAGATCGCGGAGTGGGCGTGCGGACGCGAGCCCTCGCGGTTCGACCGCTGGGCGCTGCGCACCTACGAGAGCAACGACCGCTCCTACGCGAAGCAGGCCGCGGTCTCGTTGTGGGCGATGCCGTCCATGCGGCAACGGTTCGCGTACGCGTCGGCACTCGCGATTCCGTCGCGGAGCTACGTGCGCGCGCGCGAACGGGGATACGCGCGTCGCATCGGGCGCAGCTTCGCGCTCGCCCGGGGAGCGCGCCCGCGATGAGCGACGAACGCCGACTCCGCTACCACACCCGTTGGCTCGACGAGGAGCCGCGGCGGCACATTCCTGTCCCGCTCGGATTCCGTCCGCCGGGGCCGCCGCCCTCCGACGACTCGACGCCGCCCGGCGCGACGGGCGGGCGCGGTGCGCTCGCCCCACCGCCGCCGAGGAAGACGGGAACCCCGGCATGGGTCGGGATCGCGTACGCCGCCTGCGCGGTCACCGTGGTCGTCGGTGCGGTCGCCGGACCGGGGAGCGGTAAGGCGAACGTCTCCGGCGCTTTGATCATCACGCCGATTCTGTTCGGCATCACGATGATGATCGCGCGGCGCCTCGCCGACGCCGACGGGAATCCCCAGGTCGTACCGATCATCATGGGGGGCTTGTCCCTCAAGGTTGTCGGTTCGGTCCTGAAGTTCTCGGTTTCCTCGAACGTCTACGGCACCGGCGACTTCTTCGACTACGACAAGTGGGGCCGGCGGATCGCCTCGGGGCTCCACCACGGCCAGTACATCCACGCACCCGGCCGGTTCGCGGGCACGAACTTCATCCGCCTCGTCACCGGCGTCATCTACGCCGTCAGCCCGGCCGAGATCCTGTCGGGCTTCATCGTCTACGGCTGGCTGAGCTTCCTCGGCGTCTTGTTCTTCTGGCGCGCGTACCGGATCGCACTGTCGTCGCGCAACGACCTGAAGTACCTCACCTGGCTCGTGCTCGTTCCGACGTTGATCTACTGGCCGTCATCGATCGGCAAAGACGCGTGGATGGTCTTCACGATGGGCATCGCGTCGTACGGCGCGGCATGCCTGTTCGCACACCGTTTGCCGAGAGGCATCACCGCGACCACGATCGGGTTCGCCGGGATGTGCATGGTTCGCCCCCACATCGCGCTCGTCGCGTGTGGCGGCCTCATCCTCGCCGTGCTCGTTCGCCGGAACCGGGGCAGCGGCAGCCGCATCCTCAGCATCGTGTTCGTATTGCTCGCGAGCTTCGTCGTCGTGCGGGTCGCGTCGTCGTTCTTCGGGATCCAAGCCTTCAACCGCACGTCGATCCAGGCCCAGATCAACGACACGTCCGCGATCACGGGGCAGGGCGGATCGGCCTTTACTCCGGTGACGGTGAACTCGCCGGTCAACTTCCCGCTCGCGGCCGTGACCGTGCTCTATCGCCCGTTCCCGTTCGAGGCGCACTCGGTCCAGGAGATGATCACCGCGATCGAAGGCGTCGTGCTCGCGATCCTGTCGATTCGCGCCGCGCGCCGATCGTGGCAAGCCTTGCGGCGGAGCCGCGACTATCCGTATTTCATGTACGCGCTCGGCGCGCTCCTCGTGTTCATCGTCGCCTTCTCCGGCTTCTCGAACTTCGGCCTGCTCGCACGAGAACGCGCGGTGATCCAACCGCTCTTCTTCGTGTTCCTGACCCTCCCGGAGAACATCGACGTGGAGTTCCCGAAGTGGAAGCCCGAACCGCTGGCTGTTCCCGACTTCAGACGGTGACCCCGAGCACACTCGGCCCGTTTGCGTCGCTCGGGCTCCGGTTCACCGTGTGCGCCGACGACTCCGACGTCGCGATGCGTGTCTCGCAGCTCTACGCGGCCTGCCGCACGGCGGACCGGAGCGCGCCCGACCTCGAGCTGGCCGTCGACTTCGCCGTCGAGTCGCAAAGCTTCGAGCTGCGGGCCAACGGCGAGTCCCGCTGCCTCACGACCGATCGCGACGAGCTCCTGGCCTGGATCGTGTGGTGTGTCAACGATGCCGCGGTCCACGGCAACGACGACCGACTCGTGTTGCACGCCGCGGCGGTCGGGGTCGGCACCGAGGCGGTTCTGCTGGCCGGACCTTCGGGCGCGGGAAAGTCGACCCTCGCAACCGCGCTCGTGCTCAGCGGGTGCGCGTACATGAGCGACGACAGCGTGGCCTTCGATCACCAGACCGCTCGGGTTGTCTCCAATCCGAAGCCGGTCTCGCTCGACGCGGGCGCAGTCGCTGCACTCCAGGTTCTCGATCCGTCGTGCGTTGAACTCGGCACGGCGCGGGGACTCGTTGCACCCTGCGGGATCGGCGCGGTCGTAGGCGTCGACGATGCACTCCCGCCCACGCTCGTCGTGCAACCGCGCTACCGCGCGGGCTGCCCGCTCCGCGTCGAGCAGCTGTCGCGAGCCGACGTCGCCGAGCTCCTCGCCGACCAGTCGTTCAACTTCGCGGCGCGGGGCCGGGCCGGCCTGGCCGCGGTTGCGGCGATCGCCCGCACGACGCGCGGGATCGCCATCGAGTACGACGGGCTCGGCGCCGCGGTCGCCACGATCCAGGGCGCGTTCGGGTGAGCGACGCCACCGCCGAGTATCGACAGCGTCCCGACCTCGACGTCGAGCTGCTCGACGGCGAGGCCCTCATCTGGGACGAAAAGGCCCAGGCGCTGCACCGCCTCAATCCTCCGACCACAACCGTGTGGCAGGCGTGCGGCACATGGATCCGAGTGCCGTCGATCGCGCCCGCGCTCTCGCGCGCCGAGGTCGACCGCTGCGTGCACGAGCTCGCGGCGCTTCAACTCCTGCGGCGGCGCGACGGGTCCGAGTGATGCCGGCCGCCCGATTGCGCACCGCGCGACGAGTGCCCTGACGACGACGACCGCGACCGAGCGGACGCGGGCCGCTCCCGGCCCGAAGGCGGCCGGTGCGGAAGCCGTACCGGCGCCTCGGGATAGAACATCGGCGCGCAGACCACGGCCAGCGCGGCGACGGGAGCCAGCTCGAGCAGCGCCTTGACGGCGCTGTTCTCGTGCCCGACCAGACGGCTCGCGTAGAGCGCGAGCACGACTTGCGCAATCGCGCAGACCGCCGCGGACAGGAGGTATTCGTCTCCCGGCCGTCGAGCCCGTCGCTGTGGGAACAGCGTCCTCGTCGTCATCAACGCGCCGACCCAGCGCCGCCCGAGGGGCTCGGCCAACAAGAGGCCGAGCGTCGCCAGCCCGCCGACGACCGACCCGGGTCGACCCCGACCGCCCACGAAGATCACCCACGTGAAGATGCCCGCGACCGCGGCGCTCCCCGCCGGCCCGATCGGCGAGAGGGCGTTCGGGATACTCAACAGCACGAACGGAAGCGCGACGCCGAGCAGCACGCGCGCGAGCTCGGTGTCGGGAACCGCGAGGTAGACGCCCGCCGCGCTGATGGCGATCAACATCCACGGCGCACCGTGATCGCCCTTCATCGCGTCGAAGTCGCGGATCGCCACGGCGGCGACGATCGTGGCGAGGGCCATGATGACGCGCGCGTAGACGCTCCCGGCCAGCGGCGTCGCCACCGCGAGCCACGCGGCGCCCGGCGCGATGGCCGCCGCCGCGACCGCGAGCGGATGATCGCGTGCGCCCGGCACCCAGCGACTCACCAGGTGCACCGCGGCTCCGCCCAGGGCGAGCGCGATGAGGGCGAAGGCGGTGGTCTGCGACGCGAGGACCGAACCCCACGCGCCCCGCACTCCCAACCACGCCGCCGCGACGAACGCGAGGGCCGCGAAGTCGAGGTTGCGGCGCCGGCCCCGGCTCAGTGAGCCGACGATCATGGCCGCGAAGAACGCGACGCCGCCGTACGCCAAGCCGAGCCCGAAGGCCCGGGCGTGGAACAGATCGACGAAACCCTGGGCGTGCAGCAGAACCCCAGGTTCCCACAATTTGGGAGAACTGCGCACGGGTGAGGGCGAATCGCGCCCTTTTCTCAACGGGTTGCCGCGGATACCATTGTCTTCCAGCAGTACACAGTGGGGTTGGGGGAAGTGTGGTGTGCCGTACGGAGGGGCATTTCCGGCGCCGGGCCTGGAGCCAGCGTCCGAGCGACGTCCGCGCGGGAGGTGCTGGTGATGCGAGCCCGAGGTGGGATCGTCGCGAAGGAGAAGCCCTTCGTGGTCATCGTGTACTTCGTGGCGTGCACGTTCGCGATCGCGTCCGTGCTCTATCTCACGCTCGGGCCGGCGCAACTCCCGAGCTTCCTCCCGGGTCATCTCGCGCGTCCCGGACACCATCCGCCCGTGTATCACACGCGCGCCGCGGTCTGCGCGCTGGTGGCACTCGTGCTCGCGTGCGTCGCGTGGTCGGACTCGACCTACGGGAAGCGCTGGCGCCGGCACCGGCGCGACGCACACCGGGCACACCGCGAGCGGCCCGCGCCGCCGAGCGCGCGCCCGCGCATGAGCGTGCCGGGAGCGCGGTCGTGAACCCGCAGCGCGTCGGTCGTCAAGCGCGGCGTGCGCTCCGGTTCCGGAAATGGCCGTTGCGCCGCCGGATCGCGGTCGTGGCCTGGATCCCCGTCGTCGTGCTCTGGTTCTTGCTGTACACCGGACCGAACAGCGCGGCGAACTCGGCGCCGCACGTCACGACCACAACCCGTGCATGGGTGCCGCCGCCCACGGCGCCCACGACCCCGCCGAAGACGGTTCCCGACAACGCGTTGCTCGTCGGCGCGCTTCCTGATGTGACACCGAAGTTGCCGCCCATCGTCAGCGACCAGTACCGCGTGCTGATCGACCAGGCCTCGCGGATCAAGATCGCCGAAGCGACCGTCGGCCGCAGTCACGCGTGAGCTGGATCGCATCCAGAACGCACTCCGGCATGCCGCGCCGCCCGCGCAGAAGGCCACCGAAGATTCAGGCCCGGTCCACGGCGCAGAAGAAGCGGATCCTGGGCCAAGGAGCCGGCAGCGCCCGACGCTACTACCCAACGTCGACGACGTCATCAACTTCGTCCAGGCGAAGTTCCACCGCGCCGCGGCCGGATGGCAACGACCGGGTTGGTGTTCGTTGCGGTCGGCGCGGTCGCGGTGGCGCCGTCCCTGATGCACGCGAACGCGAGGCCCGCGAAGCAGGCGTCGTCCCGCAGACGAGCCCGATCGACATCAAGTTCGTTCCCCCGCAGTTGCCGCCCACGACGACGACGACCGACGCGACCGACCTGCCGGTGGGCGTCAACCTCGGGTCGCGCCTCGGCGGCGCCCTGCCGACGCCGTCGACCAAGCCGCCGGTGACCGCACCGCCGGTCACCGCACCGCCCGTCACCGCGGCCCCGGTCACCGCGCCGCCGGTCACCGCGCCGCCGGTCACCGCGCCGCCGGTCACCGCGCCGCCGCCACGCCGCGCCTCCGGTCACGCTCCCGCCGGACGGGCCGATCGTGGTTCCCTGAGGCTCGACGATCCGACCGCACGAATGGCGTTCGCACCTTCACGCGGCTCGTCCGTTGCCGATCAAACCCCCGTGCGTCTCAGTCGTTCCCGGCCACCGCGACCGTTGGCCACGGTCCTGTTCGTCGGCGCGAACGTGTTCGTCGTCATCGCGTCGCGTACTTCCTCCTCGGCCGCAGCGACCTGCCCACGTTCTCCCGCACGCGCAGCGCGCCTCCCACGACGCCGACGCGCACGACCTCGGGATGGCGGCGATCGCTTCGGGATCGCGATCGTGTTCCTCTACGCCGGCAACTACGCCCGTACGCACCGCTCCTGGCTGCGCAGCCGGAGCTGGAACCGCAAACACGGACGCGTCTGAGCGCGAGCTGGCGAAGCGCCCGGGCTCAGGTGCGCGGCAGGTCGTAGATGTAGCCGGCGGCGTTGCGCAGCCGGTTGCTGTCGGTGAGATCGGCCGTCGCGCTGTTCGCATCGTCGATGCCCATCTGCCGGCGCCTCGCGCGACGGAGGTCGCCAGGTACGCGAACGTGGGGTCGAGGCCGTCGAGGCAGTCGTTCACCGTGAAGGGGCCGTAGTCGGGGTTGACCGCGTCCCAGAGCTGGCCGTCCGGCCCCGCGTGCGACCAGATCTCGCGGCAGCGCGTGGTGTACCCGTCGGTGTACGCCGGGTGATGTCGGGCGGCGTGGTGCCCGGCGGGACCGTCGGCGGCGGCGCCAGACGACCGCCACGTGGTCGGGGTGCTCGTGGTCGCCTTCGACCCGCCCGCGGCGCCCTTGGTGGTGGTCGGTGACGTGCCGCCCGGCCCCGACGGGTCGCTGATCGTCGACGACCCGTCCGCGCCCGTCGAGCCGGGGCGACCGGGGCGCGATCGCCGAGGCCGGCGTGGTCGAGGACGAGGCGAGTGCGCCGAGCGACCCGTCCGCCGAGGCTTTCGTGCCGCTGTCGCGGGTGACCGCGAACGCAATGCCGGCGCCGAGCAGCACGATCACGGCCGCGGCGGCCCCGATGACGAGGCGCCGCCGGGACGGCGCGGGTCCGGCGGGCGGCTGGTCATCCATCTCTCAGATATTGCCATCGCCGAAGGGCGGGCACAGGTCGGGGCCCGGCCAGCATTTCGCCCGAAACCGGGCGACTTCCGCACACTTTGCCGCCAAAACACCCGCGAATCGGGCTGGTAAAGATTGACAGGGCGCTCCCCGTCGCCAAGAATCGCCCCCGACCGCATCCAACCCACCGGCGGCCCTCCCTGGATACGGAGGGCACTCGGGTAGGGGGTCGGGGTGGACACAGGGGGGAGCAGGATGTTCGGGTCGGGTTCGCACTTTGGGGGAACCAAGCCGTCGTTCGCGCCTTCCTTTGTCATTTTCCAGGGCGTTCGGTCCGTCCGCTTGGAACCAAGCACAATGACAAGGGAGACACATCAGTGAATCTAAAGAAGCGCGCGCTTCACCTTGGGGTGACCGTGGGCTTGGTCGGAAGCTTGGTGGCCGTTGCTGCACCCGCAGCACACGCAGCCGCCGCTCCGCTTCCGGACACCTGCGCGGTACACATCCAGGGTCCCATCGACCGACGGGCGGCGTCCTTCCGAACGCCATCCCGCTCAACTCGGGCAGCCCGTACATCTTCTACGCGGTCGGTCACGACACCAAGGGCCAGAACAAGACGGTTGCCGACGTGAACAACGCTGGCTGTCGGCGCCACTCGGTTCTCCTACGGCGTGACGATGACCAACCTCAACGGTGGCGCGGCCATCCCGTTGAAGTACCAGTGGAAGAACAGCAGACGCGGCGACCATCCACACCATGCCCACGATTCAGGCCAAGGGTGCGTCGACGATCACCAAGGGTGTCCTCTCCGGCGTGTCCGGCACGGACAACTTCGGTGCGCAATCGGTAACGTCACTCAGGTGCCGCCGGCGTACAACGTCGTCGTTCCCAAGGGCGCGACGTCGGGTGGCTACACGATCGACTTCACCATTCCGGCGAACGTGATCGCACCTGGAGTTCCTCCGGTCAACATCCCGGTGAGCATCCCGTTCGCGTACAACGCGAGCGGCGCTGTGATCCAGGGCACGCTGAACGCCGCTCTGGCCGGGCTCAGCGCGACGGCAACAGTGACGGCACGGACTTCGTGGCCGGCGCGACCAACGGTAACTACATGCTGACCTTCGGCGGCTCGCTCGCCACCGGCGCGCCGATCCTGACCATCCCCGCCACGCAGACGGGAACGTTTGCAACGACGCTGGTCGACGACGGCAGGCTCTGGAACGGCAGCCGCTTCGGCGGGACGACCCGAGCATCCAGCCGGTGTCGATCCTCCCGCAGGGCATCGTCTCGGTGAACGGCGTGATGTCGAACGGTCCGCAAGCGACAACCTGCTGGTAAGTCGCAGTACGTGCCTGACACTCAGTTGACGGCCCTCGGTTTCCCGGCCGTGCTGGTGACCACCGTGGCACCTCGCCTCGGCACCGCCGACCCGGGCATCGTGGGCGCCACGGGCGCCCTCGCGGGCCTCGTCGGCGTTCCCCTCGCCGGCTGTGAATGACCCCTGCGGCCTCGGTGGCCTGCTGGCGTCGTCTACCGCAGAGGCGCTGTTGATCCCGGCGACGTTCGCGGGTCTCTGCCCGCCGATCCTCGGCCCAGGACGAACCACGCCGTGAGGTGGCCACAACACGCAATGCGTTTGGGGCGGCCCTCCGGGCCGCCCCTTCCGTCCGGTGACGGTTGTCCAGGGCCGCGCCGCTATCTTCGGGAACTTCGATTGCGAGGGGGACACGACATGACCAGCCGACGGGCGAAGGCACTGGCGATCACCGGGGCGCTCGCGCTCCTCGCGGCGAGCGCGGGGTGCAGCTCGTCGGGCGGCTCGAGCGCGGCGAAGACCACGACCTCGAGCGGCGCGTTGATGACGCCGCCCACGACGACGGCCGCGGAGGCCGCCGCGCTCGCCTGCTCCCCGACCCGTGCACGCCGCTCAGCAAGGCCGACGTGACCTCGCCGTTCGGCGCCGCCCCGCTGCGCACACTGCCCCAGCCGCCGTTGGTGCAGACCCTCCTCAAGAGCTGCGCCATGTCCGGCGAGTAACGGCAGGCGACTCTGCGCTCATCGTCGGGGTACCGGCGGCACCGCCGTGTACGCGCAGGCCGTGGCGGCCAGCGGGCAAGCCGGTACCGGGCCTCGGCGAAAGTCCTACGTTGCCGGACTCCCTCGGCAACGCCCTCATCGTCCAGTTCGTGCGCAACGGCCGCACGTATCCGTCACCTACTCCGCCCAGCGACCCGAACGGCGTGACCGACCCCGCGACCCAGCAGGCGCGACTGGTGGCGATGATGAAGGCGATCGACCGGCGGTGTCGTAGCCGGCGGAATCCCGCCCGATTCGGACAACCCGGCCACCATCGGTGGCACCCGGCGAATTTGATGCCGCAAGACGTGACAAGTGCCCCCGCGATTGGTTACCTTTCCCAGGTCTGGCGGAGTATTACCCTGGGGGGACAACGTGGGATTCAACTGGGGCGACGCGAGCCGCTGTACGGCGGCACTGCTCTCGTGGCCGTGGCGCTGACGACGGCGACGTCGGTATCCAGCGCGAGCGCCATCCTCGTCAGCGGAGCGTTCCGGCCGTGCAGTGCACGACCAGCCCGAACCTCGGAAACCAGGCTCAGGACATTCCCTACGGCGTGGAAGCGCCGAACTCGGTCACGCGGGCTCGAACTTCACGGTCTCGTTCCCGGGCGGCTCGCCTCGCTTCCCGCCATCGTCCTCGGTTCGTTCCCGTCCACTCGTACTCGGATCTCGCCACCTCGTATCAGGTCCAGGGCGCGACCTTCGCCCAGACGTCGTCACGGCTTACGGCCGACCCAGATCGATGGCGTCACGACCGCCGACTCGACCACGTTCCCCGCGGCCGACACGATCCGCTTCGCAACGGTCGGCCCGGTCGCCCCCGGCACCCTGTCCACGCCGAACCGCACCATCCAGGCCACCGCGGGCGCGGCCGGATCGACGATCAACATCGTCGAGAAGGTGCTGACCTCGACCGTCACGCTCGGCACTCCGCCGCCGACGTCAACGTCACCGCCACGTGCAACGTGCCGCAGACGGTGTTGATCGCGATCTCCGTCCGCGAGCACGACCTCGACGTCCACCACCACATCGACCTCCACGTCGACCTCCACGTCGACGACGACTTCGACGTCGACACGGTCCCCAGGCGACCACGACGACCACGGTGGGGCCACCACGACCACGACGTCGGTGAGGGCACCACGACCACGACCGTCGGCGAGGGCACCACCACGACGTCAACCGCAGCGCCCACCACGACGACGACCACGGTCGCACCGACGACGACTACCTCGACCGCAGCACACGACGAGCGACAACGGTCACGACCACCACGATCGCAACCACGTCCACGTCGACCACGGCGACCGACCACCACGACGACCACCGTCCCGCCGACCACCACGACCACGGCCGGACCGACGACCACCACGACCGTGCCGGTCGAGCAGGTCCAGGTCAGCGGGTCGGCAACGAACACCAACACGTGTCTCTCCTCGACCGACCCGGTGCTCACACCGCCCGACCCGACGGCGAAGATGGACGTGACGCTCTCGGCCAACGCGTTCCCGCAGCCGCACCGGGGCGATCCGATCACGCTGTCGAAGTCGAAGGTCACGATTGCGGTGCCGCCGGACCTTCTCAACAAGGGAGTGACGCTCGGAGTCATCACCGACGGGGAATCGATCCCGTCCTCGCTGGACCTTGCAATCGCCGGCTCCAACACGTCCGAGAAGACCCACAAGTACGCGACGCTGCACGTGACCGCGGTCGTGCACGTCGTGGGTGGTTCAGCGCAGCCGCTCACCGCGTCGCTGACGCTGCCCGACACCACGTGGCACCCGCTGAACAAGACGGACCCCGTCTTCTTCACACAGACGACCACGCTGGTCAAAGCAACGCTCAGCCTCTACGGCACGCCGGTCACCGCGACCTTCGACTGCAAGACGACGGCCCCCCGCCCTTCATCAGACTGGCGGCCGAGGGTGCTGAACTGCCGACCACGACCACGACGGTCACGGTCGCCGGTCAGCCCGTGACCACCACGACCACCACGGTGGCGGCGGCCGCGGCGGGGAGCGGCACACTGCCCCGCACGGGTGGCCGGGTCCTGTTCCTGTTCGTCGTCGCGGCGGCGCTGATCGACATCGGCCTCGGCCTGGTCGCGGCGGCCCGTCCTCGCCGGCGGACAAGCCGCATCCGCGCCTAGCGAATCCGGCGATCCGAACACATTGCTCGGGGGCGGCTGAGGCCGCCCCCGAGTCGCGTTCGTGGCCCGAATCCCACTCGCGTCGTTTGGTCCTTTTCAGCGGGCCGGAAACAGCGTAGGTTTCGCCTGCCAATCTTTTCCAGATCTCATGGCCCGGGGGTAACAATGCGCGCCAAGTCCTTGACCGCGGTGATGGGCATGCTGCTCGCAACAGCGTCGCTCGTCGCCGTTACGGCCTCACCTGCGAGCGCCGATCTGTTCCAGGGAACGTTCCCGGCCGTGCAGTGCACGACCAACCCGAACGTCGGAACGCAGGCCCAGGACATCCCGTACGGCATTAACGTGCCCACGTCGGTCCCCGCGGGCTCGTCGTTCGCGGTGACCTTCCCCGGCGGTGTCGCAACGCTGCCCAGCATCGTTCTCGGCTTCGTCCCCGTGGCCGATTACGTCAACCTTGCTTCGACGTACCAACTCTCGGGCGGCACGTTCGACCAGAACACGTACTCCGAGTCCGGTTCGACCTTGATCAACGGAACCCCCACCGCCGACTCGCACTCGTTCCCGGCGCCGGACACGATCACGCTCACCACCGACGGGCCGATCCCTCCCGGCGACCTCACGACCCCCGACCGCACGATCAACATGATCGCCGGCACCGAGGGCTCGACGATCAACATCACCGAGAACACGCTCACGTCGACCGTCGTGCTGGGCACGCCGCCCACGACGTCGAACGTCACCGCCACGTGCCCAGTCCCGCCGACGATCATCGCTTCGATCAGCGTCGTCGCCAGCGGCCCGACCACGACCGTCAACGCGGGCGCCGACGTATCCGGTGACGTGAACACCCCGATCGCCGTGCACGGCTCCTACATCGACCCGTTCGGCACTCCGGCGCTGTCGTGGACGATCGACGACCCGAACTGCACCTTCGCCGACCCGACCGCCGCCGACACGACCGTCACCTGCACCACCGTCGGAACCTTCGCGGCCACACTCACGGCCGACGACGGCGTCGGGCATCCGCTGGTGCACGACACCGCGCAGGTGGCTTCCACCTCGCCGAACCAACCACCGACGGTCAATGCGGGATCGAACGTCTCGGGTCAGATCAACGACGACATCAACCTGAACGGCTCGATCACCGACCCTGACAGCCCGAACGTGTCGGCGCAATGGACCGTCGACAGCCCCAACTGCGGCTTCGGCGACGACACCGACCCCACCACCACAATCAACTGCACCGTGGCCGGCACCTACGCGGCGACGCTCACGGCCGACGACGGCATCAACCCGCCCGTGAGCGACAGCGCCACGGTCACGGTGACCAACCCGCCGCCCGGCCTCAACGTGTCGGCCGGCCCGAGCGTCAGCGGGAACACGAACACCGCCATCACGTTGACCGGCAAGATCACCGACCCGGGCTTCACTCCCACCGCCCAGTGGACGTCCGACGGCCCCACGTGTTCGTTCGCGAACGCAGCCGCCGCCGCGACCACGATCACCTGCACTGCCGCGGGCATCTACGCCGCGACCCTGACCGGGCACGACGGGACCCACGCCGACGTGTCATCGACCGCGCTCGTCTCGGTCAGCCAGCCGAACGTTCCACCGACGGTCGACGCCGGTCCCGACATCACGACCGGCGTGAACATCGCGGCGGCGCTCCACGGCACGGTCACCGACCCCGACAGCTCGCCCACCATCACGTGGTCGTCCGACACGCCCGCATGCACGTTCGGGAACGTGCACCAGGCGGACACGACGGTCACCTGTTCGTCCACCGGTGTCGCAGCCGTCACGTTGACGGCCCACGACACCTCCGGCGTCAATGTCACCGACACCGCATTGGTGACGGTCAGCGGGAACGCGCCGCCGACCGCGAACGCGGGTCCCGACGTGATGACGGGTGTGAACGTTCCCGCGGCCTTGCACGGCGTGGTTGCCGATCCCGACAACACGCCGACCGCGCACTGGTCGACGAACAACCCGAACTGCACGTTCGGTGACGCGAACGCGGCCGACACGACGATCACCTGCAGCGTGGGTGGCGTCTTCGCCGCGACGTTGACGGCGTCCGACGGCGTGAACGCGCCGGTGAGCGACACCGCGATCGTCACCGTCAACGCACCCAACACGCCCCCGACCGTGTACGCCGGCCCGGATCAGACCGACATCGCGCGGCACCCCGTATCGCTGCCCGGCATGGTCACGGACCCGGACAACACGCCCACGGTCCACTGGGCCAACGGGAGCGGCCATTGCGTCTTCGGCAACCCGAACGTGGCGGCCACCACGATCACCTGTGACACCGCGGGGATCTACGCCGCCACCCTGACCGCCGACGACGGAGTGAACCCGCCGGTGAGCGACACTGCGATCATTACTCTCACGGCACCGTCTTGTGTCGGCGTCTGCCTGGCGATCGGCGACTCGACCGCGTGGGAGGGCAGCGTCGCATCGCTGCCGATCACGCTCTCGACCGCGCAGCTGACCAACGTCACCGTGACCGCGACCATCGTGACCTCACCGGGCGGCGCCATCAACGGGTTCGGACTGCCCACCAGTGCGGTGCAGGACTTCAAGTCCAATCCGATCCACAACATCACGATCAAGGCGGGCCAGCGGCAGGCGTACGTCGCCGTGAAGGCCATCGCCGACACCGTGAGCGGAGAGGGTCCGGAGACCTTCCAGGTCGTGCTCTCCAACCCCGCGGGCGTGGCCGGTATCGGCCTCGGTCGCTCCGTCGGGACCGGGACCATCCTGGACGCTACGGGCATTCCGGCCGGACAGATCCTCGTGGGAAGCACCGCGATCGTCGAGGGCGACACCACCCCCGGCTGCATCAACTGCAAGTACACGGCCAAAGTGCCGGTGCTGTTGACCGGTCCGAAGGCGGCCGTGTCGGTGAAATACTCGACCCAGAACGCCGGTGCGGTCGCCCCCACCGACTACATCGCCAAGACCAACTTGACGCTCGCGTTCACGTTGACCGGAGCGACGCAAAAGACGCTCACCGTCATCACCATCGGCAACAACACACCGTCGGGGACGAAGGGCATCAACATCGTGTTCTCGAACCCGGTCGGTGTGCCACTGCCGAGTCCCGGACATATCGACATCCTCGACAACGACTGATTTCCCCACGTCGTGGGAGTGCTTCGGGGGGCCCGGCCGCATGGCCGGGCCCCCCGACTTTTCCGGGGGCCCGCGAGGTTCCTTGTTGACAGCTTTTCCCAGGGCTAGCGTTCTACGATCCGGGGGCGGATCAGACGGTTCGGGGGGACACACGGATGAATGACAAGCGCACCCGCGCGATCGGGCGGCGGATCGTGCGCGCCGCCGGCGCCCTCGTCCTCGCGTTCTCCTCGCTCGTGGCGGGGGGGCACGCGGCATCGGCCTTTACGACGTGCTCCGGCCCCTCCTGCTCCGTCACTCCGCAGGACGACAACTACACGACGATGTTCGACACCCCACTCACGGTGGCCGCGCCCGGTGTCCTCACGAACGACTCCGGTCCCGACGGTACGCACGTGATGGTGGACGACTCCGACTCGACGAGCTGGAACGGGGCCACGGTGACGCTCAGGTCGACCGGGTCGTTCACGTACACGCCTGACCCGACGACGCCGTACTCCGGCATCGACCAGTTCGACTACGCGGTCATCGACCGGTTGGGGAACGAGGATTTCGCGACGGTGTACATCCAGGTGAATCCCATCGTGGGTACCGACACGGTGTACACCCACGTCAACCAGGTCCTCACGGTCCCGGCGCCGGGGGTCTACGCGCACGACGCCGGTCTCGACAACTCGTTCGCACCGGACTACGACGCGACCTCGGTTCACGGCGGCACGGTCGTCGTCAACGACGACGGCTCGTTCCAGTACACACCCCCGTCACCGCTCTTCAGCGGCGTCGACTCGTTCACGTATTCGCAGTGGGACCTCGACTTCGACAATGAGTACACCGGCACCGTCTCGGTCTACGTCGACTCCACGCCGCCGACGGTCTCACTCGCCGCGCTCGCGACCGTGACGCCGTCGACGAAAGTCCACGTGAGCTGGTCGGGGGCCGACGCGCTCTCGGGCATCGCGGGCTACGACGTCGATCAGACGGGCGCGACGTGGAACGGCGACTACTCCGCCGCGAGCGCCTTCATGACCGCGACCACGAGCACGTCGGTCGACAAGATCGGAACGTACGGGCGGACCTACTGCTTCACCGCCCGCGCCCACGACAAGGCGGCGAACACGTCGGCGTGGACCGCGCGCCGGTGCACATCCATACCGCTGAAGTCGACGCAGCTCACGTACTCGTCGGGATGGGCGACGGAGGCCAACAGCGTGTACTTCGGTGCCGTGGCGGTCCGGACGTCCACCTACGGCGCGCGGCTCACCCGCACCTCGATCAAGGCCAAGCAGGCCTGGCTGCTCGTGACGAAGTGTTCGTTCTGCGGCGTCGTGACGGTGCGCTGGAACGGCGTCACCGTTGCCAACGTCAATCTCTACAGCCCGACAACGAAGCGCCAGCAGGCAGTGTCGGTTCTGTCCCTCGGCGCGCCGCAGCTGGGCACGCTCACCGCGACGCTCGCGAGTCACGGGAAGTCGGCGATCATCGAAGGGCTCGCGGTCTACCGCGGCTGATGACGGGATCGTCCCGCCGGACATTTCCACGCGCGGACCTTCGCGGGCGTGCTGGCGATCGCGTTGGTCGCGCTCGTGCCCGTTCGGTCCGCGACCGCGGACTCGGTCCCGCCGGGGGCGCCCGTGGTGACCCTCGCGCTCGCCGGTCCGGCCGCCGGGCCCGCGCCCGGAGCGGTGACGATCGACTGGCGACCTCCGACGGTCCACGGCTCCTCCCCCATCACCGGCTACCTGTACGCGACGTCGATCGACGGCGGGCACACGTGGACCGCCCCCGTGTCGCTCGGCGGCACCAACCTGTTCATCGTCAGCCAGATCCTCCCGGCGGCCACGTGTCACAACACCGCGCCCGGTTCGCAGGGATGCACGTATCGCATCTACGCGAAGAACTCGGCCGGCATCGGCGCGCCGAGCAAAGACGTGCCGTTGTGGGTCTCGCCGAGCGTGCCCGGGCCGCGAGCAGTGGGTCCCGGCGACGCCGCGTTCTCGAAGGTCGTGTTGCTGTGGAGCCCGCCGAAGACCGATGGCGGCTTCCCGGTGACGTACACCGTCCTGGCTTCCATGGACAACGCGCCCGCGGTGCCCGTCACCACGACGTCGACGACGAGCACCGTCATTCCCTGCACCGGGTCGCAGACTTGTGCCTACCGCGTCCAGGCAGAAAACGCGCAGGGGAAGTCCCCGCCCGGTAACCCGCAGACGGTGATCACCGCGCCGGGCCCGGTCACGCTTGCGGCCGCGCAGAACACCGGCGGAGCGCTCGGATCCGGCACCACAACGGTCCACCTCTCCTGGTCCGCACCGGAAACCGGCATGTTCGCCGTCTCCTATCAGCTGCAGCGCTGCGCGATCCCGGCCGGCGTGAGCACGGGCTGCACCACGACGACCGGCGCATGGGGTAACACGGCCCTCGTCACGCGCCCATCCGTCGGCTCGGCCGTCGCGACGCAACCCTGCGGGCAAGGTGTCGCGACCTGTCGCTATCGCGTGCGGGCACTCAACGCGCGCGGCGGGTCGGGCGCGTGGCACATGACCGGCATCGAACCGTGGGCACCGTTCGGCGTGCGCGTCGCACCCGGGCCGACGAAGGGCACGGTGACCGTGACGTTCAACGGTCCGGCCGAAAGCGGCGCCGGATCCGTGTCGGCGAAGCACTACCAGGTCCTGTTCTGCACGAGCACCTGCACCGACGGCACCCGCTGGCGCGACTCGGGCCTCAAGGTCCCGTACCCCCCGAAGGGGACGGCGCCGTTCTCGGCCGGCACGTTCGCGTGCAAGAACCCCGTCACGACGCTCACGTGTGTCGTACGCATGCGCTTCATCGACGGGCTCGGTCACGTGAGCGCGCTGACGTCGGCGATCTCCGGTTCGCCGCGCCGGTGAGCCCATCGCGGGTACCTTCTCCGTCGAAATGACAGACAACGACGACATCAAGGCCGCGCTCCCCGATTACCTCGTGGAACGGGAGCTCGGCCAGGGCGGCATGGGCATCGTGTTCCTCGGCCGCCACGCGCGGCTCGGGCGACTCGTCGCGATCAAGGAATTGCCGCCGTCGTTCGCGGCCGACCCCGACGTGCGGGAGCGCTTCTCCACCGAAGCGCGCACCTTGGCGTCGCTGTCGCATCCGCACATCGTCCCGATCTACGACTACGTCGAACGCGACGGACTCTGCCTCATCGTGATGGAGGAGCTGCCCGGCGGCACCGTCTGGGACCGGTTCACCTCGACCGGCCTCACGCCGCCGACCGCGTGCGCGGTCGTTATCGCGTGTTGCGCGGCCCTGCAGCACGCGCACGACAAAGGCGTCCTGCACCTCGACGTGAAGCCCGACAACCTGATGTTCGCCCGCGACACCGCGATCAAGGTCACCGACTTCGGCATCTCGCGCGTGCTGAGCGGCGACCACACCCTGGGTACCGTCGACGGCCAGGTGCTCGGCACCCCCGCGTACATGTCGCCGGAACAGGCGCGCGGTTCGGAGCTCACCCAGAAGTCGGACGTCTACAGCGCGGGCGTGATGCTGTACGAGTTGTTGTCGGGCCATCTCCCGTGGACCGGCGCGGAGAGCGCGACCGACCTGCTCCTCAAGCGCCTGCGCGAAGATCCCCGACCCCTGCGCGAGATTGCGCCGCAGATACCGCAGGCGCTCGCCGACGTGGTGATGAAGGCGATCCAACGCGAGCCGGAGAACCGCTACGACAGCGCCGAAGATTTCGGGGTCGCGGTTGCCGGCGCGTGCGCCGACTCCTGGGGAACCGGGTGGCTCGACATCGCGGGTGTGACCATTGTCGGCTCGGAGCGGCTGTCGATCGCGGCGCGCACGACGAGATCCCAGCCTGCGGTGGTTCCCGAGCGCACCACGGGTCCCACCGCGAATCCGATCGCCGGCACGGCCCGCGAGACGGTCGCCGGCGGCGCGGTCGAACCCGGTTCGCCGGACCGCGTCGCGCCGGAGACGACCGCGGTCTCGTCCGCGGACGTCGGTGCGCTCGCGGGCGCGGCCGTCGCCGCGGGTGCGGCTCCGGGCGCGGCGGCCGCACCGGCGCCCCCGGTGAGCCCGCCCGAGTTCCAGGTGGTGCGCGCCGCGGGCAGCGCGCCGCGCATCGAAGGCGCCAACCTCAACCAGATCGAGCGGTCCGCGTTCGTCGACGTGGCCGAGGCGATCGGGCAACCCCACGGTCCGGCCCTCCTCTACGCACTGGCGGTCGCGCTCGTCGTCGCCGCGGTGGTCGTTGCGGGCGTGATGTTCGCCCCGCCCAAGTCGACCGGCACGATCAAAGCGGGCGTCGTCACCATCGGGGGTCGCGACGTGACCCGCGGCATCGTGAAGATCGATCCCACGTCGAACCTCCCGGTGCGCGTGAACGGCGGTCTCGCGGCGTTCGCCGACCAGGCGGAACTGAAGCTGACCGCGGCCGGCATTCCCGTCGGTCAGATCTCGACCAAGCTCGAAAAGGGTCAGGGAACGTTCAAGACCAACGTGTTCCAGTACCTCGCCACCGGTTCGCTCACGGGACGCGTCGACCTGAGCGCGGCGGGCAAGCCGCTGCGCTATCGCGAGTTCCCGGCGCGGCTCTCGCCGCCCTGGTACAAGACGGTGCTCGGCATCGGCGGTCTCCTCGCGATCCTCGCGGGATTCGCGTATCTCGAAGGCTCACTGCGCGCGTTCCGGCGCGGGCGCCGCCGGATCAGCGCGTACATCGGCGCGGGCCTGTCGTCCGCGGTCATCGCCGTCGGCGTGATCGCGATCGTCACCGCCTCGGGCCACGCGAACCCCACCGTGGGCGGGATCATCGTCGCGGTGCTGCTCAGCGCGGGCGCCGGAATCGCGCTCGGTGCCGGCATCCGCCGCAGCGCACTCCGCAAAGGTGCGAAGCGGGCGGTTCGCCGCGCCGAGTCCGCATTCGCGACCCGCTGACTACCGCACGAGCCTGCTGAGCTACCGCACGAGCCTGCTGAGCTACCGCACGAGATCGCCCGCTCCGTGACCGCCCGGGCGATCTCAACTACATTGAGTGGCAGAAGCTGGGAGGGGCGGATGTCGGGACGCCGGAGCCCACGGGCCGGGTCGCTGGGGGTCGGGGCGCTGATCGTGGGGCTCGGCGTGCTGGGCGCGCTGGCCCTGTCGATCCCGGGCGCGGCCGCGGGCGCGAGCTCGAGCACGCAGCTCAAGGTCATCGACGCGCACGTCGGCAACCGCTCGTTGATGTCGGGCACGACGGACAACCCCGTCGTCATCGACCCGAACGCGCGCGTCGTGCTGTCGATGACCGTACGCAACGACGGCCCCGACGCGGCGCTGGTGCGCTACCTCCGGCTCTCGGGCTCGCTCATCGGGATCCGGTTCGCGAACTTCCAGGGCTCGGCGAACGTCGCGGTGCTCCCCGGCGCGACGCAGACCGTCAGCGTGCGCGGCGACTTCTTCGACGTCGACAAGGTCGCCAACGGCTACGTCAACGGAACGATGCAATTGGTCGACGAGCAACGCCAGACGCTCGCCTCGCAGTCGTTCGACGCGAACATCACCGGCAGCTGGATCTCCACCGAGGGACTGCTCCTGGCGCAGGTGTTCCTGTTCGCCCTGATCTCGCTCGTCGACATCGGGTTCGGGTTGGCGCGCCGCCGGCTCCCCCGCAACCGGTTCGTGCGCGGCATCCTCTTCGCGCTGGCCGCGGCGAGCACGGTGATGACGCTGGTCATCCTCGCGGCGATGGCCGCGATCGCGCTCTTCGACGCCTCGGCGTGGGTGCCGGCGCTCCTCGTCGCGACCGGCGGTGGATTCGTCCTCGGCTACCTCTCCCCCGGCCGGCTCGAGCGCTCGGTGCACGAGCAGGCCGAGGACAAGGTCATCGACCTCGTCGCGGCGGGCGCGGTCGCGCGGGCGAGCGGCGAGTTCGCCCGGCGCACCACCGGGGAGGTCACCGGGCCCGAGTCGGGCGACCACAGCGTGGTGTCGCTCTCGCCGACCGGCGAGAACCCGGCCCATCACTCGGGCGAGTTCGCACCGGCCCCATCGCACGAATCGGGCGAGTTCTCCCCCGCGCCCACCCACGAATCCGGGAGCCACGAGCCGCTCGCCTGAGCGCGCCCGCGTCGGTCACTCGAAGGCGAAGTCTTCCCACTCCACGGGGTACACGCGGTGCTCGCCCTCGATGCCCTTCAGGGTCACGTCGCGGGGTTCACCGAAGCGGAGGTCGCCGCGCGCGGAGGCGATCTCGTGCACCAATGAAGACACGAGGATCTCGCGACCGTGCGCGAGACCGGCGACCCGGGCCGCGATCATCACGTGGCGGCCGAAGATGTCGTCGCCGGCCGAGATCACCTCACCGGTGTGCACCCCCACCCGGATGCGCACCGATCCGGCCGGGTCGTTCTCCTCGGCCTCCGCGAGCTGCTGTTGCACCGCGATCATGCAGCTGAGCGCGCGGCGGGCCCCCGGGAACGTGAGCATGAACCCGTCGCCCTGGTTCTTGACCTCGTGTCCCGACCACTTCTTCAGGTTGCGGCGCACGATGTCGTTGTGCTGGTTCAACACCCGCATCCATGCGGTGTCGCCCATCGTGGTGGCGCGCTCGGTCGACGATTCGATGTCGCTGAACACGATCGTGATCGTGCCCTCGAAGTCGTGCGGCAACAGTTGCGACGTGTCGCGCACGGAACGGGCGACGGCGTCGATGGAGGTCTCGCGCGCGCCGACCGGCTGGTTGGACGCGGCGCGCACCGCGGCGCCACCGGTGCCGTCGACCGCGACCGTGCTGCGGGCGCCGTCGGGGCCGAGCGTCGCGCGCGCCGCGCTGAAGTCCTCGGGGATCTCGACGGTGGTGTCGCCGATCCGCACGATCGCGCCCGGACGCAGGAGCATCGGCATCTCGACCCGGACCTCGTCGAGGAACGTGCCGTTCGTGCTGCCGAGGTCCTCGACGAGGAGGTCACGACCCCGCAGGGTCACGAGCGCGTGCCGGCGTGAAGCCTGCGAATCCGCAATCAGCACACCGTCGCACTCGCGGCCGATCTCGAGTGACTCGGCGACCTGGACGCGCAGCGGCTTGCGGTTCGGTTGCCTGATGACGATGACCGGGTAGTCCAACGCTCGCCTTCCCTACGCGCCACGCAACCAGGATGGTCTCTGGCAGAACGGTGTCGAACGCGTCGGAGGCTCAGAGACGTTGCCAGGCGGCAATGCCGACCAAGACGGCGACCGAGAGACCGATCACCCGGAGAAGATCGACGAACAACCGGTCCCGCCACCACCGCATGAAGCCGATTCTCGCAGGCGGTATGGGTAGATCGCAACGTTCGCCGACATTGCCCGGCTGGACGACCCCTTTAATTCGACTGCTCGCCAAACTATCCTGGCCGCCGGGGCGGAAACGGATGGCACGGAGGTCATTCTTCATGGGGGACTCAATGTTCGGGCGGCTTCGTCGTCGCGCTCGATGGACGATCGCGCTCCTCGCGATCATCGTCGGAACACTGGCGGGCGTCGCCCGTCCGGCGCATGCGGCGTTCACGGTGTGTGCGGACCCGAACTCCTGTGTCCTCGCTCCGGTCGACGACACGTACACGACGAACTTCAACGTCAAGCTGACCGTCGCCGCACCCGGGGTGCTCAACAACGACTCGGGCCCGGCCGGCACCATCGTCGACGTCGCCGACTCCGACACGCAGAGCTGGAACGGCGCCGACGTCGCAGTGCACTCCAACGGATCGTTCACGTACACGCCCGATCCCACCAACCCGTACAGCGGCACCGACTCCTTCGACTACTTCGTCCAGGACAGCACCGGCAACGACACCGAGCTCGCGACCGTCACGATCAACGTGAATCCGATCGTCGGCCCCGACTTCTACACCACGCATGTCAACCAGGTGCTCAACGTTGCCGCCCCGGGCGTTCTCGCCAACGACAAGGGCGTCGACGCGAGCTTCCTCACCTCCGACGACACGAGCGTGAACGGCGGCGGCCGTCACCGTGAACGGCGACGGCTCGGTGCAGTACGTGCCCAAGCACAACTTCAAGGGCACCGACACCTTCACGTACACGGTCAACGATCTCGACGACGAGTTCGACTGGGTGGGCACCGTCACCGTCAACGTCATTCCGACGCCACCGCCACCGCCTCCGCCGCCCGCGAAGCCGAAGGGCTACTGGATGGTCGGCAGCAGCGGCATCGTCTATCCGTTCGGTCAGGTCACGCGCTACGGCAACGCCCCCACCGCGGGCGTCGTCCATCTCGAGCCGACGCCGTCGAAGCGCGGCTACTGGGTCGTCAACGCGAGTGGCTCCGTGTTCGCCTTCGGCGACGCCAAGTCGTTCGGGAGCGCAGGCGCTCTGCGCCCGGGCGAGAGCGTCAGCAGTCTCTCGGCCACGCCGACCGGCAAGGGCTACTGGATCTTCACCAACCGCGGCAAGGTGTTCGCCCGGGGCGACGCCAAGTTCTACGGCGACGTGCACAAGTTGACATTGAACGGTCCCGTGGTCGGGTCGGTCGCGACCACCACCGGCAAGGGCTACTTCATGGTCGGTTCCGACGGCGGCATCTTCAGCTTCGGCGACGCCAAGTTCCGCGGCTCGATGGGTGGCGCGCACCTGAACCAGCCCGTCAACGGCATCGTGCCGACGGCCACGAGCCGCGGGTACTGGCTCGTCGCATCCGACGGCGGCATCTTCGCCTTCGGTGACGCGCACTTCCACGGATCGATGGGCGGCTCCCACCTGAACCGGCCGGTCATCGGCATGGTGCGCTACGGCAACGGCTACCTGATGGTGTCCTCGGACGGTGGGATCTTCGCGTTCTCGAACCTGCCGTTCCTCGGATCCCTCGGGAGCACCGTCGTGCCCGCGCCGATCGTGGGCGTGGCCGCCGGCGGCTAGAAGATCCGGGAACTCGGCGTTTCTTGTCGAACACAACCGATGAACCCGAACCGCCGCGTTCGCCGGTCTTCGTCGTCGGCGCGGGCCGATCGGGGACGACGCTGTTGCGCCTCATGCTCAACGCGCATCCGGACATCGCGATCCCGTCCGAGTCGCACTTCCTCGGTCCCCTGCTCCGCGTGGGCGGGACCGAGGCGGTGCTCGACGAGGCGGCCATCGAGCAGGCCATCGGCGTCGTCCTGGCCAGTACGGAGTGGCAACGCGACTTCGCACACTCCGAGGACGATCTGCGCAAGGCGGTAGCGCTCGATCCGATCACGCTCGCCGAACTGATCGAGCGTGTGTTCCGCCTCGAGGTCGGTACCGACGCGGCGATCTGGGGCGACAAGACCCCGCACAACCTGCACTTCGTGGACAAGCTGTTGGAGTGTTTCCCGAACGGCGTCGCGATCGGCATCGTGCGCGACCCCCGCGACGTGTACATCTCGCTCGAGTCCATCGGTTGGTTCGGGCGGAGCACCTGGGAGATCGGGCGTTACATCGCACGCAACGGCGAGCTGATGCAACGGTGGCGCGCCGCGTTCTCGACCGACCGCTTCCGGGTCGTCCGCTACGAGGATCTCGTGCTCGACCCGGAGCCGGTGATCAACGATCTCTGCGCGATGCTCGGCGTGACACCCCATTCCGGGATGTTCTCGTTCTACGAGGACGCGCCGCAGAATCTGCTTTCCTGGGAACTCGAAACGGGGATCCACACCAAGCTGTTGCGTGCCCCGGCGCGCGATGACGTGCAGCGTTGGATGCGCGAGTTGTCACTTCGGCGCCGGTGCGAGATCGAAGCCATGACGAGCGCCGTCATCGACGCGTACGACTATCCCCGCCGCGTACCGACGCGCGTACTGGGAGCGATCCGCGCGGAGACGCGGGCGAGCTATCACGCGCGCCACTTGCCGGAACTCATGACGACGGCGAAGACCAAGATGCGTCGCCGCGTGCGCAGTTAAGAACTGCTGACTCCGGCGCACAGCTGCGCCGCGCCGGTCTTTTGCGCGGGATCGATCGTGCACGTCGTGGCGTCGGCCTTGATGTCCTTCGGTTTCGTCGACGCCGGGCCCTTCCAGATGACGAGCCGTGACTTCGGGTCGATGTTCAACGGTGTGCGGGTGCCGTCCGCGAACCCGATGCTGACCTTCTTGACGCCGTCGGCGACGGCACCGATCAGGACCCATTGATTCGCGTCGGTGCCGTTCACGATCGCGACGAACTTGTCGGTCGAGCTCCGCCGCCGCCGGGGGCAGGCAGACCGCGGACCGGCCGTCACGCGTCGGACCCGGCGACGGTGGTCGTCGTCGAGCCGGTCGCGGTCGACGGGCGCGCCGCGCCCTGGGCGTCGTAGCAGCGCCAACCGGTGGTCGAAGTCGCGGTCGAGACTTTCCAGGCTTTTGTCCGGAACTTCCCTTCGGCGGCATCCTTCCACGCGCTCGCGGCGACGGTGCCGCTGGCCGGAGCCGCGATCGTCGTCGACGTCGACGTACCCGACTTGGTCGAGCTGCTGCACGCTCCGAGCAAGGCCACCGGCAAGCACACCGCGGCCACTGTCCATTTGGTCCAAGGCATAGACATCGAGCCTAAACATCGGCGCTCCCCGGCTGTGGGCAACAGGCAGTTCGACCGTGATGGTGTTCTTGCGGTCCCAAGTCCGAAACGCGGCATTCCCGGCTCGCAAATGTGAACTCTGCCTCTGGCGGGCGCGTATTGCCCTGGAATACCCTTCCACTCGGCACTGGGGGCAGGGGAGTGGGCGTCCGCGCCCAAGGGGCAAACGGGCACATGGGGGAACGCGAGTACCGGAAGGGCGGGTCACTGCTATCCGTCGCGCTCCGGCTCAGCGGAGTCGTCATTCTCGCGGTGAGCGCGGGGATCGTCAGCGCCTCGCCCGCGTTCGCCGCGGCGCCGACGGCGCCCGTATTGAAGTCGGTCACTCCCGGACCGACGATCGGGAACATGACGCTCGCGTGGAGCGCGCCGCTCTTCGACGGCGGCGCTCCGGTCACGTCGTATCAATACCGGGTCCAGGTCGACGGCGGCGTGTTCGCGCTCCCGGTGACACTGCCCGGCGGAGCCACCGCGCGCAGCGCAACCGTGCCGTGCGCCGCACCGGCCTCGGCCGGTCACGGTTGCGGGTACCAGGTGCGCGCGCTCAACCCGGCCGCGAGCCCGTGGAGCGTGACCGTCGGCGCGAACTGGGCCGTGCCGAGCATCCCGATCCTCGGCCGCGCCGACGCGGGGCCGGCCGCCGGACAGGCGACGCTGCAATGGCGGCCCTCGAAGTCGACCGGCGGCCTCGCCGTCAGCTACCTGTACAACGTCAACCCGGCGGGGACGGGCTTCGCTCCGAGCCCGACGACGATCCCCGCCGCGTCGATCACCCCCGTGACCGGGTTGCCGTGGCCGGTCCTCTCCGCGCCCGTGCCGTGCCCGATCATCACGCCGCCCGGTAACCCGTGCACGTACGAGATCTTCGCGTCCAACGCGGCGGGCACGAGCGCCCCGTCGCGGACGAAGACCACATCGCTCAGCAAACCCGGGAAGGCGACCGGGCTCACCGAGTTCACCAGCTCGGTCGACCTCGGAACGGGCAACTCGACCCAGTCGCTCTCGTGGAACCTGCCCTCGAGCAACGGTGGCATGCCCATCACCGACAATCTCGTGTGGGCGTGCTCGACCGCGTTCGAGACCCCCTGCCTGAACAGCTCGCCGGGGTGGACCCAGATCCAGGACATCGCCGGCAACCCACCGGCCACGAACGCGACGTACCAGTGCCCGGCCAACGGACGCTGCTCGTACGAGATCTGGACGAAGAACGCGATCGGACGTTCCTGGATCATCGGCAACGCGAGCCCGGGCGCACCGGTCAACCTCTCTGCGACACCGAGCCTCGTCGCACCGGGTCAGGTCGACCTCCACTGGCTCGACGTGGTCGACAAGGGCGCCGGCTTCGGCCACTACGTCCTCTGGGAGTGTGACTCGAACCAGACGTGCGGCAACGGCACCTGGACGAATCTCCCGGCCGACGCCGCGCCGTGGAACCGCGTCGACCTCACGGGCACCGCCACCACCGCGTCGTACGCCTGCAACGTCGCGACGTCGTGCAACTTCCGCATCGGCTACATCGACACCGCGGGCGTCATCGGCGGCGTGACGAACGCGGTCAACGCGGCCGGCGTGAGCGCACCCGTGCTGACCGCCACTCCCGGCACCGGTCCGGGCCAGATCAACCTCTCGTGGGTTCCGCCGTCCACCAGTACGTCGATCACCAACTACCAGATCGATCGCAGCACGACCGGTCCCGCCGGCGTGTACACGCACCTCGCGACGGGCGTCGCCGCGGTGCCCACCACCTACACCGACCTCACCTGCACCCCGGGCACCGCGTGCAGCTACAAGATCCGCGCGTTCTACTCCGTCGGCCAGTCGCCCGACAGCAACGTCTCGACTGCGACCGCACCGGTCGACACCGCGCTCACGATCACGACACCGCTCGCGAACGCGCGCGTCGGCAGCGCGACACCGACCCTCGCCGGAAGTGCAGCCGGCGCCTTCGCCGACTCCAACACGGTGACGGTCAAGATCTTCGCCGGCGCCACCACCGCCGGCGC
Source organism: uncultured Actinomycetes bacterium (assembly GCA_963835455.1). Lineage (GTDB taxonomy): Bacteria > Actinomycetota > Acidimicrobiia > IMCC26256 > PALSA-610 > PALSA-610. The sequence goes on from CAWIFT010000004.1 coordinate 246,835, forward strand.
GCTGCAGCAGACGTTGACCGCGACACGCGTGGGATCCACGTGGACCGTCAACGCCACGACCTTGGCGAACGGCACGTTCACCGCGCAGGCCACGCAGGTGAACTACGTGCCCGCGACGCTGACGAGCGCGCCGGTGACGTTCACCATCGACACGTCTGCTCCCGCCGTGACCCTCACGTCGACCAACGGCACCGCGCGCACGTTCCCGTTCGCGTCCAACGCAACCGTGACGACGGTCGGCGGCGCGTGTGGCGTCGCAACCGGCGACGTGGCAACCGTTTCGATCGCGGTCGGCGGCGCGAGCAACGAGAACGGCACCGCACCGTGCACCGCCGGCGCCTGGACCTACACGCTCGTCACCCCGCTGACGAACAACAACGCCTACACGGTGACCGCAACGCAGGTCGACTCCGCCGGCAACACCGGGACGAGCGGCGCGAAGGCGATCTCGGTCGACACGGTCGCCCCGACCGTCACGTTGACGTTGGTGAACGGAACCTCCCGCACGTTCCCGCTCTCGACGAACGCGACCGTCACCAGCGTGGGCGGAACGTGTACGACCGCGACCGGCGACAGCGCCACGGTGGCCGTGACCATCACGGGCGCCAGCACGCAGAACGGCAGCGCCGCGTGCAACGGCGGCGTCTGGTCGTTCACACCCGCCGTCGCGCTCTCGGCGAGCGGCGTGTACTCGTTGACCGCGACCCAGAGTGACACCGCGGCCAACGTCGGCACCTCGGGCACCGTGTCGATCACGGTCGACAGCACCCCACCGGCGATCACGCTCACGACCGTCAACGGCACCGCCCGCACGTTCCCGCTGCTCACGAACACGACCGCGACCTCGGTGGGCGGCGCGTGCGGCACCGCGACCGGCGACATCGCGACCGTCTCGGTCACGGTGAGCGGCGCCGGCACCGAGAGCGGCACGACCCCGTGCACCGCCGGCGCGTGGACCTACACGTTCGTCAGCACCCTCGCGGTGAACGGCGCCTACTCCGTGACCGCAACGCAGCTCGACACCGGTGGCAACACGGGAACGAGCGGCGCGAAGGCGATCACCGTCGACACCACCGCACCGGTCGTCACGCTCACCGGCGTGAACGGCACGATCCGCACGTTCCCCTACATCACCAACGTGACCGTCACGACGCTCAGCGGCGCATGCGGCACCGCGTCGGGTGACACTGCGACCGTCAACGTCGCGATCACCGGTACGGCATCGCAGAACGGTGCGGCAACGTGTGTCGCCGGCGTCTGGACGTACACGACGGCGCCGGCGCTGTCCGCCAACGGCGCGTACAGCGTCACCGCGACGCAGAGCGACGCCGCCGCCAACACCGGCACGAGCGGCGCGCAGTCGATCACGATCAACCTCGTCGTCCCGGTCGTCACGATCACCACCGTCAACGGCACCGCCCGCACGTTCCCGCTCTCGACCAACGCCACCGTCGCGACCGTCGGCGGCGCGTGCACCACCGCCGCGGGCGTCAACCCGACCGTGTCGATCGCGATCTCCGGTGCGAGCACCCAGAACGGCACCGCCGCGTGCACGGCGAGCGCATGGAGCTTCACTCCCACCACCGCGCTCGCGGCCGACGGCGTGTACTCGGTCACGGCCACCCAGACCGACACCGCCAGCAACGTCGGCACGTCGGGCGCGAAGTCGATCACCGTCGACAAGACGATCCCGATCGTCGCGCTCACGACCGTCAACGGCACCGCCCGCACGTTCCCGTTCATCAGCAACGCGACGGTGACCACGGTCGGCGGTACCTGCGGCGGCTCGATCGGTGACAGCGCGACCGTGTCGGTCGCGATCACCGGCGCGAGCACCCAGAACGGCAGCGCCACCTGCGCGGCCGGAACCTTCATCTTCACGCCCGCGACGGCCCTGTCCGCGGACGGCGTGTACTCGCTCACCGCGACCCAGACCGACGCCGCGGGCAACACCGGGACGAGCGGCGCCCAGGCGATCACCGTCGACGCCACCGCACCCGCGGTCACGCTCACCACCGAGAACGGCACCGCCCGCACGTTCCCGTACACCACCAACGCCACCGCGACCGCCGTGGGCGGTGCGTGCGGCACCGCCGCCAGCGACTCCACGACCGTGAACATCGCGGTCACCGGTTCGACGACCCAGAACGGCACCGCACCCTGCACCGCCGGCGCGTGGAGCTACTCCTTCTCGCCGACGCTTTCGGCCAGCGGCACGTACAACGTCACCGCGACCCAGAGCGACACCGCGGCCAACATCGGCACGAGCGGCGTCAAGGTGATCACGATCCAGACCACCGCGCCGACGGTCACGCTCACCACGGTCAACGGCACCGGCCGCACGTTCCCCTTCTCGACCAACGCCACCGTGACCACGGTCGGCGGCGCGTGCACGACGGCCGCGGGCGTGAACGCCACGATCTCGGTTTCGGTCACGGGCGCGAGCACGCAGAGCGGCACCACCGCCTGTGCGGCGGGCGCGTGGAGCTTCGCACCCACCACCGCGTTCTCGACCGACGGCGTGTACTCGGTCACCGCGACGCAGAGCGACACCGCGAGCAACGTCGGCACGAGCGGCGCGCAGGCGATCACCGTCGACAAGACCGCACCGGTCGTCACGCTCACCAGCGTCAACGGCACCGCCCGCACCTTCCCGTTCCTCACGAACACGGTCGTCACGTCGGTCGGCGGCGTGTGCGGCGTCACGTCCGGCGACGGCGCAACCGTCGCGATCTCGGTGACGGGCGCCGGCAGCGAGAACGGCGCGGCCGCGTGTGCCGCGGGCACGTGGTCGTACACCTTCGTCAGCGCCCTCGCGGTCAACGGCGCCTACTCGATCACCGCGACCCAGACCGATGCCGCGGGCAACAGCGCGAACAGCGGCGCCAAGTCGATCACCGTCGACACCACCGCACCGGTCGTCACGCTGACCACGGTCAACGGCACCGCCCGCACGTTCCCGTACACCACGAACGCGACGGTCACCACTGTCGGCGGCGCGTGCGGCAGCGCCGCAGGCGACCCCGCGACGGTCACCGTTGCGGTCACCGGCACCGCGACCCAGAACGGCACCGCGCCGTGTAGCGCCGGCGTCTGGACCTACACCGCCGCGCCGGCGTTGTCGGCCAACGGTACGTACAGCGTGACCGCGACGCAGACCGACACCGCCACGAACACCGGCACGAGCGGCGCGCAGTCGATCACCATCAACACCGCCGCCCCCGCGGTCACGTTCACGACCGTCAACGGCACCGTCCGCACGTTCCCGTTCACGACCAACGCGACGGTGACGACCCTCGGCGGCGCGTGCACGACCGCGGCCGGCGTGAACCCCACGGTGTCGGTCGCGATCCTCGGTGCGAGCACGCAGAACGGCACCGCGGCCTGCGCCGCCGGTGCGTGGACCTTCACGCCCACCACCGCGCTCTCCGCCGACGGTGTCTACGCGATCACCGCGACCCAGACCGACACCGCGAGCAACGTCGGCACCTCGGGCGCGCAGTCGATCATCGTCGACAAGACGATCCCGGTCGTCACGCTCACCGCGGTGAACGGCACCAACCGCACGTTCCCCTACATCAGCAACACGACCGTCACCACCGTCGGCGGCACGTGCGGCGCCGCGATCGGTGACAGCGCGACCGTCTCGGTGGCGATCACGGGCGCGAGTACCCAGAACGGCACCGCCACCTGCGCGGCCGGTACGTGGACCTACACACCCACCACTGCGCTCTCCGCCGACGGTGCGTACACGATCACCGGAACGCAGACCGACACCGCGGCCAACAGCGGCACCACCGGCGCCAAGGTCATCACCGTCGACCAGACGTTGCCCGTCGTCACGCTCACCACGGTCAACGGCACCGCCCGCACGTTCCCGCTCTCGATCAACGTCACCGCGACCGCGGTCGGCGGCGCGTGCGGCACCGCGGCCGGCGACGCCGCGACGGTCGCAATCGCGGTCACCGGTTCCACGACGCAGAACGGCACCGCGCCCTGCACCGCCGGCGCGTGGACCTACACGTTCGCACCCGCCCTGGCGTCGAGCGGCACGTACAACGTCACCGCGACGCAGACCGACACCGCGACGAACACCGGCTCGAGCGGCACCAAGGTCGTCACGATCCAGACCGCGGCGCCGTCGGTGACCCTCACCACGGTGAACGGCACCGCCCGCACGTTCCCGTACACCACCGGCGTCACCGTCACGAGCGTGGGCGGCGCGTGCACCATCGCCGCGGGTGTGAGCACGACGATCTCGGTCACGATCACCGGCGCGAGCACGCAGAGCGGCACCGCCACCTGCGCCTCGAGCGCGTGGTCGTTCACTCCCACCACCGCGTTCTCGACCGACGGCGTCTACTCGGTCACCGCGACCCAGTCCGACAGCGCCAGCAACGTCGGCACGAGCGGCGCGCAGTCGATCACCGTCGACAAGACCGCACCGGTCGTCACGCTCACGACCGCCAACGGCACTGTCCGCACCTTCCCGTTCCTGACGAACGTCCCGGTCACGACCGTGGGTGGCGCGTGCGGCGTACTCACCGGCGACGCGGCCACGGTCTCGGTGGCAGTCACCGGCGCGGGCAGCGAGAACGGCGCCGCGAACTGCACCGCCGGCGCGTGGACCTACACCTTCGTGAGCACGCTGGCCGTCAACGGTGCGTACTCGGTCACCGCGACACAGGGTGACGCGGGCGCCAACACCGGCACGAGCGGTGCGAAGACCATCACCGTCGACACCACCGCACCGCTCGTCACGCTGACCACGGTCAACGGCACCGCCCGCTCCTTCCCGTACACGACGAACTCGTCCGTGACGACGGTGAGCGGCGCGTGCGGCACCGCCGCCGGCGATCCCGCGACGGTGAACGTCGCCGTCACCGGCGCCGCGACCCAGAACGGCACCGCCCCGTGTTCGGCGGGCGTGTGGACGTACACCACGGCGCCGACGCTCTCCGCGAACGGCACGTACAGCATCACCGCCACCCAGACCGACACGGCCACGAACACCGGCACGAGCGGCGCGCAGTCGATCACGATCAACACCGCGGCACCGGTCGTCGCGGTCACCACGGTGAACGGCACCGCCCGCACCTTCCCCTTCACCACGAACGCAACCGTCACGACGGTCGGCGGCACCTGCACCACGGCCGCGGGCGTCAACCCCACCGTGTCGATCGCGATTGCGGGCGCGAGCACACAGAACGGCACCGCGGCGTGTGCCACCGGCGCCTGGACCTTCACGCCCACGACGTCGCTCTCGTTCGACGGCATCTACGCCGTCACCGCGACGCAGAGCGACACGGCAAGCAACGTCGGAACGTCCGGAGCGCAGTCGATCACCGTCGACAAGACGATCCCGGTCGTCGCACTCGCCACGGTGAACGGCACCGCCCGCACGTTCCCGTACATCAGCAACGCCACGGTCACCGTGTTCGGTGGTACCTGCGGCGGCGCGATCGGTGACAGCGCGTCGGTGTCGGTCGCGATCACGGGCACCAGCACGCAGAACGGCACCGCCACCTGCTCGGCCGGTACGTGGAGCTACTCCCCCACGACCGCGCTGTCGGTGGACGGTGCGTACTCGATCACGGCGACCCAGACCGACGCCGCGGGCAACACCGGCACGACCGGCGCCCAGAGCATCAGCGTCGACCGCACCCTGCCGCCGGTCACCCTCACTTCGGTGAACGGCACCGTGCGCACCTTCCCGTACACCACCAACGTGACCGCCACCACCGTGGGCGGCGCGTGCGGCAACGGGGCCGGCGACTCCGCGATCGTGGCGATCGCGGTGGCCGGTTCGGCGACGCAGAACGGCACTGCACCGTGCACCGCGGGCGCATGGACGTACACGTTCGCGCCGGCCCTCTCGGCCAGCGGCACGTACAACGTCACCGCGACGCAGACCGACACGGCGAGCAACGTCGGCTCGAGCGGCACGCAGGCCATCACCATCCAGACCACCGCGCCGGTCGTCACGCTGACGGCAGTGAACGGCGCCGCGCGCACGTTCCCCTACTCCACGAACGCCACCGTCACGACGGTCGGCGGCGCGTGCACGACCGCGGCCGGCGTGAACCCGACCGTGTCGGTCTCGATCACCGGCGCGAGCACGCAGAGCGGCACCACCGCCTGCACCGGCGGCGCGTGGACCTTCACCCCCACCACGGCGTTCTCGGCGGACGGCGTGTACTCGGCGACGGCGACGCAGAGCGACACCGCGAGCAACGTCGGCACCTCCGGTGCGCAGGCGATCACCGTCGACAAGACGCTGCCGGTCGTCACGCTCACCAGCGAGAACGGCACCGTCCGCACGTTCCCCTTCCTGACCAACGTCATCGGCACGACGGTCGGTGGCACCTGCGGAGTGACGTCGGGCGACGCCGCGACGGTTGCGGTGTCGGTCACCGGCGCCGGCAGTGAGAACGGTGCGGCCGCGTGTACCGCGGGCACGTGGACCTACACGTTCGTGAGCTCGCTCGCCGTCAACGGTGCGTACTCGATCACCGCGACCCAGTCCGACGCGGCCGGCAACACCGGGACGAGCGGCGCCAAGACGGTCACCGTCGACACCACGGCACCGCTCGTGACGCTCACCACCGTCAACGGCACCGCCCGCACGTTCCCGTACACCACGAACGCGACGGTCACGACCGTCGGCGGCGCGTGCGGCACGGCGGCGGGCGACCCGGCATCGGTCTCGGTGGCGATCACCGGTGCGAGCACGCAGAGCGGCACTGCCCCGTGTACTGCCGGCGCGTGGACGTTCACGCCGACCACCGCACTGTCGGCGAACGGCACGTACAGCGTGACGGCCACCCAGACCGACACCGCGACGAACACCGGCACGAGCGGCGCGCAGTCGATCACGATCAACACCGCCGCCCCGACCGTCACGTTGACGACTGTCAACGGCGGCGTTCGCACCTTCCCCTTCGTCACGAATGCGACGGTCACCTCGGTCGGCGGCGCGTGCACGACCGCGGCCGGCGTCAACCCGACCGTGTCGGTCGCGATCCTGGGTGCGAGCACCCAGAACGGCACGGCCACGTGCACCGCGAGCGCCTGGACCTTTACGCCCACGACGGCTCTGTCCGCCGACGGTGCGTACGCAATCACCGCAACGCAGACCGACACCGCGAGCAACGTGGGCACGTCCGGGGCGCAGTCGATCACGGTCGACAAGACCCTGCCGGTTGTCGCGCTCACCGCGGTGAACGGCACCGCCCGCACGTTCCCGTACATCAGCAACACGACGGTCACGACCGTCGGCGGCACCTGCGGCGCGGCGATCGGTGACAGCGCGACGATCTCGGTGGCCATCACCGGCGCCAGCACGCAGAACGGCACCGGCACCTGCACCGCCGGCACCTGGACGTACACGCCGGCCACCGCGCTCTCGGCCGACGGCGCCTACACGATCACCGCGACCCAGACCGACGCCGCGGCCAACACCGGCACGAGCGGCGCCAAGGTGATCAACGTCGACCGCACCCTCCCCGTGGTCACGCTCACGACGGTAAACGGCACCGCCCGCACCTTCCCGCTGTCGATCAACGTCACCGCCACCACCATCGGCGGCGCATGCGGCACCGCGGCCGGCGACGCGGCAACGGTGGCGATCGCGTCGAGCGGTCCGAGCTCCGAGAACGGCACCGCGCCGTGCACCGCGGGCGCGTGGACCTACACGTTCTCGAGCCCGCTCGCCGCCAACGGCATCTACACGGTCACGACGACGCAGACCGACACCGCCGGCAACACGGGCTCGAGCGGCGCCAAGTCGATCACGGTCCAGACCGCGGCCCCGACCGTCACCCTCACCTCGGCCAACGGCACCGCCCGCACGTTCCCGTACACGACGAACACCACCGTGACCAACGTCGGCGGTACGTGCACCATCGCCGCGGGCGTCAGCACGACGATCTCGGTCACGATCACCGGCGCCAGCACCCAGTCCGGCACCGCCACCTGTGCCGCGAGCGCGTGGACGTTCACGCCCACCACCGCGTTCTCGACCGACGGCGTCTACTCGGTCACCGCGACCCAGTCCGACAGCGCCAGCAACGTCGGCACGAGTGGTGCGCAGGCCATCACCGTCGACAAGACCGCACCGGTCGTCACCCTCACCAACGTCAACGGCACCGTCCGCACCTTCCCGTACCTCACCAACGCCGTCGCCACCAGCGTCGGCGGCGCGTGCGGCAACGCGTCCGGTGACGCCACAACCGTCTCGGTGTCGGTGACCGGCGCGGGCAGCGAGAACGGCGCCGCCGAACTGCACCGCCGGCGCCTGGACCTACACCTTCGTCAGCAGCCTCGCCGTCAACGGCGCCTACTCGATCACCGCCACCCAAACCGACGCAGCCGCCAACACCGCCACCAGCGGCATCAAGTCGATCACGATCGACACGACCGCACCCGTCGTCACGCTCACCACCGTCAACGGCACCGTACGGTCGTTCCCGTACGTCACCAACTCCACCGTCACGACGCTCAGCGGCGCCTGCGGCAGCGCCGCCGGTGACAGCGCGTCGGTCTCGGTGGCCATCACCGGCGCGAGCACGCAGAACGGCACCGCCACTTGCGGCGCCGGCGTGTGGACGTTCACGCCGACCACCGCGCTGTCGGCCAACGGCACCTACAACGTCACCGCCACGCAGACCGACACCGCGACGAACACGGGTACGAGCGGGGCGCAGACGATCACGATCAACACCGCCGCCCCGGTCGTGGCGATCACGACGGTCAACGGCACCGCCCGCACCTTCCCCTTCATCACGAACGCCACCGTCGACGACCCTGGGCGGCACCTGCACCACCGCGGCCGGCGTCAACCCGACCGTGTCGATCGCCATCGCCGGCGCGAGCACGCAGAACGGCACCGCGGCCTGTACCACCGGCGCCTGGACCTTCACGCCCACGACATCACTCTCGTTCGACGGCATCTACTCCGTCACCGCAACCCAGACCGACACTGCGAGCAACGTCGGTACCTCCGGGGCGCAGTCGATCACCGTCGACAAGACCACGCCGGTGGTCACCCTCGCGACCGTCAACGGCACCGCCCGCACGTTCCCCTACATCAGCAACACCACCGTGACCGTCCTCGGCGGTACCTGCGGCGCCGCGCTCGGCGACAGCAGCTCGATCGCAGTTTCGATCACCGGAACCAGCGACCCAGAACGGCACCGGCACCTGCACCGCCGGAACCTGGACCTACACGCCCGCACCGGCGCTCTCCGCCGACGGCGCCTACACGATCACGGCAACCCAGACCGACACCGCCGCCAACACCGGCACGACCGGCGCCAAGGCCGTCACGGTCGACGCGACCGCACCGGTGGTCACCCTCACGACCGTGAACGGCACGGCCCGCACGTTCCCGCTGGCGATCAACGTCACCGCAACCGCGGTCGGCGGCGCGTGCGGCACCGCGGCCGGCGACGCGTCGACGGTCGCGATCGCGGTCACGGGAACCACGACGCAGAACGGCACCGCATCCTGCACTGCCGGGGCGTGGAGCTACACCTTCGCACCCGCGTTGGCGAGCAACGGCACGTACAACGTCACCACCACGCAGACCGACACCGCGACCAACACCGGCACGAGCGGGGCCCAGTCGATCACCGTCGACACGATCGCCCCGGTCGTCACGCTCACCTCCGTGAACGGCGCGGCGCGCACCTTCCCCTACTCGACGAACGCGACCGTGACGACGGTCGGCGGCGCGTGCACCATCGGCGCGGGCGTCAGCACGACCGTCTCGGTCTCGGTGACCGGTGCCAGCACGCAGAGCGGCTCCGCCACGTGCAGCAGCAGCCTCTGGAGCTTGACGCTGACCACCGCGTTCTCGGCCGACGGCGTGTACTCGGTGACCGCGACGCAGTCCGACAGCGCGACCAACGTCGGCACCAGCGGCGCGCAGGCGGTCACCGTCGACAAGACCTTGCCCGTCGTCACCCTCACGAGCATCAACGGCACCGCCCGGACCTTCCCGTACCTGACCAACGTCGTCGCCACGACCATGGGTGGCGCGTGCGGCGTGTTGTCCGGCGACGCGGCGACCGTGTCGATCGCGGTCACCGGCGCGGGCAGTGAGAACGGCGCCGCGAACTGCACCGCCGGCGCCTGGACCTACACGTTCGTGAGCTCGCTCGCCGTCAACGGCGCCTACTCGATCACCGCCACGCAAACCGATGTCGCGGGCAACAGCGCCAACAGCGGCGCGAAGACGATCACGGTCGACACGACCGCACCGGTCGTCACGCTCACCACCGTCAACGGCACGGCCCGCTCGTTCCCCTACACCACCAACACGACCGTCACGACGGTCGGTGGTGCGTGCGGCACGGCATCGGGCGACGCGGCGACGGTGTCGGTTGCGATCACGGGCGCGAGCACGCAGAGCGGCACCGCCACATGTACCGCGGGGGCGTGGACCTTCACGCCCACTACCGCGCTGTCGGCAAACGGCACCTACAGCATCACCGCCACGCAGACCGACACGGCCACCAACACCGGCACGAGCGGCGCCCAGTCGATCACCATCAACACCGCCGCCCCCGTGGTGGCGATCACGACCGTCAACGGCACCGCCCGCACCTTCCCCTTCATCACGAACACGACGGTCACGACCGTCGGCGGAACGTGCACTACCGCGGCCGGAGTGAACCCGACCGTGTCGGTCGCGATCCTCGGGGCGAGCACGCAAAACGGCACCGCAACGTGCACCACCGGCGCGTGGACCTTCACGCCGACCACCGCGCTCTCCGCCGACGGTGCGTACGCGATCACCGCGACGCAGAGCGACACCGCGAGCAACGTCGGTACCTCGGGCGCCCAGTCGGTCACCGTCGACAAGACGCCGCCGGTGGTTGCGCTCACGAGCGTGAACGGCACCGCGCGCACGTTCCCGTACATCAGCAACGCGACGGTCACGACGGTCGGCGGCACGTGTGGCGCGGCAATCGGTGACAGCGCGACGGTTTCGGTCTCGATCACGGGTGCGAGCACGCAGAGCGGCACCGCTGCGTGTACGGCGGGCACCTGGACCTTCACGCCCACGACGGCGCTCTCGGCCGACGGTGCGTACTCGGTCACCGCGACCCAGACCGACGCCGCGGCCAACACGGGCGCGAGCGGTGCGAAAGCGATCACCGTCGACCGCACTGCACCGATCGTCACGCTCACCACCGTGAACGGCACCGCCCGCACGTTCCCGTTGTCGATCAATGTCACCGCGACGTCGATCGGGGGCGCGTGCGGCACCGCCGCGGGCGACGCCGCGACCGTCGCGATCGCGTCGAGCGGTCCGAGCTCGGAGAACGGAACCGCGCCCTGTACCGCAGGCGCGTGGAGTTACACGTTCTCGAGCCCGCTCGCCGCCAACGGCGTCTACAACGTCACCACGACGCAGACCGACACCGCGGGCAACACCGGCACGAGTGGTGCGAAGTCGATCACGATCCAGACCTCGGCGCCGACGGTGACGGTCGCGTCGGTGAACGGCACGGCCCGCACCTTCCCCTACACGACCAGCGCGACGGTCACGAACGTCGGTGGTGCGTGCACCATCGCCGCGGGCGTGAGCACGACGATCTCCGTCTCGATCACCGGCGCGAGCACGCAGAGCGGCACTGCCACCTGTAGCGCGAGTGCGTGGACGTTCACGCCCACCACCGCGTTCGCAACCGACGGCGTCTACTCGGTCACCGCGACCCAGTCCGACAGCGCCAGCAACGTCGGCACCAGCGGCGCCCAGGCCATCACCGTCGACAAGACCGCACCGGTCGTCACCCTCACCACGGAGAACGGCACCGTCCGCACCTTCCCGTACCTCACGAACGTCGTCGGTACCAGCGTCGGCGGCGCCTGCGGCGTCGCAACCGGTGACGCGGCAACCGTCTCGGTGTCGGTAACCGGCGCGGGCAGCGAGAACGGCGCCGCCAACTGCACCGCCGGCGCCTGGACCTACACCTTTGTCAGCTCCCTCGCCGTCAACGGCGCCTACTCGATCACCGCGACGCAAACCGACGCGGCCGCCAACACCGCGAACAGCGGCACGAAGACGATCACCGTCGACACCACCGCACCCGTCGTCACCCTCACCACCGTCAACGGCACCGTCCGCTCGTTCCCGTTCGTGACCAACTCGACGGTCACGACGCTCAGCGGCGCTTGCGGCGTCGCCGGCGGCGATGCCGCGACCGTCGCGGTTGCGATCACGGGCGCGAGCACCCAGAACGGCACCGCCCCGTGCAGCGCGGGCGTGTGGACGTTCACGCCGACCACAGCACTCTCGGCCAACGGCACCTACAGCGTCACAGCCACGCAGACCGACACCGCGACGAACACGGGTACGAGCGGGGCGCAGTCGATCACGATCAACACCGCCGCCCCGGTCGTCACGCTCGCGACCGTGAACGGCACCGCCCGCACGTTCCCCTTCATCACGAACACGACGGTCACCACACTGGGCGGCACCTGCACCACCGCGGCCGGCGTCAACGCCACCGTGTCGATCGCCATCACCGGTGCCAGCACCCAGAACGGCACCGCCACGTGCACGACGAGCGCGTGGACCTTCACGCCCACGACGGCGTTGTCGTTCGACGGCATCTACTCCGTCACGGCCACGCAGACCGACACTGCGAGCAACGTCGGTACCTCCGGGGCGCAGTCGATCACCGTCGACAAGACCACGCCGGTGGTCACCCTCGCGACCGTGAACGGCACCGCCCGCACGTTCCCCTACATCAGCAACAACACCGTGACCGTCCTCGGCGGTACCTGCGGCGCCGCGCTGGGCGACAGCAGCTCGATCGCCGTGTCGATCACGGGCACGAGCACCCAGAACGGCACCGGTACCTGCACCGCCGGCACCTGGACCTACACGCCGGCCACCGCGCTCTCCGCCGACGGCGCCTACACGATCACGGCCACGCAGACCGACACCGCCGCCAACACCGGCACGAGCGGCGCGCAGAGCCTCACCGTCGACCGGACCGCACCGGCGGTCACCCTCACGACCGTCAACGGGACCGCCCGCACGTTCCCGCTGTCGATCAACGTCACCGCGACGACGGTCGGCGGCGCGTGCGGCACCGCCGCCGGTGACGCATCGGTCGTGGCCGTCGCGGTCACCGGGACCGCCACGCAGAACGGCACCGCGTCCTGCACCGCCGGCGCGTGGAGCTACACGTTCTCGCCGGCGCTCGCGACGAGCGGCACCTACAACGTCACCGCGACCCAGACCGACACGGCCACGAACACCGGCACCAGCGGGGCGCAGTCGATCACCGTCCAGACCTCGGCGCCGGTCGTGACGGTCACGAGCGTCAACGGCACCGCCCGCACGTTCCCGTACACGACGAACGCCACGGTCACGACCGTCGGCGGCGCGTGCACGATCGCCGCGGGCGTCAGCACGACCGTGTCGGTCGCGATCGCCGGGGCGAGCACGCAGAACGGCAGCGCAACCTGCTCCGCCGCCACCTGGACCTTCACGCCGACCACCGCGCTCTCCGCCGACGGCGCCTACACCGTGACGGCGACGCAGTCCGACAGCGCGAGCAACGTCGGCACGAGCGGCGCGCAGGCGATCACCGTCGACAAGACCGCACCGGTCGTGACGCTCACCACAGTGAACGGCACCGCCCGCACCTTCCCGCTGCTGACCAACGCAGTGGCCACGACGGTCGGCGGCGCCTGCGGCATCGCGACCGGCGACTCGACGACGGTGTCCGTGTCGGTGACCGGTGCGGGCAGCGAGAACGGCACCGCCACCTGCGCGGCGAGCGCGTGGACGTACACCTTCGTGAGCTCGCTCGCCGTCAACGGCGCCTACTCGGTGACCGCCACCCAGACCGACGCCGCCGCCAACAGCGCCAACAGCGGCGCCAAGGCGATCACCGTCGACACCACGGCCCCCGTCGTCACGCTCACCACCGTCAACGGCACCGTGCGCACGTTCCCCTTCACGACCAACACCACCGTGACGACCGTCGGCGGCGCCTGTGGCACGGCCTCCGGCGACCCGGCAACCGTCGCGGTCGCGATCACCGGCGCCAGCACGCAGAGCGGCACCGCAACCTGTAGCGCGGGCACCTGGACCTTCACTCCCACCACCGCGCTCTCGGCGAACGGCACGTACAGCGTGACCGCCACCCAGACCGACACCGCCACGAACACCGGCACGAGCGGGGCGCAGTCGATCACGATCAACACCGCGGCTCCGGTGGTCACGCTGACCAACGTCAACGCCGCCGCCCGTGCGTTCCCCTACACGACGAACGCGACCGTGACGACGGTCGGCGGCGCGTGCACCACCGCGGCCGGAGTGAACCCGACCGTGTCGGTCGCGATCACCGGATCGAGCACCCAGAACGGCACCGCGGCCTGCACCACCGGCGCGTGGACCTTCACGCCCACCACGGCCCTCTCCGCCGACGGCATCTACTCGCTGACGGCGACCCAGACCGACAGCGCGAGCAACGTCGGCACGAGCGGCCCGCAGTCGATCACCGTCGACAAGACCGCACCCGTCGTGACGCTCACCAACGTCAACGGCGCGCCGCGGACGTTCCCGTACATCAGCAACACGACGGTCACGACCGTCGGCGGTGCGTGCGGCAGCTCGATCGGCGACAGTGCATCGATCTCGGTGGCGATCACCGGTGCGAGCACCCAGAACGGCACGGCCACCTGCACCGCCGGAAGCTGGACCTACACCCCCGCCACCGCGCTCTCCGCCGACGGTGCCTACTCGATCACCGCCACGCAGACCGACGCCGCCGCCAACAGCGGCAACACCGGTGCCCAGGCGATCACCGTCGACAAGACCGTTCCGGTCGTCACGCTCACGACGCTCAACGGCACGGCGCAGACGTTCCCGTTGTCGATCAACGTCGCCGCCACCGCGGTCGGCGGCGCGTGCGGCACCGCGGCGGGCGACTCCACGACGGTCGCCATCGCCATCACCGGCTCGGCCACGCAGAACGGCACCGCCCCCTGCACCGCGGGTGCGTGGAGCTACACGTTCTCGCCGACGCTCGCAACGAGTGGCACCTACAACGTCACGGCAACCCAGACCGACACCGCAACGAACGTCGGCACCAGCGGCGCCAAGGCGATCACGGTCGTGACCGCCGCGCCCGTCGTGACGCTCACCTCGGTGAACGGCACCGTGCGCACGTTCCCGTACACGACCAGTGCCACGGTCACGACGGTCGGCGGTGCGTGCACGATCGCCGCGGGCGTCAACACCACCATCTCGGTCACGATCACCGGTGCGAGCACGCAGAACGGCACCGCAACGTGCGCGAGCAGCGTCTGGACCTTCACGCCCGCCACCGCGTTCGCGACCGACGGCGTGTACACCGTCACCGCGACGCAGTCCGACAGCGCGAGCAACGTCGGCAGCAGCGGCGCGCAGGCGATCACCGTCGACAAGACCACGCCCGTCGTCACGCTCACCACGGCGAACGGAACGGCGCGGACGTTCCCCTACCTGAGCAACGCGACCGTGACCTCGGTCGGCGGCACGTGCGGCACGGCCGCCGGTGACCCGGCGACGGTCGCGGTGACCGTAACCGGTGCCGGCAGCGAGAACGGCGCCGCGAACTGCACCGCCGGCGCCTGGACCTACACGTTCGTCAGCTCGCTCGCCGTCAACGGTGCGTACTCGATCACCGCGACCCAGACCGACACCGCGGCCAACACGGGCACGAGCGGCACGAAGACCATCACGATCGACACCACCGCGCCGGTCGTCACCCTCACCACGGTGAACGGCACCGTGCGCACGTTCCCGTACACGACGAACGTCACGATCGCGACCGTGGGCGGCGCGTGCGGCACCGCTTCGGGCGACATCGCGACGGTGTCGGTCGCGATCACCGGTGCGAGCACCCAGAACGGCACCGCCACCTGCACCGCGGGCGCCTGGGTGTTCACGCCCACGACCGCACTCACCGCCGACGGCACCTACACGTTCACCGCGACACAGACCGACGCCGCGGGCAACACCGGCGCAACCGGCGCGACCGCGGTCACGATCAACACGGTGGCGCCGCTCGTGACGCTGACCACCGTCAACGGTACGACCCGGACCTTCCCGTTCGCGACGAGCACGACGGTCACGACGATCGGCGGCGTCTGCACCACCGCGGCCGGCGTCAACGCGACGGTCTCGGTGACGATCACCGGCGGCAGCACGCAGAGCGGCTCCGCGGCCTGTACGACCGGCGCCTTCACCTTCACACCGAGCACTGCGCTCTCGGCCGAAGGCGTGTACGCCGTGACGGCGACCCAGAGCGACACCTCGGGCAACACAGGTACGTCGGGTACGCAGTCGATCACCGTCGACAAGACCACTCCGGTCGTGACGCTCACGTCGGTCAACGGCGCCGCCCGCACGTTCCCGTACTCGAGCAACGTGGTGGTGACGACCATCGGCGGAGCGTGCGGCAGCGCCATCGGTGACAGCGGTTCGGTCGCGGTGGCGATCACCGGCACCGCCACGCAGAACGGCACCGCCACCTGCAGCGGTGGCCTCTGGACGGACACGTTGACCACTTCGCTGTCGGCGACCGGCGCCTACAGCGTGACGGCGACGCAGACCGACCTCGCGGCCAACACCGGCACGAGCGGCGCGCAGACGATCAACGTCGACGCGACGGCACCCGTCGTGTCCCTCACCTCGGTGAACGGCGCCGCCCGCACCTTCCCCTATTCCACCAACGTCAACGCGACGTCGGTCGGCGGCGCGTGCGGCACGCTCTCCGGCGACTCCGCCACCGTGTCGGTCGCGGTGACGGGCACGAGCACGCAGAACGGCACGGCCACCTGCACCACCGGCGCCTGGACCTACACGTTCGCGCCGGCCCTGTCGGCGGCCGGCACCTACGCCGTCACCGCGACCCAGACCGACAGCTTCGCGAACACCGGCACCAGCGGCGCGCAGACGGTCATCATCGACACCACCGCGCCGGTCGTCACCCTCACCTCGGTGAACGGCACCGCCCGCACCTTCCCCTTGACCACCAACGTCGCGGCAACGTCGGTCGGCGGCGCCTGCGGCACCGGCGCCGGTGACAACGCCACCGTGTCCGTCGCAGTCACCGGCGCGAGCACGCAGAACGGCACCGCCACCTGCACCACCGGCACGTGGAGCTTCACGTTCGCCACTGCGCTGTCGGCCGCGGGCACCTACAACGTCACCGCAGTGCAAACCGACACGGCGGGCAACAGCGGCACGAGCGGCGCCCAGTCGATCTCCATCGACACCACGCCGCCGGTGATCACGCTCACCTCGGTCAACGGCACCGCCCGCACGTTCCCCTACTCCACCAACCTGACCGCAACGTCCGTCGGCGGCGCCTGCGGCACCGCCGCGGGCGACAACGCCACCGTCTCCGTCGCCGTCACCGGCGCCAGCACCCAGAGCGGCACCACGCCCTGCACCGCCGGCGCCTGGACCTTCACCTTCACCACCGCGCTCTCGGCCACCGGCACCTACACCGTGACCACGACGCAGACGGACACCTTCGGCAACACCGGCACGAACGGCGGCCAGACGATCACGATCGACCTGACCGCACCCGTCGTGAGCCTCACGTCGGTCAACGGCACGGTCCGCACGTTCCCGTACACGACGAACGTCGCGGCAACGTCGGCCGGCGGCGCGTGCGGCACCGCGGCCGGCGACAACGCCACCGTCTCCGTCGTCGTCACGGGTGCGAGCACCCAGAACGGCACGGCGCCCTGCACCGCCGGCGCGTGGGCCTTCACGTTCGCAACGTCGCTGGCCGCGACCGGCACGTACAGCGTCACCGCGATTCAGACCGACACCGTCGGCAACACGGGCACGAGCGGTGCGCAGACGATCAACATCGACGTCACGCCGCCGGTCGTGTCGCTCACCTCGGTGAACGGCACGGCCCGCACCTTCCCCTACTCGACCAACCTGCCCGCAACCTCGGTGGGCGGCGCGTGCGGCACCGTCGCGGGCGACAACGCCACCGTGTCCGTCGCGGTCACCGGCGCGAGCACGCAGAGCGGCACCACGGCCTGCACCGCCGGCGCCTGGACCTTCACCTTCACCACCGCGCTCTCGGCCACCGGCGCGTACGTCGTCACCGCCACCCAGACCGACACCGCGGCCAACACCGGAACGAGCGGCGGGCAGGCGATCAACGTCGACACCACGCCGCCCGCGATCACGCTGACCTCCGTCAACGGCACGGCGCGCACCTTCCCGTACACCACCAACGCGGCCGCGACCTCGGTCGGGGGCGCGTGCGGCACGGCCGCCGGTGACACCACGAGCGTTTCCGTGGTGGTAACGGGCGCGAGCACCCAGAACGGCACGGCCACCTGCACCGCCGGCGCCTGGACCTTCACCTTCGCCACCGCCCTGTCGGCGGCCGGCACCTACAACGTCACCGCGACCCAGAACGACACGGCCGGCAACACGGGCACGAGCGGTGCGCAGGCGATCAACGTCGACACCACCGCCCCGGTCGTGAGCCTCACGACGGTCAACGGCACCGCCCGCACCTTCCCCTTGACCACCAACGTCGCCGCGAGCTCGGTCGGCGGCGCGTGCGGCACGGCCGCCGGCGACAACGCCACCGTCTCCGTCGCGGTCACCGGCGCGAGCACGCAGAACGGCACCACGGCCTGCACCGCCGGCGCCTGGACCTTCACCTTCACCACCGCGCTCTCGGCCACCGGCGCGTACAACGTGACCGCCACCCAGACCGACACGGCCGGCAACACCGGAACGAGCGGCGCACAGGTCATCAACGTCGACACCACCGCACCGGTCGTCACGGTCACGACGGTCAACGGCACCGCCCGCACGTTCCCCTACTCCACCAACGTCACCGCCACGTCGGTCGGTGGTGCGTGTGGCACCGTCGCGGGCGACAACGCCACCGTGTCCGTCGCCATCACCGGGGCGAGCACCGAGAACGGCACCACGGCCTGCACCGCCGGCGCCTGGACGTACACGATGACGACCGCGTTCTCCGCGGCCGGTACCTACAACGTGACCGCCACCCAGACCGACACCGCCACCAACACCGGCACCAGCGGCGCGAAGGCGATCACGGTCGACACGACCGCACCGGTCGTCACACTCACGTCGGTCAACGGCACCGCCCGCACCTTCCCGTTCAACACGAACGTCACCACGACCTCGGTCGGCGGCGCGTGCGGCACCGCCGCCGGCGACGCGGCCACCGTCTCCGTCGCGGTCACGGGTACGAGCACCCAGAACGGCACCGCCAACTGCACGGCCGGCGCCTGGACCTTCACCTTCACCACCGCGCTCTCGGCGACGGGTACCTACAACATCACCGCCACCCAGACCGACACCGCCACCAACACCGGCACCAGCGGCGCGCAGACCATCAACGTCGACACGACCGCACCGGTCGTCACACTCACGTCGGTCAACGGCACCGCCCACACGTTCCCCTACTCGACCAACGTCACGGCAACGTCCGTCGGCGGCGCCTGCGGCACGCTGGCGGGCGACAACGCCACCGTCTCCGTCGCGGTCACCGGCGCCAGCACCCAGAGCGGCACCGCGCCGTGCACCGCGGGCGCCTGGACCTTCACCTTCACCACTGCGCTCTCCGCGGCCGGCGCCTACAACGTCACGGCCACGCAGACCGACACCTTCGCCAACACGGGCACGAGCGGCGCCCAGGTCATCACGATCGACACCACCGCACCGGTCGTCACGCTCACGTCGGTCAACGGCACCGCCCGCACCTTCCCCTTCACCACGAACTCGGTGACGAGCCTGGGCGGCGCGTGCGGCACGGCCGCGGGCGACAGCACCACGGTCTCGGTGGCCATCACCGGCGCGGCCACGCAGAACGGCACCGCCACCTGCACCGCCGGCGCCTGGACCTACACGACGAGCCCGGCGCTGTCCGTCAACGGCGCGTACAGCGTCACCGCGACCCAGGCCGACGCCGCCACCAACACCGGCACGAGCGGCGCGCAGACCATCAACCTCGACACCGCCGCCCCTGCCGTCACGCTGACGACGGTCAACGGCACCGCCCGCACCTTCCCGTTCTCGACCAACGCGACCGCAACCGCAGTCGGCGGCGCCTGCGGCACCGCCGCCGGTGACAGCACGACGGTGTCGGTCGGGGTCACCGGGTCGAGCACGCAGAACGGCACCGCGACCTGCACCGCCGGCGCCTGGACCTTCACCTTCGCCACCGCCCTCTCCGCCGCGGGCACCTACAACGTCACCGCCACCCAGACCGACACCGCAACCAACACGGGAACGAGCGGCGCCAAGGTCATCACGGTCGACCTGACCGCGCCGGTGGTGACGCTCACGAACGTCAACGGCACCGCCCGCACCTTCCCGTTCTCGACCAACGCCACGGTGACCACGGTCGGCGGGGCGTGCGGGGTCCTGGCCGGCGACAGCACGACCGTGTCGGTTGCGGTCACCGGGTCGAGCACGCAGAACGGCACCGCCACCTGCACCGCCGGCGCCTGGACCTTCACGTTCACCACCGCCCTGTCGGCGGCCGGCACCTACAACGTCACCGCGACGCAGACGGACGCGGCCACCAACACCGGCACGAGCGGCACCAAGGTCATCACTGTCGACAAGACCGCACCGGTCGTCACCCTCACCCGCGTCAACGGCGCCACCCGCACCTTCCCCTTCAACACCGGCACGACGAGCGTGACCACCGTCGGCGGCGCCTGCGGCACCGCCACGGGCGACAGCACGACCATCACCGTCACGGTGACGGGCCCGGTCAACCAGAGCGGCACGGCGACGTGTTCCGCCGGCTCCTGGACCCGCACGCTCACGACCCCGATCAGCACCACCGGCACCTACACGGTCACGGCGACCCAGCCCGACGCGGCGGGCAACACCGGCACCTCGGGCGCCAAGACCATCACCCACGCCTAGCCCTGCGGGGCCGGGGAACGAGCCGGAACGCGGCCCGAAATGGGCGCTCGGAGACCCCTTTGGCCGGTCTTCATGCCAGGTATGACCGAATTGCCACCCTGGCGCTGAACGACTGACAGAAATCCCCCGAGATTCCCAAGAATTGGCACCGTTGGTGTTTGACAGGAACTGGTAAACCGGCCTACGTTCACCCCGTGTTCCGCTGGCCACAGGCTGGTGAGCGGAGCAGGGCCGGGACGGGAGCGGGGGGAACTCGCTCGTTTAGAGGGGTCGAGTGCATGCTCAAGCGCTCAGTCCGAACGATTTGCGCAGTGCTACTGATGGCGGGGACTGCGATCGCGGTGACCTCACCCTCTGCCGGCGCGCTCAATTACTTCGTGCACGGCAACATCCAGTGTCAGGTGAGCGGCAACACGCGTTACACGCCCCCGCTGAAGAACGGCGTCGGTCAGAACACGCGCTTCATCATGAAGGGCTCGCTCAGCAACTGCACCGACGGCCACGGCAACGTCGGCGGTGAGACGGGCCTTCCCGGGGTCAAGATCCTGCGCGGGCAGTTCAAAGTCCTGAGCGACTACTTCGGTGGCGACTGCTCGAACATCGGCGCGCCCGACATGCTCATGACGATCAAGTGGTTTTCCGACACCGGCGTGAAAGTCCGCGACTCGAACGTCGGGTGGATGGCTCCGACCGCGGTCGGCACGGAGCCCTACAGCTACCAGTACGCAGGTGGATCGGTCGACGTCTTCGGCCTCAACGGTTCGTACCTCGGAGCCACCGGTGCGGCGAGCTTCCTCGGCGACGCGGGCCAGGGCGCCTCCGAGCTCTGCCCGAGCCGCCTGAAGGTCCCGTGGACGTTCGGCGCCGACGGTCAGTCGATGCTCTCGTTCCTGTCGCCGCCGACGCTGACCGACGCAACCCCGAACTCCTCCACGCTCGGGACGTCGAACCTGAACGTGGCCATCAGCGGCATGGACTTCACCGCTGACGACTCGGTCGCATTCTCGGGATCCGGCATCACGGTCAACTCGACCACCTACGTCTCGCCCACGGAGGTCGACGCCAACATCTCGATCGCCCCCGACGCGCTCGCCGGGATGCGCGACATCACCATCACGAACTCCGCCCTCGGATCGGGCACGTGCACCAGTTGCTTCATGGTGGCTCCGATCGTCACGAGCGTGGCGCCCGGGTCGGTTGCCCAAGGCGCAGCCAACCAGAACCTCACGATCACCGGTGTCGGGTTCGCGGACGGCGCGGTCGCGTCGGTGTCGGGAGGCGGCGTCTTCGTGAACTACACCCAGTTCGTCAGCCCGACGCAGCTCACGGCCAACGTGGTCGTCGCAACCGGTGCACCGCTCGGCGCACGCGACGTCACGGTGACCGATCCCGGGAACGGTGTCGGGACGTGCACCGGCTGCCTCACCGTGAACCCGGGTCCAACGGTGACCAGCACGGCGCCGGGATCGAGAGGCGCCGGCGCGAACAACCAGGTGGTTGCGATCAACGGCACCAACTTCGGGCCGGGTGCGGTCGCAAGCTTCTCCGGGACCGGCATCACGGTGAACTCGACGACCTACGTGAGCCCGACCCAGGTGAACGCCAACATCAGCATCGCCGGTAGCGCCACCGTCGGCACCCGGGCGGTCTCCGTCACGAATGCCGACGGCGGCTACGGGCTGTGTGCGGCGTGCTTCACCGTCAACAAGGGTCCGATCATCACCGACTGGCAGGTTCTCGACGGTCCGCACAACTACTTCAAGCTGCGGTACCGCGAAGGTCATATCGAGAACCGAGCGGTCTACGGCCTCACGGTCCAGATCGTCGGCAGCAACTTCGTGAACGGCGCAGTGGTCACCTACGCATCCAGTGACGTCGACGTCAACTCGACGACCTACGTCTCCTCGACGAAGATCAAGATGAACATCGACATCGACGTGTACGACTACGCCGCCAACGCACTCCCGCCGGATCGGGCGGTCACGGTCACCAACCCCGACGGCGGGTCGTTCTACTGCCCGGGTGCCGTGGTCCTGCTCGTCTGACGCGAGCCGCGACACAACGCACAGAACGTGTTCGTGCCGAGTGAGCCCACCGGGCCACTCGGCACGATCGCGTTACCGACAGTTCCGCACGCCGGTTCCCGAGCGCGGCTCGTGAACGCGGGTCGACGGCGGCCGGTCGTTCAGGAGCGGGATGTCAGTGCGGTGCGGTCAGACGGACTGGAGCCGGATCTCGTCGACGCACTTCGAGCAGACGTGCTTGTCGTGCAGGTCGACGAGGACGCCGGAGCTGCGGCCGCAGATCGCACAGTTCGGTGCGACGAGGCGCAGGACGAGTTCACCGTCCCGGGCGCTGATCTCCACGGTGTCGCCCTCTTGCATACCGAGCAGACGACGCAGCTCGGCGGGGACGACAACTCTTCCGAGTTGGTCGATGCGACGGGTGGTACCCATGGTCGCCACGTTGGCCTCCTACCAGTCGCCCACCGGCTGACGTATCGGCCGTTGACGACGTTCCTCCCCGGTGGGGGTTGCCGGGTAGCTGGATTTTACTCCCAGTCGCGCGGGGGTCCGACACGGGGGTCGTTCGCAGGACTCCGTGATCGGTTCGAGCGGCCACGCGAAAGGGCCGGCGGCCACGCGAGATGGCCGGCGGCCGGGCTCAGGCGGGCTGGAGCCGGATTTCCTGCACGCAGCTGCGGCAGAGGTGCTTGTCGCGCAGGTCGACGAGGTCGTCGGTTGCGCTCCCGCAGATCGCGCAGTTGGGCGCAACCCGGCGGAGCACCAGATCCGCACCCTGGGCGCTGAACGAGACGATGTCGCCTTCTTGCATACCCAGCAACTTCCGCAGCTCGGCGGGCACCACGACCCGCCCGAGTTGGTCGATGCGACGGGTCGTGCCGATGCCTGTAGTCGCCACTCTCGAAACTCCTGCGTCATACAGCCGGCACGTCACGCCCTCTCCTGGCAGACCAGTCGTGGGTGTTCGTCCCGCCGTTGCTCGTCGCTTCCTTACCGGACAAATCGATTTTACCCGTCATAAAGGCGCGATCGGGGACCCGCGGGTTGCAACTGTGTAAAAACTCTGTCGATGGGCGCCCGGGAGCGCCCATTCGCGCTACGTGGCGGGAGACGCCGACCGCTCTGCGAGGTATGTCTCGAAGCGGGCGACGAGCACCGCCGCGAGGGCCATGACCCGGATCAGGGCCTCGTCGTCGACCTGTGCGTCGCGGGCCCGGGCGGCCGTGGTCGCCAGCAGCAACGTGCTGGCCGATTCCGCCGCGGTCATCGGCTCGACGAGGAGCTCGGCGACGGCGTCCGGCAGGACCGAGATGTCGTCGATGCGAGAGCTGGCGACGATCATCTCGCTGAGGAGATCGCTCATCGGCACCGCTTCTGCGCACAACAGTTCGACAACGGCGCGGAGTGCCTCGTGCGGCGCCTCCCAATCGACGTGTCCTACCCCAACGCCAAGTCCGCGCTCCAACGTTGCCCCATCCCCCCGGATTTCCGCCTCGCACTAGACGGTAGGCGGCGTACGAGCCGGGCGCCACTGCTATCTGAGACCGCGGAGTACCGGACCGGCGGGGGCGCGGCACCGAACCGGAAGTCAACGCACGGCACCGGGAGTGCAACGCACGCGAACCTGACGCTAGCGTCACCTCCGCGCACCCCGAACCCGACCGATGACCCGGCGCCGAACGAAGGAACACCCGTGGCGGATCGACCCCGAGCGCTCGTCACCGCACCCTTTCGCGGTGAAGGAATGGAGACCCTCCGGTCGCTCGCCGACGTCGTGTACGACCCGTGGATCGACCAGGTCCCGTTGCGCCTCTACAACGGCGAGAAGCTCGCGGCGCGCATCGAGGCCGAGGGCGCGAACCTGCTGATCGTCGAGTCGGATTCGGTCAAAGGTCCGGTTTTCGACCTCCCACTGCTGTGCGTCGGATCGTGTCGCGGCGACCCCAACAACGTCGACGTCGCGGCGGCGACCGCGGCCGGGATCCCCGTGCTGCGCGCGCCGGGCCGGAACGCGAACGCGGTGGCCGAGATCACGATCGGGCTCATGTTCGCGGTGAATCGCTGGCTGGTCCCCGCCGATCACGACGTGCGCGCGGGCGAGGTCTACGCCAACGGGTTGATCCCCTACCAGCGTTACCGGGCGTGGGAGCTGAGCGGCCGGACCGTCGGCATCGTCGGCCTCGGCGCGGTCGGCCGGGCCGCGAAGTGGCGCTTCGAAGGCGTGGGCATGCGCGTGCTGTCGTTCGACCCGTACAACCCGGAAGCGACGCACAACGACGATCTCGACGCGATGCTCGCGGAGTGCGACGTCGTGTCGGTCCACGCCGTCGTCACCCCCGAGACCGAGAACATCATGGGCGCGGCGCAGTTCGCGGCGATGAAGCCGGGGGCGATCTACATCAACTCGGCGCGCGCGATGTTGCACGACACGAACGCACTCGTCGCCGCGCTGCAATCCGGTCATCTCGGCGGCGCCGGCCTCGATCACTTCCTCGGCGAGAACCTACCGGTCGACCACCCGCTGTGCGCGATGAACAACGTCGTGCTGACGCCCCATATCGGCGGCGCCACTTACGACACCGAGGCGAACCATTCGAAGCTCATCGCCGACGATGTCGCCCGCATCCTCGCCGGTGTCAAGCCCGTCAACTGTGTGAACCCGGAGGTGCTCTCGTCATGGCCGGAGTGAAGGGGACGACGGAGGAGATCAAGGCCGAGCTGTTGTGGGTCGCGCAGGAGAGCCTGCGCACGAACCTCGTGCACGGCACCGCGGGCAACTTCTCCGCGCGCCTGCCCGACGGCAACGTCGTGCTCACGCCCTCCTCGCTCGCGTACGAGACGATGACCCTCGACGATCTCGTCGTCTGTGACCTCGACGCGAACGTGCTCGAGGGCGACCGCCACCCGACCACGGAGAAGATGCTCCACCTCGCGTGCCTGAAGGCGTACGACGACATCCACTCGGTCATTCACTGCCACGCGAAGTTCTGCACGATGTTCGCATTGACGAACCAACCGATCCCGTGCGCGATCGAAGAGGTCGAGGTGTTCGTCGGCGGCGACGTCCCCGTCGCCGACTACGAGTTCACGGGCTCGCAGGAACTCGCCGACGAGGTGTCGAAGTGGGTGGGCGACCGGGCCGCGGTGCTGATGGCGAACCACGGACTGCTCACGGTCGGGAAGTCGCCCAAGGACGCGCTGAAGATCGCGAACCTCGTCGAGCTGACCGCCGAGATCGTCTGGGGCGCCCGCCAACTCGGTGCAATCGTCCCCCTGCCCGACACGACGCGCGAGAAGATGGCCCCGATCTACAAGATGCTGCGGGGCATGTAGCCGGAACTCCCGACCCGTCCCTCGACGCTCGCCTACCGTTTTCGGCAGATCGTGAGGCCGTCGGCGATGGGCAGCATCACGGTGTCGACCCGATCGTCGTTCGCGACCTTGTCGTTGAACGCCCGGATCGCGACGGTGTTCTCGTCGTCGGCATCGGCCTGGATGACCCGGCCGTCCCACAGCACGTTGTCGACGAGGATCGCCCCGTTGGTGCGCATCCGCGGCAGGAGCGCGTCGAAGTAGTTCGCGTAGTTCGGCTTGTCGGCGTCGATGAACGCGAGGTCGAAGGTCTCGCCCGCGGGCAACGCCGCGAGCGTGTCGAGCGCCGGCGCGATGCGGAGGTCGATGCGATCCCCGACGCCGGCCGCCTCCCACGCCCTCGCGCCGACCGCCGTCCATTCCTCGGAGACGTCACAGCAGATCAGCAGACCGTCGTCCGGAAGGCCGCGCGCGATGCAGAGCGCGGAGTAGCCGGTGAACGTGCCGATCTCGATCGCCCGGTGGGCGCCGAGCAGACGCGTCGACCACGGTCAGGAACGCACCCTGCTCGGGCGCGATCTGCATGCCGGCGACGGCGCCGAGCGCGGCGGTCTCGGCGATGAGCGCCTCCTGCACGGCGTCGGGCGGAGTGCCGTGTGCGACGAGATACTCCGCGAGTTCGGACGAAAGGAGAAACGATTTCGGGGGACGCGCGCCGGCCATGGTCCGGACGCTATCCCGACGTGCGGTGCGTTCCGTGGCCTGACACGAACGTCAGCTAGCACCTACGATCCGAACCGCCCGGCCGCACCGAGGGCGCCGCAATCGGGAGAGCCCGTTGACCGACCCGCAACCACTTGTCGAGAACACCGCGGCGTCGTTGGCCGCGGCGGTGCTCGACGAGGAAGCGGCCCGCCAGGAAGCCCAGGCCCGCGCCCGGGAACAGGTGATCTTCCCGGACGACCTGCTCCCGGGGGTCAACTCCGAGCCGGTCAGCCTCCGCAACGCGTTCGCGTTGGGCGGCGTGAGCATGTTCGTGGTGCTCGGCCTGCTCGTCTCGCTCGACCAGCTCACGCTCAACGCGGTGCAGACGATCGAGCCCGAGCTGCGCCAGACGTTCCACATCAGCAACGGCGCGGTCGTGTTCATCGCGTCGGCGTCGAGCCTGTTCTACGCGCTCGGCGCGATCCCGATGGGCTGGCTCGCCGACCGCACGAAGCGCATCCCGATCGTCGGCTTCGCCACGCTGGCCGCCGCCGTCTTCACGTTCCTCTCCGGGCTCGCGGGCAGCGCGTTCGTGTTGTTCTGGTTGCTCTGCCTGACCGGCGTGGCCAAGGCCAACAACCTCGCGGTGCACCAGCCCCTCCTCGCCGACAACTACCCCATCGGCGTGCGGGCCCGGATGTCGGCGGCGATGAACATCGGCCAACAGGTGCTCGGCAACCTGAGCCCGGTGGTGGTCGGCGCGATCGCGACCTGGGCGGGCGGGGTCGAGGGCTGGCGGTGGGCGTTCTTCGTGCTGGGCATCCCGGGCGGGTTGCTCGCGATCGCGGTGTTCTTCCTGCACGAGCCGCCGCGCGGGCAGTACGAGAAGCAGGACGTGCTCGGCGAGGTCGTCGAGGACGAGAACCCCGCGCAGCCGTCGATGGAGGCGGCGTTCGCGCGGTTGAAGAAGGTCGCGACCATCCGCACCTCGATCGCGGCGTTCGCGGCCCTCGGCTTCGGCGTGTTCGCGCTGGGCGCGCTGCAAGTGCTGTACCTGAACGACACGCTGCACGTCACCGACATCCTGCGGCGCGGCTTCATCCTCAGCCTCGCGGGGTGGACGGCGGTGCCGTTCCTGTATCCCGTCGGGCGCTACTTCGACCGCACGTACCGCAAGAACCCGGCGAAGGCGCTCGTGCTCGTCGGGCTGCTGATTCTTCCGTCCGCGATCTTCACGCCGCTGCAGTTCTCCACGACCAGCGTCACGTGGTTCGTGATCTGGGGTATCCCGCAGGCGGTCCTGACCGCGTGCGCGTTCGCGATGGTCACGCCCGTGTTGCAAGCCGTCTGCCCGTACCGGCTCCGCGGCCTCGGCGTGGCGATGGGCGTGATGTACGTCGTGCTCATCGGCGGGTTCGGCGGCAGCATCCTCGCCGGCTTCTTCACGAACGCGTTCGGCGTGCGCACCACCGTCTTCATCCTTCTCGTGCCGACCAGCATCGTCGGCGGACTGCTGCTCATCAACGGCGCGCGCTTCATCCGTCACGACCTGTCGCTCGTCGTCGAGGAGCTGCTCGAGGAGCAGGAGGAGCAACGCAAACGCGCGTTGGAAGGCGCGCAGACCCCGGTGCTGCAGGTCGCGAACATCGACTTCTCCTACGGCCCCGTGCAGGTGCTGTTCGACGTCAACTTCGAGATCTACCGCGGCGAGTGCGTTGCGTTGTTGGGCACGAACGGCGCGGGCAAGTCGACGATCCTGCGCGTCATCAGCGGCCTCGAAGTCCCCGAACGCGGTGTGACCCGGCTCAACGGCCGCAACATCACCTTCGTCGCCCCCGAGCAACGCGTGCGGCACGGCATCGTCCAGCTGCCCGGGGGCAAGGGCGTGTTCCCGAGCCTGACCGTCATGCAGAACCTCGGTGTGAGCGCCCGGTTGCGCAAGGGAACCTCGGCCGAGATCGAACAGCGCATCGCCGGCGTGCTCGAACTCTTCCCCGAGCTGGCCGAACGCCGCAAGCAACTGGCCCGCAGCCTTTCCGGCGGACAGCAGCAGATGCTCGCGCTGGCGCGGGTGTTGATGCAGGAACCCGAGATCCTCCTCATCGACGAGTTGTCGCTCGGCCTCGCGCCGGTCGTCGTGCAGCGGATGCTGGAGCTCGTCGACCAGCTGCGGGCGCGCGGCCAGACGATGGTGATCGTCGAACAGTCGCTCAACGTCGCGCTCGCGATCTCCGACCGGGCGATCTTCCTCGAAAAGGGTGAGGTCAAGTTCGAGGGCAGCGCGCAGGACCTGTTGGAGCGGGACGATCTCGCGCGCGCGGTGTTCTTCGGCACCGAGGGCGGATGATGCTGGCGTCGTTCTTCCAGCCGCACATCGCCACGTCGAACCTGCTCTTCATCGGCCTGATCCAGGGCCTCATCGTGTCCATGCTCGGCATGGGCATCGTCCTCATCTACCGCTCGACGCGCGTCATCAACTTCGCGGTCGCCGACCTCGGCGTTCCCGCGGCGGCATTGCTCGCGATCATGGTCGTGCGTTCGCACTTCCCCTACTGGGTGGCGCTCCTGCTCGCGATCGGGGCGAGCACGATCGCGGGCGCGATCGTCGAGGTGTTCGTCATCCGCCGGCTGTCGAAGGCGCCGCGCGTGATCGTGCTCGTCGCGACGATCGGCGTCGCGGAGTTCATGCAGGCGATCGTCCGCTCGCTCCCCGAATACCGCACGGGCAAGTTCCAGACCGCGTTCCCGAGCCCGGTCAACAGCAAGTGGACCATCTCGTCGCTGGGCCGGCTGCACGTCGGCGGATTCCACGCGCAGATCACGAACGTCACGGTGACCGGGCCCCAGCTCATGGCCCTCATCATCGTGCCGGTCGTGACCGTGGGCTTGTGGTGGCTCCTCGGGCACACGACCTTCGGCGAGGCGGTGCGCGCGTCGGCGACCAACCCCGATCTGGCGCGCCTCACGGGCATCAGCCCCAAGATGATGTCGACCGCGATCTGGACCATCGGCGGCCTGCTCTCGGGCGTCGCGTTGGTCCTGTACGCGACCCAGGGCGGCTCGACGGAGCTCGTGCAGGTCGGACCGGAGACGCTGTTGCTCGCGCTGACCGCCGCGCTGATCGGCGGCATGACGTCGTTCCCGCGGACGGTCGCGGGGGCGATCTTCGTGGGGGTGCTCTACCAGGTCCTCACGTACAACTTCCCGGACACCCCCGGCCTGGTGCAGTTCGTGCTCTTCATCCTCATCCTCGTGCTGGTCGCGCGGGTCAGCCGGACCGACGCGGGGACCGGCGACGAGAGCTTCTCGTTCGCGCCGCGGGTCCCGCCCGTCCCCGAGCGCCTCCGCGAGGTGTGGTGGGTTCGCCGCATGCCGACGATCGTCGCGGCCGTCGCGCTCGCGTTCGCCGTGGTGCTTCCGCTCGTGGTGCACCAGTCGGCGCACCACGAGGCCTACTCGATCATCCTCGCGACCGCGATCGTCGCCGTCTCCGTCACCGTGCTGACCGGTTGGGCGGGCCAGCTGTCACTGGGCCAGGCCGCGTTCGCGGGGTTGGGTGCGTTGAGCGCCGCCGCCCTGGTGCGCGGCGTCACCCTCAACATCGGCTGGCGGTCCCGGTTCCGGCTCGCGGACGGATCGGTCCGGCCCTACGAGATGTTCGGTGCGCTGCTCCTCCTCGTCGTCGCCGCGACCGCGATCGGCGTGATCGCAATGCGGCGGCGCCGTGGTCGGTCGCGCGTCGTGGCGGCCGTCATCGCCGTCGCCGCGATCGCGGGTGCGGCTCTGGTCCTGCCCGCGTCGATCGATCGCACCGGCACGCTGCACCGCGTCCCGTTCGTGCTCGCGATCCTCCTCGGTTCGGGCGTTGCGTGCATCGTGGCCGTCGGCGTCGGGATCGGCGCGCTGCGCGTCCGGGGGCTCATGCTCGCGGTCAGCACCCTCGCGTTCGCGATCGCCGCCGAGACCTACATCTTCCCCCGCCCGATCCTCTCGGGCTCCGACGGCTCGCTGAACGCCGAGCTCGACCGGGGCAAGCTCGGTCCGATCGACCTCACCCTCCACAACCGCGCCTTCTACTACTTCACCCTGGCCACGCTCGTCGCCGTGCTGTTCCTCGTCGCGCACCTGCGCCGCACCGGCATCGGGCGCGTGATCGTCGGCGTGCGCGAGAACGAGCCCGGCGCGGCGGCGTTCACGGTTTCGCCGACACGGGCCAAGCTCATCGCGTTCGCACTCGCCGGCTTCGTCGCCGGCCTCGGCGGCGCGCTCCTCGGCGGCACGGTCCAGACCATCAGCTTCACCAATCAGTTCTTCCGCGTCGAGGACTCGCTTTCCGTCGTGTCGATGGCGGTCATCGGTGGGCTCGGCAGCCTCGCGGGCGCGGTCACCGGTGCGCTGTGGGTCGTCGGCCTGCCGTTGTTCTGGCCCAAGAACGAGACGGTCGGGCTGCTCACCTCGAGCGTCGGGCTGCTGATCGTGCTGCTGTACCTCCCCGGCGGTTTCACGCAGCTCGCGTACGCGTTGCGAGGAACGATCCTGCGCTGGCTCGAGCAACGCCTCCCGGTGCGGCCGGCGAAGACGGTCACGACGCCTCCGGTCTCCCTCACCCGGCGGGCCGGCGAGGAGATCGTCACGAACCCCGACGGCAGCATCATCTCGACCACGGCGCTCAGTGTCGACTTCGGCGGACTGGTTGCGGTCGACGCGGTCGACTTCCGTGCCGCGCCGGGCGAGGTCATCGGCCTCATCGGGACGAACGGCGCGGGCAAGTCCACGCTGTTGAACGCGATCGGCGGCTACGTGTCGAGCCGGGGCGAGGTCCGCCTGCTGGGCGAGGACATCTCGCGCCTCCCTCCGCATCTCCGGGCGCGGGCCGGACTCGGCCGCACCTTCCAAGCGGCGCGGTTGTTCCCCGAGCTCACCGTGCGCGAGACCGTGCAACTCGCCCTCGAAGCCCGCGGCGCGACCTCGTTCTGGGGCTCGCTCCTCTTCTATCCGCCGTCGATCGGCAAGGAGCGCTCGAAGCGGGCCGAAGCGGCCGAGCTGATCGACTTCCTCGGCCTCGGTCGCTACGCCGACCGCTTCATCGCGGAGCTGTCGACCGGAACCCGCCGCATCGTCGAGCTCGCGTCGGTGCTCGCGGTCGCGCCGCGGGTCGTCTGTCTCGACGAACCGACGGCCGGTGTGGCGCAGCGCGAAGCCGAAGCGTTCGGCCCGTTGATCAAACGGATCCAACACGAGCTCGACGCCACACTCATCGTGGTCGAGCACGACCTGCCGCTCATCATGTCGATCAGCGATCGGATCTACTGCATGGAGGCCGGCGCCGTGATCGCGCACGGTGACCCGGAAACGGTCCGGAACGATCCGCAGGTCGTCGCGTCGTATCTCGGTACCGACGACCGCGCGATTCAACGGTCGAACGCCGGCGCCGATCCCGCCCCCGTCTGACGCCCCTCCCGCTCCGAACTGTTGGGAGGAATTCGGGGTCAGCTGCCGGAGACGTTCTCGACGGGCGTGACGTGCTTCCAGTCCCCCGCCGCGCCGAGGGAGGGGTCGTACGCGACGAGTCCGTAGGTGTCGTCGGCGTCGTACTTGCCCTTGTGGATCGACGCGTAGATCGTCGACGTGTCGTCGATTGCGCCGAACGTGTCGACGGTGTGCACCCAGTTCGTGTCGTTCAGGTACGGGCCGACCCGCCGGGCGATGGTCGCGAAGAAGCTGGTGAGTGCGCAGGCGTCCTCGACCTCGGCGTAGATGTCGTCCTGCTTTCCGTTCGGCAGCTTGACGACGACGTTGGGCGACGGCACTTTGCGGCCTGTCGCCTTCTCCCAGATGTCGCGACAGAACGTGAAGTGCGGGGTCTTGGTGTGCTCGAGGCCGGTTTGCCCCTCGGCGGTCATGATGCCGTCGTAGGGATTGGGCGAGACGTGCGCCTTCTGCTCGTCGCGCGCCCCGTCGAGGACCGCGGTCGTGTCGGCGATCAGCTGCATGCCGGGAACCGCGGCTTTGATCCGCTCGACGAACTGCTTGGACGAGACGGCCTCACCCACGAGGATCAGCGCGTTGGTGCCGTCGGTCTTCCAGTGCTCGATGAAGCTGTCGAGCTGCGCGAGCGCGGCGGTCGTGTCCGCGCCGCTCACCGTGAGGGTGGCATCGGTACCGCGCCGCACCCCGAGATCACGGAGCGCGGGCGCGACGACGGAACGGACCCGGGGCCGATCGGCCGCGACGTCGACGACCGCCACCTTCTTCCCGGCGAGCGTCTTCTTCTCCGCGAGCAGCGCCATGATGACGCGCAACCGCCGCTCCGACGTGATGTCGGTCGTGAGCATGAAGCCCGGCGGCCCGCGACCCATCAGCGCCTGGGTGAGCGGGCTCCCGATGATCGGGGTGTGGTGCTGCTTCGCGAAGCACAGCGGCGCGTTGCCATCAGGGTCGTAGAACGATCCGATCGCGGCGAAGACCTTGTGGTCGTCGGTGAGCGACGTGCACGCGGTCAGCTCGGTCGAGATGTTGACGGGGCAGTACGACGCGAAGACGGGAACGAGCTTGCGCCCGTTGATGCCGCCCTTGGCGTTGATGGCGTCGAAGAAGATCTGGTACGCCTGCTGTTGGTCGGGCTCGACCGAATCGACGTACTGCTCGATGCACGAGAAGTCGATCATGACGACGCCGACCTTGACCTGCGTCGCGCTCACACCGGTTCCGAGTGACGTGTCCGACGGCAACGACGACGAGGTCGATGCCGGCGACGGGTTCGCCGATTTCGCGGCGTCCGGTTTCGCGTTGGTGCTGCACGCAGCCGCGAGCAGCACCAACGCGACCGCGACCGTCCGGGCGCGGCGCCGCGCGGGCACTAGTTGGAGATGTTCTCGTACGGCGTGAGCGACTTCCAGTTGCCGTTCGGGGGCAACGTCGGGTCGAACTCCTGCAACTGGAAGGTGTCGTCGAAGTCGTACTTGCCGGCCCTCAGCGACGCGTACGGACCACCGCCGTAGTTCGTCACGGCACCCATCGTGTCGACGGTCGCCACCCAGTTGTCGGTGTTCAAGTAGGGACCGACCTTGGCGGCGACGTCACGGAACAGCGACACGGTCTGGCAGGCGTCGTTGATGCTGCCGTAGGTGTCGAGCTGCTTACCGTTCGGCCCGGGAACCTTGTCGAGCGCGCTCGGCGCGACCTTGTGCGTGTACTTCTCGTAGGTCGGCTTGCAGTACTTCAGCCACTTGTCGGTCTTGACGTAGTCGGTCGGGGCGTAGCCACCGGCGATCAGCATTCCCTGGTACGGGTTCGGCGTCACGTTGTTCTTCGTGTCGTCCTGGCCCGAACGCAACGCGTCGTCGACGTCGGTCATCAACAGCGCGCCGGGGAGGCCCGTCGAGAGCTGCTGGACGAACTGCGGAACCACCACGTCCTCGCCCGCGATGTAGATCGCGTTGACGTTCTCGGACTTCCAGCGCTCGATGAAGCTCGCGAGCTGTGCATGCGCCGCGGTCGTGTCGGCGCCCGAGATCGTGAGGTACGCGCTGGTTCCGGTCGGGACGTTGAGCTTCTTCAACTCCGGCAGGATCACCGACTTCACCGAAGCCTGGGTCGAGGCCTGTGCGAGGACGGCGACCTTCTTGCCCTTCAGCGTTCCCCGCTGGTCGAGCAGCTTGAGGAGCACCGTGTCCTTACGCTCCGGGGCCGTCCCCGGGTACACCACCATGCCCGGTGGCGACGACTTCATCAGCGCCTGCGTGAGGTTGAAGGTCATCACCGGCGTCTGGTGCTTCTTCGCGAGACACGTGATGATCGCGTCGTCCTGGCCGGCGTCGCCGATGTTCCCGATCACCGCGAACACCTTGTCGTCGTCCGAGAACGCGGTGCAGATCTGCACGGAGAGCGCGCTCGTCGGAGTCAGCGGGCAGTAGGTCTTGAAGTCGGGGACGATCTTGCGCCCGTTGATGCCGCCCTGGTCGTTCACGGCGTTGATGAACGCCTGGTACACCTCTTGCTGGTTCTCCCGGACCTGGTCGACGAACTGCGAGATGCAGGAGAAGTCGACGAGTGCGATGCCCAGTTTGATCGTCGACGCCGTGACGCCCCGCCCGAGGGTCTTGGAGACGACGTGCGTCGTCGTGGGCGTGGTGGTCGTGGCGGCGCCGGTGCTCGACTTCGAACTGCTGCCACACGCGGCGGCGACGGTCAGCGCGATCACGACGGTGAACGTGACGAAAAGACGACGGTTCATGCGGGCCTCCCCCAAAGGTGGCCAGATCATAAGCCTCGACTGACACGAATGTCAGTCATGGTCGGGGCCGCCGCGGCCCCCTGATCAGGCCAGCTCGACGAGGTCGAGGAGGTCGTCCGACCAGTAGTCGAGGACGCCGTCGGGCATCAGCAGGACCCGGTTCGGTGCGAGCTCGGTGACGAACTCGGGATCGTGACTCACGAGGATCATCGCGCCCTTCCACTCGCGCAACGCGTTCCCGATCGCGACGCGCGACGGCGGATCGAGGTTGTTGGTGGGCTCGTCGAGGAGCAGCAGGTTGTGGCGGCCGGCGACCAGCATGGCCAGGGCAAGCTTCGTCTTCTCGCCGCCGGAGAGCGTCCCCGCGTCTTGGAACGCGAGCTCGCCGCGCAGCCCGAACATGCCCAGGAGACCGCGCAGGTACTGCTCGCCCTCGCCCGACGCTTCCCGGATGTGCTCGATCACGGGCCGGCCCGCGGTGATGCCCTCGTGCTCCTGCGCGTAGTAGCCCATCGACACCTGGTACCCGAGCTCGACCTCGCCGAGATCGGGTGCGAGCTCCCCCACCAGCGAACGCAACAGGGTGGTCTTGCCCGCGCCGTTCAGACCGAGCACGAGCAGCCGTTCGCCCCGGCCGACCTCGAACGACACGTCCTCGAACACGACCTTCGGGCCGAACGCCTTGGCGAGGTCGACGACCTCGAGCGCGACCCGGCCCGAGTGCGGCGGATCCGGCAGCTTCACGCGCAGCGTGTGCTCGCCCTTCCCGAGCTCGATCCGGCCCGCGCTGAGCTTGTCGACGCGCCGGTCGAGGGTCTTCGCGACCCGCGCCCGCTTCGCGGTCTGGTGCCGCATCGAATCCGCGAGCGAGCTCAGCCGGCGGATCTCCGACTCCTGGCGCACCGCGATCTTCGCCCGGCGTTCCTCGTCCGCTTTCCGCGAGACCAGGTACTGCGAATAGGTGCCGCGGTACTCGATGAGCTCGCCCTCGTCGAGGTGCAGCACGCGCGTGATCGCCTGGTCGAGCAACGCGAGGTCGTGGCTGATGACCAGCAGCGCACCGCGGTACGTGCGCAGGAACGACATCAGCCAGGCCTTGGCGTCGACGTCGAGGTGGTTCGTGGGCTCGTCGAGCAGCATGAGGTCGCCGCCGCCGAAGAGGATGCGCGCGAGCTCCGCGCGGCGGCGCTCGCCCCCCGACAGCGCGCTGATCGGCAGATCGAGCCGGTCGGGCGGGAGGCCGAGCCCGGCGACGATGCGCCGGACCTCCGACTCCGCCGCGTAACCGCCGGACGCGCCGAACGCGTCTTCGGCGTTGCCGAACGCCTTCACGTTGCGCGGCGACGGATCGGCGTCGACCTTCGCCGCGCAGCTCCTCGAGGCGGCGCATCGCCTGGTCGAGGCCGCGTCCCGACAACACGTGCGACAGCGCGGTTCCGTCCAACCCGGCGCCGCGCGCGGGCGGATCCTGCGGAAGGAAACCGACGAGCTCGGGCCGGAGGACCACGCCCGCCGCGGGCGGGTTCGCGCCCGCGAGCACTCGCAGCAACGACGTCTTGCCCGCTCCGTTGCGCCCGACGAGGCCGACCTTGTCGCCGGCGTGCAGCGAGAACGACGCGTCGGTGAGCGTCAGCCGCCCACCCACCTCGACTGCAAGATCACGGACCTGGAGCACAGGTAATTATGACTGGTCGCCTTCGGCGCCCAGTCCGTTTATGGGTCGCTCGCGCTGCGCCTCCCCTTCGGTCGGCTCCGCTGTCGCTCCGCTCCTTGCGGCAGATCCCCGGGATCGGAGGATCTCGACGATTGCGTCGGCGGTGAGGAGGAGGACGGCGATCCAGGCGAGGGTGCGGGAATGCGGGAACACGGTCGGCCACTCGAAGACCGACGGGTAGCGGTACCGGGCCTGTTCGACGACGATGTAGACGGCGCACAGCGCGAGCAGCAGCGCCGGAACGGTCAGGATCCACGGCCGGACGCGCGGCCGGACCACCAATCCGAAAACGACGAGCGCGGTGAGCACGCCGACCCACGGCGCGACCACGAGCGCGGCCAACAATCCGGTCACGAGCGGTGCCAGCGCGCGAAGCGTGCGTCCGCCGGCGGCGGTGCGGCGCCGCGCCACAAGAGGTCGACCTCGGCGTCGCCGGGCCGCGGTGTGTCCGCGGTCGCGACGACCGAGCGCCGCCGCGTCCAGGTGAACGCGATGATCCCGAGGCACAACAACACGGTGAACAGCGACAGCAGGATCGCGGCGCGTACCTGACGCTGCGGCGTCCATTCGAACACGACGTCGAAAGAGCCCGGGCGCGCGTTCATCAACCAACCGTTGGCGTATCCGTCGACGAGCTGCGACGGACCGAGGTCGCGACCGTTCACCACGTGCGCGTGCCAGCCCGCGCTGTTGGACTCGCCGAGCACGAGCCAGAACGGTTTGCTCGCGTCGGTGACGTGCACGCGGATCTTGGTGTCGCCGTTGTGCACGACGTCGACCGTCGCCGAGACCGGCGCGGGTGGCGTGATCCGGACGTGGCCCGCGGCCACGGTCGCGGGCATGGCGTCGGTCCCCGACGCGAGCGCGAGCCGGTCGATCGAGAAGCCGACGTCGACGCCGCGCGCCGTGGTGAGGACGTGCGAACCGCGGGCCAGGTCGAGCGCGCCCGCGCACGGCGCCACCGTCAGCCCCATCGGTGCCTGCGCGTCCGCGACCTTGCCGGTCACGCGCACCGGTACCGCCTTGCCGTCGATCATGACGAGGTCGCGGCGGCAGCCGCTCGCCACCGCGCCGGTGTTGGCCGGGCGGGTCGTCAGCGACGCAATGCCGAAGCCGGCGATCCCGACCGGTTCGACGCGCGTCTGGGCCGTACCGAACAACTTCGTGCGCTCCACGCGCAAGCCGTTGATCGTGATGCGCACCTTCTTGCCGTGCACCGCGGGGAACGAGAGACGGACCTGGGTCGGCGCGCCAGACCCGGGACGGTCGGCGATGTTCGGGACCGTGAGGTCGCGGACGGCGCCGTCCACGTCGAGGCGGAGGTGCGTCGGGACCGAGTGCTTCCCGTCGGCGAGCACCGCGAGATCGAGGTGATCGAAGGTCACCGGCTGCGCGCTCTCGATCTGCGCCCATTGCCCCTGGACCTGATCGAACGGCGTCTGCCACACGGTGGTCGCATCGTCGTCGAAGGCCGAACCGGCGCGACACGCCAGGCAACCGGGCAGGAACGCGCTCCCCGACACCGCGAGGCCGGGTGTGGTGCTGCCCGGGCGGAGCGCGGCGGTGATCGCGGCGTCCGGGGCGTCCGGGCTCACGGTGGCATTGCCGGTGAGGTCGAACGCGCGCGCCGTCGGGAGCGTGAACTCGCGCCGGATCGACAGCTCCGGTTGCGACCGGGGCGGAGCCGGCCGGATCGCGTCGCGGC
Organism: uncultured Actinomycetes bacterium; assembly: GCA_963835455.1. GTDB lineage: Bacteria > Actinomycetota > Acidimicrobiia > IMCC26256 > PALSA-610 > PALSA-610. The sequence continues at coordinate 285,496 of CAWIFT010000004.1, forward strand.
TCATCACGATCACGACGGGGTGGTCGCTCGACGCGGCTCCCAGTGCGGAGAGCAGATCGTCCGGCATCTGCACCACTTCCGAGACGCGGACGTCGTGCGTGGCGTGCGCGTCCCGCAACCGGATCTCGGCGAACCCGACGGGATCGTCCTGACCGAACAGGTTCGGGCGGTGGTCGTTGGTCTGCACGATGCGGATCGAGAACGTGTGGAACGTGCGGGTCGGGAACGTGATCGTCTGCCCGGCCGGGGTGCGAGAGCCGGGATCGAGCACCACGTTCACGGGCGCACCGCCGTCGAAGGTCAACTGCGCATTCGTGATGTAGCGGTTCGGCGATCCGTCGAGCGGTTGCACGAGGTTGACGTGATCGGTGGTGATCGGACCGTCGAGGTCGACCTGGATGCGCTGACCGCGCGCGTCGCCGAAGCCCTGCGTGCGCCACGCGGTCGTGAGATCACCATCGAGCGCGGCCGCGGGCCGGTCCTCGGGCCAGTAGGTGTTCGTGTTGCCGTACGCGGTCGCGGCGACACGCTTCACCCCGACCTGTTTCGTGGTCGTGAGCGCCGAGGGCTGCTCGCCCGGGAAGACCTCGAGCCGGGCGTCACCCGGATCGGTCGTGAACGGTTGGTCCGCCGCGCCCGCCTGTTCGGTGAAGCCGACGGTCTGGGTCACCGTGGTCCAGCGCCGGGCGCGCAACCGGTTGTTGTCGGTCACGACCAGCACGTCGCCGGAACCCGTCGCGGCGCGCAGCTTCGCGTCGGTCGGATACGACGCGGAGTACCGCACGACCCCCGCGCCGTCGAGGAGACCGACACCGGCCGCGTCGACGAGGCCCTCGCCGTCGCCACTCACCATCAACCCGTGCTCGGTCGACTCCGCGCGCACGATCTTGGTGGGATTGTCGACCGGGTAGACCACCACGGGCGCGACCGGCGCGGCGGCGGCCGAGGTGGTGAGGCCGATCTCGTCGGCGTAACCCGCGGGCAGCGAGAACTGCGAAGGCGGCCCGTAGCTCTGCGGGGCGCCGAGACCCGGTGCGTGCTGCAGCACCGCGGCGAGATCGACCGGGCGGACGAGGTCGTAGCGCTCGTAGTCGATGTCGTTGCGGGCGACGACACTGCCCACACCCATGCGCCGCCACAACGCGACGAGCGCGTTCGGGTCGGCGGTCCCGACCTGCAGCCGGCGATCGATCGCGTTCAGCAGGTCGGCGCTCGGCGGAGTGCCGTACGGGATCAACTCGCGCGCGACGTAGGGACGATCGGTCAAGCCCGGTGTGATCGGATCGACGGTGTTGCCCCAGGTGTAGGACGCGAAGTCGGCGCCCGGCACTTCGAGGATACGGGTCTGGTGGTCACCCTGGTTCAGCTGTGCGATCGCCTGGGTCCAGTACGACGGCAGCTTCTCGTCCCGTTGCAGGTTCTTGCCGTAGAACGTGCCGTCGACCAGCGCGGGGAAGTTGACGAGGATCAACACTCCTGCGAGCACGGGTACCGCGTACGCGAGCACCACCTTGTTGCGCGCGCGGCAGGCGTACGTACAACGAGTTCGCGGCGAGACCGAGGAACACCGCGAGCGCGAGCACGACCAGCGGCGCGGCGCGGCCGGTGCTGCGCAGCGCGAGCCCGGCCGTCGACGACGTGGCGAACGACTTGAACAACGCGCCGAGCGGGGTGGGACTCGCGTACGGATGCGCGCCGACCGAGATCACCACGCCGACGAAGAGCAGCAGCACGAAGAACACCCGGTGCCGCCAGCGCAGGAAGGCCGCCGCGAGCAACGAGAACACCACCAGCGCGTAGCCGGCCAGGATCACGTAGGAGTGCTGCGTGTAGTCGCGGGAGGCTTCGATCCACGGCCCGAGACGGTCCTGGCCGTAGAAGAACCAGTAGCCGAGGCCCCGCAGCACCTCGTTCGGGGTCGACGTGAGCGCGACCGTCTGGACGGTCTCGCTGTACTTCAGCACGTCGAGTCCGTACGCGCCCTGCATACGCAGACCCGCGATCCACCACAGCGACGCCAGCACCGTCAGGCCGCCCGTGCGCGCCGCGACACCGATCGCGCGCCGGGCGTCCACCTCGCGCGCGATCAACCACGAATAGGCGATCCACAGCACGGGCCCGACTCCGGTGTAGATCAGCGCGGTCGCATTGACTCCGCCGATCACCTGCACGATCAGCGCGAAGATCGCGGGATAGCGCCAGCCCTTCTCGCGCAGGGCCTTCCGTATGACCGCGATCATCCACGGCAGCGCGGCCCACGGCATCAACAACACGGAGATGCGCGCCGCGTAGTCGAGCACGTAGGGCGTGAGCATGTACGCGAGCGCGGCGACCACGATCCCGGGACCGCGCAGGCCGAACGTGCGCAGGAGATAGAGAACTCCGAGCGCGGCCGCGAACAACAGCGACCCGAGCCACAGCCGTTGTGCGACCCACGACGGCGTACCCAACTGTTCGAGCACCCAGTAGTACGGGCCCATCGGGAACGCGTAGCCGATGGTCTGGTGCGTGACCGTGCCCATGCCGACGTGCGGATCCCACATCGACACCGACCGCGAGAGCAGCCGGCCCGGGTCGAGGTAGAGGTACTGCTTCGTGTCGGCGCCGACGCGGCCCGGCGCGGTGAGCAGCGGCGGCACGTACGCGAGCAGCGCGAGCAGTGCGTAGCCGAGCGCCGAGCGCCGCCGGCGTGTCGCCAAGAGTGCGCTCACGCGGACTTGCGGCGCAGGGCCTCGGCTGCGAGTACCTCGAGAGTCCCCCGCGCGGTTGCCGCCCACGTGAACTGCGATGCGTGTTCGAGCGCGTTCTTGGCGAGAAGGGTCCGGAACGCGGTGTCCCCCAGGACCCGGTCGATCGACACCGCGAGCGCCCTGTCGTCGTCGACGAGGAGACCGGTCGTGCCGTCGACGATCGCATCACTGTGCCCGGAGATGCGCGTCGCGACCGCGGGAGTACGGCACGCGGCCGCCTCGGTGATCGTCATCCCCCAGCCCTCGTGGCGCGACGCGCTCGCCACCACCCACGCGCTCCGGTAGAGGTCGAGCAGCGTGGCGTCATCGACCCGACCCGGCATCGAAATCCACTCGCGCCCGCCGACCTCGGCGATCCGTCGTTCGAGTGCGTCGCGCTCGTAACCCTCGCCCACGATCACCGCGCGCAGGTCGGGCTGACGGACCTTCACGTCGACGAGTGCATCGATCAGGACGTCGAAACGCTTGACCGGAACCAACCGCCCGACCGCAACCACGAGCGGTGAGCCGGCGAGGGTCCCACCCGGACTGAACGAGGGATCGATGCCGGGCGGTACGACCGTGATGTTCGACGGGCGGAGGTGCAAACGACGCGAGATCTCGTCCTTCGACGACTGCGACAACGTCACGATGCGCGAATTGCGGTAGATCGGCGGCGCGATCCGGAACTCCATCGTGCGCCCGAGCCGCGCGAGCCGCGGCGGCAGGGTCATCTCCCACATGGAGTCGTGCACGTGATGGAGCCACACCGCGCGGGGCCGGTTGGCCGCCCACAGCGGCGAGAAGAACGGCATGCCGTTCCAGATCTCGACCAGCGCGTCGCTCGCGCCGTGCCAGCCCATCATCTCGCTGAACGCCGCCCGGGGGAACACGAGATAGCGGCCCGCCTTGCGGATGACCCGGTAGCCGTCGCGCCAGCTCACCTGCGCCGATCCGGCCGCGTAGGAGGTGCGCATGGTGACTTCGATCCCGGCCTGTCCCCACCGCGCGGCGACACGCGCCGCGTGCAGCTCCGACCCGCCGGCCTCCGGGTCGTCGATGTCTCGCCACGCGAGGATCGCGATCCGCCGGAGCCCCGCGGCCGCGGCGATGTCGGCCAGCCGGGCAACATCGTCGGAACCGGCACCGGCACCAGCGGTTTCGGACAAGGGAAAGGGCCTCCGCGGGCGCGGGTAGACAACCAGGACGGCGCGGGAGTCTAGAGGCGGGATGAGCGGCTCACTGGTCTGGCAACTGGGTGGACCCCGAGCTCCCGCCCGCCATGCACGGGTCGTTCCGAACTACGCTCGGCGTGCTGGTAGGCGAGGTGACGGAGCCGGAAGGACATGAAGCTCACGGGCGAACGCCCGATGCAAGGGGCGACGCCCGACTCGCTGCTCGCGTTCCACGACGCAGGGTATCGAGAGGTCCTCGCGCGGCTGGGTCCGGGCATCACCGTCGACGTCGGCTGTGGGATCGGTGACGAAACGCTGCGACTCGTCGCGCCAGACCGGCTCGTGATCGGCGCCGACTACAGCGCCGAGACCATGTGCGCCGCGGCGAAGGAACACGCGGCGACCGCAGGGCTGCGCTTCTGCACCGTCGACGGTTCCGCCCTCGCGGTCCGTGACGGCAGCGTCGACAACATCGTCTCGTCGCACATCATCGAGCACTTCACGAATCCGGTCACCCACGTCGCCGAGCTCGCACGGGCGCTGAAGCCCGACGGCACCGCGTTCGTGATCACGCCGAACGCGCCCGCCGACTTCGAGAACCCCTTCCACGTGTACTCGCTCGAGCGCGCGCACCTCGTGTCGCTGCTGTCGCTGTTCTTCGAGGAGGTCACGTGCCTCGGCCTCGAGGGCGACGACGCGCTGCACGCCGACTTCGCGTCCCGCCGGGCGTCGGGTGAGCGCATGCTCCGGCTCGACGTGTTCCGGCTCCGCCAGAAGATCCCGCACTCGGCGTACGTGTGGACGTACGAGCGCGTGCTCCCGATCGCGTACCGGGTGCTCGGCAGTGACCGAACCGGTATCGGGTCGGGCCTGTCGCAATCCGACTTCTTCATCACCGAGCACATCGACGATCACACACCGGGCCTCTTCGCGATCGCGCGTCGCCCGCGGGTGAAAGCGAGCACATCGTGAGCGCCGGTCGCGTGTGGGTCACCGTTCCCACCTACGAGGAGGTCGAGAACATCGAGCTCCTCGTGCGCCGGGTGCGCGAAGCCGTGCCCGACGCGCACATCCTCATCGTCGACGACAACAGCCTCGACGGGACCGCGGAGAAGGCCGAGGCGCTCGGCGCCGAGCTCGGTGGCATCGAGGTGCTGCGCCGACCCAAGAAGATGGGCCTCGGCAGCGCGTATCGCGCCGGGCACGCGGTCGGAGTCGCACGCGGCTTCGACGTCATGATCCAGATCGACGCCGATCTGTCGCACAACCCCACCGACCTGCCCCGCCTGCTCGCCGCAATCGAGCGCGGCGCCGATCTGGCGATCGGTTCGCGGTATACGCACGGCGGCAGCGTGCCCAACTGGCCGCGCCACCGCCTCGCGCTTTCGGTCCTGGGCAACCGCTACGCGGCGTTCTGCCTGGGCGTCGACGTGCGGGACACGACTGCGGGCTACCGCGCGTATCGCGCCTCGATCCTGGACCGGATCGACTTCGACACGACCCACTCGACCGGGTACGGCTTCCAGATCGAGATGACGCACCGAGTCGTGCTCGCGGGCGGGAAGATCGAGGAGATCCCGATCGCGTTCACCGATCGCGTACGCGGCAACTCGAAGATGTCGTGGCGGATCATCGCCGAGGCGATGATGCTCGTCACCTGGTGGGGCTTGCGCGACCGCGTGCTCCGCCGCAACCGCTTCACGCGTTAGCGGTCACGGCTTCCGTGGAAGGAACGGCGCATCGCGACCGGTGCGGCCCTCGCCGTCGCCGCCGGTCTGTTCCTCGTGATACTCGGCTTCGACGTTGACCGACCACACGTCGTGCTCGGTGCCGTCGAGGATGTTCTCGACCGAGAGCATCGCGGTGAGCATCGAGTGGTCCTGGTTGTTGTAGCGGTGCATGCCGTTGCGTCCGCACGGGAACACGTTGGGCGCGTTCACCGTGAGCCACTTGCGCATCATGTCGACGTTGCCCTGGTACGCGTCGTCGTAGACCGGATACGCCTTCGGCATCCGCACGACGTACCCGGCTTCGACCTTGGCCGGGTCGGAGATCAGACCGAGCTTGTAGAGCTCGCGCGTGCCCTGCTCGACCAACTCTTCGTCGGGGCGGTTCCACATGCCCTCGCCCTCGTTCAGGAAGTACTCCAGACCGAGGCAGGTTCGGCCGTCCTTGACCATGAACGGCGACCACGAACCGAAGTTCTGCACCCGCCCGACCTCGACGTCCGGGTCGTGGATGTAGACCCAGTTGTCACTGAACGAGAACTCCTTCGGAACGACGAGCGCCACCGTGAGGTGCGCGCGGTAGCGCAGGTCGACGGCGGCGGCGCGCGTCGGATCGTCGATCGGCGGTTCCATCGCGTTGCAGAGTGCGCCGATCGGCATCGACGAGATGACGTGCGTGCACGGATACGCGTGCTCGACACCGTGTGCGTCGACGGCGACGACCTCGGTCGCCGCGCCGGCCCCGTGGCGGATCGCGGTGACGCGCCGGTCGAACTCGATCTTCGCGCCCGCGGTCGCGACCTTCTCGGTCGCGACCTCCCACATCATCCCCGGTCCGAACTTGGGGTAGTTGAATTCGTCGATGAGGCTCGTCACCATCTTCGACTTGTCGCGGTTCGCGAGACGCTTGGGAGTGAGCGCGTCCTTGATCGCCTGGTACATCGAGAGGTCCTTGATACGTTGCGCGCCCCAGTCGGCCGACAGTTCCGACGCGGGCACGCCCCAGACCTTCTGGTTGTACGCCTTGAAGAAGTGCTGGTAGAGCCGCCAACCGAAGCGGGCGACGATGAAGCCCTCGAGCGTGTCCTGGTTCTTGGGCTTGCGGACGCGCACCCAGAGGTACGACAACACGCACCGCACCGCTTCGAGCGGTCCGAGATTGCGCAACACGTTCGTGAAGCTGAGCGGGTAGTCGTAGAGCTTGCCCTGGTAGAAGATGCGGCTCTGACGCGGCCGGCTCAGGAAGTTCTCCGCGCCGAGGATCTCCCACCACAGGTCGTCGACCGCGCGCACCTTGGTGAAGAACCGGTGGCCGCCGATGTCGAAGCGCCATCCGTCGCGCTGAACGGTGCGGCTGATGCCACCGACGACATTGTCCGATTCGAGGATCGTGACGTTGTGGGCGTGACCGGCCTTCATCAGCTGGTACGCCGCCGTGAGGCCGGCGGGGCCGGCTCCGATGACCACGACCGACAGATCGGGCTTCGGTGTTTCTGCGGTCGACATGACCGGCCGAGCGTACTTGGCCCGCGTCCCGATTCCGGGCTCCGGCGCACTCGGGAGCAGCGGAGCGACAGCGGAGCCGACCGGACGGGAGGCGCAGCGCGAGCGACCAATAGTTACGGAACTAGCACACCCGTGAAGGCGAGGATCGAGGCGGCGACGAGGCCGGCTCCGGCCAGATACAGGACGATCCGTTCGGCTTCGGGCGCGGCGATCACGTCCGCGCCGGCCATCACGAAGGGCAGCGTCGCGAGCCCGTAGCGCTCGAGGGAGTCGAGGTTGCGGCTGCTGAGGGCGACGACGAGCGCGACGGCCGCGTAGAGCGTGAACGAGAGCGGCCAGCGCCGGGCGAGCACGTAGAGGAGCGCGACGAAGACGAGCGCGCTCGCGGCGTGCACGCCCGCGCTCACATGATCGCCGACGAACAGCTCGTGCACGTTGTGTGCGACGGCGCGGATCGGATCGACCCACTGCCCGCGCCGCGTCGGATCCTGCTGCGCCCGGACTGGATACCAGAAGTCGTGCGTGCGCCGCTGGGCCCAGGCAAGGTACGCCAGCAGCCCGAGCCCCGGTGCGACCGCGGGGGCCGCGGCTTTCACGTCGCGCTTCTGCCACCCTTCGATCACGGCCGGAACCGCGAGCAGCACCCCGACGGGCCGGGTCAGACCCGCGAGGAAACCGAAGGCCGCCGCCAGCCACCAGCGCTGCGAGCGCAATCCGAGGAGCACGATCGCCGCGAACGTCATGAACGTCGCTTCCGCGTAACCCATCACGAGCACGAACGCGGGTGGAACGAGATACACGAGCCACACCGCACGGCGCGCGAGCTCCGGATCGTCGCGTTCCTGCATGACCAGCCGATAGAGGACGAAGCCCAACGCGAGCGCGGAGAGGTTCGCGACCATCAGCACACCGAGCCCGGCCGATACCCCCGGTAGCCACGAGACCGCGCGCCCGAGCACTGGGAGCACGGGGAAGAAGCGCAGACCTTCCGACGCGACGCCGTGGTAGCCGGCGCGTGCGATGTCGCGATACCAGGACGCGTCCCACGCGAGCAGCCCGTTGTGCGTCTCGATCGGGACCGCGAACTGGCGGGTCGTGATGACGTGGCGGATCGTCTGGAGCGCGCCCACCACGACCACCCGCGAGATCACGTAGGGGACGAGCACCGACCGAACGGTGCGCGAGGAGATGCGCATTCAGCTCTTGGTCGGCGCCGGGAACATCTGCAGCGCGGGCTTCTCGAAGATCGTGTTGTCGGACAGCGTCCGCTGCAGCCGCGATCGCGCCGCCGCGAATGCGTCCGACAACGCCTCGCAGGTGCCGGGGTGCGTGGTGTAGCCGGGCGCGCTGACGTACCAGAGCGTGTGCGAGCCGGCCCGGGCGAGCGCTTCACGCGCGAACGCAGCCGGATCGGCGGCTGCCAGTCGCTTCTTGTAGTCGACCCAGTCGACGCGTTCCGGACCCGCGAAGCTCGGGTACACGACCTCGTCGAGCCCCGACTGGGTCAACCGGTGTACGGAGGGCCCGACCTGGTCGGGGCAGTACACCACCAGGTCGCCGGGCTTCGCCTCGTGGCGCAACACCGCGGCAACCTCGCCCGCCTGCGTGCGCTGGGTCAACAGGTTGCGGGCGCCACCGACGAATCCGAGGACGATCGCAACGCCGAGCACACCGCCGAGGACGCGCGGATCGCGCAGCGTCGTGAAACCCCGCGCGGCGAGGAGGATGAAGAACGGGAAGACGATCACGCTGTAGCGCGATTGGAACGCGCCGCCCGCGAGGTAGTTCAGCGACAGGGCGACGACGAGACCCGCGCCACCGATGAACGCGATCGCCCGGGTCTCGCGCGGCACGTGCAGATCGATCTCGATCCGCCGCCGGTCGACCCCGTGCGCGAACGCCCCGAGCAGCATCATCGGCACCAGGACGAAGAAGAGCAACCAACCTTCCTGGCGATCGGCCGCGGTTCCGCTCGCACCGCCGGCAAAGTCGCGCAGCGTGTATCCGATCGGGATTCCCGGCAGTACCGGCGATCCCCACGGCGTACCGGTGTGCGCGCGTTGATAGAGGAACGTCGGTACCCACGGCAGGAACGCGAGGCCGCCGATGGCGACGGCGACGAGCACCCGTCGCGCCGCGTCCTTCTGCCGGCCGCGCCACGCGACGCCGACGAGCGCGCCGACGACGACCGCGAGCAGATAGAACGACCAGTACTGCGTGTACACGAACAGCGCGACGAGCACGGCCACCACTGCGAGCCGGCCCGGGGTCGGCTTCTCCAGCGCGCGCTGGAACGCGACGATTCCCGACGCGACGAGCAACATCACGAGCGAGTACATCCGCGCTTCGGTCGCGTAACGGATCGCGTACGGGCTCGCCAGTGTGAGGGCGGCCGCGATCCACGCCGCGGTCGTACCCGCGAAGCGACGGGCGGCGAACCACATCGCCACGACCGCGCCGGCCGTGAACACGCCCGAGATCGACCGGGCCGCGGCATTGCCCGTCCCGAAGACCCCCGTCCAGAAGTGCAGCAACAGGTAGTACAGCGGCGGCGCGCCGTCCTGCTTCAGCGCCTCGTGCAGTTGCGAGAGCGGGAGCCGCGCGATGTTGACCGTGAGCGCCTCGTCGAGCCACATCTGCGAGCGCGAGTACGAGAAGAACGCGAGTCCGACGACGCCGACCACGACGCCGGCCGCGATCAACCAGGGTGAGCGACGGATCGCCGCCGGCGTCGGTTCGTCCGACCCGGATTTGCGCGAGGGCGCGTCGGAGAGGGTCGTCACGGATGCGAAACCTAGTGCCGGGCGGCGGAGAAGTTCAGACCCGGACGTGCGGCACGACTTCGCGCGCGACCGCTTCGAGACTCTCCGACGACGGGAAGTCGCGGAACCACAACACGAATTCCCGACAGCCTGCGTCGACGTACGCCTGCGCCTTCTCGGCAACCTGTTCGGCCGTACCGACGAAGTTGTCGCGTACGTACTCGGCCGGGTCGCCCCTCCCCCACAGCGAACCGCCGGTGGGCGAGTCGAGCCAGCGCCGCAGATCGGCCTCGGAGTCGAACACGCGGCAGTCGGGACCGTGCGTCCGCACGACGGAATCGAAGTCGCGGCCGATCTCGTCGCAGTAGCCGCGCAGGAGGTTCGACTTGCGTACGAACCCTTCGAGGCCGGTCTGCCAGTTGGTCTTGTCGGCGTGCCGGGCTTCGATGCGCAGGGTCACCTTCTCGCCGCCGCCGCCGATCCACAGCTCAGGCAACTCCTGGATCGGCTTCGGGTCGCAGTACGCGCCGTCGAACGCCAGGTGCTTGCCCTGGTAGGTCACGGTCTCTTCGGTCCAGAGCCGCTTGACCACCTCGACGGTCTCTTCCAGGATCTGCAGCCGCGTCCCCGCGCTCGGGAACGGGAAGCCGTACGCCTGATACTCCCGCTCGTACCAACCCGCGCCGATGCCGAGGATGAGCCGTCCGCCGGAGAACACGTCCACGCATGCGGCTTCCTTGGCGAGCAGGCCGGCATTGCGGTACGCCGCGCAGGTGACCATCTGACCGAGCTTGATCGTGGTCGTGTGCTGCGCGAGCGCGGCGAGCGTGGTGAACGCCTCGAACACGTGGGTCGGTTCCCGACGGGGCACCGTCTCGACGTGGTCGTACACCCAGAGGTGGTGATAGCCGAGCTCCTCGCTGAGCTGCGCCAGCTCCTTCGTGCGGTCCCACGCGTCCGCGGCGGACCAGCCGCTGTACTCGAGCTTCCAACCCTGCGGCGCGAACGCGCCCCACTGCAACGGTGCGTTCACGCGTTCTCCTTCGCATCGTCGTGGTAGTCCCACCACTGGATCTCGCACATCATCGGGAGCAGGTAACGGACGTAGATGCTCGTGATCGCGAGCATCCCGTGATCGTCGACGTGCTTGTCGATGATGTCGACGCGGTCGTCACGCGCCTGCCACGCCCGCGCCCGCTCGAGAATCTCGTCGAGCTCCGACTCCGCGCCCACCGACAAGCCGAAATGGTCGAGCCGCGGGCACTCCATCGCCTGGCCGCCGTCGTCGGCGATCAGGAAGAGGAACTGCTCGATGGTGTGGACCTGGAAGACCTGACGCTTGCGGTCGATGGTCATCATCGGGATGTCGTAGAAGCCGAACACGTCACCGAAGAAGTCGGCGCGCAGCTTGCGATGCTCCTCGTCGAGCAGCTCGGGCGTCAGGCTCATCGCGACGTGGTTGAAACGGGGTTTGCGGGACGTGAACGCGGGGCCGATCGCGGGCATGAGCGCTCCTCAGGAGACCCGGGGGACGACCATGGCTTTGGCCGCGAGGTCGCCCTCGTGCAGGCCGACCGCCGCGTCGAGGAGCCGGGTGAGCGGATAGTCCTCCTGCTCGACGAGCAGGTCGTTCGGGAGCCGACCCGACGCGAGCAACTCGAGCGCGCGCGGGAAGCCGTCGTGGTCGTAGACGAACGCGCCGGTGATCACGAGCTCGTTCAACAGGATGCGATTCGGGTCGAACTTCGGCCGCGCCATCCCTGCGCCCACCAACACGAGCGTGCCGCCGCGCTTGAGCTGCGCGAGCGCCGACTCCTGGGCCCGGCCGTTGCCCGAACACTCGAGCGCGACGTCGAAGGGTTCGGCGACCGTGTCGTACGGCATCCCGGGCGTGACGAGATCGGCGGGATCCACGGCGCGCGCCCCGAGCTTCTCGCACAGCGTGCGCCGGCTCTCCTTGGGTTCGCTCACGACGATGTCGTCGATCCCGAGCGCCTTCAGCGCGGCGACCGACAAGAACCCGATCGGGCCGCCGCCCGTCACCAGCCAACGCGTCCCCGGCCGCGCCCCGCCCGCGCGCGTGATCCCGTGCAGCGCGACCGCGAGGGGCTCGGTGAGCGCCGCGTGCTTCAGGGACAACCCGTCGGGCACCCGCAGCGCCTCGGCGGCGCGCACCGTCTTGTAGCCCGCGAACGCGCCCTGCCAGTCGCCGTCGCCACCCACCGAGTTGCGCTCGAGGCACAGCGACGGGCGCTGCGCCATGCAGTGCTCGCACGTCCCGCAGCGCGGCGAGGGACCGCCGATGGCCCGGTCGCCCACGGCCCACCCCGACACCTCCGGACCCGACGCGGCGACGGTGCCCGAATATTCGTGGCCCTCGATCACGCCCGCCCGACCACCCCATTCGAGGAGGAAGTGGAGGTCGGAGCCGCAGATCCCGCAGTGGCTCACCTCGAGGAGAAGCTCCCCGGGCCCGGGCTTCGGCGTCGGCCGGTCCTCCACCGTTACGTCCCGCAGCCCCATGAAGACCGCCGCGGGCATCGTCTCGGGTACCTGAGTCATGTCAAGAGGGTCACCCGAACCTGACACGCACGTCAACTACACCCCCATCCCGCCGCGTTGGCAGGGTTTCCGGCGCTCCGCACCACTTTCCCTGCCATCTCGGGGGTGCGCGAGACTCGGGGGTCCCACTGACGTGGGCGTCAGGCTTCGAGGAGAACCATGACGGCAGATGTTGTGATCCGGGGCGGCACGGTGGTCGACGGGACGGGTGCGTCCGGACGGGCGGCCGACGTCGCCGTCACCGACGGGGTCATCACCGAGATCGGCGACGGCCTCTCCGGTCGCCACGAGCTCGACGCGGCCGGTCAGATCGTCGCGCCGGGTTTCGTCGACATCCACACGCACTACGACGCGCAGGTGTTCTGGGATCCCGCGCTGTCGCCCAGTTGCTGGCACGGCGTCACGTCCGTCGTGGCGGGCAACTGCGGCTTCTCGATCGCGCCGGTCCGGCGCGAGGACCGCGAGCTCCTCGTGCGCACGCTGCAACACGTCGAGGACATGTCGCCCGACACGCTGTTCGCGGGCGTTCCCTGGGACGAGTTCGAGACGTTCCCGCAGTACCTCGACGCGATCGAAGCGCGCGGCACGCTCATCAACTTCGCGTGTTACGTCGGGCACACGGCGGTGCGCATCTTCGTCATGGGCGAGGCGGGTTACGAGCGCGCCGCGACCGACGACGAGATCCACCAGATGCAACAGGTCATCGCCGACGCGATGGCCGCGGGGGCCGCGGGTTTCGCCACGTCGTCCTCACCGACCCACAGCGGCGACCGCGGTCGACCGGTTCCGTCGCGCGTCGCCGATCTCGCCGAGCTCTACGCGTTGCTCGAGCCGTTGCGCGATTCCAAGAAGGGCGTCGCGGCGTTGCTGCCGGGCGAGAAGGTCACCCACGCCGACGTCTACGAGCTCCAGCGGGCGACCGGCCGTCCGCTCACGTGGACCGCGCTCCTCACCGTGAAGGGTTACCCCTGGCACGAGAAGATCATGGCCGCGAACACCAAGGCGCGCGCCGAGGGCATCGAGGTGTGGCCGCAGGTGTCGTGCCGGCCGCTGACGTTCCAGATGAACATGCGCGAGCCGTTCACGTTCAACATGCGCTCGACGTTCCAGGAGCTCATGGACCGGCCCGACGACATCCGTATGGAGGCGTACCGCGATCCGGCGTGGCGGGCCCGGGCGTGGGAGGAGATGCAAGGTCAGCGGGGCGCGCTGCCGGTCAACTTCGATGCGTTCGCGGTCGCGGAATCGCCGACGCATCCCGAGCTCGTCGGGCGCAAGGTCACCGACATCGCGGCCGAGACCGGGGCCACCCCCCTCGACGTCATGCTCGACGTGTCGCTCGGCGAGAAGTTGGAGACCCGCTTCACGAGCGTGCTCGCGAACAACGACCCCGAAGCGATCGCGTGGCTCCTCCCCCAGGACACGGTCCTGCTCGGGTTGGCCGACTCCGGCGCGCACGTCACGCAGCTGTGCGACGCGTGCTTCGCGACCGATCTGCTCGGCAACTGGGTGCGCGACAAGGAAGTCATGCCGCTCGAGCACGCGATCCACAAGCTCACCGGTGAGCCGGCCGCGGTGTTCGGCCTGCACGACCGCGGGACGATCGAGGTCGGGAAGGCCGCCGATGTCGTGGTGTTCGACTTCGACACCGTCGGGCCCGGACCGCTGCGGCGGATCCACGACTTCCCGGCCGACGGCGAGCGACTCGTCGCCGATCGGCCCGAGGGGATCAGTCACGTGGTCGTGAACGGCACCGTGATCCGCGAAGGCGGCACACCCGTCGACGACGCCCTCGCGACGCGGCCCGGCAAGCTCCTCCGTTCGTCATAGCCGCAACAACGCGGACACGCGCGACGCCGCGCCCTCGTCGATCCGTCGACAAGAGGCGCGGCGCGTCGTCAGAACGAGTTCAGCGACTAGCCGGACTTCGCGGTCTGCTTGCGGGACTTCACGAGGAAGTAGGAAAGTCCGACGATGGCCACCAGGCCGACGATCATGAGCATGCGTCCCTCCACGGATCTGGGCGGCTGACCGAGTATCAGCCGAGTTTCAGATCGGCGACGGGTGCAGCCGGCTTGACGCACTGCGACGGGCGTCACGTTCGTGCGCTCACGCCCAGCCGCTCGTGTCCTGATCGACCTCGGGAACCGGCCCGGGACGCCGCGGCGGGTGCTCCTCGAGCCGGGCGGGAAAGCCGAGCCGGGCGGTGCCGTCGCCGGCGTCGAACACGACCTCCCGCGACCGGAACTGTTCGTTCACCGTCATCTCGGCCGGATCGAGGACGGGCGCGACGGGTGCGCCCGCACGCGTGAGCCGATCGAGCGCGTCCTCGCGCGTGAGCGTCGTGCACGCGGCTGCGATTGCCGCCTGGCATTCGTCGAACCGGTCGAGGCGTTCGAGGTGACCGAGCGGGTGGAGCGCCGGCGCGAGATCGAGCGCCTCGCACACCGCTTTCCAGAAGTGGTCCTCGGAGATCACCGCCAACGTCAGCCAACCACCGTCGGCACAGTGGAACACGCCGTACCCCGCGGAGCCGCGCGTCGGTTGCGCGCGACCGCGCAGGAGATTGCCCGAGCTCGTGCCCGACCACGACGCCACCACGTCGGCCATGGAGACGTCGATGCGCTCCCCTTCGCCGGTCTGGATCTTCTTCGCCCACGCCGCGCAGATGCAGAGCGCGGCGACGGTCCCCGCCGCGAGATCGGCGATCGGCACGCGCGGAATCGCGGGCTCCTCACCGGGACGCGGCGCGATCGCGCCCGCCAGCGCCTGATAGTTCACGTCGTGGCCCGGACGCATGACGTTGGGTCCGGTCTGGCCGTAGCCCGAGACGGAGCAGTAGATGATCGAGCGGTTGACCGCGCGCACGTCGTCGTAGCTCAGCCCGAGGCGGGCCGCGACGCCGGGGCGCCACCCCTCGCAGAACACGTCGGCGCCGGCGACGAGTTCCCGCGCGCGCGCCTTGCCCGCGTCGCTGCGCAAGTCCAGCTCGATGCTCCGTTTGTGCCCGGCGACGTCGCGGAACAACTGCGGGAACGTGCGCATCGGATCGCCGCCGGGCGGTTCGATCTTCAGCACCTCGCGCGCCGAGATCGACGAGCATCTGGGTCGCGTGCGGCACGGGCCGCCAGATGCCCGCGTCGAGCACCCGCATCCCGTCGAGGAGCCCGCTCACGCGTCGCGTAACCGTTGCCGCAGCACGAACTTCTGCACCTTGCCGCTCGCGGTGCGCGGGAATTCGTCGACCGCGCGGAGATGTTCCGGCCACTTCTGCCGGGCGATCCCCGACTGCTCCAGGGAGCTGCGCACCGCGGCGAGCGTCGGCGCCGCGTGACCGGGCTGCATACGGAAGAAGGCGCACGCAACCTCACCCAGCCGCGCATCGGGCGCGGCGACGACCGCGACCTCCGCGACGTTCGGCATCCGCACGAGGAGCTCTTCGACCTCTTGCGCGCTGATGTTCTCGCCACCGCGGATGATGATGTCCTTCTTGCGGTCGGTGATCGCGAGGTAGCCGTCGCCGTCGAGCACGCCGATGTCGCCGGTCATGAACCAACCGTCGGCACTGAACGCGGCGGCGGTCGCGGCGGCGTCGGTGTAGCCCGTGAACAGCTCCGGACCACGGCTCCAGATCTCCCCCGGTTGCCCGGGCTCGACGTCGTTCCCGTCGTCGTCGACGAGCCGGATCTCGACACCCGGGAGCGGACGGCCATCGGTGTTGATGCGCTTCTCACGCGGCGCGTCGGGCGTGCTGCCGGTGATCGACGGATGCTCGGTCGAACCGAAGCTGCGGGCGATCTCGATGCCGAGCGCGGCACACCGTTCCCCCACGGCCGCGGGCACCGCCGATCCGCCGAGCCCGACGAAGGGCATGAGCGGAACGTGCCGGGCGCGGTCGTAGTCGGGATGATCGAGGAGGCTCGTGAGGAAGAACGTCGATCCCTGGCCGGCCGACAGACCGTCGTCGAGCATCGCCTGCAGCACGCGGCCGGGGTCCCACACGTCGATGAGGTGGATCTCGCTCCTGCGGAACACCGGGATGAGCAGCGCGGCGAGCATGCCGATGCCGTGCCCCACAGGTGCGCCGGTGATCATCGCGGGGCCACCCCGATCGGCCTGCATCGCGCTGAGCTGGTGGATCTCGGCGTTGATCGTGCGGTGCGAATGCACGACACCCTTCGGATCCGACGTCGTGCCCGACGTGTAGGCGACCAACGCGGGCGCGCGTGGGTCGACGGCCGGGATCGCGGCGATCGGGTCGTCGGCGATCAGCTCCGAGAACGGGAGGTCACGCGGGTGCACACCGGCGCCGGATGCATCGCCGACGATCGCAACCCACTCGACCGTGGACAACGTGTCGCGCATGCCCGCGAGGTTGGCGAGGAAATCCTGGTGGCCGAACCGGTCGGCGGTGATGAGCGCCTTCACGCCGGTCTTGCGCAGGATGTAGCCGACTTCCTTGGGCCCGTAGAAGTGCACGATCGGAACGACGATCGCGCCGAGGTAGGTGATCGCGTAGAAGGTCGCGGCCGCCTCGAGCCAGTTCGGGAGTTGGAATGCGACCGCGTCGCCGGGACCGATACCGCGCGCTCGCAGCCCCGTGGCCACCCGCCGGGCCAGCGTGTCGACGTCGCCCAACGTTCCGCGGTACGGCATCCGGTCGGACCGCACCGTGAACGGGTGCGACGCGGCGTCGCGCAGCCCCTCGGCCAGTAGCGCGCCGAGACTCTCGTCGGCCCAGAAACCCTCGGCCACGTACCGACGAGCGCAATCCTCGTCGACGGCGCGCGGCGTGA
The DNA here is from genome assembly GCA_963835455.1 of uncultured Actinomycetes bacterium. Taxonomy (GTDB): domain Bacteria; phylum Actinomycetota; class Acidimicrobiia; order IMCC26256; family PALSA-610; genus PALSA-610. The sequence continues at coordinate 302,753 of CAWIFT010000004.1, forward strand.
AGTCCATCAGGCCCGGGGTAGGCCGAGCACACGCTCCGCGATGATGTTGCGTTGGATCTCGCTGGTACCGCCCGGGATCGTCGCGGCGAAGCTGCGCAGGTATTGGATCGCCCAGGATCCGTCGCGCCACATGTGCGGCCCGAAGGTGTCGAGGTCGAGCTCGTCGAGACCGAGCGCCTCCGTGCCGTAGAGGAGCGCCGCCTGGAGTGCCTCGCTGCCGTAGAGCTTCAGGAGCGAATGTTCCGGCGCCGACTTCCCCTTCAAGAACTTGGAGAAGCCGCGGTATCCCATCGCCAGCAGTGCCTGCGCGTCGACATAGAAGCCGGCGACGGCATCGCGGTACCGCGCGTCCTCGCCCAACGGTTTTCCGCCGGCACCTTCGGTCTTGCCGAGCTCGACGAGTGCGCGCACCGCACGCTGCAGGTCGTACGCGTAGTTGATCCACAACATGGCCCGCTCGTGCGCGAGCGATCCCTGGGTGATGGGCCACCCGCCGTTGAGCGGGCCCATGAGGTTCTCCTTGGGCACCCGCACGTCGGTGAAGAACACTTCGTTGAAGTCGCAGAACTCCTTCTCGGAGAGCTCGGGGAAGGGCCGGCGCTCGACGCCCGGTGAGGCGGTGTCGATGATCAGCGCGCTGATCCCTTTGTGCTTCGGCGCCGTGGGGTCGGTACGCACGAAACACAGACACCAGTCGGCATGGTGCGCGCCCGAGGTCCACACCTTCTGCCCGTTCACGACGAACTCGTCGCCGATCAGCTCGGCGCGCGTCTTCAGGCTCGCGAGGTCGCTCCCCGCGCCGGGCTCACTCATACCGAGACACCACGAGATCTCGGCGCGCAGCGTGGGGACGAGGAAGCGCGCCTTCTGCTCGGGCGTGCCGTAGTCGTTGATCGAAGGTGCGATGATCCCGAGCCCCTGCGGGTTCGCGCTGCGGAGTATCTCGCGGGCGCTGATCTCCTCGAAATAGATCATCTGTTGCGTCGGCGTGGCGTTACGACCGCCGAGCTCGGGTGGCCAGCCGGGAACGAGCCAGCCCGCGTCGAACAACGCGCGCTGCCACTCGCGCGCCCACTGCGGCATGTGGGCGCTCGACTGCTTGGGTTCGCGGATGCGTTCGTCCGACGGTTGGTGCTCGTCGAGCCACACGTCCAGCTCGGCGCGGAAGGCCTCGTCCTCGGGTTCGTAACGCAGGCGCATCGGTGCGCAGGGTAGTTTCCTGACGTCAGCGTCAGGAAATCCCGGAGGCCGTGTGGACTTCGAATTCTCAGCGGAACAGGAGATGCTGCGCACGTCCGTGCGTGCGTTCCTCGCCGCGAACGCGCCCTTGGCGTCGGTGCGGGCCGGATACGAAGCGGCGACCCCCGACCCCGCGCTGTGGGCCGGCCTCGTCGAGCTGGGTGTGGTCGGGCTCGTCGTCGACGAGGAACTCGGCGGCGCGGGCATGGGGATGGTCGATGCGGCCGTCGTGCTCGAGGAGCTCGGCCGTGCGGTCTGCCCCGCTCCCTACATCTCGTCGGCGATCGGCGCGGTCGCACTCGCCGACGACGCACTGCTCCCCGCACTGGCCGACGGTTCGACGATCGCAACGGTGGCGATTTTCGAAGCCGGCGCCCGCTACGGATGGCGTACCCCGTCGACCCGCGCGACGCGCGCCGGGAGCGGATGGACCCTCGAGGGCGTCAAGGTGCATGTCGGCGATGCCGCCACCGCCGGCGTCGCGCTCGTCACGGCCCTCGACGACGACGGCGCACTCGCGGTGTTCGCGACCGACGACTTCACGGCCGAGCCGACGCCGACCGTCGACGGTTCGCGCAAGCAGGGGCGCATCACGCTGAACGGTTCGTCCGCGCGCCGCATCGAGACCGGCGACGCCGAGACGGCCGTCGCGCGGGCGCTCGACCGGATGGGCGTCGCCGCGGTGGTCGACGGCGTGGGTGCCGCGCAGCGCGCGCTCGAGCTCGCGGTGGAGTACGCCAAGGAGCGCGAACAATTCGACAAGCCGATCGGCGCGTTCCAAGCCGTGCAACACCTGTGCGCCGACATGCTGCGGACCGTCGAGCTCGGCCGGGCCGCGGGTTATTACGCGTGCTGGGCCCTCGACGACGCGTCACCCGAGGAAGCGCACCGCGCGGCCACGCTGGCGCGCGCGTTCGCGGCCGACGCCTTCCCCCAGCTCGGCGGCACCGCGATCCAGATCTTCGGCGGCATCGGGTTCACGTGGGAACACGACATTCACCTGTACTACAAGCGCCTGCTCACCGTCGCGAGCGAGCTCGGCACCGCGGCCGACCATCTCGAGGAGCTCGCCACCCTCGCCATCGACTAGCGGCACTCCATGCGGAGTGCCACCTGAATTTCGATGCCGCGACGCCGGAGGTGTGCGAGTCTGGCCGCGTGTCGCGCTTCGAGGCCGTGTTGTTCGACTGGAGCGGGACGCTCGTGCACGATCCGCCGCCGATCGATCGCCTCAGGGCGGCGTTGCGCGCGCTCGACCGTGAACCTCGGGCCGAGCAAGTCGCGGCCACTCTGGACCGGATCACGGCCGCCGCACAGCTGCCCGACGTCGTCGAAGCAATGCGAGACGAGGACACGTCGACGGCCCGCCACCGGAGCGCCAACATGCTCTGGTTCCGGCGCGCCGGTCTGGATGCCGACCTGGCGGAGGCGCTCTACGCGGTTGATGCCGACTCCGACAACCGTCCGCTGTACACCGATGCGGCCGCGACGCTCGCCGCGCTTCACAGCTCGGGCGTGAAGGTCGCCGTGGTCAGCGACATTCACCTCGATCTCCGCGTGTCGCTGCACGACCAGGGCGTCGGCGATCACGTCGACGCGTACGCGCTGTCGTTCGAGCTCGGGTGTCAGAAGCCGGACCCGAGAATCTTCCTGACTGCGCTCGACCTACTCGACGTCGACGCGGCGCGCGCGTTGATGGTCGGCGACCGGTGCTCGCACGACGGCGGCGCGGTCGACGTCGGCATCTTGACGCTCATCCTCCCGCCGCCGCCAACCGTCGTCGGCGCCCGAGGCCTCGACGCGGTGACGCGCCTACTCGCGCACCAGCAGTAGCGCGCCGCAGGTGTTGCCGCCGCCGGCGCCGATGATCCCGACCTCGGGCGGCGTCGCGATCTGACGCTCGCCGGCCTGGCCCCACATCTGGGTCGCGCCTTCGTGCAGGAAGCCGTAGCCGTGCAACCGGCCGGCCGAGAGCTGGCCGCCGTGCGTGTTGAGCGGGAGTTGCCCGTCACGCGCGATGCGCGTGCCGCCGTCGATGAAGGGTCCGCTCTCGCCGACGCCGCAGAGGCCGAGTGCTTCGAGCCACGACATCGTGAGCCACGAAAAGCCGTCGTAGAGCTGCGCCATCTGCACGTCGGCGGGCTGGTACTCCGTCCGTTCCCACAACTGTTTTCCGGCGCCGCGGTTCGGCATCGCAGACAGGTCGTCGAACTGATCCCACGACGGCCGGCCGTCGAGGCGAACGCCGACCGCCTCGACCCGTAGCGGACGATTGCGCATGTCCTGGGCGCGGTCACGCCGGGAGACGATGACGGCGGTCGCACCGTCGCACGGAGCGTCGCAGTCGAACAGACCGAACGGCGACGCAATCATGCGCGCCGCGAGGTAGTCGTCCATCGTCATCGGATCGCGGTAGATCGCCTTGGGATTGAGCTCGGCATTGCGCCGCGCGTTCAAGGCGATCCAGGCCATCTGCTCGCGCGTCGTGCCGTATTCGTGGAAGTGCCGACGGGCGAACATCGCGATCCAGATCGCCGCCGACGGGGCCGAGAACGGCAGCGTCCATTCGGTGAAGCCCGAGGCCTTGAACGAGCCGCCGCCGCCGCCCATCGTGACCGCCGATCGGCCTTTGTCACCCTGGGCGGAACCCTCGTAGACCGAGCGGAAGCACAGCACGTGGTTCGCGAGACCGGACGCAACCGCGAGACACGCGTTGACGACCGACCCGAGCTGCCCCGACGTCTCCAACCCGCTGCCGTACCAACCGCACTCGAGGCGCAACGCGTCCATCACGTCGTACGCCCCCGCGCCCGAGAAGCCGGCGGGCGTGCCCATCGGACCGGGATAGGTCGACAGCCCGTCGATGTCTGCGGTCGTGAGCCCCGCGTGCTCGATTGCCGCGAGACATCCGTCGAGCGTCAGCTCGAGGGGATCGCGGAAGAGTCGCCGGCCGATGTCGGACTGACCGACCCCGGAAATGCACGCGCGCCGTTCGATGATCTCGTTCTCGTCCACGACCGTCACTCCGCCGGCTCGAAGAGGGGGAGGTAGACGTCGCCCTCGGGATCGGGATGGTGCTCGAAGGTCACGCGTACCGGCATGTCGATGCGCGCATCATCGGGCGCACAGTTCACGAGGTTCGTCGTGAGTCGCAACGACGGCTGTTCGACGATCTCGACGATGGCCACGATGTACGGGAGCTCCGGGCCGGGCATCCACGGTTGGTGGTTCACCGAGAACGACGCGACCTTCGCGCGCCCCGACACCGATTCGGTCTTGATGTTCTTCGAGTGGCACGTCGGACAGATCGGTTGTGGCGGATGGATGTAGAAGCTGCAGTCCTGGCAGCGCCAGAAGCGCAGTTCGTCGCGCGCACCTCCGGTCCAGAAGTCGCGGTTCCAATCGGTGAGCAGGGGCAGGATGCGAAACGGCACCGCCGTTGCTTCTGCGTCGGGCACAGTCACTCCTGTTCGGCTTCTCGTGCTTCTTCGTATCCGGTGCGCGCGTGCGGGATCGCCTCGACCGCGGACGAGAGCCCGTGGCCGGGAACGGTCAGCATGATCGATCCGAGGATGTCCTCCCACGACGCGCCGACTTCGCGCGCCAGCCGCGCGTGCCGGCGCACGCCTTCGTGACTGCGGATCCCGACGGTGACCGCGAGCCGGATGAGCTCGTGGGTCCGGCGATCGGGCGCGGAGAGTGAATCGAGCTGTGCCATGTACGCGTTCTGCGCGGCGTGGAGCTGCGGGAACACCTCGTGCAGTGGTTCCTCGAAGGGAAAGTTCCAGTCCTGCTGGTCTTCGTTCACGGCTCGCGACGCTACCGGTCAGCTCGCGGGGCGGAACACTGGGATCGTCACGTCGTCGGAGATCGCCTTGTACTCGACGACAACCGGGAGGTCGGCCCGCAGCTCCTCGAACGGGAGGCCCTCGATGTTCGTCATCACCCGCGGGCCTTCTTCGAGCTCGACGATGGCGGCGACGTACGGCACCCGTTCGTTGAACGGCGGCAGGTCGTTCACGTGGACGACGGAATAGGTGTAGAGCTTCCCGCGGCCCGACGCCTCCGCCCACACGACGTCCTCGTTCCAACAGGTCGGGCAGAACGGCCGCGGGTAGTAGTGGTTGTCGCCGCAGGAATTGCAGTGGCGGATGAGGAACTTGCCTTCCTTCAACCCGTCCCAGAAGGCCTGCGTCTCGGAGTCGATGGTGGGCAGATCGAACCGGGGTGTGGTCACGCCAACACCGCCACGGCTTCACCGAGAAGTTTGGTCTCGCCCTGCTCGTTCACGACCGAGCAGTCGAGCACGACCTCGTTCCCGGGTCGCGTGTCGCGCACCGTGACGCTCGTCGTCAGCGTCTCGCCCGGCCACGTCTGTTTCGTGAAGCGGACCCGGTACGACCTCAGGTTGCCGATCCCGACGTAGTTGGTGACCGCGGTCGCGAGAAGGCCGGCCGTGAACATCCCGTGTCCGAAGACCGATGGCAGGCCGGCCTGCTGCGCCGCGATCTCGTCGTGGTGCATGGGATTGAAGTCGCCACTCGCCCCTGCGTACATGACGAGGTCAGTACGCGTGAGCGGGTGCGTGATCACCGGACCGGCATCGCCGGCCGACACCGATTCCGAGTCGAGGACGCGCTCACTCATCGAGCGCTACGACTATCGGTTCCCTGACGCTTGCGTCAACTTCGGTTGAGCGAACCCGACGCGTGCAGCAGCTCGGTCAGCAGGCGCTCCTGCTCGCGCAGCTGCGAACGCGCGGACTCGAGGTACTCGAGCCGGGCTTCGAGCCGGCGCAGGTCGTCCTGCACCCATTCGAGCCAGGTATAGAGCTGTTCGGCGGGCAGACCCGTCGGCGGCGCCGCGGTTGCGGCCGACTCGTTCGCAGTACCCCTCGGAAGCTGCGTCGTCATTGCCATCGGTTGTTCCCCTCTCGTGCCGCGGTCCACGGCCGCCTCCTCGCGGAGCGTTCTTTCCTGCACCAAGTCCAGGTCGATTGCTTCCCGTTTCACACGGGATCGCCCGCGGACTCGGGTGGGACGAAATCGAACTACTGCAACTGCTGCGACAGCCGATGCGCCGCCCCAGTTCAGGAGCCCGGTTGCCTCCACCGGTCCTTTTCGGACAAACGCTGCGGATCCCGAGGAAAACCGGCCGGGATCTCGAGACTCACGGATCGCGCGGAAGACCCAGGAGTCGTTCGGCGATGACGTTGCGTTGGATGTCGCTGGTGCCGCCCGCGATGGTCAGGCAGCGGTTGAACAGGAACGACGAGGACCAGGCCGCGGCATCACCCTCCGCGGCCATGGCCTCGAGCCCGGCCACGACCATCCCGACCTCCTGCACGTGCTGGTCGTGCTGCACGCCGAGCAACTTGCGCACGGCGGCCTCGGACCCGGACGGGTCGGCACCGGCCAGCGCCGCGAGCGTCAATCGGAACCCGAGGGCCGACAGGGCGTGGCCGGTGGCCACGAGCCCACCCGCCTCCGCCAGGGCGAGGCGATCGGCGGCTCCGCCCCGGGCCTCGACGGCCTTCAGGACGCCGACGACCCCGCCGCCGATCGTGTTGCCCGAGCCCATGTAGACCCGTTCGTTGGCGAGCGTGGTGCGCGCCGCCCGCCAGCCGTCGTGCTCCTGACCGACCAGGCAGTCCTCGGGCACGAACACATCGTCGAAGAAGACCTCGTTGAACATCGCCATGCCCGTGAGCTCGCGCAGCGGGCGGATGTCGATCCCCGGGGTCAACATGTCGACCATGAAGCACGAGATGCCGTCGTGCTTCGCGGCCTCGGGATTCGTGCGCGCCAGGCAGATGCCCCAGTCGGCTTCCTTGGCCATCGAGGTCCAGACCTTCTGCCCGTTCAGCAGCCATCCGCCTTCGACACGGGTGGCGCGCGTCGAGAGCGCGGCGAGGTCGGAGCCGGCGCCCGGTTCGCTGAAGAGCTGGCACCAGCCGATCTCGCCGCGCAGCGTCGGCAGGATCCAGCGCTCCCGCTGGGCCTCGGTACCGTGCACGATCAGGTTCGGCAACGCCCAGGCCCCGACGCCGATGTTCGGTTTCACGACCTTCGCGGCGCGGAACTCCTCCTCCACCACCATGAGCTCGAGCGCTTTCGCGTCGCGACCCCAGGGCGCAGGCCAGCCCGGCGTGACGTAGCCGGTTTCCGCGAGGCGGTTGCGCTGCTCGCGCGGGGTCAGGGCCTTGATGTCGTCGAGCAGCTCGCGCAGCTCGGCCCGGAACGCTTCCATATCTCCGTTGTCACCATGATCCGTGAGGTCGACGGCGAGGCGGCGGCGCGCCCCGCCCATCGCCGTCTGCGCGGCGCGGATCCGCCAGTCGTCCGGCGTACCGGTGAGCTGCTGCAGCGTCATCGCCCGCCGGAGGTAGATGTGCGCGTCGTGCTCCCAGGTGAAGCCGATACCGCCCAGCGTCTGCACACAGTCCTTGGCGTTCGCGAACGCGGCGTCGAAGGCGAGAGCGGACGCGGCGGCGATCGCGAGCGCGGCGCCGGGGTCGCCGATGTCGTCGGCGGCCGCGGCCGCGTCCCAGGCGGCCGCCCGCGCCAATTCGACGCGCGCCAGCATGTCGGCGCAACGGTGCTTCACGCCCTGGAACTGACCGATCGGACGACCGAACTGCACGCGCACCTTCGCGTACTCGGCCGCGGTGTCGACGCACCATTGCGCGACGCCGACGGCTTCGACCGCGAACAGCGCGGCCGCGAGCAGGCGCACGCGGTCGTCGGTGAGGTTCGTGAGCCGGCGTTCGGGGTGCGCGGCTGCGGCCGTGGTCGCCGCGGCCGCGTCGATGCGCGCCAGTCGCCGAGTCAGGTCGATGCTCTTCACTTCGGTCGCGTCGACATCGGCCGCGTCGAGCGCGAACCACGCCCCGGCGCCGGAGCAGACGATGACGTCGGCGCCGGAGCCGCCCGCGACCAGGGTCTCGCCGTCGAGCGCAACCGCACCCGTCAGCTCGCCGGCCACGATCCGCGGGAGCAGCGCGTCCGCGGCAGGACCGCCGTCGGCCGTCAGCAACGCGGCGACGATCGCGGTCGGGACGTACGGGCCGGGCGCGCACGCCCGTCCGAGCTCCTCCACCACGACCGCCTGCTCCACGAGGCCCGCGCCACTCCCCCCGTGGGTTTCGTCGACGTGGAGCCCGATCCAACCGGGCGCGGCGAGCGCATCCCAGAACGCGGGCCGGGTCTGGGTCGCGGCGTCCAGCGCGTCGCGTACGACGGACGGACTGATGCGGTCGTCGACGAAGCGGCGGACGGCGGTGCGGAGATGTTCGTGGTCTTCCGTGATCCCGATCGGCATGAGTGGATAGTCGCGCGCGCCTGACACTCACGTCAGTTCGGAGCGGCTCCTCGTACCGACATCGTGCCCACTGTGGGCACGCTCACATACCGGCCGCGTGCGTCAGCGTGCCCACTGTCGGGAGATCTTGCCGACGACGGCGGCGAGCTCGGCCGGCCGGCTGATCATGACGCTGTGGCCGGAGTCGATCTCCACGACGTCGACCGCGCCGCCGGGCACCGCTTCGAGCGCGGCGATCGAGGCGTCCTGCGCGGCGGGCGGCAGCGCGTGATCCCGGCCCAGCCGGACGTAGGTCTTCGGGGTCTCCGCCGGCATCCCGGCGCGCGTCACCGGATCCACCATCACGTTCATCACCTCGCCGCCGACATGGTCGAGCACGAAGCGCGTCTGCTCGGCGTCGAGATCACTGCAGAACATGTCGATGAACGCCGCGTCCATGCCGCGGGCGACGCGCTCGAGGATGTCCGGCGGCATCGCGTCGATCACGTTCTTCCCCTCGGGCGGCACGACCGCGGAGACGAAGACGAGATGAGCGACGCGCGCGGGCGCACGCCGCGCGGTTTCGCAGAGCGTGATACCCGCGAGGGAGTGCCCGACGAGGACGAAGCGATCGAACCCGGCTCCGTCGGCCGCGGCAAGCACGGCTTCGGCCCAGTCCGCGACGTGGATGTCGTCGATGCCGGGTGCGACCTCGTGGCGCGCGGGGCCGCCGCGCAACGAGGTCGGCGGGAGATCGACCGCGATCGCGGGGCCGGTCACGTGCGCGAGCGTCGGCTCCCAACACCATGCGCCGTGGGCGCCGCCGTGCACGAAGACGAGCGGCAACGCGGCCACGTGGGTTTCAGACGATCTTCTCGCCGTCGCGTACGACGGTGATGGCCTGGGTCGGACAGCCCTGCGCGGCGAGGATCACCTTGTCGTCGGGTTGCGCGGCCGGGTCGACGACGATCGCGATGCCGTCGTCGTCGAGATCGAACACACCCGGCGCCCAGAACGAACAGTTGCCCGAGCCCATGCACGCGTCGCGGTTGATCGTGATTTCGAGTGCCATATCGGGAGATGCTTAGCGCATCAACCGGCGACTTCGCAGAAGCGGCCGTAGCGGTCGGCGACCGCGGTCAACCACGCCGGGTCGGGGTCGACGATGTGCGACGTCCGCGCCCAGCGCGCCGCCTCCTGCATCGACGGCTCGAGCCCGGCGGCCATCCGGGCCAGAAACGCGGCACCCAGCGCGCCGCCCTCCGGGACTGCGCACACGTGCACGGGCAGCGCAGTGCAATCCGCGAGCGCCTGCATCCACGCCTCGACGCGCGTGCCGCCCCCGGTCGCGACGATGCGCCGCGCGGGTATGCGGGATGCGTCGAGCATGCGCCGGGTCACGAACCCCGCGGCCTCGAACGCCGCCCGCCGGACCGACGCCGCGTCGTGCGTGAGATTCAGGTCGGCGAGGGCCGCCCGCCGGCCCGAATCCTGGAACGGCACACGCTCGCCGCGCGGGTACGGCGCCCAGATCGGCACCCGGCCGGGATCGCCGACCGACGCGGCCGAGCCGTCGCCGGTGCCCGGGCCCTCGGACGCGCAGAGGCGATCGACCCAGTTGAGGAACAGGCCGCCCGCGTTGCTCGGGCCACCGATCAGGAACTTGCCGTGCGCGGTGTGCGGGATCGCGTAGTGGCCGGGAACGTCGGCCGCTTCGGTGATGACGGCCCACACGATCAACGTCGTACCGCAGATCACGAGCACGTCGCCGTCGTGATCGCTCCCGGCGACGAGTTGTTCGCCGAGCGCGTCGATGGTTCCCCCTTCGAGCACGCATCCGGGCCGACCGGTGATCTCGGCGAGAGCTTCGCCCGACGGCCCGATGCGCGGCATCTGGTCGGGTCGGGCGCCGGCCTCGGCCAGCTTCTCCGCGTCCCATTGCCGCCAATCGAACATCGGGAACGCGGTCGCCGCGACCGTCGACGAGATCACGCCCTCGCCCGACAGCGCGTGGTTCGCGACCGCCTGCGCCATCCAGTAGCCGCGCGCTTCGGGATGCTCGCGCGACTGCCAGCGCATGAACTGTGCGAGCTCACCGGCTTCGGCGATGGCACCGGGACGATCGGCATGACCGCGCTCGTCGCCGTACAGCAGCCCGGGCGCGCACGGCACGCCGTCGGCATCGACCGATGTCAACGACGGCACCATCGCCGCGACCGACACCCCGACCGGTGCGACGTCGCCCAACGCCTCGAGCGCGCGCCGCGGACCTTCGTACCACGCACGCGTGGCGTCGTGCTCGAAGCGCAACGGGGTCGGGACGAAGAACTCGTGGGGGATGCGCGACCGGGCAACGACGTTGCCGTCGGCGTCCGCGGCGACGGCCTTCACCGACGAGGTTCCGATGTCGATGCCGACGGTGAGCTCGCCCACGTCGGGCGACACTACGCGAGCGCGGCGAGCACTGCGTCGTGCAGCAGCCCGTTCGTGCAGACGAAGCTGCCGGCATCGACGTCCGTGCGGCCGGTGACCCCGGTCCAGCGCCCCCCGGCCTCTTCGACGATCGGGACGAGCGCGGCGACGTCCCAGAGCGAGACGATGGGATCGACCGCGATGTCGAACGCGCCTTCGGCGACGAGCAGGTGCTGCCAGAAATCGCCGATGCCCCGCGTGCGCCAGCACCGGTGCGACAGGGCGGCGAGCTTCGGGCCGATGCCGTCGCCGTGGAAGGCGTCGAGCGTGTCCCAGGCGAACGAGAGCTGCGCATCGTCGACGGAGGCCACCGACGACACCGTGAGCCTTTCGCCATCGCGGAACGCACCGAGCCCGCGCCCGGCCCACCATCGCATCCCGAGCGCGGGCGCGGACGCAACGCCGACGATCAACTTCCCCGCCCGCTCGAGACCGATCAGCGTCGCCCAGATCGGGACACCGCGCACGTAACTCTTGGTTCCGTCGATGGGGTCGACGATCCACCGGTACTTGGCGTTCTCGTCGGCCGTGGCGGCGCCGGTACCGAACTCCTCGCCGAGCACGAGGTGTCCGGGCAACGGCGCGAGCCGGTCACGGATCGCGTGCTCGACCGCCTCGTCGGCCTCACTCACCGGGGTCAGGTCGGGCTTCGTCGCGACCTTCAGGTCGTGCGCACGGAATCGGGCCATCGTGATCCCGTCGGCCAGATCGGCCAGTTCCAGTGCGAGTTGCAGTGCCTCGACCGTGTCCACCCTGCGAGCATACGGGAGCGCGCGAACGCGCCGATGGAGTCTCTATGGACGGTATGGTCGGCGCCGTGGTCCGTCGCGATGACGTGATGGCGCAGATCTGCGAGCTCGTGCGCGCGTCCGATCCCGCCGGCGCCGACCGGTTCGTGCGCGAGTACTACGAACAGCTCGGCGACGACGATCTCGTAAGCTGGACCACCGCGGCGCTCGCCCAATCCGCGCTCGAGCACTGGCGGTTCGGCGCCCAACGCGCGCCGGGTGAAGCACTCGTCCGGGTCTACACACCCGCGCACGGTCACACCGCGGTCGACGTCGTGCTCGACGACATGCCCTTCCTCGTCGACTCGCTCACGATGGCGCTCGACCGTCGCAATCTCGGCGTGCACCTCGTGGTGCACCCGATCCTGCGCGTACGGCGATCGGCCGGCGGCGAGTTGCTCGGCATGGCCTCCGACGGCGACGCAGCCGACAGCGACGACGACACGGGTCGGGCGCACGACCTGCTCGAATCGTGGACGCACATCGAGATCGACCGCGAGACCAGCCTCGACATCTTGGAATCGGTCAGGGGCGAATTGCTCGCCGTACTGCAGGACGTGCGCGCGGCCACACGCGACTGGCAGCCGATGCTCGAAGCGCTGTCGCACGTGGCGGAGGAGCTCGAACACGCGCCGCCGCCGTGCGACCCGGCCGAGCTCACCGAAGGCAAGGCGCTGTTGCAATGGCTCGCCGATCAGCACTTCACCCTCCTCGGCTACCGCGGGTACGACCTCACCGCGGAAAGCCAATTGCTCCCGGTCGCCGGGAGCGGGCTCGGCCTCTTGCGCGAGGCCCCCGAGGACCCGTCCGCCAGCTTCGCCGCGCTCCCGTCGTCGGTGCGCGCCAAGGCCCGCGAGAAGACGCTGTTGGTGCTCACGAAAGCGAACGCGCGCTCGACCGTGCACCGCCCGACGCACCTCGACTACATCGGGATCAAACGCTACGACGCGCAGGGCGAGGTCGTCGGCGAACACCGGTTCATCGGGTTGTACGCGTCGGGCGCGTACACCGGCAGCCCGTTCGCGGTGCCGGTGTTGCGCCGCAAGGTTTCCGCCGTCATCGAGCGGGCGGGATTCCTCCCCGCGAGCCACGACTACAAAGACCTCGTCCAGATCCTCGAGACGTACCCGCGCGACGACCTCTTCCAGATCGACGTGGACCAGCTCTACGACATCGCGATGGGAATCCTCCGCCTGCAGGAGCGGCGCCGCGTCCGGCTGTTCGTCCTCCGCGAGCCGTACGGCCGCTTCGTCTCCTGCCTCGTGTTCATTCCCCGCGACCGGTACACCACGCAGGTGCGCGAACGCATCGCGCACTTCCTGGTCGACGCGTACGGGTCGAAGAGCTACGAGTGGAACACGCGGCTCTCGGACTCGGTGCTCGCCCGCCTGCACTACGTGCTGCATCTCGACACTCCGGGCGACGACACGGTCGACGTCGCGGAGTTGGAGAAGCTCGTGGCCGCGGCCGCGCGCGGCGTGGGTCGACGACCTGCGCGACGCGCTGATCGCGTCGCAGGGCGAGGAGACCGGTCTCGACGTGTTGCGCGTCTGGGCCGACGCGTTCCCGCCCGCGTACCGCGACGACTTCGATGCCAGCGAGGCCCTCGCCGACTTCCCGCTGCTCGAGCCCCTCGGTGCGGCCCGGCCGCTCGCGGCCCGGCTCACGATCGGCGCCGATCACCTCGATCTCAAGCTCTACGGCGTGGGCGAGCAACCGTCGCTGTCGGAGGTCTTGCCCCGGTTGTCGAACATGGGCGTGGTCGTCGACGACGAGCACCCGTACGAGATCACGCCCCGGGGTCTCGACCCCCGCTGGATGAAGTGGTTCCGGCTGCGCGCGCCGGGCGGGACGATGATCGATCCCGCCGCGCTGCGGCTCTTCGAGGAGGCGTTCCTCGCGGTGGTCGACGGTCGCACCGAAGACGATGCGTTCAACCGGCTCGTGCTCACGGCGGGGTTGGCGTGGCGCGAGGTTGCGCTCCTGCGCGCGTACGGCCGCTACCTGCGTCAGACCGGGACGCGGTTCAGCCAGACCTACATCGCGGGTGCCCTCAGCGGGCACACCGAGATCGCGCGCCGCCTCGTCGAACTCTTCGTCACGCGCCTCGACCCGTGGGTCGCGGGGTCGGACGCGAGCGGCGACGGCGATGGGGCCGATCGTCTCGCGGAGGAGATCCGCGCCGATCTCGACGCGGTCACGTCGCTCGACGAAGACCGCATCCTCCGGGCGCTGTTGCACCTCGTCCTCGCGACGCTGCGCACGAACTGGTTCCAGGATGCCGACGCCTCGGGCAACCCGCCGCCGTGCGTCGCGTTGAAGCTCGACCCGAGCGCGATCCCCGACCTTCCCCTCCCCCGCCCCCTGTACGAGATCTTCGTGTACTCGCCCCGCGTCGAGGGGGTGCACCTGCGCGCGGGCAAGGTCGCGCGGGGCGGCATCCGCTGGTCGGACCGGCGCGAGGACTTCCGCACGGAGGTGCTCGGGCTCATGAAGGCGCAGCGCGTGAAGAACGCGGTGATCGTCCCCGCCGGCGCCAAGGGCGGCTTCGTCGTCAAGCGGCCGCCCACCGATCCCGCGCAACTCCGCGACGAGGTCGAGGCGTGTTACCGGCTCTTCATCGGCTCCCTGCTCGACATCACCGACAATCTCGTCGACGGCAAGCTCGTGACCCCGAATCAGGTCGTGCGCTACGACGACGACGATCCGTATCTCGTCGTCGCCGCCGACAAGGGCACCGCCGCGTTCTCCGACGTCGCGAACGAGATCGCGCTGGCGCGGGGCTTCTGGCTCGGCGACGCGTTCGCGTCGGGCGGCGAACACGGCTACGACCACAAGGCGATGGGCATCACGGCCCGCGGTGCGTGGGAATCGGTGCGCCGGCACTTCCGCCACCTCGGCCTCGATCCCGATCGCGACGACTTCACCGTCGCCGGCATCGGCGACATGTCGGGCGACGTGTTCGGGAACGCGATGCTGCTGTCGGAGCACATCAAGCTCGTCGCCGCGTTCGATCACCGGCACGTGTTCCTCGACCCGGATCCCGACGCCGCCGCGTCGCACGGCGAGCGCAAGCGGCTGTTCGAGCTGCCGCGATCGTCGTGGGCCGACTACGACACGGCATTGCTCTCGCCGGGCGGCGGAGTGTTCGCCCGCACGCTGAAGTCGATCCCGCTCTCGCCCGAGGTGCGCATGCGGCTCGCGATCGACGACGGTGTCGACGCGCTCACGCCCGCGGAGCTGATCCGCGCGATCCTCCGCGCGCCCGTCGACCTCCTCTACAACGGCGGCATCGGCACCTACGTGAAAGCCGCGAGCGAGAGCCACGCCGCGGTCGGCGACAAGGCGAACGACCCGGTGCGCGTCGACGGTCGCGAGCTGCGCTGCCGGAGCGTCGCCGAGGGCGGCAACCTGGGATTCACCCAGGACGGCCGGGTCGAGTACGCGCTCACGGGCGGACGCATCAACACCGATGCGATCGACAACAGCGCGGGCGTCGACACCTCCGACCGCGAGGTGAACATCAAGATCGTGGTCGACGGCGCGGTACGCGCCGGCGAGCTGAACGAAGCCGATCGCAACGCGTTGCTCGTCAGCATGACCGACGAGATCGCGGCCCTCGTCCTGCGCGACAACTACCGCCAGAACCGGGCGCTCGACAACGGCCGCGCGCAGGCCACCGCGATGGAAGGCGTCCACGCGCGCTTCATGCACACGCTGGAGGCCAGCGCGCACCTCAACCGCGACGTCGAACGGCTGCCCACCGACGAACAGCTCGCCGACCGGCACAACGCGGGTCTCGGGCTCACCGCGCCCGAGCTGGCCGTGCTGCTCGCGTACGCGAAGATCGCGCTGGAGGAGGAGCTGCTCGCATCCGATCTTCCCGACGATCCCGACTTCATCCTCGAGCTCGTGCGTTCCTTCCCCTCCGCCGTGCGCGAACGCTTCCTCGAGCGGATCCGCCGGCACACGCTGCGCCGGGAGATCACCGCGACCGCGCTGGCGAACGGTCTGGTGAACCGGGCGGGAACCACGTTCGCATTCCGGATCGGCGAGGAAACCGGCGCGCACGGGCCCGACATCGTGCGCGCGCACGAGACCGCGCGCGCGGTGTTCGACCAGGACGCGCTGTGGCGCGACATCGAAGCGCTCGACGGCAGTGTCGGCGTCGACGTGCAGACCGAGATGTACCTCGCGAGCCGCCGGCTCGTGGAGCGCGGCGCGCGCTGGTTCCTGCGCAACCGGCCGCAGCCGTTGCCGGTCGCCACGACGGTCGCGTTCTTCGCAGTCCCCGTCGCGCGCCTGACCGCGATGGCGGCCGCGTCACCGAGGCTCGACCTCGTCACCGACAAGTACGCGGCGCAGGGCGTACCCCGCGCGCTCGCGCAACGGATCGCCGCGCTCGAGCACCTGCCGCGCGCCCTCGACATCGCCGAGCTCGCGCGACGCGCACGACGTCGAGGTCGAAGTCGTCGCCGCGATGTACGACGAGGTCGGCGAGCAGCTCCGCTTCGAGTGGCTCGGCGACCGGATCGTCGACCTCCCCCGCGTCGACCGCTGGGACGGCCTCGCCCGCAACGCCCTGCGCGAGGACGCGACCGCGCAGTACCGGCGCGTCGTCGACGCGGCCC
Source organism: uncultured Actinomycetes bacterium (assembly GCA_963835455.1). Taxonomy (GTDB): domain Bacteria; phylum Actinomycetota; class Acidimicrobiia; order IMCC26256; family PALSA-610; genus PALSA-610. Next base: position 319,182 of record CAWIFT010000004.1, read on the forward strand.
TCACCACGGGTTCCTACGAGACCTGGGCCGCCCCCCGCGGCACGACGATCACCCGGATGCTCGTGCTCCTCGACGAGATCCGCGCGCACGCCGTCTACGACGTCGCCACGCTGTCGGTCGCCCTCCGCGAGCTCCGCGGCCTCAACTGAAACCCCACCAACAGTTGTCGGGAATTCCGGCGCCGGGTGCCACTTTCCCTGCCATCTGATGGCAGGAATTCGGTTACGGGCGGGTCGCGGTGAAGATCTGGAAGGCGAGCGGGAGGCGAGAGGTCTCGTCGTCGATCCGGAACTGCGCCATGTGGTCGGCCACGACGGCCTTCACTTCGGGGAGGGCGGCGGCCGGGATGCCCATCAGCGTGAACTGCACGTCGTCGACGACCGCGTCCGGGGGTACGTCGACGGAGAGGTCGTGCGCCGTGCGGCGGACATCGGTGAAGCCCGCGGCGTCGAGGATGCCGGTGGTGCGTTCGACGTCCGCGAGCGCGAAGGGGCCGGTCGGGCTCTTGCCCGGTGCAAGGGGCGGTGACTGCGGGACGAACTGCGTGATCGCGGTCACGTAGTGCCACGGGTTCTCCGCGAGGGATCGCCAGCACGCGAATGCGATCCGGCCACCCGGCTTCAGCTGCCGCGCAATGTTCGTGAACACGACGACCGGCTCGTCGAAGAACATGACGCCGAACTGGCTCAGCGCGGCGTCGAAGGGTCCGCCCGCGACCGTTGCCTCCTGCATGTCGACGACGACGAACGTGACGTTGACGGCACCCGCGTCACGGGCGCGATCCTCCGCGAGCCGCGTGATCGGCACGGAGAGGTCGGCGCCCACGACCGCGCCACCGGCGCCCACCATCCGGCTCGCGGCGAGGGTCGTGCGACCGCCGCCGCACCCGATGTCGAGCAGCCGCTCGCCGGGCCGCGGGGCGAGTGCGTCCAGCAGCAGCGGCGTGACCGCGTCGGTGAGCCGTTCCCGCTTGGGCCACACGGCGGCCCACTGCTCGTCGTTCCAGCGCCGCTTCTCGGCCTCGTTCGTTTCCACGATGCGCGACGCTAACGGAGCCCCGTTTCCGAACGGTTCCCGCTTCAGGTGACCGGCGTGGGGAACTCCGGGGTCGGTTCGATCTCGAGCGGATGCGTCACCGCGACGTTGCCGATCGGGTGGCGGTGCGCCATCGCCTCGGGGCGCAGGAGGGAACCGGCGGGCGCGGCGAAGCCCGGGTCGAGGGACACGACCTCGGGCGACATGTTCGCCAGGAGGGTGTGGGTGCTCGACGTGCCCGCGGGCACGTCGAAGAGCAGGAGCTGCGGGCCGGCGACGACGAACTGCAAGTGCAGTTGCTGACCGGCGGGCGGCGACGTTCGCCGGTCCTCGAACGAGATCCGATACCTGCCGGCCAAGGTCTTGCCCGGCGGGAACGTGAGCCCCTGGTCGTCGAGCACGACGTCGAACCTCGGGGCCGTGCTCCCGTTCGGGACCGTGGACGCCGACGCAGTCGGCGGGGCGGAGCGCGAGGAGGAACTGCACGCCCCGAGCGCACCCGCGAGCGCGAGCACGAGCACGATCACCGTCGGGCGCATACGCAGTCCAGACGCGACCGAAACCCGATCGGTTCCCGCCCCGGGCCGGGCGACAGCTTCGTCACGACGTCCCGGCGACGAGCACTAGCCGGGGTAGACCTCGAACACCGTGGCCGAACCCATACCGCCGCCCGCACACATGCTGGCGAGGCCGATGCCGCCACCCCGACGGCGCAACTCGTACAGCGTCGTGATGATCATGCGGGCGCCGGTGGCGGCGACGGGGTGACCGAGCGAGCAGCCCGAGCCGTTCGGGTTCGTGATGTCCTCCGACAGGCCGAGCTTGCGGCACGCCGCGACCGGCACGGACGCGAAGGCCTCGTTGATCTCCGCGAGGTCGACGTCGGCGACGGTCAGCCCGGCGCGGCCGAGCGCCTTCGGGATCGCCGCGATCGGGCCGAGACCGGTGTCGCGCGGCATCACCCCGGACGACGCCCACGACACGATCTTGCCCAGCGGCGTGAGGCCGTTGGCCTTGGCGTAGTCGCTGCTGACGATCATCATCGCCGCAGCCGCGTCGTTGAGGCCCGACGAGTTGCCCGCGGTGATCGGGAAGTCGTCGATCTCCGGGTGCAACGGCTTCAGCGACGCCATCTTCTCCATCGTGGAGCCGCGGCGCGGGTGCTCGTCGGTGTCGAAGATCCTCGTGGTGCCGTCGCGCATCGTCACTTCGATGGCGACGATCTCCTCCTCGAGCCGACCCTCGTCGATCGCGGCGATCGCGCGCTCGTGCGAACGCAAGGCCCACGCGTCGCAGTCGGCGCGGGTGAGACCGACGGCCTGCGCGGTGTTGTACCCGACGGTGATCGACATGTCGAAGGCGGGGGCGTCGGGCGTGGCGGGATGCGACGGCGACATCCACTGCTCGTAGTCGTCGGTGCCCATCGTGCGCTTCATCGTGGTCGGCGACGTCGACAGCGACTCCGCACCGCCCGCGATCACCACGGTGTCCATGCCGGCCATGATGCTGGCCGCCGCGCCCTGCACCGACGCCATGCCCGACGCGCAGTGGCGGTTGAGGGCGACGCCGGGGATCTCGGTGAGGCCGAGGTCGACCGCGGCGTAACGGGCGATGTCTCCCCCGCCCTGCAGCGACTCGCCGAGCGCGAGATCGTCCACGTCGGTCGACGGGATGCCGGAACGCTTCAGCGTCTCCGCGACCGCGTACTTGGCGAGGTCGAAGGCGCTCACGTCGAGGAGCGTTCCCTTGCGGGCGGTCCCGATCGGGGTGCGGGCCGCGGCAACGATGACTGCGTCTTGCATTGATGCTCCCTGGACGTGCGATGAGGCTCCGATTGCGGAGCCGAGAGTACCTGACACCGGCGTCAGCCTGCCCCTCCGCCCTACGGCCGCTCCTCCGGTTGGGCCGACGCGTGCACCGCGATGTCGAAGTGCCTGCCGCCCAGGAAGATGCCGAGCAACGAGAAGCGCACGTGATCGCGCAGTGTCACGGTCAGGCGATTGCCGGCGACCTCGACGTCGACCGCGTCGAGAGCCGCGCGGTGCGGGTCCGCGCCGAGCGACGCGAGCGCGATGGCACGGGCCCGAACCGGATCGAGCACCAACGTCCCCGCCCGCAATGCGTCGACGTCGACGCCGTTGGCCCCGGCCGTCGCGGCGGTGTCGGCCATCGACGACAACTGACGACGCTCGGCCACCGCGCGCCACAGATCGACGCTCAACCCGCCCAGGAACATCAGCGAGATGCTCAAGCCGAGCACCCACAACGTGATGGTCCCGCGTTCGTCCGCGCGATCGGAAGTCATCATCGACTCCGGAAATCGTCGACGCGCCGGGATGCGCGCGCGGTGTAGTGCCACGCTCCCACCGCCATCCGGCCCACGCCGAGCGCGGGCATCGTGATCTCGACGTCGACGACGACATCGGAGCCCCGGGACTCCCCGACCGAAGGAACCCGGACGACGACGTCAGCCGGATCGACGCCGTGATCGGCCGCGACCTCCTGCGCGACGAGCACCGCCGCCGCGGGGTTCCCGTTCGGCCAGTTCTCGACGAGATCGCGGGCCGCTTCACGCGCCGCGACCGTCGCCGTGTGCTTCCGTTCGGCCCACTCCGGCATCGTCGCGACGAGCACCACCATCGGCAGCAGCAACAGCGCGATCGCCGCGACCCATTCGATGGCGACGAACCCGTCCGCCCGCGCACTGCGCATGTCAGCGCTCACGATGGGCCGATGCGCGCAGTGTGAGCCGCCAGTCCGGCAAGAGCATCGGGAACCACGAACGCAGCGAGACCCGCGCCGTCGACACGATTCGGTCGCCGTCGCGCACACACGTCAGCTCGTCGACCCGTATCGATGACCCGCCGGCGATGGAACGGACGACGTCGTGCGCGCGCACCGCGCAATCGTCGACGCTCGCGCTGATCGGTACGCCCGCCCGTACGCCCTCATCGAGCGCGTCCCGCACCGCGCCGCGCTCGTAGAGATCGACCAGGAGGTTCGCAACGAGGACGAAGAGCAGCAGGGAAAACGCCGTCGCGACGACGTACTGGATGGTCGTGAATCCCGCTTCACCCTCGCGCCGCACGCGAATCAGTGGATCAGCGCGTTGCGCAACGACTGCACGATGTCGACGCCGAGCGCCTGCAACAGGCCCCAGATCACGACGAGCGCGAGGACGCCGAGCGCCGCGTTTCCGAGCAGCTCGGCCGTCGTCATTCCGGCTTCGTCACGAGTGCGATTGCTCACAGATCTCCTTTGGTCAGTGGTGTCCGAGAACGATGGAGGGCAGCGGCGCCGCGATGAACAGCAGCATGATGGGAGCGAGGATCGCGATGGTCGGCACGAGCATCGCCGCGCGCCGGCGAACGGCGTCCTTGTGCATCTGCTCGCGGCGCGCGTCGCGGATGTCGGCACTGAGGGCCAGCAGGCCGCCGCCGAGATCCACGCCGCGCTCCACGCCGGCCGCGAGCAGTTGGTACGTGCGCGCCGCGCTCGGCTCGGGTGTCAGCTCGGCCGCGCGCCGGAACGCCTCGGCCTCACCGAGCCCGCTGCGGGTCCACGTGAGCACGTCGTCGAGCTCGTCGACGACGACTCCGTGGCCGCGCTCGACGACGCGCTGCACCGCCTGCATGGCGCCGGAGCCGGTGCGCACCTGCATCGCCAGGAGATGGTTCACCGTGTAGAGCTCGAGCCGGATCCGAGCCGCACGCGCCGCGATTGCGCGCTCGAGCCGGCTGCGGGTTCGACTCGCGCCGTAGACGAAACCCGCGGCGCCCGCGGCCAACACGACGAGCGGTGTCTTCAGGGTGATGGCGACGACGATCGCCGCGCCTGCAGCGAACAGCGCCGCGTGGGTGAGCTGCTGAACCCGGTAACGCTCCGGGGAGAGATCGTTCTGCGCGGCTTGGCGGAGCAATCGGGCCAGTTGCTCGTCGCCGCGCGAGTCGACCACGTTGCTCAGCTTGGTCGCCGCGGCGCGCAGTGCCGGACCGAACAACCGCGGCAGTGTCGAGTCCGCACCGAGCGCCACGGGGCCGGCGGAGGGTTCTGCGACGTGGCCGAGCGCCGAACGGGTCGCGACCGCGTACGGACGAACCCGCGCCGCGAGCCGCGGCGACGGTGGCCGGCAAAGTCGTGCGACCCCCGCGAGACCGGTGCCGATCGCGCCGGCCGCGAGAAACGGAACGACGTTCATCGCGCGACCGCGGCCGAACCGAAGACGCGCTCTTCGTCCTCGTCGCGTCCGAGGCGGCCGAGGAACACCATGCCCACGACGGTGAGCACGGCAGCAACCACGAGCGTCACGAAGCCGCCGCTCGACCGGTAGAAGTCGCGGAACGGCCCGGGCCGCGCGGTCAACGCGACCAGCACGAGCCACGGCAACACGACCACGGCGCGCGCGTTGATCCGCATCTCGAGCCCCTCGGTCTCGAGCGCGTCCAGCAACTTGAGGTCGCGGGTCGTGGCGTCGACGAGATCTTCGAGGATGTTCCGTACGATCGGTCCGCCCCGCTCGTGCGCCAGGAGCAGAACCTCGAGCACGCGATCGCTGGTCGGGTCGGCGAGCTCTTCCTTGACGAGCTCGAGCGCGGGACCTGTACCCAGAACTCGGGCGAGATCCGGGAAGCGGACGAACGCGTCTCGCAGCGCGGGCGGGCCGGTCGCGGCGAGGGAGTTGACGGCCTGGGTCAGCGATCGTCCGGCCGCGACGGACGCGACGATGTCGCGGAGGCCGTCGGGCCACGCCGCCTGCACCTCCCGCATCCGGAGTCGACGACGACGGGCGAAATAGCCGCGCGGAAACAACGCCACTGCGATCGCCGGCACGATCGCGACGAAGACCGAGCCGGTGAGTGCGACGAGGACCAGGAGTGCGAGGAGTCCGGCGGCGATGCTTCCCGCCCAGAAACGCGTCGGGGTGAGCCCCGCACCCGCCTGCTGGAACCACAAGCGATTGCGGGCCCGGCGGGGCGCGAACCGCCGGCTCGACAGCCGCCAGGTCGGCAGCGTTCCCATGAGCGCGCCGGCGAGCAGCGCGCAAGCGGTCCCGACCAGCGCGGCCGCGACGACGCTCACGCCGACGCCCGACCGCGCTCGAGCAATCGGCGCAGCGTCGTTCCGTCCGGGAGTGCCCGATCGACGCGCTGTTCGAACTCCGGCGGCAACGCGCCGGTCCACTCGAGCGGACTCCCCAGACCGTCGCGGACGAACAGCGGCTCGTAGGTCTCGCCGTCGGCCAGACTCGGTACGACCGCCGAGATCTCGGTGATCTGGCGCCGGACGTGACCATCTGTCCGCGCGACGTCGTCGCGGTCGACGTGCACCACCAGATCGAGCGCCTCGACGAAGATCCGCCGCACGATGCGCTCCGTGACGTTCTCGCCCGCCATGAGCGCGGCATTGACGAGTGCGTTCACTGCGTCACGTGCACTGTTGGCGTGCAACGTGCACAAGAAGCCGCACCCCGCGTTGATCGCCCGGGTGAGCTCGAACGCCTCGGCGCCGCGCACCTCGCCCACCACGATCCGGTCCGGGCGCATCGCCAACACGAACTTGACGAGATCCCGCAAGCTGATCTCGCCCGTTCCGTCCAGACCGGCGGGCCGGATCTCGTAGTAGCCGCCGTGCAGCACCGGAACGGCCAGTTCACGAATCTCTTCGCAGCTGCGTACACAGTGCGCAGTCGGTACCGCCGACAACAACGCCGCCGCCAGGGTGGTCTTGCCCGCGCCCGGTTCGCCGGAGACGACGACCCGGCTCCGCAGTTGCATCGCCGCCCACAAGAAGTCGGCGGCCTGCGTCGTCAACGCGTCACGGCCGACCAGCGCATCCAGCGTGACGTCGCGAACGGTGTACCGACGAACGGTCGCCGAAAGCCGATCGGCGACGGGTTCGATCGCGGCGGTCAACCGCGCGGTCCCCGCCAGCACGCGCGCCTGCACGAGGGGATGCTTCGCGTTGAGCTGCCGCTCGGTCGCCGCGAGCAGCCGGTCGACGATCTGCCGGTTCTCTGCCTCGGTCGTCGGTTCCGTCAGCCCGCGCAATCGACCGTCGCAATCGAGGTACGTCACCCGCGCGCCTTCGACGAAGACCTCCTCGACATCCCGGCGCGCGAGCAGCTCGCTGAGCGGCCCCAGCTCGGTGATCGACCGCAGCACGCGCCGCGCCATCTCCGGCGGATCGCCGAGCGGGACCTCGTCACCGAGTCGCGCACGCCGCTGGTAGTCGTCGACGGCCCGTTCGATCTCCACCCGAACCTCGCCGATCTGTGCGGCGGGCTGCAGGCGTCGTCGTTCGATGCCGGTGATCGCGTCGCGGCGAATGATGTCGTACGCGTCGGTCCGGACCGTCACGACGCACGCCCAACGGGCGCGATATCCGCCGGGCGCCGGCGCAATGCCGCGACCAGCTTCGCGACCTCCGAGACACTGCGTGTGAATCCACCCCGCCCGACCGGCGTGCCGTTCCAGGCGGCGTCGGCGACCCGTCGGTCGGCGGGAACGAATGCGACGTCGACGACGGGAAGGCTCGAAGCGATCTCCTCGTAGAGCTCACCGCGCCGGAAACGCGCGTCGGACGCGCGGTTGACCACGACCACAACGGGTGCGTCGGGCGCCAACGCCAACGCTTCGACCGCCCAGCCGAGCAGGCGTGCGACACCGTGCGGCGAAGGATCACACACGGCGACGAGAACGTCCGATTCGGCCACCAGTGCCCGCGCCGTCGCAAACCGTCCGCGCGCGGTGCTCGTCCCGACCTCTTCGAGCATGCCCGCGCCGTCGGCGACCACCACGTCCGCGTCATCTGCGAGCCGCTCGGCGACGCGTACGACCTCGCTCGGGCGTACCTGTGCCCACGCCGTCGCGTTCGGAAGTCCGGTGACGACCCGCAGCCGCGACGTGGGTTCGACGAGGATGCATCGGTCCAACGCACCGCGGCCGTGTTCGACCGCGTCGATTGCCGTACGCAGGTTGGGCTCGACCGGCAACTGCAACCGCGCCGCGATTGCGGGCGCGACATCGTCGGCGTCGAGCAGCAACGCGCGCGTCTCGCGACCGAGCGCGAGCGCCAGTTCGATCGCGATCTCCGTTCGGCCCACGCCCGGCGGACCTCCGACCGTCACCATCCGACCCGCACGCGGCGCGGCGGCGATCGGACGGGTCTGGCTCCGCTCCTCGCGCCGGTCCGCGACGCTCACGATCGCCCGGACGAACGCGTCGGGCCCGGCATCGGAGTCGACCAGCGCATCCACCCCGAGGGCGATCAGGTGTTCTCGGCTCGCGGCTTCGTCGCGATCGTGCACGCCGACGACGGCCCGCCCGTGCGCGTGCACGTCGGCGACGAGGGCTCGGGTCAGCGCCGGCCAACGGTGGCCGGCGACGAGCACGTCGTACGCCTCCTCCAGCGCGCCTTCCGGTTCGACCAGCAGCGTTCGGACGCGGGCGCCGCCGTGGTCGGTGAGGTGCCGATGCAGCTCTTCGACCCAGAGGTCCGCCGTGAACGCCAGCGCGACCTCGGGCTCTCTCACTTGCTTTCCGAGAGTGCGAATGGTTGCTGGTCTCGTAGGGCCGGCGCACCAGTGGAGCGGACGAGCATCACCGTGCCCGCATGGACCGCCGACGCGAGCTCGGGTGCGTGCTCCGGCGCGACCACCAGCGTGATCGTCACGTCGTCCGACGCGCCGGAGAGTGCCCCGCCACTGCGACCCTCGACCGCGACGACCTCCGCATCCGTGAGGACGTAGCCGGCGCGGCCGGAATCGTGGTCGACCGCGAGAACGTCGACCCGGTCGCCGGTGGCGAGACTGCCGCCGACGGCGAGCGCGCGCGCGATCGGAAAGCTCATGAGCCGCGTCGACGCGTGCGCGTCACGCGCGCTGACCGCACCGCGAGCGATGAGCTCGCCCTGCTGCACGGTCGCGGTGACGACACGTCCGCGCAAACCGGCGAGTTGATCGGCACCGAACAACGTCGCCAGCACGGAATCGCCGACGTGAACCTGCGTCACGCGGACGCTCGCCTCGCTGATGACCGATCCCGGCGCGAGATCGCGCGCGGCGACGAGCACGGGCCGCGTGTTGTCGGCCGAACGCAGCACGGTCAACGTGAGCAGGATGCCCAGGGCACCGGCGAGCAGCATCACGACGTGACCCGTCGAGACCCGGGAGCTCAGCTCGCGCCGGGTACGACTCGCCACCGTCTGCTGCGCGGTCCCCACCGATAACCCCATCCCAACCCGTTCAGCCTCCGTGGCTGCGGGCATGGAAGCAGAGCGACGACGGTTTTCCCGCACCAATCTGATCCTGCGTCCGATGAGATCTAGATGTCGCAGATCCTTTGAGATTGCATCCGTGGGCTCAGGGGCCGGGGAACGTGGAGGATGTTGTCGCCTCAGTCGCGGGCGAAGTCGCTGGCTCGGAGACCGCGGGCGTGACGGTGAACGACACCGGCGGAGAACCTACGAGACAACCTCCGACCATCCGCCAACAGTTCGTGCGCTCACGTACCGCACCGGTGCGTGAGCCTGCCCACAGTTCGGACGGGGGCGCGGCGGGTCAGCGCTTCGGGAGGAACTCGCTGCCGCCGACGTTCGGTGCGGGCGGCGCGACCGGAGCCGTTGGGGCGGGCGCGCCGGGCGCGACCGGCGGCGACCACTGCTGCGGCGGCGGCGCGGCGGGCGCGGGCGGCGGGCCCCACTGTCCCGTCGGTCCCGGCACCGGTGCCGGCGGCGTCCATTGCTGCTGCTGCGGCGGTGCGAATCTCGGGTCGGCGTACGGACCCTGGCTCCACACGACGTTGTTCGGAGCGTTCTTCGTAGTCGTCTTCTCCGCGATGAGCATGATCAGCGCGCCGATGAGTCCGGCCATGAGGCCGACGATGCCCCAGAACACCGGGGGCAGACCCCAGGGACACTGACCGTGCTGCTGCGCGAACCGGTTGGCTTCCCGGTACAGGGCGTAACCGATGCCCACCCAGATCACGACAAAGATCGCCATGCGAAACTCCAGTTCTCGCCCGTTCGAGGTATCGGTGCCCGCGCCATGCGCCTTGACGCATGTGCGCGTTGTGTCGCAGATAGCTCGAAGTTGTGCCAGATGACGAGTAGCGTCCCGCTCATGTCGACCCCCGACGACGACTCGCCCGCCCCCACGGCGCCGGCCAGCGGCTATCCCGACATCCTCACGACCGCGCTCGCGGCCGAGATGCTGCACGTGCACGTCGAGTACCTGCGCCGCATGGTGCGGGAACACCGCATCCCCGCGCACCGCTTCCCCGGCGGTCGCGAGATCCGTTTCCTGCGCGACGAGTTGATCGCGTGGGTGAAGGCGCAACCGGGCGACGACCGCTCGCCGAGCGCGGCGGAGAAAGCGCAGTCGTGAGCGACGCCGACCTCACCGGCAAGGTCGCGATCGTCACCGGGGGCAACAGCGGGATCGGCAAGGAGGCCGCGATCGGGATCGCACGCGCGGGCGCGCACGTCGTCATCGCGGCCCGCAACCGCGAGAAGGCGGCGGCCGCGATCACCGAGATCGAGACCCGCGCCGACGCGCGCGGCCGGATCGAGACGATCCCGATCGACCTCGCGTCGTTCGCGTCGGTGCGTGCGTTCGTCGACGCGTTCAACGCGCAGCACGATCGGCTCGACGTCCTGCTCAACAACGCGGGCCTCGTCCTGCGCAAGCGCGTCGAGACGGTCGACGGCCACGAGTCGCAGTTCCAGATCAACCACCTCGGGCACTTCCTCCTCACCAACCTGCTGCACGGCCCGCTCGCACGCAGCGCGCCGGCGCGCGTCGTCAACGTCTCGTCGTACGCCCACACGCGGGTGCGCCACGGTCTCGACTTCGACGACCTCGAGTGGCAGCGTCGTCGTTACAACAGTTTTGGGTGCTACTCCGCCACGAAGCTGATGAACGTCCTGTTCACCCGCGAGCTCGCCCGCCGCAACGATCCCGACGTGCTCACCGCGAACGCGCTGCACCCCGGCTTCGTCGGCAGCAACTTCGGGCGCGACGGCGACCTCGGCGTTCTCGGCACCATCGTCATGCCGCTGGCCCGTCCCTTCGCGATCTCGCAGGAGAAGGGCGCACTCACGTCGATCTACCTCTCGACGTCGCCCGACCTCGACGGCATCACCGGGCAGTACTTCGTCAAGGGCCAGGCCGTGAAGCCCGCGGCCGCGGCGCTCGACGACGAAGCGGCGGTGCGGCTGTGGGAAGTCAGCGAGCAGCTGACCGCGGCCTAGGCGCGGCGGAGTCGAGGTGGCCGCGAACGACCAGTCGCCGCTCGCGAACTCCGAGGTGCACTACCTCCGCTCGGAGCACGTCGGCGACGAGTTCAAGATCTTCGTCGGACACTGCGGTGACGGCGACTCGACCGAGCCCGCGGCCGTCCTCTACGTGAGCGACGCGAACGGCTTGTTCGCGGGCGCGGTCGAGATCGTCCGCTTCATGCAACTCTCCGCCCACCTCCCACCGATCCTCGTCGTCGGCATCGGGTACCGCATGGGCGGCATCGACGAGACGATCGTGGTCCGGACGCGCGATTTCACGCCGACGTACGACGAGAAGTTCGTCCGCATCTTCCCCGAGCAGACACTGATGGGCGGGGCCGACGCCTTCCTCGCGTTCCTCCGCGACGAACTGAAGCCGTGGGTGCAGGACCGATTCCGCTGCGACACCGACGACTCGATGTTCTTCGGTCACTCCCAGGGCGGCCTGTTCGCCAACTACGTGTTGCTCACCGAGCCGCGGACGTTTCGCCGGTACGGCATCGGGAGCCCGTCACTCTGGTGGAACCACGACATGATGTTCGACTACGAGGCGCGCTACTCCGCCACGCACGACGACCTTCCCGCCCGCGCGTTCTTCTCGGTCGGCGCGTTCGAAGATCACGAGGGTCGCCAGCGAGAGGTCAGCCGCATGTCCGCCGACGCGCGCGCCGCGGCCGCGCTGCGTCACATCGACATGGTCGCCGACTCCGAACGCATGGTCGCGGCGCTGCGGAGCCGGAACTACCCGAGCCTCGAGGTGGACAGCGTCGTGCTTCCCGACGAGTTCCACGTCACGGTCGCGCACCTCAACCTGTCGCGCTCCCTGCGAAACCTCTTCGACGCGCCCCGCTGATCGTCGTATCGTTCCCAGCATGACCGAGGGCTTCACGAGCGTCATCGGCGACGTCGCCGAACTGCGCGCGCTCTATCGCGAACCCTCCGCCCTCGTGCGGTCGAAGAAGGTCGCGCGTATCGACGACGTCACTCGCCGGTTCGTCGGGGGCTCGCCGTTCTTCTTGTTGGCGACCGCCGACGCCGAGGGCAACTGCGACGTCTCGCCGCGCGGTGGACCACCCGGCTTCGTCCACGTCCTCGACGAACGGCGGCTCGCGATCCCCGACCTGTCCGGCAACAACCTGCTCGACTCGCTGACGAACATCGTCGCGAACCCGCACGTCGGGCTGCTGTTCGTCATGCCCGGCCGGGACGAGACGTTGCGCGTGGAGGGTTCCGCGTTGCTCACGACCGACGCGAACTTGCTCGCCCGATGGGACGACGAGTTGCGCACCCCGCGCCTCGCAATCGTCGTCGAGGTCAACTCGCTCTTCATCCACTGCGCGAAGTCGTTCCGGCGCGGCCGGGTGTGGGATCCGGCGTCGTGGGACGAGCTGATCGCACCCGACAACTGCGAGATGGTCGTCGAGCAACTGGGCCTCGACGTCACGGCCGACGACCTGCGCGCCGGGCTCGAAGCGAACTACGCGCGTGATCTGGCGAACGATCGCCCCGACCGCGTCTGACCCTCGCGACTGAGCATTCCGCCGTCGGCGTTCGGATCGCGCTCAGATCCGGGTCGACGCGACCCACGCCACGTGCGCGATCGGAAGGACGGTCTCGACGCTCTCGGACGAGGCGATGGTGACGTAGTCGCGGCTCACCAACAGCGTCCCGTCGATCCCGTCCGGATGTTGCAACGTGCCGACGCGCACCCCCGGCTGCGCGTCGCGCGCCACGAGCGCCTCGCGGAATCGGCGGCGCACCGCGCCGCGCGTCCCGCCGCTCGTCGCGTGCTCGACGATCTCGAACGAGATCGGCACGCCCGCGCACACGTGGATCTCCACGCGCCCGGACGCGCACCGCAGCGCGAGCAGGTCGTCGCCCACCTCGTCCACGAGACCGACGAACGACCGCACACCGACCGTCGCCGCGATGCGATCACCCCGGTGCATCCGATCGAGCAACCAGTCGACCAGGCCGCGGGTATGCCGCCAGTGCGCGGCCGCGTCGGCTGTCGCCGCGTCCTGTTCCGCCCGCCACTCGGCGCGCATCTCGCCCGCGATACCGGTCAGGTCCGGATGGTCGTTCCCGTCCGTGGGAAGGGCCATCAGCGCCGCACTACTTCGCCGCGGCGGCGGCCCGGTACTTCGACGTGGAGTGCTCGGGATCCTTGTCGAAGCGCGGGATCACCTCGTCGCCGAAGAGTGTCACCGTGCGCTCGAGCAACGCGTCCGAGTACGTACTGCCCGACGGACCCATGATGAGTTGGTCGACACCGATGTCGACCCACTTCTGGATGCCCTCGGCACAGTCGTCCGGGGTGCCGACGATCGCCGCACCGCTCTGGAAGCCCTTCTCGATCGCCTCCAGGGTGGGGTCGGGAATCTCCGTGGGCCATTCGGGGACGAACGGCGGCTTCGGAAACGTGTCGAGGTAGTGGAACACGAGCGTCTGCTGGCGACCGTTGCCGGAATGCGCCATGTGATTGCGCGCCTCGTCGCGGTCCTCGAGACACATGAAGCTCGTCGTGATCGCGATGTTGTCGTTGACGTACTCACCGACCGGGTCCGCGTCCTTGATGAACTTCTTGTAGGTCTCGACCAGGGGCGCCATCTTCTCCGGCGTCCCACCGGTGAAACAGATGACACCGAGGCCCATCTTCGCGGCCTTCTCGAACGTCTCCGGGTTACCGGCCGCGACCCAGAGCGGCGGGTGCGGCTTCACGTAGGGCTTCGGCAACACGTGGCGCTCGGGCATCGAGAAGAACTTGCCGTCGTACGAATACGGCTCGTCGCGCCACATGCGGACGATCTCGCGGATCGACTCGTCGAACATGTCGCGCGTGATCTCGGGATCGGTGATGCCGAACCCGCCCATCTCGGTCGTGGAGCTGCCGCGGCCGGTTCCGAACTCGAAGCGACCGTTCGAGACGAGGTCCATCATCGCCACGCGCTCGGCGACGCGGGCCGGGTGGTTCACCGGCGGCGTGATGTTGATGATGCCCGACGCGACGTGGATGTTCTGCGTGCGGGCGAGCACCCACGCCATGAGCGTCTCGCTCGCGGAGATGTGCGAGTACTCCTGCAGGAAGTGGTGTTCGGTGAACCAGGCGTACTTCCAGTTGTGCTTGTCGCCGACCTCGCAGAGCCCGACCTCGCTCATGAGTCGATCGTGCTCGGCGTTCGGGTTCTTCGCCGCCAGGTCCTTGTGTACGAAGCCGCCTTGGAACAGGCCGAATTCCATGGTTCGCAGATCCTCCGCCGTATCGATCGCAGTCGTTTTTAGAACGTGTTCTAAATCCTAGAACAGGTCGTCCGCGCGTGTCCAACACCGGTTCGGACCCATCCGGGAAGCTGTCACACCCCGGCGATACCGTCGCCTCATGCCCGAACAGCCACTCGACGCCCCGGACGCCGTCGGGCAGGTACTCGGCACCGAGGACGCGACCCCGCTTTCGTTCTGGGTCGCGATCGCCCCCGACCAATATCTCCAGCTCGACGACGTAGTGGTGTGCGAGCGCGATGTCCCCGGTCGCGACGAACAGGTGAAGCTGTCGGGTGTCGTGACCCAGGTGCGGGCCCGCCAAGAGGGCGCGCGCTTCGATTCCGACGTCTTCCTCATCTCCGACGGAGTGCTCCCCGCGCAGACGATCGAAGCGGCCGAGGTGCTGACCACCCGGTTCGATCCGGAGGTCTTCGTACCGCCCCGGCCCGGTTCCGAGGTCCGGCGCGCGTCGGGTCACGAGCGCGACGTCGCGCTGTTCTTCGACCAGATGAAGTCGCGCCTGCCGATCGGGCTCGGCCGGGACGGGCTCCCGATGTACCTGAACCTCGACTTCGTCGACGGCACCCGCGGCGCCCACGTCAACATCTCGGGCATCTCGGGCGTGGCCACGAAGACCACGTACGCGACCTTCCTGCTGTACGGCCTGTTCCACTCCGGCGTGCTCGGTACCGACGCAACGAACTCGAAAGCGCTCATCTTCAACGTGAAGGGCGAGGACCTTCTCTTCCTCGATCACGAGAACGTCAAGCTCTCCCCCGAGCAGTCGCAGAAGTACCGCGACCTCGGGATGGTGCCGGGCGCGTTCGCCGACGTCGCCGTCTACGCGCCACCGCGCCGCGACGACCCGAACGCGACCCCGGACGTGCAGAACCGTCAGCTCGGCGTTTACCCGTTCTTCTGGACGATCGAGGAGTTCGCGACCGAAGAGCTGCTGCCGTTCGTGTTCGCCGACGCGGAGGACGAGCGCCAGCAGTACACGATGGTCGTGCACAACGTGGCCGCAACGCTGAAGCGCGAAGGTCAGCCCGCGGGTGACGGCGGCTGGCGCATCGAGGGCCGGACGCTGCGCACCTACCGCGAGCTCGTCGATTTCATCGTGGCGCACGTCTCCGACGACGACCCCATGGTGCGGGCCCCGTGGGCCGGGCCGGTCACGGGAACGGGAACCATCAACGCGTTCGTGCGGCGCCTGCTGTCGTCGCAGCGGTCGCTCGCTCGGCTCGTGCGAGCGGACGTCGCCGCCGACGCGCTCCTGCGGCACCGCATCGACACCGCCGCCCAGATCACGGTCGTCGACCTGCACAACCTCGACGACCGCTCGAAGCGGTTCGTGGTCGGCGTCACGTTGCGGCGCGCGTTCGACGACAAGGAACGCGCCGGTCAACACAAGCCGCTGTTGTTCGTCGTGCTCGACGAGCTCAACAAGTACGCGCCCCGCGACGGCGAATCGCCGATCAAGGAGATCCTCCTCGACGTCGCCGAGCGCGGCCGCTCGCTCGGGATCATCCTCATCGGCGCGCAGCAGACCGCGAGCGAGGTCGAGCGGCGCATCATCTCGAACTCGTCCATCCGGGTCGCGGGCCGGCTCGACGCGGCCGAAGCCGCCCGCCCCGAGTACGGGTTCCTCCCGAAGGTCCACCAGCAGCGCGCGGTGATCGCCAAGCCCGGGACGATGTTCGTGCACCAACCCGAGATCCCGGTGCCGCTCGTCGTCGAGTTCCCGTTCCCGGCGTGGGCCACCCGGCCCGACGAGCGCGGCGACAATCCGGCGGAAGCCGGCGAGCTCCGCATCCCCGACGATCTCCTCGAAGGCGTGCCGCCCGGGCCGAGGTCCTGAGCCGTGCGGATCGTCCACACCTCCGACTGGCACGTCGGCAAACTGCTGCGCGGCGCGTCCCGAATCGACGAGCACCGCGCCGTACTCGGGGAGATCGCCGAGATCACCGACCGCGAGCGCGCCGACCTCGTGCTCGTCGTCGGCGACCTCTACGAGACGGCGGCGCCGCCGCCCGAAGCCACCGCAGTGGTCTACGACGCGCTCCTGGCGCTGCGCGAGACGGGCGCGCACGTGGTGGTCGTCGGGGGGAATCACGATCAGCAATCCCAGCTCGAGTCGGTCGCGCCGGTGTTCGGGCGGCTCGGCATCACCGTGCTCGGGCTGCCGACCGGCCCCGACCGCGCGGTCGTCGACGTCGCCGGCGCGCGGATCGCGATGATGCCGTGGATGTCCCAGCGCTGGGCCATCAAGACCGAACAACTCATGGGCGCGACCGCAGCTGCGACCGCCCAGTTCTACGCGGCGCGCGTCGCGCGCCTGCTCGCGTGGCTGAGCGAAGGATTCGCGGCCGACACGATCAACGTCGTCGCCGCGCACTGCATGGTGCAGGGCGGCATGCTGGGCGGGGGCGAACGCGACGCGCAGCTCATCGACGAGTACGCGGTGCCGACCGCGGCGTTCCCGGCCTCGGCCAACTACGTCGCGCTCGGGCACCTCCACCGCGCCCAGCAGATGCCCGGGGCTGCGCCGATCTGGTACTCGGGCTCGCCGATCCAGGTCGACTTCGGCGAGGAGAACGACACCAAGCAGGTGCTCGTCGTCGACATCCCCGAACGTGGGGCCGCGAAGGTGTCACCGGTCGCACTGACGCGCGGTGCGGTGCTGCGCACACTGCGGGGCACGCTCGCCGAGTTGGAGGCGATGGCGCCCGGCGTCGGCGACGCGCACCTCCGGGTGTTCGTGCGCGAGCTGCCGCGGGCCGGCCTCGCCGACGACGTCCGCATGCTGCTGCCGACCGCGGTCGACGTACGCGTCTCGCCCGACGTCGCACCCGAGGACGGCCGGCGCGCGGTGAGGTCGGCCGAGCGGGCGTCGACGCCGCGCGATCTGTTCCGTGAGTACCTCGTCGAGACCGGGCACGCCGAGGATGATCGGCTCGTCGCACTCTTCGACGAGCTCCACGACGCGGAGACCGTCTGATGCGGCCGCTCGGGCTCGACCTCGACGGGTTCGCCGCGTTCCGCGAGCGCACCACGGTCGACTTCCGCGACGCCGACCTGTTTGCGATCGTCGGCGCGACCGGTCACGGGAAGTCGTCGTTGATCGACGCGATCTCGTTCGCGCTCTACGGAAAGGTGCCCCGGCACGGCGAGCGCGACATCGCACCGGTCATGACGCTCGGATGCAACGAGACGCGGGTCTCGTTCACGTTCGAGCTGGCGGGCACGACGTACATCGCGACCCGCGTTCTGCGCCGGAAGGCGTCGGGCGACGGGGCGACGACCCGGGCCATGCGCCTCGAGGTCGTCCGCGACGACGGAACCACCGAGATTCTCGCCGGCAAGAAGGAGGAGTTCGACGCCGCGGTTCGGCGCCTCGTCGGGCTCGACTTCGAGCAGTTCACCAAGTGCGTCGTGCTCCCCCAGGGCCAGTTCGCGTCGTTCCTGCACGCCCGGGCCGGCGACCGCGTCGCGATCCTGAGCGCACTGCTCGATCTGGGCCGCTACGACCGCATGGCCACGGCCGCACGCGAGCGGGGAAAGCGCGCGGCCGGCGCGCGCGAAGCACTCGTCACCGAACGGGCGCGGCTCGGCGCCGCGACGGTCGCGGCCCGCGATCGCGCGCAGGATCAGTGCAACGGACTCAGTGCGCTGCGCACCGACCTCGACGCCGCCGCGCCGCGCGACCTGGCGCTTGCCGGGGAGATCTCCGCGGCGGGCGCGGGCGCGGAGCTGGCCCGGCGCGCGGTTGCCGCCCTGGCCGCGGTGCGCGTTCCCGACGACCTTCGCGACGTCGTCCGCCAGATCGACGAGGCTCGCGCCGCGGCGGAACGCGCCGCGGTCGAGGCCGACGCGGCCGAGGCGCGGGCGATCAAGACCGAGGAGGCGCGCGATCGCGAACCACCCCTCGACGATCTGCGCGCCGCGGCGGTCGCGCACGCCGAACGCTCGACCGTTTCGGCGCGCATCGACAAAGGCGAGGTGGTGCACGCCGAGCGGGCGGTGACCGCGGCGAAAGCCAAGGATGCTCTGGTCGCGGCGCGCGCGGCCGTCGAACGGGCGCAGGGCGCGCTCGAGGACGCCCAGCACCGCGACGCGCACGCATCGCTGCGCGCGTCGTTGCACGTCGGCGAGCCCTGCCCGGTCTGCGACCAGGAGGTCGCGAAGTTGCCGCCCAAGCTCCGCGCCACCGAGCTCGACCGGGTGCGCAAGACCGCGGCCGCGGCCGTGAAGGCGCACGACGCCGCGCAGCAGAGCGCACAGGCCGAGCTCACCGCGCTCGCCCAGAGCGGCACCCTCCTCGACGAGCTCCGCGAACGCCTGACCACATTCGATACCCGCGTCGCCGCCCATCCCGACCCGAACGCGCTCGCGGCGCTGATCGAGGGCGTCGACGCGGCGCACGCCCGCGCTGCGGCCAGCGCGCACCGGGGCCATTACGGCTCGGCGCGCGGCGCAGGTGGCGCAGAAACAGCTCGCGACCTTCGACGCCGCGCTCGCCCGCGCCGAGGCCGCGTTGCAGGAGCAGCGCGATGCACTCGTCGCCGCGGCACTCGACCCGCCGCGCCCGACTCGAGGCGCCCTCGCCAAGCAGTGGGGCGCGCTCGAGGCCTGGGCGAGCGACGTAAGACCCGAGCACGAGAAGCGCGCGGGCGAGCTCGACGATCTCGCGCGGGCGTTCGCGGCCGAGCGCGACGCCGCGTACGGAGATCTGCTGCGCCGCGCCACCGTCCTCGGCGCCGGCGCGCCCGCGGACGAGTCCGTCGCCGCATTGACCCTCGCGGTCGCGGGTGCGCAGCACGATGCCGGAGAGTCGCTACGAACGATCGAGTCCCAACTGAATCGCGCCACCGAGCTCGACGCCGACATCGCGAGCGCGCGCGAGGAGGAACTCCTCGCGACCGAGCTCGGCCGCCTCCTCGACAAGGCCCATTTCGGTCAGTGGCTCGTCGACGAAGCCCTGCGCGGGCTGGTGGCGGGCGCGTCGACGCTCCTCGATCGACTTTCCGGCGGCCAGTACGCGCTCACCACGAACGCCGACAGCGAGCTCCTCGTCGTCGACCGCATCAACGCCGACGAGACGCGTTCGGTTCGGAGTCTCTCCGGCGGCGAGACATTCCAGGCTTCGCTCGCGCTCGCGCTGGCGCTCGCCGACCGGATCGCCGAGCTCGCGGCCGACGGCGCGGCCACGCTCGAATCCATCTTCCTCGACGAAGGGTTCGGCACGCTCGACCCGGAAACGCTCGACATCGTCGCGAGCACGATCGAGTCGCTCGGAAGCGGTGAGCGCGTCGTCGGGATCGTCACGCACGTGCCCGCGCTCGCCGAACGCATGCCCGTGCGTTTCCGGGTCCGCAAGATCGGCCGCACGTCCACCGTGACGAGGGAGGACGCCTGAGATGCGGTTCACGGTCGATCCCTGGGACCCGGGCTACGGCGCGTCGGTGCAGTCCGACCTGGCCGAGAGCACGTCCGTCCCGGTCACCGACGTCGAGTGTCCCGACGAGGAGTGGCGGCCGCTCGCACCGGGGCGTGCGCCCGCCGCCGACACCGCGCTCTTCGTCGACGGCGTGCGCCGGATCGAGGCGCGGGCGTGGATCGAGGGTGGGATCGAACCGGTGCCCGGGGTCTTCGCGTCGTGGGCGGCGGGCGTCGTGCGCTGCGACGGCACCGCCCGCATCGAGGCCATCGAGGTCGCGCGCGGCGTCTTCGCACCGTCGGCCGCCCTCGACGACATCTCGTCCTCGTGCGGTCGCTTCGTCGCGAACCCGACGACGAACGCGCGGCCCGAAACCCTCAACACGAAGATCAACACGTGCATGACCGAGGTGGAAGCGCGCATCGCGGAACGCACGCGCCGGTGCGGCTCGGAACTCATCGTGCTCGACGGGCCCCTGCGCGAATCGACCAAGGAACTGCGCGACGCGGTGGGTGTCGTGAAGTCGCACGACGTCAAGTACCTGCCCACCGCGCTCGACCGCGTCGTCGGCGACCTCCTCGCGGGCGAACGCACTCCCGTCTTCGCGCTCAACACCCGCTTCCCCAAATTCTCCTGGTACCTCCGCCTGCCCGGGCCCAAAGGCGGACCCTGGGCGGGCATCGTGCGCTGTGAGGCCAGCGCCGCACTGCGGGCCGACGCCGCGATCCTGCTCGCCGACCGGGTCGCGGCGACCCTGCCCCGTTTCGCCTCGGAGCCGCACAAGGACCCGCGTGCGCCGCAGAACCTGTATCCGATCGGCGGCCTCGAGCGGCAGCTGCGGCACCGGCTCGGTGACGCGGCCGTGGTCTACCGGGCGTTGCGCCAGGCGAGCATGGTCACCGCGACCCCGGTGTAGGCCCCCCGGAACGCAGCGCGGAGGCGGGTTTCGGGCGGGTGCCTTTCAAATTGCGGTCCCGATCGCCGACAATCTCTGGGAACGCCGTCGAGGCAGAGGGTGACGGATGACCCGATCGAAGTCGAGGGCGATCGTCCTGGGCGCGCTGATGACGGTGGCCATGAGCCTCCCCGCGAGCGCGGCGCCGGCCCCGGCGTCCCCGCCCGCGGTCCGGTCGGCGCGCTTCGCGCCGCACATACCCGCGGGCGCCACCGCGCTCGGTCCGCTGCCCGCCGACCAACCCGTCGCCTTCTCCGTCGTCCTCGCCCCGAGTCATCCGGCCGAGCTGCAGGCGCTGCTCGCCGGACAACGCGATCCCTCCTCACCGATGTACCAGCACTACCTCGCGCCCGGGCAGTTCCGCCGCGAATTCGGGCCGGGCGCACAGCAGGTCGACGCGGTGACGGCGTGGTTGCAACGCGCAGGCCTGCGCGGCATCAGCCTCAACGGCCCGCGGATCGACGTCCGGACGAGCTCGGGCGAAGCGTCCCGGGCCTTCGGGATCTCGCTCGAGCGGTACCGCACGGCCGACCGGCGCCAGGCGTTCTTCGCGAACCAGGCTCCGCTCGTCCCCGGCGCCATCACGGGCGACATCGCCGCGTTCGTCGGTCTGACCGACTCCCCCGCTGCCCGGCCGCACCTCGACAACGCCCCCGGATCGTCGCCGCACGCGGCCACGGCGCAGCCGAACGCCGACGGGCTCACACCCTGTGCCGCCGCCGTCACCAAGGCGACCGCGAGCAACTTCTACACACCGGATCAGGTCGGAGCGCTGTACGGCGTCGGCGACCTGCTCGCGCAGGGCCAGTCGGGCAGCGCCAAGTCGATCGCGCTCGTCGAGCTCGCGCCCCATTCCGCCGCCAACACGAACAGCTACAAGACGTGCTTCGGTTTGCAGAACCCCGTGAACACGGTGCTCGTCGACGGCGGCGGAACGCCCGACTCGAACGGCAGCAACGGAACGCTCGAAGCGAACATCGACATCGAAGAGGCCGCCACGCAGTCGCCCGGCGCCACGATCGTGTCGTACGAAGGCCCGAATACCGACATCGGCGAATTCGACGTGTACCAGCGGATCGTCAACGACGACTCCGCGGTCGTGGTCTCGACGAGCTGGGGAATGTGCGAAGCGGGCATCAGCTCCGCATTCCAAGGAGCGCTCGGCACACTCCTCGCCCAGGCCGCGGCCCAGGGGCAAACGGTCGTGGCGGCATCGGGCGACGCCGGTTCCGAGGACTGCTTCGCGGGCGGCAGCGGATCCGCGAGCCTCGCGGTCGATTCGCCGGCCGACGATCCCGCGGTGACCGGCGTCGGCGGCACCTCCCTGAATGCGGTCGGGAACGAGCCCGTCTGGAACGACTGCGAAGGCACGGCCAGCTTCGCCGCCTGTGGCGGCAACGGCGGCGCGGGCGGCGGGGGCCTGTCCGGCGATTTCGCGCGGCCGTCGTGGCAGCCGTTGATCGCGGGCTCGTCGTGCCCGGCACCGCTGCCGACGTGCCGCCAGGTCCCCGACGTCGCCGCGAACGCCGGTGTCGGTGAGGTCTTCCGCTCGGGGGGCGCGTGGGTGGGTGTGGGCGGCACGAGCATCGCCGCCCCGAAGATCGCGGCGATCGTCGCGGACGTCAACACCGCCTGCACCGCACGGGTCGGTGATCTCGCGCCCAAGCTCGTCACGCTGGCCGCGGGCAACGGCTACGGCACCGCACTCGGCGACGTCACGACCGGCGACAACGACCTCACGCGCACGCACGCGAACAAGTTCACGGCGAAGACGGGCCCCGATCTCGCGACCGGGGTCGGCGTCCCGATCGCGGCGGGCTGGTCGTGCCCCCAGATCACCGCACTGAGCTCGACCAGCGCCGACCCGGGCACGAGTATCACGATCACCGGATTCGCGTTGGCCGACGCGTCGATCACGTTCGGGAACATCCCCGCGACGGTCACGGCGCGCTCGGCGACGTCGGTGACGGCGTCGGTGCCCGCGGGATCGGGCGTCGTCGCCGTACGCGGCACCAACGCGATCGGGACCGGCACCGGTTCGGTCAGCTTCACGTACCCGGGAACCGCGACCACCACGACCACGACGACCTCGACCTCGACGACCACGACCACGACCACCAGCACGTCGACGAGCACGACCACCACCGTGCCCGCCGCGACGACCACCACGACCACGACCACCGTGCCGTCGAAGAAATCCGGCGCCGGAACGAAGCCCGTCGATGTCCGCGAGTACCGGACGGTCGCGTCCGACGGCGGGATCTTCGACTTCGGGGGCGCCCCGTTCCACGGCTCGACCGGCGCCATCCACCTCAACCAGCCCATCGTCGCGATGGCGCCGGACGCCACCACCGGCGGCTACTGGTTCGTCGCGCGCGACGGCGGCGTCTTCGGGTTCCGCGCCCCGTTCCGCGGCTCGGCCGGCGCCCGGCACCTGAGCTCACCGGTCGTCGGCATGGCTGCGACCACCGACGGAAACGGCTATTGGCTCGTGACGGCCGGCGGTTCGGTGATCGCATTCGGCGCCGCCCACAACTTCGGGTCCGCGCCGCACCCCCGGGCGCCGATCGTCGGGATCGCGCGGACGCCGTCGGGCGCGGGCTACTGGCTGGCGGGGCGCGACGGCGCCGTCTACGCCTTCGGCGACGCCCACGACTACGGGTCGATGGCGCGGACATCTCTGACGCAACCGATCGTGGGCATCGCCCCCGATGGGGCGACGGGGGGCTACTGGTTGGTGGCCGGCGACGGCGGCATCTTCGGGTTCCACGCGCCGTTCTTCGGCTCGACCGGCGCGATCCGGCTGAACCAGCCCATCGTCGGCATCGCCCCGACCGCGAACGGCCGGGGCTACTGGCTGGTCGCCCGGGACGGCGGCATCTTCAACTTCGGTAACGCCCGGTTCTCGGGGTCGATGGGCGGTGCGCGCCTCAACCGGCCCATGGTCGGCCTGGCGGGCCGCTGACCCGGACCTTCTCTGGAGGCGGCGGCGGGAATCGAACCCGCGTACAAGGTTTTGCAGACCTCTGCCTGAACCACTCGGCTACGCCGCCCGTGCACGTGGCGACCCCACGGGTGCGCAGTGGCACTGTCGGACGCTCGGCGGTCAGCGTAGCCGTCGGGCCTGTGGACGACGCCACGTTTCGGCGCATGTCGGCGTTCGAGGACGAGCCCGCGCGACCGGTCAGAAACCACGTTGAGCGTCAATCCGTTTTCGCCCGATTTCGTCCGATTCAGAGGATGTACAGCCGACACTCAGTATGCTCTGTCGCGCCCACGTCGGGACGGGCGCCGGGCCGGGCGGTCACGGGCCCCGAAATCCCCGGAAATCCGCCAGGGAGCGCAGGCGCGGCGCGCAACCGACAGGTGAAGACTTGGTGTGAAATGCGCCACGCCGCCTTGCCTGACGGGCCTTCACAGGCTACCTTCAGAGGCGTACTTCTCTAGGTTGGGCGGAGCGACCATCTAGGCAGAAGTCTTCAGGACTTGTCCCTGTCGGTGGTCGTCGGAAGGGCGGAAGCGCATGGATGCTTCTCTGTGGAGAACATCTCCAGACGCGGCCTTGCGCGACGAGATCACGGTCCACGCCGCACCGGCAGGGCCGCACATCGTTCAAACGACCCGGCAACGCCCAGCGTCGCGCGGTTCACGCGGGGCGAAGCTGGCGGTCATCGCAACCGACGCCGCCGCGATCGCCCTGGCCATGGTCATCGCCGCCTGGCTGCGGCAGATCAGCGTTGGTGAACCGGAAGCGCTGCGTCCGGTCGTCCTCACCGGCGCGGTTGCATTGCCGTTGTGGTTGTGCGTCTTCGCGCGTTACAAGCTGTACACCGCCGCGGCGGTCACCAGCCTCACCGCGGAGATTCGCCGACTGATCCACGCGATCGCCGCCGCGGTCGCGGGTACCGCGATCCTCAGTTTGTTCCTCGGCACCGAGGCGTCGCGCCTGTGGCTCGTGCTGACGTTCGCGGTTGCGATACCGGTCGTCGTCATCGAGCGCGGCATCGTGCGCCGCGCCTTCCGTCACGCACGCGCCCGCGGCCAACTCCAACGCCGCGTCGTGATCGTGGGCACCAACGCCGAAGCGCTCGGCATCGTGCAGATGCTGGGCTCGAACGACGACCTCGGCTACCAGGTCCTCGGCCTGCTCGACTGCGGCGGCGCGACCTCGGGGATCTCGCCGGTACCGGTGCTCGGGAGCTGCGGCGACGCCACCGAGATCGTGCAATCGCTCGGCGCGAGCGGCGTGATCATCGCCACCAGCGCCATCGACACCCCGTCCGCGAACCGCTTGGCGCGTGAACTGATCGAGATCGGCTGCCACGTCGAGCTCACGTCGGGTCTCGTCGACATCTCGGCCGATCGCCTCTTGGCGCGGCCCCTCGGCCGGCGCGCGGTCATGTACATCGAGCCGGTGCGCCGCCTGGGCTGGCGGGCCGTCGCGAAGCGCATCTTCGACATCATCACGGCCGCGGGATTGCTGTTCTTCGGCGCGCCGATCATCCTGATCGCCGCGATCCTCATCAAGCTCGATTCGCCGGGTCCGGTGTTCTTCTCGCAGGTGCGGGTCGGCAAGGACGGCAAGCCCTTCCGCGTCCGCAAGTTCCGCACGATGGTCACCGACGCCGAGCAGCGGCTCGAGGTCCTGCGCGACCAGAGCGAAGCCGACGGGCCGTTGTTCAAGATGCGCGACGACCCCCGCGTCACGCGGGTCGGTCGTTACCTCCGCAAGGCCTCGATCGACGAGCTTCCCCAGCTGTGGAACGTGCTCGTCGGCGAGATGAGCGTCGTCGGTCCTCGCCCGGCGCTGCCGAGCGAGGCAAAGGAGTGGGACGACGACCTGCGCGGCCGCCTGCGGGTCAAGCCGGGCATCACCGGCATGTGGCAGGTCAACGGCCGGAGCACCACGTCGTTCGATGACTACGTCCGCCACGACCTGTACTACGTCGACAACTGGTCGTTGCTGACCGACCTCGCGATCGTGGCGAAGACGGTCCCCGTGGTGCTCTTCCGCCGCGGCGCGTACTGAGCCGGTCCCGGCTCCCCGCCGACGATCAGCCTTTCGGCTTGGTCAGGACCTCGATCTGCGCGAGTCCCACCGGCGCCGGCACCGATCGGGTCACCGTGCCGTCCGTGGCGTTGACGAAGTCGACGACCGGAGCACCCCGACCGGGCGCCACGACGACGAGCTGAGCCGACTTCGCGTCCCAGCTGAACGGGACCGGTTGGAACCCGGCCGCCAGGCCCCGGAACTGGTGGAGTGCGGAGCTCGTCGCCGAGGTGTCGATGTGCGCGATCACCCGACCCGAGCCGGGGTCGGCCAACACGACCGACTCCTCTCCCCCCTCGGCGAGCACGAACAGGGCGAGCCGGGCCTGATCCGGGGAGAACCGAGCCGTCAGCGCGAACCCGCCCGCGTGGACGTCGATCGTCCGGCCGGTCGCGAGATTCAGAACGTGTACGACGGCACCGGTGTCGCCACCGAAGGCGACGAGGTCGCCGGAGACGGCGACCACACGCGCGGTTCCGGTCGCGACCCGTTCGGGCGGCTTTCCGTCGAGCCACCGGAACAGAGCCGTCCGCTTGGTGTCACTGAGGAGGTAACCGTCGCGCAGCTTCGCCACGGCTTGCATGCCGGGGGGAAGTTCGACGAGGCGCAGCTGACCCCGCGCGTCGAGTTGGCCGAAGTTGCTCCAGAACCGGCCGAGGGCGTCGGGGATCGGCGCCACGCCGGCGGGAACCGCGCCGGGAAAGTGGTTGTCCGACGGCCCGGAGAACACGAGACCCCGGGGCAGGAAGCTCACCATCACGGCGTCGCCCGACGAAGCGTCGACGAGACCACCGGTACGGAGGTTCGGGACGAGCCTCGCCGCGGAGCCGTCCGTCCCCACGAGGATCGGCGTGTCGTTGACGACCGCGACGAACGAACCCGGCACGAGGCCCGCGAGACCGGCGGAAGGCAGGACGTTGGTCGCGGTCGCGGATCCGGGCACGGTCGAGGCCGAAGTTCCGCTCGAATGCGAGCTCCCGCAGGCCGCGAGACCGATGCTCGCGACCACGGCTACGAACGCGGCGCCGAACCCGATCGTCCGTCGTGACCGATGAAAATGCACAACCCCTGAACCTACATGGAGCGCAGGAGGACCAGCGCGCGCTGCAGTCTCAGAGGGTTCCGCCGCGGAAGTTGTGCTCGCGCAGCGCGTATTGCGTGTCGAGGACGAGACGCGCCTTTTGGGCGATGAGGTCCAACGGCAGGTCCGGATGCTTCACGAGCAGGAGTACGAGGTCGGCGGCTTCGATCTCTTCGACCGAGCAGTCGACGCGCGGCATCGTGGGTCCCGAATCCTGCGGGACGTGCGCGTCATGCGCGCGCACGTCGGCGCCGAGACCGATGAGGCGCTCGGCGATGGTCATCGAAGGCGATTCCCGCCAATCCGACGTTCCCGCCTTGTACGCGAGTCCGAGGATCAGGATCCGGGCGCCTCGCAACGCGCGCGAGTCGTTGTTCAGGAGTGCCTGCGCACGGCGCACGACATAGTCGGGCATGCTGCGGTTGACGTCGTTGGCGAGCTCCACGAAACGGAAGCGATGGCCGAGTCGCCGCTCGACCCGCCACGCGAGGTACGACGGGTCGATGGGGAGACAGTGACCACCGACTCCCGGGCCGGGAGTGAAGCGCATGAACCCGAACGGCTTCGACGACGCGGCGTCGATCGCGTTCCAGATGTCGACATCCAGTTCGTGCGCGAACACCGCGAGCTCGTTCACGAGCGCGATGTTGACGTGCCGGAAGGTGTTCTCGAGCAGCTTCGCGAGCTCGGCCTCGGCCATCTTCTCGACCGGCACCACCTTGTCGATGATGCTGCCGTAGAACGCCTCCATGAGGCGCCGGGAGTTTTCCTCGAGGCCCGAGACGATCTTGGGGGTACTGACGATCGACCAGTGCGGGTTACCCGGATCGATGCGCTCGGGCGAGTACCCGAGGAAGAAGTCGGTGCCCGCGCGCAGCCCGGACTCTTCGAGGATCGGCCGCAGCAGCTCGTCGGTCGTCCCCGGGTAGGTCGTCGACTCCAGCGAGATGAGCGCGCCCGCCTCGAGGCAGCGGCCCACGTCCCGGCCCGCGCTCTCGATGAAGGTCAGATCCGGTGCACCGTCTCGCAGCGGAGTCGGCACCGTGATGACGACGACGTCGAATCCCCGCAGATCCAGGGGGTCGCGGGTCGGGTGGTAGCCCGCCTCGAGTGCCGCGGCCAAGCGCTCGTTCGTGATGTCCTCGACGTACGAGCGGCCCGCGCTCAGCGACCGGACCCGCTCGGCCGAGGTCTCGTACCCCACGACCTGGTAGCCGACCTCGGTCGCCCGCATCGCGAGCGGAAGACCGACGTAGCCCTGGCCGATGATCACGACCTTCGCGGTGCGTTGATCGAGCCGTCGCAGCAGTCCGGAGACGAGTTCCTCTGAGCCCATCCCGAGAATCCTATACGACGTAGAGTGATATTTGAAGTAGGCAACTCGCCCGAATTACGGGATTCGTAGCGAATGCCGCCCACTATGAGTGGTCAAAGTGAAGCTAGCCCGTGAAGGTGACGTCAACCCAGTAGTTGGCCGCGTTGTAGGTCTGGTTCGGGAAGGAACTCGCGCCGTACATGAAGACGCCGTTCCCGCCCGCGCTCGCACTCGACGGCGCGTGCAACGGTGCGGCGTCGAACGCCGCCGCGAAGCCCTGCGCCGTCGCCGCGTAGTGACCCGTCGTGGTGTGGTACGACGCGACGTACGTCGTGCCCGCCGTCACCGCGACCGGCGACGAGAAGGTCACCGACTGCCAACCCGACGCGGACTCACCACTGAAGTTCGCCGTCGCCAGCAACGCCCCGGCCGAGCTCCACAAGCTGCCCGAGTGCACACCGGTGTTCGCCGTGGACTTGTAGAACCGCACGCCCGTCACGAACCCGGAAATGTCAGCGGTGAACTTCACACCCAACTCGACGTTCGCGCCGGCGTCACCACTGTCGGGCACCGCGGGAACGGTCGCACCGAACAACGTGTACGTCTGCGGCACCGCCGCACTCGGCGTCACCGCATTCGACGCCGCCGACGCCGGCCCGGTCCCGACACCGTTGGTCGCCGTCACCTTGAACGTGTACGCCGTCCCGTTCGTCAGCCCGCCGACTGTCGTCGACGTCGCGGGCGGCGCGCCCGAAACCGTCGTCGAGGCCTGCGCCACGGCACCGATGAACGGCGTCACCGTGTACGACGTGATCGCACTCCCGTTGTTCGCCGGCGCCGTCCAACCGACCGTCGCCGAAGCATTGCCCGCCGTCGCCGACACACCCGTCGGCGCGGCCGGTGCGGTCGCCGTGACCGAACTCGTAAACGTGACGTCGACCGAGTAGTTGGCCGCGTTGTACGTCTGGTTCGGGAACGCGCTCGCGCCGTAGACATAGACGCCGTTGCCGCCCGCGCTCGCACTCGACGGCGCGTGCAACGGTGCGTTGTCGAACGCGGTCGCGAAGCCCTGCGCCGTCGCCGCGTAGTGACCCGTCGTGGTGTGGTACGACGCGACGTACGTCGTGCCCGCCGTCACCGCGACCGGAGCGGAGAACGTCACCTGCTGCCAACCGGAGGCCGTTTCACCACTGAAGTTCGCGGTCGCCAGCAACGCCCCGGCCGAGCTCCACAAGGTCCCCGAGTGCGTGCCGGTGTTCGCGGTCGACTTGTAGAACCGCACGCCCGTCACGAACCCGGAAACATCCGAGGTGAACTTCACACCCAACTCGACGTTCGCCCCCGCGTCACCGCTGTCGGGCACTGCGGGAACGGTCGAGCCGAACAACGTGTAGGTCGGCGGCGCCGCGGTCGGTGTCACCGCGTTCGACGCGGCCGAGGCCGGACCCGTGCCGACACCGTTCGTCGCCGTCACCTTGAACGTGTACGCGGTGCCGTTGGTCAAACCGGTGACCGTCGTGGAGGTTGCGGGCGGCGCACCGGTGATCGTCGTCGTCGCCTGCGCCACCGCACCGATGAACGGCGTCACCGTGTACGACGTGATCGCACTCCCGTTGTTCGCCGGCGCCGTCCAACTGACGGTGGCCGACGCGTTCCCCGCGGTCGCCGACACACCCGTAGGTGCGGCGGGCGCCGTCGGCGCGGTCGGTGTCACGGCGTTCGACGCGGCCGAGGCCGGACCCGTCCCGACACCGTTCGTCGCCTTGACCGTGAACGTGTACGCGGTGCCGTTCGTCAGCCCGGTGACGGTCGTGGTGGTTGCGGGCGGCGCGCCCGTGATCGTCGTCGCCGCCTGCGCCACCGCACCGATGAACGGCGTCACCGTGTACGACGTGATCGCACTCCCGTTGTTCGCCGGCGCCGTCCAACCGACCGTCGCCGAAGCATTGCCCGCGGTCGCCGACACACCCGAAGGTGCAGCCGGCGCCGTCGGACCGTTCGGCGTCACGGCAGCCGACGCGGCCGAGGCCGGTCCCGTTCCCACACCGTTCGTCGCCGTCACCTTGAACGTGTACGCGGTGCCGTTGGTCAAACCGGTGATCGTCGTGGTGGTTGCGGGCGGCGCGCCGCTGATCGTCGTCGCCGTCTGCGCCACCGCACCGATGAACGGCGTCACCGTGTACGACGTGATCGCACTCCCGTTGTTCGCCGGCGCCGTCCAACCGACGATCGCGGACGCGTCCCCCGCCGTCGCGGACACGCCCGTCGGCGCCGCGGGCGCCGTCGCCGTCACCGAACTCGTGAAGGTGACGTCGACCGAGTAGTTGGCCGCGTTGTACGTCTGGTTCGGGAACGCGCTCGTGCCGTAGAGGAACACGCCGTTCCCGCCCGACGTGGTGCTCGACGGCGCGTGCAACGGCACGTTGTCGAACGCGGTCGCGAAGCCCTGCGCCGTCGCCGCGTAGTGACCCGTCGTGGTGTGGTACGACGCGACATACGTCGTGCCCGCCGTCACCGCGACCGGCGACGGGAACGTCACCTGCTGCCAGCCGGATCCCGACTCACCACTGAACGTCGCGGTCGCGAGCAGCGCGCCGGCCGAGCTCCACAAGCTCCCCGAGTGCACACCCGTGTTCGCCGCCGACTTGTAGAACCGCACACCCGTCACGAAGCCCGAGACGTCCGACGTGAACTTCACACCGAGCTCGACGTTCGCCCCCGCATCACCGCTGTCGGGTACGCCCGGAATCGTCGATCCGAACAGCGTGTACGTCTGCGGCACCGCCGCGCTCGGCGTCACCGCATTCGACGCCGCCGACGCCGGACCCGTCCCCACACCGTTCGTCGCCGTCACCTTGAACGTGTACGCGGTGCCGTTCGTCAAACCGGAAATCGTCGTCGACGTCGAGGGCGGACCGCCCGAAACCGTCGTCGAAGGCTGCGCCACCGCACCGATGAACGGCGTCACCGTGTACGACGTGATCGCGCTCCCGTTGTTCGCCGGCGCCGTCCAACCCACCGTCGCCGAAGCATTGCCCGCCGTCGCCGACACACCCGTCGGCGCATCCGGCGCCGTTGCCGACACCGAACCCGTGTACGTCACGTCCACCCAGTAGTTCGTGGCCTTGGCCGTCTGGTCGGGGAACGTTCCGAAGTACGTGTACACACCGTTGCCGCCGGAGGTCTGACTCAACGGTGCATGCAACGGCGGACTGTCGACCGAGCGGGGCCCGTCGCCCACCGTGACGCCGTAGAAGTAGTAGCTCGTGGACGCGTAGTGACCCGTCGTGGTGTGGTACGACGCCACGTACGTCGTCCCGGCCGTCACCGCGACCGGCGACGAGAACGTCACCGACTGCCAACCCGACGCCGACTCACCACTGAAGTTCGCAGTCGCGAGCAGCGCACCGCCCGAGGTCCACAAACTGCCGGTGTGCGGTCCGGTGTTCGCGGCCGACTTGTAGAACCGAACGCCCGTCACGAACCCGGACGTGTCGGCGGTGAACTTCACGCCCAGCTCCACCGGGGCGTTGTCGCCGCTGTCGGCGATCAACGGCGTCGTGACGCCGTAGAGCGAGCAGGGACATTGGCCGTTCACCGCGCGGCCCGAGCCCGGGGTCTCCATGTTGCCGCTGTCGTCGGTGGCGCGCGTGCGGATGGTGGTGGCACGACCGGTGTTGACGACCCACGTGTAGGTCCAGTTGGTGGTGCCGTTCGCCGGGTGCCACGTCGTGCCACCGTCGGTGGACACCTCGACCCCGGCGACGACGCCGCCGCCGGCGTCGGATGCGGTCCCGCTGATCGTGACCGCGGACCCGCCGGCGAGGGTGGCGCCGGAGGCGGGCGTGTTGATCACCGACGTCGGTGCGGTCGTGTCGGCAGTCTGCGTGGCTGCGACCAGACCGGCCTGCAGTGTCGCCGGCTGGACTCCCATGTCGGCGAACAGGTTCACCGTCGCCTGCTGCAGGTCGGCGTACGTCGTCGACCCGGCGTCTCCGGGGTCGAGACCCCAGGACCACTGCACCGTCCCCGCGTCGAAGACGAGCGCACCACTCGCGGCGCGGTACAGCGTCATCTCGTGCGTGATGGTGGCGGGCGCGAACGTGTTCGAGTAGTCCTGCAGCACGTTCTGCGCCGAGATCGTCGTCGACGACAGATCAATGAGCCCCGCGGGCTGGTAGCCGTTGTCGATGTCGAGATCGAACTCGTTCCCGACGATGTTCGTGTACGTCGCGACCTGTCCCGGGGCCAGCGAGGCGACGCTGGTGTTGCGCCAGAACCTCATCGCGGAGAACTGCGACGGCACCTTCATGTCGTACGTGCCGACCGTGTCGCGGTCGAACTGCCCGGTCAACGCGTTCTCGGGAGCAACACGTTCCGCGGGCGGGCTGAAGCGCGGGTCGTGCCAGTTCCCCGTCCAGGTGGGGTCCTGCGGATCGATGATCGCGTTGTTCAGTGACTCCTTGTACGAAACCAGCGTGCGGCGCGACGAGTTCGTTCCGTCGATGCTCGCCT
Organism: uncultured Actinomycetes bacterium; assembly: GCA_963835455.1. GTDB lineage: Bacteria > Actinomycetota > Acidimicrobiia > IMCC26256 > PALSA-610 > PALSA-610. The sequence continues at coordinate 352,106 of CAWIFT010000004.1, forward strand.
CCCACCGTGTCTTCCAGAACATGAGGTTCCCGGAGAAGAACGCGATGTTGACGCCGGCGTCGCGCGCGGCTTCGACGTTCGCGCGCTGAGCCCCCGACCAGTACTCGTCGTGACCGGCGGTCATGAAGACCTTGTGATTGCGGATGAGCGTGCCGCCGGTGTCGGCGTCGACGTCGGCAGCAGTCGTGTAGCTGACGTCGTAGCCGTTGCGCTCCATGAACCGGATCATGTTGTACTCCGACCACATGATCCACGATGCCCAGGGGGTCACACCGGGCGAGCCGTCGCCGACCGCGGTGTTGAAGGGGCGGTTGTACGACACCTTGTACGCGCGGCCCGCGGCGACGCTGCCGACGTAGAAACTGTTCCCGCCGTAGCTGTTGTACGCCTGCCACGTCGCGTCAGCCGTCATGTACTGAATCGCCGAGTGGCTCGCGTCGTTCTTGACGATGAAGAAGATCTGGCTCTTGCCGCCGGTGTCGGTGCGCGTCAACAACGCGAAGTAGACGCCCGACACCGCGTCGATCGGTACGGTCCACGACGCGGACTCGCCCCAGTTCCCGCAGTCGACCAGGCCGGTCGACGCATCGCTCAGACAGGCGGGCTGGTTCTGCGGGAGCGCCGCGGTCGGCTGGACGGCGCTCGCGACGAGTCGCGCGCCCGCGCCGCCGTAGTAACCCATCCGGTAGATGTCGAGGTGATACGCGGACGCGGGGGTCTTGATCTTGAAATGCTCGGTGCCGCCCGGGTTCAGGCTCATCGTCGTCGCGAAGCCCTGGATCGTCGCATCGCCGGCACCGGTGACGGCCCAACCGTTCGAACCCGGCTTCGAGTTCTCACATGCGACCGGGTTGACCACCGGCGGCCCACACGGGTTCGCGGCCGCGGCCGGTTGCGTCGCCGCGGGCAGCACGAGCGCGCCGCCGACAACCGCGATCACGACCGCGTTCGCGAGACCTCGGTGCCACACGCGCTGGATTCCTCGACGAACGCGCTGCGTCACGATCCCACCCACCTCCCGGCGCCTCGCCGCGGAGTTCGACGTACGCGGTCGAAAATCCGCGTGCCGAACCCGCTTCTCGGCACAGACGACTCCACCCGACTGAGCCCGAACATTCTGTCACTCTCCGTGAAGCTCACCAAATCGTCCGAACCGCGCCGACCGCCCCGGATCGTTGTCGTGAGCAGGTATGGATCCGGCCAACGACACCTTCCGCGACCCGGTCGAACGGGCACGCGCAACTAGGCTCGAATCCTCTTGTTCCGGCTCCGTCCCCCGACCTGCTCCCGGCCGCGACCCTCAAGAGTGCCGTCGAGGTGACGAACGAGATGAGCGATGAGAACGACCCAGCCTTCGCACCGGAACTGAGCGGGTCCCGACGATGAGTTCCCGGAAACGAATGCTGCTCATCGGCGGGGTCGTGGTCGTCGTCGCCGCGGTGGTCATCGGCGTGGTGGTCGCCGCCAACGGCGGTTCCGACGGCGCCTCGAGCGCGACCAAGGGCGCCGGCTCCGGCTCCTCCGCTCCCACCGGGAAGAGCTCCCGCACCCAGCCGACGAAGCAGTCGACGCGGCCCGGCACCGGATCGACGGGTCCCGGAACCGGCACCGGCGGCGCCCCGACCAAGGCGAGCGGCGCGGTGCACGCCGACACGGACGCCAAGTACGGCCAATCGCCGTCGAACGGCACGTGCGCGCACTGGTCGGAGCGATTCGTCAACAACTCGACGGCCAAGGTCGTGGAGATCACGTTCGCGCCCGGTCACGCCTTCTACTCCCGCGGCAAGAAGGGCGACACCGGCTACAAGGAGTTCCCGGCCAAAGCTCCGGCCCCCGCCGTGCTCAACGTCGCCATTGCCCCGAACGACGCGCAGGCGATCCAGTTCATGGCGTGCACCGACACCGCGCCCCCGGCGGGAACGGTCGCCCTGCACATCGACACACCGAGCGTGCTGCGGTGGAAGTGGGAAGACGGCGCGACCGGCACCCACGCCTTCCCGTAATCAGCGCGGAGTCGCGCCGAACACCTCGCTCTTGCGGCGCAGCTTCAAGAACGCGCGCACCTGGATGAACGCCTTCCAGGGCACGTAGAACGGCGCGATGACGAGCCCGAGCCACGTCCGCACGCCCGCGCCCGCCTCGATGAGGGCGATCACGAGCACCGCGGCGAGCACGACGAAGAACGCGAGCGCCGTCCACGCGAGCACGGACGCGCCGGCGGCCAGGCTCAACAGACCGGCGACGACGACCGAGAACACCGCCACCGCGTACGGAGGCGTGAGCAGGAACCACGCGGCCTCGAGCGAGGCGGCGTCGTGCTTGCGCAGGAGCGGCCCGGCGAACTCCTGCGCCGCCGACATCCGTCCGGTCTCGTAGCGGACGCGCTGCTCGGCGCCGGCTTCCCAACTCGCCACGTTCAGCGACCGGAGTCGCGCCTTTTCGACGTGCACCGGCCGGATGCCGGCCAGACACAGATCGAGCGAATACCAGAGGTCCTCCGACGCCCGCGCCCGGAACTCGAACTCCGACAGGATCCGGCGGCTGATGACCATCCCGGTTCCGCGCAGGCGCACGAGCAGACCGAGGCGACCGCGGCCCCGCGGCATGAGCACACCTTGCAGCGCGAACGATGCGAGCGCAGCCTGCTCGAGCAATCCCTGGCCGAGCGCCGCTTCGCTCCTCGCCTGGAGCGCCTCGGCGCCGCCCGCCATCGCGCGCTCGCACTCGTCGAAGAATCCGGGTTCGATGACGGAGTCGGCGTCGATCATCACCATCGCGTCCCAGTCGAGACCCTCGGCGTACTCGACCCCGGCCTGACGCGCCGCGGCGCGTCCCGGTTCCTCGTGCTCCCCGCGCTCCAATACCTGCGCGCCTGCGGCGCGCGCGATCGCCGCCGTCGCGTCGGTGCACCGGTCGGCGACAACGACCAGTTGATCGCGCTCGCGCATGTCCGACGTCACCGCGCGGAGTGTGTCGCCGATGACCTTTTCCTCGTTGTACGCGGGGATGAGCACGACGAAACGGACCGGCGCGACCGGGCCCGCCGGTCGCGGTGAGCGGTAGAAGACCGACGCCACCGCGAGCAACCCCAAGTGCAGTGCGGCCGCGGCGCCGGGCAGACCCACCACGACCGCGGCCACCGTGAGAACCAGGTTCACCGACGGGACTCCCGCCAGGCTCGCGCCGTGATGCGGATGAAGGTCGTGTTGGTGAAGAGGTAGCGGCGCCACATCTTGCGGGGTTCCTGGATCAACCGCCACGACCATTCGAGTCCGATGCGCTGCATCCAGCGCGGCGCCCGGGAGACCTTCCCCGCGACGACGTCGAACGAGCCGCCGACCCCCATCACGAAGGGAACGTTCAGCTCTTTCAAGTGCGCATTGAGCCAGAACTCCTTGCGCGGGCTCGGGATCGCGAGGAACAACAGATCCGGCGCGGCCGCGCGGACCTCGGCGACGACCTCGGCGTCGTCTTTCCAGTATCCGTTGCGGTAGCCCGCCACGCGCAGTCCCGGGAAGCGATCGGCGAAGATCCGGGCCGCGCCCGCGACCACCTCGTCGGTGGCACCGAGGAAGAAGACCGAACGGCCGTCTTCGTACGCGAGTCGCACGAGCCGCTCGAACAGGTCGATTCCCGCGACCCGCTCGGGGAGCGGGACGCCCAGGATCCGGCTCGCCCACACCACGGCCATCCCGTCGGCGTTGACGAGATCGCAACTCTGGACGACGCGCCGCAACTCGGGGTCACGCTCCATCTCCACGACCTTCGCGGCGTTGAGCACGACGTGTTGATGAGGACGGTTCGACGCGAGCATCGAGCGCACCGCGTCCGCGGTCTGCTCCAACGTGATCGCGTCGACCGCGACGCCGAACAACTCGACCGTGTTCCGAGTCGCCGCCTCGGCGTGACCTGCGTCAGCCATCGGCGGCATCGGATCCCTTGAGCTCCCGACCCGCCCAGGCCTCGAGCATCCAACCCAGATGGTAGGGACGGCACGTTCGGTTGACTTCGAGCGCCGAGCCCGAGACGCGGATCGGCCGACCGGCGACGATCGACCCCGCGACGTTCGCCGCCTGTGCCGCGCGGTTCCACGGCGACTTCCGGCGAATCGAGCGGTGGGCGAAATGGTGCTCGGCGTCGAGGAGATCGACCCCGAGCTCGTTGTGTCCGCGAGACCAGGCGAGTCCGGCGATCGCGGCGTCGCGGTAACGCGCGTCGCCGGTCACGTCGCTCAGCTCGAGAAAGGCCATCGGCGCCATTGCATCCTGATGGACCGTGTAGACCTCGTAGCGCTCGACGACAGTGCCCCGCCGTGCGTCGAAGAGCCACGGCCACCCGCCATCGTCGATCTGGAGGCGCAGCAGCTGGTTCGCCGTGTTCTCCGCCAGTGCCCTCGCGTCGCCGTCGAGGTCGAGCCGGGCAGCGGTCGCGAGCGCGAGCACCGCGTAGATCTCGGTCGCGAAGTTGGGGAAACGGCTGCGCGGCTTCGACGCGCCGTCGTGCAAGAAGAGGCCGGACGGTGCGACCCGACGCTTCATCGAGCGCAACACGCGCGCCAACATCCCGCCGTCGTCGGCGCCGATCCCGACCTGCAGCGACAGGCCGGTGACGAGCCACGCGATCTCCATCCCGACGAGCGCGTCCAGATCCGAGTCGCTCGCCGCCGAGCGCTGGAGTTGCGCGAGCAGTGCGCGATGTTCGTTCCCGCCGCCGCGGGAGTCGGCCCAGAGCGCCAAGCCGATATCGCCGAGCGTGAAGTCGGCGCGACGGTCGAGGCAGACCCCGAAGAGCGCGTCGAGATCGACGTCGACCGGGTAACCCGCCGCCTGCGCGCGCTGCAGCCCGAGGAGCGCCATGAAGCTGTACCGAACCGATTCTCCCCGGAGCTCGCTCGCACCCCAGACCCGGTCGTAGCAGTACACGCCCGAGGCGTGCCGCAGCGACGAGAGACTGTCGAGCGCGAACGCGATCAGTTCGGAGACGGCGGTATCGGCGGCGATGCCCATACTTGCCCTTTTTGCGAAGAATTGATCACTGCCCACCACGAAGCGTGATGCTAGTTGAGCGTATAGGGGTGAATGAACAAGGAATCGCGCGGGGCGACACACGTCACAGCCGTCACGAAAGTGTCACGTCCACCCAGTAGTTCGTGTCGTTGTACGACTGGTTCGGGAACGAACCCGCGCCGTACGCGAACACCCCGTTGCCACCCGAGGCGCCGCTCGCCGGCGCGTGCAGGGGCGCGTTGTCGAACGCCGCCGCGAACCCTTGCGGCGTCGCCGCGTAGTGCCCGGTGGTCGTGTGGTACGACGCCACGTACGTGGTTCCCGCGGTCACCGCAACCGGCGACGAGAACGTCACCTGCTGCCAGCCGGATGCCGACTCGCCGGCGAACGTCGCGGTCGCCAGCAGCGAACCGTCCGCCGCCCACAGGCTCCCGGAGTGGACTCCGGTGTTCGACGCCGACTTGTAGAAGCGCACCCCCGAGACGAAGCCGGAGACGTCGGCGGTGAACTTGACCCCGAGCTCGAGGTTCGCGCCGGTGTCGCCGCTGTCGGGAACGCCGGGCACGGTCGAACCGAACAACGTGCACGGACAACCCGGACCACTCGCGCTCGGGGTCACCGGATTCGATGCCGCCGACGCAGTCCCCGCGCCGACCGCATTCGCCGCCGTCACCGTAAACGTGTACGTCGTGCCGTTCGTCAAACCGGTCACGACCGTCGAAGTCGCGGGCGGTGCCCCGGTCACCGTCGTCGGCGTCTGCGCGACCGAACCGACGAACGGCGTCACCGTGTACGACGTGATCGGACTCCCACCATCGACCGGCGCAACCCAACTCACCGTCGCCGAGGTGTCACCGGCCGAAGCCGACACACCCGTCGGCGCACCCGGAGCGGTCGGCGCCGATCCCGACGTCGTGAACGTGACGTCGACCCAGTAGTTCGTGCTGTTGTACGTCTGGTTCGGGAACGAGCTGGCCCCGTACGCGAACACCCCGTTCCCACCGGCCGCGGCATTCCCGGGGGCGTGCAGCGGCGCGTTGTCGAACGCCGACGCGAAACCCTGCCCCGTCGCGGCGTAGTGGCCGGTCGTCGTGTGGTACGACGCCACGTACGTCGTGCCCGCGGTCACCGCAACCGGCGACGAGAACGTCGCTTCCTGCCAACCCGAGGTCGACTCGCCGCTGAACGTCGCGGTCGCCAACGGTGCCCCGGCCGCCGACCACAAGGTGCCGGTATGGGTGCCCGTGTTCGCCGCCGACTTGTAGAAGCGCACCCCCGACACGAAGCCGGAGACGTCGGCGGTGAACTTGACCCCGAGCTCGACGTTCGCACCCATGTCGCCGCTGTCGGGAACGCCGGGCACGGTCGAACCGAACAAGGTGCACGGACACGCCGGACCGCTCGCGCTCGGGGTCACCGGATTCGATGCCGCCGACGCAGCCCCCGTCGCCGACCGCATTCGCCGCCGTCACCGTGAACGTGTACGTCGTGCCGTTCGTCAGACCGGTCACGACCGTCGAAGTCGCGGGCGGTGTCCCGGTCACCGTCGTCGGCGTCTGCGCGACCGCGCCGACGAACGGCGTCACCGCGTACGAGGTGATCGGACTCCCACCGTCGACGGGCGCAACCCAACTCACCGTCGCCGAGGTGTCACCTGCCGAAGCCGACACACCCGTCGGCGCATCGGGGACGGTCGCCGACCCGCCCGAGGCGTCGAACACCACGTCGACCCAGTAGTTCGCCGCGTTGAACGTCTGGTTCGGGAACGACGTCGCGCCGTACGCGTAGACGCCGTTGCCGCCGACGGCTGCGCTCGCGGGCGCATGCAGCGGCGAGTTGTCGAACGCGGACGCGAAACCCTGCCCGGTCGCCGCATAGTGGCCGGTCGTCGTGTGGTACGACGCCACGTACGTCGTGCCCGCCGTCACCGCAACCGGCGACGAGAAGGTCACCTGCTGCCAACCCGAAGCCGATTCGCCGGAGAACGACGCGGACGCCAACAACGCCCCGGTCGAGGACCACAGCGACCCGATGTGGACGCCGGTGTTCGCCGCCGACTTGTAGAACCGCACACCGGTCGCGAACCCGGACATGTCCGCGGTGAACTTCACGCCCAACTCCACGTTCGCACCGGGATCGCCACTGTCGGCGATCGCGGGCACCGTCGGACCGAACAACGTGCACGGGCACGACGGCGCACCGCGCTCGGCGTCACGGGATTCGACGCCGCGGACGCGGCGCCGGTGCCGACGGCATTCGTCGCGGTGACCTCGAACGTGTACGCCACGCCGTTCGTCAGCGAGTTCACCACCGTGGTGGTCGCCGGCGGCGTTCCGGTCACCGTCGTCGGCGTCTGCGCGACCGAGCCGACGAACGGCGTCACCGTGTACGACGTGATCGGGCTCCCGCCGTTCGACGGCGCAACCCAACTCACCGTCGCCGACGCGTCACCTGCCGAAGCCGACACGCCGGTCGGCGCGCCGGGCACCGACGCGACACCGCCGGACGTGGTGAACACGGGGTCGACCCAGTAGTTCGTCGCGCCGGACGTGGAATCGGGATACGCGCTCGGACCGTACTCGAACACGCCGTTGCCGCCGCCGGCCTGGGTCGTCGGCGCGTGGAGCGGCGGACTGTCGTAGCTCCGCAGACCGTTCGCAACCGGCACTCCCCAGAACGCGTTGTTCGTCGACGCGTAATGGCCGGCGGTCGTGTGGTACGACGCGACGTAGGTCGTGCCCGCGGTGACGGCGACCGGCGGCGAGAACGACACCTGCTGCCAGCCCGACGCGGTTTCGCCGGTGAACGTCGCGTTCGCCAACAGCGTTCCGTCGGACGACCACAGGCTGCCCGAGTGCACTCCGGTGTTCAGCGCCGACTTGTAGAAGCGGACACCGGAGACGAAGCCCGCCGTGTCGGTGGTGAACTTCACACCCAACTCGACGTTCGCACCCGGGTCGCCCGCGTCGGGCACTGCCGGGACGGTCGTGCCGAGGAGCGAGCACGGGCACTGGCCCGTGACCGCCACGCTCGCGGACGGATCCTGGGTGTTCCCGCTGTCGTCGGTGGCGCGCGACAGGATCGAACGTCGCGCCGCCCCGGTTCACGTTCCACGTGTACGACCAACTGTTGGTACCCGATGCGGGGTGCCACGTCGTGCCGCCGTCGGTCGAGACCTCGACCCCGGCGACCACTCCCCCGACGTCGCTCGCGGTTCCCGTGATCGTGACGTTCGCCCCGTTCGTCAGGCTCGCCCCTGCCGCCGGCGACGTGATCGTCGTCGTCGGTGCGGTCGTGTCGGTCGACTTCGACGCCGGGACGAGACCGTCCATCAACGACGCCGGCTGTGCGCTCATGTCGGCGAGGATGTTGACCGTGGCCTGTTGCATGTCGGTGCTCGTCTCGGATCCGACCGACGCCGGGATCGAGTCCGAACGACCATTGGATCGTCCCGGTGTCGAAGACGAGCGCACCGCTCGAAGCCTTGTAGAGCGTGATGCTGTTCGTCGCCGTACCGGGTTCGAGCGTGGTGCCGTAGTCCCGGAACACGCCGGGTGAGTCAATGGTGGTCGACGACATGTCGATCAAGCCCGCGGGCCGGAAACCGTTGTCGACGTCGACGTCGAACTCGTCGCCGAGCGTGTTGGGCGCGAGGTTCGCGACCGCGCCCGGTGCGAGCGACGGGATGCTCGTGTTGCGCCAGAACCGCAACGCCTTGTACTTCGACGGCACCGTCATCGTGTACGAGCGCGCATCGCTGTCGAGACCGAGCTGTCCCGTGAGCGAGTTCTCCGGCTGCCCGCCGTCGGACTGCGGCGTGAACCGAGGGTCGCGCCACGTGCCTGTCCACGTCGGCGGATCCTGCGGATCGATCAACGCATTGTCGTGGGTCTCCTTGTACGAGACGAGCGTGCGGCGCGCGGTATTCGTTCCGTCGACGCTGCTCTCCCAGCGCGTCTTCCAGAACATCAGGTTCCCACTGAAGAACGCGAGGTTCACGCCGGCATCGCGCGCCGCTTGCACGTTGGCGCGCTGGTTGCCCGACCAGTACTCGTCGTGACCGACGCTCATGAACACCTGGTGGTTCTGGAGCAATGTCCCGCCGGTGTCGGCGTCCACGTCGCCCGCGGTCTCGTACGAGACGTCGAAGCCGTTGCGCTCGAGGAACGAGATCATCGGAAACTCGTTGTTCAGCAGCCACGACGTGGGGTGCGTGTCGGCGGTGTCGAAGGGCCGGTTGTACGAGACCTTGTACGCGCGCCCGTCGGGCAGCGAACCGTCACCGGTGTAGAGGCTGTTGCCGCCGTACGAGTTGTAGGCCTGCCACGTTGCATCCGACGTCTGGAAGATGATCGACGAGTGGCTGGCGGGATCCTTGACCACGAACGGGATCTCGCTCTGTCCCCCGGTGTCGGTGCGGGTCAGCAAGGCGAGATAGACGCCGGAGACCGCGGTCGACGGAACGGCCCACGACGCCGATTCCGCCCAGTCGCCACAGTCGATGAGACCGGTCGAAGCGTCCTCGAGGCACGGCGGCTGCGACTGCGGCAGGGATGCGGTCGGCGCAATGTCGCTCGCCACGAGCCGCGCGCCGTCGCCGCCGTAGTAGCCGAGACGGAAGATGTCGACGTGGTACGCCGACGCGTCGGTGTTGATCTTGAAGTGCACCGTGCTGTTCGCCGTGACGCTGATCGACGTCGCGAAACCCTGGATCGTCGGGTCGCCCGCGCCCTGGATCTGCCAGGCGGTACTGCCGGGCAACGAGTTCTCGCACGCGATGACGCTCGGCACCGGAGGGTCGCACGGGCCGGCCGCAGACGCGGCCGCGTGGCCGAGCGGAGCGACGAGGAGCCCACCGGCGAGCGTGACGCATGCCATCACGCCGATCGCGCGATTCCCCGAAAGTCGCGTCGGCAACCGACCGAACAAACTCGCACTACCGCCCATGCCCCTGCCCATCCCTGGCCCACTCGTTGCACAACACACGCTAGCACCCAAAGCAGAGAAATCGAGCGCAGCCGGCGCGGTGCCGGACCGACCCGTGCTGTCCCAGCCCGATTTCCTACGGTTCCGGCGGGCGAAGGCGACCCTTTGGCCGCTCTCCGTGTTCCGGCTACTGTAGGAACGCGCGAAAACCCCTCCACTCCACCACTGAGAGTGATGGTAGTGGGCCTCGAGGTCGGAAAACAAGGCCGGCCGGGAAACGTCACAATTGCCCCGACCGACAACATGAGGAACATACGGGTGACTTCGGGAGTCCACGAGCGAGAGCTCATCATCGTGGGTGCGGGCGGCTTCTCGCGCGAGGCCGCGGAAGCGGCGCGGGCCGCCGAGCGCGCCGGTGCGCCGTGGCGCCTCGCGGGCTTCGTGGACGACGCCGAGCACCTCTCCGGGACCGAGATCGACGGCGTCCCGGTCCTGGGACGAGTGGACGACGTCCGGGCGCGCCCGGGCGCGGTCCTCGTAGTCGGCGTCGGCCGGCCGGACAACTACACGACCCGCCTGCGCATCGTCGAGCACCTCGCGCTCGCGCCGGACCGGTACGCGACGATCGTCCATCCCGCGGCCAGCTTCGGTGAGAGCACGATCGTCGGCCCGGGCTCGGTCGCGCTGGCCGGCGTCGTCGCCACCGCCGCGGTCCGCATCGGCGCGCACGTCGCGCTGATGCCCGGCGTCGTGCTGACGCACGACAACCTGATCGGCGACTACGCCACCCTCGCCTCGGGCGTGAAGCTCGGCGGCGGGGTGCACATCGGCACCGGCGCCTATCTCGGCGCCGGTGTCATCGTTCGTGAGAACGTGACGATCGGTCCCTGGGCCATGGTGGGAATGGGTTCCGTCGTCACGCGAGACGTCCCGGCGGGCGAGCTCTGGCTCGGAACCCCCGCCCGGTTCCACCGTCCTGCCCCGGTTTCAGCCAGCGTCCTCGAGAGGGTGTCGTGAGTCAGATGCGTGTTCCGTTCGTCGATCTCGCCGCGCAGAGCGCGGAGATAGCCGACCAGGTCGAAAAGGGCTTCCAGGAGGTCATCGCCGCCAGCGCGTTCATCAACGGCCGCCCGGTCGCGGATTTCGAGCGCTCGTACGCAGAGTTCGTCGACGTCCGCAATTGCATCGGCGTCGCCAACGGCACCGATGCACTCGAGCTCGCGCTCCGGGGCGCCGGGGTGACGGCCGGCGACGAGGTCATCGTGCAGGCCAACACGTTCATCGCGACGGCCGCGGCCGTGGTCCGGCTCGGCGCCCGGCCGGTGTTCGTCGACATGGAGCCCGAGCATTCGCTGATCGACGTCGCGCAGGTCGCGGACGCGATCGGCCCGCGCACCCGGGCGATCGTGCCCGTACATCTCTACGGACAGATGGCCCCGATGGCCGAGCTCGAAGCGCTCGTGCGCGACCGTGACGACATCGTCCTCGTCGAGGACGCGGCCCAGGCGCAGGGTGCCCGCCAACACGGCCGCGCGGCCGGCTCGATCGGGGTCGCCGCCGCGACGAGCTTCTACCCGGGCAAGAACCTCGGCGCGTACGGCGACGCGGGCGCCGTGCTCACGAACGACGACGCGATCGCGGAGACGGTCCGGAAGCTTGCACGACCACGGCAGCCGCGTGAAGTACGAACACGAGATCGTGGGCTGGAACTCGCGGCTCGACACCCTGCAAGCCGTCGTCCTCGCCGCCAAGCTCGAGCGACTGCCCGATTGGAACGCGGCGCGGCGCGTCGCCGCGGACCGCTACCGCGAGTTGCTCGCCGCGTACGACGACATCGTCGTGCCGGCCACGGCCCCCGGCAACGAGCACGTCTGGCACCTCTACGTGGTGCAGGTCCCCGAACGCAACGAAGTCATCGCCGCGCTGCAGGCCGCGGGCCTCGAGGTCGGGATCCACTATCCGATACCGATTCATCTCCAGCAGGCGTTCGCCGGGTACGCCGGCGGTCGGGGCACCTTCCCGGTCGCCGAGGCCGCCGCCGATTCGATCCTGTCGCTGCCGATGCACCCGCACCTCCGGCCCGAGCAGCAAGAGCACGTCGTGACGCTGCTCGGTGAGGCCGTCACGCGCAGTCGGGCCCGTCTGTGAGCGAACCTGCGCCGGACGTCTTCGTCCACCCGATGGGGATCTGCGACAGCGACACCATCGGTTCGGGCAGCCGCGTCTGGGCGTTCGCACACGTCCAGGCGGGGGCCGTCGTCGGGAACGACTGCAACATCGGCGAATGCGCGTTCATCGAAGAGGATGCCCGCCTCGGCGATCGCGTCGTCATCAAGAACGGCGTCTCGGTGTGGGGCCTCGTCACGTTGGAAGACGACGTCTTCGCCGGGCCCAACGTTGCGTTCACCAACGACTTCGTCCCGCGCGCCGGTGACTACCGGACGCCGCGCGACAAGTGGACGCCGACGCTCGTGCGCACCGGCGCCAGTCTCGGCGCGAACGCGACGATCGTCTGCGGGATCACGATCGGACGGCACGCGTTCGTCGGCGCGGGCAGCGTCGTGACACGCGACGTACCCGACTACGGGATCGTCGTGGGCAATCCGGCGCGATCCATCGGTTGGATCTGCGAGTGCGGCGAGAGGCTCCCCGGCGCCGGAACGTGTCGAGCTTGCGGGCGAGTTCGCAGTATCGCCGACGGGCTCGTCGACGTCAGCGGACCCACTCAGCCCTGCGCACCGACGGTCAACCGACCAGCGCGCCGGCGTGTGAGAGTCGCGCCGGTTCGGGAACATTCTGCGTCGACGCGATCGTTGCCGTAATATTCGCCAGAATGCGCCGCTGATCCCGAGCAGCAAGAAGAAGGCTCCCGTCGCCATGCCGTAGCTGAAGAAGTCCCAGGTCGCGAAACCTAGACGATTCCGGCGATCGACGCGATGAGTGCTTGCGCGAAGAGCCGTTCTTCTCGGTCTGCGCCCATTGCCGACTTCGCGCTCGAAGGAGTCCGATGGCGAAACGAATAATGACAGCAGCGTGAGCGTTCCAATGATGCCGGTCTCGATCAGCGACATTAGGAACTGGTTGTCGACGGGGAAGAACGTCTTGGAGTCGAAGGTCTGGAAGCCTCGGCCGAAGAACGGGTGTTGCTGGATGAAACGAAAGATCTTCGGGTAGCTCGCAACGCGAAACTGATAGCTGGGGTCCGTGCGATACCTGAGAAACAGGCTCTCGATGGTGCCGAGGAGGCCCGGGAGCAAGACGCTGGCCACGATCAGCGCCGGGGGGGCGAATCGATGTAGATCCGTCGGCGAACGGCTTGCGGCCACGGCGGCAACAACACGAGCGGCGCCACAAGGATCACGAGGATCCCCGACCGCGACTGCGCCATGAGCTCGGCGATCATGATCACCAGGACCTTCCACCACCGGCGCCAGCCGCACGCTGACCTGGTCGATGAGCGCGAAGTGCGCGGCGAACGGGAGCGCCATCGCGAGCACCACACCGAACTCGATCGGGTGGGTCGCCGTTCCGGCAACGCGGTGCGTCGAAGTCGACGATCCCGCCACGAAGACGAAAAGTTCACGAAGCCGCGGGTCAGCACCGGAATGTGGTCGAAGACGCCCGACGAAGTTGGCCTTGGTCTCGTACTCGATGATGCCGATGATCGCGATCAGCGACGCCGCGAGCATGAAACGGCCGATGAGCATCTCGAGTCGCTCCAGCGTGTCGATGCCGTCGGCGATGAGCAGTGCAACTCCGATCATCGCGATTGAGAGGAGCGCCACGATCCGCCAGACACGCGACGTCGCTCGGGAATTCACCTACGTTCGCGAGGCCGAGCGAAACGAGTATCGAAGCGAGGAACACGAACAATGCAATCCGCAGCGGCTGCGGACCACGCGGGAGCCCCGACTTCGGATAGATCGTGGCCAGGAACCACCACGTGAACGCGCCGAACCCGACAAACATCGCCGGGGTACCCAATCCGCCGAGCGATCCCGCCGATCCGCGAAGGACGTACACGGACGGGATCACGAACAGGCTGAACATGAACCACGTCACATAAGTGGTGACGTCGACGCGACGGCGTTGCTTCCGTGCGTCAGTGCTCACGGCGTGCGTAGCCGAGTGCCGCGTCGTCTGGGCTCGTCACGAGTAACCCGTTGCGTCTGCGGTGCGATCTGTGGTGCCGGGCATCACCGGCGCTGCAAGAGGGCCTGCCGCCGTAGTCGCCGCATCGCGGGACGGATTTCGTGTCGCCGCACTGCGCTTGCGCCTCTTCTGCCGCGAGCCGTCCGGTGCGTCGGTCGCACCCGACGTGGCGACACCACTGGGTGCATCGCCGGAAACGTCTCGACCCGACGCCTTGAGCCGGTCGCGCTTCCTACGCCGCCGCCCGAACAGCGCGTCCACGACGTACACCAGTGCCGCGGACAGGCCGAGGAACACGACGCCGAGCGCACCGCCGACCTTGTAGACGTGGCCGTATTGAGCGACCCCGTGGCTGGGGGCGACAGAGAACGAGACCGTCGCCTGCTGGTCCGCCGGCGCTTTGACGGCTGTCTGCATGTCGCGAAGCGCTTTGGTTGTTTGATCGAAGATGACCGACGCGTCGTTGACGGCGCCTTGGGCGGTCTGATTGGTCACACTCAGATCGAGAACCGGGACACCGCTCTCTTCGGTGACTGTCCAGCTCGAATGCACACTCTTGGCGGCTACGTCGCTGTGAAACTGGGGAGAACATCTTCGCGGCGAGAAGGCCCGTCACGATTGTCTGCCAGCCGCTCAGCTGAAGATACGGGTTGACCTCGGTGATCGCAGCGGGATTCTTGGAGTTGATGACCACTCACGGTGGGAGAACTACCACTGTGCCTTGGGCTTTGTAGCCGGACGGCCCGGTGCCGACGAACGCCACGACGCCGACCAAGCTCGCGACGACGAGCGGGACGGTCAGATACCAGCGTCGGCCCAGCACCCCCAGCATCGACACCAAGTCCACGAGCACAGCCTTCGCGAGCCGATCCGACCCTGATTCTACTGTAGCCAGGGGACCACTCTAGGTGGCCGTACCTAGCTGAAGGTATGAAGGTGACAATATGTCTCGACAACCGAGACGGTAGTCGATCCGGGTGTCCACGTGACATCAGGCAAGGCCTGATGTCACGTGGATCATCTGGACCCGAAGGGGCGCATTCTCGGAGGTAGCGAGCTGCGCATGATCGGCAGGCTCGAACCATCGCGTCACGGATCTCTACACCGTCGTGCGGTGTCGTAAAAGCTGCGCGAACACTGCGCCGCCGCACGAACGAGGCCCGCGCACAGAAGCTGGGCGGGTTACGATCGCTCGTTCGCGCCTCGTTGCCACGTCCGGCGGCGGCCGTGCCGCGATGAGGCAATTACCTTTAGCGGTGAACTGCGCCCACGATTTGTCGCGCACGAACTCCACGATTGGAGCCGCTACATGTAACCGAGTCGCTAGGGACCGCGACTGGGTGGCAC
The DNA here is from genome assembly GCA_963835455.1 of uncultured Actinomycetes bacterium. Lineage (GTDB taxonomy): Bacteria > Actinomycetota > Acidimicrobiia > IMCC26256 > PALSA-610 > PALSA-610. The sequence continues at coordinate 367,537 of CAWIFT010000004.1, forward strand.
TCCTCGGCTACGGGAATAGCGAGGGTGCCTGGGCACGGGTGGAACCCACTGTGACATTCGTCTCAGGATCGCGCCGGGGTTCGTCGAATCAATTGGGTGAAGGAATTGGCCGTCCAAATCCACCCGACGTGGCCACCCTTCACGACCTACGTTGATCCCCCACCGTGGGCGACACGAAAGGCTTGCCATGTTCGGAAGGATTGGCGTCGCACTCGTCGTACTCGTAGCGAGCGTGACCGTCCCGGCTGCCACGGCAACCGCTTCGGCGAACCCATGGCCCCACACGATCGGCAGCGGGTTCTCGACCGCGTCCGGCAACGGCTACTGGCTGGTCTACAAGGACGGCACGGTCTCGACGACCGGCGACGCCCATTTCTACGGCAATTCATCGCGGGAACCTCACCAGTCCCATTGTGGGGGGAGCGGTCGCGCCGGGCGGTTAGCGGCTATTGGCTCGTGGCAACCGACGGCGGCATCTTCAGCTTCGGGAGTCCGCGCTTTTCCGGGGCGGCATGGGCGGCACACGGCTCAATCAACCGGTGTTCTCGATGGCGGCCACCGCGACAGGACACGGCTACTGGCTCGTCGCTCACGACGGAGGGATTTTCAGTTTCGGCGACACGAAGTTCTTCGGATCGATGGGCGGAACACCAGCTCAACCAGCCGATCACGGGGATCACACGCAGCCCGACGAGCCGCGGCTATCGGCTGGTCACCGCGACGGCGGCATCTTCAGCTTCGGGGACGTCCGCTTCTACGGCAGTCTGGTTTGCAACGGGGCGTTCACGCCTCCGACGCCGTAGGTATGGCTGCGAGCCCCACGAACAAGGGCTACTGGATAGCTCGATCGGATGGGAGCGTCTACACGTTCGGTGACGCGCTCCGCTATCCGGACTACCGCGCCACACCCGCCAACCCGATCCAGGCGATTTTCGGGAATCCAAGCACGCGGGGGTATCGCCTCGTCGCCATGAATGGATCGACATTTTCGTTCGGGTCGTCGTCGGTCGGCACACCACCTCCGACGACGACCACAACAGGTCGGTTCCTCCCACTACGACAACCGTGCCGAACGGTCAGCAAACCTTGAACTGCATGCCGTCGCCGCATTTGTGTGGGTTTCCCGATGCAACGAATACCGGTCCTCTCGCGGGCGGGATCATGACTCGGATCACGTCGTCTTCGACCTCGGGGACGAACTGGTGGTGTAACGCGCCGTGCCAAAACTCCCACATCACGGGCGACCTCGGTGACGCTACGCACGGGTTCGAACTCTCGGACGGCATCATAGCGACGGTTGACGTGGCGAACGCGACCGTCACGAATTTCAAGGTCGACGGAGCACATGGCGCCAACACCGCCGCGATCACCGTCCCGGTCGGCTCGAACAACTTCAAGATCTCGAATTGCGATCTGATCGGGGCGCCCGACAAGCACCGCGAACGTGTCGTCACCACTGCACGCCGAGAACGGGGGGATCCTCACGATCAACGGCCAGAGTGGGATCACGGTCGACCGTACCCGGCGGTCCGGGTTCGGAACCGGCGGAGGCCTTTACATCGACGGGACGCGGGGCGGTGGTGTTCACGAACAGTTTCGTGAACCATGAGAACTGCTGGGGACTCGACGCACAACGTCTCCTGTCCCGCCAGTCGGACGCCCTGTACGGCTCGGCAGTACACAGATCACACGAATTCATGGCACTCGGGCGGCGGGCCCGGCACTGACACGACGTCAACGTCTCTTGATCCAGAACAACACGCTGCTCAACGACTACACGCGCGTGGCTGACCAGACGACCGCGCTGTCGTTGTTCAATGACAGTGGTTCGCAAACGCAGACGAACATCCACGGGCTGATCGACCACAATCTGCTCTCGGCTGCGGGTGGCTTCTGCATGGAGCTGCAGGACTCGCTCGGCGGCTCGACGGTCACCTATCTGAAGCTCAAGAACAACCACTATTCACAGAAGCTTCTACCCGAACTGCGGCAGGCAGTGGCATCAACTACAACGGCGTCAGTCCTCAACGGCCACGGCAGCGGGCGACGCGCAATGCGGCAACGTCTGGGACGACGGGCCGATGGCCGGGTCGGGCGCAGACCAAAGCAACCGATACCCGACGTCGAAGAAGCCGGTCACCGCGAACAGTTGTTGACGAGGACAGACGCTTCCCGCCGTCACGGCAGTTCTGGATAGATTCGCACACGCATGCAGCGCACAATCGACGCCTTCTTCTTCGAGCCCGACCACCTCGCGGCGCTGGCCAGCGCGGAACGCCGCGAGCTACCGCACGGCCAAACCGTTTCCGCACGTGGTCATCGATGACTTCCTCCCCGAAGAGGTGGCGCAACGGGTGCTCGACGAGTTCCCGAGTCCGACCGACCCCGAATGGCTGCGGTGGAAGCTTAGGACAGAGCGCAAGCTGCAGACGACCGCAGAGCAGGGAATCGGACCCTTCACGCGCCAGGTACTGAACCAGTTCAACGCGGCGGCGATGATCGAGTTCGTCGAAGCGCTGACGGGTATCGAACACCTGGTTCCGGACCCGCACTACGCGGGCGGCGGTCTCCACCAGATCGAACGCGGCGGCTTTCTCAAAGTGCACGCCGATTTCAATCGTCACCCCCGGCTCGAGCTCGAGCGCCGGCTCAACCTCCTGCTGTACCTCAACCGCGACTGGCGCGACGAGTACGGCGGCCACCTCGAGCTGTGGGATCGCGAGATGACGGCGCCGGTGGAGCGGATTGCACCGATCTTCAATCGCTGCGTCATCTTCAACACGACGAGCTTCGCGTATCACGGTCATCCCGAGCCGCTCGAGTGCCCGGAGGGAATGACGCGCAAGTCGATGGCGCTCTACTACTACTCGAGCACGCGTCCGCCCGACGAAGTCGTCGATGCCCACACGACACTGTTTCAGCGCCGTCCCGGCGAGACGCGCCTGACGAGCCGCGAGTCGCTCAAGCAGACGCTCAAGCAGTTCGTGCCTCCGATCGTGACCGACGCGGTGCGCGGTCTGCGGTCGCGCTAGTCGGTCAGACGGCCTGGTGGCGTAGCTCGAGCGACGCGGACTTGATCACGTCGACGACCTGGTCCTGCTCGCCTTCGGTCATCCCGTGGAACAGCGGCAGGATCAGCGATCGCGCGTGAGCCGCTCGGTGACCGGCAGGGACGTGCGGAAGCCCGCGTACGCGGGCTCGAGGTGGGCCGCCATGATGCCCCGCGGGCCGAGATGCCGCGCGTCATGAGGAGCGCGAGCAGCTCGTCGCGCCACACCGGGAAGTCGGGGAGCAGGACCAGAACGACTGGTAGGTGGTGGTGCCGTAGGGCGGGTCGTCGACGATGCACGCCCGGGACGTCGGCGAGCGCGCCTGGTAGCGATCGGCGCGGGCGCGCCGGCGCGCCGACGATCTCGTCGAGCCGGCCGAGCTGCACCAGCCCGACCGCGGCCTGGATGTCGGTCATGCGGTAGTTGAACCGAGCTCGAGGTAGTGCTCGAGCACGGCGTCGCCGCTGGCGTGGCGCTCGGCGGCGCTGAGGTTCATGCCGTGCTCGCGGAGCCGCCGCGGCGCGTCGGCCCAGTCGGCGCGATCGGTCATGAGCATGCCGCCCTCGCCGGTGGTGATGACCTTGCGGGGGTGGAACGAGAAGACGACGAGGTCGGAGTGCGCGCCGACGGCGCGGCCCCGATAGCGTCGCGCCGATCGCGCAGGCGGCGTCCTCGACGATCGCGATCCCCGCGGATCGCAGAGCGCGTGGACGGCGTCCATGTCGGCCGGGACGCCGGCCTGGTGCACGACGATGACCGCCCGGGTGCGTCGGTGGTCAGCACGGCTCGATCGTCTCGGGCGTGAGGTTCTGCGTCGAGATCTCGACGTCGGCGAACACCGGGCGTCGCGCCGACGTAGCGCACCGCGTTGGCGGTGGCGATGAACGACAGCGAGGGCACGATGACCTCGTCGCCGGGGCCGATGCCGGCAGGACGAGCGCGAGGTGCAGCCCGGCCGTGCACGACGAGACCGCGACGCCGTGCCGGGCGCCGACCTGGCGGCGAGCGCCTCCTCGAACTCGGCGACCCGCGGGCCCTGGGCGACCCAGCCCGACGGCGACCGCGGCCGCGGCGGCCTCGGCCTCCTCGGGCCCGAGCCACGGCCGCATCACCGGGATCACGGCGCGTCTCCGCAGGACGTGGTCCGGACGTCTGTCGCGCTCGACGCGCCACCAGTCGACGAGTCGGCCAGCCTTCTTCGAGTCGACCTGGGCCTCGAAGCCCAGGAGGTCGCGGGCCCGGTGGTGTCGGCCAGACGGCGCGGACACCGGGTTGACCTTCGCGCCGGCCTGTACTCCGGCTCGAGGTCGGAGCCCATGACCCCGAGCAGCGCGGCGGCGAGCTCGTTCAGGCTGGTCTCGGTGCCGGTCGCGACGTTGAAGACGTCGTCGGTGACGTCGCTTCGCCGCGAGCAGGTTCGCCCGGGCGATGTCGTCGATGTAGACGAAGTCCATCGTCTGGCTCCCGTCGCCGAGGATCAGCGGCGGCTCGCCGGCCGCGATGCGCTCCATCCAGCGCACCAGCACCTCGGTGTAGACGCCGTGGATGTCCATGCGGGGGCCGTACACGTTGAAGTAGCGCAGCGCGACGTAGTCGAGCCCGTACATGTCGTGGAAGCTGCGCAGCACGCCTTCGTTGAACACCTTCGCCGCGCCGTAGAGCGTGTGGTTGTCGTACGGGTGGTGGTCTTCGGCGGTGGGGAACGACTCGGCCTGGCCGTACACCGACGCCGACGACGCGGCGACGACCTTGCCGACCCCGGCGTCGCCGCGGCCTCGACGACGTTGAACGTGCCGTCGACCAGCACCTCGAAGCCGAGCCGGGCTCCTCGGCGCACTGGGTGATGCGGATCGCGGCCTGGTGGAACACGACGTCGATCCCGTCCATGGCCGTGACGAGTCGCGGTCGCGGACGTCGCCCTCACGAACCGACCGGGCCGTGCTCGAGCGCCGGCGAGGTTGGCCAGCCGCCCGCGGTGAGGTCGTCGAGGACCACGATCTCCTCGACGCCGTCTCGACGAGGAGGTCGGCGATCGTCGAGCCGACCAGGCCGGCGCCGCCCGTGATCAGCACACGTCCCCTCATGATCATTGCTCCTGTGCGCGTCAGCGGCACGCTCGTGCCTTGGGCGGCCGCGCTCGCCGACGCGGCCTCGAGGATCTCGAGCACCCGCAGTCCGCGTCCCGTCGGTGAGCGGCGCGCGGCGCTCGCGGATCGCGGCGGCGAGCTCGACCACGACGCTCTGAGCGCCTCGCCTCGGGCAGCGCGGGCGCCACCATGTCGCCGACGCGGTACGAGATGAGCCTTGCGCCGCTCTCGGGCTCGGTCGCTCGGCGAGGTCGACGCCCCTGTCGTAGATGCTGAGCCGCTGGGCGGGTTCAGGTCGTCCCACACGACCATCCGCCTCGATCCGCCGATGATCGTGGTGCGGATCTTGGTCGGGCTCAGCCAGTTCACGTGCACGTGGGCGATCCGCCGCCGTTGAGCGGCAGGGTCAGGTACCCGACGCACGGCTTGCCGCGCCCGATCGGGTCGGCGCCGTGCGCCGACCCGACGGCTCGCACCGGGGCAGGATGAAGTCGAGGATCGAGAGGTCGTGCGGCGCGAGGTCCCACAACACGTCGATGTCGGGCTGCACCAGGCCCAGGTTGATGCGGACCGAGTCGACGTACTGGATGTCGCCGAGCTCGCCCGGCTGACGAGCTCGCGGATCTGCACCGCCGGCGTGTAGCAGTAGGTGTGGTCGCACATGACCAGGAGCCCGTGCTCCGCGCGACGGCGACGAGCTTCTCGCCCTCGGCGACCGACGGGGCCAGCGGCTTCTCGACCAGCACGTGCTTGCCGGCCTCGAGGCAGGCGAGCGCGACCTCGGCGTGGGTCGCGCCGGGGTCGCGATCGCAACGCCTCGATGTCCGGGTCGTCGAGGATCTGCTGCACATCGGTGGTCACCGCGACGTTGCTCTGCCGGCCGACTGCCTTCTGCGCGGACTCGACGTTGAGATCGCAGACCAGCCTCAGGTCGACGTTGACGCAGCGCAGCGCATTCCGGACGAGGTTGGGTCCCCAGTATCCGGCACCAATGACCGCGAGTCCGACCGGTGCGGAGCGATCGCTCACGAGGCTCCCCTTGTTTCGGCGCTGAGACCGGGCGCGCTGCGAGTTGAACTCCGATGAGGGAGCAGCTGAGCGTGGCCCGCACTTCATGAGATCGTCACCCACGAGTTCGAGTTGAGTGTTCATGTTACCGGCTCCTTGTCCGGAACTTCTCCGGCCCGATCGATCGGTTCGACGCGCAGTGGCAACGTCCCGCCTTCGACGCACTTGCCCGAGGCGGCATCCCACTTCCAGTGATGACGGGGGCATTCCCCGATCCCGTCGCAGATGATGGCGTGGGTGAGGTCCTCGCCGGAATGCGGGCAGAAGCGCTGCAGCCGCAATCCGTCACGCTCGATCGTCTCGTCGGAACTCTTGATGTCCGAGACCGCCGTTGACCGCGGGGCGCTGGTGTCCGTAGCGGAGGAATCCGAGGAGCCGGACGTCGAACTCGTCGGGATCGCGCTCGAGCGTGATGCGCATCGAGAGCAACGCCTCCTCCCAGCTGTCGCGCTCGACGATCTCGCGCAGGACCCATTCCGGCATCTCGAACGAGTATTCCGCCGGCGGATCTTCGGAGTGTGGGTCGGGCACGGCTTCGATCAGTTCGATCTCCGGCTCGGCGCGCAGCGTGAACGTCCACGCCCGTTGCTCGGTAGAGATGCGCACGCGCTTGTCGCAGTCCTCGAGCAGCGGTTTGCTCTTGCGTTGGTGCTCGACGAGGTGCGCGCGGAGCTCGGCGCTCGTCACCGGCGGCTTGGCCCGGTTGCGCAGCGCGGCGTACTCGTTGGCCCGCCGCCGAATAGCTCGCGAGATCGATCGTTCCGGCGCGGGCCGAGCCGTCCCGCTCGACGAGACGCGGCACTCCCCCGCGCACCTCGATCCGATCGCCGGGCATCGCCCGGATCACGTCGACCGACGGACACGCCGCCGCGAAACCCTCCGCCACGTCCTCCCACGCGGGAAAGATCGTCGTCTCACGATCGTTGAAGTGCTGCAACTCCGGGTCGAGGAAGCACGCGGGTCCGGCCGAGGGTATGTACCAGCGCGGCGTCGTGGCTTCACACGTCGTCACCAACGTCTGCAGCAGGTTGCGGCGAACGGTCCTCACCTTCTGCGCGAGCGCGTCCGGCGGATACCGATAGCAGTTCGGGTACCACATCGCGCCCGAGAACTGGCGGGTCAGGATGTCGACACCGGCCGGCAGCTCACCGAACTGCACGAGACAATCGTTCAGGTCGAGGAACGTGAAGCCGTCGACGTCGAGCATGAGCGCGCTGTCTTCACGATGGCTCGTGTCGCACAGCACGGTCGTGACCACGCCGGGCGCCACCGTGATGCTGTCGCCGTGGTCGACCACCGTGATGTCGGAGAACCCGAGCGACCGCCACGAATTGAGCAGCCCGCGCGAGAGGAACTTCGCGGACAGCACGGGTGTGTCGCGCGCGACGCGCTCGAGGAACGTGTGGTCGAAGTGGTCTTCGTGACCGTGGGACACGAAGACGAGGTCGAACCGCTGGCCCGCGACCTCTTCGAGCAGGAACCGGTTGTCGGGCGCGGGGAACCAGCTGTCCAGAAAGGCCGGATAGAACCACGGGTCGACGAGGATGCGCGTCGACCCCGCCTCGATGACGAAGCCGGCGTGCCCGAGATATGTGATGTTCATGACGTCTTGGCTCGATGTCTCCGCGTGTTACGACGGTAGGAAGGTGACATCGACCCAGTAGTTCGCGGCATTGAAGCTTTGCGTCGGGAAGCCGACCTCGCCGTAGGCGAACACCCCGTTCCCTCCGGACAACCCGTCCGCGAGTGCATGAAGCGGCCCGCTGTCGTAGCCCGCCCCGAAGACGTTCCCCGAGAAGGAATAGTGCCCGGCGGTCGTGTGGTACGACGCGACGTAGGTCGTTCCCGCGGTCACGGGGACCGGCGACGAGAACGTCACCTGCTGCCAACCGAAGTCGGACTCACCGGTGAAGGTGGCCTCCGCCAACAGCGTTCCGGTGGACGACCACAAAGTCCCGTGGTGCACCCCGGTGTTCGCCCCGGTCTTGTAGAACCGGATCCCGGTGACGAAGCCCGAGACGTTGGCACTGAACTTGACACCCAGGTTCACGAGCGCACCGGGATCACCGCCGTCGGGCTGAGCGGGCAGCGACGTACCGAACAACGTGCACGGTGACGTCGCCGCGAGCGCGGTCGACGGGGTCGACGGCGGACTCGTTCCCACGCTGTTGGTCGCGGTCACGGTGAACGTATAGGCGGCGCCGTCGCACAATCCCGATACGAGCGTGCTCGTCACCGGTGGATTCCCGTTGACAACGGTCGGGGCGAGCGCGGTCGCGCCCCGGAACGGCGTCACCGTGTACGACGTGATCGTCGCACCCGGAGACGGTGGTGCGGCCCAGGAGACGATCGGGCCGATGGGACCGAGCGTCACGTTCACACCGGAGGGCGCCCCGGGTATCGCCGGGGTCGCGGTTGGAGTGACCGGACTCGAATGCGTCGACTCCGGTCCTGCTCCGTTGGCGTTGACGGCCTTCACGGTGAATGTGTACGTGCTCCCATTGGTGAGCCCCGTCACCGTCGTGCTCGTCGCCGACGGCGAGTTCACGACCGTCGGCGCCTGCGCGGTCGCCCCCAGGTACGGCGTCACCGTGTACTGGGTGATGGCACTCCCGCCGCTCCCGGGCGAACTCCACGAGACCGTCGCCGCGCCGCTGCCCGCGGGCACGGCCGTCACGAACGAGGGCTTGCCGGGAACGCCGGCGAGCCGGATGAGCTGGCCGACCGACGGCGTGCCGTTGGCCTTCTTGATGGTGAGGCGGTACCCGCCGGGAGGCGCGTACCCGCCGCTCGGGGGCATCTGCACCGACAGCGAGCCTGCTCCCGCGGTGAAGTTCAGCGGCACGTACCCCGTGTTCATGTCGGACGTGTGGGTCGCCGCCGTCAGCCCGACCAGCGCGACCGACGTGATGTTCGCGGCATCAGGCGTCTGCACAGAGATGGTCGATCCGTACGTTGCGCTCGCGGGCGCCGAGGTGATCGTCGGTTGCGCACCGTTGAAGAGGTACGGCGGCGAGAAGTACTGCGCGGAGAACTCCCCGTAGCCGGCTCCGGTCACGTCCTCGTGACCACCGCCCGCGACCAGCACCCGGCCGTCGGGCATCAGGGTGGCCGTCGAGTGGTACAGCCGTTTCACGGTGGGATCCATCGACGCGAGCTCCGTCCAGTTCCCGGTGTTCGGGTTCCACTCCTCGGCTGGGCCGACCCCGGTTCCGTTCTGTCCCGACAGCATGTTCGCGCCGCCGCCCACGGCGAGAACGTTGCCGTCGGGCAGATCGACGAGCGAGTGGAACACGCGGCCGTGGATCATCGGCGACGTGGCCTGCCACGTCGGATTCGGTTGCGTGAGATCGATGGTCGAGGCCAGCGCCGACGACGGGTTCGCCGACTCCGGTCCGACCCCACCGCCCGTGTACAGCACCTTGCCCGGGCTGTACATCGTGGCGGAGCCGAGGGTGACCGGGCTGAACCCGACGCTGGTGATGGTCTGCGCGTCGACGTCGATGATGAGGCCCTCACCGGTCTCCGGTGCGATCACGAAGACCCGGCCGTCCGGCATCGGGTACACGAGCGGGTACTCCTCGGTGTGGATCATGCCGGTGTCGATGCCGGTGAGCAACGTCCACGTGTTCGTCGTCGGGTCGTAGAGCTCCGGCGTATCGGCCCAGTGGGTCGGGTCGATGTTCCCGCTGAGGACGAGCACCCGACCGTCGGACAGCACCGTCGCCGACGGGTACCAACGGGCGAGGTGCATGTCGGGACCCGACGTCCACGTCTGCGTCTGCGGGTCGAAGATGTTGACCTTCTTCGTGCCGACCGCGGTCGAGGTGAACCCACCGACGGTCATCACTCGTCCGTCGGCGAGCGTGACCTGCCCGGCGCAGAAAATGCCGTTGTTGACGGGCGACACCGTGAAGGTGTTGGTCGCGGGGTGGAAGATCTCGGCAGCGCGGTCGGCGTCTGCCAGCCGTCGACGGCGAGCACGTCGCCGTTGTCGAGCGACACCGCGTGGATGGCGACGAGCGGCCACGGTTGCAGCGCGCCCCACTGACCGACCTGGCCCGGACCGATCGGGACCGCGGTGGTGAACGACCAACTCACCGGCGTCGCCAACACATTGCCGGCGAGATCCTTCGCGCCGCTGACGGTCGCGGTGAACGTCACACCCGGCGCGAGTTGCGCCGCGGGCGTGAACGTCGCGACGTTTCCGGCCACCGCCACGGTTCCCGTGACCGCCGTGTTGGTCGCGTCGCGCAAGGTGAACACGACGGTGCCCGGCTGGATGTTCTTGCTGAACGTCGCCGACGGCGCGATCGATGCGGCGACGTTGCTCGCGTTGGCTGCCGGAACCGTCGAGGTGACAACGGGGGCCGTCGTGTCCGGGCTGAAGACGAGGTCGACGCCGTAGTTGGCGGCGTTATAGCTCTGGGTCGGGAACACGCTCGCCCCGTACGCGAACACACCGTTGCCACCCGAGGCGCCGCTCGCGGGTGCGTGCAGCGGCGCGTTGTCGAACCCGGCCGCGAAACCATTCCCGGAGAACGGGTCGTGCCCGGCAGTCGTGTGATACGACGCCACGTAGGTCGTGCCGGGCGAGATCGCCACCGGTGAGCCGAACGTCACCTGCTGCCATCCCGAACCCGTCTCGTTCGTGAACGTCGCGGTCGCCAGCGACGCACCGGCAGCCGACCACAGGGTCCCGGTGTGCGTGCCGCTGTTCGCGCCGAACTTGTAGAACCGCACCCCTGTCACGAATCCCGGAACGTCGGTGGTGAACTTCACGCCGAGCTCGACGTTCGCGCCGGCGTCGCCGCCGTCGATCGCGCCGGGCGGGGCCGCGGCACCGAACAACGTGCACGAACACGACGTGGAACCGGCGGTCGGCGTCACCGCGCCGGACGGCGCCGACCCGGGGCCGGGCCCGACGCCGTTGGTCGCCGTCACCGTGAACGTGTAGGTCGTGCCGTTCGTGAGCCCGGAGACCGTGGCCGTCGTGGCGGGTGGCGCGCCCGAGACCGTGGTGGCGGTCTGCGCGGCCGACCCGATGAACGGAGTGACGGTGTACGAGGTGATCGGGCTCCCGTTGTCCTGGGGCGCGGCCCAACTCACGATCGCCGACGCGTCACCGGCCGTGGCGGACACGGCCGTCGGCGCGTCGGGCGCCGTCGCCGAGGTCGACGAGGGCGTGAAGTTGACGTCGACGGAGTAGTTCGCGGCGTTGTAGCTCTGGTTCGGGAACACGCTGGGCCCGTAAACGAAGACACCGTTGCCGCCCGAGGCGCCGCTCGCGGGCGCGTGCAGCGGCGGGTTGTCGAACGGCGTGCCGAACGCGTTGCCCGTGAAGGAGTAGTGACCGGTGGTCGTGTGGTACGACGCGATGTAGGTGGTCCCGGCCGTGACCGCGACCGGCGCCGAGAACGTCATCTGCTGCCAGCCCGACGCGGACTCACTTGTGAAGTTCGCGGACGCAAGCCTCGAGCCGTTCGCCGACCAGAGGCTGCCCGAGTGCGTCCCGGTGTTCGTCGTGAACTTGTAGAACCGCACGCCGGTCACGAACCCGGCGACGTCGGACGTGAACTTCACGCCGAGCTCGACGTTCGCGCCCGCGTCGCCACCGTCGGGCGTGGCAGGAACCGTCTGGCCGAACAAGGTGTAGGACGACGAGCCCGCCGCGGGGGTGACCGGGCTCGAGGCCGCCGAGGCCGGACCCGTTCCCACGCCGTTCGTCGCCGAGACCTGGAACGTGTACGCCGTGCCGTTCGTGAGCCCGGAGACGGTCGTCGAGACGGCCGGCGGCGACCCCGCGACGTTGGTCGGGGGCTGTGCGATCGCGCCAATGAAGGGCGTCACCGTGTACGACGTGATCGCGCTGCCGTTGCTCGCGGGCGCGCCCAAGCTGACGATCGCCGACGCGTCACCGGGCGACGCCGAGACCCCCGTCGGGGCGTCGGGCGCCGTGGCCGCCACGCCCGAGGCGGCGAAGATCGGGTCGACGCCGTAGTTCGCGGAGTTGTAGGTCTGGTTCGGGAACGGCTCGCCCCGTACAGGAACACACCGTTCCCGCCCGATGCCCCGCTGGCGAGGCCGTGCAACGGCGCGTTGTCGATCGACGCCACGAACGCGTTGCCGGTGAAGGAGTAGTGCCCGACGGTCGTGTGGAACGAGGCGACATAGGTCGTGCCCTGCGTCACCGCGACCGGTGGCGAGAACGCAACCTGCTGCCATCCCGATGCCGACTCGCCGGCAAAGGTCGCGGTCGCGAGGCGCGTGCCGCTCGACGACCACAGGCTCCCGGTGTGCGTACCCGTGTTCGTCGCGAACTTGTAGAACCGCACACCGGTGACGAAGCCCGACACGTCGGCGGTGAACTTCATACCGAGCTCGACGTTCGCGCCGGCATCGCCACCGTCGGCGGAACCCGCGGGTGCGGCCGCACCGAACAACGTGTGGGAAGCAGCGGCGCTCGGAGTCGCCGCGTTCGACGGTGACGAGCCCGCGCCCGTTCCCCCGCCATTCGTCGCGGAGACGACGAACGTGTACGCGGTGCCGTTCGTGAGCCCCGGCACCACGGTGGCGGTGGCGGGCGGCGCGCCGTTCACGGTCGTCGTAGCCTGGGCGACCACGCCGATGAACGGTGTCACCGTGTACGAGGTGATCGCGCTCCCGTTGTCGGCGGGCGCGACCCAACTCACGATCACCGAAGAGTCAGCGGCGGAGGCGGAGACGCCCGAGGGTGCGTCCGGCGGCGAGAGCGCCGCCGCGGTCTGCGTCGCGAGAGGAGAGCCGAGCCACACGGACACGATCGCCACGGACGCAATGACGCTCGTCATCCGGAACCGCAGACTCCGCGCGCAATTGCCGCAGCGACTTCACGAGTGCGCTCACGATCTTCCTCCACCCGCCGGCGCGGAACGTTCGCTCCGAACGCTGGCAACTCCGGCCCAAACCAGCCTCACAAGTATTTCACTCTCCGTGGTTGATTCCAAATCGCCCTGAATCGGACTCATTCGCCACTCCAGCGCCACCGGTGCCAGCGCAACGAGTCCTGCAGCCGCAGCGCCAGGCGGGCACCGGGCCCGCTCCGGCGGGGCCTCGAGGACCTCCGGCCCGCGCGATCGAGTGCCGCCCACGCGCGCAGCTCGCGCGCCGCCGGATAGGTCTCGAGCGCGAAGGCCCGGTAGCGCTCCACCGAGTCGGAACTGTCGCCGGCCCCGTCGACGGGTGCACGGCGGGCGCGGGTGAGCGCCTCGACCGCGAGACCGCGCCGCGCGGTAGTGAGGAGCACGTCGGCGTTCGGCGGGCGCCGGTGGGGCGACTGCCGGTCGAGGATCGCGACGAACGCGTCGCGGCGACCTTCGAGGTCGTTGATCCAGCCCGAGTACGTCGTGCGCAACATGCTGTCGTCGTGCACGCGGTAGAAGGCCTGGTCCGCGCCGTTGACCCGGCCCACGTCCGCCACCGTCGCCGCGCGCATCCACATCTCGAAATCGCCGCTGTGCGGAAGATCGGCGCGGTAGTCGCCGATGTCGCGCTGCACCGACGTCCGCATGACGACCTCGGGCGAACTGGTGCAGTTCCGCGCGCGCTCGACAACGCCCGGCGATCCATTCCGCGCCACCCCATACCGTCCAGTTCCGCACCCGCGTCCGAGCCGGCGGCGGCGCCTGGGTGAACGACACCGGGTGGCCGTAGACGAGTCCGACACCCGGTTCGGCTTCCATGAGCTGCACCGCCCGGCCGAGCGCGCCCGGCGTCAGCAGATCGTCGGCGGACAACAGCACCGCGTATTCGCCCGATACCGCCGCGAGTCCGTCGTTGTACGTCGCAATGTGCCCGCGGTTCTTCGGGTGCCGGATCAGTTGCACCCGGTCGCGCGATTCGGCCAGCGCCTCCGCGACCTCTGCGCTGCCGTCGGTCGACGCATCGTCGACGATCACCACGTCCGCGTCGACATGCTCCTGCGAGAGCACGCTTCCGACCGCGTCGTCGAGGTAGTGCCCGTAGTTGTAACAAGGGATGACCACCGAGACGGTCGGCCGTCGGCTGAGGGCCGGGCACCGCAGGTGCCGGCTCATGCGATCCACCTGATCATGTGAGAACGGCGCTCCGACGCTCAGAATCCGATGGCCATCGCGCGAGAAACCTGCGCGTGAACGTGCCTCCCGCGGCGACGCTCGACGAGCCTAATGCCACGGAGGGTGGTCAGTCAAGGCCCCTTTATGTGCTTATGGGCACTTTTCGACGAGGATGAGACCCTCATGCACAGCTATCGGGGTAGCACGCCCCGAGAGCAGCCGAGCTCCGGTGGACGCCGTGACGGGATCAAGAGAGCCTCCACAGCCCGGCGATGAATCGGGCTTCCGAACGGTACGCGGCAGCCCTCGCTGGCGAGCGCGAGCGCCCAGTAGACCCAGGAGCTCAGAACGCCGTGCCGACGACGGTAGAGGCGCACTCGGTTGACGATCTGCATCGCGTGGAGCGATTCGTTGAAGCCCGACTGTTGTCCGATGTGCTCTGCGACCGCTGACGGCTCGTACCAGGTGCGCCAGCCCGCGTCTCGCGCTCGCAGACAGAAGTCGACCTCCTCCGAATACATGAAGAAGGATGCGTCCCAGTCGCCGACCACGGGGTAGCAATCGCGCCGGATCAGCAGCACCGCACCGGTAGCCCAATCGACGACGTGCGGGGCGTCGTAATCTCCGGCAAGTTGCAGATCTCCGAGAGAGACGCCATTCGGGTGAAGCTCAGACCCAGCGCCCGGCGGACCGTGGTTGCGGCGCAGCGAGAATTGCAGCGAGCCGTCGGGTCCGTGGATACGAGGCACGACGATGCCAGCGTCGGGACGGCGAAGCACCTCAGCCAGGGCTACGACTGAGCTCGGTTGCAACCTCCATCCGGATTCAGGATCAAGACCGGCCCGTGTCCGCTCGAAACTTGGTAGCCGCGGTTGATCCGCCGGCGTAACCCGAGTTGGTAGAGCGCACCACCGTGGTGTCGCCGCGCGGCGGCAACGATGTCGGCGGTCCCGTAGACGAGTCATTGTCAACGACGATCGTCTCGATCGGTGCATGATCAACGGCCGCCGGTAAGGAATCCAACAAGCCTTCGATGACGTCAGCACTGTCTGAGGTCACGACGATGACCGTGAACTCGGCTTCGCAAATCACGCGACGCCGACACCCCGGAAACCTCGGCCGCTCACCAGTCGCCGCCGAACGCAGAGTACGACTTGGTGAGACCGGGGAATCCGCTCGCAGACGATCTGTGCGTGCGGAAAAAGTGTTTGTAGTTCTCTGCGAGTCAGTAATCGGATCGACCGCGCGTGACGAAACGACTCGTCCCTGTCGCTGATGCGTGAGTACCAACCGAGTGTGTTATGTCGCAGCAAGAACGCACGAACCGAGATGGGCAGGAGCGCGAAGAACGGGAAGAGGAAATGGGGCTCGATCGGGAAGAAGCGATTCGGTGTCTGCACGTAATACCGCTGCCCGACGTGTTCGAACTTCCTCGGCCATCTTCTTTTGGTCGCCGAGGTCGCCGACGTGTTCGATCACAGAGTTCGAGAAGGCGACCTCGAACTCCGCTGTTGGCGAATTCACGCATGTCCGTGGTGGTGCCGACGAGGCTGCGCATCCCACGTTGCTGTAGTTCGACGGGTTTCAGGTTAAGCAGCACGATCTCGACACCGGGAGTGCCGCTGACCCCGACGGTCTGCCAGTAGTCGGGTTCTCCCCCGACGTCGAGAATCGTGTAAGGCGAGGGGACTGTGGACAAGAGCGTGCGGATGTGCTCGAACCGTCGCCGTCGCATGCGCGCCGCGAGCGAACCGTCCTTGCCGCCTGCGGCTCGGAGAACTCGGTCGCGAAAGCCAACGTGGGTCATCCTCAGACTCCGTTCACGAGCGAGAGTTCCCGGAGAAATTGTGGTTTCGACGCTTGCACCTGCATCCGACCACGATGCCCCGCTCACACTCCGCGCCAAGTCCGGCACCGCACGCTCGAACTCTGGACGCTCCACCACGTCGACGAGCGCAGCGCGAGAGCAGGTGGGGTCGGCTCCGGCGTAGTGGACGAAGGCGTTGTCGAGCACGACTCGGTTGTGATGAGCGTCGTTGACGACAGGTACGCAACCCGCGGCAAGCATCTCGTAAGGCACGAGCGACACATTCGTCATCGACAAGCTGAGTGCTGCGAAACAACGGTTGTAGATGGAGTTGAGGTCACTCCACGCTGACGACACCGTGATCCACGAAGGGGAACGGGAAGCCGACCGACCCCTCTCGCCGTAGAGATGGATCTCGATATCGGGCTGCGTGGCGGCGAAGAGCTGCAACGCGTAGAGAACGCCCAACTCGAACGCGTGGTGCTCCGTCCCGTGGCGCGGTGTAGAACGCGATACCGGTGTGTTCGATGCCAGGGAGCAGGCGGTACCGCTCGTCGCAACCGAAGTCGAAGGCGTCCGCCGGCATGCCGTACTCGTCGCTGAGCTTCTCGGCCAGCCATCGACCCGCCGTCACCGCGTGGAACCCCATGCGATATGTGTTTTAAAAAAAGGCGCGTAGGGCGCCGGACTGGAAAGAACGATGGCTCGAAGTCCTGGACGAGGTAGAAGCGCTTTCCCGCGGAGGGATCATTGAACGACACATACGCGGTCGGCCACGAGGTCGCTAGACGGCCTGGGGTCGGCCATGCCGTCGAGAGCGTCGACGATCTCACACCCGTCAGCCGGAAAGTTGTCGCGGATCAGATTCTCGTGATCGGCGACGCTGCCGCCGTACACGTCGTAGAGGTAGATTCGGCAACAGTGACCACGCTCGACGAGACCCTTGATGATGCGAAACGTCGTCGTGTGACCACCCCGACCCGACGGCGGGAGGGGTCGTTATCCAGTTCACCGTGACCGGTCCGTCGCCGCGGGTGACCACCGGCATTGGAGCGCGAGGTCGACCGAGGTCGGCGGCGAGCAGATCCTCCTCACGGACACCGAGCGACGTGTTCAACGCATCGATCCGTCGCGGCGACTTGGCGCCAGCACTCGGGCACCGAGTCGTGCCGCCCCCTCTTGTTGGTACACGCGCCGGGCCTTACGCAACCTCGTGCGAACCGCGGCGGGGAGGTGCTCTTTTCGGCTCGCCATGGGCGCTTCGTACCTCTTTACTCGTGCTGTCGGCGTGGGGGATCATAAGACGGTAGCAGCCACCGTGCGTGGCGATGACCATAGGCGTCGCTCAGGAAGAGGGTCCGTCCCGGTTTGCACCATCTTCCCCGTGCCTCGGCCGTCCCACGCGTTCGGATCCCTTCTCGCCGCCCTACAATGCCACGATGCCGCGCTGAGTGAACGTGGCGCTCGGCCCCCATGGTGTCGTGGGTGCTCTACCCCACCGGCAGGACGGCTTCATGGACCTCGAACCAGTCATTCGGGAGACAGGTGACTGCCCCGGTTTGCCGCTCGTGACATGACAGGGATCGAGCCCGGGCCGCTCGAACTGGCACTCGAGGAAGAAGATGCCGTCGAGGCCGCCGCGTCGGCCCGCGATCGGCCGCTCAGTTCCCGGATGGGCCTCGCGGTCGTCTGGGGAAGCCTGAACTCGATCCTGCTGCGGCTCGGCGGATTCGTGTCCGGGATCATTGCGGCGCGGATCATCGTCCCTCGCGAAGTTCGGCGTGTTCGCGGTGGCCCTCACGGTCAACGCGATCATCGTCAACGTCAGCGCGCTGGGCGTGACGGCCTGCATCGTGCGCGAGCGCGGGGATGTGCGTTCAATCGCTCCCACCGTCGTCACGATCGCCATCGCGTCGAGCGCCGCTCTTGCGTTAGCCATGTTCGCCCTCGCCCCGGTCCTGGCGACGGAGCTCGGCTCTGCGCAAGCTGCATGGCCCATCCGGATCATGTCCATGAATGTCTTACTCGCCGGGGTCTACGCGGTCCCAAGCGCGCTCCTTGCGCGTGAGTTCCGACAGGGCCGGGTGCTCATCGGCGAGCTGTTCAGCTTCGGCGTGTCGACCACCGTGCTCATCGTCCTCGGCCTCGCCGGGGCGGGTGCATACGCGTTGGCATGGTCGTACGTTGCGGGCACTGTCGTCTTGACGCTCATACTCACGGTCCTCGCTGCCGGCTCGCTACTGGCCCGGGTTCAACCGAAGGCACGCCGGCCCCCTCCTACGGTTCGGACTGCCCCTTGCCGGCGCGAATCTCATCGCATTCTCCGTCTACAACGTCGACTATGTAGTGGTCGGGCACATTCTCGGGTCCGTGCCGCTCGGTCTCTATCTGCTGGCCTTCGGGATAGCGAGTTGGCCGAGCGCGGATCTTCAATGGAATGGTCACCAGCGTCGCCCTGCCCGCGTTTGCGCGCGTGCGCGACGATGCCGAACGGCTTCCTGACTATGTCGCCACGGTGGTGTCGGCGCTTGTCGGCCTGGCCTTGCCCATCAGCGCGCTGACGATGGTGGTCGCGCCGCCTGCGATTGTCACTGTCTACGGCCCGCGTTGGTCACCATCCGCAGCCGCATTGGCCACGCTTGCGCTTTTCGGTGCGGTCCGGGTCCCCGCCGAGTTGTTCGCAAACATCATTGTTGCGCTCGGCCGTCCGCGCTGCCCTCTTCCTCACGCAGTTGCTCTGGCTGGTGCTGTTGGTGCCCACGATGATCTTCGCGGTGGACCAGTGGGGCATCAAGGGCGCCGGCATCGCGCACTTTGCCGTGACGGCAGCCGTCATCCTTCCCGTGTATGTCTTGTTGGTCCGGTCTCTGACCCGCGTCTCGCTGCGGAAGTTGGCCGGCGCGGTGACGCCGCCGGTGCTTGGTTCTGTGGTTGCCGCGGGCGTGGGCGCCTTCGCGGTACGGATGGCCAGTTCGTCCGCGCTCGCCCTGCTCGCGGGACTGAGCGTCGGAGTGGGCGTGTACATCGTCGTTCTCGGCCCTTGGCTGTTTCGACTCCTGCGGCGCGCGAGAACGCTCTGGGGCGACGTCGACATGAACTCCACCGGCGCTTCTTGACTACGCCCACCGTCCGGCGGGTCGGGTTCGGACGCGACGACGGCCGGGAGGTCATGCTCCCGGCCGTCGACTCGCACACGGGTACTGGGTCAGCAGGTGTTGGGGGTGACGGGCTGCATCGACGTCGGATACCGATTGCTTTGGTCTGCGCCTGAACCGGCGAAGGGTCCGTCGTCCCAGACGTTGCCGCATTGGGCGTCGCCCACTCCGTGGCCGTTCAGACTAACGCCGTTGTAGTTGATGCCACTGCCTCCGCAGTTCGCATAGAACTTCTGGGAGTAGTGGTTGTTCTTCAACTTGAGGTACGTGACCGTGGACCCGCCGAGCGAGTCCTGCAGTTCCATGCAGAAACCACCCGCCGCCGCGAACAGGTTGTGGTCGATCAACCCATTGATGTTGGTCTGCGTGAGCGAACCACTGTCATTGAACAACGACAGCGCCGTCGTTTGGTCACCCGGCGTGTAGTCATTGAGCAACGTGTTGTTCCGGATCAACAGCGAAGAAGAAGTGTCCGTACCCGGACCGCCGCCGGAGTGCCACGCATTCGTGTGGTCGGTGTACGCCGACCCGTACAGGGAGTCCGACGCCGGGCACGACAGGTTATGGGTCGAGTCCCAGCAGTTCTCGTGATTCACGAAACTGTTCGTGAACACGACCGCCCCCTTCTGCTGCTCGATATACAACCCACCACCCGTCCCGAAACCATGCATGTGGCAATGATCGACCGTGATGTTCGTCTGCCCCGGATACGTCAACACCCCCGCGTTCCCACGCAGCGGCGACGACACATTCGCAGTGCTATCGGGCGCCCCAATGAGATCACAGTTCCTGATCGTGAAATTGTTCGCCGCCGTCCCACCCGGACAGAACCCGACCGAACCGGTCCCACACACACCCACCGCCCACGTGTCGGCACCATGCGCACCATCGACCTTCAAGTTCTGGATCGTGATATTCGGCGCCGTCACGAACATCGTGATCCCGTCCGCGAGCTCATAACCCGTCGTCGCCGAACCCAACGTCGTGTTCCCCCCCGCACGATCAACGATCACGCAACCTCCCATGGTCTCGATCGCCGTGACAATGCAAACTGGGACCCCTACAACATCGATGATGTATGTGACTGCGTCAACGTCATCCCTCGCCAACCACACCCGGATTGTCGCACCTGGAAACCCCACAACGGCGGACAGCAACGACACACCCTCGGGCGTCTCCACCACCACCCCGATGAGGAGATCGTCGTGGTCGTCGTCGTGGGGCATGTGCGGCGCTCGTCGTCGACGCAACCGTCGTCGTCGTCGACGCAGCCGCAGGCCTGCTGCTGCTTCAGAGGCGGGACGTCGATGCCCTGGTCGGCACCGTAGTCGTGGTGGTCGTGGATGGTCGCCGCTTTTACGGTCGCACTGACGGCGTCGAATCTGCTCAAGGCAGTGGAGACCATGACCTCGGAGGAGAAATACGTCAGGGAGCTTTGGTTCGGGAAGCATGAGCTCCGCGAGTAGCAGTACACGCCGTTGTATTGGCTTGCCCCTTCAGCGGTCCATGATCGTCGCCGAGTCGTCGAAGGTTGTGCACCGACACTACCCGCCTGGGCCCGAAGTACGACACGACATACGTCGTGTCCGCAACGATGTCGACCGACGGCGACAACGTCGCCTGCTGCCAAACCGACGCGGACTCGTCGAGAACACGACCGAGGCGAGCAGCTGACCGTTGCGTGTCCAGAGATGCCCGGACTTGGTCGCATCTGGGGAGCCGACACCCTTGAAGTAACGGAGCGCCATCATCGTCCCGGGCTGGGTCGAACGGAAGTTCACTCCGAGCTCGACCGAGTTCGCGTCGGTCGATGCGTACTCGGAGCGGTCATGTTCGAGAACAGTTCACGGATGACTGCGAGGTCCACGGCGAGCACGAGGACTGCCGGAATCGCGCCGATCACGAGCAGAATGGCCGCTCCCAGTGCTGTCTTGCGCCGACCGATTCCTGCGTTCGGTCTCCGGCGCGGGATCAGGTCTTGCGCAAACACGCCGAATCCGGCCTCTAATCGCGCGACTGCATTGGTCCTGGCCCCCCTGACGGTCTCCCGCCCGCCAGGGGTCACCTCCGCACAGTGCCGCTCGGTCTTGAATCGGACCACCTGGGACATATGTATGGGGACCCTCCGCCGCGCCATGTCCTCCGAACGTCGTGGTCAGCTCCGGATCCGGGCTGCGGTTCGCGCGGCGCTCTCACCCAACGACTTCAAGAGCATCGCCCTCAGAGTCCAACACCTAACGAACCTGCCGGGTTCGCCGTCGTTTTCCTTTGCTCCGGAGCGTCGCGGTCGCCACGCCCGAAGCCACCCGCAGCATCGCTCGATGCTGACCCAAACTCGCCGGGAATGGCCGCCGCTACCCCAGGGGTGAACGTCCCCTCACGTGCTCGGCGTCCGACCCACGGAGACCGGAAGTAACCCGCGGCCAGGGACGCGGCCGGGACGATCACCGGCACCGTGACACCGACCACGAGCGGTCCTAACAGGAGCCCGCCGAAAACATCAGCCGGATAGTGCATCCGCCGCGCGATGACTGCCCACCCAACCGTCATCGGGATCACGAACACCAAGAGCGAGACGAATCGGCGTTTACGCAGTACGCACCAAGCGAAGGTTGCGCACGCTGCAGCTGCAGTCACGTGCGCCGAGGGATAGCTATCTTCCAGCAGTCGTTTGAAGACATGTTCCGCCGCATATACCGCCACGACACAGCCGAGCGTTCCCGCGACAGCGAGCGACCATCGTCGGTTGACGAGTGCAAGACCCGCGAGCGTCAGCGTCACCGCAACGAACGGGTCACGATCAAACAGTGTCGTCCAACCGTGCGCCCACGGAGGAGGAAAGCGACGGGCCGCGGTGGTGATGGTTGCTTCCCAACCCGAGGGTCTCACCGAATCTCGAACCGCCCAACCGAGGCTCACGAATCCAGCAGCGATAATGGTGATGACGGCAGCGCGAACGGCGCATCGCCGCCAGATCTGAGCATCATCCATGATGCGGTCCTCCGTCTGTCACCAAGACCGCGACCCTCCGAAACCTCGGTGGCAACAGCCAACCGATGCACCGAAGATCGGGACGCGCGACAGATTACGAGCGCTGGGACGCCTGTGCGAACGCCGATCGGCGGTCAGTCTATCCGCGCAAATCGCCCGAACGATGCGTGACTTCGGTCAGTCGTCAGCAGGTGTTCGCCGTCACGGGTTGCCTCGATGTCGGGTACACGTTGCTCTGGTCTGCACCCGAACCAGCGAAGACACCGTCGTCCCAGAGATTTACACATTCCGCGTTCCCGACACCGCCGTTGGTATTGAGGTTCATTCCGTTGTAGTCGATCCCCGCGGCGCCGCACTCCCGCATTGAAGAGAGTCGAGAAGTGGTTCTGCTTCATCTTCAGGTACGTCACCGTCACGTTGTGTTGATCCTGGAGCTCGATACAAAAACCGCCCGCAGCACCGATCAGGTTGTGATCGATCAGTCCGTTGATGTTCTTCTGCCTCTTGGTAGTTCCGCTGTCGTTGAACAGCACCGCGGTGGTCTGACAGCAGGCCGTGAAGTCGTTGAACAGCGTGTTGTTCCGGATCAAGAGCGACGAAGTGGTGTCCAATCCGGGGCCGCCGCCGGAGTGCCACGCATTCGTGTGGTCGGTGTACGCCAATCCGTACAACGAGTCCGACGCCGGGCACGACAGGTTATGGATCGAATCCCAGCAGTTCTCGTGGTTCACGAAACTGTTCGTGAACACGACCGCTCCCTTCTGCTGCTCGATATACAACCCACCACCCGTCCCGAAACCATGCATGTGGCAATGATCGACCGTGATGTTCGTCTGCCCCGGATACGTCAACACCCCCGCGTTCCCACGCAGCGGCGACGACACATTCGCAGTGCTATCGGGCGCACCAATGAGATCGCAGTTCCTGATCGTGAAGTTGTTCGCCGCGGTTCCGCTGCACGGTCCGCTTGCCACGCTCCCGCACACCTCCACCGCGTACGTGTTCTCGCCATGCGCACCGTCGACCATGAGGTTTGTGACCGTTACGTTCGGACGGTCAACCCAGGCAGTGATGTGGTCCGACAACTCGAATCCGTGCGTAATATCACCGAGGCTGGCAGTGATGTGAAAACTCGTGCAGGGACTGTTGCAGGTCCAGCCCGAACCCGACGTCGACGTCGACGTGATTAGGGTGAGAGTCGCTCCCGGGAGAATCCCCGTATTCGTCGAATCGGCAAAGCCGCACGAATGCGGCGATGGTGTGCAGTTCAGCTGGCCGTTCGGCACCGTCGTCGTCGTGGTGCTCGTCACCGGCAGGGGCGGCAGCACGTAGCCCGAGTACACGCAGCCGGTGAGGCCGAGGGCGACGAGCGAAGCGAACGCAACCGCGACGAGCCAGCGACGTAGGGAACGACGGCGCACCACGACCCCCTCCCGGCAAGTCACGCATCGAAGAACGATGCGCGATTTGCGGCTTCGGCCACCCGACCGCGCGGACCGTAGCAGGGCAACGGCGCGGCGCGCCTTGTTGGAAGGTGTTCACTCCTTGAGCCGTGAGTTTGTTCAGTCGTTGACCAGTCAGAGCACTCAACACCGACAACGCAGGGCATCAGATGTGCTCAATACCAACACCGATGTGCGAGATCCAGGTCGGCTATCCCTGCTCGTTGAGCAGTAGATCGGCGCTCCGGTCCGGGCCGGTGATGACCGAACGTTTGTCCGTGGGACGCCGCGAGCGCTCCAGCAAGGCTCCAAAGGAGCGCCGACGGAGGAAGGGGCGTTCGGCGACCCGGAAGAACCCGTAGCTGACAACAAGGATGATCGGTACCGCGGCAAGAACGAGGACGAAGAACGATCCGGTCGGCGTGAGGTGGCGAGGCTCGACCCAGTACAACCACACGACCTGAAGTATCGGTGCATGGATCAGATAGATGCTGAAGGAGAACAAACCCAAGAAGGCCAACGGGCGCGACTCGAGAATGACACGAAGCCATTCGGCTCGTTCGGAGACGAGCGCCGCGATGATGAACGCCACCGCAAGCCCGACGCCGAGATCGACCCAGAAGAACTGCGCGATGATCGTCACGCTGCCGACTTGGTTGATGACTCCGATCATGATTCCCGACCAGGCGATGGCGATCAGGCCCCACGGCCACGCCTTCCATCACGTTGATCCCAGTGTGATGCGCGCCGCGAGCATGCCGAAGGCGAAGAGCGCGAGAAACACGGGCGTGAGGTCGAGGAACTTGCCGAAGGCGCTCACGTTGGTCGCGACCAGATACCCGGCAATCACTACCGCCGTCGTCGTCAATGTCGCGGCGACGCCGCTCCACCGGCGTACCAGGATAAGAAGAATCGGAAACAGGAAGTAGATCTGCCATTCGGGAGCGATCGACCAGAACGCACCATTCGGGGTCCTACTCCCGATGACGTCCTGCAGCAGCGCACCGTGGACGATGATCGCCTTGAGCGAGGGTGACTCGCCGGTCTTGGCGTGGATCAACGTGGCGAGCACGATGACGGAGAACGCGAGTGCGGCCCAGTACGCGGGCAAGATTCGCCATGCGCGCCGGCGAATGAATCGCGTGGTTCCGCCGACCAGGCGATCTCCGGACCGGACCGTTGCGAGCGAAAGCGAGAAGCCCGAAACGACAATGAAGACGGCCACGGCAAGCTGTCCGTAGATCAGCCACGCGAGGCCCCAGGGGCCGGTATTGCGCGGATACGAGTGGTAGGTCGTCAGCCACGTGTGGTGGAAGACGACGAACATTGCCGCGATTGCGCGGATCCCATCAAGGAATTCGAGACGTCGCGGGCGTACGGCTGTCGGCTCGGCACCGAGTTCGCTCGCGTTCGAAGCTTCCACGGCGACAGAGACCGTCCTTCTCGGGTCGACAGCGCCACCCGCACGCACTGCTTCCGAAGACTGGGTCTGCCACTCTAGGTGAGCCCGCTGGGGTCTGGCAAGGGGCCGAGCCACCGATCGTGCTCGAGTCGTGAACGCCCCAGAACTTGGGCGCATCGCCCGAACGGAACGCCCGTAATTGCCTCCTACCAGGGATCGCGCGAAGCTCACGGACGGCGGCGGTTCACCAAGCGGGAGGCGTGTTGGCGCGGGTTGGGTTCGGGCGTCGGCGCCGCGTCGTCGTGCTGTGCGCGAGTTTGGTGGCGTGTTCCGCGCTGGGTGGCACCGCGCTCGGCGGCATGACCCGGGCCGGCGCGGCGGGCCCGAACCTGGCCGGCGTGCAGCTGGCGTTGACGCCGGTCGCGACGGGATTGTCGGACCCGGTGGCTTTGGCATGGCGGCAGGGCGATCCCCGTATGTACGTCGCGGAGAAGACGGGGACGGTGCGCATCGTCGCGGTCGACGGCACCGTGGCACCGACACCGGTCCTCACCGTGGCGGTGGCCCAGACCGACGACGAGCAAGGCCTCCTGGGCCTGACGTTCTCACCCGACGGCACGAAGTTGTACGTCGACTACACCGACCTGAACGGCGACATCAACGTCGTCGAGTACACGATGGCGGGCGACGTCGCCGATCACCGCGACGCAGCCGCGTCCTGTTGTTGATCCCGCATCCGAACTTCCCCAACCACAACGGTGGCGAGGTCATCTTCGGACCCGACGGCGATCTCTACATCGGCGTCGGAGACGGCGGAAGTGCCGGCGACCCGAACGGCAACGCCCAGAACACCGATGTCGCTGTTGGGCAAGATCCTGCGCATCAACCCGACCCCGAGTGGCTCGTTGCCATACACGATCCCCGCCGACAACCCGTTCGCCGGACAAGCCGGCAAACGAGGCGAGATCTGGATGTACGGGCTGCGCAACCCGTGGCGGTTCTCGTTCGACCGCACGACCGGCGAAATGTGGATCGGCGACGTCGGCCAAGACCTCTACGAGGAAGTCGACGTCGCGGCCGCCGGGCAAAAGGGCACGAACTTCGGATGGAACCAGCGCGAGGGATTCCACCCCTACAACGGCGGCGTCAAGCCGCCCGGCGCGCAGGACCCGCTCTTCGAAGAGCCGCACACCAACGGATACTGCGCCCTGGTCGGCGGTTACGTCTATCGCGGCTCCGCGATCGCAAACCTGAACGGCGCCTACATCTTCGGTGACGACTGCCGCGCGAACCTCGTCGGCGTCGCGCAGAGCGCCGGCGTCGTCACCGCGCAGCAAGACCTCGGCCCCAGCGTCAGCTTGCTGTCGACCTTCGGCGAAGACCCCAACGGCGAGCTCTACTCCGCCAGCCTCCTCGGAACCGTTTACAAGCTGGTCGACGCTACGCCGCCGACGACCACCACGGACACGTCAACGACAACGACGATCGACACCAGCACCACGACAACGACCGTGCCGGCAACCACGACCACCACCGACACCAGCACCACGACCACCACCGTGCCGACAACGACAACAACAACAACAACCGTCCCGACGACCACAACAACAACGACCACGACGACAACCACAACCAGCACGACGACGACGACCACGACGACCACCCCACACGGTGCCGAGCACGACCACGACCACCACCGTGAAGCCCGGCACTCCGCCGCCGCCTCCGCCCCCGGTCGTCGGGTACTGGGAGGCGACTGCCGACGGCCGCGTCTTCGGCTACCACGGCGCGGCCTCGTGCAACTCGACCCGAAGCGTTTCCACCGCGCCGATCGTCGGCATCGCCGCCGCGGCGCGCGGCTACTGGACGGTCGCGGGCGACGGTTCGATCACCCCGTGTCGCGCGTCGGCGCTCGGGTCGATGGCCGCGCAGGCTCTGGCCGAACCGGTCGTCGGCATGACCGCCACACCCACCGGCAAGGGCTACTGGCTCGTCGCATCCGACGGCGGCGTCTTCACCTTCGGCGACGCCCGCTACTACGGCTCGACCGGCAACCTGCACCTCACCAAACCCGTCGTCGGCATGACCGCCACACCCACCGGCAAGGGCTACTGGCTGGTCGCATCCGACGGCGGCGTCTTCACGCTTCGGCGACGCCCGCTACTACGGCTCGACCGGCAACCTGCACCTCACCAAACCCGTCGTCGGCATGACCGCCACACCCACCGGCAAGGGCTACTGGCTGGTCGCATCCGACGGCGGCGTCTTCTCCTTCGGCGACGCCCGCTACTACGGCTCGACCGGCAACCTCCACCTCACCAACCCGTCGTCGGCATGACCGCCACACCCACCGGCAAGGGCTACTGGCTGGTCGCATCCGACGGCGGCGTCTTCTCCTTCGGCGACGCCCGCTTCTACGGCTCCGCCGTCGCCGCGGGGGCACGCGTGGTCGGGATCGCCCACAACTGATCGGGCCGGACGGGGGGTCGGCGCTCCGGGGCGCCGGCGCACCGGGTGGGCGTCGGCGCGGCGGAGTTTGCGCGATCGGATGCCGATTGCGGCCGGACTCGGTGACGATAATGAACACGTGGAGGAGTCGCCCGACCAGGTATTGGCTCGCCTCGCCCGATACGCCGAGTCGCTGAAGCGCCCGTCGCCGTCCCCGATCGACGGGTCGCCACCCCCGCCGCGGCTCCTCCCCGCTCGTCCGCCCGCGCCTGCGCCTGCGGTGCAGGTGGCGGCGTGGGACGACTCGGTCCGCTCGACGGACACGGTCGCCCCGGCGCCGGCGCGCGACTGGTGGCACTCGACGGACCGCGAGCGGCGACTGAGGACGAGTGCGCTGCGCGCAACCCTCTTCGGTCAACTACTCGGGGTCATCGCGTGCGTGGGCGCGATCTTCGCCTTCATGCGTTTCGACCGCGTGGTCGCCTACGCAGTCGTGGCGGTCATGATCGCCGCCGGCGCGATCGCCGTTGCGCGACGGGTCCCGCTCGCGCTCTGGTGGACGTTCGGCGCCGTGCTCGGTGCCGTGCTCGGGATCTGGTCCTGATCCCGACCGCCCGGCTCAGCCCGTTCCCGGCCAGCATGTGACGCGGCTGAATCGCCGGATCGCCCGTCCGGGACATTTGAACCCGACCGCGACCACTGGCGGGCGGCCGGCGGCGTATGCGAACATGCAGGTCAGGGCGGCGACGGGGGTGTCGCCGATCAGGGAGGGGCCCGCGTGACGCGTTCTCATGGAAGTCGCCGCTTTCTCGCGGTGTTCGCGGGTCTGGTGGCGTGTTCCGCTCTGGGCGGCACCGCGCTCGGCGGCATGACGCGGGCCGGCGCGGCGGGCCCGAACCTGGCCGGCGTGCAGTTGGCGTTGACGCCGGTCGCGACGGGATTGTCGGACCCGGTGGCGTTGGCGTGGCGGCAGGGCGATCCCCGTATGTACGTCGCGGAGAAGACGGGGACGGTGCGCATCGTCGCGGTCGACGGCACCGTGGCACCGACACCGGTCCTCACCGTGGCGGTGGCTCAGACCGACGACGAGCAAGGCCTCCTGGGCCTGACGTTCTCACCCGACGGCACGAAGTTGTACGTCGACTACACCGATCTGAACGGCGACATCAACGTCGTCGAGTACACGATGGCCGGCGACGTCGCCGATCCCGCGACGAGCCGCGTCCTGTTGTTGATCCCGCATCCGAACTTCCCCAACCACAACGGTGGTGAGGTCATCTTCGGACCCGACGGCGATCTCTACATCGGCGTCGGAGACGGCGGAAGTGGCGGCGACCCGAACGGGAACGCCCAGAACACCGATGTGCTGTTGGGCAAGATCCTGCGCATCAACCCGGCCCCGAGTGGCTCGTTGCCGTACACGATCCCCGCCGACAACCCGTTCGCCGGACAAGCCGGCAAACGGGGCGAGATCTGGATGTACGGGCTGCGCAACCCGTGGCGGTTCTCGTTCGACCGCACCACCGGCGAAATGTGGATCGGCGACGTCGGTCAAGACCTCTACGAGGAAGTCGACGTCGCCGCCGCCGGCCAAAACGGCACGAACTTCGGATGGAACCAGCGCGAGGGATTCCACCCCTACAACGGCGGCGTCAAGCCGCCCGGCGCGCAGGACCCTCTCTTCGAAGAGCCGCACACCAACGGATACTGCGCCCTGGTCGGCGGCTACGTCTATCGCGGCTCCGCGATCGCAAACCTGAACGGCGCCTACATCTTCGGTGACGACTGCCGCGCGAACCTCGTCGGCGTCGCGCAGAGCGCCGGCGTCGTCACCGCGCAGCAAGACCTCGGCCCGAGCGTCAGCTTGCTGTCGACCTTCGGCGAAGACCCCAACGGAGAGCTCTACTCCGCCAGCCTCCTCGGTACCGTCTACAAACTCGTGCAGACCGCACCGACGATCTCGGTCGGCGACGCGTCGGTGCTCGAGGGCGACAGCGGGTACCGAACGGTCAAGTTCCCGGTGACGTTGTCCGCGCCCGCGGCGACCGCTCAGACGGTGAACTACACGGTCACGGGGGTGACGGCGACGGGGGCGGCGAAGCCCGGTCCGGGCGTCGACTTCAAGACCCGGTCCGGGACCCTCACGTTCACGCCGAACGCCTCGGGCAAGACGCCGGTCGCGAAGACGATCTCCGTAAGTGTCGTCGGCGACACGACTACCGGCGAGGGCGACGAAACCTTCGCGGTGACGCTGTCGAACCCACAGGGCGGCTACCTGCTCGGCCGCTTCTCCGGCACGGGCACGATCCTGAATGACGACGGCATCGCCTCGGGCCTCACGTTCGGTGTCGGCGACGCTGCGATCACCCGGACACTCAGCGGCGGGCAGAAGCTCGCGTTCCCGGTGACGATGTCGGCGAAGGACCTCACCGACACCGTGTCGGTGAGCTACACGATCACTCCCGGCTCGGCGACCTACAGCGTCAAGCCGACGGGGGGCGGCGATTTCGGGAGCAATCTCACCGGGACGCTCTCGTTCCGTCCGGGCGCGACGGCGAGGGTCGTCAACGTCTCGATCTGGCCCGGCGCCGGTGACGGTTCCGACAAGACTTTCACGATCACGCTGTCGGGTCTCTCCCCCGCGGGAGTCACGCTGATACGCGCGACCGGCACCGGAACGATCCTCGGGTCATGACATCGACCGCAGGGAATTCCGGCGCCTGACCCGTCGACCGTCCGAAAGGCCGGCCGCTACAGTCCGCCTCCGTAACGCACACCGCCGGGAGCCTTTCCATGACCGTCCGAGTGTTGGGGGTCGGCGCGGCCGCGCCCGCCCTGCGTCTCGCGGCCGCCGACGTGGGCGCCGCGTGGGGACGCGGTGCCCGGGGCCGAATGGCGGTCTGCGCGCCGGACGAGGACACGCTCACCCTCGCGTGGGAAGCTGCGCAACGGGCGCTGCGCGCCGCCGGGATCGATGCGCCCACCGTCGACGGCCTCTACTGGGGGACGAGCCGGCCGCCGTACGCGGAAGGGCCGAGCTTCGCGTTCCTCGCCGCCGCGCTCGGTCTTCCGACCGCGGTCGCGGGGACCTTGTCGGCCGGATCGACGCACGCCGGTATGGAGGCGCTGAGCGCGGGAGCCGACGCCGTGGCCGCGGGTTCGGTCCGGATCGCGGTCGTCGTCGCATCCGACGCGCTCCGGCCCGGGCCCGGTACCGGATTCGAAGCGCGTTGCGGCGCCGGCGCCGTCGCGTACGTACTCTCGGCCGACGCCGGCGGGGGAGCCGCCCTGGGCGCGCGGGTGACGCGCTCGCGCCCCTTCCTCGATCGCTACCGCGGCGACGGCGAGGTCGACAACCGCGACCTCTACGACGCGCGGCTGTTCCGCGAAGAGATCTTCCTGCCCGTGGTCGGCGAGGTCGCGCACGAGCTCGCAATCGCGCAGCCGCGGGCGTGGTCGCTCCCGGACCCCGACGGTCGTCTCGGGCGCGTCATCGCCAAGGGCGTGAGCGCCGAAGCCGTCGCCTCCGAAGCGGTCATCGAAGCGGTCGGCGACGCGGGTGCGGCCGCGGCCCTGCTCGGCGCAGCCGGTGAGCTCGCGACCCCCGGCCTCGTCGCAGTCGTCGGGACAGGCGGTGGGCGCACGACCGGCATCCTGATCCAAGTGGACGCGGCGGTACCCGGCGCGGCCGCGATCGCCGCTGCGCTGACCGACGGCCGCCCCGCGAGCTACGCGGAAGTACTGCGGGCGCGCGGCCAGCTCGTCCCGGTCGGCGAGACGATTCCGATGGGCGTGCCCCCGGAGAGCGCCATGTTCGTGCGCGGTGCGGACGAGATGCTCGGGCTGCTCGGCGGCCGCTGCGTGGACTGCGGGACGATCAGCACTCCCCCGTCGATCCACCCGCACTGCATCAACTGCGGCGGCCCGAAGTTGGAGCCGGTCGCACTGGCACGCGAAGGCCAGGTGCACACGTTCGTCGTCAATCAGACGATGCCCGCCCCCTTCGTCGCACCCCTTCCGATCGCGGTGCTCGACATGGACGACGGCTCCCGCTTGATGCTGCAGGCCGTCGGCGACGGCACCGACATCGAGATCGGCCGCCGGGTCGAGCTCGTCCTGCGCAAGTACGCGCACGAGCGCGGCGCCCCCGTCTACGGCTTCAAGGCCCGAGCGAAGAAGCCCCAACCCAACAAGGACGTAGCCCCGTGAGCTGGAACCGGGTGGCCGTTGTCGGTGCCGGACTCATCAAGATGGGTGAGCTCTTCGAGCAGAGCTACGAGCAGATGGCCGCGGGCGCGTTCGAGGCCGCGGTCGCAAGCGTCGACAAGGGCTTCGAACCGCACCAGGTCGAAGCCGCGTTCGTCGCGACCCAGCGCGGAACGCTGTGGGGCCAAGAAGGCATCGGCGGCAACACGATCCCGACGGCCATCGGACTCGCGGGCATCCCCTGCACCCGGATCGAGAATGCGTGCCCGTCGGGATCCGACGCGTTCCGCGTCGGCGCCATGGCCGTGGCGAGCGGAGTACACGACGTCGTGCTCGTGATCGGCGTCGAGAAGATGCGCGACAAGTCTTCGGAGGAAGGGCTGTTGTCGCGCGCGGCGGCCGGTCACCCGATCTTCACGCGCGGCGAGACCGCGCCGGTGCTGTTCGCGCCGTTCGCGACGCGACACATGCACGAGTTCGGCACGACGCGCGAGATGCTCGCATCGGTCGCCGTCAAGAATCACTACAACGGGGCGCGCGATCCGTACGCGCACTTCCAGAACGAGATCACCGTCGAGGACGTGTTGAAGTCACCCGCGGTCTGCAGCCCGCTCCACCTCCTCGATTGTTGCCCGCAGACCGACGGCGCGGCGGCGGTGCTGCTCGTCGAGCGCGGCGCGCGCCCGCGAGTTCACCGACAAGCCCGTGTACGTCGCCGGCTTCGGCGTCGCCACGGATCACCCGTACCTCCACGAGAAGGACAGCTTCACCGAGATCAAGGTCACACGCCTGGCCTCGCAGCGCGCGTACGCGATGGCGGGCATCGAACCGGGCGCCATCGACTGCGCCGAAGTGCACGACTGTTTCACGATCACCGAGATCCTCGACATCGAAGACCTCGGGTTCTTCGAAAAGGGTGATGGCGGCCGCGCCAGCCTCGAGGGCGAGACCTCGCTGACCGGGCGCATTCCTGTCAACACGAGTGGCGGCCTCCTGGCCAAAGGGCACCCGATCGGGGCCACCGGCGTCGCGCAGATCACCGAGTGCTGGTGGCAACTCCGCGGTGAGGCCGGCGACCGGCAGGTCGAAACGCGCAACGGGTACGCGTTGCAGCACAACGCGGGCGGCCGCGGTTCGGGAGTCGCCGTGGTGAACATCCTCACCAACCGGGACGACGCGTCATGACCCAGACCGACCTCCGCGTCGAGCGCGACGTCGACGGCGTCGGCCGGATCGTCCTCGATCGTCCCGAGGCGAAGAACGCGCTGACGATCGGCATGCGCGACGGCATCATCGACGCCGTGCGCGAGTTCCGCGCCGATCCCAAGGTGCGCGCCGTTCTCATCACCGGCGAGGGTGACGCGTTCTGTGCCGGCATGGATCTCTCCGCGTCGACCGTCTCGCAAGCAGGCAAGCCCGGGTTCAACGCGCGCACGACCGCCGAGGCCCTGCGCGCCGGCGTACAGACGTTCATCCGCGAGCTCTGGGAGCTCGACAAGCCGACGATCGCGGCCGTGAACGGCGCCGCGGTCGGACCGGGCGCGCATCTCGCGCTGGCGTGCGACTTCGTCTTCGTGCACCCGCGCACCCGGTTCCTGTGGTCGTTCGCGAAGTGGGGACTCGTCGCCGACGCGGGCGGCGCGTACCTGCTCCCTCGCCTCGTGGGCCTGCCGCGCGCGAAAGCGATGGTGATGCTCGGCGAGGGCGCGATCGGAGCCGAAGCCGTCGACCTCGGGCTCGCCTACCGCTGCGTCGACGACCCCGAAGCGTTGCTGCCCGAGGCGATCGGGGTGGCGCGGAAGCTGGCTGCGGGCCCGACCCGGTCGCTCGGGCTCTCGAAACGACTCCTCAACGCCTCGTTCGAGTCCGATCTCGCGAGCTCACTCGAGCTCGAAGCGCACTTCCAGGCCCTCGCGACTTCATCGCCGGACCTGGTCGAGGGCATGGCCGCGTTCCGCGACAAGCGGGACGCGAAGTTCACCGGCGAGTGACCGATCCCAGTGTTCCCCCGCCGGGCCGCATACAACGCGTGGCCGCATACAACGTCTGTGTCGACGAGCACGATCGCCTGCTCCTCTGCCGGCTCTCCGACATCACCGAGGCGCCCGGCTCGTGGACGCTGCCCGGCGGCGGCATCGAGTTCGGCGAACACCCCGAGGCGGGCGCGATCCGCGAACTGCGAGAAGAAACCGGTCTGCTCGGGCGCATCGTCGAGTTGTTGACGGTCGACTCGTTGCACCGGCCGGCGCGTTCGGGCGAAGACGGCGCGGACTACCACAGCATCCGCATCGTGTACCGCACCGAGATCACCGGCGGAATCTTGACGCACGAGACCAACGAGTCGACCGATCGAGCCGCGTGGTGCACGCGCGCAGAACTCGCAACCCTGCCGCTCGTCTCGACGAGCGAGCTCGGCGCCCGCTTGGCCTTCGGTGACCCCGCATGACGACGCGCATCCCGATCAAATATTCGAAGGCGTGGGCGTGGCTGCTGACCCTCGGGCTGATGCCGCGCAGCCTCGCGTACGTCGAGATCGACGGCGACACGATCCGGGTGCGGTTCTCGTGGGCGTTCCGCGCCAAGTTCACGCGCGGCGACGTCAGCGCGGTCGTCCCCAACCGAACGGTCGTGAGCATCGGGGTGCACGGGTGGAAGGGCGTGTGGCTCGTGAACGGCGCCCATCGGCCCATTGCCCGGATCACGCTCGCGCTCCCGGTGTACGCCCGCATACTGGGCATCCGCGTGCAGGTGCGCGAGCTGCTCGTCAGCGTCGACGACGTTGCCCAGCTCCGGCGCCTCCTCCTAACCTGACGCCCTCGTCAGCAAAGGAGTCACAGTGGGTCTGTTCGACGGCAAGGTCGCGATCGTTACGGGCGCGGGGCGCGGCATCGGCCGCAGCCACGCGCTGCTCCTCGCGTCGGAAGGCGCCGCGGTCGTCGTCAACGACCTCGGCGGTTCGAGTGGTGGCGACGGCGCCGACGCCACCCCGGCCCAACAGGTCGTCGACGAGATCGCGGCGAAGGGCGGGCGCGCGGTTGCGAACTACGACAGCGTCTCGTCGTGGACCGGCGCGGAAGCGATGATCCGCCAAGCCGTCGACGAGCTCGGCGGCCTCGACATTCTGATCAACAACGCCGGCATCCTGCGCGACAAGATGAGCTTCAACATGGACGAGGCCGAGTGGGACCAGGTCATCGACGTCCACCTGAAAGGGCACTTCGCGACTTCGCGCTTCGCCGCTTCGTACTGGCGGACGCGCTCGAAGGAAACCGGCGAGCCGGTGAACGCGAAGATCGTGAACACCGCGTCGGAGTCGGGCTTGTACGGCAACGCCGGCCAAGCCAATTACGCGGCCGCCAAGGCCGGCATCGCGTCGATGACGATCGTGATGGCGCGCGAGCTCGAGCGCATCGGCGTGCGCGTGAACGCGATCTGTCCGGTGGCGCGCACGCGCCTGACCGAGACCGTCGCCGGCGACTTCATGAACCCGAAGGAGGGCGAGTTCGATCGGTTCGCGCCCGAGAACATCTCCGCGGTCGTCTGCTGGCTCGCGTCCGACCTCGCCGCGGGCGTGACGGGTCAGGTCGTCAAGGTCATGGGCGGTCAGGTGCAACTCGTTCGGGGCTGGCGCCCGATCACCGAGGCGCTCGACGACAAGCCGTGGACGATCGAATCGATCGACGCCGCGGCGCCGGGACTGTTCGCGCTCTCCGGCAAAGGCGCGCCGCCGTTCATGCCGAACGTCGGTGACAACTAACGGAGCCTTTATCCGATGAGCCTCTAGGCTCGCGATCGTGACCATCGACCTCCCCACGACCGACCTCGCACTCGACGACATCCGCCTCGGAGACATCGAGCAGTGGATGCGGCCCGACCGCGAGGGAATCTTCGCCAAGCTGCGCGCCGAGCGGCCGATCTCGTTCCACGAGGAGCCGGTTCCGCCGCCCGAGATGGACATCCCCCAGGGTCCGGGCTTCTGGGCGTTGACCCGTTATGCCGACGTGATGCAGGTGTCGCGCGACCCTGACACCTTCCACTCCGCGCCCACGTCGACGGTCGGCGACATGCCGGCCGAGATCGCCGAGTGGCTCGGCTCCATGATCAACATGGACGCGCCGAAGCACACGAAGTTGCGCCTGATCGTCAACCGCGGCTTCACGCCCCGCCAGGTCGCGCGCATCGACGACTCGGTGCGGCTGCAGGCACGGGAGATCGTGGAACGCGTCGCCGCACAGGGCGAGTGCGACTTCGTGAGCGAGATCGCGGCGGCGCTCCCCTTGCAGATCATCTGCGACATGATGGGAATCCCACGCGAAGACATCAAGCAGATCTTCGAGCTCACGAACACGATCCTCGGCGTCGGCGATCCCGAGTACGTGCAGTCTCTCGAACAGTTGATGGCCGCGGGCATGGGTCTGTTCCAATACGGAATTGCACTCGCGCAGGACCGCCTCGACAATCCGCGCGACGACATCACCACCGCGCTGATGCAGGCGGAGGTCGAGGACGAGAACGGCAAACACCGCCTCACGACCGGCGAGCTCGGTTCGTTCTTCCTGCTCCTCGTCGTCGCGGGGAACGAGACCACCCGCAACGCGATCAGCCACGGCATGCTCGCGCTCACCGACCACCCCGATCAGCGGAAGGTGTGGACGTCCGACTTCGACGCGGTGTCCCCCACCGCCGTCGAGGAGATCGTCCGCTGGGCCACACCCGTCATCAACTTCCGCCGCACGGCGACGCGCGACGTCGTGGTCGGTGGACAGGAGATCACGCAAGGCCAGAAGGTCGTGATGTTCTACAACTCCGCCAACCGCGACGAGCGCGCGTTCGACGACCCGTTCCGCTTCGACGTGTTGCGCACCCCGAACGAGCATTTCGGCTTCGGCGCGGGCGGACCGCACTTCTGCCTCGGCGCGAACCTGGCCCGCCGCGAGATCCGCGTGATGTTCGAAGAGCTGCTCCGGCGCCTCCCCGATATCGAGATCACGGGCGAACCCGCCTTGCTACAGAGCAACTTCATCCACGGCATCAAGCGCATGCCGTGCGCGTGGCACACCGTCAAGGACTGACGAGCGCAAGGCCCACGAACTCTCGCGATGAGGCGTTTGAGATGGCGATCGAGACCGCACTGACGATCGAGACGGGCGATCGGGCAGGAGCGGCCCGCAGGAATTCCAGATGGCGCGGTCGGGTGCTCGTGTAGACCTTGCGGGTATGGAGTTGCGGCCTGCGGCGGCGCAAGACAGCACGGCAATTGCGTTGTTGCATGCCGACAGTTGGCGGCGGAACTACCGCGGCGCGTATTCCGACGCGTTCCTCGACGGTGATGTCGAGGCCGATCGGCGAAGCGTATGGGCCGGGCGCTTAGCGGATCCGAGCGCCAACCAGCGCACGATCGTGGCGGAGATCGACGCCGGGATCGTCGGATTCGTGCACCTCATCTGCGACGAAGATCCCGAGTGGGGGGCACTCGTCGACAACCTTCACGTGATCCACGAATGCAACGGTCAGGGCATTGGCACGGCGTTGATGGCCGCCGCGGCACAAGCACTACTCGATGCGCGTCCGGAGTCGCCCCGCATCTACTTGTGGGTGCTCGAACAGAACACGGCCGCGCAGACATTCTACGAAGCGCGCGGCGGCAAACGCGCAGGGCGCGGCATCGTGAACCCGCCCGGCGGAGGTCCGACCAGCGTCAAGTTCCGGTACGCGTGGCCGGATGCGGCGGCGTTGATTGCGCCCAAGCCCGCGCAATAACAGATGAGGTCAGATCAGGGATGCGCACTGACCGTTCGCATTGCCGCTGACGTGGTTGACCTCGCCGGGGATGAAACCTCCGGACACGCCGGGCGCGAGGCCCGTGCAGTTGAGGTTCCGCCCAACCGTGTTTTCCACGACGGCGACGGTCCGGCCCGAGTCGCCCGGGTCGGTCGCGGTGATGTCGGTGAGCGTCGCGTTGCGGGCGATCGAGTTGAATTGCACGCCGAGCCAGTCGGCCGTCACTCCGCTGATCGTGAGGTTGCCGCCGATCGTGTTGCCCTTGATCGACCAGGGAATCTCGCCGCCGCCTCCGGTCAGCGTGACGTTCCCATTGACCGTCATCTTTCTCATCAGGACCGTGTTCGCGTCGGTGGCTGTGACGTTCCCGTCAACGGTGATGGTGGTGTGCCCGTCCGGCTCGACGGCGCACGGCACTCCGGCGAACCTGCCAATGGAATTTGTCGGTTGGCAGCCGAGCCCGAGAAGCGAGCCTGCGGCGGCGGTGACGTTGTGTCCGACCGTGATCGTCGACGGTGCGCTTTGCGCGTCGAGTACGGCACCGGCGGCGACGTTCACGTTGCCGACGACGTTGATCACCGCGTCGGGCGTTACGTCGCACGCGCCCGTGACCGTGATGCTGGCGTAGTTCCCGGAAGGGATGTGGGTGAGGTTCCCCGAGGCGAAATCGCCACCGGTGCACGTGTACGCCATCGGCGACGTACCTTGCGCCGCCGACGCGACGGCAGTCCCGGAGACCCCCAGTGCTACCGCTCCTACCGAAACCGCGAGTACGTGCAGCGCTCTACGCATGTTGGCGTTCCTCCACCCAGAAGCTTGCGGCAAACCTCACCCGAGTGGAGTAATCGTCCCGAGCCCCGAAAGGAAACGGGTGCGATTCGTGAAAAATTGCGCCCGGCGGGGACACCCTTGTAATCGGCGCCGCACCCTTGCCACAATCACCACGTATCGCCACTCCTGGTGACGGGCGGGTCTGTTGGCAGGGGGTTGCCAGGTGGAATACCTCGGCGGGAAGTATGTGTGCGCGCACTGCGGAGCGAAGCTCGACATTCCTCTTGGCAAGCCTCCGAAGGTCACGATTCAGGCTGTGGGCGGTAAACCGAACGTGCGGGTTGTGACTCGCGATGGCAAGGAGTTACACCGCTGCGCCGTCTAGGAGCTCTGCG
Source organism: uncultured Actinomycetes bacterium (assembly GCA_963835455.1). Lineage (GTDB taxonomy): Bacteria > Actinomycetota > Acidimicrobiia > IMCC26256 > PALSA-610 > PALSA-610. Next base: position 406,215 of record CAWIFT010000004.1, read on the forward strand.
CTACGTCGCAACCGAACCGGCGGGAGTAAGAGGCAGTAGACGGGAGACCTGCTCGCGAGGCGCGCGTTCGGCGTCCTGAGTAGCCCCCACCCGGTCCACGCTGATTCGACCGGCCACACCGGTCCGCGAGTCGGAGCTGCCGGGACTACTCCGCGGGCACGAGGCCGGGGAACTCGGGTTCATCCCCTCGCTCACCGTTCGACGAGCCGGGAATCAACAGCTCCAACGGAGGTGTCGGCGGCGCGCACTACAGCGAGAGCTCGCAGTACGACGTCGCTTGCTTCCAGTGGAACGCACAGCACTCGTCAGCATCTCGTCTCGTTCGGGCCGCAAACGATTTCGCGGTTCTCCCGGGCCGTAGGGTTCCGAGAGAACCGCGTCGTCGTAGGCCATCCTCGCCGATCGGGACGCTCGCAGAGCAGCTCCTGATCGGGCATGATGCGTGCCGGCGAGCGGCCGCGCGATCTGCGGCTGGCATCGGGGATGCGAGGCACGATTTGGGCGCGACGCACCGGAGAGGCCACCCGGACGCGGCGGCGACTACTCAGGTCGATGTCGACCTGGTGGTAACAGTTCGGGGCTTGGTCAAGCGTTATGGCCGCCGAGAGGCGGTGCGCGGTCTGGACCTCGATGTGCACCGAGGCGAGATTTTCGCGTTCTTGGGTCCGAACGGCGCGGGGAAGACCACGACAGTCGAGATCTTGGAGGGGTTTCGGGAGCGCACGGATGGCGAGGTACGCGTCCTTGGTGTCGATCCGGCCGAAGGTGACGCGGCGTGGCGGGACCGGGTCGGCATCGTGCTCCAGGAATCGGAGCCCGAGCCGGGTCTCTCCGTGCGCGAATGTCTCGAACTCTACGCGGGCTACTACCGATCGCCACGCAATGTCGAGGACACGATCGCGCTCGTCGGGCTGAGCGAAAAGACGGACGATCTCGCGCACGATCTCTCGGGCGGACAGCGCCGCCGCCTCGATGTTGCACTGGCGTTGATCGGGGATCCCGACATCGTGTTCTTGGACGAGCCCACGACCGGGTTCGATCCTGCGGCTCGGCGCACGGCATGGGAGGTCATTGCAGGTCTTCGCGACTTGGGCAAGACCATCTTCCTCACGACGCATTACATGGACGAGGCTGAATATCTCGCCGACCGCATCGCCGTGCTCGCGAAAGGGCAGATCGTCGCCGAAGGTACGCCCAAGACTTTGGGAGGGCGCGACCGGATGACCGCGACGATCCGCTTCACGCTGCCGACTGGCGTCAGCGTGGAGGACCTGCCCGACGAGTTACGGGCCGTCGCCGAAACCTTCGCCGACCACTCCGCCGTGTTGCGCAGCAGCACACCATTGGCGCATCTCGGACGCCTGGCCGACTGGGCGCGAGACCTCGGACTCGATCTCCCCGACATCGACGTACGTCGTCCGACGCTCGAAGACGTCTACCTCGACCTCACCACCGCTGGCGAGCAGCAACCGCGATGACTGCCGCTCTTGATCCTCTTCGCCGAAGACCGGGACGCGCCGGCGCGTTCCGCATGACGATGCACCAGTTCTCGTACGACCTGCGCGCGCTCCTGCGAAACCGCCAAGCCCAGTTCTTCACCTTCGCACTTCCGATCCTCTTCCTCGTGATCTTTGCCTCGATCTTCGGCGGACAAGACCACACCGTCGCGGTCGCGGGTGGACGCATCGAGACGTCGGTCGCCTACGTCCCGGGCATCATGACCCTCGGCATCATCGCCGCCGCGTTCATCAACCTCGTCATCTCCGTCACCGCACAACGCGAGTCAGGAGTGCTGAAACGACGCCGGGCCACTCCCGTACCTGCCGTCGTCCTGATCGCGGGCCGCGCCCTCACCGCGGTTGTCGTTGCGGTCATCTCCACGCTCATACTGCTCGGCATTGGCTGGGCCGCGTTCGGTGCCCACGTCCCGGCCCGGACCGCACCCGCGCTCGCCTTGACGATCGTCGTCGGCGCGGTCTCGTTCTGCTGCCTCGGCTTCGCGGTGGCGTCGTTGATTCACGACCAAGACGCCGCGCAACCCGTGACACAAGGCATCATGTTGCCGCTCTACTTCATCTCCGGCGTGTTCGTCGCCGTATCCACACTCCCGCACTGGATTGTGGACGTCGCTGCGATCTTTCCGGTGCGGCATCTCGCCGACGCACTCCTCACCGCCTACAACCCGCACACCCACGGCGTCGGTCTCGCGCCCGCAGACCTCCTCGTCGTCTCAGCATGGGGTGCAGCAGGACTCCTCATCGCGTTGCGCCGCTTCAGCTGGCTGCCGCTCGGTTCGTAGCCGTAACACCACCGCACATCCCGAAGGGGCTGATCATGGCCAACGAAACCCAGACCCGCACCGGCGATTGTCCCAGCCACGGTGAAGTCGAAGCCACGCGACAGCTACCTCGCGTCACGTTCCCACCCATCATCAACTCCATCCGGCGATCGATGGCCAAACGCCGCCCCTTCCTCTGCCCGACCTGCGGTGCCCCGGTCCAGACCGACTAGTTGGAACACGCGCCACAGCTGCCGACAGCCCGGTCCGTCTCTTCACGCCGTACCGGTCGATGGAGAAGCCGGTCGAGCGTCGGCGGCGTGCACTCCGGTACCGTCTTCGCCATGCGTGACGGCGAATGGGTGCGGTTCGTGATCCGTTTCGAGGTCCTCGACGTCCTGGGCGCGCCCACCACGTGGTCGAACGCACCGATTGCCGCGGTCACGGACGCGCAATGACGATCGATCACAGCGCACTACGGGTCAAGTACCGCGAAGAGCGCGACAAGCGCCTGCGGTCCGACGGCAACGACCAGTACCTCGAGCCCACGGGCCGGTTCGCCTCGATGCTCGACGATCCCTACGCCGAGCGGCGCGAGCGCGAACCGCGGCACGAGGACGTGACCGTCGCGCTGATCGGTGGCGGCTTCTCGGGATTGTGCGTCGGCGCGCGCCTGCAGCAGGCGGGCATCGAGGATGTACTGATCATCGAGGTCGGCGGCGACTTCGGCGGCACGTGGTACTGGAACCGCTACCCCGGCGCGATGTGCGACACGGCGGCGATGATCTACCTGCCGTTGTTGGAAGAGACCGGCCACATGCCGTCCGCGAAGTACGTCAAGGCGCGCGAGATCTTCGAGCACTGCCGGCGCATCGCCCGTACGTTCGGCCTCGACCGCAAGGCGCTGTTCTCCACAACGGTCACCGAGCTCGAGTGGGACGCGGCCGCGTCACGGTGGATCATCCGCACCGACCGCGGCGACGAGATCCGCGCCCGGTTCGTGGCCATGGGTACGGGTCCGCTCAACCGGCCCAAGCTGCCCGGCATCCCCGGCATCGAGACCTTCGCCGGCCACACCTTTCACACGAGCCGCTGGGACTACGCGTACACGGGCGGCGACTGGACCGGCGGACCGATGACGAACCTGGCCGACAGGCGCGTCGGCATCATCGGCACCGGCGCCACCGCCGTGCAGTGCATCCCGCCGCTCGCACGCGACGCAGGCGAGCTGTTCGTGTTCCAGCGCACACCGTCGTCGGTCGACGTCCGCAACAACCACCCCATCGACCCCGAGTGGTTCGCGACGCTCGAGCCCGGCTGGCAGAAGAAGTGGCTGCTCAACTTCGCGACCCTCCAGACCGGAGGCTTCGCCGACGAGGATCTCGTCAAGGACGGCTGGACCGACATCTCGCAACGCATCCGGGACCGGATCGTCGAGAAGGTCTCCGCCGGCAACGAGCTCACGGTCGAGCTCGCCGACCTCGCGTTCCTCGAGAGTGACGACGAGAAGATGGAGGAGATCCGCGCCCGGTGCGACACCGTCGTCCGGGATCGCGAGACCGCGCAGCAGCTGAAGGCCTGGTACCGCCAACTCTGCAAGCGCCCGTGCTTCCACGACGAGTACCTGCAGGCGTACAACCGGCCGAACTGTCACCTCGTCGACACCGAAGGCAAGGGTGTCGAGCGCATCGACGAGGCCGGCGCGTGGGTCGGGGGCGTGCACTACGACGCTCGACTGCCTCATCTTCGCTTCGGGCTTCGAAGTCGGCACCGACTACGACCGCCGCTCGGGCTACGACACCGTCGGGCGCGACGGCTACCGGCTCTCGAAGTACTGGGAGGACGGCATGCAGTCGATGCACGGCATCCACGTGCACGGCTTCCCCAACCTCTTCATCATCGGCTTCGCCCAGGGCGCCAACCTGATCTCGAACATCACGTCGAACCTCGCCGACTCGGGCGTCACCATCGCAACCGTCGTGCGGCACGCGCTCGAGACCGGCGCCGACGAGGTGGAGGTCACGGCCGAAGCCGAGCAGGCGTGGATGGATCTCCTCGACAGCAGCCCCGCGTCGTTCTTCGGCAACGCCGACTGCACTCCCGGCTACTACAACAACGAGGGCCGGCCGCTGAACTCCCGCGCCCGCTTCGCCATGGCCGGTTACCCGCTCGGGCCGGTCGCGTACTTCGAGTACATCGAGAATTGGCGCAACTCCGGCGACTTCGAGGGCCTCGAATTCCACACTCGCTGACCGCGGCACGTCCAACACCGCCGCGGCGTTCGATCTTGCTCGAGGGTTGTAGTTGTGTTGTCCCCGTCTTGACGACGGGATCCTTACAGTTCGCTCATGCGAGTGTGGATCGATCAAGACTTGTGCGTCGGCAACGGCATCTGCGAGGAGTTGGCACCGACGGTCTTCCAAATCGTGGAAGGTGCGATCGCGTACGTGCGCGACGGTGACCGTTTGCTTCCTCGCGGTCGAGACGGGATCGTGCAGGTTCCCGAGGGACTCGAGGAGCTGGTGATCGACGCGGCCGAGGAATGCCCGGCCGAGTGCATCTATATCGAGAGCTGACCGCTCCTCGGCCCGGCCGGCCTGCGGCGGTGATCGCGACGCGCGGTCAGGCGAGCGTCTCTTCGAGGTGGCGGACGGCGGCATCCCAACTGTGGCGATCGGCGAGTTCGTCGTACTCGACGCCGGGCATTCCCAGCTGATCGACGTCGACGTTCGTGAAGCTGTGCCCGACCCCGCCCATGATCTCGATCCGCCAGTCGCGAACCTCGGCTTCGATCATCTCGGCCTCGAATTCGTCGCGGGCCGCCTTCGCGATCAGCGGATCGTTCGCACCGCAGAACAACAGCACGCGACCGCGGATGTTGCGGGCGTCGGCCGCGTTGGGCGCGCCGAACCCCGGATGGAAGCCGACGACACCTTTGAGGTCGGCACCATCCCGGGCGAGCTCGAGGGACATCGCACCGCCGAAGCAGAATCCCATCGCCGCGACGCGCGACGCGTCGACCCGCTCCTGTCCGAGCAGGACGTCCAGACCCGCGCGCCCCAACGTACGGACGCGGCCGGGGTCGCCCATGAGCTCGACGAGTCGGGCCATGCCCTCGTCGAACGGAGGCGCGACGCCGTCGCCCTGGTAGTCGAGCGCGAACGCGGCGTAGCCCCGTGCCGCGAGCCGGATCGCCCGGCCCTTGACGTGGTTGTCGAGACCGGGGCCTTCGTGACAGAGCAGCACCGCCGGGCGTTGGCCGCGGCCGTAGTCGTCGATGGCATAGGTGCCGACCAACCGGCGGCCGTCGGCAACGTATTCGATCTCCTCGACGTGCATCCCGTGCTCCCGGTCGGAAATCTCTGCGGGCGCCATTCTTGCCGTCCACAATGGTGCGCGTGCTGACCGAACGCCTGGACGTGCGCCCCCCGATCGAAGCCGATCGAGCGAGGTTCGTCGAGCTCTTCCGAAGCGTTGACTTCATGGTGTTCTCCGACGGCGTGCACAGCGCCGAGTCCGCCCACGCGCGTTTCGACGGGATGTTGAAGACCGCAGCAGAAGTGCCGTTCGCGAAGCAGCCGCTGATCGAGCGCTCGACCGGCACGATCGTGGGCTACGCGGGGGTCGCGTGGTTCGACTTCGAGGGCGAACGCCGCCTCGAGTTCGGCTGGCGCCTGGTTCCGGAGGCGCGCGGCCACGGCTACGCGACGGAGGCCGGGCGCGCGCTGCTCGCGCTCGCGGCGGAGAGTTTCCACGGCGAGATCCTCGCGATGATCGACCCGGCGAACACCCCGTCGAAGAACGTGGCCGCAAAGCTCGGTTTCGTCTACTGGAAGCAGGCGCAGGTGAACGGCTACTGGGACGACATGTATCGGTGCACGTTCCCGTAACCCCGTGGGCCGCATAACCCCGTGGGCCCAATAACCCCGTGGGCCCAATAACCCCGTGGGCCCAATAACCCCGTGGGCTTGGCGTGGCGGCGACCGCGGCCGCTACCTTTCCTGACGCTGTCGTCAGGTTGGGCGAAGGTCGGGAGGAGTGCAGGTGCAGCTCGCGTGGAGCCCCGAAGACGAGGCGTTCCGGGCCGAGCTCATCGCCTTCCTCGATGAACACACACCGGAGCAGATGCGCGCCGGCTTCGATTTCCAGGACGTCGACGACGAGGTCGAGCTCGTCCCCCGGTGGATGCGCGACTGGCAGGCGACGCTCTTCGACCACGGCTGGATGATCCCGGGCTACCCGCCCGAGCGCGGCGGACGGAACTGCACACCGGTGCAGACCCTCATCTACCTCGAGACGCTTTCGAGCCGAAGGCTCCTGCGCAGCGGCCACTTCCCCGGTTACGCGATCGTCGCGCCGAGCCTGCTCGAGTTCGGCAACGACGAGCAGAAGAAGCTCGTGCCGGCCGCGATCCGCGGCGACACCATCTGGTGCATCGGGATGAGCGAGCCGAATGCCGGCTCCGACCTCGCCGGCTTGCAGACGCGCGCCGAGGTGTTCGATGACCACTTCGTCGTCAACGGGCAGAAGGTGTGGACCAGCTACGCCATGATCGCCCAGAAGTGCTTCTGCTACGTGCGGACCGATCCGACGTTGCCGAAGCACAAGGGCATCTCGTTGCTCATCATCGACGTCGACTCCCCCGGCATCGACATTCGCCCGCTGCGCCACATCAACGGAACCGCGGGTTTCGCGGAGGTGTTCTTCACCGACGTGATCGTGCCCCGGGAGAATCTCGTCGGCGACTTGAACGGCGGCTGGGCGATCACGCAGGGGTCGCTCGCACACGAACGCGCCGGACTCTGGGTCGAGGGTGTCGCGCGGTTCGAACAGACGATCGAAGGCCTCATCGTCCTGGCCCGCGAACAGGGCCGGGCCGATGACCCGATCATCCGGCGCAAGATCGCGGCCGCGTACGAGCTCGCGGCATCGCTGCGCGCACTCGGCTACAAGGGCTTTGCCTCGTTCGCGCAGGGCTCCAGCGCACCCGAGCACAGCTACATGAAGATGGCGATGTCGGAAGCGAGCAAGGCCGCGTTCGAGCTCGGCATGGAGATCTCCGGCAGCCTCGCCCCCGTCACCGACCCGGTCCTCGGCGCGTCGACGAACCGGTTCGTGCACGGGTTCTTCATGTCGTTCGCGAACACGATCGCCGGCGGCAGCTCCGAGATCCAGCGCAACATCATCGCCCAGCGCGTGCTGGGTCTCCCGAGAGGCTGAGGCCAGGCCGCGTGGACTTCTCGCTGACCCCCGATCAGCAACTGCTGAGCGACACCGGTCGCAAGCTCCTCGAACGCGAGTGCCCGCCCACGCTCGTGCGCGCGCACATCGACGACGCGAGCGCGTACGAACCGTTGTGGCGCCACTTGTCGGAATACACGGCGCTCGGCGCCGGACCGGCCGCCGACCTCTGCTTGTTCCTCGAGCAGACGGGCTACGCCGCTGCACCCGGACCGTTCCTCGCCACCACGATGTACACCGCACTCACGGGCGACGACGCGCCGCCGACCGGCACGGTCGCGTTGGTGGACGATCCGACGCATCCGTACGTGCTGGAAGTCGATCGCGTCGAACGCGTCGCGGTGGTACTCCCCGGTCCACGTCTCGCGGTGGTCGACACCGCTGCCGTCTCCGCCCGTTTCGTCGCGACGGTCGACTTCTCGCGCCGCGTCTTCGCGCTCGATCTCGCGGACCTCGACGCAGTTCCCCTCGCGGCGGACGCGTACGCGCGCTGGCGCGATCGGGCGTATGCGTCGCTGGCGGCCGAGATGGTCGGAACCGCGCGCCGCATCTTCGACATGGCGCTCGCGTACGCGAAGGAACGCAAACAGTTCGACGTGCCGATCGGTTCCTTCCAGGCGATCCAGCACAAGCTCGCCGACATGTCGCTCGCGCTCGAGCGGGCGACCGCCGCGGTGCACTACGCCGCGATGACCATCGACGGCGACGACCCGGACCGCGGCCGCGCGTGCCACGTGGCCAAGGCCGCGGCGGGCGAGGCGGCCCGCCGGATCCTGAAGGACGGCATCCAGATCCACGGCGGCATCGGCTACACGTGGGAACACGACCTCCATCTGTACCTACGGCGCGCGACCGCCGACGAGTATCTGCTCGGAACGACGGGCTGGCACCTCGACCGGCTCGCCGATCTCCTCATCGACTCCTGACGGCGTAGCGTCGGCACGACCGTCAGCCCGGTCGCCACGACCTCCGGAGGATCCGAGATGACCGACGCGCCGCCCGTGTTGAACCAGATCAACCTCGTCGTCCGCGACATGGACGCGATGGTCGACTTCTACCGCACGCTCGGCCTCGACATCGCGGACGCGGCCCCGCCCTGGGAACAGTGGGACCGCCATCACCGCACGGTTTCGACCGCGGGCGGTCTCGACGTCGACCTCGACAGCACCGGCTTCGCCGGGCAATGGAACGAAGGCTGGCCGGCGGGTCGAACCGGCGCGGTGCTCGGGTTCGCAGTCGCGACGCGCGACGCGGTCGACGCGACATACGCCAAGCTCGTCGCCGCGGGCTACGCCGGCCAGCAACCACCGTACGACGCGTTCTGGGGCGCGCGCTACGCCGTCGTCGCCGACCCGGAGGGCAACGCGGTCGGCCTGATGAGTCCGATCGACCCCGCGCTGAAGTCCGCGCCGCCATCGCCACCCGGCGAAGAGTGAGCCGATGAGTTCCGGCGGCGGTGAGCGTCAATTGGTCATGGAACCGATCCGGCTCGACCACATCTACGACACACCCCTCATCGACTGGGCTCGCGTCGAAGCTCGCCTCGACGAGGGCATCACCCAGGCGCCGGGGACCGGCGGCCCGGACCGGCATACCTGTTGGTTGGCGACCGTCAATCCGGACGGGAGTCCGCACGTCACGGGCATCGGCGCGCTGTGGGCCGACGGCGCCTTCTGGTTCGAGACCGGCGCGGGTACCCGGAAGGCCAAGAACATCGACCGCGACCCGCGCTGCACGTTGAGCGTCGCCACCCATGAGTTCGACCTCGTCGCCGAGGGCCGAGCGGAAAGGGTTACCGACCGCACGACGGTCGCGGCCATGGCGGCCCGCTGGGCCGCCGAAGGCTGGCCGGCCCGGGTCGACGACACGGGCTTGGCGCTCACGGCGGAGTACAGCGCCCCGTCCGCCGGACCGCCGCCGTGGTTCGTCTACCGCCTGACGCCCCGGACGCTCACGGCCCTCCTCACGGTCGAGCCGGGAGGCGCCACGCGCTGGCGGGTGTAGCTCCCGCCTCAACTACCGGCTTCCGGGTGCCGTCTTATAGGGCATGCGCCGGATCGCGGGTGCCGTGGTGGTCGCGCTCGTCCTGGGCGGCTGCGGCGGTACCGACTGGAACTCCGCGGTCTCCGGGAAAGCCGGCACGGCGAACGCGGCGAAATCGACGAAGTCCACAAAGGCTGCGAATGCCGCGCAGCTCGCGGTTGCGAACGCGAAGGCCGAGCGGGCGTATGCCGATGCGCTCGTCGCGAGCGCCTACGCGAACGACCCGAGCGCGAATGCCGTGGGTGTTCGCTGCACTGCGGCCGCGATCGTGCACGGCTACGGCGTCGCTGCGTTCGAGCGCGCCGGCCTCACGACCGCCGAACTGCGCAAGCCGAACAGTTCGTTGAAGTCGCTCGCCGCGCCCACCACGACCCAGGTCGACACGCTCGGCGCCGCGTTCCAGAAGTGCGGGCTCGGGACACCGGTCGCCCGCGGGATGGCATCGGGCCTCCGCACGAGCGACCCGGCGACGATCGCGTGCCTGGCCAACCGGATCGACACGACCGCGGCCGTCCGTCCGTATCTCGTCGTGAGTGTCCTGGGTCGACCGATCGATCTCTTCGCGGCGCACACGGCGGTCGGGGTGCTCGCGGACTGTGTCGATCTCCCGACGATGTTCGTGCAGGCCATGGGCATCGCGTTCGACGCGACGACACGCGCGTGCCTGCTCGACTCCCTGAAGGGGTCCGAAGCGAAGATCAAGGACTACATCGCGACGCTGGTCGCGAAGGGCCCGAACTCGGACGAGGTGATCCAGTTGCGCGACTCACTTTCGGTCGACGTCAACCGCTGCCGCCCGGCGGCTCGGACCGGCTTCGCGGCGACCGCGGGCGGCTGACGATCCGCTCGGGACCGGCGTTGGCACCCTTGGTCACGCCGAAGCGCACGGTCTACACTTCCCTGACGTCCGTGTCAGTTCGGTGAGCATCGCCGAGGGGGAGCCCATGACGAATGTCGACCTGGTTCGACTCGCGGGCAGCCGTGGTCGCATCTCCGACGCACCCACGGTTGATCTCGTCACTGCCGAGGTCATCCGCGGCGGCATGGAGACCGTCTGCTTCGAGATGGCGGAGTACGTCTCGCGTACCGCGACCACTCCCATCCTGAACCAGTCGAACGAACGCAACGCGACCGTGCTCGATGCCCGCGGCCGGCTGGCCGCGCTGTCGGTCGGCATTCCGCAATTCATGCTCACGTCGACGCTGCCCGTGCGTTTCGCGCTCGAGTTCCTCGGCGTCGAAGAGTTCCGCGAAGGCGACGTGTTCGTCGCCAACGACCCGTATCACGGCGGCGGGCACCTCCCCGACTACAACGTGTTCGCGCCGGTCTTCGCGGCTGATCCCGCGGCGGCGGGCGGGCGGCGAATGGTGTTGATCGCGAGCATCCAGTGCCACCACGGCGACACCGGCGGCGGTGTGCCCGGCGGTTACAACATCACCGCCACCGACATCTGGGGCGAAGGCGTCCGTTGGCCGGTCGTGAAGGTGCTCGACCGCGGCATCGAACGGCGCGACGTGCTGTACGCGCTGCAGGCCAACAACCGCATCCCGAGCTACATCGGCGACCTGCGGGCGCAGATCGGTTCCGCGCAACTGGGCGCGCAACGACTGGGCGAACTCATCGATCGTTACGGCGTCAGCGCAATCGAGGACTCCGTCGACTACATGATCGACTACGCGGCGCGCCGCTTCCGCGAAGAGGTCGCACAGTGGCCCGACGGTGAATACGAGGCGGACTCGTACGTCGACCACGATCCGCTCGGCAACCCCGACATCCACCTGCACGTGAAGGTCACCGTCGCGGGCGACGAGCTGACGATCGACTTCACGGGCACCGACACGCGGAGCGAACTGCAGTCGTGGTCGACGTTCGGCAACACGCGCGGCTACACGGTCGGCCAGATCGCGGCGATGATGGATCCGGAGATCCCGAAGAACGAAGGCTTCTTCGAACAGATCAAACTCGTGGTGCCGAAGGGTTGTCTGTTGAACCCCGAGCCCGGCAAACCCGTGTCGGCGGGAACGCACCACCCGGGAGCCGATGTCGGCGAGGTCATCGCCAAGGCAATGCAGTACGTCCTCCCCGATCGCGCGGTCCCGCAGACCTACAAGACCGGCATCCCGACGATCATCGTGGGCGTCGACCCGCGCACGGGCGCGTCGTTCACCGATCACTCGGCCGAGGTGTACTCCGGCTGGTGCAACGCGTCGAAAGGCATGGACGCGTGGGGTGCGCTCAACGCGAGCTTCGGCAACCTCTGGAAGGCGACCGCCGAGATCAACGAGTCGCTCTATCCGCACGTGCAATGGAGTCGCGACTACCGCACCGACGGCGGCGGCCCCGGCGAGTGGCGGGGTATCTGCGGCTCGCACTACGAGAAGGAAGTGTGCGTCGACGCCAAGGTGTACACCTACGTCGTCGGCATGAAATATCCGATGCCCGGCATCTGCGGCGGCCGCGACGGCTCGCCGAACGAGATGATCATCCGGTACGGGAGCGACGACGAGTTCAAGGTGAAGCACACCGCGGAATGGGTGCCGATCCGCTCGGGTGAGCGCATCATGTTCGACTACGGCGGCGGCGGCGGTTGGGGCGACCCGCTGGTCCGCGATCCGCAGGCCGTGCTCGACGACGTGATCGACGAGTACGTCTCGGTCGAGGGCGCGAGCCGCGACTACGGGGTCGTGCTGAACGGTTCCCTCGAGGAGCTCACCCTCGAGATCGACGAGGTCGGGACCCAGGCCCTGCGCGAGCAGATGCGCTCCGTTCGCGACTGACATGGGATTCCGGGTGGGAGTCGATGTCGGCGGGACGTTCACCGACCTGATCTGCGTGACGCCCACGGGCGAAGTCGTGCTCGACAAGACGCCGACGACGCTCGACGACCAGTCGACCGGCGTGATGAACGGCCTGGAGCAGCTCGCCGTTCGTTTCGGGGTCGAGCTCGACGCGTTCTGCCGCGACCTCGACATCCTCGTGCACGGCACCACCACCGCCGACAACACGATGATCGAGATGAACGGTGCCCCGACCGGCCTACTCGTCACCGAGGGCCACCGCGACGAGATCGAGCTGCGCCGCTGTCACAAAGAGGAGATCTGGGACCCGAACTACCCGGGCCCGATCCCGATCGCGCGCCGGCGGGCCCGCATCCCGATTCCGGAGCGCATGAACTTCGAGGGTCAACCGCTGCTCGCGCTCGACGAGGACGCGGTGCGGCGCGGTGTGCAACGGCTGAAGAAGCTCGGTGTGCGATCGATCGCCGTGATGTACCTGTTCTCGTTCGTGAACCCCGCGCACGAACGCCGCACGCGCGAGATCGTGTTGGAGGAGTTCCCGGACGTCGAGCACATCTCGCTCTCCCACGAGGTCATGCCGCGCGGTCCCGAGTTCGAACGGGTTTCGACGACACTCGTGAACGCATACGTCGCGCCGCGCATCGCTTCCTACACCGAGAGCCTGCAGGACAAGCTGCGCCGCGCCGGCTACCTCGGCCCGTTGCTCATCATGCAGTCGACCGGCGGGGTCATGCCGCCCGACTACGTGTCGCGGCGCGCGGTCACGTTGCTCGCGAGCGGACCGACCGGTGGAGTGATGGGCGCCACGGTCGCGGCGCAGGCCGCGGGCGTCGGCGACTTCGTCGCGGTCGACATGGGCGGCACCAGCTTCGACATCTGCCTCGTCCGCCACGGCCGGCCGGAGATCAAGACCGACTGGAACTGGCGCTACCGCTACTACATAGGGCTCCCGATGGTCGACGTGCAGAGCGTCGGCGCGGGCGGCGGGTCGATCGCCCGCGTTCGCCAGGGCGCGCTGCTCGTCGGACCGGAGTCCGCGGGCTCCACTCCGGGCCCGGCCTGTTACGGGCGCGGTGGTACCCGGCCGAGCGTGACCGACGCGGACGCGGTGCTCGGTTACCTGCCCGTCGACGGGTTCGCGGGTGGCCGCATGCGTCTCGACGTTGCCGCGGCGCGCACCGCGATCACACAGCACGTCGCCGAACCGCTCGGGATCGACGTCACCGAAGCGGCGTGGGGTATCGAGCGCATCGTGAACTCCAACATGGCGAACGCGACCCGCAAGGTCCTCGCCGGACACGGTGCCGACCCGCGCGATCTCTCGTTGATCGCGTTCGGGGGCAACGGCGCGGTGCACGCGGCGGCGATCGCGCGTGAGCTCGGCGTCGCCCGCATCCTCGTCCCCAAGGCCGCGCCCGCGTTCAGCGCGCTCGGCGTGCTGGTGGCCGACTACGTCGTCGACCTCGTCCGCTCGTACGTCACTCCCCTGTCGCAGGTCGATCTCGGACGCGTCCGCGACCTCCTCACCGATCTCCTCCAGGAGGTCGACAAGGAACTCGATCCCACCGGGGTGACCGCGGCCGACGTCGAGCGCAACCTCTACGCGCAGATGTGTTACCCGGGCCAGAACTTCGACATGAGCGTTCCCGTTCCCGAAGGGGTCGCGCTCGACGAACCCGGCCTCCTCGACCTCGCCGAGCGCTTCCACGATCAACACGAATCCGAACGCGGCTTCTGCTTCCGCTCGCAGCAGCCGCTGATGCGCGGCGTGCGCGTGGTCGCCCGGGGCACCACGCCCAAGCCCGATCACCTCGCGGAGACGGGTGCACTCGCCGACGCGAGCGCGGCGCAGCGCGCGAGCCGGCACGCGTACTGGGGTGACGGCTTCGTCGACACCCCCGTGTACGACGGCACCGAGCTCGGCGCGGGCGCGACCGTCGTCGGTCCCGCGTTGATCGAGGAGCCGTTCACCGTGGTCGTGCTCCCGCCCGACGCCACCGCGACCCTCGACGGCCTCGGCAACTACGTCGTCACGGTTTGACCCGTTGACACCCGAGATCCTGCTCGTCTCCCACTTCCACTGGGATCGCGAGTGGTACCGAAGTTTCGAGGTGTTTCGCGGTCGGCTCGTCGACGCGGTCGACGGCGTGCTCGATCTCCTCGCGGCCGATCCCGGGTTCCGCTTCGTGCTGGACGGCCAGGCCGTGGTGCTGGAGGACTACCTCGAGGTGCGCCCCGGCCGGCGCGACGAGATCGTCGCGGGGTTGCACTCGGGGCGGCTCGCGGCGGGCCCGTGGTACGTGCAGCCCGACTCGCTCCTGCCCGCGGGCGAGACGCACGTCCGCAACCTCCTGATCGGGCGGGAGGTGGCCGGCGCGTTCGGTCCGGTGTCGGCCGTGGGCTACGTGCCCGACTCGTTCGGGCACCCGGCCCAACTCCCGCAGCTCCTCGCGGGTTTCGGGCTCGACCCCTTCATCTATTGGCGCGGGAACGGAGCGGAGCTCGACAAGCTGGGTCCGCTGTACCGGTGGACCGCGCCCGACGGGTCGTCGGTACGCGCCTGGCAACTGCCGGAGGGTTACTTCGCCGCCGCGGGACTCGACGCGGACGACGATCTCGCGGGAACCGTCGCGCGGCTGCGCGTGATCGTCGACAAGCTCGTCGCCGCGGGCGCCGAGCCGGTCCTGCTCATGAACGGCTTCGACCATCTCCCGGCCGACTCGTCCACCGGTCACGTCGCCGCGCTCCTCGGCGCGCAACGCGTGCTGCTCGACGACGCGGTGTCGAGGCTCGCGGATGCGTCGACGCTCGTCGAGTGGTCGGGCGCGCTCGTGGGTGCCCGCACTGCGAATCTCCTCCCGGGCGTCTGGTCGGCACGCATGCCCCTGAAGCTGCGCAACCGCGCGGTCGAGACCCTGCTCACCGCCTGGGTCGAACCGTGGGCGGCGTTCGCCCCCGCGTTCGGTCTCGCCGACGAACGGCCCGCACTCGAACACGCGTGGCGGTCCTTGCTGTGCAACCAGGCGCACGACTCGATCTGCGGCTGCTCCATCGATCCAGTACACGAGCGCATGGTGGCGCGCTACGACGACGCCGAGGGTCTGGGCGTCGCAACCGTGCAACGCGTGCTCGAGCGCCTCGCGGGGGCCGACGTCATCCGCAACACGCCGTGGTGCGAGGATCAATCGGTCGCCGTGTTCAATGCGTCCGCCGAAGCGCGCAGCGACGTCGTGCGCGTTCCCCTCGAGGGATTCCCGCCGTGGCGGGTCAGCGTCACGCGCTTCGACATGCACCCTCTCGCGATGCCGTCGTTCCGCGGCGTGACCGTCGACGGCCGACCCGCGCGCCTGGTCGCGAGCGAGGACCCGACCCGGGTGCGTTTCCTGCCGGGCCTCGGCGGGCTCGACGTGGAGTTCGTCGCCACCGATGTACCGGCGTTCGGCTTCCGGCAGTACTCGGTGCAACCCGCGGGTCCGGCGCCGGACGACGTCGACGACCGACCTGAGATCGACGCGGGCGACGTCCGCGTCGTGGTGGCCGGCGACGGTTCGTTGTCGGTCACGCTCGGGAACCGCACGTATCACGGACTGTTCGGCGTCGAGGACGCGATCGATCGCGGCGATTCCTACGACTGCGATCCCGATCCGGTCCGCACCGTCACCGTGCGCTCGATCACGGTGCGGCGCGAGCGGCACCGATCGGGGATCGCGCGGCTGCACGTCGTGCGCGAGCTCGACGACATCGGCACGCTCACTGTCGAGGCGTGTGTCGCGCCCGGCGTTCCGTTCGTGCGCTGTGAGGTGACGCTCGACAACCGCGCGCCGGACCATCGGTTGCGCCTGCGCTTCCCGACCGGCGCGGCCGTCGACGAGTTCGACGCGGCGACGACGTTCGACGTCGATCGCCGGACAACCGGGCCCGTCGACGACGCCGGCTGGGTCCATCCCGCGCCCCGGACCTTTCCGCACCAGGGCTGGATCGCGGCGAACGGTCTCGTGGTCGGTGCGCCCGGCCTCCCCGAAGCCGAGGTCACCCCGTCCGGCGACGTGCTCGTCACGCTCGTGCGCAGCGTGGGCGCGCTCGCCCGCATCGAGCTCCGCACCCGTCCCCTGCCGGCCGGCCCGGAGATGATGGCGCCGGGCGCGCAGACGCCGGGTCACGTCGCCGCGACCGTCACGCTCGCCCGCGTCCCCGCGGACGCGCGCGCGGCCGAGATCGGTCTGCGCGGCGTCATCGCCGGCGAAGCGCCGCGCCTCGACGCGGATACGTCGTTGCTCCGACTGGAGTCACAACACTCGATGTTGTCCGCGTGCAAGCCCGCGCAGGAGGGCGACCGGATCGTCGTGCGGGTGTTGAACCCCACCAACGTCCCCGACGACGTGACGCTGCACTTCGGCCTCGACGTCCGGCGCGCGCGTCCGGTGCGCATCGACGAGCAGCCCGACGAGTTCTACGTCGAACACCACGGCCGCAGCGTTCAACTCCATGTGCCACCGCACGCGCTGCGCACGGTGCGAGTGACCTTCGGCTGAGCGCGCGGGGCACGAGATCGCAGGGTTCGCACGGTGTCTCCAGTATCCTCACGCACTTGAATGATCGGCGCCTCGCGCCGGCCCCGATCCCGGAGAGGGCGACGTGCGCGTAGTCTGCATTGCCGCAGCCCGGCCGAACTTCATGAAGATCGCGCCCGTCCTCGCGGCGCTCGACCAGGCCGGCGCGGAGACGATCCTCGTCCACACGGGCCAGCACTACGACGAAGCGATGAGTCAGGTCTTCTTCGACGAGCTCGACATCCGCAAGCCGGACGAGCACCTCGGAGTGGGTTCGGGCACGCACGCGGAACAGACCGCCCGGGTGATGGTCGCGTTCGAAGCGTTGCTGACCACCCTTGACGCCGATGTCGTGGTCGTCGTGGGCGACGTGAACTCCACGCTGGCCTGCGCGATCGTCGCCGCGAAGTCGGGGCTGCTGGTCGCGCACGTCGAGGCCGGTCTCCGGAGCCGCGATTGGGGAATGCCGGAGGAGGTCAACCGGGTCGTCGCCGACCGGGTGAGCGACTACCTGTTCGCACCTTCGTCCGACGCGGTCGACAACCTCCGCGCCGAGGGCTACCGCGAAGACCAGATCCATCTCGTCGGCAACGTCATGGTCGACACGCTGTTGCGGAATGTCGAACGGGCGCGGGCGCGCGGCCTTCCACCCGACCTCGGGCTGCAAGCGGGCGGATACGCGCTGCTGACGCTGCACCGCCCGAGCAACGTCGACGATCCCGCGACGTTGAGCCGGCTCCTCGGCGCGCTCGGCGAGGTGGCGCGCGAGATCCCGATCATCTTCCCCGCTCACCCGCGCACGCGTGAGCGCCTCGCCGGCCTCGATGTTCCCGCCGGCATCGTCGTGACCGAGCCGCGCGGCTACCTCGACTTCCTGGCCCTCCAAGCCGACGCCAAGCTCGTGCTGACCGACTCGGGTGGCATCCAGGAGGAAACCACGGCGCTCGGCGTCGCGTGTCTGACCCTGCGCGAGACCACGGAGCGCCCGATCACGGTGTCCGAAGGCACCAACCGTGTGGTGGGAACCGATCCGAAGGCGATCGTCGACGGCGCCCGGGCCGCGCTCCGCGGCGAGGTCACGCCGCGTTGTCCCGCACTCTGGGACGGGGCCGCCGCATCCCGCATCGCCCGGGTCATCGTCGACGGTGGCACTGCCGCCGACCGGCTGCGCCCCACCGACCTCCCCGAGTAGAACAGGGTTTGCGATGGAGACGACGGCCGGCGAACGCTTCGCACGCGCGTTGGGGGCAAAGGACGCGCCCGCGCTGCTCGAACTCCTCGCCCCGAACGTCGACTTCCGGGCGTTGACACCCGGACGGTCGTGGGAGGCATCGACGGCGACCGAGGTGATCGACGACGTGATCTTCGGACATTGGTTCGAGCCGACGGATCACATCGTTTCGGTCGAGGCAATCGAGCACGACACGGTGGTCGATCGCGAACGGGTCGGATACCGCTTCCGCGTGACCAACGACGAGGGCACGTTCATCGTCGAACAGCAGGCATACCTCGGCGTCCACGACGACGCGATCGACTGGCTGCGGATCATGTGCTGCGGCTACCAGCGGGTGGAGTAGCGACCGCGCACCCCGGAGACCTCCCGTGTCACATTTCGCGGTCGAGGCGGGTCATGAGGTCGACACCTGTTCCGCAACGACGAGAGGACACTCGGAATGCTCGGCCGGAAGACCTACACCCAAGCGGAGTACGACCACGCCAAGAAGGCCGTCGATCAGCAGCTGGCGGCGTACAAGAAGCTCGCCAAGGCCGTGGATGCAACTTCCGATCCGAAGGTGAGAGCCGCGCTCGAGGGATTCGCGCCCCTCTTCCTCAACAACATGACGATGGTGCTCGACCGCTACTTCGTGCACCGGATCCGTCCGGTCACCGGCAAGGACGGCAATCCGCTCAACGAGGTCGAGTTGATGACGGAATCGTTGCTGGCCGACGGCGTGTTCCGCGCCAACAAGGTGATCAAGCTCGATCCCGAAGAGTCCGTCGCGAAGATCAAGTTCGGCGACAAGATCGCGATGAACGTGGCGCAGTTCGAACGACTCGCCAACGCATTCTTCGCGGAGCTCGAAGCGCGCTTCCTGTAGTCGCGTCTTCGCGGTGGTTGTCACACCGGTCTGTCATGGTTGCTCCGGAAACCCCGTGGCGGTGCATCGAAACCGCGACCGAAGCGTCCCTCGCGACCTGCCCTCAGTCGCTCGACAACGACCAGGCGCTCCACAACCATTACTGCTAGACCGCGCGCCATCGTGACCGCCCGCCCCGACCGATGCCTCCGCAGACCGTGCCACCTACGACGCCCCCGCGAGGCTTTCGCGACATGAATACGGTTGCCAACACCGATGACAAGCAACGCGGGTGGCAGCACCACCGGCAGCATCGTGCCGACCTTCATGCCGAATATGCGGCCCGGAACACCCTATGTAGTGAACGGCGTCCAACCGCCAGGCGCGTCCGCGCTGAACTGCACCGCTCACTTCGTAACGGGCTGAGGGCGCGAGAGTTCAGATTCTGGTTGGGCGACCTATCGACGTTGGGTCTACACCAGGCAAAATTGGCGAATCGCGGGTCGCGGAGAGACGTGCGCCATCTCTCGCTGGGGTGGTGGCCATAAGCGTCCCCGATCGAAGCTCCTATGTGTTGTCAAGGGTGTTGTCGGCGTTGCTGGCAGACCAGTGATGGGCCACTCGGGTGAGGGCGAGCTCTTATGAAGCCATGCGTGCCGAACGTGGTTGGAGTGACGGGCCGGCAGTTCGTTCGAAGGACAACCGGTTGGTGTCGGGGCATTCGTGGGCCAGGCCCGTCACTCCAGATCTTCTAGGCGCGCGCGAGGTGCGGGTAGATTTTGCGGGCTACGTAGCGTTTCAGCACGCGCATGACCTCGCGGGTCGTGAGCCCTTCGTTGGTGCGACGCGCGACGTACTTACGGGTGCGTTCATCGCTGCTCATACGGGTGAACACGATGCGCCACAGGGCATGGTTCGCTTGGCGGTTCCCGCCGGGGTCGAGCCGGTGTCGGATCGCTTTCCCTGACGACGCGGGCAGGGGTGCGACGCCGCACAGGGCGCGCGAACGCAGCTTCGTCGCCCCAACGTTCGGATCGCGAGTTTCGTTGCGTGCATCACGGTTCCGGCGTTGGGCCGTAACGATGCAGCGGTGCGTGCGAGCTGATCGGCAGGCACGCCCCGCAACCGTTCTCGAAGTTCGTCGGGCGCGGTGACCCCAAGATGGCGGATCTGATTCAGATACTTGATCCGCACATCCCGCGCCGAACGTCTCGCGACCATCAACACCCGGATCGCTTCGACATCACCATCGGCGGACTTCGCGATCCCTGACGCTCGATCCGACAGCGCCGCGCGCGCTGCGTCGACCGCATTCGATCGTGTCCGACTTCCCGGCCCGGCGACGCAGCTGACGATTGGGACGATCAACCTCGATCACCTCGAGGTTCCGTGCTCGCAAGAAACGGGCCAGTCCCGCCCCATACGCTCCCGTTCCCTCCACCCCAACCCGGGCGACCGCACCGAACCCGACCAGCCAGTCGTGCAGCTCGGCGAACCCCAGCCGGCGTCGTCGCGAACGACCGCACGCCCAGCACCCCGCCGTTGCCGTCGATCGCCGCAGCGACGTGCACATCGGCGTGCGTGTCCACTCCACCCACAACTGGGCGCGTGCTCTCTACGATGGTCATCGCCATCCCTTCTCTCTCAAACGGTCAAGGGGTGGCACGCACGTCCCGGGAAGGAGACCGTGACGATCAACCTGTTCGTGCAGGACGATCGATCACCCTCCGGAACGGGGCGTGCCCAATTCCGAACCCGCGCCATCAACGCAACACGAGCCCAGCGGGAACGTAACGGCACCCACCAACACGATGGTGGATCCCAAACGAACTAGCGCCCACCCATACTCACTGGGCAATCTGGCGCGGCTCACGGTTTGTTCGCGCTCGTCGACTGATGCAGTCCCCATACCCGACGGCGGTCGGCGCGTGGCTTGGGACTATTGACTCTGGTGCCGACGTCGAGCCCCATCGTTCAATCACAGTTGACGGCGCAGTACATGCGCCGATGGGACGAGCGCCGCCGCAAGGTGGTCGTCGCACAAGCTCTATCCGGCGTTAGGGGTTTGGCATGAATATTCGTGACCGCGCAGCGAGTGCCATGGTCGGCGTCGCGCTCCTCGGCCTGGTTGCGTGCGGCGCGGAGCGCACGAGCACGTTGTCATCGGGTGCCGCAGGGCGGCGGGCCGCCGACGCGCCGACGACGACCACCACACCCGGTCTGGAGACAACGACGACGACCACAGCGCCGACTACGACGACGACTACGAGCACGGTGCCGCCGACGACATCAAGCGTTGCCGGTTGCGATGCGCCCGAGGTCAACGACGTTCCGACCCCGGATGCAGCAACCACACGACAACTCATCATCGGCTCCTGGCTCCTGTGCAAACCGCCGTCAGTCTTCGGCACCACCGACGAAAAGGGCCTCGTCATCGCGGCCGATGGCCACTGGGCCAAGCTGGCTTCCATCAGCGCGGGCTCGCCAGTGGAGATGGACGGAGCTGAGAACCGCGGCACGTGGAAGTTGATCGACACGAGCGGCATGAACGGGCCGGGCAACTTCCAGATCAACTTCAACATGCTTGACGGACACGAGGTGGACTCGCCGGTCCGCGTCATCGCTCCGGCCAAGCTCCTCTTGAACAACGAAGGCCTCTTTATCGCTCGCTACGTCCCAGCGGATGTCACCGTCCCGCCAACACAGCCGGTCGTCCCGCCCATACAGGGCCAACCTTCTTTCACGGGTTAGAACCGCCCGGCATCTGGAGCAGGGTGCAGCCTCGCCCCATAGGCCCTACGCCTCACCCGCAACATGGCTACGGTTCACCGCAGCATGGCCTGGCGGGGCACACCAGATGAAGCGATCGCCTATTCGGCCGCGAACATGATCACGGAGAGGTTGACTTCACCGAGGACGAAGCTATCCGCAGGCTCACTGAGTACGCCGCGGCGGTGAGCAGAACCGTTGCAGACGCCGCCCGGCTCGTCGTCGCGGGTGTCGTTTGCTTCGAGAAGTGACCGTACCGAACTGCCGATCGGTTCGTTCGACGCTGCGCCCGTTCATCGACCACCATGCTGTCTGTGCATGACGCGTTCACACCGGAAGACTTCGCAGATCTCGAGCGCGCTTGTGCTCGACGCCTGGCGATCCGCGGCCACCCGCGATTGGTCCGCTCCGGCCGGGACGCTGGAGTGGAGCTGCTGGACGACAGCCGATCACACGGTCGACTGCGTGTTCTCGTACGCGTTCTTCCTCGCCTCCCGACGCCGGGACAGCTACCCGCCCTTCGGAGAACTCCACGCACTCGCCGATGCGAAGCCCACCGACCTCATCGACGGGCTGCGCGCCGCGACGACCATGCTGAGCGCGGTAGTCGAGGCTGCCGATCCCGACGTGGAAGCGGTGATCGGTCTGTGGCCCTACGCCCTGAACGGACGGCCCGCCGACTTCGCCGCCCGCGGAGCACTGGAGATGATCCTGCACGCGCACGACGTATGCGCCGGTCTGGGAGTCGTGTTCGATCCTTCACGCGAACTGTGTCTGCGTCTGCGCGACACCGCACAAGACTGGCCCGGCCAAGCACAACTCCTGCCGACTGACGACCCCTGGTCCGATCTGCTCGAACGGTCCGGACGGCCGAGGAGCAGCTAACGAGCGCGCACGGAACTGCCGATCTGGCTCACGGTTTCTTGTGGCATGTGTAGCTGCCGTAGACCGAGCGCCGGTACTCGCATTCATCGATCTTGAATCCAGCTCGTTGGATCATGGGTTCGAGGAGCCACCGGTAGGTGCTGAACTCGTTGCGCACGTGCGTTGCGAGATCGTCGGCGGTATATCCGACGGCGGGATCCGTCACAGCGCCGTCGAGCCACGCCTCTACGTTGACGGCGACGTGGTCGGGCCCGAAGTCGTAGATCAGGTCGTGCAGGCGCAGGATCCCACCATTGCGAAGCACTCCGTTGACGCGGTGGAGCGCGATGGCTTTCCAGAAGTCGGGAACCTGGTGCAAGGCGTTGCGGGTGAACACGAAGTCGGCAGCCGGGCCGTGGTGCTCGTACGAAAGGAATCCGGCGTCGACGACCTCGATGTTGTCGATCCCAAGCGCGTCGATCTTCGCTCGCAATCGCTCGGTCATCGCGGGTGAAACGTCAACGGCGATGACCCGAGCGCCACATGCCGCCGCAGCGATCGCGAAGATCCCCGTTCCCGCGCCGATGTCGATCAGCGTCGTCCCGGGGCCGAGTCCACGTGCTCTGAGGAGTGCAACGTCCGCGGCCGGATCGAACCCGGACTTTCGCTCGTAGGCCGCGACGTACGACGGATCGAGGTGCTCGTCACCGGCATGCGCCAGCTCATCCAACCGCCAACTCTCCATCACAGCAGTCTCGCCGATGACCGCCAGACTCGCCCGTACAGAACTGCCGATCGGGCACTCGCCTCGGGTTCGTCTACCGACGGCGTAGCCGAACGCCGTCGGCGTCGATGCTGCGGATCATCGTGATTGGTACGACCTGCTCGTCGACGCCGTTCGAGATGGAAACGAATCCACGGTCGATCGGTCCTACGACGCCCGTGAACTTGTTCATCCCTCTCGCCAACGAGTACCGGATCGTTACACGCTTCCCGCGCAACGATTCCAGGAGTCGAGTCTTGGACCGATCCCCGGATCGGAACAGCCGAAAGCCAACGACGGCCCAGGCAGCAAGTACAAGCAGGAGAACCGCCCACCACACAGCGCAATACGGTAACAGCCCACGCCATAGCTGCCGATCGGTGCGCTCGCAGCGCCCTGGCATCCTCTGCGCCAGGAACCAACGCGGCGCGTGACAGGCGTCAACCGTCAGGGCAGTATGCGTTGACATGGACAGTTCGGTGAGCCCATCGGACCCGGCGCCGGAAGATCCCCCGGGCTTGACTGCGAGAAAGGTGCTGCGGGGAGTCGCGTTCGCCTTGATCGGTGGCGCCATCGTGGTCGACGTGTTTGGTCCGCCAGTTGTGCGGTGGCGCCGAGCCGCGGCAGCGAGGGCCGTCGGCTGGGCGAATCAAGTCGCGCCGACGGAGAGCTACTTGCTCGACGCGGCCGTCGAGTTCTTGCGCGCGAGCGACGCGCCGAGTCCATAACTGCCAGTGAGACTGGGGTCGTCGTTGTTCACGGTTCGCGGGTGACGGTGAGCGTTGTTTGATCTGAACTGTCGAAGTGCTCGTTTGATGGGAGTGCGTGTCGATCGGACGGTGCTGGAATTGGGCACGCCCCGTTCCGGAGGGTGACCGAGCCGGCTGCGCAAACAGCTGACTCGACACGGTCTCCTTCACGGGACGTGCGTGCCATCCCCCAACCGTTGAAGAGAGAAGGGATGGCAATGACCATCGTAGATTCGTCGCGCCCGATCACGGGTGGAGTCGACACTCACCTCGACAATCACGTCGCGGCCGCGCTCGACGCGAATGGTGGGCTGCTCGGCGTGGAGTCGTTCCCGAACAGCACTGTGGGGTTCGTTGCGCTGCACGACTGGCTGTGCGGGTTCGGTCCGATCGCTCGCGTGGGCGTCGAAGGCACCGGCGCGTATGGCGCGGGCCTCTCGCGCTATCTCCAATCGCGCGGGCTGGTCGTGATCGAAGTTGATCGCACCAGCCGTCAGGTTCGCCGCATGCAGGGCAAGTCAGATCCGGTCGACGCGATCGAAGCCGCGCGTGCCGCGCTGTCGGGACGGGCGTCCGGGCTCGCGAAAACCGGGGATGGGAACGTCGAAGCGATCCGGGCGTTGTTGGTCGCGCAACGTTCTGGACGCCAAGCCCGCGCCCGGTGCCTCAACCAGATCCGTCATCTCGGCTTCACCAGCCCCGATTCACTGCGGGAACGGTTCCGGGACGTCCCGAAGGCCCGTCTCGGCGAACACGCCGCCGCGCTACGCCCTCGAGCGGACGGTGACCCGGTCTTGCACGCGACGAAACTTGCGATGCGGATCCTCGGACGGCGCGCGGTTGCGATCAGCGACGACATGCACGACCTTGAGGTCGTTCTTACCGAGCTCGTTACCGCGACCGCGCCTGCGCTGCTCGCTTGTCACGGAGTCGGCGTCGACACCGCGGCGATCTTGTTGGTCGCCGCGGGTGACAACCCCGAACGGATCCGCAACGAAGCCGCGTGGGCGCACCTGTGTGGTGTCGCGCCCCTCGACGCATCGTCAGGGAAACATCGCCGGCATCGCCTCAGTCGCGCTGGGAACCGTCAAGCGAACCATGCCCTGTGGCGGATCGTGTTCACCCGCATGGCCCACGATTCCCGCACCCGCGTTTACGTCGAGCGGCGCACCGACGAAGGACTCACGAAGCCCGAGATCATGCGCGTGCTCAAGCGTTACGTCGCACGCGAGACCTACCGGCTACTCCCGCGCGCCTGACCACGTTCTGGGGTCGCGGCCTGACCCAATAACTGCCCGACACCTACCACGGGTTGTCTTTCGAACGATCCGTCGACCGCGACCCCAACCCACCGCCGACACGCATGGCCTAATAAGAGCTCGCCCTCAACTCGAGTGGCCCATCACTGGTCTGCCAGCACCGTCGGAAGCCCCTTGACAAACATAGGAGCATCGATCGGTCTTCCCGAGCGAGCGCGAGATCGGGCAAGCTGTGCGCGTGGGCGCGTCGGCGATTCCGCCTGATTACGACGATGATCCGCAGCGCTTTCTCGCGTGGCGACCCGCGGATGATGTGCACGGGAGTGTCGCTGAACGCATCGGCCGCGAGCGCCTCTTTCCGATTCTTGACCTCGGCTGTGGGGATGGACGGCTGGCTCGGGCGATGCGCGGCACATCTGGCTGGATCGGCCTCGATACGTCCAGGACACTGCTCGCGCGTGCTCCTCGACCGGTCGTGCGTGCCGACGCGCTCCGCCTCCCGATTCGTCGCGACTCCATCGGCGCGGTAGCCGCGCTTTGGATGCTGTACCACGTCGTTGAACCGACATTCGTCGTCGCGGAGGCGCATCGCGTCCTACGGCCCGGCGGCGTATTCGTCGTGTGCACGTCCGCACGCAACGATGCCCCCGAGCTACTCCCGCCCACCGAGCGGACCAGCTTCGACGCCGAAGAAGCTCCCGCGATCATCGCATCGGTTTTCGGCGAGATCGAGGTCGAGCCGTGGGACGACCAGCTCGTCGAGATAAGTGATCGTGATGAACTTCGCCGGTACCTCGTCCAACACCTCGCAGACCCGGCCCTCGCCGACGAGGTCGAGGTCCCGCTCCGACTGACCAAGCGCGGCTGCCTTGTTTGGGCACGAAAGTAGGTCGCCGGGCCGCCCCATAACTGCCGATCGGTACTCGCCGCACTGGGTGCGAGATCGGGCAGTGTGCGCTCGCTGCTACCGAACGCTGAGGAGAAGCCGACGCCGAGTGTGCGCCCGCCGCTTTGTTAGCGTCACGGTCGTGAGCGCCAAGCGCGAGTCGGTGCCCTTCGAGGTGTACGAGCCTGGCGTGTACTTGCACGGCACGAAGGCGGACCTCGCCGTAGGCGAGATGCTGGTCTCCGGCCGCGAGTCGAACTTCGAAGGGGGCCGGGTGATGAACTACGTCTACTTCACCGCGACTCTCGACGCCGCGACCTGGGGCGCCGAGCTCGCCTCTGGTGAAGGCCGCGGGCGAATCTACGTCGTCGAGCCGATGGGCGAGTTCGAGGACGACCCCAACGTGACCAACAAGAAGCTCCCTGGGAATCCGACGCAGTCATTCCGCAGCCGCGAACCACTGCGCGTCATAGGTGAGCTTGTCGACTGGGTCGGTCATTCGCCGGAGAAGCTGCAAGTCATGCGCAGTGCCGTACAACGGAACGGAACGGGGCAGATCGAGGACTGAGGTCGGCCTGCCGTCCTAACTGCCGATCGGCACCAGTTCCTGGCGAATCTGTCAAGATCGCCTCCGACGCTGTCGCTGGAGACTGGTTGGGCTGCGACAACTGGCATCGGGCGAAGCGCGTCAGCCTCAAGTCACACTGACTCGTAGGCAGCGCACAGAACTCCCGATCGGGTACTCGCCGCGCCGGCGCGAGATCGGGCAATCTGAGTGGGATGGAGCCACCGGCGTGACCCGACTGCTCGCACCGCAAGGGACGGGGACCGCGGAGTTTATGCTCCGCCCGATCGTCGCCAGTGACGCCGCGCTGGACTACGAGGCGGTGATGGAGAGCCGGGAATTCCTGCGCCGATGGGAACAGACCGGCTGGCCGGAAGACGACTTCACCGTTGAAGCCAACCGCGCAGACCTGGTACGGATGGAACAGCGTCACAACAGGGCCGAATCTTTCACCTACACGGTTATGAACCCGACCGAGCCCCAGTGTCTCGGTTGCGTGTACGTATTCCCCACGGACGCACGCCTCTTCACCAAGGCGCGAGTCGTCGCAGTCGATGATGATCGGTGGTCGGACTTCGAGGCCGTGATCCACTTCTGGATTCGGACGTCCCGGATCGCCGATGAGATGGATCGCCGGCTGCTCGACACGCTCGGCCATTGGCTCTCGCACGATTGGCGTCTCGAGCGCTACTTGCTCGTGTCCAGCGAGCAATGCGAGCAACAGGTCGCGCTGATCCAGAGCACCGGTCGTCGCCCCCGATTCGAGCTCAAGTACCCCGACAGGACAGGCAAGGAACTCGCATACGCGTAAGACCGCTGATCGACGCCATAACTGCGGCAGCCGATCGGGACTCCCCGCGCCGGCGCGTGTCGGTCATGTTCCGCAAGCGGTCGCCGGTGCATCGTTGCGAGACTTCCGTGGGAGCTCGATCGATAGGTTGGGAGCGTGGCGAATCATGGTGTCCGTCCAGCCGAACAGACCGAGCTCCATGCATTGGCGACGACTCTCGCGCTCGCTTTCGATGACGACCCGTTAACGATGTGGCTGTTCCCAAACGGCTCAGCACGTCGCCGCAACCTTCCGGCGTTCTTCAGATCGCTGTTGCGGGCTTCGCTCCCGTCGGGAGAGGTGTACACGGCCGCTGACGGCCGCGCGGTCGCGATCTGGAACCCGCCCGGGACGTTTCCCATGGGCTGGTTCACCGACGCGAAGCTCGGCCTCACGACCGCGCGGCTCATCAGGCTGCGTGTCGTGTCGTGCGCTCGCGGTTTGCTGTACGTGCAGAGTCACCATCCCAAGGCGCCGCACTGGTATCTCCAGATGCTCGGCACGGAGCCAGCGTTCCAGGGACAGGGGATGGGCTCAGCGGTGATCGCTCCGATCCTCGAACGCTGCGACCGAACCGGCGAACGGATCTACCTTGAATCGTCCAAGGAGAGCAATATCCCCTTCTACCTACGGCACGGGTTCGAGGTCACTGAGGACGTGCGGGTCCCCCGCGGGCCCATTCTCTGGGCGATGTGGCGAGAACCGCGCTGACGAAACCTGAAGATCAGGCGCTCTCCTCAACGACGCCGCGCCATAACTCCCGATCGGTGCCTAGGAATCTTGCGAGCGATAGCTCGCTTTCAGACGCTCGTCTCGTCGCGCATTGCGGCCCGAAGATCCTTGATGATCGGCCGAACCTCGGACGCATCGAGACCGAGCCAAGTGCACGCGCCCATCAACTCGTTGAAGACAATCACCTTCAAGCCCAACCGCTCGATTCGCCGTCCGAACTCGAACGACGGCGTGAACTCCCCCGCCGCAATCACAGCGCTTCGCCGATGAGCGAGCTCCGATGCGTGCGGCAGGTACTTCGCCACGATGCCCGCTTCATCTGCGTCGCCGATGGCACTCGCGTCGGCCGTCGTTACATCGACAACGTTTCGATCTCCGGACAACCGCTCAGGATCGGACAGGTACCGATCGACGTGAGCGCGCCACTGATCCACGGTGATCAAGCCGTCCCACACCTCGACGATGACGCCGATCCGCGGAATGCTTCGATACCCGATGCTCATGAGTGCCTCACGCTTGTCGTCAGCGCCATCCCCGCTGCACGGTACCGTGCCGTAGGTCCTTCGCCCGATCCGCACAGATCTGCCGATCGGTGAAGTCGCAGCGACGACGCGAGATCAGCAATACCGTGCCGCGTTTCGGCGGGCGGTGCCAGGTCCGCGGGCCGAACGGAACTCGACACTGCTACCCGTGGAGCGCCTCGACGAGACGCGACAGTGCCCCGCGCCACTCGGGGGGAGCTAGGCACAGGGCAATGTCGATGGGAGCTACGCCGGACGGGCCCCGCACCGTGTTATCCCGTTCGCGCTGCTCCGCGCACGAGACCGTATCGGTCACCGCCCGAAACCTTCGCACTCGCAACCTGAACGTCACAGCCCGTTCACCTGCACGATGGAAGACTCCCGAACGCCATAACTGCCCTATGCGTTCGCTAGCGCGATTCGGGTCGCCTTAGGTCGACGGCGGACGCGCGGGCGTGGTCCGATCTTCGGTTCCGGACGGCTAGGTCTTGTCGAGTCCGAGTTCGGCGCGGGTTTGCGCGGTCGTGTTCACGTGCGGGAAAGCGTGGGTTGGTGTGGCCATCCCGAGGGCGGCGCAGATCGGATCCCAACCGTCACCCGTATGCCATTCGACCAACCGTTCCGCGGGTGCTGTCGAACGCACGCGATCGTTGTGGGCGAGGTATGCGTCCTTGGCTGCTGCCTCGTCACGCCATTGCGATGTGAAGGCGGCCATCATCCCGCGCCCCATACCCGTCCAACCATCAGCCGGTGCTTCAGGCGCGAAGTAGGTCTCCAAGGCGGGGAAGATCGTGTTCGATGCGCTCTTCCACCACGCATCTGCATCTCGCACGGACAGCAGGATGATGGCGTCGGGAAATACGTCGCTCAGCTCGCGCCAAAACGGCGCCGCGGGCCAGTCGACGCTTGCTCGATAGTTCGCGAAGAACGTCTGCCAGTCCGGAAGACGACCGGCGTACGCAGCAGACCACACGTCAGGGTCATTGGGACGTTCCCGCACTTCGAACATGTGGTAGCAGGGTCCACCGAGGAGTTCCTCCAGCGCCAGCTTCAGCGAGTTCGTGCCCGTCCGACCGAGCCCCGCACCAATCACTCGCAGCCCCATAATCCCTCCAGCATTGACGTCACGCGACCGTCTGTGCGACGCGACCGTAGCCTTGGGTCCTGACGCGCCTTTGCTCCACGACGCCTCGAGCTTCACTTCTAGCCCATTGAACGAACACACTGGCCATAACTGCCAGTGAGACTGGCGCTGTCGTTGTTCGTGGTTCTCGACCGAGATGTGGTTGGGGTTCGTGTTCGGCGGTGAGCACGGTCGGATCTGAACTGTCGAAGCACTCGTTTGCTCGGAGTGCGTGTCGATCGGACCGTGCTGGATAAGGGCACGCCCCGTTCCGGAGGGTGACCGAGCCGGCTGCACGAACAGCTGACTCGACACGGTCTCCTTCACGGGACGTGCGTGCCATCCCCCAACCTGTTGAGAGAGAAGGGATGGCAATGACCATCGTAGATTCGTCGCGCCCGATCACGGGTGGAGTCGACACCCACCCCGATAATCACGTTGCGGCCGCGCTCGACCCGACTGGCGGTGTGGTTGTGCGCGTTCGGTCCGGTCGCACGGGTCGGTGTCGAAGGAACCGGCGCGTATGGCGCGGGCCTGTCGCGTTATCTGCAGTCGTGTGGGCTGGTCGTGATCGAGGTCGATCGCACCAACCGTCAGCTCCGTCGCATGCAGGGCAAATCCGATCCGGTCGATGCGATCGAAGCCGCGCGTGCGGCGCTGTCAGGTCGCGCGTCGGGTATCGCGAAAACCGCGGATGGGAACGTCGAAGCGATCCGGGCGCTGCTCATCGCGCAACGTTCCGGACGTCAAGCCCGAGCCCGCTGCTTGAATCAGATCCGTCACCTCGGTTTCACCAGCCCAGACGCACTTCGCGAGCAGTTCCGAGACGTGCCCAAAGCACACCTCGCCGGACGAGCTGCAGGGCTGCGTCCTCGAGCGGACGGTGACCCGGTCCTGCACGCCACGAAACTCGCGATGCGCACCCTCGGCCGACGCGCTCTCGTGATCAGCGCCGACATGCACGACCTCGACCAGGTCCTCGCGAAGCTCGTCGCGCGGACCGCGCCCGAACTCCTCGCGTGTCATGGTGTCGGTGTCGACACGGCTGCGATCTTGTTGGTCGCGGCCGGCGACAATCCCGAACGGATCCGCAACGAAGCCGCGTGGGCACACCTCTGCGGCGTCGCGCCCCTCGACGCGTCATCGGGGAAGCATCGTCGGCATCGGCTGAGTCGCGCCGGGAACCGTCAAGCGAACCATGCGCTGTGGCGGATCGTGTTCACCCGCATGGGACACGACCCCCGCACCCGCGTCTACGTCGCGCGACGCACCGAAGAAGCCCTCACGAAACGCGAGATCATGCGCGTCCTCAAGCGTTACGTCGCACGCGAGACCTACCAGCTCTTGCCGCGCCGCTAACGCCGTTCTGGGTTGGCGGCCTGACCCGATATCTGCCCGACACCCTTACCGGTTGTCTTGCGAACGATTCGTCGGCCGCCAACCCAACCCATCACGACCCGACACCGCCCGGCCCAATAAGAGCTCGCCCTCACCCGAGTGGCCCATCACTGGTCTGCCAGCAACGTCGGAAGCACCTTGACAACACATAGGAGCATCGATCGGGCGCGTCGAGATATGTGTCGGTCTGGGAGGGCAGCAAACATTCGCACGATGGCCGCTGCAGCGGGCATGATGTGGCAGCGGAGGGGGGTTCTGTGCGGGCGGATTCGTGGTTTCGGCGCTTCGTCGGAGCGTGTGTGGCGACGCTCTTGGCGGTGGGTGTCGTCGGAGTGGCGGGTGTGGCGTCGGCTGGGGCCGCTGCGAACGTGTGGTCCGTAGACGCGAGTCCCAGTGTGCCCGATAGGAACTTCCTGACCTCGGTGTCGTGTCCGTCGGCCTCGTTTTGTGTCGCGGTCGGTTACGTACGGAACTTCAGAAACGCGGACGAGTTCACGCTCGTCGAAACCTGGGACGGGACGAGTTGGACGGTGACGCCCAGCCCGAGCCCGGCCGTCATGGTCCAGGGGGTGAACGTCCAATACGACGAACTCTGGAGTGTTTCGTGCACGGGCCCGTCGTTCTGTATGGCGGTTGGCAACGGGCCGAGCTATCCGTTGGCCGAGGTGTGGGACGGGTCGACGTGGCGCGTCATGTCGATATTGGGCAACCCGTTCTCCATCCCGTCCTACTACGGAGTGTCGTGCACAACGCCAAGTGCCTGCATCGCTGTCGGCTCGGTCTACAACAGCTACGCGGGGCGCCTTCAGGCGGTTGTCGCGTCCTGGGACGGTTCGAGCTGGACGAACGAAACCACTCCGGTACTGAGCGACCACGCGAGCCTGGCCTCGGTGTCGTGCAACGCGGATGGCAGTTGCATCGCCGTGGGACGATCATCGTCGGACAGTGTCTCTTCAAATCAGTACCACACGCTGATCGAGGCCCGCACCACCAGCGGATGGGTCGTCACACCAAGTCCTAACCCGGACGTGAACAACGAACTGCATTCGGTCTCCTGCACGAGCGCCTCGAGCTGCATTGCCGTCGGCGGCTCCGGACCCGGAGCTGCGAACAGCCTGATCGAGAGCTACGACGGAACACAGTGGTCCCTGACCGCCGCGCCGAATCCCACCTCCCGGATGCTGAACGGTATCTCGTGCGTGAGCGCGACCGACTGTGTCGCGGTCGGCAACGACCTACCCTTGCGCACGGTGACGGAATCTTGGGACGGCATCGCCTGGTCGAGCACTCCGTCACCGAATCCAATGAGCGCACAAAACCTCGACAGCGTGTCGTGTGTCGACACGTCTCGATGCGTCGCAGTGGGGTACGGGATCCAAACGAGTCCACCCGAGTCGACGTTCATCCTTTCCGGACAGCGCGTTGTGCCGCCGGATTCCCCGACGGCCGTCACCGCCACCGCTGGCCCTGGCTCGGCGACGCTCGCGTGGACGGCACCGGCCGACAATGGGAGCGCACTGCAGAGCTACACGGTGACGGCCTGGCCCTCCGGAACAACCACGACCGTCCCCGCGACCTTCGTCGCACTGACGCTCACGGGCCTACAAGCAGGAACCAGCTACACCTTCACCGTCACCGCAACGAACGCCGCAGGAACAAGCAGCCCGTCCGCTCCGTCGAACCCAGTGATCCCGGGTGTCGCGGTGCCCCCCGATCCCGGACAGGTACCTGCGTTGTTGGCGACGGTGCGCGACGGCTGCACCAACGCGAAGATCGCCAACCTGTCCGTCAGCGCCCAACAACAGCCCGCCACCTTCAGGCCACCAGACACGATCGCTCGCGGCATGTTCGCATTCGCGTCGTTACCGGCAGGCGACGTGACGTTGCAAGTGTTCGCGCCGGGCTACAACCCTTTGGGAAACTCGACCTCACCGGGCGTCGACGTCACCATTGATCCCGGCCCGACGAACCTGCCTCTCCCACAGCGAATGTCGGTCGGATTAGTCGCGCACATCTTCCTCACTCCGAACCCGCTCCCACCACGATGCCCCCGGGCGACCAAGTCACCTCCACATCCCAACGCGTTCGTCGGCACCGTCCGACACACCACCAACACCAACGTTTCGCACCTCGCCGTCACTGTCACCCCGCCGACCAGCCCGGCGCAACTGCCGGACACCACTGGAACCGGACGATTCGTCTACAAGACGCTCCCGGCCGGAACAACATCGTTCACGGTGCAGGTCAGCGCGCCCGGCGTTCCCTCACTCGGCGATCCCACCGCCCCAGGCGTCACCATCACCGCAACACCCGGACCATTCATACTGCCGCCGATCCAGCACATGACCGTCGGAATCGTCGCCAGAATCGTCCTCTAACCCGTACACCCACGCGCCTACACAACTGCCGATCGGTGCCCGCCGCGTCGGCGCGCGATCGGGCAAATCCGTGCGGGTGGCGAGTGCCGTGAGGTCAGACCTTGCGGCGGTACATGCGAACCGCGAGGGGGGCCGCGACGGCGATGATCGCGACGCTCCACAGGATCGCGGCGAGCACCTTCTCCGGGTCGGAGAACGGGCCCCCGTAGGTGAGCGACCGCACCGCGTCGATCACGATCGAGACGGGTTGGTGCTCGGCGAACCATTCGAGCGGCGCGGGCATCGACGACGCGGAGACGAACGCGGTCGACGCGAACACCAGCGGAGCGAGGATGGGGAACGAGATCGCCTGCGCGGCTTCCGCGTTGGCCGCGGACAAGCCGACCAGCGCGAAGACCCAGGCCAGCGAGTGCGAGAAGAAGAGCATGAGCGCGATCCCGCCGATTGCGCCCCACACGCTGGTGTGAATGCGCCAACCCACGAGGAATCCGATGGCCACCATCAACGAGATGACGAACACGTTGCGGACCAGGTCGGCGAGCGTGCGCCCGGCGAGTACCGCGGAGCGCGCCATCGGCAGCGACCGAAAGCGCTCGATGAGCCCCTTCTGCAGGTCCTCGGCCAACGCCACACCGGTTTGGATCGAGCCGAACACAACCGTCTGCGCGAACACACCCGGCATCAGGTAGTCGACGTAGTGGTCCACACCCGGGATACGAATCGAGCCGCCGAACACGTAGCGGAACATCAAGACGAAGATGATCGGCTGAATCGTCGAGAACACCAACACCTGCGGCGTTCGCTTCATCGCGACGAGGTTGCGCCACGTGACGGTCAGCGCGTCCTGCACCGCCCAGCTGAACGCGCCGTGCTGCGGGCGCTCGATGGCGGTGGGAAGGGCGATGGCGGTTGCGGTCATGCTGCACCTCGGGTCCGCCGGCGGCCCGACTCGGCCGGCGCGTCGTCGGGAACAGGGTCTTCGGCCTTGTGGCCGGTGAGCGACAGGAACACGTCGTCGAGTGTGGGTTCGCGCACGTTGAGCGTGACGGGCTCGAGGTGCGCGTGGTCGAGCGCGCGCACCACCTCGAGCACCACTCTGGCGCCGTCGTCGACCTTGAGCTCGACCACGGTGGAGCTCGAACCGACGTCGCACAATCCGATGCGCGCCAGTTCCGTCTGCGCGCGTTGCGCGGTGTCCGGCGCCTCGAACCCGACCTCCACGATCGTCGAGCCCATCGTGGCCTTGAGCTCCGACGACGTGCCTTCGGCGATGACGCGACCGTGGTCGATCACGACGATGTTGTCGGCGAGACGATCCGCTTCTTCGAGGTACTGGGTGGTGAGCAACAGTGTGGTGCCCTCGCGGACAAGCGCCTCGATCACACCCCAGAGGTCTTGGCGACCGCTCGGGTCGAGGCCCGTCGTGGGCTCGTCGAGGAACAGGACCGGCGGGCGGTGCAGGAGCGCGGCCGCGAGGTCGAGCCGGCGGCGCATGCCGCCCGAATACGTGCGCACCGGACGGTCGGCCGCATCGGCGAGCGAGAAGCGCTCGAGCAGCTCGGTCGCCCGGGTCAGCACGACGGACTTCGACAGGTGCGATAGGCGGCCGATCATGCGCAGGTTCTCGCGGCCGGTCAGGTTCTCGTCCACCGCGGCGTACTGCCCCGCGAGCCCGATGCTCTCGCGTACGGCCTGCGTGTGCTCGGTCACGTCGAGACCGAGCACCTCGGCGCGGCCCGAATCGGGCGCCAGGATCGTGGTCAGCACGCGCACCGACGTGGTCTTGCCCGCACCGTTCGGACCGAGGAGCCCGAGCACCGTGCCGGTCGGTACGGAGAAGCTCACGCCGTCGAGCGCGACGACGGAACCGAACTGCTTGCGGAGATCTTCGACGATGATGGCGTCGGTCATGGGTCCACACTGCCATATTTACTTGAACGATGTCAAGTATCTAAGTCATCAACCTTCGATGTACTTGAAACATTAAGTGAACAGCCGTACGATCGCGGACATGAGCACCGAGCCGGTTCCGGGCTACGACCCCGCCGACGAGGCTTGGCGTCTGCTCACCGCCGTGATGATGGTGCGCAAGGAGGAGTTCCCGGCCATGGCGGCGTCGTTCGGGCTGAATCCGGGCGCGATGCATGCGCTCCTCCAGCTCGACCCCGACGTCCCGCAGTCGATGAGTTCGCTCGCCGGCGCCTGGAAATGCGACGCCTCGAACGTCACCTGGCTCGTCGACCGGCTCGAGGAGCACGGTCTGGCCGAACGGCGCGCGCATCCGGGCGATCGGAGAATTCGCACGGTTGCTCTTACCCGCAAGGGTGCCAAGGTACGCAGCCAGGTCGAGTCACGGATGTACGAGGCGCCCGAGAACCTGCGCGCCTTGAGCGACCGCGACCTCGAGGCGCTCGCCAAGATCCTGCGCAAGGTCGCACCGGCAGACCACACCCATCCGTAGTGGCGCGCTTCTTGACCGATCACGAACACCTCGTGGTCTCGGCCGCGGCCGACGTGTTGATCCCACCCCTCGACTCCCCCGAGCTGGGGGCACATCCCGGGGGCGGCGCGCTCGGCGTAGCCGACTACGTCGACAACCTGCTCGCCGCATTCACGTTCGATCCCCCGCTCATCTTCGCGGGTGGTCCGTTCAGCGGCCGCCACGGCGGCGCGGCGTCCTTCGAACACTTTCTCGAGCTCTCACCGAACGAGGAGCTTGCGTGGCGCACGCGCATCGAAGGCTCGCGCGGCCTTCCGGAGCGCGAGTTCAACGGCCCGACGCGCGGTTGGCAGGCGATCTATCGCGAGGGCATCGCCGCGCTCGGCCCCGACTTCTGCACGGTCGACGCCCACGAACAGGATCGGCGCCTGCACGCGCAGCCCGAGTTGCGCGCCGCGCTCTACGACCATGCGTGTGAGGGCGCGTACGGTGCGCCCGAGTACGGCGGCAACCCCGAGCTCGCGGGTTGGCGCGTCATCGGCGCCGACGGCGACGTGCAGCCGCGCGGTTACACCGACGACGAAGTGAGCGGACGTGCCTGAACCCCACGACTGTGACGCGGTCGTCATCGGCACCGGTCCGGCCGGCGCGACCGCGGCCGACGTGCTCACGAGCGCGGGCTGGTCCGTGATCATGCTCGAGAAGGGTCGCAACCACCTCCTGGCGCTCGACGCGCCGTTCGCGGGGCTGGGTCACGTGTCGAACGACGAGATCAAGGCGCTGCGCCGGTATTTCCTCGGTCCCGATCCGTTCCTCGAGCCGCGGAGCTACCGCCGCGACGAAGCCGACGGCGACCGGTTGTTCGCGGGCGAGGTCAACAACCTGCCGTCCACGGTCGGCGGGGGCGGTTTCCACGCCGACGGCAAGCTCCCGCGCCTGCGCGCCGTCGACTTCAAGGCGCGGTCCGAGCTCGGGCCGATCGACGGCGCCGACATCGCCGACTGGCCGGTCGACTACGACGAGATGGAGCCGTACTACGCGGAGGCGGAACGGCTCATCGGGGTCGCGGGCGAGGCCGGGGCGAATCCGTTCGCGGAGTGGCGCAGTGGGCCGTATCCCATGCCGGCCGGGGCCGACATGTTCGGCGCAATCCTCACCACGGAAGCGGCGACCCGCCTCGGCTACCACCCCTACCGCGCGCCGACGGGGGTCAACTCGGTGCCCTACGACGGCCGGCCCGCTTGTAACAACTGCGGCTTCTGCGCGCACTACGGGTGCCCGATCGAAGCCAAGGGCGATCCGATCGCGCCGCTGCGCAATGCGCTGCGCACCGGACGCTGCGAGATCCGCCCCGATGCCTACGTGGAACGCGTGCTCCTCGACGCGAGCGCGAAGCAGGCGCGCGGCGTGCGATACCTCGACATCGACGGCAACGCGCACGACGTGAGCGCGCGCGTCGTCGTGGTCGCGGGCGGCGCGTGGGAGACGCCCCGCCTCTTGTTGCGCTCGGAGATCGCGAACTCGTCCGGACTCGTCGGGCGCTATCTCATGTACCACTTCCAGACCTTCGTGATCGGCCAGTTCCCGTTCCGCCTCCACGGTCACCGCGGGCGGGCCGTGACCCATCTGCACGACGACCACATGATCGTCGACGACGTGGCCCGCGCCCACGCCCGCGACCACGGTCTCCCCTACTTCCGCGGCGGACTCACCGAGCACGGCGGCGGCGGCAGTCCGGTGATGGAAGGGATCTACACCACGCCCGGGATCACGCACACGCGCGAGATGCTCGAGTCGAAGATGCGCGACCGGCTCTGGGCGTTCACCGTCCAGGGTGAAGATCTTCCGCAGGCGACGAACCGCGTCGATCTCGATCCAACGGTGCGCGACGTGCACGGCTTCCCCGCGGGCCGCGCCACGTACGACGTGCACCCGCACGAGGTCGTCGCGTCGCGCTACTACGCGCCGCAACTCGAGGCCGTGATGCGCGAGGCCGGCGCGGAGTTCACGTTCGCGGCAACCTCGCCGCCGCTCGCCGGCGATCGGGCCGGAACGCGCAGCGCGTCGATGTCGCGCCACATCATGGGTACGTGCCGGATGGGCGACGATCCCGCGACGAGCGTCGTCGATCGGTGGCAGCGGTTCCACGACGTCGAGAACATGGTGTGCACCGACTCGTCGGTGTTCCCGACCTCGACCGGCTACGGGCCGACGCTCACGATCGTCGCGCTCGCGATCCGCGCGTGCCGTGACCTCGCCGGGCTGCCGGCACTGACCAGCACGAAACCCCGGTAGATAGGCTCGGCCCATGGACCTCGCTGCACTCTCCGACACGTCCCTGGCGGACGCCACCGGAACCATGCACCGACTGGGCGACATCTGGGACAACCAGCCGGTGGTGTTGGTCTTCCTCCGCCACTTCGGTTGACTGCACTGCCGCGAGCATGCCGCGCAGTTGCGTGAGCACTACGACGAGATCACCGATCTGGGCGCCGACATCGTCGCCGTCGGCACGGGCGATCGGCGCTACGCCGAGGCGTTCGCGAAAGAGGAGCAGATCCCGTTCCTCGTACTCGTCGACGACGACGCCGTCGCCGCCAACGCGGCGTCCCTGAAGACACTCAATTGGTTTCAGCTCCTGCACCCGCGCACGTGGAAAGCGACCCGGGCGACGTCCAAGCGCGGCCATCACGTGCACAAGGCCGGGAAGCGGGTGAAGCAGATCGGCGCGACCTTCGTGATCGGCGCGGGTGATCGCATCCGCTACGAGCACATGGACGCCGACAGCACCGACCATGCGCCGATCGAAGAGGTCATCGCCGTGCTGCGCGAGACTTGAGCGGTGGGCAAGGCCGTCATCTTCGACTTCTACAACACGCTCGCGGAGACGACGAACTTCGGTCCTTCGTGGGAGGAGCTCGTGGCCGAGCTGGGCTACGACCTCCCGGCCGACGTGCGGGAACGCTGGTGGAACGACGGCATCGACGGCACTGAGCACGACGCGCACTCGGCTTCGCGCGACCACTACATCGCCTGGCAACAGTCGCGGGTGCGGG
Source organism: uncultured Actinomycetes bacterium (assembly GCA_963835455.1). Lineage (GTDB taxonomy): Bacteria > Actinomycetota > Acidimicrobiia > IMCC26256 > PALSA-610 > PALSA-610. The sequence continues at coordinate 445,535 of CAWIFT010000004.1, forward strand.
CGATGCTCGGCGACTGCGGCGTGCCGAGCGCGGCGCAGGACGTGTTCATCGAACGCGTCCGCGAGATCAGCGCCCACAACCGCATCGACGCGTACGAGGAGGTCGGCGAGGTGCTCGACGATCTCCGGGCGCGCGGTGTCGCGCTCGCGATCTGCTCGAACTGGGACTGGGACCTCCACGAGGCCATCGAGGCGGCGGGGCTCACCGGCTCGTTCGACGTGATCGTGTCGTCGGCCTGGGTCGGCGCCCGCAAGCCGCATCCCCGCATCTACGCGCGCACGCTGGCGGAGCTGGGCGTCGCGCCCGCGGACGCGCTCTTCGTCGGCGACACCTACACCTGCGACGTCCACGGTCCGCGCGCCGCGGGCATGCGCGCGGTGTACCTACGGCGAGAGCATCTCGGCGTCGACCACACCGCGCCCGGACCGGAGCACATCCCCACCGACGTGCACCTCGCGCGCGATCTCCGCGCGGTCGGCGCGTACGGTTGGTCCGACGGCGGTCAGCCGTAGATTCGGTCGACGGCCGCGTCGATGTCGGCCCGGGTTGCGAGGAACAGGCGCAACGGCGCGCCGAGCCGGTTCATCAGCTCCGCGACCGCGTCCTCGTCGGTCGGGTCCGCGACCGCGACGTCGATCTGGCCGTCGACCCGGCGCAGCGGCAGCGCCGCCAGACGGCGGGCGTCGGCTTTCGGGACCAGGTTGCGCAGCGCGCGGTCGCAGTCGACGCGGGACAGGTCGATGACCTGCATCCGCATCTGCTCGGCCAGCAGCTCGACGAGATCGCGATCGGTGATCAGGCCGAGGTCGACGAGGATCTGCCCGATCGGCCCGCCGGTGGTCGCCTGGCGCGCCAACGCGTAGCGCAGCTCCGACTCGACGATGAAGCCGCGGGTGAGGAGCAGATTGCCGAGGAGGCGGCCCGTGTGGCGGGCGCCGACCACCTGCCCCGCGTGCGCAGGCGGCGCCGGCACGGCGTCCGCCGGAGCGGCGCCGGGTGCGGTCACGGGCGGCGTGGCGGACGACTCCGCGCGCCGGCTCTCGACCAGAGCGGTGAGCCGCTCGGCGATCCGGATCGCCTCTTCCTGCGCCGACACGGGCGCGGGCAGGGGCTTGGGCTCGCGCACGACCATCGGAGGTCGTTCGCTTTCGGTCTGGCCCCCCAGATCTCGAATCCGCCGCACGTCGCTTCCTTGGTAGTCCCCCCGGTTACATCGGCAGATCGGCGCGGAAAACTGACGCCATCGAGGCGCCAAAACCCCCGCGAGCCGGTCAATTCACCGCGCGATCGCGGCCCGCCCAGTACGGATCGCGCAGCTCGCGCTTCAACACCTTCATCGCACCCGACAGCGGCAACGGCTCGGTGCGAATCTCCACGGACTTCGGCAGCTTGTAACCGGCGATCCGTTCGCGGGCGTACTCGACGATCTCCACGTCCGTGACGGTTGCACCCGCCCGCACGACCACGATCGCGTGCACCGCCTCGCCCCAGGTGTCGGACGGGATGCCGATCACCGCGACCTGCTCGACCGCGGCGTGCGACGCGATCGCGTTCTCGACCTCCACGGAGTACACGTTCTCACCACCGGTGACGATCATGTCCTTCACCCGGTCGACGAGGAACAGGTAGCCGTCGGGGTCGAGGTAGCCGGCGTCGCCGGAGTGGTACCAACCGTCCCGGAAGGCGTCCGCGGTCGCGTCGGGCTTGTTCCAGTACTCGCGCATGAAGTTGCCGGCCCGCGCACACACTTCACCGGTCTCGCCGCTCGGGAGGATCTCGCCGGTCGGGCCCTGGATCGACAGCACCACACCCGGGAGCGGACGACCGGCCGAGCGGAGCCTCGCGCCCCCCGCACGGTGCTCGTCGGGACCGAGCGCGGTCAACACCGCCGACGACTCCGTCATGCCGTAGCCCTGGAAGACATCGAGATCCGGGAACATCGAGAGCAGGCTGTCGAGCAACGCGGCGGGCATCGGTGACGCGCCGTAGGTGAGCGTGTGGAGTGACGCGAGGCGTTCGGGTCGGAACTCGGGATGACCCAACATCATCCCGATCATGGTGGGCACCATGACCGTCGTGGTGACCGCGTGCTGCTCGCACAGCTCGAGCACGCGGCCGGGGTCGAAGAGCGAGAGGAACACCGATACGCCGCCCTGCGCGGGCACGCCGAGCATGCCGCCCATCGAGGCCGCGTGGAACATCGGCGTCTGGTGCAAGAACACGTCGTCACGGTTGAACCGCCACACCTGCATCACGTGGTACAGGTTGAGCATCTCGGCGCGGTGGTCGAGCAGCACGCCCTTGGGCAGGCCGGTCGTGCCGCCGGTGTACATGAGGATCGCGGCGTCGTCCTCTTCGGGCTCGTCGGGGATCCGCGCGTCGGAGCCGGCGATGAGCTCCTCGTACGACACGTCGTGCGGGCCGTCGCCGTCGCCGATCATCACGACGTGTTCGATGCTGGTCGCGGCGCGCACCTTGTCGATCACGGGCGCGAAGTGCCGGTCGGTGAAGCACACCTTCGTACCGGAGTCGGCCAGGATGTACTCGAGCTCTTTGGGCGCCAACCGCAGGTTCAGCGGATTGATGACTCCCGCCCCGAGGAACGCCGCGTGGTAACACTCGAGGAACTGGTGGCCGTTCAGGGCCATCACCGCGAAGCGGTCGTCGGGCGCGACTCCGAGACCGCGCAGCCCCGCCGCCAGACGCGCGACGCGGTCGAGATGCTCCGCGAAGGTGGCGCGGTACTCGCCGTCGAAGAAGCCGAGTCGATCGGCGTTGCGCTCCACCGCCGGGAGCAGCAGGCGGTGATACACGAGCTCTTTCATGACCCGGATTCCCCCTTCGCGCGTCGCCGTCGCAGCTCGACGCTACTCGGCGCCCGGGACACAATGGCCGGCGATGACCGAGACCTCCGCGCTGCCCAACGGATACGGACCGTCGAATCCGGCCGGCGACAACCTCCTCAACGACTTCGTGCAGGAGAGCGCGGCCTCGTACGCCGGGTTCGGCGAGGCGCGCGGCGACCGGGTCGAGCGCATCCGCGGCGTCGCAACCCTGGTCGACGCGGGCTCGCCGTTGCCGTTCAGCAACCGCGCGATCCTCGAACAACCGATCGGCGACATCCGCGCCGTGCTCGATCACATCCGGCCGTTCTACGACACCGGCCCGGCGACACCCTTCCTCCTCGACAGCGCGTGGCCCACCCCGAACCTGGAACCGATCGGCTTCGCGCCGATGGGGCATCCGCCGCTGATGGTCCGCCCCGCGGGCGCGGCGTTTCCCGAGCCGCCACCCGAGCTGCGCATCGTGCGCGTCGACGACGACCGCACCGCGTTCGACTACGAGCACACGCTGATCTACGGATATCCGGCACCGCAGCTGCAACCGATGAACGAGGTCACACTGGTCACGCCGAAGGCGCTGGCCGCGCCCGGATGGCACCACTTCGTGGGATACGTCGGCGACGAGCCGGTCACCGCGGGCTCGGGTTACGTCGGCAGTCGACTCGTCCGCGTCGACAACATCGCCACCCTCGAATCGGCGCGGGGTCGGGGTTACGGCCTCGCCATCACCGCCGCGGCGGCCGCGCTCGATCCCGCGAAACCCGCGACGTTGATCGCGAGCGACCTCGGCCGTGGTGTCTACGAACGCCTCGGGTTCGCCGCGCTGATGCGGTGCACGTACTGGATCGGGCTGCGCGGGAAGTAATCAACGGGTCGCTCGCGCTGCGCCTCCCATCCCGGTCGGCTCCGCTGCCGCTCCTCACACGCCGAATCCCGCGGCGCGCACGATCGCGACCGCGACCGGTTCTCCGTCGAGCACGACGTCGGCGGCCTCCTTGCGGCCGGACATGTACAGCGTGAGCTCTCCCGGCGCACCGGTCAGCGTCGCCGACGCGCCGTCGGTCGAAACCACGCGCTCCCGACCGTCGGGCGTGCGCAACGTCAACGCGGCTCCCTTCACCGCCTTCTTCGACATGCGCGCGCCGAAGCCGAGCATCCGCCAGAGGATCGCGTCCATCTCGTCGTCGATGACGCGCGGACCTTCACCCGACGCGCGGCGCACGTCCTCGTGATGGATGAAGTTCTCGTTGACGTTCGCGGTCGCGAGTGGTCCTTTGCGATGCATCCACGGAGGACCGGTGCGCAACATCGCCACGAGCGGTTCGTACCCGCGCGCTTTGTAGTGGTCCATCACGTTCTGCAGATGCTTCGCGAATGCCGGGATCACGAGGCCGATCGCGGCGTCGGACCGCGCCTCGCGCGCGACGAGGTGCGCGGCGAGGTCGAGGGTCAACCAACCTTCACAGAGGGTCGGTGCGCCCGGACCGTACTTGTCGAACGTGTCGCAGAGCGCGGCCCGTTCCCGGAGCAATACCTCGGTTGCACCCATGTTCACTCCTCGCGGCTCACTCCTCGTAGAAGCGAAGCTCGATCGTGTTGCCGTCCGGATCCTGCACGTAGAGGCTCGAGGCGAAACCCTGGGCCCCGAACAAGCCGTCGGCACGCCGCGCGCCCGGGAACCGGGCGGCGAGCGCGTCGAGGTCGGTCGGCTCGATCACCAGGCAGAAGTGGTTCATGTTCTCGCCGCTGCGCTCGGCCGGGAACAGGTCGATGAGCGTCTCCGGCGTCACCCGCACCGACGGGAACAGCACCTCACCCCGGCGCCACTCGTCGACCCGCACGGGCTCGAGGCCCAGATCGTCGCAGTAGAACGCGAGCATCGCCTCGGCATTCCCCGTGTTCACGACGACATGGTCGAAACCGACGACCTTCACCGCCGCAGGATAGATCCGCCCGGACGGAACCATCCGGGTGCGGGTCGCGTCTGGGAGCATGTGCTTTCGGTGCAAGATCAACCCACGGACGAGGTCCGGATGAGCGACCCGGCGCCCGCGATCACGGCGGACGTCGCGATCGCGGAACCCACGCCGGAGGAATTCGCCCGGATCCACCTCGTCGCCGCCCTGCGGCTCGCCCGCATGCTGGTGCGGGACGGGAGTGCCGAGGACGTCGCGGCGGAGTCGGTCGCCCGGCTGCTCGCCGCCCGCCGGCGCGTGCAGGTCGACAATGTCGAGGCCTACCTGCGCCGCATCGTGGTCAATCAGGTGGTCGGCCGCCAACGCCGCTTCGCGACCGAGCGCCGCCTCGGTTTCCGGTTCGCGACGTCGCCCTCGGCCGGCGACTCGGGCGATCAGATCGTCGGCCGCACCACGCTCGCCCGGGCGCTCGACCAGCTGCCGCCCCGCCAGCGTGCGGTGCTCGTGCTCCGCTACTACGAGGATCTCTCCGAGGCCGCGGTGGCCGAGCTCTTGAAGATCCCGATCGGCACGGTGAAGTCGAACGCGTCCCGCGGTCTCGAGGATCTCCGTCGTCTGCTCGAGGAGGGTCGCGACGATGGATGACCTCGAGCGCGAGTTCCGCGCGGCCCTCGATCATCTCGCCGACGGCCCCGAACCGTCCGACGAACTCGTCGGTCGCACCGTGGACCGGAGTGTGCAGATCCGCCGGAACCGACGCGTCGTCACCGTCACGAGCGTCGCGGCCGCAATCGTCGCGACGGTCGCCGTGGTGTCGATCGCGGGTGCGGCGACGCGACACGGACAGGTCGACGTGAGCGGCCCGTCGGCACCCGGGGAATCGACGACGGTCGGGGCCACCACCACCGTTCCCGTCTTCGTCGTGCCGACGACGACGAACCCGCATCCGACCCGCACGTCACTTCCGGTCGTGACCCCGACCACCGCGGCCGCGACGTGCCCCCAGGCCGCAGTGGAGGACTCCCCCGCCGACGCCTCGTACACGTTGCTGGACAACGGCAACATCGAGGTCACGTACGTGTTCCCGTTCGGACCGGCGCGCGAATCGCACTACTTCATCAACGACGACGGCACGAGTGGCAGCGGCGGCTTCACCAAGGTGTACACGCCGGACCAGTTCGGTCCGCACTGGTACGAGGAATGGTCGCAGCCCGGCGCCACCCCCGAAGACCTCACCAGCTGCAAGACCCGGCACGGCTTCGTCGTCGACCTCTCGGTCGTCACGCCCGCGTCGTCGACGACCACCGTCCCCCCCAGCGACACGATCCCCGTCGCCACCACGATTCCCGTCACCACGACGACCGCCGGCCCGTGACCGTGTCGTCCGCCGCCGGCGCGTCGCGTTCCGCCGGCTAGCGCGGAAGGCCGAGGATGCGCTCGCCGATGATCGTGCGTTGCACCTCGCTGGTGCCGCCGGCGATCGACGCCGCCTTCGACCACAGCCACTGCCGCTGCCAGAACCCGCCGCCGGGATTGTCGGTGGCGGCCCACCACAACGGTGCGGCGGCGCCGACGATCTCGAGCGCGCGTGCCGACAGCGCCTGCGTCATGTCGGTCCAGGCGAGCTTGGTGACGCTCGACTCCGGTCCCGGCTCGATGCCCTTCGCCACGCGCGAGAGCGTGCGCCAGTTGTGCAGGCGCAGCACGCGGAGCTCGACGAACGACTGCGCGAGCGCATCGGAGATCTCGACGTCGTCGAGCAGCTCCCGCTGCGCCGCGAGCTGCCACAACTCGTCGAGATAGACCTCGTGCACGACCTGTTCCTTGAACGGGAACGCCGTACCGCGCTCGTGCGCGAGCGTCGTGTTCGCCACCGCCCAGCCGTTGTGCAGGGCGCCGACGAGATGGTCGTCGGGCACGAACACCTCGTCGAAGAACACCTCGTTGAACTCGGCGTCGCCGGTCACCTGCACGAGCGGTCGCACCTCGATACCCGGCGCGGTCATGTCGACGACGAGATACGAGATGCCCTTGTGCTTGGGTGCGTCGGCGTCGGTCCGGGCGAGGCAGATGCCCCAGCGGGCGAACTGCGCATACGACGTCCACACCTTCTGACCCGAGAGCAACCAACCGTCGTCGACGCGCTCGGCGCGCGTCTTCAACGACGCGAGGTCGGAGCCGGCATCCGGTTCCGAGAAGAGCTGGCACCAGATCTCCTGCGCGTCGAGGATCGTCGGCAGCCAGCGCGCCTTCTGCTCGTCGGTGCCGTGCGCGAGCAGCGTGGGCCCCGCGAGGTTGATCCCGACCCGGTTGATCGGTTGGAGCGCGCGCGAGCGCGCGTACTCCATGTTGAAGATCGCGACCTCGACCGGTGCCGCGCCCCGTCCGCCGTATTCGACCGGCCAGTGGATCCCGACCCACTGGTTCGCCGCCAGGCGGGCCTGCCAGCGCCGGCCGAACTCCACCTCGTCCGCGATGTTCTCGAACCGCGGCGGGACCTCGACGTTGTCCGCCAGCCAGGCCCGGACTTCCCGGGCGAACGCGAGCTCGGCCGGCGTGAACGAGAGATCCATGCCGCTACAGGTCCCAGAAGCGTTCGCGTTGGTAGTGCACGAACGACTCGTGGAGTGCGCGCTCGTCGGCGTCGGTGAACGGCGCGTAGTCGTCGGCGCCGCGGGGGCGCACGAACACCTCGTCGCCGTCGACGAGGTCGCGGCGGAACTTCTGGTGCACGAGCGTGCGCTTCACGATCTTGTTCGTTCCGGTCGTGGGAGGATCGCGCAGGACGCGTACGTAGCGCGGCCGCCACTTCGGCCCGATCGCGTCCTGGTCGTCGAGCCAGCGCGCGAACGCGACGCGGTCGAACGCGACCCCGTCCGCGAGCACGAGTCCGGCCATCACCTGGTCGCCGGCCTGATCGTCGGGCACGCCGTACACCGCCGCGAGCACGACCCCGGGCGCCTTGCGCAACGCCTCCTCGATCGGGCCCGCGGGAAAGTTCTCGCCGTCGACCCGGATCCAGTCGGCGTTGCGGCCCGCGAAGTAGAGGTAGCCGTCCGGGTCCTTGTAGCCGAGGTCACCCGACCAGTACCAGCCGTTGCGGGTCGTCTTCGCGGTGGCGGCGGAGTTGTTGTAGTAGCCCTCGAACGGACCGACACCCTGCTTGTTCACGATCTCGCCCACGCATTCGCCGGCGTTCAGCACGCGCCCACGTTCGTCGAGCCGGGCGCGCACCTTCTCCGTGCCGTCCTCGTCGACGACCTGCACGTGGTCGGGCGCGTGCCCGAGCGCGCCCGCGGGCATGTCGGGTCCGCGGTTGACGGCGACCCCGCCTTCGGTGGCTCCGTACGCGTCGATGACCTCGAGCCCGAACCGGCGCGCGAACCCCGCCACCACCTCCGGCGAGCCCTCGTTGCCGAACGCGACCCGCAGTGAGTTGTCGGCGTCGTCGGCACGCTCCGGTTGCGCGAGGAGGTACGCGAGCGGTTTGCCCGTGTAGTTGAAGTACGTCGCGTGGTAGCGGCGGATGTCGGGCAGCCACCCCGATGCCGAGAAGCGGCGGCCGAGGCTCACCGTGCACGGCGTCACGATCGACGGCGCCCAACCGACCTGCACCGCGCTCGAGTGGAACAGCGGCATGCACACGTAACCGATGTCGTCGACGCCGAGATCCATGATCATCGACATGCGCTTGCCCGTCACCAGCAGCCGGCGTTGCGTACAGATGACCGCCTTGGGCGAGTCGGAGGTACCCGAGGTGAAGATCAACGCCCAGATGGAATCGACGTCGGGTTCGATCCCGGCGTCGACGGCGTCGTCGTGCGCGGCGAGCGCGTCGGGCAACGAGGTGCCCCGCGCGACCGTCGAATCCGTCGCGTCGTCCTCGTCGGCGAATCGGGTCGAGACGAACACCGGGGGAAGGCGGTCCGCGATCGGGTCGAGCAGCGCCGCGTGCCGCGGTTCGGTGATGACGAGACCGCAGTGCGCGTGTTCGATGTCGCGCAACAGGTGCACGTCTCGCCGCGTGTGGTTCAACCCGACGACCGCGGCCCCGATCAGCGCGGCACCGCCGAACGCGAACAGGTAATCGGGAGTGTTGTCGGCCAGCACCGCGACATGGCGGGGTCCGGTCGGCGGGAGACGCTCGGCGAACAGCGCCGCGAACCGGACCGACTCCGCGAGGTACTCGGCGTGGGTCCACTCCTCGGCGCCGAACTTGATCGCCACCCGATCGCCGAACTCCCGGGCATTGCGCCGCAGCAGGGCGGCGGCATTCGGCGCGACCAGGGGCGCCTGCCCCGGTGCGGGGACGGCGCGCGGCGACGGAGAGGAAACTGACATCGGCGTCAGAGACTACGCGTAAGCTCGGGCGCGATGAGCGTCGATCTCACCGGCGCGGCCGACCTGCACTGCCACTTCGGCCCCGACCCCCACCGCGAACGTTCCGTCGACGCATTCGAAGCGGCGGGCGAGGCCGCGGCCGCCCACCACCGGGCCGTCGTCCTGAAATCGCACGACTCCCCTACGGCGTCGCTCGCCTGGGCCGTGCAGCGCGAGGTCGGCGACACGATCTCGGTCTTCGGCGGTATCTGCTGCGACCGCGAGGTCGGCGGGATGAACCCCGCGGCCGTGGAGGTCGCGCTCGGGCTCGGGGCGCGGATCGTGTGGCTGCCCACACTGAGCAGCCGCCAGGACTTCGACAACGGCATTGCCGCACAACTCGGGATTCCCGGTCCGGGTCTCGTCGTCACCGACGCCGACGACCGCCTCCTTCCGGAGACGCACGAGATCCTGGCCCTCGTGCAGCAGCACGACGCGATCCTCGCGACGGGGCACGTGAGCGCGGCGGAGCACTACGCGGTCGTGAAGGAGTTCGCCCGCACCGGCAAGGTTGTGGTGACGCACGCCACCGAAGACCTCGCGGGCCCGAACCTCTCTGCCGCCCAGTGCCACGAGCTCGCAGAGTTGGGTGCATGGATCGAGCTCTGCGCGATGACCTGCATCGGTGGGCTGGCGACGAGAACCGTCGGTCAGATGGTCGAGACCGTGCGCGCCGTCGGCGTGGACCGCGTGACCCTCGGGACCGACTTCGGGCAGAAGATCAACCCGCATCCGGCCGCGGGTTTGCAGACCTACGCTGACGCCCTGTACGCAGAAGGCCTGACCGAGACCGAGATCCGACGCATGGCGTGCAACAACCCGTGCGACCTGTTGGGAGTGCAGTAGTGCCGCACATCGCCGTTCCCGAAGGCAAGGCCGACCCCGAGGTACGGGTCTGGGCGCTCCGGCCCGAGATGGGAATGGGCGCGGGCGCGCTGAGCCACGCGATCTACGACGAGAGCATCGTTCCCGTGCGCGAGCGCGAGCTCGCCCGCATGCGCATCGCCCAGATCAACGGCTGCGTGATCTGTCAGCAGTGGCGCGCGACCCCCGGCGCCGAAGGCGCGGTCACCGAGGACGACTATGCGCACGTCATGGAATGGCGCGCGCACGACGGCTACTCGGAGCGCGAGCGGATCGCGATCGACTACGCCGAACGGTTCGCGCTCGACCACCAGACCATCGACGGTGATTTCTACGCCCGCATGCGCGCCGCGTCGTTCACCGACGCGGAGATCCTCGACCTGACGGTGTGCATCGGAGGATGGCTGGCGCTCGGCCGCACGCTGCACGTGCTCGGCCTCGACGACGCCTGCAAGATCGCGCCGTAGCGAGCCGATGGGCGACCTCGCCGCCGATACCCAGGTCACCGGCAGCGTCGGCCGGTTCACGGCGCGGTTGTCGCGCGACTGGGAGATCTGGGGACCGAACGGGGGCTACGTCGCCGCGATCGCACTGCGCGCCGCGGGGCAACACTCGCAGTTCGGCCGTCCGGTCAGCATCTCGGGTCACTTCCTCGGTGTCGCGTCGTTCGACCAGGTGGTCATCGAGGTCAAGACACTGAAGCTCTCGAAACGCGCCGAGTCGATGCGCGTGTCGATCAAGCAGAACCGGCTCCAGATCTTCGAGGCGCTCGTCTGGACGTGCGCACCGCTCGAGGGGCTCGAGCACGAGCTCGCGTTGAGTCCGGCGACGTTCGAGCCGGAGTCGGTGCCCTCCACTGCCACGCGCATGGCCGAAGCCGGGCTCGAACCGCTGTACCGCTTCTGGTCGAACCTCGACGAGCGGTCGGAGCGGTGGTTGACGCCCGAGGAATGGATCGACCGCGTGCCGGAGTATCCCGCGTTCGAACGCTGGTACCGGTTCCTCCCCGAGTCCACGTTCGACGATCTCTGGGTCGACGCGTGCCGTTCGCTGATCCTGATCGACACGCTCGGCTGGCCCGCGGTCAATCAGTTGCACATCGACAGCGGTTACATCGCGCCGAGCATCGAGATCACGTGCGCGTTCCATCGCGCCCGGATCAACGAGCCGTGGCTGTTCGCGCAGGCAACGTCGGTCAGCGCCAACGCGGGTGTGATCGGCTGCGAGGGCAAGGTGTGGGCGCGTGACGGCGCGCTGTTGGCCATGGGGACGAGCCAGCTGCTGTGCCGCCCGATCGCGGAGCCGTAGCACCATGGAGGACCGCATCACGCCGGGGTTGTATCTCGAGATGACGGATCGACCACTCGACGCGTACGTACGCGAGCGCGTTCCCGTCGTGCTCGGGCACGCCGGCGTGCACCGGGCGACGTGGTGGCGCAACGTCAAGCGCGACCGCGCCGACCTCCCGCCCGTGCTCCCCGAGTTCGATCACCTCGCGGTCTACGAGGTCGACGACGGATTCCGGGCTCCCGAGACGCCCGACGCGGTCACGGGTCATCACTTCCGCCACTACCCCCGCCCGGGCCAGGGCATCGTCACCGGACGGCCGACCGTGGGCCTTTCGCTGGTGTTGATCTCGCCGAAGGACGCGACCCGTGCCCAGGAGCTGCGGGACTGGGCCGACTTCGTGCACATCCGTCACATCGCCGAGGCCGCGGTCCCGGGTTACTGCATGATCACGCCGTACGAGAACGTGACGGGCGGCGATCCGCGCTTCATGCACTTCTACGAGATGGACACCGACGATCCGGAGACCGCGTTCCAGGCGATGACACCCCTGGTGATGCAACACATCGGCGACGAACAGACGGACGCGTTCAAACGCTGGGCGTGGGGACCGAGCCTGCGCATCATGTACGTGAACTCGTTCGTTCGGGTCGGAGCGAGCACGGAGTCATGACCGACTTCTTCGACGTCGTCGCCCGCCAGCGCGCGTGCCGGGCATTCCGCGCCGACCCGATCGACGACGACACCATCGGGCGGCTCCTGACCGCCGCCACGTTCGCGCCGAGTGCCGAGAACAAGCAGCCGTGGGAGTTCGTCGTCGTGCGCGACGAGCCCACGCGGGCCGCGCTCGGCGAGTTGTCGCAGCGGGCGTGGAACGAAACCGGGCGCGCGTTCTCGGAGAACCGGCTCACTCCCGAGATGCTCGCCGAGGTCGATCACGGCGCGACCGTCGGCGTGGCCGGCGCACCGGTCAACATCGTGGTGTGCGCCGATGTCGAGCGCGGCCTCGCGGCGACGATTCCGTCGTCGATCTTCCCGGCGGTCCAGAACCTGCTGCTCGCGGCGACGGCACTCGGCCTGGGGAGCGCGCTGACCACGATCACCACCGGGTACCGCGCCGAGATGCAGGCGATCCTGGGGCTCCCGGAACACGTCCGGCCGATCGCGCTGGTACCCGTCGGTCATCCGGCCAAGCCGCTCGGGCCGCCGCGCCGGGCGCCGTTCGCCGAGCACACCCACCGGGACCGCTACGACCGGCGTTGGTGACGGGTCATTTCTCCGGGGCGGGCCGGACGACGAGCACCGCGCACGGCGCGTGCCGGACGATCTGCGACGTCGCGGATCCGAGGAGGAAACGTTGGATCGCACCCCGCCCGTGCGAACCGACGACGATGACGTCGACCTTCAATTCCTCGGCCACCCGGCACACGGTTCCGCCGACGTCGCCGATCTCGATGCGTTTGTGGAGGTTCGTCGAGGTCAGCCGGGCCGCGGTGCGGTCGATGTCGGCGGCGGCGTCCGCCATCTCCCGCGCCCACACCGCGTCGACGTCGCCCGGGAGCACGGCCGAGGTGCCGAGACCGGGCGTTTCGAGGCCCGTGGTCTCGTTGCCGGGCGCCTCGCTCACGACGTGCAGCAGGGTGACCTGATCCGCGGGGCGGAGGATCTCGCTCGCCCGCTGCGCCGCGGCGATCGAGCTCGGGGAACCGTCGGTGGCGAGCAGCACATGCATCACCCGGTTCTACCCGTTGCGGCGATTCTTCGGAAGAATCGTCGCGACGGAGCGGGTCAGGTCACTGCAACAAGGGCGCCGGCGGCTGCGGCGGACGCCCGAATGGCGTCGAGCACCCGCATCTCCGCCACACCGTCGACGAAGGTCGGCACGGCCACGGCCGAATCGACCGGCCGCCCCTCCACACCGGCCCGGAGGGCAGCGGCGAGGCGGGTATACGGCCCGAGCTCGAGGTGGGTGTAGCGCTCCCGCGGATCGTCGGAGAGCTCCGGCGGCGCCGGCAGCGCGAGATCGTCCGGGATCGCCAGCGCCCGGCGCCCCGCCCGATCGGAACAGAAGACCCCGTCCCCGGTGACCTCGATCGTTCCGTCGGTCCCGGCGACGACCGTCACGCCCACGACCTGAGGTGTCCACGCCGCGGCGGTCTGCTGCAGCACCCCCTGCGCGCCACTACGCATCGTGACCCGCACGACGAACGTGTCCTCCGCGCCCCGCGGCGCGCGCTCACCGTCGGGAGTGCCGCGCTGACCGCCGCGATCTCCCCCAACCACGTGCGCAGCTGGTCGACGATGTGCGACCCCGACGCGCCGAGCCAACCGCCCCCGCGACCGCCGTCGAACCACCAGTCGGGCACGGGCGCGGCCGGATCCGCGACGAGCGGCACGTACTGCACGAGCGAGAACGTGCGGGGCTCGCCGATCATCCCACCGGCGATGGCCCGCGCCACCAGCGCCCGCTCCGGCGACCAACGGAATTCGTGACCGACGAGATGCGTCACCGCCGCACCCTCGGCCGCGGCGAGCATGCGTTCTGCCTCCGGAGCGTCGAGCGCGAACGGCTTCTCGCACACGACGTGCCGCCCGGCTACGCACGCGGCGACCGCGAGGGCCGCGTGCGTATCGGGCGGAGTCGCGATCGTCACGGCTTCGACGTCGTCGAGCGCGAGCGCTTCCTCCAACGAGGAGAACGCGTGCGGGATCCCGAGCCGATCGGCGCGGCGTCGGGTCCGCGCGCGGTCGCGTCCCACGAGCGCGTGCACCGTAAAGCCGGCATTGCGCAACGCGGGCACGTGCACCCGGCACCCGAACCCGGTGCCGACGACCGCCGCGCCCGGCACTCAGTAACCCTCGTCGCGGTCGACGACGTGCAGCAACGGTTCGCCGCGCAGGTAGCGACCGACGTTGTCGATCAGGATGTCGATCGCCGCGGCCTGGAGTTGCGGCGTGTACCACGAGATATGCGCGGTCATCCGCACCCGCGGGTGCGAGTACAGCCAGTGGCCTGCGGGCAGCGGTTCCGGCGTCACCGTGTCGAGCGTCGCCCGGGCCACCGTGCCGTCGTCGAGCGCGACGCGGAGCGCGTCCTGATCGACGAGCGCGCCGCGCGCGATGTTCACGAGATGCACGCCCGGCGTCATCTTCGAGAACGCCGCCCCGTCGATGAGGTGTCGGGTCTTCGCGGTCGAGGGCGCGGCGAGCACCACGTGGTGCGCGCCCGGCAGCAGGTCGTCGAGGGTACGCACCACTTGTACGCCGGCAACCGGGCTCGGCGCGTCGGTGCGGCGGAGCGCACGCACCTCCATACCGAACGCGAGCGCGCGAGTCGCGATCGCCTCGCCGATTCCACCGAGGCCGACGAGCGCAACCGTCGAACCCTCGACCCGGTCCAGCGCCGGCTTCGGGAAGTTCCAGTACTTCGGCGGTTCGGAGAGGAAGGTCTCCGGCATGCGCTTGGCCCACGCCAGGATCGCGGCGAGCACCCACTCCGAGATCGGAACCGCGCCCGCACCGCGTGCGCACGTGACGATCCGACCGCCGTCGAACACCGCCGGCGCGACATTGTCGACGCCCGTCCCCGAGAGTTGCACCCACTTCACGCCGGCCGCGTCGATCCAGTCGAGGATCTCGTCCCAGCCCATGTAGCCGCCGAAGAACGCGTCGGCCTCGAGCCCCGCGGGCGGATCACCACCTGTGAACTCGACGACCTCGACGTCCGGGTACGTGTCGCGGATCCGGACGGCTTCCGCCGTCAGCACACCGAGCTGAGCAATGAGACGCACGGCGTCAGAAGGTAGCCCGCGCCGACCCGTTCGGCGTACGGTGCGGCCCGTGCGATCCGAGGTTGTCGGCCGGGGCATCCCGTTCGCAGAAGGACCGGTGTGGTGTCCGGACGGCACCGTCGTCGCGACGAGCGTGGCCGCGGGCGCGCTCTTCCGTGTGCATCCCGAAGCCGGAACCGTCGAGCAGATCGCGGTCACGACCGGCGGTGCGAACGGCGCAGCGCTCGCGGCCGACGGTTCGATCCTCGTCACCCAGAACGGCGGCATCGACTTCTCCGAGCTGCCGGGCGTCTTCGCCGCGTTTCCCGCCGTGCGTGCCGGCCACACCCGGACTGCAACTCGCGTCCCCGGACGGTTGCGTCACCTATCTGGCCAACGAGGGCTTCCTCGGTCCGAACGACCTCGCGGTCACGCCCGACGGCGCGGTCTACTTCACCGACCCCGGGCACTACCCCCCGAGCACCGACGATCAGGGCCGCGTGATGATCTACGGGCGCGACGGATCGGTGACCGAGCTGGCCCGCGGCTTCTCCTACTGCAACGGCATCGCATTCGATCCGGACGGCACGGTCGTGGTCGTCGAACGCCGCGGACTGCAGCGCGTGTTCGCCGACGGTTCGCGCGAATGGGTCAACGCCGAGCTCGGTCCGGGCGGCGGCGACGGCTTCTGTCTCGACGCCGACGGCCGCTTCTACGTCGCGTCGACGATCGAGCACGGCATCCGCGTCGTCGACCCCGACGGAACCGTCGTCGACTTCCTCCCGATCGACGGGAAGGGGCTCACGACCAACTGCTGCTTCGGCGGCGACGATCTGCGCACGCTGTTCGTCACCGACGCGATCCCGGGCGACGTCGTGGCGTTCGCGGGAATGCCGACGCCCGGGCTCCCGCTACCGACCTGGCCCGGACCGCAACGCGTGTAGCCGGGCCAGGAGATCGCGCGCCCACTGTTCGGGATCAGCGAGCGGCCACCCGTTGTCGGGCAGGTCGAAGTGCTCGACGCTGACCTTGCCGCGATAGTCCAGCCGATCCAGCTCCCGGAAGACCGCGTCGAAATCGACGACACCCGATGCATCGTCGACGTGCAGTTGCGTGTGACCGGGCTTCCCCTGCCGCAGCTGGACGTGATCCGCCCACGCGAGGAGCTCACACGGATCGCCACCCCAGTCCGCGACGTGTCCCGTGTCGATGAGGAAGCGGACATCGCCGACCTCGGCCCGGAACGCCGTCATCGTCTCGAGCGAATGCACGGTCGCGCCGGCCCACGGTTCCAGCAGCGCCCGCGGGCGGCGCGCCACCAACGCACCGCGCGGTCCCAGGCACCGTCGAGTTCCGCGCTCGGCGCCGGAGTGGTGCACCACGCGTCGATCGGCTTGGGAAACGAAGTCGGGCAACCGATCGGCAGGACGAGGAGATCGGGATCGGTGCCCACCATGCAGTCGATGTGCTCGAAGCCGTCGTCCTGCGCGGCGCGCGCCCGCGCCGCGACGTCGGAGAGCCGCGCGTACGTCACGTCGACCACCCCGATGGGACGGTGTGTCACTTCTCCATCGACTTCGGCATCACCATGCCGACAGTCTGCATGTGTTGACCGAGGGTCGCGTCGAACTTCTCCGCGACCTCCGCGGCGCTCCAGCCGCCGTCCTTCCACATCCACGCGATCTGCTTGGGGTGCTGGAAGAGGGTGTACGCGTACTCCGTGCGGCCGAGGATCTGGCCGTTGACGTGCGCGGCGCTCTCCGACGCCAGGAACGCGACGAGCGGCGCGTTGAGTGCGGGGTTCTCCTCGGGCGGCGGCTCCTTGCCCGACCGCTCGTACAACGCCGCCGTCATGCGCGTCGCGCCCGCCGGCGCCACCGCGTTCACCGTGATGCCGTAACGCCCGAGCTCCATCGACCACACGAACGTCATGCCCATGATGCCGGCCTTGGCCGCGCCGTAGTTCGTCTGCCCGAAGTTGCCGCGCAACCCGGCCGACGACGTGATGTTGACGATCCGACCGTAGCCCTTTTCCTTCATCACCTCGGCCGCGTGGCGCGTGCAGTTGAACGTGCCCTTCATGTGCACGGCGACCACCGAATCGAAGTCGGTCTCGTCCATCTTCAACAGCGTCTTGTCGCGCACGATGCCCGCGTTGTTCACGAGGATGTCGACCGTTCCGAACGCCTCGACCGCCGTCTTCACGATGTTCGCCGCGCCCGTCGAAGTCGGTGACGGAGTCGTAGTTCGGCACCGCCTTCGAACCCAGCGCCTCGATCTCCTTGCAGACCGCGGCGGCGGGATCTTCATGTTGATGGGTCGACTCGCGCTTCGCCTCCCCTCCGGTCGGCTCCGCTGTCGTCTCCTGCGTCCCGCGCCCGTCGAGCGAAACGCCGACGTCGTTGACCACGACCGATGCGCCTTCACGCGCGAAGCACAGCGCGAACTCACGACCGATGCCGCGCCCCGAACCCGTGACGATCGCGACACGACCGTCGAGCAATCCCATCTACGCGACCGCCGCGGTGGCCGCGCCCTGCACCGACACCACACCGTCCTGGTTCTTCACCGTGATGTCGAGGTCGACGAGCTGTTCGCCACCCTCGTCGCGCTTGCCCGTGACCACGGCCGTGCACGTGAGCACGTCACCGGGCCACACCTGCTTCGCGAACCGCACCTGCAGCCGGCGCAGCGCCTCGGCGCCGAACCAGTCCTTCACGACCCGGGCCGCGAGCCCCATCGAGAGCATGCCGTGGCCGAAGACGGACGGGTTCCCCACCTGGGTCGCGATCGTGTCGTCGTGGTGCATGGGGTTGAAGTCGCCGCTGGCGCCGGCGTACTTCACGAACATGGTGCGCGTGAGCGCCGGGAACTCCTGGGTCCGTTCCTCGCCTACCGAAACGGTGTCGTACGTGGTCACGCTCACTGGGCCCTCCGAAAGCTGACGTCGGCGTCGGAGCGTAGCGGTGCAGGGCCGGTCCAGTCAGGGCGAGAGGCCGGAAACATGACACGAACGTCGGCTGCGGCCTACCCTTCTCCGGTGGCCCGGGCCGGTGGTGGAAGCCAACCCGCCGCCCGCCGGCGGACGGAGAGCGAACCCCGGGAGTTGCGCGCCCGCGGGCGGAACACCAAACGCCGTCTGCTCGATGCAGGCGCGGCCGTGCTGGCGTCCAAGGGATACCACGCGACCCGCGTCGACGATGTCGTGAAGGTCGCCGAGACCTCGCACGGCACCTTCTACCTGTACTTCTCGAACAAGGAAGAGCTGTTCCGGGCGCTTGCGACCGAAGTCGCCGAGGAGATGGAGGCCCTGACCGCGGCGATGGAGCCCATCCGGGCCGGCGCGACCGGCCGCGCGCGTTTGCAGCGCTGGATCAAGCAGTTCGTCGAGCTCTACCGGCGCCACGGACCGGTCATCCGGGCGTGGACCGAAGCGGAGATCGGCGGCAGCGAGTTCGGACAACTGGGCACCGATCTCCTGACCCAGTTCAACGGTGTGTTCGTGGCTCGCATCGCTGAGGTCGCCCCGCCCGATCTCGACCCGACGATCGCGAGCCTCGTCATCATCGCGATGCTCGAGCGGCTCAACTACTACGCGCTCACCGAGCAGGTGCAGATCGCGCCCGACGCGATCGCGGAAACCGTCGCGCGCGTCACGCACGCGTCGCTGTTCGGCACCTGAGGAAGTACTCCCGGGCGGAGTCAGTCGGTGCCGAGCACACGCGCCTGCAGGTCGCCGAGCTCCGAGACCGGGCCCGAGTACGCGACCTCGCCCTTCACCAACACGATGGCGTCATCGGCCAGCGCCAGTGCGTGGTGCACGTGCTGTTCGACGATGAGCAGCGTGGTGCCGGCGTCTCGGATCTGGCCGAGCGTCTCGTAGACCTCGTCGACGATGATCGGCGCGAGCCCGAGCGACAGTTCGTCCGCGATCAGCAGGCGGGGTTGCTCGACGATGACTCGGGACAACGACAACATGCGCTGCTCGCCACCCGACAGCGTGCCCGCAACCTGCAGGCGGCGTTCACCGAGGCGCGGGAACATCGTGAACGCCTCGTCGAGCGCGGCGCGTACGCCGGCGCGCCCGCGGCTCCGACGGAACGTCAGCTCGAGATTCTCGGCAACGGTCAACGACGCGAACACCGACCGACCTTCGGGTGCGTGGACGATCCCGCGCCGGGCCCACTTGTAGGTGCGATCACCGGTCACGTCGTCGCCGTCGAAGAAGACGCGGCCCGACACCGGGGTGATGAGACCCGAGCACACGCGCGCGACCGTGGTCTTGCCCGAGCCGTTCGAACCGAGCAGCGCGAGCACGCGGCCCCGCTCCAGCTTCAGGGAGATCCCGAAGATGGCGCGGAACGGGCCGTACGACGCGCTCGACGTCGCGCAGCTCGATCACCGGCGGCACCCCGGTCTGCGCAACGACGGGCTCGGGTACGGCGGCCATCAGACGAGGTCCCCGAGGTACGCCTTACGGACCGCGTCGTCGGCGAACACCGACGCCGTCGGGCCCGAGGCGATGAGCGTGCCGAAGTCGAGCACGAACACGCGGTTCACGAGGCTGCGGACGAAGTCGACGTCGTGCTCCACGAGCAGGATCGCGATCCCCTGGTTCTCCTGGACCGATTTCAGCTTCACGCCGAGGGCTTCGGTCTCGTGGCGGTCGAGGCCCGACGACGGCTCGTCGAGCAGCATCAGCTTGGGCTGGGTCATCAGCGCCCGCCCGATCTCGACCAGGCGCCCAACGCCGAGACTCAGCGACTCCACCGGGCGATCGGCCACCGACTCGAGCCCGAGCAGCTCGAGCATCGCCCCGGCGCGTGCGTTCTCGTCGGCCGTCGGCCGGCCCATGAACAACATGTCCTTCCACAGCGCGCCACGACCGTTGCGGGCGCGCTCGGTGACGAGGAAGTGCTCACGCGGCGTCATGCCGCTGAACAACTCGATGCGCTGAAAGGTGCGGCCGATGCCGAGACGCGCACGACGATGTGTCGGAACCCGGGAGAGGTCGCGCCCGTCGAACTTCACCGAACCGGCATCGGGCCGGAGAATGCCGAGCAGGCAGTTGAAGAACGTGGTCTTGCCCGCACCGTTCGGCCCGATGAGCCCGACGATCTCCTGCGGCTCGACGTCGAGGCTCACCTGGTCGAGCGCGGTGATGCCCGCGAAGGTCTTCGTGACCCCGGTCGCCTCGAGCAGGCTCATCCCGCGCCTCCGGCCGCGGCGGCCGGCGCGGCGGGCGCCGCGGGCGCGTCCGGCGCCTTCGACCGCGACGCGAGGATGCGCTCGAAGAACGCGTACGACTTGCGCTTTTGGAACTCGAGGATCCCTTCGGGGTGCTTGGCGTACGTCAACGCGCCGAGCCCGAACAGGATCGTCTGCAGGCCGGGCGGCAACGCACCCATGTGGTACAGCGGCTGCGCGTGGTTGACCAGCCACGGGAACCACGTGGGCAGCACCACCGCCTCGAAGAACGTGAAGCCGATGGCGGCCTGGATCGCGCCCTCGACGGTACGCGATCCGAGCGTGACGACCAGCACGACCCACACCAGACCGAACTCGGGCGCGAAGTGCGCGGTGACGTTCGCGGCCCGCTCGTACGACGCCATGAGCCCGCCCCCGAGCCCGGCGATCGCGGCCGACAACGCAAAGGCAACGATGCGCGTGCGCGTCCGGCTGATACCGATCGACGCCGCCGCGACCTCGCTGCCGCGCATCGCGTCGAGGTAACGCCCGGTCGTGCCGCCCCGCACCCAGATCACGATCACGCTGACGATCACCAGGATGATCAACGTCAACACGAGAAAGGCGCGGTCGTGCGACGGCGCGCCGAAATCGAACGGGCCGATCTTCGGACGCGGTGCCTCCACCGGGAAGATCCCACCGCCGACCCAGCCCAACGGCAGGATGACCTGGTCGAAGAAGTACGCAAACGCGAGGGTGGCCAGCGACAAGAAGATGCCGCCGAGTCGCAACGCGGGCACCGCGATCAACCCACCGATCGCGCCCGCGATCAGCGCGGCGAGGAACATCGCCACGACCACCGACATCCCCTGCTGGGTGGCGAGTTGCGCGGTCGCGCACGCGCCGATTGCGCCGAACGTGGCAAGGCACAGCGAGATCTGTCCACCGAGGCCGGTCACCACGGTGATCGACAAGAAGATGATCGCGAGGATCGCGGCGCGCACCGAGAGGTCGACCCAGAACTCGCTCGCGTGGAAGAAGAGGTAGTAGCCCACGACGAGGCAGAACAACACGCCCGCGATGCGCGTCAAACGGGTGAAGATCGGAGAGCGCGGCGGCAGCCGCGAGCGCCGGCGGTGGTGGGTCGACTCCGGCGAGCGGATCGGAGACCGCACGCCGGCGCGAGATCGCCGGGAAGAACACGAGCACGCCGAACAGCACGACGAACGGGAGCGCCGGCCGCAACCCGCTCGAGACGATGCTGTTCTCCGGGAGGTAGCGGCTGAGGAGCTGCTGGGTCACGCCGAGCGCAAGCCCGCCGAGGAACGCGTACGGGATGCTCGTGAGCCCGCCCAGCGCGGCCGCCGCGATCGCGGCGACCACCAACGTCTGGTACGAGATGTAGTCGACCTGGCCCGCGAAGATCGGTGCGAGCAACACACCCGCGAGCCCGGCGAGCGCGCTCGACAACATCCACGACGCCAGGCTCGAACGTTCGGCGTCGACCCCCGCCAGCTCCGTCAGGCGTGAGCTCTCGACGACCGCGCGCATCCGCAAACCGATGGCCGAGTACTTCATCACCAGTGTCAGCGCGACGAACGCGAGCAGGCTGCCGGCGATGATTGCGATGTCGTCGCGGCTCAGGAACACCCCGTCCATCACCTTGTAGGTGATGCTCCCGCCGGGAACGATGCCCTCGGCATTCGAGTGCGCGAGGCTGCCGAACCACAAGAAGACCATCTGCGGTATCGCGACGAACAGACCGAGTACCGAGACCAACTTCGCGGCCTCGCTCGCGTTGCGCAGGTAGCGGAACAGCAATCGGTCGAGCAGCGCGCCGATCAGCGGCGAGATGAGCCCGACGGTGAACAACAGCGCGAGCCACATCGGCCAGCCGTGCGTGATGTGCGTGTCGTAGTAGACCGCGGCCGCGAGAAACGCCTGCGGTCCGAACGCCAGGTTGAACACACCCGTCGTGCGGTACGCGAGCACGAGCCCGACCGCCAGCAATGCGTAGACGCTGCCGAAGCTGAGACCGCGGAGAATCGATGCGAGGACGTCGGACACGGGTTACTCGAGGGAAGACGACGAGTTCAGCGGGTCATCCGATCAGCTCGACGCGGGAGCGAAGCTCTCGTACGTCGGGGTCTGCGTGAGCGTGGGCGCGGTTCCCTGCCCGCCCCCGACCATGCACGTCCACGGCTTGCCGGCCGGATGGGGCAACGTGACGAACTTGCCGCCCTTCACCTCGACCTCGGTGAAGCACTCCCACTTGCTGTCGACATTGAGATGGCCCTTGGGATCGCTGTGCTGCTTCGACCAGTCGACCGGCTTGATCATGCCGTTCGCGGTGAAGTTGGTGTCCTGGTTCAACGAGTCGATCAACTTCTGCTGGCTGAAGTTCGGCCCGGCGAGGGCGAGGCCGTGCACGAACTCGTTGGCCGCGATCCAACCCTCGATCGCGAGCTCGTGGACCTGGACGCCGCTCTTCTGGAACCAGTCGAGCATCAGCTTCTCCTCGGGCAACTGCGGCTGCTCTTCGAGCGGCCGGAACTGCGGCTCGAGGAACGAACCTTCGAGGTATTGCGCGTTCGCGGCGATGAAGTCCGGGTCGTACCCGTTCGGGAGTTCCTGCACCGCGTTCAGGTGCTGCTTCGCGATCTCCTTCGCGAGTACGAGCGATTCCTTCGTGTCGATGCAGGTCATGACGAACTGCACGCCGTTCTGCTTCATCTGACTCACGTCCGCACTGAGGTCGGCCTGCGCGAACTGCAGGTTGTAGTCCGTGAACACGACCTGCGCGGACGGGTACTTCTTGAAGCTCGCTTCGTTCGCCTGGCCGCACTGCTTCGACGACGCGGTGACGCCGTATGCGAGCACCGCGACCTTGGTGAAGCCCTGCTGCTTGGCGAAGTAGGGCAGGCCCTGGCCGAGACACCCGAAGCAGATGGCACCCTGCGTCCCGAAGATGTTGGTGTGCCCGAACATCTCGGGGTTGATGTTCCAGATGAACGTGGGTTGGTTCGCGTCGGCAAGGTCGCGCGCGCCGAAGAACTGCGGCGTGGCGACGAAGGTGGCGAACGCCTTGTCCTCGGCGAGGCTCGCCTTCACCGTCTGCTGATTGTTGAAGAACTTGTCGTCACGGTTGGCGATGACCTTCAACTGCCGGCCGTAGATGCCGCCCTGACCGCCTTGGGAGGTCGGCGCGTTGATGTAGTTGAAGTAGGCCTTGACGCCGTTGGTGTACTCGCCGTAGAGGCCGCCCAGGATGTTGGTGGTGGACGTGATCGACGCGACACCGATCTGCGTGTCGGTCACGCCGGGCGCCTTCACCGGAACGTTCTGCTGGCGCGCCGCCCCGGTGACTTCGGTGACGCCCGGAGTGCCGGGGGCAGTGCTCGGAACCGTGGAATCCGCGGCCTTCGACGACCCCGAGTTGCCGCACGCCCCGGCGATCAGGGCGAGCAGGACGCCGACTACCGTGAGCCGACGCGTGTTGTTACGAGCGCGCATGTTCCCCCCGAGATCCAATTCGTGTCAGCGAGTGACGAAGCTGACGCTAACGTCATATACGGCGTACCACAAGAACCCTCGATCCATCGGGAGGCCCGCGTTGGGCTTCACACTCGTCACCTTCCACGCGCATCCCGACGATGAGTCAATCGCAACCGCGGGCACAATGGCGCGCGCGAAGGCGGAAGGTCATCGCGTCGTCCTCGTCGTGGCGACGCGCGGCGAACTCGGGGAGTTCATGCCGGACGCGCTCGAGCCCGGCGAGACGCTGACGGAGCGGCGCGTCGCCGAAACGCAGGCCGCGGCCGAGGTTCTCGGCGTCGACCGGCTCGAGTTCCTGGGCTATCGCGACTCCGGCATGGCCGGCGAACCCACGAACCACCACGACGGGCGCGTTCGCACGAGCCGACGTCGAAGAGGCCGCGGCTCGCCTGGCGGAACTCCTCCGGGCGGAGAATGCCGACGTATTGACGGTTTACGACAATCACGGAGGCTACGGACATCCCGACCACATACAGGTTCACCGGGTCGGGGTCCGCGCCGCTGAACTTGCCGGCACCCGGCGCGTCTACGAATCGACGATGAACCGCGACCACATCCAGGGCCTGTTGCGGCGCCGGGCGGAGGAGATCCCCGACCTTCCCGACGCGCCCGACGCGGCGGAGATGGACGACTTCGGATCGCCCGAGGCGATCATCACCACCACGGTGGACGTCGTGGAGTACGCCGACCGCAAGCGGGCCGCGATGGCCGCGCACGCGAGTCAGATCCCGGCCGACTCGTTCTTCTTGGCGATGCCGCCGGACGCGTTCCGGGAGGCCTTCGGCGCCGAGTGGTTCATCCGCCGCGACGCGCCCGACGTCCGCGAGACGTGGTTGTTCGACGATCTCTGATTCTGCATAGCCGTACGGCTAGCGCTGGGCGCGGCGGGTGATCTCCACGCGCCGTCTCCCCCACGCGTAGTACGGCATCGGCACGACGGGAGACCGATCCGACACCCACGGCGCGTACGGCGCCATCACGTAACCGGCCAGCGTGATGAGCACCCGGTCGTAGTTCACCCGCCAGCCCGCGAAGTCGCGCCAGGCTTTTTCCTTGTCGGAGTGCAGCGGGACCCCGGCCGCATCCAGACGCGCGCACAGCTCGTCGAACTCGTCGCGGGTCACGCTGATCGGGTCGTCGGGCGCGGGCGAGTCGTCGTAGTCGAAGCCGAAGAAGCCGGCGACCTCGCGCAGCGCGAGGTAGCCGGAACGGATGCACAACGCGGCGTCCGGCGACCAGGGGATGTCGATCAGCGCCAAACGGATCGATGCGGTGTCGAGCACGGCGCCCGCGGCCGTGATCCACGACCGGTGCGGATTCGGCGAGCGGAAGAACGTGAGCGAGCCGTACGAGGTGTGGGTCTCCTGCACCTCGGTGAACCACGCCATCCACGACTCCCAGAAGGTGTCCATCTGAGTGAGGAAGCCCGTGAGATGTGCGCGCACGAGCATGTTGCCGGGCGTCGGCGGGGTTCCGGCCCGGATCGCGAGATCGGTCACGGCGATCTCGCGCTTCGAGAACGTGTTGTAGATCGTCGGCAGGTACGCGATGAGCAGCGCGAGCAGCGAGAGCCCGATCACCGCTTCGGTGAACGCGGCGAATACCGACGGCAGGTCGGGCGGTCGCTCGAACCCGAGGGTGAGCAGCGAGGAGCCGCTCGTCATGATCGCGCTGCGCCAACCGTGCGACTCCAAGCCCACGAAGATCAGCGTGAATGCTCCGAACACGATGACCAGCGACGTGAACGGCAGCGCGAGCAGCGCGATCGGCGCGTACACGGCCAGCACGCGATCGCGCGCCTCGTAGGTGCGGCGCGGTCCGGCGAAGAACTTGAAGAACCAACGGGTCACACGGAACACCACGACCGTGAACAGCACGACCGTGCCGCGCGGAACGACGAACGTGCGGACGGCCGCGTCGAGCACGATCACCACCGCGATGACGCCGACGATGATGCCCAGCACGCCCCAGACCGAATGCACGCGGACCTCTAGTCCTCGCCCGACGGCCGGCGCCGGTTGCGCTTGATGTCGCCGTGGTGGCGCTTCTCGTCGACCCGGCGCTTCTTCGCCGCACGCGAGGGCTTGGTGGAGTAGCGCTTCGGATCGACGTGCAACGCGGCGGCGAGCCGCGATTGAAGACGTTCGAGCGCGAGCTCACGGTTCTGATGCTGCGATCGGCGTTCCGACGCAGTCACGCGCACGACCGGTCCCAGCCGCTCCAGGAGTCGCGCTCGCTGCCGGGGACCGAGGGACGGCGAGTTGGCGACGTCGAAGCGCAGTTCGACCTTGGTGTTCGACGTGTTCGCGTGCTGCCCGCCCGGACCGCCCGAGGCCGTGAACCGCCACTCGAGCTCGTCGGTTCCGATCGCGCACGACCGTGAAACCCGCAGCACGCCGTCCGGATCCACACGCCGAACACTACGCAAGCCATCCCGGGCCCCGGAGCCGACTCAGTGCGTCAAAGGCTTGTACTTCAAGCGGTGCGGCTGATCGGCGTCACCGCCGAGGCGCTTGTGCCGGTCGACCTCGTAGTCGGAGAAGTTGCCCTCGAACCACGTGACCTGGCTGTCGCCCTCGAACGCGAGCACGTGCGTGGCGATGCGGTCGAGGAACCAACGGTCGTGCGAGATCACGACCGCGCATCCCGGGAATTCGAGCAGCGCCTCTTCGAGCGCGCGCAGGGTGTCGACGTCGAGGTCGTTCGTGGGTTCGTCGAGGAGCAGCACATTGCCGCCCATCAGCAGCGCCTTGGCGAGGTGCAGCCGGTTGCGTTCGCCGCCGGAGAGATCGCCGACGCGTTTCTGCTGGTCGGACCCCTTGAAGTTCAACCCGGCCACGTACGCGCGCCCGTGCACTTCTCGTTCGCCGACCTTGACGAGGTCGACGCCGCCGGTGATCTCCTCGTAGACGGTCTTGTCGGGGTCGAGCGTCTCGCGCGACTGGTCGACGTACGCGATCTGCACGGTGGGGCCGACCTTCAGCGAACCCGCGTCGGGCTCCTCCTGACCGACGAGCATCCGGAACAGGGTGGTCTTGCCCGCGCCGTTCGCACCGATGACGCCGACGATGCCGCCCGGCGGCAACGAGAACGAGAAGTCCTCGATCAGCAGCCGGTCGCCGTAACCCTTGCTGAGGCCCTCGGCTTCGATCACGAGATCGCCGAGCCGCGGGCCGGGCGGGATCGAGATCTGCACCTTCTCCTGACGGGCCTCGGCCGATTCGGCTTCCGCGACGAGCTTGTCGTACGCGGTGATGCGCGCCTTGCCCTTCGCGTGGCGCGCCCGCGGTGCAAGACGCACCCATTCCAGCTCGCGCTGCAGGGTGCGGCGCCGCGTCTCGTCGACCTTCTCCTCCTGCGCGAGCCGTTGCTCCTTCTGTTCGAGCCAGCTCGTGTAGTTGCCTTCCCACGGGATCCCCGCGCCGCGGTCGAGCTCGAGGATCCAGCCCGCGACGTTGTCGAGGAAGTAGCGGTCGTGGGTCACGGCGACGACCGTGCCGTGGTACTCCTGCAGGTGGCGTTCGAGCCACGCGACCGATTCCGCGTCCAGGTGGTTGGTCGGCTCGTCGAGCAGCAGCAGATCGGGCTTGCCGAGCAGCAGGCGACACAGCGCGACACGGCGCCGTTCGCCACCACTCAGCTTCGTGACGTCCGCGTCGGCCGGCGGGCAACGCAGCGCGTCCATCGCGATGTCGAGCTGGCGGTCGAGGTCCCAGCCGCTGACATGGTCGATCTTGTCCTGCAGGTCGGACTGCTCGGCGAGGAGCTTGTCGAAGTCGGCGTCGGGCTCGCCCATCGCGTTGCACACCGCTTCGAACCGGTCCAGGAGATCCTTCGTGCCCGCGACGCCTTCCGTCACGTTGCCGAGCACGTCCTTCTTCGGGTCGAGCAGGGGTTCCTGCGCCAGGTAGCCCACCGAGAAGCCCGGCGTGACGCGGCATTCACCCTGATAGCCGTCGTCCTCGCCCGCGATGATGCGCAGCAGCGTGGACTTCCCGGCTCCGTTCAGACCCAGCACCCCGATCTTCGCGCCGGGGTACATCGAGATGTTGACCCCGCGCAGCACCTCCTTGTCGGGCGGGTGCACCCGTCGCAGATCGCGCATCGTCAGAATGAATTGGTGAGCCATACTCCTCACCGTACCGGCCACCCGGAGGAGGAAACGTGTCGGAAGTCTTCGACATCGCCGATCGCTACTGCACGCAGCTCGGCGCACTCGACCCCTGCAGCGCGACCTACGCCGGGATACCCGGGCACGACCACGAGATGACGGATTACTCCCCGGCCGGCGCGGCCCGGAGGATCGATCTCGTCCGCGAGACGCTGGCCGCGCTGGCCGCGGCGCCGAAGGAGTCAGACGACGATCGACTCGCCGCCAGCGTGATGACCGAGCGGTGTGAGCTCGACGTCGATCAGTACGAAGCCGGTGAGCGGCTGCGTGACGTCCGCATCATTGCCAGTCCCATCTCCGGCGCCCGGCAGTGCTTCGACCTCATGGCGTTCGAGACCGACGAGGACTGGGAGATTGCCGCGGAACGGATGACCAACGTCCCCGCGTGTCTGGAGAGCATCGAGGCGTCGTTGCGCGAGGGCGTGGCCCGGGGACTCGTCGCGGCTCGGCGCCAAGCACTCGCCTGCGCCGAACAGGCCGCGACGTGGGGCGGCGAGGGCGACAGCGAACCGTTCTTCCGCACGTTGGCGGCGCAACGTCCCGGGAACGAGCGGGTCGCGGCCGCGGCCGAGCAGGCGACGGCCGGTTACGCGCGTCTGGCGGCGTATCTACGCGACGAGTACGCGCCTGCTGCCGACCCGCGCAATCCCGTGGGCCGCGATCGCTACGCGTTGTTCGCGCGCGACTTCAACGGGATCGACCTCGACCTCGAAGAGACGTACGCGTGGGGTTGGGACGAGCTGCACCGCATCGAGGACGCGATGCGCCGCGTCGGCGAACGCATTCTCCCGGGCGCGTCGATCGACGAGGTGATCGAACATCTCGATGCCGACGAGAACCGTGCGATCGAAGGTGTCGACGAGTTCCGGCGTTGGAACCAGGACCTCATCGATCAGACGATCTCCGACCTGAACGGCACGCACTTCGATCTCGCGCCGCCGCTGTTGAAGTGCGAGGCGATGATCGCACCGCCCGGTGGCGCGGCCGCGATGTACTACACGTCGCCGACCGAGGACTTCTCCCGTCCCGGCCGCACCTGGTACCCGACGATGGGCCAGACCCGCTTCCCGCTCTGGAAGGAGGTGAGCACCTGTTACCACGAAGCGGTACCGGGTCATCACCTCCAGGTCGCGCAGGTGGTGTACCTGGCCGACAAGCTGTCGCGTTTCCAGCGCCTCTTCGGCTTCGTCTCCGGTCACGGCGAAGGCTGGGCGCTGTACGCGGAGCGATTGATGGGCGAGCTCGGCTACCTCGACGACCCCGGCTTCGAGATGGGCATGCTCGCGGCGCAGGCGATGCGCGCGGTGCGTGTGGTCGTCGACATCGGGATGCACCTCGAGCTCACCATCATCGACGGCGAACCGCACGCGGGCGAGAAGTGGACGCCCGAGCTCGCGCTGCCGTTCGTGATCGGCCGCAGCCGTTTTCCGGAGGTCTTCATGCGCAGCGAGGTCGATCGCTACCTCGGCTGGCCCGGTCAGGCGATCAGCTACAAGGTCGGTGAGAAGGTGTGGCTCGAGTCGCGCGCGGACGCGAAGCAGCGCAAGGGCGCCGACTTCGATCTCAAGGAGTTCCACACGTTCGCACTCGACCTCGGCAGCATGGGTCTCGGTCAGCTACGCGACGAGCTCGCGCGGTTCTAGTCTCCCGCCATGCCGACCGCGCTCGAGGGTTTCACCACGTCCGAGTTCACCCACGACGGCACGACCCGAACGGTGTACCGCGCCGGGTCGGGCCCGGGCGTCGTCGTCATGAGCGAGATGCCGGGGATCACGCCGAATGTCGCCGCCTTCGCCCGGCGCGTCGTCGACGCCGGTTTCACCGTCGCCATGCCGGACATGTTCGGCGAGACGGGCCGGGAGCCGTCGGTTCCGTACGTGCTGAAATCCATGACCCGGGGCTGCGTCTCGCGTGAGTTCGCCAACTGGGCACTCAATCGCACGTCTCCGATCATCGCCTGGCTCCGAGCACTGGCCCGCGATCTGCACGAACGGTGCGGCGGTCCCGGGGTCGGCGCGATCGGCATGTGCTTCACCGGGAACTTCGCCCTCGCGATGGCCGTCGACGACGAGATGCTCGCGCCGGTGTTGAGCCAGCCCTCGCTGCCCTTCGCCGCGGGCAAGGCCCGCAAGCGCGCGCTCGCGATCTCGGATGTCGATCTCGCGACCGTCGCGGCGCGCGAAGACCTCTGCGTGATGGCAATGCGATTCACCGGCGACCCCGCCGTACCGGCGGAACGCTTCGACCACCTGCGCGAGGTGTTCGGCGACCGTCTCATCGCGATCGAGATCGACAGCAGCAAGGGCAACCGGCACAGCATCCCGAAGATGGCGCACTCGGTGGTCACCGAACACCTCGTCGACGAGCCCGGCCACCCCACCAAGGAAGCGTTGGATCAGGTGCTGACCTTCTTCAAGACCCGCCTCACCCCCTGACGCACGGTTACTCCACCAACAGTTGGCGGAGTAATCGACGTAGAGCGGTGATATCCCCGACAACTGTTGGTGGAGTAACCGACACATAGCGGCGATATCTCCGACAACTGTTGGTGGGGTTTTCGGTCAGCGGCAGACGAAGCAGCCGACATCCGTGCGGATGCGGAACGCGCCGTTCGCTTCGATCTCGGATCGGACCTGTGCCTCGACCGCTTCCAGCACCGGCGCCGCGATGTTGTTCGCGAAGCCGGTGACGGATCCCAGGCTCGCGACGTAGGCGACGACCGCCTCGACCTCGGTGACGACGAGCTCACTGTGCACGTCGTGGCGCTCGACCGAAGCGAAATGCCGTGCCAGTTCGGCGCCGCCCGATTCCGACGAGAACGTGAGATACGCGCGCGTCGCGCCGACCATGTCGTTGAGCTCTTCGAGATGGCGCCGCGAGTTCGTCACCGCGAGCATCACTCCGCCGGGCCGCAGCACGCGTCGGATCTCGGCGAGGGCGAGATCGCGGTCGGGGACGTGGTACAGCATGTGCATCGCGAGCACGCAGTCGAACGCGTCGTCGGCGAACGGCAGTCGCTGCGCATCGGCGATCAGCAATGGAGCGTTCGCACGCAGCGCGGCGGAGGCCAGCATGCCGGGTGAGAGATCGGCACCGACCACCGCGCCGCGGTGGTCCCGCTGGGCAAGCTCGGCGAGATGAAGGCCGTTACCGCACCCGAGGTCGAGCACACGCTCGTCGCCGTCGAGGCCGGCGCGATCGACCGCCCACGCGGCATTCCGCACCCGCGGCTGCTGGAACCGGTAGATCGCCTGCCGGGCCGAGAGATTCGCGTCCGACGCGTACTGCACGCCGGTCAGGTACTCCCGGTCGACGAGACGGTCGGTCACAACTCGCAGACGACCTTGCCGTAGGTGCCGCGCGACCCGAGCCGGGCCAGCGCCGCGGGAACCTCGGCCAACGCCACCCGTTCCGAGATCAACGGGTCGATGCGGCCCGTCTCGAAGAGACGAACCAACTCTTCGTGCGTCGCGCGCACGAGCTGCGGCTTCACGACGTTGTACAACGCCCAGTGCACACCGACCACCGAGTAGTTCTTGATCAGAACGTGATTGGTCCGCGCGTGCGCGAACCGGCCGCCGGTGAAACCGATGATCAGGATCCGGCCTTCGAACGCGATGCACTTCGTCGAGCGGTCGTAGGTGTCGCCACCCACCGGGTCGTAGATCACGTCCGCGCCGCGACCGTCGGTGAACTCCTTGACCGCGTCGACGAAGTCGTGCTCGCGGTAGTCGAGGGCGAGGTGCGCACCCAACTTCTCGCACACCTTCACCTTGTCCGGGCCGCCCGCGGTCGCCACGACGCGCGCGCCCGCGGCGAGCCCGAGTTGAATCGCCGCGCTGCCCACTCCCCCGGCGCCGGCGTGCACGAGCAACGTCTCGCCCGGCTGGATGTGGGCGCGTCGGTGCAAGCCGAGATGGCCAGTCTGGTAGACGACGTGCAGCGCGGCCGCCGCGCCGAACGGCATCGACTCCGGGATGGGGAACACGCCGCCGGCGGCCGACGCGGTCGTGAACTCGGCGAATCCGCCCGGCCCGAAGTTCGGGATCGCGAGGACACGATCGCCGATGGTGATGCCCTCGACCTCCACCCCGACCTCGTCGACGACCCCGGCCACCTCCGCACCGGGCGTGAACGGCAGCGGCGGCTTGACCTGGTATTCGCCCCGGCACATCAGCACGTCGGGAAAGTTCAGTGCGGCTGCGTGCACCCGGAGGCGAACGTCTCCAGGCCGGACCTCGGGCTCGGGGCTGTCCTCGAGCACCATGACCCGCTCGGGCTCGCCGAGCTCGTGGACCCTCAATGCCTTCACGATGCGCGAGTCTCGCAGACTTCGCGCTTGACTGTCCGGGTGGAACTGACGGCGACGCGCATGGTTGCCGGCGGCGACGCCCTCGGCCGGATCGACGACGGGCGCGTCGCGCTGATCGACGGTGCGCTCCCCGGTGAGCGCGTGCGGATCGAGGTCACCGCCAACAAGGCCGACCTCCTGCGCGGCCGCGTGGTGGAGGTTCTCGAACCGTCCCCGGCGCGCGTCGTGCCGCCGTGCGTGCACGCACGGGAGGGTTGCGGCGGTTGCGGTTGGCAGCACGTTGCGACCGAAGCGCAACCGCAGCTCAAGCTCGACATCATCCGCGACGCGCTCGACGCGCATCGCGCGCATCACCGACGCGCCCATCACGGAACCGGTCCTGCTCCCCACCGAGGGATTCCGTACGACCGTGCGTGCGCTCGTGGTCGACGGGAAGCCGGCCTTTCGCCGGCACCAGTCGCACGACCCGGTCCTGATCGATTCCTGCCTGGTCGCGCACCCCGCGATCGACGAGCTGCTCCGGGAAGGAAAGTTCGGTCGCGCCCACGAGGTCACGCTGCGGGTCGGCGTCGGTACGGGTGAGCGCGCCGCGCTCGCCGAACCGGCGGAGATGATCATGGACCTTCCGCCGGACGTGATGCGGGGCAAGAACGCGATGGTGCACGAGGTCATCGACGGCCACACGATGCGGGTGTCGATCAACTCGTTCTTCCAGAGCCGAACCGATGGGGCGGCCACCCTCGCCCGGCTCGTGCGGGAGGCAACCGGTCCCGACAAGGTGATCGCCGATCTCTACTGCGGAGTCGGCCTCTTCGCGGTGACCGCGGACCGACCCAAGCGCGTCGTGGCGGTCGAACGGGGCCGTTCCGCGGTCGCGGACGCGAAGCACAACCTGAAGGGTTACGACGCGCGCGTCACCCGCGCCGACGTCGGCAAGTGGCACGGCAACAAGGTCGACGTCGTGATCGCCGACCCGAGCCGCGCCGGCCTCGGCAAAGACGGTGCGCGTGCGGTGCTGGCCTGCGACCCCGAACGCGTCGTACTCGTCTCGTGCGACGCCGCCGCACTCGCGCGCGACATCGGGCTCCTCGTCGGCGCCGACTACACGCTCACGTCGGTGACACTCGTCGACCTGTTCGCGCACACGCCGCACATCGAGTGCGTGACGGTGCTCGACCGGTGACGCGGGGAGCGGGCGCTACGCGAGCTGCTGTTCGAGCTTCGTGAGCGCCTCTTCTTCGGAGACGTTCAGCGCGAAGCTCAGCTCCGACACGAGAATGCCGCGAGCGCGTACGAGCATCGCCTTCTCGCCCGCCGAGAGGCCCTTGGTGACCTCGCGCAGCGCGAGGTTCCGCACGACCTCGGCGACCTGGTAGACGTCGCCGCTCTTCAGCTTCTCCTGGTGGTTCTTGAAGCGCCGGCTCCAGTTGGTGGGCTCGCGCACGTCCTTCTTGCCGAGCAACTGGAAGAGGTCGTCGATGTCCTCCACCGAGATCGGCGGGCGCATGCCGACGTCTTCGGCCTTGTTCGACGGCACCGCCAGGGTCAGGTCGCCGTTGGCCACCCGCAGCACGAGGTATTCGGTCTTCTCGCCGAACGCCTCCCGCATCTCCTTGCGTTCGATCACGGCGGCCCCGTGATGGGGGTACACGACCCGGTCACCGACTTTGAACGCCATGCCACTCCATGATCGAAACTTTCGGCGTCGAACCTGCGAATCGGGACGCCGTGCGACCTTTGATGATACCAGGCGCCCGAAACGTTTCGGACCCGGCGTTTTTCAGGTGTTTTTCGCTTTGCGCTCGGCGTCGATCCACGCCTTCACGACGGGTGCGAAGTTCGCGGGGTTGTACGCGTCCTCCTCGGACGAGAACTTCATGTCGCCGGCGTACTCGAGCACCGTGAGGTTGTACGCCTGGTACACCTCTCCGTCACCGGGATCACGGAAGCGGTTCTCGATCTGGCAGATCCACCAGCCGCGTTCCTCGTCGCACACACACCAGTCGTGCGGGAACTCCTTCATCTCCGAGTTCGGCCACTCGGCCATCGTCGCGGTGATCCACTCGTAGATCTTCTCGCGGCCCTGCATCGTGCCGTAGTGATGCTCGATGTAGGTGGCGTCCTCGGTGAAGTTGTCGGCCCAGGCGCGCCAGTCGTTCGTGCGGCCCGCCTCCTGCGCGACGTCGAGGTAGTGGTCGTGCGCGCGCTGCAGCTCTTCTCGTGTCCATTTCCCCATCCGGCCAGCATCCCGCATCGCGCGGGCGCTTGTCACCTCCGGTGGTCGTGCCGTCAGACGTCGACGAGGTGATGGGTGACGTCGTGGACGACGTACCGGGCGAACGATTCCACCGTGAAGTGCGCCCCGTCGCTCCGGAGCCCGCGCCTCGACCACTCGGCGCCGGTGACCGCGTCGAACCGGTCGGCGACGCGGCTCGCCGCCGCATGCAACTCGACCGCGACGACGGCCGGATCCTGGTCGGCATACGCGTCGTCCAGGGCCGTCGCGTCCTGATCCCAGTTGGCGAACGTGGGATCGGTCTCGGTCAACATCACGTCGAGCCGACCGTCGCAGATCCGGTACACGTCGCGGACGTGGCAGCCGTATTCCAGCGGCGACCAGAAGTCGGCGCTCGGACGACGCTGCACATCGGCCCGGAGAAGGATCCGTTCCCAGTCGGCGGAGTTCTCACGGATGATCCGGCCCACGTCCTCGCGCGCGAACGAGTCGGCCACGAACCCGCATTCCGGACACGGCCGGTCGAGCACCCACGTCCAGTTCTTCGTGTCGGGAGTGATCGCCACGCCAAAAACGCTAGATGATCGGGCATTACCCCTGAAGACCGATTTCCGCGCTCCGATGAGAGGAGATGCAGCGCAGCGCGAGCAGTCGGCTCGCCATGAAGGACTGGGACCGGGCCTACGACGCCTTTCCCGACTACGCGGCCGACTTCGCGTGGAAGAACGTCGTCGCGGTGCTCGAGGCCTACCCCGGCGAGCGCGTCTACGAGGTCGGATTCGGATCGGGTTCGAACCTGCTCTGGGCCCGTCAGCACGGCTGGGAGGTCGCGGGCTGCGAGGTCGCGTATGCCGCCTTCGCATCGGGACGCGCGTCGTTGCGCGACGCCGACCTGCGCAAGGAATCGATCGTCGACTGCACCGCACCGTCCGAGCACTACGACGTCGTGATCGACCGTGCCGCGATGACGTACCTCACACCCAAGGATCTCAAGACCGCCTTGTACCAGGTCCGTCGCATCCTGCGACCCAATGGCGTCTTCTTGTTCAATCCCTACGGCACCCGGCACACGAAGCCGTTTCCCGAGCACATGCCCCCGGCGACGATGTGGGATACGCAGGACGCGCGCCGCCTGTTCCCCGACACCCGCTGGGAAATGCTCGACTTCCAGAACCTCTCGATCTCCTACCCGAATCAACCGGGAGCAGTGGAGAACACCCTGCAGTACGTCGTGCGCAAGATCGCCAGCTGATCTCTGCTCCCCGCGCTTTACGCGAAGTGCACGATCGAGATGCCACCGACGACCAGGCAGTAGATCGCGAAGGGCAACAGGTTTCGGGTTCGGAAGAAGCGAACCAGGAAGCGGACCGAGATGAAGGCCGCGACGGCGGCAAATGCGCTCCCGACGAGCGCCTGGCCCCGGATCCCGTTGCCGTTGGTCCCGATGAAGTCCGGGAGCTTGTAGAGGCCCGCGGCAAGGATGATCGGCGTCGCCAGCAGGAACGAGAAGCGAGCCGCGTCCTCGTGATCGAGGCCGCGGGTGAGGCCCGCGACCATCGTGATGCCGGATCGACTGATACCCGCGAAGAGTGCGCCGATCTGGGCGACACCGACCGCGACCGCTTCGCGGAAGTCGAGCGTGTCGAGGCGTCGGCCTTCCTCGGTGCGGCTCGGTGCCTTGGGATGGGTCTCGATGATCTTCTCGACCGAACGCCGTCGGCGCACCCAGTCGCCGAACAGCAACATCAGCCCGTTGATGGTGAGGAAGATCGCGGCCGCGAGCGGTTTGGCGAACAGCGTCCGCAGTGAATGCTCCAGGAGGACTCCCGTGAGTCCGGCCGGGATCGTCGCGACGACGAGCAACCACGCCATGCGTTCGTCCGGAGTCTCGAGCTTGCGAGTCTTCAGCGTGTGAAAGAACCCCTTGATGATGCGCACCCAGTCGGCTCGGAAGTAGACGAGGAGTGCCAGTGCGGTCGCGACGTGGAGCATCACGACGAACGCGAGATACGGAGACTCGCTCCGCGATTGATCCGACACCACTCCGTTCCAACCGAGCCACGCGGGGATCAGCACGGAATGCCCGAGACTGGAGACGGGAAACAGCTCGGTCACGCCTTGCAGGATGCCGATCACGATCGCCTGGAAGTAGCTGATCATTGGGTCCCTTCCTCGCCGAGCTCGCGCGCCGACTGCTGATGAACGCGGAGCACCCGGCGAACCGAGAGGCTCAGCACCACGGCGACGCCGATCGGAATGATGGGCCACGCGACCCGGCCCGCGTTCGCGACGACATCGGTAATCGCGACAACAACGACGACAGCGACTGCGATCGTCCAGTCGTCACCCACGATGAAGTCGTACCAGAAACGCGCGAACTGCGTGAGCCACTTCATGCGACGGCCAACCCGGCGGCCGCGACCGAGCGTCGCAGCAGCGCAACGAGACCGAACGACAGAACCATCACGAACGCGATCACCCCGAGCAGCGACGCATCCGCGCCCGGCCACGACACGCCCGCGCCCTCCGCACTCCAGAAGATGCCGAACGAGCTCAGCATGATCCCGACGCCGAACTTCAAGGTGTTCTCGGGCACCCGGCTGAGCGGCGCGTGCGCGATCACGCCGGCGATGCAGACGACGACGAGAGCCGCGGCCGCGCCCAGCGCCGCGAGCCCGACGTTCTTCTGCGCGCCGCCGAAGGTCACGATGATGAACGCGACCTCGAGTCCTTCGAGAAACACGCCTTTGAACGCGACCGTGAACGCGTACCAGTCACCGACACCGCGCTGGCCGGCCGCGCGGAGCTCTCTGATCTCGGCCCGGAAGATGGCGTCCTCGTCGTGCTGCGCCTTCAACCCACTCGACCGCAGGATGGCCTTGCGCAGCCACTGCAGTCCGAAGATCAACAGAATCGTTCCGATCACGAGTCGGAGCACGTCGATCGGGAGGTTCGCGAGCGCAGGGCCGAAGATGCCCGCGATCGCCACGAGCGCGGCGAGTGCAGTTGCCACTCCCCAACCCGCGGATCGCCAACCCCGCGTGACGCCGACTGCGAGCACGATCGTGAGCGCCTCGACCATCTCGACCGCGGAAGCGAGGAAGGCGGCCACCACGAGCAACACGCTGTGCACGGGTAGTAGCGTATACTACCGTTGTGGTTCGTGCTGTAGCGGAGACTACCGACTCGTTCGCGGCGCGGGTCGCCGCCCACGTCGACGACGTCGCACCGGCCGAACGCCGGGTGGCGGAACGGCTCCTCGAGCTCGGGCCCGAAGCGTCCATCCTGTCCGCCGCGGCGCTCGCGGCGCGGCTCGGGACGAGTGACGCGACGATCGTGCGGACCGCGAAGGCGCTCGGGTACTCCGGGCTCGCCGACCTTCGCCGCGCACTCGTCGCCCACTCCGGCGATCCCTCGATCACGGAGCGCCTGCGCCGGACGCTCGAGCAGGCGCCCCCGGAGGCACTGTTCGCGGCGGCGATCGGAAACCATCTCGCGGCTGTGGAAGCGCTCGCGCGCAACGTATCGGCCGAGCGGTTCCAGGCCGCGGCCTCCGTGTTGAGTGCGAGTCGCCGGATCGTGTGGCGCGGCGTCGGGCCCTCGGCCCAGCTCGCCGCGTACGGACAGATGCTCACCGAGCGGGTCGGCAAACCGAGCGCCGCGCTGATCCACACCGGGACGTCGTTCGCGGACGAACTCCTTGCACTGGAGCCCGGCGATGTCGTCGTCGTGCTCGCCTACGGCCGGTTGCAATCGCACGTGCAGGTGCTCCTCGAGCGGTGCGCGGCGCTCGACCTGCCCGTCGTGCTCGTGACCGACACGCTCGGACGGAAGCTCGGCTCGACGGTGTACACGACCTTGGAATGCGGCCGCGGGACGCCGGGCCTCTTCGCCAGCCACGGCACGACGCTCATCCTGATCGAATCACTCGTGCTCGCCGTCGCGGCGGGGAACCGCGCCGAGGCCGAGGAGAGTCTCGCGACGCTGAACGACCTGCGCGCCGCGCTCGCCGGCCGCCGCCTCGACGTCGACACCCGCTGACGGCGGCGACTCTCCGGGGGCGGCCGCTCAGGACCCGACACAGAACGGGCCGGCGGGCTTCTGGTTCGTGATGTCGCTGCCGATCGCAATACCGGGAAACGTCGTGTCGGGTCTCAGGATGAGTCGACCACCCTCGATCGTCGAGCTCATGAGACTCATTCCCCGCGGTGTCGGCCCGGCTCGGAATTCACCCACACGACTGAACCGCGCGGCATGGCACGGGCACTCGAAGAACTGTGACGACTCGCAAAATGGCACTCGACAACCGAGGTGCGGGCATCGCTGGTGCAATACCACCAGACCCGCGGCCAGTACCGGGATGACCTCGGACGGATAGATCGCGTGCGCGTCGCGCGCAAGCTCCGGAGGAAACTCACTGATGTACGCGCGCGCCGTCGCGAGATATCTCGGCGCAGACGCGGCGGCGAGGGAATTGCGGAGGGCATCGACGGTTCCGACGTCGAGCGTCGGCCCGAGCGGCCAACTCGGGCCTGTCGTGCTCGACGATTCCGGCGGTTGGCGGCTCGAGCGGGAATGCCCGCGGCTACACGCCGCGACGAAGAGCGCGGCAGCACCGGCGGCCGCGCCCTGGAGAAACCATCGGCGCGAGGAGGACCGCGGCTCGGCACCACGCTCGGACATCTCGACAGACTGCCCCACAGGTGGGCACGCTCGCGCACTGCTCCGGTGCGTGAGCGAACAAACTGTGGGGGACGGCCCGGGCGGGCTACTCCGTCGGAAGGGTGCCGGCGTGGAGCGGGCGGTGCAACGACCGTGGAGCCGAGGCGTCGGGGACGGCGTGCACGGCCTCGACCGACGCACCGGGGACGACCGCCGAGGAGACCTCGGGGGAACTCGCCATCTCGGCCGGCCAGGCCTCGGCGACACCGACGATGGTGGTCAGCGCGGCGAAGCCGGCGTCGACGAGTCCCTGATCGGAATCGGGTGGAGGCGCGACTCCGGTCGCACGCAATTCGAACTGCAGGCCGCCGGAACCGCTCTCGGAGATCGCCGCGCGCACCGAACCGAACGCCGCGAGCCGCGCCCAGCGCACTCCTTGCACCTCGTCGTACGCGAGTGCGGGAACGTTGAGATTCAAAACGCTGCGCGCGGGCGCGTCCAGCAGCATCGGCAACACGTCGAGGGCGCAGCGCGCCGCGGTGTCGAATCGGTAGGGATCGGAGACCGCGACGCTCACCGCCAGCGCGGAGCAGCCGAAGCTCTGCGCGGTGAGCGCGGCGCCGACGGTTCCCGAGTGCAGGATCGCCCGGCCCGTGTTGCAGCCGGGATTGATCCCCGACACCACGAAGTCCGGCGGATCGCCGAACGCGCCCAGCCGGCCCGCGCACACGCAGAGTCCGGGCGGCCCGTCGATCGCGTACGCAGGGATGCCCTCACAACCCGGCATCTCGACCTTCTCGACGTCGAGGTGCTGATCCGCGTGCACGAGGCCGATCGCGGCCCCGATCCCACTGCGATCGCGATCGGGCGCGACGACGATCACGTCGTAGCCCGCGCCGCGCAACGCGGCCGCGAGGCTGTGGAGTCCGGCCGACTCGATTCCGTCGTCGTTCGTCACGAGGACTCGGGTCACGAGTGACAGTGCTCGCCTTCGGTGGGCGGAACGTCGAGTGCGGGATTGCGGTCGAAGAAGCCGAACGGCATCAGCATGAAGCCGGTGTACTCGACCGGCATCACCGGCCAGTCCTCCGGCCGGACGAAGTGCGTCACGCCGAACGAATACCAGACCACGACGTCGGCGTCGACGAGCGAGCGATCGTGCGCGGTCCAACGCGGCAAGCCGTCGTCGCCCGGATGCTGATTCGGGTACTCCCCCGCGGCGCGACGCTCGTCGGGCGCGTACGGAGTGACCCAGAGATTGTGCTGGGCGAACGCGGCCCGCCGGCCGACGGACGACTCCGGATGGGCCAGCAGCGTCGGCGTCGACATCGTCGGCACCAACTTGTACGCGGTCGGCTGGCCCAGGCCGTTGCGCGCGGTGGGGTTGACGATGCGCCAGGTGCGCGACACCGACGCGTCGACCTCCCGCATCGCCGCGGCCTCCGATTCGAGGCGCGTCGCCTTCGGCCGAAACGCGTTCAACCACGGATTGTCGGGCCCGGGCGGCATCCGCTCGGCGTCGACCTCGTAGATCTCGTTGGTCTCACCGTCGACGTCGAAGTCGAGACGGGCGTTGAACATGTGTTGATGATGCGGGGCGGCGATGCCCTCGGCGATCACGTTCGCGAACGCGGGCGTGGCACCGGGCTCGATCGCCATGGGCGAGACGATGCCGGTGAGCTTGACCTCGAGCTGGATGTTGCCATCGAGGTAGAAGTACCAGAAGAAGCCGTACTCGTAGTTGCCGACGGTTGAAATGAAGCTGACCACGAGGCGGCGACTCCGCCGCACCTCGCTCGTCCCGCCCCAGAGATCGACGTGCTTCCAGAGGATTCCGTAATCCTCCTCGTGCATGCAGATCGCGTTCTCGATCACCCACGGCTTGCCGTGTTCGGTCGCGAGCGTCGCGTCGAAGTAGTGGATCTCGCCGACGCAGTCGCAGCCGAGCGTGAGGGGTTGGGTCATGCGCCCGAGTCCCCACTCCCCCGCGTCGAACGCGTTCTTCCAACCGTGCAACGGCTCCGGGTCGCCGTACGGAACCACCATCTCGCTGATCGAAGCGCGGTGCAGGATGGAACGGAGCCGACCGTCGTCGTCGTTGTAGCCGACCTGGTGCAGCACGAGGCCTTCGAAGGGATCGAACGAGATCCGGAACTGCCACTTCTGCCACTGCACGAGATTGCCCTCGACCGTGAAGCTCGGCCCTTCGGGCTGCGTGATCGAGATCGGCTTCAGGTCGGTGCGCATCCGCGGCTGATCGGCGACGCGGTAGCTCGCGCGGTTCTTGGGCATGGTGGTGACACCGTGGTCGTTGACCTCGAGCACCTCGTTTCGTCCGTTGTCGAAGTGCACGATCAGGCCTTCGATCGGGCGCGCGTACCCGTTGTCGGTCTGATCGTCGCGCAGGAACGAGATGCAGCGCGAGATGCGCCGCCCTTCTTCGCACTCGTACCCGAAGACCCCCGCGGGCCACGGGTCGATCTGCACCCGGTCGATCATGTCGGCCGTGATGCCTCGACGCGCGAGCGCGGCGAGATACTCGGGGTGGGCGCGGATCGTGCCGATCGCCTGCGCGGCTTCGTGCATGAGCAACGTCGGGCGGACGGACTCGATCTCGTCCCACGCTTCGATCACGCCCGCGCCGACGTCGACGATCGCCTCGACCACGCGGCACTCCGGGCCGGGAACGATCACACAGCGCAACCGTCGCTCGACCGGATCACCGGGCTTCCACTGCGCGAGCACGTCCTTGGCCGGCTCGTGCAACACGATGCTCGCGAACAACGCGCCGTCGGGCAGCCGGCCGCTGTCGCGCAGCACCCCGACCGCCCGCTTCACTTCCTCGCCGCCGAGCATCTCGAGCGGGTGTGTCAACTCGGCTCTCGTCATCTCGTGCTGCGTCATAGCGTGCCCACTACTCTCATCGCCTCCGCGGCCCGTCCTTCGGGGAGTCCGGCTGCCTGCGCGATCGCGCCGGTCCAGCTTCGCACCATAGATGCCGTCGCGTCAGGGTCGGGCAGCTGGCTCTTGTGCGACATCAACGCTTCGATCTTCCGTTCGACCGCGTTCGTGATGTCGATGTAATGCGTCGCGGCCTCGCGCCCGGTACCCATCCAGAGCGCGTCGACGGTCCACGGTTCGCAGCCCTCGGCCGCGAGCTCCGGGTGCGCCCAGCGGTTACGGGCGTCCGGGTACACGGCGGCGACGGTCGCCTCGCCCGCCGCGAGATGATCGGGGTGGCTCGCGTAGATGCGGTCCCAGTTCCGGTCGGGCGACTGCGCCATCACCCGGTTGGGCCGCACGGTACGGATGACGCGGGTGAGGTCGCGCCGGAGGTCGAGCGACGGCTCGACGCGGCCGTCGGGGTAGCCCAGGAAGTGAATCTCGTGCACGCCGACGATCGCCGCCGCGGCGCGCTGCTCGTCGCGGCGCAACGGAGCCATGTCCTCACGGGCGATCCCGGTCTCCGAGCCGCCGGCGTCGCCGTCGGTGACGAGGCAGTAGACGACCTCGATCCCCGCGTCGGTCATGGTCGCCACGGATCCCGCCCACCCGAAGTCCACGTCGTCGGGATGCGCCATCACGGCGAGCACCCGCTCGACGCCGGTCAGATCGAGTTCCTCCACCGTTTCTCCTCACCACGTCGCCTCGCGCGCGACGCTAGTTGGCGTGACGACCTCGCCCTTCTCCGCTCGGGAGCTGGTCGGCCTGCTCGCCGACGACGACCGCCGAGCGGTGTTCGCGGCGTTGGTGCTGGGTGCCACGGACATCGATGCCGTGCGGAGCGATTCCGGGCTCGACATCCGGTCGACGGCCCGCGCGCTCCAGCGACTGGTCGACGTCGGACTCGTCGTCCGCGGTGACGACGGGACCCTGCATCTCCTCGGTGAAGCGTTCGCCCTCACCGCGCGCGCGGCGGCGGAGGACGAACCCCGCGCCGCCGAGCACGACGACGAACCCGCCGAGATCGCGCGGGTGCTGCGCGTGTTCGTGCGCGACGGCAAGCTCGTGTCTATCCCGAGTGTGCATTCGAAGCGCGTCGTCGTGCTCGACTGGCTGACGCAGCGGTTCGAACCGGGCCGGCGCTACCCCGAGCAGATGGTGAACCTCATCATTGCGCAGGTGCACCCCGACACCGCCGCGCTGCGGCGGTACCTGGTCGACGACGAATTCCTCTCGCGCGAGAACGGCGAGTACTGGCGCTCGGGTGGGACCTACACGCCCCCACCGGTTCCACCGGACTGAGCCGCAACCATTCGGCGCATCCCATCCTTCCAACCGACCTTGGTCGGACCGACGAGCGCGAGTCGCTTCGCGTTGTCGGTGGGGATACCGCCGATCGTGTTGCTCGTGACTTCGAAGCGCGCTTCGACGCCGACGAGCTCGCCCATGTACTCGCACCACGCTTCGATGCTCGTCTCGTCGTCGCCACCCCAGTTGACGATCGTCGCGGGAACCGACGCGGCCTCGAGCATCCCGGGCAGAGTCGCCAGGATGTCGTCGTCGTGAATCGGATTGAACCGGCTCGGCCCGTTCGGGTGCACCGGGACCGCGTGCCCCGCCTGCATCAGCATGAGGTGGAACGCGGGCCACCCGCCGCCGTCGCCGTAGGGAACGTTCAGGCGGGCGATGGTCGTCGGCACGCCGAGGAGGCGACACGTCGTGCGGACGACGGCCTCCGCCGCGATCTTCGAGATGCTGTACGTCGGCATCATCACCCGGTGGTTGTCGCCGAGCGGATCGGTCTCGCGCTGCGGCGA
The DNA here is from genome assembly GCA_963835455.1 of uncultured Actinomycetes bacterium. Taxonomy (GTDB): domain Bacteria; phylum Actinomycetota; class Acidimicrobiia; order IMCC26256; family PALSA-610; genus PALSA-610. The sequence goes on from CAWIFT010000004.1 coordinate 489,478, forward strand.
GCCGTCCGCGGCCTCGTACACGCCCGTCGAAGAGCAGTGCAGGAACGCGCGCGCGTTCCGGCAGTGCGCCATCAGCAATCCCGCGGCTTCGGCATTGCCGGCGAGATCGACCTCCCACTTGTTGCTCTTCACGACGCCGAAGTTGCAGACGTAGTCGATGTCGGTCGGGACGTCGTCGAACACGCCCCGCGCCAGATCGACCGCGACGCACTCCACTCCCGCGGCTTCGAGGCGTTCGCGCGACGCGGCGTCCTTGAACCGCGCGACGCCGATCACGTGATTGTCGGCGGCCAGGCCGAGCGCGACGGGCAGCGCGACCTGACCGGTCACGCCCGTCACGAGGATGCGAGCGTCGTGCAACGTCATGGGGTCGCCGACAGGATCGCGGCGGCCTCGGCGTCGAGGTCGGAGTCCGCCGGCAGTCGCGCGGCAACCGCGTCGACGAACTGCGCGGCCGTGAGCTCGACGTCGACTCCCTCACCCTTCACGTGGGTGCGGTCGCCGCTGACCTCGATACCGAGCTCGGGTTTGAGCTCCTTGAGCGCGAACCGGCCGAAGCGCGCCTGCCACTCGATGCGGCCCGCCGCCTCGGCGGGTGTGATCGCAACCCCCACATCGTCGGCGTGGGTCGCGAGCTCGAACGCGAGATGGAATGCCTGCCAGCGGCCGGGATAGGCGCCGATGCTGCTGTCGACGTCGGCGCCGTCGCGCGCCCGGAACCCCTCACGGTTCTGCGTGCTGTGGGTGCGCCATGTCTCGAGAATCTGCTCGGGCGACTGGCCGTCGAACTCGTGGATGCCGATCTCGTTCGCCGATGCGAGATCGACCGCACCCTTGGCTCCGACGCCGGCCAGGAAGTCCTGCACGGTCCCGTCGAGACACGCCTGGTTGTAGTCCTCGCTCGCCGCGAGGTGCGCGAGGAGTGCACGGGCGTTCCACCCCTCGCAGCGCGTGGGCTTGTCCCAGTCGGCGGCGCTCGCCTTCGAGAAGTAGGCGTCGAGCCGGCCGGCCTCGATCGCCATGAGGTCGTAGGGATCGAGTCCCGCGAGATCCTGATCGTCGACCATTTCCGCTCCCTCCGGCTGACCCGGGCCGCGTGCTCACGGCCACGATGCCGAACCGTAACCCGCGGTGCCGGTCTACGGCAGTCCGGAATCGGGATCGGCCCGGCACGCGCCCGCGCTGGCCGCACCGATGCCGTGCAGTACCGCCGCCTGCGCGGTCGTCGGTTCCTTGTTCCCGATGTCGAGCACCAGCTTCTCCGCGCCGGGCGCGGCGATGAACACGCGCGCGACACAGCGCGCCACGTCACCCGACATGTTGCTCGCGACCTCGGCCGTGAGGTCCATCCGGATGCTCAAGAGCTCGACTGCGGACTTGAATCGTGGCTCCGACGGGCCGCGCGCGCTCGTCCCGGGATCGCACGCGGTGAACCCGACGAGGTCGCCCGCGGCATCGACACTCGTGCGCGACCGGCCCTGCGCCCAGTCTCGCACCGCGGCCTCGAGGAACGAGCGGCTGTGCTCCGCCGTCGGGTCCACGACGACCCGGTAACAGGTGACGCCGCCGCTGCGGAACGCGAGCGCCCGGCCGCCACCGACGACATCGGCCGCGAGGAGCGCGCGAGCCGGGTCGAGGCGCATGGCCAGCGTGATGAACATCTCGAACGCGCCGAACGGCTCCGGTCGCCCGACCTGGGTCGCATCGGCCGGGGGCAGCGGCGGATCGACGGCCACGGACGGCTCGACCAGTCCGCCTTCCACGAACACCGAAGACGACGGCGTCGGTCCGGTGAGGGCATCGTCGACACCTTGGTTGCCGTCGGTCGCGTTCAGCACGGAGACCGTCGACTTTCCGAACAGGTAGGGCGCGCTGCCCAACAGGTCGACGATGTCCGGGACGGATGTGGTCTCCTTTTTGACCCGCGCGCCTTCGGCGTCGTCTTCGCGCGCGTACGCCTGCTGGTCGGCCTTGGAGAGTTGCTTGAGATACGCCTGCTGGATGCGCACCGCATCGCCCTCGACGAGCGCCTTGAACGCGGAGGGGTCGCCGGTATCGGACTGCGCCGCCTGGATGTGCAACTTCGTCAAGTTGAAGTGCTGGTCCTGGAGCACGTGCGTCAGCTCGTGCGCGAGCGTGACGCGGTGCGCGACGTCGAGCGTCGTACCGCGTACGAAGATCTCGCGCTTGTCCTCGTCGTAGTACGCAAGGGTTCCGGACGACTGCGACGTGCCGAACGCCTGGAGCAGATCGACTTTGCCGTCGATGAAGCCCAGCGCCCGGAACTCGGCCTCTTCGCGCTCGACCTCGGCCCGCACGTCGGAGCTCGCGTTGTCCCCTCCGAGTTGGCGCTCGAAGGCCGCCGGCGCGAGGTAGTGGATCGCCACCGGATGGACGAAGTCGAGCCCACGCAGCCGCGCGACCTCGGCGGCGATCGGCGCGACCTGCTTGTCCCAGCGGCTCGGATACCACGACCTCGTCGCGCCCGCGCCCACGTACACGGTGCCGGCCGAGACCAGCAGCACCGCGGCGAACACTGCGATCGATATCGATCGGCCCAGCGAACGGCCCGGGTCCGGCAGGCCGCGCATCGGCGCGGCGCCCACGTACACGTCGCCGAACATTCGTGAGTCATCGACACGCGCCGCGGGGTCCCTGAGGCCCGGCTCAGTAGGATGCGGGCGTGTTCGACCCCTTCGACGCCACGCAATCACGGGACGCGTGGTCAGTACTGAAGGAGATGCGGGACGAGGGACCGTTGGCGACGGTCGCGGGCGGGTTGCGGTATATCACGCGCTACGAAGAGGCCCGCGCGACGTTGCGCGACACCGCGACGTTCTCCAACGCGAACGGCATGAAAGCGCCCGGCGTCGAGGTTCCACTCGAGGACCGACTCCTCGGCGAGCTCGATCCGCCCCGGCACACTGCCGTGCGCCGCGTGATGGTCACCGCGATGACGCCGAAGGTGGTGCACGCGGCCGAACCGTTCATCGCCACGACTGCGACCGAGCTCCTCGCCGCGCTACCGGCCGCGGGCTTCGATTTCGTCACGTCGTACACGGCCGTGCTGCCGAATCGGGTGACGGTGTACCTGCTGGGCTTCGATCCGGCCGACGCCGACCAGCTCGCACGGTGGGCGAAGGAACTGATGGAGAGCACGTTTCCCGCGCTCAACCGCACCGAACGCGGCGTGGGCTTCGCCGCCGCGTTCCCCGAGTTCGCGGGCTACATCGACGCGCGGATCGCGCAGCGGTCCGCGCAGCTCGACGCGGGTGAGGCGCACGACGACGTGCTCGCGCGTCTGATCCGGCTCGAGGTCGAGGATGCACCGCTGCCTCCGGAACAACTGCGCGCACTCGTCCGCAACCTCATCACCGGCGGGCTGACCACGACGAGCCAGCTGCTCGGAAACCTTCTGTACGAGATCCTCTCGTCGCCGGAGCTCGAGGCGGCCGTACGCGCCGATCGATCGCGGCTCGGAAACGCGATCGAGGAGAGCCTGCGGACCGCACCCCCGATCCTGTTCCTGGCGCGCGGCTGCGTGCGCGACACCGAGATCGCCGGTTGCCCGGTGCACTCGGGCGAGCGCGTGGTCATCGGCGCGGCATCCGCGAACCGCGACGAGCGCGTCTTCGATCGCGCCGACGAGTTCCTGGTCGATCGCGCGAACGCCGACCAACACCTGACGTTCGGCTATGGCACGCACGTGTGCCCGGGCGCGACTCTGGCCCGGGCCGTCGCGCGCCTCGGCGTCGACGCCGTCCTCGATCGCTTCGGTCCCGGCGCGCTCCGACTCGAGCCCGGCTTCGTGTTCGAGCAGGTCCCGACCTACTTCGAGCACGGCCCCCGCCGCCTCCCCGTCATTGTCAGCGGGTAAAGAACCCCACCAACAGTTGTCGGAGAATCCTGCGCTATGCGCTAAGAACTCCGACAACTGTTGGTGGATTCAGGCCTGGGCGTCGCCGAAGCCGAAGACGGCGCCGTCGGCGGTCTCGATCCAGTAGCCGTGACCCGTCTTGGTCGGGACGAGCGCCACGGTGGGCGACGGGTAGTGGAACGCGGCGAGCGCGCCGGCGAAGTGCGCGTCGCCGAACGTGAACACGCCGCCATCCGAAGCAACCATCCAGTAACCCTTGCCCGTCGGACTCGCGGCCATCCCGACGATCGGTGAGTTCAAGTGGATCGCGCCGGTCGAGCCGTAGAAGTGCGCGTCGCCGAAGCTGAAGACACCACCGTCGCTCGCCACGAGCCAGTAGCCCTTTCCGGTAGGCGTCGTGGCCATTCCGTCGACCGGATTGTTCAGGTGCGTCGCGCCCGTCGACCCGAAGAAGCGCGCGTCGCCGAAGCTGAACACGCCACCGTCCCAGGCGAGCAGCCAATACCCCTTGCCGGATTGTGTCGGCGCGATCGCGTTGACGGGCTGCGCGAGGTGCATACCGCCCGTCGACCCGTAGAAGTGCGCGTTGCCATAGCTGAAGATCCCGCCGTCGGCACCGACGATCCAGTACCCGCCACGGTCATGCGTCGGCGCCGCGCCCACCATCACCCACACGATCGGGATCGACGCGGCCGAACCGTGCGGCACGAAGTTGCCGTGCCCGTGCACACCACCGAGACCGTCGATGACCGCGTAGCCGGCGTCGTCGGCGCTGGGCACCAGCGCGACCGCGTCACCGCGCACGACGGAGGAGCCGAGATTGCCGCCGTCGCCGACCCACTCCCAGTGCCACGGTTCCGGACACGTACTGCCGCCCGGCTCCGCGAACGCGGGGTGGTTCCAACCGAGCGAACCGGCAAACCGTTTCATGAACGCGTAGCCCGGACTCGCGAATGTGAGTGACTGCCCCGCGTCGGTGAGGTCAACGGCCTTGCCCCAACCGTGGTACGAGTGACCGACCGGCGCGCCCGTGGGTGACGTCCCGACCGTCGCGACACACGCGGGATTGTTTCCCGGCTGGTTCGCCTGGTGCGCGAAGTCGACCTGCTGCGCCAACGGCCGATAGCACTGGTCGGCACCGAGCGCGTCGTTGATCTCGCGCGCCATCGCGAAGATGCGCGCCAGGGACGGCCCGGCTTCGCGCGCGGCGATGCAGTTGGGCGCAACGTTGACGAGCCGCGACATCGGCACCTTGCCGTTTTCCACGCCGGCGAGCGCGGTCGGCCGGTTGTTCGGATTGATCGGACTGACGTCTGCCGTCGCGGAACCCGCGAACGAAACCGCCGACGCCGCCACCACCGCCAACGCAACGCCGAGCGACACAGACGTGGAGCGACGAGAAATGATGCGCACACCGCGCATTCAACCAGGGTTGAACGGATGCGTCACGCATCACCGCACTCCGCGGTCGGCAGGACTCAGAACAACTTGGCGAAGTCGAAGGTACGCCAGCGCTCGGGCCGAAGCCGGACGGTGACCGACTCCGCAGTGCGCGGGTTGTGCTCCACGTACCACGCACCCAACTCCGCGCCGAGGTAGCGCGACGCCAACGCGAGCTCGTCGTGCGAGGCGGACTCCAAGACCACCGGACCCTCGATGCTCACGTACTGGTACGGCGCAACCTCGGACTGCACGGTGAGCGCGGCCCGTCCCGCAGCCCGCAACAGCGCCGCTTTGCGCGACGCGCCGTCGATGCCGATCAGCACTTCGCCGTCTTCGTAGAGATACCAGACGGGCAGCGCGTGCGGGCCGCGTCCCGGCTCGTCGACCGCGAGCACGCCGACATGCACATCCGCGAGGAACGCGGTGCGCTCCTCGGCGCTCATGGCGCCGGGCTCAGCCATGGCGATCGCCGCCCACGACCTCAGGCGCCGGTTGCCGCGAGCGGCTCGCCCGCGACGACAGCCGGGTTCGCGGCTTCACTCTCGTCGCTCGCCCGGGCCGGCAGCCAGATGAGCACGCCGGCAACTGCGACCAACACGATGAACGCGGCGACGATCGAGGCGATGTGCATACCCCCGACGAAGCTGTGCTGCGCGGCGGTGATGATCTCCGTGCGCCAGGGCGCAGCGACCCGCGTGTTCGCGACCGACACCGCGCGGCCCACGGAATTGCTCGCGGCGTTGACGAGCGGCGCCGGCACCTTGCCGGTCAGCTCGGAGGTGATGGCCGGCGTGTAGTGCGACGCGAGCAACGATCCGAGCACCGCGACGCCGACCGCGCCGCCGACCTGGCGGGTGGTGTCGTTCATCGCGGAGCCGACACCGGCCTTCTCCCTCGGCAGCGAACCCATGATCGATTCGGTCGCAGGGGCCATGACGTTGCCCATGCCGACCCCCATGATCACCGACACGAGGATGACGTGGAGCGCGCTCGAACTCGCGTTCAGGGTCAAGAAGGTGAACAGCGAGAGCGCGACCAGCGAGAGGCCCACCGCGACGACGGCTTTGTTGCCGAAGCGGATGACCCAGCGCGGGCTGAGGAACGCGAACACCATCAACGAGATCGACTGCGGAATGAGGATCGCGCCGGCCTTGAGCGTGGAGTAGCCCAGCACCGACTGGAGGTACTGCGTCAGCAGGAAGATCGTGCCGAAGAGCGCGAGGAACACCAGGCAGATCGCGGCGCTCGCCGCGGAGAACCGCGGGTTCTGGAAGAAGTGCAGGTCGAGCATCGGGCTCGACGACCTCGCCTCCCAGAACAGGAATCCGGCGAGCAGGGCGAACCCGACGATGAAGCCGGTGACGATCTCCGGCGACGTCCAGCCGTGGCTCGGCGCTTCGATGATCGACCACAGGATCGCAAAGAGGGCGACGATCGAGAGGCCGGCTCCGACCGGGTCGAGCCGGGGTGTGGTCTGGTCGCTGGAGTCGGGAACGAAGAAGAAGCCGAGGACAAGTGCGGTGATCACGATCGGGACATTGACGAGGAACACCGAGCCCCACCAGAAGTGCGTGAGCAACGCGCCGCCCGCGACGGGCCCGATGCCGACACCGAGCGCGGACACCCCCGCCCAGATGCCGATCGCCTTTGCCCGCTCGGCCGGCTGGCGGAAGACGTTGGAGAGGATCGACAGCGTGCCCGGCATGATGCAGGCACCCCCGATACCCATGATCGACCGGGTGACGATCAGCGCGCCCGCCGACGGCGCGAAGGCCGACATGATCGACCCGGTGCCGAACACGATCAGACCGAGCGTCAGGAACTTGTAGCGCCCGAACCGGTCACCGAGGCTGCCCATCGTGAGCAGTAGGCCCGCGAAGACGAGCGTGTAGGAATCGACGATCCACTGCAGCGCGCTGGCGGATGCGCCGAGGCCGCCCTGCGCGGTCGGGTGGGCGAGCGTCGGCAGCGCCACGTTCAGGATCGTGTTGTCGAGCCCGATGACCATCAGGCTGATGCACAGCACGGTGAGCGTCAGCCACCGGCGGCGGTATACGACTTCCGGATCCTTCAGCTCTGCTCGCACGCGCGCTTCTCCACGGAACCTCGAGAGTATTGGGTATTTCGACGCCGGGGGCGCCTATTTCATTCCCGGATCAGCCGATCCAGACCGTCTTGATGTTGCAAAACGCCCGGATCCCCTGCGACGAGAGCTCGCGTCCGAACCCCGACTCCCGCACTCCGCCGAACGGGAGCTCGGGATACGAGGTGGTCATGCCGTTGACGAACACCGCGCCGGCGTCGAGCGCCCGCACGAAGCGCTCCTGCTCGTCGGCATCAGTGGTCCAGACGTTCGATCCGAGTCCGAACACCGTTGCGTTCGCCAGCGCGATGGCTTCGTCCGCGTCGCGCACGCGGAACAGTTGCGCAACCGGACCGAAGATCTCCTCGAAATACATCCGCATCGCGGGCGTCACGTCGGTGATCACGGTCGGCGGATAGAAATAGCCCGGACCGTCGACGCGCTGTCCGCCGCACAACACCCGCGCACCCCGCGCGACGGCGTCACCGATGTACTCCTCGACGTCGAGCAGGCCCTGCTCGTTCGCGAGCGGACCGATGTCGGTCTTCTCGTCGAGCGGATCACCGACGCGCAGCGCGTTCATCCGCGCGACGAACAACTCCTCGAACGCGTCGGCGACGGCCTCGTGCACGATGAATCGCTTGGCCGCGATGCAGCTCTGTCCGTTGTTCTGCACTCGTGCCGTCACCGCGGTCTGCGCGGCCTTTTCGATGTCGGCGGACGGCATCACGACGAACGGGTCGCTGCCGCCGAGCTCCAGGACGACCGGCTTCAGCTCCTCCCCCGCGATGCGGCCGATCGAACGGCCGGCGGGCGTGCTCCCGGTCAGCGTTGCCGCACGCACACGCGGATCGCGCAGGACGCGCTCGACCGACGCCGCCCCGATGAGCAGGGTCTGGAACGCGCCGTCGGGGAATCCGGCCGTGCGGAAGGTCTCCTCGATCAGCACCGCGGTCTGCGGAACGTTCGACGCGTGCTTGAGGAGCCCGACGTTGCCCGCCATCAGTGCGGGCGCGGCGAACCGGATGACCTGCCACAGCGGGAAGTTCCACGGCATCACCGCGAGCACCGGACCGAGCGGCTCGTAGCGCACGTACGCGCGCTTCGCCCCGACGGCACCCGCATCGGCGGGCTCTTCGGCGAGCATCGCCTCGGCGTGCTCGGCGTAGAACCGACAACCCTTCGCGCACTTGAGCACCTCGGCCCGGGCGGCGACGATCGTCTTGCCCATCTCCGTGGTCATCACGCGGGCGATCCCGTCGCACGCGGCCTCGAGCGCGTCGGCGGCCGCGTTCATCCACCGGGCCCGATCCGTGAAGGACGTGAGCCGGTAGGTCGCCGCCGTCGCCGCGGCCCGGGCGATCCGCTCGTCGACCTCGGCATCCGTCAGCGCCGCGAACGTCTTCTCGATCTCACCGGTTGCGGGATTGGTCGTCGCAATTGCCATGAGACCTTGTACCACCCGCGGCGTCGAGGTGCAGAGCGACGCCCGGTGCCAAGATGGGAGGGTGAGCGAGACTCCCTCCGCATCCAGCCCGTCCGCCAATCCGTCCGCCGCCAACCCGTTCGCGGCCAACCCGTTCGTCACCGAGGTCGCGCCCATCGTCGCGACCGATGCCGAGATCCGCGCCGCGCTCGAGGATGCCGAGGTACCGCCCCTGCTCCCCGCGCTGGCGTATCTCACCGGCGACCTGTCGCTCCTGCGGCCGCACCTGAAGCCCGACCCGATCATGCTCACGATGCCGCAGGGCGGGTTCACCGAGGATCAGCTGCGCGAGGCCCGCGACCTGGCGTTCGCAACGCTCGTCCGCTTCCGCGACTCCGGCTGCGTGCCCGCGCCCCCGCCATCGGTTGCGGATCTGCTCCGGATCATGGAGTTCGCGGTCGGCGGTGGCGCCGATGTCGACATGGCCGCGTACCTCCCGCTCCTCGAAGAGGAGCTCGCCGTGCGCGGCGAAGACCGACGCGCACCCCAGTGGCACAAGGCCGCCGTCGCGCCCGACTCCGACTTCCGCGTCGTGATCATCGGTGCGGGGATGTCGGGCCTGCTGGCCGGTCACCGCTTGAAGCAGGCGGGCGTTCCGTTCGTGATCTACGAGAAGGATTCCGACGTCGGCGGAACGTGGCTCGAGAACACGTATCCCGGCTGCCGCGTCGACAACCCGAACCACAACTACAGCTACTCGTTCGCGCAGCGGCACGACTGGCCGTTGCATTTCTCGACCCAGGACGTTCTGCTCGACTACTTCCAACGCTGCGCCGACGCGTTCGGACTGCGGGACGACGTGCAGTTCGGCACGCAGGTGCGCTCGGCCACGTGGTCGGAGGCCGACAAGCGCTGGACGGTCGTGATCGATCCCGGGGACGGACACGAGCAGGCGGTCGAGGCGAACGCGGTCATCAGCGCGGTCGGGCAGCTCAACCGCCCGCTGTTCCCCGACATCGCGGGGCGCGATTCATTCGCGGGACCCAGCTTCCACTCGGCGCGCTGGAACCACGACGTCGATCTCAGTGGCAAGCGGGTCGCGGTGATCGGCACGGGTGCGAGCGCGGTGCAATTCATCCCCGAGATCGCGCCCCGCGTCGGTGAGCTGCTCGTGTTCCAGCGGACACCACCGTGGCTCGGACCGACGGAGGACTACCACGCCGCGGTCGAACCCGGTTTGCGTTGGCTGTACGCGCACGTGCCCTCGTACAGCGAGTGGAACCGGTTCCTCATCTTCTGGAAGATGGGCGACGGTGTGCTCGCGGGCGTACGCGTCGACCCGGACTGGGAGCCGAAGGATCTCTCCGTCGGTTTGTTCAACGACATCCTCCGCCAGCTCCTCACGGCGTACCTCGGCGAGCAGTTCGCGGACCGGCCCGACCTGCTCGAGAAGGTCGTCCCGGCCTATCCGCCCGCGGCGAAGCGACTGCTGCGCGACAACGGCGTGTGGGCGGGCGCGTTGAAACGCGACAACGTGCGGCTCGTGACCGACGGTATCCGCGCGATCACACCGAAGGGCATCGTCACCGCGGACGGCGTCGAGCACGAGGTCGACGTGATCGTCTACGGCACCGGTTTCCAGGCGTCGAAGTTCCTCACGCCGATGAAGGTGACGGGCCGCGACGGCGTCGACCTGCACGAACACTGGGCGGGTGACGCGCGCGCGTACCTGGGCATCACGGTGCCCGGCTTCCCGAACTTGTTCTGCTTGTACGGACCGAACACGAACATCGTGATCAACGGAAGCATCATCTACTTCTCCGAGTGCGGCGTCCGCTACATCCTCGGCTGTCTCGGGCTCCTCCTCGCGGGCGGGCACGACGCACTCGACGTGCGCAAGGACGTGCACGACGAGTTCAACGAACGCGTCGACGCCGAGAACAAGCTGATGGCCTGGGGGTGGTCGACCGTGAACAGTTGGTACAAGAACGAGCACGGCAACGTCACCCAGAACTGGCCGTTCACGCTGCTCGAGTACTGGCAGCGCACGATCGCGCCGGATCCCGGCGAATACGAATTGATCGGCTAGCCCGTTGGGCCGCTTCTCGGACAAGGTCGCGATCGTCACGGGCGGCGGGTCGGGCATCGGTCGCGCGACCGCGCGGCTGCTCGCATCCGAGGGCGCCCAGGTGACCGTGGCCGACATCGCCGAACCCGCGGCCGCGAACGTCGTCGCGGAGATCGCCGAAGCCGGCGGCTCGGCGCGCGTCCAGGTCACCGACGTGGCCGACCCCGACGCAGTCGCGGCGATGGTTGCCGACACCGTCGCCGCGTTCGGTGGGCTCGACATCCTGCACAACAACGCGGCCGCGCTCGACCGGAACCGGGTCGATCAGGACGTCGTGACAATGGACCTCGACACGTGGGAACGCGTGCTGGCCGTGAACCTCACCGGTCCGATGCTCGGATGTCGCTTCGCGATCCCGCCGATGCTCGAACGCGGTGGCGGCGCGATCGTGAACACCGCGTCGGCGGCCGCGTTCTACGGCAGTCATTCGCTCGCCGCATACGGCACGTCGAAGGCGGGGGTCGTCGCGTTGACGCGCTACGTCGCGACCGCGTACGGCGAGCGCGGGATTCGTTGCAACGCGGTCGCGCCCGGCGTCGTGGTCGACCGGGCGACCCAGGACGCGTTGGGCGGGCCGATGGGCGATCGGCTCCGGCGCTACAGCACGAGTCACCTCGTCGGCCGGCTCGGATATCCCGAGGAGATCGCGGCTGCGGTCGCGTACCTCGCATCCGACGACGCCGCGTTCGTGACCGGGGAGATCCTCCGCGTCGACGGCGGATTCACCGCGCACACCCCCACGTACGCGACGGACAACCACCCGGAGCGCTAGCGCCGGCGGGCAAAGACCCAGAGCGGCCGGATCCGGGTTCCTTCGGGTTCGATCTGCTCGATCTCCTCCGCGTCGACGATCTCCAAACCCGCGGCCTCGATCAACGAGATGTTCGTGGCCGCGTCGAAGCCGCTCCAGCGCATCGGTCCCCCGCCGAGCCAGTCGGGCTGGTAGTCGTCGGCACTGTCGCGGCTGTGCACGGTGGCCAGCAGGGCGCCGTCCGGCCGCAGCCAGGACGCGATCGCGTCGAACAGAACCGCGTGACGTTCGCGGGGAACGTGGATGATCGAGTACAGCGCGACGACCGCGCCGAGCGATCCCGGCGCGAACTCCACGTCTTCCATGTCGCGCTCGACGAAGTTCGCACGCGGCAGCCGCGCCCGGGCGCGATCGAGCATGCCGGCCGACGCATCCACTCCCGTGTACGTGTAACGCGCCGCGAGTTCCACACCGACCGGGGCGCCCGTGCCGCACCCGAGCTCCACCACCGCTTCACCGGATTCGACGACCCCGCTGAGCTTGCCGACCCAGGACGATCGTGGATCGGGAGTCACCGCGCCGGTCCACGCCTCCCAGCGCGGCGCCAGGGCGTCATAGGTGGCCGCGAACTCGCTCATTTCCGCTGGCTCGCTCGCACTGCGCTCCCATCCGGTCGGCTCCCCGGCCGCTCGCCGACCAATTCTGCACGACGCGAGCCATCTCGTCGGACAGTGAGTGCGACGGTCGGTGGTACCCCGGACGTCGCGGTCGTCCCGCACCGTCTCTCTGACGAAGTTGCAAGGTGGTGATGACGAAGCTGGACGGAGCGCGCAACGCCCGCGGCGAGAGGCGGTCGCGTTCGTCGGTCCTGGCCGTCATCGCGGGCGGAAACCTGATCGGAGCCGCCGCGTTGGTCGCGATCTGGTTCCTCCGCCGCCACGACTTCATGGTCGGCCCGCCGTCTTGGGTCTACGGCGTCGTCATCGTCTCCTCCGTCCTGATCGACCTCGGGGGCCGCGCGTGGCTGCGGGGCAAGCCCGACTCCGCGGTGCGCCGACAGGCGCGCATCGTCATCGGCGCGACGGTCACGACGACCGTGCTCTATGCGAGCGGCTGGGGATCGGTGCTGGCGATCGCGTACGCGATCCTGGCCGTGCAGATGCTCGCGCAGAACTACGGCATCGGCTGGCGGAACGTGATGTTCTGGTGCGCCGCGGGCGTCGTCGCCGGCGAGACCGCGATCCAGGCCGGGTGGGCGCCCCACATGCTGACCGTGACCGAGTCGCACATCATGGGCCTGCTCGGACTCGGCCTCCTCACCGCGGTGATGTGGGTCGTGAGCGCGACCTTCGCCGAGCGCGACTTCAACGAACAGGAGCTGCGCGACCGGGAGCAACGGCTCGCGATCGAGGCATCGACCGACTCGTTGACGCAGCTCCTCAACCGCGGTGCGTTCACGGAGGCGCTCGAGCGATCGTGCGCCGCGAACGAGCCCGCGATCCTCGCGTTCGTCGACCTCGACAACTTCAAGGACATCAACGACTCGTTCGGCCACCACATGGGCGACGAGGTGCTGATCGAGGTCGCGGCCCGGCTCCGACGGGTGGTGCGCGGCGAAGACGTGATCGCGCGCTACGGCGGCGACGAGTTCGTCATTCTGGTGAAGTCGTCGCGCGACGAGGCCGACGCGGGCCGGCTCGTCGAGCGGATCTGGTCGGTGCTCGCCGAGCCCTGGCCGATGATCGCGCCGAATGCGATGTCGGCGAGCGTGGGCGTCGTCGACGACCAGGACGGATCCCGCGCCCCCGAAGACCTCCTGCGCGAAGCCGACAAGGCGATGTACTCGCGCAAGCACGGAATGAGCGCGACGGGTTCGATGGTCGCGATGACGTCGCGCGCGCTCGCGCACCACCGACTGGCAATGGACGGCATGCGGGGCGCGTTCGTCGTGATGCGCGCGGTGCGCGAAGCCGGGATCGCAGTCGACTTCGAGGTGGTCGAGGCGAATTCGATCATGCGCAGGGCGTTCGAGGGCGCGTGTGATCAGGTCGTCGGCACGCGCATGTCCGAGCTCAACCGCTTCGCCGACAACACGCGGCTCGACGACCTGTACCGGGAAGCGCTCGCCACCGGGAAGCACCTCAACGTCAAGTGCCGCGTGAATCTCGCCGACGGTCGCCAGGGTTGGAGCGATGTCAACGTCGTGACCGTGGACCGGGACATGATCGCGGTCTTCGCGACCGACATCACTCAGCAGGTCGTCACCCATCTGGAGCTGGAACGAGAGCGCGCCCGCTTCGCGAGCTTGATCAATCGCTCCAACGACCTCGCGTGCGTGATCGACGACACGGGCGCGGTCGTGTACGCGCCCCCCTGGGGTATGAGCTTCCTCGGCTACTCCGGCGAAGAGCTCGGCGCGCCGCTCTCGAAGGTGGCGCCCATCGATCACGATGCCGCCGCGGCCTGGCTCGACGAGGTTCGAACCCTGCCGTCCGGGACCGAGGCGAGATCCGTCGCACTGCATTTCGTCGCGCGCGACGGCACCATCCATGCGTGTGACGTCACCGCGGAGAACCGAAGCGGCGAAGCCACCATCGGTGGCATCGTGCTGAACGCGCACGACGTCTCCGCGCTCGTCGCGGCCGAGGCGCGCTTGGCAGCCGTGGCCGACGCGGTCACCGACGTCATCACGATCTGCGACGCCGAGGGTCGCATCATGTGGGTCTCCGGTGCGGTCCGCGCCGAGTTGGGCATCGAGCCCGACGAACTCGTCGGCGTGTCCGCGTACGCGGTCATCCATCCCGAGGACCGGTCCGCAATCGCGCAACGACTCGAAGGCATGCTCGCCGACCCGACCGTCGTCTCGGTGCCCCTCGACATCCGGCTGCGCCGGAAGGACGGCACCTATCGCTGGTTCGAAGCGAGTGGCAGCAACCAACTCGCCGACCCCTCGATTCGCGGACTCGTTGTCAGCCTGCGGGACACCACCGACCGCCGCGCCGCGGATATCGCACTGCGCACGTCGGAGGAACGGAACCGGAGCATCGTCGAGGCCGCGGCCGACGCCATCATCTCGGTCGACATGAAGGGCATCATCCAGAGCTTCAACCGAGCGGCGGAACACATCTTCGCGACGAGGGCGGGCGACGCGATCGGCCGGTATTACAACTGCTTCCTTCCCGCGGATTCGCTCCAGATCGTCCGGAACGCCCTCGAGGACGGGCGCGACGGACAGCAGATCGACGTGATCGCGTGCCGGGCCGGCGGCGAGCGCTTCGCCGCGCACGTCGCAGTATCGGAGGTGCAGGTCGGTGACACGAACTACTACACGGCCGTGGTGCGCGACATCAGCGACCAGCGGGCGATGGAACAGGCGCTCCGGATCGCGGCATCGTGCGACGAGCTGACCGGCCTCCCGAACCGGCGCACCCTGCTCGACCGCACTCGGGATGCGATCGAAGCGGCGCGCCGGACCAACGAAGTGGTCGGAATGGTGTTCGTCGACCTCGACCGGTTCAAACTGGTCAACGACGGTCTGGGACACGACGCCGGCGACCAGCTGCTCGTCCTCGTCGCCGATCGCATCGCCGGCGCGATCCGATCGCAGGACGTGGTGGCCCGGTTGGGCAGCGACGAGTTCGTCGTGCTCTGCCCCAGCGCGTTCGACCTCGACGCGATCAAGGCGGTCGCGGTCCGCATCGTCGACGCGCTCACCGGCGCCTTCGTCATCGCGGGAAACGAGGTGTTCGTCGGTGCGTCCCTGGGCGTATCGGTGAGCACCGGCACCGAGACCCCACTCGAGCTGCTCCGATTCGCCGACACCGCGATGTACCGGGCCAAAGAAGGCGGCAGCTCACGCGTCGAAGTGTTCGACACGCGCATGCAGGACCACGCGGCCCGGCGACTCGACCTGGAGTCGGCACTTCGCCAGGCGACCGGCCGCAACGAGCTCCTCGCGTACTACCAACCGATCGTCGACCTCGCCACCGGTCGGGTCGCCAACCTCGAGGCGCTCATTCGTTGGAACCGCCGCGGCGTCGGTCTCGTCCAGCCGGACAACTTCATCCCGATCGCCGAAGACGCCGGCATCATCATCGAGATCGGCGGGTGGATGCTGCGTTCCGCCACCGTCGACTGCGTCAACTGGCAGAGCGTGGCGCCCGGCGTCGGCGTGTCGGTGAACGTCTCGGTCCGCCAGTTCGAGTCGGGCGATCTCGTACGCGACGTGCAGGACGCGCTGGCGCGCAGCGGCCTCGAGCCCGGCCTCCTGACGCTCGAGATCACCGAATCCGTCATGCTCGCCCACACCGAGCGCAACGCCGCGATCATGCGCCGCATCCGCGACCTCGGGATGCACATCTCGCTGGACGACTTCGGCAGCGGTTACAGCTCGCTCACCTATCTGCGGCTGCTCCCGCTCGACTCGATCAAGATCGATCGCTCGTTCCTGCAATCCCTCGGTACCGCGCGCCGCGACGTCGCGATGCTGCAGGCGATCGTCAACCTCGGCGCCGCGCACGACCTCGACGTCGTCGCCGAGGGGATCGACACCGAGGCGAAGCTCGAGACGATACGCACCGTCGGCTGCCGGTTCGGTCAGGGATTCCTCTTTGCGAAGCCCATGCCGGCGGCCGAGACCATGGCCTTCCTCGCGCTCGAGAAACCCGTGAGCCCCCTCGCGGGGTAGCGGCGAGATCGTTACGAAGTCGCCTCGATCGACGACAACACTCCGCCCGCGACGCGGCCGTCGCGCCCCAGACCGAGCGTGAGCACGTGGACGGTCGACGAGCCCGCGCGCTGCACGAACAGGTCGAGTGTGTTCGGATAGGACGATCCCGCGAACACCCTGACCGTGGTCTCGGAGTGACGGAGCACCGCGATCGGCGTCTTGCCCGGCTCGGGTGCGAACGCGTCGGCCGATGTGAACAGGTCCATGCCGTCGCCGACCGCAGTCGCGGCAGTCGGAAACAATGGCGGACAGGACGGGACGGCGATGCCGGGCCGGATGCGCTCGAGTTCCGGCGCACCGGAAGAGTCGCGGAATCCGTAACAGGGATATCCCGACGGGAGCGTGACGGCCCACGAGCTCGGAATCGTCATCTTCAGCCCGTCACCGTCGTACGCCTGACCCGCCGGCGTTGCATCTCCCGCGGACTCCAGCGCGACCTTCCGTGCCGACGGCGCGAGCGTTGCGAGGATCTTCTCCTGCAGGTCGCCGCGCGTTTCGATCTTCACACCGAGCTCGGGCACGACGTGGACCGACCACAGCAATCCACCCTCGTCCGCGAGAAAGACGCGATAGCCGTGGACCAACGTCGGCTTCTCGGCCGCGGGCGGCGGCACCGACGTGGGAATGATCGCGACCGCGTTCTCCGGGACCGGGTACTGGTCCGCGGGTGAGCAACCGGCCATGGGCATGACGCCGACACTCACGATGCCGGTCACGGGGCCCCCGAAGCACGAACCCTGCGCCGACAAGTTCCAGACCGCCGGGACGAACACGCGGGCATTACCGGCGTCGACCGGCACCCATCCGCCCGGCACGCCGGCGCCCGTGTGCGCGCCGAGTTGCTCGGCCGTCAGTCGCGCCGGACCGCGGGCGGCCGTGGTGCTCGACGCGGCCACGACGACCCGTTTCGGCGATCCCGGCACGCCGGCGATCGCGACCATCACCACGACGATCACCAGCACGGCGGCGACACCGATCACGACGCGTCCGATCCGCCGCCGGCGCACCGCCCGGCGGGCGCGTTCCAAGACCTCGTGTGGATCGTGCGCGCCCGCGGGCACCTGATCGGCACGGGCCGCGAGCGCAGTACGGACGTCATCGAGCTGCATCGGGTTCCTCCTGCTCGCGCATCTCCACGCCGAGCCGGGCGAGGGCGGCATGCAGGGTCGACTTCACCGTGCCGACCGCGCAGTCCATGGCGAGCGCGACATCGGCGACGGGAAGGTCGGCCAGGTAGCGGAGCACGAGCGCGACGCGTTGGCGCTCCGGCAACCGCGCGATCGCGTCCCCGAGCACGACGTCGCGTGCAACGGCATCGGCAATGTCCGCGCTCGCCGGCTCGGGCCCCGGAGCCGTCTCCTTCGGTCGTCCCCGCCGGCGGCCGGCGCGCAGCGCAACCACGTACACCCAGCCCGCGGGCCGGTCCATCCGCGAGACGCGACGCCAGTTCGAGAGTGCACGGGTGAAGGCATCCTGCGCGAGCTCCTCCGCGACGACGGGATCACCGAACGCGACCGCGAGCGACCTCCGCACCGCTTCGTAGTGCTCGTCGAAGAACGTCTCGAAGGTCATGGCCGCCCCGTCCGGTACCTCTCCTAGGCACGCAGACTTACGAAACGTTCAGTCGGTGCCCGAGATCAGCCGCGGCGGGTGGCGACGAACACGGGGATGACGCGATCCGTGTTCCTCTGGTAGTCCGCGTAGTCGGGATAGGCCGCAACCGCCCGCTTCCACCACTCCGCCCGCTCGTCGCCGCTCAGCTCGCGGGTCGTGGCGGCGAACGGCTCGGGTCCGTCCTGGATCACCACCGCGTCCGGATCGGCCTTGAGGTTGTAGTACCAGACCGGGTTCTTGGGCGCGCCGCCCATCGACGCAACGAGCGCGTATTCACCGTTGTGCTCGACGCGCATGAGCGGCGTCTTGCGCAGCTTGCCGCTCTTGTTGCCGCGCGTGGTCACGATGACGATCGGCAGGCCGGTGTCGCGCAGCGTATTGGCCTCGCGCCCGCCGGTCCGCTCGTACGCCTCGACCTGATCCCGGACCCACTCCCACGAGCTCGGCTCGTACTCACCGTCAAGCGTCATGGAGGCCACGATACCGGCGTGGCGGTAGCGTTCGCGGCGGTGGATGCCGCCCTGCGAAGCGTGATCGAACGCGGCCTCGGCCGGGACATCGTGGGCGCCGCGCGGGTGCGCGGCGGCGACGTCGCGGTGGCGTTCGCGGTCGACCTCGACGACGGCCGGCGCGTGTTCGCGAAGACGCATCCGTCCGCACCGCGGCACTTCTTCACCACCGAAGCCGCGGGGCTGTCGTGGCTACGCGCCGCCGATGCGGTCGCGGTGCCGGACGTGCTCGCGGTTTCCGACGACGCGCCGAACCACCTCGTCCTCGAATGGATCGACGAAGGCCGCCCGACGCGCGCGACGGAGCAAGAGCTCGGGGTCGCGCTCGCCACGTTGCACCGGGCCGGCGCGCCGAGCTTCGGCCGCGAGGACCGGCGCACCACCGGGAGTCGAGGGCTCCCGAACGAACCGTGCGCCACCTGGGCCGCGTTCTACGCCACCAATCGGTTGCTCCCCCTCGCGAAGTTGGCACGCGATGCCCGTGCGCTCGCGGGCCCGACCATCAGCGCGCTGGAACGGGTTGCCGGACGCCTCCCGCAGTTCGGCGGCGCGGACGAGCCACCGGCCCGACTCCACGGTGATCTCTGGGCCGGCAACCGCCTCGTCGACACCGAGGGCCGCAGCTGGTTGATCGACCCGGCCGCGCACGGCGGGCATCGCGAGTTCGACCTCGCCATGATGCGCCTGTTCGGCGGCTTCACCGAAGCGTGCTTCACCGCGTACGACGAAGCGTTCCCCCTCTTCCCCGGCTGGCCCGAGCGCGTCGCGCTCCACCAGATCGCGCCCCTCGTCGTACACGCGATCAAGTTCGGCGGGAGCTACGTCGGCGCCGCGACCACCGCCATCAACCAGTACGGTTGACGCGGCGACGCGGCTTCGATCGACGCGAGGAGAACGGGTCGGCGGCCACTCGGGGTCCGCAGCGGTTCTAGTCTTGGACGGATGGGGCGGGAGTCGGAGATCCGGTTCTTGCGATTTGCCGGTCGGCGCGTCGCCTACGCGGTGACGGGTCACGGGCCGCCGCTCGTTGCGCCGGCGTGGTGGGTCAGTCACCTCGAACTCGACTGGAGAGATCAGGCATTCCGCGATCTCTGGGAGTCGGTCTCCGAGGGTTACACGCTGGTGCGCTACGACCGGCTCGGAGTCGGCATGTCCGATCGCGAGGTGCGCGACGAGGATCTCACGCTCGACGGTGACGTGGCGTTGTTGTGTGCGGTGCTCGACGAGCTGGCAATGGACGAGGTCTCGTTGGTCGGCGGGTCAGCCGGCGGTTGCGCGGCAATCGCGTTCTCGGCCCGCTTCCCGGAGCGGGTGAACCGGCTCCTGCTCTACGGCGCGTATACCGACGGATCCGCGATCACTTCGCCCGCAGTGCGCGCCTCGATCGTCGCGACCGTGCGTTCCCATTGGGGTTTGGGGTCGCGCCTGTTGGCCGACATCTTCGTCGGCGACACCGACAGTGTCGAACAGAAGCGACTCGCCCGCTACCAGCGCGAGGCGACGAGCCCCGAGACTGCGGCAGTGTTGCTGGAGCTGACCTACCGCAACAACGTTCGCCCGGAGCTGGATCGGGTACTCGCGCCCACTGTGGTCGTGCACCGCCGGGGCGATCGCGCGATCCCCTATGAGCTCGGCCGCGAGCTCGCGGCCGGCATCCCGAGCGCGACACTGATCCCCCTCGACGGAACCGCCCACTTTCCCTGGGCCGGTGATCGGGCGTCCGTGGCGCGCGCGATGCGTTCGGCGCTCGCGCCCGGAGCTCCAGGCGGCGCGGCCCAGGACCCTCCGGCCGGGTTGCTCTCCCGTCGAGAACTCGAGGTGTTGACTCTGGTCGCGAACGGCTTGAGCGACCAGGAGATCGCCGGACAATTGGTCCTGAGCCGGCACACGGTGCACCGCCACGTCGCGAACATCCGCACCAAGCTCGGGCGTACCACCCGCACGGCGGCGGTCGCCGAGGCCGTGCGACTCGGTCTGCTCTGACGCCGATCACCCGAACGGGCCATCTTCGCCGAATGGCCGATGCAAGCGATGCGCAGCGGGCGCGCGGCCCTGCACGATCGCCTCGTGAAGACTGACATCACCGAGTCGACGCCGTCACCGGCTACGACCGCGTGGGCGCGTGCCTTCGCAGTCGTCTATGACCCGTTCCTGTGGGTCGGCGAACACGCGGGAGCGCGCGCGCTCCGAAAAGAGGTCGTCGGCCGGGCGCGCGGGTTCACCGTGGAAATCGGGGCCGGCACCGGCCTCAACGTCCCCCACTACCCCGACGACCTGGGCCGGCTGGTCCTCGCCGAACCCGACCGCCCGATGCATTCCCGCCTCGACAAGCGCGTGAGCCGGAGCGGCCGAAACGCGCGGGTCGTCGCCGCGCCGGCCGAGCGGCTGCCGTTCCCCGACCAATCGGTCGACACCGTCGTCTCGACGTTCGTGTTGTGCACCGTCGACGCTCCGGATCTCGCCCTGCGCGAAATCGTGCGGGTCCTGCGGCCCGATGGTCAGTTCCTCTTCTTGGAGCACGTCCGCGCCCGCTCGACGAGGCTCGCCTCCTGGCAGGACCGTCTCGTCGAGCCGTGGCGTCGCTTCGCGAGAGGGTGCCGGTGCAACCGCGCGACGGCGGAGCTCATCGCGACCTGTGGACTGACCCTCGACGAGGTCCACGAAGGGTCCTGGCGCGCCATGCCGCCGATCGTCCGGCCGCTCATCGCCGGGCGCGCCCGGATCGGAGCGCATGATGCGTGAGACCAACGCGCACGTCCTCGACCCCGCGGTGCCGGCGAATCCGCCGAACCTGGCTCCGGTCCGCGTCGGGCTCTTCGCCGACGCGCTCGAACCGACCGACGGTGAACCGGGCCGGCTGCGCGCGCAGCTCGGCCAGGTCGCCGACGCGGGCATCGACCACCTGTGTGTCGGAGATCACGTGAGCTTCTTCGTCGGCGCGGGTTCCGACGGACTGATCAGCGCAACCTCACTGCTCGCCGCACAAACGGCGCTGCGCGTGTACGTCGGCTTGTACCTGCTGCCACTACGCCACCCGGTCACGGTTGCGCGGCAGCTTGCGACGATCGCGCAGCTCGCGCCCGGACGGCTCACGCTCGGCGTCGGGCTCGGCGGCGAGGACCGCCACGAGATCGAGATGTGCGGAGTCGACCCGAAGACGCGTGGACGCCGAATGGACGAATGCCTTCACATCCTGCGCCGACTGGCCGACGGCACCAAAGTCACGTTCGACGGCGAGTTCTTCACACTCGACGACGCCCAGATCCTGCCGGCGCCGGCGCCGTCGATACCTCTCGTCGTGGGAGGACGATCGGATGCCGCGGTCAGCCGCGCCGCGACGCTCGGCGACGGCTGGCTCGGGATCTGGGTCTCCCCCCGCCGCTACGGCACGGTGCGCGATCACATCACCCACCTGGCCGCCGCCGCCCGGAGGGACCCGAGCCGGTTCGAGCACGCCCTCAACGTCTGGTGCGGCTTCGCGACGACGCGTGCGGCGGCCCGCGAGTTCCTCGCCCCGAAGATGCAGCGCTTCTATCAAATGCCCTTCGAACCGTTCGAGCGCTACTCGCCGTACGGGACACCCGAAGACGTCGCGGAGTTCTTGCGGCCCTACATCGACGCCGGGTGCTCGACCTTCAACGTGATCCCGTGCGCACGCGACGACGACGATGCGATCGCCGCAGTCGGGGAGCTGCGAACGCTCCTCACTGCATCCGCAGTAACCGTCGCGATGCCGGACCTGTGACGATTTGGGTCTTCGGTGGGGTCTCGCGGGTGCCGATCAACGCTCGTGGCAGTCGGCGCGGTCGACGAAAATCGGCTCGAATGGCTCGGCGCGACGCTCGACGCGTCGGGCGACGGCTACGCGGCGTTACGCGCCGTTCGCGAAGGCGGTGCGATCGTCGACTGGATCGTCGTCGACGCGAACGCGCTCGTCCGGGCGCGGTGGTCGGGGGTAGTCGGTGACGTCGTCGGCATGAGGTTGAGCGACCTCGACGCCGCGGCCGACAACCGCGAGCTCCTGGCCCTGTACGAGACCGCACTCCGCACGAACGAGCGCCAGACCACGGACGTGGCGCTCGCCGTGCCCGGAGGTCTCGGTGGCTGGCGGCGCATCATCGCCATTCCGGTCGGCGACGACGCGGTGTCGGTGCTGACGCGCAACATCACGCGCGAGCGCTATTTCGAGTCGACCGCGCAGCAGGAACGCGAACGCCTCGCGGTACTCGCGGGCGGCGACGCGGCAAGCTCACCGACGCGCGCTTTGTCGGCCGATGGTCGGTTCGCGAAGCTCTCCGCGCTGACGCTGTTCCTCGCGGCCGGTGTCGTGACGTTCGCGAACTCGTTCGTCATCCACTCGCACCTGATCGACGTCGGCGCGCTGCGTGTGACCGGAATCGTCACCATGCTGCTCGGCGCAGTGATCTACACGCTGCCCTGGCGGTTGCACGCCCGTGCGCTCGGGTGGCTCGTGATCTTCGGCGCGGTCACACTGCTCGCGGGCACCGACCAGATCCATCACTTCTCGCGCATCGAAGAGGCACTGAGCGTCTATCCGGTGTTCTTCATCATCGTCGTCGCGTGGAGTGGGCTCACGCAGGGCCGGGGGACGGCGACGGTGGTCGCGGTGATCTGCGCGCCGGTGTTGGGCGGGATCCTGGCCGAAGGTGGTCACGGCGCGGCCGCAGTTCAGTGCGCCGTGGTCGCGCTGCCGGCAGCCGCGATCCTCGGCGAGGTGCTGGCGTGGTCCTCGGATCGGGCCGCACGACTCATTCAGCTCGAAGCCGCGCGCCGACTCCACGATCCGCTCACCGGTCTGGCGAACCGCACGCAGCTGAACGACCGCGTGGATCAGGCGCTCTCCCGCGCGCGCCGGTCCGGCCACCAGCTCGCGATGCTCTTCATCGATCTCGACCGTTTCAAGCAGGTCAACGACACGATGGGGCACCGCGCCGGCGACGAGCTCCTCGTCGCGACCGCGCAACGCATTGCCGGCCTGGTCCGCGGGGTCGACACCGTCGCCCGGCTCGGCGGCGACGAGTTCGTCGTGTTGTGCGAAGAGGTCTCGCTCGCGGAGATCGACGCGATCGCCTCGCGCATCATCGGCGCGCTCGAGGAGCCCTTCTCGTGTGACGGAGGCGAAGCGCGCATCGGCGCCAGCATCGGGATCGTGATGTGCGGCGACGGCGGCGAGACCGCCGAGACGATGCTCCAGAAGGCCGACATCGCGCTCTATCGCGCCAAGGCCAACGGTCGTGGGTGCTACGAACTGTTCGACGAGGCGATGCAACAGTGGGTCGCGGGTCGCACCGATCTCGACCACGCGCTCCGGGACGCGATCGCCAACGAAGAGCTCTGCGTGCACTACCAACCGATCGTCGACACCACGACGGGAGCGATCGTCCGCTTCGAAGCGCTCGTCCGCTGGTCGCGTCCGGGCTTCGGGCTAACGCTCCCCGGCGACTTCATCCCGCTCGCCGAGGAGACGGGGCTGATCGCCGACATCGGCGCCTTCGTCCTGCGCCAGGCGTGTGCCGACGCCGCGGCGTGGAATCGCCAGTGGCCCGGGCGAGCCATGGGCATCGCGGTCAACGTCTCGAGTCGACAGCTCGTCAAGGGCCTGTTGGTCGACCACGTTCAGAACGCGCTCACCGCTTCGGGCCTTGACGCGCGGCTGCTCACACTCGAGCTCACGGAGTCATCGCTGATCGACGACGCGATCGGCGTGCGAGACATCCTCGGTCACCTTCGCGAGCGCGGCGTTCGCGTGGCGATCGACGACTTCGGTACCGGCTACTCCTCGCTCACCTACCTGCGCGAGCTGCCGATCGACGAAATCAAGATCGACCGCTCGTTCATCGCCCGCATCGCACACGACCGCAGCGACGCCGCGATCGCCGCCGCGGTCGTCGCGCTCGCCGACAACCTCGGCTTCGAGGTCATCGCCGAAGGAGTCGAGACCGAAGAGCAGCTCGCCGCGCTCACCGCACTCGGCTGTCGACGAGCGCAGGGTTACCTGTTCGCACGCCCGGTACCGTCCGACAGCATCGGCGAGATCGTCAGCGGTACAGGACTCGGCCGCGCCGCGGCTGCACGCCGCGGCGCGTAGACCGTCTACCTCACGAGCAGCCGCTGGTGCTGCCGCAGCTCGGGCAGGCGTAGCAACTGCCGGCGCGCTGCATCATGTCGCCGCAGACGTGACACAGCACCATCTCCCGGCTCCCGGCGGCGGCTTGTACCGCCGGCGCGGTCGGTGCGGGCTCCGGCGCCTCGTTGCGCACGCGCAGGGCGTCGGACGGGGCCCGGTCCTCGAACGGGAGATCCATCGACGTCGCGCTCGGTGTGGTCGCTTCCTCCACGCCCGGCAACGTGGGCTGGAGCCGCTCCCCCACCGTCATGATCCCCATCGCCTCGCGCTTCTCCTTGGGCATGTACGCCACTGCGAGCCGGCGGAAGATGTAGTCGACGAGGCTCGACGCGAACCGCAGATCGGGATCGTCGGTCATGCCCGCGGGCTCGAAGCGCATGTTCGTGAACATCTCCACGAACGCCTCGAGCGGCACGCCGTACTGCAGGCCGTGGCTCACCGAGATCGCGAACGCGTCCATGATTCCGGCGAGGGTCGAGCCCTGCTTCGCAACCTGGAGGAACATCTCACCCGGACGACCGTCGTCGTACTCGCCCACCGTCACGTAACCGTGGCAGTCGGCGACCCGGAACGAAAAGGTCTTCGCGGCGCGCATCTTCGGCAGCTTCTGCCGCACCGGCTCCTGCACGATCACCGTCTCGATGATGCGCTCGACCTCTTGCACCACGGAGTCGGAGGTCTTCTTCTGCGTCGACAGTGGCTGACCGACCTTGCAGTTGTCGCGGTAGAGCGCGACCGCCTTCAGCCCGAGCCGCCACGACTCGATGTAGAGCTCCTCGACGTCTTCGATGCTCGCCTCTTCGGGCATGTTCACGGTCTTGCTGATCGCGCCCGAGATGAACGGCTGCACCGCCGACATCATCTTCACGTGACCCATGTAGTGGATCGTGTTGTCGCCCATCGAGCACGCGAACACCGGCATGTGATCGGCCTTGAACACCGGCGCACCGATGATCGTCTTGTGCTCGTCGATGTAGGCGATGATCTTGTCGATCTCTTCGCCGCTGTAACCGAGGTGACGTAGCGCACGCGGGATCGTCTGGTTGACGATGAACATCGTGCCGCCGCCGACGAGCTTCTTCGCCTTGGTGAGCGCGAGGTCGGGCTCGATACCGGTGGTGTCGCAGTCCATCATCAGACCAATGGTGCCGGTGGGCGCGAGGACCGTCGCCTGCGCGTTGCGCACGCCGTAGCGCTCGCCCAGCTCCACCGCGTCGTCCCAGGCCTCCTGCGCCGCGCACAGCAACTCCGGCGGGACGAGGTCCTCGTCGATCTTGGCCGCTTCGCCCCGGTGCTTGCGCAGGACGTTGAGCATCGGCTCCTCGTTCTGCGCGTAGCCCGCGAACGGGCCCATCCGCGCCGCGGTCTTCGCGCTCGTCGCGTACGCGTGACCGGTCATCAGTGACGTGATCGCCGCCGCCCACGCCCGACCGCCGTCGGAGTCGTAGGGCATGCCCTCGGCCATGAGGAGTGCGCCGAGGTTCGCGTAGCCGAGGCCGAGCTGACGGAAGACCCGGCTCGTCTCCCCGATCCGCTCGGTCGGGTAGTCGGCGTTGCCGACCAGGATCTCCTGCGCGGTGAACATCACCTCGACGGTGTGCTTGAACCCGTCGACGTCGAAGCTCCCGTCGTCGCCCAGGTAGTGCAACAGGTTGATGCTCGCGAGGTTGCACGCGGAGTTGTCGAGGTGCATGTACTCCGAGCACGGGTTGCTCGCATTGATGCGACCGGTGTTGGACGCCGTGTGCCAGTCGTTGATCGTGGTGTCGAACTGCATGCCCGGGTCGGCGCACTCCCACGCCGACTGGCTGATCTGGCGCATGAGCTCACGGGCGCGGATCGTCTTCACCGTGTCGCCGGTGGTCACGGCCTTCAGGTCCCAGTCGCGGTCGTCGACGACGGCCTGCATGAACGAGTCGGTGACGCGCACCGAGTTGTTCGCGTTCTGGTACTGGATCGAGTGGGAGTCCTTGCCGTCGAGATCCATGTCGAAGCCCGCGTCGCGCAGTGCGCGCGCCTTGCGCTCCTCGACGGCCTTGCACCAGATGAAGTCCTCGATGTCGGGGTGGTCGACGTCGAGGATGACCATCTTGGCGGCGCGGCGGGTCTTGCCGCCCGATTTGATCGTGCCCGCGGACGCGTCCGCGCCGCGCATGAAGCTGACCGGGCCCGACGCGGTGCCCCCGCCCTTCAGCTGCTCGTGCGACGAGCGGATGCGCGACAAGTTGATGCCGGCGCCGGAACCACCCTTGAAGATGGTCCCCTCCTCCCGGTACCAGTTGAGGATCGCGTCCATCTGGTCTTCGACCGCGAGGATGAAGCACGCGGACGCCTGCTGCGGGACACCCTTCACCCCGATGTTGAACCACACCGGCGAGTTGAACGACGCGCGCTGGTGGACGAGCACGTACTTGAGCTCGTCGCGGAAGGCCTCGGCCTCCTGCTCGTCGACGAAGTAGCCGTCCTTCGTGCCCCAGTCGGCGATCGTGTCGACGACCCGGTCGATCACCTGGCGCAACGACCATTCCCGCTCGGGCGTGCCGAGGGTGCCGCGGAAGTACTTCTGGGCGACGATGTTGGTGGCGTTCAACGACCACGTGGTCGGGAACTCGACCCCGGGCTGGAAGAAGGCGTCGCCGCCGTCCTTGTAGTTCTGGATGCGCGAATCGCGCCGCTCCCACTCCACGGTGTCGTACGGATCGACGCCGGGGCGCGTGAAGCGCCGGTCGATCCCGATACCGAGCTGTTGCGGCGCCATCGCCATGTTGAGATCTCCCTCCGAGTCCGCATCCGGACTCAGCTCGCCCCTGAATGATCCAGTACCTATGAAACCACTACATCTTGTGGTTCCTTCCCAGCCCGACCGCGAGATGGGGGTGCATTACACCACTGTAATTCCACACGTGTCAACACTTTTCGGACGGTTTGCCCACTCCTCTCGGTCGCTCGCGCTGCGCCTCCCATCCGGTCGGCTCCGCTGCCGCTCCGGGTCGCTCCCAGGGCCCATTTCGGGCCCGGCCGCAGCCCTCTAGCGCTGTTTGGGCTCGGTGGTCTTTTGGAGCTCGCCGACCTCACGTTCGAAGTCGGAGGCGTTCTCGAAGCCCTTGTAGACCGACGCGAACCGCAGGTAGGCCACGTGGTCGAGGGCCCGCAGCCGCTCGAGCACGGCCATCCCGACCTTGTCGCTCGGGACCTCCCCGCCGATCGCCCGCAACTCCTCCTCCACGTCGGCCACGAGCTGATCGACCGCGGCGTCGTCGAGCCGGCCGGTCGCAGACCGTTCGATCCCGGCGCGCAGCTTCACGGCGTCGAACGGCTCAGTCGCGCCGCCCCGCTTGCGGATGAGCAAGGGGAATTCCTCGACCCGTTCGTAGGTGGTGAAACGGCGGCCACACGCGAGGCACTCGCGCCGGCGCCGGATCGCTCCTGATTCCTCGGCCGAACGGGAGTCGACGACCTTGTCGTCGTTCTCGCGGCAGTACGGACAGCGCACAAAAGCACGGTAATCCGTTCGCCCGGGCGATGCGCTCGTCGACCGTCACGGCGTCGGCACGGGGATGCTCTGCCCGGCGATCACCGTGTCGGTGTGGAGCGCGCGCTCCATGGCGTCGACGATCGGACGGACGTCGTGGCCCGGCGCCGCACGTTGCGCGATCGACCACAACGTGTCGCCGGGCTCGACGACGACTTGTTGCACGTGCGGGAGACGCTCGGGAGTGGCGAGGGACGACCCGCCGAGCGCCGCCCCCGCACGTGCGACCGTCAACACGAGGCCCAGGCCGACCAGCGCGGCGAGGACGCGCCGGCGTCGATAGACGGCACGCTGATGGCTGCGCGCCGATCGGGGGCTGTGCTGACGATCCGACTCGATCAGCCGGAGGCGTCGAACCGGAACACCTTGATCCGTGTAACGCGGCTCGAGCTGGTAGTGGGGCTCGAGCTGGAGAACTGCGGCCATCGTCTGGCTCCTGGAGATGAGATGCGGTGCGTTCGAACTGACCTGACGATCGAACCAGAGGGGTGAGACAACTACGCCGGAACGGAGACGTCAGGACCGATACGCCAGGACCGCTACGGTCGTCGAACGCCTGTTCGATGTCAAGAGAAAATGCGAACG
Source organism: uncultured Actinomycetes bacterium (assembly GCA_963835455.1). Taxonomy (GTDB): domain Bacteria; phylum Actinomycetota; class Acidimicrobiia; order IMCC26256; family PALSA-610; genus PALSA-610. Next base: position 518,303 of record CAWIFT010000004.1, read on the forward strand.
GGTGTTTGCCCCGAACGCGTGATCGTGTTAGCGTCGATTCCATGTCCAACGCCCAGGCCCGAACGAGCACCGCTGCACCCGCCACCGACGGTCCCGCGCGGCTCACCGCCCGCCAACGCCAGGTCCTCGAGTTCATCGACGCGCGAGACGCGCGAGCAGGGCTATCCGCCGAGCGTGCGGGAGATCGGCGAGGCGGTCGGCCTGTCGTCACCCTCGACGGTCCACGCCCATCTGGCCGCCCTGCAGGACAAGGGCTACCTGCGGCGAGACCCGAGCAAGCCGCGCGCCATCGAGGTCGCGCTCGAGCCGTCCACGGGCACCGTCATCGACCGCCGGCCGGTGCGCAACGTGCCGCTCCTCGGCGACGTCGCCGCCGGCACCGGCGTGCTCGCGGCCGAGAATGTCGAAGAGGTCATCCCCGTTCCCACCGACCTCTGCGGTGAGGGCGATCTGTTCATGTTGCGGGTGCGCGGTGAGTCGATGATCGACGCCGGCATCTTCGACGGCGACTACGTGGTCGCTCGTTCGCAGCGCGACGCCGACAACGGCGACGTCGTCGTGGCCGGCATACCCGGCGAAGAAGCGACGGTGAAGACCTTCATCCGCAAGCGCAACAAGATCATCCTGCGGCCGTCGAACGAAACGATGGACGACCTCGTGTACGACCCGACCGACGTGCAGATCTACGGCAAGTTGGTCACCTTGATGCGCCGGCTCTAACGCTTCTGACGGATCCCGACGAACAGCTCCAGCACCGCGAGGCACGCATCGAGGGTGGCGCCGTCGACCTGCTCGCCGGCGGTGTGCGCGAGCTCCGGATCACCCGGACCGAAGTTGCAGGCCGCAATCCCGTGCGCGGCGAAGCGCGCGACGTCGGTCCAGCCCAGCTTGGGCCGCACCGGGAGGTCGAACACCCCGGTCAGCTCGGCGATGAGCGGGTTCATGAGGTTGGGCGGCGCGGCCATCGACGCGTTCAGTACCTCGACACGATCGGCGCCGGCATCGGAGCAGTACGTCACGACCTCGTCGACGGCTTCCGCCAGCGTTCGCGACGGCGCGTAGCGCCGGTTGACGACCACTTCGCAGCGGTCGGGCACCACATTGTTCGCGATCCCGCCCTCGATGCGCACCACCTGCAACGCCTCGCGGTATTCGAGCGAATCGACGTCGACGGTTGCGGCTTCGAAGTTCGCGCAGAAGTCGAGCAACGGCGCCGCGAGGTGGATGGCATTGCGGCCCATCCACGGCCGGGCCGAATGCGCACGGGCACCGTCGAAGACCGCACGGACGTGGATCGTTCCCTGGCACCCGGCCTCGATCCAGCCGCCGGTCGGTTCGAGCAGGATCGCGAGATCGCCGTGTACGAGCTCGGGTGACGCCTCGAACAGCCGCCGGAGCCCGTTGTGCTCGTCGGCCACCTCTTCGCCCTCGTACAGGACGAGGGTCACGTCGAAGCGGGCGCGCTCGTTGCCCAGGCCGTCGGCGAGGGCGAGCAACACCGCCAGGCCGCCCTTCATGTCGGTGGTGCCGAGCCCGTGCAGCACGTCGCCGTCGCGGCGCGGCTTCTCGTTGCCGTTCGCGGGAACCGTGTCGAGGTGACCGCCGAGCACGATCCGCTGCGCCCGACCCAGCTCGGTGCGGGCCACGACGTTGTGACCGATGCGCTCGACCCGCAGGCGCCCCGGGCTCGCGCGCAGACGCGCCTCGACCAGATCGGCGAGCGCGGCCTCGGCGCCGCTCACCGACGGGATCGCGCAGAGCTGTTCGGTCAGACCGAGAAGATCGACGGTCACGAAACGATGCCGTGCTCTCTCAGGATCGCGTTGAGTTGCAGCTTGTCGTGGACCGCGCCTTCGGGGAGGTAGCGCAGGACGAGCGCGCACGGCAGGCCGAACATGCCGCCTTCGAACTCCTTCAGCCGCGTCCCGGAGATGACGACGGCGCGCTCGGGGATGATGCCCCGGGGCAGCTCCGTTCCCGTTTCCGCCTCGATCACGTGCGTGGTCGACGTGACGACGAGGCCCGCACCGAGTTTCGCGCCCGACTTCACCCACGCGCCGTCGACGATCATGCAGCGCGACCCGATGAAGCAGTCGTCCTCGACCACCACCGGCACCGCTTGGGGCGGTTCGAGCACTCCCCCGATGCCGACACCGCCGGAGAGGTGCACGTCCTTGCCGATCTGCGCGCAGGATCCGACCGTCGCCCAGGTGTCGACCATCGTGCCACTGTCGACGTGCGCGCCGATGTTGACGTAGCTCGGCATCATCACGACGCCGCGCGCCAGGAATGCGCCGAAGCGCGCCGACGCCCCCGGGACCACGCGCACCCCGGCCGCTTCGTAGCCGTGCTTCAGCGGCAGCTTGTCGACGAATTCGAACGGACCGGCTTCGATCTCGTGCATCTCGTTCACGCGGAACCACATGAGGATCGCGTGCTTGGCCGCCTCGTTCACGGTGACCTTGCCGTCGATCACCTCGGCGACCCGGATCTCGCCGCGGTCGAGCATCCCGATCACCGAAGCGACCAACTCCCGCGCCTCGGGCAGCGGCATGACCTCGCGCCAGTCGTCACCGGCTTCGAACAACTGCGTGACCTGCTTCGCGTTCTCCACTGCGCTCCTCAGTCGGGTTTGACACTGGCGGCGTGCCCGAGGCGATCGAGCGCGAGTTCCAACCGGTCGCGCGGCTGCACGAGCGCGATCCGCACGTGATCGGCGCCGAGCGCGCCGTACAGGTCGCCCGGCGAGACCAGCAGGCCCGCCTCGTGCGCGAGCCGCGCCGCGATCTCCCAACCGTCGTCGGCGCCGTCGGCGGTGCGCAGCCAGAGGTAGAACGCGGCGTCACCGCCGTCGTGGACGAGGCCGTGGGGTTCGAGCGCGGCGCGCATGAGGTCGCGACGTTCGATGTAGCGATTGCGCTGCACGTCGACATGGGCGTCGTCGCCGAGCGCCGCGGCGGCGGCGGCCTGCACCATCGTCGGCGCCATGAGGCCCGCATGTTTGCGGGTCTCGACGAGATAGGTGACGAGATCGGGATCCCCGGCGTAGAAACCGACGCGCATCCCGGCGAGGTTCGACCGCTTGGAGACGCTGTGCATCGCGAGCACGCCGTCGAGTCCCGACGAAAGGACGGTCGCGGGGTGAGGTGCGAACTCGGCGTAGCACTCGTCGCTCGCGACGATGATCCCCCGGTCGCGCGCCCACGCCACCACGCGCGCGAAGTACGCGTCGTCGGCGGTGGATGCCGACGGGTTGCCGGGTTCGTTGATCCAGAGCACGAGCGCCCGGGCGGCGTCGGCGTCGCTGATCGCGTCGATGTCGAGGTGCCACTGCGCGTCGAGCGGCACCGGGACGGCCCGACAGCCCGCGAGCACGGCACCCATCTCGTAGCTGGGGTACGAGATCGCGGGATAGAGCACGGTGTCACGCGCCGGAACGCGCAGGTGCAGGAGGTGGGGCAACGACGCGACGAGTTCCTTGGTGCCGACGCATGCGCCCACGTGCGCGCTCTCGACCGAGACGCCAAAGCGACGGCGGATCCACCCCGCGGCGGCCTCGCGCAGCGCGGCGGAGCCGGCCGACGGTGGATAGCCGTTCGACGAGGCCAGTGCGTCGATCGCGGCGCGGGTCGCGACCTCGGGCACGGGGTCACACGGCGTACCGATGGAGCAGTCGACGACACCGCCCGGGAGCGAATCGGCGAGGCGCTGGAGCGCGTCGAGCCGTTCGTAGGGGTACGGGGGCGGGACGAATCCGCCGGTGGCCGCCATCTGCACCGAGACTAATCGGGCGTGCTCGCGTACTCGGAGAAGCGACCGGCCGCCGCTTCGGTGAGCCGGGCGCGTACGCGGGTGGAATCGTCGCCGTGCACTTCGACGAGCACTTCGCCGGCGCGGTGCAGCGCGGCCAGCACGTCACCGCGCTCGTACGGCACGACGAATTCGACTGATGCGGGCGAGCGCACGAAGTCGATCGCCGATCGTCGCCAGCAGGTCGGGCATCCCCGTACCGAGGGCGGCCGAGATCGCAACCGACCCCGGGTACGCGTTGAGCAAGATCTTGAGCTCGTCCTCGTCGGCGAGGTCCGCCTTGTTCCACACGAGCAGGCGCGGCACGTCGTCGGCATCGATCTCGTGCAGCACCGTGTCGACCGCGACGATGAGCGCTTCGACATCGGCCGCACTCGCGTCGACCATGTGTACGAGCAGGTCGGCGTCGACGACCTCCTCGAGGGTCGAGCGGAACGCCTCGACGAGCTGGTGCGGCAGGCGCCGCACGAAACCGACCGTGTCGGACACGAGCACGGTCTCTCCGCCGGGAAGGTGCAAGCGCCGCACGGTGGGGTCGAGCGTGGAGAACAGCTGGTTCTGCACCAGGACGCCGGCGTGGGTGAGCCGGTTGAGCAGCGTCGACTTGCCCGCGTTGGTATAGCCGACGAGCGCGACATGCGGTACGTCGCGGCGCTTGCGGGCCTTGCGCTGCGTGGCGCGGGTGGCGGCGAGGCCGACGAGATCGCGCTCGAGCTTCTGCATGCGGCGCAGCAAGCGCCGGCGGTCGACCTCGAGTTGCGTCTCACCCGGACCGCGGGTGCCTATGCCCGCACCCTGCTGACTCAGCTGGAGGCCGCGGCCGCGCAGGCGCGGGAGCCGGTAACGGAGCTGCGCGAGCTCGACCTGCACCGCGCCTTCCTGGCTGGTCGCGTGCTGGGCGAAGATGTCGAGGATCAGCGCGACGCGATCGACGACGTCGACCGCGAACAGCTTTTCGAGGTTGCGTTGCTGTGCCGGCGTGAGCTCGTCGTCGAAGATCACGACGTCGATGTCGAGGCCCTGCGCGACGGCCTTCAACTCTTCGGCTTTGCCCTTGCCGATGTAGGTCGCGGGGTCGGGCGTGCGCCGGCGCTGGAGCTCGGCGTGGACGGGATCGGCGCCCGCAGTGTCGGCGAGCAGCGCGAGCTCTTCGAGCGACGCCTCCGCTTCTTCGACCGTCGCGGTGCCGTACGTCGTGCCGATCAGCAACGCGCGCTGGCGCACGACCCCGAGATCGACCTCGGTCGCGGTCAGGCGCCGCCGTTGGCGACTCTGATCCGCGCGGGACGAGTCGGTCACGAGGTCTGCTGCACCGGGTGATCGGGGGTCGCGAGGTCGAGATCGATGTCGACATCGAACACGTGCACCACGGGTCCGCCGAGCCGGACGGTCGCGCCGAGGCGGACGTCGAGCTCGCCGCCCGGGACGTGCACCCGCACCCGGTCGTCGACGACGCCACGATGATGGGCGACGGCCGCGACCGCGCACGCGCCGGTGCCGCACGACAACGTTTCGCCGACGCCCCGCTCCCAAACCCGCATGTCGATGAGATCGGGCGGGTGCACGCGTACGAACTCGACATTCGTGCGCTGCGGGAACCGGGCGTCGAGCTCGATGCGCGGACCGTGCGTGGTGACGGGAACGAGCGCGGGGTCGATCACGAAGCAGACGAGGTGGGGATTGCCGACGTTGGCGACGTCGCCCCAGTACTCGACACCGTCGATGGTGATCTCGAGGTCTTCGTCGCCGAGGGTGACCGCGCCCATGTCGACGTCCGCGGCGATGACGTTGCCGGTCGCGTCGCGGGTGAGGGAGATGACGCGGCGCCCGGCGGCGGTGTCGACGGTGAGCTCGTGCTCGGCGCCGAGGCCGGCGCGGGCCGCGACCCAGGCGAGACAGCGAATGCCGTTGCCGCTCATCTCCGCGTCGCCGCCGTCGGCGTTCTGCAGGGTCATGGTGCAGTGCGCGCCGCCGGCGGCGTCGGCGGGGCCGATGGTGATGAGACCGTCGGCGCCGATGCCCCGATGGCGGTCACAGAGGTGGGCGACGGCCGCAGGCGAGAGCGGCGCGGTGTCGCCGTCGAGCGCGAGCCGGACGAGGAAGTCGTTGCCCGTGGCGTGCAGTTTGGCGAGATGGAGGCGGGTCATAGGCGGTTCGGCGCGACGGTCGCGACCTCTGGCTCCCAGAGTGCCATGACAACCGGCGCGAGGTCGTTCGGATTTCGGGCGGTGCCGACCCAGCGGATGCGGGGGTCGCGGCGGAACCAGACCCGCTGGCGCCGGGCGAATTGACGGGTGCGGCGAATGGCGAGGTCGAAGGCGTCGGCGAGCGTCGGGATCTCGCCCGCGAACTGGGCGAGGAGCTCCTTGTAGCCGATCGCCTGCGCCGCGGTGCGCGACAGCCCCCCACCCCGTCGCGGCGATTCTTCGGAAGAATCGTCGAGACGGTGCGCGTGGGCAAGGGCGCGGACCTCGGCCTCGAGGCCCTCGGTCTGCATCGCGGCGAATCGGGCCGTGATGCGGCGGCCGAGCTCCGCGCGCGGGAGCCACACCCCGACGAGGGCCACGTCGAACGCAGGGGGTCCGTATTCGCCGAGACCCGACCCGAACGACGAGAACTTCCGGCCCGTGCTCTCCAACACTTCGAGCGCGCGCACGATGCGCCGCGCATTCCCCGGCTCGATGCGCGACGCGGCCAGCGGATCCACCACCGTGAGCCGGTCGTACAAGCGCGAAAGGCCTGCGGCCGTTGCCGTCTCGCGCTCGAGCGCAGCACGCACGCCGACATCGCGGGGCGGAACGCTCAGCCCGTCGACGACCGCCCGCACGTACAGCCCGGTGCCACCGACCAGCAGCGCGCGCCGGCCCCGCGCCTCGATGTCGGCGATCGCGGCGCGCGCCGCGGTCTGCGTCTCGCGCACCGACCATTCCTCGGAGGGATCCGCGACGTCGACGAGATGGTGCGGCACCGCGGCGCGGTCCGCGCCCGAGGGCTTGGCCGTCCCGATGTCCATGCCCCGGTACACCTGCATCGAGTCGAGCGACACGATCTCGACGTCGCCCAGCTCGCGGGCGACTGCGAGGGCGACCGCGGATTTCCCGGTCGCGGTCGGACCGACGATCGCGAGGTGGCGGGTCACACCACCGCGACCGGGATGCGCACGCGCCGCCGCGGCGCGGGTTTGATCTGCGCCGTCAGCTCACCGCGCAGGAAGTGGGGTGCCGCACTCGTGATGCGCACTTCGACCAGCGCGCCCGCCCGGGTTTCGTCATCGGGTGCGAAGTGAGCGAGTTTGTTCTGACGGGTGCGGCCCGACCAGATCGCCGGATCCTTCTTCGAAGGCCCTTCGACCAGCAGTTCTTCGGTCCGGCCGATGCGCGCCTCGTGCCGCCGCAGCGCGGAGGCCTCCACGACATCGACCAGTCGCTGCATGCGTTCCTGCACCACCTCGGGGGCAACGAACAGATCCGTCATCGCCGCGGCCTCGGTGCCCGGGCGGGGCGAGAACACGAACGTGTACGCGGCGTCGTAGTCGGCCTCGGCCGCGACTTCGAGTGTGCGCACGAAGTCGGCCTCGGTCTCGCCCGGGAACCCGACGATGATGTCGGTGGTCACGGCGAGGTCCGAGACTGCCGCCCGCGCCGCGTGCAACCGCTCGAGGTAACGCTCGGCCGTGTAGCCCCGGTGCATGCGCGCCAGCGTGTCGTCGCTCCCCGACTGCAGGGGTAGGTGCAGGTGCTCGCACACCGCCGCGCACTCGGCCATCGCCGCGATCGTCTCGGGGCGCAGGTCTTTCGGATGGGGCGAGGTGAAGCGGATGCGCTCGATCCCGTCGACCCCGTCGAGCGTGCGGAGGAGATCGGCGAACTGTGGCCGGAACTGCCCCGCGCCGAGATCGCGCCCGTACGAGTTGACGTTCTGGCCGAGCAGGGTGATCTCGACCACACCGTCGCGGGCCAACTCGACGACCTCGGCAACGATGTCGCCCGTCCGCCGGGAAACCTCTTTGCCGCGCACCGACGGCACGATGCAGAACGCGCACGTGTTGTCGCAGCCGATCTGGATCGTCACCCAGGCCGCGTGGTCCACATCCCGGCGGGCCGGCAACGCCGACGGGTAGGCCTCGTGCTCGTCGAGGATCTCGATGAGCGGACCGCTGGCCTGCGCCTCGCGCAGCAGGGCGGGTGCGTGGGCGAGGTTGTGCGTCCCGAACACCACGTCGACGAACGGCGCCCGCTCCTGCACGCCGTCGCGGTCCTTTTGGGCGAGACAGCCCCCGACCGCGATCTGCAGATCGGGACGGGCCGCCTTGAGCGCCTTCATGTCGCCGAGGTGCGCGTAGAACTTGTTGTCGGCGTTCTCCCGGATGCAGCACGTGTTGAAGACGACGACGTCAGCCTGATCGAGGTCGTCCGTCGGCTCCATGCCGTCGGCCGCGAGCACACCGGCGATCCGCTCGGAGTCGTGCTCGTTCATCTGGCACCCGTAGGTGCGGACCAGGAATCGCCGTGTCATGACCCGAACAGTCTACGGGTCACCCCCCGGCCGCCGACCGGGGACTGGCCTGTGTCAGCCGACACCCCCGGTCTCCAAGCGGCCGCAGGTGTTCAGGCGTCGACGTCCTGGTCGACGCCCGCCGCCTCGTCCTCATCCGTGAGATCGACTTCGTCGTTGAGACCCGAAGCGTCCTTGATCTTCTCGCTGATCTCGACCATGAGGTCGACGTTCTCGGTCAAGAACTTCTTCACGTTCTCCCGACCCTGACCAAGCTGCTCGCCCTCGTACGTGAACCACGCACCGGACTTCTTGATGATCCCCATCTCGACGCCGACGTCGAGCACCGAGCCCTCTCGGCTGATGCCCTGGCCGTACATGATGTCGAACTCCGCCTGCTTGAACGGCGGCGCCGTCTTGTTCTTGACGACCTTCACCCGGACCCGGTTGCCGACGACCTCCGGACCGTCCTTGATCGATTCGATCCGGCGGATGTCGAGCCGCACCGACGAGTAGAACTTGAGCGCCCGGCCGCCCGGGGTGGTCTCCGGCGAACCGAACATCACCCCGATCTTCTCTCGCAACTGGTTGATGAAGACCGCGATGGTGCGGGACTTGTTGAGGTTTCCGGTGAGCTTGCGCAACGCCTGACTCATGAGGCGGGCCTGCAACCCCATGTGGGAATCGCCCATCTCGCCTTCGATCTCGGCGCGGGGCACGAGTGCCGCCACCGAGTCGATCACGAGCACGTCGAGCGCGCCCGAGCGGATGAGCATGTCGGCGATCTCGAGCGCCTGCTCCCCCGTGTCCGGTTGGCTGATCAGCAACTCGTCGACGTTGACACCGATGGCCGCCGCGTACACCGGGTCCATCGCGTGCTCGGCGTCGATGTACGCACACACGCCGCCGTTGCGTTGTGCCTCGGCGACGACGTGGGTCGCGAGCGTCGACTTACCGGACGATTCCGGGCCGAAGATCTCGACGATCCTCCCCCGGGGCAAGCCGCCGATCCCGAGCGCGAGGTCGAGCGCGAGCGCACCGGTGGGGATCGCTTCGATCCCCACGTGTCCCCGCTCCCCGAGCTTCATGATCGAACCCTTACCGAACTGCTTGTCGATCTGGCCCAACGCCATGTCGAGCGCTTTCGCTCGATCCACCTGTGAACCCCTGTCTGCCACCACGCCTAGCTCCATTCGGTTGTTGGGAAGCGTCGTGCTGATGACCCTAAAGAGGGGGTGTGACAGCTACGGAGAACTTCACCACGGGTGAATCACATGCGTGTCAGTACCCTAGATCGAACAGGCGTTCGATTCAAGGATCCCCACCCACCGGGATCCGGGCGCGGGGAACGTGGCGCGCACCGCCGGCGCCGAGGATGCTCTCGAAGGCAACGACCTCCCCGACCGTCCACGGCGTGGCGACCGGTTCCGGCCCGATCAGGGTGCGCAGCGGACGCAGATCGGCCGGGACGCGGAACCGGGCGAGCGTGAGGTGCGGACGGAATTCCTCGCCCGCCGCGCGCGCGTACCCCAGCGGCGCGAGCCGCGCCCCGACCTGCTCCGACAACGCGCGCATCCACTCCGTACCCGAGCACAAGCCGAACGCGAGGATGCGCGCCCGCCGCGCGTTCCCGAACACGACGGCGCCGCCGAGTTGCAGGTCGCCGGCGCCGAGGTCGAGCGGTTGACTCGCAAACGCGTCCGCGACCGCGTCCAGGTCGGCGTCGTCCCCGAGGAACTGCACGGTGATGTGCCACTGCTCGCGCGTCGAGATCCGCCCACCGGAAGGGATCGGCAACGACCCAACGCGATCTGCGACCGCGTCGAGCACTTCGTCGGGCAACGTGACCGCGACGAACGCCCGCGTCACCGGCCTAGCTGTCGCAGAGACAGACCTCGTTGCCTTCGGGATCGAGCATCACGATCCAACACCCGCCGCCCTCGCACACCGCCTGATCGCTCACGCGCGTCGCGCCGAGCGCGATCCAACGCGCCGCCTCGGCCTCGATGTCGTCGACGATCAGGTCGAGGTGCACACGGTTCTTGGCGACCTTCGTCTCCGGGACCTGCTGGAACACGATCTTCGGGCCGGCACCGCGTTCGCGCGGAACGGACGAGCGGTAGTTCCCCAGCTCACCGTGCGGCTCGTACCCGATCGCCTCGCAGTAGAACGCGCGCAGAGCATCCGCGTCGGCGCAGTCGATGTTGACCTGGATCTCCATCAGCGCCGGTCCAGCACGTCGAGTCGCTGGCGCAACAAGTTGAGCAGCGAGATCGTCGAGAACTGGCGCAACCGCTCCCGATCACCGGGAAGACGTGTGCTCACGACCTCGGTCGGCAGCCCCGGGATCGCGATACCGAAGAACACCGTGCCCACCGCCACACCGTCCTGCTCGGTGGGTCCGGCGACGCCCGTCGCCGCGATCCCGACGTCGGCGCCGAGCACGCGTTGCGCGGCTTCGGCCATCTCCCGCGCCGATTGCTCACTCACGACCGACTCCGCGGTCACGCCGAGCAGCGAGCGCTTCACGTCGGTCGCGTAGGACGCGATCGTCCCTCGGAACGTGTCGCTCGCGCCTTCGACGTTGACGATGCGCGCACCGACCAGGCCGCCCGTGAGCGACTCCGCGACCCCGAGCGTCCAGCCCCGACCGCGGAGCCGTTCGAGCACCGCGGACTCCATCGTCTCGTCGTCGACGCCGAACACCAGGTCGCCGAGGATGAGTCGCAGCTCCTTCTCCTCGATGTCGACCAGGGCCCGGGCCTCGGCCTCGGTCGCCGCCTTGGCGGTGACGCGCACCACGAGACCTTCGATGCCCCGCGCGAGAAACGCGATCGTGGGGTTGCCGCCCTGCGCGTCGAGCGCGTCGAGCCGGTGCGCGACCATCTCCGCGAGACCCGACTCCGACGTGCCCCACGTCTTCAACGACGTCGAGACGATCGCGGCCGCTTCGCCCGACCGGCGCAGCAGATCGGGGATGACGTGATCGGTCACCATCTGCTTCATCTCGTAGGGCACACCGGGAACGGCGTAGACGACCTTCCCGTCGCTCAGCTCGCACAACAGACCCGGCGCGGTGCCGATCGGGTTCGGGATCGCGGCACCGCCCTCGGGGACGTCGGCCTGACGAAGATTGTTCTGCGGCATGTCGCGCACCCGCGCCCGGAACATCTGGGCGATCGTCTCCGCGAGATCGTCGTGCCGCACGAGCGGGACGCCCATGAGCTCGGCGATCGCGTCTCGGGTCAGATCGTCCTGCGTCGGTCCGAGGCCGCCACACACGAGCACCGCGTCGGAACGCGAGAACAGGTCGCGCAACGCGTCGACGATCCGCGTCTGGTTGTCGCCGATGGCGCGGTGCTCGTAGGAGTCGATCCCGGACGCCGCGAGCTGTTCGCCGATCCACGCACTGTTCGTGTCGACGATCTGCCCGAGCAACAGCTCGGTCCCGATCGCGAGAACCTCACACCGCATCTCGTAAACCTCTCTTTGTCGCCTTCGCTACTCGGCGGGATACCCGCCTCGCCGGCGCTCAGGACTCCGGCCAGTTCGCTGCGCTCACGGCATCACCTACAGCTCCGAGCGCTGCCAATCGATGTAGCCGCGGCGGACGATCTCGAGCCCGGACACGAGCGTGAGCACCACGGAGACCGCGAACACGAGTTGCTGGAAGCCGACGTAGTCGGCGGTCCACGGCAGCAGGACGAAGCCGACCGCGCAGTACTGCGTGAACGCCTTGTACTTGCCGAGCTTCTGCGCCGGCAACACCACTCCGCGCCGGCCCGCAACCGAGCGGTACGCGCTGATGCCCAACTCGCGCACGACGACGAGCATCACCGCCCACCACGGGAACACGCCGCGGTCCGCGAGCACCGCGAAGCCGCCGAGGACGATGAGCTTGTCGGCAACCGGGTCGAGGAACGCACCCGAACGCGTCGCGCCGTCGCGCCGCGCCAACCAACCGTCGAGACTGTCGCTCGCCGTGATCGCGAACCAGAGACCGACCGTGAGCCACTCCGAGCCGCGGCTGCGGATCAGGGCCAGGGTGGGGATCGCGACCGCGATCCGGCTCAACGTGAGGAAGTTCGCGGGCGTGGCCAACGCGTTCTGGCCGAACCGCTTCGTCGCCCGGCGCGGCGGCGGCACGGCCGCGGCCGTCACGACGTCACCTTCGCGTCGAGGTCGGGACCTTCGACGCCACTCACGGTCGCGCGCACGATCGCACCGGGACGCGCGAACAGGTCGCCGGTCCCGACGAGGCGCACCACCCCGTCGATCTCGGGCGCCTCGCGGTGCGTGCGCCCCACGATGACGTCGTCGTCGTCGACGCCGTCCACCAACACGTCGATCTCCCGGCCGACGAGTGCGGTTCGTGACGCGGCGGTGATCGGCTCCTGCACCTCGGAACACTCGCGCAACCGCTCGTAAACGAGCGACTCGGCGACCGCACCGGTCATGTTCGCGGCCGCGGTGCCGTCCTCGCGGGAGAACGAGAAGAAACCGGCCCAGTCGAGCCGCGCGTCGTCGAGGAAACCGAGCAGGGCCTCGTGATCGGATTCCGTCTCGCCCGGGAAGCCGACGATGAACGAGGAACGAAACGCGGCTTCGGGCTCGGCGGCCCGGATGCCGCCGATGATCTCGGTGAAGCGCTCACCACTTCCCCACCGCTTCATGCTGCGCAACAAACCGGGCGCGGCGTGTTGCAGCGAGAGGTCGAAGTAGGGAACGACCGACTCCAGCTCCAGCATGGTCGAGACGAGCGGATCCTTGACCTCGGACGGATAGAGGTAGAGCAGACGAACCCGCGCGAGCCCCAGTGCGCGCAGCGGATCGAGCCGGCGCAACAACGGGGCGAGCGAACCGGGTTCGCCGGCGTCGCGTCCGTACCAGGCGAGGTCCTGCGCGACGAGCACGATCTCCGCGACACCTTGTTCGACCAGACCTCGCACCTCGGCGACGATCGCCTCCGGCGCACGCGACCGCTGCTTGCCCCGGAACGACGGGATCGCGCAGAACGCGCACGCACGATCGCAACCCTCGGCCACCTTCACGTAGGCCCACGGCGCGCTCGGCGCGGGGCGCGGCAGCTCGAGCAGGTCGCGGACACCGGCCGGCTTGCGCCCGCGCATCACCACGTCGACGAGCGACCCTTCACCCGCGAACCCGACCACCGCGTCGGCCTCGGGCAGCGCGGCCGCGAGCTCCTCGCCGTACCGCTCCGCCATACAGCCCGTCACCACGAGCCGGGCCCCGGGCTTGCGGCCGTCGGAGAGGGCGAGCGCCACATCGATCGATTCCTGGCGGGCGGCCTCGATGAAGGCGCACGTGTTCACCACGACGAGGTCGGCGTCGTCGGCCGAGACGGCGGGCGTCAGGCCGTCGGCGAGGAGCGAGGCGACGACCTTGTCGGAGTCGACTGCGTTCTTGGGGCACCCCAGCGTCTCGACGTGGAAGCGCTTCCCTGTCGTTCGCTCGGTGGGCATTCCCGTCATCGTACCGACGGACCCCCGTACACTCGCCGCCCGTGGACGAACCGAGCCTGTGGTGCCCGTCATGTGGAGCCGAGTATCGAATCGGGACCAGTCGCTGCGCCGAATGCCGCGTCGCCCTGGTACCGGACGAGCCGACCCACCTCACCGGAAACGCCGACGAGGACGGTGATGACGACGGCGACGGCCTGATCGAGATCGGCGAATGGCCGAAGGTCCAGGCCCAGGTGCTCCGGCGCCGGCTGGAGACGGCGAGCGTGCCGGTGATGATCGAGTGGACCGGCGTCGCCGACGATCGGCGCGGCGTGCTGTTGGTCCCCGAGGACCAGGCCGAGTTCGCGGCTGCGGTCGTGAACGAGATCGACGTCGACGACGAGGTCAGCGACGACTCGCCCCACGCCTACGTCGCCCGCATCGACGAACACCTCTCCGCGATCGCGGGCCTCCTCGACGAGCTCCGCAGCCGCCTCGACGACCTCGAGGCCGACGGCAAGCTCTGATCAGCGGAACGGGAACGTCTCCGGCGCGTCGATGACGACGATCGACGGCGTGCCGGTGCCGGCGAGAACCGTTCGCCCGTTTTCGCCGCCGCGTCCGACATTGCGCTCACTGTCCAGTGAGACCCCCGAAGGCCCTCAATGTGTCACAGAGGCCCGATTCATTCACCCTTCAATGGCGAATAGAGGTACTCACGGGTGAATGAATGCGCCGAGACGTAACCATTCTCCGAAGCCGGGGTCAGAAACACCGACGGACGGCGTGGGGCCGGCCGGCGACCACCAGGAGGTGGCAGATGTACGACTTCGCGATCGTCGCGTTGCTCGCACTCGGAACTTTGAAGCTCGTCGACTTCTTGTCGGATGCGATCCCGCAGCTGGGCAAGATGCGCTCGCTGGCGACATTCGTCATCGGCGTCGGCGTCACCGTGCTGCTCGACTACTCGCTCTTCCGCGGCTTCGGCATCGGGATCCGCAACGACACCGTCGGTGTCTGGGTCACGGGCTTCGTCGTGGCCGGCATGACCGTGCCGTGGCGAGCACTGTTCGCGTACCTGACGCACGACCGTGCCGCAGCCGACGAGACGCTCGGCGAGCACACGCCGCGGGTCCGCGCCGCGTAAGCGCACGAGCACAGAGCAAGAGCAACCGAATACCGGCTGAGGGCGGCGCAACGACGCGTCGCCCTCAGCTATTTCCGTCGGGCCCTCAGCTCCGTTCTTTGAGCTCCTCGAGCTCTTCCACGCTCATGAGCACCGAGCGGGCCTTCGAACCTTCGGACGGACCGACCACGCCCCGGCGCTCCAACAGATCCATGAGCCGGCCGGCGCGGGCGAACCCGACGCGCAGCTTGCGTTGCAGCATGCTCGTGGAGCCGAGGCCGCTCGTCACGACGAGCTCCATCGCCTCGCCGAGCAGGTCGTCGGTCTCGTCGGAGTCGGAGCGGCGCTGACCCGCGGCGCCTTCGGTCCCCTGGATCCCCTCGACGTACTGCGGCGCCACGACCTGGCGCTTCCAGTGCGCGACGACCTTGCGCACACAGTCCTCGTCGACCCAGGCGCCCTGGATACGGTCGGCGCGGCTCGACGACGCGTTGAGCAACAACATGTCGCCCTTGCCGATGAGCTTCTCCGCACCACCCTGGTCGAGGATGACCCGGGAGTCGGCGAGCGTGCTCACGCTGAACGCGATGCGGCTCGGGATGTTGGCCTTGATCACGCCGGTGATGACGTCGACCGACGGGCGCTGGGTCGCGATCACGAGGTGGATGCCGACGGCCCGCGCCATCTGCGCGAGCCGGCAGATGCTCGTCTCCACGTCGCGGGCCGCGACCATCATGAGGTCGGCGAGCTCGTCGACGACCACGACGATGAACGGAAGCCGCTCGTAGGCCTTGCCCGTGTCGGGGTCGGGATCGTCCGCGGTCGGGATGTCGCCCTTGTCGTACATCGCGTTGTAGCCGGTGATGTCGCGCACGCCGATGTCGGCGAGGAGGTCGTAGCGCATCTCCATCTCGCGCACGGCCCAGTCGAGCGCGTTGGCGGCCTTCTTCGGGTTCGTCACGACCTCGGTGAGGAGGTGCGGCACGTTGTTGTACTGACCCATCTCGACCCGCTTGGGGTCGACGAGGATCATGCGCACCTCGTCGGGCGTCGTGCGCATCAGGATCGACGTGACGATCGTGTTGATACAGCTCGACTTTCCGGCACCGGTCTGACCGGCGATGAGGACGTGCGGGAAGGTGGCGAGGTTGGCGAACACCGCGCGCCCGGCGATGTCGCGGCCCATGCTCACTTCGAGCGGGTGCTTCGCCTTCTTCGCCTCGGGACTGCTGAGGATGTCGCCGAGCGTCACGATCGGGCGCATCTTGTTCGGCACTTCGACGCCGATCGCACTGCGGCCCGGGATCGGGGCGAGGATGCGCACGTCGTGGCTCGCCATTGCGTAGGCGATCTCTTTCGAGAGGCTGGTGACCTTGCTCACTTTGACGCCGGCCGCGAGCTCGAGCTCGTAGCGCGTGACGGTGGGCCCGACGGTCGCGTCGATCAGGCGCGCGTCGACGCCGAACTCGCGCATCGTCGCTTCGAGCACGTCGCCGCCCTGCTTGACCATGCGCGTGTCGATCTCGCGCTTCTCCGACTTCTTGAGGAGGTTGTTCGCGGGCAGCTTCCAGTTGACCTTCGGGACGGGGCGGATCTGCGCCTCTTCGTCTCCTTCTTCTTCCTCGTACTCCTCTTCGCCGTCCTCGCCTTCTTCTTCCTCTTCGTATTCCTCGTC
Organism: uncultured Actinomycetes bacterium; assembly: GCA_963835455.1. GTDB lineage: Bacteria > Actinomycetota > Acidimicrobiia > IMCC26256 > PALSA-610 > PALSA-610. Next base: position 534,870 of record CAWIFT010000004.1, read on the forward strand.
CTCGTCGTACTCCTCGAGGTCTTCCTCCGCGTACTCGCCGTCCTCGTCTTCTTCTTCCTCTTCGTACTCCTCTTCGCCCTCTTCTTCTTCGTATTCCTCGTCCTCGTCGACCTCTTCGTACTCGTACTCCTCGTCCTCGTCCTCGTCCTCCTCGAGCTCTTCCTCGGTGACGAGATCGAGGACGGGTTCGTCGAGTTGGTCGTAGAGCACGGCGCGCGTGAACTGCGGCTCGTTCGCGCTCGCCGGGTTCGTCGGGGTGGACTCGGCGCCTTCACCGCGCTCGGAGGGCAGGGTCAGCAACGTCGAGGCGTGCCGGGCGACGAATCCGAAACCGGTCGCGACCGACTGCGCGATCTGGCGCACACCGGTACCCACGACGAGCAGGATCCCGAGCAGCCCGATCGCCACCAGCACGATGACCGCGCCGGCGCTGCCGAGTCCGGCGCGCAGCGGTGCACCGATCGCGGCCCCGACCACGCCGCCCGCGGTCTTCAGCGGTTCGAGCGCGCCGGTGGCGGTGTTGCCGCGGGCCAGATGGAAACCGCCGACGACCGCACCGCACACGAGGACGAGACCGAGACCGAACCGCAGACCGCGCCGGGCGACTTCTTCCTCGTCGTCCTCACTCCGGCGCTGCACGATGATCGAGGCGGCCGCGGCCAGCGTGGCGATCGGAATGAGCACCTTGCCCCGGCCGAGGAGCTCGGCGGACGCCGCGTCGATCCCCCGCCCGATCGGGCCGACGAGATCGGAGAACATCGCGAGCAGGCTCAGGACCCCGAAGACGACGAGACCGATGGCGAGCGCGTCGATGCGGTGATCGGCGAGTTGCTCGGCCAGATCGTCCCGCCAGGCGGCGCGGGTCTTGATGCGGGCCTTCGCGCGCTTCTTCGCGCGCGCAGACTTGGACTGACGGCGCGAAGCCATTTCCCAAAGCTAACACCGGCAACACTGGCCACAAGGGGATCTCGAGGAGATCCCTCGGATCCCGGCCGGGTACACCTAGAGGGCGGCGGCGTAGCCCCCGTCGACCGGGTACACCTGCCCGGTGATCCAGGCGCCGGCCTCGCTGCAGAGGAGCGCGACCAGCACCGCGGGGTCCTCGGGCCGGCCGAGCCGGGGGACGGTGTACGGCCGGGCGAGCTTGGCTTCGAGCTCCGGATTCCGGGTGAGGGCCTCTTCGGTGACGCCGGTCTTCATGGTGCCGAGCGCCACGCAGTTCGCGGTGACGCCGTGCGCGCCGACCTCGGCCGCGACCCCGCGCATGAACCCCATCGCGCCGGCCTTGGCCGCGCCGTAGATCGCCTGGAACCGTTCGCCCCGGCGGCCCGCGTCGGAGACGATCGTGACGACTCTCCCCCACCCCTGGTCGACCATTGCGCCGAGGTAGGCGTGGGTGACGTGCAGCACCGCGCCGAGGTTGAGGCGCATCGCGCCCTCCCAATCCTCGGGGTGCGTGTCGACGAAGAGCTTCAAATCGCCGAATCCCGACGTGGGGATGCCGGCGTTGTTCACGAGGATGTCGACCGGGCCCGTCGCCTCGCGCATGCGCGTGATCTTGAGCGGGCTCGTGACGTCGGCCTTCACCGGCTTCGCGTGCCGGTCGCCCCCGAGGTCGGCGGCGACCGCGGCGGCGCGGTCCTCGTAGATGTCGTTGACCCAGACGAACGCACCCGCGCGCACGAGTGCGCCGCAGATCTCGGTCCCGACGCCGTTGCCGCCGCCGGTCACGAGCGCGCGTCGCCCGGTGAGATCGATGCCGATACTCATCCGTTCAGACTTCCATGACGACGGGGATCACCGCGGGGCGGCGGCGCGTGCGCTCGTCGATGAAGCGGGCGAGGGACTTGCGGCAATGGCGCCGGATCGTCTCGAAGTCGGTTGCACCTTCGCGGGCGGCGTTGGCGATCGACTCGCGCACCACTTGCTTGGCGTCCTCGAGGAGGTCCTCGGCTTCGGGCGCGTACACCCACCCGCGCGTGACGATCTCCGGGCCGGTCACGATCTCCCCCGTCGTCGAATCGACGGTGACGATGACGACCACGACGCCTTCCTCCGACAACATGCGCCGGTCGCGCAGCACACCGCGGCTGACGTCGCCGACGATGCCGTCGACGTACATGTAACCGGCGGGCACGGCCCGGCGCTCGACCTCGGCGCCGGCTTCGGTGATCGTGACCGCGTCGCCGTCCTCGCAGACGATCACGTTGTCGTCGGGCACACCGACTTCGTGCGCGAGCTGCGCGTGGTGCACGAGGTGGCGGTACTCGCCGTGGACGGGGACGAACCATTCCGGAGAAAGGAGGCTCAGCATGAACTTCAGCTCTTCTTGCGACGCGTGCCCCGACACGTGGACGGGCGCGGCGCGATCGTGCACGACTTCCGCGCCGGCGCGGTAGAGCGAATCGATCACGCGCGAGACGTTCGACTCGTTCCCCGGGATCGCGTGGGCGCTGATCACCACGACGTCGTCCTCGGAGATCTTCACGTGCTTGTGCTCGTGCGCAGCCATCAACGACAGTGCGCTCATCGGCTCACCTTGCGAGCCGGTGCAGATGATGCAGACGTCTCCCGCGGCGTAGCGCGCGGTCTCCTCGATGTCGATGACCGCGTAGTCGGGCAGGTCGATGAAGCCGCGCTCGCGCGCCATCGAGACGTTCTGCAGCATCGAACGACCGACGAACGCGACCTTGCGCCCGTGCGCGATCGCGGCCTGCGCAACCTGTTCCACCCGATGGAGATGCGACGCAAAGCTCGCGATGATGAACCGCTTGTCGTCGTGTTCACGGAACAGCGCACGCATGGCCGCGCCGACCGTTGCTTCCGACGGCGTGAACCCGGGCCGCTCCGCGTTGGTGGAGTCCGAGAGCAGCACCCGGATGCCGCCGTCCCGGCGGGCGAGCTCACCGAGGAGCGCGAGGTCGGTGTGGCGCCCGTCGACGGGCGTGAGGTCGAGCTTGAAGTCGCCGGTGTGGACGATCGTGCCTTCGGGCGTGAAGTACGCGACCGCGAACCCGTGCGGCACCGAGTGCGTGACCGGGATGAACTGACACTCGATCGGCCCGATGCGTCGGCGTTCGCCGTCGACCACGGTGATGAGCTCGGTGCGGTCGAGCATCCCCGCTTCGTCGATGCGGTTGCGGGCGAGGGCGAGCGAAAGCGCCGAGCCGTAGATCGGGACCGAGATGTCGCGCAGCAGGAAGGCCAGGCCGCCGGCGTGGTCCTCGTGCGCGTGCGTGAGGATCACGGCCTCGACGCGATCGGCGTTGTCGCGCAGATAGGTGAAGTCGGGCAGGACGAGATCGATGCCCGGCATGTCGGCGTCCGGGAACATGATTCCGCAGTCGACGACGAGAATGCGCCCGTCGACCTCGAGGCAGAAGCAGTTCCGGCCGATTTCGCCGAGGCCACCGAGGAAGACGATCCGCACAGACATCAGCCGCTCACGCTACAGGGGCCCGGACCCAGCCCTGCGCCGTTCGGACGCGATTGCGTGTGCGAGCTACGCGCCGGCGGCGGCAGCGCGGTCCTTGGCGACCTCGTCCAGCAGCGCGTATTCCTCGCCGGTGTCGACCCAGTCCTCGAACTGGATGACGCCGAGCTCGGTGAAGCGCTGACGCAGCCACCCGTCGTTGCGGTCGAGCAGGCCGAGCTTCTTGCAGTTCGGGACGATCTTCGAGAACAGGATGTTCTGGAAGACGACCCGACCCTCGTCGGCCATGACGAGCTCGAGCGCGTCCTTCACCGGCACACCCATGCGGTCCCAGACTTCCTGCTGCAGGAACCGGTCGCGCATGCGTACCGCGGCCTCGAACGCGAACTCCTGGCGGTCCTTCATCTCCGCGTCGGAGAGCTCGGCGTAGTACTCCTGCAACGAGAGCACACCGAACGCAACGTGACGTGCCTCGTCGCTCATCACGTAACGGAGGAGTTGCTTCAAGAGCGGCTCCGTCGTCATCTGGTGCATGAAACCGAACGCCGCGAGCGCAAGACCCTCGACCATGATCTGCATGCCGAGGTAGGTCATGTCCCAACGGCTGTCGGCGAGGATGTCGTCGAGCAGCAGTTCGAGGTGTGCGTTGATCGGGTAGTGACCGGAGAGCTTCTCGTCGAGGTACCGGGCGAACACCTCGACGTGACGGGCCTCGTCGACCACCTGGGTCGCGGCGTAGTACTTCGCGTCGATCCACGGCACGGTCTCGACGATGCGCGCGGTGCAGATCAGCGCGCCCTGCTCACCGTGGAGGAACTGGGAGAGCGTCCAGTTCTGACCCTCGATCGCGAGCTCGACCCACTCCTTCTCCGTCCACTTCGCGAACGGCGTGCCCGCGAGGTCGATTCCGTCGCCGAAGAACTTCACGTCCTCACGGTTCATCTCGTTGAGCGCCAACGCCTCCTGGTCGACCGGAGTGGTCCAGTCGAGGTCGGTCGTGACGTTCCACTGCGAGGTCTTCGCCTTCTCGTAGAGCTTGCCGAGCGCGGGCCGGCTGCGCTCGTAGTCCCAGGTGAACACGGCGTCGAAACCGGCCGCGACCGCGTGGTCGACGGCGTCGACGTCGGTGTTGCTGACGGAGAGGATGGCCTCGAGATCGTTGATCTCGTCGCGGCCGATCAGCTCGTTGTTGGTGGTCATCGGGACACCCCTTCGGATTTGACGAAACCAGGTACGACGAAGTCGTCGACGAGCGCACGTACTTGTACGTCGTCACCGATGTCGAAGTTCTCGGACGGACTGAAGAGATACGACAGCGTGATGCGCGCGATCCACTCGCCGAGGCGGGTGGCCTCGGCATCGTCGAGGAAGCGCGTGAACGCGGGGGCGACGAGCACCGCGGCGGTGCGCAGCACGGCGTCTTCGCGCTCGAACGCGAGATACGGGATGAGGACGTCGGGCTCGTGCGCACACACGAACGTGAGCGCCGGGTGCGAACCGAGGAACTCGACCGACGTCGTGATCGTGGCCGTGATCGCGTCGGCGAGTGTGGCGCACGACGCGGACTCGCGGACGACGGCGGCCCGCAGCGCACCCGCTTCCCGGGCGACGAGCGCGACGAGCAGCTGCTGCTTGTTCGAGAAGCTGCGGTACACGGTGGCGCGCGCACAACCCGCGGCGCGCGCGACGTCGTCGAGCGTCGTCTTGGTGAGACCGACGCGGCCGATACACGTGATCGCCGCGTCGAGGATCTGCGTCGCCTTGGGGCTCAGATCCCCGGCCGGGAAGTCCATCACTTGAGACACTGGACCACTGTATGTCTCATCGTCAAGGTGTCGCGCGTCACACCAGTGCTCGCGATCGCGAGCAATTCCGCCTACTTCCGGACAATTCCACCGAGGAGTTCGACGTCGACGAGGTCGGCGACCTGGGCGGGGTCATCGAGGTCCCACCGGCCGGGCGCACCGATCAGGGAGAGGATCGAGCGGGCGAGGTACTCGGCGGCCCGGTCGATGTCGACGCCGGGGCGGAGCCGTCCCGCGGCGGCCTCCCGGCGGAGATACGGCAGCAGGAAATCGGCGATGAACGGCAGCGACTTGGCCGCCTCCGTGGTGAGCAGCGGCAGCAGGCGCTCGGGCTCGGTGTCCATCATCTTGCGGAGCACCGCGTGCTCCGCGATCGAACGGCGCGCGTACATCAGGCCCTGTTGGAGCAACGCCGCGAGGGTCGGGGCATCGCGCACCTGATCGGCGAGCCGGTTGAAGTAGTTGGCGAGCTCCCAACCGACCGTCTCGAGCAACAGCTCGTCCCGGCCGCCCGGGAACTGGCGGTAGATCGTGGCGCGGGAGATACCCGACTCCTTGACGACGTCGTCGATCGTCGTCTTGCCCATGCCGAAGCGCTCGACGCACCGGTACGTGGCCTCGAGCAGCCGATCGTGGAGGCTGAGTGGGTCGCGGGGATCGCTCGCCTCGGTCATGGCGGACATTGTGCGCCAGAATCGACCTGTGACGGCGCACGACGACTGGGTACGACGCGACGCGCAGGTCGTGTGGCACGGCTTCACGCAGATGTCGACGTTCGCGGAGAACCACCCGATCATCGTCGACCGGGCCGAGGGTCACGAGCTCATCGACATCGACGGCAAGCACTACCTCGACGCGATCTCGTCGTTGTGGGTGACCACGCTGGGCCACCACGTTCCCGAGCTCGACGACGCGATCATGCGCCAGCTCGCGCTCGGCGCGCACTCGACGATGCTGGGCAACGGCAACCGCGTGGTCGTGGAGCTGTCCGAGGCGTTGGCGCGGGTCGTGCCCGTCGACGACCCGCACTTCCTCTATGCGAGCGACGGCGCGTCCGCGGTCGAGCAGGCGCTCAAGATCGCGGTGCAGTACTGGCACAACCTGGGTGTGCGCGGGCGCACGACCTTCCTCGCGTTCGGTGGTGCGTATCACGGCGACACGATCGGCGCGCTCTCCGTCGGCGACGACGGCTTCGGCGCCGACGTCTTCGACGCGTTGCGGTTCCCGATTCTCCGGGCGCCGGCCTTCGACGATCCCGAATGCTTCGCCACCGCCGCCCGCCTGATCGCGGACCACGCGTCGGAGTTGGCGGCGGTGATCGTCGAGCCGTCCGTGCAGGCCGCGGCCGGGATGCAGCTCGCGGATCACGCGGGCCTCGCCCGGCTCGGCGCCGCGTGCCGCGCCCACGACGTGCTCCTGATCTGCGACGAGATCGCCACGGGTTTCGGGCGCACCGGCACGCTGTTCGCGTCGGAACAGTGCGAGCTGCGGCCCGACCTGCTGTGCCTCGGCAAGGGTCTCACGGCGGGGTACCTCCCGATGTCGGTCACGGCCGCGAGCGGGCGCGTCTTCGCCGCGTTCCTCGGCGACGACCTCGGCGAACGCACGCTGTACCACGGCCACTCGTTCGGGGGAACGCGCTCGCGGCCGCGGTCGCGCTGCGTCACCTGGAGCTGATCGACGCGTGGGACGTGCTCGCCAACGTGCGCGAACGGTCCGAAGAGCTCGCAGGACTCCTGCACGATCGGGTCGCGGCCAAGCCCGAGGTCCGCGACGTGCGCCTGCGTGGGCTCATGGGCGCCGTGGAGCTCGCGCCGCCCGCGGACGGGTTGAAATGGGGCCGGCGCGTGAGCGCGGCCGCAGTCGAGCGCGGCGTCCTGCTCCGCTCGATCGGCGACAACGTCACGCTCATGCCCCCGCTCACCATCACGTCACCCGAGCTGCACCGCATGGTGCACGCGCTCAGCGAGGCGATCGACGAGATCGGCGACGAGGTCGACGCGTGACCTGGGACGCATGGGCCGAGGGCGCCGCCGCGGCCATCCGCGACGCGGGTCGTTGGCGCGCACCGCGCACCCTGGACGCCAAGGGACCGAAGGGTTCGCTGACCGACGGCCGCTCGGTCGTGTCGTTCGCGTCGAACGACTACCTCGGGCTCACCGCGCATCCCGCGGTGATCGCCGCGGCCCACGCCGCACTCGATCGCTGGGGTGCGGGCGCGGGATCGGCCCGGCTCATCGTGGGCTCGCGCCCCGTACACGCGCAGCTCGAAGCCGAGCTCGCGGACTGGAAGGCGATGCCGCGCGCGGCGTTGTTCCCCACCGGTTTCGCGACGAACCTCGGCGTCATCACCACCTTCGCGGGAGCGGGCGTACTCGTCTGCAGTGACGAGCTCAACCACGCGTCGATCATCGACGGCTGCCGGCTCGGGCGAGCCGACGTCGCCGTGTATCGCCACCGCGATCTCGACCACCTCGCGGCGCTGCTGCGCGACCGAGGTGCGCGGCGTGCGCTGGTGGTCACCGACACGGTCTTCTCGATGGACGGCGACCGCGCCGATCTCCCGGCGATCATCGACCTCTGCGCACGCGAAGGTGCACTGCTCGTCGTGGACGAGGCCCACGCGGTGCTCGACCCCGAGCTCGACGTTCCCGACGGCGTCGAGATCCTGCGGATCGGCACCCTGTCGAAGACCCTCGGCGCGCTCGGCGGTTTCGTCGCGGGCTCGACCCGGTCGATCGAACTCGTCGAGAACCTCGCCCGCCCGTACATCTTCACCACCGCACCGACGCCGGCCGACGCGGCGGCCGCGCTCGCCGCGCTGCAGATCGTGCGGTCTCCGGAAGGTGCGGCGCTCGTGGGTCGCCTGCGGGGACACGTCGACCGGTTGCGGCCCGGGCACCCGTCGCCCATCGTGCCGTTCCTGTGCGGCGAGGAGCGGCGCGCGCTCGCGGCGGCCGCCGCGCTCCTCGCGGAGGGCCTCCTCGTCCCCGCGATCCGGCCGCCGACGGTCCCGGTCGGCACGTCGCGACTGCGCGTGACGCTCTCGGCCGCGCACACGGACGCGCAGGTCGATCACCTGCTCCGCGCGCTGACGGGCGCGCTCGGTACCGTCCCCGCGCAGTGACGCTCGTCGCCGTAGCCGGCACCGGCACCGATGTCGGCAAGACCTACGTCTCGGCCGCACTGCTGCAGGCGCTCCGGGCCCGCGGCTGCGAAGTCTCGGCGCACAAACCCGTGCAGTCGTTCGCCCAGGGCGACACGGCAACCGACGCGGACGTGCTCGCCCGCGCGACCGGCGTGGCGCCGACCGACGTGTGTCCGCAACACCGTTGGCTCCCGCTCCCGATGGCACCGCCGATCGCGGCCGAAGCACTCGGGCTCCCGCCGTTCACGATCGCCGACCTCGCCGATGAACTGCGCACGAGCATCGGGAACGACACGGCCGCACTCGTCGAGACGGCGGGCGGCGTGCGCTCCCCCATCGCGACCGACGGCGACTGCGTTGCGTTGATCGACGCGCTCGCCCCTGCACTCGTGCTCCTCGTCGCCGACGCCGGGCTCGGCACGATCAACCTCGTCCGGATGAGTCGCGACGCGCTGTGGAAGCAACACCCCGTCGTCGTCTACCTGAACCGTTTCGACGACCACGACGACCTGCACCGGCGGAACGCGAGCTGGTTGCGGACGCGCGAGGAACTCCCCGTCGTCACCGACATCGAATCCCTCACGGCGCTCGTCGAGCCGGTGCTGCGCTGACCCCGGAGGCGTCAGAGCCCGAGCAACGCGTCGAGCCCGATCGTCGAGACCCGGTGTCTCCGCGACCTTGCGCACCGCGAGCAGCACGCCGGGCATGAACGAGGCCCGGTCGTAGCTGTCGTGGCGGATCGACAACGTCTGGCCCGTCGTGCCGAACAGCACTTCCTGATGCGCGACCATTCCCTGCACGCGCACCGAGTGAATCGGGATCCCGTCGATCAGCCCACCCCGCGCGCCCGGTGCGATCACCGTGGTGGTCGGGTCGTCGGCCCAGTCCTTCGACGCGGCGGCCATGCGTTGCGCGGTGAGCGCGGCCGTGCCCGACGGCGCATCGATCTTCTGGTTGTGGTGCAGCTCGATGATCTCCGCGGTCTCGAAGAACGGCGCGGCCATCTCCGCGAACCGCATCATGAGCACCGCGCCCACCGCGAAGTTCGGGACGATCGCCGCGTTCGCGGTGGACGCGTCGAACAACTCCGCGAACTCCGCGAGCTCGGCCTCGGTGAAGCCGGTGGTGCCGACGACGGCGTGCACACCATGGGCCGCGCACCAGCGGATGTTCTCGCGGGCCGCGTCGAGCACGGTGAAATCGACGGCCACCTGCGCGCCGGCCACCTCGAGTTGATGCGCTTCCGCGGCGAGCCGGACCTCGCCCGACTCCGCACCCGCGTGTACGGGATCGACCGCGGCGACGAGTTCCATGTCGGGGGCGTCGGTGACTGCGCGGCACACGGTCGAACCCATGCGCCCGCCTGCACCGAACACGCCGACCCGGATCATGGCGCCAGCCTAGGACTCGGCGCCCGCGAACTCCGCGGTCTGGTGCGGGCCCACGACGGCAAGACTCCGGGGCGCGTCCGCGAAGACCCGGTCGATGACGCGGGCGACATCGTCGGCCTCGACCGCGGCGACGCGGGCGATCAGTTCGTCGAGGCTCGGGATGTTGCCTTCGATCAGTTCCGATCGGCCGAGCCGGCGCATACGGCTGGCCGACGTCTCGAGCGACATCGCGAGCGAACCGACGAGGTGACCCTTCGCCGAGGCGATCTCCGCGTCCGAAAGGCCTTCTTTGACGAGGCGGTCGATCTCTGCGCCGACGACCTCGAGCGTCTCGGGCACGTACTCGGGCGCCGTGCCCGCGTAGATCGCGAGGTAGCCCGTGTCGGCGAAGCTCGCACTGTACGAGAACACCGAGTACGCGAGACCGCGAGCTTCTCGGATCTCCTGGAACAGACGCGACGACATCCCGCCGCCGAGCGCCTGATTCACGACCGTCAACGCGTAGCGGTCGGGATCGAGCGCGGCGAGCGAACGCACACCACTGACCACGTGGGTCTGCTCGGTGTCGCGATTCAGCACGACGACCGATTGCTGCGCACCCGCGGACACGTGCGGGCGGTCGGGACGCACACCGTCGGCCGCCGGAAAGTGTTCGTCCACCAGCCGGAGCACCGTTTCGTGCGTGAGATTGCCGGCCGCGGCGAGGACGAGATTCGACGGGACGTAGTGCGCGGCGTGATAGCCGGCGATATCGGCGCGGATCATCTCGGTGATCGACGCCTCGCTGCCGAGAACCTCGCGCCCGAGCGGATGCTCCGGGAAGAGCGCACCCGCGAACAGATCGTGGACGAGGTCGTCGGGGGTGTCGTCGCGCATCCCGATCTCCTCGAGGATGACCCGCCGTTCGGATTCCACGTCGTCGACGCGGAACGCCGGATTCCACAACACGTCGGCGAGCACCGCGAACGCCGACTCGAGCTCCGTGTCGGGCACCCGCACGTAGAACACGGTCTGTTCGTGCGTGGTGAACGCGTTCATCTCGCCGCCGACGGACTCGATCGCCTCCGCGATCTCGCGCGCGCTCCGCCGCTCGGTTCCCTTGAAGAGCAGATGCTCGAGAAAATGACTCGCGCCGTACTGCGCGCCCAGCTCGTCGCGCGCGCCGCTGCCGACCCACGCGCCGAGCGTCACCGAGTGGAGTTCGGGGAGCGCCTCGGTGACGACGCGCAACCCCGAGGGCAGACGCGTACGCCCGATACCGCTCACGACGCCATCGTGGCGAAGTTCGGCGCGACTAGCGCCGGGAACCACCGCGGCCGCGACCACCCCGGCCGCCGCGACCCCGATCGCCACCGGCGCCGGACTTCTCCGGCTCCGGGGCGGGACCGAGGTCGCCGAACTCCTCACGCGCCTGCTCTTCCCACGCCGATTCGAACGACGCGGTCGTGCGGGCGGGAGACGACGACTCTCGCGCCGGGCCCGAGTCACGCGACTCCCGCGGCGGACGATCGCCGCGCGGTGCCCGTGACTCGCGGTCGCGGTCACGCGGGCCGCTGGCGTTGCCGCCACCGCCGCCGTCGCCACCGTCATCGCCGTCGCCGTCGTCACCGACGAGCGAGAGCGACAGCTTGCCGTTCTGGTCGATGTCGTCGACCTTGACCGAGAGCTCGTCACCCAACGCCAGCACGTCCTCGACCCGGTCGATGCGCTTGCCGCGCCCGAGCTTGGAGATGTGGATCAGGCCGTCGCGGCCGGGCAGGATGTTGACGAACGCACCGAACTTCGTGATGTTGACGACCCGGCCCTCGTAGACCGCGCCGACCTCGGCGGTCGGCGGATCGAGGATCAGCTCGATGCGGCGCTGCGCTTCCGCAACCGCGGCGCCGTCCTTCGAACCGATCGACACGAGGCCCATGCCGTCGGCGTCCTGCACCGAGATGTCGGCGCCGGTCTCCTGCTGGATCGTGTTGATGACCTTGCCCTTGGGCCCGATGACCTCGCCGATCTTGTCGACGGGGATCTCGAAGCTGACGATCTTCGGTGCGGTGTGGCGCACCTCTTCGCGCGGCTGCGCGATCGCGCCGGCCATGACGTCGAGGATCTTCAGCCGGGCTTCCTTGGCCTGCAGCAACGCGGCCGCGAGGACGTCGGCGGGGATGCCGGCGATCTTCGTGTCGAGCTGCAGGGCCGTGACGAACTCCGACGTACCGGCGACCTTGAAGTCCATGTCGCCGAACGCGTCTTCCTGGCCGAGGATGTCGGTGAGCGTCGTGTACTTGCCCTCGGCGTACACGAGACCCATCGCGATTCCCGCGACCGGTGCGTAGATCGGCACCCCCGCGTCCATCAGCGAGAGCGTGGAACCACACACCGACGCCATCGACGTGGAACCGTTCGAGGCGAGCACGTCGGAGACGACCCGCATCGTGTACGGCCACTCGATACTGCTCGGCAGCACCGGGATCAACGCCCGCTCGGCGAGCGCGCCGTGACCGATCTCGCGGCGCTTGGGCGAACCGACCCGGCCCGTCTCTCCGGTGGAGAACGGCGGGAAGTTGTAGTGGTGCATGTACTTCTTGCGGGTCTCGAGCGTGATCGTGTCGAGCATCTGCTCCATGCGCGGCATCGCGAGCGTGGCGACGTCGAGCACCTGGGTTTCGCCCCGCTGGAAGAGGGACGAGCCGTGCGCGGTGTCGAGGATGCCGACCTCGGCCGAGAGCGGCCGGATGTCGGCGGGGCCGCGGCCGTCGATGCGCACACCCTCGTTGACGATGCGCCGCCGGACGACTTCCTTCTGCAGCGAACGGAAGGCCTTCTTGACCTCGCCCGCCTGCTCGGCGTGCGGGCCGGGTGCGTCGACGGTGCCGATCAGCGCGATGACGATGCCCCCGAGGATCTCGTCGAGCTTCGCGTTGCGATCCGTCTTGTCGGCGATCTTCATCGCGGCGTCGGTTTCCGCTTCCGCGTGCGCCTTCACCGCCGCGTACACCGCCGGCGTGTAGTCGACGTTCGGGAGGTACTCGATCGGCGTGATCGGGCCGCGGGCCTTGATGAACTCCTCGCGGAGCTTCTTCTGCAGCTCGATCGACGCGTTGATCCACTGCTTCGATGCTTCGAGGCCCTCGGCGATGAGCTCCTCGGTCATCTTCGGGGCGCCCGCTTCGTAGAGCTCCCACGTGCGCTCGGTGCCACCGGCCTCGACCATCATGATCGCGACGTCGCCGTCGGGCAGCTGGCGGCCGGCGACGACGATCTCGAAGGTGGAGTCGTCGCCTTCTTGGAACGTGGGGTGCGCGATCCACTCACCGTCGTGGTGGGCGAGGCGCACCGCGCCGATCGGGCCGTCGAACGGGATGCCCGAGACGGTGAGCGCGGCCGACGCGCCGTTGATCGACGCGACGTCGTGCGGGTTCTCGAGGTCGACGCCGAGAATGGTGGCGATGACCTGCACCTCGTTGCGGAAGTCGGCCGGGAACGACGGGCGCAACGGCCGGTCGGTGAGGCGGCACGTCAGGATCGCGAGCTCGCCCGGACGGCCTTCACGACGGAAGAACGAACCGGGGATCTTGCCCGCGGCGTAGGCCCGCTCCTCGACGTCGACCGTCAGCGGGAAGAAGTCGATGCCTTCACGCGGCTTCGACGTGGCGACGGTCGACAACAACGTCGTACCGCCCACCGTCACGACGACCGCGCCCGCGGCGAGGGATGCGAGGCGACCGGTCTCGAGGGTCATCTCGAGGCCGGCGGCATTGATAGGACCGGAAACCGAAATTGCGTCAGACACGCGCGGTTCCTCTCTGTTTTGGCAAGAGGCACCGGTTCCCAGTTGTCAGCGTCAGGACCTGATGGTCCGGGCGCTCGCGACTGACAACCGACATTTCCTCTCGCGGTTGCTTCATATGTCAATTGGCTTGAAAATTGGGGCGAGGAGCGGATGACCGCTCCTCGTGCGAATCCCTATCGACGGATGCCGAGTTTGGCGATGAGCGCTCGGTACCGCTCGACGTTGTTGCGCCGGAGGTAGTCGAGCATCCGCCGACGGCGGCCGACGAGCATGAGCAGCCCACGCTGCGTGTGAAAGTCCTTCTTGTGGACCTTCATGTGCTCCGTCAGATGCCGGATGCGCTCCGTGAGGAGTGCAATCTGCACCTCGGCGGAACCGGTGTCGGTGTCGTGGAGCCGGTTGTCGCTGATCGTTGCGGCCTTGTCGGGCATACGCGCGTTCGAACCTTCTTGATTGATTTGGCTTCATTGACTGGCGTCATTCGATACGGATTCAGCTGAGGAGGCTACCAGACCCGCCCGATCGGCCCTGGGCCAGGTCGCGGACCCGTTGGACGTCCCGGTGCATCTGCGCGACGAGATCGTCGACGTCGTCGAAGCGCTCCTGGCCGCGGATCCGGTGCCGGAACCTGACCTTGGCGACCTGACCGTAGAGGTCGCCGGCGAAATCCAGCACGTGCGCCTCCAGGAGGAACATGCCCGCATCGGCGTAGAAGGTGGGGCGGCGACCGGCCGAGATCGCCGCCGGCCGTTCCACTCCGTCGGCGCCCACGAACGTGCCGGCGTACACGCCGTCGACGGGCAGGCAGATGTTGTCGGGGACCATCACGTTCGCCGTGGGGAAACCGAGCTCGCGGCCGCGGGCGTCGCCGCGCTCGACAGGGCCGCGGACCTCGTGCGGCCGCCCGAGCATGGCGGTCGCGCCCTCGACGTCACCGGCGGCGATCAGGGCCCGGATCCGGGTGGAGGAGTACGGGATTCCCGTGTCGCGGTCGGGTGCGGCGACGAGACCCAGCCCGATCGTCTCGAATCCCAGTTCGGCGCCCATGAGCTGCAGGAGCGGGACGTCACCGTGGCGGCGGTAGCCGAAGTGGAAGTCGGCGCCGACGACGACGAGCCGGGCGCGCAGCGCGCTGGCGAGAAGCTCTTCGACGAACTGCTCGGCCGGCTCCTTGCTGCGCGACGCGTCGAACGGCAGGACGAGGCATTCGTCGACGGCATTCGTCGCCGTCGAGCAGCTCGAGCTTCTGGTCGAGGGTGGTGAGGAGCTTGGGGGCCGAGCCGGGCCGCACGACCTCGGCGGGGTGACGGTCGAACGTGAGGACGGTGGCCGACAGGCCGCGCGCCTGGGCGAGCTCGCGCACGAGGCGCAGCACCGCCTGATGGCCGAGGTGCACCCCGTCGAACGCCCCGATCGTGACCGCCCGCCCACCCCCGACGAATTCTCCGTCATGGCGATTCTCCGGAAGAATCGTCATGACGGGTTCGGAGACGAGCTCCGCGGGGTCTCGGTAGATCTTCATTGGACCGGGGCTTCCGTGACGAGCACGACAGACGGCTTCACGCCGCCGCCCCGCCGCTCGTACACCGCCAGCAGCGCGCCCGCGTCGTCGACCACCGCGAACGGCCCCGCGCCCTCGCTCGCCCCGATCAGCGCGGGCGCGGCGAACGTGGCGCCGTGCGCGACCCCGCGGGCCCGCTCCGCGTCGACGCGGACCGTCTCGAGGTCGCGCATCGCTTCGGTGGGAGCCAGCACCGCGTCGTCGGGATCCGCCTCGATCGCCTCGATCGGACGCGCCTCGTCGAGCACGAAGCTGCCGACGCGCAGACGGCGCAGGCCGCCGAGGTGCGCGCACCCGCCGAGCGCGGCGCCGAGATCGGCCGCGAGCGTGCGGATGTAGGTGCCGCTCGAACACGCGACGCGGATCGTCGCCTCCGGGTACAACCCGGGCTCGAGCTCCTCGACGACGAGCTCGCTGATGTGCACCGGACGCGCGGCGCGCTCGACCTCTTCGCCCGCGCGGGCCAACTCGTAGAGCCGCCGCCCGCCGACCTTCAGCGCCGAGACCATCGGCGGAACCTGCTCGATGTCACCGACGAACGCCCGCGCCGCGCGGTCGAGCGCGTCACGCGTCACCGCCATCTCGGTCCGTTCGAGGACCGCGCCCGAAGCGTCGAGCGTGTCGGTCGCGACGCCGAACACCACGCGACCACGGTATTCCTTGCCCGCCTCCTGCAGATAACGCAGCAGGCGCGTGACGCGACCGAGCCCGACGAGCAACACGCCGGTGGCGTCGGGATCGAGCGTGCCGGCGTGACCGACGCGCTTCTGCCCGTAGACACCCCGCAGCTTGGCGACGACATCGTGACTCGTCCATCCCGCCGCCTTGTCGACGACGACCAACCCGTCACGCATGCGCGCAACGGATCACAGCGCGTTGAGAATCTGCGCGACGACGGCTTCGGCCGACTCGTCGCTCGTGAAACCCGCGGCGAAACGATGACCGCCACCGCCCTGGCGCTCGGCGATGAGCCGAACGTCGACCGTGCCGAGCGAGCGCAGGCTCACGCGCCACGTGGAGTCGGGCGCCTGCTTCAGCACACAGGCCACCTGCGCCTCCCGCGTGCGGCGCAACACGTCGATCAGGCCCTCGACCTCGTCGAACGTCACGTCGTACCGGGCGAGGTCGGCCTGGGTGACCTTCGTCCACACGAAGTGCTTGTCGGCGACGAGCTCCGCGCGCTGGATCGCGTCGGCGAGCAACTGCAGGTACGCGAACCGGTGCTCCTCGAACAGCGTGCGCGACAGCTCCGGGATCGGCAGATCGAAGCACGAGAGCTCCCGCGCGAGCTCGAAGACCGCGGGCGTCGTCGACTTGTACTGAAAGCGGCCCGTGTCGCAGACGAGGGCCGCGTACAGGCACACCGCGGCGTCGCGCGTCATCGGAAGGTCGAGGCGCGCGATCAGCCGGCGCACGAGCACACCGCTCGCGGCCGCGTCGGGATCGATGACGTTGATCGTGCCGTAGCGCTGGTTCGAGACGTGGTGGTCGATCACGACGAGCTCGCCCGCCGACTTGGCCGACGGTTCGAGGTCGCCGAGCCGGGCGAGTGATCCGGAGTCGAAGGTGACCATCACCCCCGGCTCGCGGGGGAACTGGTCGGGCGGCGTGAGCAGCTCGAGTCCCGGCAGCTCGCGGTAGTGCGGCGCGACGACGAACGGCTCCGAGAACGACGCGACGCTCGTCGATGCCCGCGGCGAGCAACACGTGGTGCAAGGCCAGCATCGAGCCGAGCGCGTCACCGTCGGGACTCACGTGACACGCGAGGCTGACCGCGCCCGCGGCGCGGATCGCAGCGGCGGCCCGATCAAGGGCCTCCTCGACAAGAAGATCGTCGTTCACGAGTCCTCCTCGTCGCCCGCCCCAACACTTTCGCCGGTCGACGCCTCCTTGTGGTGGATCTCGCGCAGGATGTCCTCGATCCGCTGCCCCGAGACGATGCCGGGGTCGAGCATGAACTCGAGGCGCGGCACCTGGCGGATGCGCATCTGGCGCCCGACGACGCCGCGCAGGTGCGAACCCGCAGAGGTCAGCGCGCTCGCGACGTCGGACGGGATCGTGTCGCGGGAGTCGACCGCGGTGGCGGTCAACGTCGAGTAGTAGACCTTGGCGTGCGCGAGGTCGCGGCTGACGTCGACGCCGGTCAGCGTGACCAGCTCGAGGCGCGGGTCGCTCATGCGTTCGAGCTCGTCGGCCAACACCTCGAGCATCACTTCGTTCACGCGGGCGGTGCGCGGGTAGCGCTTGGCGGAGGTCACGAGGTCAGGCCTGCTCGCTCTCGAGCCACGCGGTCTCGACGTCGAGCAACTCGATACCGGGCGCAACGACGACGAACCGTTCGATGCCGGCCAGGATCTCGCGCAGCTGCGTGTCGGTGTTCGCCACGACCGCCACCGCGATCGCGGTGCGCTGCCATTGGTCCTGGTAGTCGACCTCGGCCACGGAGGCGCGGAAGCGGTGGCGCAACCCGTCGACGATCGGACGGATCGCGGCGCGCTTCACCTTCAGCGATCGGCTCTGCGGGATGTGCAGATCGAAACGCACTGCTGCCGCGTTCATGGGCCCATTCTCGCGCCGCACCCACCGGCGCCACGATGCGAACTTCCCACCCTCACCCGAAGACTCTCAGCACGAGCGCCGCGGACGCCATTGCGGGCAGTCCCACGGCCACACCAACCCGGCTGTAGCGCCACGCGTCGATTTCGACGCCGGCCCGGCGCGCGCCGGCCTGCCACAGCAATCCCGCGAGCGAACCCGTCAACAACAGGAGCGGGCCGAAGTTCACTCCCAACAGCAGAGGCCACACCCGAGCGGTCGTCGAGACGTGGGTGAGGCCGACGAGGATCGCGGGCAGGTTGTTGAGCAGGTTCGCCGAGACCACTCCCGCGACGAAGCCCTTGGTGCCACCCGATCCCATCGCGGTGAAGGCGTCGGGCAGTGCGCTCGCGACCCCGGCCGCGAGTACCGCGAGCGACGCCGCGAGCAGGACCGTCCCGACCGGCACCTGGCGCCACGGCGCGCGCCGGTTGACCGCGATCAGGACGACCTCGGTCACGAGCGCGGCCGCCCACGCCGGGAACCCGAACGGCTCGCCCCCGAGCAACAACACCAGGAACAGCGCGATCGCCCCGAGGCCGACGACGAGCGCGCGCCGGTCGAGCGCGTCCGCGCGCGCCGGCACGAGGGGTCGGACCGGGAACACGCGTCGGTACACGAGCCAACCGACCGCCGATCCCACGACCGACGGCAGCGCGAGGTGCCGCAGGAAGTCGGCGTTCGTCAACGACAACTGCGACGCGGCGAGAAGATTCGTGAGGTTCGACACGACGAGCACCCCACTCGCGAGCGATGCGAGCAGCACCGGTTGGAACGCGAGCGCGACCGGATCGACCTCGACCAGGATCGCGGTGTGGATGTACAAGGGCGTCAGCAGCACCACCGCGGCATCGAGGTTCAACAGCGCGACGACGAAGAACGCAAGGATCCACAACGCGCCGACCACGTGCCGACTGCGCGCCGCGATGCTCGCCAGTTCACGGAACACGCCGACCTGATCGAGCGACGCGGCGAGTGGCACCGCGACGAGGACGAACCCGAGCGGCCCCGCGAGCGGACGCAGCACGTCGTGCACGTCGGCGCGGTCGACGACCCCCGCGAGGACCGCGACGATCGCCGCCGCGAGCGGCAGCGACCAGGCCGGAACGCCGCGAGGGCGTGCGAGCGCCCCGACGAGCCCGACAGCGAGGAGGACGACCGCGAGCGCGCTCACGTCATCGTTCGTACCCGCCGGCGGCGATCAGACCCTGGCGATCTCTCGTTCCTCGTAGGTCTCGATCACGTCGCCGGGCTTGAGGTCCTGGTAGTTCTCGAGGCCGATACCGCACTCGAAGCCGTCGCGCACCTCACGCACGTCGTCCTTGAAGCGGCGCAGCGTCGCGATCGCGCCCTTCCAGATGATCGTGCCCTCGCGCAGGAACCGGACCTTCGACCCACGGGTGATGACACCACTCGTGACGTAGCAACCGGCCACCTTGCCGACGCGCGGCACCGAGAAGACCTCGCGCACCTCGGCGTCGCCCGTGACGACTTCCTCGTACTCGGGCTTCAGCATTCCGACGAGCGCGTTGCGCACGTCGTCCAGCACGCCGTAGATGACTTCGTAGGTACGGATCTCGACGCCTTCGCGCTCGGCCACTTCGCGGGCCTTGCGGTCGGGACGCACGTTGAACCCGATGACCGTCGCGTTCGAGACCGCGGCCAGGTCGAGATCGGACGCCGTGATGCCACCGACACCACGGTGCACGAACGACAACCGGACCTCGTCGTGCTCCGCGTCGAGCTTCTTCAGCGCGTCGGTGAGCGCTTCGAGCGAACCGTTCACGTCGGCCTTCACGATGAGGTTCAACGTGGCGACCTCGCCGCGCTGGACCATCGCGAAGATGTCCTCGAGGCGGGCACCGCCACCCAACATCATGGGGTTGCGCTGCGCCGCGACCTTGCGGCGGTGCGTCCGCGCTTCCGCGACCGTACGCGCGACCTTGTCCGACGGGGCCACCCGCAGTTCGTCGCCCGCGAGCGGGACGTCGTCGAGTCCGAGCACCTCCACGGGCACCGACGGCCCGGCTTCGGTCACCTGCTGCCCGTGTTCGTCGAACATCGCGCGCACGCGGCCCCACGCGGGTCCGGCGACGATCTGGTCACCGACGCGCAGCGTGCCTTCCTCGACGAGCGCGGTCACGACCGGGCCACGACCCTGGTCGAGGAACGACTCGAGCACGTACGCCTTCGCCGGACGCTTCGGGTTGGCGACGAGGTCTTCGGCGATCTCGGCGTCGGCGACGAGCAACAGCGCGTCGAGCAACTCCTCGACACCCTGCCCCGTCGGCGCGGCGACGTCGAGCACGATCGTGTTGCCGCCCCACTCCTCCGGCACCAGCTCCTGCTCGGTGAGCTGCTGACGCACGCGGGTGCCGTCCGCGTCCTCGCGGTCGACCTTCGTCACCGCGACGACGATCGGCACCTCGGCCGCACGCGCGTGGTTGATCGCCTCGACCGTCTGCGGCATCACACCGTCGTCGGCCGCGACCACGAGGATCGCGATGTCGGTGATCTGCGCGCCGCGCGAACGCATGGCGGTGAACGCTTCGTGACCGGGCGTGTCGATGAAGGTGATGCGACGACCGTCGCGGGTCACCTGGTACGCACCGATGTGCTGGGTGATGCCGCCCGCCTCGCCCGCGACCACGTTCGCGTGGCGGATGCGGTCGAGCAGCGTGGTCTTGCCGTGGTCGACGTGACCCATCACCGTGATGACCGGCGGGCGCGGCTCGAGCAGCGCCTCGTCGTCCTCGTCGTCGTCGGCGGTGAGCAGCGCGATCAGCTCGATCTCCTGCTCGCTGCCCGGCTCGACGATCAGGATCTGCGCGCCCAACTCGTCGGCGATCAGCTCGATCATCTCGTCGGCCAGCGACGCGGTCGCGGTCAACATCTCACCCGCGGCGAAGAGGATGCGCACGAGGTCGGCCGGGGTGCGGTTCAGCTTCGGCGCGTACTCCTGGATCGTGCTGCCGCGCGCGACGACGATCTCGCCTTCGGGGACGGGGGCGTCGGCCGGCGTGAGCCGCTGCGAAGCCGGCTCGAGTTCGGCGCGATCGCGACGACGCTTCTTCCGGCGCCGCTGCGGGGGTCCGCCCGGTCGGCCGCGACCTCCGGGTCCGCCGGTGAATCCACCGGGACCGCCACCGGGACCACCGCCGGGACCACCCCGACCGCGACCGGGCGCGCCGGTGCGACCACCCGGTCCACCGCCGGGACCGCCCCCCGGGCCTCCGCCCGGGGTGTAACCGCCACCGCCACCGCCGCCGCGAGGACCGCCGAAGCCGCCGCCGCCACCGCCGGGACCGGAACGCGTCGCGCCACCACCGCCGGGTCCGCCACCACTGCCTCCGGGGCCGGGGCGCGGACCACCGGGACGACTCCCGAAGCTCGTGCGCGGGCCGGGCGGCGGCGGGGGAACCCGTCCGCCGCCGGGCGGCGGCGGGATCGACTTGCCGGTACCCGACGTCGGCCGCGAGGGCGCCGTCGGCGGTGGAGTGGACGGCGCGCGCGCGGCCGGACGGTCTTCGACCGAAGGGGTGGGGCGCGGCGCGGGGGCGACCGGCGGCGCGGTCGACGCCGCGGCCGGGCGCTCGATCGGCGCGGGGGCGGGCGGAGGCGGCGGGGCCGGCGACGAGCGCACCACGCGGTGCGCGGACCGGACCACCGCGGGCTTGTCCTCGACAACGGCGACCGGTGCGGGCGCAGGCTCGGGCGCAGGGGCGACCGCGGCGGGCGCCTCGGGCTCGGGCGGCGCGGGGGCCGGTGCGGGCTCGGGTTCGGCCACCGGCTCACGCTTGAGACCACGTGAATCGGCCAGCCGGCGGACGCGATCGGCCGACGGCTCGTCGATGCTCGACGAGTGGCTCTTCACCCCGATCTTGAGCTCGTTGGAAAGCTCGACCACGACGGCGTTGTCAACGCCGAGCTCTCGTGCCAGCTCGTAAACCCGGATCTTCTTCGTCGCCAAAACAGTCCGTTCCCTAGAAAATGCTCTCTAGTCTCGCGCGCAACACTTCGACTTCGGTGCTCGTCAGTTCCCGGCGCAGCGCCCGGGCGAGGGTTTCTCGCTTGGTCGCTCGGGCGAAACAGGCCTGGGAGCAGACCCATGCACCCCGGCCGGGCGCCGTCCGGCCGATCTCCACCTCTCCTTCATGCGTCGCTGCTATCCGGACCCAACCGGCGGGCCGGTCGGTCCGGCGGCAGCCCACGCACGTGCGGAGCGGTCCCGTCAGCTCTGATCCCCCGCCGTCTCTTCGATCTCTGCTTCCTCTTCTTCCCGGATGTCTGCATCTTCGCCGTCGAGGTCGGCGTCGGCCGCAAGCTCGTCCGCAGCAACGTCGGCGACCGTCTCGTCGACGTGCACCGCCTCGGTCTCCGCGCCCGGGCCTTCGGGCGTCTCGGCGTCCTCGTCGGCCGTCTCCGGCGCGATCTCGGCCGGTACCGCGAGCGTCTCGACCGCACCTTCGGCGATCGTGCCGTAACCGGCTTCGGCCGCGCTGATGGCCTCGCCCCCCTCGGCGGGCTGCCACATGAGCTGGCCGTCGGGCCCTTCGACCCACTCGCCTTCGGCGTAGCCGCCGCCTGCTTCTTCCTCTGCGAGCTGGGTCTCGCTCTTGATGTCGACGCGCCACCCGGTGAGCCGCGCCGCGAGCCGTGCGTTCTGGCCCTCTTTGCCAATGGCGAGCGACAACTGGAAGTCGGGGACGATGACTTCGGCGATCCCGGTGTCCTCGTGGATGCGGACCTCGCGCACCTTCGCCGGCGCGAGCGCACGCATGACGAACTCCGGCGGGTCGGGGCTGTAGGGAACGATGTCGACCTTCTCGCCCCGCAACTCGTTCACGACCTGCCGCACCCGCATACCGCGCGCACCGACACACGCGCCCACCGGGTCGACGTTCTGGTCGTTCGACGCGACCGCGAGCTTGGTGCGGTGGCCGGGCTCGCGGGCGACCGCCTTGATCTCGACGACGCCGTCGAGCAATTCGGGCACCTCGAGCTCGAACAGCCTGCGGACGAGGCCGGGGTGGGTGCGGGACACGACGATCTGCGGGCCCTTGGCCGTCTTGCGCACCTCGACGATGTACGCCTTCATGCGCGAACCGTGGTCGTAGCGGTCGCCCGGGACCTGCTCGGCCTGCGGGAGCAGCGCTTCCACCCGGCCGAGGTCGAGCAGCGTGTACCGGGCATCGGTCTGCTGGATGATGCCCGTGACGATGTCGCCCTCGCGCCCGGCGTACTCCTCGTACTTCATCTCGCGCTCGGCCTCACGGATCCGCTGCAGGATGACCTGCTTGGCGGTCTGCGCGGCGATGCGCCCGAAGTCGGCGGGCGTGTCGTCCCACTCGCGCGTGACGTCGCCCTCTTCGTTGAGCTCCTGCGCGATCACGCGGATCTCACCGGTCTCGACGTCGATCTCGACGAGCGCTTCCTCGGCCGCTTCCGGCATGCGCTTGTACGCCGTGACGAGCGCGTTCGCGAGCGCCTCCAGCATGATCTCTTCGGGAATGCCTTTTTCGATCGCGAGCGCCGAGAGCGCTTCGAGCATCTCGGGGTTTTTCATGATTTCCCTTTCGCCCGCGCACGCCCGCGGTCCTTGGACCGTTGACGCGGCTGCGGGCCCCATTCGAAGACGGTTCGCGCCTGGGTCACGTCGGAGATCGCGATCTCCTCGTCGACGCCGTCGTCGGACTCGACGACGCAACTCACTCCGTCGAAACGACGAAGGACGCCACGTACTCGCCTCGGACCCGCGACCGTGTGGAACTTGACCGAGACCTCCTCGCCCAGTGCCGAGCTGTAGTGCTCGGGCCGCCGCAGCGCGCGCTCGACGCCCGGGCTGCTGACCTCGAGGAGGTACGAACCGCCGACGGGCGACGCCTCGTCGACGATCGGCGAGACCGCGTGCGTCACCGCGGTGATGGCCTCGAGATCGACGCCGTCGGCTCCGGTGACCGTGAGCCGCAGCGTGCGCACCCCGGCTCCGCCGACGAGCTCGACGTCGTAGACCGAGAATCCGAGCGCGGCGACGGCGGGCTCGACTGCGGTGCGTACCGCTTCGAGTTGCGTGTCGGTCGCGCTCACAGTCCGGTCCTGCCTCGTGATCCCAAGAAAAAACGTGGGCCACGGCCCACGTTTCCCGCCCCCGACGGGGCGCCCAATACAACCGTAGAAGTGTAGCGCATCGGACCCCCCGATACCAGGCTCGATCGGGACGAATTCCCCGGTGGCCTGCGCTTCCGCGCCTGATGAGACGTAGTGTCCGGCCCGGCTCGGGTCCGTGCGGACGAAGCGCCGCGGCGCCGAGCCCGAGGGAGTCGAGCGTTACGAGAACATCTCCCGCAGCTCGGCGGGCGGGACGGTCTCCAGCTGGGCATACGTGCAGTCGGCAGGATCTTTGTCGGGCCGCCACCGCCGAAAGCGCGCGTTGTGGCGGAACCGGCCGTTCATCATCCCCTCGAACTCGACCTCGCAGACCCGCTCGATGCGCAACGGCTCCCACGACAGGTCCTTGGTCGCGTTCCAGCGGCTCGGGCCGCCCGGCATCCGCTGGCCCGACTCGGCGGCGGCCGACATGGACTCGGCCCAGTCCTTCCACGGGTGGTCGACGAGCGCATGCGCTCGGAGGTCCTCGACCTCGGCCGCGAGATCGGCGCGCAGCTTCGCCGCCATCGCGCTCGCGACCCCGACGTGATGGAGCGTGCCGTCGTCGTCGTAGAGGCCGAGCAGGAACGACCCGACCCCGTTGCCGTCCTTGTGCACCCGAAAGCCCGCGACGACGCAGTCGCACGTGCGCTCGTGCTTCACCTTCAACATGGTGCGCTTGCCGGGGTGATACCCGTCGGACAGCGGCTTGGCGACGACGCCGTCGAAGCCCGCGCCCTCGAACCGGGAGAACCAGTCGGCGGCGGTGTCGCGGTCGCGGGTCGTCGGCGTGAGGTACAGCGGCGGACGGGTTCCCTCGTACACCGTTTCCAACGCGGCGCGCCGGTCTTCGAACGGGATGTCGAGCATCGAGTCGTTGCCGAGCGCGAGGAGGTCGAACGCGACGTACGACGCGGGAATCTCGAGCGAGAGCTTGTTCACGCGCGACGCGGCCGGATGCTGACGAAGCTGCAACGCGTCGAAGTCGAGGCCGCGCTCGTTCGCGACCACGAGCTCACCGTCGAGCACGATGCGGTCCGGGAGCTGTTCGAGCATCGGTTCGCGCAACTCGGGGAAGTAGCGCAGCAGCGGCTTCTTGTTGCGCGACTGGAGATCGAGGTCGTCGCCGTCGCGGAACACGACGCACCGGAACCCGTCCCATTTCGGCTCGTACGACATGCCCGCGGCCGGGGGCATCTCCCGGGTGAGCTTGGCGAGCATCGGCTCGAACGGAGGCTGCAGGGGCAGGGCCATCCCTGCACGGTACCGACTAGATCAGGCGGCGGTCGGAGGCCCAGCGGGCCAGCTGGTGGCGGCTCGAGAGCTGCAGCTTGCGCAGCACCGACGACACGTGGGTCTCCACCGTCTTCACCGAGATCCCGAGGTCGCGCGCGACCTCCTTGTACGCGTAGCCGCGCGCGATGAGGCGGAGGACCTCACGCTCACGCGGGGTCAGCTGATCGAGCTCGGGATCGGCCGCGGCCGGCGCGACATCGGCGAACGCGTCGAGCACGAACCCCGCGAGGCGCGGCGAGAAGACGGCGTCGCCGTCGCGGACCGCGCGCGATCGCGTCGATCAGCTCGTCGGGCGCGATCGTCTTCGTGACGTAGCCCCGCGCGCCGGCCCGGATCGTCGCGATGACGTCTTCCGGCGCGTCGCTGACCGACAGCGCGAGGAACTGCACTTCGGGGTGCGTCCGGCCGACCTCGCTGATCACGCGCGCGCCACCACCGCCCGGCATGTGCACGTCGACGAGCACGACGTCGGGAACGCGCTCGCGGATCATGTCGATCGCGGCGTCGACCTCCGACGCCGCGCCGACCACGTCGACGACCGCACCGAGCTCGGCGCGCACTCCGGCGAGGAAGAGTTGATGATCGTCGACGAGGAACACACGCGGAGCCGACGTCGGTTGCGCCCCGGTCACGTCGCCTCGCTCACGTTCGTCAACGGCAGCACCAACTCGACTTCGGTTCCCTCCGCCGTGGTCGAATGGACCACGGCGCGCCCACCGGCGCGGGCCATGCGACCGACGATGGAGTGGCTGATGCCGCCCCGGTCGGCGGGAACCGACTCCGGATCGAAGCCCTTGCCGCGATCGCGCACGAAGATCGTGGCCTGGTCGGGTTCGACCTCGAGGTACACCGACACCGTCGCCGCGCCGGAGTGCTGCGCCGCGTTGAGGATCGCCTCGCGCGCCGCGGCCAGGAGCGGCTCGGTCCCGTCGATCCCGCAGTCGCGCACCCGCACCACTTCCACCGGAACACCGTGTTCGGTCTCGATCGCCGCCGCGATCTCCTCCAGCGCGGCGCCGAGCGACGAGCTCGCGGTCGCGCTCGCAGCCGGAGTGTCGCCGCTCAGGAGCCAGGCCCGCAGCTCACGTTCCTGCATGCGCGCGAGCCGCACGACTTCGCGGGGGTCGTCGGCGCGGCGCTGCACGAGCGCGAGCGTCTGCAGCACCGAGTCGTGCAGGTGCGCGGCGACGTCGGCGCGCTCGTCGGCCCGAATGCGCTCCCGCCGTTCGGAGACGAGCGCATGCACGAGCCGCGACACTCCGGGCCCGACCACCAGGGCAACTCCGATGACGACCGCGAAGATCGCCACGAACGTGCCCCGCAGCGCGCGCCAGGAGTCGACGCTCACGACGAACGCGGCGAGACCGATGATCACGCACGCGACGCCCACCGCGATGCGCGCCAGCGCGCCCCGTCGCGTCCCGACGAGCACCGAGAGTGCGTCCGCGGCGTCCGGCGGCAAGCGCTGGAGCAGCGGCCAGTCGGGCAACTCGGCGGTCGCGCTGCTCGGCGGCGTGCGCATCGCGAGGAGCGCGAGGCCGACGAGCGCGGCCGCGAGCGGCCACACGACGACGTCGCCGGGCCACAGACCGACGGTGCGCACGAGGAGCAGTCCACCGAGCACCACCGCGCCGAACGCGGCCGTGGCCAGGGCGTCGCCGGCGGGCGCTTCCGGTCGCGGCGCATTCTCCGGACCGCCGGGCATCAGCGCCCATCCGATCCCGTAGAGCACAACGCCCAGCCCACTCGCGATCGAGAGCACCACGAATCCGCAACGCACCACGTTGGGGTCGAGCCCGAGCGCGTCGGCCAGTCCGGTCGCCACCCCCGCGACCATCCGGCCCTCGACGGGCCGGGTCAGGTCACGGCGACGGAGAACACGCGGTGCTGCCACCACCAGATGATCGCGCCCGAGGAACCGCGCCGGCATCGGGGCCCGCATCAGGGTCATACCCGATGGTGACGGCCGCGCGCGGAGCGCACGCTGTCGTCATGGACACCAATGCCCCGCCCGGCGCTCCCCCGCCGCCGCCACCGCCCCCGTCGTTTCCCCCGCGCCCGCTGCGGCCGCCGGGCGCACAACGGCACCTGCGCCGCGATCGCGGCAACGGGATCCTGGGCGGCGTGTGCGCGGGCGTCGCCGAGACCTACGGGCTCGACACCACGCTCGTGCGCGTGCTCTGGGTCCTGGCGGCCGTGCTGTGGATCGGGGTTCCGGCCTACGTCGTCGCGTGGATCGTGATCCCGCCCGGCGACGGACCGATCGAACCGCGCCGCCGCTTCACCGACCCCGGGATGATGATCGGTCTCGTGCTCGTCGCGATCGGCATCGCGATCGCGAGCAACCATCTGCTCCCGAACGGCTTCCACCTCGATCGGTTCGGCGGCCCGCTCCTCCTGATCGGCGGCGGCCTCGCCATCCTCTTGTACCGCAACCGGGGCGACGACGGCGACCGACGCGCGCCCGAACCCGTGGACGAGGTCGTCGAGCCCCACCTCGATCCCGAGCCGGCCGAAGTCGCACCGGTGCCGGACGAGCCGACCACACCGTCGGAGGCCGTGACCGAACCCTCGACCGCGACGGTCCCGCCGGTCCCGCCGAGTGCGTGGACCCAGACCGCGCAGTGGCCGGCGCAACCGTCCGCGCGATCGCTGCGCCGCGCGTCACGCGTCGAGCGGCGCGCCCGGAGGCCGCGACCGTTCCTCACCCCGGTCACGCTCAGCGTGCTGCTCATCGGCGCCGGAGTCGCGAGCCTGCTGCAGGCGACGGGCGCGCTCGACGTGAACCTCACGGTCGTGCTCGCGATCGGAACGTGCATCGTGGGCGCCGCGCTGGTCACGGCCGCGTTCGTCGGACGCGCCCACACGCTGATCCTCGTCGGGATCGTCCTCCTCACCGCGACGGCGGTGTCGAGCTCGATCGACGTACCGCTGCGCGGCGGCATCGGGAGCCGTCGCTACCAGCCGCTCACACTGTCGGAGCTGCAGAGCGAGTACCGCCTCGGCATCGGCGAGCTCCAGCTCGACCTGCGCGACCTGCCCCTCGCGGGCCAGACCCGGTCGGTGACGGCGCAGGTCGGCATCGGGCACTTGTCGGTGTCGGTCCCGAGCTCGGTGCGCGTCGAAGTGCGCGCCCATGCCGGTGCCGGTTCGGTGGCGCTGTTCGGCCTCCAGGACGGCGGCTGGCCGCAAGACGAACAGCGCACCGTCCCCGGCACCGGTCCCGGCGTCCTCCGACTCGACCTGCGCGTGGGGACGGGGCAAGTGGAGGTACGCCGGTTCGAACCGGACGGCAGCGAGACCCTCCTGAGAGGCAACTGATCATGGAACGGCACCCGACCGACTTCATCGAATTGCTCTTCGGGCTCGGATTCCTCGCGGCGGGCGCGAGCTTCATCGTCGATCAGACGACCGACCGCACGTTCGACTCCGCGTGGATCGCCGCGATCGCGCTCGTGACGATGGGTTGCGCGTTCCTCGCGATCACGCTGCTCCACCGCCCGCACCGCGAGCCCGTCGTCGTGGACGGGCCGGGAGATCCCGCGACCTTCGAGGAACCCACGGCCGAGGAACCGACGGCCGAGGAACCAACCTGCTGAGCGCGGCTACGGCAGGCGCGGATCACCCGCGCCCGTCAGCGGGAGCTCGTCGCGCTCGCCGGTGGCGCGGATCTTGCGCTCGATGACGCCGCGGCCCACGCCCTTCGCCCCCACGACGAGTTGGATCGGGACACCGACGAGGTCGGCATCGGCGAACTTCACACCCGGACTCACGTCGCGGTCGTCGTACAGCACGTCGAGCCCCTGCGCGCGCAGCTCGTCGTAGACGCGTTCGGCCTCCGCGATCACCGCCGCCGCACCGTCGCCCCGACCGGGAACGACGATCAGGTGCACGGCGTACGGCGCGAGCGCGGCCGGCCACGCGAGCCCGTGTTCGTCGTGATATTCCTCGGCGACCGCGGCCAGGACCCGTGACACGCCGATGCCGTACGACCCCATCACCATCGGGTGTTGCTCGCCGTTCTCGTCGACGTACCTCGCGTCCAACGCCTCCGCGTATTTCGTGCCGAGCTGGAAGACGTGCCCGACCTCGATGCCGCGGTCGATCGACAACGGCTTACCGCACCGCGGACACGGATCGCCGGGAACGACAGCCGCGATGTCGGCCCACACCTCGACGTCGAAGTCGCGCCCGAGCACGGCGTTGCACGCGTGATGGTCGACGCGATTCGCGCCGGTCACCCACGCGACACCGGCACGCACGGCGGGATCCGCCACGATCACACTCGCCGCCGGGTGGTGCACACCGATGTAGCCCTTCGGGAGCTCGGGGTGCGCGGCGAAATCGTCGTCGTCGTAGAGCCGGACCGACTTCGGTTTGAGCGCGGCCTTGAGTGCGTACTCGTTGACCTCACGGTCGCCGGGAACCACCGCGAGTCCGAGCTTGCCGTCGACATCGAACGCAATCGCCTTCAACAGCGTGGCCGGGTCGACCTGCAAGAACTCCGCGACGCCGACGATGCCGCCCAAGCCCGGAGTGTGCACGTCCTCCATCGGTTCGGCCTCGCCCGCGACGGGCGCGGGCTCCGTCGCGCCGCGCCGCGCCGCCTCGACGTTCGCCGCGTAGTCGCAGCTCGGGCACCACACGAAGTCGTCCTCGCCGACCGCGGCGACCGCCATGAACTCGCGGCTCTCCGAACCGCCCATCTCGCCCGACTCGGCCTCGACCGCGCGAAACGTGAGGCCGCACCGCTCGAACACGCGGTGGTAGGCGTCGTACATGAGCTGGTAGCTCGCACGCAGCCCGTCGAGATCGAGATCGAACGAGTACGCGTCCTTCATCAGGAACTCGCGGCCGCGCAACAGCCCGAACCGCGGCCGCAGCTCGTCGCGGTACTTCCAGTTGATCTGGTACAGGTTGAGCGGCAGGTCGCGGTACGAGCCGTACTCCTGGGCCACGAGGCTCGCCACGAGCTCCTCGGCCGTGGGCGACAGGCAGTAGCCGGTCTCCTTGCGATCGAGGAGCTTGAACATCAGGGGCCCGTAGGCCTGGTCGCGGCCGCTGCGTTCCCAGAGCTCGAGCGGTTGGGCGATCGGGAGCAGGACCTCCTGGGCCCCGGCCGCGTCCATCTCCTCCCGGACGATCTGCTCCACCCGCCGGAGCACCCGGTAGCCGAGCGGCAGCCACGCGTAGATCCCCGCGCCGACCCGGCGGATGTAGCCCGCCCGGACGAGCAGTTTGTGGCTTTCGACCTCGGCGTCGGCCGGGTCGTCTCGCAGCGTCCGCAGGAACAACGAGCTCATCCGCATGGCCGCGCAGCGTACTTGCGGGGGTTCCGGCCCAATCCTGACCGTCACGGTCGGAGAAATTCCCGACCTTGGCGCTGGTATTTCAACCCGGGACGGCGTAGGGTGCGGGCATGATCCTGCGGGTAGTGGGCGCTGCGAGCATCTTCATGGGCCGCACCCCCCACGAAGTCACCGACGAACTCAGTCGCACCCGCAACCGCTGACGGCCCCGGCCTTTTCCGGCCCGCCCCGTCCGTCCTTTCCGCCCTCCGTCAGGAGCCGCCGCATGGCGATCGACGTCCGCGATCTCGCGACCCGTCCACTCGAACCGATCATCACCGAAGAGCTCGACATCTTCGAGCGCACCGTCGCGGAGTACCTCGACGGCCGCGTCGACGAGGACACGTTCCGCGTCTTCCGGCTGAACCACGGCGTCTACGGGCAGCGGCAGGGTGGGCGCGCGCAGATGCTGCGCGTCAAGATCCCGCACGGTCGCATCAATGCCGAGCACCTCGACACGTTCGCTTACATCGCCGACAACTACTCGCGCGGCTGGGGCCACCTCACGACCCGCCAGAACGTGCAGTTCCACTTCATTCCGCTCGAGCAGTCGCCGGAGATCCTGCGCCTCATGGCATCGGTCGGCCTCACGTCGCGCGAAGCGTGCGGCGACACCGTGCGCAACGTCATGGGGTGCCATCTCGCCGGCGCGTGCCCGCAAGAGGTGCTCGACATCACGCCGTGGGCGAAAGCGACCACCGACTTCCTGCTGCGCCACCCCTACGGTCAGCGCCTGCCCCGGAAGTTCAAGGTGAACTTCTCCGGCTGCGCGACCGACTGCGGCCAGGCGATGTTCAACGACGTCGGGGTCGTCGCGACGAGCCGCCCGCTCCCCGACGGCACGACCGAGGCCGGCTTCAAGGTGTTCATCGCCGGCGGCCTCGGCGCCAATCCGCACCCCGCGCAGGCGCTGGAGGAGTTCACGCCGCGCGAAGAGCTGCTGCCCACCATCTACTCGTGCCTGCGCACGTTCGACCACTACGGCAACCGCGACAACAAGATCCGCGCCCGCATGAAGTGGTTGGTCGACTCGATGGGGATCGACGAGCTGCGCGAGCGCATCTTCCGGGAACGCAAGTTCCTGCGCGGCGCGCGCGACTGGCCGTGGGGCATCCCGCAGGCCGTGCTCGAGGCGGGTGACGCGCCCGCGGGTGGCAGCCCCGAAGCCACCAAGGTCGGCCCGGCCTTCGTCCCGGTGAAGTTGCTGTCGAGCGATCCGTTCGATCGCTGGCAGGAAGCGAACGTCGTGCGCGGCCGGGCCAACGGCACGATCAGTGCCGTCGCGTACTCACGACTCGGCGACATCACCGCGGACCAGTTCCGCGCCCTCGCCGACATCCAGCGCGACTTCGCCCTCGACATCCGCATCACGAACCGCCAGAACCTCGCGCTCGCGCGACCTCAACGAGTCCGACATCCGGGCGCTGTACGAGCGGCTGAACGACATCGGCATGGCCGAGGCGGGCGCCGAGCTCGCACGCGACGTCGTGTCGTGCCCGGGCGCCGACACGTGCAACCTCGCGGTCACGCAGTCGCGCGGACTCGCGGCGGCGATCGGTGACGCGCTGGAGGAAGAAGGCCTCGCCGAGGTTCCGGGCGTGCGCGTGAACATCTCCGGCTGCACGAACAGCTGCGGCCAGCACCACATCTCCGACATCGGTTTCTTCGGACTGGAACGCCGCGCGCACGGACGCGCCGCACCCGGCTACCAGATGCTGCTCGGCGGTCATCTCGGCGAGACCGAGGTGGAGTTCGGCGAGAAGGCCACGAAGGTGCCGGCGAAGTCGGCGCCGGAAGCGGTCGTGCGGGTCGTGCGCCGCTTCAACGAGGAGCGCCGGCCCGGCGAGATGTTCCAGACGTGGCTCGCCCGTTCGGGCGGCGCGAGGTCGGTCGGCGACACGCTCACCGATCTCGACCACTTCCCCACGCCCGACGTCGGTCCCGAGTTCTTCGTCGACTACGACGAGACCGGTCCCTATGTCGCCGAGGTCGGCGACGGGGAGTGCGCCGCCACATGAGCGAGCGTCGGGAGGTGGGTATCCCGCCGAGTAGCGAGCGGGGCCCGAGCGGCCCGGCGCACGGCGCCGAGAGCGGGAAATCATGAGCTTGCTCGATCCCGTAACGGTTGATCGGCCGTTGGTCGACGTCGATCTGGCGGAGCTCGCCGCGGTCTCGGCCGAGCTCGAGCAGAAGCCCGCGTCGAGTGCGATCAAGTGGGCGTGGGAGCGTTTCGGCACCGACATCGTGCTCGCGGCGTCCTTCCAGGACTGTGTGCTCGTCGACGTCGCGGCCAAGGCCGCACCCGGCATCGAGGTCGTGTTCCTCGAGACGCAGTACCACTTCGCGGAGACGCTCTGGTACGTCGAGCGCGTGCGGGAGCGCTACGACCTGAACCTCACGGTCATGCAGCCGCTCGTCTCCCCCGACGACCTCTGGCAGACCGACCCGGACGAGTGCTGCGCCATGCGCAAGGTCGAGCCCCTGGCCCGCGCCCTGCGCGGCAGGCAGGGTTGGATGACCGGGCTGCGCCGGGCGGAATCTCCCACGCGCAGAAATGCCCCGATTGCGCACCTCGACGTCGGGCGCGGCATCGTCAAGGTGAACCCGCTCGCGACTTGGTCGGATGGCGACATCGCCGCGTACAAGCAGGATCACGAGCTCCTCGAACACCCGCTGGCCGCACAGGGCTACCCGTCGATCGGATGCTGGCCCTGCACGCGACCGGTGGCCCCCGGCGAGGATCCCCGTTCCGGTCGTTGGTCGGGACAGGGCAAAATGGAGTGCGGACTTCACGGGTGGCCCGAGGCCTGAGACCTCAAGCGGAGAGCAAATAGTGCAGCGGCTCATTTCTCATCTCGACGCGCTCGAATCGGAATCGATGCATCTCCTGCGAGAGGTCGCGGCCGAGTTCGAGCGGCCCGTGCTGTTGTTCTCCGGCGGCAAGGACAGCGTCGTCATGTTGCACATCGCCAAGAAGGCGTTCTGGCCGGCGCGGCTGCCCTTCCCGGTGATGCACATCGACACCGGCCACAACTTCCACGAGGTCATCGAGTTCCGCGACTCCTCGGTCGAGAAGCACCAGGTGAACCTCGTGGTGGCGTCGGTGCAGGAGTCGATCGACGCGGGCCGCGTCGTGGAGGACACCGGACCCAACGCGTCCCGCAACCGGCTCCAGACCACGACGCTGCTCGACGCGATCGAAGAACACGGTTTCGACGCGGTGATGGGCGGCGCCCGGCGCGACGAGGAGAAGGCGCGCGCCAAGGAGCGCTTCTTCTCGTTCCGCGACGAGTTCGGCCAGTGGGACCCGAAGAACCAACGGCCCGAGATCTGGTCGCTGTACAACGGCCGTCACCGCAAGGGCGAGCACATTCGCGTGTTCCCCCTCTCGAACTGGACCGAGCTCGACATCTGGCAGTACATCCTCGAAGAGGAGATCGAGCTTCCGTCGATCTACTTCGCGCACCGGCGCGAGGTGTTCCGCCGCGACGGGATGCTCATGGCGGTCACCGACTTCCTGCAGGCCGCCGAGGGCGAAGAGGTGTTCGAGGCCACGGTGCGCTACCGCACGGTCGGCGACGCCACGTGTACTGCGGCGGTCGCGTCGACGGCCGCTTCGATCGAAGACGTCATCACCGAGGTCGCCGCGTCACGCATCACCGAACGCGGCGCGACCCGCGCCGACGACAAGTTCTCCGAGGCGGCCATGGAAGACCGCAAGCGCGAGGGATATTTCTAATGGGGTGGGAAGCAGACCGGAGACTGCCCGCCGCAGGCCGCTCGTCGGAGAGAGCGGGTGGGAAGTAGATGGAGCTCCTGCGCTTTGCCACCGCCGGTTCGGTCGACGACGGCAAGTCGACGCTGATCGGCCGTTTGCTCTACGACTCCAAGCAGATCTTCGAGGACACCCTCGAAGCGTTGGAGCACTCGACGATGCTCCGCGGCGAGGAGGGGATGAACCTCGCGCTCCTCACCGACGGCCTGCGGGCCGAACGCGAGCAGGGCATCACGATCGACGTTGCGTACCGCTACTTCGCGACCCCGCGCCGGAAGTTCATCATCGCCGACACCCCGGGTCACGTGCAGTACACGCGCAACATGGTCACCGGCGCGTCGACGGCCGACCTCGCGCTGATCCTCGTCGACGCGCGCAAGGGCATCATCGAACAGTCGCGGCGGCACGCGTTCCTCGCGTCGCTGTTGGGCGTGCCGCACCTCGTGCTGTGCGTCAACAAGATGGACCTCGTCGACTACGACCAGGAAGTGTTCGACCGCATCAAGTCCGAGTTCCGCGAGTTCGCCGCGAAGCTCGACGTGCGCGACCTCCAGTTCATCCCGATGTCGGCGCTGAACGGCGACAACGTCGTCGATCGGTCCGCGAACATGCCGTGGTACGAGGGCACGTCGCTGTTGCACCTCCTCGAGGAGGTGCACATCGCCTCCGACCGCAACCTGATCGACTGCCGCTTTCCCGTCCAGTACGTGATCCGGCCGCGCGACGACAAGCATCACGACTACCGCGGGTACGCGGGCCAGGTCGTGAGCGGCACGTACAAGGTCGGCGACGACGTCGTCGTGCTGCCGTCGGGCTTCACGTCGACGATCGCCGCGATCGACACCGCGGACGGCCCGGTCGAGGAGGCCGTGCCGCCGATGTCGGTGACGATCCGCCTCGCCGACGACCTCGACGTCAGTCGCGGCGACATGATCTGTCGCCCGAACAACCAGCCGAGAATCGGCCAGGACGTCGACGCGATGCTCTGTTGGTTCGGCGAACGCACGCAACTCAAGCCGAACGGTAAGTACGCGTTGAAGCAGACCTCGAAGTGGACGCGCGCGTTGGTGAAGGACCTGCACTACCGGCTCGACGTCAACACGCTGCACCGCGACGAGGACGCCGAGTCGCTGACGCTCAACGAGATCGGGCGGGTCACGCTCCGCACCACCGCGCCGCTCTTCTCCGACGACTACCGCCGCAACCGCGCCACCGGCTCGTTCATCCTCGTCGACGAAGCGACCAACGACACCGTCGCGGCCGGAATGGTGTTGTAACTGCAAAGATGTCGCCGTGGTGCACAACGTCGCGGCGGCGGGGTTCAACGATCCGGGCGACTACGAGGCCGCCCGGCCGTCCTACCCCCCGGACGCGGTTGCCTGGCTCGTGGAGCACCTCGGGATCGCGCCCCGACGCCGGGTCGCCGACGTCGCGGCCGGCACCGGCAAGCTGACCCGGCTCCTGGTCCCCGCGGACGCCGCGCTCCTCGCCGTGGAGCCCGTTGCCGGGATGCGCACGACGTTCCGCCGCCTCCTCCCGCAGATTCCGCTGGTCGCGGGAACGGCGGAGGCGATGCCCTTCGCGCCCGCGACGCTCGACGCGATCACGGTCGCGCAGGCGTGGCACTGGTTCGACCATGCGCGCGCCACCGCGGAGGCCGCCCGGGTGCTGCGCCGCGGCGGCCGCCTCGGCCTCGTCTGGAACGCACGCGACCGCAGCGAGCCGTGGGTCGACGAGGTGTGGTCGATCATGGACCGCGTCGAGAAGCGCGCACCGTGGCGCGACCACGAGAATTGGCGCGACAGCGCCCGCCAGGGCCCGATGCCCGGGTTCGGCGCCCTGCACGAGGCCGAGTTCCGCCACCGCCAACAGATCACGCCCGAGGGCGTCGTCCAGCGGGTGGCCTCGGTGAGTCACGTCGCGGTGCTGCCGGGCCCGGAACGCGAGGCCGTACTCGACGAAGTCCGCGCCGTCCTGGCCACCCATCCCGCCGTCAAAGGGCGCGAGACCGTCGAAATCCCCTACCGGGTCGACGCGTATTGGGCCGAACGGGTCTGAAATCCGCACTGAAGGCGGGTCGGCGACCTGACGAATGTGTCAGCATGGTCGATCGGACCGGTTGGATCCCCGAGGGCGGACTCACGGAGAGGAGTGACGTGGTGACGGCATCGGTCGAGTTGCAGCCCGCCCGTCGACGTCCCCCGATCGAGCGCCTCCCGCTGGGCCGCCGGATCGAGCTGCCCATCAGCGGCGGCACCACCTTCGTCCGCCAGGTCGAGGGCCCGCCCGGTGCACCGACCCTGCTGTTGCTCCACGGCTGGTGCGCCAGTGCCGGCCTCAACTGGTTCCAGACGTTCGAACCGCTGAGCCGCCACTTCAACATCGTGGCCCCCGACCTCCGCGGTCACGCCCGCGGCCTGCGGACCCGCAAGGTCTTCCGGCTCGCCGACTGCGCCGACGACTGCGCGGCGACCCTCGAACACCTCGACACGGGGCCGGTCATCGCCGTCGGCTACTCGATGGGCGGTCCGGTCGCGCAGTTGCTGTGGCGCCGCCACCGTGATCTCGTCGACGGCCTCGTGCTGTGCGCGACGAGCGTCGACTTCATGCCGAACGCGTTGGTGCGCCACGCGTATCAGGCCGGGATGCTGAGCGCGACCGTGATGGCGCGGTTCGCATGGCCGACGCGACTTCCGATGCAGGTGCCGATGGTCAACATGCGGGGCGCGTCGATGCCGGCCTGGGCTGCGGGTGAGATGCGCCGCCACGACTGGCGCATGATCATCGAAGCCGGTCATTCGATCTGCACGTACAACGCGCGCCGCTGGATCGGTGACGTCGACGTACCGACTTCGGTCGTCTGCACCACCGAAGACCGCGGCGTCGCCCCGTCGATGCAGCTCGAGATCGCACAGTCGATCCCGGGCGCGACCGTGCACTCAGTCGCCGACGGGCATCTCGCCTGTGCCAACGGTCGCTTCGCCGATCCGCTCGTCGCCGCCTGTCTCGACGTCTCCTCCCGCACTTCGACTTTCGCCTGACTCCGAGATCATCTCGGCCCACCAGCGCGGTCGCTCGCGCCGGGCCCAGCTCTCGCGAACGGACCCGAAGACGATGGAGCGCAGCGAGTCGACGTCACCGAGCGCGAACATGATGTGCCCGACGATCACCACGACCAACGCAATGAACGTCCAGTCGTGCACCCACGTGGCCCCGGTCCGGATGTTGTCGGGGAACGGCTCGAACCAACGCATGATCGAGCCCGTGGTCAGCATCAACACGATCGCCGCGCCGACGAACACCGCGTTCAACTTCTGACCGGGATTGAACTTCCCGAGTTGGGCGCTCGCGCGGGTGCGGCGCGACCACCACCGCCGGTCGTCGTCCGTCCAGCGATTGATCCGGGAGAGGTCCCGGCGCAGCTGTCGACCCCCGGGGATCAGGAGGCCGACCAACAACGGGATCGGGAGCAACAATCCCGCGTAGACGTGGATCGTCTTCACGGTGTGGCGGTGCCCGACCAGTGTCGACAGCTGCGAGACGTACAGCGACGCGCCCGTGAACACGAGGGTCAGGAACAGCGTCGCGTTGCACCAGTGCACGACGCGCTCGACGCGATCGAAGCGCGGGAGATACCGCGTGGGCGGGGACGCGGACGCGGTCGCGCTCACGACGACGTCGGTGCGTCGTCGCGGCCGTTGCTCCGGCCGACCCAACCGTCGACGTCGTAACCCTCGTCCTCCCAGTAGCCCGGGATCACGTGGTCGACGACCTCGATCCGCTCGAGCCACTTGCACGACTTGTAGCCGTACATCGGGGCGACGTAGAGCCGCGCCGGCCCGCCGTGGTCGCTGCTCAGCGGGTTCCCGTCGAGTTCGTACGCGACGATCACATCGGGCCGGAGGGCCTGCGCGAGCGTGAGGCTCTCGGTGTAGACGCCGTCGAACGACACGAATCGCAACGCGGTGGCGCTCGGTTGCACACCGGCGCGGTCGAGGAGCTGCGACAGCTTCACGCCCGTCCACTTGGTGTTGGGCACCCGCCAACCGGTGACGCACTGGAAGTCCTTGGTCAGCAGCGTCGGCGGCAGTGCGCGCAGCTCGTCGTACGTCAGTGTGAACGGCTTGTCGACGAGACCGTTGACCGTGAGCTTGTAGTCCTGCGGCGCACGCTTCGGGAACCCGCTCGTGACCGTGTAGAAGCGGAAGTGGTCGCCGACCGGCAGAAGATCGGAGAGGCCGGTGGGATCCCGCTTGGGCAAGTGGTCGGCCGTGAAGTTCTGGATGCGGGCGCCGAACAGAACACCGAGCGCGCCCGCCCCGACCAGGCCGAGAAACACTCGGCGCCCGATCGGCGAACCGGCCTCTGTCACGCGATCAGGCTACGGCGCGGGCCGGCGCCGAATGCGGCGGCCGCTACTCGGCGATCTCGCGGATCTTCAGGATCTTCTCGGTGGAATGGTTCGCGTCGAGGCCCTGGATCTGCAACAGCTCGTCGCGTGCCGCGTCGGCCATCGCGGCGGCGTTCGGGTCGGCGGCCGCGAGGCGGGCCTCGACCCCTTCGGCCATGATCGCTTCGGCCTCCGCGATCAGCGCCTCGACCATCTCGGACTCGGGAACGACGCGCACGACCTGGCCCTTGACGAACAGGTGGCCCTTGCCGCGGCCCGCCGCGATCCCGAGGTCGGCTTCGCGCGCCTCACCCGGGCCGTTCACCACGCACCCCATCACCGCGACCTGCAACGGGATGTTGCGCGCCTCGAGCGCGGCCTGCGCGTCGGTGGCGACGCGGATGACGTCGACTTCGGCGCGCCCGCACGACGGGCACACGATCAGGTCGAGGCCCTTGCGCTCGCGCAGCCCGAGGGCTTCGAGCAGGGTGCGGCCGGTCTTCGCCTCCTCGACCGGATCGGCGGTGAGCGAGAACCGGATCGTGTCGCCGATGCCCTCCGCGAGCAGCGTGGCGATGCCCGCGACCCCTTTGATGATGCCCTGCGGCATCACACCGGCTTCGGTGACACCGAGGTGCAACGGGTGATCGGTGGTCTCGGACAGCAGCCGGTACGCGTCGATCATCAGCGGAACGCTCGACGCCTTCACCGAGATCTTGACGTCGTCGAAGTCGACTTCGCGGAACAGGTCGAGCTCGTGCATCGCGGACGCGACCATCGCCTCGGCAGTGATGCCACCGTGGCGCTCGGCCATGGCAGGATCCAGCGAACCGGCGTTGACGCCGATGCGGATCGGCACGCCGCGCGCCTTGGCCTCGGCCGCGACGAGCTTGATGTGTTCCGGCTTGCGGATGTTGCCCGGGTTGAGGCGCAACGCCTGCACGCCCGCCTCGAGCGCACCCAGCGCGAGCTTGTGCTGGAAATGGATGTCGGCGACGATCGGCACCGGCGAGCGGGGCACGATCCGGGCGAGCGCCTCGGCCGCCTCTTCCTCGTTGCAGGTGCAGCGCACGATGTCGCAGCCGGCCGCGGCGAGGGCGTAGATCTGGGCGAGCGTGCCGTCGACGTCGGCGGTCTTCGTGGTGGTCATCGACTGGATCGAGACCGGGGCGTCGCCGCCGACCGCGACCTTGCCGACCATGACCTGCCGAGTTCGCCGACGCGGGTTCACAACTTCAGCCTACGACCGCGACGGCAGGCCCCACCCACCCGCGCACCAAACCTTCACGTTCCGCCAACGAGCCCGTCAGAACGGGTTGGCGATGGGGTGGGTGATGTCGAGGAACAGGCTCGACAAGAAGATGAAGCCCAATACCGCGACCACGGCGACGGTGAACGGCAACAGCTTGGCCGCGTCGACCTGGACCCGGCGCCGCCGGACCCGCGACGCGACGCTCTCGTACAGCGCGATCGCGATGTGCCCTCCGTCGAAGGGCAACAGCGGGAGCAGGTTGAACAACCCGACGAAGATGTTGATCGCGATCAGGAGGCTGAACACGCTCACCCAGCCGGCCTGGACCGCGTCGGTGGCGAGCGCACCGACTCCGGCGGGCGAGACGAAGCGCTTCGTCTGATCGACGTTCTTCCCGGTGTCGCCGGAGAGAATATGGAAGTAGTTCGAGATGCCCGACGGCGAGAACATGCTGCCGATGGCCTTGATCGACTCCCACCCGGTATCCGCGACCTGGCGCGGCGCCTGCGTGATCGAAGTAACCAGTCCGGGCCGGGGCACGACCGAGGTCGGCGCGACGCCGGCGATGACACGCTTGGGCCCGGCGTCGGTGCTCTCCTGCAGCTTCACCGCGATCTGGATGTTGTCGCTGCCGCGCTGCACGTCGAAGTGAACGACGTCGCCGACGTGCGCCGGATTGGCGGGCGGATTGATGAGCTGTTGCACCTGCGTCCAGCTGGTGGCCGGTGTGCCGTTGATCGCGACGATCGTGTCGCCGGCCTTCAGCCCCGCCGCCGCCGCACCCTGCGACGTCTGGCTCAGCGTCATCGTCGTTTGCCGGTTGCGGAAGTCGCCGGCGAAGAACAAGACCGCGAACATGAGCACGAGCGCGATCGCGAAGTGCACCGCCGGGCCGGCCGCGGCGACGAACACCTTGGAGAACGTGGGCTTGTTCCGGTACGCACGCGGTTCGTCGGCGGGATCGACCTCTTCGAGGTTCGTCATGCCGATGATGCGGCAGTAACCGCCGAGCGGCACGCCCTTGATGCCGTACTCCGTCTCGCCGCGCGTGAACGACCAGAGCCGCGGACCGAAACCGACGAAGAACTCGGTGACCTTCATGCCGGAGCGCTTCGCGGCGACGAAGTGGCCGAGCTCGTGCAACATGATCATCACGAACAGCGCGACGATCACGGCGACCACCGCGGCCTGGGTGGGGAACAAGAACCCGGCGAGGATCAGCACCGCCAGGACCGAGATCGTGGTGATCAGGCTCCGGCGGGCATCGACCTCGACACGTTCGAACGGATCACTGACCCTCACGCAGCACCTCGGGTAACGGCTACTGCCGCGGCCCGTTCCCGGGCGCGACGATCGGCTTCGAGCACATCGCCTATCTCATCGGCGGTTCCTGCCCCCGCACTCAACACTTCGGCGACGACCGCCGCGATCTCGGTCCAGGCGATGCGCCCACCGAGGAACGCGTCGACTGCCACCTCGTTCGCGGCGGAGAGGATCGCGGGCGCGGTCCCGCCGAGCCGTCCCGCCTCGTACGCGAGGGCAAGGCACGGAAAGGTCTCGAGGTCGGGAACCTCGAAGTCGAGGCGGCCCAGGGTGGCCCAGTCGATCGCGCCGTACGGGACGGGCAACCGGTCGGGCGCGCCGAGCGCGAGCGCGATCGGGAGGCGCATGTCGGGCATCGACAACTGCGCGATCGTCGCGCCGTCGCAGAACTCGACCATGCTGTGCACCACCGACTGCGGGTGGACGACGACGTCGATCCGGTCGAAGCCGACGTCGAAGAGCTCGTGGGCTTCGATGACTTCGAGCCCCTTGTTCATCAGCGTCGAGCTGTCGATCGTGATCTTGGCGCCCATGTTCCACGTGGGGTGCGCGAGCGCGTCCGCGATCGTGACCTCTCGTAGTTGCTCGCGCGTGCGACCCCGGAAGGGGCCGCCGCTCGCGGTCAACACGATGCGCGCCACTTCGGACGCACGGCCCCCGCGCAGGCACTGCCAGACCGCGGAGTGTTCCGAGTCGACCGGGATGATCTCTCCCCCGCCGGCCGCGCGCGCTTTCGCGACGACCGGTCCGGCCGCGATCAGGCTCTCCTTGTTGGCGAGCGCAAGGCGCTT
Organism: uncultured Actinomycetes bacterium; assembly: GCA_963835455.1. GTDB lineage: Bacteria > Actinomycetota > Acidimicrobiia > IMCC26256 > PALSA-610 > PALSA-610. The sequence goes on from CAWIFT010000004.1 coordinate 576,909, forward strand.
CCCGGCTTCCAACGCGGCCATCGTCACGGGCAGCCCGGCAAAGCCGACGACGGCGTTCAGGACGACGTCGGCCTCCGGCAGCGACGCGAGCGCGGCCAGTGCGCCGGGGTCGTCGGCGCATGCCCGCACGTGTTCGCGCGGCACGCCGAACTCGGCGGCCTGGCGCGCCAACAGGTCGGAGTCGCGGCCCGCGGCGAGGGCGACCACGCGGTATTCGTCGCGGTGATGCGACAGCACGTCGAGCGCCTGCGTGCCGATCGATCCGGTCGATCCGAGGATGGCGACACCGCGCGTCATGTCCCCGAGGTTAGGCCGGGACTGCGCCCCCGAGGACCCGGGGTATCGGCTCTCAGCCCAATTTCAGGGCGACGGCGAGGTAGTACGCGATCGGCAGGCAGAACAGGAGGCCGTCGAAACGATCGAGAACCCCGCCGTGACCGGGCAGGAGGGTTCCGAAGTCCTTGAGGCCGAGATCGCGCTTGATCATCGACTCACACAGGTCTCCCAGGAACGCACCGCCCGCGACGAGCAGTCCGAGCCACAATCCCGCGTAGTGGGCGTTCCACGGTGCGATCTGACCGACGATGACCCAGCCGACGAACAGCGACGCGATCATGCCCGCCGCCGTGCCCTGCACGCTCTTGTTCGGTGACACCTTCGGCGCAATCGGCGTGCGGCCGAACTGCGATCCGACGAAGAACCCGAACACGTCGTACGCGATCGTGCACGCGGCGACACCGATGATGAGACCGACTCCGTCCGGACGTGCGAGCAAGAGCCCGGCGAAACCGCCGAGCCCACCCACGTACGCGAAGCCGAGGACGGTCGTGGAGACGCCGAGCAACGGCCGACCCGGCGTGACCTCCCACAAGAACCAGAGCATCGATACGACGACGATCAAACCCACGTACAACGGGTACGCGCCCACGCCGTAGTGCTTCACCGCGAGCGGAATCGTCGCGCTCGCGAGCAACACCAGCGGGGTCGCGGAACGGAAGCCCTTCGTGCGCAGCGCGTTGCTGAATTCGATCGACGCGATGCCGACGATCACCGATGCGAACACCGCGGTCCACGTGGGGCCCTCGACGAAACTCACCAACGCGAAGATCGCGACGACCGCGGCGGTCATGATCGCAGTGGGAACGTCGCGTGCCGGCTCCGCGCCGCCGTCGGATTCGGCATCGGGGCGCGCCACGCGGCGCGGTGGGCGTACCCGCTCGGCCGGCGGGGCGGTTGCGGCGACCGCCGCGGTCGCGGCGGCGCCGCCGCGCCGATCGCGGGGGGCACGGGGCATCCGGCGGCGGCGCTGCGCGAGCGCTTCGGCGAACTCCGCTTCCTCGTCGACGGGCTCGGCCTCCGACAGGGCACCGAGGCGCTCGTTCTCGCCGCTCAGGTCGTCGCCGAAGTCGGCATCGGCCCAGTCCGAACCTTCGGCGCGGAACCGCGGCGTACTTCCGGTGATCGGGGCCCACGCGTCGAAGTCGTCGACGTCGTGCTCGCCGGTGTCGTCCGAGAAGATCGCGGGGACGGCGCCGGTCGGCGGCTCGGTCCAGTGCGGCAGCGGCGGCACTTCGCCGCCCGACGGTTCGCCGAACGACTCGGCGAGAGTCTCCGACGGCGCTTCGAAGATCTGCCGCGGGGCCGGACGGTCGTCGGCGGCCGCGCCGGTGGCATCGTCGTCGATGCTCGCCACGATCGGGACCGGTGCGCGGTGCGTGAAACTCGGACGGGGCTCGGCCTCTTCGAGTTCGATCGCGTCGAGGTCGAGGTCGTCACGACCACTCTCGCGACCGTCGCTACGGACAGAGGGCGTCTCTTTCGCACCGATGATCCGGACTCCCTCGACGGGCGTCACGGTGGCACGATCGGATTCGTTTCGGTCCCTCACGTCATCCTCCCCGGGGGCCTAGGCAGGCTAGGGGCTCACTCTCGCCGCTCGCATGTCGGACGGCTACGGCCCGCCTGTGAACAGGGCCGGAGTCGGCAATCACACCGAGAGCAGCTCTTTTTCCTTGTGACCGACCAACACGTCGATCTCGGCGACCACGTCGTGCGTGACCTTTTCCAATTCTTTCTCGATACGGGCCAGGTCGTCGTCGGAGATGTCGCCGTCCTTGGCCTGGTGTTCGAGGTCCTGACGACTGCTGCGCCGCACATTGCGCACTGCGACGCGCGCGTCCTCGGCCATCTTCTTGACGACCTTCACGAGCTCCTTGCGCCGTTCGGTCGTGAGCTCGGGAAACGTGATGCGGATGTTCGTGCCGTCGTTGCTCGGGTTCACTCCCAGATCACTCGTCTGGATCGCCTTCTCGATGGCCTTGAGCGCGCCCTTGTCGTACGGTGCGATGAGGAGCACCCGAGCTTCGGGGACCGAGAAACCCGCGAGTTGTTGCAGCGGGACTTCGGACCCGTAGTAGTCGACCTTCAGCTTCTCCACGAGCGCGGGGGCGGCCCGGCCCGTGCGCACGCTGCCGAACTGGTCCTGCAGGTGGACGACGACCTTGTGCATCTTCTCGTGCGCGTCGTCAACGGCCTTGGTCACGTCGCCTCCTTGGGATGCACGAGCGTGCCGATGTGCTCGCCGGTGAGCGCCTTCGCGATGTTGCCGGGCTGCATCACGTCGAAGACGATGATCGGCAGTGAGTTGTCCATGCAGAACGTGATCGCGGTCGAGTCCATGACCTGCAGGCCGCGCGCCAACACGTCGAAGTGACTCAGCTTCTCGATCTTCACCGCGCTCGGATCGAGGCGCGGATCGGCGCTGTAGACACCGTCGACGCCCGAGTGCGTCCCTTTCAGCACCGCCTCCGCCCCGACCTCCGCCGCTCGCAGCGCGGCGGTGGTGTCGGTCGTGAAGTAGGGATTCCCGGTGCCGGCCGCGAAGATGACGAGCCGACCCTTTTCGAGGTGCCGGATGGCGCGCAACGGGATGTACGGCTCCGCGACCTGCGACATCGTGATCGCGGTCTGTACACGTGTGGGCTGGCCCATCGACTCGAGCGCGTCCTGCAGCGCGAGTGCATTGATCACCGTCGCGAGCATGCCCATGTAGTCGGCGCGAGCACGATCCATGCCGCGCGTCGCCCCGGTCAGGCCGCGGAAGATGTTTCCCCCGCCGACGACGATCGCGATCTCGACTCCCAGATCCGCGCGCGCCTTGGTGACTTCCTCGGCAATGCGCTGCACCACGGCGGCGTCGATGCCGAACCCGATCTTCTGGTCGGCGAACGCCTCACCCGAGAGCTTCAGCACGACCCGGTGGTACCGGCTCGTCGTCATCGGCAACTCCTCTCGTGAGATCGTTCGGACAACGGCGTTCGGCTTCTGGTTGCGCTATTCCTCGCCGATCTTGACGCGGGCGAAACCTCGGATGTGTGCGTCCGGACCGAGCGCCTTCACGACCGCCTCGACCGTCTGCTTGTTGTCCTTGACGAACGACTGCTCGACCAGCGCAACCGTCTTGTAGAAGCCGTTCAGCTTGCCCTCGATGATCTTCGGCCACGCCTGCTCGGGCTTGCCCTCTTCGCGGGTCTGCACCTCGTAGATGTCGCGCTCGCGCGCGACCTCTTCCGGCGGGACCTCGTCACGCGTGACGTAGCGCGGCGCGGCGCTCGCGATGTGGAGTGCGATGTCGTGCGCGACCTCGCGGGCTTTGGCGTTGGTGCGGTCGACGCCACCGAGCTCGATGACCACGCCGACGGTCCCACGATCGTTCTGGATGTGCTTGTAGCCGTCGAGGAGACCGTCGGTCGTCTCGAACCGGAAGACCCGGCCGATCTCGATCTTCTCGCCGAGCGTTCCGGACAGACCCTTGACGTAGTCGTCGACGGTCTCGCCGTTGATCGTCTTCGCGCCCAGGTCCTGGTCGCCGTCGTCAACGACGAGCTTCGTCAGCGCGGCGAGCGACTGGCCGAAACCCTCACCCTTGGCGACGAAGTCGGTCTCGCAGTTGAGCTCGACGACCGCGGCGACGTTGTCGGTGACGAGCACCTCGATCGCGCCCTGGTCGGCCGCACGTCCGCTGCGCTTGGCCGCGCCCGCGATGCCCTTCTCGCGCAGCCAGTCCTTGGCGCGCTCCATGTCGCCGTCGTTCTCGAGCAGCGCCTTCTTGCAATCCATCATCCCCGCGCCGGTGATCTTCCGAAGCGCGGCGACGTCCTTGGCGGAGATGTCGGCCATCGATCAGCCCTCGGTGCTCTCGGGGGTGGCGGTCTCCGGCGTACCCGTTTCGGTTGCCGGCTCCTCGGCCGCGGGTGCGGCCTTCGCCGTCTCCTTGGCGGCGCGGGCGCGCTCTTCGATCTCTTTCTGCTTCGCCGCGGCGGCGTCGCGCGCCTCGGCCTGCTTGCGATCGAACTCGGCCTGCTCCTCCGGCGTGCGCTGCGGCTTGGCCGGCGCGGCGGGCGCGGCGGGCGCTTCGGAACGCGTTCCCGCGCGTGCGCCGCGGCGCCGTGCGATCTCCCGACCTTCGATGACGGCGTCCGAGATCACGCGGCACATCAGCTGCGCGGAGCGGATCGCGTCGTCGTTGCCCGGGATCACGTAGTCGATGATGTCGGGGTCGCAGTTCGTGTCGACGATCGCGACGACGGGGATCCGGAGCCGGTTCGCCTCGGTGACCGCGATGTGCTCCTTCTTGGTGTCGATGATGAACACCGCGGACGGGAGCTTCTCGAGGTTCTTGATGCCGCCGAGGTTGCGCTCGAGCTTGGCGAGGTCGCGGCGGACCTTCAAGCCTTCCTTCTTCGACATGAGGTCGACCTCACCGGAGTCGACCTGGCGCTGGAACTCGCGCAGCTTGGCGACACGGGAGTGCACCGTCTGGAAGTTCGTGAGCATGCCGCCCAGCCAACGGAAGTTGACGTAGGGCATGCCGCAGCCCTTGGCCGCGTTCTCGATCGGCTCCTGCGACTGCTTCTTCGTACCGACGAACAGCACCGTGCCGCCGTTCGGCGACCTCCTCGCGCACGAACCGGTACGCGGTGTCGATACGGTCGAGCGTCTGGTGCAGATCGACGATGTAGATGCCGTTGCGCTCTCCGAAGATGAAACGACGCATCTTCGGATTCCAACGCCGGGTCTGGTGGCCGAAATGGACTCCGGCCTCCAACAACTGCTTCATGCTTACGACGGCCACGGCCGCGCCTCCCTAGGTTGGGTCTACCGCCCGCGCGAGCACCGATCGGTTGAACACCGTCGGCACCACCTTGGGATCACGGGCGTGCGAATGATTGAGTCAGTGCCGCCGGATCGGTCCGGAAGCGACGCCAGTGTAGCGGCCGCCCCCAGGACTCAGCCGGGTCGGAATCGGGCGCCAGGTGGACCCGGGTCGTGAGGTCGGAGGCGTCGTCGGCCGGGGCGAAGAGGCGCATCGGATCGGCGTACGCGCCGGCGACGCGGAGCCCGAAATGGAAGACGTCGGGCTCGTGGTGCTCGCCGTGACCCCCGGTCGACCCCACCACCTCTCCCCGCCGGACGCGCTGGCCCGTGCGCACCCGCACGGACGCGAGGAACGAATAGGACGTCCGGAGGCCGTCCGGGTGCTCGACCACGACGTGGCGCGCCCCCGCCACCACGCCCGCGAAAATCACGGTCCCCGCCCCCGCCGACCGGACGGGCGTTCCCGGCCGGGCCGCGAAATCGACACCGAGATGGCCGCGGCCGAAGCGGGTGACGGGCGCCCGGAACGGGTGGACGACCCGGCCGGGGACGGGCCGCCACCAGCTGCTCGTCGCGCGGTCGAGCGCGGCGGCGGGCCGCGGTGCGAGACCGCCCGGCGCGAGCAGCAATACCGAGATGCCGACCAGGGCGAGCCGTCTGCGCATCGGCCGACGGTACGGGCCCGGACGACGAGCTCCGCCGGGTCCGGGAAGGTGGGCAGCGAAATCGTCGCGGAGGGACGATTCCGGTGCCGGGCTAGGTGACGATGCCGCGCTCGGGCAGCGGTTCCGACAGCCGCGAGCGCAGCTGGAAGATCGCCTTCGTGTGGATCTGGCAGACGCGGCTCTCGGTCACGCCGAGCACGTTGCCGATCTCGGCGAGGGTCAGGCCCTCGTAGTAGTAGAGCGTGAGCACGAGGCGCTCGCGGTCGGGCATGCGGTTGATCGCATCGGCCAGGACCTGGCGCATCTCCTCGGACTCGAACGCCTCGACCGGGTCGTGTCCGCCGCCGGCGATCGTGTCGCCCACGGTCGCACCGCTGCCCCGCTCGGACCCGGCCGACAGCAGCTCGTCGAGCGCGACGACGCCCACGAAACTGATCTGGCCGAGCGTGGTGGCGAGCTCGTCCTCGGTGACGCCGAGCTCTCCGGCGACCTCTTTGTCGTCGGGGCTGCGCCGCAGCTCGTTCTCGAGCTTGGAGTACGCCCGCTCGATGGCCCGGGCCTTCGCCCGCACCGAGCGCGGCACCCAGTCGATCGACCGGAGCTCGTCGATGATCGCGCCCTTGATGCGACTGATGGCGTACGTCTCGAACTTGAAGCCGCGGCCGGGGTCGAACTTGTCGATCGCGTCGATGAGCCCGAAGATGCCGTAGCTCACGAGGTCGGACTGCTCGATGTTCTGCGGGAGCCCGGCGGCGACGCGGCCGGCGACGAACTTCACGAGCGGCGAGTAGTGCAGGATCAAGCGCTCGCGCGCGCTCTCGGTCCCGCCCTCTTTGTAATCACGCCAAAGCTCGGCGATGTCCGCGGCGGACTCGTCCACTCTGCTCGCCCTGCTCCCTAGGCCCTTGGGTGCGTCCGTTCGTACACAGCCCTCAACCGCTCACGAGTCACGTGAGTGTAGATCTGTGTCGTTCCCACATCGGCGTGTCCGAGCAGCTCCTGAACAGCTCTGAGATCTGCTCCGCCTTCGAGCAGGTGGGTGGCGTATGCGTGGCGCAGTGCGTGCGGGTGCAGTGTCCGGCCGTCGGCGAGCGGGTGGCGGTCGAGGACGCGCCGGACGTCGCGGGGGGTCATGCGCCGCCCACGGGCGTTGAGGAACATGGCCTTCTCGGCCCCCGCACTGGGTTGTACGGCGCCGGGCCAGACCGGACGGCCCTCGCGCAGATACGCCGCGACCGCGTCACGCGCCGGCTCACCGAGCGGGAGGCGGCGGACTTTTGCACCTTTTCCGAGCGCGGTGATCGTGCTCCGGCGCACATCCACATCGCCGACATTCAGTCCGCAACATTCGCTCACGCGCAGTCCCGCGCCGTAGAGCAGCTCGACGATGGCCAGATCGCGCAGTGCGCGTGGATCGTCCGAATCCGCTTCGTCCACCAAGTCGTCGAGCAGTGTCGCGGCTTCGGTGCGGCGCGGCATTCGGGGCAATCTTCGCGTTCCCTTCGGCGCCTGGACGGCCGTCGCGACATCGCGGTCGAGGATGCCGCGCCGGCGGAGGTGCCGGAGGTAAGCGCGGACCGAGGCGGCCTTGCGCGCGGTCGACGCCCGTGAAAACCCCCGCGTCTGGAGGTACGCGAGGTACCGGCGCAGGACGCGGTGGTCGAGCGCCGACGCATCCGGGCAGCCGCCCCGTTCACACCACTCGACGAACTCGCGCGCGTCGTGCTCGTACGCGCGGCGCGTGTTCTCGCTCATCGCGCTCAGCGCCGTGACGAACCCGTCCGGGTCGTGGGCCCTGCCGGGTGCCTGGGCGGGAGACATCTGCGAGGCACCGTAGTTCCCCGCTGTCACACCCCCCGCGTATGGTCGGGCCCGCCGCTCGAGGTCGCGGCCACCTTCCCTCGTTTCCGAGCAATTCCGGACTTTGAGGGAGTCGGCCGTGCTGGCAGCTGTGCGCAGTGCCGTGTTGGAGGGCGTCGACGGGCGGATCGTCACCGTCGAGGTGCACGTGTCCCGGGGTCTCCCCGGCTACACCGTCGTCGGCCTGCCGGACGCGGCGGGCCGGGAGTCGAGGGAGCGGGTGCGCGCCGCCCTGCTCTCGTCGGGGCTCGAATACCCGCAGCAACGGGTCACCGTGAACCTGGCGCCCGCGTCGGTCCGCAAGACCGGCGCGGGCCTCGAGCTCGGGGTCGCGCTCGCGTTGACGTGCGCGGCGGGTGGGCTGCCGGCGGGGGCGCTCGAAGGTGTGGCGGTGCTCGGCGAGCTCGGGCTCGACGGCGGCGTGCGGCCGGTCGCCGGCACCCTCGCGCTCGTCGACGCGCTGGTCCGGGTGGGGGTCGAGCACGTCGTCGTCCCGGTCGGCAACGCGGCCGAGGCCGCGCTCGTTCCCGGTGCGACCGTGCGCGTGGCGCGCACCCTCGGCGAACTGCACGCGTGCTTGAAGGGCGAGGCGCCCTGGCCCGATCCGCCCGATCCCCCACCGATGACCGCGGGCGCGCCCGAGGGCGACGAGCCCCTCGATCTCGCCGACGTGCGCGGGCTCACCAACGCCCGGCTCGCACTTTCGGTCGCGGCCGCGGGCGCGCATCACCTGCTGATGGTCGGCCCACCCGGGGTCGGCAAGACGATGCTCGCCCGCCGCCTGCCGACGATCCTGACCCCGCTCGAACGGTCCGAGGCGCTCGAAGTGACCAAGATCCACTCCGCGGCCGGCGCCCACCGCGGACCCGCACTGCGGACGGATCCGCCCTTCCGCCAGCCGCACCACAGCGCCTCGATGGTGTCGCTCGTCGGCGGCGGCTCGAGCCGCGTGCGCCCGGGCGAGGTGAGCCTGGCGCACCGGGGCGCGCTCTTCCTCGACGAGCTCCCGGAGTTCCCGGTGCACGCGCTCGAATCGTTGCGCCAACCGCTGGAGGAGCGCGTGGTGCGGGTGAGCCGGGCGTCGGGCACGATCGAGTTCCCCGCCGACTTCCTCCTGATCGCGTGCGCGAACCCCTGCCCGTGCGGTCGCGAGGCGACGAAATGCAAGTGCGGCGACGTGCAACGCGCGCGCTACGCGCGGCGACTCTCGGCGCCGCTCCTCGATCGGTTCGATCTGCGCATCCGGATCATGGCCGCGGGTACCGAACCCGGAGAATCGTCGGCGGTGGTCGCGGCGCGGGTCGCCGTCGCGGTCGCCCGGCAGCGCGTGCGCCTGCGCGGCACGGGTTGGCGCCGCAACGCGCACGTACCGGCCGGCGCCCTGGAGCGCTACACCGCACTGACCGACGACGCGCGCGCGGCCTGGATCGACGTGTGCGGTCAACGCGGGCTCACCGGACGCGGCGCGGCTCGGGTGCGGCGGGTCGCGCGCACGATCGCCGACCTCTCCGACCGGACCGACGTCGAAGCGGGCGACATCGAAACGGCCGGGTGGATGCGAGAGGACATGTGGTGAGCCGCCGGCCGCACCGCTGGACCCGCGGGCCCGACTTCCCGATCCGCGACGCCGACGACCTCGACGCGATGCTCGACGCGGGCATGCCGCGCCATCTCCTCGGCGAAGGCGACCGGCCCGACGCGTTCGACGCGCCGCGCGTCGCGATCGTCGGCACGCGCGCCGCGACACCGATGGGCATCGCGGATGCCGAGGCGATCGGCGCGTTCTGTGCGCGGGCGGGCATCACCGTCGTCAGTGGTCTCGCCATCGGGATCGACGGTGCCGCCCACCAGGGCGCGATCGACGCGGGCGGGCTGACGGTCGGCGTGGTCGCGACGGGTCTCGATGTCGTCTATCCGCGCCGCCACTCCCGGCTCTTCGAACAGGTGCGCGAGCACGGCGTGATCGTGGGCGAGAACGACTACGGCACCCAGCCCCTGCCGTGGCGCTTCCCGATTCGGAATCGCATCATCGCCGCGCTCGCGGATGCCGTCGTCGTGGTCGAGGCAACAATTTCCGGTGGGGCTCGCATCACCGCGAACGACGCGGCGCGTTACGGGCGCGACGTGTACGCACTCCCCGGGTCGCGTCGTAATCCGGCCGCCGCGGGCTGCAACGCGCTGCTCCTGGACGGCGCCAAACCCCTGCTCGAACCGGCCGACGTGCTGTTCGCGATCGGTTGCGGCGGGACGTTGTCGGGTGGGTGGTCGGCGCCGCCCCCGCCCGTCGACCCCGATCAACGGGCGGTACTGAAGGCGTTGGCGGGTGATCCCGCGACGATCGACGAGATCGAGCGACGCGTCGCGTTTCCGCCGGCCCGCCTCGGCCCGGCGCTCCGGGCGCTGGAGGCCGGCGGCCGCCTCGAACGCAAACGCGGACTCTGGTGGCCGCGTTGAACCTGCTCCCGGTTCCCGGCGCACAATGACCGATCCGCGCGGGAATCGGCCACGCCTCGTGGTGGTGTCCGGTCAACTTCTCGTGATCGGGGCCGAAAAATACCTGTGGAACTCACGCAGTGCCCCTACGACTACACCACGATCGAAGCCGAGACGTTCTCCGGCGGGTCGGTCATCATGACCTGCCCGGCGTGCGAGGCCGCGTGGGAATGGCACGGCGCGTGGCTGCGGCGGGTGCGCGAACCCGATCGCGACAAGATGATCGCGGCACGGTCCCGCGCAGTGTCGACCGAGCCCGCAACCTGATCCGTCCGGCTGATCCGTCAGGCTGATCCGTCCGGCTGAACTACTCGCCGGTGAATTTCGGGTCGCGTTTCTCGATGAACGCGACCAGGGCCTCGGCGGTGTCGCGGGACGAGAACATCAGCGACTGCGCGATCCCTTCGGACTCGACCGCTTCCGCCATCGTGTGATTGATGCCGTCGTTGAGCTGCCGCTTGATGACGGCGAGTTGCAAGGGCGGCATCGCCGCGAGGCGCGCCGCCGTGGTTGCGACGGACGCGGCGAACGTGTCGTGCGGAACGACGCGGTTCACGAGGCCGATGCGCTCGGCCTCGGTCGCGTCGATGATCTCCGCGAGCAAGGCAAGCTCCTTCGCCCGGTGCAGCCCGACGAGTCTCGGCAACAGCCACGAGCCGCCGAAGTCGAGCGCGAGACCGCGTTGGGCGAAGATCTCGGTGAACCGGGCCCGCTCCGACGCGATGATCAGATCGCACCCGAGCGCGAGGTTGCATCCCGCACCCGCCGCGACGCCGTTCACCGCCGCGATCGTCGGCAACGGCAGCTCGTGCAGGCGCAGCGCCGCGCGCCCCACCATCCGCATCGACGCGACGGAAGCGCCCGCGCCCGCGGGCGCGTCACCCTCGGCCGCGGCGGTGAGGTCGGCGCCCGAACAGAACGCGTCGCCCGCGCCGGTGATCACGAGCACGCGGTCGTCGGTCCGAGTCGCGAGATCGTCGAAGATCTCCACGAGCCCCCGCCACATCTCGCCGGTGATCGCGTTCTTGCGCTCGGGCCGGTTGATCGTGAGCGTCACGATGCCGCCGGCCCGTTCGACGAGTAGCCCGTCCACGGGCGGTACCGTAACCGGCGCATGAGCGCGCACCGCTGGACGGAACCCGACGGCGGAGTCGACGTGCGCCACGTCCAGCCGTACGAAGCCGAGAAGAGCTACCGGTGCCCGGGCTGTGACCACGAGATCAGGCCGGGCGAAGGCCACGAGGTCGTGGTTCCGCGCGAAGACCCCGACGCCCGGCGCCATTGGCACAGCGGCTGCTGGCACCGTGCATCGCGACCCAAGAAGTCGCCGTCCAAGACACGCAAGCGGTAACGCCGAAGGCGAACCGGCTCAGAACGCGGCTTCGAGCACGTCGACGCTCCACCCACCGCGACCGTCGGGCTTGACCGCGGCCACATCGAAGCGCAATACGTCGGCTCGAGCTGCGTTCTCGGCCAGCCACCGCACCGCGAGCTTGCGCAGTCGCGCCTGCTTGCGGAACGTGACGGCCTCCGCGGGTGTGCCGAACGCGTCGCCGCGCCTCGTCTTCACCTCGCAGAACACGATCGTGCGGACGCGCCGGGCGATGACGTCGATCTCGCCCTCCCGCACCCGCCAGTTGCGCGCCAGCACCTCGTAGCCCGCCGCTTCGTACCAGCTCGCGACCGCTTCTTCACCCGCGGCACCGGTCGCACGCCGTGCATCGGGCACGCGCGCTAGAGGTCCTTGCCGGGAAGCTCCTCGATGTTCACGTCCTTGAACGTGACGACATGGACGTCGGCGACGAACCGGGTGGGGCGGTACATGTCCCAGACCCATGCATCGCGCAGTTGCAACTCGAAGAAGGTACGGCCGCCTTCTTGCTTGGCGTCGAGCTTGACGTCGTTCGCGAGGTAGAAGCGGCGTTCCGTCTCGACGACGTACTGGAACATCGGGAGCACATCGCGGTACTCGCGATAGAGCTGCAGCTCGATCTCGGTCTCGTATCGTTCGAGGTCCTCGGCGCTCATCGGGGCCAGTGTACGACCGGCGCGCGACACCTCAGACGGCCCGGACGGAGCCGGTCAGATCGGGTCAGAACCGCTTTTCCTTGATCTTTGCGGCTTTTCCGATCCGGTCCCGCAGGTAGTACAGCTTGGCCCGGCGGACGTCGCCCCGGGACACGACCTCGATCTTGGCGATGATGGGCGAATGCACCGGAAAGGTGCGCTCGACGCCCACGCCGAAGCTGATCTTGCGGACCGAGAACGTCTCCCGGACCCCGCCACCCTGGCGGCGGATCACGGCGCCCTGGAAGACCTGGACCCGCTCACGGTTGCCTTCGACCACGCGGACGTGCACCTTCAGGGTGTCGCCGGGACCGAAGTCGGGCACGTCGTCGCGCAAGCCGGCGCGGTCGACAAGATCAGTGCGGTGCATGAGGGGGCTCCCGGTGAACGCGCGCGCCCGGGCGAGCGCGACCCGAGATGCTAGCGGGGCGGGCCCGCGCCCGTGGAGTCGGCGTCCGGGGAGCCGCCCTCCGGAGAGCGTTCGTTCGCGTGCTCGGCGGGGAACTCGGCCAGGAGTGCAGCGTCGGCGGGATCCAGTGGACCGGAAGCGAGGTCGGGCCGGCGCTCGAGGGTCCGGCGCAGTGACTGCGCGGCCCGCCAACGGGCGACCCGGCCGTGATCGCCGGAGCGCAGCACCTCGGGAACCGCCCAGCCGCGGAACTCGGCGGGGCGGGTGTATTGGGGGTACTCGAGCCGGCCGTCGCTGAACGATTCCTCGACCGACGACGCGTCGTTGCCCATCACGCCCGGGAGCAGGCGCGTCACGGCCTCGATGACGACCAGCGCCGCCCCCTCCCCGCCCGCGAGCACGAAGTCACCGACCGACAACTCGCCGTCGCACAGGTGGTCGGCCACCCGCTGGTCGACGCCTTCGTACCGACCGCAGATCAGCGAGAACCCGGCGCCGGCGGCCAGCTCGCGGGCGACCCGCTGATCGAATCGGCGTCCGCTCGCCGACAGCAGGAACAACGGACGCGCGGGTTGCGTCGCCTCGACCGCCGCGAACAGCGGTTCGGGCATCATCACCATCCCCGCGCCGCCGCCGAAGGGAGCGTCGTCGACGCTGTGATGCGCGTCGGTCGTGAACGCACGCGGGTCGTGCAACTGCACGTCGAGCGTGCCGGCCGTACGCGCCCGACCGAGGAGCGACACCTGCAACGGCCCCTCGAGATATTCGGGAAAGATCGAGAAGACGTCGATGCGCACGGTGCGACCAACCGCTAGAGATCGAAGAGGCCGTCGGGCGGATCGATCAGCACGACCCCGGGTTCGGTCGAAACGACGAACACCATCGGCACCAACGCACCGCCGTCGAGCACCAGCAGATCGTGCGCGGGATTCGCCTCGACGGAAACGACGCGCCCGACGGTCACGCCCGCGCGGTCGCGCACCTCGGACCCGATGAGCTCGTGGACCCAGAACTCGCCGTCGGGCGGTTCGGCCAACGGCTCCGCCTCGACGAGCTTGCCCCGGAGCGCGTCGGCCCCGTTGCGGTCGTCGACGCCGTCGAAGCGGATGACGAAGCGGTGCTGGTTCGGTCGCGACGACGTGATGACGAGTGGACGATCGTCGACCCAAAGGGTCGAACCCTTGGCGAAGCGCTCCGGAATGTTGCTCACCGGAGTGACGACGACCTCACCGCGCAGACCGTGCGCGCGCCCGATCCGCCCGACCTCGAGCCGCGGCTCAAGTTGGGACAGAGCAGCTACTCCGCGACGTCGACGGAGATGCGCACGCCCTCGGCGGCACCCGCGGCGCGCGCCACCTGGCGGACCGCCTGGATGACCCGGCCCCGCTTGCCGATGATGCGACCGAGGTCGCCGGGGCTGGCGTGCACGAGCAACGTGACGTTGTCGCCGCGCTCGTTGGCATCCACGAAGATCCCGTCGGGGTCGTCGACGAGATGACGGGCGATGTGCTCGACCGACGCGCGGGCCCGGGCGCCGACGACGCGGTTGCCCTCGGGGGCGACATCGTCGAAGTCGTCGTCCTCTTCGAAGTCGTCGTCTTCTTCGAAGTCGTCGTCGAGCGCGTCGTCGCTCATGCTTCGGGTGCGTCCTCGGCGGACGCCTCGGCTTCGGCCGGGGTCTCGGCTTCGGCTTCCGCGGCGGGCGCGGGCGCCGCCGCGGGTGCGGGCGCCTCCTTCACGGCCTTCGCCTTGACCTTCACCTTCGGCTTCGACGCCGCGACCTTGCCGTTCGCGTCCTTGTACGCGTCCCACACGCCGGCGATCTGGAGCAGCTTCGCCGCGCTCTCGGTGGGCTGGGCGCCGTTGTTCAGCCAGTGCAGCGCGCGCTCGCCGTCGATGGTGACGACCGACGGCTCCTGGCGGGGTGCGTACTGACCGATGATCTCGAGGAAACGGCCGTCACGAGGACTGCGCGCGTCGGAGACAACGACGCGATACGTCGGCTGCTTCTTCTTGCCGACGCGCATCAAACGGATCTTGACAGCCAAACCAAACTCCTCTTCGGGGAACAGCGCGGGGAGTCTAGGTCACCGGGGCGGAAATCCCGGAAGGCCACCATCGCCCTCGAGGCTTGGGAAGCCCGCGGGCAGCGCACCGGCCTTACCGAGACCCTTCAAACCGCCGGGAAAACCGGGCGGCATCTTCGGGCCTTTCGTCTTCCCCTTGCCCTTCTTGCCCTTGGCTTTGCCCTTGGCGACCTTGCGGCCCATGCCGCCCATGCCCTTCATCATCGTCTGCACCTGCTTGAACTGCTTCAGCAGGTTGTTGATCTCGGTGGTGGAGGTGCCACTCCCCTGCGCGATCCGCATCCGCCGTGAGCCGTTGATGAGTTCGGGTTTCCGGCGCTCCTCGGGCGTCATCGAGCGGATGATCGCCTCGATGCGCCCGATGTCCTTGTCGTCGATCTCCGCGTTGCGGATTTCCTTGGGCATGCCCGGCAGCATCCCGAGCACGTTCTGCAGCGGTCCCATGCGCTTGATCTGTTGCATCTGCTCGAGGAAGTCCTCGAGGGTCAGGGTGCCGCTCTGCAGCAGCTCCTCGGCCTGGCGCTTCTCCTCCTCGTCGAAGGTGGCTTCGACCTTCTCGATGAGGGTCAACACGTCGCCCATGCCGAGGATGCGACTCGCCATGCGATCGGGATGGAACGGCTCGAACTCGTCGAGCTTCTCGCCGGTACCCGCGAACAGGATCGGCTTGCCGACGACTTCTTTCACCGAAAGCGCTGCGCCACCGCGAGCGTCGCCGTCGATCTTGGTGAGGATGACGCCGTCGAGACCGACCGCGTCGTTGAACGCCTCCGCGACGTTGACGGCTTCCTGGCCGGTCATCGCGTCGACGACGAGCAGCGTGTTGTGCGGCTCGACCGCGGCGTCGATCGCGCGCAGCTCGTCCATGAGATCGGCGTCGATCTGCAGACGACCCGCGGTGTCGACGATGACGAAGTTGCGACCGAGCCGGTGGGCTTCTTCGATCGCGCCGCGCGCGACGCTCACCGGATCGGTGGCTTCGCTGTAGAACGGCACGTCGACGCGGCCGGCGAGCACGCGGAGCTGCTCGACCGCGGCCGGGCGTTGCAGGTCGGCGCCGACGAGCAGCGGCTGCAGCCCCTGCGACTTCAGCAGCTTGGCGAGCTTGGCCGCGGCGGTGGTCTTCCCGGAGCCCTGCAGGCCGGCCAGCATCAGCACCGTCGGCGGCTTCGGGCTCATCGTGAGCTTGCCCGTGGTGCCGCCGAGCGTTTGCACCAGCTCTTCGTGGACGATCTTGATGAACTGCTGACCGGGATCGAGCGCCTTCGCGACCTCGGCGCCGATCGCGCGCTCTTTCACGCGACCGATGAACGACTTCACGACGCGCACGTTCACGTCGGCCTCGAGCAACGCGAGCCGGATCTCGCGGGAGATCTCGTCGACGTCCTTCTCCGTCAGCCGCCCACGGCTGCGGACCTTCGAAAAGATGCCGTCGAGGCGATCACTCAGCGAGTCGAACACAGTCCTCCAGGCTACCTAGGCGTCTTCGGAGAACAGCGCGCCCGCGAATTCCACGGGATCGAACTCGATGAGGTCGCCGATCCCCTCGCCCACGCCGACGACCTTGACCGGGAGGCCGAGCTCCGACTGGATCGCGAGGACGATGCCGCCCTTCGAGGTGCCGTCGAGCTTGGTCAGTGCGATGCCGGTCACGGCGACGGCGTCGGCGAACTGCTTCGCCTGCACCAGACCGTTCTGCCCGGTCGACGCGTCGATCACCAACAGCACTTCCTTGAGCGCGCCGGGCGTGCGGTCGACGATCCGGCGCAGCTTGCTCAGCTCGTCCATCAGGTTCTTCTTCGTGTGCAACCGGCCCGCGGTGTCGACGAGCACCAGATCGGCGCCGCGGCTCGAGGCCGCCGACATCGCGTCGAACACGACCGAGCTCGGGTCGGCGCCCTCCTGCCCGCGGACGAGCTCGCCCCCGGTGCGCTCGGCCCAGAGCTGCAGCTGGTCCGCGGCCGCGGCGCGGAACGTGTCACCCGCCGCGAGCACCACCCGATGACCTTCGCTCACGCGCTGCGACGCGAGCTTGCCGATCGTCGTCGTCTTCCCGACCCCGTTGACACCGACGAACATCCAGACGTTCTGCTCGCCCGCGGCGAGGTGGAGCGAGCGGTCGGCATCGTCGGACAACAACTCGACGACTTCGTCGCGCAGCAACGCGATCAGGTCGTCGGGTTCGGTCGCGGACTGCTCCTTGGCGCGCGTGCGCACACCGTCGAGGAGGCGCGTCGTGGTGACCATCCCGACGTCGGCGAGGAGCAGCGACTCTTCGAGCTCGTCCCAGGTCTCGGCGTCGATCTTGCGGCCGCGGATCCGGCCGAACGCGCCCGAGAACGCCTTGCGCGTGCCGCCGAGACGATCGCGCAGCCGCGGTCGCTCGAGCACCTCGGGCGCAGCCGGTTCGTCGACCTCCGGAGCGGCCGGCGCCGGGGCCTCGACCGTCGGCGCGCGCAGCAGCGCTTCGAGCTCCTCGACCGTCGGGGTCGGCACCGTCGGCGGCGCGGCGGTTGCGGTCGCGGTCGGGGCGGTCGCTTCCGGTCGGGCCTCCGGCTCGCCCGCCAGCGGTCCGCCCGCCTTGGAGCGGCCCGAAACGCGAACGGCAACCACCACGCCCAACGACACCAGGACCAGCGCGGCGACGACGATGAGGATCACGGCCAGCATGCCCGGAGGCTACCCAGGCCTCCGGCCGGGCCGGTTACCGATTCGGGCTACTGGTTTGCGTCGTCGAAGGTCAGGTCGCGCATGCGTTGGGTGACCACCCGGCTCGAACCACCGGGCGGCATCGAGACCCCGTAGAGCACGTCGGCCGCCTCCATCGTGCGCTTCTGGTGCGACACGACGAGGAGCTGGGCCTCGTTGCGGAACTCGTGCACGAGATCGAGGAACCGGTGGAGGTTCACGTCGTCGAGCGCGGCCTCGACCTCGTCCATCAGGTAGAAGGGCGAGGGGCGGGCCCGGAAGACGGAGAACAGGTACGCCAGCGCGCACAACGAACGCTCACCGCCCGACAACAGCGACAGCCGGCGCACCATCTTCCCGGACGGTCGCGCTTCCATCTCGATGCCCGTGTTGAGCAGGTCGTCGGGCTGGGTGAGTACCAACCGACCCGATCCCCCCGGGAACAGCAGCGAGAAGAGCTCCGAGAAGTTGCCGGCGACGTCGGTGAACGCCGAGTCGAAGACGCGCACGATCTCCTCGTCGACGGACTTGATCACGCGCGCCAACTCGCGGCGGGTGTTGCGCACGTCGTCGAGCTGCTTCTGCAGGAACTCGTGCCGCTCGACGAGCGCCTCGTACTCGGTGAGCGCGAGCGGATTCACCGGGCCCATGAGCCGGAGCTCGCGCTCGAGCTCCCGGGCCCGCCCCGGCAACGACGTGCCGTCGGGAACTTCGGGTGCGGGCGCGGCGATCGCGGCGTCGGGCTCGCAGTCGAAGTCGCGGCGCACCTGCTCGACCGCCTGCTCGAGCCGGAGACGGATCTCGGCCTCCTCGACCTCGAGCTTGTTCGCCTGCTCGCGCAATTCGGTGAGCTGCTTTTCGGCCTCCGCCCGACGCGTGCGCAACCCGTCGAGCCGGCGCCCGGCCTCGCGCGCCGCTTCCGACTGTTGGCGGCGGCGGGTACGCAGGCGTTCGGCCAGCGCCTCGATCTCGCCCGTGCGCGACGCGAGGCGGTCCGCGATGGTGCCGATCGCCGCGCGGCGCTGTTCCATGGCCGTACGCCGCGCCCGCGCCCGCGCCTCCTCGTCCGGGCGGACCGCGAGCCGGGCCTCGACCTCGGCGAGCCGCGCGTGCAGCACCGTGCGGCGCTCCTCGACCGCGGCGCCGCGCAGTTCGTAGTCGCGCCGCAGTGCCGCGGCCTGCGTGCGCAGGCGCTCCATCTCCGCCCGCCGGGTCCGAGCCTCGTCACGTTGCTGCACCGCGACCTCGAGCCGGGCGCGGGCGTTGGCGACTGCTTCGGGCCCGACGGATTGGATGGTGGTCTCGAGCTCTTCGGCCCGGGCCGTGAGCGCGCCGCGGCGCGCCTCGAGGGTGGCGACCCCGACCTCGACTTCGCGTCGGAGCTGCGCCGCACGCGCGGTGAGCTCGTCGAGCTCGACGCGGCGGCGCCGTTCCTCTTCGGTCGCGCGCAGCTCGGCACGGCGGGCGGCGGCGAGGCGCTGGCGCGCGATCTCGACCTCGGCCTCGGCGACGTCGCGCGCAACGTCCGCGGCGTCGGCGCGGGCGGTGGCGTCGGCCAGGGCCGCCGGCGTCACGACCGACGATCCGGCCGGGCCTGCACGCCACGCGGACGAACCGCCGAAGCGATCGCCGTCACGCGTGACCGCGACGACTCCCGGGTTCGCGAGCGCGACGTCGAGCGCGTGTTCCCACCCGCCGTCGACGAGCACGAACTGGGCGAACAGACGCGCCAGCACCGGATCGAGCCCGGGCCGGAGTCCGCGGACGGACGCGCCGAGCGGGTGCGAACCCGGCGGCGCGAACGAGATCTGCATGCCGGTCGTGCGCCCCTCGGCGACGAGCAACAGCGCCTGGCGGTCGCCGCGCTTCAGGCGCTCGACCGCGGCGCGGGCCGCGTCGTCGCCGTCGACGACGATGGCCTTCAGCGCGTCGCCGAACGCGGCGGCGACGGCCACCTCGCAGCCGTCGTCGATCTCGAGCAGGTCGACGAGCGGGCCGAGCACCCCGTCGAGTCCGAGGATGTCCTCGCCGCCCGCGGCCGCGTGGGTCTCCTCCAGCGCGAGCGCGAGCATCTCCGCCCGCGCCCGCCAGCGGGACGCGTCGCTGTCGGTCCGGCGGTGTGCGGCATCGGCCTCGCGCAGCGCATCCTCCGCGGCGCGCAGCTCGCGGGCCTCGTCGGTGAGCTCCGGCGACACCGCGGCCTGGCTCTCGACCTCGGTCCGGACGCGTTCGGCCTCGAGCCGCGCCGCGTCGGCTTCGCCGACGAGCGGCTCGAGCGCGGCCCGGTCGGCCTCGACCTTCCCGAGATCGGCGCGGACGCGCGCCAACTCCGTGTCGATCGTGCCCGCGCGTGGACGTCAGCTGTTCGAGCTCCTGCGTCGCGCTCTGGAACTCGCTCTCCGCCACCGAGACCGAGACGACACCGAGCGCCTCGACGCTGCGCCTCGGCTTCGTCCACCTCGACGCGGGTGGGCGCGAGCGAGTCGAAGTCGGCGTCGACCGCGGCGAGCTGCTCGCGCACGTGCGCGGCTTCGGCCACCAGCGATTCGACGACCCCTTCGTCGGCCACCGACGCGAGCTCGCGGTCGAGGCTCCGGCCCCGCTCGGTCACCAGGTTCACCAGACCGCGGCTGCGTTCGCGCAGGGCCTCGGTGCGGGCGAGGATGTCGGCGACGTCGTCGTCGCCCGGAACCGCGAGCGCGTGCTCGGCCTCGAGCACCTCCGCGTCGAGCGCACGCAGTTGCACGCGCACGTCCTGTTCGCGCTGCGCGAGATCGCGGCGCGCGTCGACCCGCTTGCCCTCGCGGCCGCGGAGTTGCTCGATCTCGCGTCCGGAGAGATGGAGCCGGATCGCGTGGACCTCGGCGACGAGCCCGTCGTGGCGGCGAGCCGCGTCGGCCTGGCGTTCGAGCGGCCGCAGCTGCCGGCGGACCTCGCGCAGCAGATCGGTGAGGCGCAGGAGGTTGCCTTCGGTCGCCTCGAGCCGGCGTTCGGCCTTCTCCTTGCGCTTGCGGAACTTCAGGATCCCGGCCGCTTCCTCGATGATCGCCCGGCGGTCCTCGGGTCGCGCGTTGAGCACCGCGTCGAGTTGGCCCTGGCCGACGATGACGTGCTGCTGGCGGCCGATGCCGGTGTCGGAGAGGAGGTCCTGGATGTCGAGCAACCGGCACGGGACGCCGTTGATGAGGTACTCCGACTCACCGGTCCGGAAGAGCATCCGGGTGATCGTCACCTCGGTGAACTCGATCGGCAGCAGCCGCGCGGTGTTGTCGATCGTGAGCGAGACCTCGGCCCGCCCGAGCGCCGGCCGATCGGCGGTGCCGGCGAAGATGACGTCGTCCATCTTGGTGCCGCGCAGCGCCCGGGCGCCCTGGGCGCCGAGCACCCACGCGACCGAATCCACGATGTTCGACTTGCCCGACCCGTTGGGGCCGACGACGACACACACCCCGGGTTCGAACTCGAGCGTGGTCTTGTCCGCGAAGGACTTGAAGCCCTTCAGCGTCAACGACTTGAGGAACAAGAAGGCCCCCTCTCCGGAGGCCGATGGTAGGGGGCGCGGCCCCTGCCCCCGCGGACCGGAGCCGTCACCGAATGCGGAACCGTTGATCGCCGCAGGTGGGGACCATGGTGACCTCGACCGCGTCCACGTCCGCGCGCGGCGGGCCGGCGTGACACCACGCAACGAGCCGGTCGACCGCCGCGGCCGGGCCCTCGAATTCCGCCTCCACCGAGCCGTCACCGCGATTGCGCACCCACCCGCCGACGCGCTCGCGCCGCGCCTGTTCGCGGCACGTGTCCCGGAAGAACACGCCCTGGACGCGCCCCGTCACCACGACCCGGGCGCGTACCGGTTGCGGCCCGGGCGACGGCGCCGTCAGACCTGGCATGCCTCGCAGTAGAAGGTCGAACGGTTCGCGAAGCGGGCGCGGTGCACCACCCGCCGGCAGCGCGGACACGCCTGACCCTCGCGGTCGTACACCTGGTGATGGTGCTGGTAGTCGCCCGGACGGCCGAACAGGTCGACGTACTGCTCGTCGGCGAGCGACGAACCGCGGTGCTTCACCGCGTCCTGCAGCGTCTCGAAGATCGCGCGGTACAGCCGCCGGATCTCCTGTTGCGAGAGCGAGTCGCTCATGCGGTCCCACTTGAGCCCGGCCTGGAAGAGGATCTCGTCGCTGTAGACGTTGCCGATCCCCGCGATGAACTTCTGGTCCATCAAGAGGTTCTTCAGGCGCGCGTGCTTGTCGGCGAGCATGCGGCCGAACAGGTCCCACGACATCGCGGTCTCGAGCGGATCGAGCCCGAGGTGCGCGAGCTCCTCGACCTGTTCTTCGAGGTCGTCGTACTTCGTCACGAACATCTCGCCGAACGTGCGCGGGTCGACGAAGCGCAGCAGTCCGCCCTGCGTGAAATGGATGACGACGTGCGTGTGCTTCGGCGCCTTCTCGCGCGCCGACTTCGCGCGCAGCAGCTGACCGGACATCCCGAGGTGCACGATCAGCGCCTCCGGACCGTCGAGCCGGACGACGAGATACTTCCCCCGCCGCTGCACCGACACGATCTTGCGCCCGACGAGCAGCTCGATGAATTCCTTCTTGTTCTTGTGCCGGCGCACCGACCGCGTCCCGGTGACCTCGACCGACTTGATCTTCTTGCCGACGATCTCCTTTTCGAGATCGCGGCGCAAGACCTCGACCTCAGGTAGCTCCGGCACGGTCGCCCCCCTGCCCGTCAGCCTCTTCCTGCAGGCGCGTCCATGCGACCCACGCGGCGGACTGCTCGGCTTGCTTCTTCGATCGGCCCTCGCCGTCGCCGTATTGACGATCGTTCACGTAGACCAGCGCGAAGAAGTGCTTCGCATGATCCGGACCCTCGTCGCGCACGACGTACCGGGGCCGCCCGAGCGAGCGGGCCGCGGTCGCCTCTTGCAGACGGGTCTTGTAGTCGCGGCCGCCGGGTCCGGCCGCGGCATCGGCAATCCGATCGGAGAGGCAGCGGAGCACGAAGTCGCGCGCGACCGCGAAGCCCTGATCGAGGTACACCGCGGCGACGACCGCTTCGAAGGCGTCGGCCAGGATCGACTGCTTCGTGCGCCCACCCGCGGCGTCCTCGCCCTTGCCGAGCAGCACGTGCGCACCGAGGTCGAGCTCGAGCGCGACCTCGGCGAGGACGCTCGCGTTGACCACACCGGCGCGCACCTCGGAGAGTTGACCTTCGGGAAGCTCGGGAAAGTGCTCGAACACGTAGTGCGTCACGACGAGACCGAGCACCGAGTCGCCGAGGAACTCGAGGCGCTCGTTCGACTCCGGCTCACCGTTCTCGGCGCACCACGACCGGTGCGCGAGCGAGCGCAGGAGCATGTCCCGATCGGCGAAATCGACGCCCAGGTTCGCTTCGAGCGCCGCCAGGTTGTCGAACGACGCGAGTTGACTCATGTGGCACTCGCCCGCAGGCAGGCCATGACGCACTCGACCGCGTCGCGCACCGTCCGCAGCTCCACGAGGTCGTCGTCGTCGATCGAGAAGCCGACGGTCCGTTCGCCGAGCTCCGCGATCACGCCTTCGACCAGATCGATGACCGCGAAATCGTCGGCATCGAGGTCTTCGCGCAGCCGCGTGTCCAGCGTGATCGCATCGGGATCGACGCCGAAGATCTCGACGAGCTGGTCGCGCACGACCCGCTCCACGTCGTCGCCGCCGAGCGGCCCGAGATGACTGTGCGTCTCAGCCGGCATCGGTACCGACCCCGGTCTGCGCGACCGCCATCTCGCCGACTGCGGTGCGCAGCTTCGCGACGACGTCGCCGTGGACGCAATCGCGCGCGACGCGCACGGCGTTGACGATCGCGGTCGCCGACGAGGAGCCGTGCGAGATCACGCACACGCCCTCGATGCCGAGCAACATCGCGCCGCCGGTGTTGTCGGGGAGCAGCGGCGCGGCCGCTTCGAGCAGGCGCAGCTTCAGTGCGTCGGCCGCGTCGGCCCACGGCGAGCCCGGTTCGTCGACCACGCCGAACACGAGCCCGGCCAGGCCCATCACCGCGCCTTCGAGCGTCTTCAGGGTGACGTTGCCGGTGAAGCCGTCGGTGATGATGACGTCGGCACTGCGACGGGCGACGTCGCGGCCCTCGACGTTGCCGACGAAGCCCTTCACGTCGGCGAAGAGCTCCGACGCGCGCTTGCGCAGCGCGTCGCCCTTCCCCGGTTCCTCTCCGTTCGACAGCAACGCGATCGTCGGCTCGGAGACACCGAGGCGGACCCGCGCGTACGCGCGCGCCAGCTCCGCCCATTCCACGAGCCACTGCGGGTCGGGATCGACCGTGGCGCCGCCGTCGACGAGCAACTGCAGGCGGTCCTCCCCGAACACCGGGAGCGGAACCGCGATCGCGGGCCGGTGCACCCCTTTGATGCGGCCGAACCGCAACAGCGCGGCGGCCATCGTCGCACCGGTGTTCCCCGCGCCGACCATCGCCGCCGCGCGACCGTCGCGTACCGCCTCCGCGGCCGCGCACGATCGACGAATCCTTCTTCGTCCGCACCGCGGCCGCGGGCTCCTCGTCCATGGCGATGACCTCGGACGCGTCGAGGATCTCGACGCGCGCCGGCGCGACACCGTCGGGCAGGTGCGCCCGCAGGGTGTCGGCGGGGCCGACGAGCAGCACGTCGACATCGCACGCGCCCACGGCCTTCAGCGCGCCCGCGACGATCTCCGCAGGCGCGCGGTCGCCGCCCATCGCGTCGATCGCGATCACGGGCGGCATGGGTCGTTTCCCGCTACTCGACGTCGAGGACCTGGCGGCCTCGGTACCAACCACAGTTGCCGCACACCCGGTGGGGAAGCCGCGACGCGCCGCAGTTCGGGCACAGCGAGTGTGCCGGGGGCGCAAGCCGCATGTTTGCCGACTTGCGCGAGCGGGTCGCGGAGCGGCTCATCTTGCGCTTCGGGACGGCCATCGTTTCGCAGCTCCTCGTGAGATTCGTGATTCGGAAATCGAAGGGTCAGAGATCGAGCGAGCGCAGCGCGGCCCAACGGGGGTCGGGCTCGCTGGTGGTGCAGTCGCAGCTCGTGAGGTTGTGGTCGACGCCGCAGCTCGGGCACAGGCCCCGGCAGTCGGCACGGCACAGCGGCACCGCGGGCAGCTCGAGCAGGAGCGCGTCGCGGATGAGCGGCTCGAGGTCGACGATGTCGTCCTCGGAGAGCAGGTAGGTCTCCCCCTCGAGCGGGTGGCGTTCGTACAGCTCGCCCACGTCGACGACGAGGTCGCCGCCCACCGGGGCGAGGCAACGGCTGCACGAGGCGTGCCAGCGGGTGCGGACGGGACCCCGCACCACGATGCCTTCGGACACACGCTCCAGCGTGAGGTCGACGGCGATCGGCTCCTCGTCGGCCACTTCCGCGCCGGGCCCCCGGATGTCGGCGAGGGTGCCCTCGACCTGCACCTCCCGGGACGCGCCGGGCCGTCGCAGCAAGCTGGTGACGGGGATCCGGAAGACACTTGTGCTCGACATGAGACTCACTGGGAAGAGAAGCCGGACGGACCGGCTGATCGGGCCCGGCTGGACCGGCGCGGGGAATGTACCGCCTGCGCACCGTGGGCGCGCTGGATCGTAGCAGGTCAGCCGGTTTTTCCCTGTGTCAGCAACCTGTCAGATATGACGGAAACCTAGAGATCGTCCTGGTCGAAGAAGCCGCTGTCGTCGGCGTCCGACTCGTTCACCACGGGCGACGGCGCGTGGACCTGCAGGCGCTCACGGCCCTTTTGCACCGTCTGCATCGTGCGATCGAGCACCACCTCGAAGGCGGCGAGCTTGCGGTCGACGTAGTCCTCGGCCTCGTGGCGGATCGCGGCGGCCTGGCGTTCGGCGTCCTCGAGGATCTCCTCGCTGGTGCGCCGCGCCTCGCGGACGAGCTCGTTCTTCTCGACCATGCGCTCGGCCCGGACCCGGGCGGCGTCGACCAGCCGGCTGGCCTCGTTCGCGGCGCGCTCGACGACCTGATCGCGCTCCTTCAGGAGCCAGCGGGCTTCGCGCAGCTCCTCGGGAAGGCCGTCGATGGCGTCTTGGAGGATCGCGCCGAACTCGTCGCGGTTGATCGAGACCGACGCCGACATCGGGAGCTTGCGCGCCGCCTCCAGGATGTCGCGGAGCTGCTCCAGGAGGGCGGCGGAGTCGGGCACCTTCTCGGGTTCGTCTTCGAGCATCATCAGCCCTCCTCAGCCCTCGGGATCGTCGGACTGGAATTTCTCGACCAGCAGGTCGTTGACGTTCTTCGGAACCATGCCCGAAACGTCGCCGCCGAAACGCGCGACCTCTCGGACCAGGCTGGACGACAGGAACGAATGCTGCGGGCTCGTCGACAAGAAGAAGGTGTCGATCCCCGACAGGCGCTGGTTCATCTGGGCCATCTGCAGCTCCTGGTCGAAATCGGAGACCGCGCGCAGGCCCTTCACGATCGCGTCGACGCCGTGGTCGCGGGCGAAATCGACGAGCAGGCCCTTGAAGAACTCGATGCGGATGTTCGCCAGGTGCTGGGTCGCTTCCTTCAGCATCTGCTGGCGTTCTTCGAGGCTGAACAGCGACTGCGTCTTCTGCGGATTGCGGATGACCGCAACGACCACTTCGTCGAAGTGCCGGGACGAGCGTTCGATGATGTCGAGGTGGCCGAGTGTCACCGGATCGAACGATCCCGGGCAGAGGGCAGTCCGCACACAGTCTCCCGGTTCAGGGGAACAGGCCTAGAGAAACAAGAACGTCAAAAGCGTATCGCCGAAGGTTCGTTCCCAGCCCGTCGAGAGGCCGGGCGGGGCGACGACGGGATGGCGATGCGGCCGCTCGACGCTGACGATCGCATCGGGCGCGAGCCATCCGGGCGCCGTCAACACGGCCAGGAGCCCGGTGATCTCGTCGTCGGGGGTGTCGTACGGCGGATCGACGAAGACGAGGTCGAAGGCAACGTCGGCCGGTGGACCGCCGGCGAGGAACCGGCCGACGTCACGCGGAACCACGTCCACACCGCGCACCGAGCCCGTGGCACTGTCGGACGGCAGCACCTCGAGATTGGCACGAATTGCCTGTAACGCCGCCCGATCGCGTTCGACCAGCACGGCCGAGGCCGCCCCGCGCGACAGCGCTTCGATCGCGAGCGCGCCCGTGCCCGCGAAGAGATCGAGCACGACGGCGTCCTCGAGCGCACCGCGCGCCTCGAGCGCGTTGAACATCGACTCGCGCGCGATGTCCTTCGTGGGCCGGACCTGATCGCCTT
Organism: uncultured Actinomycetes bacterium; assembly: GCA_963835455.1. Classification (GTDB taxonomy): domain Bacteria; phylum Actinomycetota; class Acidimicrobiia; order IMCC26256; family PALSA-610; genus PALSA-610. The sequence continues at coordinate 603,598 of CAWIFT010000004.1, forward strand.
CGGGCGCGACGAGCCGGCGGCCGCGGGCGCTCCCCGCGATCACCCGGAGACCGCGCGGCCTGCTCACGACTTGAACAAGAAGTCGACGGCGTCGCCGAGGAGGTCGTGGACCTCGTCGCGCAGTTGCCCGTGGGCGGCGAGATCGGCGTCGCCGTCGAGGATCTCCTCCGCGACGGCGCGCGCGTCGACCACGATCGCCTCGTCCCGGGGGATGCGGCCGAGCTTGAGGTCGCTGAACCCCGACTGGCGCTCGCCGAACACCATCCCCGAGCCCCGGATCTCGAGATCCTTCTCCGCGAGCGCGAAGCCGTCGGTGCTCGCGGCCATCGCCTGCAGGCGCTGCTCACCGTCCTCGGTGCTCGGGTCGGCGAACAAGAAGCAGTAGGAGCGGTCGCCGCCGCGCCCGACGCGGCCCCGGAGCTGGTGCAACTGCGAGAGCCCGAAGCGATCGGCGTCCTCGACGATCATCACCGTCGCGTTGGGCACGTCGACACCCACCTCGATCACGGTGGTCGCGACGAGCACGTCGAGCTCGCCCGCACGGTACGAGCGCATGACGGCTTCCTTCTCCTTGGACGGCATCTGCCCGTGGAGCAGACCGACGCGCAGGTCGTGCAGCTCCTCGGCCTGCAGGCGTTCGTACTCCGCGGTCGCGGCCTTGGCCTCGACCTTCCCCTTGTCCTCGACGAGCGGACATACCACGTAGGCCTGGTGTCCGGCCGCGACCTCCGCGCGCAGTGCCTCCCACGCCGACGCCTGCTCGAGCGGGCTCGGATCGACGAGCTTGGTCACGATCGGCGTCCGCCCGGGCGGGAGCTCGCGCAGCTCCGACTTGTCGAGGTCGCCGTAGATGAGCATCGCCGCGGTGCGCGGAATCGGGGTGGCGGTCATGACGAGCACGTCGGGCTGGTCGCCCTTGCCCCGCAGGAGCGCGCGCTGCTCGACCCCGAAGCGGTGCTGCTCGTCGATCACCGCGACGCCGAGGTTCGAGAACGTTGCGTCGCCGTAGAGCAGCGCGTGCGTGCCGACGAGGATGTCGATCTGCCCGGACTCGAGCCCCGCACTGATGCGCCGGCGCTCCGCGGCCGTCGTCTTGTTCGTCAACAACGCGACCCCGACGGGCCGGTCGGCCAGCAACGAGCCCTCGGCGGGAACCGTCAGCCCGTCGAGCATCCGCACCGAACCCAGGTAGTGCTGCTCGGCCAGGACCTCGGTCGGCGCCATGAACGCGCCCTGGTACCCGCCCTGCACCGCAACGAGGAGCGCGGCGAGCGCGACGACGGTCTTGCCGGAGCCGACATCACCCTGGAGGAGACGGTGCATCGGGGCGGGACCGGCGAGGTCGTGCGTGATCTCGTCGAGCGCGCGCTGCTGGTCGCCCGTGAGCTCGAACGGCAGCTGCGCGACGAACGCGTCGACGAGTGAACCGTCGACGTTGTGCCGGATGCCGGATTGCTCGGCTTCGAAGGCGCGCTTGCGGGCGACCAGACCCACCTGCATGCGCAGGAACTCGTCGAAGATGAGCCGACGCTTCGCCGCTTCCAGCTCCGGAATCGATTCCGGCCGGTGAATCGCCCGTAACGCCGTCGTCCGGTCGACGAGGTCGCGGCGATCGAGCAGCGCCTCGTCGAGCGGGTCGGCGAATCGACGCACCCGACACTTCGCCAGCGCGTCGGACACCAGCGTGCGGAGCTGCCACGTGAACACTTCGGCTTTGCCCGACTGCGGATAGACGGGGACGATCACACCGGTCTTCTCGTCGGCGACTCCGGCCCGGCCGACGACGTCGACCACCGGGTTCGTCATCTGCCGCTTGCCCCGGTACACGTCGAGCTTGCCGAAGAACGAGGCTTCGGTGCCGACGCTCAGTTGCTTTTCGCGCCAGGCCTGGTTGAAGAAGGTGATCGTCAGCATCGAGGTGCCGTCGTGCACCACGACCTCGACCAGCGCGCGCCCCTGACGCGTGCGGCGGCCGTGGACCGTGCGCACCTCGGCGAAGACCGTCGCCTCCTCGCCCACCGCGAGCTCGGCGATGTCGGTCTTCTTCGTCCGGTCGATCCAGCGGCGCGGGTAGTGCTGCAACAGGTCGAGGACGTTGTGCAGCCCCATCTCGGCCAGCTTCTTCTCGAGCGCGGGACCGACTCCCTTCAACCGCTCGAGCGGGATGTCGCGCAGATCCGCCAGCGTCAGCGGCGGATCACCGGTGGGCACTGCGCGTCACTCCACGCCCACGAGATAGGGGTAGAGAGGCTGACCGCCGTCGTGGAACTCGACTTCGAGCTGCGGGAACGTGTACTCGATGTGCTCGCGGATGCGCTCGGTCTCGTTGGCCGCGGCGTCACAGCCGACCAGCACCGTGACGATCTCGCTGTCGTCGTCGACCAGCGCCTCGAGCAGCTTGTAGACCGCGTCGGCCGCGGACGAGACCGCGGCGACCACGCCGTCACGCGACAGCGCGAGCCAGTCGCCGCCGCGCACCTGCTCGCCGTCGACCGACGCGTCGCGGACGGCCTGGGTGACCTCGCCGGTGCGGACGCGCCCCAGCGCTTCCAGCATCGAGGCCTCGTTGTCCTCGACGCTCGCGTTCGGGTCGTACTCGACGAGGACGGCGAGGGCATCCGGCACGCTGTGGGTGGCTACGACCGCGACGTGCTTCTCGCTGAGTGCGTCGACCTGTTTGGCGACCGCCACGATGTTCTTGTTGTTCGGCAGCACGATCACGGCGTCGGCCTTGCACGTCTCGACCGCTTCGAGGATCTGCGCGGTCGACGGGTTCATCGATTGTCCGCCCGCGACCACGTGCTGCACACCGAGACTCGTCAGCAGGCGACGGATACCGAGGCCCACCCCGACCGCGACGACCGCGGTGGTGACGACCTCCTGGTCGGAGAACTCGTCGAGGTCGGCGAGCACATCGGCCTCCCGCACCCACCGTTCTTCTTCGACCTGTTCGATCAGGTCGGTGATGCGGATCTTGCGGGGCCGGCCCGCGTCGATCCCGGCTTCGACGGCGCCGCCGATGTCGTTCGTGTGGATGTGGCAGTTGTACAGACCGTCCCCGCCGACCACCACGATCGAGTCGCCGATCGCGCTCCACGTGTCGCGAAACGCCGGCATCGTCTCGTCGGGCGCTTCGAGGAGGTACATCACTTCGTAGCGCAGGCTCGACAGTTCGTCGCCGGCGAGGTGCGCGGTGACGATCGCCGGTGCGGTGACGATCTCGGGCTCGGGAATCGCCTTGCCCGACACGACTTCCAGCAGCGCGGCGAGCAGCAGCGTGAAGCCCTTGCCGCCGGCGTCGACCACGCCGGCATCGCGCAGCGCGGGCAAGAGGTCGGGCGTGCGTTCGACGGCCTCGCACGCCGCCGCGTACGCGTGCTCGAGCAGCGCGTCGAGGGTCGGGTTGCCGGCGATCGCCTCCACCGCCTCCGCGGACGCGCGCACGACGGTGAGGATCGTGCCCTCGACCGGACGCATGACCGCTTGGTAGGCGGCATCGGTGCCGCGCCGGAGGCCCGCGCCCAGGTCGGCGGCCGATACGGAATCGAGCGCGCGAAAGCCCTCGACGAGGCCCCGGAGGATCTGCGAGGTGATGACACCGGAGTTGCCGCGGGCGCCCATCAGCGAGCCCCGGCTGACGGCGTGGCACACCTCGTCCATGGACTCGGCGGTCTGGAGCTCCGCGCTCACCGACTCGAGGGTCAGCGCCATGTTCGTGCCGGTGTCGCCGTCGGGGACCGGGTAGACGTTGAGGCGGTTGAGCTCCTCTTGGTGCGCGCGCAGCGCGTCACGGAACCGGAGCACCGCTTGGCGCAGATCTGCGGCGGTCAAGCAGGTCAGCGTCGGCATCGGGCGCCAGAGTACCGGCCTGCTAGCCTTTTCGTGCTCTTCATGACCACTCGATGTAGAGGTGCTCGGACGATGTCCTCGGTTTGCGATGTGTGTGCCAAGAAGCCGATCTTCGGCATGAGTCTCAGCCACTCACACCGTCGCACCAAGCGGCGCTGGAATCCGAATATCCAGCGCGTCCGTGCGATCGTCGACGGCACGCCCAAGCGCGTCAACGTCTGCACCTCGTGCCTCAAGGCCGGCAAGATCGTCAAGGCCTAGGCCCTCACATGCAAGGCACAGTGAAGATGTTCGATCCCGCGACCCGCGAGGGGATCGTGGTGCTCGACTCCGACCGGTCGGAGCTCGTGCTCGCGACCGACGCGTTGCAGGGATCCCTGTTCCGTCTCCTGCGCCAGGGTCAGCGCATCGTGTTCGACCTCGACGCCGCCGGCCGCGCCACCCACGTGCGCACCGGAGCCGAGGTCGACCTCGGCATCCCCACCGCCGAGATCTGAGCCCAGCTCAGGAGCCGCGCGTCGAGCGTGAGCCGCGGCCGGTCACCAGACCGACGAGCGCGAGCAGCACCACCGCGCCCACGAACGCGACGAACATCGACCGCAGGCCGAACTTGCCGATGCCCTCGCCGCCCGCGGCGCTGAAGAGCATGCCGCCGATCAGCCCGCCGATGACGCCGACCACGATCGTGCCGATGCACCCGAGGTTCCAGCCGCCGCCGGTGACGGCGCGGGCCAGCGCGCCGGCCACGAAGCCGACGACGATCCACCCCGCGAGTCCCACGCCCGGCTATTCGGCGAGGCGCTTGGCGAGCGCGTCGAGCTCGTCGTGCAACGCGGTCGGGAGCCGATCGCCGAACACGGCGTAGTGCTCCTCGATCAGCGGGAGCTCGGCCCGCCACTCGTTCTCGTCGACGGACAGCAGCTCGTCGAGCGCGCCGGTGCGGAGCTCCAGGCCGTCGGTCCGCAACGCGTCGCCCGCCGGAAGCCGGCCGATCGCGGTGTCGCGGGCCGCGGCTGCATTGGCGCAGCGGTCGAACACCCACGCGAGCACCCGGCTGTTCTCGCCGTAGCCCGGCCAGAGGAATTTGCCGTCGGCGTCCTTGCGGAACCAGTTGACGTAGAAGAGCTTCGGGAGCTTCTCGTCGTTCGCCGACTCCCCGATCCGCAGCCAGTGCGCGAAGTAGTCGCCCATGTTGTAGCCGCAGAACGGCAGCATCGCGAACGGGTCGCGGCGGAGGTTGCCGACCGCACCCGCGGCCGCGGCGGTGGTCTCCGAGCCCATGATCGAGCCGAGGAACACGCCGTGCTGCCAGTTGTACGCCTCGGTCACGAGCGGAACGGTGCTGCGGCGGCGGCCTCCGAACAGGATCGCCGAGATCGGCACACCCTTCGGGTCCTCCCATTCCGGCGCCACGCACGGGACCTGCGAGAGCGGTGCGGTGAAGCGGCTGTTGGGGTGGGCCGCCGGCGTGTCGGAAGCGGGCGTCCAGTCGTTGCCCTTCCAGTCGGTGCAGTGCGCGGGTGCGGCGTCGGTGAGACCTTCCCACCACACGTCGCCGTCGTCGGTGAGCGCGACGTTCGTGAAGACGGTGTTGCGTGTGAGCGCGGCGATCGCGTTCGCGTTCGTCTCCAGCCCGGTGCCGGGAGCAACACCGAACATGCCGTACTCGGGATTGATCGCGTAGAGCCGGCCGTCGTCGCCGAACTTCATCCAGCAGATGTCGTCGCCGATCGTCTCGGCCGTCCAGCCCGGAAGGGTGGGGACGAGCATCGCGAGGTTCGTCTTGCCGCACGCGCTCGGGAACGCCGCCGCGATGAAACGAGCCTCACCCGCGGGGTTCGTGAGCTTGAGGATGAGCATGTGCTCCGCGAGCCAACCCTGGTCGCGGGCCATGACGCTCGCGATGCGCAGCGCGAAGCACTTCTTGCCGAGGAGCGCGTTCCCGCCGTAGCCCGATCCGTACGACTGGATCTCGCGCGTCTCCGGGAAGTGGACGATGAACTTCTGCTCGTTGTTGCACGGCCACGGAACATCGGCCTGGCCCGGCTCGAGCGGCATGCCGACCGAGTGGACGCAGGGAACGAACTCGCCGTCGGCGCCGAGCACGTCGAGCGCACCCTGACCCATGCGGGTCATCGTGCGCATGCTGACCGCGACGTAGGCGGAGTCGGTGAGCTCGACACCGATGTGCGCGATCGGCGAACCCAACGGACCCATGGAGAACGGCACCACGTACAACGTGCGCCCGCGCATCGCGCCCGTGAAGAGCTTCAGCATCTCCTCGCGCATCTCGGCGGGAGCGCGCCAGTGGTTGGTCGGGCCGGCGTCGATCTCGCGTTCGCTGCAGATGAAGGTGCGGTCCTCGACCCGAGCCACGTCACCCGGGTCGCTGCGGGCGTAGAAGCTGTTCGGCCGCTTCGCGGGGTCGACGGGCGTGAAGGTGCCCGACGCCATGAGTTGGCGACACAGCTCCTCGCTCTCCTCCTCGGAGCCGTCGCACCAGTACACGCGATCGGGCTCGAGAATCGCCGTCCAGCGCTCGACCCAGTCGAGGAGCTTGCGGTTGGCGGTCGGCGCAGTGACGGGCGTAGAAGCCATAACGCGCAAGGGTAGGCCCGCGCGGCGCGATGACGTAAACCGTGGCGCTACGACGTGACCGCTACAAGTGGACCACGGGGCACGTGAGCGTGCGGGTGATCCCGCCGACCTCTTGCACCTGCGACACGACCATCCGCCCGAGCTCGTCGATCGAACCGGCTTCGGCCCTCAGGATCACGTCGTACGGCCCTGTCACATCGTCCGCTTGGACCACACCGGCGAGCTGGCGGCACGCTTCGACGACCGCCGAAGCCTTCCCGACTTCGGTCTGGATGAGTATGTAGGCGCTGACGGCCACGGCGGCCTCCTCGGGCGATCGCCCCGAATGGTACGTACTCACGGGTCGCTCGCGCTGCGCCTCCCATCCGGTCGGCTCCGCGGCCGCTCCGCTACCGCTGGCGGCCGCGGCGGATCGCCCGGCGCTCGGCCCGCCCGACGGCGAGGTCGATCAGGCGATCGAGCAGCTCGGCGTAGGGAACGCCCGAGATCTCCCAGAGCCGCGGGTACATGGAGATCGGCGTGAAGCCCGGGATCGTGTTGACCTCGTTGACGACGAAGACGCCGTCGTCACGGAGAAAGAAGTCGACCCGGGCCATCGCCTCGCCGCGGCACGCCTCGAAGGCGCGTACCGCGAGGTCTCGTACGGCTGTGACCTGCTCCACCGGCAGCGGGGCCGGGGCGCGCAGCTCGGCTTTGCCGTCCTCGTACTTGTCGGCGTAGTCGTAGAAATCGGCCGCGGGGACGACCTCGCCGGGGAGCGACGCGACCGCGGGGTCGTCGCCGAGGATGCCGACCTCGATCTCGCGGCCGCTCACCATCTCCTCCGCGAGCAGCCATTCGTCGAAGGTGAAGGCATGCTCGACGGCGGCGCGCAACTCGCGGCCGTCGCGCACCTTGCTCACGCCGACTGACGAACCCATGTTCGCGGGCTTCACGAAGCACGGGAACCCGAGGTCGGTCTCGACCCGGCGGGCGAAGTCGTCGACGTCGTGCCCGTCGCGCAGCGTCAGGGCGCGCGCGGTTTCGAGACCGGCGCCGACGAACATCTGCTTCATCGCGATCTTGTCCATCGCGACCGCGGAGCCGAGCACCCCCGCACCCACGTACGGGAGCCCCGCGAGCTCGAGCACACCCTGCACGGTGCCGTCCTCACCGTAGGGGCCGTGCAACAACGGGATCACCACGTCGGCCTCGAGCGGCGCCGCCGCCGGCCGAGACGCGCTGGGCACCGGCATGAGCTCGCCCTCGACGGCGAACGCCTCCGGCAACGAGTCCCGGCCCGAGACGAGCATCCGCTGCGCCTCGCCCGCGAGCAACCACCGGCCTTCGGTGGTGATACCGACGGGAATGACTTCGTACTTCGCGGGATCGAGCGCGCGGGCGACCGCGACCGCCGTCACGCGCGAGACGTCGTGCTCGGCCGACTGCCCACCGAAGAGGACCATGACTCGGCGGCGCGGCACGGGCACGGGCACGGCCTCATTGTGACTCATATGACCTGGAGCACCGCACGAATCCCGAGCCCCATGATGAAGAGCCCGCCGAGCCCGTACGCGAGCTCCATCCAGCCGCGGGCCTTCCACACGTACTTGTACGAGTACAACAAGCCGACGGTGATGAACGCGACGAAGCCGTAGAACATGTGAAACCGCGGCGGTTCGTAACCCTGGGCCGCGACGAGCAGCACGCCGAGGAAGACCTGGATCATCATCATCGACTCCGCGATGATCGTCGGCCACCAGAGGAATCGCGTCCGCCAACGCTCCCAGCGCCACGCACCGAGGGTGTACGCGCCCGCGAGGAAGTTGGCGACGATCGCGCTGTAACCCCAGACGCGATGGACGTCGAGCAGCACTAGAGGGCTTGGTCGTCGGAAGCTGCGAACGCGGAGTCGCCGCCGCGGAGGAGGTTCTTCAGGACCTTGCCCGCAGGATTGCGCGGGAGCGGTTCGGTACGCAGCTCGACGTATTCCGGCACCTTGAAGTCGGCGAGATGTTGACGGCAGAACGCGCGCAGATCCTCGGCGGTCGTGGTGGAACCGGGCCGGAGTTGCGCAACGGCCTTGACCTCCTCGCCGAGCGTCTTGTGCGCGACACCCACGACGGCGGCATCGACGACATCGGGATGATCGAACAACACGTTCTCGATCTCCACGCAGTACACGTTCTCGCCCGCGCGGATGATCATGTCCTTCGCCCGGTCGACGAGGAAGAGGAAGCCGTCGGGATCGAGGTAACCGATGTCGCCGGTGTGGAACCAGCCGTCGGTGAACGCAGCTGCGTTCGCATCGGGCCGGCGCCAGTAGCCGTGCGCCATCACCGTGGGACCTTTGATCCAGATCTCGCCCCGTTCCCCCGCGGGTGCGTCGTGACCCTGGTCGTCGACGACGCGCAACTCGACGGTCGGCGCGGCGCGCCCCACCGAACCCGGGTGGGCGAAGTAGTCGTCGCCGCCGTGCGCGGTGGCGACCGACGCCGTCTCGGTGAGGCCGTATGCGGTCGTCAGCGTCTTGCGCATCTGCGGGAACACGCGCTCGATGCGCTCGACGAGCTCCGGCGCGGCGGGCGCGCCGCCATAGGACGCGCGCTTCACCGAGGTGAGGTCGAACTTCTCGAGGTTGGGCGATTCGAGGATGCGCCACATGATCGTGGGAACGCCACCGATCGACGTGACCCGCTCGCGTTCGATCGTCGCCATTGCAATGTCGGGGTCGAACCGCCCCACCGGCATGAGCACGACCTTCGCCCCGGTCGCGTAGGCCAGGGTCATCGTCGAGAGGCATCCCGTGACGTGGAACAGCGGCACGACGAGCAGATTGGCCGTCTGCAATCCCGCCTGCGCCTCGGGCGGCGGCGTTCCCCGCATCGCCTGGGCGACACCCATCACGATGATGTTCTGCACGTTGGCGATCGCCTGGCGGTGCGAGACGGTCGCGCCTTTGGGCTTGCCCGTGGTGCCCGACGTGTAGAGGATCGCGAGCACGTCGTCCTCGTCGATCGGCGACTCCGGCATGCCCGGATCACCCGCGTCCGCGATCAAATCGGAGAAGGGCCGCACCGACTCGTCGCCCGGCGCTTCCAATGGATCGCTCGCGCTGCGCCTCCCATCCGGTCGGCTCAGCTGCCGCTCCTCGAACACGAAGACGTGCTCGAGCGCGGGAAGCTGCTCGAGGCGGTCGCGGACGAGGGCCAGACGGCGCGCGTCGGCGATGAGCACCTTGGCGCCGGAATCGGCGAGCCCGAACTCGAGCTCCTCCGCCTTCCACCACGCGTTCAGGGGGACGAGGGTCGCGCCGAGAATCGCGCACGCCCACCACGTGATCACCCATTCGGGCACGTTCGCCGAGACGAGCGCGACGCGGTCGCCGCGTTCCACGCCGAGCCCGGCGAGCGAGTGCGCCAGCACGCGTGCCAACCGATCGTGCTCGCCGTAGGTGAACCGGCGGTCTTCCTGCACGAGCCAGTCGACATCGGTGCGCGGCGTGTTCTGTGCCATCAGGTCGCGCAGCGACAGCATCCGCTGCTTGTAGACCTGCATCGGATGTCCGACGACGTCCTCGACGACGATCTCGAACGCTCCGCCCGCACCGGTGAGCTGCGCGATCGGGTCGGTCGCGACCGCGTCCGGCGACGCACTCGCCGTCACGCGTACTCCTCTTGGACCACGTCGAACGCGAGGAGGTCGCTCCCCGTGCTCACCGGGCCCTGCTGACTGTGCTGCGCGTGCCCCTGGCCGAACGCCTGGCTGTTCAGCCAACGCTCGAAGTCCTCGGTCGACCGCCAGCGCGTGTAGACGTAGAACACGTCCTTGCCGTCGGTCGGCCGGAGGAGCTCGAACGCCTCGAAGCCCTCCATCTTGGAGACTTCGCCCGCACGGTGCGCAAAGCGCTCGACCAGCTGGTCGGCTCGTTCGGGCGGAACGGTGATGGCATTGATGCGTACAACTGACATGGTCGCATTCTCGCGGCCGCGTCGACCGACCGCCTAGTCGGGCGGTTCCTCGCCCGGCTGCTGGCGGAGGAAGCGTTCGATCTCCGACACGAGGTCGTCGGCCGAGGCGCCCTGCTCGCGATCGATCCGGTCCACGACCTCCTGCACCTCCGGGCGGGTCGACAGCCCGGCGTCGACACGCGCGGCATACGCGTCGCACCGCGCGTCGAGCGGGAGCAGGTCGAGGTCGAGCCGCCCGATCTCCGCCAGCCGGCGGAGCAGCGCCCGGACCGCGGGCGGCGACGGCGACCCCGAGACGTACTGCGGCACCTGGGCCCAGAGGCCGGCGCTGCGGATGTCGGCGTCGCCGAGGGCGCGCTGCACGATGGTCTGCAGGCCGGTCGGACCGCCGTACGCAAACCGCAAGGGCGCGATCTCCTGCGCGAGCGAGTGGTGCGTCGCCGTGGCCAGCACCGGAACCGGACGACGATGCGACACGAGCGAAGGCATCCCGGCGACCGTGCACGCGTCGCGGACCTTCAACCCGCGTGCGACCTCGACGACCGCGGCCGAAACCGCGGGCCAACGTAAGGACGGCTCCGGTCCCGAGACGAGCACGACATCGCGGCCGAGCCGGCCGGCGACGAACGTGATCTCGGGCCAGTCGATGATGCGATCACCGTCGTCGGACCAGTGTGCGTTGGGTCGGGTCTGCTGCAGGTCCATGTGATCGGTCAGATCGATCGCGGTGAACTCGTCGGCGTCGGCGAGCTGCTCGCGCAGCGCGCTCATCGTTCCGGCGCCGGCCATGCCCGCATCGACCCAGCCCGAGAGCGCGATGACCATCAGCGGCTCCCGCAGTTCGGGCCACTGCTCCACACCCGGATTCAGCACCCGGTCATCGTATGACGCTCGGCAACGACCGCCGGTTGGCGGCTAGGTTCCGCGCGCATGCAGCTACGCATCTTCACCGAGCCGCAGCAGGGTGCGACCTACGGGCAACTCCTGGCCGTTGCGCAGGGCGCGGAACGTCTGGGCTTCGACGCGTTCTTCCGTTCCGATCATTACCAGCGGATCGGCGAAGGCTCGCCGGGACCGGGTTCGACCGACGCGTGGATGACCCTCGCGGCGATCGCCCGCGAAACGGACCGCATCCGGCTCGGCACGCTCGTCACGCCGGTCACGTTCCGCTTTCCCGGACCGCTCGCGATTCAGGTCGCGCAGGCGGACGAGATGAGCGGCGGACGCGTGGAGCTCGGGCTCGGCGCGGGATGGTACGACGGCGAGCACGCGGCCTACGCGATCCCGTTCCCCTCCACCGGCGATCGCTTTGCGATGCTCGAGGAGCAGCTCGAGATCGTCACGGGCCTGTGGAAGACCCCCGTCGGCGAGACGTACTCGTTCGCGGGCGCGCACCACTCCGTCGTCGACTCCCCCGCGTTGCCGAAGCCGGTGCAACAGCCGGGCCCGCCGATCGTGATCGGCGGCTGGGGCACCAAGCGCACGCCCCGCCTCGCCGCGCGCTACGCGGCCGAGTTCAACATGCCGTTCGCGCCGGTGTCGTACTTCCGCGAAGGCTGCGACCACGTGCGCGCGGCGTGCGAGGCAATCGGACGCGATCCCGCGACGATGAAGTTCACCGTCGCAACGGTCGTGAGCGTCGGTACGAACGAGGAAGAGTTCCGCCGGCGCGCCGTCGCGAGCGGACAGGATCCCGACCAGATGCGCGCCGGTGCGGCCGCGGGCACTCCCGACGAGGTCGTCGAGCGCATCCGCGAATTCGAACGCGAAGGCGCGCAAACCGTGTACCTCCAGTACCACACGCTCGACGATCCCGATCACCTCGAGCTGATCGGAACGGAGGTACTGCCGAAGATCGTGGCCGCGTCGTGAAGGTGCGGTTCGGCGTTCACACCGGGCTCCAGCACACGTCCATCGACGACCTGCAAACGCTCTGGCGTCGGATCGAAGCGCTCGGGTTCGACTGGATCTCGATCTGGGACCATTTCTACGCGGCCGACGCGACCGGCGACCCGCACAGCCTGGAAGCGATCACCGCGCACACCGCACTCGCCGCGACAACGGAACGCGTCACGTGCGGCTCGCTCGTCTACTCGGCCGGCTACCGCCACCCTGCGGTGCTCGCGAACGCGATGGCAACCCTCGATCAGGTCGCGCACGGCCGCACGGTGCTCGGTCTCGGCGGTGGATGGTTGCAGGACGAATACGACGCGTACGGGTTGCACTACGGATCGCCGGGCGAACGGCTGCGGATGCTCGAGGAGTACGTGCAGTGCGTGCGCGGCCTGCTCACACAACCCCGCACGAGCTTCGACGGGGAGTTCTTCCATCTGCGCGACGCACAGTGCGAGCCGAAGCCGGAGCAGGCGCGGTTGCCGATCTGGATCGGCGGCGGCGGCGAGAAGGTCACGTTGCGCATCGCGGCGCAGCACGCCGACGGCTGGAATGTGCCGTTCATCCCGCCCGAGGCGTGGGCGCACAAAGCCGACGTGCTCGACGCGCACTGCGAACGACTGGGGCGGGATCCGGCGGGGATCACGAAGTCGGTGAACGTGGGCATGGCATTCACCGAGGAGGAACTGCGGCGCCAATTCGGACGGATGTGGAAGGCCGTCGAGCCGGGGGTGCTGTCGGGCAGCGTCGCGGAGATGGTCGACAAGGTCGGTGCGTACGTGGACGCCGGTGCGTCGTACGTGATCCTCGCGTTACGCGCACCCTTCGACCGTGACGCGCTCGAACGGTTCGCGGCCGAAGTGATGCCCGCCGTGCGGACGTGATGACAGACCCCGCCGGCGAGTTCCGATTCGATCCACTCACGCGTGAATGGGTCAACATCGTCGGCAGCCGCCAGACCCGTCCGAACCTCCCCGCCACCGGTTGCCCGTTCTGCGTCGGCGGGCTCGAGGCACCGGAGCCGTACGACGTGCGCTGGTTCCCGAACCGTTGGCCCGCGCTCGCGCCCGGGGACCCGGTCGACCTCGTCGCCGCCGTCGCTTCCGGGTCGACCACCGTTCCCGCGGTCGGCGCGTGCGAGGTCGTGTTGTTCTCCCCCGACCACGACGAGTCGCTCGCGACGCTCCCGGTCGCGCAGGTGCGCAAGGTCGTCGACCTCTGGGCGGCGCGGACCGTCGACCTCCTCGCCCGGCCCGAGGTGGAGTACGCGCTCGTGTTCGAGAATCGCGGGCGCGAGGTCGGCGCAACCATCGACCATCCGCACGGCCAGATCTACGGCTACCCGTTCGTTCCGCCGGCACCGGCGCGCGAAGGCGCGGTCGCCCGCGCGCACGGATGCGCGATCTGCGCCGAGGTCGAAACCGAGCTCGCGTCCGGCGCGCGTGTCGTCACGACGCAGGGCGACTGGGTCGCGTGGGTTCCCTACGCGTCGGGGTATGCGTACGGCCTGCGCATCGCAGCGCGCGCGCACCGCGCCGGACTCGCCGCACTCGACGACGATGCTCGCAACGACCTTGCGGCCCTGCTCGTCGATGCGCTCGGCCGCTACGACCGCCTCTGGCCCGCGCCCGATCCGTCCTACCGATTCCCGTATCTCCTGTGGTTCCATCAGGCGCCGGCGGCCGGCGGAGACGAGTGGCACGTCCACGCGCACGTCGCCCCGCCGCTGCGCGCGCCCGGCGTCGCCCGCTACGTCGCATCCGGCGAGGTCGGCAGCGGCACGCTCTCGAACCCGGTCGTTCCCGAGGCCGCGGCGCAGGCACTGCGCGACGCGTGACGCCCTCCCGTCGGTACCGCGCGCCCGGTCGCGTCAACCTGATCGGCGGGCAGGTCGACTATCACGAAGGGTGGGTCGTCTCACTCGCGATCGACCGGGACGTCGTCGCCGACGCGACGCCGCGCGCCGACGGTCGGATCGTCGCGCGCTCCGCGGACTTCGCCGGCGTCGTCGACATCTCCGCCGACGGTCGCGACGATCCGCCGGCAACCCGACCACAGTGGGGCCGGATCGTCGCCGGCGTGGCGCGTGTGCTCGCCGAGCGCGGCCGCGCGCCGCAGGGAGTCGACCTGACGATCACGTCGACCCTGCCCGTCGGCGCCGGCCTTTCCTCGAGCGCGGCGCTCGAAGTCGCGTGCGCGCTCGCGCTGTGCGACGCCGCCGACTTCGCGCTCGACGGTCTCGACCTCGCGCTCGCGGCGCAACGCGCCGAGCACGTCGCGACCGGAGTGCCGTGCGGCATCCAGGACCAGATCGCGTCGGTGTGCGGGCGCGCCGACCACGCCCTGTTCCTCGACTGCCGCACGCTCGCCATCGAACGCCTCCCGATCCCGCCGGAGCTCTGCGTGCTCGTCGTGCACTCGGGCGTGCCGCGCACGCTCGAGGGAACGCCGTACGCATCGCGCCGGGCCGAGAGCGAGCAGGTCGCGGCGAGCCTCGGGCTCGCGGTGCTGCGGGATGCGACCCTCGACCAGGTGCGCGAGCTTCCCCGCGGTCGGCATGCCGTCACCGAGATGGTGCGGGTGCGCGAGTTCGCCGCCGCGCTCCGGAAGCACGATCTCGCCGCGCTCGGCCCGCTCATGCTGGCCAGCCACGCGTCGTCGCGCGACGACATGGAGGTGTCGATTCCCGAGCTCGACGTGCTGGTCGAGTGCCTCGTCGACGCGGGCGCGTACGGCGCGCGGCTCACGGGCGCAGGTTTCGGCGGGTGTGTCGTCGCCATCGGTCCCGCGGCGGCTGCGGCCGCGATCGCCGAACGCGCGACGACGACCTACCGGGCGCGCACCGGAACGGATCCGACCGCGTGGGTGGTGCGCGCCGCGAACGGTGCGCGCCGAAGCGAGGACTGAGACCGCATGGTGCTCGTCGTGCGCGCACCGGGGCGCGTCAACCTGATCGGCGACCACACCGACTACCAGGACGGTTTCTGTCTACCCCTGGCCATCGACCGCGAGGTCGTGATCCGCGCGACGCCCCGCGCCGACGGCCGCGTCGTCGCTCGCTCCGATGCCCTCGCCGGGGTCGTCGAGATGCCCGCCGACGGCCTCGAGGACGCGCGCCACGTCGAGCCGGGGTGGGGCCGGCCGATGGCCGCGGTGCTCCGGATGTTGGCGCAGCCCGGCCGCGTCCCGATCGGCTTCGACGCGGAAGTGACGTCGACCGTGCCCGTCGGATCGGGTTTGTCGTCGAGCGCGGCCTTCGCGGTTGCAGTTGCGATCACCGCGAGCGAGATCGGCGGTCTGGCCACGTCACCGCAGTCGGTCGTCCGGATCGCGCAGGCCGCCGAGCTCGCGGCCACCGGAGTGCCGTGCGGGGTGATGGATCAGATGGCCTCCGTGTTCGGGCGCGCCGGCCACGCGTTGTTGCTCGACTGCCGCAGCCTCGACATCGAGGCGATCCCGCTGCCGCCTGCGGCTTCGGTCGCGGTGATCCACAGCGGGGTCGCCCGTCGGCTCGAGGACAGTGCGTACGCGCAGCGGCGCGCCGCGTGCGAGGCCGCGGCCGCGCGTATCGGGGTCGCGACCTTGCGCGATGCAACCCTGGAGCAGGCCGGCGACGATCCGTTCGCGCGTCACGTCGTCTCCGAGAACGCACGCGTTGCCGAGTTCGTCACCGCACTGCGCGCCGGCGACCTCGAACGCGGCGGGGAGCTGATGGGGTCGAGCCACACCTCGCTCCGCGACGACTTCCGCGTGTCGACACCGGAGCTCGACGCGCTGGTCGAATCACTGGTGTACGAGGGCGCGTACGGAGCACGACTCACCGGCGCGGGCTTCGGTGGATGCGTCGTGGCTCTGGTTGCCACGGACCGCGTCGACGACGTCGTCGCGCGTGCCGCGGCGCGCTACGGTTCGGCAACCGGACTGACACCGACACCGCTCGTGGTGCACGCGGTCGACGGCGCCGGTCGCGTCGAATAGACCCTTCGAACAGGGCCGAGGAACGGAGAACCCGTGCCGAGCATCTTCAGCCGGATCATCGCGGGCGAGCTGCCCGGCAAGTTCGTATGGAAGGACGACCGCGCCGTGGCGTTCCTCTCGATCGCGCCGATGATGCCGGGCCACACACTCGTGGTGCCGCGCGACGAGATCGACCACTGGATCGACCTCGATCCCGCGCTCGCCGCGCATCTGTTCGCGGTCGCGCAGCAGATCGGCCGCGCCCAGGACCTCGAATGGAAACCGCGCCGGATCGGCATGCTGATCGTGGGCGAAGAGGTCCCGCACACGCATCTGCACGTCGTGCCGATCAACTCCCCCGACGAACTCTCGTTCGCGCACGCGGATCAGTCCCCCGATTTCGACGCGCTGGAGGACGCCGCCGTGCGTCTGCGAGCACGTCTGCGCGAACTCGGGTCCGCCGAGGTCGCCGACTCGTGAGCGGCGCTTCGGCGAACCGCGCGCCCGTGGTGCGCGTGCACCGGTCGCTCACGAAAGCACTCCGGTTGTTCGACCGCGACCGGCTGCGTTGGGCCGACGAGGCCGCCGCGCTCGGGCCCGTGGTCGCGCTGCGCATGGGGCCGATCAACGTCTGGATCATCACGGATGCCGAAGTTGCCCGAACCGTGCTCGTCTCCGATGGCGGGTCGTGGATGCGGCCACCGGCCACGCTCGCCCCGATTCGCGTGGGCGTCGGCGAGAACCTCTTCACCCAGAGCGACAAGAACTGGGCGAAGGTGCAACCGTTCGTCGCGTCCGCGTTCCGGCGCAAAGCCCTCGAACCCCGGCTCGCCGGACTCGAAGCGCTGATCGAGGACGAGGCCGGGGCGATTCCGCTCGATACCGACGTCGACCTCGAACACGCCATGGGTCGGATCGCGCTTCGACTCGCGGCGTGGGTGTTGCTCGGCGAAGAGCTCGACCGGGCGCGGGCGGACGAGATCGCGCAGCACCAGCGCGCGGTGGTCGGCTGGGTCGGCGCCCGACTCGGACAACTCTCCGGGTTCCTGCCGTTCGCGCCGGGAGCCGCCGGACGCGAGATGAAACACCACCGCGCCGCACTCGACGCGTACGCCGACGAGGTGATCGCGCGCGCCGGGTCCACGCGCGCGAACAACGATGTGCTCGGCGCGTTGCTCGCCGCCCGCCCGGACGGAAGGCCGCTCACCCCCGACGAGCTGCGCGGTCACGTGCTCGGCCTCTTCCTCGCGGGCAACGAGACCACCGCGGCGGCGCTCTCGTGGGCGGTCGTTCACGGCGCGCAGCATCCGGAGGAATGGACCGCGCTCCGCCGCGACCCGGGACAACGAACGTTGCCGTTCGCGACGGAGTCGCTGCGCCTGAACCCGGCGGTGTGGGGAATCCCACGCACGCCGAACCGCGCCGGCGCCTCGCTCACGGCGGTCGGCATCACCACCCGGGTCCGCCGCACCCAGCTCGCGAACGTCTACCTGCGCGGTATCAACCGCGACCCGAAGACGTGGACCGACCCGATGCGCTTCGATCCGTCCCGCCACGACGGGAACGAGAGGGAATCGCGGCGCGCCCTCATCCCGTTCGGCCTCGGTCCACGCGGTTGCATCGGTCAACACCTCGCGCTGGCGGAGATCGCGGCGGTGCTGCCGGTGCTCGCGCGCCGCGGCGACGTCGTCGTCGCCGGACCGGTCGCCGAGGACGCCGGCTTCGCGCTGCGGATCCGGGGCGGTCTGCGCGGCCGGTTCACCGCGCCGCAACCGACCTAACGGCCGTACTGCTCGTCGACGGCGCGGGCGAAGGCGCGGTTGACGCGCGTCAACACGATCTCGGCGTCGTCCTCGGCGGGACGGGAGCCGATCCAGCGCAGGTCGCCGACGAAGAGCACCGCGACGTACGCGACGAAGGCGAGCGCGGCCGCCACCAACGCGACCGCACCCGCCCCGGTGATCGCGGCGACCAGCGCCGCCGCCCCCAGCACGAGAATCGCCCAACTGATCCGCGTCAACGAGCGTCGGGTGCGCGCCCGCGCCGCTTCGAGCGGAACGATCGCGGGGACCTGCGGACCCCGCGGCGACCACGGCCGCTGTTCCGGACGCAGGACGAGCGCGACCGGATTGGCGCACGCCGCGCCGGTCTTCACGGAGAGCGCAGGGAGATCGCCGCGTTCCAGGTCGTCGAGGCGGACGCGCACGCTCGCCATCACGCGACCCGCTGCAGGCGAACCGCGGCCGAGGGAGTGCGAACGCCCCACCAGAAGAGGTCGCGACCGTCGACGAAGATCGTGCGCACACCCGCCACCGACTCCCGTAGCTCGGCCGCGTGCGGCTCCGCGAACGCATACGGCTCGCTCGGCAACAGGACGACATCCGGCGCCCGCGCCGCGACCTCGTGCAGCGCGACCTCGGGGTACCGCTCGTCGGCGTCGCCGAACACGTTCTCGATTCCGATGTGCGCGAGCAGCGACGAACCGTAGGTGTCGGCGGCGAGCGACATCCACGGCCGCCGCCAGATCGGAACGAACGCGCGTGTCCAGGCGGCGACGCGCGTGGCGTCGAGCCACGCGCTCCAGGCATCGAACGGTGCGACCGGATCGACACCCACCGCACGCGCGAGCGCGCACACCGCGGGGCCGACATCGGCGACGGAACGCGGCGACATCGAGTGCAAGGCGAGTCCGCGCGCGTCGATCGCGTCGGCGTCCCCGATGCGATTCTCCTCGTCGTTCACCACAACGAGGTCGGGCGCGAGCGCGACGACTGCATCGACATCGACGTTCTTCGTGCCCCCGACCGCGGGAACATCGTCGAGCTCACAGAAGCGGGTGCACCCGACCGGTACGACACCGAGCGCGACGAGGGTCTCGGTCGCACTCGGTACCAACGAGACGACTCTCATTCACCGGGCCGCATTCACATGCGCTCGAGCAGCTGCGCCTTCTTCGTCTCGAACTCGGCGGCAGTGATCACACCCCGGTCGCGCAGGTCCGCGAGCTGATGCAACTGCTCGGGGATGCTCGCCGCCGCGGGCGCGCCCGCGGTCGGTGCCATCGGGACCACGGGCGCGTGTCCCCAACTCGCGCGCTTCTTCGCGTTCGCCTCCATCTGGCGGTACAGCTCCTGCTGCACGCCGTCCGGATGCCAGACGTCGTCGAAGTGGGACTGGCCGTCACGACCCGCGGACTCGATGTCGAGGTCGCCCGCGCCGATGAACCGCTCGAACAGTCCCTGATGGAAGTTGATGTTGTTGATGCGCTCCATCGGGATCTCGACGCCGCGCTTGGAGACCACACCGGTGCGGTAGATGACCCGATCGTCGGTGACGACGAAGTGCGTGAAGTTCCACTCCATGTACTTGAGCCCGAGCCAGACCGCCCACACGACCGCCAGGATCGCCCACACCCGGAAGTTCCATTTCAACGCATCGCCGTGGGTGTTGGTGGCGATCAGGATCAAGATGACGAAGAGCGGGATCCCGGTGAGAATGTGCTTGGAGAAGAACCACCAGTGCGGGCGGAGGTCGAGCGCGATCTCCTCGCCGTCGTTCAGCAGCTTCCGGGGGTAGGGCACGCCGAAATTCTATGCGCGCCCGGACCGATCAGGGACGGACGTCGCCCTCGAGCAGCGAGGGGACGTCGTCGCCGTCGTCGGGATCGAGGTCGATCGCGATGAGGAACCCACGGGCCCGCTCGGCCTGCGGGAACCGGTCGACGAGCGCGTCGTGCGCCGGGCCGTGACTCGGCACCACGAGGTGGGCGAGCTCGTGGACGAGCACGTAGTCGAGGACCCACGCCGGGAACGCGGCCAGGCGCGCCGAGACCCGGATGGTTCCGTCCTCGGGGGTGCACGATCCCCATCGCTGGCGCATGTTGTCGACCCAGCGCACGTTTCTCGGACGCGGCAGCCCGTACGTCCGCGCGATGCGGCGGGCGCGTGCGGCGACGTCGATCGCGGACGAGTCGGTGCGCCGGCGCATACGTTCGGCGAGCTCCTGCGCCGTCACCTGCGCCTCGTCGATCGACATCCAGCGCGGGAACGAGACCCGCAGTCGATCGCCGACCAGCACCGCTTCGACGTGCTTGCGTCGACGCGTCCCACGTACCAGTTCGATCTCCATGTCCACCATCTATACCGCGTCCCTGCGCCACTCAGCCGCGCGTCTTGTGAATGCTCCGCGAACCTGCGCTGTGAATGCTCGGGCACGTGCGCGCGGCAACCCCGCGCCCGCGAAATTCTGCTTGACGCTCGCGGGGCGCGGTCGTAATGTCCGCCCTTACCGGATCGCCGATGCGTCGGACTCCGAAACCGCTTGCGGGATCGGAACGGACGTACGTGCGAACCGGTGCGTGCACCGCACTGCGGGGCGGAGTCCTTCGGGGCGAGGCCCAACGGGGCGGTGTGCGGACCGGCAAGTCGGTTGCCGGGCGCCTGCGAGGGCTTGCCCGACGACTTGGCGCCGGAGGGAAGGCCCCGAGGAGATCGGAGCTGCAAACGCAGCGAAGACTACTCGGGGCCTCACCGCGTCCGACCGGAAGGCGCACCGCCTGTGTACCGTCCGGACATGCGCTCCGATTCCGGCCCGCGTGCGCGTGACCCGCTGCTCGCCGATCTCGATCCGTTCCAGTACGACGCGGTCACCTCGACCGCCGCACCGCTCGCGATCGTTGCGCCCGCCGGCTCCGGAAAGACGCGGGTCCTGACGCGCCGGATCGCCTACGGAGCACGCGAGCAGCGCATCGAGGCCCGGCACGTGCTCGCGGTCACCTTCACCCGCAAAGCCGCGGGCGAGCTCGTGTCCCGCATCGGCCGGCTCGGCGTCGAGGGCCACATCACCGCGGGCACCTTCCATGCCGTTGCGCTCGCCCAGCTGCGCCGCCACGCGACCGAACGCAATCACGAAGCCCCCCGGGTGCTCGAACGCAAGGCGCGCCTGCTCGGGCCGCTCATGGGCGCCCGGGGAACGGTGTCGCCGATCGCGGTCGCCGATGTCGCAGCCGAGATCGAGTGGGCGAAAGCCCGCCTCATCGCGCCGGCCGACTACGAAGCCGCGGCCGACGCGGCCGGACGCCGATCTCCACGCGGGGCGGGCGAGGTTGCGCAGCTCTACGCCCGCTACGAGAAGGAGAAGCGCACCCGGCACCTCATCGACTTCGACGACGTGCTGAGCGGGTGCGCCGACTCAATCGCCCACGACGAGGAATTCGCGGCCGGGCAACGCTGGCGCTTCCGCCACCTGTTCGTCGACGAGTTCCAAGACGCCACGCCGTTGCAACTCCGGCTCGTCCGCGCGTGGCTCGGGGGTTCGGGCGACCTCACCGTGGTCGGCGATCCGGCGCAGGCGATCTACGGCTTCACGGGCGCGGACGCCGCCGCACTGATCACGTTCGAGCGGAGCTTCCCCGGCGGGCACACCATCGTGCTCGGCCGCAACTACCGGAGCACGCCCGCCGTGGTCGCGCTGGCCGAGGTCGCGCTGGGGACGGCAGCCGGCGCGGCGCGGCGCCCTCCCGAAGCGGTGCGCGCCGACGGCGCGGCGCCGACGATCACGGGCTACGACGACGAAGACGCGGAAGCGAACGCCGTCGCCGACGCGTGCTGGCAGAACAACGCGGCCGGCGTCCCGTGGCACCGGATGGCCGTGCTCTTCCGGACGAATGCACAGTCGTCGCGCTTCGAGGCCGCGTTCACCCGCCGCGGTATCCCGTTCCGCATCGGCGACGGGCAGCGCTTCGCGGCGCGGGCCCCGGTGCGGGCGCTCCTCGACGAGCTCCGCGACGCCGAGCGCAAGCTCCCCGGCCGGCCGTTCGCGCATCAACTCGCCGACCTCGCGGCCGACGACGAACACGAGGCGCGGCCCGGCGACGCGCAGCATCCGGTGTCGGAAGCCGAGCGGGCCGCGACGGAGGAGGGCGCGTTCGTACCGCGACGCGCTGCTCGAACTCGGCCGCGACTACCTCGAAACCGTCGGCGGCGGCGGCGGAGTCGCCGAATTCACGACCTGGCTCGACACCGTGACCGGCGCGGGCACCACCGGGACGGCGGGCCGCGGATCGGGCGCGACCCCCGGTGTCGACCTGGTGACGTTCCACCGGGCCAAGGGGCTCGAATGGTCCATCGTGTTCGTCACCGGTCTCGAGCGCGGCCTCGTGCCGATCTCGTGGGCGGACTCCGAGGCCGCGCGGGCCGAGGAACGCCGGCTGTTGCACGTCGCGCTGAGCCGCGCCGAGGACGAGTTGTGCTGCTCGTGGGCGCGCACTCGGGCCGTCGGGTCCCGCCGGGCCCCGCGCGAACCCTCGCGGTGGCTCGGGGCGCTGGAAGACGAAGCGAACCACGCACCGCACGGCCTGCTCCAGGGCCGGCGCTCACCCAGAGATCACCTCGTCGATCTGCGGGCCACGCTCGACGCCACGTCCGCCCCGGAACCGCCGCCCGACCGCGTCCACCGACTCAACCGTTGACGCGCACCCCGCACGGGGCGACGATGGCGCGAGCGACCCGAGTCGCGGGAAGGATCTCCATGAGATCGACGCTGCCGCTCTTCCCCACCGATGATGGCTGGCCGTATCCCGACGCCGAACGGGCCGAGCTCGTGGCCGACGCGCCCGACCTCGACGCGCTCGAGCTCCTCGGACCCCACGCGTACGACACGCTCACCGCCGTCGAACGCGCGGCATTGTGCTTCCGGTTCGGGTTGCAGGGCAGCGACGCGCTCTCGATGAAGGAGCTGGCCCCCGTCCTCGGCTGTAGCCGGGCCGAGGCCGGCGTGGTGCTCGGCCGCGCCATCGACAAGATGCGAATCCAGCTTCTGTCGGAGTAGTCATTTCGCGGCGGTAGCCTCGATCGATGTACGAGTTCGACGCCGCGACGCGGGCGCTCACGGAGACGATTCTGGAGTTGCTGCGCTCCCTGGCCGCGCTCGATCCGCCACCGCTCGGCGGGACGGTCCAACCGTCGGAGCTGCTCGGGCTCGTCCGGCCGATGATCAACGCGTCGGGCAACGATCCCGACACCGTGCTCGATCTCTTCACCACCGTGCTCGCACCCGCGGTGCTGCGCTCCGACAGCCCCCGCTTCCTCGCCTGGATACCGGCCGCGCCGACCAAGGCGTCCATGCTCTTCGACGCGGTCGTCTCCCTGGCGTCGATCAGCGGCGTCTCGTGGATCGAGTCTGCGGGCGCGGTGTGGGCGGAGAACGAGGCGTTGCGCTTCATCGCGGATCTCGCCGGCATGCCCGCATCGGCGGGCGGAACCTTCGTCCAGGGCGGCTCCGCGGCAAACCTGTCCGCACTGGCCGTTGCCCGCGATACCGGCCGCCGGCGCACCGGCGACGCGCACCGGCGTCTGCAGTTCGCCGTGACCGACGACACCCACTCGTCGGTGCGCAACACGATGCACCTTCTCGACGTCGACCCGCTGCGCGTCCCCCTGGTCGACGACCGCCTGACCGGCGACGCCCTCGCCGCCACGCTCGCGACCTGCGCCGACCCGGAAACGGTGTGCGCGGTCGTCGCAAACGCGGGCAGTACGAACGCCGGCCTCGTCGACGATCTCGCCGGGATCGCGCGCGTCTGCGACGAGCGCACGCTGTGGATGCACGTCGACGCCGCGTACGGCGGCGGCGCGCTGCTCGCCCGTTCCACCCGCCCGCTGTTCGACGGCATCGAGCGCGCCGACTCGCTCGTGGTCGATCCGCACAAGTGGCTGTACGCACCGCTCGACTGCGCCGCACTGCTCTACCGCGATCCCGCACTGGCGCGCACCGTCCACGGCCAGCACGCGGCGTACCTCGACTCCGTGAACGAGGAGACCACGGGCTGGAATCCCGGCGACTACGCGTACCAACTCACCCGCCGCGCCCGCGGGCTCCCGTTCTGGTTCTCCCTCGCGGTGCACGGCTCGGATGCGTACCGGACCGCGGTCGAACGGGTGCTCGAGACGACTCGGGCCGCGACCGAACGCATCCGGGACCTCCCCCACCTCGAGATCGTGCGCGAGCCCGAGCTCTCGGTCGTGCTGTTCCGGCGCGTCGGTTGGAAGAGCGCCGACTACGCCGCCTGGTCGGCCCGGCTCGAACGCGACCAGATCGCACTGGTCGTTCCCACGACCTGGAGGGACGAGACGGTGGCGCGCCTGGCGTTCCTGCACCCCGACACCACGCTCGAGATCGTCGACGAGATCCTCGCCACCACGGCCTAGCCGGTGCCGCCGCACGCACCCCACAGGCCGCGGCGGGCGGCCCGGGCATCGAGCTCGGCGCGCAGCATCGCGCGGGCGTGCACGCCGTTCGGCGGGATGATCAGGAGACGCGCGAACCCGAGCCGGAGGAGCTCGTCGTCGTAGCGCACTCCGCCCACGTACACGTACGCGAGCAACCGGCCGTACTTGTCGTGCACCTCCGCGTCGGTTTCGAGTGAGATGCGGGTTCCGGGCGCGAGCCGCGCCTTCGTGTGGGCACTCGCCTCGGGTCCGAAGCACTGCACCGGTTTTCGCGGATCTACGGTCTCCGGCGTGTCCGCGCCGAGGATGCGGACCTTCTCGGTGCGCCCCGCGACCGCGACCACGATCGTGTCGCCGTCGGCGACGTGCACCACTGTTGCGTTGATTCTCGCCGCGACGTGACCGCCGGACCACCAACCCCACCCGGCGCTCCCGAGCAGGGCGACGGCGAGCGTCGCGCACGCGGCCCGGGAACGAGCCATGCGCGCACGGTATCAGGGGTCCGTGTGACGGCGTCCGAGATTGCTCACGAGGCCCGTCAGTTGCGCGGTGGGTTCGATGCCCAGCTCCGTTCTCAACATCGTCCGATAGCGGTTGAAGCCCTCGAGCGCTTCCATCTGATTGCCCTCGGCCAGGAACACCTTGATCAGGGCGCCGTGCGCGCTCTCGCGCAACGGTTCGGCGCGGATCGCGGCCAGCGCCGCGATGACGGCCTCCGCCCAGCGGCCTCTGACCGTGAGGTGCGCAGCCATCGCTTCCAGCGCGTGCAAACGGAGCTGGTGCCATTCCTCGTTCTCGATCACGACCCAGTCGTCGTACCAACCGGGGAGCAGATCAACGGAGAGTGACGCCACCGCGGCAGCCGTCTCGTCGCTCGGGAGGATCTCGCGCGCGGGGTCGAGCAGGCGGTGCGCGAGCGCGCGCGACTCCCGGATGTCGACGCGCACCTCCGGGTGCGGACCGAGATCGAGGTCCTCGACGATCACCGCCGCGCTCGCAGTGGGCTTCAGTCTCCACAGCGCGGAGCGGAGGCTGCTCGCCGCGTCCTGCGGCGGCGCCTCGGGCCACAGGGTGGACGCGACGAGGTGGCGGGTCGCGGGTCGGTCGCGGAGCGCGAGAAACGCGAGCAGCTTGCGCGAACCGCTCGGGAGCGCGAGCGCGCGGTCGCCCGCGTGGAACGTGAACGTGTCGAGGACCGAGACCATCAGATCCTCGTACCGAGCTTCGACAACACCGGCGTCCGGCACCGACCCATCGTCCACATCACGCGTTGCTCACGCGTCACAGCGTCGTGACCGTGCCACGCTCCGTAGTGTCAGCGGGGCAGGAAATCGAGCAGGAGCCGGTTCACCTCGTCGGGCTTTTCGAGCTGCATCCAGTGTCCGGGGCCCTCGATGCGCTCGTAGCGGAACGAATTCGAGCAGTACTTCGCGGAGTCGGTCATCTGGGTCTCGAGCAGCGCGAAGTCGCCGCTGCTCCAGACGCCCATGGTGGGCGCCTGCACCGGCGGCAATTCGAGCGGCGGATCGATCAACGCCTGCGGCGGGATGTTGGCGCGGTAGTAGTCGAGCGCGGGGGTCAGCGAGTTGTCGCGGGTGAGGTCCGCGATGACACCGTCGGTGTCGGGGTGCGACGACCACTCGCGGAAGTTCGCCCATTCGTTCATCGTCAACCACTGCTCGGCGATGTCGCGGAACTGGAACAGCAGCATGTACCACGACTTCTCGCGTTGGAGCATGCCCGCGTTCGCGAACGCGCTCGGATGCCCGACCGACAGCGCAACGAGATGGTCGACGCGTTCGGGCGCGAACGACGCGGTCGCCCACGCGATGGCCGACCCCCAGTCGTGCCCGACGACGTGCGCGCGCTCGAGGCCGAGGTGATCGAGGATCGCGGTGACGTCGATGGCGAGGAACGGGATCGAGTACGCCTCGACGTCGGTCGGTTTGTCACTCGCGCCGTAGCCGCGCTGATCCGGAACGATCACCTGGAATCCCGCGTCGACGAGGGCCGTCACCTGCTTGGCCCACAACCGCTTCGAGTCGGGGAAGCCGTGCAACAGCACGACCGGTCGTCCGACCCCTTCGACCTGCACGTCGAGCGTCACACCACTGGAATCGATCTTCATGTCGTCCGTACTCCCGATGCGTCAGCCGGCCACGATGGCCAACAGCTCCTCGCGGGTCGGCGCGAACACCGGGTCCTCTCTCCAGTTCCCGCCGAGCTCCACGACTTTCTCGAACACGCCCGGTTCCGCGAGCACTTCGTCGGGACACGCGAGCACGCCGACGATGCGGAGGAACGACCGGAACAATTCCGGATCCTTCGGCCCCGCGGACGCGAGCGCCTGCGCGATCTCGTACGCCGGGTCGCCCGGGTCGTAGATCTTCCCGTCGATGCCGGCGTCGATCTCCGCGAGCCGGTGGCGGTCGAATTCCAGCGTCGCCCGGTAGTAGGGCTCGACCGTCGCGCCGGTGACCTCGTGCCAGCGCTGCGCGAGCTCCATCGGGAAATCGATCGACGCGACGCGCAAGAGGTCGCGCAGCGCGACCGCGTGCATGAAGCCGATCGACGCGCCGCGCCCGAGCGACGGGTTCGTGCACGCCCACGCATCGGCGACCGCGAGCACACCCGTGGCGACCGGCGTGCCGTCGACGACGAACGAGCGGTGCCGGTCCTCGATCTTCGCCATGATCGCGACGTCGTCGGCGAGAGGCTCACCGTCCGCCCAGTGCGCGACGAGCGGGAACGACCGCCACGTGCGCATCCAGGTGTCGACGTCCTTCAACTCGCGCATCGTCGCGTCCTTCGCACTCGCGATGATCCCGAGGCCGTACGTGCCGTTGTCGCACGGAAGCGTGAGCGTCGACACCGTTCCCCAGGGCGTGAGGATTCCGCACATCAGCGGCGGGATCTCACCGTCGGCCGAGCGGAAGTGGCGTCCGTAGTACATGAAGCCCGAGTCCTCGACCTCTTCCTCGGGGGCACACGCGCCGATTTCGGCCAGCATCGCGGGCAGTGATGACCGCCGTCCCGCGGCGTCGACCACGAGGTCGGCCCGGAGCTCCTCCCCCGAGTCGGTGCGTACACCGACGACGTTCGGGATGCCGTTGACGGGTTCGCCGTCGGTGACCAGTGCGGCGACGGCGACACCGCGTCGGACCTCGAGACCCTCGGTGCGCGCGCTCGCGCGCGACAGCGCCGCTTCCATCACCGGCCGGCGCGCGGAGACCATCGTGAACTCGTCGTCGGTCTCGCGGTA
Source organism: uncultured Actinomycetes bacterium (assembly GCA_963835455.1). Taxonomy (GTDB): domain Bacteria; phylum Actinomycetota; class Acidimicrobiia; order IMCC26256; family PALSA-610; genus PALSA-610. Next base: position 631,335 of record CAWIFT010000004.1, read on the forward strand.
TTGGCCGATCATCTCCTCGGGCACGAGCCGCAGCGGGTTGAACCGGATCGCGCCCAACGCCTCCGCTTCGTCGATGACGTCCGGGAGCTCGGCATCGAGCAGCGCGCGAAACCGCGGTGCGAAGAGATGGATCATGCGGAACTGGTTCACACCGCGGCGCTCCCATCCGTTCCACGCTTCGTCGGCGGTCGCGGGCGGCGAGGTCGGCGTCGCGTTCCAGCAGCGTGACGTCGTGACCGTCGCGGGCGAGCAGCATCGCGCTCGTCAGTCCGCCGACCCCACCGCCGATAACGACGATCCGTGCCATATCGCGCCCCTTCCGACTCGCGTGACCCTATCCGCGAACCATTCGCCGTCGGCGGCCCGGCGGATCTCCCGGAGCAACCGAATTCACGCCGGTACATGACCGAAATCCGGGCCCTGCACGGCTAGGTTGGTGCCCCATGCACGTGCTGCGCGTCGTACGCGTGCTGCTGCTCGTCCTGGTTGCGGTGGTCATCGTGAGTGCCGCATCGTCGGTGTTGAGCGCACGCCCCGATCTCCAGAAAGCCAAACGGAACGTCGACACGTCGTGGTCGGCGCTGTCCGGCCCGTTGAGCCAGCGCTATCTGCTCCTGGCCGACGCGGACCAGAAGCTGCAGCCGATCCCCGGACCCATCCGCGGTCTCGTCGGCGACGTCGGCGCGGCGCTCACGAGCTGGCGTGACGTGCGCGAGCACGGAGCGGTCGCCGCCCAGGTCAAGGCCGCGAACAACGTCGAGGGCCTCGCCCGGCGCCTCGTGGCGACCGCGGCGGTCTCCCCTCGAGTGAAGAACGATCCCGAAGCCCAGCAGGCACTGGTCAAGTTCATCGGTGACGGATCCCGAGCCGGCGCGGTCGAGTTCAACAAGTCGGTCCAGACGTACGAGCGCGAGCGGCGCGGCCCGGTGCGGGCCGTGGTCGCCACGGTGCTCGGTGACGGCTCGATTCCGGCGCTCGACACGACCGACACGAGCATCTCGGCCAGCTGAGGCGGGGGCGTCGCTCGCCCGACGACCCGCTCGTCGTAGCTGTCACACCCCCTCGTTACTGTCCGGCCCATGGTCCTCGCAGTGGTATTCGGAGTGTGTCTCGGCGGTCTGCTCGCCGGCGCGTTCGTCGTGCTGGCCATGCGTGCCCGCGGTCCGGTCGACCTGCCGCAGCCGCCCGACACGGGCGAGCTGCTGGCTCGTCTGCTGGACGCCAACCGCGCGCTCATGGAACAGGAACGGCTGCGCGCCGCGGCCGAGCTCGACGGCAAGAAGGGCCTCATCGATCAGCAGCTCGTCTCGATGACCGGCGAGCTCGGCAAGGTCAGCGACCTCGTGCGCGAGTTGGAACACGATCGGCACCAGGCGTTCGGTCAGCTCACCAACGAGCTCCAGCGCCAACACGCCGGCTTGAACGCACTCTCCGAACACACGCAACAGCTGCGGGAGGCGCTCGCCAACTCGCGGGCGCGGGGCCAGTGGGGCGAGCGGATGGCCGAGGACGTTCTGCAACTCGCCGGCTTCCTCGAGGGCGTCAACTACCGCAAGCAGTCCACGCTCGCGGGCGCGGGCCGGCCCGACTACACGTTCCTCCTGCCGAACGGCCTGGTCATGCACATGGACGTGAAGTTCCCGCTCGACAACTACGTGCGCCACCTCGAAGCCGACAACGACGTCGAGCGCGCCCGCTACCGCGACCACTTCCTCCGCGACGTGCGCGACCGGGTCAAGGAGCTCCGGACGCGCGGCTACCTCGACGCGGCCGACGAGACGGTCGACTGCCTGCTGCTCTTCATCCCGAACGAACAGGTGTACGCGTTCGTGCAGGAGCACGACCGCGACGCGATCGACGACGCGATGCGGCACAAGATCGTGCTGTGTTCACCGCTCACGCTCTACGCGGTGCTCGCGGTCGTGCGTCAGGCCGTCGACAACTTCCGGCTCGAGCGCACGTCCAACGAGATCCTCGGTTTGTTGCGTGACTTCTCACTGCAGTGGGAGAAGTACACCGGCCAACTCGATCGGGTCCAGCAGCGCTTCGACAGCGTCGCCAAGGAATACGCGACGCTGATGACCACCCGGCACCGCGCGTTGCAACGACCGCTCGACAAGATCGACTCGCTGCGCCTCGAGGAACCGGCCCTGGTCGACCCCGACGTCCTGCCGCTCGCGCTCGAAGCCTGAGCCGATCCGGCGCGGTCGCTAGCGTTCGCGCATGGCGCGGGTCGCAGTGTTGGGCGGGGGCCAGCTCGGTTGGATGCTCGGGCTGGCGGGGATCCCTCTGGGCTGCTCGTTCGCGTTCCTCGACCCCGGCGCGCAGGCCCCGGCCGGGCGCATCGGCGACCTGGTCGTCGGCGCGCTGGACGACATCGAGGCGGCGCAGCGGGCCGCCGCGGGCGCCGACGTCGTCACGTACGAGTGGGAGGGCGTCCCCGCCGCGACGGCGCGCGCGCTCGAACGGATCGCACCGGTGTACCCGCCCGCGGGCGCGCTCGACGTGGCGCAGGATCGCATCGTCGAAAAGGAGACGTTGCGCGGCCTCGGGATCGGGACCGCACCGTTTCGGGCCGTCGACTCCGAGGCCGACCTGCGCACCGCGGTCGACGCCGTCGGCCTGCCCGCGGTCCTGAAGACGCGACGCGGCGGCTACGACGGCAAGGGCCAGGTCGTGTTGCGCGCAGCCGGCCGCGGTCGACGGCGCGTGGACGAGTCTCGGTGGGGTGCCCTGCATCCTCGAAGGATTCGTCGCGTTCGACCGTGAGCTGTCGATCATCGCGGTACGCGGCCGCGACGGCGAGGTCGCGTGCTGGCCCGCGGTCGAGAACCATCACCGCGACGGCATCCTGCGGCTCACGCGCGCGCCCGCGCCCGGGCTCGACGACGCCCTCCAGGCGCGCGCGGTCGCCGCGATCCGCCCGCTCCTCGACGACCTCGACTACGTCGGCGTGTGCTGCGTCGAGCTGTTCGACGTCGGCGGCGAGCTGCTCGCGAACGAGATCGCACCGCGGGTGCACAACTCCGGTCACTGGACGATCGAAGGCGCGGCGACGAGCCAGTTCGAGAACCACATTCGCGCGGTGGTCGGCCTTCCGCTCGGCCCGACCGCGGCACTCGGCCCGAGCGCGATGGTGAACTGCATCGCGACCATGCCCGACCGCGCCGCGCTGTCTGCGCATCCCGGGCGCGCACCTGCACGACTACGGCAAGGACCCGCGCCCCGGACGCAAGCTCGGTCACGTCACGGTCACCGCGCCCGACACCGAAGTGCTCGAGCCGCGCTTGCGGCAGGTGCTCGAGCTATGCGACCGCGCCGGTCTCGCGTAGCTTCGCCACGTCGCCGGCCGCGATCCCCCAGTCGGCGAGCGCCTCGTCGGTGTGCTGACCCGGCCAGGGCGCGGAGCGCTGCACCTCGCCGGCCGTGCGCGAGAACCGCGGCGCCGGCGCCGGCTGCGGCACCCCGTCGCGCTCGATGATCGTCTGCCGGGCCTTCATGTGCGCGTCGTTCGTCGCCTCGCTCATCGTCAGCACCGGGGCGTAGCACGCGTCGCTGCCCGAGCAGGATCTCGTCCCACTCCGCGCGCGTCTTCGTCTTGAACAGCTCGGTGAAGCGCGTCCGCAACGTGTCCCAACCGCTCGGGTCCATCTGCGCCGGGAGTTCCTCCTGCTCGAGCCCGAGGCGGCGGAGGAGCTCCGCGTAGAACTGCGGCTCGAGCGAACCGAGCGAGACGTACTTGCCGTCGCTTGGTCTCGTACGTGTCGTAGAACGGCGCGCCGGTGTCGAGCACGTTCGTGCCGTGCTGCTCCTTCCACGCCCCGATCTGCTTGAGGCCCCACATCATCGACATGAGCGTGGCGGTGCCGTCGACCATCGCGACGTCGATCACCTGGCCCTTGCCCGAACGCTGCGCCTCGAGGATGCCGCACACGAGACCGAACGCCATGAACATGCCGCCGCCGCCGAAGTCGCCGACGAGGTTGATCGGGGGCGTCGGCTTGCTCTCCGCCCGACCGAAGTGCGCGAGCGCGCCCGCGAGCGCGATGTAGTTGATGTCGTGGCCCGCGGCCTGGGCCATCGGACCGTCCTGGCCCCACCCGGTCATGCGGCCGTAGACGAGCTTCGGGTTCCGGGCGAGACACACGTCGGGACCGAGGCCGAGCCGCTCGGTGACCCCCGGACGGAAACCCTCGAACAGCGCGTCCGCGCCGTCGACGAGCCGCAGCACGAGCTCGACCCCCTCGGGGTTCTTCAGGTCGACACCGATCGAGCGCCGCCCGCGGTACAGCGGTTCGAGGTTCACCTTGTCGAACTGCGCGGGGTTGACCTGCTGCGCGCGGTCGACCCGGATGATGTCGGCGCCCATGTCCGACAACAACATTCCTGCGAACGGTCCCGGTCCGATACCGGCCAGCTCGACGATCTTGACTCCTGCAAGCGGTCCCATGCCGTGCAAGCTACGCGCGGCGGACCGGCAGCCGCAGATCGAGTTAGTAGTTCAACTTCAGGCCCGGGCGCGGCCAGGGGATCGAGACCAGGCGCCCGGTCCCGGAGCACGTGACGTAGGCCGTGCGCAGGTCGGGGCCGCCCCAGCACACGTTGGTCGTCATGGGATCGCCGATCAGTACCTGATCGAGCACGTCGCCCCCGGGCGAGATCACGGTCAGCGCGCCCGTCACCAACGTCGCCACCACGATGTTGCCGTCGGCATCGACACCCAGCGAGTCGAAGAGTTGCATGCCCGGAAGACCACAGATCATCGCGCCCGCTGCGCCCCCGGGATGGCGTTCGACCCGCCCCGGTTCGGTGAGGTTCCACGCGTAGACGCGCCCGGTGTGGGTCTCGGCCGCGTACAGGCGCGATCCGTCGGGTGAGAGTCCGATGCCGTTCGGCGAGTCGCTCGGGAACACTTCCTCTCGGATCGAGGAGCCGTCGGGTTGCGCGTAGTAGATCGCGCCGACGTGTTGCACCCGGCCCTGACGCCGGCCGTGATCGGTGAACCACATCCCGCCCGAGGTGTCGAACACGATGTCGTTCGGCCCGATGAGCTTGTTTCCGTCGCATTCGGTGTACAGCACGTCGACGGCGCCGGTGTCGAGGTCGATGCGCTCGATGCGACCGCCGCTGTAGTGCTCGGGGATCTCGGTCCCGGGGATGGTGAGCCCGATGATCTCGTCGAACGACCAGCCGCCGCTGTTGCAGATGTACAGCGCACCGTCGGGGCCGATCGCGGCGCCGTTCGGCGACCCGCCCGGCTCCGCAACCGTCGTCTTGGAACCGTCGGGGTGCACCCGCACGACGCTGCCGCCCCCGAGCTCGACCACGATCACACTGCCGTCCGGCATCGCGACCGGTCCTTCGGGAAAGCGCAGGCCCGTCGTGATCTCGGTGATTTCAGGTTGGCTCATCGCGCGAGCAGAGCACCGGCCCGAGCGACGGGTCAAGATACGGGCATGCGCATTCGGATGGAACCCCAGGACGAGTACATGCACGCACTGGAGGAGGCGTCGAACTTCAACGAGTCGATGTACTTCAACGTGTACGACCCTGCCGAGCGGATCGGCGGGTTCCTCCGCCTCGGCAACCGCGCGAACGAGGGCTACGCCGAGCTCACCACGTGCATCTATCTGCCGGACGGCCGGGTCGCGTTCACGTACAACCGCCCGAAGATCTCGCACAACGACGCGTTCGACGCGGGCGGAACGCGCTTCGAGGTCGTCACGCCGTTCGAGGAGTTGCGCACCACCTACGACGGCAAGCTCGCGATGCTCACCGAGCCGCTGCAGATGGCGAACCCGCGCCAGGCGTTCACCGAGAACCCGTGGGTCGAAGCCCACATCGACCTGACGCACCGCGGTGTGTCGCCGATGTACGGCGGCGAGCCGGTGAACGACGACGGTTCACCGCTGGCGCAGGACTACTCCGGCGGCTTCGCGCGCGGCCACTACGAACAGCACATGGCGGTCGACGGCACGATCCGCGTCGGCGACGACGAGTGGACGGTCAAGGGCTTCGGGCTGCGGGACCACTCGTGGGGTCCGCGCTTCTGGCAGGCGCCGTGGTGGTACCGGTGGCTCACCGCCAACTTCGGCGCCGACTTCGGCTTCGTGGTGTCGATCATCGCGTCGCGCGACGGCGGCCGGCGCTACGGCGGCATCGTGTTGCGCAACGGCGTGTACGAGCACATCCAGCACGCGACGATCGATACGGTCTGGACCGGCGCCGACCAGTACCACGCCGAGGTGCGCGCCACCGCGACGACCGAGGTCGACACCTACGAGATCAGCGGTCGGGTCCTGAACCTCATCCCGTTGCGCAACCGGCGCGAGACGCCCGAGGGCGAACAGCTCGTCACGCGGATCTCCGAGGGCATGACGGAGTGGTCGTGCAACGGCATGACCGGCTACGGGCTCTCGGAGTATCTCGACCAGATGATCGACGGCAACCCGGTGGGCGCCGCCGAGGAGAGCGCGGCCGCTTCCTAGAGCAGGAGCGTGCGCTGGGTACCGGCGGTCGTGCCTACTTGTTCGCGGTACTCCACGAGCTGCGCGACCGACACGAGTGCGATCCGGTGTTCCTCCGCGAACAGTTCGAGGTACGGGAAGCGCGCCGGCGAGCCGTCGTCGTGCAACACCTCGCAGATCACGGCAACCGGCGCACAACCGGCGAGCCGGGCGAGGTCGACCGCCGCTTCGGTGTGCCCGCGCCGCTCCAACACGCCGCCTTCGCGGGCCCGCAACGGGAACACGTGACCGGGACGCACGAAGTGATCGGGACGCGACGCGGGGTCGAGGATCTTGCGGATGGTGAGCGCGCGATCGTGCGCGCCGATGCCGCTGCCTGCGTCACGGTGATCGATGGTCACGGTGAACGCGGTGTCGCACCCGGCGACGTCGGCCGGAACCATCGGTCCCATCTCCAACTCGTCGAGCCGCTGCGTGCTGCACGGCATGCAGACGAGGCCGCGCGCCCAGCGCATCATGAAGTTGACCGCCTCGGGTGTCACCCATTCGGCTGCGAGCGTCAGGTCGCCCTCGTTCTCGCGGTCTTCGTCGTCGACTACGAGCACCATCTCGCCCCGGCGGATACGTCGTAGCGCGTCGTCGATGGAGGTAAGTGACACCGGCACCGTCCTTCAGTTGATGAGTTCGGGAGTGGGCAGCGCGGAGAGCTCCACGCCGCCGGGGATAGTTGCGATCATGCGACAGCCGTGCGGCTCGTTGCGAGTCACGCGGATGTCGCCACCGTGGAGCTCGACGATCCAACGGGCGATCGCGAGCCCGAGACCGGCACCACCGTCGCTCGACGAGCGGGCGGAGTCGGCCCGGTAGAACCGTTCGAAGACGCGGGTGGCCTCGCTGTCGGGGATACCCGGGCCGTCGTCGGAAACCTCGAGCCGCGCACCTCCGCCGGGCGCGGCGACGGCGCGGACCATCACGGTTCCCTGCGGCGGCGAGTGCCGTACGGCATTCTCGACGAGATTGGCGACGACCTGGTGGAGGCGTTCGGCGTCGGCCTCGAGCCGGAAGTCGCGGGGCACGGTCTCGATCTCGAAGTGGACATCCTTGGCGTGCAGCTGCGACTCGCGGATCGCGTGCTCGAGCATCGGGCGGATGTCGAAGAGGTTGCGGTCGAGCGGCAGCGTGCCCGACTCGAGCCTCGAGAGGTCGAGCAACTGCTGGACCAGCCGGCCCAGTCGCTCGACCTGGGCGAGCATCGTGCGCAGCGTCTCGGGGTCGGCCTGGCCGACGCCGTCGACGAGGTTCTCGAGCACGGCCTGCAGCGCGGTGATCGGCGTGCGGAGCTCGTGGCTGACGTTGGCGACGAGGTCGCGGCGCAGCCGGTCGGTCTCGGCGAGCTCGGCGGCCATCTGGTTGAACGCGTGGGCCAGGGTTCCGATCTCGTCGTGCGAGACGGCCGTGACTCTCGCGGAGAAGTCACCGCGGGCCATCGCTTCGGTGGCCGAGACCATCTCGCGCAACGGCGAGGTCAGTCCGCGGGCCAGGACCCACACCACGCACAGGGCCACGAGCCCCGACAAGACGCCGGCCGCCGACGGCCACATACCCACCTTGAGGCCGACGAAGAAGACGCCGACCGTCACCGCGACCGCGGCGAGGATGATGACGCTGATCTTCAGCTTCAGCGTCGGCAGCGGATCGAGCGGCCGTTCCGGGGTGCGGGGGCGCTTCAGGTGCATGCGTGCGCCTCCTCCACCGCGTACCCGACCCCGTGCACCGTGCGCACGATCGCGGGCCCGAGCTTGCGCCGGATCGTGCGGATATGGGAGTCGACCGTGCGGGCTCCGGACGGAACGTCGTAACCCCACACCTGCGCGAGGAGTTCTTCGCGGGTCGCGACGCGGCCGGGGCGCGCGGCGAGGTAGTGGACGAGATCGAACTCGATCGGAGTGAGATGCACGAGCTCGCCGTCGACGCGCACGCGCCGGGTCGTGGCGTCGAGCTCGACGTCGCCGATCCGCACGACCGGCTGCAGGGCGCCGTCGGCGGACCGCTCGGCCCGCCGGAGCAGGGCGTGGACCCGGGCGATGAGCTCGCGCATGCTGAACGGCTTCGTCATGTAGTCGTCCGCGCCGACGGCGAGCCCGACCAGGAGGTCGCTCTCGCCGTCGCGGGCGGTGAGCATCAGGACCGGGATCGGGCGCTCGCGCTGGATGTGCTTGCAGACCTCGATGCCGTCGAGGCCGGGGAGCATCAGGTCGAGCACCACGAGATCGGGTCGGGTCCGCTCGCACAGGGCGACTCCACCCGGTCCGTCGGCGGCGATCTCGACCGCGTAACCCTCGCTCCGCAGCCGCGCGGCGACGGCTTCGGCGATCGGTCGCTCGTCCTCGATCACGACGACCGTGCGGACGAGCCCATCGCGCGCTCTAGGTGCAAGCGAGGTCACATGAGGAGGATACGGACCTGCGATGGAGGAGTCCCCACGGGCCTGTGGAGAAAGTGTGCAGATCGGCCGGCGCTCAGGCGCGACGGCGCCCGGCGGGCGGGCGGCCCGCACACTCGACGCACGTGCGCGCCGCGGGTTGCGCCTCGAGCCGGGGTTGCGGATCGAGACGGTCCGACGAATCCGATTCGTGCATCGCCCGGACAGTGTTCCCCGAACCCGTCGCGGCGATTCTTCGGAAGAATCGTCGCGACGGGTTGGAGCGGCTGCGGCGCCGAGCGGCGGGAGGGCGCAGCGCGAGCGACCCAGACGCGCAGAAGTAGGTTCGCGGGTCGTGGCCGCCCCTCCCGATCCCGAGGCGCTCGCCCGGGCGCTGGCTCCGGCGTGCGGGGCCGGGACCGTGGAGAGCCTCCGGCGGCTCTCGGGCGGAGCGTCCCGGGAGACCTGGTCGTTCGACCTGGTGGATGCGCACGGCGGTCGCACCGGCCTCGTACTGCGGCGAGATCCCGGCGAACACATCGGCCAATCCGAACGCTCGACCGAATACCTGCTGTGTGAAGGGGCCGCGGCCGCGGGCGTGGCCGTCCCCCGCGTGCGGATGCTGTTGACCCCCGCGGACAACCTCGGGCGCGGCTTCGTCATGGACCGGGTCGAGGGCGAGACGATTCCCCGGAAGATTCTGCGCGACGACGCCTACGCCGAGGCGCGGCCCCGGCTCGCCGCCCAGTGCGGCGAGATCGCGGCGCGTATCCACTCCATCGACCCGGCCCCGTTGCCGGAGCTCCCCGTGCTCGGCGCCGCCGCGCAGATCGAGCAGTACCGGGCACTCCTGGACGGCTTCGGCGAACCTCACCCCGCGTTCGAGCTCGGCCTGAAGTGGCTCCAAGAACGCGCGCCGGAGCCACCGACGACACCGGGGCTCGTGCACGGCGACTTCCGCAACGGCAACTTCATCGTCGGGCCGGACGGCATCCGCGCCGTGCTCGACTGGGAGCTCGCGCACCTCGGCGATCCGGTCGAAGACCTCGGGTGGCTGTGCGTGAAGTCGTGGCGGTTCGGCGTTCCCACGAAGCTCGTCGGCGGATTCGGCGACCCCGCCGACCTTCTTGTCGCGTACGAGCGCGCCGGCGGCAGCCCGGTCGACGAGGAGACGCTGCGGTTCTGGGTGGGGCTCGGCACGTTGAAGTGGGGCGTGATCTGCGAAGGCCAGGCCTTCACGCACCTGAACGGCCTCGTACGTTCGGTCGAGCTCGCGACGCTCGGCCGCCGGGTCGCCGAGACCGAGTGGGACCTGCTCGACATCATCGACGGAGGCTGGTGACAAATGGCCCAGGACCGACCCACCGCGGCCGAGCTCCTCCAGGCGGTGCGCGAATTCCTCGAACGCGATGTCATGGGCACGACCGAAGGGCGCGTGCAGTTCCACACCCGCGTCGCCGTGAACGCGCTCGGCATGATCGAGCGCGAACTCACCGACGGGCCCGCATTCGCGGCGGCCGAGCGCGAACGCGCCGCCGCGCTGCTCGGCCACGACGACGACCCCCGCCTGCTCGAGCGCGAGCTCGCGGCCCGTATCCGCGACGGGTCGCTCGACGATCGCCTCGACGCAGTGCGCGAGCACGTCCGCGCGACGGTGCGGGAGAAGCTCCTCGTCGCCAACCCGGGCTACCTGCCTGCGGATCCGTCGGCCTAGCCTGCGCCCGGATGCGGATCGCTACGTGGAACGTCAACTCGCTGAAGGCCCGCCTGCCGCGCGTCGAGGAGTTCCTCGGGTACGCCGAGGTCGACGTGCTGTGCCTGCAGGAGACCAAGCTCGCCGACAAGGCGTTTCCCGCGTTGACGTTCGCCGAGCTCGGCTACGAGACCGTGCACCACGGCCAGGGCCAGTGGAACGGCGTCGCGATCCTGTCGCGCGTCGGCATCTCCGATCCGTCGAACGGTTTCGGCGACGCGCACGTCGACCCGTACGAAGGCGACGCGCGCGTCCTCTCGGCCACGTGCGGGGGCATCCGCGTCGTGAGTGTGTACGTGCCGAACGGCCGTGAGGTCGCGACGGAGTTCTACGAACGCAAACTGCATTGGTTGTCGAGCATGTACGACTGGATCGACACCTCGTACCGGCGCGACGACCCGCTCGTCGTGATGGGCGACTTCAACGTTGCGCCCGAAGACCGGGACGTGTGGGATCCGAAGAAGTTCGTCGGGGCGACCCACGTGACCGAGCCCGAGCGCAAGGCCGTCGCGCGGCTCGAGGAATGGGGCCTCGAAGACGCGTTCCGGCGCGTGTACCCCGGTATCGACGGGCTCTACAGCTACTGGGACTACCGGGCGGGCGACTTCCATCAGCACCGCGGCATGCGCATCGACCTCGTGCTCGCCTCCGCGCCCGTCGCGGAACGGATCACGTGGGCGGGCGTGGATCGCAACGCCCGCAAGGGCACTGGGCCGTCGGATCACGCGCCGGTGATCGTCGACCTGAGCGACTGAGGAGGCACTATGCCGGGCACCGGATTGACACGCGCGCTGACCTGGGGTGTCGGCCCGCGCGTCATGCGGCGGGTCCCCGACGACTGGGCCGCGCGGTCGTACGACCATCTGAAGATCGAACCGTGCGGCGAGGTCATCGGCGCCGAGGTCCGCGGCGTCGACCTTTCCCAGCCGCCGACCGACGCGATCCGCGACGAGATCCGCCACGCGCTGCTCGAATGGAAGGTGCTGTTCTTCCGCGGACAACACCTCACCTCCGCGGAGCAGCTGACGTTCGCGCGCGCATTCGGCGAACTCGAACACCATCCGTTCCTACCGGCCGGCGACACCTCGGAGGTCGTGCGGTTCGAGAAGGGCGACGACCTCGCCAACCCGTCGGGCGTCGGCTCCGAGAACGGCTGGCACACCGACGTCACCTGGCGCCTCGCGCCGGCGATGGGCGCAGTGCTCCGGGCGATCGAAGTGCCCGAACAGGGTGGCGACACGTTGTGGGCGGACATGGCGTGCGCGTACGACAACCTCCCGCCCGACCTGCGCGATCGGATCGACGGGATGCGGGCGTTGCACTCGTTCGTGCACGTGTTCGGCTACGGGATGTCCGACGAGAAGCGGGCGCGCATGCTCGAGGAGTACCCACCCGTCGAGCATCCCGTCGTGCGCACCCATCCCGAAACCGGGCGCAAGACGCTCTACGTCAACGCCTTCTTCACCGAACGCATCCTCGGATGCGACGACGACGAGAGCGAGTGGCTCGTCGATCGCCTCGCACAACAGGCGATGCACCCGGAATGGCAGGTTCGCCTGCGGTGGGAACCCGACACGGTTGCGTTCTGGGACAATCGGGCAACGCAGCACTACGCGTCGTCGGACTACTTCCCCGCGCGACGGGTGATGGAGCGGGTGGCGATCAAAGGCGACCGCCCGTACTGATCACTCGCGACCGTCGGCGAACTCCAGCGCACGACGTGCGAGCGCGGGAACACCGGTCTCCAGCGCGGCGAAGTAGGCGTCGTCACTCGTCCCGGCGCGGAAACGCGCGAACGAACCTTCCATCACGCACGCGAGCTTGAAGAGACCGAGCACGCAGTAGAAGGCGAGCTGCGACACGTCACGTTCCGTCTGGGCGGCGTAGCGCGCAACGAGCTCACGGCGCGTCGGCACGGCGGCCGCCGGCGGGAAGGGTGACGCGCCGGCGAGCGTCCCGAGTTCGCCCGGTTCGAGCCACAGACCGATCATCCATCCGAGGTCGACGAGCGGGTCGCCGACAGTGGACTGTTCCCAGTCGACGACGGCGACCAGTTCCACCGGGAGCCGGGGCGCGAACATCACGTTGTCGAGCTTGTAGTCGCCGTGGATCACCGCGGGCGGTTGCATCGGCGGTGTGTGCTCCGACAGCCAACGGCCGGCGGCGTCGACATCCGGCAGCGGCCGCGTCGCGTAGCGCTCCAGCTGACCGAGCCAGCGCGGAACCTGGCGCTCCAGATACCCGTCGGGCTTGCCGAAGTCGGCCAGACCACCGGCTTGCCAGTCGAACGCGTGGATTCCCGCGAGCGCGTCGACGAGCGCGTACGCGCATTCCCGGGGGGCGCCCGGATCGTCGACGAGCGGCGCGGGCAACTTCTCGCGCACGACGACACCGTCGATCGGCGCCATCAGGTAGAACGGCACACCCAACACGTCGATGTCGACGCAACACGCGATCGGTTCGGGTACCGGAACGGCCGCATGACCGAAGAACGCGCGCAGCAGACGAAACTCGCGCGCCATGTCGTGCGCGGTCGGCGACAACGGCGTGCGCGGCGGCCGGCGCAACACGAACACGCGCTCGCCGCGCGTGACGCGAAAGACCTCGTTCGAGTGCCCGGTGGTGATCCGATCGACCGTGACCGGCGCGCCGGGCTCGAGCCCCTCCACGTCCATCCAGGCGGAAAGGCGATCGGGGTCGACGAGCGGTTCCATGAAATCGAGTCTTGCATCATCCGCGGATCCGGTCGGCTGCGAAGTACCCGTGACCCTCGACAACAGCAGGCGCCGCCGGACCGGTCAGGCAGACATCGCCGGGTCGATTTGGGCCGCCGCAGTCGACCATTGCAGAAGGAGACACTCATGTCGCTCGTCCGTCTACTCCCGGCGTGGCTTCACGCCGTTGCCGACTACGCAGTCGGCGCCGGACTCATCGTCATCGCGCTCGCCGTCGGCGGGAGCGGCAAGGCCGTCGCCGCCGGTGTCGTCGTCGGCGCAACCGTGCTCGCCGTGAGCGTGCTCACGAAGTACCCGCTCGGCCTGTTCAAGGTCTTGCCCTTCACCGTGCACTCCGCCGGCGACTACCTCGCGGCCGCGCTGCTGTTGTTCTCGCCGTTCGTCTTGAACTTCAACAACAGCGACACCGGACTGACCGCCGTGTACATCGTCGCCGGGATCGCCGTGCTGGCCGTGAGCCTCATCACGAACTACCAGTACAGCGACAAGCGCGAGTGGAGCGGCAAGGTTCCCGCGACCGCCTGATCACTTCCCCCGAGTGAGACCGAGACGCCCCGGCCGGGGATGGCCGGGGCGTTTCGGGCGATCAGGTGTAGCGGGTGATGTAGCCCCGCTTACGGAACGCGCGCAGCATCGCGACGAGGAACCACATTGCGAGCCCGAGCATGACCACAGAGCCGACCGCCGCGATCGCGAGCTGGCCCCAATCGGTGCCGTTGCCGTCCACGAGCGATCGCAGCGCGGTGAAAGCGTGCGTGGTCGGCAGGGCGAGCGCGATCGGCTGGAGCACGGCCGGCAGCGCGTCGGTGGGATAGAAGACGCCCGACAGCGGCAGCAGGACGAACATCACGCCCCACGCGAGCGCCTCCGCGCCGGTGCCGAACCGCAGCACCAGGCCCATGACGAACAGCGAGATCGCCCACCCCACGACGAGCAGCACCGCGACGATCGGTATCAGCCCGTAACCGAGCGACCAGGTGTGAAACGAAAAGAACGCGAGCGCGCCGATCACCATGACGCCGACGCCGATGAACAGCTTCACCATGCCGAACATCGCCACCCCCGCGAGGTACTCGACCTCGCGCAGCGGGGTGACCATGAGGTTCAACAGGTTGCGGGTCCACGTCTCTTCGAGCAGACCCGTGCTCATCGCGATCTGCGACTGATAGATGACGTGCCACAACACGATGCCGGCGAGGAGATAGCCGGAAGCCTTCGCGGCGGGTGTCGCGCCGTTCGTGCCGACGAAGGCCGCGAGCGAACCGAACAACAACACGTCGACGAGCGGCCAGAGCGACACGTCGAACAGCCGGTGCGGGCTGCGCACGAGCACGTAGGCGTGGCGCCGCGCGATCGCACGCATCCGCAGCCATGACTTCCCGCGCGTGGTGGTGGGGTTCGGCGTCACGGATGGTCGCTCTGTTGTGCACCGTCATGGGCGGCCGCGAGGTGAAGGAACACGCCTTTGAGGTCTCCGTGGCCGTAGTCGGACGCGATGGCCTCCGGCGCACCGTCGGCGACGACGTGACCGTGCGAGAGGAACACGACCCGCTCGCACACCTGCACGACGTCGCTCATGTCGTGACTCGTCATCAACAGTGCGGTGCCGTCGCGATCGCAGAGGTCGAGCAGGCCCGCACGCACGCGCTGCGCGACATCGGGGTCGAGTGACGCGGTGGGTTCGTCCAGCACGAGCAGGCGCGGGCGGTGCAGCGTGGCGCGGACGATCCCGATGAGCGTGCGCTGACCCGACGACAGCTCGGTTCCCATCGCGCCGGCGAGATCACCGATGCGGAAGCGTTCGAGGCCCTCGTCGATGAGCGGATTCGGATCGGCGATGCCGTAGATCTGGCCGTAGAGCCGCAGGTACTCCCGCACGCGCATCCGCTCCGTGAGCGGGAGGTATCCGGCCGCGAACCCCACGCACTCCGCGGCCCGGCTGCGCTGGTGCGCGAGGTCGTAGCCGCAGATCGCGACCGCACCCTCGTCCGGAGACACGACGCCGAGAATCATGAGCAACGTGGTGGTCTTGCCCGCGCCGTTCGGACCGAGCAGCGCGACGCGTTCGCCCGCGTGTACGACGAGGCTCACGCCGTCGACCGCGCGGTCGCGGCGGTAGTCCTTCACGAGGCCGCGCGCATCGAGCACCACTTCGTCGGCCATGCGCCGAACGGTACCTTCTCGGTGTGGTGGAGCCGACGGTAATTGCGGTCGACTGGTCCGGTGCCAAACGTCCGAGCCTGCGCAACGGGATCTGGCTCTCCGCCCTCCACCGCGACGGTTCGGTCGAGAGCCGGCCGCTCCGTACCCGCGAAGAAGCCGTCGACTGTTTGCTCGAATCAAGGGGCCCGTTCGTCGCGGGCCTCGACTTCTCGTTCGGACTCCCGGAGTGGTTCGCGATCGACCACGGTTGCGCCACGATCGACGACGTGTGGGACCTTGCGGCTCGCGACGGCGAGCGTTGGCTCGAACCGACGGCGCCGTTCTGGCGGGATCGTTGCGACGTTCCCCGGGAACAGCGCTTCCGGACGTGCGAGGCGCGCTACCCCACCGCGAAGTCGGTGTTCCAACTCGTGGGCGTCGGGATGGTCGGTCCGGGTTCGGTGCGCGGCATGCCACTGCTGCGGCGGCTGCGCGATGCGGGCATCGCGATCTGGCCGTTCGACGCTCCGGCCGACCGGACGGTCTTCGAGATCTACCCGTCGGCGCTCCGCAAACTCGCGACCGGAGACGCGACGTTCGAGAACGAGCACGAGCGCGACGCACTGTCGTCGGCGCGGGTGATGTGGGCCGAACGCGAAACGGTCGCGGCGTTGAGCGCCGCGACCGATCCGACCACTCGCCTCGAGGGCGATATCTGGGCCCCTACTGCTTCGCCTTGAGCAACTCGATCAGTGCGGGGACGACCTTGTGCACGTCGCCCACGATGCCGAGGTCGGCGACCGAGAAGATCGGCGCCTCGCCGTCCTTGTTGACCGCGATGATGTTGTCGCTGTTCTTCATGCCGACGAGGTGCTGCGTCGCGCCGGAGATACCGAGCGCCACATAGACCTTCGGCTTCACGGTCTTGCCGGTCTGACCGACCTGCAACGCGTACGGAACCCAGCCCGCGTCGACGATCGCGCGGGATGCTCCCCACGCGCCCTTGAGCAACTTGGCGAGCTCCTCCACGAGCGGCGCGTAGTTCTCCGCCGCACCGATTCCACGACCACCGGAGACGACCACCGCCGCTTCTTCGAGCTTCGGGCCCTGCTGCTCCTCGACGTGGCGAGCGAGCACCTTGGCCTCGGCCGCGCGGCCGGCATCGGCCGGGGCGACGTTCGACACCGCGGCGGCCCCGCCGCCGGACTCCTCGGCCGCGAACGACTTCGGCCGGATCGCGATCAGGGCCGGCGCCTGGGCGCTGAGCTTCACGTCGACGAGCGTGACGCCGCCGAAGATCGCCGTGCCGAACACGAGCGCACCACCGTCGGCCGACAGCGACATGCCGTTGGTCAACACCGGCTCGTCGAGCTTCACCGACAGACGGGCGATCGCGTCGCGGCCGTCGTACGTCTGTGCGAACAGGATCACGTCGGGGTTCTCGGAGCCCGCGAGCGCCGCGAGTCCCGCGGCCGCGACCTGGCCGGGCAAGCCGTCGCCGGGATCGATCACGTGCAACTTCGTGGCGCCGTACGAACCGACCGTCGCCGCGATCGCACCTGAGTCGCCCGAACCCGCGTAGACGGCCTCGACCTCCGAGCCGATCTCACGCGCCTTCGTCAACAACTCGAGCGTCGCGGTCGTGACCTTGTCGCCGACCGCCTCGGCAAACACCCAGACCTTCACGTCAGACCACCTTCAACTGCTCGAGGAACCCGACGAGCTTCTCGGCGCCGGTGCCGTCGTCTTCGAACTTCTCGCCCGCCTGGCGCGCAGGCGCCTGCTCGACGTTCGTGATCTCCTGGCGGGCGCCCGCCCAACCGACCTGCGACCCGTCGAGGCCGAGGTCGGCCGCGGTCACCTTGTCGACCGGCTTGTTCTTGGCCGCCATGATCCCCTTGAACGACGGGTAGCGCGGCTCGACCACGCCGGCGGTCACGCTCACGATCGCGGGCAGCGACGCCTCGACCTCGTCGTAACCGGCTTCGGTCTGACGCTGCACCTTGGCCTTGCCGTCGGCGATCTCGACGTGCTTCGAGAAGGTCAGCGCCGGCCAGCCGAGCAACTCCGCGACCTGCGCGGGCACCGTGCCGGTGTAGCCGTCCGACGACTCCGTCGCGGCGAGCACGAGGTCGATGTCGCCCGCGCGCTCGATGCACTTGGCGAGCACCTTCGCGGTGCCGAGCGCGTCGGAACCGGCGAGGGCCGGGTCGGACACGAGAATGGCCTTGGCCGCACCCATCGCGAGCGCGGTGCGCAGTCCGGACACCTCGTCGTTGGGCGCCATCGAGATCAACGTGACCTCACCGCCGCCGGCGGCGTCGACGAGTTGCAATGCCATCTCGACGCCGTAGCTGTCGGACTCGTCGAGGATGAGCTTGCCGCTGCGATCGAGCGTGTGGTCGGCCGAGAGCGAACCCGGCACGGCCGGGTCGGGAATCTGCTTGACGCAGACGGCGACGTTCATACGACTCCTGTTCGTGGGCGCGAACCGGCGCGCGGCACCGGTTCGAGAAACCCCGATTCTGCCAATCCGTCCCGCAGGACGTCGAAACGGAGACCGGCTCGGAAAGGCGGGTGCCCGGGCCGGTACGGTCGGGTACCGATGGCCGAGCACGTCGATGTCGTCGTGGTGGGGGCCGGTCCGGCCGGAACGGCGGCCGCGATCACCGCAGTGGCCCGAGGACTAACCACCGTTTGCGTCGACAAGGCGCAGTTCCCGCGCGACAAGACCTGCGGCGACGGACTCACGACGAACGCGCTGCGACTGCTGGAGACGCTGGGCGTGGCGGCCGACGACCTGGACGCGGCCGCACCGGTGTTCGTGCGCGAGACGGTCCTGGTCTCTCCCCGCGGGCGCCGCGCCCACCTCCCGCTCCCCGCGCACGGCGCCTACGCAGCCGTGGTACCGCGGCGCGCACTGGACGCGGCGTTGGTCGAGGTCGCCCGCCGCCGGGGCGTCGACATACGCGAAGGTCGCGCGCTCGAGACACTGAAGCCCGGTGACGCATCGGTCGAGCTGACGTTCGACGACGGCTCGGTGCTCGACGCGTCGCACGTGATTGCGGCCGACGGACATTGGTCGACGGTTCGCCGCGCGCTCGCGCCCGACGCGCCGCGCGATCTCGGCGAGTGGCATGCGGTCCGGCAGTACTTCGACGACGTCGACGACGAACGGCTCTGGGTCGTGTTCGAACGCGACCTCCTGCCCGGGTACGCATGGGTGTTCCCGCTCCCCGGCGGGCGCGCGAACGTCGGCTACGGGGTGCTGCGTTCCGACGGTCGGAGTGGCCGCGCGCTGAAGGATCTCTGGCCCGACCTCCTGGCGCGACCGATCCTGCGCGACATCCTCGGCGCGAAGGCCCGACCCGCCGAGTCGGTGCACGCGTGGCCGATCCCGACGCGCTACGAACCCGCGCGTCTCGTGCGCGGGCGCGTGTTGTTCGCGGGCGATGCCGCAGGCGTCGTCGACCCGATGACCGGCGAAGGAATCGCGCAGGCCATCGAGACCGGCATGCTCGCCGCGCAAGCGATCGCAACCGGCGCCGACTACCGCGAGCTCGTGCACCGCGCGCTCGGACGCGACCTGCGCTTCGCCAAAGCCCTGCAACGCGTACTCCGCCGCCCGCTGGGAGCACGGGCGGCGATCGGCGTCGCCGACCTCACGCCCTGGACGCGCCGCAACTTCGCGCGGTGGATGTGGGAGGACTATCCCCGTGCCCTGCTCGGCACACCCGACCGTTGGCACCGCGGCGTGTTCTCCGCCCCGGGCGCGTGGGCAACCGGACCCGCGTCGGTCTGACATCCGTGGTCACGGTCGTGCATGATGTCGAGATGGCCGAAGGAAAAGCAGAAGCCTCGATCGAACGCAGTCCCGACGACGTCTGGAAGCTGCTGCGCGAGTTCGGCGGACTCGAGACGTGGATGCCGGGCGTGGAGACGTGCACCGTCGACGGCGACGTCCGCACGATCGGATTGATGGGCATCGAGATCAAAGAGCAGCTCCGCAACCTCGACGACAGCGCGCGCACGATCTCGTACTCGGTGATCGAGTCGCCGATGAGCAACCTGGAGTCGCACCTCGCGACGATCTCGGTCGAACCCGAAGGCAGCGGAACCCACCTGACCTGGTCGGTCGCGGTCACGCCCGACGATCTGCTCGGTCTGTTCCTGCCGGTCTACGAGGGCTCGGTCGTCGAGATCAAGAAGAAGCTCGAGAGTTAGACCGGTTGCGGCGTCGCCGGGCCGCCCGGCTCGACGAGCACCTTCACGTGCTCTTCGGGGTGGCCGAGGGCCTCGAACGCCGCGGGTACGCCCTCGACCCCGCACGTTCCGGTGATCATCGGCGTCACGTCGATCTCGCCTTCGGCGATCGCGCGCAGCGTGTCGCCGAACTCGAACGGGTCGTACGCCATCGAGAACACGACCGTCAGCTGCTTGACCTGCGCAACGAGCGGCCGCACCGAATCGGTTTGCATGCACGAACCGACGATGCACACCCGACCCAGCGCGGGCGCGGCCTTGATCACGGCTTCGAGCGAGCCGGGCACACCGATCGCATCGAACACGATCGGGACGCGGCGGCCGTCGGCTGCGGTCCAGGCGTCCATCGGGTCCTGGACGGCCGGATCGACGGCGACACTCGCACCCATTGCCAGCGCGACCGCGCGTCGGCGCGGTGAGAAGTCGGAGACGACGATCGTCTCGATGCCGAGTCGTCCGAGCTCGGCGACGACCGCGAGCCCCACCGGACCGGCGCCGAGCACGACCGCGGCTTCGGCCGTCGTGATCGCGGAACGCGCCACTGCGTGACGGCCGACCGCCATCGGTTCCGTGAGCGCGGCGCGGCGATGATCGAGACCGTTCGGGACCTTCATGCACATCGCCGCGGACAGCCGCATGAGGTCCGCGTACGCACCGTTGTAGGTGTTCGAGTACGCGCCGACCGGTTCCATCCCGGTGGGTGTGAGCGCGATCGGCAAGGACGTGACGAGGTCGCCCGGTTGCACCGGCGAACCGTCCGTCATCGGCCCGAGTTCGAGCACCTCCGCGGTGAACTCGTGGCCCATGATGAAGTCGCGGCTCGGGTCGAAGCCGATCGGCACACCCATCTCGCGGGTGATCGAGACGAGTTCGTCGGCGTAGTGCAGGGCGTGGAGGTCGGAGCCGCAGATCCCGCACGCCTTGACCGCCACCAGGACGTCGCCCGGGCCGGGGACGGGGTCGGCCACGTCTTCGACCACCAGGACACCACGACGGGCAACAGCAGCACGCACAGTGCCGAGACTAACTGGAGCGGCAGCGGAGCCGACCGGACGGGAGGCGCAGCGCGAGCGACCCGTGGAGACCTGTCGTGCGGTCTTGACCGGTCCGTCAAGGCCGCATGACACTGCCCCCATGGCCATCGACTTCAGCCTCTCCCCGGAACTCGAAGACATCCGCAACCGCGTTCGCTCGTTGATCGACGAGGTCGTGCGGCCCATCGAGAAGCGCTGGGACCGCAACGACCGCACGCAGCTCATCGAAGGCATCGTCGAGATGCGCACCGCCGCGCAGGAGCGCGGCCTGTGGTTGCCGCACATGCCCGAGGAGTGGGGTGGCATGGGGCTCGGTCACGTCGAGCTCGCGATGGTGCAGGCCGAGGCCGCGCGCTCCAGCTTCGGACCGTTTGCCATCAACGCGCAGGCTCCCGACGAGGGCAACATGCACACGCTGCTGCACTGGGGCACCGAGGAGCAGAAGCAGAAGTACCTGAAGCCGTTGTGTGAAGGCCGTTCCGCGTCGTGCTTCGCCATGACCGAGCCCGAGGTCGCCGGTTCCGACCCGACGTTGATCAAGACGTGGGGTTACCCCGACGGCGACGAGTGGGTCATCAGCGGGCACAAGTGGTTCATCAGCAACGCGCACCGCGCCCGCTTCGCGATCCTCATCGCCCGCACCGAGGAAGACCCCGACATCCCGCAGGCGGCGAACACCGCCTTCATCGTCGACCTCCCGCAGGAAGGTTGGACCGAAGTGCGCGAGGTCGAGACGATGCACGGTCCGGGCGGTCACTCGGAGATCCGCATCGAGGACCTGCGCGTGCACAAGGACCAGATGCTCGGCGGCCGCGGCCAGGGCCACCTGCTCGGCCAATACCGACTGGGGCCGGCCCGGCTCGCGCACTGCATGCGTTGGATCGCGCAGGCCGAGATCGCGCTCGACATGATGGTCGACCGTTCACTCAACCGCTACTCGCACGGCTCGCTGCTCGCGGAGAAGCAGGGCATCCAGTGGATGATCGCGGAGTCGACGATCGAGCTCTACCAGTGCAAGTTGATGGTGCTGCACTCCGCGTACAAGATCGATCGCAAGGAAGACTTCAAGAGCGAAGTGTCGATGACGAAGCACTTCGTCGCGAACGCGCTCAACCGGATCATCGACCGCGCGATTCAGGTGCACGGCGCGCTCGGGTATTCCAAGGACACGCCGCTCGCCGACATGTTCCTCCACGCCCGTTGGGCGCGCTTCGCCGACGGCGCCGACGAGATCCACCTGATGCGTACCGCCGAGCGCGCGATCTCGGCGTACCGCGACACCGGGAGCACCGCCGCCGCGACGGGCAACCTCCCACTGTGAGCGGCACGTCTCCGGCGGCAACATGAGTTGGGAGCCGGAGCTCGAGGAGCTCGCGCGGCGCACGGAGCTCGCGCAGCAGATGGGTGGCGCGGAGAAGGTCGAACGCCACCACGGGCAGGGAAAGCTGACGGTCCGCGAGCGGATCGACGCGCTGCTCGACGCGGGTACGTTCCACGAAGTCGGCGCGCTGACCGGGCGCGCCACCTACGACGACGCCGGCAACCTCGTCGACGTCACCCCCGCGAACTTCGTCATGGGCCGCGGCCGCATCGACGATCGTCCGGTGGTGGTCGGCGGTGACGACTTCACCGTGCGGGGCGGCGCGGCGGACGCGTCGATCTTCCAGAAGCAGGTGCACGCGGAGCGCATGGCGCGTGAGCTGCGGATGCCGATCGTGCGGCTCGTCGACGGCTCGGGCGGTGGTGGCTCGGTGAAATCGCTCGAGACGGAGCGGCGCTCGTTCGTGCCGTTCAATCCGGGTTGGGAACACGTCGTGGCCAACCTCGCGACGGTTCCGGTGGTCTCGTGCTGTCTCGGTTCGGTCGCCGGACTCGGCGCGGCGCGCGTCGTGACCAGTCACTACAGCGTCATGGTGAAAGGGACGTCGCAGTTGTTCGTTGCGGGACCGCCCGTGGTCGCGCGTCTCGGCGAGGACGTCGACAAGGAGACCCTCGGCGGGAGTGCGATCCACACCCGCAACGGCGCGGTCGACGACGAGGTCGCGACCGAAGCCGAAGCGTTCGCGCGCGTCCGCCAGTTCCTCTCGTACCTGCCGTCGTCCGTCGACGAGCTGCCGCCGCGCGCGAGCGCCGGCGAGGACGATCCGCAGCGGCGCGATGAATCGCTCCTGCACGCGATTCCGCGTGAGCGCCGCAAGGTCTACAAGGTGCGATCGATCATCGAAGCGGTCGTCGACCGGGGCTCGTGGTTCGAGCTCGGGCGCTTCAACGGCCGCAGCGCGGTCACCGGGCTGGCGCGTCTCGACGGGCGTCCGGTTGCAGTGCTCGCGAACGACCCGTACTTCTACGCGGGCGGTTGGACTGCATCGTCGTCCGAGAAGGTGACGCGTTTCGTCGACCTCGCGGAGACGTTCCATCTTCCGGTCGTGCACTTCGTCGACAATCCCGGCTTCGTCATCGGCACGGATGCCGAGAAGGCCGCGACCATTCGCGCCGGCGCGCGGGCACTCGCCGCGATCTATCAGGCCACGACGCCGTGGTGTTCGGTGATCGTGCGCAAGGTGTACGGCGTGGCGGGCGCCGCGCACCAGGACGCGTCGAAACTCTCGTACCGGTTCGCGTGGCCCTCGGGGAACTGGGGCAGCCTTCCGCTCGAGGGCGGCATCGAGGCCGCGTACAAGGCGCAACTCGAAGCCGCCGACGACCCCGCCGCACTGCGCGCGGAGATCGAACAACGGCTCACGGCCCGCCAGTCGCCGTTCAAGACCGCGGAGGCGTTCCTCGTGGAGGAGATCATCGACCCCCGCGCCACCCGGCCCCTGCTCTGCGAGTTCGCGGAGTTGGCCGTGCGCGTCGCCGGAAAGGGACCAAGGTCCCACGGTTTGCGCCCCTGACCAGGGCCAACCCGGTCGTAGACTCCACGGCGATGGCGACAACATTTTGGCCGAACGCAGATCACTGGTCGTGCGAGATCCCACTGGACACACCGCACCCGCGGCTCGACGTCCTCGCCGCGCGTGGGTTCGTGCAGCTGACCGATCTTCCGTACGAGATTCCCGCGGTCGAGTACCTCGACCTCGAGTACATGGATTGGAAGAGCGGCGGCGACACGAACTTCGCGCCGATCGCCACCGCCGACGGCGAACTCGATTGCCGCGGCTTTTGGAACGCGGGCGACGAGCGCCCCGACAAGGGCGCGCGCTTCACGAGCAATGCCGAGAAGTGCCCGACGATCAAGCAGTACGTGGAGAGCGTCGGCGCCGACTTCGGCCGCGTGCGCACGATCAAGCTCGAGCCCCAGGATCACGACACCGCGTTCCGCAGCTTCCACCGCGACGACAACAACCGTTTCAACCCACCGACCGACGGCTGGGTCGTGCGCATGTGGCTCGAACTCACCGACAATCCGGACAGCTACATGCTGTTGATGGACACCGGCCCCGACGGCCTGCCCGACCCGGCCACCGAGGCGCGCCTCCCGTTGCACAAGGGTGCACGCTTTCTCGTCGACACGCAGCGGCTCTGGCACGTCGTGGTGCACAACGGCGCCCAACCGCGCTACGCGCTCATCACGAGCTACGAGAGCGGCCCCGCACTCGAGACCTGGGTCCACTCGCAACTCGCCTAGTGGTGCGGCGCCGGTTGATCAACGCGGCGCGGGTCGAATGAGCCGCCGATCGATCGACGTCTGTACGAAGCCGGCGCCGAGGTAGAGGTCGCGGGCGGCGTCGGTCTCGAAGCCGACCTTCAGGCGGCGGGCGCCCTTGCGTGCGAGCCGAGCGAGGCCGTTCGTCAGCAACATGCGGGCGAGGCCGCGTCGCTGGTATTCGTCCTCGACGCGCATCGGTTCGAGGAGTCCGACCCGTGTCACGTGGTCGAACCAGAACAACGCGTAGCCGGCGACCCTGCCATCCGCGTCCTCGACCGCCAGATCGAGCGCCGGGTCGTAGAGCGAGCACTGTCGCAGCCGCGCCTCGACCGGTTGTCCGTTGCGAGCGATCATCGGGTGCTGACGATCGGCGCGTGTCACACGGTCGACGATCGCGAACCCGTCGACCCGCGCGACGGGCGGGCACCGGTCGGCGTTCATCCAGGCAGTGCCCGACAACTCGTCGGTCATCGCGAATCCGCTGCGGAGGGCGAGGCCCACCAGCCGCGCGTCGTCCTCGCGCACGAGCACCTCGAGGTCCCGCGGCGCGTGTGCGGCGGTGGCTTCCAAGGTCGCCGCCCAGACCTCGTCCTCGTTGACGATCGACGGCACCGCGAACACGTCTGCCTGCCAGATGTCGTCCCACGCGGTCAGCCCGGCCGCCGCCACGGGGCCGACCTCGTCGAACCAGACCGGAAGCGCCAGCTCGTCGGTGGCCCGGGGGCGGCGCCACCACCATTGCACGTCGGCGGCCTCCCACATGCCGGCGCGCGGATCGGCCCGGCGCGCGCGCTGCAGGACCGTGGTCGTCGCATTCAGCCGCCGGAGGCCCCGCAGCAGTTCGCGTCGCACGGACACGTTCCTCGAGCGCACCACTAGCGCCCGTACACCGAGACGAACGATCCCGCCGCACCGACGAACGGTTCGTCGTTCCAGCCGGCCCAGCGCTCCTTCAGATGCAGGCCGGCGATGCGAGCCATGAGGTCCATCTCGCTCGGCCAGATGTAGCGGGTCACGACCGGCGACAGGCGCACACCACCGTCGGTCAATACGACGTGGTTCTCGTCGAGCACCTGCGCGACCCGGTCGATACGACTCACGTCGAGCCGCACCTCGTCGGCGCGGACATGTTCCGCGCGCACGTAGTGCCCGTCCCGCAGCCAGCCCGGCTCGGGAAGGTACGAGTCGACGACGAAGATGCCGTCCGCGAGCAGGTGCGCGGCGACGTTCTCGAAAGCGCGCACCTGCCCGTACTGCGTCCCGACGTTCGTCAGCGAGTTGGCCACCACGTAGATCAGTCGGTACGACCCGTCGACGGGCACGTCGACCATGTCACCGATCGTCACCACGAGCTCGTCGCCGCCGGGTTTGGCGCGTAAGCGATCGACCATCGCCGGCGAAAGGTCGATGCCGTCGACCCGGATCCCGCGGCGGGCCAGCGGGAGCGCGATCCGGCCCGTCCCGATCGCCAGCTCCAGGGCCGGGCCGCCACGCGCGAACCGCGTGAGGAACGCGACCGCAGCCTCGGCGTCCGTCCGGAGGATCGTCTCGTCGTAGACACTCGCGATGGTCTCGTCGAAGAAACGTCGCTGATCGTTTTGCACCCGCGGCATGACAGCCGGGTCGGCAACGAACTGCAATCGATTTACCGCGGCGCCAAGTTGACCGCACGGTCAAGTTCGGGTCGAATGGCTGCATGCGCTTCGGACTCTTCATGGCCCCGTTCCACCCGACCGGGCAGAACCCGACGCTCGCTCTCGAGCGCGACCTCGACCTGATCGAACACCTCGATCGGCTCGGCTTCCACGAGGTGTGGATCGGCGAGCACCACTCGGGCGGTTACGAGATCATCTCGTCGCCCGAGGTCTTCATCGCCGCGGCCGCGGCGCGCACGAAACACATCCGCCTCGGCAGCGGCGTGAACTCCCTGCCGTACCACAACCCTTTGATGCTGGCGGACCGGTTCGTGCTGCTCGATCACCTCACGCGCGGCCGGGCCATGCTCGGCTGCGGCCCCGGGCAACTCACCTCCGATGCGCACATGCTCGGCATCCCCGCGGACGAACAGCGCCCGCGCATGGACGAAGCGCTCGACGCGATCATGGCGCTCCTGCGCGGCGAGACGGTCACCAAGCAGACCGACTGGTTCACGCTGCAGGACGCGCGGCTCCAGTTGAAGCCGTACAGCGAGCCGAACCTCGAGGTCGCGGTCGCGGCGTCGATCTCGCCGACCGGCGCGAAGGCCGCCGGAAAGTACGGCACCGGTTTGTTGTCGATCGCGGCGACGACCAAGCAGGGCTTCGACGCGATCGGCACGCACTGGCAGACGTGGAACGATGTCGGCGCGCAGTACGGCCACACCCCCGAGCGCGCACAGTGGCGGCTCGTCGGGCCGATGCACATCGCCGAGACGCGGGAGCAGGCGCGCGCCGACGTCGCCTACGGCATCGTGCCGTTCTCGAAATACTTCACGCACGTCCTACCCGCCGGGCCGACACGCGGCGACACGCCCGAAGAGATCATCGCCAACATCGACGAGGACGGTTTCGCGATCATCGGCACGCCCGAGGACGCCATCGCCAAGATCCAATCACTGGTCGACGAGTCGGGCGGCTTCGGAACGTTCTTGTTGTTCGGTCACGATTGGGCGAACCCGGCCGCGACGAAGCACAGCTTCGAGCTGTTCGCGCAATACGTGATGCCGTACTTCACCGGTCAACTCGAACGCCCCGAGGCGTCGTGCGACTGGGTCACCGGGAGCGGCGGCGAGTTCGTCAACCGCGCCGCCAACGCGATCATGAAGGCGATCGCCGACCACGCGGCCGAACAACAGCCCACCCCCTGAGCCCGTGACCGCGTCGGCGCCTGCATCGCACAGTTTCGACGCGCACGGCATCCGGCTCGTCGTCCACGATTGGGGTGGGTCGGGCCCGCCGGCGTTGCTCGCGCACCCGACCGGGTTTCACGGTCGGGTGTGGGCACCGGTCGCGGACGAACTCGTCGCGCTCGGGCGCCGCGTGTGGTCGTTCGACTTCCGCGGTCACGGCGACAGCGACGCCCCCGACGTCGATTATTCGTGGCACGGGTTCGCCGACGACGTGGTCGCGGTCGCCGAACACCTCGGCGTCGCCGGCGATCCCACGCTCGTCGCGTGCGGCCATTCGAAAGGCGGCGCCGCGCTGATCCTCGGCGAGCAGGGCCGGCCGGGAACGTTCGCGCGCATCTGGGCGTACGAACCGATCATCTTCCCCTCGGAGCACCCACTCCCGCCGCAGGAGGACTTCCTCCTCGCACGCGCCGCGCGAAAGCGGCGCAACGAATGGCACTCGACTGAAGAAGCGTTCACCGCGTACGCGTCGAAGCCACCCCTCGACGTGATGACCGAGGTGTCACTGCGCGCGTACGTCGACTATGGGTTGCGCGACCGCGGCGACGGGATGCTCGAGCTGAAGTGCCGGCCCGAGGTCGAGGCGCGCGTGTACTCGATGGGCCCGAACCACGGCGCGTACGCCCGGCTCGGGGAGATCACGGTTCCGGTCCTGGTCGTGTGCGGCGAGACGTCGACCGATGTCGGCCCGCCGCTCGCGACGAAGATCGCCGATCGCATCCCGCACGGTCGTGTCGAAGTGCTGCCCGGCCTGGGTCACTTCGGACCGCAACAGGATCCCGACGCGTGCGTCGCGTCGATCCTGCGCTTCGCGGGTTAGGCCGTCTTCAGATCCTCGATGATGCGCGTCCAACGATCGGCGTCGGTCCGGTACGGCGCGTAGAACGAACAGCGGTCGACGACGCCCCCGTAGCGACGCTTGAGCTCGGCCGCTACGCCTTCGGGACCGGCGACGACCGCGAACGTGTTGAGGATCTCGTCGTCGATCAGCTCGCCCATCTCGACCCACTTGCCCTGCTTCGACAGTGCGTTGAGCTCGGTCTGGAGATCGCCCCAGCCGTGGAGCTCGAGCACACCGCGGTAGGCGGGCGTCGAGCCGTAGAACGCGATCTGTTGCTTCACGCCGGTGGTCGCGGCCGCGATCTCCTCGTCGGTGGTGCCGGTGACGACGAACAGCGGACCCGAGACCTGGAACGACGAACGATCGCGTCCGGCCTTCTTCAAGCCGCGCTCCACCGCGGGCATCGTCACCTCCTTGACGTAGCGCTCGGTCGTGAAGCCGTGGATGATGACGCCGTCCGCGACCTCGCCGGCCGCTTCCGTCATCAGTTCGCCGACCGCGGCGAGGAACACCTTGGGCGCGCCGTACGGGTTCGGCGTCGGCGCGAAGAACGGAGTCATCAGTGTGTGCTTGTAGAACTCACCCTCGAACTTGAGCGGGGTCTGGTCGTTCCAGGCGCTCCAGATGGCGTGCAACGCGAGCACGTACTCACGCATGCGCCGCGCCGGGTGCGACCACGGCATCGAGAACCGCTTTTCGATGTGCGGCTTGATCTGGGAACCGAGGCCGAGCACGAACCGGCCTTTCGACATCTGTTGCAGATCGTTCGCCGTGTACGCGAGCACCATCGGCGTGCGGGCGAACGCGACCGCGATCCCCGTCGCGAGCTCGATGCGTTCGGTGTGCTCCGCCGCGAGCGCAATCGGCAGGAAGGCGTCGTGGCCGGTCTCGGCGGTCAGCAGTCCGTCGTAGCCCAGCTCTTCGAGCTCGCGAGCCTTCGGCCCGATGTCGCTCAGCGACGGCGCCATCACTCCGGTATCGACCTTCATTCTCCGTACCTCCCAGGCATGACCCGGAACCTAGACGGTCGCCGTAAGTGACACACCCCGGCGGTATCGTCGGGGCATGACGGCGGAGGAAAAAGTCGACCAGACGCGCGAGCTCGCACACCCCGTGCCGATATCGCTTTCGCCGAGCTCGATGGGCACTTTCACGAGCTGCCCGCTGGCGTTCCGCTTCGGCTACATCGAGCGCCTCCCCGAGCCGCCCTCGGCGCCGGCCAGCAAGGGCACGCTCGTCCACCTCGCCCTGCAGCACCTCATGTGGCGGCCGCCCGCCGAGCGCACCATCGAAGCCGCGCTCGCCGACCTCGCCCGGGCCGAGGCCGAGGTCGCGGCCCATCCCGAGTTCGCCGAACTGGAGCTCACCGAAGAGGAGCGGGCGTCGTTCCACTCGGACGCCGAGGTGCTCGTCCGGCGCTACTTCGAGATGGAAGATCCGCGCGCCGTCACCGTCCTCGGGGTGGAGCTCCGCGTCAGCGCACAGACCTCCGCCGGCGTCACGATCCGCGGCATCATCGACCGGCTCGAGCTCGACGAGAACGGTGAGCTCGTCGTCACCGACTACAAGACCGGGTCGGCGCCGAGTGAGGGCTGGGAACAGAAGAGCATGGCCGGTGTGCACATCTACTCACTGCTCTGCGAGCGCATGTTCGGGCGCCGGCCGTCGCGGGTGCAGCTCCTCTACCTCTCGAAGCCCGAGCGCATCATCACCGCCCCGTCCGATCAGAGCCTGCGCGGTGTCGACGTGAAGACCAACGCGGTCATGCAAGCGGTGCGCCAGGCGTGCAAGCGCGACGATTTCCGGCCCCGCACGTCCGCGCTGTGCAACTACTGCTCGTTCCAGGAGTTCTGCCCGGAGTTCGACGGGCAACCGGAGCTCGCCAAGCCCACGCTGCTCGCCCGGCAAGCCGAGCGCGAAGGTCGCCCGCAGCTTCCCCTCGTCTTTGCATGACGCTCGTCGAGCGCATCGCCGCGTTCGACGCGGCGGTTGAGCGACGCGTCGACGCCTTCCGAACCCCCGCGGTCGACAAGGTCGCCTACCGGTTGTCGAGCGCCGCGGATCACAGCCTGCTGTGGCACACCTGCGGGGCCGCGCTCGCGCTCGCCCGCGGTGGCGACCTCGAATGGGCCGCGCGCTTCTCGGCCGCGCTGGGCATCGAGTCCGCACTGACGAACGGGGCGGTGAAGTCGCTCTTTCGTCGGATCCGCCCTGCGGACTACGCCGACATCGAGTTCCACCACGGCTTACGCCGACCGGTCACCAGCTCGTTTCCGTCCGGCCACGCCACCGCTGCGTTCTGCGCGGCGGTGCTGCTCGGCGGCGGGCCGGGCTGGTACGGCGCGGCCTCGGCTGTGGCCGCAACCCGCGTCTACGTCCGGCTGCACCACGCGTCCGATGTCGTCGCCGGCGCGGCGTTCGGCCTGGCCCTCGGCCTGGTCATGCGGCCGTTGGTCAACCGGCATTCGTAACCCGGAGGGAATCACGACCATGCTGGTGCCGTTGCGACCGAAAGGTCGTAACCCCGAGGAGGACCTGTGGCCCGTCAGTTCGCAGTGACGTTCGATTACCGCTGCCCATTCGCCCGCAACGGCCACGCGTCGGTCATTGCCGGACTGCGGGCCGGTCGGGACTGGGACGTCACGTTCCTTCCGTTCTCCCTCGACCAGATTCACGTCGAAGAGGGCGAATCCCCGGTTTGGGATCGCGATCCGGCCGAGTGGGGCACCGGCACGACTGCACTGCTCTGGGGCATCGCCGTGCGTGACGAGTTCTCCGACAAGTTCCTCGACTGGCACCTCGCCGCGTTCTCCGCACGACACGACCACGGCGCGAAGATCGCCAAGGAGGAAGTCCTGGCCGAGATCGCGACCTCGGTCGGCCTCGACCCGGGCGCCATCGCCGCCGAAGTCGCATCCGGCCGGCCGCTCAAGACCCTCGTGCAGAGCCACACCGACGCCGTGAACCATCACGCCGTCTTCGGCGTCCCCACGTTCATCGTCGGCGAGAAGGCCGCGTTCGTTCGGCTGATGGACCAGGGCAACGCGGCGGATGTCGACCGCATCCTCGACCTCCTCGAGTGGTCCGACCTCAACGAGTTCAAGCACACGTCCGTCCCGCGCTAGCGGCGGGCGATCGGCTCGCCTAGCTGTCGCCGGCCCGAACGGTCTGCCACGCCTGCCACGTGATCCGCAGGATCAGCGCGGTGATCCCGAGGCCGATCAGCGGGTCGACCCGCTCGAACCCGATCGCGGAGACGGCCGCGGATGCGACGACGGCGAGCGAGACGAACCCATCGACGCGGGCGTGGTGGCCGTCCGCGACGAGCGCCGCGCTGTCGAGCTTGGCCCCGGCCTGCAGGCGGACTCGCGCCGCGAGCTCGTTGCCGGCGAAGCCGATCACGCCGGCGACGGCGAGCGCGCCCAGGTATTCGAGATGTTGTGGATGAATGAGGCGCTCGATCGACTCGACCGCGGCGACCGACGCGGAGACGAAGATCGCGAGCACGACCGCATAGCCGGCCCACCGTTCCCCGCGTTCGCTCCGCGCGAGGAATGCGATCGCGAGCGGGATCGCCGTCAACGCGTCGCCGGCGTTGTGGATCAGGTCGGCGAGTAACGCCACCGAGCCGGAAAGGACGAACACGACCGCCTGCAGCGCGGCGGTGACGCCGAGGATGGCCAGGCTGATCGAAACCGCGCGAACGCCGGCGCGCGAACGAATGATGGATCGATCGATGCGGCCGTGCGTATGGCCGTGGTGACCGTGCTCACCATCGTGATCGTGATGATCGTGGTCGTGCTCGTCGTGCTCGTCGTGCTCGTCGTGCTCGTCGTGCTCGTCGTGCTCGTCGTGGTGGTCGTGCTCGTCGTGGTGTTGATGGTCGGCCGTCTCGACCGACCGGAACGGCAGACGAGCATGGCGATGGGGACCGTGGTGGTGATGTTCGTGCGACCAGAGGCCGTGCCGGTGGGCAAGGGTGGCGTTCACGAGATCCAGCGTACGGCCCGCGGGCGACATCGCCCGTCTTCACGCCGGCCCCGTCGCATCCAGGAGACGGAGGAGATCGGCGAGGATCGCCGCCTCCGCGTGGAGCCGCATCGCACTGTCGGAACGGCCGTGACGCTGGTAGTCGGCCGCGGTGGCTTCCCAATCGGCAACCTCCGCGCGTAGCCGCGTGACCAGTTGCTCCTCGGAGAGTTCGCGGCGCGGCACCTCGCCCGCGCCGAGCCCGACGACGCCGCCCGCGATCGTGCCGGGTTGCACGATCGGCGCCTGCGCCGGGTCAGCAGCCTCTGCGTTGTCGATCACGCCCAGCGCGGAACGAAACGCGGCTACCGCGATCTGATCGCGGTCTTTCATCGCGCCGACGAGCGCGTCCCGCAGGACCGCGCGCAATCCGGTTGGAGCGGCCACCCGTTCGGATCTCCGCGCGGGTCAGGCCCAGCGCGACTGGCGGTGTTCCGCCTCGGCGTTGACGTCGATCGTCTCGGCGGAAACGGCCGGGAAGGATCCGCCGATCACCCGCTCGGCCGAACGCGGCGGTTCCGCAGCCGACGAGAGGACCAGCTTGCTCATCGTCTCGACGATCGCTTGTCGTTCGATACGTTCCGCGTCGATCCGGTCACTGAGCAGCGCACACACCCGGGCCAGGTGGTCGACGGCGTGGGCGAGATCGTTCCGGGTGTCCACCACCGTCGACCGGAGGTGCTGGACCGTCACCCCGGTGGCCGTCTGCGTCTGCGCCTGATCGTCGAGGCCCCGCTCCAACCGGGCGTCGATCCGGGCCAGTGCGTCGGCGAGGTCCCGGCGCGCGTCGGCGTCGGCCTTCAGCGCAGTGGTGATCGCCTCGAGTTCAGCTTGCCTACCTCGTCGACCAAACACCTGCGGCTCCCGTCTGTCCGAGGGAACGCCCGTTCGTTGCAACACCATTTCACCCCCACCGCTCCCGGTACGCAAGACGGCGGTCGGAGCGTCCACCGCGTCTCGCCCTCGGCGTCGTACGCTTTTTGCGAAGCAAGGAGTTCGGATGACGACGCAGTTTCTTCCTTGGAAGGAGCAAGTGGCGGCCTGGACCGATGCCGCCCGCCTGCGCGAGTCGCAGGTCCGCGAGCTCATCTCCGAGCTGACAGAACGCACACGTACTCGTTGCGAACAGCTGCCGGGCGAGATCGTCGAGGAGATTCGGCGGCGCGTGAACATCTTGGATCTGGCGACGAGAGGCGACGTCGAGACCGTCACCAAGCTCGGACGCAGTCGAGTTTCGTTCGTCCTGAAGGAGTTCCTCGAAGCCCAGCAGGGCCGCGACGAGGCCCTGCTGAAATCCGTTCGGTCCGAGATCCGCGAACAGCTCGAGAGCTTCGCCGCCGTCATCGACGACGATCTGTTCGCGACCGTGCCGCCGCCGGCGCCGGCCCGTCGACCGAAGCAGGCTCCGGCCGAGATCGACTTCCTCGGCGACGAGGACGAGGACGACGATCTCGTCGACTACTACGGGATGCGGCTCCCCGACGACGACGACCAAGACGAGGACGAGGACGAGGACGAATTCGACCTCGCAGACGGCACGGGTCGGCCCACGGCGTAGCGTCGTCACATGCGGATGTCGAATGGCGAAGCCATCATGTGGGCGGTCGAGAAAGACCCCGCGCTCCGCTCCGACTTCTGCAACCTGACATTCCTCGACCGTCGCCCGAGCGACGCGCGCCTCCACGAGACGCTGCAGCGCGCGTTGGAGGCAATCCCCCGTCTCGGCCAGCGCGTGGTCGGCGCGCCGTTGCGGATCGTGCCGCCGGAGTTCGCCGACGACCCCACGCTCGACCTCGACGCGCACGTGCGCGTGGTCGCGGTCCCCTCGCCCGGCGACGACCGCGCGCTGCTCGACCTGTGCGGCGCGCTCGCGGAACAGCCCCTCGATCGGGCGCGCCCGCTGTGGGAGTTCACGGTCATCGACGGTCTGAGCGGCGGACGGGCGGCGATCCTGCAGAAGATCCACCACACGATCACCGACGGCGTCGGCGGGCTGAAGCTCTCGATCGCGATGGTCGACTTCGAGCGCGACCCCGACCGCAAACCTGCGGACGAGATTCCGGTACGCGTCACCGCGCCCGCAACTCCGCTGGCGACGGCGCGTGGCGCGGTCGTCGATGCCACCCAACGCGGCGTCGACGCGCTCGTCCGCGCGGTCGAGCTCGCCGGCCACGTCGTCGTGCACCCCGGTGCGGTTCCCGGCCTCGCGACCGACGCGGCCCGTCTGTTCGGCTCGCTGCAGCGACAGGCACTCGTCACCGACGCCGCCCGCTCCGATGTCACGGACTCGCGGTCGCTCCGCCGCCACTTCGAGATCTACGGGGTTCGGTTCGAGCCGCTCCACGCGACCGGGACCAAGCTCGGCGGAAGCATCAACGACGTGTTCGTGACCGGCATCGCGAGCGCGCTGGGCCGGTACCACGAACGGGCCGGAAGCATCGTCGACGAATTGCGGCTCGCGATGCCGATCAGCACGCGCCGCCGCGGCGACCGGTCACCGAATTCGTTCGTGCCGGCGCGGGTCCTCGTGCCGATCCAACCCGCGCATGACGTCCGCACGCTCTTCGGTGACGTGCACGAGCGATTGGAGCTGGCGAAGCGCGAGACCGCGGTGAGCGCGGCCGAAAGCCTCGCCGGCCTCGTCTCGGGCCTGCCGACGTCGTTGCTCGTCACGATGACGAGATCGCAGACGCGCACGATCGACTTCGCGGTGTCGAACCTGCGCGGGAGCCCGGTGCCGCTGTATCTCGCCGGCACCCGCATCCTGGGCAGCTACCCGCTCGGACCGCGCACCGGTTGCGCGCTGACGGTCACGATGCTGTCGTACTGCGAGGACGTGCACATCGGATTGAACATCGACCCCGCCGCGATCACCGATGTTGCGGCGTTCATGCGCGACGTGCGCGACGCGTTCGACGAGCTGGCCGCGCTCCGCTGAACCGGGTCTGATCAGCGGCGAACGTGCGGACCCGGCGCGACGCCGGCATCCAGCCACTCGTCGAAGAGCGGATCCCGCCAGTGCGGATGTTCGCAGTCGCTCGCGTCGTCGACGACGTAGAGGTGCAGCGTCGGCGCCTCGTCGGCGAGATCGATCAACGCGGTGCTGCTCGGGTGGGGCGGCGCGGCGTCGAGCAGGTCGACGAGCGCGACCGACGCGAGCACGCGACAACGGCACTCGGGGCACGCGGAGATGGTCGCGGCTTCGAGCCCTCCGGTCAGTAGGAACAGGCAATCGGCTTCGCGCGCGTCGAGCACGACCTCGTTCCCGTCCTCATCCATGATCACGAGCCCTGCGGCCACGCCTCGACGGTAGCGCCGGGCCCCGGCACCCCCTGCAGCCCGCTAGGTTCCTGGCTCGTGCGTGCGATCACGATCGTCGAGGGCCATCTGGAGGTGGCGGATCGGCCCGTCCCGGAGCCCGGTCCGGACGAGGCCGTCGTACGGGTGCACGGGGCGGGATTGAACCGCGCCGATCTGCTGCAACGCGCGGGCCGATACCCGGCGCCGCCCGGTTGGCCGGCCGACGTTCCCGGCATGGAATTCGCGGGCGAGATCGCGGCGATCGGCACGAACGTCGCCACTCGATCGGTCGGCGACCGCGTCTTCGGGTTGACCGGCGGCGGCGCGCAGGCCGAGTACGTCGCGGTGCCCGCGGTGCATTGCGCGATCGTCCCACCCGATCTCGATCTCGTGGCAATGGGCGGCGTCCCCGAGGTCTTCATCACCGTGCACGATGCGATCGTCACCCAAGCGCGTATCACCGCGGGTGAGTGGCTGTTGGTCCACGCGATCGGCTCGGG
Organism: uncultured Actinomycetes bacterium; assembly: GCA_963835455.1. GTDB lineage: Bacteria > Actinomycetota > Acidimicrobiia > IMCC26256 > PALSA-610 > PALSA-610. Next base: position 667,357 of record CAWIFT010000004.1, read on the forward strand.
CATCGGCACGACGGCACTCCAACTCGCGAAGGCCCTGGGTGCGCACGTCGTCGGCACCGCGCGCCGCGCCGACAAACTCGAACGCGGCCGCGCGCTCGGCCTCGACGCGGGTATCGCACCGACCCTGACTCCGGAGGGCGCCCTCGACGTCGACGCGCTCGCATGGGCCATCGTCGAAGCAACCGGCGGCGGCGCGCACGTCACCCTCGACACGGTCGGGGGCGACTACGTGGTCGCCGACGTGAACGCGGCGGCGACCAAGGGACGGATCGTCTGCATCGGCACCATCGCCGGTGGTCGCGCGACCCTGCCGATCATGTCGATCCTCGGCAAGCGCCTCACGATCATCGGCACGGTTCTCCGCGGTCGTGATGTCGCCGAAAAGGCCGAAGCCACCGACGCATTCGTGCGGGACGTCGTGCCGCTCCTGCGCGACGGTCGGCTGGCGCCGATCATCGACGCCACGCTCCCGCTCGAGCGGGCGGAAGCCGCGTACGACCTGCTGGAGTCGGACGCGACGTTCGGCAAGGTCATCCTCGACTGCCGCTGACTCCACCAACAGTTGGTGGAGATATCAGCGCTCTGCGCTGATATCTCCGACAACTGTTGTCAACTGATCGTGACGACCAGCTGGTGACTCGGCGTTCCCGTCGCCTGCACGCTGAACGGGCGTTTGGCGTCGAGACCGATCACCCACGTGAGGACGCCCTCGAAATCGCCGGTTTCGACGATTGCACGCACGTGGTTCGACGAGCTCACGGGCACGCTCTTCGGCCCGGTGTACGTCGGCTTCCCGGCCGCGAAGTCGAAGCCGTAGCCGGGATGCACGGTGACCACGACGAACGCGTTGCCGGCCACGGAAACGGGCGCGCTCGAGGCATCGCCCCCGAACGGCGGCGTCCCGTAGGTGATCGAGTAGCCGGGCGGGTTCGTGCCCTTGCCGTCGAAGTCGAAGACCACGTGGTCGACGCAGTTGTCGCCGATCATCTGCACGTTCGTGAGGAAGACGTCATCGGCCGCGGTCGGGCTCGTCACCGGCGTCGTGGGGACGGGCAGCGGCTGGCACGGCAACGAGGTGGTCGAGAGCCCGATGGTCGTCGTCGGCCCGCCACCGGACGCCGTCGACACCGTGGTCGAGGCGCCGCCGGTCGACACGACCGCCTTGCTCCCGCCGCAGGCGCCGAACACGAGCGCACCGCACACTCCGAGGACTACTGCAATCCGCACGCGACCATCCTCGCACCCCTGACCCCGCGCACCGGGTCACCACTACGATTCGGCCGACTCCGGTTCCGATCTTTCCGAGGAGCAACTGTGCCCGAGATCAGTGAAAACGACGTCGTCATCGTCGAGGCGGTGCGCGCCCCACTCGGGCGCCGCAATGGTGCGCTCGCCACCGTGCATCCCGCCGACCTGCTCGGCCTCGTGCAGCGCGCGGCCATCGACCGCTCCGGCATCGACCCGCTCGAGGTCGGTCAGGTGATCGGCGGCTGTGTGAGCCAGGTCGGCGAGCAGACGTTCAACATCGCACGCACCGCGTGGCTCAGCGCGGGATTGCCGCTCCGAGGTTGCCGGTACCACCGTCGACAGCCAGTGCGGCTCGTCGCAGCAGGCGACGAACCTCGCGACCGCGATGGTCGCGGCGGGAGTCGTCGACGTCGCGCTCGCATGCGGGATCGAGTCGATGAGCCGTGTCCCGCTCGGCGCGGCGGTGCGCAACGACTTCGGTCGGCCCAATCCGCCGTCGTACACCGCGCACTACGAGCTGACGAGCCAGTTCGAGGGTGCGGAACGCATCGCCGACAAGTGGGGCATCACGCGTGCCGACTGCGACCGCTACGGCCTGATGTCGCAAGAGCGTGCACAACAGGCGTGGAGCGAAGGGCGCTTCGAGCGCGAGGTGTTGCCGGTGGATGCACCGGATGTCGACGCCGAAGGCAAGCCGACGGGAACGACACATCACGTCACGCGCGACGAAGGGCTGCGGGAGACCTCGCTGGAGGCGTTGGCGAAGTTGAAGCCGGTGGGACGCGAGAACGGCGTGCACACTGCGGGATCGTCGTCGCAGATCACCGACGGCGCCGCCGCGGTGCTCGTGACGACCGTGCGCAAGGCGCGCGAGCTCGGGTTGAAGCCGCGGGCGCGCATCGTCGACCAGTGTCTGGTCGGCGTCGATCCGGTGCTGATGCTCACCGGCCCGATCGACGCGACCCGGCGCATGATGGAACGCACCGGCCTGACCATCGACGATTTCGACACCATCGAGATCAACGAGGCGTTCGCGTCCGTGGTGCTCGCGTGGGAGCAAGAGGTGAAGCCCGACATGGCCCGCGTCAACCCGAACGGCGGCGCGATCGCGCTCGGTCACCCGGTCGGTGCCACCGGCGCACGCCTGATCACCACTGCATTGCACGAGCTCGAGCGCACCGACGGTCGGTACGGACTCGTCACGATGTGTTGCGGCGGCGGGCTCGGCACGGGCACGGTGCTCGAGCGCATCTAAGTGCCGAGGGAGCTGCTCGAGCTCGAGCCGGACGAGGAGCTGCTGATCGTTTCGCGCGCGAGCTTTCGCGGCGCCGCGGCCGCGAGCTTTCGGTCGACGTTCGCCCTCGGCTCGGGGCGGATGCGAATGAAGGCGTACGACACGTGGCACGACGCGGCCATCGGCTCCGGCTTCCCGCCCGCGCCGCCCGAAATGTTCGTGGCCGCCACCGACCGCCGGGTGCTGTTCGGCAAACCCACGTTCTGGGGCGCGCGCCCCGGGCGTACTGGAGCGCACTCGCCTACGACCGCATCGCCCAGATCGTCTGGGTCCGCCACGGCTTCGTCACGGGGGTCGCGTTCGGGATGACGCACGGCGCGATCGTGGAGCTCGAGGCGGTTCGCGGCCGCAAACTCCGGCACATGGTCACGGTGATCGAAAAGCAAATAGCGTCACGGAGATGACCACCTTCGGTTTTCAGATTCCGGGCTTCCGCCATGCGGGTGCGCCGGACGCGGAAATGTTCGACAACACGGTCGCGCTGGCGCGCGCCGCCGAGGAGAGCGGCTTCTCGTCGGTGTGGGTGATGGACCACTTCTGGCAGCTCCCCGCGCTCGGCGGTCCCGACGAGCCGATCCTCGAGGCGTACACCTTGCTCGGTGCGCTCGCGGCGCGCACCGAACGGGTGCAACTCGGCACGCTCGTCACCGGCGTCACGTATCGCAATCCCGCGCTGCTCGCGAAGATGGTGACGACCCTCGACGTCATCTCGCACGGTCGCGCGATCCTCGGGATCGGCGCCGCGTGGTACGACGTCGAGCACGTGGGATACGGCTTCGACTTTCCCGGTGCGCGCGGACGGCTCGACCGGCTCGAGGAGGCCGTCCAGATCTGCCGCGCGATGCTGCGCGACGAACGGCCCTCGTTCGGCGGTCGCTTCTACTCGACCGACGACGCGCGCAACGTGCCCAAGCCGCTCCAGGTCGGCGGCCCGCCGATCATGATCGGTGGCAGCGGCGAGAAACGCACACTGCGCCTCGTCGCGCAATACGCCGACATGTGCAATGTGAGCGGCGGCCCGGCGACGGTGCGACACAAACTCGACGTCATGCGCGCGCACTGCAAGGACGTGGGGCGTGATCCGGCCGAGATCACCACGACCAGGCTGGGCACACTCGTGCTCACCGACGACGCCGACGAGACCGGCCGCGTACGAGGATTCCTGTCGGGCCTCGCGGGCGACGAGTTCGACGAACAGTTCATCGTCGGCGAGCCCGACGACGTTCTGCCTGCGGTCGAAGCGTTGATCGGCGCCGGCATCGACACACCGATCTTCAACATGCCGCTGTCGGACGCCGCGACGGTGGCCAAGGCCGGCGAGCTACTCACGAAGAACTTCGCGTAGCCTGCATCCCCGTGGAGCTTGTCGAGCGGCTCGGATACGCACCCGACGCGAAGTTGCTGATCGTCAACTGCGACGACCTGGGGTCTTCGCGTTCGGCGAACGTCGCCGTGTACGAGGCCTTGCGCGACGGTGTCGCCACGAGTTCGACACTGATGGTTCCGTGTCCCTGGGCTCGGGACGCGGCCGCGATGTACCGGGGCGAGGACGTCGGCGTACACCTCACGCTGAACTCCGAGTGGGACACCTATCGCTGGGGACCGATCACCCACTCCCCCAGTCTCCTCGACGGCGACGGCGGCTTCCCCCGAACGGTTGCGGACGTATGGGATCACGCCGACCTCGACGAGGTACGCAAGGAGTGCCGGGCGCAGTTCGATCGGGCCATCTACTGGGGCTTCGACGTCTCGCACCTCGACTCGCACATGGGAACGATGCAACTCCGCCCCGAGTTCTTCGACGTGTATCTCGAGCTCGCCGTCGACTTTCGGCTCCCCCTGCGCATGGCCGGCGCGAGCGCGCAGCGGGCGGTCGGCTTTCCGTACCGGCGCCTCGCCGAAGAAGAAGGCGTCGTGTTCCCGGATCACTTCGTACTGACGAGCGTCGGCTCGCGGCGTTCGATCGAGAAGGCACTGTTCGACCTCGCTCCGGGCGTGACCGAGGTCTACCTGCACCCGGCGATCGACACCGACGAGCTGCGCGCGTCGCATCCCGACTGGGCGAATCGCGTCGAGGATCATGCGTTCCTCACGAGCGACCCGTCGTTTCGCGATCTCATCGACCGCGCCGGTGTGACCCTCATCGGATACCGCGAGCTGCGCGAGCTGCAGCGCGCGTGAATACGAGTCCGGACGCGCTCGCGGCGCTGTGCGAGGCCGCGCTGCCGGACGAGCGGCTGACCGCCTCGGAGCTCGAATACCTCTGCTTCGCCGAACAGGACGAGATCTTCGGCGACGAACGGGGCGCGGCCGTGCTGCAGACGCAGCTGTTCGGCGAGCATGTTGCCGCGTGGTTGACCCTCGCCGTTGTGCATCCGGACGAACAGGGTCGCGGCCGCGGCAAGGAACTCGTCCACGAGGTCGCGGCGCGAGCCCGCGCGCTCGGCGCCCGGGACCTGCTGCTCGCGGCTGCCGTACCGCGGTACGTGTGGCCCGGCGTCGACGTCTTCAACACTCGGGCCGGGATGCTGCTCGAAACGTGCGGCTTCGAGCGCGACTGGGTCGGTACGAACATGGCGATCGAGACGACGTTCCGACGCCGACCACCGAGCGGTGTCGTGGTCGAACCTGAAACCGGTACGGGTGCGCGCGAGTTCGCGGCGACCGCTTATCCGTACTGGGTGCCCGAACTCGACCGAGCCGTCGAGCTCGGCACCGCGTTCGCCGCGCGCGACGCGCAGGGTGCGACGATCGGGTTCGGCTGTCACTCCGTCAATCGCTTCGGGTGGATCGGACCGATGGCGACGGATCCGAACCTGCAGCACGGGGGCGTCGGCTCGGCAGTCGTGGGCGCCGTGTGCGCCGACCTCGCGACGCGCGGCTGTGCCCGCGGCGAAATTTCCTGGGTGAGCAACCTGCGCTTCTACGGCAAGTGCGGCGCCCGCGTCTCGCGCGTCTTCCTCGGTGGCAAGCTCAGCCTCTGACGCGCCAGACCCGACTCCGAATTGGCAACACCACGCCCGTGCCGACCACAGATGTCGGTCGAGCGTGTCGACCGGCAGGTCGCACCACCGACTCCGACCGGGCAATCTTGTCGGATGAGTGACTCGACGGATCTCCGACCATTGCTTACGGCGATGCTCAACATGACCGCGTTCCACCGCGAGCACGAGAAGTTCTATTCGGTCTCACCTCGCGAACAGGCTGTCGTCCTTCAGCGACACTCGCGGACGCTGCACGCTTTGGCCGACCGCTGGATGACCGTCGCTCCGGGAACGACCGATCCCTTCAGCCCGTACGAGGGGGCCGAAGACCTGAATGCTCCCGCAGCAACGCAACTCGACGGCGTGCTGTTCATGGAGGGCGAGGGTGAGCCGGCGGAGATCACGCACCTCAAGCGCGACCTACGGGCCTGCGCGGACGATTCTGTCGCGGCCGGTGACTGGCTCACGGCAGCGATGGAGTCGTCGTGGGCCGTGGGCGAAGTCCTTTTCGATATCGACGATCTCGCCGATCTCCTGGGCGAACGGCATCGCATCATCGCCAACAACTGGCAAGGTGCGTCGATGGTTCGGCTCGCCGGACGCATCCTCGCTCGGGCTGCCGACCTGCTCGACCGTATCGACTTCGCTCCGTCGGTTCTCCGTGCGGACCTGGGTCGAAAACGGATCTCGGCGGCTCGGATGTACTCGGCGGCAGAGATGATCGACCACGCGGCCGACTTGCTGAGCGAGTTCGCAGGAATCGTGCACGACAACGAGAGGCGCTGGCGCATCTTCCGCAGTCGAGTGCAGCAGGTTGTCGCGGCGCTCCCGGCGGCAGACCCGGGCGACGGCGCGTAACCGCCGGATCGGTACTCGCCCAACCTCGGAGGCCTGTCCGGGGTGGTAGTGAGGAGATGGAGGCTCGGCGTGTGACTGAGTTCGAGGTGGGAGCCGCTCCCGTCGACGCTGAGACCGACGAGCGGCCGGACGCGCTCGTCGGACCGGGCAAGGAATCGCTGGCCCGCTTGTTTCAGCAGCACGCAGATGGCCTGGTCCATGGTCTCGCGGCCGCGGGTTACGCCGACGCGTCGGACGCGGTGCAGGAGGCCTTCGTGCAGGCCCTGGTGCATTGGCGACGCGTGTGTCGTTACGACGACCCGCTCGCGTGGATCCGCCGGGTTGCGATCAACAAAGCCCGCAACCAATCCCGGTCCCGCCGACGCCAGGTCGCGCTCGCCGAGCGGATCAGTCAGAGGTCACCCGACGTCGCGGCCGTGCCTGAAGCACACGACGACGTCACGGTCGCGGTAGCGGCACTCCCCGCGCAGCAACGACTCGCCGCGGCATTGTTCTACTTCTCCGACCTGTCGGTGGCGCAAGTCGCAACCGTGATGGGGGTGAGCGAGGGGACTGTGAAGTCGCACTTGCACGCGGCCCGCGCGAAGGTCGCGCAGACTTTGGAGGGAGCGTCATGAGCACCGATCATGAGTCGGTCCCTTCCAGCGACGAGACCGCCGAGGCAATGCGTGAAGCGCTCACGCGTATCTCGGAGCGCGACCCGGCGACTCCGATCGAATGGAACACGGTGCTGTCCCGAGCGCGTCGGGTGGCGGTCGTTCGCCGCGCGCTGGCCGCAGCGTGCGTCTTCGTCGTGCTCAGTGCAGCCGCGGTGGGATTCGCGGCTGCGACCCGCGGGCACCGACGCGGCGTCAGGGTCGTCGAAACTCCGACCACAGCGACCGCACCGTCTGTATGCGTGCACTCCCCGATCGCGCACGTCGTCAACTCCTACTACGGCCTCCCCGCGCTCCACGGCACCAGCATCGACTATCTCGCCTTGCACGCAGCCGGACGCGACACCGAGGGTGACACGATCAGACCGGTCGGGCTCTCGGTCGAGAAGACGGGACCGCGGGGAACGGTCACGTTGACCTCCGGCGACCCCGGCGCGGAAGTCGTCCTGCGCGGTTGGGGCGACTTCGACGGCGACGGCCGCAGTGATGTCCTCGTCGACCTCTACCGAAACGGCGCCGACAGCGCGACCTACATCGTCTCGGGCACGGTCCCGCCGGGAGTGCACGACCCCGCCACTGTCGGAATCCGTGTCCCCCGACCCCACCTGGGCAGCCAAGACGTCCTGCCGTTTCCGGAGCCCGTCGGCGACCAGGACCACGACGGCGCCGACGACGTGAGCTTTGGTGCGGCGCTGTACTCCGGACGACAGCTCACCACCGCTCCCGCACCGACGGTGTTGCCACGACCGATACGTACGCTCACGTCGCCCTACGTCGGGCTCCTGCAACTCGACGCGAGCGGTCCGCCGTCGTTCGTCGAGGCGGACCTACAGACCTCGTTCGTCGCGGGCCGGCCGGATACCTCCGCCCTCGACGTCCTCGATCGGCCGGGCGATCGGCTGATCCTCGGCGGCTCGTCCACCCCCGATCTGGCGAAGGCACTCGACGACAACGCCCACGCCATCGGCACCCTCGTGCACGGCCACCACATCGTCGAGTTCGATGACTCCACCCGCTCCGGAGATACCGCATGGCGTTGGGACCTCGACGGTCCGTGCTCCAAATGACAACCTCCCCGCGTCGCAGACGCCACCGAGATGCAGCACGGGTGCACGGTTGCGGATCGGGTGATCAGCCCCGGGTGTAGCCGAGAGCTTCGAGGCGTGGACCGAGGGATGACCAAATCGCGTCCGCGAGGTCGGGAGCGAGGTCGCGTCGCCAACGGCCGATCGATTCCTCGGCCGAGGATGTGGTGACGTGGTTCCCCGGGCGCTGCGCCCGCGCGGCATCGGCGTCGAGGTGCACGTCGAGCATCCGTCCGAGCAGGTCGGCCGGCCCGTGGAGATCCACCGCGAAGTCCTCGTAACGCAACAGCGTCGAGCCCGCGCCCGGCGCGAGCATCCGGTCGATCCTGGTCGCGAACGTGCGGATCAGCCCGGCAATCCACTCGTCATCGGTTTCGCCCGGAGTACGACCGAACCCCCAGGACCCGCTCCGTTCACCGAACGCGATCATCGAGGCAACGACATCGCGCGGATCGCGGACGACGTCCACGACGCGTAGGGGAATCTCCGCGGCGACGATCGGCTCGACCGGGCAGGCCAGCTTTTCGGCGTACCAACGGCTGGACGGACCCCGCTCGCGAAATCCCGCCGAGCACGCCTCCCACAACGCACGGAGCGCCCGCGGTCCGAGCGCTTCGACCGACAGCGCCTCCGCCTCCCACGGCAGCGGACCGGTCCGATCCGACGGTCCGAACAACATCTCGGTGAGGCCGACATCACGTTCGGGATCGAAGGGCGTGCCCATCTGCCCGGCGACGCGGACGCAGTACGACAGATAGCGGTACTCTCCGACCGGGTACCGCCGATCGCACACCAATTCCGGTGCGGACGCGAGCAGTTGCATCAACAACGTGCTGCCGACGCGCCCTTCGAGGAGCCGCAAGCCGACCACCGGGAGCAGATCCGCGCCGTTCGACCGAGCCACGGCTCATATCTTCGCGGCTCCGCCGCAAGCCTGCCGCCCGCGCGCGCGATCGGGCACTATGCACGCACCACGAAGTGTTCGCGGGAATGCATTGAGAGCGGGAGGGCCGATGCCGAGCGCCGATGAGATCAGAGACTCCCAGCGAGAGACCTGGGCCGGGCTCTCTGCGGGTTGGGAGAAGTGGGACGCGGTCATCATGGATCAGCTGGGCCCGGTCAGCGCGGCGATGATCGAGCGTCTCGACATCGCGCCCGATCAGCAGCATCTCGACATTGCCGCGGGCACGGGAGAGCCGGGTCTGAGCATCGCGAGACTGTCGCCGAAGGGACGCGTCGTGGTGACCGACCTCGTTGCGGAGATGCTGGTCATCGCGGCGCGACGAGCCCGGGCGCAAGGGGTCGCCAACATCGAGACGAAGGTGTGCAGCGCCGATGATCTGCCGTTCGACGACGCCACATTCGACAGCGTCTCCGCGCGTTTCGGGTACATGTTCTTCCCGGACATGGCCAAGGCGACCGCTGAATTCGCGCGCGTGCTCAAGCCGGGCGGACGTCTGTGCTCGTCGGTATGGGTCAAGCCCGAGGACAACCCGTGGACGACGATCGCCATGCAGGCAATCGCGAGCGAGGTCGTGGTGGCGCCACCCGCCCCGGACGGGCCGAACATGTTCCGGTGTGCCGCTCCGGGATACGTCAGCGCCCTGTACGAGCGCGCGGGGCTGCGCGACATCGCCGAATGGGATGTCGACGTCGACCTCGTGACGAGCTCGCCTACTCAGTATTGGGAGATGATCAGCGAGCACGTGTCGCTCGCAGTTGCGGCGCTTCGGCAGGTCGACCAACCGACGCGGGCGCGGATTCGCGCAGACGCCATTGCGAAGGTCAGCGCGTTCGAGAAGGACGGCAAGGTCCACGTTCCTGGCGTCGCGCGGTGCATCGTGGGAACGAAGTAAGTCGCTCAACGAGTCAGCGCGAGGACCGCGTTCAACCCGCGCGCCACGCACTCACGCAGCGGAGGTACGAGGAGGGTCCTGATCCCGCACAGGGCCGCCGCGCCGTCGCGACGCGGATCGTCGCCGACCATCAGCACATCGGAGGCTCGGAGGTCGAGCGCGTCGAGGGCGAGATCGAACATGCCGGCGTCCGGTTTCTGCATGTTGTGCTCGAACGAAAGTACGTAGGCGTCGACGAAGCGGTCGAGGTCTGCGGCCCGGAACTCGGGCCGGAGATCGAAGTGGATGTTGCTCACGATCGCGATGGCGACTCCGCGATCGTTGAGCGCAGCGAACACGCCCGCAACATCGGGATAGAAGGGGTGGAGGTCGGCGACCAAGTCCAACTCGTAGAGCTGGCGCGCGAATTCTGCGTCCATCCCCGCGGCTCGAAACACGTCGAGGTTCACCGCGCGATGCTCGACCGCTGAACAGTCGGCGGTCGCCAGTCGCCGCGCGAGATCGGGTCGACCGGCCGCGATCTCGAGTTCACGCAACAGCGCCGCGATCCCGGATGGGTCGAGCTCTCGACCCGAGCGAACCGCCGCGGTCTGCAACCACAACTCCTCCTCCGGGTCGCAGACCAGCGTGCCTCGCCAGTCGAACAACACCCCGGAAAGCGGCATTGCGTCCACGCGCAGAGACTCTCACAAGCACTCGATGGCCACGAGATGCCGCCGCGATCGGCGTGCTCGCCGCTATCCGGCCGCCGTGCCGTGGGTCCGGATGCGAACGACCTCGCCGGTACCGGCCTGCGGGCTGTCCGTGAAGTTGCTCACGTACACCGCGCCGTTCGGAGCGACCGCGACACCACTCGGCAGCGTCAATTGCCCGGCACCGAGGATCGTGCGGCCGGTCGCGGGGTGCGCGAACGGCACCCGCACGACGTCGCCGGCGAACATCTCCGTCGCGTAGAAGTCGCCTTGCGGACTGAACGTGCAGCCGGTGATGGTGGTGAAACCCGTGGCCCAGATGGTCGCGACGTTCAACACCGTGTTGAGATCGTTCGGATTGGTCGCCGCGGGGTCGACGCGGTAGACGAAAGCGGTGCCCGGCCCCTGGGTCACATAGCCCGCGAGGTCCAGCGCGCCGACGTAGAGCGCGCCGTCCGGCCCACGGTCCAAGCACGTCGGCACGACGTCGCTCACCGCCGAGTTCGGAAAGTACGCAAGGATCTGCACGGTTCCGTCGGGCAGGATCTCGTCCAGGGTGTTCGACGCCGCGTCCACTACGTAGGTGTGACCGTTCGAGACGAGAAGGTCGTACGGATTCGCGTCGGGGAACTGGTTGGGCGGCGCAAAAGAGTCGTTCATGTGTTCGAGGGTCCACTGAAGGTCGAACGAGCCGGGGTCGGCGAGCACGGTCTTCTGCCCCCAGTCCCGCGAGATCCTCACCAGTTTTCCGAGGTCGGTTCCGGCCGCGGCGGCCGCGCTGATGATGGTGTCGAATCCCGACTTCACGCCCCGTCCCCAGGGCGCGACTGCGGCCGGACCCATGACGCGAATTCCGTTTTCGTCGACCCCGACCGAGGCCAGCCCCGAGACGATGCGCCGCTGGACCGGGTGCGGCGCGCCGGGCCGGGAGATCGCGGTGACGGACCCGGTCAGACCGATGCCTGCCAGCGCACCGTGTTGCGCGTCGCCCGCGCCGAGTCCCGACTCCGCGACGTAGAGGACACCGCCCGACCCGAAGCGCAGGCCGCGCGGATTGTTCAGGCCGGTTGCGATGACGTCCACCCGCGTCGCCGTTTTTCCGATCGCGCCGGCCGGCAACGCGCTCGCAGTCACGGCAATGCACACGCCTACGACGAGACCGAATCTGCGAATCCGCAACATCGACCGCCCCTTTGATCGCACGTCATTACGGGTTGCCCGCACGAGCGCCAGGACGAGTCGCGCGCGGACTTTCACGAGCCGATCGGCAGATACGGCGTACGTCTGAGTGCGAACTGAGAGATATTGGGGAACGTCACCCTCGCCCCGAGAAGAATCGCACAGCGGGCGATCGACGCGGCAGCGATCGAGGCGTTGCTGGCGGGAACGACGCCCGGCGACGACCTCGACCCGCTGCTGACATCGTTCGTGTCCCGTGTTCGTGACGCTGTAGAAGCGGTTCCCCCTCCTTCCCCGGCAATGGCGGCCGTCCTGGCCGTCGGCTTCTCCACCGAAAAAGGCGACCTGTCGGCAACGGCAGCAAGCAACGTCAACGGGCCTGCGTCGCAGGAAGCCGGACTGTCCCCGAAGACCGGTCACAGTGGAACCGGCGCCAACGGGAGTCATGCCGGCGTGATCGTGACGCCGACGACGATCGCGGTCTCGACCTCCACGACGGTCTTCGTGCCACCGGCCCCCACTCCGACCACGGTCAACGTGCCGCCGACGACCCCCACGACACCGACCACCGTGTACGTCGCACCGACACCAACGACGTACACGACGTCGACGACCCAACCGCCGAGCACCCAATCGATACAGCTGTCGTGCGCGGTGACGGGCGCGACGCAGGTGACATGCACGTGGACGGGGTCGTCGACACCAGTCGCGCACTACGCACTCTGGCGGTGGACGACCGGCGGGAACGGCAGCGACTACGCCCCGGTGTACCAAAGCGCGACCGGCTTGACGTTCACGGACAACAGTGTGGCCGCGGGAGTTCCCTATACCTACCGCGTGTTCACCACACTCCCCGACACGACACCGGGCCCGTTCAGCAACCGCGCCTACGTCACCTGCTGCAGCTGACAACCGCGCCGCGAATCGCAGGAGGTGCGTTCCCTTTGCGGAACCGCACCTCCTGCCCGCGCGCGACCCACACCGAGCTGGAGCGATGCGGGAAGGTTGGGCCCTTCGGCCCTAGTCGGACTCCCACCGTCTGCCGACGATGAGGTTGCTTCGGGACGAAGGAGGGCCGATGGAAGTCTTCGCCGACACGTTCGTACCTTCCGGCATGGGTGACGCGTGGTTCGCGACGCGCGGTTGTCCGGATTGTCTCGACCGACCACTCGAGCACGTCCGGTCGCTCGACGACTCGCATTGGTTGTGCGCGACATGTGGGCAATGTTGGCGCGTCGAGCACGGCCTGCTGCGCTCGGTGGATCCGCTGACGTGTCGTGGGTGCGCGACGCGTCGCAAATCGGAGTGTGTCGCGTCGTGGCGAAGCACCTTCGCGCGATTCGGCGCCGGAGCTGCGACCGACGAAATGTAAATCACCGCCGCCGAGGCAGTGAATCTGCGATAGTCGGGCGTGCCGCAGAACATCTTCACGGGATCGATCGCCGACAGTTACGACCGCGATTCACCGGAGATGTTCGAGCGGGCCCTTCTCGACGCGACGGTCGATTTCCTCGTTGACGCGGCTCGCGGCGGTACGGCGTTGGAGTTCGGCGTCGGCACCGGCCGGATCGCGTTGCCGTTGAGTCAAAGGGGCGTCGAGGTCCACGGGCTCGACATCTCGCCGGACATGGTGGCGCAGTTGCGCACGAAGTCCGGCTCCGAAGCAATCGAAGTGACGATCGGCGACATCGCGACGACCCGCGTCGCGGGCACGTTTTCGCTCGTGTACCTCGTCTACAACACCATCGGGAACCTCACCAGCCAAGACGAACAGATCGCGTGCTTCCGCAACGCCGCGGCCCATCTCGCGCGGGGCGGACGGTTCGTGATCGAGCTCGGCGTGCCCGATCTGCGTCGGTTCCCGCCCGGCGCGGCCGCGCAGCCGTTCGAAGTCAGTGCGCACCATCTCGGCTTCGACACGATGGACACTGCGACACAGCTGGGTGTTTCGCATCACTACCTCATCGACGGTGACCGCGTGACGCGCTTCGACTGCCCGTACCGCTACGCCTGGCCCGCTGAGCTCGACCTGATGGCACGCCTCGCCGGGTTGGAACTTCGTGAGCGCTGGGCCGACTGGGACCGCTCGCCGTTCACCGCCGACAGCGGCAAGCACATCTCCGTCTGGGAACGGACGAAGTAGCCGGGGTACCGACCCGAGCACGTCTCTAACATGTGGCGATGCCGTCCGGAGCTCGTCAATGTCGATGACCTGGCCGCAGTTCGCCGCCGTCAACCCGGATCTCGCGGCGTTCGGTGCGGCGCGGCTCGCGGCGGTACCGGCGTACCTGGGAACGATTCGTGCCGACGGATCGCCGCGGGTCCATCCCGTCAGCCCGATCGTCGCGCCGACCGGCCTGTACGTATTCATGGAACCGACATCTCCGAAGGTCGCCGACCTGCGTGATCGCGGCGATTCGCTCTGCACAGCGGCGTGCCCGACAACGCGGGCACCGGTGGCGAGTTCTCCGTCGGCGGATTCGGCCGCCTCGTCGACAATGACGAGACCGCGCCGCGGCGAGTGCCGCCGCCGGCTTCCCCGCCGAGGACCGCTACGTCCTGTTCGAGCTCGAGCTCAGCGAGGCTCGGGCCAACGGCTACGGCGATGTCCGTCTTCCCGCCCAACCACGCTGGTCGGCTGCCGACGCATAGGACCATCCGGCGCTCGGCTTCGCCACGCGTCGATGATTGGGGGCAGGACCTTTGCGGGACGCGATGTGACCATCGGCCTCTGCGGCCGGCACCTTCGGAAGCCGACGTAGTGACCGAGGGCGGAACCGACTGGGAGGTTCAGCGATGACCGACTGCGAGAAGCTGCTCGTTTCGATGTGGTGTGACGAAGACGCCGGTGCCGAGGGCGAGATCTCCGTCCTCGACGTGATGGCCATGCTGTTCGCCTTGGGTCAGCAGCGCCGACGCGCTGCCTTCGCGCGAAGCAACGCCTGCGGACGATTGCACCTCTCCGGGTCGTCGCGTTCAGCCGCCTGACGCGCTCGAGGCCATCCGCGCTTTGACGGATCACACCCTGGCAAGCTCGCGCAATGGTCAGTATGTGGAATTGGGTCATGCACTGGACGGGTCTCGACGATGGCAGCGGTGCCTGGTACCTGTTTTGGTCCGGCATCGTCGGGGACCTCGCGCTGCTCGGAGGCATTCTCGCCGTCTTTCGCATCGTGAACTGCCATGTGAGCGGGTGTTACCGGGTGGGTCTCCATCATGTCGACGGGACTCCATACCGAACCTGCACGAAACATCACCCGAGCACACCGGGGAGCAAAGGCGAAGTCACGGTCGAGCACATACACGAAGCGCATCGCAAGGCATTCGAGGCCTGATCTCTCGTTTTTGTCGCCGCTCCGATGATGATCGCCGGCGAGCAGTGGTGACGCACGACTGCCCCGGCGGGTCTCGCCGCGCCGGCGCGGGATCGGGCAGTATGCGCTCACGCCACGCGAGCTACATCCGCAAGGTCGAAAGCAGGAGATGAGTACCGACAGTCACGAAATCGTCGCAACGAGGTTCTTCGAATCGCTCGGAGCAGGCGATATTGACGGCCTGATCGCGATTCTGCATCCGGAGATCGTGTGGGAGGTACCCGGGCGAAGTCCCGTCGCGGGTCGGTTCGTTGGTCCGGAGGCCGTCGGGTCGAGGAGCCATGGCATGGCGTCCAGGTGACGGAGATCCGCGAACACTGGTACGACACCCTGGGCTTCGACGAGATGGCCGCGTGGGAGTCCCACGAATAACGGCGCAACGCCATGACCGCCGTTCTGGACAAGAGCACACAAAGTCGATCGATTCGGGAGACGAACGTGAGCGTCAACGTGGTCGTGAACTTCCAGGCTTCGGACGGCAACGCCGATCTGCTGCTCCCGCTGTTGCGTGAAGGCCGAGACCTCAGCAGGAAGGCCGACGGCTGCGAGGTCTTTGACCTGTTTCAACGACAGGACGACCCGCACAAGTTCATGTTCATCGAGCGGTGGACCTCGATCGACGCCCACCACGCCAACATGACCGCGAACATTGTTGCCAGCGGTCACCTCGCGAAGATCTTGCCCCTGCTCGTCGGGCCGCCCGACAACGGCGTCATCGACCCGGTATAGCGGCTCGCCGCATTCATCACAGCTGATCAGCGCCGCCCACTACCGCAGATCGCTACTCACCGCGCGCGAGATCGGGCATCATGCGTGTGTTCCCGGTTCGCCGCTCGGCTCGAAGACACCGGGCAGAGGCCCGCCGTGTCGTTCTCGGTGTCGAAGGTCGGACACATTGTGCTTCGCGTCAACGACCTCGACCGCGCCTTGGCGTTCTACCCGGGGGTGTTGGGTCTCCGTGAGGTGGCGCGACGTGACTTCGGCGAGGGACCGATGGTGTTCCTATCGTCCGGAAACTCACATCACGACCTCGCGCTCGTCGAAAGCAGCTCCGGAGACGTGGTGCACGGCAACAACCTGCATCACTTCGCCCTCAAGGTTGGCGAGTCACTTGAGGAGTTGGCTGAAGTACGACGCACGCTCGCGGCGAATGATGTTCCGGTGCCATTCGCCTGAGCCGCTTCCCTGCCCCGTGCGCCGGACCTGCCGATCGGTGCTCGCCGTAGCCGCGCGGGATCGGGCAATATGCGTGCGTGACCGTTCCGAACGGTGACGTCGAGTCTCCCGCGTTCCGCGGACCCGTGCCGCGGTGGAAACGCGTCGCGAACAATGCAACGGTGATCCTCGCTCTGATCGCCGTCGGGTTCGGCTACTCGGTTTTCGTCGTCGCGCCCGCCACGCTGATCATCCTCTGGTTGCTCCGCCGCGATCACCCTCGCGACAGCCGCTCGACTCCACGCAGCCGATTGGGTCGTGCTCTCGACTCCCGTTTCGTTCAAGCGATCGGGTTCGCGGTCTTCGTCGGCGTCTTCCTCGTTCAGTTCGGTCCGCTGTACACGCTCGCGTCGGCAGTGCTCGGCGCAGCCAGCTGGCTGTTCGCAGAACGGTTCCTCTAGACCCCCGCGGCATACAGATCTGTCGAGCGCCCGGTCCTCGACGCTGTAATCGGACCCGCCGGTCGCAAATGACGAACGACCCTGGTGCGGTCGCCGCCGCTGTATGAAAGTGAGGTCATCGTTCGCATGGAAGAGGAGTCGACAATGCGCGTTCGCGTCTTCTTCGTCGTTGTCAGCGCGATGACCTGGGGGCTCCCCGTCGTCGCGGCCGGTATGGCTGTGGATGCGGTGGCGGCGACGAGCGTCAACACCACGCCACCTCCCGATGTGAAGGCCTTGGGCGATGCCCAGTTCCTCGGCGCGACGAACTCCTTCACCTTCAACGAGCCGATCGCCGGTATCGCGGGCACCCGATCGTCGCGTGGGTACTGGCTCGTCGCGCGCGATGGCGGCATCTTCGCCTTCGGCGACGCGCACTTCTACGGATCCATGGGCGGCACGCCACTCAACCAGCCCGTCGTCGGCCTCGCCGCCACCCCCACCGGCAACGGCTACTGGCTCGTCGCGCGCGATGGCGGCATCTTCAGCTTCGGCGACGCGCACTTCTACGGATCCATGGGCGGCACGCCACTCAACCAGCCCGTCGTCGGCCTCGCCGCCACCCCCACCGGCAACGGCTACTGGCTCGCCGCGCGCGATGGCGGCATCTTCAGCTTCGGCGACGCGCACTTCTACGGATCCATGGGCGGCACGCCACTCAACCAGCCCGTCGTCGGCCTCGCCGCCACCCCCACCGGCAACGGCTACTGGCTCGCCGCGGGTGACGGCGGTGTCTTCAGCTTCGGCGACGCGCACTTCTACGGTCCCAGGCTCAGCGGCTGGTTGTTCGGCGAGACCGCGGTGGGCATCGCCGCCCGCCCGCAGGGCGACGGCTACTGGCTCGTGACTTCGAGCGGCGGTGTGTTCCCCCTCGGCGGCGCCCGTCCCCTCGGTGACGCGGAAGCCGCGGACGTCTCGAAACCGGTCGTTGGCATCGCGTCGACGCGCAGCGGAGCCGGCTATTGGGTGGCCGGTCGCGGTACCCCGTCGGTCCTCCCGGCTCAGGTGACGGTCATCCGTGCCGGGCACGGCGGCGGGTCCGGAGAGATCGCGCTCGACTGGACCGGTGTCCCCGGCGCTACCGGCTATCGAATCGAGCGGGCCGACACCGCCAACGGTCCGTTCTCGATAGCAGCCGACCTCGACCTGACCACCGGCACAGCCACGATGGTCGGCCCCGGCGTCGACTTCATCGGCGGGGACCAGCACACGTTCTACCCAACCGGTACACCGCCCGCCTACTCGGTGCCCGCTCGCTCGTTCGACTACGTCGAGGTCGGGTTCCGTCACCACTACTTCCGCGTCACCGCGCACAACGGCAACGGCGACGGCGCCTCCTCGGTCGTGGTCTGCGGCACACCCTTCGGAGATCCGCCGTGCTGAAATAGCGGGGGCCGCATCGGCCTTCACTGCGGTGAGGTCGAAGCTCGCGGCGCGGACATCGGCGAACTCTCTGCGGGAGTTGCCGTGCCGAATGGAAGGCGCCACAAATGACTGCGATCGAGGACGGAGACGACTTCAAGGGACTCGAGCCGTTCTTCCGGATCATCGAGCAGGGCCTGAGTGGTCTCGTCGACGGGGACCACTTCTTTGATCTCCATGCCGACGATGTGGTCGTCGAGTACATCCACACCGTCCCGGGCTACCCCCGGAGGGTCGTCGGCCGTTCGGCGCTCGTGGAGCTGTACCGGCCCTATAGCGAAATCATGCAGCTGCACCGCTGCTTCGACCTCGTCAAGTACCACGATCGTGAGGCGGACGTCGTCGTTCTCGAGTACGCCTCCGAAGGACTTGCCGTCGCCACCGGCGCGCCCTACACCAACCGCTTCATCTCGGTGATCACGATCACCGATCGCAGGATCACACACTGGCGCGACTCCCTCGACCCGATCGCGGTATTCGATGCGCTCGGATGGCCATGCGAAGACGACTGATGCTGCTGGCGTTCGTCGCGCTGCTCGGTGCGGGCTGCGCGCATGCTCAGTCGGGTGTTGTCGCCGGATTCTTCCGTTTGCCGGGCGGGTCAGCCACCGAGCTCCGACGCGGCGGCCTGAACTTTGCCAAGGCGAGCGATGGCGCGCACGGAAACGGAGCCGGCCACACGGTGCGGGTCAACGCGGACGGGAGCTACACCGTGACACTGTCGTCGGGGTCGTACTCGGTCATCGGTGCCCTGTCCGGGCAGCCCGGAGAGATCGTGCCCGAGAAATGCGCCGCGTCCATGAACGTGGTCGTGCAGGCGAACCGCACCACCCGCGTTGACTACGTGTGTCATGCGACGCCGGTGAACACCCCTACCTCGGGGGTCAAGCCCGCGCGATAACCGGTGTTCGTCGGGCGATGCGGCCCAGTTATCATCTCGACGTCACGAGCTGACCAGAGGGGCAGGGCCTGAGGGCCCCGGTTCGCGGCGAAGGCCCTACTGCTTTCGACGCGCCGGAGGAACCCGACATGGCCGACATACCCACTCCCAAGATCGAGTTGCACGTTCACCTCGAAGGCGCGGTTCGACCCGCAGCACTCATCGAGATCGCCGATCGCAACGGGGTGGAGCTCCCGGCGCGCGACGTCGACGCGCTCGCGGAGCTGTATCGCTTCCGCGACTTCGATCACTTCATCGAACTCTGGATGATGACCACGCACGCGATCCGGACCGAGGTCGACTTCCGCCAGGTCGTCGTCTCGTATGCGGAAGAGGCGGCCGCCCACGGCGCGGTGTACATCGAGGGGATCTTCACTCCCGCGGAACGGATCGGTGGCGGCGCGTCGTGGGATGAGGTGTTCACCGGATTCTGCGACGGCGCGCAGGATGCGAAGGAGACCACGGGCGTCGAGGTCCGGCTCACGCCCGACATCCCGCGCGGCTTCCCCGTCGACGCTGCGCTGGAGACGGCGCGCTACTCCGTCAAGTACCGCGACCGCGGGATTGTCGCGTTGGGTCTCGGCGGCCGCGAGTCGGGATTCCCGCCGGAGCCGTTCGCGGCCGCGTTTCGTATCGCGCGCGACGGCGGCCTCGGCTCGGTGCCCCACGCAGGCGAAACCGAAGGCGCGGCATCGATCCGCGGCGCCATCGACGCGCTCGGCGCCGACCGGCTCCGGCACGGAGTCCGCGCGACCGAAGACCCGACACTGCTCGCCGAGATCGCGGCGCGCGGCATCGTGTGCGACGTGTGCCCGATCTCGAACGTCCGCACCCGCGCGGTCGACACCATCGAGAACCACCCGCTGCCGGCGCTGGTCGCGGCCGGCGTGCTGTGCTCGATCAGCACGGACGACCCGGCGATGTTCGACACGGATCTCGGCCGTGAGTACGCGGCCGCGGAGCAGCTGGGGCTGTCCCACCGTGACGCGTACCGCGCGGGAGCCGCCGGCGCACTCTGCGACGACGACACCAAAGCGATGCTCGCCGACATCGAGACGTCGTTCCCCTGGCCGGAGGCGACGCCTGGATAGCGTGCGCTCGTGACGCGCGCCCTGGTGATCGGCGGAACCGGACCCACGGGTATCCCGCTCGTCCGCGGCCTGGTCGACCGCGACTACGACGTCACGATCGTCCACCGCGGGCTCCACGAGCGGGCCGAGACTCCCAGTGCCGTCACGCACGTTCACAGCGATCCCTACGACAACGACGCGCTCCGCGCACTGCTCGACGGCGAGACGTTCGACATCGTCGTGGCGATGTACGGACGCCTGCGGAGCATCGCCGAGCTGACGGCAGGCCGCGTCGGCCATTTCGTCTCGGTGGGCGGCGTGCCCGCAATCCGCGGCTGGATGAATCCGTGGTTGTTCGATCCGCCGGGCCTGCCGGTACCTGTCGGTGAGGACGCGCCGACCGTCGACCGTCCCGAGGACGACGAGAAGGGCTACCGCATCGTGCGGACGGAGGAAGCGGTGTTCGCACACCATCCCCGCGCCACCCACTTCCGCTATCCCTACGTCTACGGCCCGCACCAACTCGTACCGCGGGAATGGTTGATCGTGCGCCGGATCCTCGACGGCCGTGACCGCATCGTGGTCGCCGACGACGGCCTCACGCTGCATCACTACGGTTACACCGAGAACCTCGCGCACGCGCTGCTCCTGGCGATCGAGCAGCCCCACGCGGCGGCGGGCAAGCTCTTCCACGTGGGCGACGAGGAGGTGCTGTCGATCCGCCAGGTGATCGAGCTGGTCGCGGTCGCGCTCGGCCACCGCCTCGAGATCGTCTCGATGCCGTTCGAGCTCGCGGTTCCGGCGCGCCCCTTGCTCGCGCAGCCGCTCCCGACCCACCGAGTCCTCGACATCGCGCGCGTGCGCACCGACCTCGGCTACCACGACAAGGTTCCGGCGCGCGCCGCGCTCGCCGCAACCGCGCGCTGGCTCGTCGAACATCCGTGCGCGCGCGGCGGTCAGGAGGAGCTCGTGCTCACCGATCCGTTCGACTACGCCGCCGAGGACCGGCTGATCGACGCGTGGTTCGCGGCGACGCGCACGCTCCCCGACCCCGGCTTCGCAACCGTGCCCGGCTACGGCCTCGCCTACAGCGGACCGGGCGGACGGCCGCGGAGCAGCCCGGAGTTCGACGCGTGACCAACCCTCTCCCGCTCGCCGGCATCAAGATCGTCGACCTCTCGATCGCGCTCACCGGACCCTACGCCGCCGCGCTCCTCGGCGATCAGGGCGCCGAGGTGATCAAGGTCGAGCGACCGGGTTTCGGCGACATCGGCCGTTACGTCGGCGTGTCCGTCAACGGACTGAGCGCACTCGCACAGATGTGCAACCGCGGAAAGCGATCGCTCGCGCTCGACGTCCATCAACCCGAGGGTCGCGAAATCCTGCTGCAACTCGCGAGCAGCGCGGATGTCGTGGTGCAGAACTTCCGACCCGGCGTGGTCGAACGGCTCGGCGTCGGATACGACGACGTGCGCGCGGTCAACGATCGCGTCGTCTACGCGTCGCTGTCGGGCTTCGGTCCGACGGGCCCGTACGCGGCGAAGGGCGCGTACGACACGGTGATCCAGGCGTACGGCGGTATGGCCGCGAACCAGGCCGACGCGGACGGCGTACCGCACTTCCTCAACCAGACTGTGGCCGACAAGGTCACCGCGCTCTATGCCGCGCAGGCGATCACGGCCGCACTCTTCGCACGCGAGCGAACCGGAGCGGGCACCCACGTGCAGCTCGCGATGCTGGACGCGGTCGTGTCGTTCCTCTGGGCCGACGCGGCCGGCAACGAGGTACTCCAGGATGCGAACCGGTCGCAGCCGTCGAGCTTCGTCTCGAACTTCCGGCCCTTCCATTTCCGCGACGGCTGGGGAATCTGCACCCCGACCTCCGACGCCGACTTCGCGGGTATGTGCCAGGCGTTCGGCGTCGACGGCTACGACGATCCCCGCGTCGCGACCATCGTCGAACGATCGCAGCACCGGGAGCTCGCGGGCGAGATCATGAACCGGTGCTACGCGGCGGCAGCCGAGATGAGCACCGCCGACGCGATCGGCGCGTTGGAAGCGCGCAACGTTCCGTGCGGCGTGGTGCTCACACCGACCGAGCTCGCGGCCGACCCGCACGCGCAGGCGATCGGGCTCTTCGAGGACTCCGTGCACCCGACCGCGGGCCGGTTGCGTCAACCGCGGCATCCCACCGACTTCGGCGGAACCCGCCCGCCGCTCGGGGGTCCGGCCCCGATGCTCGGCCAGCACACCGACGAGATCCTGCGCGAGCTCGGCGTCGCCGACGATCGCATCGCCGGACTCCGAGCCGCCGGAATCGCCGGCTGAGCGGGCTACGCGGGGAGTAGGTCTGCGACCGAGAGCTTCGGTGACGCGCCGCCCGTGAGCGGGAGGAACTGCAGGAGTGCACCGAAGTCGCCGGCCATCTTGACCTGACCCCGCATGAACCCGACCGAGAGGTCGAGCGTGCCGTCGTGCAGGGCCTGCGCGTCGGCGGGAGTGGTGGTGAACGTCACGTCGGCCGGCTCGGCGGGCGCACCTTCTCCCTTTGCCGCGACGGCACCTGCGTCGACGCGCGCCCAACCCCGGGCCTGTTCCTTCTTCCCCGCGGCGACGACGAACTCGACGATCATCGCGCTACCGCTCAACGCGCTCGCGCACGCCGGCGAACACATCGTCTTCGTACTCGCCGTCGGGCACGCGGTTGTCGACGAGAGAACGCGCGAGCGTGAACTCCTCCCACGGGAAGACCTCGCGGATGACCGAGTCCGGGAGGCGCATCCAGTGGCCCTCGGGGTCGACCTGCGTTCGGTGCGCGAGGAGCGCGGCCCGCCGCTTGGCGAGGTAGTCGCCGACGTCGATCAGGGTCGTGAACTCGTCGGTGCGATTGGTGTCGAAGCCCCGCTCGAACCAGGTGGTGTACGCGCTCTCCTCGCCCCGGTCCAGATACGCCTGGTGCAGGGCCTTCACCCGGGCGATCGACCAGGACACGTAGTAGAGCTTCAACGGCTGCCACGGCTCACCTGCGTCGGGGTAGGCCTCGGGGTCACCGGCGAGATCGAACGCGGGCACCGAGATCTCGTGGACCCGGATGTGATCGGGGTGCGGGTAGAAGTCGCGGTCGTCCCGGTAGGTGATGATCACCTGCGGCTGCTCTTCGCGGATGATCTTCACCAGGCGGCCGACGGCCTCGTCGAGGGGCGCATTGGCGAAGTTGTCCGGCCGGGCGTTGTCGTCGGAGTCGGGCATACCGCTGTCTCGGTATCCGAGCAGGTGCAACGAGTCGTAGCCCAGCACCCGCACGCTCTCGGCCAGCTCGGCCATGCGCAGCTCGTACATCGCCTCGGGCGAACCGGGATGCTCCACGGCGGGATTGAGGATGTCGCCGGCCTCGCCGCCCGTGCAACAGACGAGCACGTTGTGCACGCCCTCCGCCGCGTACTTGGCGGTGGTGCCGGCGCCCTTCGACGCCTCGTCGTCGGGGTGGGCGTGGACTTGCAGCAGGCTCAGTCGTTCCTCGGTCACCCGCAGAACGCTACCCGCTGCGTTCGAGCGCATAGACCTCCACCGAGCCGATGCTGCGCACGGTTTGCGTGCCCCGGGGCACGAAGCGAACGTCGCTCCCGGACCCCGGTTGCACTTCGTCCCGCAGCGCCGCCGGGACCAACATCTCGCCCGGGGCGGCCAGCTCGGTGAGGCGACTCGCGAGGTTGACGACCGGCCCGAAGTAGTCGCCGTCGCGTGCGATCACCGGCCCGGCCGCGAGCCCGACGCGCAGCGGCGGGAGGCCCTCGGCGGCCGCGGCGTCGCGGAGTGCGAGCGACGCCGCGACGGCCTCGAGGGTGAGGCCGACGTACATCACCTCATCGCCGATCGTCTTCACCACCCGCGCGCCGTTCGCCGCGATCGTGTCGTACGAGATCGCCTCCCAGCGACCGACGAGATCGGAGAGCTCCGCCGCGTCGAGCGCGGCGCTCAACCGCGTGTACCCGGCAAGATCGGCAAATCCGACCGCCACCGCCACGTCCGGTTCCGCGACCAGCACCGCCCGGCGCCACACCGCGGCGCGCAATTGCAGGCGGTGCACGTAGTCGATCAGCACGCCGACGTCCGCGAGGCGCGCGTCGTCGAGCACCGCGAGCGCGATCTCTTCGTCGGACATGCCCGACGCCTGGAATTCGGCAAGCGAATCGACGAAACCGACCGCTTCCACCGCCGCGACCCGCGCCAGCGACCCACTGATCACCCGGATCTGCCGCAGCAACGTTCCGTGTTCGACATCGCCGGTCGGCGCCTGGCGGAACGCAAGACGCGCCGCGTCGACATCGCGATCGGTGAAGGCCGCGAGCTCGGGCGGGACGTCGGGGAAGCCCACGGCTCGCCACAACCGTTTCGCCAGGTCCTCGTTGATCCCGATCTCGGCCGCGAGCGCGGCGAGGTCGTACTTCCGGGCCCCCGGCAACAGCAGCCGCTCGAACGCGAGCAACGGGAGCCAACCCTGCGCCTCGGCGCGCGCGATGTCGTCGTCGCGCGGCACCGAGCGCGATGAGCCGACTGCGAAGATCCGCGCGCATCCTTCTATTCTTCCCCCTTCGGTAGCCTGCCGCCGATGGCGAAGGCAGCACCGATCGTTGGCTCGCAAAGCCGACGGGTGCTCGTGCTCGCCGGTGGGGTCGTGCTCGGGATCGTCGCGTTGTTCGTGCTCGCGTCGGTCGCCGAACACGTCATGTACTCCGGTTCGGTCCTTCCCGGCGTCCGCATCGACGGCACCCAAGTGAGCGGCAAGAAGGACTCCGCCGCGCTCGCGTCGATCGACGCGCTCGAGCGCGCAGCTCGAGACCACCGCCGTACACGTGCGGGCCGGCGACAAGACCTTCATCTTCGCGCCGAACGTGATCGGCTTCACCGTCGACCGCGACGCGACGATCCGCAACGCACGCGACGCGGGCCGCACGCACAACCCACTCGGAATGGTGACGGACACCGTGCTGCGGCGGTTCCGTCCCGAAGTGGTGCCGCTCGTCGTGCACTACGACACCGCGCGCTTCGAGGGCCTGTTCGACGGATGGGCCAACGCCGTCCGGTCGGGTCTGGTCGAAGGCGATCTGAAGTTCAACGGCACAACCGTCGTCGCCGTCGAGCCGCAGGCGGGTCACGGACTGCTCCGCGCCGAGGCGGAAGCGCGGATGCGAACGCTCCTGAGCAGCGGGACGCGCCACGACGTGCAGCTCCCGCTCGGCGACGTCGAGCCGAGCGTCGACCGCGCCGCGGTCGACGCGGCCGCGGCGCGGGCGCGGGCCCTGCTGACCGGTACGTACACCGTGATCGCCGGACCGACGCGGGTGACGCTGACCGGCGCGCAGATCGCACCGACGCTGGGAACGCGTATCAACGGGAACCAGCTCGACCTCACGATCGCGGCCGACAAGCTTCGCCTCGTACTCGGCCCCACGTTCGCCGCGGTCGAGGTCGCGCCCCTCGACGCGACCTTCGATCTGAGCAATCCCGACGCCGTCACGGTCGTGCCGTCGCGGGACGGCCATCAGCTGGACACCGCCGCGATCGGTGCCGCCATCCTGAACGGCAACCGCACCATCACGGCGACGATCCGCAGCGAGCATCCCGCGCACGACACGAAGTGGGCGCAGGCGCTCGGCATCACGCACCAGGTTTCGTCGTTCACGACGTACCACGCCGCGGGCCAGGCGCGCGTGCTGAACATCCACCGCGCTGCCGACGTGCTCAACAACACCATCGTCTTGCCCGGCCAGACGTTCTCCCTCAACGACAAGCTCGGACCGCGCACCCCGGAGAAGGGATACGTGAAGGCGCCGATCCTCGTCGAGGACGGATTCGGGGAGGACTACGGCGGTGGCATCAGCCAGCTGACCACCACGCTGTACAACGCGGTGTTCTTCGGCGGCTACGTCGACGTGAGTCATTCGCCGCACCACTTCTACATCACGCGCTATCCGCTCGGGCGGGAAGCGACGATCGTGTACCCGTACGTCGACCTGAAGTTCCGCAACGACACGAAGCACGGTGTGCTCATCCACGCGTACTACAGCGCGACATCGGTCACCGTGACGTTCTACGGCAACACCGATGGCCGCATCGCGACCGAGGCGAACCGCCAGACCCTGCACACCGAGCCCATCACCGACCGGCTCGTCGACTGTCCGGCGACGAAGCCGACCGACGACCCGAACAACAGGTGCGCCACGCTGGCCGCGGGTGAACACCTGACCACGGTGACCGGCGAAACCGGCTACGACGTGCAGTTCGATCGCGTCCTCACCCAACCCGGGCACCCGCCGATCGTGCAGCACTACCGCGTGCACTACCCGATGCTGCCGAACACGGTCCTGGTCGGCGCCACGCCCGCCACTACGACGACGACCACGATCAAGCCGCCGACCACGACGACAACCGCCCGCGTCGACCTCCCCCACCACTGCCAAGAAGTAGGAGGAAGTGGGAGGTACGCCCGAAACCGGTACATCCGGGTAGGGCGAAGCGTCCGATCCCCCTCAATTCAGCCCTCGAACTTGCCGAACTACTCGTGGACGGTGAACGGGCGGCGGTACGGGGAGATCCTCATGGAACGAGGTCGAAGCGGCGCGCGGCGACGCGCGCGAGCCACTGCTGTCGCGCTCGCGATCTTCGCCGGAGCGATTTCCACCAACTCCCCCGGCGCGCACGCGGCAACGGCCGCGCACGTGTCGGTCCAGTCCGCCGTCACCGCCCTGGCCGCACCGATCATCGGCCTGGCCGCGACCCCGAGCGGCAAGGGCTACTGGCGCGCCGGCGCCGACGGCGGTGTCCTCACTGCCGGCGACGCGCAGTTCTACGGTTCGGCCACGCACGCCGCCCACGACTCGATCGTCGCGATCGCGCCGACGCGCACCGGCCACGGCTACTGGCTGACCGATCGCCGCGGCGCCGTCTTCAACTTCGGCGACGCCGCCTTCCACGGATCGATGGCGGGTCACCCCTTGAACCTCCCGATCGTGGGAATGGCCGCGACGCCCGACGGCCGGGGCTACTGGCTCGTCGCCAGCGACGGCGGCATCTTCTCGTTCAACGCCCCGTATCACGGCTCGACCGGCGCCATTCGGCTCAACCAACCGATCGTCGGAATGTCGGCCACCCCGGACGGCAGGGGCTACTGGCTCGTCGCGAGCGACGGTGGGGTCTTCGCGTTCAACGCACCGTTCTACGGCTCGACCGGCGGGATCCATCTGAATCGCCCGATCACCGGCATGGCCGCCGCACCGAACGGCGGTGGCTACACGATGGTCGCGGCCGACGGTGGGCTCTTCCGCTTCGGCGCCGCGAGCCCGTTCTACGGCTCGGCGGTGCACGCCTGCCCGGGCGCACCTGCGATCGCGGTCGCGATGTCGAAAGGCGCGCTGGGTTACTGGATCGCGTTCGCCGACGCGCGGACCTACGCGTTCTCACCGTCGTCGGCTGCACCGAAGTGCAACCCGACGGGCACGACCAAGACGAGCCTCATCGCCTCCGACCTCTTCACCCGGCTCAACGACGAGCGCGCGGCGCGGCATCTCCCGCTGTTGACGTGGGACCCGTCACTCGCGAGCTACGCGGCGTCGTGGAGCGCGAACATGGGCGCCAACGGCTTCCGGCACAGCACGATCGGCAACCTGCTCGGCCCGTACAACTTCGTCGGCGAGAACATCGCGGCCGGCAGCCGCGGCACGCTCGACGGCTCGCTCCACAACGCCTGGATGCACTCGGACGGACACCGGGCGAACATCCTCGCGCCCGGGTTCACCCGGGTCGGCGTCGGCGTGTTCTGCGCCGCGGACGGGTCGATGTTCCTGACCCAGGACTTCGGGCACCCTTCGAGCGACGGAAACGCCCAGACGTCACCCGGCACCCCGCCGGTCGACCCGATCGCCCGCCCCGACCCGGGGACGCTGACCTGCTGACGCAAATGCCCCCAAAACGCCCCCAACATGCGTATTCTCGGTCGAAATCGAGCCGAGGCTGCCAAATCCGGCCGAGGGGGTACGTATGACCACATCGATGGGGAACACCTCGTTCGAGTCCGCCCCGAGCCCGGAACCGGCGATCATCCGGCGCCCGCTCGACCACTGCCCCGCATGCAACAGCTGGCAACTCCGACCGGTCGTCGCGATCGACGCCGAGGAGGTGCACTTCCTCTGCGGCAGCTGCAACCGGTGTTGGCACGCCGAGCTCGGATTCGTCCGGCGCGTGCGGCCCACCGCGTGTGACGGGTGCCCGCAGCGCGAACGTTGCGCCGACGCGTACGCCGCCGATCAAGACTCCGCCCCACCCTCCGACTGACCGAGCAGGAATCCGATTACTCGGCCGCCGCGCTCGCGTCGGGCGCGCCGTGCCAGGCCCAGCGCGTGGTGCGCAGCTCGGGCGGTAACCGCATCTGGCGGATCTGCCAACCGACTTCGAGCACGAAACCGCCGGCCGCCGCGCAGATCAGCGCACCCCACATCGCCGCGCCGGCCGGGAGCTCCAACGCGAACCAGCTCCGCAGCGCCGGCACCCCGAGGATCAACACGAATGCGCCGACCATCGAACCGAAGAGCAGCGCGCGTTCGGGCGTGATCGGACGCGCCTGCAGGTTCAACACCCAAAGACCGATGATGAGCAGCGTGATCGTTGCGGCGGTCTGCGAGACATCGATGTCGTAGTGGTGCGCGATCGCGAACGACGCGAACGTCGCGGTGGCCGCGACCACTCCTGCGGGACCCGCGAAGAACATCACGCGCCGCACGAAGCCGGGCACATAGCGGCGCGGGTTCGGCGCGAGCGCGAGGAAGAACGCGGGGATGCCGATGGTCAGGCTGCTGACGATCGTGAGGTGCCGGGGCAGGAACGGATACGGCCAGCGCGCGATGCCGACCACGACCGCGAGGATCATCGCGTACACGGTCTTGGTGACGAAGAGGTTCGCGACTCGCTCCACGTTCGCGATGACGCGCCGGCCCTCGGCGACGACGCTCGGCATGCTCGCGAACCGACCGTCGAGCAGCACGACCTGGGCGACGGCGCGCGTGGCGGGCGCGCCGCTCCCCATCGCGATGCCGATGTCGGCGTCCTTGAGCGCGAGCGCGTCGTTCACCCCGTCGCCGG
Organism: uncultured Actinomycetes bacterium; assembly: GCA_963835455.1. Lineage (GTDB taxonomy): Bacteria > Actinomycetota > Acidimicrobiia > IMCC26256 > PALSA-610 > PALSA-610. The sequence goes on from CAWIFT010000004.1 coordinate 696,804, forward strand.
TCATGGCCACGACGTGTTGGCGGCGCTGCAATGCGCCGACGATCGCGCGCTTCTGCTGCGGTGACACCCGTCCGAAGACGGAGTGGTCTTCGAGCACCGCGCCCAGCTCGTCGGGATCGTCCGGGAGCTCCCGCGCATCGAAGGCGCGGTCGGCGCCCGGCACGCCGACCTGGCCCGCGATCGCGCCCACCGTGCGCGGGTTGTCGCCCGAGATCACCATGCACCGCACGCCCTGGTCGGCGAAATACTGCAGCGTCTCGGCCGCGTCGGAACGAATCTGCTCGTCGAACAGGAGGAGTGCGGAGGCGGCGAGCCCGTCGGGCAGGTTCTCGTCGACGAGCGCGGCATCGGTGTTCGCGAGCAACAACACGCGCTGGCCTCCGGCCGCGAGCCGATCGGCCTCCGCGCGCACCGGATCCGACGGGTCGCGACCGACCCACACCATCTCGGGCGCGCCGATCACCCAGGTGCCGTGGTCGCCGAACGTCGCCGCGCTCCACTTCCGGCCGGACGAGAACGGCGTCGCCGCGGTCCGTTCCCAACCGTCGGGGGCGGGGAACGCCTCGCACACGGCGTTCATGGTCGCGTTGCGATTGTCGTCGGCCGCGAGCGCGCCGAGCGCGTCGGAGACGGGATCGCCGGGCGCGAGCTCGTGCATCCGTTGGAACCGGATCGCGCCCTCGGTCAAGCGTTCCGGTCTTGTCGAGCAGGATGACATCGACCCGCGCCAACCCCTCGACCGCCGGTAGCTCCTGGATCAACACCTGTCGGCGCGCGAGGGCGACGGCCGCCACACCGAACGCGAGGCTCGTCAACAGCACGAGCCCCTCCGGCACCATCGCAACGATCCCGGCGACCACTCCCGCGATCGCGGCCCGGTTCGACTCCTGCACGTGGAACTGACTGAACGCGAGGAGCACCGCGGTCGGCAGCAGCGCCCACTGCACGAACCGCAGGATCGAATCGATGCCGTCCATCAGCTCCGAGCGCGTCAGCGTGAAGCGCCGGGCCTCGGTCGCGAGCCGGCGGGCGTACGCGTCCGCCCCGATCGCCGTCGCCTGGAACCGACCGCGGCCCGCGACCGCAATGCTCCCCGACAACACCTCGGCGCCCTCGTCCTTGGTCACCGGGTCGGATTCGCCGGTCAGCATCGACTCGTCGAGCTCGAGCCCGTCGACCGACTGCACGATCCCGTCCGCCACGACCTGGTCGCCGGCGCGCAGATCGCAGAGATCGCCGAGCACGACCTCCGTCACATCGATTTCGCGCACCTCACCGTCGCGCACGACGCGCGCTCGCGGCGCGTTGAGCACGGCGAGCCGGTCGAGGGTCCGCTTGGCCCGGTACTCCTGGACGACCCCGATGAGGACGTTGAACAACAAGACGATCCCGAACAGGCCGTCCTGGCCCTCGCCGAACACGAGGATGAGCACGAACGCCGTGCCGAGGATCGCGTTGAACCGGGTGAAGACGTTGGCCCGCAGGATCTCGGAGAATTTCCGGCTCGTGCGGTCGTCGGCGACGTTGACCTGCCCGGCCCGCACCCGCTGCGCGACCTCGTCCGCGCGGAGCCCCTCGGGTCCGGTGGTCGAGGCGGCACCCGCGATCCCGGTGTCGCTCATCGACAAACGCTACCGATCCGCTGTCATCCCGGCGCGCCTGCTGCACAGGCCACGAGCCGATACCGTGACACGGCTATGACGCAGGAACCGCCGGTCACGTGCTACCGGCATCCCGATCGGGAGACCGGCCGCCGCTGCACCCGGTGCGGGCGCCCGGCGTGCCCGGAGTGCCTGCGGGAGGCGTCCGTCGGCTCGCATTGCGTCGACTGCGTCAAAGCCGCCGCGCCGACGACCGGCCAACGGGTCGGCGTGCTGGTGCGCGGTCAGAACCTCATCGCGACGAAGGCGATCGTCGGGATCAACGTCATCGCCTTCGTGGTCTTCGCGCTGAGCGACTCCCGAGTCGACGGCACCGGCCGCACGTCGGCTCGGTTCGTGCTCTTCGGACCGCTCGTGCACCAGGGCGAGTGGTGGCGGATCTTCACCTCCTCCTTCGTCCACTACGGGTTCATCCACCTCTTCTTCAACATGCTGTTGTTGTGGATCATCGGCCAGATCCTCGAGCCCGGTGCCGGTCCGTTGCGGTTCACGCTGCTGTACGTCGTGTCGGTCGCCGCGGGTTCGGCGGCCGCGCTGATCGTGTCGCCGCTCGCACTGACCGGCGGTGCGTCGGGCGGCGTGTTCGGTCTGGCCGCCGCGGCCACGCTCGTGATGTGGCGCCAGGGCATGCGCTTCTGGGACACCGGCTTCGGTCCGCTCCTGATCATCAACCTCGTGTTCGACTACTTCACGCCGGGGATCTCGATCGCCGCGCACATCGGCGGCGCGATCGGCGGTCTGCTCGCGGCCGAGGCGATGTTGCAGTCGCGCAAGACCGGGCACCCCGAGCTCGGTATCGCCGGCCGCCGTCGTCATCGGCATGGCCGCCGTCGTGGTCTGCCTGGCGGTCGCGTAGCCAAAACTCCACCAACAGTTGTCGGAGATTCCGGCGCTATGCGCGGAAAACTCCGACAACTGTTGGTGGTGGTGTCCGCCTAGCGGACGGGTTCGTGCGCGGGCACGAGCTCGATCGATCCGGTGTCGTCGTCTTCGACGAGACGGAATCCGCACTGCTCCGCGAGCACGGCGCGGCCCTCCCACGGTCCGGTGGCGAGGATCTCGTCGCCGGCCGCGAGGGTGATCCGGCGGGGCCGGTAGAAGTACCGGCCTTCGCGGCGGATCGCGAGAGGTGGAATCCCGTGTCGTCACCGATCTGCGTCCCGACGACGATCGAGCCGTCGAGCGCACTGCCGGGCGCGATCGGGTACTGCACGAACACCTCGTCGGCCTCACCGAGCGCGACCGCCAGGACGGGGTGCATCTCCTCTTCCTGCTCGACGAGCCACACGAGCTGCTGCGCGGCGTCGCCCACTTCCTCCGACGCCGCGCCGAGGTGCAGGAGCCCGCGCAGACCCGACGGGTCGACGGTCTCGGCGCCGGCGCGCAGCACCCACAGCTCGAGCTGCTCTCGCATCTCGTCGAGGCGGTCCTCGAGCTGGGTCACCTGCGACGCGAGGCCCTGGTCGTTCAGGAGCAGCGCGCTGTAGGCGAGGCCGACCGCGGCCTCGGACACGTTCTTCATCTCGACGAGCACGTCGACCGCGCGATCGAGGTCGGAGATGGCCGGGTCCTCGTCGACGCCGGCCGTGCGCCAAACCGGCGCACCCGCGAGCTCGCGCACCTCGCCGATGCCCTCGCGCGCGCCGCGCAGGATCAGCACGTCGTCGGGCAGAAGGTGCTCGTCGCCGTCGGGATCGATCAGCCACTCGCGGCCGCGCCGGATCGCGACCACGCGCATGCTCACCTCGACCGGCAGCTCGACGTCGTCGAGTGACCGGTTGGCGAGCGCGGAGTCGGCCCGCACGCGCACACGGTGCGACACCTCTTCGGCTCCCGCGAGATCCGCGACGAGCGACGCGGGGATGCCGAGGCGGTGCGTGACCACGCGCGCGATGTCGACGGCGGCATTCCCCATGCGTTCGATCGCGGACACGACGTGCAACACACTCGACATCTGTTCGGCTTCGCGCTTGGAGCGCGCCGCGAGCACGCACACCTCTCGCATCTCGTGCACGAGCTCGGTGAGACGCTCCTCGAGCTCGTGGACCTCGTCGGCCATGCGCGTGTCGCCGAAGAACAGCGACGCGTACCCGAGGTCGACCATGAGCTCGGAGGTGTCCTTCGCCTCCGACAACATGGCCTTCAGATTTCGTGGTCGTTCTTCCATGGGAATCCGTGCTCCTGCGTGATCAGGTCAGGCCCAGGAGCACGATCGCCAGGATAAGCGACAGCGCCCCCAGGAAGTCGAGGCTCGAGGTGACGATGGGAATGCCGTGGTTGTCCGGGTCGAGGCCGAACCGATAGGTCGCGACCGCGGAGTAGAACCCGACGATCACGGCCGCGGTCGTCGCCAGGAAGCCGGCGATCAGGCTCACGCCCAGCATGTCGACGATGCCCGGGCTCGCCTTGTTGAGCACGTTGGCGACCACCGTCGACGTCAGGCCCAGGAACACGAACACCGGAATGGCGTAGACGTACACGAGCATCACGTCGTCGATCGCCGCGCGCCACGACCCGCCCGTCTCACCGAGCGTGCCCAGGTGGAGCTTGGTCGACACCCGCGCGGACAGGATCGAACCGAGAGACCCGGAGTCCTCCAGGAACGCGGGGACCATGACGAGCAGCGCGGGGTACTTCAGGAGGGACTCGAAGCGGTTCTGGATCGTGATGCCGGCCAGGAGGTCGACGACCCCCGCGAGCGCGAGGATCGGCAGCGACTCGATCACGATGCGGCGCATGATCGGGAGGGCCTTGGCCCCGATACCCACTGCGGCCGCGCCGACGCCGATCACCAGGCAGGCGATTGCGATCACCGGCGTCACGAACTGGAACCCGAGCAGGTAGGTGGCGAGGAACAGGCTGGGCAGCGTCACCATGTCGCCCGCGGCGGTGACGATCGGCGCGGCGACGTTGTCGAGATCGAGATCGCGCCGCGCGCAGAACGCGGCGACCATCACCGTCAGCACCAGCACGACGATCGACGAGAGGATCGCGCCGATCACCGACACCACCATGAAGTCGACGATCGAGATCGAAGGGCCGTTGACCAGCATCTCGCACAGCAACTTCGCCAGCACGGCGAGCAGCGCCGCGGTCGACAGCGACGACAGGATCGCGGCCGACATGTTCTGACCGACCTGCGTGTCGATGCGGCGCGACACCCGGAAGGTTCCGGTGTGGATCAGCGTGCCCATGCGGCTGCCGAGCGCCCCGAACACGTTGCCCCGCATGCCGATCGCGGCCGGCACCAGCACGACGAGGCCGGGGAGCAGATTGAGGGTGTTACTGATCGTGGCGAACGTGACGCCGGTGACGAGGTCGCCGCCCGAGGAGATCAGGAGCGCGAAGAATCCCGCCCGGACTCCGGAGATGTCCGCGCGAACGAACGCGACGAAGCGCGCGCCGATGCGACGCGAGGAGCGGGGCATGAGGAACTGGGCGGGTCAGCCATCTGAAGTCCTCCGGAACCCGTCAAGGCTACCCCCTGGGGGTGTGGGGTCGAACCGATGGTGCCGATGAGAAGGACGTGACAACGCCGCTGCTCGAGGTCGGCCAGCCCGTGCTCGTCGCGGCCGGGCCCGACGAACCGCCCTGGCGGATGGTCGTCGATCTCGTCCAAGACGGGCATATCACGCTCGCGGCGGGCGACGACGAGCACCTCCCGAAGGAGTGGAACGGGCTCGACCGGGTGCACCTCACGTGCCTCGGGCGCTTCAGCGTCTACCTGATCCACGTCCCGGTCGTACGCAGCGGCGAGACGCGGCTCGTGATCGGCGCGCCCGACAGCAACTCCGCAGTGCAACGGCGCGCGTACGCACGGGTGTTGCATCACGTCCCGTTGAGCTGCACGGTGCTCGACGCCAAGTCGAACACCTGGACGGCGTTCGAGGCCGAAGTGCGCGATCTCGGTGGCGGCGGATGCTCGATACTCACCGATCTCACCCCGGCCGCGGGTTCCACCGTCGCGATGTCGTTCTCGCTCGACGAGGACGCACCGTTCGTGGTGGTCGGTCGGGTCCTTCCGCGCGAGGCGCTGCCGACGATCGGGAAGCCGCTGACGCGCATCGAGTTCGTCCTGATCCGCGAGTCGGATCGCGACCGGATCATGGGCTTCGTGCTGCTCTCGCTCGCACAATTCCGCCGCGCCGAACTGCGGCCGGAGTAGCGCGGGGCGGCGCTACTCGGCCCGGACGCTCGCGGCCGTGTACCCCGAGAAGCTCTTGACCTTCACCGCGAACACGCCCGCGGCGGCAATGCACGCGAGGCCACCGGAGACGATCGCGAACGGGACGCTGACCAGCCCGCCGACGACGCCGGCCTCGATGTCGCCCAGCTGCGGTCCGCCGGCATACACCGCGATCTCGACGCCGCTGATACGGCCACGCAGGTCGTCCGGCGTCACGTCGGCCGCGATCGACGACCGGTAGACACCGGAGATCATGTCGGCCGCGCCCGCGATCGCGAGGAACACCAACGCGGTGGCGGGGTTCATGGTCAGGCCGACGACCGCGATCGCCCCACCCCACACCACGACTGCCCAGAGCACCGCCCGTCCCTGCCGGCGCACCCGACCCGTCCAACCGCTCGTGATGGACGCGATGAACGCCCCCGCGGCGACCGACGACAACAACAAGCCGTAGAGGGTGGCGCCTCCGCCGAGCCGCTCGGCCAGCGCCGGAAACAGCGCGCGGGGCATGCCGAAGATCATGGCGAGCATGTCGATACCGAACACGCTCATGATCACCGGCTGGCCGCGCAGGAACCGCAACCCGTGAAGGATCGACGCGACCGACGCGCGGCTTCCGTCGCCGATCGGTGGTGACGACGCGATCCCGACGAAGGCGATGAGCGCGAGCGCGTACGTCGCGACGTCGACGCAGTAGGTGCTCGTCAGGCCGACGGTCGCGATCAGCACACCCCCGACTGCCGGACCGGCCATCATCCCGAACGATCCGTAGGTCGACTGCAAGGCGAATGCGGCGGGACGCAGCGACTCCTCGAGCAAAAGCGGCAGGAGCGACCGCAGCACGGGGAAGGTGACGGCAACGACGCCAGCTGGACGCGGCACCCAACACGTACAGCAGCCAGAGCTGCGGCTGATCGAGCGACGCGTTGACGGCGAGCCCGATCGAACACGCCATCGCCGCGAACGTCACGCCGATGAGCAGCACCCGTTTGTCGATGCTGTCGGCGAGCGCGCCCCCGATGATGGAGAGCACGAGCAGCGGACCGAGCTGGGCAACGCCGAGCAAACCGACCGCGAGCGAGGAGTGCGTCTGGTGGAACACCTGATACGGCAACGCGGCCGCCGTCATCGTGCTGCCCAGGAACGACACCGCCTGACCGATCCAGAGGCGACGGAAGTCGCGCGACACCCGCAGGGGTGTGGTGTCGATCAGGACGCGCATACGCGTCCGATCCTAGGAACGCCGTTCAGACGGTGAGGCCGTATAACTCGGCGACGTTGTCGTGCAGGATGCGGCGGCGCGAGCGCTCGTCGAGCTGCAGCGCGTGCTCGGCCAGGAGCGCCTGACTGTTCGGCCAGGTGGCGTCGCTGTGCGGGAAGTCGTTGGCCCACATCAGGCGGTCGGTGTTCATGAGGTGCGCGGTACGGAACGCGACCCAGTCGTCCTGGAACGTGAGGTACACGTTGCCGGCGAACCACTCGCTCGGACGGCGGGTGAGCTCACCGGCGGTCAACCAGTTGCGATGGCGGTCGTAGCCGTGGTCGGCCCGGTACATCCAGTGCGGCGCCCAACCGGCGTCGGCTTCGACACACACGACCTCGAGGTCGGGGTGACGTTCGAACACCGCACCGAAGATCAGCGTGCCGATGATGTCCTGGTTGCCGCGCACGATGCTCATGAAGCTGTTGAGCTTCGGGCCGCGCACGTGGTCTGCGCCGGGCGTGTCGCTCTTGCTCGTGAGGATGTGGAACGACGGCGGCAGTCCGAGATCGACGATCGCGTCCCACAGCTCGTCGTACATCGGGTCGTCGTAGTCCTTCTCGGGCGGGATGCCGGGAAGCATCACACCCTTGAGGCCGAGCGCTTTGATCGACTCGAGATCGCGGATGCCGTCTTCGGGGGTGACCAACGCGGTCTGGCCGAGGCCGATGAGGCGTTCCGGCGCGGTGGCGCAGAACTCGGCCAGCCAGAGGTTGTACGCGTTGAAGCACGCGCGCTGGTACTCGGCGTCGGGGTGGTTGCAGAGCAACATGCCGACGCTCGGGTAGATGATCTCCGCGACGACGCCGTCGGTGTCCTGATCGGCGAGACGGGCGACCGGATCCCAACCGCCGGGCCACAACTCGTCGAACGTCTTGCCGCTGTCGAGACGCACCTCGTCCGTGGGTCGGCCGGCCGCCGCGACCAACCAGAACGGCACGAGGCTCTTGCCGTTGTCGATCAACATCACGTCGCCGAGCACGTCGTGGTGGTGCAGGCGCGGCGCCCGATCACGGTACGCAGGATCGATGCGATCGATATAGGTTCCCGGCGGTTCCGTGACGTGCGAGTCAGCGGAGATGCACGGCCCGATCGTTGCGGTCATGCCGTGAGTCTCGCACGGCCGCGTCGGTCACGCCGAGTGTGGCCGGCGCCTCCGCGAGAACCCGAGCAGCGCGCCGCCGGAGACCAACGCGGCGAACCCGACCAGGGCGGCCGGACCACTGCTGCTGCCGGTACGCGGGAGCTCCGCCGCCGGTGCAACCGTGGTGGTCGTCACCGCGGCTGCGGCGACCGTCGTCGGCGGCGTGGTGGTCGACGGCGTGGTGATCGGCGTGGCCAAGGTGCCGGCCTTGATGCAGTTCGGGTCGTACGTGGCCGTCCACACGAGCTTCACCGTGACCGACTTCGGCCGGGACCCCGCACCCGTGAGGGTGATGAGGAACTGCGGAAGCCCGTTCGCGGTGTTCAGCTTCAGGCCCGCCAGACTGGCCGTGCCCGTCTTGTCGAGCGTCATGTCAGGTATGCCGGGGATCGAGTTGGCGGAACTGTCCGCGAAGTGCACGAGTCCCGAGGTGTAGCTGGAGCGCGGAGGATCGGTCACCTGCAGGCTCGTGTAGGTCGCGGGCGTGCATTGCGGAGTGTCCACGACCACGCTCGACGCGAGGACACGGATGGGGCCCTGGCCGCAGGCCTGCGACGGGTTGAAGGCGTCGAAGTTCTGGATCTGGGTCCCGCTGTCCGCGTTCACCCAGAGGCAGTCGCCGCGGTAGGGGTCGGGATTGACGGTGTAGAGCAGGTACAGGTTCGAGAACGTCTTCGGGAAGTTGGCGCAACCCGCCGACGCGCTGTAGTCGTAACAACCCACCTGGTTGCCGTTGCCGCTGGGCACGTAGACCCGCGGGCCGATCACGACGGCCGTCCCGTTCCAGTAGTAGCTCGCCGCGATCTCGGAGGTCATGTGCGGAGGGGTGGCGACCGACGCCCCCGAAAGACTGAAGCACTCGTCCGTGCCGTCGGGCAGACAGAAGCCGTTCGGGACGCCCGCCTTGGTGAGCATCGGGAACGGAGCTCCGCTGGTCACGGAGCCAAAGGGTGCGCTCCGCGGCCAGGTTCCGGCGCAGTTACCGCCCGCGACCGTCGGGTTGTAGCAGGCGAGGATCGGGCTGTTGCCGACACCGACCGGCACGATGATCTCGCTGCCGACCGAGGCGATGGGCAGCGACGGCGTGCTCGGGCTCGTGACCGCGCCCGACCCGATCTTGATGGTGAACGGCTGACCGGCGCAGGCCGCCCGCGTGACCTGGTCGAAGCAGAGCAGACGGTTCTTGGCGCCCGTCGCGGTCGAGCCGCTGACACTGTTGAACGCGTACGTCTTCGAGCCGACGGTCACCGGGTTCGTGATCCCGCTGTAGCCCTGCCCGTTCGCCGGCGTCGTGCCCGTGGGAGTCAGCGCAGTGAAACCGCAGAACGCCCCGGACTTGGTCGTGTCCATGCAGACGACGCCGCCGGTCTGGTTCGAACTGCGGGTGGCGAAGACGAACAGGTGGCCGTTGGCCTGATCGAGCCAGACCCCGGGCTGACCCGGCGTCGCGAAGTTGTTGCCCGAGCCGTCGGTGATGGTCTTGAACGCGGGCGACCAACAGGGCGACGCGTCCTTCTGCAGGTGGCAGGCCACGTTCAACACCGAGTTGTGGTGGAAGACGTTGTAGACGGCCGTCGAGCTCAGGGCCACGGCCCAGCCGTCGCCGCCACCGGTGCCCGCGTACGAAGACGCGGGCGGGACCGGGATCGTGATCGTGGCGCTGTACGCCGTCACGGTCGTGGAAGCCGCGGAAGCCGACGCAGCACCCTGCACCAGCGCGATCCCACCGACCAGCAGCGCGGACAAACCCGCGACCAAAGACAAAGTCCTACGCGACATCCTGTTCCCCACCCGTTCTGTGCCGTGACTGTGAAGAGGGAGTATCGCCGAGGGAAACCGGGCTCGGCAAATAGTGAGCGGGCCCGAGTTCGGCGCGCGAGCAACAACCTCCACTTTCGTCGCACCGCATGTTCACGCGTCACACATTCTTAAGACGCCCTTGTAGTTCCGGACGTGGTCGCGATGACCGCGGAGGTCGCGTGTTCAAATGGCGCATGCCCGGACCCGAGACGCGGACTCGACGCGGCTGACTCCGTGGATTCGCTCGCGGATGCCCGCTACGTAGATCTCGAATTCAACGCGCCGTTGACGTCGACGCACGCCGGCGAGTTGATTGCGAGCCTCGGGCCGCTGACGGGAGCGGCGATCGTCGATCTCGGCTGCGGCTGGGCGGAACTCTTGCTCAGCGCCCTCGAGGCGGAACCCACCGCGCTCGGTGTCGGCGTCGACCGCGATTCGGTTTCGATCGCCCGCGCTCGCCGGAGTGCCGAGTCCCGCGACCTGGTCGACCGAATTCGCCTCGAATGCGCCGACGTGTCGGGATGGTGCGACCGCGCGGATGTGGCGATCGTGATCGGCGCGAGCCACGCGTGGGGCGGGACGCGGGCGGCGCTGACTGCCGTTCGGCCGTTGCTCGCGCCCGGAGGACGCCTGCTGTTGGGCGAGGGCATCTGGGAGCAGTCGCCGACCGCGGCCGCGCTCGCGGCACTCGACGCCGGGCGCGACGATTTCACGACGCTCGCAGACCTCGTCGATCTCTGCCGTCAATGTGGCTACCGGGTTCTCGCGCTGTCGACCGCGTCTCCGAGCGAGTGGGAGAGCTTCGAGTCGCGCTACTGCGCCGGTCGGGAACGCTGGCTCGTGCGGAACCCGGACGCCCCGGAGGCCGCCGAGGTTCGCGCCGAGATCGACGCGCACCGCGACGGTTGGTTGCGCGGGTACCGAGGCATTCTCGGGTTCGCGTATCTCACGCTCGTCGTCGGCGGGGCGGACGCGCTATCGCCGTGACCGGGTCCGGTGCCCGAGTCCCATCCCGTAGGCCGCGCAGAACATCACCATCGCGACCGGTACGAGCCAACCGTCGGCACCGAGTCCGACCGAGACGACGTACCAGGGCATGAACACCACGAACATCATCAGGCTGACGCCTCTGATCGTCCGGGTCCACTCCGACGACCAGCGATGCGACCCGAAGTTGTACGGGACGATCGCGAGGCCGAACGCCATCAGCAGGGAGGCCACCGTTGCCATCACTCGATCATCGGCGGCGGCGCGTTCTGTCTGAAGTGCGACAGAACGCCGCCCGGTTCGGCGACGAGTTCGAACGGATCGACGTCACAACGGCTGCGAAGCAGCGAGTCCTGGCCCGCAGAATCCGCGGCGCGCTCCGGCCCCGCTGAAGCGCCCGGATCCGATCAGTCTTCGGGAAGGT